>NZ_JBHTNQ010000001.1:0-3283243 GCF_042680145.1 Fictibacillus halophilus | reverse complement strand
CGGAATTAATTCTTAATTCCTTACCTTTGCTTTTGTTCAGTTTTCAAAGAACTTGTTTGCGTCACTTGTTTTAGCGACTTTAATAATATACCACGCTAAACTGTCAGAGTCAATAACTTTTTAAAACTTTTTCAATTTAATTCGTTATCAACTTAAAGTGTTGCAGCGCTGTTCTTAAGACAGCTTGATTAGTCTACCATGGATAAAGCCAGGTTACAATACCTAAAAACAAAAAAGCTTCTATCCTAAGATAAAAGCTCTTCTATAAAGAGATCATTCCTTGTTTTTAAAGCGATGAATTCACCGTTTGAGTCTAATTTGACCATTGGACGTGTAGGCTGGCTTTCTTCTATAAAGACAATTTCACCTACTTCATGATTAGTAAGTTTAACACGGCTGCCTGTTGAGAAGGTTGATAGCCCGGATAACAGTGCACGTATAACTTGATGATCGAACTTTCCGAACTGATCCTTCATCATCATTTCGAGTACTTTGAATGGAGATTGCTTGCTTCGATACGGACGTTCAGCTGTCATCGCCAGGTACACATCTGCTACAGCAAGAATTTTGCTGAATGGATGCAGTTTGCTTCCTTGAACTTTTAACGGGTACCCTGAACCGTCTTCCCGCTCATGATGCTGCAGAACACCGAGTAAAACTCCTTCTTTTATAGAGGGTATCTTTTTAAGCATGTTATATCCGTGAATGGTGTGTTTCTTTACCTCATCAAACTCTGCAGGTGACAGCGCGCCGCTTTTTTTCAAAAGTGTCGGCTGAACTTTGGACATTCCGCAATCCGACAAAACGCCAGCAAGACCTATTTGGATACAGTCTCCGTTTGAATAATTAAGCTTCTTTGCTAAAAATGTGCTCAATATCCCAACAGAAATTGCATGATGATAAATATAATCCGCGCTTGTGGCATAGTGATGCAGCAATAAAATCTCTCTAGGGAAATTTGAACCTTCTTCAAGAACTTGTAAAGCAGCCTGGCGAACCTCCAACATATCTAATGAGCTTCCGGACTGCCAATTCGTAAATAATTGCTTATAACGTTTGACCGTTTGCAGGTAAATGCTCGGAAATGAAGAGATATCTTCTTTTTTAAGCTGCAAGGAAGTTTTCTCTTCTAGTTTGGCAGGAGGAGGTGCTGTATTTTCCTTTATGCTGTTTTGGTTCAATCCTGAATCATTAAGGATATCAATCTCCTCTATATTAAAACGAGTAAGTACTCTTAGATGTTCTGAATTTATTACGGTATTTTTATTAACGATCGGCTGATTCGTCATTGAGAAAACATCTTGAATCAGCATTTGGCCAATCTTTGCCTGACTCGTTTTAACTTTCATACAATAAACTCCTTTTGTCGGAAAATTCATAGTTTAATTGTACATATAAAAAAGAGGAAAATGTATACTCATTTTCCTCTTTTAAGAAATTATTCGTTATTCTCTTCGTCATTCTGTTCAGGATCATTTTCAGAAGCTGGCGATTCTTCCCCTTCAGTTACGATAGGTTCGCCATTTTCATCTAATAATTCTTCTTCTGTTTCTTCTTCTCGTTCTACAACGGCAACAGTGGCAACATGATTGCTGTCATTCATAGACATCAATCTTACACCTTGTGTATTACGGCCCATTGTCGAAATGCCAGAGATGTTCATTCTTATGATGATTCCTTTTGCCGTAATAATCATCAAGTCTTCTTCATCCGTAACAGTCTTCAAGGTAACGACAGGACCGTTCTTTTCAGTTATATTAACTGTTTTGATCCCTTTACCGCCGCGTGACTGCAGACGGTATTCACTCATCGGTGTCCGCTTGCCGTAACCTCTTGTTGTAACGATCAGGATGTCTTGTGACTCATCCAATACTTCCATTCCAACAACTGCATCATCTTCACCTAGAGTAATAGCTTTAACACCAGTAGCTGTTCTACCCATTGATCTTACGTCTGTTTCCTGGTAACGGATAGACATCCCTTGTTTTGTACCGACGATAATGTCTTTAGTTCCGTCTGTTAAACGTACACCCATCAATTCATCTTCATCTCGAAGATTGATAGCAAACAGTCCGCCTTTGCGGATATTGCTGTATGCAGATAATGGAGAACGTTTTGTTATTCCCTGTTTCGTCATAAAGTTAAGGTAAATTTCATCACTTTCCATATCCTCAACAGGGATAACAGCTGAAATCGTTTCACCCTGCTCGATCTGCAGCAGGTTGATGATCGGAATACCTTTTGCTGTTCTTCCGTACTCAGGAATCTCGTAACCTTTTAAGCGGTAAGCTTTCCCTTTGTTCGTAAAGAACAGAATGTAGTTATGAGTATTTGTTGTAAACAGCTGTTCAACAAAATCATCTTCACTTGTGCCCATTCCTTGTACTCCTTTACCGCCGCGTCGCTGTGAACGGTAAGTGGAAATTGGAAGACGCTTAATATAGCCTTTGTTCGTCAGCGTGATTACGATATTTGAACGCGGAATTAAATCCTCGTCCTCAATGCTGTTGAATCCGACAGAAATAATGGTACGTCTTGGGTTATCATATTTTTCTTTAACCTCAGTAAGTTCTGTGCGGATGATCTCAAGAATTTTCTCTTCATCTGCTAAAATTGCTTTTAATTCAGTGATCAAAGCAACAAGTTCACTATATTCGTTCTCGATCTTGTCACGCTCTAAACCTGTTAAACGCTGTAAGCGCATGTCTAGAATAGCTTGAGACTGCTCATAGCTTAATTCAAACTTCTCCATCAATCCTTCACGAGCAATGTCAGTCGTCCTGGAACCACGGATCAGTGCGATTACTTCATCCAAGTGATCAAGTGCAATACGCAGACCTTCTAAAATATGAGCTCTTGCTTCAGCTTTCTTAAGATCAAACTCTGTACGGCGGCGAATGATAACTTGCTGATGCTTCAAGTAATGGTAAAGAAATTCTTTAATGTTAAGAACTTTCGGCTGCCCGTCAACAAGTGCAAGCATGTTAATACCAAAGCTTGTCTGAAGAGCTGTTTGTTTATATAAATTATTTAAAATGACATTTGCATTCGCATCACGGCGGACTTCCATCACGATACGCATACCGTTTCGGTCAGATTCATCACGCAGGTCTGTGATACCTTCAATCTTTTTATCACGAACCAGTTCAGCGATTTTTTCAATAAGACGGGCTTTGTTTACTTGGTAAGGAAGCTCCGTAACGATGATTGCTTGCTTTCCGCTAGGCATTTCATCGATTTCGGCTTTTGCACGGATAATAATTGAACCTCTTCCGGTTTGATATGCCTTGCGAATTCCTTCACGTCCTAAAATTTCCCCTGCGGTAGGAAAATCAGGGCCTGGAATAATTTCCATCAGTTCAGGGATTGTGATGTCTGGATTTTCACTTACTGCTAAAACTCCGTCGATTACTTCTCCAAGATGATGCGGCGGAATGTTCGTTGCCATACCAACCGCGATCCCAGCAGCACCATTCACAAGCAAATTCGGGAAACGTGCAGGCAATACAACCGGCTCTTGTTCAGATCCATCATAGTTATCTTTGTAGCCAATTGTGTCTTTGTTGATGTCTCTCACCATTTCCATGGCGATCTTAGACATACGCGCCTCAGTATAACGCATTGCTGCCGCAGCGTCGCCGTCGACAGAACCGAAGTTGCCGTGGCCGTCGATCAGCATGTGGCGGAAGTTGAAATCCTGTGCCATACGAACCATCGTATCGTATACAGCAGAGTCGCCGTGAGGGTGATACTTACCGATTACCTCACCAACGATACGTGCAGACTTTTTATAAGCTTTGTCCGCTGTCATACCAAGATCGTTCATGGCATAAAGAATACGCCGGTGAACAGGCTTTAATCCGTCACGTACATCTGGCAATGCACGGCTGACGATAACGCTCATGGCATAATCCATGAAAGATGTACGCATTTCCGTACTAATATTTATTTCTTTAACCCGGGAACGTTCCATTTCAGACATTCGTTTTACCTCCATAACCTCTTGAAAAACAGGTTTTTAAAGCCCTCTAATTCGGCTTTTAAACGAACCGAAACTGGACCTAGTCCAGCTTCAGCATTTTCTATGTTCAGCTTCAGCACCTAAAAATAAATGCTGAAACATTCTTAACTAAATATCTAAATTCTTTACGTACTGTGCGTTTTCTTGAATGAAATCACGGCGTGGTTCTACTTTATCTCCCATCAAGATCTCAAACGTTTCGTCAGCAGCCATTGCATCTTTCATTTCCACTTGAAGCAATGTACGTGTTTCCGGATCCATGGTCGTTTCCCACAGCTGGGTAGGATTCATCTCACCAAGACCCTTATAGCGCTGCAGCTGCGGCTTTGGAACTTGCGGAAGTTCAGCCAATAATTTTTCAAGTTCTTTATCATTGTATGCATATTCTATACGCTTTCCTTGCTGCACTTTATAAAGCGGCGGCTGAGCGATATAAATATATCCGTGTTCAATGATCGGGCGCATATAGCGGAAAAAGAATGTTAAAAGAAGTGTACGAATATGCGCACCATCAACATCTGCATCTGTCATGATAATGATCTTATGATAACGGGCTTTTGTAATATCAAATTCGTCGCCGATACCTGTACCTAAAGCCGTAATAATGGCACGGACTTCGTTATTTGAAAGAATCTTGTCCAGTCTTGCTTTTTCAACGTTAATAATTTTACCGCGAAGAGGCAAGATCGCTTGGAAATGACGGTCGCGTCCCTGTTTTGCAGATCCGCCGGCAGAGTCACCCTCAACCACGTACAGTTCAGAGATGCTTGCATCTTTTGAAGAGCAATCTGCCAGTTTCCCAGGTAATGAAGAAACTTCTAATGCACTCTTGCGGCGCGTAAGTTCACGCGCTTTTTTAGCAGCAACACGTGCACGCAGCGCCATCATACCTTTTTCAACGATTGCCTTTGCCACAACCGGGTTCTCAAGCATGAAAGAAGAGAACGTCTCAGAAAAAATAGATTCAGTGATCTGTCTTGCTTCAGAGTTTCCAAGCTTTGTTTTCGTCTGCCCTTCAAACTGCGGATCAGGGTGCTTGATAGAAATAATCGCTGTTAACCCTTCACGGACATCTTCACCTGTAAGGTTCGTGTCGTTGTCTTTAAACAAGTTATTCTTTCGCCCATAATCGTTGATTACACGAGTCAGAGCTGTTTTAAAACCAGATTCATGCGTTCCGCCTTCGTGTGTGTTGATGTTGTTCGCAAAAGAATAGATATTGCTTGCATAGCTGTCATTGTATTGGAACGCGATTTCTACTGAGATGCCATCTTTTTCACCTTCAACAAAAATCGGCTCTTCATGAAGTACTTCACGAGTACGGTTAATATGCTCAACGTATGACTTAATACCGCCCTCATAGTGGTATTCCTTCACTTCTGGCTCTTCCCCGCGTTTATCTTCTGCAATGATGCGAAGACCACGGTTCAAGTAAGCAAGTTCACGAATACGATTAGAAAGAGTCGGGAAATCATATTCTAATGATTCAGTAAAAATTTCTGGGTCTGGCTTAAAGTGTGTGCGTGTACCTGTCTTATCTGTTTCGCCAATAATTTTCAAGTCTGCAGTCGGTACACCGCGCTCATATGATTGATAATGCAGTTTCCCATCACGGGATACAGTAACTTCGAGCATTGTGGACAGCGCGTTAACTACGGATGCACCTACACCATGGAGACCTCCGGATACTTTATATCCGCCGCCGCCGAATTTACCGCCGGCATGCAGGACAGTCATAATAACTTCCAGCGCTGGTCTTCCCATTTTTTCATGCATCCCAACAGGAATACCGCGTCCATTATCTTCTACAGTGATGCTGTTGTCCTCTTCAATCGTAATGCGAATCGTATCACAGTATCCTGCTAACGCTTCATCGATTGAATTATCAACGATCTCCCATACAAGATGGTGCAAACCGCGTACATTTGTTGCACCAATATACATCCCAGGACGTTTACGGACAGCTTCTAGCCCCTCAAGTACCTGGATATTACTTTCATCATAATTTTGCTGATGCTCTAACTTTTGTTCAGTCGTCAATTGGTTCACCTTCATTCCGGTTTAAAAACGCTTTATTTATAAAACCTTTATTTTATATTCCAGCCATTTTCAAGTTCGAGGCGATCAGAGGCTCTCTTTTTTAACGTAGAGGCAGAAAGGGGAGACAAGTAAATCGTTTTGTCAGTAATAATTACGGATTTTGCAGCATTCCCGCTCAAATCGGTCAATGTCTGATTCTTTTCATGCTTTTTAAGAAATTCCTTCGCAAGCTCAGAAGTCTTTAACGCATTGATATCCAATATAGCTAGTACATCTTTAGAATGAATAACTTCTTCATCACCTAAATGCAAAAGCAAATCCCTCACCTCATTTCAAACGTTCTATGGAGCCTGAATGAACTTGATAGGTTGCGGCCTTTTCCAATGTTTCATGGTGAATTCCTTCAACACTGGTCGTAGTAACAAAGGTTTGAACTTTCCCTTGGATGGTATTTAACAGATGAGATTGCCTGAAGTCGTCTAATTCAGAAAGTACATCATCCAGCAACAGAACAGGATATTCTCCAACTTCTGAATGAATTAAATCGATTTCGGCGAGCTTCAGTGAAAGAGCAGTCGTCCGTTGCTGTCCTTGAGAACCAAATGTTTGTACATCTTTCCCATTTACCGAAAACAGCAGATCATCCCGATGGGGTCCAAATAAAGATGTGCCCCGCTCAATCTCTTTTTCTTTTATTTTACCAAATTTCGAATGAAACGCTTCTATCATTTTCGACAAATCGGGTTCATTGCATACCTCTACGGCAGGTTTGTAATGAATTTTTAAGCTTTCGAGCCCTCTCGATATGCCATGGTGAATCGGTTCTGCCCATCCTTGCAGCTTCTCCATGTATTTCATGCGTTTCAATGTAATTCTTGCCGCTTTATCTATAAGCTGTTCTGTTAATATCTCAAGCATCGTCATATTTTCGGTGCTTTTATTTCGATACATGTCTCTCAAAAGAGAATTTCGCTGAGACAGGATCTTTTGATACACAGATAAATCGTTCAAATAAACAGCGTTTACCTGGCCAATTTCCATGTCAATAAAACGACGACGCACCTGCGGACTGCCTTTTACAAGATTTAAATCCTCAGGTGCAAACATGACCACATTAAAGTGTCCGACGTAATCTGTTAAGCGTCGCTGTTCAATGCGGCTGATTTTCGCTTTTTTTCCTTTTTGTGATATGACGAGGCTCAAATCAAAAGAACTGTTTTTCTTTTTGATGCTACCCTCTATTTTAGCATATTCTTCGTCCCAAGTTATTAACTCTTTATCTTTTGACGTCCGATAAGACCTCGCCATGGCCAAAACATAGATCGATTCCATGACATTCGTTTTACCCTGGGCATTTTCGCCAAGGAAAACATTGACCTTATTTTCAAAGCTTAAAGACTGGTCTTTATAGTTGCGGTAGTTCCTCAGATAAAGCTCTTCAATATGCAAAGGGATACCCCCTATTCCGTTGTTACCTTGAACTCTCCTATATCTGGAATGGACACGACATCACCCGCATATAGTTTTTTCCCTCGGCGTGTTTCATGTTCTCCGTTCACAAGAACTTCATGTTCTGCTAAATACCATTTTACCATGCCTCCCGATTGGATGACATCGGTTGTTTTCAGCAGCTGTTGAAGCGTTATAAATTCTGTATTGATCTTTACGTTTTCCATTTCAAAAACCTCCTGGTTTCGTAATCTATGTTGCTCTTGAAAGTGGTTGATTTCCGTTCCAGGTGCTCGCTTTCCGCGGGGCGTGCGGTGAGCCTCCCTATGGCTTCGCGCTGACGGGGTCTCACCTGTCCCGCTGATCCCGCAGGAGTCTCGCACCTTGCACTCCAATCAACTTGTCAACGAAGTGTATTCACAAAAGAATCATAAGCAACAATCTTTTAGAAAAGAGCCAATCAATTAAATAATATATAGTATCTCCAAAAATAGAGTCTCTTAGAAAAAGAAAAGAAAGCCACCGGTCATCCGGCAGCTTCATATTTTAGTAAGTTCTTACCGGCAGGATTAACTGGCGGATCGTGTCATCTGAGACAGGCTGGATAAGGAACGGACGCATAGCACCTGTGAAAAGAATGCTGATTTCAGAACAGTCCATAACCTTAAGCGCCTCCATCACATACTTTGCATTAAAAGAAATTTTCAGTTCTTCCCCATCAATGTCTTCAGCAATCATATGTTCAAAGACTTTACCGATCTCAGGCGAGTTCGATGATAGTTCGATCGTTTTGTTGTCCAGTGTTGCTAGTTTAACAACATTGTTTCTTCCTTCTCTTGCTAATAAAGAAGCTCTGTCGATCGCTTGCAAAAACTCTTTTGTTTTTAAAACAAATGTAGTTTTGCTTTCAGATGGAATCAGCTTTGAAGTGTCTGGGTAGTTTCCATCCAATAAACGGGAGAACAATAAAATGTTCTTTGCTTTAAATAAAATCTGATTGTTCGTAACAACAATTTGTACTTTCTCTGCAGATTCATCAAGAATCTTAGAAAGTTCGTTCAAGCTCTTTCCTGGAATAACTACATTTTGGAAAGATAACTCTTCTGCTTGTGAATCAATTGGCATTTTACGCTCTGCTAATCTGTGGCTGTCTGTTGCAATACAGTTAAGCAACCCATCAGATAATGTCCAGTTGACACCAGTTAATATCGGGCGTGTTTCTGAGGTGGACACCGCAAAGACAGTTTGGCGGATCATTGTTTTAAGCAGATCGCTTTGAATTTCAAAAACAAGATTCTCTTCAATCTGCGGCAAACGCGGATATTCTTCAGGATCGAGTCCCAATAAACTGAATTCAGATGCACCTGAGCGAAGAGTTGTTTCGAAACGCTCTCCAACTTCGATCTCTACTGAATCATTTGGCAGCTTTTTAACGATTTCTGAGAAATAGCGTGCTGGAAGAACAACACTTCCTTCTTGCTTTACCTCAATATGTACAAGATCTCCTTCTTCAGTCGGTATCAATCTTTCAATGGAAATATCAGAATCACTACCAGTTAAATGCACACCTTCATAAGTCACTTCCATTTTTATTCCTGTTAAAATCGGAATTGTTGTTCGTGATGAGACGGCTTTCATGACATCCTGAACTGCTTCAATCAATTGGTTTAATTGAATCTTAACTTTCATTGTTTTACCCCCCTGATATTAATTAAAATCTTTTAAAAAAATAGTAGTAATAGTACTAGGCGCTGTGAATGTGTGGATAACCCGTTCAAAACAAGATAGAACAGCCTATCCACATGTGGACAGACTGTGTATAAAGTAACAGTAGTTATTCACAGTATTCAAGGTTGCTATTTAGATCGATTTTAACTGATCATGAATTTCTTGTACTTTTCTTTGCAGCACTTGATCTGTAATAAGCAATGTTGAAATCTTTTCATGTGCATGAAGAACCGTTGTATGATCACGGCCTCCAAACTCTTCCCCGATTTTAGGAAGTGAGTTATCAGTTAGCTCACGTGAAAGATACATAGCGATCTGTCTTGGAAAAGCAACTGATTTTGTTCTTTTTTTCGCCGTGAAATCTTCGAGCTTAACGTTATAATGTTTGCCGACTACTTCTTGTATATGATGAATGGTAAGAGTTCTTGGTTTTGCTGACGGTATAATATCACGCAGTGCTTCTGCAGCCAAATCTGCGTTCATGTCTTGATTAATTAAAGAAGAATAAGCTACAACACGTATAAGTGCACCTTCAAGTTCACGAATGTTTGTATCGATTTGATTTGCGATATAAAGCATAACTTCATTTGGAATGTCCAGGCCTTCAGCTTTCGCCTTTTTTCGCAGAATAGCAATCCTTGTTTCCAGATCTGGCGGTGTAATATCCGTGATCAATCCCCATTCAAAGCGTGAACGGAGTCTGTCCTCTAATGTAGGAATCTCCTTTGGAGGCCGGTCACTTGAGATTACAATCTGTTTGCTTTCTTCATGTAGTGCATTGAATGTATGGAAAAATTCCTCTTGAGTCTGTTCTTTTCCCGCAAGGAATTGAATATCATCTATAAGAAGCACGTCCACACTGCGGAACTTATTGCGAAATTCAACGGTTTTATTATCTCGAATAGAATTTATGAATTCATTTGTAAATTTTTCTGATGACAAATAAACAACTTTTGCACCTGGATTATGTTCCAGTACATAATGTCCGATCGCATGCATCAAATGCGTTTTCCCTAACCCGACTCCACCATAAATAAATAGCGGATTGTAAGCTTTCGCCGGTGCTTCTGCTACAGCTAGTGATGCAGCATGCGCAAAGCGGTTTCCAGAACCGATTACAAACCGGTCGAACGTGTACTTTGGATTTAGCATACTTTGAGAAACTTCTTCGTGAGGTTCATTTGGCGCTTTTGGTGCTTTTTTCATCGCCAGCTCCAAATCTAAATCTAATTCTGACTGATTTTGTGGAATGATGAACTTTACATCCAATGCCGCACCAGTAACGTCCAGCAAGGTTTCTGAAATAATGCCAGCATACCTTGATTCCAGCCAATCACGCGCAAATTCATTAGGTGCTGTGATAACAAGCGTATCATTTTGCAATGCATGGGCTGTTGTTGATTTTAACCAGGTTTCAAAGCTGGGCTTACTAACTTTTGTTTCTATAGCCGCAAGTGCTTTGGACCATAGGTCATTAATGTTTTCCAACCAATTTACCCCCCTTATCTCTTCTAAGTCATCCTATTTCAGCAGTCGTTTTCCCTGTTGTTTAAGGTTTGTACATGCAATGAATACCTATGCATAAAAATAAAAGTCCACATGATATGTGAATGATAATTAATATAGTAGATAATAGGATTATAAACAGCCATACAGTGTTTGTGGACAACCTTTTTAACAGTGAATTTAAACTGTCCACAACTTTATCCACAGCATGTGAATAACTTTGTACGGCTGAGATGTTATTAACGAGTTAAAACACAACAAGCATATCAAAAAAAAGTAAGCTTGGCAACGGATTATTGTTACTTATCCACAACGCCCATACCTTGTGTAAAGAAGTTGTCCACAACACAAGATTTTGTGTAAAAGATGTCGATAATTGGTGTGGATAATGAAAAACGTGTCGAAAAAGATGTCCACAGGAAAACAGAAGATGAAAAATGCGGTTTGGATAAAATGTTGTAGAATAGAGAAAAGATCGGAGAAGAACGCCTAACATTTATTAAAAGTAAAAACCACCTTGACAAATTAAGAGGTGAGTCATTATACTTTATTAGACTGTCTTTTATAAGAGATATCCTCAGGGAGGTGTAATATACATGAAACCTACATTTCAACCGAACAACCGTAAGCGTAAGAAGGTACATGGTTTCCGTGCACGTATGGCTACTAAGAACGGTCGTAAAGTTCTAGCTCGCCGTCGTCAAAAGGGAAGAAAAGTGTTATCCGCATAGGCCACTGACATCAGTGGTCTTTTTTTACTTTTATAGACCTATCCGCTCACTCCGTTTCGTATTTTTTAGTACAGAATAATTCAGATTTTGTCTAAAACATGTTTTACAAAACTAAATTAAACCGATACTGGAAGAGATCGCAGGACAATGGAATGAGATTGCTTAAATTGATGGAGTGTTAAATGGAATGAAGAAAGAGCAGCGCATCAAAAAAAATGAGGAATTTCAAGAAGTCTTCAAAAAAGGAAAATCAACGGCTAATCGCCAATTTGTTATATACAGCTTAAAAAAAGAAGACCAAGAGGTTTTCCGTATTGGTCTGTCTGTCAGTAAAAAGGTAGGAAAAGCTGTTACGCGAAATCGCATCAAGCGCTCGGTTAAAGAGATTTTTCATAAATACAGCGAACAATTGCTGCCAGGCAGGGATTACGTTGTTATTGCGAGAATACCGACAGCGAATATGGATTTTCATGAAATTGAAAAAAGTTTACTTCACGTATTAAATCGAGCGAACGTTTTTAAAAAGAGGGTGTAAGAAGTGAAATCCTTATTTATAGGGATTATACGTTTTTACCAGCGGTGGATCTCTCCGATGACTCCGCCTTCATGCCGCTTTTATCCGACTTGTTCGCATTACGGTATAGAAGCTTTCAGGCAGCATGGTGCCATAAAAGGACTTTGGCTGACGGTTATCAGAATTCTGAAGTGCCATCCTTTTCATCCCGGGGGCGTTGACCTCGTGCCTGAAAAAAGAGAAAATAAATAATTGAGATGAGATTTATGATTTTAAGGAGGATAAGAGTGTGCGCAAGAAAATAGGTTTAATAATTGCCCTTTTCGCACTCATGGCTGTCCTATCAGGATGTGGAACGATGGATCCTGTTACAGAAGACAGCACGGGAATTTGGGACACGTATTTTGTTTATCCATTATCATGGCTGATCACATATTTTGCAGATCTGACTGGTGAAAATTATGGACTAGCTATCATTATTGTTACTTTATTGATTAGAACGGCTTTGCTTCCTTTAATGATAAAGCAAACTAAAAGTTCTAAAGCGATGCAGGAAATTCAGCCTGAAATTCAAAAACTTCGTGAAAAATACAAATCAAAAGATGCAAACACACAGCAAAAACTGCAGCAGGAAACAATGGCATTATTTCAAAAGAATGGTGTAAATCCGCTTGCAGGCTGTTTACCGTTACTTATTCAGATGCCTATTCTATTAGGTTTCTATCATGCAATTATGCGTACAGAAGAAATTGCTAATCACAATTTCCTTTGGTTCGATCTAGGAGATCCAGATCCTTATTTTATTTTGCCGATAGTTGCAGGTCTTACAACATTCTTGCAGCAAAAAATCATGATGGGCGGAATGGATAACCCAAATCCGCAAATGAAGATGCTTTTATACATCATGCCAGTCATGATCGTTGTATTTGCGATTAATTTCCCAGCTGCATTATCTTTATATTGGGTGATCGGTAACATCTTCATGATTGCACAAACATATTTCATTACGACCCCAATGAAAAAGAAAGAAAATCAAGTTGATGGGGGAGCTAAAAAGTGAAAAAGGTACAGGTAACAGGGAAAACGGTTGAAGAAGCAGTAGCAGCAGCACTAGAACAACTTCAGACTTCAAAAGAACAAGTAGATGTGAAAATTCTTGAGGATTCCAAAAAAGGTTTTTTTGGACTCGGCGGTAAGCCGGCAGTTGTTGAAGTAACAGTGAAAGCTGATCCTGTTAAAACCGCGATCGAATACCTTCAGGATGTAACATCCAAGATGGGGGTGCCCGTTACCATTTCTCAGCGGCAGGAAAACGATCATCTAGTGCTTGATTTAACCGGTGAAAAAATTGCGATCTTAATTGGAAAACGCGGACAAACGCTTAATGCGCTTCAGCTTTTAACGAATATGGTTGCAAACTCAGATCCAGAAGCTAAGCATGTGAAAATTGTTCTTGATGCTGAAAATTATCGTACCAGACGGCAGGAATCGCTGGAACGGCTCGCTGAGCATTCCGCTCAAAAAGTGTTCATTACAAAAAAAAGCTTCGCGCTTGAACCGATGCCTGCAAATGAACGAAAAGTGATTCACTTAGCACTCAAAGAAAACCGGGATGTTGAAACAACTTCTGAAGGGGTTGAGCCATTTCGAAAAGTGGTTATCCGTCCCAAGAATATAATTAAAAGATAATGAAGCTTCAGAGGGTATTCCTCTGGGGCTTTTTATTTACTGCGGGCACATAATACGGTACACTATTTTTTATTGTGGATATTTATGTCCTTTTTTAACTACCAATTATCACAGCAGCCATTATAGGTCATACTAAATGATAAATAGATAGAGCGTTTTATAGGGAAGTTGAGGTGAAATTAATGGAATACGATACAATTACAGCTATTTCAACCCCGATGGGTGAAGGAGCTATTGCAATCGTTCGTCTTAGCGGTCCGGAAGCGGTGTCGATCGCTGACCGTGTTTATAAAGGTTCTAAAATGCTTGAAGAAGCCGACACTCACACGATTCATTACGGTAAACTGGTTGATCCGAAAACGAACCAGGCTGTAGAGGAAGTCATGGTAAGTTTAATGAGAGCTCCGCGAACTTTTACGCGTGAGGATGTTGTGGAGATCAACTGTCACGGCGGATTAGTTTCTGTTAACCGGGTGCTTCAGCTCATTCTGCAGCAGGGAGCACGTCTGGCAGAACCAGGAGAGTTTACGAAGCGTGCTTTTTTGAACGGACGAATAGATTTGTCACAAGCGGAAGCAGTTATGGACTTGATCAGAGCGAAAACAGACCGGGCCATGAATGTTGCTCTTAATCAGATGGAAGGCCGCCTTTCATCTTTAGTCAGCAGACTAAGACAAACACTATTAGAAACCATTGCCCACGTTGAAGTAAATATTGATTATCCAGAATACGATGCTGAAGAAATGACGCATTCTTTATTAAACAACAATCTTTTAACGGTAAAAAAAGAGGTAGAATCCATTTTACAGACGGCTCAGCAAGGGAAGATTCTTCGTGAAGGTTTATCTACGGCTATTATTGGACGGCCGAACGTAGGGAAATCTTCGTTAATGAACGCGTTAGTTCATGAAAACAAAGCCATTGTTACAGATATAGCCGGGACTACAAGGGACGTTATAGAAGAGTATGTCAATGTAAGAGGTGTCCCTTTAAGGCTTGTAGATACAGCAGGCATCCGCGAAACAGAAGATATTGTTGAAAAAATTGGTGTTGAAAAGTCACGAAAAGTATTAAAAGAAGCAGATTTAATACTGCTCGTTTTAAACGGAAATGAACCGCTGTCCAATGAGGATGAAAATTTATTCCGTGCAGCCGCGGGGCTAGATAAGATTGTAATCATAAACAAAACAGATTTAGAAACAAACCTGGATATTGATCAAGTTAAAGTTTTAGCGGAAGGTTCACCTGTTATTGCCACATCATTAGTTAAAGAAGAGGGAATAGATGAACTAGAACAAGCGATAGCGAATCTATTTTTTGCAGGCGGAATCGAAGCACAAGATCTTACTTACGTATCAAACTCAAGACACATTGCATTGCTGCAGCAGACGATTCATCATATTGACGAAGCATTAGGCGGCATTGAAGCTGATCTTCCAATTGATATGGTTCAGATTGATATTACAAGAGCGTGGGAGATACTTGGTGAAATTGTAGGAGATACTGTTTCAGAAAGCTTGATCGACCAGCTTTTCTCTCAATTTTGTCTCGGAAAATAAAGAAGAAGGAGGTAAGAACACATGGGATATAAAGCAGACATTTTTGACGTTATTGTCGTTGGCGCTGGCCATGCAGGTGTTGAGGCGGCTCTCGCCTCAGCTCGTATGGGTGCAAAAACACTTTGTCTGACGTTAAATTTAGATACCGTAGCCTACATGCCCTGCAATCCGTCTGTCGGAGGACCGGCAAAAGGGATTGTTGTGCGTGAGGTGGATGCACTTGGCGGCGAAATGGCTCGGAATATTGATAAGACGCATATTCAAATGCGGATGCTGAATACGGGTAAAGGTCCTGCAGTACGTGCACTGCGTGCTCAGGCAGATAAATATCTTTATCAGCATGAAATGAAGAAAACAATGGAGAATACTGAAAATCTTACATTGCGTCAAGGGATGGTAGAACGTCTCATTATGGAAGACGGCATTTGTAAGGGTGTTATTACAAAAACAGGGGCAGAATACGAGGCAAAAGCTGTTGTATTAACAACGGGTACTTATTTAAGAGGAAAGATCATCATAGGTGAACTCGCTTATGAGAGTGGACCAAACAATATGGCGCCTTCTATTAACTTGTCGTATCATCTGCAGGAACTTGGATTTGATATGGTTCGTTTCAAAACAGGTACTCCGCCGCGTGTAAACAGCAAAACCATTGATTATTCCAAGGCGGAAATACAGCCTGGAGACGATGTTCCCAGAGCTTTTTCATATGAAACAACCGAATACATTACAGATCAGCTTCCTTGCTGGCTGACTTACACGGGGGATGAAACACATCAGCTGATCAACGGCAACCTTCACCGTTCACCAATGTATTCTGGAATGATCGAAGGAACAGGTCCTAGATATTGTCCGTCAATTGAAGATAAAATTGTACGTTTCAATGACAAGCCGCGGCATCAGATTTTCTTAGAGCCAGAGGGAAGAAACACTGAGGAAGTATATGTGCAAGGCTTATCTACTAGTTTGCCTGAAGATGTTCAGAAGAAAATTCTTGCTACTATTCCTGGTCTTGAAAAAGCTGAGCTTATGCGTGCAGGCTATGCAATTGAATATGATGCAATTGTTCCAACTCAGCTTTGGCCATCTCTTGAAACAAAGAACGTGAGCGGCTTGTTTACTGCAGGGCAGCTGAATGGTACAAGCGGCTATGAAGAAGCAGCCGGACAAGGGCTTATGGCGGGTATTAATGCTGCGTTAAAGGTAAAGGGTAAAGAACCCCTGATTCTTGATCGTTCTGAAGCTTATATTGGTGTGCTAATCGATGATCTAATTACAAAAGGTACGAACGAACCATATAGACTTTTAACATCGAGAGCTGAATACCGTCTTTTATTAAGACACGACAACGCTGATCTGCGATTAACGAAAAAAGGTTTTGAAATCGGACTGATACCGCAAGAACGGTACGAACGCTTTGAGGAGAAAAAAGCACAGATCGCGAAGGAAATTGAGCGTTTAGAACATGTTTCAATTAAACCATCAGATGAGGTTCAGCAAGTTCTTGCAGAGGCTCAGTCTTCAGCGCTTAAAGAACCGATGACTGCTGCAAACCTGCTTAAACGTCCAGAAGTGACTTATCCTGTGATTCAAAGGTTAGCACCTGCAGAAGGACCTCTAAGCGAAACTGTTTCAGAACAGGTCGAAATTCAAGTGAAGTATGCTGGTTATATTGATAAACAGCTCGCACAGGTAGAAAGAATGCGCAAGATGGAAAACAAAAAACTGCCTGTTGACCTTGATTATATGGCGATAAACGGATTAGCAACGGAAGCTAAGCAAAAGCTGCACGAAGTACGTCCGCTTTCGGTTGGACAGGCATCACGAGTATCCGGGGTAAACCCTGCAGACATCTCTATTCTGTTGATTTACCTTGAACAGGGCAAACTGGCTAAGATTGCCCGTTAGAAGTAGTTGATTTTCGCTCACACGTGCTCGCTTTCCGTGGGGCGTGCGGTGAGACTTGGTTAGAATGGGGGACAAGGAAGTATTTGTGCTCCTGCGTCTACAAGACAATTCTTCCGAAGAGGGCTTCCTCGTCGCATGCCCTTCGAGAAGTTTACTCAGGTGGTAGGCACGCACCTTGCACTCCAATCAACTTTCTTGTCAACGAAGGGTCTTCAAAAAAGGGGGACGCAACAAAAATGAATATCGAGATGTTTCAAACTTCCCTAAAGGAAAAGGGAATTGAGTTATCAGAAAAGCAGCTGTCACAATTCGAAAAATATTTTCATTTGCTTGTTGAATGGAATGAAAAAATGAATTTAACGGCAATTACAGAAAAAGAAGAAGTGTATTTAAAGCATTTTTATGATTCTATTACAGCCGCGTTTTATTTTAATTTTAATCAGGACATTACTGTATGTGATGTTGGAGCAGGTGCTGGTTTTCCTGCTATTCCGCTTAAAATTTGTTTTCCTGAGATCAAGTTAACTGTTGTAGACTCTTTGAATAAACGAATCGGGTTCTTAGAGCATGTTGTAAAAGAACTTGGATTAGAGAATGTTTCAATGTACCATGATCGTGCCGAGACATTTGCTCACAGACCAGAATTCAGGCAGCAGTTTGATCTTGTTATGGCAAGAGCAGTTGCCAGACTTTCTGTTTTATCTGAGCTTTGTCTGCCGCTTGTAAAAAAAGGCGGACATTTTTTAGGGATGAAAGGTGCAAACCTTCCTGAAGAGGTAAAAGACGGCGAAAAAGCGGTTAAACTTTTGGGAGGAAAGATTGAAGATGTTCATTCTTTCTTGCTTCCGATCGAAGAAAGCGAACGAAACATTGTCATTATCGAAAAAGTTAATGAGACACCTAAGAAGTTTCCGCGCAAACCAGGAACTCCTAACAAGTCACCGATACAATAAAAAATTTACTGTGTTTCACGTGAAACACAGGCGTTACATAAAAGAAAGATTTTTACAGACTTGCAGGATTTTAGGACTAGTGGGACGAAATAGATTAACAGGCAGATTACAAAAGGTGGTGTATTCGCATGAAGCATCCTTTTTCACGTTTATTCGGCATCGGCGAAAAGAGCCAGCAGACATTAGATCCAGAACCAGCTGAAAAAAACGACAACGAAGAAGTACTTCAAATTCCGGTTCAGTATATTATTCCAAACCGGTTTCAGCCCAGAACGGTTTTTATAGATGAACGAATTGAAGAATTATCACAAACCATCGAAGCTCACGGCATCATTCAGCCTATTGTTGTTCGCAGCATTGGAGAAGACCAATATGAACTGATTGCGGGAGAACGCAGATGGAGAGCTGTCCAAAAACTAGGCTGGGAGAAGATACCGGCTATTGTAAAGGAAATGGATGATTCACAAACAGCATCCGTAGCTCTTATTGAAAACCTTCAGCGGGAAGAATTGACGGCTATTGAAGAAGCAATGGCCTACGCGAAGCTGCTGGAATTACATGGACTTACACAAGAAGGACTGGCACAAAAGCTAGGCAAAGGCCAGTCAACGATTGCAAATAAGCTTAGATTATTAAAGCTTCCACAATCCATTCAAGATGCTCTCTTGCAAAAGAAGATTACAGAACGTCACGCAAGGGCTTTAATTGTCTTAAAGACGCCAGAAAAAATGGAACTGGTTCTAGCGGAAATTCTTGAAAAGCAATTAAATGTTAAACAGACGGAAGACCGAGTGAAAAGAATGATAGAGGCTGAAACTGCAGAGAAAAAACCTCAGGCACGCCGCAAATCTTACAGCAAAGATATGCGCCTTGCCATCAATACGGTAAGACAATCAGTAGATATGGTCGTTCAAAGCGGACTTTCTATTGATACGGAAGAAGAAGAGCACGAAGAATTCTATCAGTTTACCATTCGAATTCCTAAAAATTAAGAGTTAAAACCATCAGCTATTCATAAGCTGGTGGTTTTTTTGCAGTATTCCTCAAAAATAACACTTAATTCTAAATACTCTTATCTAAAACATTGTTGTATTTTTCTTTTGCCCATTATCTTCAGTGACAGCTTGATTGGAGTGGAAGGTGCGAGACTCCTGGGGGATCAGTGGGTGAGACTCCTGAAAGTGCAAAGCGCTTAGGAGGCTCACCGCACACCCCCCGGAAAGCGAGCAACCTGGAGCGGAAATCAACTACTTGCAAGAGCGGCACTGTTTAAGCAAACAGCCTTACTAAAAGATTTTTACTTTTAAATACGATACATCAGAAAAAAACTCTATTTTTCATTATTTCAATAAGTTATTTTAAAATCTTCATGATAGAATAATAGATAATTGATTGTTCATAAAGTGAGGTAGGTGACAACGTGGCGAAGATCATTGCAGTAGCCAACCAGAAAGGCGGAGTCGGAAAAACGACTACGTCAGTCAACCTTGGTGCATGCTTAGCATATTTCGGAAAAAAAGTATTGTTAGTAGATATAGATCCTCAAGGCAATGCGACAAGCGGTGTAGGAGTAGACAAAGGAGATATTGATCAATGTATCTACAATGTCTTAGTTGAGGATGTGGAAGTTAAAGATGTTATAGTTGAAACGATCTGTGAAGGATTACATATTCTCCCTTCTACTATTCAGCTGGCAGGAGCGGAGATCGAACTTGTACCGACCATTTCAAGGGAAGTACGGCTAAAAAGAGCACTCGATCAGGTAAGCTCAAACTATGATTTTATTATTATCGATTGTCCTCCATCTCTGGGGCTGCTTACGATCAACTCTTTAACAGCATCAGATTCAGTCATAATACCGGTGCAATGTGAATATTACGCACTTGAAGGGCTTAGCCAGCTTTTAAACACGGTACGGCTTGTGCAAAAGCATTTAAATACTGATCTTATGATTGACGGTGTATTGCTTACAATGCTTGATGCACGAACGAATTTAGGCATTCAAGTAATCGAAGAAGTAAAAAAGTATTTTCAAGATAAAGTGTATGAAACAATCATACCAAGAAATGTTAGACTATCAGAAGCGCCAAGTCATGGAAAACCGATTATTATTTATGATCCGAAATCCCGGGGTGCAGATGTTTATTTAGATTTTGCGAAGGAAGTGATTGGCATTGGCGAAAGGGTTAGGTAAAGGGCTTGGAGCGTTATTACAAAATGAAGAAGAACAAGTCCAAGAAGTCAGTGTAAAAGAGCTTAGGCCGAATCCATATCAGCCCCGAAAAGTTTTCGACCAAAAAGCGATTGACGAGCTGAAGGAATCGATTCAGGAACATGGAATACTGCAGCCGATTTTGGCTCGAAAAAGCATAAAGGGATATGAGATCATCCTTGGAGAACGAAGGTTCCGAGCTGCATCAGAAGCAGGTCTTAAGACTGTTCCTGTTATCATAAAAGATTATACAGAAGAAAAAATGATGGAAGTAGCGCTGATCGAGAATCTTCAGCGGGAAGACTTAAATCCTGTGGAAGAGGCTCAGGCTTACCAGAAGCTAATAGACCATCTTAAACTTACACAAGAAGAACTGGCTTCTAGAGTCGGGAAAAGCCGTCCGCATATTGCGAACCATATCCGCCTCTTGCAGCTGCCGAAACCCGTTTTAGAGCTTTTATCCAATGGCATGATTACGATGGGACACGGCCGTGCATTACTCGGCCTTAAGAAGAAATCAAAAATGCAGCAGGTTGTTCAGCGCATTACAGATGATGGTTTAAATGTAAGACAGCTTGAGAAACTCATTCAAGACATCAATATGAATGTTTCACGTGGAACAAAAAAGAAAACTGCACAAACGAACGTGTTTTTTAAAGAGAAAGAATCATCATTACGAGATCGTTTTGGTACAAGCGTTTCTATCAAAAAGTCAAAACGCAAAGGGAAAATTGAAATAGAGTTCTTTTCACAAGATGATTTAGAACGAATTTTAGATCTTTTAGAAAAGTAGTATGAAACCATCGATGAGGTGGTTTCTTTTTTACACTATGGGTTATCTGAAAAGTAGTTTTCTAAACATGCAAGGGGGAAGAATATTTGTCTATCATCTATTTTGATCATGCAGCAACCTCATATCCAAAACCCCAAGAAGTCATCGAAGCTGTTGGACAAGCTGTTAACTTAGGAAATCCTGGCCGCGGCGGCCATTTCTTGTCTAAAGAAGCCTCGAGAGTTGTTACTGATGCAAGATATGAGTTCGCTTCCTTCTTTGGCTGTGAGTCTGCTGAATCTGTCATTTTTACGAAGAGTGCTACTGAAGCAGTTAATCTTGTATTAAAAGGGTATCACTGGCAAAAAGGGGATCATATTATTGCTTCTGGCTTTGAGCATAACGCTGTCTATCGGACTCTTCATTATCTTGAAAAAACAATAGGTATCAGCGTCACTTATTTACAAGACAGTGAAGCACTTCATAAAGAAAACATCATCTCCAACATCACAGAGAGCACCAGGTTATTGATATGCACCCACGGATCAAATGTGGATGGAACACTTTTGCCAGCAGATATATGGGGGGACATTTCAAGAGAATATGAATTAAAATTACTCGTGGATGCTGCTCAGTCAGCTGGTATTCATCCTATACATATGACAAACCAAAATATTGATTATTTAGCGGTACCTGGCCATAAAGGGTTATTAGGCCCGCAAGGCATAGGGATACTGCTTTTAAACAATAAAGATACGTTGCTTTCTCCATTGATTTATGGTGGAACAGGAACATTTTCTGAAGAACCTGAACAACCTGCAGAAATTCCTCACAGGCTGGAGAGCGGGACATTGAATGTTTCAGGAATAGCAGGACTTCACGCAGGTGTTAAAGAGGTTTTACATAGGGGCTTAAAGAATATTCAAAACCATGAAGAAGAAATGCTTTATGATTTTTTGCAGAAAATCGAATCTATGCCTGAAGTAAGCATAACCCAGCCTGCTTCATTTCCAGCCCGGCTTCCAGTTGTCTCGTTAAGAGTCAAAGGACTGGATGTTCATGAAATCGCGGTAATTTTAGATGAACATTACAATATTGCCGTAAGAGCTGGACTGCATTGTGCACCTCTTGCTCACAGCCGGGCAGGAACAAACAATATAGGAACTTTGCGGATCAGCTTCGGTTATAACAATACAAAAGATGAAGTAAACACTTTGATCAGGGCTTTAAGGGAAATCATCGATGGTCTACTTGGATAGGAGATAAATGATATGTCACTTTTAGGAACATTGGTTAACGGTATCGCAATCATCTCTGGAAGCTTTTTAGGTCTATTTTGGACAGCTATACCCGATCGAATAAAAGATACCATTCTTCAGGCGATGGCACTAGCAGTTACCATTTTAGGAATAGGCATGGGGCTTAAGAGCGAACAATTTCTTATCGTAATTGCCAGCCTGGCTGTTGGAGGAGCGTTAGGCGAGTGGTGGAATCTTGAAGAAAAACTGAACTCAGTTGGAAAATGGCTTGAGACAAAAGTAGGCAAACAGGATAAAGGATCTGTTGCAACAGGGTTTGTTACAGCTACACTCGTTTTTGTAGTTGGTGCTATGTCTATTGTCGGTGCTTTAGACAGTGGATTGAGACAAGAGCATGATGTCCTTTACACAAAGGCATTGATTGACGGATTCTGTGCCATTTTATTTACTTCAGCACTTGGAATTGGTGTAATGTTCTCTGCGATTCCGGTTGTCTTATATCAGGGTGCCATAACGTTATTAGCCACACAAATCGACCGGTTTGTGCCGCAAGAGCTTATGGATGCTCTTATTGTAGAAATTACTGGCACAGGTGGAATTATGATTGTCGCAATAGGTCTGAACTTGCTCGGAGTAGCTAAAATCAGGGTTGCTAACCTGCTTCCTGGACTTTTAATCGCAGGGATGCTTGTTTTTATTGTAGAAAAATGGGATAGCATTTTAGCTTTTTCACAGGGAATTCTATAAGAAAAGCCGCTTGTATCAATTGATATGAGCGGCTTTGTTATTTATTGAATTTTGTAAATATCTTGTGAGCGAGATTCTGTTTGGTGCATCATGTTTTTTTGCTGAATCTTTTTTCTCAGGCAAGCCATGTGAAGCGAATCTGCAATTAAATCGGCCATTTTCATTACAATGCTGAGTCTGGTATTCTGCAGAACGAAATATTCCATAAAACCGCTCACGTTTACAATTCCGGTTATATGCATATCTCCGACAGGCGGAAGCTGTTTGTTCACTCCTGCTCCGGGTTTGACAGGACCTTCATTAATGGAAACCATCCCAACATGATTTAACCGTCCCAGACAAGCATCAATTCCAATGATAAACGCTCCTGGATGTTCAGCTTCAATCATTTTTAGTTTTTCTTCGAGATTCACCGCATGAACGGGGTCATCAAGTGTTCCGTATACATGAAACGGAAAAGTATCTTTATTGTGAAGCTTAGTGCCAACGAGGGGGCCAAGTGCGTCGCCGGTTGATCTGTCTGTACCAATGCATACGATAACGACTGGCTGGTGGCTTGATTCCGGAAGCATAGGTAAAATTTGTTCTGTAATTCTTAGTGTGGCTTCCTTTTCTTCGTGGTGCAATTTATATTGAATGGGTTTCCCTAGTCCTAGCTTCCGTTTGAGGAACATGACATCCTCTCCTTTATTATGGTACTACTTAGTATACGGAAGAATTCCTTTTCCTATACATGGTAGAATAGAATAATCAGACTTTTGTTTAAGGACTATACCCGTTTAAGCTATGCTCGTAACCGAATAAATTTTTCATACCGCTTTTCTATGAATGACATTGTAATTCTATGTAAAAGCTGATTAAATAATTTCATAATCAATGAGAGGATGGGACTTCATTGGCAGGTACAGATTTACCTAAAACAGCAGAACAAGCCGTTACTATATTTTCAGATAAAGATTGGTGGGCTGAGATTGGTGCTACCGGACTAAAAATTGTAGCAATCATCGTTATTGCAGTCATCTTTAAATACATCATTAAAGCTGCAATCGCTAATATTTTTAAGGTGAGATTAAAATCACCTTTACGGCTTAGTGAAAAAAGAGAAAACACATTATTCAGGCTCTTAAATAACGTAGCTACTTATGTGATTTATTTTATAGCCATCTTAGCCATATTAAGTGAATTCATGGATGTTAGAGGCATACTGGCAGGAGCAGGAGTCTTAGGGCTGGCAATCGGTTTTGGTGCTCAAAACCTCGTAAGAGATATCATTACAGGGTTTTTCATCATTTTTGAAGATCAGTTTTCTGTTGGGGATACGGTACGGATTGCTAGTTTTGAAGGGACGGTTGAAGAAATCGGCCTTCGGACAACAAAAATTAAAAGCTGGACAGGAGAATTGCATATCCTGCCGAATTCGTCTATCACAGAAGTGACGAACTTTTCCGTTCATAACAGCATTGCAGTAGTCGATTTAAGCATTGCGTATGAAGAAGATATCGATAAAGCACAAAGAATCATTGAAGATGTCGTTAAAAGAGTAAAACCTGATTATCCTGAAATGGTGAAAGATCCTGAAGTACTTGGCGTTCAAATGCTCGGGGCTTCTGAAGTGGTCATTCGTGTAACGTCTGAAGTGCTTCCGATGACTCATTTTAAGATAGCAAGAGAGCTTAGAAAAACATTGAAACTCGAACTTGAAAAAGCGGGTATCGAAATTCCATATCCGAAAATGGTCACGTATCATAAAGAGGCAAATTCAAAAGAAAATAAGAACAAAATGGAGGGCTGACAATGCAGCAAAAAGAATTTCACCTTCATGATGAAGTGGAAATGAAGAAACAGCACCCATGTGGAACGAATCGCTGGAAGGTTATTCGCATGGGTGCAGATATCCGGATTAAGTGTATGGGTTGTCAGCACAGTGTAATGCTGCCTAGATCCGAATTTGCAAAGAAAATAAAGAAAGTGCTAGCATCCCCAGGGGATCAATAAAACCATTTTTGAAAACGGCTGGAAGGAATCATCGTTTTAAAGAGTATTTCACCTATGACTTTCAAGATCTTGATTCACTTTGTGAAGGTGACAGCAACAGATGTTTCACGTGAAACAATGCTAAGATCAGCCGTTGCATTTTTTAATCCCACATCAACTTTTCCTGGACATGGGATGCAAAGGTATAAAAATGGCGAGTGGAAACACGTTCCATTTAATCGATGCTCAGCTGCAGCGATTCAGGAAGGATTTATAGAACCGGGTATTGCAACCCGGTTCTTCTTGTTTTTTAAAGTGATAAAACCTATAATTGGGAAGGATATTTTTTTAACTGAAAAGTCTCGGCTTCCCGAGCTTCATATAAAACAGAGGAGTGAAATAACAGTGGCTCTTACAACTGGAATCGTTGGTTTGCCGAACGTTGGTAAATCAACATTGTTTAACGCTATTACTCAGGCAGGTGCGGAATCTGCCAACTATCCATTCTGTACGATCGACCCTAACGTAGGGATCGTAGAAGTACCGGATCACAGACTTCAAAAGCTAACGGAACTTGTACAGCCTAAAAAAGTTGTTCCGACAACTTTTGAATTTACCGATATCGCAGGTATCGTAAAAGGGGCAAGTAAAGGGGAAGGACTTGGAAACAAATTCTTATCCCATATCCGCCAAACAGATGCAATTTTACAGGTTGTTCGCTGTTTTGATGATGAAAACATCACACACGTTCACGGAAAAGTAAATCCGATCGATGATATTGAAGTAATCAACCTTGAGTTAATCTTTGCTGATTTAGAGTCTATCGATAAGCGCATTGCACGTGTTGAGAAATTAGCAAAATCGAAGGACAAAGAAGCGGTAGCTGAATTTGCTGTTCTTTCAAAAATTAAAGAATCACTAATGCAAGAGCTTCCTGCAAGAAGTGTGGACTTAACACCTGAAGAGAAAAAGATTGTTCATGCGATGCACTTGCTGACAATGAAGCCGATCCTATATGTCGCAAACGTTAGTGAAGATGAGCTTCTTGAAGGAACAAATGAGCACGTTGAAGCGGTAAAAGAATATGCTGGTCGTGAAAATGCGGAAGTTATTGTAATCTGTGCAAAAGTTGAAGAAGAGATCGCTGAGCTTGATGGGGATGAAAAGATGGCATTCCTAGGTGAGCTTGGTATTGAAGAAGCGGGTCTTGATAAGCTGATTCGAGCTTCTTATTCACTATTAGGATTAGCAACTTACTTTACAGCGGGTGTACAGGAAGTACGTGCCTGGACGTTCCGTAAAGGAATGAAAGCTCCTGCATGTGCAGGAATCATCCATACCGACTTTGAAAGAGGATTTATCCGTGCAGAGGTTGTAGCTTATGACGACCTTATAGCTGCAGGTAACATGGCTGCTGCTAAAGAAAAAGGAAAAGTCCGCCTAGAAGGTAAAGAATACGAAATGAAAGATGGAGATGTTGTTCATTTCCGTTTTAATGTTTAATAAAAAAAATTTCTGTAAGCTTTGTTGCCATTTAAAGTGTTGATTTCCGCTCCAGGTGCTCGCTTTCCGCGGGGTGTGCGGTGAGCCTCCTAGCGCTTTGCGCTGTTAGGAGTCTCACCTGTCCCACTCATCCCGCTGGAGTCTCGCACCTTGCGCTCCAACCAACTTGTCAACGAAGCTTCTTTTATAAAAGCAATTCAAAAGCACAAAAAAGTGAAAAACGGAGGAAAAGCAGACGCTTTTTCTCTTTTTTATGCTTAATTTCAAAGTAAGCTTGTTTTATGCAACATGTTTTGATATAATTCTTTATTGTGAGTTAATTGTCAACAAATATTGTTTTTGATGATTTTCTCCTTGCCCGGAATGAATGTTTTGGGCCGCTTAGACCAAAAGGAGGTGAACGGAATGAAAAAGTACGAAATCATGTACATCGTCCGTCCGAATATTGAAGAGGAAGCTCTTAAAGCAACGAAAGAGCGTGCGAAAAGCATCCTTACTGATAACGGTGCGGAAATCGCGAACGAAAAGGAAATGGGTAAAAAGCGTTTAGCTTACGAAATCAATGACTTCCGCGATGGATATTACACGCTATTGGATGTTAACGCTCCAAACGAAGCGATTAATGAATTCGACCGTCTTATGAAAATCAACGAAGATGTTCTTCGTTTCATGACAATCGTAGACGAAAGAAATTAATCCTTTAAGGAGTGGTTCTGAATGCTAAATCGTGTAGTACTGGTGGGACGTTTAACGAAAGACCCAGAATTAAAGTACACTCCAAACGGTGTGGCAGTAGCTAATTTCACACTTGCTGTAAATCGACCTTTTTCGAATCAGCAGGGTGAGCGTGAAGCAGATTTTATTAACTGTGTCGTTTGGCGAAAGCCCGCTGAAAACGTGGCGAATTTCCTTAAAAAAGGTTCTCTTGCCGGAGTGGATGGACGTTTGCAGACTCGTTCTTACGAGAACCAGCAGGGTCAAAGAGTGTATGTTACTGAAGTTATGGCAGAAAGCGTTCAGTTCCTTGAACCGAAAAATGCTAATGCTGGCGGTCAGCAATATCAAGGCGGCAACAACTTTGGTGGACCATCAAATGACCGCGGATTTGGGCAGCAAAATCAGAACCGCAGCTATGGAAGTGACAACGGATTTGGAGGACAGCAGCAACAGCAGCAGAACCCAAAACGTAATAACTTCAACGATGACCCGTTTGCAAATGATGGCACGCCGATCGACATTTCTGATGACGATCTGCCATTCTAAACAACTAACGTAAACTATGAATCGGAATATATAAAAAATAAAAATTAAAGGAGGGGACCATCAATGGCTGGACGTCGTGGTGGACGCCAAAAGCGTCGTAAGGTTTGTTTCTTCACTGTAAACAAGATCACTTACATCGACTACAAGGACACTGATCTTTTGAAGCGTTTCATTTCTGAACGCGGTAAGATTCTTCCTCGTCGTGTAACTGGTACATCTGCTAAATATCAACGTCAATTGACTCGTGCGATCAAACGCTCGCGTTACATGGCTTTGTTACCATATGTATCTGAATAAGATCATATAAAAGCGCAGTAAGGATTATCCTTGCTGCGTTTTTTTGTGCGAATTTTTAAAAGCTGTTCGGCCTGTGAATCGCTATCCCAAGTCTCTTAAGAAGACAGAAGTGAAGGCGGAAATTGTCGAAAATTGCAGACTCGCGGATATATAGTCAAAACTCGCGGGAATCATGCATGAATTTCAGGGATTAATGATGAAACTCGCGGGAATATAGCCAAAACTTCAGGGATTATGGTCTTAGTTTCTTCATAAGAGAAGCGTAGAGGACTCGAATCTGCCTGATTGGGCTCGATTTGGCAGCGGATCTACTCTTTTTCGTTCGTTTTTTATAAAAAGCATAGATAAAAGAACTAGTAAACGAAATTTAATGGCAGATAAAAAAGGATCTGAGCTGTTTTTTGCTTCTATATACTAGTACAATGTCACTTTTTGTTTACATCTAACAAAGAAGGTCTATGCTAGAATTATCGTTAAAGTTGAATTACTGCGGTTATGTTACTACAATTAAAGCATATGAAGAATTTTATGAGGTGAATCATGCGCAATACTAAAGTATTGGTAGAAGGTGCTGTCGTTTCTGGCATTTACACTCTTCTTTTTTTAATGAGTATGTACATACCGTTTTTTAGTCTTTTCTCTTTATTTATTCTGCCCTTGCCGTTTATTATCTATCTATACCGGCATAACCTGAAAGCCGGGTTGCTTCTTTGGGCAGTAACGTTTGGTGTATCCCTTGCGTTTGGCGGGATCAACGGTATTATTGTAACCCTCTTTTCTGGATTGACCGGAATTGTGATGGGGGAACTTTACAGAAGAAAAAAATCTGCTTTTGCCGTTCTGCTTGGTGCCAGTTTAGCGAACCTTTTAAACATGCTTGGTACAATTGTAATTGCACAAGTAGTGATGGGCATTAATTTTGTTAAAGAGCTAGAAACTCAGTTTCAAACTGCCATAGGGACTGCAGAAGAGTTCTATAGATCGAGCGGACAAGATTCTTCACAAATTGAAAAGTTTAAAGAGCAAGCGGAATTGATTCCGATGATGCTGCCTACTTATATTATAGGGGGAGCAGTCATTCTTGCCTTTTTAACACATCTCGCCGCAAGAATGCTGATGAAAAGGCTTCGATATGATATCCCTTCGTTTCCTCCATTTCGGGAATGGAACCTGCCGAAATCATTTTTGTGGTATTATATTGTAGCGATTGTTTTAACATTCAGTACGCCTGACAAAGGTACTGCTTTATATATTGTAACGATAAATTTGTATATGATATTATCGTTTGTACTAATATTACAAGGTTTTACAGTCATTTTTTATTATGCCTGGATAAAGAATTGGAAGAGAAAAAGAATCATATTGTTGATTATACTATTATTTTTGCTGAATTCTTTCCTGCCAATTCCTCTGGAAGTCGTGAAATTCTTAGGTATAATTGATTTAGGTTTTATGATAAAAAAACGGTTGAAACCAAAACAGTAGGAGCTGAAAATATGCCAAAGTTTTTGTTAAAACGGTGGCATGGTTATCCCGTCATCGCCTTATTTGTTACTTCTGTTGTGCTGGTTAGCATCATCACTTATTTTCAATGGATGATCGGAATGGCAGGCTTCGTGCTATTAGGCGGCTTATTTTATTATGCCATGAGAGCTGAAGCAAGTTTTCAGGAGGAACTAGGTGACTATATTTCTACGCTTTCGCATCGCTTAAAGAAAGTGGGCGAAGAAGCGCTGATGGAAATGCCGATCGGGATTATTTTGTATGATGAGGATTTCAAGATTGAGTGGGCGAACCCATACATGGGGGCACTGATTGAAGAGGAATCCTTTATCGGGCATTCTCTAAACCATGTTTCAGAAGAACTTATTCCTTATTTAAAAAGTGATGCTAAGGAAGAAGTTATTAAGATTAATACACATAAATTCCAAGTGAATTTCAAGAAGGAAGACCGGCTCCTGTACTTTTTTGACGTAACCGAGCAACTTGATCTTGAGCGTTTATATGATGAAGAGCAAACGGTTATGGCGATTATCTATCTAGATAACTATGATGAAGTCACACAAGGGCTGGACGATCAATTCCGTTCGACGATCAACTCAAAAGTAACATCTGTTTTGAATGCATGGGCGAACGAACATGGCATCTTCCTTAAACGAACGTCTTCAGAGCGTTTTTTAGCTGTTTTTAACCAGCGTATTTTATATGAATTAGAAAAGAATAAGTTCAGTGTTCTAGATGAGGTAAGAGAATCAACGGCAAAGCAGAATGTTTCTCTTACGTTAAGTATCGGTGTCGCAGCAGGAACATCTTCGCTTCCTGAACTGGGTCAGCTTTCCCAATCGAGTCTTGATCTTGCTCTTGGACGCGGAGGCGACCAGGTTGCAATCAAGCAGACGAACGGAAAAGTGCGCTTCTACGGAGGCAAAACGAATCCTGTGGAAAAACGGACTCGTGTACGTGCTAGGGTTATTTCACATGCGCTGAGCGAACTAGTAGCTGACAGCGATAAAGTGATGATCATGGGGCATAAGAACCCGGATATGGATTCTATCGGATCTGCTATCGGTATTTTAAAAGTGGCTCAAGTCAACGGGAAAGACGGTTATGTTGTTCTGGATCAGTCAGATATCGACATTGGTGTTCAGCGCCTGATGGATGAGATCAAAGAAACGGAATCCGTCTGGAAGTTCTTTATCACGCCTGAAGAGGCACTAGATATTGCTTCACGAGATACGCTACTTGTTGTAGTCGATACACACAAACCATCGATGGTTATTGAAGAAAAACTCTTAACCAAGCTTGATCATGTTGTTGTTATCGACCATCACCGCCGCGGTGAAGAGTTCATTAAAGACCCTGTGCTCGTTTATATGGAGCCTTATGCTTCCTCAACGGCTGAGCTTGTCACAGAGCTTTTAGAATATCAGCCTAAGAGGCTGAAAATGCGTATGCTTGAGGCGACAGCCCTTCTTGCAGGGATTATTGTAGATACGAAGAGTTTTACGCTTAGAACCGGTTCTCGTACGTTTGATGCTGCTTCTTATTTAAGGGCGCACGGAGCCGATACGATTCTCGTACAAAAGTTTTTAAAAGAAGATTTAAATACGTACACAAGACGCTCTAAGCTCATTGAGAGCGCTGAAGTTTATAAAAAAGGTATTGTTATCGCAAAAAGCACACCTGAGGATGCTTATAATCAGGTAGTTATCGCTCAAGCAGCCGATATTTTATTATCGATGAACGGTATTCAGGCGTCCTTTGTTATTTCAAACCGCATTGATGGGAAAGTAAGCATCAGTGCACGCTCACTTGGGGATATCAACGTGCAGATGATCATGGAACGATTAGAAGGCGGAGGGCATCTGACAAATGCCGCATGCCAGATCGAAAACAGCACGATTGATGAAGCTGAAAGACATTTAAAACAGATCATTGACGAGTATATTGAAGGGGGAGAAGAGGAATGAAAGTAATTTTTCTTCAAGATGTAAAAGGCAAAGGTAAAAAAGGGGAAGTAAAGAACGTTTCTGAGGGGTACGCACGCAACTTTCTTTTTCCTAAAAACTTAGCTTCAGAAGCAACGTCCGGTGCGATGGCAGCACTTCAAGGACAGCAGAAGAGTGAAGAGAAAAAGCAGCAGGCGCAACTCGAAGAGGCTGAAGCACTTAAAGCTAAGCTAGCTGAAATGACCATCACCATTAAAACAAAAACAGGTGAAGGCGGCCGAGTATTTGGTTCTGTCACAAGCAAACAGATTGCTGATGGATTAAAGGAACAAGGCATTAAAATCGATAAGCGTAAAATCGAGCTTGCTGACCCGATTAAATCACTAGGCTACACGAATGTACCTATTAAAATTCATTCGCAAGTAACAGGAACAGTTAAAGTGCACGTAACGGAAGAATAAAAAAGCCGGGCTTCCCCGGTTTTTTCGGTGTTATAGAAAAGCTGTTTTCGCAAGCTTCGTTGTTTTTGAAAGTGGTTGATTTCCGCTCCAGGTACTCGCTTTCCGAGGGGTGTGCGGTGAGCCTCCTCTGCGCTTTGCGCCGCTAGGAGTCTCACCTGTCCCACTGATCCCTCAGGAGTCTCGCACCTTGCGCTTCAATCAACTTGCCAAATGAAGAGAATGAAAAAACAACCTAAAAGTAACAATCTTTTATAGATGAGCCATAAAACAGAGGAGAGGAGGAAAAAAGAATGAGTGATTTATTTGCCGATCGCATACCGCCGCAGAATATAGAAGCGGAACAAGCGGTGCTGGGTGCTATCTTTCTAGAGCCCGAAGCTTTGATTACCGCTTCAGAAATTTTGCTTCCAGAAGATTTCTATCGAGCCACACATCAAAGAATATATCGTGTCATGCTGGACTTAAACGCAAAAGGAGAACCAGTTGACCTTATCACAGTAACTTCTGAGCTTTCCGATAATAATCAGCTGGATGAAGTAGGGGGCTTATCCTTTTTAACAGAACTTGCCGACAGTGCTCCAACTGCGGCAAACATTGAATACTACAGCAAAATTGTAGAAGAGAAGTCTCTGCTGCGCCGTTTGATTCGAACTGCTACTGATATAACAGCAAACAGTTATGCCCGTGAAGAAGAAGTAGAAGCTATTTTGAATGAAGCGGAGAAATCCATTCTAGAGGTTGCGAACCGAAAAAATACGAGCGCATTTACTCAGATTAAGGATGTTTTAGTACATGCTTATGACAACATTGAAGCTCTTCATAACCGTAAAGGGGATATCACTGGGGTTCCGACAGGCTTTAATGATTTGGACAGGATGACTGCTGGTTTCCAGAGAAACGATCTGATTATCGTAGCCGCACGTCCTTCAGTTGGTAAAACCGCTTTCGCCTTGAACATTGCTCAAAACGTTGCTACCAAAACGGAAGAAAACGTTGCGATATTCAGTCTTGAGATGGGTGCTGAGCAGCTTGTCATGCGTATGCTTTGTGCGGAAGGAAATATCGATGCACAGCGTCTGCGTACAGGTGCATTGATTCCGGAGGACTGGCAGAAGCTTACGATGGCGATGGGAAGTCTTTCAGCTGCTGGTATCTATATCGACGATACACCGGGGATCAGAATCAATGACATTCGTGCAAAATGCCGCCGCTTGAAGCAGGAAAAAGGCTTAGGGATGATTCTTATCGATTACTTGCAGCTTATTATGGGAAGCGGGAAATCCGGTGAGAACCGTCAGCAGGAAGTTTCTGAAATCTCCCGTTCACTAAAAGCACTTGCGCGTGAGCTGGAAGTGCCTGTTATTGCCTTGTCTCAGCTATCACGTGGTGTTGAATCCCGTCAGGATAAGCGTCCGATGATGTCTGATATTCGTGAATCAGGTTCCATCGAGCAGGATGCCGATATCGTAGCCTTCCTTTATCGTGATGATTATTATGATAAAGAATCAGAGAGCAAGAACATCATCGAAATCATTATTGCGAAGCAGCGTAATGGTCCAACTGGAACCGTAGAGCTAGCATTCGTAAAAGAATATAATAAATTCGTTAACCTGGACCGGCGGCACGATGAAAGTGCCATTCCGCCAGGCGCATAAAGAAAGCAGCTGGATTTTAGTCCAGCTGCTTTTCCATTTCTGTAATCTGTTTTTCAGATAACCAATTTTCGATGCGGCTTTTCACTTTTTCTTTTTGAAAGGCATGCCATTTTTCCGTTAAGCTAAGCTGTTCGATCGTTTCATTAAATCGTTCAAACGGATTATTTTCATTAAGTGCATGCAATAATTCATTATGCTGATTTTGACTTTCAAATTCGACCATCCAGCTAAAAGACTCAACGTTCATCACTTTTGGAATCTCAATAAACCGTTCTGGTTCATCAGCATCTAAAAACTCTAAATTAGGCAATCCTCCTGGTTCAATCGCATCAAGAAGAATTACTTGTTCATTTTTATCTAAATAATATATATGGTTAGCTGCGTTATCCATATAAGCAACCATTAATTTTTCAATAAACAAAGAATCATACCTCCTGCACAAGGTGAATACTACAGAATACGTTAGAGTTTTTAATCTTTTGACTATGGGAATGTAAAAATTTTACGAACAAATATATTAATTTTTGATTTAATGTTCGTGTTTTTCGTTGACTTTCGCGAAAGTTATTGCTAAACTAAGCATGGTTTTCAAGATTAGGTGATAATATCGCCGGTCGTTAATTTGATGGAGGTGCAACCATGTCATCAGTAGTAGTAGTGGGAACACAATGGGGAGATGAAGGAAAAGGTAAGATTACCGATTATCTCTCAGAAAAAGCAGAAGTAGTAGCAAGATATCAAGGCGGAAACAACGCTGGTCATACAATTGTATTTGAAGGAAAAAAATATAAGCTTCACTTAATCCCATCTGGAATCTTTTATAAGGATAAAATTTGTGTTATCGGAAACGGTATGGTTGTTGATCCTAAAGCTGTTCTTGAAGAGCTTGCATATCTTCACAGCCATGGGGTAAGTACAGATAACCTTCGTATCTCAAACCGTGCTCATGTAATTCTTCCTTATCATCTTCGCCAGGATATTTTAGAAGAAGAAAGCAAGGGTGCTAACAAGATCGGTACAACGAAAAAGGGTATCGGCCCAGCATATATGGATAAAGCAGCGCGCATCGGCATTCGAATCGCGGATTTGTTAGACCGTGAAGTATTTGAAGAAAAGCTTGAGCGCAACTTAGCTGAAAAGAACCGCTTGTTTGAGCGTATTTATGAATCAGAAGGCTTTACTAAAGAAGAAATCCTGGACGAGTATTTTGAGTACGGCCAGCAAATCGAAAAGTATGTTGTGGATACATCTGTCGTGTTAAATGATGCTCTAGATGATGGCCGCCGTGTTCTTTTTGAAGGAGCTCAAGGCGTTATGCTTGATATCGACCAAGGAACATATCCTTTCGTAACATCTTCAAATCCGATCGCAGGCGGAGTTACAATCGGTTCTGGTGTTGGTCCATCTAAGATCAACCACGTTGTAGGTGTTTCAAAAGCTTACACAACACGTGTCGGTGATGGCCCGTTCCCAACCGAACTTCATGATGAAATCGGAAATCAAATCCGTGAAGTTGGACGTGAGTACGGTACGACAACTGGACGTCCGCGCCGTGTTGGCTGGTTTGACGCTGTTGTAGTACGTCATGCTCGCCGTGTTTCTGGGATTACAGATCTTTCTCTAAACTCAATCGACGTTTTAACAGGTATTGAAACATTGAAAATCTGTGTTGCTTACAAGTACAAAGGGGAATTAACATATGAGTTCCCGGCTAGCCTTAAAGTACTTGCAGAATGTGAGCCTGTATTTGAAGAATTGCCAGGCTGGACGGAAGACATTACAGGCGTAAAAGATCTTGGAGAACTTCCTGAAAATGCACGTCATTATGTAGAACGCATCTCACAAGTAACAGGTATTCCGCTATCCATCTTCTCAGTTGGACCTGACCGTGCACAAACAAACATGGTTAGAGGCGTGTTTGCTTAAAAATAATAAAATCGAGGCTCCTTGTTTGCAAGGAGCTTCTTTTTCTGTTTTATAGACTTTTTCTCTTGTTAGTGTTTGTGTGAAGAAGACAAATCGAGCGAATGATTATATGGGAAGTACATAGAAAATTAATTCCACGTTATTTTCAATAAACAAAATTTTCGACATTATTTGTCAAATACACATTTAATGGTAAATCCCCTCCAGCTGTTTTTATATAAAAACAGCAACCTTGAAAGTTTTTAAAAAAATAAAACAAAAACATATTGTCAAACCCTCAATATCGTGATAAAGTAACACTTGTCGTGAAAAAACGACATCGTTCTTTTTTTAGCAAGAGCCATTAGCTCAGTCGGTAGAGCATCTGACTTTTAATCAGAGGGTCGAAGGTTCGAGTCCTTCATGGCTCACCACTTTTTTTCAAAAAGTGGCCCGTTGGTCAAGCGGTTAAGACACCGCCCTTTCACGGCGGTAACACGGGTTCGAATCCCGTACGGGTCACCATTTTTTATATTAATAATTTTCAGCTTCAAATGGACTCGTGGTGTAGTGGTTAACATGCCTGCCTGTCACGCAGGAGATCGCCGGTTCGACCCCGGTCGGGTCCGCCATTTTTTCTCAGTAAATTTTTGGCTCGGTAGCTACGAGCGTTACAGCACGATTAAGCTGCGAGTTGTCTCGACGGATACACATTAGATAACAGCGTGTAGAGGAAGAGACACAATTAAATAGAAACCAAAATTTCTAATTTTGGCTCGATAGCTCAGTCACGAGCAACACATCGTGATAAAACTACGAGTTGTCTCGACGGATACACCTTAACACTTCGCTTTTAGAGGAAGAGACAGGGTACCAACCAACGGACAGTTTAACAACTTGGCTCGATAGCTCAGTCGGTAGAGCAGAGGACTGAAAATCCTCGTGTCGGCGGTTCGATTCCGTCTCGAGCCACCATTTTACTTTTACTTTATATCCTAAATCATGCGGCATGCCTTTAGAGGCATGCTTTTTTTATATACTAAAGCTTGTTTTAAAAGCATACAAATGAAAGCAGGACTTTTTCTTTTACCAACAGGGTTATACACGTGCTGCTTCGAATATATTGTTATCAAACTGGGATGAGGAAGGCAGATGATTATACAAATGGAATTTCAATGGGTGTTGTATTTAATCGCAAGTTATCTTGTCGGTGGTTTGATGACAGGATTCCTTGTAGCGAAAGTGTTAAGGGGCCACGATCTAAGAGTGATGGGCAGCGGTAACATAGGTGCAAGAAATGCTGGGCGTGTTCTTGGACCAGCTGGATTCGTACTAACATTAGCCGGTGACATTCTTAAAGCAGCTGCGGTAGTTTGGGCAGGAATGGAATTAGCTTTTCCACCCTATATTCAGTTGCTTGGATTTTTAGCAGTAATTATAGGACACCTTTATCCAATATTCCTTAGGTTTAAAGGAGGAAAAGGAGTAGCTTCGTTTATAGGGGGATTGCTGGTTTTTAATTGGCTGTCTGCCGTACTGGTGGGAGCTGCGTTCCTGCTGTTCTATTCCATTAAAAGAAGTCTTACAGTAGCTGGTCTTTTTGCATTTGCACTTGCCCCATTTTTTTATTGGCTGTTAGAAAAGCAATGGCTTGAAACTATTATCCTCATTCCAATCAGTTTGCTAGTTGTATATGTACAAAAGGATGATATTAAAGAACGGCTCATGTTAAGGGAATAAAATAGTTAAGAGCAATAGGAGAAAATCACTATTGCTCTTTTTTTTGGAGAAAATTAAATACCCGATCTTTTTGTTACTTAAACATCCGGTTTTTTACAGTTGCATTACAAAATCCGAGAAAATCTGACAAATGGAATTTTAATATGATAGGATACAAAAGGGATTAAAGAGAATTTTGTCATAGGACAATAGACTTAGCTGAGATATAGCAGAGGATCTTTAGGGGGAACTAGAAGGGTGCAAAATCGAAAAACCACTGAAAGATTTATAAAAAAGCCAGTGCCATTTCTTGTGGCGGTTATCTTATTACTAACAACTTTTACGATGAATTCATCGGTAACATATGCACACCATGATGATAACCAATTAATCAAGACAGTCTTTCATGTCTATGTAGATGGGAAGAAAATCGGGACAGTTCGTGAAAAAAGCGTCGTCGATCGCGCTGTAGAACAATATATTCAAAATGCAAAAGGCAAAAAAGGGGATTTTGCTTTTACATTAAATGAATCTATTGAACTTAAGCCAGAAAAGATGTTTAGACCACAGTTTGATAATGAAGCTGTAAGAGAAGCGTTATCGAAAACGCTGTCAGTTTCATTAGAAGCTTACCGTCTCGTAATAGATGGACAAACTGTAGCTTATGTATCCAGTGAGAAAGAAGCGGAAGATATCCTGTTAAAAATGAAGTTGGAGCATGTTTCAAAAGAGGAACTTGATGCGATTGAAAAAAACAAGGCTGAAAATAAGGACGTTGAAATTCCTGAATTACAGCCAGGTGAAAGTAAAGTAGTAGACATAGACTTTTCATCGCCTATTTTAATTAGAAAAGCTCAAACTTCTTTAAGTGAATTGGTTTCAGTTGATGAAGCGATTACTCGCATCAAGGAAGGTACGCTTCAAAAGAAGGAACACACCATACAAGAAGGTGAAACGGTAGAATCCATTACGGAAAAGTATCATCTGACAATGGATCAATTTTTTACGTTAAATCCGCGTTTTGTATTAGCTCCTGTTATCCGTATTGGAGAGAATGTAACGGTTACAGAGAAGAAACCTTTTACAGAAGTTCTCGTTTATGAAGCAAGCAGGACTCAAAATGAGATACCTTTTAAAATTGAAAAACAAAATGATAATACGCTTGAAAAAGGCGAAATCAAAACCGTTCAAAAAGGTCAAAAAGGATTAGAGGATATTACGTATACCGTTAGAAAAACGAACGGAAAAACGATCCAAAAAGATATTTTGAACCAAGAACAAGTGAAAGCGCCTGTAACAGAGATTCAGAAGATCGGAACGAAAGTAATCCCTTCTAAAGGGACAGGCAGCCTAACGTGGCCAGCTGTTGGGGGTTACATCTCCAGTCATATGGGCTCACGCTGGGGACGCCAGCATAAAGGAATGGATATTGCCCGTCCATCGAATCGTTCTATCCTTGCAGCAGATAATGGAACCGTTGCGTTTGCAGGATGGGATGGGGATTACGGCAACAAAATTATCATCAACCATAATAATGGGATGAGAACGATCTATGCACATTTAAGCTCACTTTCTGTATCAACCGGGGATGTTGTGCAAAAAGGTTCTAAAATCGGTGTTATGGGATCAACAGGCCAGTCAACAGGTGTTCATCTGCACTTTGAGGTTTACAAAAATGGAGTGTTGCAAAATCCTGAAGACTATTTGTAAAATGAAGCGCATTGCCTCCTGGGAAAGATTTTTTCCTGGGAGGTTTTTCTTATTTGAATTAAAAGGTTTTCCCGGTATTATGGAGAAAGTTTCACTTATGATAAAATAGTAGAGATACAGCAATTTTTACAATACTAAAATTCAAAATTCATTCAGCTATACATTAAAATAGAGTTTCCGAAAAAGGAGCGTTCCCATGGATAAGAAAATTCTCGTTGTGGATGATGAAAAACCGATTGCAGATATTCTGCAGTTTAATCTTGAAAAAGAAGGCTTCACGGTTATGTGTGCATACGATGGCATCAATGCGCTGGAAAAGGTTGAAAAAGAGAAGCCAGACATGATTCTGCTCGATATCATGCTTCCATTAAAGGATGGTATGGAAGTATGCCGTGAGATACGCAAAAAATACGATATGCCGATCATTATGCTGACTGCAAAAGATTCGGAAATAGATAAAGTACTTGGTCTGGAGCTTGGTGCAGACGATTACGTGACAAAGCCATTCAGTACACGCGAGCTGATCGCGCGTGTTAAAGCCAATCTGCGCCGCCACCAGCAGGAATCTGAGCGCGAGGTAGATGAGAACAACGAAATTACCATTGGTTCTCTTACGATTCATCCTGACGCTTATATTGTTACAAAGCGCGGAGAAACGATAGAACTGACACACCGGGAGTTTGAACTGCTTCATTATTTAGCTAAACATATCGGACAAGTAATGACACGTGAACACTTGCTGCAGACAGTATGGGGTTACGATTATTTCGGTGATGTCCGTACTGTCGACGTTACGGTTCGACGTTTGCGTGAAAAAGTGGAAGATAATCCGAGTCACCCTTTATGGATCATTACTAGACGCGGAGTGGGGTATTACCTAAGAAATCCTGACCAGGAGTAATCATCATGGATAAAGTCAATTTTTTTAAATCAATACATGTGAAATTTGTATTGATTTATGTTTTGCTCATATTAATAGCCATGCAGGTGATCAGCGTCTATTTTATTAACAATTTAGAGACTGACCTGCGGCAGAACTTCACAAAATCACTTTATGACAGAGTGAATTTGCTGGAGTTTAATATTGAGCAGAAAATGAAGGACGAAAAGAGCTACAAAGAGAAAAAAACTGAGGATGGAGAAACATCTGAAAAAACGCTTGAAGCTGATATTCAAGCGTTAATTGACGAGGAATTTGAAGAGAAAGAAGTTCAGGTTCTTAATAAAGAAGGTACTGTACTGGCAAGCAGCAATCCTAGATTACTAGGACAGGTCAGCTTCAATCCTAAAATCAAACTGGCACTTGAAGGGACAGTGGATGACGAGGTCATGCTGACTCCTGAAGGCGAGCGGGTTATGGTTCTTGCTAAGCCGATAAAAATAGATAATAACGGACCAACCATCGGTGCGATCTATTTGGAGGCATCAATTGAAAGCATTTTTAAACAAATACAAAGAATCAATAACATTTTAGTTACCGGTACTGTAATAGCCCTTATTATTACAGGACTTCTCGGTGTCTTTTTGGCGCGCACGATTACGCGTCCGATGGCAGACATGAGAAAACAGGCTCTCGTTATGGCAAGAGGCGACTTTTCCCGTAAAGTACAGCTCTACGGAGATGATGAGATCGGTCAGCTTGCGATGACGTTTAATAACCTGACGAAAAAGCTTCAGGAAGCGACAGCTATAACAGAGAGTGAAAGAAGAAAACTTCGTTCGGTCTTAACCTATATGACAGATGGAGTAATCGCAACCGACCGGGATGGAGCAATCATTCTAATGAATGACCGTGCGGAAGAAATGCTGAACATATCGAGACAGAATGCCCTTGGGACATCGCTAATGGAGTTATTGCGATTAAATACAAATTACACGTGGGAAGAGCTCTATAACGAATATGAATCCATGCTGCTGGATTTCAGTACAGATGATCTTCATTATGTCGTCCGAGCAAACTTTTCAACGATTCAAAAAGACGATGGGCCGATTAATGGTCTGATTTGTGTATTGCATGATGTTACGGAACAAGAACAGATTGATAATGAACGAAGAGAGTTCGTTTTTAACGTATCTCATGAATTAAGAACACCGCTTACTACGATGAGAAGCTATCTGGAAGCTCTTGCGGATGGGGCATGGCAGGATGACAACATCGCGCCACGCTTTTTAGAAGTGACCCAAAACGAAACAGAGCGTATGATCCGTCTTGTTACAGACTTGCTTCAGTTATCAAAAATGGACAGCAAAGACTATCGTTTTAATTTCCGTGAAATTGATTTAGTAGATTTCCTCGATGGTATTATTGAACGGTTTGAGATGCTTGAGAAGGAGAACATTGAACTCTCCCGTTCTCTCCCTGACGGGGTGATACCTGTTCAGTTAGATACAGATAAAATGACTCAGGTGCTAGATAATATTATTTCTAATGCCATGAAATACTCTCCTGAAGGCGGTACGATAACCGTTGCTGTTTCAATCACAGGAAGAAAAGTAAAAGTAAGTATTTCTGATCAAGGTGTAGGGATTCCAAAAAACAATGTGTCTAAAATTTTCGATCGATTTTTCCGTGTCGACCGTGCTCGTTCCAGAGACCTTGGCGGTACAGGACTTGGTCTTGCGATCGCAAAAGAAATTGTTCTTGCACATGGCGGGGATATTTGGGCAGAAAGTGAATGGGGACAAGGAACGACGATACATTTTACTCTTCCTTTAAGAAAAGTTAGGGAGGGGCAGCGATGAATTGGTTAAAATGGATTACAAATACCAGAAAAATAATTACTCTTTTCCGTGAGAACTATGAACTTATCAAATCGGTTACACTAACTGCGCTTATTTTATTAAGCCTTGTACTAACTTGGAGTCTATGGACGTTTAAACCAAGCTACCCATTTTTAGAAGACGCGCGGACCGTAAAAAAACAAGAAGTAGATGATCCGGCGGAGATTCAAGACGTAGTCAATCCAACGCAAGTTATCTATCATAACGGGAGCAAGTTATATGGGGCAGAGGCTAATAATGTAATAGAAAAATTTCACAACACATTAAAAGAAACTAAGTTTATTATTGATCCCGGTACAAGAACTCTGCCGTTTGACCCTGAAGACAAATTGATAAAAGAAACTGATCACCAATACATTGAAGTTATCTATCCTGTAGAAATGACACAAGAAATCTATAAAGAAGTATTCTTTTTTGATTCGGAAATTACGGCAAGCAAACCGCAATACGTAGACAGGATCTTTCTTTACAAAAGTGATTCTTCAGGCAGTATAGAAGGATATTTAGTATCCTATCAGTCAAAGAAGATGCAAAAGATTAAAGCTTCTAATAATGCGCTGCTTCCATTAATAAATGACATGGATGAAATGGTTGCCAATAGCAGTCTGGTTCCTTATCTTTCTTATGATATTGAACAGCGGAATGACGATGGCCAGAATGAAATTCAGCAAAGGTTCTACTTCCCGAAAAACAAGCTGGAACTTAACAAATATAACTATATTTCTAGAGCGACAAACGAAGACACGTATGAATTGTATAAGAAAGCCCTCTTTAAAGATCCACAAGCTGTAAAGAGTGCAACAAGCGATAATGAAATAACGTATGCGGATGGAACAGCAGCAATGGTCGTTAAAATCCTGCAAAATCGTTTTACGTATACAAATTTTGCTGGATCCGCAAATCCGAATACAACCCAAATCTCACCGCTCTTTCAATCGATAGACTATATTAATACTCATGCGGGCTGGGGAAATCCATATATTTTATCGAATATAGGTACCTATACAACTGACTTTTGGCTGTTTGTTGAAAACCTCCCTGTACTCGATCCAGACATACAAATGAGTTTAACTTGGTACGAAAACGAATTGCAGGAATATGAACGATCTTTAGTTCAGCTGGATTTAAGCGAGACGTCCATTCCTTCTTCATTAACAGAAGAAGTTACGATACAATCTGGAGACTCAGTTATAAATAAACTGAAAGAATCTGATTATAACACCAACTATATTAAGGACATTCGCATCGGATATAGCATGAAAAAGCGTGAACCTCATATCTATATGCTTGAACCGCAGTGGTTTATTAATTATGACATAAAAGGCTGGGAGCCATTATTTAAAGAAGACAGAGAGGAAGGGTTTTAATTGGATTGGAAGAAAACAAAAAGCATCTTTATCCTTACCTTTCTTGTCTTGAACTTGTTTCTTGGTTACCAGCTCTACCAAAAGAACGATATAAACAATATTGCCTACCTTTCGGAGCAGCCTTTAGAAGAAAGGTTAGCGATCAATAAAATTTCATATCAGGATAAACTTCCAAAATACAAAGCTGAGCAGACCTTAATTAGTGCACAGCGCTATAAATTTACGGAAGAAGAGCAAGAACTAAGTTCAAAAAACATTTCACTTGATGAGGATGCCAGCACTGACATTACCCTTCACTATAAGCTGGAAGAACCTATTGATCTTCCTGAAAAGGATACAAAAGATCTAATTGATGAGTTAGGGAAATTCTTAGAAGAAAATGTTACTCGCGGCAAAGAATATAGATATTATGAATGGGACAAGGAAGAAAAGATCATCTGGTTTAACCAAGTTTACTTAGAAAAGCCGATTTTTTATAATGCTGCTAATTTTGAAACCCCAAAAGGTTCAGAACTAGATTATGAAGCACCAAATGGCATGATTAAATTCAAGCTCGACGATAAGGGGAATTTAACGGATTTTACACAAACGTATTTAGGAATAATGCGTCAAGGTGCCTTCCAAGAAATCATTACTCCCAAAAAAGCATTAGGACGTTTATTAGATACTAGCCACTTGAAAAAAGGCCATAAAATTGAAAATATCAAACTAGGATACTACAGTCTTGTAGGTGTTGGGGATCTTCAGGTGTATGCACCAACCTGGCTGATTGAAACAGAGAACGGACAATATTTAGTCAATGCAACTGACAGTTCCATTCAAGTTTTATCTGAAAAAGAGGAGTAGAAAGGAACATGCGGTTATGAGTTTAAAATTCAGTGTTCTCGCCAGCGGGAGCTCGGGAAATGCAATTTACGTAGAAACAGAGAAAACAAGGCTGCTTGTTGATGCAGGACTCAGCGCTAAGCAGATACAAATTCTTTTTGAAAAAGCCGCTTGTGGAGAAGTGGGAGATATCGACGGCATTTTAGTCACTCATGAACACAGCGACCATATAAAAGGGCTGGGTGTCCTGGCCCGAAAATTTAAGCTTCCAATCTATGCAAATAAAAATACGTGGAACGCGATGAACGGATTAATTGGGGAAGTGAATACGGAACAGAAGTTTGAGTTTGAGATGGAAACGGTCAAAACGTTTAATGACCTTGAGGTAGAGTCATTTGGCGTGTCTCATGACGCCGCTGAGCCGATGTTCTATGTATTTCATCATAACGGAAGGAAACTCGCTCTAATGACCGATACAGGCTATGTGAGCGACCGTATGAAAGGCATCATCCGCGACAGTCACTCTCTTGTTATCGAATCCAATCACGATATTAACATGCTGATGATGGGGAGATACCCATGGAACATTAAGCGCCGTATTCTAGGAGACCATGGACATATCTCTAACGAAGATTGCGGACATGCTCTTGCTGATGTAATTGGTGACGGCACTAAACATATATATTTAGCTCATCTAAGCAAAGATAATAACATGAAAGACATCGCACGACTTGCAGTTGAGCAAACATTGAAAACCCATGATATCTCGACTGGAGATCAAGTTATTTTACATGATACAGATGCCAGTCAGCCAACAAAGCTGGCAGTCGTTTAAATAACTTACTTGTTTAAAGTAAACCGTTTCAGGAAATAACAATAAGTGTGGGAAATTATGAAAAATAACCCAAAATGTCCATAATTTAAGGACTTATTACTTATAATGGGTTATGAATTCGAACACTTCATTGTTGAAAGGAACGGTGATGACTTACATGGGTTATTATGATGGAGATCATGAATCCTCATCGCGACAAAAAGGAAACCGTGGAGGAAAGTTTCTACCAGCTTTGCTAGGAGCGATTCTGGGCGGTTTGCTTGTATTATTTACAGTGCCAGCATTGGGGGGCGCCGGTTTGCTTCCGGATAACCTGTATCCTTCAAATGAAGAGGAAAACGGTCTTGGTGCTGATGAAAACGCGATTGAGAGAAACGTGGATGTTGATCTTACTACAAACGTAACCGATGCGGTAGACAAAGCATCTGATGCAGTGGTAGAAGTGGTGAACATTCAGCAAACCGATTTTTGGAGCCAGCAGCCAGCCGGTACTGGATCAGGAGTTATTTATAAAAAAGAAGGCAATAAAGCATACGTTGTAACGAACGACCATGTGGTAGCTGATGCAAGCCAGATCGAAATCACTTTAAGCAATGGAACAAAGCTTAAAGGGACACTTCGGGGTACAGATCCTTTAATGGACTTAGCGGTTGTAGAAATCGATGGAAGCAAGATCGAGGATGTAGCTGAGTTTGGTTCATCTGGAGATTTAAAACGCGGGGAACCGGCAATTGCAATCGGAAACCCTCTAGGTAACTTTCCTGGTTCAGTCACTCAAGGAATTGTCTCAAGTGCTGACCGTTCTATTCCAGTTGACCTAGATCAAGACGGCAACCCTGACTGGCAGGCAGAAGTTATTCAGACTGATGCAGCGATTAACCCTGGAAACAGTGGTGGAGCGCTTATCAACATAGCTGGACAGGTAATTGGGATTAATTCCTCAAAAATTGCTCAGCAGGAAGTAGAAGGAATAGGTTTTGCGATTCCGTCTGATGTAGCAAGACCTATTATTGAAGATCTTGAAAAGTATGGAGAAGTACGAAGACCATTCTTAGGGGTAAATATCATTCCTCTATCACAGGTAAATACTTACCATCGTGAACAGACATTAAAGATTCCAGACAGTGTAAAAGGCGGCATCGTCGTCATGGAGATCACGCCAACATCTCCAGCTGCGCGAGCTGGCATTAAAGAAATGGATGTTATTGTTGAAATGGGCGGCGAAAAGATCAATGATCCTATCGCACTTCGTAAATTCCTTTATACAAAGACTAAAATCGGCGAAGAAGTCGAAGTCGTTTTCTATCGCGACGGTAAAAAACAATCAGCTAAAGTTGAATTAGGTAAGCAAACATAAAAACAGGGGGAACTACCCCCTGTTTTTATTTTGAATACAAAACGCTATATGTGGACAACTTTTTACATGTATGTCGTTTACAGAAGACGAAGAATTCAGTAGTGTAAGAAAGAGAATTGTGGATAAGTAAGGAGAATAGTGAAATGAAGATTATTTGCTGCAAAGAGCATGCTGAGCTTGCGATTGACATCATTGTGGACGAGTTTGAAACAGCACCAGTGGTGGAGTTACTAACAGGAAAAGATGAGTTATCAACAACATGTGAATACTGTAATGAACCAGGTGTATATAAAGTATCGAACATATGAACGCCTACAATATATGGGCTTAATTGTGCATATGTGGATAAGTTCTGGGGATAACTTATTGCGAAAAGGAGTTTTCAACAAGTGAATATATCAATTGTTTCCGTAGGGAAGCTAAAAGAAAAATACTTAAAACAAGGGATAGACGAATACTTAAAAAGGCTTGGACCATACGCGAAGATAGATATTATAGAAGTTCCCGATGAAAAAGCACCTGAAACGTTAAGTGACCAGGAAATGATTATGGTGAAAAATGCAGAAGGTGAACGGATCTTATCAAAAATTGGACAAGATGTTCATGTAATTGCAATGGCAATTGAGGGAAAAGCAGTTTCATCAGAAGATCTTGCAGAAAACCTAGATAAGCTTGCGACGTACGGAAAGAGTAAAATAGCATTTGTTATCGGAGGCTCGTTAGGTTTAAGTGAAGCAGTAATGAAGCGGGCTAATGAGAAAATTTCATTCGGTAAAATTACGTATCCGCACCAGCTTATGAAGCTCGTTTTAGTAGAACAGATTTATAGAGCATTTCGGATAAATAGGAATGAACCATATCATAAGTAAATGAGGTTTTTTGACAAAGAATTTTTTTGCTAATAGGAACAGAGTAATGACGTAAAAAGAACCCTCCAGGTTCGGCCTTGGAAAACAAAAGAGAAGGCAACATAGGAGTTTGTAGAAGAATATTAATATTAAAGAAAGAAGAGGGAAGCATGGTAAAAGAAAGATATAGAGGTGTGGAGTACTACAAAGGGCCAGATATGGCAAAAGGATATATGCTAGATAAGGCTAAAGAAGTTTATGAGGAGTTGGCGATAGGTCATGCAATAGAGAATATCAATGAAGCTTTAGAATTATATAATATAATCAAGTATGTGAAGGACGATACGTTTCTATTATATCTTGGTGAAGATAAAGAGGAATGGCTTAAGGGAAAAAATGGTATAGCTAAATCGTTAGTAGGTAAATATATCAATCAGCATTCAGACATATTAGCCGAATATGAAGAGGTAGATTTCAGATATAAGGAATCATTTTGGGAAGTAATAGAAAAAAGAAAGTTGAGTGATATTACAGAAAGCAGATTTAAGATGTTTCTTGATAAACTTGATGTATTTGCATGGCAAATATTTAAGCAATATAAACTTGTGATGAAATATGACGTGGAATTAAGAGAATACATGCTTATTTATCCAGAAGGAAGTACAAATTTACTTTTGGATAAATATTTGTTAAAGCATAGGAGCGAACGAGAGGAATCTTATTTGCCACAATCATTAACTATAGAAGATAAAGAGCAGATTATTAGCACCTATATAGATTTAGACAAGCCTAATTTAAATTACACCAGGCTTCTTAGTAATGTACAGAATACGAAAGAGTTTGCTTTGGATACTAGAGTTAAACTGAAAGCAAAAAGAGTAAGCGAAAGACTTGAGAGAGAACTCTTTAAAGATGGTAGTGGGCATGGAACGGATATAGTAGTCGAGTTCAAAGAAAATGTAGAGGGTACTGTAAAGCAACATTTCACATTAAGTAAAGTAGGAACAGAAGTTGATAAAGAATGGTTAGAATCAAATCTGGATAACCCAACATTATTGAACAACTTTATATACATATTCGAGTTCGTAAATAATCATATGGTCTCTAAATTCCCATATAATGAAATATATGCAAGTGTTTTTGAAAGATTTGGTTTTACTCATGAAAAAGAATACAAGACCTGTACAGCTTTCTCAATAAGAGAATCTTTAGCCTTAGCACAAATGCATGTTTATTGTTCATTTTTAAAGAGTAAAAACAAAGATTTAGAAGCAATAATAGAATGGTTCTTTAATGTTTATCTAAAAGAGGAATTCTATATTGAGGACTTCAACATTAAGCTACCGCCTTTAGATAATCCGAATTTTGAAAAGTGTAAATCTATATTCCCAACTATTGAAAGCATAATCAAGAAGTATAGGTTTTATTTAGAGGATGGTTACATTGATGAAGAGCTTGTACAAATGGAAAGCAAGCCTTTGCCATTTTCTGAATGCCCAAGCATGACAAATGACAGATACGTGTATATAGCGCCAAATAATGATGAGGCTAGAATATTGAGAAGTATTATGTTTTCTGACCAAAGTAATATTACTTATTTCCCGAATTATGGTGAAATTCAATATAATACGCTCATTGAAAGGTTGGAAACTGATACGCTGTATTTAACTGACATAGAGGATTATCAAAAATCGTCTTTAGATTGGCTTGTTGAAAATGATTATGTAACTGTAAACGACGATAATGAAGTAGTGTTGGTCAATAGGAATCGAACACTTATATATTATTATATCCATATAAACGGTGTAGTTGTAACTAGTAAGCTATCTAATGCTCTAAAGCAAGAAGTTGATAAGTTATTAAATGAAAGAGCTTTAGTTTCTGAAAATACATTATTAACAAGGCAAGAATCCGATTATATAGATTACTATCTGAATAAAAGAAATTTTATCAATGGATATGACTTGAGGAACAAGTATTTACATGGTACATCTTCTGGCTATGAGAATGAAAATGAGCATTATGTGAACTATCTGCATGCTCTTAGATTATTAATAACAATTATGATAAAGATAAATGATGATCTTTGCACAGCGAAGGTTGAGGGTGATTAAGATGAAAACAAAGAAACGAACCAGGCCTTTGGCAGGAGTGAAAAATTGTAAGCCTCAAGTTAAACTGGGTCTTTTCAATATTAGTTGATAATTCTTTCTAGGGATGATCAGGGATCTATAATCAAGAAAAAGAGGAAGAAGTGGATAACATGAATTAATTGATTCAGCTTCTCAATCAGCATTTGGAATACGATTCTCATGAATTAACGAATCATTCTGTAACGATTCATCTATCGTCAAACCGTCATGAAGTTTCCTTCCCCTATTGTGGGGTGTGTTCGTCCAGAGTCTAGTCTACCTATCCAAAAAGCTTTCAAGATTTGCCCCATGCAGGGAAGCAAGGTCATGATTCAGTTGAACAATCGAAAATTATTTTGTAAGAATCCAACTTGTAGCCACAAAACTTTCTTAGAACGTTTTGTGTGTATCTAAGACAACGCCAAGAGAACGAAACGATTGGAAAAAGAAATTCTAGTTGTAGCCATGTACTGCAGTTCTGTGACGGCTTCGAAAGTCTTGAGCAGAAGCACTTCCGATTACAATAAAAGTATCCTATTAAACAAAAATCAATTTTAAAAAAATCCTTACTTAGATAAGTCACGGAGAACCGTATCATAAGTAACCAGTTTTTCAGAGCACTTTAAAAAAGATAGGTTAAGAACAGAGAGCAGCGAAAAGCTGCTCTCTTTCTATTCTGTCCAATTAGCTTTCATATCTATAAAATAGGTTCAAAGCCCCTATACCCAGCACTTAGGATAGTTGTAAAGTACTCTCTGGCTTTATTTTTATACATCTGAATCTATGGATTTTACGATTCTTTCGCATATTTCATGCGTAAGTAATGAATCTTGGATGGATGGCTCAGGTATCCTATCATTTTGTACACAATCAATAAAATGATCTGTGATTTGATAGAATCCGCGTTTATACAGAGTTGGCTCCCAGTCGCCAAATTTAGATATACTGATTTCTTTATCATGAAAATGAGTCGTTTCAACGAGACTGTTGACTACATATTTATGCTGGTCAGTGTTATATTCGATAGTTTCTTCTGTAACTCCACCATTTCTGTTCATAACACCTATAGCGATACAGCCGTCTCCAATTAACTGAATAACCAATTGATCAAGCATTTCACCATTTCTAAGGAACACCACTTTAAGATTCTTAACAGGAGAATCCATCAAGAATCTAAGAGTATCTACCACATGAATAAAATCCTCTACAACAAATCTTCTAGTATAGTCAGGTGAAGCAAATCGATTTTTCTGCATGATAATCAAGCTGGCTTTACCGTGTTCCTTCAGTTCTTTTACTCTTGGGATAAATCTTCTGTTGAAACCGACCATTGCTATTTTACCTGTCTCTTTTGAGAGCTGTTCAATTTTTTCGGTTTCATGAAAATTTAAGGATATTGGTTTATCTATGTAAACATGTATACCGCTTTTGAGTAATTTTTCTGCTATTTTAAAATGTGCTTCTGTAGCGGTACTAATAAACGCCGCATTGATATTTTTGCTTATCAGCTCGTCAACAGTTTGAGCATTTTCTTTTATTCTGTACTTTTTTGATAATTGGTTTAAAGTATTCGTATTTCTTGTACAAAGCACAAGTTCTAGGCCATCTTTTTCAGAAAGCACAGGCAAGTAAGCCTTTTTTGCGATATCACCTAATCCAATGATTCCAACTTTCATTTTGTCACCCCACTCATTTTATGAAGCATACATATAATTAATAATTAGAGTAACATGCCAAATATCCGTTACTCTAATTATAAGTTTTTACTCATAAGAGTCCTCCTTAGCCATAACTATATTAAGAAGCTTTACTATTCGACCGGAGCGATTCGGAAGGGAGAGACCTCATGAAGCTAAGTCAAAAGAGTTTAGAAGTGTTAGAGTCATTAGAACAACCAACAAAACAAGAGTTGAAAGAAGCACTAATAAACTTAGATTTTAAGCGTAAAGACGTGGATCCCATGTTAAGATCACCTGAAGGAAAACCATACTTCCGAAAGCTTATTTATCAAAATGATGAAGTGGAATTACTCGTAATGAACTGGTCTCAACTAGAGTGTGCCCCACACGATCATGGGGAATCACAGGGATGGATTCAAGTACTGACAGGAACTTCTTTAAATACGGTTTATGAGATAAACGAAAATGGTTTACCTTCCGAATTATTCGAAGAGTTTCATCACAAAGGTACATTTTTTTATGCACCAAAAAGCGGAGTCCATAAAATGAAGGCTGGGGAAGAAAAGGAGTTAGTGACGCTTCATCTTTATTCGCCTCCTATTACCGGAATGAAAGTGTATGACTTAGAAAAATGTGCGGTTTGTGTAGTGTCTGATGATTGTGGTGCATGGTGGCCGGATGAATTGAAGAAAAAAATAGAAGAGATTAAACTAGAGAAAGATTTTTTAGTATAAGAAATATAATAAATAGACAAAAAGACGAGAGGATGATATCTCGTCTTTTTTCTTTATGAATAGGAATGGTGGTACAATTGACTGGTTCTAATAACAATGTGAAAGGCGGATAAAATTATGTCAACTTTGCCTAATTGCCCAAAATGTACTTCAGAATATACCTACGAAGATGGAAGTCTTTTTGTTTGCCCGGAATGTGCGCATGAATGGACTTTAGATACAATTCCTAATGAAGATGAAAAGGTAATAAAAGATTCAAACGGAAATGTCTTAAATGATGGTGATACGGTAACTGTAATCAAAGACCTTAAAGTTAAAGGAACTTCATCTGTAATAAAAATCGGTACGAAAGTTAAAGGTATCCGTTTGGTTGATGGCGATCATGATATAGATTGCAAAATCGATGGGTTCGGAGCTATGAAATTAAAGTCCGAATTTGTTAAAAAGGTATAAAAGGGTAATGAATTAAAAACTCCAGGGCTTTTGCTCTGGAGTTTTTTCTATTCGCTAAATTCACGCAGCATTTTTATTAATTCTTTTGTCGCGTACGTTGCATACTTGTCTTTCTTTTTTATAATTCCAAGTTCATATGGAAGAGATGGATTCGTAATAGGAATCGCCTTCACTTTATCCTTGTCTACCTTATTTGCAATAGACTCTGGGAATATAGATACACCTAGATTTTCTCCGATCATACCGCTTATAAAGTCCCACTGGGAGCTTTCATAGGCAATTTCCGGCCTAAAACCCGCGTCTAAACACTCCTGAATGACTCTGTCGTGCAGAGTAAATCCTTCTTTAAACAGAATAAAAGGTTCATCATGCAACTCCTTCATTTCGATGCTTTTTCGTTTAGCAAAAGGATGTGACGAATGAACGAAAAGCATAAGCTGCTCTGTTAAAAAAGAGACGATTTCATATTTCTCTTCATTTATTGGCAAAACAACCACAGCGAGATCCAGCAGGCCATCACTTACCTCTTGCTGCACTTTATTTGCACCGTGCTCTACCATTCTGATTTGAATGTCCGGATAGAGTGTTTTGAATTTCTTGATAATTTTTGGGAAAAATAAGAAGCCGATAAGTGGCGGAATTCCAATTGTGATTTTTCCTTTTTTTAAGTTCATCAGATCGTAGAGGTTGGATGAAAGGTTATCGAGAGATTCTAAGATCATCTTGCTTTGTTCGAAAACAATTTCACCGGCTTCAGTAAGTTCGATCTGTCTGGAGGAACGGTCTATTAGTTCCATTTCAAGTTCGTCCTCTAGGTTCTTAACCATTTTGCTCAGGCTGGGCTGAGATATATGCAAAACTGTAGAAGCTTTGGTGAAGCTTTTGTATTTTGCAACTTCGTAGAAATAAGTCAGCTGGCGAATATCCATTTTATGAACTCCGATCTATAACTTTTGTGCATATTATCTATAGTTAAAATTCATTTTACTAATTAAATGCACAAGAGTAAAATGTCCTTCGTGCAATGAAACCATTTTAAAAGAAGTGCCAAATGATGAAAGCGCACTCTTTTCATATACAAAAGGAGGAAAGATTTTGATAAGTATCATAATAGGCCTTGCCCTGCTTATGTTCTTTGCCTACCTCGGATGGTCAATCATTTGGGTTGCTCCAATCGTAGCAGGTATTGTCGCTTTAATGAGCGGATTAGACCTTATGGACGCATATACAAACACGTATATGACAGGCTTTGTGAATTTTGCAAAGCAATGGTTTCCGATCTTTTTATTAGGAGCGGTACTAGGAAAATTAATGGAAGATACCGGTGCTGCAAAATCGGTTGCCATTCAGTTTACAAAGTTTATAGGGGAAAAACGTGCAATTCTAGGAGTATTGGTTGCATCTGCTGTTTTGACATATGGCGGTGTAAGTTTATTCGTAGTCGTTTTCGCAATTTACCCGATAGCCCTTGCTTTATTTAAGAAAGCAGATATTTCCAGAACGTTAATCGCACCAACGATTGTCCTGGGTGCATTCACATTTACGATGACAGCTGTACCAGGAACCCCTCAGATCCAGAATTTAATCCCGATGAATACGTTTAAAACGACGCCTATGGCGGGTACTATCATCGGTATCGTGGCAACACTGATCATGGCAGTAGGCGGTTACTTTTGGCTGAAATTCAGAGAGAAAAGAATGACTGCAGCAGGGGTAAGGTATACAGAACCTGATAAATCGAAAGAGAAAGACGACGAAAACGAAGAGAATCTTCCAAACTGGATTCTTTCTTTAATCCCTTTATTAGTCGTTGTTATTTTACTTAATTTCTTAAAAATAGCTCCAATCCCATCTTTATTAGCAGGAATTCTAGCGATTTTACTTATTAGTTTGAAGCAATACAAAACGTTCATTTCATCTATGAATGAAGGAGCAAAAGGTTCAGTTATGGCCATTATCAACACAAGCGCAGCGGTTGGATTTGGTGCAGTGGTAACAAGCGTGCCAGATTTCGATCGCATAACAGATATGCTATTAGGCATTTCAAGCAACCCGCTCGTATCAGAATCACTTGTTGTACAGCTTCTGGCAATGATTACGGGCTCTGCATCAGGTGGTATGGGAATTGCTTTAGAAGCGCTTGGAGGAACGTATTATGATTTGTCTCAATCAACTGGGATGAGTCCTGAAGCGTTTCACAGAATGGCATCCATAGCATCTGGTGCATCTATTCTTCCTCATAACGGAGCATTGTTGACCCTTCTTGCGGTAACACAGTTAACGCACAAGGAAACTTATAAAGATGTATTTGTTGTTGCTTTGATCATCCCTACAATCGCTGTAATTGTCGGAATCATTATGGCAAGTATGGGTATTATCTAAATAAATAAGGAGTGAGTATTGTGGTAGAAAATAAAGTAGTTGTTATCACTGGTTCTGCAAGCGGTATTGGTTTTGAAATCGGAAAGACATTTGCTGAAAGTGGAAGCAAAGTAGTTTTAACAGATTTAAACGATGAAGGTGTAAAGAAAGCAGCTGAAGAACTTAAAGGTCTTGGGTATGAAGCAATTGGATTAAAAGCTGATGTAACGAGTGAAGAAGATATCAAGAACATGATCGAGACTGCTCATAAAGAATATGGACGTGTGGATGTTTTGATCAACAATGCAGGTCTTCAGCATGTATCACCAATTGAAGAGTTTCCTACAGATAAATTCGAATTGATGATCAAGATCATGCTTACAGCACCATTTATTGCAACGAAACACGTCATGCCGATCATGAAAAAACAAGGATTTGGACGTATCATCAACATTTCGTCCATCAATGGTTTGATTGGATTTGCTGGAAAAGCGGCTTATAACAGTGCAAAACATGGTGTTATTGGTCTTACAAAGGTTGCAGCACTTGAGTCAGCAACAGAGGGTGTTACAGTTAACGCACTTTGCCCTGGTTATGTAGATACTCCCCTTGTTCGCGGTCAATTAGAAGACTTGGCGAAAACAAGAAATGTATCTTTAGATAAAGTGCTCGAAGAAGTAATTTATCCGTTGGTTCCGCAAAAACGTCTTATGGAAGTAAGCGAAATTGCTGACTATGCGATGTTCTTATCAAGTGATAAAGCGAAGAGTGTAACAGGACAAGCCATTGTTATCGATGGTGGCTATACAGCTCAATAAGTAATAAATGATAAAAACCTTAGCTTATAAAAGCTAAGGTTTTTTTGTCTTGTTTTATTAATAAATGTTCCACATGAAACAATTAAAATTAGAATGTGATTTTTTCACCTTCTATATTAATCCTTTAACGATTAATCATATTTAACCACAGGCTATTTTTCTTTTCTAAGGGGATTCATCAGCTTGGACTTATTAGTGCTGCATCTGCCAATGTGTAGACTATTGCATCATCTGTCGGAGGATTGTGAAGTCCTGCACGCACATCACGAAAATGTCTTTGCAGCGGGTTGGAAGCAGAAAGACTTCTAGCCCCGACGATCCTCATCGCTAAATCAACTACTTTGTTCGCACTGTTAGTCGCAATATGCTTAACAGCAGCAAGCTCTGAAGCCATATTTATTCGCTGCTCTGGCTGTTCGACCCATTTCCTTGCAACAGCATATAACACCTGACGTGCATTAAAAAGTTCCAGTTCAATCTTTCCAATTTTCCTTCTTACTTCTGGGACATCTTTTATTGGACCTGGTAAGGTGCTCGGACTGTATTCTGAAGCGAATTTTATCGCATAATCCTTTGCAGCGGTGGCAATCCCAATATAAACGGCAGGTACTTGAAGATACCATCCTCTTGTTGTGGCTGAACGACCATCTTCTACAAATAAGAGGTCTTCTTCATCAACAAGTACATCTTCTAGTACAAGGTCATCACTTTTGGTCCCTTTCATAGATATGCTGTCCCACGTTTCTTTTACAGAGACACCTTCTCGTTTATGATCAACTAAAATAAAACCTTTTTTACCGGTGTGATTAAGGTCTGCTGTAATGATGGAATAATCGAGAGCTTCAGCCATAGAAGTAAATGCTTTATTTCCGTTCAATCGCCAGCCGTTTTCTTCTTTTATGGCAGTTGTGCCAGGAGTTCCGCCTCTTGAAGGACTTCCTGTAGCTCGTTCTGTCTGAGCTAAATTGAAGAGTAATTTTTCCTGAACAATTAACGAGCTGACTTTTTCAAAAGCTGAACCTTGCCAATGCCTGTTTTCAGCAGCTTCAAGCATCACACCTAAGTGCCATCCCAAAGATAGAGCAGTAGGGGCATCGCCTTGAGCTATAATTTCTTGGACTTGTAAATATTCAAGAAGGTTGAGGCCTTTGCCGCCATACTCTTTTGGTATGGTTAGGGATAGGAAGTTCATTTTTTTTAGATCCGCAAAATTTTCATAAGGAAATATCCCTTCTGAATCAATTGCACCGGCTCTTGTGCTGAAAATTTCTTTTAGTTCTTCAGCTTGTTTTAAAATCTCTTCAATGTTTGTTTGTTTCTTATCATGCTCTGCTTCAACATAAGTTTTTGTCACGAATTTTCCCCCCTGCAATTATTTTTTCAGAGGACATAAAAAAATCCTCCTTTCAAAATGACGAAAGAGGACATTGTTAAAGAACTCTTTCTCATCTCTCAGACACTAGCAGCATGTCTGCTGGAATTAGCACCTTTCCTATCTAGTAAAGATAAGCGGTTGCTGCAGGATCTTAGGACCAGTTCCTCCCCTGACTCGTGATAAGAATAATTGATTTTAAATTTTAATAGTCATCACTATAAGTTATCAGAGAGCCAATTGTCAACCGAAAACTGAAAACTTTAAATTTTTTTATTATTTTACTAATGTGCGTTGACAGACTATTTTTATTCCTGTATATTCTGTTGATAAATTGAATACTATCGATTTCTTATCGAGAGAGGTGGAGGGACTGGCCCTTTGAAGCCTCGGCAACAACTATTTTTAGAACTGTGCCAATTCCAGCAAGCTTACAAGCTTGATAGATAAGGAGAGATCAAATGCGTTTTTTACATTTCACGTATTTTATTAACCTCTTCTTATTCATGAAGAGGTTTTTATTTTTTCTCTTGGGAGCGGTACAAATAATTCAAACGTTACGGAGGAAATCATTTTGAGCAAAGAAATTTTGTTAAACGCATTTGAGATGACAAGTGCCATGCATAACTCTCATGGATTTTGGAAACACCCGGAAAATAAACGGCATAAGCGTTATAAAGACTTAGATTATTGGATTAATTATGCCAAGCTGCTGGAGAAAGGGAAGTTCGATGCCATATTTTTTGCAGATGTTCTGGGTGTCTATGACGTTTATCAAAGGAGTAAAGCCCCTTCTATCAGGGATGGACTTCAGGTTCCGTTAAATGATCCTGCTCTGCTTATCTCAGCGATGGCAAGTGTAACCGAAAACTTATCGTTTGCGGTTACGGTCAGTACCACATATGAACAGCCTTTTGGAAATGCACGCCGTTTTTCTACACTCGATCATTTAACGAAAGGAAGGATTGCCTGGAATGTCGTAACTTCCTATCTTCCTAATGCAGCCAGAAATTTTGGCCTGGAGGATATGATTAAACACGATGAGCGTTATAACATCGCTGATGAGTATCTGGAAGTATCTTATAAGCTCTGGGAAAACAGCTGGGAAGATGGTGCAGTTGTTGAAGATATCGGGACGGACACTCTCGTAGATCCTGAAAAAGTACATGAGATCAACCACGAAGGACAGTATTTTAAAGTGGAGGGACCCCATTTAAGCGAGCCGTCCCTGCAAAGAACACCTGTTATTTATCAGGCAGGCACCTCAGAAAGAGGACGTGATTTTGCCGCCAAACATGCTGAGTGTATTTTTGTGGGAGGTCCGACAGCAAAAAGAATTCGCTTCTATGCAGATGATATTAGAGAGCGAGCAAAAAAACATGGACGGAACCCTGAGAATATTAAAATCTTTTCTTTCCTAAACGTTGTTGTTGGAGAAACCACAGAGGAAGCAGAGCGGAAGTTTGAGGAATATTCAAAGGTTTGGAGCTCTGATGCAGCAAAAGCACAGTATGGGGCAAGCGGATATGATATCGCTGAATACGAAGAACTTGATCCAGACCTTCCGTTTGAATATACAAAGTCTACCGAAGGGGGCCATTACAAAGCTGCCACACTTACAAAGGATGCACCTAAAAAACTTACTGTAGGAGAAGTGTTGAACCGGTTTGAGTCACCTGACAGGGGAAGCTATATTGTTGGCAGCCCAGAACAAGTAGCAGACGGGATTCAAGCTCAGTTTGAGGAGTCTGGTGTTGATGGATTTAACTTAAATCACCTTGTAACACCAGGTGATCTGGAAGCTTTTGTGGAATTGGTGGTACCGGTTCTTCAAGAAAGAGGACTGTATAAAAAAGAGTACAGCAAAGGAACGTTGAGGGAAAAATTATTTCCGCATGGAGAGAGTTTGTTGCCAAGTGACCATCCAGCAGCAAAGTATCGAAGAGTTCTAGCGGAAACTAAACAATAGAAACGGAGTGGAGAGAGGAATGAAAAAAATAACTCGTTTAATCATAGGGATCACAGTCATCATTGCTTTAGCTGGATGCGGAGCTTCAAGAGAAGGTGAAAAGAAAGATATTACACTCGGAGCGACCGTTCCATATAGCGATATGCTTGAAAAAGGCGTTAAGCCATATTTAGAGAAAAAGGGATACAAAGTCGAGGTTAAGGAATTCAATGACTATGTACAGCCGAATATATCACTTAAGAGCGGTTCGCTGGATGCAAATCTGTTTCAGCATAAGGTGTATATGGACGCTTTTTCAAAAGAGAATAATATGAAATTATCAAGTGTAGTGACTGTTCCAACAGCACCGATCGGCATATACTCCAACAAATTTAAATCGCTCGAAGAAATCAAGCCTGGGAGCACGGTCGCATTAGCAAATGACCCAACAAATCTAGCTCGCGGTTTAACGGTTTTAAGAGATAACGGATTAATTGAGATTGATGATAAAGCAAATCCGTTGCGTGTATCAGAAAAAGACGTTACAAAAAATCCGAAGAAACTTAAATTTCAGCCAGTAGAGGCGGCTCAAACTCCCCGAACATTGGAATCTGTTGATTTAGCAGCGGTCAATGGAAACTTTGCGATCTCATCAGGTTTAAACTTAGAGGACGCAATTGTGAAGGACAAGCTTCCAGAAGAAATCATTAATCGAATCGTTGTTTTAGAAGAAGATAAGAATTCAAAGTTGGCTAAAGATCTTAAAGCAGCTGTTGAATCTGAAGAATTTAAAAAAGTTATCAATAGTGAGTTTGAACAATTCCATAAACCTGAATGGATGAATAAGAAAACTGCTGCAAAATAATTTTTTAGGCTCAATTTAAAAGATTGGTGCTTTTTGAAGACCCTTCGTTAGCAAGTTGGTTGGAGCGCAAGGTGCGAGACTCCTGCGGGATTAGCGGGACAGGTGAGACCAATCAATGTCGCAAAGCGACGAGTGGGCTCACCGCACGCCCCGCGGAAAGCGAGCATCCTGGAGCGGAAATCAACCGCTTAAACCCTAAAAGTTTGCGAAAACATCCATTTTTATTAATGTATCTAGCAATAGCCGTTTCCTTTTTTATACGGTTTCATAGTATATGTTATGTTGGAAAATAGGGGGTGATGGATATTGAGTAATTGCCCGCACTGTGGTTTGTTTCGATACGATTTAAGCGGATGTATCTGTTCGGATCAGGAGTATAACAATGATTGGAACAGAAGAGCTATAGATGAGATTTTCAGCAGTGAAAATAAGTTTCTAAGAGCTCCGAAGAAATTAAAAAGACCAAAGAACCTGCAAAACCCAACAGATTTGTAGGACAAACAGTCTCATATATATTTTTAAAAACAGACAAGCTGGCTCAACATAACGAGCCAGCTTTTAAAATTAAGCTTTTCTAATAGATTATTCTTTTAAATTGTTTTGTGAAGCTTCTTCATTTACGAGTTGATTGGAGCACCTGGAGTGGAAATCAACCATTACTAATAGGAAAAAAGTTACGAATTCAACATCACATAAAAAAGCAGATCCAATGCTCAACATGGATCTGCTAATTTAATAAAATTACATGGTTAAGCCTAGTGACGGTGGTGTACTTAGTTTCCTTACATTAGAAGAACGAACACGATTTTGCTGATTTGAACCAGTAAGATTTTTTTGGATGACGATACTTGAGCCGATCTGCCCTTGTACTTCAAAGCCCCATTGTTTAAAAACTCTAAGCGCATCAGTGTTTTCCTCATCTACAGTGCCATAAACCACTTGAATGCCTTGTTTTAATAGATGGTTTTCGAAAACTGGAAGAAAAGAGCTAGCTATCCCTTTTCCTTGATGCTTTGTATCCAGCACCACGTAATCTACAAAAATCATATTGCCTAATCGAAAGCGGTAACTAACAAAGCCCGCGATTCTGTCGCTGCTGTCACATACAACCATGACCTCGTTAGCCATTCTTAAAATAAGCTGGATTACTTCTCTTTTTACTTGGAAATTGTTAACTACCATATCAACTAAAATAGGATTGTCTTTACCAGGAATCCATTTACGAATATACAAAGATATTCCCCCTTATATTACTCTGTAAAGGGAAAAAGGATTAATAAAAAATAGATGCATATACTGTTGAGCTCAACTATTTTTTTTATTAAATTCCCCCTTGCTTGTACTATATGTGGTTGTCCAAAAATGGTTTGGATAGAATCCCAGTTCCTTATGAAAAGGGCTTTTTCATTTAGGTAAATGACAAAAAACCGGGGGTGGCCCGGTTTTCTAAGTGACTATTCGTTAAAAAAATTAAGCTTATGCAGGTCTCTTCTTGCAAGCTTTCTTTCTTTTTTTTAATGGGAATAAGATTGGTAGCACAATAGACACCCCCTTCTATATGTGAACCTAGGAAAAGGACAATGACTGTACCTTCTTCCATAATCTATCTTACGCAAGCTTGTCTGAAATGTTTGGACAAACATTTAGTATTATAAAAATGGATGCATACAAAATGTCGTTACTAGCCGATAGGGAAAATAGAATATAATTTACTCACAGCTTGAATGAGAAGAGGAAATCATGATGATTTATGAAAGAGAGAAACAAAAGCATATCTTTAGAGTCCTGGATTATATTGATCAGCATTTAGAAGAATCACTTACGCTGGAAAAGCTGGCAAGCGTATCAACGTATTCTCCTTTTCATTTTCAAAGAATGTTTAAAGGGATAGTTGGTGAAACTCCTTCTGCTTACGTAAAACGCAATCGTTTAGAAAATGCGGCACACCTTTTAATTTATGACCACCATAAGCCGATCACTCAGATTGCGTTACTATGCGGTTTTTCTTCTTTGTCTTATTTTACATATTCGTTTCAATCCTATTTTAATACAAGTCCTAAGAAATGGAGAGAAGGCGCTTATTTAGAACGATTTCCGCGTGAATATGACGATGATAGCAAGATATCTAAACAAGTGAGCAGAATGCTGAAAGATAAAAGTGAATCACCGTCTTATAATGAATTTAAATGGCTGGATTTAGCAAAGGTAGAGACAAGGGTGCTGCCAAGTTGCCATACAATAAAAAGTCAGCACATTGGTCCATATACGAAGGGAATTCCAAAGACGTGGGAAGAGGTTTACCGCTGGAGTAAATCAAGAGAACTTCTTAATGAGGATTTATTATTTTTAGGTATACCAAAAAATAATCCATACATAACACCACCTGATAAGAGCAGGTACGATTGTCATATTACAGTCAGTGAAACAGCAAGGGCAGAAACTGATGAGGATACTTATGTTTTTAAGGGTGGAAAACATGTTGTTTATGAATTCGAGGAGCCTGTAGATTATAGCCAAAGAAGTATGTTGATTGAATGTTATTCTGAGCTTTATAGCTTTTGGCTTCCAAGGAGCGGTTACAAATATTTAAGCAACCCCGTCGAACTTATAAATATTACACAGAAGAAAAATTCCTTATCTCTTGAATGTAAAATTAAAGCTATTGCTCTGGCCATTGAACCAAAATAAAAGGGGACAATAATTTATGAATCTCGGTGTTGAATTAAATGTAATATCTATTTTAATTGGCGGTCTTATGTATATGATTTATGGTGGTATTTATTATTCAGTTTTATTAGGAAAGAAAAAGGTTAATGAAAGTGAAGGTGCCTTCAAATATATCTATTCAGTAGTTGCTGCGTTCGTCAGCTCGCTATTAATGGCAATTCTCGTTCAAGCTTCTGGAGGAGATGGTCCTTTATCAGGCCTCGTAATAGGCTTAATAATTGGATTGCTTATTAGTCTTGTTTATTATAAGAATGCTTTATTTGGTCTGATGACAAAAAAATCGTGTTTAATAGCAATAGGAGATCATTTCGTTATATTCACTTTACTCGGTCTGCTGCACGGAATTCTCAATTAAATAACATGATTTTGAGCCTGCTTTTATGAGGCTCTTTTTTTTGCAATAAAAAAACACTGATATAATGGAATCCCATTACACCAGTGGCAAAAATGAATTTAGATTAACGAACACCTTTCATGAACCCTTGAATCTTAGGAGAAAGCATGAATAGGATAATACTTAGTAAAATAGCTACTCCACCAATAACTCCAAAATACATCATCTCTGTTTTATCAGTGTAGAACTTAACGATTTGTGCGTTAATTGCCTGTGCAGCTGCACTAGATAAGAACCATAAGCTCATTGTCTGTGCAGAGAAAGCAGCAGGTGCTAGCTTCGTTGTTGCAGAAAGGCCAACAGGTGATAATAATAGTTCGCCAAGTACAACGATAAAGTAACTAAGAACAAGCCATAATGGATTAACTAGTGCGTCTTCTCCACCAAAGTATGCAGGAAGAAGAATAACTAGGAACGATAATCCAGCAAATAATAAACTTAAAGCAAATTTCTTTGGTACTGTCGGTTGACGATCACCAAGCTTCACCCAAATCCAAGCGAATACAGGTGCTAGAACAATGATGAACAATGGGTTCAATGATTGGAACCAAGCTGGTGAGATCGTTAGTCCTGCAAATTCAAGATCTGTACGCTTATCTGCGTATACAGCAAGAATTGTAGAACCTTGTTCTTGAATAGCCCAGAACATTACAGATGCAATAAATAACGGGATGTACGCGATAATTCTTGAACGCTCTGTTGCAGTCGTTTTTGGACTGCGATACATTACGATAAAGTAAATTGTCGGAATTGTAATACCGAAAATACCAACAAGTGTAATGAAGATATCAAGTGTAAAAATACCAGCAGGAATTGTAATTCCTAAAATAACGGCTAATGCTACTGCTGTTATCCCAACGATTAAAGAATATTTTTTCTTTTCAGATGGAGATAATGGGTTTGGCACAAAAGTACCCGCAAGGCCAAGATTTTTTTTCTTTGTAACAACAAATACAATTAGTCCTAATAGCATACCAACGGCTGCAATCCCAAATCCTAGATGGAAGCTCGTTTTTGCAACTTCCCCTACAATTAACGGAGATAGAAATGCACCTAAGTTAATACCCATATAGAAAATACTGAATCCTGCATCTCGACGATTATCTTCTGGTGCATACATGTCACCTACAACGCTTGATACGTTAGGTTTAAGTAAGCCTGTCCCAATAACGATAAACACCATTGATACGAATAACATAGTCAGATTGCCTGGAAGTGATAAGACAATATGACCGATCATAATTAAAATACCACCATAGAATAAAGCTTTAGATGTACCAAAAACTCTGTCGGCTAACCAACCACCGATAACACCGGACATATATACGAGTGAACCATAGATAGACATGATTGCTAATGCAGTGGTTTGATCAATTCCTAAACCACCTTTTGAAACTTCGTAATACATGTAATAAATCAGTATTGCTCTCATTCCATAGTAGGAAAAGCGCTCCCAAAACTCAGTGAAGAAAAGAGTGAACAAACCTTTAGGATGTCCGAAGAAGCCTTTTTGAGGGACACTGTCCACAATTTTCTGTCTATTGATGTCTGACATAAGACAACCTCCTTTAGTTCTTTAAATATAATACTTTGAAATATTTATTATTGTCAAAAGTTTTTGGCTTATCTATTATTACAGGTTATTATTTATTCGTAAATGGAAATTACAACCTATATAGGTTAAATGGCTTATATAACTGCATAAAAAAGCTAAACAAATTATTATGAAAGACCTAGAATATAGTATGGTTTAAAAGATGAGATTTTAATATGAATGTATTGGAAATGGCATGATAACATTGTGGGAATGATAAGTTTTCAGTAGTATAGAAGAATAAGTTTAAGGTTTGAAAAGAGGTCTTTTTATGATAACTAATTCCATTTATGGATTAACATTTGAACAGCTTGCGGCATGGCTTTTAGAACATGGACATAAACAATACCGGGCATCACAAGTATGGGATTATCTTTACAGGAAGAGGGTAACAGATTTCTCTCAGATGATTGACGTAAATAAAGATTGTATAGATCTTTTAAAAAAGAGTTTTGTCATTCATACGTTATCGCACCATGTTAAACAAGAAGCATCTGATGGTACGGTTAAATTCCTATTTAAGCTTAAGGACGGCAACTTAATTGAAACAGTCTTGATGAGGCATAAATATGGTTTATCTGTTTGTGTAACAACTCAAGTAGGCTGCAACATTGGCTGCAGTTTTTGTGCAAGCGGCTTATTAACGAAAACTCGTGATTTAACGAGCGGTGAAATCGTAGAACAAATCATGAATGTTCAGCATCATTTGGACGATGCAGGAAAAGGTGAGAAGGTAAGTCATATCGTAGTAATGGGAATAGGTGAACCATTTGATAATTTTGAGAACATGGTAGACTTTTTACAGATTATCATCGATCAAAAGGGTCTTGCTATCGGATCCAGACACATCACTGTCTCGACTAGCGGGATTGTTAACAAAATTTATGAATTTGCCGATACAAAACTCCCTGTTAACTTAGCTATATCCTTGCATGCACCAAACAATGAACTGCGTACTAAGATCATGAAAATTAATCGTGCGTACCCTCTTGAAAAACTCATGGATTCAATCAATTATTACATTGAGAAAACAAACCGCCGTATAACGATTGAATATATCTTGCTTAAAGATGTGAATGATCATATAGAAGAAGCAAATGAACTTGCAGCACTTTTTCAGGATAAAAAGAAAAAAGTTTATATTAACTTAATCCCATATAACCCGGTTGATGAGCACAGTCAGTATCAGAGAAGTGCACAAGAATCCGTTTTAGCTTTCTATGACACACTCAAAAAGAACGGAATCAACTGTAAAATTCGCCAAGAGCACGGAACAGATATTGATGCTGCTTGCGGACAGTTAAGGAGTAAGCAGATAAAAAAGGAAAAAGACAAGTCAATAAATCTTTAATCATGATGAGGATGTCTCTTTTAACGAGGCATCCTCTTTTTATATGTAAAATTTGATTGGCTCGTAGAAGGGTAAGTTTGGCTCATAGAACGTTTATTTAGGCTCATAGAAAAACGAATGACCCATAGAGTTCTCGATTCGGCTCATTGGGAGTCTGGTTTGGCTTATAGACTTACGGTTTTGGCTCATAGGGTATAGCTTTTGGTTCATAGTACCCTTTTCTTTATTGACAGTTTGTAAATTAATTACATATAATGGAGGTATCAATGGAAAGGATGGTGTGTTTGTGAGCGTGAGCGTTCTTAACTAAAACAATTTGGATAAAGGCAAGCGAAAGAAAAATAAGCGGTTTTTACGTTTATTTGTTATGCTCTTTTGTTGCCGCCATTAGTTAAGAACAGCGGTCAGATACAAGCCATCATACACAAATCCTTGATGCTGCCGGACTCTTCTTAGGAGCCGATTTTTTTATGCATTTTTTCAGGGTGAAGTCTATCTATGAGGCAGAAATGACATGTTCATTTCTGTCTTTTTTTATTGGCATGTTCCTGGCCTCTGTTAGAGGAGGGGATTTTTGCTCAAACAGATGAATTTATGTTTTTAAAAATTTTATCATAAAGAAATTGGAGGCAGTTCCATTGAATACACAAACAATAAACATGCTTGAATATAAAAAAATTAAAGAAATTCTAGGTGGTTATGCTGTTAATGCTATAACAAGACGAGTGATTGAAACGTTAGAACCTTCTACAAACCTCTCCATCATTCAATCCTGGATGGTCGACACAACAGAGGCGCGACTTATATTAGAAAAAAGTGCAAGTGTTCCAATAGCAAACTTGAATGGTCTGGAGCACATACTTGAAATTCCGAAAAAAGGACTAAACCTGTCACCTGAACAGCTGACACTAGTTTATGGCCTTCTTGATAATGTCAGCAGAATGCAGCGGTATATGAAGGATAAGCAGTTTCTGGCACCTGCTGTATCTAGTTATGCGTACTCTATGTTTGATCTTCCAGAGGTAAAGGATGAAATCTACCGTTGTATACGAAATGGAAGAGTAGATGATCATGCCAGTAAATCTCTTTTAAAAACGAGAAAGAAGATTGCAGTCATAGAGGAACGAATTAAATCAAAGCTTGATAACATATTAAAATCCGCAGCCTACCGGGATATGATGCAGGAGCAAATCATTTCTATGAGGGATGGCCGTTATGTAATTCCGGTAAAAAGTAAATTCAAAAGAAATATAGATGGACAGATTCTCGATAGTTCATCGAGTGGTGCTACAGTTTACATGGAGCCAAATGATATCCGCAAGCTTCAAACAGAGATTAGTATGCTGCGAGCAGAAGAGGAGATTGAAATCTCTAAAGTTTTAAGTATTTTAACTGGTATGGTAGCGGGATATGAACGTGAACTTGGAATAAACATTGAAGGTATGGCCCATTATGATTTTATCTTTGCTAAAGCGAAGTACAGCAGGTCTTTAGATGCCACAAATGTTGAGCTAAATGCAGATAATAAGATTAAGATCGTAAACGGCAGACATCCTTTATTGGGAGAAAAATGTGTACCTTTACATTTTAGCCTTGGTGAAACTTATCAGGCACTTGTTATAACAGGACCGAATACTGGGGGGAAAACTGTTGCAATCAAGACTGTAGGTCTTTTAACAATGATGGTTCAATCTGGACTTCATGTTCCCGTAGGTGAAGGAAGTGAATTTGCAGTATTTCGTGAGATCTTCGCAGACATTGGTGACGGGCAAAGTATTGAACAATCGTTAAGTACTTTCTCTTCGCACATAACAAATATTATTTCAATAATGAAGCAAGCGGGACCTCAAGATTTAGTCATACTCGACGAGCTTGGAGCTGGAACAGACCCTGCAGAAGGAATGGGGCTGGCAGTAGCTATACTTGAGAAATTATACAGTCAAGGAAGTATGATTTTAGCAACCACTCACTATAGTGAGATCAAAGAGTTTGCAAATGTAACAAAAGGCTTCGAAAACGGATCAATGGAATTTGATTTAGAAACATTGCAGCCGCTTTATCGATTGATAATCGGAAAAGCGGGTAAAAGTCAGGCTCTATCAATAGCACTTAAGTTAGGAATGGAAAACGAGGTTATTAACCGTGCAAAAGAGGTCTCGTACAGCGATGAAGTTTATCCACATGTGGATAAAAATTCGATTCCCTTATCCACAGCAAACAATGAAATGCTTCAGATTTCGAGAGAAAAAGCTCAATCCACAGTAAAAAAGCCGCAAGAAAAACGGATTCCTGTTCAAAAAGAACAAGAAGCAACGTACAAAATTGGAGACCGAGTATATGTAACAAGTTTAAAAACTGCAGGAATCATTTGTGAGTTAGAGAATACACAAGGAGAATATGGAGTGATTGCCGGCGAAACAAAGCATCATATACACAAAAAACGCTTAATTCTTCATATTCGAAGTGAGATGCTATATCCAGAGGACTATGATATGGATATTGTGTTTGAAACAAAAGAGAATCGAAAAAAAGATAAAATGATGAACAAGCGTCACATTGATGGAATGACGATAGAAAGAGAGAACAGTTAAAGCGGGGATCATGCATGCAAAACACGATTATCTGTAAAGTTTTAAGTTTAAATGACTTAACTGATACTTTTTTAAGTGAATTTAATCGTTATCAAGTAACCAATCAGGTTTTGTTTAAGGAAAATCATCAATATAAAATGAAGTCCGATCATTTTATTGATGACTGGGATGAAAACAAAAAAGCTCAAGTCATTCATGATCTGCGTATCTGTTTGGATCAAGGTGGCAGGGCTATAGGAGCTTTTGACGAAGCGGGTCTAGCTGGTTTTGCAAATATAGATGGCTGCTTTTTCGGGTCAAAAATGCAATATTTAGAGCTTCCCTATATTCATATTTCTTCAGAGCGAAGATGCTCTGGGATAGGAAAAATACTCTTTAAAAAATGCTGTGAAGAGGCAAAAAAACTAGGGGCAGGAAAGCTTTATATTGCTGCACATCCATCCGTTGAATCACAGGAATTTTATAAAGCAATGGGATGTGATGAGGCTGTTGAGATTAACGATGTTATATTAAGTAGAGAACCACTTGATATTCAGTTAGAAAAAATTTTATAAACAAGAATAAAAAGAGGCTCCTGTCACTGACAGGAGCCTTTCTCACGCAAAAACTCTAACTTTATCAATCACTGCATTTTTTACATCTGTACCTACTTCGATAGGTGTTGAAAAGTACTTATCGCAGCTTATATTTTGAATCACTATATCATCGGCACGGTGGCTGCCTCCATAGACTTTAATCGCAGGACCGGCCGTCTTAAAGTCTTTTATTGTTACATGATTCAACAAAACGTTGCGTGCGCGATATTGGATAGCGATCACAGGGTTATTCTTATAATCATAAGAAGGATCGCCAATAAGGGTAAAATGATTGATCAATACGTGATTGTATCCTGAAACGACAAGTCCTCGGGGAGTTGAATCCTTGTAAAGATCAGTAAAAACCGGTGCAACAGCACATATATTAGTAGCAGAGATATGAAAAGCAGTTTTCGATTCTGGATCGATATCCTTGTGGTGGCCAATGTGTCTGAAATTATATGATCTATTATCATTCACAGACAAGTGGCCAACGATATGGACATTGGAAGCTGCAGAAGCATTATGATGCGCTTTAATCTCTAGACCTCCAAAGCATCGTGTTGTTGAGTTGTTCAAAAGCCACACGTTCTGGGATCCATCATCGATCTCAATCCCATTGGAGTTAGAAAATCCTTTTTTATGCGATCTTCCGCTAGGATCACACATGTGGGAGTTAGATATTAAAATATGTGAGCTGTGATGAGTTGTTATCCCATCATCTCCGAAGCCATATCCGTTAAGATTATCTAGCCAGATGTATTTACTTCCTCCTCTTGAAAGTGTGCCATCCCCTAAATAGGTATAGATAGAGGAAGATACGTCAAAACAGTGCAGTCCAGGGTTAATGGCTTCTATATCATGCATCCACCCATATATTACGTTTGCAAAAGTAAGACAGCTAGAACGATTGTTTCCTGCACTTGTTTTTTCTTCGTGTCCAAGTCTTTCGATGTTCCAGTCTAGACTCACTCCTTGTACTAAAATGTTGCGGTTGCCCCAAAAATGGTTTTTATTCGTTACAAGCCATTCACTCTTGGGGGAATGATCATGCAATTTTAATACTGATTTTCCCTTTCCTTCCCCTATTATGCATGTCCATGAAGGCAGTTTTATTCCTTTTGTGAGATATGTGCCCTTAGGGATGCGTACTATTACTTTCCCTCTTCCTATAGCTTTCTTAAAAGCTTCTGTATCATCTGCGATTCCATCACCAATTGCTCCATAATCTTTTACGTTTACTTCCTCTTTTACTTCTTTTAATAGTTTCGTATATTGATGATCCAGCTCGTTTTTCCAATTTGGATAGATGGTTTCTTCTGAATCACAGCATATTTGTGTTGTTGATACTTTTTGATAACCGATGTTTTTAACCAGCGTTCTTTTTGTAATTAATTTCATCCAATTAAATAGAGCTTTCTTGTTTTCGTTTCTCTTTATACTGTGGCTGCTCTCATTAAATAAAGCTTCCGTTTCAGATAGAGCTTCCTTAAGTGAAAAATTCTCTTGCTGATGATCTTTTATAAGCTTTGCATTTTTATTAGGATTATGTTTTTTATCTAAATAAATCAATATATTCTCACCTCAGCCTCAAATGAAGAATTTATGCTAATGATTCCCGTTCAGTTAATTTGTAATCAGAAAAGAAAATCGGGGTAGGGTAGGGCATGCAAACAAAAACATTTACTTGTAAACAAATTCGTTTGCATGTTTACGAAAATGTTTGCGGTTGTTTGCAATAAAGTTTGCATGTTTGCGAATATGTTTACACGTTGGTGTGTGAGGGTTTATAGGTAAAACAGTATTTCGTTTACAACAATGTTTGCATGTTTACATTTTTGTTAAAAGAAAAAATAGGCATTGTTTAATTTGCCAATACATTCTAATCTATTAATATAGCAACAAAATAACAATTGAAATATGAAAGGATGAATGCCCGTGAGTAAATCTAGAATTGCAGCAATCGATGTAGGCAATGATTCATTAAAAGGGATATTTGGAAAATTAGATTATGAGCTGAACATACCAAACGTTATCGCAAGAGATATTGAAGACCGTCCTGTTATCGGGATTGAAGAATTAGACAGCAAAGATCCTTTAGAAGGAATACATATTAAAGTCCACTCCCCTGCTCTTAAAGAAAACAATGTAATTTACCGTGTTGGAGAATTGGCAGCTAAAAGTGACAACTCTACAGAATTAGATCCAGGAAGCAGCAAGTCTGAAGAAGATCAGACATTGATCATGCTTTTTGCAGCTCTTGCCCTCGACGCTGTTAGAGACGAAAACGCAAAAACTTTCACTAAAAACAATAATGTACTTGATACAAGCTACATTTTAGGTACAGGATTGCCTCTTCGTGAAGTAAAAGAAGGTAAAGATGCTGGATACCGCTCTAAGTTGTTAGGCTCTGTTCACCAGGTAGAGTTTTTAGTTACACCAAAATATCAGGGGTTAAAAGTAAATATAAAGTTTGAAGAAGTAAAGGTTTATCCAGAAGGATTTGCTGCGTTCATTAACCTTGTAATGGATAACGATTTGAATATCATTAACAAGGATTTAATCGACAAGCCTATTCTTATTCAGGATATTGGCGGATTATCAACTGATATCGCAGTAATCAAAAATAGAAATGTTGATGATGATAAAGCACAAGGCTTTAACCTCGGAGTTTCTGAAGCATTAGAACAGATTAGAGAAGAAATCCGTTCAAAACATGGTGTTGAACTCGACAGCCGACGTGATGTTGTTGACATTATTACGAAGAAGACAAACCGAAACCATATAATGGTGCGCGGAAGCCGTACAAGCGTACACGATATTACAGACCGTATTTTGGTAGACTTAGCTAAAAAGCAATACCGTCTGCTTCGCAATGTGTGGCAAAAGAATTCTCAGACTGAGATCTGCTACTTTGTAGGCGGAGGTTCTGCAGTCTTAAAGGATTATATTAAGACGCTAAATAATAACCTTGATGGATATAACATTGACTTTTTTGAGGATGAAAAAGAGAGCATCTGGATGATGGCGAATGCTTATTATAAGCTGATTTCTGATCACCTTAAGAGGATGACGAAAGACCAAAAGAGTGAGGACAAAGAGAAAAAAGCCGTTAAAGCTTAAGTAGGGTGATGAAATGGATAAAAAAGCTGCCAATGAAATAACCAGAGGCAAAACGATTGCTTTTCGTATACCCTCTGATACCCCTGATCACGTCTTAAAGCAGCTTCAAAAGCTTAAAGAGACGGAGAGACGTAACTTTTCGAGCAGGATTTCAGAGTTCGTCATGCAGGGTGTTGGACAAACCATTCAAAAAGATAGAGAGACAATCACCATCCCGCTCCCAAAAAATCTTAGTAAAATGCAAAGGGATTGGCTTAAGCATGAACATTCTGAAGCCTTATTAGGCAATATTATGTATCAGCTTATATCAAATCCTGTTAGAACCGCTTCATTACTCGCAGCTTTAAACAGCAATTCTACGGATATTGATCAAGCTTTATATCTGCAAGAAGAAGAGCAGAATGATGAAGTTACTATAGACGTTTATGATGATGAAACAGTTAATCTTGATACAATTGATGATTTAGATGATGATGATTTAAGTCAATTTGATTGGGATAACGCTAAACGTGAGGAAGACGAACCAAAAGAGGAACCGAAAGATCCTGAAAAAGAAATGGAAGATTTATTAGGAGATTTCCTCGCACATATGAATAAGTAATGGAAAGCGCAGCTGAGCTTATAGCTGCGCTTTTTTTGCGGAAAATTTCAGTTTGTTAACTGTCTTCGAAGGGAAGGGTTCTTATGTGAAGTTAAAAAACCTACAGAGAGGAACAGTTGAATGAGCGAAAAGAGTAAAATGAGTGGAAACACTAAAGACGAACAACTGGAACAATTTCGTGTAGATGATGAAGGCAAGAAGCTGACGACAAATCAAGGTGTAAAAGTATCGGAGGATGAGTTTTCTCTTAAAGCGGGTGAACGTGGACCAACTTTAATGGAGGATTTTCACTTCCGGGAGAAAATGACACACTTTGACCATGAACGAATCCCGGAAAGAATTGTACATGCCCGGGGCTTTGCAGCTCATGGTGAATTTGAATTATATGAGTCTTTAAAGGAATTTACGAAAGCGGATTTTTTGCAGGATACTTCTAAAAAGACACCAACTTTTGTACGTTTTTCAACTGTTGCTGGGTCACGCGGCTCTGCAGAAACAGTGCGTGATGCACGCGGCTTCGCAACAAAATTTTATACAGAAGAAGGGAATTATGATCTAGTCGGCAATAATATCCCGGTCTTTTTTATACAGGATGCTATTAAGTTTCCAGATTTGGTTCATGCGTTAAAACCAGAGCCTCATAATGAGATGCCGCAAGCAGCAAGTGCTCATGATACGTTCTGGGATTTTGTTGCGAACAATCAAGAATCTGCACATATGGTTATGTGGGCAATGTCTGATCGTGCTATTCCAAGAAGTTTCCGCATGATGGAAGGGTTCGGTGTACATACGTTCCGTCTTGTTAACGACGAGGGTAAAGCACATTTTGTTAAATTCCACTGGAAGCCTGTACTAGGCACACATTCTCTTGTATGGGATGAAGCTCAAAAAATATCAGGAAAGGATCCTGACTTCCACCGCCGTGACCTTTGGGAATCGATTGAAAACGGTGATTATCCGGAGTATGAATTAGGACTCCAAATTATCGCTGAAGAAGATGAGTTTAAGTTTGATTTTGATATTCTTGATCCTACGAAATTATGGCCGGAAGAAGATGTTCCTGTAAAAATAGTTGGGAAAATGACGTTAAACCGAAACGTGGATAATGTATTTGCGGAAACGGAACAGGTCGCTTTCCATCCTGGTCATGTAGTGCCGGGTATCGATTTTTCAAATGATCCTCTGCTTCAGGGGCGTTTATTTTCCTATACAGATACTCAATTACTTCGTCTTGGCGGTCCAAATTTTCATGAACTTCCGATTAACCGTCCAGTTTGTCCGTTTCATAACAATCAAAGGGATGGCTTCGGACGTCAGACCATTAATAGAGGGCAAGTAAGCTACCACAAAAACTCCCTTGCCGTTAACACGCCGTCACCAGCATCCGAAGAAGAAGGCGGCTATGTTCATTACCAGGAAAAAGTAGAAGGCAGAAAGGTCCGCAGCAGAAGTGAAAGCTTTAAAGATTACTTCTCTCAAGCGACTCTTTTCTGGAACAGTATGAGTGAACCAGAGAAACAGCATTTAAAAAATGCGTTTAGCTTTGAACTAGGGAAAGTAAAGAGCAAATCCGTTCAGCAGCAAGTTGTTGATATGTTTGCGAATGTCAGCGTAGAGCTTGCAGCAACGTTTGCTGAAGCAATTGGAGCTGAACCTCCTGCAGGTAAGGAATCCGAAGTTACGAAATCTTCCCCTGCGTTAAGCCAGCTAAATACAAAGAAAAACCCAAGCACACGTAAAGTTGGAGTTATCGTTGGCAATGAAATAAATGGGAAAGAAGTCTCTGCTATACTAAAAACTCTAAAAGCTAAAGGGATTCAGGCAGAAGTTATTAGTGATAAGTTAGGTAAACCAATGGCTGGTGATGGCACTGAATTGGAAGTCATGCATACATTTTTGACAGCATCCTCGGTATTGTTTGACGCGATTTATCTTGCAGGCGGCAGTACGGATGCCAAATTCAAGAAGAATGCATTGCACTTTATAAACGAAGCATACGCGCACTATAAGCCGATCGGCGCTACGCACGAGGGTGCTTTCTTGCTGAAAGAAGCCGAAATAATGGATGATACAGGTGTCGTAAGCAGTGATGACATAAATGATTTTACAGAGCGGTTTACCGATGCTATTGCAGCTCATCGTCATTGGGACAGACAAATTATATAGTTAACAAAAAGTTGCAGCTTCATTTATGAAGTTGCATTTTTTATGTCAAAAGAATGAAATGAAAAGTTTTATCCAAACTACCTATGTAGGATTAAATTTTAAGGAGAGATTTTATGAGGAAAAAAATCATATCTATAATTATGGTGTTAGCAATAGCATTCCCTGTATTTTCAGCACCGCTTCAAGCAGAAGCAAAAGCAAAACGCGACCAGGGACCTTGTTATAGCCAGAATGCGATAAACCTGTATTCGACCCAAAGAAGACTTTGGAAAGATCATGTTTATTGGACAAGAAGCTATATTGAAAGTGCTTTGTCAGGACTTCCAAATAAAGATGCCGTTTTGAAAAGATTATTGCAAAACCAAGCTGACATCGGTAATTCAATTAAACCTTATTATGGCGATGCCGCAGGCAACCAGCTGACTAAATTGCTGACAGAACACATTGTTATCGCAGGACAACTGGTAGATGCTTTAAGTAAAGGCGATAAAGTTAATGCAGAAAAATACAATAAAGAATGGTACCGAAACGCTGATGACATCGCTAAATTTTTAAGTAAGGCAAACCCAAACTGGGCAGAGCAAGAAATGAAAGATTTGCTGTATATACATTTACAGCTTTTAACGGATGAGGTTGCAGCCTTTCTAAATAAAGACTGGGCTGGAGAAATTGTAGCTTTTGATAAAGGGAAAAATCATATCGTAATGCTCGGAGATGAAATTACTAACGGTATTATGAAGCAATTTCCTCATCAATTTAGAAACTAAATCAATAAAAGAAGCCTCTCTTTACAAAGAGAGGCTTTTAAAATTAGGTGAAATAGGTTTTCAAATTAAAATGACCCGCTTAACGATCAAGCGGGTCATTTTATAGTTCGATCAATCTTTTTTCTTTTCTTGTTTTTTCTTTTCATCAATTGTTCCTTGATTAAAGGTGTCATTGATTTGTTCATGGACAGTTTCTAAGTTTTTCTCGGTGTCTGATTTGTTTTTCTTATTAGGCTCATAATTTTCTTCAGCTACTTTTTCGGATTGTTTATTTTTATCACTCATAACATTTTAGCCTCCTTTATAAATAACAAAAAACTCGTGATGATCAGCCGGAAATGGCCGTTATATTTCAATTCCCTATAGTATTAACCTGAAACATAGCAAATATGAAAAAGCCCCATCCTATTCTCGAGGATGAGGCGTGGAAATTATTAAAAGAAATCAATAAAGGCTGCAGGAAGCTTTGTGATGCTCTGTTCGAGTTGGATAACGTCTTCCTTTTTACCTTTAATCTTACCGCATTCATGTAAAAAGGCAGGTTTTTGAGATCCTAGAAAGACTGCAGTCAGCGTTTGTACATCCATGCTGAGCTTACCTTTCTCGCTTGCTGGTTTTGACACAATCCCATTTTGAGAAATGAAATAGGTTCTGTTATTCCACTCCGCTTTTTCATCGATAACCGAAATAGATAGAGAGGACTCTATTGCTTTAAAAGGATACTGTTTTAAAAATCCTTCAACATCCACAATTCGAGCCATAAAATAAGGATAATGCTCTTGATGAATCCTTGGGTTATTCAATAAATAAGGAAGCTGGTCATGTGCTGGTTCAACGATTTTCACTTTATCAACCATTGAATCATGCTGACAGATAAAGTTCCATAGTGCTCGTCTGGCGTCTTCAGTTACATACACAAACTCTTGAACATCCAGCAGTTTGTCTGCAGCCTTACAGCATAAATAGCCTTGAGGCACTCCCTTTTCATCTTTGTAAACGATTCGGTTGTATCCATCTGTAAATACGTGATTATTCCACCAATAGTCAGTACGAATCAATAAATGATTGTATTTCGCAAACCATTTTTCATAAACCGAATTTAAAAGGGAGTTCCCGTCTTCTTGTTTAAGCCTGAATACACTGCCTGGAATATCTTCATAACGATATAAATCATTTTTTTCGATTGTGTACTTATTAACTGAAGCTGTCAGTTCCCACCCGAACCTGCGATAAAACGAAATGTTAAAGGGGTGCAGCAAGCTGATTGTCTGACCTTTATCCTTCATCGCCAATAGTGTTTTATTAAGCAGGCGTGTTACAGAACCTTTTCGTCTATGCTCAGGCCATGTAGCAACTCCCGCTAATCCTCCCATGGCAAATCGACAATTTTCTATGATTATTTCCAGGGAAAGAATATGCACCTTCGATATTAATTCTTCGTTTTCAAATTCTCCCCAAATTTCATGCCGCTTCAGCATCTCATATCGTTTAGGCAGATCCTCTTTTTTTACTTTGTATTGAAATGCGTATTCAGAGAGTTGGATAGCTTTATCAAATTCTTCTTCTTTTATTTTTCGTAATTGCATACTGTACAGCCTCCCATTCACTCTATATTTTACAAGTTTAAGAAGATACTTGGAAAGTTATTTATAGTAATATTCTGATAACAAGTGCTATCCGTAATAGGATATTATAATTAGAGAAAAATATTGGATATTTATAAAAAGTATCGAAAATATATTCAAATACAGTTATAATTATAAACTGTTGTGCATAAAGCAACGACAAAGTGAGGACATTCATGCGAATTCATAAATATATAAGTTTGACAGGATATTGTTCCAGGCGGGAAGTTAAGCGTCTTTTAGAAAACGGCCGTATTACGGTGAATGGCGTTGTTTGCAATAAAGATTCAGAAGTAGATGAAGGCGATACGGTACTAATCGATCATAAGCCAATTCCTAGAAAAAAAATTTCTATATATCTCGCTTTTAATAAACCAGTTGGCATTACATGTACAGCTAACCCTGAGATAAAAGGAAATATTCTGGAGTATGTAAATGTGTCTGAACGTGTTTTTCCGGTTGGACGGTTAGATAAAGCCTCTCAAGGATTGATTCTGCTTACAAATGACGGGGAGCTTGCAAATCGTATCTCCCAATCTGACTTTGGGCATGAAAAAGAGTATGAAGTGACTCTAAATCAGCCTGTAACGGAGCTTTTTCTTCAAAAAATGGCAGAGGGTGTTCCTGTTCTTAACACAATAACAAGTCCGGCAAAAACAAAGTTTGTCAGTAAATATGTGTTTCGAATAACTCTGACTCAAGGGTTGAATCGTCAGATCAGAAGAATGTGCAAGGCACTTGGATATGAAGTAGAGAAACTGGAACGCATACGCATAATGAATATACATCTTCATACATTGGCAGCTGGAAAGTGGAGAGAACTTAAGTCTGACGAGCTTCTAGTGTTAAAAGAGGGCTTAGATCTTCTATAATAACGGGAAATATTCTACGTTTATCGTATACATTTCTATAGTCTTTAGATTATTTATAAATTTGCGAAAACTATTAAAATCTCATATACTTGGTGACGGAAAGTATGTGAAAGCGCTTTACATTTTAGAAAGAGAGGCACTGCATCATGGAATTACAAAAACAGCAAGCTTACAACCAGATGAGACAGAAGAGCTATAGCAAGTTTATCGTTCCATCTTTAATTGGTATCTTCCTATTTATGATCCCCATCTCTTATCAAGGGGAAATTACGATCCCAGTAGCTATACTTGCAGGAATCTTACAAGATGCTATTGGTGAATTTATTCCTCAAATCATGACTGCTATTATTGCAATAACAGTTTTAGGTTCGTTGATTACTTACTTTGCAAAACCAAAAGTGATCGTCAGCAACCCCTTTTTAAACACATTATTTAATGTTAATATCGCATGGCAATTGATCCGTGTTCTTGGACTGATTTTTGCGGTGATGACATTGTTTAAGCTTGGACCGGAAGCAATTTGGTCAGAAAATACAGGACAATTATTGCTGTATGATCTGATCCCTGTGTTATTTTCCGTGTTCTTGTTTGCAGGGTTATTCTTGCCATTATTATTTAACTTTGGATTACTAGAATTTTGCGGAGCATTGCTCGTGAAAATTATGCGCCCCGTGTTTAAGCTTCCTGGCCGTTCGTCTATTGATTGTTTGGCATCTTGGCTTGGAGACGGAACGATTGGTGTTCTTTTAACGAACAAGCAGTATGAAGAAGGGTATTATACGAAGCGTGAGGCAGCGGTAATCGGAACGACCTTTTCGGTTGTATCTATTACTTTTGCGATTGTTGTACTTGCACAGGTAGATTTGGCTCATATGATCGTTCCTTATTATTTAACGGTAGTTTTGGCTGGGTTAGCATGTGCGATTATAATCCCCCGCATCCCTCCGCTATCAAGAAAAGCGGATACGTACTATGAAGGTGCGAAGGAAAACGTTGTAGATGAAGTGATTCCCCACGGGGAAACCCCGTTTAGCTTTGGTCTTAAAAAAGCACTAGATCGTGCACATCAAAACAAAAAAGCAGCACCTTTAGTAAAAGAAGGCATTCAAAACGTTCTCGATATGTGGATGGGAGTTGTTCCGATTGTAATGGCAATTGGTACATCAGCACTGATCGTTGCTGAGTTCACACCATTCTTTTCATATCTTGGAGCTCCTTTCGTACCGATTCTAGAACTTCTGCAAGTTCCGCAAGCATCTGAGGCAGCTCAGACGATTGTTATTGGATTTGCAGACATGTTCCTTCCGTCCATTATTGGTGCGGGTATCGAAAGTGAGTTAACGCGTTTTGTTATTGCGGCAATGTCAGTCGTACAGTTAATCTATATGTCTGAAGTAGGCGGACTGCTATTAGCATCTAAAGTGCCTGTTAACTTTAAAGATCTAGTAATTATCTTTTTCTTGCGTACTTTCGTTTCCCTGCCGATTGTTGTTGGAATAGCACATTTATTGTTTTAAACATAGAAAAGCTGTTCAGAGGAGTTTCCTTTGAACAGCTTTTTCTAACCTCTCTTCATTGGAAAATTGGTTGGAGCGGAAGGTGCGAGACTCCTGCGGGACGAGCGGTCAGGTGGAGACTCCTAATGGCGCAATGCGGCAGGAGGCTCACCGCACGCCCCGCGGAAAGCGGGCAGCCTGGAGCGGAAATCAACCCACTTACAAGAGCAACAAAGATTGCGAAAACAGCCTTTTCTTAAAGCAGCTCTTGTATATCTTTTTCAATAGTTTCAGGTTTGTCAGTGGGTGCATACCGTTTTACCACACGGCCTTCGCGATCTACAAGGAACTTTGTGAAATTCCACTTTATTGCTTTGGAACCTAGAATGCCTGGTGCTTCTGTCGATAAATGTTTAAAAAGAGGATGTGCATCGTCTCCATTCACGTTCACTTTCGCAAACATTGGGAAGTTTACTCCGTAGTTCAACTCACAAAACTCTTGTATTTCATCGCTTGTCCCAGGCTCTTGTGCACCAAATTGGTTACAAGGAAATCCAAGAATAGTGAATCCCTTATCTTTATTTGCCTCATAGATTGATTGAAGCCCTTGATATTGGGGCGTAAATCCGCACTTGCTTGCCGTATTTACAATCAATATAACGTTGCCTTTATAAGGCTCGAGACTTGTTTGATCACCTTTTATCGTTTCAACAGGAAAACCATAGATTGACATTTTAATGTCTCCTTTTCGTTTCATTTCTTATAGTTTAACGGTATTTGTAATGGCTTTCATGAAAAATGCTCTTAATGGTAGAATAAGGATACTTAAAAGGGGGATGCAAAAAATGGATGCAGTGTTTCATGTGGAACATCAGGTTTTTAACTACCGTGTAGCAGGGGTTTTAATTCAAGATGGACATGTATTAATTCACCGTTCAAAGGTAGAAACACACTGGTCATTGCCAGGTGGCAGGGTAAAGCTGGGAGAAGATGCGAGGACTAGCTTGAAGCGTGAGATGGCAGAGGAATTAGCATTAGATGTCGATACTCTTAAACACCTTTGTACAATTGAAAACTTTTTTACATACAACGAAAAAAATATTCATGAAGTTGGACTATACTTTGAAATACTTGCACGCGATCCATTATCTCTTCATAACGGGGAAGAATTTACGGTCGAAGAGGCAGAAAGACTTGTATTTAAATGGGTGCCTTTGAAAGATCTCACAGCTTATCAATTGTATCCAGAAGTATTAGAAAACAAATTAATGACGGGTTCTCTTGAGTCAGATTATTTTTTTGTAAATGATCTGCAGAATGTATAGGTGCATAAAAAGGGTGAAACGAACAGAGAAGGAGAAGCGGCTAAATAAGCTGCTTCTCTTTTTTTGTTTTGTGGGATGGGACAGACCCGGGTCTGTCCCCATCTACGCCTCAAGTCTTATTGGAAAATACAGCCAAGGTCAGTTTTGGGAAATCTTGCAGCGAGGTAAGCTAAAGATACGAAAGGAGGCAGCCGCTATGAAAAAATTAGGCTTGCTTGTTGTAGGAGGAATTGCTGCTATCGTATTGATGGCTAACTTGGGTCCGATGGTTGGACTCGCGATCGGTCTTGCTGTTATGTACTACGCATATAAGAAATGCATAACTGCAGAAACCGGCGGTAAGAAATTTTGGTGGGGAACACTTTCCGTTATTGGACTTTGTGTATCCGTAGCAAACATCCCAGCGATCTTAGGTGCAGTTGCCATTTATGTACTCTATGTGGTGTACAAAAAATGGAACGAAAAAGAATCTATGGAAGAGCACACAGAAAATGATCCATTCACTAACTTTGAAAAAGAATGGGCAAAACTTAAAAACAGCTAAAAAAACAAGTAAACATTATTGCGATTAGTAGATGTTGATTTCCGCTCCAGGATGTTCGCTTTCCGCGGGGCATGCGGTGAGACTCCTCGCGCTTTGCGCCTTTAGGAGTCTCACCTGTCCCGCTGATCCCGCAGGAGTCTCGCACCTTGCTCTCCAATCAACTAGTCAAAGAAGCCTACTGAACAAAAAATGTTAAAAAGCAACAATCTTTTAGAATTGAGCTAAAAACAAAACAAAAAGGAGCTAACAAAAATGAACTTATTTGAAAGAATCAAAAACTCTATCTCAGCAGATGTTCACGAACTTTTAGATCAAAAGGAGAAAAAGAATCCTCTTTCTCTCTTGAATCAATATTTAAGACAATGCGAGCAAGAGGTGAACAAGGCGCGTAAGCTTGTTGAGCGCCAGCAGCTTTTAAAAGATCAATTTGCACGTGAAATTCAAGAAGCAGAGGCAAAAGCAGCTAAGCGCAGTCACCAGGCAGAATTAGCTCAACAAGCTAATGAACAAGAGCTTTACCAGTTTGCTATTCAAGAAAAAGAGCAGCATGAAGCACGTGCGGGCAAGCTGAAAGAATCCGCAGCACAAACGGAAAAAGATCTTACAGAGCTGGAGCAAAAATATGAACAAATGAAACATAAGCTGAAGGATATGCAAATTAAGCGTATGGAATTAATGGGCCGTGAGAATGTAGCTAGAGCTCACCGAAAGATGGATCGTGTAATTGAGCCTGCTAATGTGTTGAAGAATACAGCTTTCAAATTTGATGAGCTTGAAAATTACATGGACCGACTTGAGCAGAAAGTAAACGCTGATTATTATGCGAGCTCTATGGAAGCAAAACTCGCAAAGTTAGAAAAAGATTGGAAAAAAGAAGAAACTCCTACTACCGTTTAATGCAGTATATGATACGATTATGAAAGACAGAGGCGCATATTTCCTGCGCCTTTTACGCCGTTTAATGACAGACAGAAAGTGAGTGAATGCAGATGCCGATTAGGAAGAAAAATGATTTTATCAGCTGGATGCTTTTAATTGCATGTGTCATGGTGCTTTTAGAAGCAACTATTAATGGAGAGGGTATTGTATTCACTCTTATCATCTGTGCAGCCCTTATGTATTTTGGCCGTAAAAGAATGCCGAAACGTTCAGGGAAATTCATGTTCTGGGCTGGAGTAGTCATAGCCATCATTACGATCTTAAGCATGTATACGTTTAAATTATTTTTAGTTGCACTAGTGGTCTATATCATTGTGCAATTCTATCAATCTAAACAGAATCCGTTTGTTATTAAACCGCAAGTGAATGATGAAGTAACGCATTCATCAGAAGATTTATATAAGAAAGAATCTCTTTTGAAAAATATCGCTTTTGGAACGCAGCAGACACCTGATCATGTCTATGAATGGAACGATATTAACATTCAATGCGGTGCAGGGGATACAATCATAGATTTGAGTGAAACTCTTTTGCCTTCAGGGGAATCTGTTATTTTTATTCGTGGACTCATTGGCAATATTACGATTTATGTTCCTTATGAGATAGAAGTTTCCGTAAAACATTCTGTTATTGCAGGCAATACGGTGATCTTTGATTATCAGGATTCCAAGATGTTTAATCAGGCGGTATCGTATCGAACAAAGAACTACAATGAAACTGAGAAAAAAGTAAAAATCATGACAAGCTTATTTGCTGGAAGCTTGGAGGTGAAGCGGGTATGAGTACCGTTTTGCGCCATATGTTTTCTGGTATCTCATTAGCATTTGCTGTAACCATACTTTTAGGCTCTGTCGTGTTTACACTTTTTCCTATCAGCGATTGGAATTTTTTGCTGGAAGAACAATTGCTAGACTTTCCAATAGCGTTTGTTGTTCCATTTCTCGTCTTTATCATGGGAGCATTTTTTGGATTGAACTCTGGCATCACGGCTCGAAAGCAATTAAATCTCATAGACCGGACGTTAAAGTCGATTGAAGACGGCAGGCAAGTCAATATGAAAGAAGTTTCGAACCTGGAGTTAAAAGCGATCACGAAACGCATGGAGGGTATACAGCAGCAATTAGGTGAAAAGATCCGCCAGTCACAAAAAATGGCGACAGAGAAGGCGGTTGATCAGGAGAAACGCATTCAGGAGATCATTTCTCAAGAAAGAAACCGTTTGGCTAGAGAGCTGCATGATTCTGTTTCACAGCAGCTTTTTGCGGCAAGTATGATCATGTCTGCTGTAAATGAAGTGCGGGAAGAATCAGAGACGCGTGAATCGAAGCAATTAAAGCTCGTTGAGGAGACGATTCACCAGACACAGCTAGAGATGAGAGCTCTTCTCTTGCATCTGCGCCCTGCTGCACTAAACGGAAAATCACTCCAAAAAGGGATGGAAGAACTGCTGCAAGAGCTTCTGCAAAAAGTTCCTATCGAACTGAAATGGAAGATCGAAACCATTCCTCTTGATAAAGGAGTAGAAGATCATCTGTTTCGTATTTTACAAGAGTCTGTGTCTAATATACTCAGGCATGCACAGGCAAATAAAGCGCAAATCCTGCTTGTCCAGCGCGATGATCTAATCATTCTGCGCATAGAGGATGATGGTATTGGCTTTAAAATGGAACAGGAAAAAACCGGTTCGTATGGACTGCAGAATATGCATGAACGGGCTGCTGAGATTGGCGGCACGCTTAAAATAGTGAGTTTGCCAGGCGAGGGGACGCGTCTTGAAGTTAAAGTTCCGATTTTATCAGCGGGAGAGGAAAAAGCATGATAAAAGTATTGTTAGTTGATGATCACGAAATGGTCCGAATTGGGGTTTCTGCTTATCTTTCTGCTCAGCCGGATATAGAAGTAACTGCTGAGGCTGAAAATGGGAAGGTTGCAGTTGAGAAAGCTTTAGAAATGAAACCGGATATCATTTTAATGGATCTTGTGATGGACGAAATGGACGGAATTGAAGCAACTCGTTTGATTACACAATCTTGGCCAGAAGCGAGGATTATTGTGGTAACGAGCTTTTTAGATGATGAAAAAGTGTATCCTGCACTCGAAGCGGGTGCCTCAAGCTATATGCTGAAAACGTCCAAGGCAAGTGATATCGCGCAGGCCGTTCGCGACACCTATCACGGAAAGTCTGTATTAGAACCTGAAGTAACAGGCAAGATGATGAGCAAGATGAGGCAAAAACAAACGCGCGAGCCACATGAAGAACTGGCTGCGCGCGAGATGGAAATATTATTACTCATGACAAAAGGAAAAACTAATCAGGAAATCGCTGATGATCTGTTTATCGCTTTAAAGACTGTAAAAGTTCACGTGAGTAATATTTTAAGCAAACTAGACGTACAGGACCGTACGCAAGCTGTTATCTACGCGTTTAATCACTCGCTCGTATAATAGAATCTAATTCGCTTTTACAGAGATATGCTGAAACGTTTTTAAATCAAAAAGTCCTAAGTCGGTGAGTTTAATTTCCGGGATAACAGGCAGTGTCAAAAATGACAGTGTTAGGAACGGATCAAAATCCCCTTTAAAATCAAGTTCTTTCAGCTTATCCTTTAAGAGTATGATCTCTTCATTTACTTTTTCAAAAGGGCGGTCTGCCATTAATCCTGAGATTGGAAGCGGTACTGAAGCAAGTACCTTTCCATCTTTAACGATGACATAACCGCCTTGCATATTTTTGATTGCATCTATTGCACATAGCATATCGTGGTCATTCGTTCCTGCCACAACAAGGTTGTGAGAATCATGGGCAACCGTTGAAGCGATCGCACCACTTTTTAATAAAAGTCCTTTTACAACACCGAGGCCAGTATTTCCAGTTTGATTGTGGCGTTCAATGACTGCCATTTTTAACAGGTCGTCTTCAGATGATGATTTAAACTCTCCGTTTTCCACTTTTGCTCGAAGTATTTTCTTTTTTGTAACAAGCTGGTTTGGTATTAGCTCGATCACATGAATATGATCGCCTTCTTCAAGTTTAATAGACAGTTCTTCACCTTGTATCTCATGAAGATTTACCGACTTCATTAAGTGTTCTGGAGGAGAGGGAGGAACATCTATTTGGCCAGTGAACGTGCCTTTAGAAGCTACTGAAATCCCCTCCACAAAAACCTCTGAAATAGTAATTTCATCTAAATCATCCAGCAAAATAAAATTCGCTTGATATCCAGGTGAAATAGCCCCTTTTTCATGCAGTCCATAGCACTCAGCTGCGTTTATTGTAGCCATTTGAATGGCTTGAAGCGGAGAAATCCCTTCGGAAATCGCGAGTCTTACATTATGGTCAACGCTTCCTTCAGCTATAAGTTCATCTAGATGTTTATCGTCTGTGCAAAATAAGAAGCGGCGGGCATTTACAGGTGTAACAGCCTTAATGAGTGCTTTTAAATCTTTTGCAACAGATCCCTCGCGTATTAAAACGTACATTCCCCGGCGAATGCGATCGAGTGCTTCCTCTGCCGTCGTGCACTCATGATCTGTTGTGATGAGAGCAGACCTATATACATTAATGCCATTTGCGTCGATTCCAGCTGCGTGTCCGTCAATAATAGCGTGATGTCTATCGGCAGAAGCTATCTTCTTAAGCATATCTTCATCCCCTTTAAAAACGGCGGGAAAATCCATAACTTCAGCTAATCCTTTAACACGGGGGTGCTTGTAAAACGCTTCAAGGTCCCGAGCGGTAAGAACAGCTCCTGCATTCTCAAAAGGTGTGGCAGGAACAGAGGAGGGGAGCATGACACGAACATCTAACGGCAAACCTTCTGACTGCTCCAGCATAAATGTGAGCCCATCTTTTCCTGAAACGTTCCCGATCTCATGCGGATCTGCGATAACGGTCGTCACTCCATGAGCGAGAAGGACTTTGCTGAATTCAGCAGGAGTTACCATCGATGATTCAATGTGAACATGACCATCTATAAAAGCAGGGCAAATATAGCGGCCGGCAGCATCGATCGTTTCACGCCCTTCATATTTCCCGATGCCAGCAAAAAAGCCGTCAATAACAGCAACATCTCCACTGATGATTTCAAGATTAAATACATCAATGATCTTGCCGTTCTTGATGACGATATCTGCCGGAACTCTTTTCGTGCTCACATCAATTCGTCGTTTTAGAGAATCTTGGTCCATGATCTGATCTCCTTAAGAGCAAAATATACCAACTAGTATACGAAAATTAGCCGTTTCTTATTTAGTCATGTATCTTATTCATTATAGAAACCAAAAGAAAAACGGTCCCTATTATAAGAGACCGTTTTTGCATTTTATTCACTTAGTATGTCGATCACACGGCCAACCTGACCGTCCTCTAGTCTTACTTTAATGCCGTGCGGATGATTGGGCGAGTTCGTCAGGATATCTTTAACGATTCCTTTTGTTTTCTTCCCGGAACGCTGATCGGCTTTTAAAATAACATTAACTGGAAGTCCCGGAGTGATGTTAGAGCGTTTGCGATGCATTATACGCCTGTTCTCCGTGCCTGATTGTTCGCCTTTTTCGTTTGCTGATTCTTAAGCTGATTTGCTACTTTAACAGGACCTTTATTGAATGATCCGCCTGATTGCTGTGCTTTCTTTTCAGCAAGACGCTGCTTAGCAATTTCTTGAAAGCTTAATTTCTTTTTCTCCTCTGCCATTTTTGTCACCTCTATAATTTATTTTCTCTTTTTAAAGTCTGCTTCTTTTAAATAGCCTTCTGCTTCTGCGTATGTTTCAAATGCTGCCTCAAGTGCATCATCCTCATCAAAGATAAACCACATACCATCTTCACCAACAAGTCTAATTTTTTCATGACTGTGGCTAAACCAGTGTTCTTCTTTGCGTTCACCATCATCTGTACGGTCTTTCTTCGGCTGCTGCCATCCGTGTGTTTTTGAAAGGAACTCCATAGATTCTTTAATAAGCGCGATTAGCTCATCCGCTTCATAGTCACGAATATTTACGTAGCCCTTATCGTTCTTTACGCTTTGCGGAAGATGTCCGCCATATACAAAACCATTGCCGTTTGGGTGAAGGTGGTATACGACGATTTTTTTGTCCTGTACACTTTCCTCATAGTGAAAATTCAAACGGCCAAGTGACACTTCGTGCATGTCCAGCTCTGGGAAATTCTCTTGAATTAAAGCAATTTTATCTTCAAATGAAAGCATATTTTATACTCTCCGTTTCTTTTATTGTGATTGGTTGATTATATCATACCCATTAAGTAAAAAGAAAAGGTGCTTACCCTTTGAATTTAAGGCTATTGCGTTAAAATGCTGTTGCTGTGCGTGGAACGCTGTACATTTGGCGTGAAACTATAGAGTTTTTGCGTGAAAGTCAAGGGAAGTCGCGTGGTACACCCCTCCTTCTGCGTGAACGTGTAATAAAAATAAGAACACGTACCGTAAAAGTATCCTAATGCAGACTGTACATATAAAAAAGGCAAAACGTAAATAAGTTCAGCCTTTTTTTACAAATTTTATAGAGCAGATGCTTCTTTTTTGATGGATCTCTCCAGCTCAAACCAATAATCAGCGAGTGTTTCCATTCCTTTATCGAAGTTTTCCAGATGGAAGTGTTCGTTCGGTGCATGGAAGTTCTCTGTTGAAAGACCGAAGCCCATCAGAACAACAGGGATGTTTAACATTTGATCGAATGTTGCAACGATTGGAATGGATCCTCCGCCGCGAGTGAAGGCTGTCGGAACGCCGTACACTTTTTCATAAGAACGTGCAGCTGCCTGAATTGCAGGGTGGTCAAATGGTGTTACATAAGGTGCTCCTTTATCAAAAAGAGTAACCTTAACATCAATGCCAACAGGCTTATGCTTTTCAATATGTGCTTTTACTTTTTCAATGATCTCGTCTGGCTCTTGGTTTGGCACAAGGCGGCAGCTGATTTTCGCATGGGCTTCTGCAGGGATGACCGTCTTGATGCCCTCACCCTGGAAGCCTCCCCAAACACCGTTAAGCTCCAACGTCGGGCGAGCCCATGTGCGTTCGATGTGAGAATAGCCTTCCTCACCTGTAAGCTCTGTTACGCCAAGCTGCTGTTTAAGCGCTTCTTCTGTTAACGGAAGAGCACGGAACGCTTCTCTTTCTTCCTCTGTTAGCTCTTGAACGTTATCGTAAAAGCCATCAACTAAAATACGTCCGTTATCATCACGGAATGATTGCAGAAGCTCTGTTATCGCATGCAATGGATTTTGAACCGCTCCGCCATAAAGACCTGAGTGAAGGTCGCTGTTTGGTCCTGTTACGTCAACCTGCATCGCACACATGCCGCGCAGTCCGTAGCAGATCGCAGGCTTTCCGCGGTCAAGCATCCCTGTATCGGAGATCACGATCACATCCGCTGCTAAAAGTTCTTTGTTGTTTTCGATGAACTTCGGAAGGCTCGGACTGCCGATTTCTTCTTCTCCTTCAATACAAAACTTAAAGTTAAGAGGAAGTTTCCCTTCTGTTTCTAAAATAGCCTGCAAAACTTTTAAATGCATAAACGTTTGGCCTTTATCGTCAGATGCACCGCGCGCATACAGTTTGTTGTCACGAATCGTTGCTTCATAAGGAGGCGTCTCCCAAAGCTCAAGCGGATCAACAGGCTGAACGTCATAATGTCCATAAACGAGCACAGTCGGTTTTCCTTCTGCTTTCAGCCAGTCCGCATAAACAACAGGGTGTCCGTCTGTCTCGTAAATTTTCACGTTATCCATGCCGATTTTTGATAGTTCGTCTGCGATCCACTCAGCGCCTTTTCGAACGTCTTCTTTATGCTCAGGCAGTGCGCTAACACTTGGTACAGCAAGCCAGTCCGTTAACTCTTTTAAATGGGTATCACGGTTTTCTTTTAAATAACTCTTAATCTGTTCTGTCATCTAAAGTCCTCCTTATGTATGGTTACGCTTTACTTCTTAGTTTAATAGAGTTCAGCTCGGAAATGAAATATTCTTTATCGTCTTTTTTGGCGATGTTTTCAGCGAATTTAGACGCAAGTGAAAAGTACTCCTCCATCTTCGCCTCTTCACCTTTAACCATATACGCCCTGGCAACCGATTCATAAGCAAAAGCTAAGTCAAAATCTCCGAAGTTGTTCTGAAGACAGAGTTCCAGGGATCGTTCACCATGAAGCAAAGCTGAATCACCCATTTTTAAGAGGGAATAGACTCTAGAAATCTGCCATTCGCCGCGTGCGCAGTTCAGCGTGGTTCCGGCTATGCCCCAATGAAAACGGGAAGCGTGTGCAGTATGGATCATTTCGAGGTCTTCCTCTTTCGAACGTTCCTTCTTTTCTATGAGATCCCATGTTTTATTAAAATTTTCCACCGCTTGTTTGCGATGCCATTCATCTTTTGTAAACTTATCCATCCATTTCACACACCTTATGTATTTGTGGTTTACTAAAGGTAAAGCTAACGATAAAGGTATTCTGTATAAGTGAACATTTCCCTCTTAAAAGTTTAGATAGAAAGAAGTGTAGGCGCATTGAATAAAAAAATAGGTTTCATTGGTTTTGGAAAAATGGCACAGGCGATGGCAGGCGGCATGATTCATTCTGGATTAGTCCAAGCGGATCAGATTATGGCGAGCATGCGTACGGAGAAATCAAGAACGCTTGCAGCTGAACAATTTGGAATAGAAGTATCAGCGGTTAACCGTGATGTAGCGGCATTCGCAGATGTTTTGTTCCTAGCGGTTGCTCCTTATACTTATTTTGAAGTGATAGAAGAAATAAAAGAATACATCAAACCTGATGTGATTATAATTACCGTTGCAGCTGGTATTACGACGTCAGATGTAGAGAACGCGTGCGGTAAAAAGGTAAAAGTGGTACGTACGATGCCGAATACGCCTTCCCTTGTAGGAGCGGGTATGACCGCTGTTTCGGTGAACAGTGAAATTACAGATGAAGATCTGGTATCAGCCGAAAAATTATTAAGCAGCTTTGGAAAAGTAGAGATTATTGCCGAATCGCAAATGGATGCGATCCCGGCGATCAGCGGTTCTTCGCCTGCGTATGTTTATATGATGATTGAAGCGATGGCAGATGGCGGGGTAAGGCAGGGTCTCTCGCGTGATCAGTCCTATCGTTTAGCCGCTCAAGCCGTCCTGGGAGCAGCACAAATGGTTCTTGAGACAGGAAAGCACCCTGGCGAGTTAAAGGATCAAGTGACATCACCAGGCGGGGCAACGATCGCAGCGGTTTCGACGCTGGAACAAGAACGCTTCCGAGGGGCAATATTAGCTGCAATGGACAGCTGTACAGCGAAAGTAAAAGAATTGGGGAAAAAATAATGAGCTTTAAAGAATTAGGCATATCAGATGCTCTTGTAGATGTTTTATTACAGAACGGAATAGGGGAACCGACACCGATTCAAAAAGAGACGATCCCCATTATTTTAGATGGAAAAGATGTTGTTGGGCAGGCACAGACAGGAACGGGGAAAACTCTTGCCTTTGTGCTGCCGATACTTCAAAAAATAGATAGTGAGAATTCATACATTCAATGTTTGATTGTAGCTCCGACAAGAGAGCTTGCCATCCAGATTACAGCGGAAGTTAGAAAACTTACTGAGCCTTTAAATGAGATTAACGTCCTTGCCGTTTATGGTGGACAGGATGTTATCGCACAGATGCACAAGCTGGAAGGGAAGGTGCATCTTGTAGTAGGGACGCCTGGCAGACTGCTTGATCATATTCGCCGTGAAACGATCGATTTATCTGAAGTCTCAACATTTGTGCTTGATGAAGCCGATCAGATGCTGCATATCGGTTTCTTAACAGACATTGAAGACATCATGGAACAAGTACCAGAATCTCGCCAGACCTTGCTTTTTTCAGCAACGATGCCAGATGAAGTGAAGAAGCTCGCTCAGACCTACACAAAAAATCCGTTGGATATTCACATTAAAACGAAACAGATTACGCTGAAGGAAATCCGGCAGCGTATTGTTGAAACGACGGATCGAGGAAAGCAGAACGATCTCGTTCAAACCATCCGATTATTGCGTCCTTATTTGGCTATTATATTTTGCAGGACAAAGCGGAGGGTAAGTAAATTAAATGAGGCGCTGCAAAATATGGGGTATAACGCTGATGAACTTCATGGCGACCTTTCACAAGCGAAAAGAGAAGATGTCATGAAACGTTTCCGAGAAGGAGAGATTCAGTTTCTTGTGGCAACAGACGTAGCAGCTCGCGGTTTGGACGTAGAAGGTGTTACACATGTTTTTAACTATGATATCGCCCTTGATACGGAAAGCTACATTCATAGAATCGGCAGAACCGGACGTGCTGGCGGAAAAGGATTAGCTGTAACGTTTGTGGCACAAAAGGATCGCAGAATGCTTCAGATGATCGAACGAGAGACGGATCAGAGATTAAAAGCTCTGAAACTCGAATATTTATAGAATTATTTTTAATGAATTTTTAAAGAGAAAATGATGTAAAAAAGTAATATTTTTTACAAAAACGGGTAATCCTTCAGGGGGGCCCGTTTTTTTGTGGGTATATAATACCAACTATTATTACCTGGTAATAAAAATAGTTGCTTCATAAAATAAACCTTGTTACGATGATGAAGTACATGAATTCAAAAGAGTCAGATTTAGAGGAGTTGAGCAAATGAAAGATCTACAATCGTTTGGCTGGTATGCAGCAAAAATCGCTCCCAAGCTGCCGAAAGAGGCTTTCAAACCGGTACCATCACGGTTATGGGGAGGACTTGTCTACTTATTGATTGCAATCGCCGGTATTTTGGTTATCGGTTTATTAAATAATCTGCATCCTTGGTTAGGAATTGGTATTGCCATAATTTTGGGTACATGTTTCGCAGGGATGGGCTTTTTAGGACATGAAATCTTGCACGGAACTGTAATTCGCAAGCCTTGGCTTCGTGACTTTTTAGGAGCGGTGGCATTCTGGCCGTTAAGTGTTGGACCAAAGCTTTGGCGTAAATGGCATAACACAACACATCATGTTCATACACAAGAAGACGGGGAAGACCCTGATGCGTGGCCGACATTAGAAAACTTGTCACATAAGCCACTCTTACAAAAAGTGTACAAGCTTCCAATGTGGATGCGTTCCATTGTAAGTTTTGCTTTTCTATCGATTTCATTTACAACGCATGGACTTTTCATGTTCAAGCGCTTTATTAAGGAATTTAAACCAAGCAAACGTCCGTCTGTGTGGCTTCAGCTATTACTGCCTTGGGCAACGTGGCTAGGACTCTTAGTATGGCTTGGCCCTGTTAAATGGTTATTTGCGGTATTGCTTCCGCTATTAATTGCGAATGCGATTGTAATGAGCTATATTTCAACAAACCATCGTCTTAATCCAATGACTGACGTGAACGATCCGCTGGCAAACAGCTTAACCGTTACCGTTCCGAAATGGGTGGACGTGCTTCATTTTAATTTCTCTTATCATACGGAACATCATTTGTTCCCGGGTATGAGTCCAAAATATTATCCGCTCGTTAAAAAGCATATTAAAGAAATGTGGCCAGAACGCTATCACGAAATGCCGCATTGGAAAGCATTAGTGACGTTATGGAAAACGCCGCGTGTATACTTCAATCAGCATCAATTCGTAGATCCTGCACCAGGCAATTTATATCAATCGCTTGGACATGGTCTGGATCCTGACCATATATCTTATCAAAAAGGCGAAGCATCAGATCGAGAAATGAATTCTCCAAAAGGAACTCCGAAAAGCATCCATTAATTTGGGTGCTTTTTCTTTTTCCAATTAACTGTAAAACTCATTTATAATGAATGCAGGGGGGAAAGATGTTGAAAAATTTACAGGAAAATATTCGAGAGTTTTTAGAATTTTACAAGGAACTCTTATTAGAAGTTCTGCCTGCTGAACGTGTCCATGGCGTTTATTTGTACGGTTCGTTAGCACTTGATACCTTTGATCCAGACACGAGTGATATTGATTTCGTTACGGTGATTAAAGGGCGGATTGGAAAGAAGACAGAGGAGTTATTGAAACTTGTTCATTTAAGAAGTAATGCACATCCTTTTGGTTCTAAGATGGATGGCTGCTATGTCACAATTGATCAAGCAGGAAAGGTATATCGAGAAATAGAGGAATATCCGTTTTTTGCTGATGGCAAACTTCACAAAGGACACTATGATTTAAACTACATAACTTGGTGGACACTTCAAAATAAAGGTGTCGTCGTTTACGGTGAACCTATTTCTTCTCTAAATTTAGATATTAAGTGGGAAGATGTCCAAAAGACTTTGAACTATAATGTAAATACATATTGGAATGAAAAATTAGATCGTGACATGTGTTTCTTTTATGACGACTGGATTGAATTTGGTATCATTACGTTATGCAGAATTTTATTATCGCTGGAATATCGAAAAATTTTTAGCAAGAAAGAAGCTGTTGGTAAAGCAAGGTCGTTATTACCTGCAAGGTATCATCCGATTTTGCTGGAGGGACTTAGAATAAAAACAAATCCGCAATCCGAATCTTACTATCATTCCAAAGAAGTCCGGAAAGAGGATATGAAGCGGTTTGTTGGGTATGTCATCACGTATTGCAATGAGACCTATCAGCTTCAAAGAGCGTAATAACTAGAGGTTGTTTTCGTAGACAAAGTTGCTGTTCTTGGAAGAAGTTGATTTCCGTTCCAGGTTGCTCGCTTTCCGCGGGGCGGGCGGTGAGCCTCCTGGCGCTTTGCGCCTTCAGAAGTCTCACCTGTCCCACTCGTCCCGCAGGACAAGGAAGGCTTCGACAGCGGTACATCGCACGAAGAAAATGTGATTTTCATTTTCGAGGAGTCTCGCACCTTCCACTCCAATCAACTAGCAAAGAAGCTTTCTCAACAAAAAGTTCATAAGCAATAATCTTTTAGAAATGCCTAACTAGAAATATAGAGTAAGATTGAGGGGATTATTTTTGAAAAAAGAAATGCATTGCGAGAGCTGTTTGATGCCGATTAAGACAAGGGATGATTTAATAACTGTTTGGGCATTTTTTAAAGTTCGGCCCTATCATAGATCCTGTTATGAGAATTCGTTAAAAGGGGCTGCTCTTTTCGTAGGTAACCAGCCGATAAACGGGTTTTCGGGAAATTTCACAGCACTTGTTGCTTTTATATTAGCGTGGATTCCATTGTTTAAGGATGTTACTTGGGAATTAACGGTTGTTTGTGTATTTATTGTACTTATGCGTTTATATTCGTTTATTCGTTTTGAAAAACGGCTGCCCCTGTAAAAAAAGCGTGCTCTCCGCATTCGGAAAGCACGCTTTCTTTATATTAAGCCTTCACTCGGTAAACGCGAGCTTCATAAGGATTTAGTGAAATACTAGTCACATCGCCATGTGCTGCGACTTCTTCATTTGCCAGAAGCAGATTTTCGGAGTTTAATGAAAGCTCTGTTTCAAACTCTGCTTCCACTTTAGAAAGGTTTGTAATGACAACTACTTGTTCTTCACCTAAAGTGCGTGTGTATGCGTAGATTTGCTTGTCGTCTTCGAGCAATAAATCATACGTTCCATACGTAAAGATCTCGTTCTCTTTCTTTAGTGAGATCATCTTTTTGTAGAAGTTCAGGATCGAATTTTTGTCTTGTTCCTGTTTTTCTACGTTAATCTCTGTATAGTTAGGATTTACTTTCATCCAAGGTGTTCCGTTTGTAAATCCAGCATTTTCAGCGCTGTTCCATTGCATTGGTGTACGGCTGTTATCACGGGAAGATGCCCAGATTACGGCCATGATGTCCTCGTGTGAAACACCTTCCTCACGTTTAATACGGTACATGTTTTTAACCGCTACATCATCATAATCGTCAATTGAATCAAACTGAACGTTCGTCATCCCGATTTCCTGGCCTTGATAGATAAACGGTGTTCCTTGCATAAGGAAGTACATCGCACCCATGCTTGTTGCACTTTGATACCAAAATTCTTCGTCGTTGCCCCAAGTGGAAACGACACGAGGCTTATCATGGTTCTCAATGAATAGAGCGTTCCAGCCTTCTTTTTCAAGACCTTTCTGCCAGCGCGTCAGCACTTTCTTCAACTCCACAATATCAAGCTCCGGATTCGTTTCAGCATCCCAAAGACCAAGGTGTTCGAATTGGAAGATCATGTCCATCTTTCCTTGTTCTTTACCAACCCAAAGGTCTGCTTCATCGATTTTTACTCCGTTTGCTTCACCAACTGTCATTACATCGTAGTTCGCGTATGTGCGGTCTTTGAATTCTTGAAGGAACGTATGGATGCCTTTTTGGTTCATATGCATATCGAACGAAGATACATACTTTTCGTTCTTCGGATTCGGCATATCGGGGAAGCCTTCGCGTTTCTTAATATGGCTGATCGCATCGATTCGGAAACCATCGATTCCTTTATCAAGCCACCAGTTTACTGTATCGTAAAGAGCTTCACGAACTTCAGGATTTTCCCAGTTCACGTCAGGCTGTTTTGTTGAGAAAACATGAAGGTAATATTGGTCTGTTTTTTCGTCATATTCCCAAGCAGAACCTGAGAAAATACTTTCCCAGTTGTTTGGCTCTTTACCGTCTTTGCCGTCTCTCCAAATGTACCAATCACGCTTCGGATTATCCTTTGATGAGCGGGACTCGATGAACCATTGATGCTCATCACTTGTATGGTTAAGAACGAGGTCAATGATCAGCTTCATATCACGCTTATGCACTTCGTTTAAAAGCGCATCAAAATCTTCCATTGTTCCGAAGTCTTCCATAATGTCCTGATAGTCTGAGATGTCATACCCATTATCATCATTAGGAGATTTGTACATCGGACAGATCCAGATGACATCAATCCCTAAATCTTTAATGTAATCCAAGCGCTGGATGATTCCTTTTAAATCACCGATTCCATCTCCATTTGAATCTTGGAAGCTGCGAGGGTAAATTTGATAGCCAACGGCTTCTTTCCACCAAACTTTTTCCATAATGTTACCTCCATCATCTCTTAACAACAGGGCAGGGGATACCGAAAAAACGGCTCCCCATAGTCTGTTAGTTTTCTAATTCTAAAGTTACTGTTACACCAGCGTGATCTGAAACCACCGGAGTTTCTTTTCCGTTAAAACGAACGCAAGAACTTTTTACATTAACCGGTTTGCTGCATAAAATATAATCGATTCTTCTTCCGTCTTCTTTACCGTTTTGGTTCCAGCCGGCGATTGCGCCTTTGATGGTTATTCCATCATCTTTTTCTTTAGCCAATTCATACGTATCGTAAAAGCCGTTTGATTTTACATAATCAAACCCTTCATCTCTTACGTTAGCATCATTGTTTAAATCGCCCATTAAGAAGGATAATCCGCTTTCTGGTACATGCTTAAAGAAAGCATCAATTTGTTCTTTAAACGGTGCTGTTTCATCGTTCCACCAGCCAAAGTGGCCAGAGAAGAAGTTAAGTTCACTTCCTTGATAAGAAATCACAGCTGAAATGATTTTTCTTGTTTTCCAGTTATTCATGTCCTGAAGTTCTGTAACAAAAAAGCTATCGTTTGACTTGATCGGATGACGGCTTAAAATGGCCAGACCTTCTTCATACGTTTCAAAACCATAGTGAGCCATGTCCCAAACAAAATCATAATCGTTAACGCCAAGTTCCTGTAACAGCTGAATTAACACCAAAGCATAATTATTTTGTTTAACGTTGCCATTCACAACAGGGGAATCGATTGATTGCATGACTTCCTGAAGCGCGATTACATCATAATGCTCACTCGCAATATCGCGAGCAAGCATCTTTAACTTTTCCATCTGGTTCTCTTCTTGCCAGCCATGGACATTCAACGTAAGAAGTTTCATTGATTACATCCCCAAACGATCTTGAATATCAGATTTCAATACGTCCGCTTTTGGTCCGTAAATCGCTTGAACACCTTTATCTTTGATAATGAGACCAAGTGCGCCGTTATCTTTCCATTCTTTTTCCGTTGCAACACCAGCAGTGTCTTTAACCGTTACACGAAGACGAGTCATACATGCGTCAACGTCTTCAATGTTATCTGCTCCGCCTAACAGTCCGATGATTGCAGATGCTTGAGAGTTGTCTGATCCTGTTGCTGCATCATTTTTAGCAGGTGCAGCAGATTCAGCTTCAGTTGTTTCGATATAATTACCTGCACGGCCTGGAGTAGGCAGGTTGAACTTTTTAATCAATACATAAAAGATTGAGAAATTAAGTCCAAAGAATACGATACAAGTTAGTGCAAAGTTGATTAAGTCTCGAGTTAACCCTGCTTTTACAAGCAATGGTGTACGTGTTAATAACTCAATAAAACCGAATGCATGAACACGCACGTGAATTAAGTCAGCTACTGCAAATGCAAGACCTGTTGTAATCGCGTACACAACATATAGCAATGGTGCAGCGAACATGAACATGAATTCAATTGGTTCTGTAACACCTGTTAAAAATACAGCAAGTGCTGCAGATAAGAACATAGACTTGTACTTCTTGCGCTTGTCTTTATCAACGTTCATGTACATCGCGAGTGCGATTGCAACTAGAGAAGCTGTTGAAAGAACAACTTGTCCCATTTTAAAGCGGGCAGGTACAACATCGTTTAATAGTGCTTGGTACGCTTTTGTATCTCCAGCTTGCAAGAAATTGTTCAAGTCATTGATCCATGCAAGCCATAGAGGATCTTGTCCGGCTACAGAAGAGCCTGCACCAGAACCAGTCATGATTTGGTACGTTCCGCCAAGCTCTGTATAGTTGATCGGCACCGTTAACATGTGATGAAGACCAAATGGCAATAATAGGCGCTCAAGTGTACCGAAAACAAACGGTGCGATAACTGGAGCAGTATTTCGTGATGTTGCGATCCATTTACCAAAGTCATTCAAAAGACCTTGGATAAACGGCCAAACCAATGCAAGAATCAGTGCCGTAATGACAGACCATAAAATAACGGCAAAAGGCACAAAACGCTTTCCGTTAAAGAATGCTAAAGCATTTGGAAGCTTGTTGTAGTTGTAATACTTATTAAATAGAACGGCACCTAGGAAACCGGATATGATACCAATAAAAACACCCATGTTAAGAGCAGGAGCTCCTAGAACAGATGTGAAGTAATCTCCAACGATCAGTTCACTGCCAAAAAGGGATTTTACTTTAGCCCCTTCTTCAAGCATCATTGCACTGTTTACACCAAAGATAGCACCAGTAATACGGTTAATGAGGATAAAAGCGATGACAGCTGCAAATGCACCGCCAGCCCTTTCTTTAGCCCAAGAACCACCAATGGCTACTGCAAATAATATGTGCAGGTTCGTGATGATTGCCCATCCGATGTCTTCCATTACTCGGGCAATCGTTTGCACCAAAGTGATGTCGCCACCTGACATAGCAATAACCTTACCTAGTGATATCATTAAACCGGCAGCTGGCATAACGGCTACTACTACGAGCAGTGCTTTACCAAGCTTTTGCCAGAAATCAAACGAAATGAGTTTTCCACGTTGTTTCAAAACGATTTCCTCCTTTAAGTATATATCTTTCGCTGCGTTTTTGAAATCGCATTCATTAGATTGCAAAAATTATTTATTAATCGCTTACAAATTTGTATATGCAAGTAGGTGCAATCGTTTGCATAAATGGATTGTAAAATAAAACGGTTACATTTACAAGCTATTCATCTAAAAAAGTGGATAAAAGTTTTTCCAGTGAGGATTATAGGGTGATTATAGGAGGGGGGAAGTGGTTTTGAGTTACTTTTGAGCGTAAATAAAGGCTTCTGAGCGTAAGTAGACATAGTTTGAGCGTAGCTAGGTAATCTTGAGCGAAACGGAAAGCATTTTGAGCTTAAACTAAATTTTTTGAGCGAACGTGTAACAAATAAAAGAACACGTACCGTAAAAGTGAAAGAGCAAGCTCAATATTTTGAGCCTGCGCCTTCTTTGAATAAAGAGATGTTTCGTTTTACCGTTTCTAACCTACGCATACCAATCATCGTAGAAAGTATGGTGGGAGTATCCAGAACAAAACGAATCCGTTCATTTAGATTTTGTTCATTTTTTAATCTCCCGCAATCAAGCGGTGCACTCGTGGTTACGTATACTTCTAGTTCATCAGCTGCTTGGAATAAAGTGCGCCATTTGCCTTGAACTTGCTGATTTTGATCGGTTAATACCTTCTGATTATAAAAGTTGAAAGGAGTTTGGATAAAACGGAAATGGTGAGATGAACCCGCTACTTTCTTCGCGGTATTTATCACTTTTCCAAGTGAAATGTAACCAGAAGCACCAGGGTTTTCAGTGAATGCGGTCCAGACTGCCATCCCATAGAAACGAATCGTGCCACGCTCGACTTGGTCTTCATAAAACCTGAATAACCTTTCTAATTCTTTATAAAAATTTTCTTCCCCCAGTACGTGTTTGGAGATTTCAGGGTTATGTATATAGTGGATGTCAATCGTATCGAGATTCAAATGGTTCAAACTTTGTTCAATGGCAAATTCATAATAGGAAGGCTTTAACACATGTTTATGATTATCTATAATTTGTAGGTCTTTTTCTTGAAGTATTCCGGGAGCAATTAGTTTTTCTTTTAAGTAGTTTTCAGGGCGCAGCTGCAGATCGATATCTCCTGGGATGATACCGGCTTTCGTCGAAATAACAATATCATCTCTATTCATTCTATCTTCCTTAAATAATTTAGATAAAACAACTCCAACATCTCTTTCCGATCTCATTCCCCGGTAGTTTAATGCGGTATCAATAAAGTTTATGCCATTGCATAAAGCGAATTCAATAGACTCCTGATATAACGCTGAATCAGCTTCATTCATTTCACCTAGATGTGTTCCAACTGCTATGCGTGAAACGTCAAACCAAGGCGTACTTCGTTTCAAGATACTCAACTCCCTTCAAAATGAACCCACCTGAATTATAACATTTTCGGATTCTGTGATTAAAGAACTATGAGTATTTTCTTATTTTTATACATTATTCAAATTGGCGGAGGCTTTTGGTGAGTGGTTATTGAATAAAGGTGTCTAGAAACAAATGTGTAAAAGAGGATAAACAACAATTGAATAAATATGCATAAATTAGTATAATTACTTTCGAATTGAAGGAAGGGGAGAAAGAAATAAATGAAAAAGCAATGGTTTGCCGGAGTGTTAAGTGTAAGTTTACTAGCTTCGACACCTTATACAGTTACAGCGGAAGCACCGCAGAAACATTGGAAGAATGTAAATGTAAGTGAAGAGGCAGATGGAAGTCCTTTTAACTCCGAGCATTATGATTTTGTAAAGTATTCTAAGTTTGATGAAATACTTAAGAAGATTGATAAGGAAAGTGAACGTGTATCGTTAGAAGTTACAGGGCATTCAGCAGATGGACATCCATTATATGCGATCACCATTTCAAATCCTGAAGACAAAGGAAAGTATGGTCATTATAAAAAACTGCGCAAGCAAATGATCAAAAATCCTGAAAAAGCACAGAAATGGGTAGCGGAGAATTCAGATTTTAAAGTGCCGGTTATGATTAATGGTTCCATTCATGGAACAGAATACATAGGCTCTGATGCTGTTCTTCAGCTGATCGAACGTTTTGCGTTTGAGAACGATGAAACAACAAAAGAAATTCTAGCTAGCAATATATTAATCTTTAATGTTTCTGCAAATCCTGATGGACGTGTGGACGGCACTCGTTTTAACGGTGAGGGAATCGACTTGAACCGTGATTTCATTACGCAATCTCAGCCTGAAACAAAGCAAACAGTAGATCTAATTACAGAATGGAACCCGATGGTCTTCTTAGATCTTCATGGGTACGTAAACTGGATGGAAAATAAGCCAGGCTTGATCGAGCCTTGTACACCGCCGCATAACCCTAACTATGAGTATGATCTTTTTTCAAAGTGGGCGTTAGATCAAGCGGAAGCGATGGAAGCTGAGATCGTAGGAAATAAAGCAGAATATGAAAGTGAAACCTATCAAAATATGAGCGGTACATACATTCCTCAGCGTGATGATAGCTTTGGCTGGGACGATTATCCGCCAATCTTTACCCCTATGTATGCCATGTATCATGGGGCATATGGCTATACACTAGAAGCGCCGACAAATACGTGGGATGGAGTGAAATGGGCGAATGATGCGGTAATGGGAGCTCTTAAGTTTTCAACAGAAAATAAACAGGGTATGCTTACGGATCAGATTGAAATTTTTAAACGCGGAATTAATTTTTACCACCCTTACCATGAAGAAGGGTTCTTCCCGAATGCTTATGTGCTTCCTGTAGATGAAAATGACCCGACAGTTACAGAGAAGGCGGTCAACCATCTCCTTGATAACGACATTTCTGTTGAAAAAGCGAATAAGCCTTTCACAGCAGAAGGAGTAACTTACCCTGCAGGAACTTTTGTTGTACCGATGGATCAGGCTAAAGCAGGACTTGCGAACACGATGCTTTGGAACGGTGAAGACATCACGAATGATACACCTGCAATGTATGACATTTCAGCTTGGAGCTTGCCAGAACTTTGGGGCTTTGAAGCAGTTGAAGTGAAGTCTGAATTAAACGCTAAAACCTCACCAGTAAAGAGCGCTGATTTCCATGGCTCTTTGAATGGAAACGGTCCTTATATGATTGAAAACAGCTCAGTGGAAGCGGTAGAGTTAGTGAATGACTTGCTTCAAGCTGACGCGACAATTTATAAAGGCGAAGACGGCAACTTTTATCTGGAGAACATTCCAGTAAAGAGTAAATCTCTTGTAAAAGAATCAGGATTAAAGGTGGAAACGGCAGCGATCCCGGCAGAAAAAGAAAAGATTTCTTCCATTGAGGTTGCGGTTTTAAAAGATGGCGGTATTAATAAAGCACAAACACATGCTGGCACAAAGCTTGCCTTAGAACGCCTTGGTTTTTCTGTGACGGAAGTAACACCAAAAGAGGTGGCTGAAAACGGCATTTTAAACTTTGATGCGTTTATTTACAGCGGAACAGAAATGATGCTTCAATATGAAAAAGTTAGAGAAGCGAACAAGCCTTTTGTTGTAGGAACAAAAGAAGCGTATGACAAGTTTGCAGAGAATGTTCAAGCTTTTGTAGACGGCGGGGGTAAATTTATCGCTGTAGGTGCAGGCGGTGCAAAGGCATCCAACATGCTTGGACTGACGGATGTTAAAGTAAATACCGGCGGATCTGACAGCAATGGAATCGTGGAAGTTGCATACGGTGAAGACGAGCTAAGCAAAGGCTATAAAGAAAATGATCTAGGTTTTGTCTACAAGCCGGTTTGGTTCACAGAGCTTGGTGACGCTAAAGTCGTTGCTTCCTTTAAATCTGGAGACTTCTTTCTAGCAGGACATTGGAAAAATAATGAGCTTGCAGCAGGACAAGCGGTTATCGTAGAAGAAACAGATGAAGATGTGACACTGATCGGGCTTGAAGCAGGCTTCCGTGACCATACGGACTACTTATTCCGTCTATTATCCAACGCGCTTTATCAATAAAGTGAAACCTTTCTAATTGACATTCATGCAAATGCTGCATTATTTTTATATGTAAAGTTTGCTGAGAGAACTAACAATCAAGAGACCTGAAGAACATCGAAACATTGCTTTCCTTGTTCTATGGTCTTCTTTTATATCGTTATTTTTAAAGTCGAATGTTTTAAAGCGTTCCCACAAGTGTAAATTATAAGATAAGCAGACGGAAAGGTGAGTGAAGTGATATGTTTAATAAATTGTTCGGAAAAAAAGAAGTGAAAAAAGAAGAGACGATTGTTGCTCCTTTAACGGGTAAAATCGTATCAATAGAAGAAGTACCAGACCCAACATTCTCTCAAAAAATGATGGGAGACGGGATTGCGATAGAGCCAACAGAAGGTGTAGTCGTAGCACCTGTTGACGGAGAAATTGTGCAGTTTTTCCACACAAAACACGCGATTGGTATTCAGTCTGAATCTGGCGCTGAAATCTTAATCCATGTGGGGCTTGAGACGGTGAACATGAACGGTGAAGGCTTTGAAGGACACGTCAATGTTGGAGATAAAGTAAAAGCAGGCGATAAACTACTGACTTTTGACTTAGATCTTATTAAAGAGAAAGCAGCAAGCACGGTGACACCGATTGTCATCACAAATGGAGATGCCGTTGAATCTCTGGATAAGCGCGCTGCTTCAGAAGCAACAAAAGGTGAAACGTCTCTGCTGCAGATTAAAATGAAATAGAGAAAAAGATCAGGCTTCTTTTGCCTGATTTTTTTAAAAGGCTCTATTCTGAAAGATTGTTGCTTTTGGTATTTTACGCTCCATTGCCAGGTTGATTGGAGTGGAAGGTGCGAGACTCCTGCGGGCTCACCGCACGCCCCGCGGAAAGCGAGCATCCTGAAACGGAGATCAACTACTTTCCAAAACAACAATGACTGCGCAAACAGCCTTTATCAAATAAGAAAAAGGGGGAGGCAATGATGAAAAAAGGAATTATCTCTTTAGGTGAAGCGCTTGTTGATTTTATTCCAACCGATGAAACGAATTCATTGTATTATAAGCGTCCCGGTGGTGCTCCCGCTAATGTAGCAGTGGGTGTCGCACGCCTTGGGTCAGATGCAGTTTTTTTAGGTAAAGTTGGGGAAGATGTACTCGGTGATTTTTTAATTGATACTTTGAAAAGTTACGGTGTAAATGCGTTTCATGTGTATAAAACCGATGCTGTGCGGACGGGAGCTGTTTTTGTAACCTTATCTGAAAAAGGAGAAAGGTCTTTTGACTTTTACATTGATCCGAGTGCCGATCGCTTCTTAGAAGAAAAGAATATACAGCCTAGTCTTTTCAAAGATAAAAAAATCTTTCATTTCGGCTCTATTTCCTTGATTGCTGAACCATCCAAAAGTGCGACTGAAAAAGCCGTTAAACTCGCAAAAGAGAACGACATGTGGGTTTCCTTTGATCCGAACTTAAGGCTTTCGCTATGGAAGACACCTGCTTTGGCACGTGAAACCATTCTTTCCATGCTCCCTCATGCAGATATTGTTAAACTTTCAGAAGAGGAACTAGAATTTATTACAGGATTAAAAAAGGTTGAGGAAGGTATTAAAGTCCTTCAGCAATACGATATACCCTTACTTTTTATCACCCTCGGAGATGACGGCAGCTATGTGGTAACAAAAGATGGCGGTGAGTATATTCCGGCAAAAGGTGTTGCAGCTATTGATACGACGGGAGCGGGAGATGCATACGTTTCAGGTGTATTGCATCTGTTAAATGAATACCAGGGGACACTTGAAGAACTTACGCTCGACGAAGCAGCAGATATGGCGGTTTTCGGCAGTATTTCAGGTGCGCTTACGGTATCGAGTAAAGGTGCAATGACATCTCTTCCAACATTGGAACAAGTTAAAGAGGAACTTGCACAATTGAAGTAACAAATGCATATAATAGGAAAATATTTTGACTAATGTTTTTGTTTTTTGGTAATATTACTTTATTATAAAACATGATATGCAGCCGTGAAGGATGAATAGTAGCTAATCTGACACTCTTTTAAAGCGAGCCGGGGGCGGTGGAAGCCCGGTAAGAGTCATTAGTGAAACGGCAATCCGGAGCTGTTTTTGAAAAGAGGATTCGTTTTACATACAACGGATCAACTAGGGTGGAACCGCGGGAGATACAACTCTCGTCCCTGGGCATAGCGCCTTGGGACGGGAGTTTTTTATTTTTATAAAAGACGAACTAATCCATAAGGCCAAATCCGAATGGGAGGAATTACAATGTCAAAAAACATGGAAACCATCACAAATCATGCGAAACATCGCGGTTTTGTATTTCCGGGATCTGAAATTTATGGAGGTCTTGCAAACACGTGGGATTACGGTCCGCTTGGTGTTGAACTGAAAAACAACGTGAAAAAAGCATGGTGGAAAAAGTTTGTTCAAGAGTCCCCATATAACGTAGGTTTGGATGCTGCAATCCTTATGAACCCTCGTACGTGGGAAGCATCAGGACATATCGGTAACTTCAACGATCCGATGATGGACTGCAAAAACTGTAAAGCGCGTCACCGTGCTGATAAGCTGATTGAAGATGCAGCAGATCAAGCAGGAAAAGAGATCATCGTAGACGGTCTTCCGTTTGAAAAGATGGAAGAATTAGTGAAAGAGTACAACATTGCGTGTCCTGAGTGTGGAAGTCACGACTTTACAAACATCCGCCAGTTCAACTTGATGTTCAAAACTCACCAAGGTGTAACAGAATCAAGTTCAAACGAAATATACATGCGTCCGGAAACAGCACAAGGGATTTTCGTTAACTTTAAAAATGTTCAGCGCACAATGCGTAAAAAACTTCCCTTCGGTATCGCACAGATCGGTAAGAGTTTCCGTAACGAGATCACGCCAGGTAACTTCACGTTCCGTACGCGTGAGTTTGAGCAAATGGAGCTTGAGTTCTTCTGTAAGCCAGGAAGTGAGATCGAGTGGTTCAATTACTGGAAAGACACTGCTGAAAACTGGCTGAAGTCATTAGGTATGACTGAAGAGAACCTTCGTCTTCGCGATCATAATGAAGATGAGCTTTCTCACTACTCTAACGCGACGACTGACTTTGAATATAAGTTCCCGTTCGGATGGGGCGAACTTTGGGGTGTTGCATCCCGTACAGACTTTGACTTAAAGCGTCACATGGAGTTCTCCGGTGAAGATTTTAACTACATTGACCAAGAAACAAACGAACGTTACATTCCGTATTGCATCGAGCCATCTTTAGGTGCTGACCGCGTAACGCTAGCATTCTTAATCGATGCTTATGAGGATGAGGAATTAGAAGATGGCACAAGCAGAACGGTTATGCACTTGCATCCTGCATTGGCGCCTTATAAAGCGGCAATCCTGCCATTGTCTAAGAAACTATCTGAAGAAGCAACTGAAGTGTTCAGCTCATTAGCTAAAGATTTCAATGTAGATTATGACGAAACAGGATCAATCGGTAAACGTTATCGCCGTCAAGATGAGATTGGTACACCGTTCTGTATCACATACGATTTTGATTCTAAAGAAGATGGCATGGTGACTGTTCGTGACCGCGACACGATGGAACAAACACGTGTAAAGATTGCAGACCTTAAGAGCTTTATTGAGGAAAAAGTACAGTTTTAACAAAAAACTCGTAAATCTTGTTGCTTTTAGATGTAGTTGATTTCCGCTCTAGGATGCTCGCTTTCCGCGGGGCGTGCGGTGAGCCCACTCGTCGCTTTGCGACATTGAATGGTCTCACCTGTCCCGCTGATCCCGCAGGAGTCTCGCATCTTCCGCTACAATCAACTTTCAAAGAAGCATATTCACTAAAATGTTCTAGAGCAACAACCTTTTAGAAATGAGCTTAACAGTAAAATAGAGCACACATTTGCGGAAGTAGATGTGTGCTTCTGTTTTTTTATTGAGGTTTCTACTACAATAGATAGTGAGAGATAATTTCATGCCTATGAGGCTTTTATTGGAGGTATACATATGAACGAAGGACGTATTCAAAAGGTTAAAGATTGGTTAAAAGAAGAAGGTCATTCGTTAGCTTTTATCCATACGACGGCGAATGTATTCTATTTGTCTGGACTCTACACGGATCCGCATGAGCGTGTGCTTGGTGTGGTTGTACTGCCAGAAGGTGAACCGTTCATGGTTTGCCCTGGAATGGAGCGTTCACAAGCAAAAGGCGCAGGCTGGACTTATGAGATCGTGGGATACAGTGATTCTGAAGATCCGTGGGCGAAGGTGCAGGAGACTTTGGCTGGGCGCGGTGTGACAGCAGCAACTTCTATTGCGGTGGAAAAAGAAACACTCCCATATGCACGCGGTGAAAAACTTCTTGGTATGTTTGAAGGTGCTAAATTAGTTGGGGCTGAAGAACTGCTGAACGAGCTTCGTTTAATTAAAGAAGAAGGCGAGCTTGAGACTTTGCGAGAAGCTGCACGTTTGGCGGACTACGGAGTAGAAGTTGGTGTTGCGGCGCTTAAAGAAGGCGTAACAGAAATGGAAGTGCTCGCGAAGATCGAGTACGAACTGAAGAAAAAAGGTATCAGCCAAATGTCGTTTTCGACAATGGTGCTATTTGGCGAGAAAGCAGGACAGCCTCATGGTAAGCCAGGCTTAAGAAAACTGCAGCATGGTGATTTTGTGTTGTTTGACTTAGGTGTTGTTCTGGATGGCTATTGCTCTGACATCACGCGTACGGTAGCGTTTGGTGATCTGGATGAAAAGCGCCGTGAGATTTATGATACAGTGCTTCAGGCACAGTTGAAGGCTTTGGAAGCTTCAAAGCCAGGAACGCGCATCGGCGATCTTGATGTGATCGCGCGCAACCATATTACAGAAGCGGGCTATGGAGATAACTTCCCGCACCGCATCGGACATGGCCTCGGAATCGATGTCCATGAATTCCCGTCCATGAGTGATAACAATGACGGCGTGCTGCGTGAAGGTATGACGTACACGATCGAGCCAGGAATCTATATCGATGACATCGGCGGCGTTCGTATTGAAGATGATGTGGTTGTAACCGCTGATGGGTATGAAACATTGACAAAATACCCGAAAGAACTGCAGATTATAAAATAAAATAGATGAAATAAAGGAGGATGACTCGTGATTGAGTCATCCTTTCCTTTTTAGTGGGTCTTGAGAGGGGCATTTGGCTGTGTGGTAGCTGTTTTCGGCAGTGCTGGGAGATTCAATCCAAAAGTTTTGGACGTGAATCCACAAAAAAGGGTGTTGGATCCACGAGTTTTGCCCCTGAATCCAAAAGTTTTACCCGTTTATCCACGAGTTTACATTCTTAGACATAGTTCGACATTGGTCATGCATGCTAAATCATGTTTTTAAAATTTGTACTTCAATCTGCTCATCTAAATCAGCATCCCACACTCTCTGTACTTCAAAAGTGCCTGCTACAAAGAACAAAGGGAACCTTTCTTTAAACCAGCTTTGCATAGGCAGTTCAGGAGCTTCAGAGATTGGTTCCCACACAAGCTCTCCTTCAGGTGGATCTTCCATCAATTCGCCATAAAACGTATCAGTCCAATAGTTAAACACCATGTACCGTACGTTTTTTTTCGGGTTAACATACTCATCGATTCCTTTAAAAACGAGATTGGAGACATCGAGTCCAGTTTCTTCTTTTACCTCCCTAATCGCTCCATCTACTAAACTTTCAGGAAAATCAATTTTTCCTCCAGGAGCTAGGTAACCAGGAAAACCTCGTTCGTCCGGACGTTTAATCAATAGAACTTTGTCTCCATTTTGGATCATACACATAGTAAAAAGCCGGTGTTCGACACTCATTATAATGTACTCCTTAAAAAGTTGTTTACTAATTTTAACATATCACATATAATAATGATTGATTAACCAATCATTTATAAAAGGGAGATCGTTATTTTGCCTTTATCAGACAAACAAATAAAAACGATGGAACAAAAACGGGAAAAAATTCTGCAACAGGCAATCATCTTATTTGCTGAACAAGGCTATGAAAGTACAACGATTGCAAAAGTCGCTAAAGCATCTGGTGTGAGTTTCGGGAGTGTTTTTACATACTTCGAAAACAAAGACCAACTATTTTACCATGCTGTTACAGAGCCGCTAAATACAGTTTTTAAAGTGGATCTTTTAGAATTTGATCCTGATGCTGAGGATTTATTGGCAGAAATTAAAAGTATGATAGACAAACATATTCGTATTTTTATTGAGATGCGTACGTATCTACAATTAGTAGTACAAGTAATTGGACAGCATACTAAGTTTCCTGAACCATTTAAAGAGCTTGATGATTTTAGCATCGAGTTTATTCAAAAGCTTATTCTAATTATTACAAATGCTCAAAGAAGAGGTATCCTTGAAGAATCTGATGCTGATTTAACAGCAACTGCTTATTTGGGCTTTTTATTAGGAATCAGATTAACTTTTACTGACTATGCTGTGTCACGCATCTGGGAAAAGCTTAAGATTCCGGCTTTTCAATTGCTATATCCGAAACGCTAAATGTGTTTCGGATTACTTTTAATCTAATAATGATTGATTAATCAATCGTAAAAAGGAGATACTTATATGAATTATTTTACGTTTCATCGCAACATTCAATTAAGGCTAGCTCTTCAATTTTTTACAACACTTGCTTCCTCAGCTGTAATCCCGTTCTTAGCGATTTTCTTTTCAAATCAGGTGGGTGAATTTGCAACAGGGCTCATGTACATCGGTGTGATTTTATCAGGAATTTCAGGAGCTTTGTTAGGAGGAAGACGTGCTGATCGGAAAGGACGAAAAAATACAATCTTATTATGTGAAGGAATGATAGGGATAGGTTATCTATTAGCAGGAATTAGTAATCTTATATTTTCGATATCGCCTAACACTAACTTTGTATTATTTATCATTATTTTGTTTTTTACTGGGATGGCAGGACCTGCCTATGGTGCCGTCATTATTGATTCGAGTACAAAGGAAAACAGGAAGGCTGTTTATACGGTCTCCTATTGGCTAAATAATCTTGCTGTCGCAGCAGGAGGTATAATTGGAGCTTTTCTATTTAAAAAATTTCCATATGAAATGTTTATTGGAATTGCACTTGTAGCTTTTCTCTCGTGGATTGTAACGAAAATATTGCTGCAGGACATCCATGTATCCGTAGCTGATACTAAAATCAATCAACAAGAAACTAAAAGTTGGCTTGAGAACTATAAGGAAATTTTATCAAATAAACAATTTATATTTTTCACTGTAGCGGGCTTGTTCCTTGTTTCCTTAGAAGAGAGCCTGACGACGTATATGGGAATTAAGCTTGTTGAAGAAATAAAAGATCCTGTTTCCCTATTTCCACTCACTGCTTTTTTTGAAGTAGATGGCTTCCAGCTGATTGGATTATTGAGAGCAGAAAACACGATTTTAGTCGTTTTGCTAAGCTTAGTGATAGCAGTTTTTTTGAAAAAGTATCAAGATCGTTTATTAATGCTTGGCGGAGGATTTTGTTATGCGTTTGGCTATATTGTCATCAGTTACAGCAGTTTTCCAGTTGTTCTCATAATAGCGATGTTTGTTGCAACAATTGGGGAGCTTGCACATATTCCGGCTAAGCAAGCTTATGTGGCTTCTTTAATACCTGATGATGCAAGAGGGTCGTATATGGCTGTTTATGGTTTATCCTTTCATTTCTCAGGGATTATTGCTGCATTATTCGTGATGTTAAGCGGGTTCCTGTCATCAGGTATGATTACCTTCCTCTTTACCATTATGGGTTCAATTAGTTTAATCATCTATTATGTTTTATTTCAATCTGAACAAGAAGAACAAAGGATCGAAAAAACAACAGCATAAAAAAAGAGCAGAGGTCATCTCTGCTCTTACGATAGTCTCTTCTTTAGCCATTTATAAACTACAAACAATGCAGCAAATATCAATAAAACAACAATCAACGTCAGCGTCCGTTCACCAGGCATCCCGTCTGCCATAAGCACGGGACCAAGACCGAAAAAGGCTACTAGCAAAAAGGCTAAACCAAAAACAATCCTCAGTACGATTTTCATTTTTGTCACCCCTTATCTATTCTATGACAGAGGCAGCACATAAAACATCATAAGAAAATGTAATACACTGCCAGCTAAAACGAACAGATGCCAAACCGCGTGGTGGAAAGGAAAGCTGCGCCATACATAAAAGATACTTCCGAGCGTATAGATGATTCCGCCTGCGACAAGAAGCTGAATTCCTTCAGAAGGCATGTTAGCCGAAATATCTTGAAGTGCAAATGTGATCAGCCAGCCCATTGCTACGTACCCAAGCGTAGACAATACAACAAACTTTTTTGTGAAAAAGACTTTAAAAACAACACCAAAGGCTGCTAGACCCCAGACGACTCCAAACAATGTCCAGCCTAGAGCACCGCCGACAACGATCAGCACGATAGGCGTATACGTACCAGCGATAAACAAATAAATCGCCGCATGGTCCATGATCTCAAATATATCTTTTACCCGTCCTTTAGGAAAAGCGTGTACGAGAGTGGATGCTGTATAAAGCGCCAGCATGGTTCCACCAAATACAGCAAAGCTTACAATATGAACAGCTGTTCCTTTCCAAACTGCAAACACAAGCAGGATGGAAGTTACGGCAACACTAAGCAGGACCCCTATACCATGCGTGATGGCGTTCGCTATTTCTTCACGTTTTGTAAATACATGTGTACTCATTCCGTTCACCTTCCTTTATGTTGTAGTAAGTATAACAGAATTCAATACCCTTTAATCAAATAAAGACTTTAAGATTTTATGAAAAAGAGGGAATCGATTTGTAAAAATTGAAATATATAGGATTACAGACTTTATATATAAAGAGAGGGTCATGGTCATGGAAGTAACACGTTATGAATCTATTCCTGCATTTTATGATGAAGTGGAAACGTTCTTGCTTGATCAGGAAGACCGAGCGCAGATTATGCTGGGGAATTGCCTGCGAAACAGAGATAGAGTGTGGGAGGCAGAAAAGCCATTCTTAGCGACAGTAAAGAAAGACGGAAAGATCATGCTCGCAGCTATGCTGATTCCTCCGTATGCCATCTTGCTTTTAGAAAAAGAAGAAGCAGACGGCGTTGCAGCTGCACCCCATTTAGCCGAATATCTAATAAAAGAAAATTATGCGATTCATAAAGTACATGCACCAAAGGCAGTTGGGAAAGCTTTTTCAAAGCATTGGACAGCAGCACATCAATTGGAAGAAAAAGTGCTTATGGATGTGCGCTTGTATACGCTGCAGTCTGTTATACAGCCGGCGGTACGTCCCGGGAAATTACGGCCAGCAACCGAAAGTGACTTAACGTTTTTACCGCAGTGGATCGTTGAGATGACGGGTGAAATTAATCAGCTGATGACACATGATGAAGCAGAAGAATATGCGAATACAAGAGTACAAGATGGCTTCCTTTTTATTTGGGAAGACGAAGGGAAAGCCGTATCAATGGCTTCTAAAACAAGACCCAATATTAAAGGTGTAGCGGTAAATCTTGTGTATACGCCAAAAGAGTTGAGAGGAAAAGGCTACGCCAGTGCCTGTGTTGCCGCATTAAGCGAATATCTTTTACAAGAGGGATATGAATTTTGCTCTTTATTTACTGATTTAGCGAATCCAACTTCAAATAAAATCTATCAAAATATTGGATATCAACCTGTATGTGATTTTGTTGAATTTAAGTTTAACGAAAAAAGAGCAGAGACACCGGCTTAACTACCGGTACTCTCTGTTCTTTTCTTTTTGTCCGAGATAATCATTTATGTATCGTCTAGAGCTCTTTAATAACCCTTCCGGAAGTCGTTCTACAGGAAAATAGCGAAATTCATAAGATTCCTCTTCATCTATTAAAATATTGCCTTTTACGTCTGTTGCCGTATATACCGCAGTTACGCAATAGAGTTCATCCCCATTTGGAACTTTTAAATAATGATCTGCTCCTGAATATACATGCAGCTGTGTTAGACCATCAATATCGAGACCCGTTTCTTCTTTTACTTCACGAATTGCGGTTTCTTCAAAACTCTCACCTAGTTCCATTAAGCCTCCAGGCAGTCCCCAGCCGCCATCTCTGCGGTGCTGCAGCAATATTTCTTCCTGTTCGTTTACAATGATAACAACCGAACCTGGTAAAATAAGCGGTGCACTTCCTACGTGTTTACGAAGATCCTCATAATATGCCATCGAACCTCTCCTCTCGTTAACCAACATTTTACAGAAATGATGATAAAATTTCACCTAAAAATGGAGACACTGTTAGAAAACAATGAATGAGGAGCAGGATGGATGGAAGCTTATGCAAGACCTAGAGTCGTTGTCAGCAAGTGTTTGGAATTTGACGCGTGCCGTTATAACGGTGATGTCATCTATAACGATGTGATAAAAAAATTAATGGAATACGTAGATTTTGTCCCTGTATGTCCAGAAGTAGAGATTGGCCTCGGAACACCGCGGGAGACGATAAGAATTGTAAAACAAGGAGAAGACCATTTGCTTCTTCAGCCTTCTACAAAAAGAGACGTAACAAAGGAAATGACATCGTTCTCAGAAAACTATTTAGCAGGTGTAAAGGAAACAGACGGTTTTATTTTAAAAACACGTTCCCCGTCATGCGGAATAAAAGAAGTAAAAGTGTATGCGTCAACCGAGAAAGGACCAGCAATCGGGCATGCAAGCGGGCTGTTCGGAGGAAAGGTCACGGAACTTTTTTCGCATCTGGCAGTTGAAGAGGAAGGAAGACTTAATAATTTTACGATCCGGGACCGGTTTTATACGAAACTTTTTACATTAGCTTCGTTTCGGCGTCTACTGCCCAAGGGGTTAAATGCAATAACAGACTTTCATAAGAAGAATTACTACTTACTGATGGCATACAGCAAACCGACTTTAAAGGTGATGAACCGGATTTTAAAAAATGTGAACGAGAATGGTGTGGAGAAGACAGTTGAGTTATATGCAAGAGCACTCCACAAATTGTTTAACCGGGCGGCCAGAAACGATTCAAACAGAAGTGTAGCAAAAGAAATATTCAATCGATTTGAGTCCAAGCTATCCGTAAGAGAAGTGGCTTTTTTTGAAGAGCTCATGCAAAAATACGCCAACAAGAAAGAGCCGTTCTCAAGTATTACCACACTATTAAAATCACACGCTATCCGTTTTGACGATAACGAGGTATTGCAGCAGACATTCTTTGCTCCATATCCTGAAATCCTGCTCGAGATCTCTGATTCAGGCAAGGGACGAGATTACTAAAAGAAAGCTGTATAAAGCCGGAATGGTTATACAGGAAAGAAAAGTGCTTAAAGCAACTCCAGCTGCTGCAAAGGTAGCGTCTTCTCCATATTGCTGAGCGTACATCGAGATCGTCGGGGCTGAGGGCATCCCAGCAACTAAAAAGGCGACCGCGAAAAGCTGAAACGGCAATGAAAAAAGCAGGAAGGGCAGTAATATAAGAGGAAATAGAATTAATTTGTAAAGTGAAGCAATCCAAAGGTGTTTATTTTTCAAAAAGAGCTTTAAATCAGCAAGAGGCATCGCGCCTAGTAAAGAACCGATTAACAGCATGGAAAGCGGCACAGTAGGTTTGCCTGTCAGTTCTAGCGTATTAGTTAAGACGGCGGGAAGAGTTCCTGGCAGAATCATTAATAATAGCCCGGCTAAGGTAGCAATAACCCCAGAATTCAAAAAGACTTTCCGCCATTGGACACTTTCGGCGCTCCTTGCAAACAGGTAGATGGCATATGTCCAGATATATAATAAATAAACGAAATTAAATAGAGTACCATGGAATACTCCCTCTTTTCCAAACAATAAAAAGCAGACAGCGATGCCAAGAAAGCCTTGATTGCCAAATATCATGATGCCTTCTAAGGCATTTTTCCTTCTAACCTCTATGTTCAATTTTTTCACGGTAAAAGAGGAGATCACAGATGAGACGATGAGCACAATAGCTGACAATAAAGAAAGCCAGCCGAATTGAATTAAATTTTCAACTGAAAACGTAACATCCATACCAAATAGAATAAGTGCAGGGAGAGTAACGTTTAATATAACGGCCGTTAAAACTTTTTCACTGCCCTCCGGCAATATTTCTTTTTTTCGAAGCATGTAACCAAACAGGGCAATGCTGTACAATAGTGTTAATTCCTGTGTGAAATAAGCGAACTGGTTCATTTTGTTTCCTCCTCCTATTAAAAGAGTATGGGCATGGGGTGAAATGGGTGAACACGATTGACGCAAAAGGGGGATGAAGTTCTTCATGTTTATAGCAAAAGGAGAAACTTTATTTAGACAAGGGGAAGAAGGACCTTTATTCAAACTTGATAAAGGATTATTAAAAATAGTCAGAGTCCATGAGGATGGAAGCCAGTTATTATTAAATTTGATTGTTCCAGGTGAGATGATTCCGCATCATTCACTTACAAGCCATAAAGAATACAATGGCTCTGCAATTGCACTTTTGCCTTCAGAGGTCACAAGAATTGATCCGGAACAGTGGTACAGGTCTTTAGAGGAAGATCCGAAAGTCTATAAAGAAGTAGCGCATCTTTTAGAAACAAAATTAAGAATGATGCAGCAAAGGATTAATCAGATGTCGACATTAACTCCTGAAGGAAAGGTCGCAAAGCTTCAAAAGTGGTTTGCGAGTTATTTTCCTGAAGTGCCTGTTGAAAAGGTTTTGACTCAGGAGGAAATCGGTCAGTTTGTTGGACTTAGAAGAGAAACAGTCAACCGGGTTTTGAAAAAGCTGAAGTGAAATGTCAAAGAATTTACATACATATGAACGCAAGAAATTCACTCCTTTAACAAATGATACAAGTATAAAAGTTAAGGAGTGATATAGGATGAAAAAGATCTTACCAGCCGCACTGGCTTTTGCTTTATTATCTAGTGGATCTGTAACGGTATTTGCACAACAGGCGGATAACGTTCAGGTTGTAAAAGAGAAAAGGGAACATCATTTCAGGCACATGAAAAACTTTGAAGCCGAGGTACATAAGGCGAATGATCTAAAAATAGAACGGCTGGAAATAAAAAAAGAGATTGTACAAAAGAAGGATAAACTGTTCAGCCTTCATGTAAAAGCTGCTGAAGGTGGCAATAAAGAAAAAAGAAGCGGGAATAAGGCAATCTGGCAGGATATGAAAAAGATTCATGAGGACTTGAAAGCCTTAAAGCAAGAAGCGCACAATACCAAAAAATCTATGCATGAAGCAATGAGAGCTGATGATGAAAAACTCGCAAAAGAAAAAATGATACAGTGGCTGAGCATTAATGAAAAGATAAATAACAAACTTAGTGAAAAATCTCAGAAACTCGATGAGATCATAGAGCAATACAATTAAACAAAAAAGTGTTGAAGCGCCTCTAACGCCTCAACACTTTTCTTTATTCAGCTTTATGTGAAGGAGGATAATCAGGATAATCTGTAATAATACCATCTACACCGGCATCGAGCAGAGGCTGAACTTCTTCTTTTTTACGTACAGTCCAAGCCATGATACCCATGTCACGCTCATGAACTTCATTTACAAGGGAGGAGTTAACGAGGGATTTGCTTGGATTCACATACTCTGCATATGATGCGAATTCATTCAGTTTTTCTTCGCTTAAATCAGTTGCACGTCCTGTAAGCAAACCAACAGGGACGGTTGGCAAAAGCTCGTCCATCTTTTTCATAGATTCAAATTCAAATGACTGAACGATAATTTTCTCGTTGTTAGGAAGATGCATGTTGCGTTCCTTTAATGCTTCAGCCACTTTCTGTTCAATGCCAGGATAATAATAAGTAGCTTTTAATTCAATAAGAATACCTGTCTTACCCCGAAATTCATCAAGTACTTCTTCAAATGTAGGAACTTTTTCTCCAGCAAATTCTGGTGCGAAATAACTTCCAGCATCCAACTGGCGAATCTCTTCGAGCGTATGATCTTTTACATATCCAGTGCCATTTGTTGTACGATCAAGAGTTACATCATGGATGACGACAAGTTCCCCATCTTTTGTCTGCTGTACATCAATCTCGATATAATCAGCTTTCATATCAACACCTTTTTGAAAAGCTGCCATCGTATTCTCTGGCGCATATCCCGACGCACCGCGATGAGCTACTGTCTCCACTTGATCTGATGCTTCATAAGCGAATGTTGCGGTAGTGAATAATGTACCGATAAGTCCCATTGAAAGAAGTGAAGCGGCTGTCATTTTCTTTACGTTCATCTTTCCATCCCCTTTGCACTGGTTGTGTGTGTATCCTGCCTGCCTCATGCAAACAGGCAGGACTCACAAGACTTATGCTATCAAAGGCACTTTGGAAAAGAATGGTCAGATATTCCCTACAATTCTAAAGAAAAAAAGGCCATATAGAGCAGGAATCTTAATAAAACTTACTTTTGTAAAGAGGGGGTGAATGACGTTTCATTTATGTTAAGATGACAAAGACATAAGGGGGTTAAATAAATGCTTGTTGAAGATGAAATTTACGGTGAGTATGAAGTTGAAGCTGTGTTCCAAGACCTTATTCAATCCAAGCCTGTTCAGAGATTGAAAGGCATTCATCAAGGCGGAGCTTCCTATTTGGTTAACTCAAACTGGAATGTAACCCGATATGAACATTCCATTGGTGTTATGCTTTTAATTCGCAGGCTGGGTGGATCGATCGAAGAACAAATCGCTGGAATGCTGCATGATGTATCACATACAGCGTTTTCTCATGTAATCGACTTTGTTTTAGAGAATGAATCCGAAGACTTTCACGAGGAAATCTTTGAAGAGATACTATTGCAGTCTGAGGTGCCGCAGATCTTGAAAAAACATGGCTATTCAATAGATATGATATTTAGGGGAGATTTTCCGCTTCTAGAACAGCTGCTTCCTCTTCTATGCGCTGATCGAATAGATTATACGCTTAGAGACTTAAATCGATACAACTACATAACTAAGGATGAAGTAGAAGTTTTTTTGCCGAGTCTTTATGTGAAGGACGATGTAATTTGTATAAAAGGTATTCACCATGCAGAATGGTTTGTTCAGGCATATTACAAAGAAGTGCAGGACTTTTTTATGAACCCTCTCAACGTTTATGGGTATGATAAATTGATTAAGTTACTGCAGGAAGCTTTGCGGGCAAAAGTGATCACTAAAGATGATTTCCTGCTTACAGATGAAGAAGTTCTAGAAAAAATCAAGCAATCTGGGGAACATGAATTGATTGGACGATATGAGGAAATTATTAAGCCTGTAAATCTTCAAGAAAATGAAAAAGAGTATGAAATTCATTTAAAAGGAAAACCTCGCTTGATTGATCCAACGGTGATTGACAGTAATGGTATTGCAGCAGCATCCGAAATTTCTTCTGCAGTAAAAGAGATGAATGAAAGAGCGAAAGAAAGAGCGCTAAAAGGTAGTTATATAAAAGTGATATAGAAAAAACCAGGCGATTAAATGCCTGGTTTTTGAGTTTCTTCAGTGTGTTTGAAGCCTCTAGCAATATAAATAAATGGAGTAGATGCCGCAGATACAATAAATTTAATCACATACGTTGTGAAGAAGATTTGAAGCCATACGTCCCATGAGAAGACTCCTGCAAATGCAATCATACAAAAGATGAATGTGTCGATAAGCTGACTAACCATTGTACTGCCGTTGTTACGAATCCAAAGCTGATCTGGACGAGAAAACTTCTCTCTTAATTTAGCGAATAGCTTAACATCAAGGTATTGACTGACAAGATAGGCTGTCAAGCTTCCTAGTGCCAAACGCGGCATAAGACCGAAAAGAGCTTCAAGGTGCGGCTGGGCAAAATCACTTTCATGCGGTTCAAATACAAGAACCAGCTGCATGATGATTGTCGTCATAACAAGTGTGAAGAATCCAAACCAAACTGCTTTTTTAGCTTCTTTTTCTCCGTATTTTTCGTTTAGCAAATCCGTTGCTAAATAAATCGTGCCGTAAATAACGTTTCCGAGTGTCATAACAAGACCGAACATCTCGATCGTTTTTACGACCTGCAAATTAGCTAAGATAGTTGCGGCAGCGATCCAAGCGAATAAACCTGCTTTTCCAAACCACTTATAGCACAGTAAGAAAAGCACGAAATTCACAAGTGCAAAACCTACACCAAAATAAAAGTTAAACATAAAATTCCTCCTAGTTTTGTTAACGCGGGAGTTTTCGAACCGCGAAAATACATAAATTACAACAGTTTCCCATTATAAGTCAGTTTATGTTAATAATCAATCACTAGAATGTTCCTGCAGCAGTTTTTAAATAGAGAATAGCAGTTCCGAAAATTCGACAAAAATTTCCCGGAAAATAAAAAAACACCCCAAAAAGGGATGTTTTTTATTTAATTAAAGTTCACCTCAAAAGAAAGGGGATCTGAGATTTTCTTTTTCTCATTGTTTAAGACTTCACTTGACTTAATAGTTATAGTTTTAATACTCTCCGGATCTGTATCCTCTAATATAAAACCTAGACTACCGACTTTTACTTCACCTGGCTTGATTTCGCCGTTCAGCTTTTCTAAATAGAAATCTTCTTTCCAAGTTACTTTCTCGCCTTGGTCGGTCTTGATCTCAGAGACAGGAGCAAAATGAACGGGTTTGTTCCCGTTATTTTTGATTCGGACATTTACTCTCACATACGGAAACTCTTTCTGCTCATGCGTGTAGCTGTGAAAAAAGTCAATTAAGTCTACAGAAGGCTTGTACTGTAATACCTTTACCTCTGATAGGGTAAGAGAGATTAAGTCAGCCTTTTGTTCCTCATCTAATTTCTTGTATTTTTTTAATGTCACAATGCCATCAGGATCTTCAACTGACTTATTTACTTCTGAAAGTTTGGTATCATCAGGAGCTTGAGGGCTGTCTGTGAATGTCATCTTATCCGAGTTTTTTTCAGTATCCTTTTGTTCCGGTTCTTCTTGCTGTGTTTTATCTTCTTTATTCTTTTCTGTATTGTCATCAGAACAACCTGTAATAAGTGCTGCTGTTAAACCCAGTATCATCCAACCTTTAAAAGGCACGGAAAACACCTCCTAATAGATAAGCATCCCGTAGTATAGACAACGGGATGCTTTTTAAATAGAGTACCCAATAAAAATTGAGATTATTTTTTGATAGCAGATTTGCTCTTTTCAAGGATAGCAAAGATTTCTTTAGCTGTATCTGTATTGTCGATCTTACCAGTAAAGTTCTCCATGCCAGGACCATAAGCGTAAACTGTTACGTCTTCACCAGTGTGTCCATCAGTCGTCCAGCCTGTACCAGTACGAAGATCAAAGATTTTCTCAATAGCGTTATCGATTTCTAATACATCGCCGCTCTTTTCTTTCGCGTCTTTTACAGAATGAACTTCTTCTGGTGTAAGTTCAAGATCGATATATTTCTTTAGTGTTTCTTCAACTGGTGCACCTTCTGCAATTTCTTTTGCGATGAAGTCAGGTGTTTTCTTAGCAGCTTTAATCGCTGAAGGATCCCACTTGTATTCACCGTCACGGCCCATTGCCATACCGCCTGTTGAGTGGTCAGCTGTAGCGATAACTAATGTGTGCTTGTCCTTTTTAGCGAATTCAATTGCAGACTGGTAAGCTTGTTCAAAATCTTCCATGTCGCTCATAGCTGCAACTACGTCATTGTCGTGTCCAGCCCAGTCGATCTGACTTCCTTCAACCATTAAGAAGAAACCTTTATCATTCTTGTTTAAACGGTCTAGTGCAGAATTTGTCATTTCTTTAAGTGAAGGCTGTTCTGCCGGACGGTCAATCTTTTTATCCAAGCCTTTAGGAGCGAAAAGACCAAGAATTTGTTCGTTTTTATCATTAAGCATTTCTTCTTTAGATGTTACATAAGAATAGCCGTCTTTTTCAAATTCTTTTGTAATGTCACGGTCTTTACGAACAAAATAGCTCGTTCCGCCACCTAATAGAACATCAACCTTGTGTTTACCATTAATCACATCATCATAGTAATCATTTGCAATTTCATTATAATTCTCACGAGATTCATCATGAGAACCGAAAGCAGCAGGAGTAGCGTGATTGATCTGAGAAGTAGCAACTAATCCAGTTGACTTACCATCTTCTTTCGCTTGCTCTAAAACAGTTTTAACGTCTTGTTTTTCCATATCTACTGCAATGGCCCCATTATATGTTTTGATACCTGCTGACATTGATGTTGCTGCAGCTGCTGAGTCCGTTATACTCTCTTTTTCATCTGAAGAGTATGTTGACTGCATTCCAACCAAATGCTTATCAAACGCTGTGTCTTCCATCATTGGTGTTTTTGGGTCATCTTTAAGTGCGCGGTATCCTGTTGTGTAAGTTGGACCCATACCATCACCGATTAAAAAGATAACGTTACGGATTTCGTTTTCGTCTTTGTTCTCTGCAGAAGCATTATTGAAAGCTAAGCCGCTTACGGCTAGCGTAGATGCAAGTGCAACTGTTAAAGCCTTTTTAGAAAATTGCATATTAGAACCTCCTGAAATGATTTGGTCACTCAAGGAAATTATATTTGGATAATATTAAGAAAAGGTTAGTCAATTGTTAAGGTTTCATTAAATGTAAAAAACCTCCCAAAATAGATGGGAGGTTTGGAAATTAATTATTATACAGTTTGAACCGCTTTTTCTAGAGCTGCTTCAGGAGCTACATAATCGTAGCCAAGGTCAGCTGCAACTGCTTCATACGTTACAAAACCGCCAGCTGTGTTTAGTCCAGCTTTTAGTGATGGGTTATCAGCGATTGCTTTTTGTGCACCTTTGTTAGCGATTTGAAGTGCATAAGGTACTGTTACGTTTGTAAGTGCGATCGTAGAAGTACGAGGCACTGCACCAGGCATGTTCGCTACTGCATAGTGAACAACTCCGTACTTGTCGTAAGTTGGGTTGTCGTGTGTTGTGATGCGGTCAACCGTTTCAAAGATACCGCCTTGGTCGATAGCTACGTCAACAACTACAGATCCTGGAGTCATGGCTTTGATCATTTCTTCTGTTACAAGCTTAGGTGCTTTTGCTCCTGGGATAAGTACAGCACCGATAACTAGATCAGATTCAGCAACTGCTTGTGCGATATTTAATGGGTTAGACATTAATGTTTGGATGCTGTTTCCGAAAATATCATCTAATTGGCGAAGACGATCTGGGCTAAGGTCGATGATTGTAACATCTGCTCCAAGTCCGATTGCTACTTTGGCTGCGTTTGTACCTACAACACCGCCTCCGATGATTGTAACTTTACCGCGGCGAACTCCAGGAACACCTGCAAGAAGAATACCTTTTCCGCCTTTTGGTTTCTCAAGGAATTGTGCACCGATTTGTGCAGACATACGTCCTGCAACTTCGCTCATTGGTGTTAATAATGGAAGAGTGCGGTTAAATTCAACTGTTTCATAAGCGATTGCTGTTACGCCGCTTTCAGTCAGAGCTTTTGCCAATGCAGGCTCAGCTGCTAAGTGAAGGTATGTAAACAGAATAAGATCTGAACGGAAGTACTTGTATTCAGAAGCTAGAGGTTCTTTAACCTTCATTACCATTTCTGCTGCCCATACATCTTTAACATCTTCTAAGATTTGCGCGCCTGCTGCTGCATAATCTTCGTTTGTAAATCCGCTTCCTTCACCTGCATTGTTTTCAACTAATACAGTGTGGCCTGCCGCTGTTAGCGTCATTACACCTGATGGCGTGATCGCAACACGGTTTTCGTTGTTTTTAATTTCTGCTGGAACTCCAATAATCATTTGTGAATCCTCCTATATAAGTAAACTCGTTGAGTGCGTTTTCAATTGTGGTTTCAGTATAAAAGGAGGAGAAAAGCTTTTCATTGTTAGGAAACTAGAAAAACAAAAAAAGCATTTGTGATAATTCACAAATGCTTATTCCCAAGGGGTTCTTTTTGTAAATTTTGATAGTGCTTGGCAGTATTGATTTCCGTTCCAGGATGCTCGCTTTCCTAGGGGCGTGCGGTGAGCCTCCTGCCGCTTTGCGCCTTTAGGAGTCTCACCTGTCCCCCTGATCCCTCAGGAGTCTCGCACCTTACACTCCAATCAACTTTTCAAAGGTGAGTTTTCAAAAACGATTCAATAGCAACAATCTTTTAGAAAAAACTCTTTCAGAACAACCTATTTATTTTAAAATCTAGGTAGATCATGATTTTCTGATGAGGACTTTTCAGATCGATGTTGGTGATTTCACCGATTCGTTTTAACCGGTAAAGCAGTGTATTCATATGGATATGAAGCACTTCTGAGGATTTATTTAAGTTCTCATCCAGTGTCAGATAGGTCTCTAATGTGTGATAAAGCTCTGTCTTATGAAGCCGGTCATATTCCTGCAGTGTTCTAAGCATTTCGTTCTGATAGCCTTGTCTTTGTTGTTTTTCATAAATCGTATCTAAAAATTGGTAAATGCCAAGTTCGTGATAACCGGTTAAAGAAAGTGTTTCGCCACCGAGCTTTTCTTGAACAGCCAAAACACTCGATGCTTCTTTATAGCTTTTCTCTACTTGTGAGAACGATGTAACTAAACTTCCGTAGGCTGCTTTTATTTCCGAGACAGAAAATCGCTCTTTCATATGAGTGAAAAATGACTCAACGAAGGATTTCGCCAGATCGAGCGGCTGTTCTTTCCCGACCGGGGAAGCGAGCAGCAGCATTTGGTTCGAGTCGGCTGCAGATAAAAGGACATTAATTTTTTGATTAACAGCACCCAGATACAAGATATCTTTTTCTAAGGCAGGTGTAATCTCTTCCTCCAGCTGTAATATAAATACGGTAGCAGGGAGAACTGGCAATATATTTAGCTCATGCAGTTTTTCCAGAATGCGTTCCTCTTGAGGAAGGTTGCCGGTCAGCATCTTCCAAAAAAGCTCCTGGCGGTTTTCTTCCTTCTTTTTTGTTCCGATCTGCATTTGAAGAAGCTGGCTTTTAGCGGATACAGCAGCTAACTTTAAGAGATGCATGTCATCGGTGGTTAACTTTTTCTCAACTTCAAGAACCCAAATATACCCGAGGACTTCGCTGTTTTTCCTGATGGATACAGCAACTCGGTCTCCGAGCCCGACTTTTTGAATGGAACTTACCCGAACGGGATCATCACTTTCCTGCAATCGTGGTATCACTCCGTCTTTCCAGAGGCTGTTCACGACTTTTTCAGGAACACGCCGTCCGATAATCGTTGCGATTCGTGCAGGGTCTGTGCCGTCTTCATGCGTACTGTATGCAAGAAGACGATGGTTCTGATCTTCAATGGTAACAGGGCATGACAAGACATCACTGATTTTATCAGCTAAATTTTCGAGACTCCCGAATGTGCCTTTAAAAGGATCTGTTTGAAACTCTTTCATCTGTTCTCCCGCCTTAAACTCTTCTACCTTTATTCTACCGAAAAAGTAAGGGATATTACAGGAGAAAGGGGGCGGTTTGTAGAAATTGGTATAATGCAAAATTTATAGGGGGCATCGACATGAAATTTAGTGAATTTACATATGAAAGACCAAATGTTGAAGAACTGAAAAAAGCTTTTGAAGAAGCAGTGCAGATTTTTCGTGATGCGTCATCAGCCGATGAACAGAACGAAGCAATGAAAAAGGTTGTATCACTTCGCAACAGCTTTGAATCAAAGGCGAGATTAGCGAAGATCCGTCACACGATAAACACAGAGGACGCTTATTATAAAGAAGAACAGGCATTTATGGATGAAAATCTTCCTGTCTATCAAGGCATGGTAACGGCATTTCATGAGGCGCTTGTTCAGTCTCCTTATAAGAATGAGTTAGAAAAGAAGTGGGGCAGCCAGCTGTTTCGTCTGGCCGAATTAAAGGTCAAAACATATTCAGACGCTGTACTTGAAGATTTAAAACTAGAAAATAAATTAAGCTCTGAATATGTAAAGGTAATGGCTTCGGCAAAAATCGAGTTTGACGGAAAAGAACTGACACTCGCTCAACTATCACCGTACAGCCAGTCTTCAGATCGTGAAACAAGAAAAGCGGCCAGCTTAGCTGCAAATGCATTCTTGAAATCGAACGAAGAAAAGTTCGATGCTATTTATGATGAGCTCGTAAAATTGCGTACAGGGATCGCACATAAACTAGGTTATAAAAATTTCACAGAGCTTGCTTATGACCGCATGGGCAGAACTGATTATAGTGCCGCAGATGTAAAGTTGTTCCGTGAACAAGTAAAAGAAATTATTGTTCCGCTTTGCACGAATTTAAGAAAGAAGCAGCAGAAACGTATTGGACTAAATGAACTGAAGTTTTATGATGAGCCGTTCAGCTTCACAACAGGTAACCCTAAGCCACAGGGTGATGCTGGCTGGATTGTTGATAAGGCAAAGCTTGTGTTTGCTGGGCTCGCTCAGGAAACGGGTGCTTTTTTTAACTATATGGCTGAAGATGAGTTAATGGATCTTGAAAGCAAAGCAGGTAAAGCTCCAGGCGGTTATTGTACATATCTTCAGGATTATCAAGCTCCGTTCATCTTTACGAATTTTAACGGATCTGATAACGATGTGCGTGTGCTGCTGCATGAGATCGGCCATGCGTTCCAGATGTACACGAGCCGTGGTTACGAAGTGCCGGAATATCAATTCCCGACACTTGAAGCTTGTGAAATCCACTCAATGAGCATGGAGTTTTTAACGTATCCATGGATTAATGAACTGTTCGGTAAAGATACGGAAAAGTATCTATACTCCCATTTAACAGGGGCTGTGGAATTCATTCCATACGGTGTTGCAGTGGATGAGTTCCAGCATTTTGTGTATGACCAACCAGACGCGACGCCGGCTGAGCGGCGTGCGAAATGGAGAGAACTAGAGAAAACATACTTGCCTCACCGTGATTATGATGGAGTGGAATATTTGGAAAACGGAGGATTCTGGCATAGACAGGGCCACATTTTCCGTTCGCCATTCTATTACATTGACTACACGCTTGCGCAAATTTGTGCACTTCAGTTCTGGAAGCGTTCTGTTGAAAACCGTGAAAGTGCTTGGGAAGACTATTTCGCTCTTTGTCAAAAAGGAGGAAGCCTTCCATTCACGAAGCTTGTTGAAGAGGCAGGATTGATCTCGCCATTTGAAAAAGGCTGTGTTTCGTCAGTTGTAGGAGAAGTAGAGAAGTTCCTTGCCACAATTGATGAGGAGCAGTTTGCAAAAGCTTAAATAAGTATGGGGATGAGAAGAAACCGGCTGAGTGCCGGTTTTTTTCTTTTTATATGAGAGAGTGCAGGGTATGGAGTGTGCGGAACTTGTCGAGGAGTGACATCTCGTGGATAAACAGCAAAAACTTTTGGATTCATGGTCCAAACTCGTGGATAAAGCAGCCAAATTTTTGGATTAAGCACCAAAAATTATGGAATCAACTGCAAAAACCGGTCTGTATACCTAGGGGCGTATCCCGATAAGGTTAGTTTCGGTAACCGAAACTGTACATTATTTGAAGAATTATTGACACTTGCACTGGGTATGCTGTTTTCAGCGGTTATTAAGTTTGGAATTAGAGTGCAGAATGGTAAAATGAAGTTGGAAACGTGTAGAAATGGTATGTGAAACTACATTTTGTTTTGAAAAGGAGTAATACACTATGGCTGAAACGAAACAGCGTAATTATACACCGCTCATAATCGGATTATCGATTGCGATCAATGCACTGGTTGCCGTGCTTTTCTTCTTGCCCGAGTATGAAGGGGAGATCGCGTTTGATGTTACTTTGCTGCCGCGATTGAATGCAATCTTTAACAGCTTTACATTCGTTTTTTTACTGGCTGCTCTTTATTTCATTAAGCAGAAGAACATAACGCTCCATAAACGGTTTATTTTTGCAGCGTTTACGAGTACGACTTTCTTTCTTCTTTCTTATGTGACGTATCACTATCTAACGGAATCGACATCTTATGGCGGAGAGGGTCCGCTTAAGTATATTTATTTCTTTATCTTGATCACACATATTCTGCTTGCGATTGTGATTGTGCCGCTTGCTTTGATTACTGTTACACGCGGATTGAACATGCAAGTGGAGAAACACCGTAAGATCGCTCGCTGGACGATGCCGTTATGGCTTTATGTAAGTTTAACAGGTGTACTCGTCTACTTAATGATTGCACCTTATTATGCATAAAAAGAGGCTTTTGCTGAGAGTTTTTCAGCAAAAGCCTTTTTTATGTCGCTTTATCTTAGTAAGCGATACCGACTCGGGATTCAGAGAAACGCGGCTCTTTTATAAGAGAAAAAGTGAAATGTGCAGTGTCTCCTGTGCTGATTTTGCTGCCGTCTAAAGGCAAGAAATCTTTTTCCACCCGATATGTTCCTGTGATATCACCGTCCGGAAGGTAAGTCGGGCAAACGATCGTCCAGTCCAAACCGCTCTCTTTTAAATGAGTATAAGCTTTGTGATGATCTTCAGCCGCTCTCGTTAATTTTCGCTTTGATTCTGAAGACTGATAGCGCAGCAAATCTGGTTCTGTGCGGCTTTGGAGTATGCCTGCCGTACCGACCGATATAATACGCGATATGCCTTCATTTTTCATTGCCTCTATAATAAACGGCATGCTTTCAGAAAGAACGTTTCCTCCGTCAGTAGACAGAGCACTGACCACCATATCGCTACCCGATATGGCTTCTTCTATCTGCTTTTTATTTAAGACATTTCCATTTGTATACGATATTTTTTCTAACATAGATGAAGGGACTCTTTCTGGGTTTCGAAGTAGAGCGTGCACCTCGATTCCATCTTGAATAGATAGCTCTGCAATCTTTTGTCCGACTCTTCCTGAAGCTCCTAATAGTAATAATTTCATGTGAATACCTCCTGCGGTTAGCCATCTTTATCATATCATTTAAGTTTTCTTAAAAAAATCTAACTAAGTGTAAATTTTTATTAAGCAAATTAAGAGATTAATCATTTCTTCTCATGCTAAGATAGGGAATATTGTTTAGATGGAAGAGGTGAACACAATGGCTGCTGAAGAAGCACGTTTCGGCACAATTCAGGAAAATCGGATTATTCCTTTATGGAGTTTAACGGTGTGGCTGGTTGTCATGAATACAACAATGTTTAATGTTGCTCTTCCGAGTGTCATTTCACAATTTGAATTAAGTCCGACAGCCGGTTCCTGGATTGTATCAGGTTATTCCATTGTGTTTGCCTTATCCACGATTACATTCAGCCGCTTGTCTGATTTTATACCGATTGGCAAGTTGTTGATGACGGGACTAGTGATTTTAGGAATCGCATCGATCATCGGCTATTTTGCTAACAGCTTTGCTTTTGTCCTGGTCAGCCGCATGGTGCAGGCGATGGGAGCAGGAGCGGTTCCTGGACTCGGAATGGTGCTTGCGACAAGGTATATTCCGATCTCAAGACGAGGGCGTGCAATGTCTTTTATTTCGTCAGCTGCATCTCTTGGCTTTGGGCTCGGGCCAGTTATTGGTGGTGGTATCACACAGCTTCTCGGATGGAATTTCTTATTTATCGTAACGGGGCTTGTGCTGTTGCTGCTGCCTGTTTTTAAAATTTATCTACCTGTAGAAAAGAGAAGAGCAGGTTCGTTTGATTTCGTTGGAGCCCTTTTAACCGGTGGAGGAGTCACAACACTTTTACTCTACCTTTCCTCGTTCGCTTTCTGGCAGCTTGGATTGAGTATCTTGTTCTTTACGATTCTTGTATTCTATTCGAAGAAAAAAGTGGAACCTTTTATACGTATTAATCTGTTTAAAAACAGCAGGTATGTGTCTCTTTTGCTTGTTGGACTTATAGCGTTCATGACCCATTTTGCTTTCTTGTTTGTCATGCCTGTAATGCTTGCTAATCTGTTCCAAAAAGAACCGGCTGTGATAGGTCTCGTGATTTTTCCAGGTGCCATGCTTTCAGCGTTTGCTGCAATATATGTCGGGCGCTGGATCGACCGGTTTGGCAATCTTCCTGTAATGCGTGCGGGTCTTCTGTCGCTGCTGTTGTCAGCCGTGCTGTTCTCGCTCCTTGGAACAAAAGCGTTCTATATGACAGCTATCTTTTATATGTTTACGAGCATAGGGTTTTCAAGTCTAACTTCTAGTCTGGCAAACGAGAATTCTAGAATCTTAAATAAAGACGAAGTAGGTTCTGGCATGGGGATGCTCCAGCTTGTGCAATTCTTCGGTGGAGCACTTGGTGTGGCGATTGCGGGGCTCTTGATTGAAGGACAAAGAGCGTTTCCATTAGAAGATGTATACCGCAACGTGTTTATTTTCTATACGATTCTCGTGTGTATAGCGATCCTAATCTATCATTTCAAAATAAAGAAAAAAGTGTGAGTCAGTTCGGTGAATAACCAAACGGCTTACACTTTTTTTATGCGAGATTTTAAAATGACAGTCTGGCAATGTATGAAATGAAGTAAATAGCCTAGGGCAAATCCTTAAAAACCATCTGGGAAATAAATTGTCGGGGGTCAGACCCCCTTTATTAAAAAGTTGTAGAACTTTGTCAGAAAATGCCGATAAATAAGTTGGAAAGATAAACAGGCTAATCATTAAGTGAACCATATAAATGATTGTGAAAGGACGAGGGAAGATTCGTGGAAAGAAATAAAGAACTGATCGATTCATTAATTAAGTTTCAGGAACTATTAACCAAGCACCCAGATACTGTTGATTCCATCCCGGTTTTCACAAACTACATCCGCTCTTTTTTACGTATTAAACCGATGGGCAGAACGCTGCCTACTATTGAGATTATGACTTTATTAAAGAAAGAAAAGCCTCAAATGTTTTATTTATTGAAAAGGCACTCGAAAGACGATATCATGACGATGTTAACGTATTTAAACATGGATTATGATCAAGCACAAATCAAGATTGAACGAATTTTACAAGGTGAAGTCATCGCATAAAAAGCGATGATTTTTTCATTTATTGTTCTTTCGTTATAATGTAGAAAAAAGGAGTGAGAGAATTGAAGACAATTGGATTTATTGGAACAGGTGTTATGGGAAAAAGCATGGCAGGCCACTTGATGAAAGCGGGGCATCCCGTCCATGTTTATACAAGAACGAAAGAAAAAGCGAATGATCTCCTAGAGAGAGGTGCTGAATGGGCCGATACACCGAAGGATATTGCACAAAATTGTGATGTTATCATCACTATGGTGGGCTATCCAACTGACGTAGAGCAAGTATACTTAGGCATTGACGGTCTTATTGAACACGCTACAGAAGGTTCCTATTTAATTGATATGACAACTTCAAGTCCTCAGCTCGCTCAAAAAATTGAAAAAGCTGCAGCGGAGAAAAATCTTGCAGCTTTGGATGCACCCGTTTCAGGCGGAGATATCGGAGCAAGGGATGCTAAATTATCCATTATGGTCGGCGGGGACGAATCAGCTTTTAAGGAGCTTCTGCCAATCTTCTCTAAAATGGGAACAAATGTCGTGTATCAAGGAAAAGCAGGCTCTGGCCAGCATACTAAAATGTGCAACCAGATCGCAATCGCATCTGGAATGATCGGTGTTTGTGAAGCGATTTTATATGCCGAAAAAGCGGGACTGAATCCTGAAACAGTATTGAAGAGCATTGAATCAGGAGCAGCAGGAAGCTGGAATTTAAGCAACCTTGGTCCAAGAATGTTAAAAGGTGATTTTGCACCTGGATTTTATGTAAAACATTTTATTAAAGATATGACGATTGCTTTGAACTCAGCCGAAGAAATGGGATTGATGACGCCAGGCTTATCCTTAGCTAAAAAGCTATATGAAGAATTGGCGGAAATGGGAGAAGAAGATAGTGGAACACATGCATTGTATAAGCGCTTAGCAAACCAGGGTTAAAGAACCCTGGTTTTATTTTTACTCTTTACAAAACGTAATTATTACGATTTAATATAAATGGTTAAATATAAAATTTACTAGATTACATAAAGGGACCAAAATGATAAGAAGGGAGATTTGAGTGATGAGAGATATTGCAACTAGAGATTCTGCAAGAAAAGAAATGATTGGTCTTTTGTTGTTGGCCATATTTATTATTTCTTTTCTATTTATGGAAGAGATTAAGAATGATTCCGTGTTTGAAAATCTCCCTAATTCAATCATGCACCTTAATACAGTATTTTTAAGTATTTTAATAGAGGCAGTGCCATTTATTTTATTGGGAGTTTTCATTTCTGCTCTTATCCAGACCTTTATTACAGAGAACCACATCAGAAAATTAATACCCAAAAATCCTTTTGCAGGTATTGGAGCAGTGATGTTTTTAGGCGTAATCTTTCCAGTTTGTGAATGTGCCATTATCCCAGTGGTTAGGCGTTTAATTAAAAAAGGTATGCCTCTTCATCTAGGTGTTGTTTTTCTTTTGACAGTGCCAATCGTTAATCCGGTGGTTATTCTGTCTACATTTTATGCATTCAGGACCAAAATGACGGTTGTATACGGCCGTGTTGGACTTGCCTTGGCTGTTGCAGTTGTAATTGGTATCATCATTTACTTCCTTTATCGCAACCAAAACCAGCTGAAATCTGAAGTGCTTCAGGCAGGTCATGAACATACTCATGGATTAACACAAAGCCGCTGGAAACAAACTTTATATCATGCTTCCGACGAATTTTTTGATACAGGGAAATTTCTGATCATGGGTGCCTTTTTAGCGAGTATGTTCCAAGTATTTCTGGACCGAAAAGACTTGCTCGCGCTTGGAAGCAATGAATGGATGTCGACAGGTCTGATGATGGGACTTGCTTTCTTGTTATCGATCTGTTCAGAAGCGGATGCCTTTATCGCTGCTTCATTCGGAAGTACGTTTACAGTTGGATCAATCATCGCTTTCTTGGTGTACGGGCCGATGCTAGATGTGAAAAACATGTTTATGATGTTTGCTTATTTTAAAACACGATTCGTTTTTGTTTTGATGGGATTAATTACATTCATGGTGTTTGCGGCAACAATGGTGTTTCAGTATTTTTAGAATGGGAGAGAAGCTGACATGAAAAAGAGTGACCAAGACTTCCATATTTACTTGAGAGGCATTATTTTGATTGGCTTCATGCTGCTGTTGATCGGACTGATCACATCAGGAAAACTTACTTATTATGTAGCTCCCAAAATGCATATCTTTGTTTATTTTGCTGTTGCGATATTTGGAACCTTAGGGGTTATGCAGTTTTTCAGAAGGTCACAGCATCATCATGATGATAGATGCGGGTGCGGCGTGGACCATACACCAAAGGGTTCGCCGATTAAACACTTCTTAATCTATATGTTATTCGTGATTCCCTTGTTAACAGGATTTATGATGCCTGAGAAAGCGATGGACAGCTCTATTGCTGAGAAAAGGGGAATCCGTTACGGCACAGGACTATATGCGAAACCTGCTCAAAAGACTGAGGACGGGAACGTGGTTGCATCTGAGGAAATCGATGTTGAAGCATATCTGGAGGATCCAGAAGGCTATTTAAAAGAAATGGAAGAGAACGTGAAGAAAGAGAATCCCATAGAAACGTATGATGTAACAGAGTACTATGAGAAATATGGAAAAGAGTTATTAAAGAAAGATAAAATTACTGTAACTTCAGAACACTATTTAGATGCAATGAGTGTCTTTAACATTTATCTTGATCAATTTAAAGGCAAAGAAATTGAAACGACCGGATTTGTTTACAGAGAAAATGGCATGGAGGAAAACCAGGCAGTTATTGCTCGTTTCTCTATGAACTGCTGCAGTGCGGATGCAGTCGTATACGGAACAATTGTTGAAGGAGATCAGGTATCAAAGCTAAAAACGGATACTTGGTACACGGTAACAGGCATTATCGATGAAACAGAATTTAATCATATCCGGCTTCCTCTCGTAAAAATAGACTCTTTAAAAAAGATTGAACCTCTTAAAGATCCTTATGTATACCCGAGTGCAGAAAGTTTTGGAACAGAATAAATAAAAAAAGCGGGGGATTAATCCTCCGCTTTTCACGTTTAATATACGTACGTTCCAACGATAAACAACTGGAACAGAACAGTAATTCCAATAAAGTAAGAAACTTGGGCGAAAAGACCCCAATCCTTATTTTTAACGGCTTGCATGACATAAAGCGCTACGATTGAAACGATAATTGGAACGACAAGTGAACTGCCATCGAAGGTTAAATATTCAGGTGCAAGTGTATAGAATCGGTTATTAAACAGTGATTGAATCACATAGAGCTGTGTTAGAACAAAGAGCACAATCGATACCCATTTCACCCACGGTTTTTCTTCTTCAATCACATCAATTCTAACAACATACAGAATACCTAAAAATAAAATGGTCGGTACAATCCAAACAAATGCATTTGTCATTGCGATAAATGAAACAATTGAAGCGGCAAAAGCGTCAAATGAAGCATTGTAGACATCCTGCTTACTGATGGATTGACTGTTCTTCATTATTGCTGGATCCTGACTTGCTGCGTGAACTTGATAATCCTGAACAGACTCAGCTTTTAACCAGAATACAGTTTGATCATCTGCTTTTACAGGGTAGATCGAGAAATCGTTAGTCGTACTGATACGAGTTGCTTCCCAAGTATCATTCTTTAACGAAGCTCTATAGATATTACCCGCATCTTTTTTAGTAGATATTGCTCCTCTAGCAGAGAAAAGAATAGTTGGTGCATTGTCTTCTATGTTCAAATTCAGGTAAGTTGGGTTTTCAATCTCGTAACCTTCAGATACATCTTTAAAATTAACGCTCGTAAATGATAGATCTTTCATTTGGTTTATTGGTGCTGAACTGTAAAAGGTTTTAAATGATTTCGTTCCTTGTTTTGATGAATAGAACGTATAAAGAATATGAACGTCATCACCAGCTTCAGCAAATCTGAAGTTGTAAATTTTATCAGTTGGCGTTTTGCTGTACTTAAGAATAGAGATCGGTTCATATTGTCCGCTTTTTTCAGTTAAATAGAATGCTTCCATTTCAACTTTTTCACCTACAACAGCAATAAAAGAAGTAGATTCTGGATTTGCTGTTAACTCTGCAACTTTTTCTTTAGCTGAAAAAATTAATTTGCTTTTACCGCTCTCAGGTTCATAGGCATAAACTTCATTTCCTTTCGTATAGGCAAATCGGTCTTTTGTATCGGCTAAGAATTCAACGCCTTTATCTAATACAGTTTGCTTACCGCCTTCTTGAATGATTAGATCGCCATGCGATACGTAAGCGATCTGCTTGCCATTCGTCCAAAAGTTTCCTCTCTCATCAATCGGCAGCTTTTCAATTTTCTCGGAAACAACATTCAGCTTCTCATCCAAAATGGTAGCCTTAATACCGTCTTTAAGATGTGTGTAGATATGATATTGATTGTCTTCCTTAAATGCAATCGGTTCTGAGCTTATGGATTCAGCCGATATACTGACAGATCGGCTCCAGTCCTTATTTGGAAGTTTAGTCTCCTGGCGGATGTTGTTCCAAACCACCAATCCTACCAAAAGCAGAACAATTGCAAGAGGAAGAAGATAAGCTTTGCGATTCGAATGATTCTTTTTCTTTTTTACTTTCGAATCTACGTTCATGGTAATGCCCCCTTTTTTCTATAAAAGAACAAGATTATTAGTATTCGATATGTAGACGAATATTCCTGTAAAAATTATTCATTTTTTAACGGAGAATAGATATTTCGTATGGATTGATGCAGGTTAAATAGTCCTAATAACGTTCAGTAAGTGGGAAAAGTGACATTCTGGGTATATGGACTCATTAATATTTTCTGAATATTAAGTAATTATCAGCTTTTTGCTTTTATTATGAAACTATTAACTGAATTTGAATGGAAGATTTTGCGGTTACTTGGACCTATACTGAAAAAATCTTAATATGTTTAAATAACTAAAACTTGCAATATAAAAATAAGCAACAGGTCTGATTTCCTATAACAGGTAATAAAGATAGAATTTGGTTATAAGTCAGATTCATCGACACATCTTGATAAAATCCAACAAAGCACGCTGAATCTCGATAAAGGCAAAGCTGGTGAAAACCAGTGACGCAAAACTACAGGGGCTAAGGTGTACGAACTATTCGATCGTACATTATGCCAGCCAGTTACCGAAAGAGCCCGGGGTGTTTTTCATTTGCCTATAAACCCCATTTTTCGGTAAAAAAGTAAAAATATACATAAATGGAGGTGGGAGACACTTGCTGCTTAACCTGGAAACGGGTGAATTGCTGGCAAGAGAAGTAAGGCCGGCATACCGTTTTTCCAAACGATTAAAAGGGCTCATGTTTACAAAAGAGCTTTCAACTGAGAGTGCTATGCATATCAAACCTTGCCATTCTATCCATACCTTTTTTATGAATTATGCAATCGATGTACTTTATTTAGACAGTGAAAAGCGAATTGTGGCAATGGATGAAGACCTACCCCCAAAACGGTTCGGAAAATTGTACAAGCATGCTGAATCTGTCATTGAACTTCCGTCTGGAACGATCGCCAAAAGCCAGACCAAAGTGGGACACAAACTATTTATTGAAACCAAAAACAAATTTCTAGGAGGAACTAATCATGAAAAACAAATTAATGGGTCTTATTAAAGAAGAGCAAGGACAAGGAATGACGGAGTACGGTTTAGTTTTAGGATTGATTGCAGTTGCGGCTGTTGGAGCTCTTGCATTGTTGCGTAAGGAAATTATTGCTATGTTCGATGGTGTAGTAGATTTAGTACAAAACAGAGAAGATGCACCAACTACAGAAGGATAAAAGGCAATCCCCGGCCTTACGTTACTTAACGTAAGGTCTTTTTCAAAGGCTCTTTTCTAAAAGATTGTTGCTTTTGACTCTTCATTGACAAGTTAATTGGAGCGGAAGGTGCGAGACTCCTGCGGGAGCAGCGGGACAGGTGAGACTCAGTAAGCGCATAGCGCTGAGGAGGCTCACCGCACGCCCTGCGGAAAGCGAGCATCCTGCAGCGGAAATTAACCACTTACAAGAGCAACAAAGATTGCGAAAACAGCCTTTTAAACAAACAGTCTAACTTGGCGGTCAGATGACACGTGTCCTGGCTGCCAAGTTTTAAAATTAAGGAAGACTTTCTTAATTAGAAGGTGATAACAATGTGGTTTGATGCCATTTTAATTTTCGTATTAATCATCTGCGTCATAACAGATTTAAAAAGCCGCAAAATCTATAACAAAGTCATCTTTCCTGCGCTTATGATCGGCGTTTTTTCTCATATAATCGCATCTGGATGGACCGGTTTGTTTTTTTCATTAAAAGGGTTCTTTCTAGGTCTTGGATTGCTGCTCATTCCTTATCTTTTAGGAGGTATGGGTGCAGGTGATGTGAAGCTGCTTGCTCTAATCGGTACCTTAAAAGGTTCTTTGTTTGTTTTTTATACAGCGATCTATATGGGTTTGATTGGCGGAGTAATTGCTCTCGGAATCTTGTTATTCAGAAAGGGATTTATAAAAAGAATAAGAGGCATCCTCTATTCCATGTGTTGCTGGAAATTTGGCATTAGAATTCCTGTTTTTATTGAAAAAGATGCTCTGACCCAAACCTATCCGTATGGCCTTGCCATTGCCGGCGGAGCAGCGGTTTGCCTCGCAATGAAGGGAGTCCTTTTATGATGAAAAACGAAAAGGGACAATCCCTTGTTGAAATGGCTCTTGTTCTACCGCTGCTGCTATTGCTCATTGTAGGCATTTTTGATTTTGGGAAGCTGTTTTACACATATATGCACATGCATCTTGCTACACAGGAAACGGTCAGGCTTGGAGGGCTTGGGAAAGAGGATGAAGAGATCCGTGCATTCGCACGAGATTATGTACAGATAAAAGATCCATCTCTTCTCCAGATTGGAATTACGCCGGACTCCTCAACAAGAGAATCTGGCCAGTATGTGACCGTTACCTTGTCGTATCCGCACAAATTTATTACACCTGGAATGGGAAAGTTGTTTGGAGAAACGATACCTGTTGAAACGGAATCTACTATTCGGGTGGAGTGAGGTGAATAAAGATGAGGCGTCTTATAAAAAAAGAAGAAGGCAATACAATCTTGCTTGTTGCCTTTAGCCTTGTAGCGCTCATAGCGATGACAGGACTCATTATTGATGGCGGAAAGCTGTTTTTAACGAAAACCCATCTGCAAAAATCAGCTAATGCTGCGGTTCTTTCTGGTGCTCAGGAGCTAACACATGAAGAGGAATCGGTTCGCACGATTGTTCATGAAACCCTTGAAAAACATAGTGAGAATCATAGTTTGGAAGATATGAAGATTCAAATGGAAGACAAAGTGAGCGTAGATCTTTCAAGAGAAGTTCCCTTGACGTTTTCACAGCTTTTCGGTTTTGATACGGCACCAGTAAATGTACATGCTGCAGCAGAGCTTGGAACGATGGGGAAAGCCGCGGGCGTCGCGCCGCTTGGCATCGATGAAAGTTTAGGTTTGGAATTCAACAAAGAATATTCGCTGAAAGTCGATCAGACTGGTGTTGAAGCCGGAAACTTCGGAGTTCTAGCCCTTGGAGGAACTGGTGCAGCAACGTATGAAGATAATCTATTAAAAGGATACCAAAACGAACTTGAAGTGGGAGATGTTTTAGATACACAAACAGGTAATATTGCAGGGAAAACACGGGCAGTCATTCAAGAACGAATCAATAGCTGTCCATATCCAGAAGGGGAAACACACCATCGGGATTGTTCCAGAATTATATTGATTCCTGTATATGAAAGGCTTGAAACAGACGGCAACCAGTTAAAAGAAGTGAAAATCACAGGGTTCGCTTACTTTTACATTACGAAGCCTATGGATTCCAAAGACACTTCAATTACTGGCATGTTTATTAAACGCGCAGGAACTGGGTTTGTTAAGCCAGTCGATGTGAACAAAGGTGCATTTAGCATAAGACTAACAGAGTAGGTGAAGACATGAGGGCAAAACTCATTTTAGGAACGGCAATCTTTATGGGACTTATTACAACTTTTTTATTTTATAACTATATGGGTGATTACAATGCGGCAACGGTTCTCTCTGAAAACACGGTTAAAGTCGTAACGGCTAAACGGGATATTAAACAAAACGAAAAAATCACAGCCGAAATGCTGACTGTTGAAAACGTTCCAGAAGCTTCTGTGCACCCAGATTCAGTTAAGAGAATTGAATCAATAGAAAATCACTATGCTACAACAAAAATGGCTGAAGGCGAGGTTTTCTTAACCCATAATGCCCGTACAACGACAGAAGAATCATTGCGTATCAGCCGAAAGGTAAAAGAACAATTCCGGGCTGTATCTGTTGGTGTTAATTTCGTACAGTCGGTTTCGAACTTAATTGAACCAGAAGATTATGTGGATGTTTTTGCTTCTATAAAAAAGGGCGATCAGATGGAAACAAAGATGATTATGGAGAATGTACGAGTTCTTGCCATCGGAAGAAAAATGGTTGAACCGACTGAAGGTGAACCGTATGTGGAATATACTTCAGCCACGTTAGAGATGTTTCCACAAGACGTTTTGAATATTGTAAATGCCGAGGAAAACGGAAATATTCATCTTGCCGTTCGAAGCAAATTAAAAAGAACAAAGTAACGTTTTAGAGTAAAAGAATATGCGGAAAAAGGGGTAGGCAAGCATGGACAGCCAACTGGGAGAACAAAGAGAAGTGAAAAGACAGGTACGGGGCGAGATGATTGCAGTATGCAGTGCAAAGGGAGGGATCGGCCGCACCGTTATGACCGTTAACCTTGCTGTTGCACTGTGTAAAAAGAACATACAGATCGGTGTTGTGGATGCAGACTTTCAATTTGGCGATGTAAGTTTAGCACTGGACCTTCAGACCACTTTTACGATTAAAGATGTTGTTGAAGAAATACAGCAGATGGATCAGCATTCTTTGCTGAGTTATTTGAATCGTCACGAATCTGGAATAAAGGTTCTTGCTGCCCCAGAAAGACCGGAGCATGCAGATTTAATTGGTGAAGCCGCTGTCAGCAAGGTTCTCGACTTATTATTAATGGAGCACCATTATGTTTTAACCGACACTGGAGTAGGTTTGCCTGAGCGAAACTTGCCTATCATTGAAAAAGCTGATCAAATTCTGCTTCTTACAAATCTTGAGATGGCGACGCTGAAAAATACAAAATTAATGCTTGAAACTTTCGATATGCTCGGTTTAAAAGACAAAGTTCAGGTGGTTGTAAACCGTGCAACAATGGAAAGCGTCATTAATGCGTCAGACGTAGCGGATATCTTAGGCATAGAAAACCCTATCTTTATCCCGAATGACTGGCAGGTAGCTACACAATCTTTAAATATTGGAATTCCTTTTGTTGTGAATCAAGGAAAAACAGATATTGCGAAGGCCGTTTTTAAAATGGCTGAGCAGATTTCAACTAGACGAGAAATCACTTTAATACCGGCTGAATCTAAAACAAGCAGCATATTAACAAAACTATTCCGCAAATCAAAAGTAAAAAGTTAAGGAGAGGGACACATGAGTTTATTAGAAAAAATCCAAGCCAAAAATCCAGGTGGAGCCTCTCCGCAAGAAGAACAGTCTGCTGAACAGCAAGCTGCAGCTAAAAAGGATTTGCTGTCAACCTTTCGCCAGCCAAAAAAAACAGATGTGAAAGGAAACGAAAAATCCTCTGAACGCATGGAAAAAGTAACGAAGCATCAGCAGCTTAAAAATCTTCTGCACAAACAAATTTTAGATGAACTAAAAGATATTTCTGTAGAAGAGATTATTCCGAAACTAGATGGCATGGCCATTGATTTTATAAAAGATGATGAAACATTCAGGGGTGCAGTAGACCGCAAAAAGGTTATCGATGAATTGATTAATGACCTGACAGGGTTTGGTCCGATCAATCCGCTGCTTCTTGATGAAAACGTAACGGAAGTCATGGTAAATGGGCCGAATCAGGTATATGCAGAGCAAAAAGGAAAGCTCATATTAACGCCTATTCAATTTAGAGACGATGAACATGTCCTGAATGTTATTGAAAAAATTTGTGCACCAATCGGCAGAAGAATTGATGAAAGCAGTCCGATGGTTGATGCGCGTCTGCCCGATGGTTCGCGTGTAAATGCTATTATTCCGCCGCTGTCTTTGATTGGTCCTACGATAACCATCCGTAAATTTTCTAAAGACCCTTATACGATTGAGAATTTAATAGACTTTGGGACAGTTACGAGAGAAATGGCAGTATTTATTGAAGCCTGTGTAAAGGCCCATTTGAACATTTTTGTCAGCGGCGGAACAGGATCAGGAAAAACGACGACTTTAAATGTACTTTCATCTTTTATTCCAGGTGATGAACGTATTATTACAATTGAAGATGCAGCTGAATTACAGCTCTGGCAGGAACATGTTATATCGCTGGAATCACGCCCGCCAAACATAGAAGGAAAAGGTGCGATTACAATCAGAGATCTAGTTCGAAACTCTTTGCGTATGCGTCCTGACCGCATTGTGATCGGGGAGGTGCGAGGCGGTGAAGCGCTTGATATGCTGCAGGCAATGAATACAGGTCATGACGGGTCACTTGCAACGGGTCACTCTAACTCGCCAAGAGATATGATCGCCAGACTTGAAACAATGGTTTTGCTTGGCGGTGTTGATCTGCCAGTTAAAGCGATACGCGAGCAAATTGCAGGAGCTGTTGATGTAATTATTCAGCAGGCACGCCTTAAAGATGGTACGCGAAGAATCACGCACATAACCGAAGTGCAAGGGCTTGAGGGTGATGTGATCGTCCTTCAGGATATTTTTGAGTATAAACAAGAAGGCGTTGATGAAAAAGGAAAGATCATAGGACGTTTAGTGCCTACTGGTGTGAGACCTAAATTCTTTGAGCGCCTTGAACAATCAGGTATTCACATTCCACCAAGTGTCTTTATGGAAGGGGACTGGCAGTAATGGTTTATTTATTCCTTCTTCTAATTTTACTGACTGCCTTTTTGTTCTTTTATGGATTGCTAAAGCTGATTTTTATGTCAAATAAGCGGTTAGAGCGCCGCATGAAGCATTTTTTAGAATTAAAAAGCGGAAAAAAGCCTAAGACTTCGAACTTCAATGCTTTTGTTCAAGTTCAAATGTATAAGCAAAAAGTGAGAGATGAAGTTCTTTCAAAGGAAAAAAATAAAAAGCTTTCAGTCATGCTTGAGCAAGCTGGTATTCCATTAAAGCCTGAGGAGTATGTGCTTTTTCAATGGATCTTGATCGCACTTTTAGCGATGCTCTTTTTACTGATCACAAATTCTTTCTTCCTATTAATAATTGGAGCGATTATCGGCTTTATAACACCAGGAATGTGGGTTAAGAAAAAGAAGAAACAGAGAATTAAACAATTTAATGAAGGTTTGCCGGATTTAATTACAACCGTTGTGGGTTCTTTGCGAGCAGGGTTCAGCTTTCCACAAGCGTTAATGACAGTGGTTGAAGAGGCGCAATCTCCTGTAAAAGAGGAAATGGAAAGAGTACTGAAAGAAATGCAGTATGGAAGCACGATTGAAGAAGCGTTAAATGAATTAAAAGTACGTATGCCGAGCGAAGACCTTGACCTAATGATTCAGGCGATTATTATTCAACGGACGGTTGGCGGCAACCTTGCAACAGTTCTAGATAAAATTGTAGAAACCATTCGGGACCGGACAAAAATACAGCGGCAGATTACAACATTAACAGCACAAGGGAAACTATCAGGAATAATTATCGGACTATTGCCGCTTATACTTGCGATTCTCTTATATATGATTGAACCCGATTATATTGGAACTCTGTTTGAAAACGTGATTGGCTGGGTGATGATTGCATGCGGCTCTATTTCAGGAATCATTGGCTTTATTTTAATCCGGAAAATCACAACGATCGAGGTGTAGACGGATGATGTATTTTACTTTTTTTGTAACCATTACTTTAACAGCATACGCGGTATATGTTTGGACGAGTGAAAAAAGACAGTTTGTAGAAAGACGGCTTTCAACTGCGTTAGGGAAAAATGGCCAAAAAAGCAACCTTGAAACAGCTGCTGCCTTAGAAGGGACAGTTTCTTTTGGGGATCGATTCATTATGCCGTTATGGAAAGATTTTAAAAGAAGTTTCAAAAGAAAAATGCCAGGTGAAAAAGAAGCAAAGATAGAAAAATTGCTAAATCAGGCTGGAAATCCGTTTGGAATGTCACCTGTAGATTATCGCATGCTGCAGATCGCATTGTTTGTTTTCTTTCCAATCGGTTCTGTACTTTACAGCCAGCTATTGAACGTTTCGTTTGGGGCTGGGTTGTTATTTTTCTTGATAGGGTTTGGAATCGCTGCCTTTTTACCTGGTTTCTATTTAAAACAAAAAATAAAAACGAGAAATTATTTGGCATTGCGTGAGCTTCCAGACGTATTAGATCTTTTAACAGTAAGTCTTGAAGCGGGATTAGGATTTGATGGAGCACTAAGTAAGTTAGTCTCTAAAAAAGATGGCGTTTTGACAGGCGAATTTCATCGCTGTTTAGAAGAAATGAGGCTTGGAAAAACGAGAAGAGAATCATTAGGTAAAATCCGTGAACGGCTTGGCGTTGATGAAGTGAATTATTTTATCAGTGCTATTTTACAGGCGGAAAAACTAGGAATCGGAATGGTTCAGGTACTCCGTGTGCAATCAGCAGAAGTTAGAGACAGAAGAAAGCAGCGTGCAGAGGAAGCTGCCATGAAAGCACCTGTAAAGATGCTTTTTCCACTCGTTCTTTTTATTTTTCCTAGTCTATTCATCGTTCTGCTGGGACCAGCGATAATTGATTTTGTGCAGACATTTACGGAAATGAATAAAAAGTAGTGGTGATTCTATTAAATTAAAACTATGTAACTACAAAAATACCTATAAATAGTAAAAAAAGACTAGTAAAAATCACAAAAATAGTTAAAATTACTCACATTTAATGGAAAATGTTTATGTTAAAATTAAAAAGTCGCAAAAATGCGAAAATTCTGTTAGGGGGAATGTAAGGGATGAAACGAGTTCTTACTAGTTTTGCGGCAGCTTCGGTTCTCGCGGGGACTTTTCTTTGGACAAGCCCAGCATCAGTAGATCCGGTTGCAGCTAAAAAACACAATGAAGACGTGGCACCAGTTGACCTAGGGATAGTCAATCAGGATCGCTTAATCAAGTCATTGACAGAGCGTGGTGTCATCAAAGCGGGGTTAACTCCACAACAGCAAGAGGCAGAACTAAATAAATATTTGAAAAAACGTGCAGGAGGCAGTTCTGTTCACCTACATGAGAAGCATGATGTAGAAGAGACTGCTAAATTCTTAAAGGGAGAAATGAAGTCTTCAACTGACAGTGGTTCTACGACGACTTCTCCTGGCAAAGGCGGTAAGAAATCTGGTACAGCAATTACGTCATCATTAGATAGTGCACAAGCTGAAACATACAGTGGTGATGTACGCAAAGACCAAGTATTAGTTTTATTAATTGACTATAATGACTATAAAGAAGGAAGCATTACATCTTCCGAAACGGATTTCCATTATCCGAAATATACGCAACAGCACTATCGCGATATGATTTTCGGAGATAATGGATATACAGGTCCAAACGGTAAGAACATGGTTTCTATGAAACAGTTCTACCTGCAGCAATCAGGCGGATCTTATACGATTGATGGAGATGTTTACGGTTGGTATACAGCAAAGAATCCTGCAGCTTACTACGGTGGAAACAACGCTTCTGACAATGACTCTAGACCTCGTAATCTAGTAGCAGAAGCTTTAGCAGCAGCTGCAGATAATGGTGTTGATCTAACACTATATGATAAAGAAGATATTTACGACCTTGATGGTGACGGAAACAAGCGTGAGCCAGACGGACTTGTTGACCACTTAATGGTTGTTCACGCTGGTGTAGGTGAAGAAGCAGGCGGCGGAAGCTTAGGAGCTGACGCAATCTGGTCTCACCGTTGGAATCTTGGCGGTGTCTACGCGATTCCTGGTTCAACTGCAACAGTTCCATACTGGGGCGGAGCAATGGCTGCATATGATTACACAATTGAGCCAGAAGATGGAGCAACTGGTGTATTCGCACATGAATTTGGCCACGATCTGAACTATCCGGATGAGTATGATACGGTTTATTCTTCTCCTTACGGTGAGCCGGTTTCTTATTGGTCGATCATGTCTAGCGGTAGCTGGGCTGGTGAGATTCCAGGAACAGAACCAACCGGATTCAGCCCTCTTGCAAAAGAATTCTATCAATCTACTATCGGTGGAAAATGGCTGCAAGGCAAGACTGTAAATGCAAGCTCTCTTGGCAAAAACGGTGTTACAGTTACTCTTGATCAAGCATCTACAAAAGGTACAAACGAAGATGCAGTTCGTATCAACTTGCCTGATCAAGTAAATCAAATTACAACACCTGCATCTGGCTCCTACGCGTATTATGGCGGAAGAGGCGATGAAATCGATCATAAGATGGTAACAAACGTTGATTTGACGGGTGCTGCATCAGCAACGTTAGATTATGACGCTTGGTATAAAATTGAATCAAACTGGGATTATGCGATGGTTCAGGTTTCTACTGATAACGGAGCAACTTGGAAATCCCTTTCTACACCTAACACAAACAGTGATATTGTTTCAGATGGATACCCTGCTATTCAGGAAAATATGCCTGGTTATACAGGGCATTCAAATGGATGGATCCACGAGTCTATTGATTTAAGCCAATATGCTGGTCAAAACATTCAGCTTCAATTCCGTTACATGACTGACTGGGGCAGCAATGAAGAAGGTTTCTTCGTTGATAATGTAAAAGTAACGAAGAATGGGGCAACTGCTTTTGAAGATGGAGCTGAAGGAACACCTAAGTTTGCTTTAGATCATTTTGAAAAACATCAAGGGAAAGAATTGAAGTCTCATTACTATTTAGTTGAATGGCGTAACCATGACGGCGTGGACAATGGTCTTGCGCACTTAAAGCGCGGCAATTCTATCATGTCTTATGATCCTGGTATGGTCATCTGGTATGTGAACAGTGCTTATGACAACAACTGGGTTGGTGCACATCCTGGTAAAGGTTTTGTCGGTGTCGTTGACGCTCACCAAAACGTTCACCGTTGGGGTGGAAATGAAGCAACTGGTGATTTGGCAAGCACACGATACCAAATCTATGATGCGACATTCAGTAAAGTGAAGGGTGCTGCACTTGATGTGGATTATGGACAAGGAAATCACATGTATCAAGCAGCAAAAGCGCCGGTATCATTGTTTGATGATACTGCAAACTATTGGAGTCCATCTAGCCCGTACTCTGGTTTAAAGCTTCCTTCTTACGGTTTAAAAATTGAAGTATTGGAAGAAGCAGCAGACCGCAGTACTGCAAAAATTAAAATTACTAAGTAATAGTAAAAGCCTAAGTAATCCATTTGGATTCTTAGGCTTTTTTCATTTTAACTATTTTTGTAGAATAATGATTATTCCCGCGGAAATAATGTCGATTCCTCTGATATTTTAAACACAAAAAGACCAGAAAGCGAGTACCGCCTTCTGGTTCTTTTTATTAACTACACTATTCTTCTGCGGATATAACCTGAAATAATATCAATCAACGTTACCATCACGACAATACCTAAAAGAATAATCCCTACTCGGTTCCAGTCCCGTGATGTTAAGGCAAAGATCAGTGGTGTACCGATACCTCCAGCACCGATTACCCCCAAGATTGTTGCAGAACGAACATTGATTTCAAAGCGATACAATGTGTATGACAAAAAGTCAGGAAATACTTGCGGAAGCACGGCGAACCAAAGGATTTGGAAGCGGTTTGCACCTGTCGCAAGCAAAGCTTCTGTTGGTCCTAAATCCATGTTTTCAATAGCCTCTGAAAACAGCTTGCCCAACATGCCAATTGAATGAAGTCCTAGTGCCAAAACTCCGGCAAATGAACCTGGACCTACAGCTTTTATAAAAATAATCGCCATAATGATCTCTGGGAATGTACGAACGATACTAAGTGCAAATTTCCCTGTTCCCGAAATCTGCTTAAATTTGCTTATGTTGTTTGCTGCCCAAAAAGCAAATGGTACACATAAAATAGCTGAAATAAAAGTACCTAAAATGGCAATCGCAAGCGTATCGAGTAAGCCCCTGAGCAAATCTTCTCCTTCAGGCAAGTAAACGTAATCCCAATCTGGATTCAGAATTCCTGAGAGAATGGCTTTTGAAATAATACCTGCTGTATCTTTTAATCCATTGAATTCTATTCCAGCAAAAGACCAAACATAGAGGGCGGTCAGCAAAACAAAAATCGTCAGTTTAAAAAAGATTCGTCTAGGCGGTCGTTTAACAGAATACGTACTCATAGCAATTTCTCCCGTATCTTCGTGCTTGTATAATCAATGATCAAAACAATGACGAGCGTGAAAATAATGATAGATGCTACCCGGTCGTATTGAAGGAAGCCGAGTGTTTTTTCATAATAGTGACCGATCCCGCCTGCGCCAACCAGACCAAGAACAGCTGCCGCACGAATATTAACTTCAAATGTATAAAGCGTGTACGACATAAAATGAGCGGAGATCTGCGGTACAATACCGAAAAAGATCCATTGTATCTTATTTGCACCTACTGCGGTCATTGCTTCAAGAGGTCCTTTATCGATCGCTTCTATCGTTTCATATAATAGTTTAGAAATAAGTCCTAGTGAAAAGAAAGTTAATGCTAAAATACCTGGAATTGCACCAAGACCAAAGATCGCTACAAATATAGCTGCTTTCAGCAAATCAGGAATCGTACGGATTAAATTTAAAAACATGCGAGTTGGATAAAAGAGAATTTTACTTTTTACAACGTTCGATGCTGCAAGAAGTGATAATGGAATCGCTAGGATCGCTCCGAATGTTGTTCCAAGGACGGCCATGCGAATGGTTTCGAGCATGGGTTCTATAATCGGTTCAAAGTATGCCCAGTCAGGCGGCAGCATTTGATCCATTAAGACACCCATCTCTGGCAGTCCTGTCAGCAGTTCCTGAAAAGTCGCATCTGTTTTATAAGCACTCGCCCAAAGTAAGCCAATTATAATAAGTGCTGTTAAGTAATGCTTAAATTTACTTGGCGGAGATGGAACGTTACCAAGAGGTTTGAGTGTCTGTTTTTCTTGATTCAATTCCGTGTTCATCATACTGTTTCACCTAGCAGCTCGTCTTCACTGATTTCACGGCCGTAGATTTCTGAGAATTTATCATCTGTAGCTTCAGATACGGGGCCATCAAACACAACTTCACCTGCGCGCAGTCCGATGATTCGTGTAGCGTATTGTCTCGCAAGGTCAATAAAGTGAAGGTTCACGATTGTTGTGATCCCAAGCTCACGGTTGATTCGCTGCAAGTCATCCATAACTTGTACAGTTGTTAATGGGTCGAGTGATGCTACAGGCTCGTCGGCAAGGATGATCTTTGCTTCTTGTGCCAAGGCACGGGCGATAGAAACACGCTGCTGCTGTCCGCCTGAAAGCTCATCTGCACGGGAGTATGCTTTTTCTAAAATATTTACACGCTCTAGAGCGCGAAGAGAAAGGTCAATATCTTCTTTTGGGAACATGCCCAAAACAGTACGCAGTGTTGAATGATAGCCAACACGTCCAGAAAGAACATTCTTCAAAACAGAGGAGCGCTTTACAAGGTTGAAATTTTGGAAAATCATACCGATATCACGGCGGATTTTTAATAGCTGTTTTCCGGTTGCGTTCGTGATGGATTGATTGTTAATGACAATTTCCCCATCTGTAATTTCATGCAGGCGATTAATGGATCGGAGCAGTGTGGATTTACCAGCACCTGAAAGTCCTACAATGACGACAAACTCGCCAGGCTCTATCGTTAAATTAATATTATTTAAGCCGACGGTTCCGTTAGGGTATACCTTTGAGACATTTTTAAACTCGATCATGGTTGTGTGACCAACTTTCTGCTAGATTCGTGTAATACTTGAAAATTTCGATAAATACAGAGAGCATTCCTGCAAAACTTACTGAGATACAAAATCAAAGAAAAAACCGCGAAGAGGGCTGACCTCATGCGGTTTTAACGTTGTGCAGGCAGGATTACTCAGCTACTTTTTCACCGTAATCACGAACGATATCAAAGTTGCTGTCTTGAGACTTTGCATAACCTTCGTGTGAATAGATATCCTTAACAATTTGTTTGCCTTCTTCGCTCTTTGCGATGTTAATGAAAGCTTCTTGGATTTTCTTTTTCCACTCGTCAGTCATATCAGAACGGACAGAAATTGTGTCGTTAGGAATTGGTTCTGTGCGGTGAAGAACACGTACATCTTTAAAGACTGTCGGGTAATCACCAACAACAATGTTACGAGCATCTTCAAACACGGCAGCAGCATCAACATCTCCGTTAATAACAGCTAAAACAGCTTGGTCATGTCCTTTTAATGTAACGGTTTCTACATCAGACATCGGATCTACTCCAGCATCCATCATAGAAACGGCAGGCCATACGTATCCAGCAGAAGAAGTTACGTTTTGGAAACCAACTTTTTTGCCTTTTAAATCTTCTAAACTCTTAATATCAGAGTCAGCTTTTACAATGATCATGGATTTATAGCTATCAACAAGCTCATCAGTCGGTGAGCCGTCTTCTTCATTTACACCATAACGCTGTGCTTGAAGAATTACTTCAGCTGCGTTGTTTTCTTTTGCTAAAACATAAGCTGTTGGAGGAAGGAAACCTACATCAACTTTTTTAGATTTCATTGCTTCAATAATTGTGTTGTAATCAGTGGAAACGCTCACTTTTACGTCAATACCCAGTTCTTCTTTTAATAGCTTCTCAAGCGGCTTAGCCTTTGCTTCCAAAGTATCAGCGTTTTGAGATGGAACGAATTGTACCGTTAATTCTTTTGGTGCGTATCCTTCTCCACTTTTACCAGATTCATTCTCGTCGGAACTACATCCGGCCAAAACAGACCCGGCAAGTAATACGGACATGCCGACTGTTGCTAGTTTTTTAAACATTTGTCGAACCCCCATATAATATGTAAAATTTTACTGCTTTTCCATAATACCATAATTTTTTAAATTAAAAGTAAATTTTTTGTAAATGTGAAAAGAACAGTAAAATAGTATAATACGAGTACTAGGATCATAGAGGGAAGGTCGATGTTTTGGAAGAATCCATCCATATATATGTTACGAGTGACGTACATGGAAACGTGCTCCCATTAACATATGGAAACAACGAAAAAGCTGAATTGGGGCTTGCTAAGGCTGCAGCTCTCATTAAAGAGGAAATGAAAAAGAACGGTAACTGTTTGTTAATTGACAACGGTGATCTCATACAAGGAACACCGCTTACTTATCATTACGCAAGGATGGGTACAGAATCTATTAATCCCATGGCGCTTCTATTGAACGAGCTTGAATTTGATGCAGCTGTGATCGGAAATCATGAATTTAACTACGGGCTGCCTGTTTTACAGAAAACGGTGAATGAATCAAAGTTTCCGTGGCTGTCTGCAAACATAGTATGGGAGGAGTCAGGTCAGCCGCTGTTTGGCGAGCCTTATGTAGTAAAAACATTTAGAAGCGGCTTTAAGCTAGCAGTCCTTGGCCTGACGACACATTACATACCGAATTGGGAGAACCCTGAACATATAAAAGGCATAACGTTTCTTGATGCCGTTGAAACGGCAAAAAAATGGGTTCCGGTCTTAAAAGAAAAGGCAGATATTGTTGTTGTTTCCTATCATGGAGGATTTGAAAGAGACATAGAATCTGGCGAACCTACGGAGACTTTAACCGGGGAAAATCAAGGCTACCAGCTATGTATGGAGGTCGAGGGTATTGATGTCCTTTTAACTGGTCATCAGCATCGTCTAATAGAAAAAAGCGAAATAAATGGTGTAACGGTTATTCAGCCAGGTACACAAGGAACTTCAGTAGGTCATGTAGAAGTAACAATTAGAAATAGTAACGGTTCTTGGGAAGTGATCAGTAAGAAATCCTCTCTTCTTTCTGCAAAAGGCTATGAGCCTGATGAGGTGGTACTGGATTTAATTGTTCCATATGAAGAAAAAGCTCAGGAATGGCTAGATCAGCCGATCGGTGTTATTGAGGGAGATATGGAGATTACCGATCCGATGGAAACGAGATTAAGAGACACCCCTTTGATCGAGTTTATTAATAAAGTACAGATGGATGCTGCGGGTACGGAAATTTCAAGCACAGCTTTATTTGATAATCGGTCAAAAGGTTTTTCTTCCCGTGTTACAATGCGCGATATCGTATCAAACTATATTTATCCAAATACGTTAAAAGTGGTTGAGATCACAGGTAAGGATATGAGAGAGGCTTTGGAGAGATCAGCTTCCTATTTTGTATTGAATGAAGATGGTAAAGTGGCTGTTAATCCGGCATTTTCTGTTCCTAAGCCGCAGCATTACAATTATGACATGTGGGAAGGGATCCGATACACGATCGATCTATCAAAACCATTTGGACAAAGAATTACTGAATTAGCCTTCAAAGGTGAAGAGGTAGATGATAACGCACTGTATCAAGTAGTAATGAATAACTACCGTGCAGGCGGTGGCGGAGACTACCATATGTTTAAAGGAAAGCGTGTTGTAAAAGATATTCCAATCGATGTATCGGAACTGATGGCTAACTATCTGCTAAAAAGAGGTACAATCTCAGCAACGTGTGATCATAACTGGAAAGTCAAAGTATCATCTTCCAAAAAATAAAGGAATGGGTGGGGCGGTTGAATAAGCAGAAGATGTTTGTTTATCTGGTTATAATTGTCTTTCTTGCTGGCTGTTCAAGCAGTGTGCAGGGTACTTTAAATGACAAAAAGTTAAAACTGCTGGACCATATAAAAGGTGCTTACCCGAGATATTATGAACACGTTTCAAAAGAAGAGGCACAAAAGGCTCTTCCGTTTTCTTTAGAACTGCCTGATAAGCTGCCATTCAAAGTGGCTTTATCTACCTTTCAAATTTCGGATTGGGGAGAAAAAAGAAACATACTTCTTGACTCTGTTTTTTATCCAAGGCAGGAAGGCAAGAATGTCTATTTAGCCTACCGGATATCTAACTTTCTTCCGAATGCAGAAAAACTGGAAACGAACGAAAAGGTTAAGCTTGAAAACGGAATAAAAGCTTATTTTTCTGGAAGTTCAGACTTGCCGATTTTAGCATGGGAAGAGGACGGTCTGTATCATAAAATGGAATATTTGAAAGAAGAAGAGACAGACAGCAAGAAGGCAAAATCAAATTTGTTGAAAGCTGCGAGTTCGATTTATGAATAAATAAGAAAGCTGGCTCGAATCGCGGTAAACACGATTACGAGCCAGCTTTTTTGAAATTAGTTTTTTAAAAAAGGATCATTTCTAATAGATTGTTACTTTTGAACATTTTTTGTTCAGTATGCTTCTTTGACTGGTTGATTGGAGCGGAAGGTCGAGACTCCTACGGGATCAGCGTGCCAACCACCTGAGTATACTTCTCGCAAGGCATGACGAGGAAGCACGCTGCAATAGAATTAACTTGCAGACGCAGGAGCACAGATGCTTACTTAGTGAGACCCCGGCAGGCTTGTTTAGCCTAGGAGGCTCACCGCACGCCCCGTGGAAAGCGAGCATCCTGAAGCGGAAATCAACCACTTTCAATAGCAACAATGTTTGCGGAAACGGCGATTAATTAATGCGTTCTGCTCTTACTATAAGACGAAACTCGTCAGAATAAAGAGGTTCACACGTTATTAATGTAATCTCTTCTTCTTTTTTAGCATCTAAGACAGAAAGGTTGTCTGGCTTTACGACTGTTTTTTCATATACTCTGTACAGAATCGATCCAGAAGTGGTTTCAACTTTTACCATATCGCCTTTATCCACTTCATTTAAACGGTGAAAGAACTGGCCGTATGTGTGAGAGCGATGTCCGGCCATTACGGTGTTTCCTTTTTCGCCAGGAAAAGATGTTGTTGTCATCCATCCAATCGCATTTTGGAGGTCTTTTTGAGTAACACCTGGAACCATCATGGATTCTAAATCTATTTTAGGAATCGACATTTTCCCTATAACACCTTTCTCCATCGCTTTTTCCTTAGATGATTCAGATGTGTTTGGATTTTCTTCATTCTTAGTCTCCGGTGCTTTAGCAGCTTTAACGGAAGGAAGAGTAAAAGGATTGCCATAAGAGGTGTTTAGGTCATTCCATTCCTTTTCAAGTGCCTGTTGTTCGCTGCTGGTCTGCCAGCTTGTTATTACCGGAAGAATAAGGAGAGCGATGCCGAGAAGAAAGACCGCAATTCCTCCGCGTTTTAACGTATTTTTATTCATGCCTGCATCCGGGCTGCTTTAGCATACAGTCCGATTCCTAATAGTACAAAAAGTGATCCGAGCATTGACCAAGTTAACTGACTGAAAGGACTTCCTGTCTTTGGAAGGGTGTTCCCTGACCCGCCTGAAGCATTTGTTGGCTTCTCAACTGTGATGACCTCAGTAGTATCACTGTCAGTCGAAGTCATGCCTTTAACGGTTGTTGAGAGTGTTGCTGTAACACCATTTGAGCCTTCTGTCACGATGTCAGTTGATAGATCACTTGAAGAACCTGTGTACGTTCCAGTCAAGCTTACATGAAGGTTAGTCATTCCTGCGTTCAATGAAGGGATGATGATCCAGATTACACCTTCTGTATCCATTTCAATTTTTGCGCCTTCTAATCCAGAAACTTTAAGGTCTTCAATTTTAACCGATTTAGGAAGAAGCAAGCGCAGTTTATACGTTTTTGCAGCAGCAGTGTTTTTGTTGTCGATGTTAAGTTTATAATCTAAGCAAAGCTTACCTTTTTTCATTTCAGCCATAAAATCGCCTTTTGCCATAATCTTAGTCCAGTCGATCTCAGGCATATCTTTTAAAGTGAACGTAAGCGGAGTAAGAGATACATCAGTCATTCCATCCATTCCAATAATTAACGGAAGATGAAGCTTGTCCCATCCTTTCATTTTCTTCATGTTAAAGTGGATGACAATATTTGAATCACCTTTTACCACCTTAGGAAGATAAATAATTGCATAGCCATCTTTGATCGTTACTGTAGCACCTTCAATGCCGGTAATCATTGCATCTTGGATCTCAATTCCTTCAGGAAGTTTTAATTTCAGCATCACTTTTTCCATCATTACGCTGTTTGAGTTGTGCATCATCAGCATCAGTCTTACTTTTACATCCTCTTTAAACCATTCCACGACTTTCGCTTCAGGTTTAATCATTACTTTATGAAGATCTATAACGGTTTCTTCTTCATCATTTTCTAATGGAAGCAAGAAAAACTTTACGTCAAAAGTTAAAATCTCATGCTTTTCCATATCAGGAAGCGTTAGTTTAATGCCTGTTGTAGTATCATAGTCTGCAATGATGTCTTCTTTGTTGCGGTTTTTGTTGGTTTCAGTTATCAGTACTTCAGGAGGGTATGTAGTATCTAGCTGTGTTCCAGGCGGATAAGGGATGTTTACCGTTAAATTGCTCAATGTATCCATCGTTTTATTTTCGAGGTTAAACTTGTATACAGGACGCATTTTATTTTCAGCATCTGGTACATTTCCGTTTAAATTGATGGAGCCGCTTAATTTACGCATAGAATCACTTACGGTAAAATCAGAAAATGCAGTCACATCCGAGTCAATTTCTAGAAGGTTAACCGGCAATGTCTGAGTTTGCGCTTTTGAGGATTCATTTCCTGCAGCCATGGCACTCATAGGAGCCAGCATGACACATACTACAAGTAATGCAAAAAAACATTTTTTCAAATAATTCACATCCCTTTCTAATTTTGGTTATTCGTGCACAAGGAAGATATACCCAAGAAAATTGTCGGATTAACCTCTTTTTATAAAAAAACAAATAAAAATTTGTGATAAGATGAATCGAAAGGGTGATAAACCTTGCAAAAATTGGTATTTGAATCCGCGTGGGACAGAACTTTAGCACAAAAAGACAGACATGAGATTGAGCGTGTTTTTTTTGAAATTAACGGTGAAGGAAAAGAAGGGTACCAAGCTGTTCTTTTAAAAACCGCATTTAATCATAAGCGTGAATTTTTGGTAACGGTTTTATTAAACAATTATTCTAAGATTTCATTGTCACTTTTAGGCAAGAAGGTCGTATACAAAGAGATGGGTGAGTCTTTAGGGGAATTCGAATCTGCTTACACATTAGAGGTTCCGGCCCAAACTAGTATGCCATGGACGTTTATATTTCCAGCGGGAAGTTTGATAGATACACCTAATGGTGATTCTGGTGAATTAATAATTAGTTAAAGGATGAGAATTTTTGAGAACGATTATTTGGTTTGTTTATTTTTGGACGGTATTAATTAAGTTAATACCTGCACTAAATCACGTAAAGAATCTACAGAAATTAGCCAGGATTCAAGAACGTGATGAATTAGCTGATAAAAAAGCGAAAGAATGGGCGCGTTCTTTAGTAAAGCTGACTGGATCAAAAATAACGGTAAGCGGGGAAGAGAACATTCCGAAAGATACGGCAGTCCTGTTTGTAAGTAATCATCAAGGAAATTTTGATATTCCTCTTTTGCTGGGATACATTCAGAAGCCAAAAGCTTTTATATCTAAGATAGAAGTGAAAAAGATGCCTTTTATCGGAACGTGGATGGAGCAGTTGAACTGTCTTTTCATGGACCGGAAGAATGTGCGCCAGTCTGTAAAAGCGATTAATGAAGGTGCACAATTGCTTCAAAACGGTACATCTTTGGTTATTTTTCCTGAAGGGACGAGAAGTAAAGGGGATGACATGTCTGAATTTAAAGCCGGCAGTTTTAAGCTGGCGACTAAATCGGGTGTGCCAATTATTCCTGTTACAATCAATGGTTCTTATAAAATTATGGAGCAGCAGGGATTTTGGATAAAGCCGGCTAGCGTGCATATAGAGGTTCATCCTCCAATTTATCCGCAGCAGCAAGAAGCGAAGGACTTAGCTAGGTTATCGGAACAAGTCATTAAAGAAGGCGTAAAAAAGGCGGTTTCTTAAAATCAAAATACTGTTTTCGTAAACATTGTTGCTTTTGAAAGTGGTTGATTTCCGCTCCAGGATGCTCGCTTTCCGCGGGGCGGGCGGTGAGCCTCCCTATCGCTTCGCACTGACGGGGTCTCACCTGTCCCGCTGATCCCGCAGGAGTCTCGCACCTTGCGCTCCAATCAACTTGTCAATGAAGAGAGGTAACAATAAAGCAACAGTCTTTATATAACAGCTAAATCAATAAATGTTTGTCTGTACGAGCTCTCTTTATTTTTGGTATTATTGGAACATAAGGTAAAAATTTCTAGGAGGAATACTATGACGGGGACAATTTCAGTCATTATGATATTCTCAATTCCAATTATCGCAATCGTATTGGGGCACTTTCAATCACAGACAAAACTGAAGCACAAAATGCTAAAAGATGAGCTTGAACTTGAAAGGCTTAAGCATGATAACTATGTGATCGAAACGCAAAAGATGAGGCTGGAGCTTGAACAGATGAAACTTCTAGATGCCAGCGACAAGAAAGAGTCCGTATAAATGGAGATCAGTTTGCTCTGGATAGGATTAGGGCTGGCGGCACTCGGTTATTTTATCGGGGATGGATTGAAGAATTTTAAGAATCCAGGTAACAGTTTTTCGGAGTATCCGGTGCTAATTAAAGAAAAAGATTTGTGCAATTATGTAGGATTGACGCTTAATGAAGTAGAAGAGCTTCTTCAAAAGTATCCTGATATACCTAAAATTGAACTAAAAGGTACGAGATATTATCAATATCATCATTTTTATGAGTGGCTCTCAACAAAAGAAAATTTCAAACAAAAAGCTTGAGGAGAATAAATTCCTCAAGCTTTTTTATGTTTATCTGTAGTTAATGAACTGCACATCGATCGGCAAGTTTGCTTCTCTTACAAGTGCAATGATCTGCTGAAGATCGTCTCTGCTTTTTGCAGTTACACGAACTTGATCATCCTGTACTTGGCTCTTTACTTTTAAACCGGAATTTTTAATTAAAATGTTGATTTTCTTTGCATTATCTTTATCAATTCCAGTAACAAGCTTTGCACGCTGGCGCACGGTTCCGCCTGAAGCTTGTTCGATTTTGCTGTAATCCAGGTTTTTTGTTGGAACACCGCGTTTAATTAGCTTCGTAATTAATACATCTTTCAGCTGTTCAAGCTTGTATTCATCATCAGAAACTAAAACTAATTCTTCACTTGATTTATCAAGCGTGATTTCACTCTTGCTGCCTTTAAAATCATAGCGTGTTGTGATTTCTTTTGTTGCGATATTAATGGCGTTGTCTACTTCGGATAAATCAACTTGTGAAACAATATCAAATGAACTTTCTTTAGCCATTTTGAAACCTCCTGACCTTACTATCGTTAATATACCTATAGTATAAAGAGAAATACGTCATGTTTCCAGTTTGTACACATTCTTTTGCCCAGATGGGGGTACAAAACATGTATAGTATGGTAAAATGAAGGCTGGAATTTTTCATCGACGTTTAACCAATAGGAGGAGTACTTAGTGCTTCATTACAAAACTTATACACACGAAAAAAATCATCAATGGGTGATTTTTGTCCATGGAGCAGGGGGCAGTTCATCCATTTGGTATAAACAGTTAAGAGAATTCAAACAACACTTTAATATTTTGCTTGTCGATCTAAGAGGTCACGGCAAATCTCAATCTGAGAAATTTTTGTTAAAAAAATACTCATTTAAAGAAGTAAGCCTTGATGTGCTCGAAGTCATGGATCATTTAAAGATCCAAAAAGCGCATTTTGTTGGTATTTCACTTGGTACGATTCTGATTCAGACGATAGCTGAGTTGAAACCGGAACGAGTAGCATCTATGACACTTGGCGGGGCTGTAACGAAAATGAATTTCCGTTCACAGTTTTTGATTGCAATGGGGAATTTATGCAAATCTTTTATTCCTTACATGTGGCTTTACAGCTTATTTGCATGGGTGATCATGCCGAAAAAAAGACACGAAGCATCGCGTTCGCTGTTTATAGGTGAAGCGAAAAAGCTTTGTCAGAAAGAATTTAAGCGCTGGTTCAAGCTAACGCTAAAGATTAATCCGTTTTTGCAAAAGTTAACGAAAAAAGAAATGCCAATTCCTACACTTTACATCATGGGTGAGGAAGATTATATGTTTTTGCCGCCGATCCAGGCATTTATCGATAAAAAGAAACATTCAAAGCTATTGACAATTAGAGATTGTGGACATGTCTGCAACGTCGATCAGCCTGATATCTTTAATAAAAAGTCGATTGATTTTATCAAAAAACAAATTGCAGCAGCACCGACTGCTTCATAATATAGGGAAGCCAGCTAAATTTAGCTGGCTTTTTATTTTTTATGAGGTTCAAAATTACATCATCACATAAAAATAAGAGATTATCACATAAAAAAGGGTCTGCATCACATAAAAAATGCTCTTTATCATAAAAAAGCCGATCGATCACATAATTAACCATTTTATGGAATTGGTTGTATGTGTGAAAAAAACACTTCCCCCTAAAGCGGGAGAAGTGTCTTTGAAATATTGATTTACAAGCTTACTGCACGCGCTATTGTGAACAATCTTGATGCGGGGTGAAAGCCTTTTGTGATCAGGTCTTTGATTATTTCTGCACCTAGCATACTGTACACTGTTCCATTTCCGCCAAAACCTAAGCAATAATATTCGCCTAGGCGGTTAGGGTGTTCACCGATATAGGGGAGCCCATCATGCGATTCACCAAATGTTGCGCACCAGGAATGCGAAATTTCGAGTGACAGGTCTGGAAAGTGTTCCATGATCTTTTGCCTGATTCGCTCTCCGCGTTCTTCAATCAAGCCGTCATTTAATGGTGCCTCTGCCTGATCCTCATCTAAGCCTCCTGCAATGATCCTCCCATCTTTCGTTGTTCGCATATACAAATAGGGGCGCTTCGTTTCCCAGATCATCCATTCTTTGTACCACGTCTTAAGTGATGGGAGAGGTTCCGTTGCAATCGCATAGGAACGGTTAAGGTCAGCACCTAGCTGCTGTGCGAGAAAATCATTTTCATATCCCGTTGCAAAAATGATATGCCTTGCTTGAATCGTTCCATTTTCAGATTCACATGTAAATCCGTGGACTGTTTTTGTTTTTCGCATAAGTGGAGTTTCTTCAAAAATTCTTACGCCAGCGGCTTCAGCATCTTTTAACATGATCTGGACAAATTTATACGGGTTAACATCAGCGTCACCGCTCGTTACCAGTGCAGCTGGTTTTGAAAAAGGAAAACGTGAGGAAACCTCTTGAGGTTCGAGATATTCTACAGGGAAATCAAATTTCTTTAAAGCTTCGTATTCACGGACTAGCTTTGAGGCATCTTCAGCCGTGCTGGCGTAATAGAGGCTTTTTTGTTCTCTGAACTCAGGATCTTCTGATAAATTTTGTGCAATATTTTTTAAGTTTTCTAAAGCATTTTGACAAAGCTGATAAAAATAAACCGCATCTTGCTCCCCTTTTTGTTCAATAAGATCGTGAAGCATTTTATCACTTGAAAACTGTAAGAGACCGGTGTTTGCAGACGAACTGCCATAGCCTGGTTTTCTCCTGTCAATGACGACAACGTCGAGATCGGTCTCTTTGCCTAGCGTATAAGCACAGAGCGCTCCGGACATTCCTCCGCCTACAATCAGTACGTCGCATGTAATATTCTCTTCAAGTACTGGATATTGAACGTCATCTGTATATGTTGAAGGCCAAAACAGCTGGCCGTTGTGTAAATTCATATTTACTCCTCCTCGTCCTCTTTTCATTCCCGGGAAAACCAAAATAGAAACCGCATGAAAGGAAAAATTTTTCAATAGAATAGAAAACAGGAGGGATGCTCATGGTGTTATTGCTATTTACAGGCATTATAATCATTTTATTTATTTTGGTAGCGTTTCTTATTCCAGCCGGTTGGAGGGTAAAAGAAACTGCGGATTTGAACATTTCCCATTTTGAGTTATATGAATCCTTATTGCATCTGAAAAATTGGCCGCGATGGCAGATGGACGAAAATGCAGCTATACCCTTTATGTATGTGGGACCAGAAAGGGGAGAAGGAGCTTCGCAATATTGGGAAACCGATGGTGTTCCGGCAAGTTTAAAAATCGCCCACTGTATCCCGGGAAAAAGCATTCATTATCAGATGCGTATTAATAAAGGCGAAACCATTTTAAGGTTTGGTATTTTCTTTTCTGAGAATCATGGTTCAACAACACTAACATGGATGTGCGAAGGGACCTCTAAGAAAAATCCATTTGAACGGTATATTGCTTTTTTCTATACATGGAAGATGAGGCGAGAAATGAAGGCGGCTCTCTTTAGGCTGAAAAAGATATATGAGCCCCAATTAAAAGAATTAAAGCAACCTGCATAAATGACTAAAAGAGCCGCCAAACCCAAATCGGGTTCAGCGACTCTTTATTTTTCTTATGGCAAGTTCGTTACTTTGTCTTCATCTTTTACAATGAGTAAGATTTTACCCATGTCGAGTCTCTTCTCATATTGATCTGCCTCTACGTCAGATAACCCCATTTCAGTCATCTTCTTGCGCAGCTCATCGCCTCTAGACTCAAATACGTTGCTGAGCGCCGTGCCTAACCCTTCTTCTTTTAATCCGATTGTATTAACATCCGCATTATCTGCTAAATCACGGGTGTCGTCTTTTTCGTGTGACAGGACATAGAGATTGTCTTCATGAATACCTTTTGCTTTCAAATCACTTGCAGCAGCAATCAATTCTTGTTGTGAATTAAATTCATGTACAATTGGTTTAACCATTTTTTATATCCTCTCCTTTAAACGAAGTTATAGTGTGTATTCACGAATTCAGGAGATTCTAAACGTTAAATTCTTTGGCAATAACAGGAGGATTTTACTATCTTTGAATAACGTTTCGTTATATTGTCTAGAAAATCAAAAGGCACCTCACTAGGAGGCGCCTTCTTTTTTATCTATTTAATTATCTGCATCTACAACGTCTAGTTTGCCAGTGGTAGGATCAATTACGAGCCCATGCACTTTGATGCCTTCTGGCAGCAGCGGGTGATTTCTCACTAACTCTACACTGTTTTGCACTGATTCCTCTACACTCTCAAAGCCTTGCACCCATTTTTTTAGATCAAGACCGGAATATTTTAAAGTATCTAGTGTGGAGGGTTCCACACCACGGTCTTGCATTTGGGCAATCAATGCGTCTGCATTTACATTGCTCATCCCGCAGTCATAGTGGCCAATAACCATTACTTCCTCAGCTTTTAGTGCATAGATTGCGACAAGTATGCTTCTCATTACAGAGCCAAACGGATGAGAGATAACCGCTCCAGCGGATTTAATGATTTTCACATCTCCGTTCTTAATGTTCATGGCACTGGGCATTAATTCTGTAAGACGTGTATCCATACAAGAGACGATGACGAGCCCCTTATCTGGAAATTTAGTAGTTTGAAAAGGTTCATATTCTTTGTTTTCAACAAATTTTTGATTGTACGTTATGATTTCGTTAAGTATGGACATGATTTTCCTCCTCGTTTCTACAGAAAATAGTTCACTATTAATGTAATCGTATAGTGTGCGTCTTTTTCTATCATAATCAGCCTGAACTCGCTAACTTATTCAAGCTTATTTTTCCTATTATACAAAAAAGGATGCTCAATCTGCTCTTTTTTGTATGAGAGGCAGTTTTTTTGTTGATAGAAACTTTGAAACAAAAGCACATTATGACAAACATTTTATCATAAGGTACGTATAATCGCAGTTAACACCACATAAATTGGTAAGTTTGAAGGGAGGAAGAAAAACAAATAGCTTGCCAGTTGGTTTTTAAATAGATCGGGAACTTATTATTCTAATTTTGAAAGGGGAAGGGACATGGAAGTTATGACGTACATCCTTTGGGTTCTGCTGCTAATGGGGTCTGTTATGAAGAACTATATGGTTGCTGCTTCTCTGCCGAAATCGGGACAAGCTCTGCCTGCGGTGGGTCATTGGGGCAGATTGCTGCTGGATGAAGAATCGGAAAATGTGATTGCAGCTGATTTTCAGCAAGCAGTTAACAGCACATTCAATAAGCAGGCGTTCAGTTGGGTGGATACGTCATAACAATCGTTTATGGTATATAAAAAATAAAATGAAAAGGGGGAAATCTATTTAAAACTAAAAGATTGTTGCAACTAAGAGATTTTATCGAAATTCTTCATTGAATAGTTAATTGGAGTGAAAGGACGAGACTCCTCGAAAATGAAAATCATATTTTCTTCGTGCGATGTAACGCTGTCGAAACCTTCCTTGTCCTGCAGGATGAGTGGGACAGGTTAGACCACTCAATGTCGCGAGGCGACGAAGGGGCTCACCGCACACCCTGCGGAAAGCGAGTCCTGTAGCGGAAATTAACCTCTTACAAAAGCAACAAAGTTTACGGAAATAGACTAAAAATAAGAAGAATAGGAATTCGTATTTTTAGCATTCACTTGCATGGCTTACGGCCTGGATCACCGTAGGCATGCTTGTTAATGAGGGTTATTGCGCGGATTTGGAGCGGAAAAGGCAGCTTATTTGGAGCTGCCTTTTTCTGCGTCATTTTATTTCTGGTTCCCCGTTTGGTAGAATAAGAAAAAAAGATAGTTGTGGTGAAATAGATGAATATACCAGTAAGCCAGTTTGCGAAAAAAATAGAAAAGCATCTCGCGGAAATCAAGCAATTAGGAGAAAACTCTCCTAAGCTTCGGGAACATGTCACAGCCATCCATACACTGTGTGAATTAATGATGGAAGCGGGAGATGACGATCAGCTTTCAGTAAAAGAGTGGGTTCCTTCGCATCCGGTTCAAAAGCCGGTGAGCATGGTGACTGCTCCGCCAGCTAAAAGCCACAAAAAATCGATGATGGACTATGATATGGAATATGATGATGACGACAACGATGATAATGATGGGAATGGAGATTCCATTTTTGATTTCTAAGTAAGGATTTGGTGAAAACCTGCTCTTTGGAGCGGGTTTTTCTGTTTTAAGGTGCATGGAGTTCATAACCGTGAAAAATCTAGGGGGACGGTACAAGAAAAGCATACGACCGAACAAATATCAAAGATGGCTGAACAAAAATGCAAAGAACGAAGGTTTTCACAACAAAAAAAAACAGCGTTTATTTAAACGCTGTTAGATCGATACGTACGTATGTTGATTTTCCATTCTTTCATCTTTACGTTTTGCGATTTCAATTTTTTCGTTGATCTTTTTATTAGAAAAGTAAACTGCAGCAGCTGTTGCAATTAAACTGAGAGTGGCAAGTCCTAAAATTGTATATATCATCGTAATAATAAGTTCCATTTTGTTGTTCCTCCTTTGTTGTTTGTTCTGTCTTAGTATCTTTATTCCACTATAAAAATTATTTAAACCTATTTTTTGTGTAGGTCTAAGGAATCAAAATTGAAATATGAAAAAGGAATGATGGTAAAAAATTCTCCTTCGTTTTATACTTAATTTACGAACATACGTTCGATTTATGTTCGAAAAAAATGAGGGGTGAAAACAATATGACTCAAGCAAATGATTGGCTTAACTTAGTATATCTCCTCGGTAATGTAGGGTTTCCTATCGTAATTGCAGGATACCTGCTCTTTCAATTTGAAAAGCGGATTCAAAGTCTGGAGGGAATTATTAAAGAACTGCATTCAGAGTTAGTTGAAAAAGAGGAGCTGGAACGAAAGATCGATCAATACGTCCGAATGCTGGATACCGAACGCCAAACTAAACAACGTTAGCGTTCGTCTTTTTTTATCATGGACGAGCTGTCCGCCAAATTCTTTACAATCCTGTGGCAACCTTTTGATTCAGTCAGTTTCAATGGTAAGATAAAAGAAAAACAGGAGTGGAACTATGAAGCTTTTTCTTATATTAGGAGCGGTTAATGCCATGCTTGCGGTTATGCTTGGAGCATTTGGAGCACATGCCCTGGAAGCAAAATTAACAGAACGCAACATGCTGAACGTGTATCAGACAGGTGTTCAATACCATATGTATCATGCTTTGGCGTTAGTTGCCGTTGGGATTCTGCTTGGAAAATGGCCAACGTCTGCTTTATTGAATGGAGCAGGGTGGTCATTCTTTATCGGAATTCTGTTGTTCTCAGGAAGCTTATATGCCCTTTCGAACACAGGCATGAAATTTTTCGGGCCGATTACGCCTCTTGGAGGAGTAGCATTTATCGTTGGCTGGATCTTACTGATCATTTCGGTTGTAAAAGCATAATGAAAAGGCGTTCCTTTTAGCGGGACGCCTTTTTTCTGTATCTGTCTGACCAGACATTTAAAGGATTCTTATCAGCGCGGGCTGTATTGGGAGAGCTGCCCGGATTGCTGCTGTGTTCCATATGGATAGCTGTAATTGATCTCTTCATCGAACGTTACGTAATTTACGTATACCATTAATAATAAATAGCGTTTGCCCGTTTGCGGATCACTTAGGATAATGTGATCGCGGCCAGCAGCTTCAATGATTCCTTTAAAAACTTTAGCATTCCACTTTTCGTTGTTCTCGAAAGTCATATAAACCGTTGCGACCTTGCCTTTGTTTAAACGAAGAATGTTTTCAATATACGACTGCTCGAGCGGAAGCTGTCCTGGTGCAGCCATATCCGCCATAGGACCTCCGCCGACTCCTGGTGCCTGCTGGCTTTGCGCCATATCCTGCGGCACACCCATACCAGCCATGCCTCCCATCATGCCACCCATTCCATTCATGCCGTTCATACCGTTCATACCATTCATGCCATTTTGCTGCCGGTAATAAGGATTAAAATTATTCATCAACAAACCTCCCTAAAAGGTGTTAAACACATTCGGACAATCACTTTGTTTCGGCTGATAAAAGCAGTGAGCTTTAAAGCTTCCGGAATGCGCCTGATTGTACCAGGTCGGCGGACAGGCGCCAGATGGGTCGAAAAACCATAAAGCATACCGGGCTGGATGAAACCGCTGGCCGTTAATTACTCTTCTTGCGAGCCGTCTTTCGTTCTCACGTGCCCCTTGATAAAAATAACCTTTGATCGTTGCCTCGAATCCTCCTGGTCGTTGGAACACCATTTGCTGCATCGTTCGGATATTTTTAAAATCAATACAATTGCCGCGAATTCGATTAACCCCAGTGTTACCCACAAGCAGCATGCCCTGATCGCCTTCACCTTCAGCCTCAGCACGTATTAAACGTGCAAGCAGGTCAATATCCTTACTGTTTGCTTTAATAACTGCCAATTGCCTTCCCCCTCTATGTGTTGATTCTTGGTGTACAAGCAGGGAAACAGAACATTCGATATATGTGTATGAGCCTTTTGGGGAAACTAGACCTTGCCATAATAAAAAAACCTTTGCCTGATAAACAGACAAAGGTTATAAGATGTAATTTTACACTTGCAAGAAAGCAGGCACAGCTTCTTTTGTAAGGATGTTTCCAACATAGAAAGATCCGAATTCGCCGAAGCGGGCGCTTACTTCGTCAAAGCGCATTTCGTATACTAATTTTTTAAATTGAAGCATGTCGTTTGAGAACAGCGTTACGCCCCATTCCCAATCGTCCAAGCCGACAGATCCAGTGATGATCTGCTTCACTTTACCTGCGTATCCGCGGCCGATCATGCCGTGGGAATACATCATCTTTTTGCGCTCTTCCATAGAAAGCATGTACCAGTTATCATCACCATCACGGCGCTTGTCCATCGGATAGAAGCAAACATGCTTCCACTTAGGAAGTTCTGGGAACAGGCGGGCTTTGATCATTGGATCCATCTCGCCGCTCTCGTTTTGCGGATTGTATGTGCTTAGCTCTACAACTGAAACGTAAGAATAAGCTTTAATCGTATATTGAGCAAAAGCTGTTTTATTAAATGCGTTCTCGATCTCGTTTAACTCTTCCATTGTAGGGCGAAGAATCATCATCATAAAATCAGCTTTTTGACCCATGATGCTGTAAAGGGCATGGCTGCCTGTTTTATTTGCTTCTACGTTTTCCCATTTTTCAAGGAAAGTCAGAAATTCATTTATCGCGTATTCGCGCTGGTCACTCGTAAGCGTTTTCCAAGCGGCCCAATCCATCGTACGGAAATCATGAAGACAATACCAGCCTTCTAATGTAATCGCTGCTTCACTCATCGTATAATTCACTCCCTGCTAAAAATAAACACGTCCCTACAAATATACCATAAGTAGGGACGAATCCAAAAAGGGTTAGCTGAATTGACGGAGAGTGTGCTCGATCTTGGCTTTTACGTTAGATGGATTTTGCAGCTCAGCACGTGTAAGGGTCATACGCACCTTCGTTTCATCAAGGTCCATTGCTTCTTCCAGCATGCCGAACAAACCTTTTCCGCGTTTGTCGATCTCCATTAAAAGCTCGATGCTGTCACTTTGCGGAACTAATATGACTTCGAGTTCATCAAGTTTCCCTGCATAAGCACCTGAAGTTGGTACGTACTCGAATTCTTGCAGGAAAGGAAGTCTGCGACGCATGTAGCGCGGTGCAGATCCGCAGTATGCTTTACGAAGTCTGAAACCAAGCTGTTCGATCGCATCGAAAATAGCAGATGTTTCAGCATCAGGGTGTACACGAATCTGATCGTTGTCAGTTGGATCAACTGCCATCTGAATATCGAGACCTGTCTTGATCCAAACAGGAGTGTGTCCAAGTGTATAAGGTGTATCATATGGAAGTTTAAGTGAGAAAGGAATCTCTTGAGAACTTCCTGCTTTTACAACGAGACTTGTGCCAACCGTTGTGTTTTCAATCGCTGCTGTATCACGCACTTTTTTATCATCGACTTCACGGTAAAATTCTGTCATCACGTAAAGGGTGATGTGGTCAATGTTCTGATCCACTTTTCCGCCTTCTATTTTAATCGTACCTGTAATGGTTTCGCCTGGTGAGTAAGTATCCTTATCTAAAATCGTGTCTACCTTTGCTGCTCCAATTCCTACACTAGCCAACATACGGTTAACAAAAGACATGTTGATTCCTCCTCCAAATTTATCTCTCAATTTTACGGAAGGAAAAGGAAAAAGATTCATATGCAAATAAAAAAACTTTCTTCCGATTTGGGGAAGAAAGTTTTCATCGTTTTACGCGACCATTTTTCTGCAAATTTCTGCACATCTGAAGCAGGCTTTCGCACACTCCTGACAGTGCTGGTGATCGTGCTGTTCACATTCTTTCCCGCAAGCTTCACATACTTTAGCGCATAGTTCACAGATCTCGTTGATGAATGGGCTGTTTCGCGCCATCATCTCTGCGGCAAAGCTGCAAATATCCGAGCATTCACGGTCGAGCCTGATACAATTCGCCATCATCTTAACGTCCTCTTCTTGCAAACAAGCATCATAACAATGGTTACACGCCTGCATGCAGCGCAGGCATTCATCGATACATTCTTGATAAGTTTGGTGCATCCTTAAAAACACCTCCTAAAATTAGATTTCAGTAAAAGGTTTCCCTCAAGTATTTGTTTTAAACGAGGTAACTGCAGACGTTTAAAAATTCAAAATAAAAGAACTTCTTCTATCAAGCGCTTACAACTGTATGCATAGGTTTAAAAGGTCATAAAAAAGGAGTAACCTAATAGGGAATGTAAATTGCAGAGTCAGAAACTGATTTATAGGAGGCTATTTTTCATATGAGCGATCTTTTTATAGATTTAAAAAACAAAGTACAAGCAGCGAATCCGATTATCGTTTTTCCTGAAGGTACGGATGAAAGAATTCTAGAAGCAGCAAGCCGTCTAGCTTCTGAAAAAGTTTTGCAGCCTATTCTAGTAGGAGACCAGCTAGAAGTTTCTGCAAAAGCAGAAACGGGTAGATTTTCACTTGATGGAGTAGAAGTTCTTAACCCATCTGAATATCCAGAGTTTGATGCATTGGTTAATGCATTGGTAGAACGCCGTAAAGGGAAAACAACTGAAGAGCAGGCACGCAAGATTTTATTGGATGAAAATTATTTCGGCACGATGCTCGTTTACACTGGAAAGGCTCAAGGACTTGTAAGTGGAGCGGCGCATTCAACAGCTGATACGGTTCGTCCGGCTCTTCAAATCATTAAGACAAAAGAAGGCGTTAAGAAAACGTCTGGTGCGTTCATCATGGTGCGCGGCGATGAGAAGTATGTATTCGCGGACTGCGCGATTAACATTGCACCGTCCAGCCAAGACTTAGCTGAATCTGCGGTGGTTTCTGCTGAAACGGCTCGTGTTTTTGGCATCGATCCTAAGGTTGCGTTGCTATCTTTCTCAACAAAAGGATCTGCTGTTTCGCCTGAGACTGAAAAAGTAGTTGAAGCTTTAGAAGTTCTTAAGGGGATGGACCCGAACTTTACGTATGATGGAGAGCTTCAATTCGATGCAGCATTCGTACCGTCTGTTGCAACGAAAAAAGCACCGAATTCACCATTAAAAGGGGAAGCGAACGTATTTATCTTCCCAAGCCTTGAAACAGGGAACATCGGATACAAGATGGTTCAGCGTTTAGGCGGATTTGAAGCAATCGGACCGATCTTACAAGGCTTGAACATGCCAGTAAACGATCTTTCCCGCGGCTGTAATGCAGAAGACGTTTATAAATTAGCGTTGATCACGGCGATGCAGTCACTAGACGTTAAATAATATGAAAAGCCAGCTCGGTGGAGCTGGCTTTTTTGATTTAAAGAGACGGTTTGTATAGTTAGAAAAACACAATCACATAAAAAATAGTGGTCATCACATAAAAATAGCCCTGCATCACATAAAAAGTGGGCTCATCATATAAGAATGATCTATTATCACATAATTTACCATTTAAAGGGAGTTATAGTCCTTCTGAAAAAGACACCGCCACCTAAAGTGACAGTGCCTTTTCATTTCGATCCCACATTCTCTGTATGTTTCCAGGAAGCAGTTCGCTTTCTTCCGCTGAAAGCTGGCCGCTGTAAAAGAGCTCGCTGTTTTTGTGCAGCACATTCAATAGACGGGCGTGGATATCGGCTACCGTGAGGGGACCGCCGAGCAGCTCGGCTAAACTCGCCATAACATCAGGCTTGATCTCAGGGTATTGAAACTTTGTCGTTTCACCTGCCAAACCTCGCTTGTAGAACTCGCCGATTACCGCCGCGCGCTCAGAACCGCTGCCATCCACACACAAGTAGATCTGCACCGCAACACCGCCGCGCATACGCCGCTGAGAAATGCCGGCGAACTTTTTTCCGCCGATGCTTAAATCATAGCTTCCCGGGCAATAAGAACCGACGATCTCATAGGCTTCAAATGACGCTCCATAAGGTTCAAGGAGCTGCTCCACTAATGCGGTCATCGTGTCATAGCCTTGGTTGATGTCGATTGTCCCTTCTTTTTCAGGGAGAATGAGTGAGATGTTCAATACGCCTTCATCCAGTACAACGGCAAGACCACCGGAATTCCGTACGATCACCCGATAACCGCCAGCCTCCAAGTAATCGATCCCGTCCTTTAGATAGGGAAGCCGTGTATCCTGAATGCCGAGGACAATCGTATTGTGGTGGACCCACGTGCGTGCCGTGGCAGGCGAGTTCCCGCTTCCAATCGATGTGCACAGTGTATCGTCGGTCGCAAATGACTGTCTCGCATCAAATCCCGGTCCGAGCGTTGACTGGTCGATCAGCCGCCAAGCAGGCTGTTCTAACAGATGATTCGTCATTACAGTTTCTCCGCAACGATAATAAAGGATTTTGGAATGCCGCGGTCCAGTTCGTCTGGGTGCGGCTCTTCAACGAGCTGTTTGATCCAAAGACCTTGACTTCCGATTGCCGTAACGATCTCTCCAAGCGTCCATTGGCGGATTTGAACTTGGAACGGAGCTCGTTCTTCAGAAGTTGCATATTGCAGCTCAGGCAGGAATTTGGAGTAAGCAACATCCATCGTTACAAGCTCTTCGCTAAAATAATCACCAGTAACTTTGTGCTTTCTTACGGCTTGACTTTTGCCTTGAGATTCTATCAGTTTTGTAGAAACAGGATGGAAGTCTTGCAGAATCAGATTTCCGCCTTTTTTTAACAAGCTAGCGACTACCGCAAAGTAAGCGTTCAAGTCGGTGAAATAATGCAGAATGCCGTTTTCCATGAAGGCCATATCATAATCACCTGTCATTTCTGATTCTGGCAGGTTTAAAATATCTTCAACAACATAGCGGATGTTTACGTCAGCCGCTTCAGCCAGTTCACGTGCGTATGCAGCGTTTGATTCTGAAATATCGATAACTGTAGCGTCAGCTCCAAGCAAAGACAAAGCGACTGCTTTACTGCCGTGTGATCCTAAAAGGTTGACGATCTTTTTGCCAGACACATCCCCAACATACTGATCGAGTGGCTGAAGCCGTCTTTTTGGATCTTTCAAAATGCGGGATACCGCTTTTTCAGGCGCGCCAAAACGGTTGACCCAAGCCTGATAAGAACTGTTGCTCCATGCCTGTCCATTTTTTAATCTTCGTTCTTGATCCATGAATTGTTCCTCCTGCAATCTATATAAAAATTGAGTACGCTACTTTGATAAGTTGATTGGAGCGTAAGGTGTGAGACTCCAGCGCTAGGAGGCTCACCGCACACCCCGCGGAAAGCAAGCATCCTGGAGCGGAAAATCAACATCCAGCCATATAAAACTATCATTTCCGTTATAAGCTTTATCTAGTATAACTCATATTGAAAGGGGAAGAAAATGGTGGATTTATGGCACCATTTGCCGATATAAATGAGACCAATATAGAAAAAAATAGTGGTTGTTTTGAAAGTTAGTAACACGATACAATAGGGTATATTCTATTAAATAAATCACACATTTTGTTCAGAAAATACCTTCTCAACATGATTATTGAGGAAGGGATTTTTCTTTTTTAAGAGAACTCTTACCTATAAATGCTGGCAGAAGGAGCAGGAAAAAATTCAATGGCGAAACCATTAGGAAAGCTGCATGAAGAAAAAGTGTTTAAAGACCCGGTTCACCGCTATATTCACGTTCGGGATGAACTGATCTGGCGGCTGATCGGCACGCGCGAGTTTCAAAGACTGCGAAGAATCAGGCAGCTGGGTACGACATATTTAACGTTTCATGGAGCAGAACATAGCCGTTTTAGTCATTCTCTCGGTGTTTACGAGATTACAAGGCGAATCATAGATATTTTTCAGGAAAAACAAACGTGGGATCCAGAGCAGCGTCTCCTTGTTCTATCCGCAGCGCTTTTACATGATGTGGGACATGGTCCGTTCTCTCACTCCTTTGAAAAAGTGTTCGGCGTGGATCATGAGGAGTTCAGCCGGGACATCATTTTAGGTGATACAGAAGTGAATAGCGTCCTTTTGCAAATGGGAGAAGATTTCCCTAAGCAAGTTGCAGAAGTGATTGCGAAAACACATCCTGACAAGCTGATCGTCAGTCTGATTTCCAGTCAGATTGATGCTGACAGAATGGATTATTTGCTGCGTGATGCGTATTTTACTGGGGTCAGCTACGGGAATTTTGATATAGAACGGATTCTTCGCGTGATGCGGCCGACTGAGGATGGCGTGGTCATTAAATCCAGCGGCATGCATGCGGTAGAGGACTATATTATGAGCCGTTATCAGATGTACTGGCAGGTTTATTTTCATCCCGTTACGCGCAGTGCAGAAGTGATTTTAAGTAAAATTCTTCATCGGGCGAAGGAACTTTACGAGACAGGTTATACGTTTAAAAGGGAGCTGTCCCATTTTAAAACGCTATTTGAAGGCAATGTGTCGCTTGAGGATTATATATCACTCGACGAGGGCGTCATTCATTATTATTTTCAAGGCTGGATGGATGAAGAGGATCCGATTTTAAGTGATCTTTGCATCCGTTTTATCGACAGAAAATTATTTAAGTATACTGAAATGGTTTCATTTACAGACGGTCATTTATTGTCTGCCTATTTTCAGGAAGCGGGAATCAATCCGAAATATTATCTTGTCGTCGATTCATCTTCTGATCTTCCGTACGATTTTTACCGTCCTGGTGAAAAAGAAGAGCGGCTGCCGATTAATCTGTTGAAACCAAACGGAGAGATCCGGGAGCTTTCAAGGGAATCAGATGTGGTTGAAGCGATATCAGGAAAGCGCCGCACCGATCATAAGCTTTATTTTCCGATGGATTTGATCGAGGGAATTAAGGATGAGTCACTGAAAACGAAGATAAAAGAGATTTTACATAAATAGAACGAAAAGGATGTTAGGGGGAACGTACTGTGTTTGAGGATCATTTAAAGGTTGTCACTCTGATTCAAGAAGCCGGTGAAGTGATAGGCCGAAAGAAGCTTCAAAAAATGGTATATATTGCGAAAAAGTTGAACTTTCCTTTTCAAGAAAAATACCAGTTTCATTTTTACGGACCGTATTCTGAAGAACTGACACTGAAGATTGAAGAGCTTTGCAACATGGGATACATACATGAAGTGAAGGAAAAGGTAAGCGGCTATTCGCAATATCGATATGCGGTGAACGAAGAAGGACAGAAGCTCCTATCTACTTATGGAGCTGAGATCGAGTTGCTGGGTGAATGCGTTCGATCTATGAATGAACAATCGTCCCGCTTCTTGGAACTCGTATCAACGATCATGTATTTCGATAAGTTTGATGCAGATGAGATCAAAGAGAAGGTTCAAACGGTAAAAGCGAAGCAGAAGTATACGGAAGAAGAAATGGATGAAGCTTTTGCTTATATTTCAAATTTAAAAAATAAAGTGCAATAGGAATAAACCTGTTTAAGGGCTGTTTTTGGCCTAAGGACAGGTTTTTTATTTACCATTTAAACTGTAGAGGGTGACCATGATGATACAACCCATAAAAATAGATGAAACCGATAAATAAAGAGAACGGAATAATTAACCCAAGGAGAGTAGTCACAAAACCTAAGAAAATACTTTTTTCGTATAAACGAGTGCCGTAATAACCGATTCCAAGGGCTAAGGACATCAAAAATAAAACAGTAGAAACAAGTACTAAATTCATGCTAGCACCCCTTTATTAACAGCATATCCACCTCTTTACGACTGTAAACGACAGTTTATATGAAACTTTTTAATTCTGATTGCGACTAATAGGAAAAGGAGGGCTTAGTGATGAAAAACGTGAAGCTTATTTTTATGGCATGCCTGCTCGTTCTCCTTGCCGCTTGCGGCAGTAAGCCAGCGCCTGAAGAGGACAAAAAGAGCGGAGCACCTAAAGTAGAAAATGATATGCCAGCAAAAGCAGCTGGTGTGATGGCAGAAGTGAAGCTTGAAGATGGCAGTGAAGAAGCTAAGTTTACGCTGAAAAACAGTTCGGATAAAGAGGTCGGAACAGGAGTCGCTTTTAATCTGGAGAAGTGGGAAGACGGAAAATGGAACAAGGTGAATCCAGATCAAATGTTCACCGAGCAGATGATTATGGTAAAAGCAGGAGAAAATTATGAGCAGCCGATTGAATTAAAGGATCAAGAAGCAGGAACATACCGAGTAGCGAAAACTTTTTTTGAAGAAGAAAAGAAGCATGAGGTAGCGGCTGTGTTTGAGAAGAAATGATAAGTTGTTTTCCCAAACTTTGATGCTCTTGAAAGTAGTTGATTTCCGCTCCAGATGCTCGCTTTCCACGGGGTGTGCGGTGAGCCTCCTAGCGCTCTGCGCTGTTAGGAGTCTCACCTGTCCCACTCATCCCGCTGGAGTCTCGCATCTTGCACTCCAATCAACTAGTCAAAGAAGTGGACACTCAAAACCAACAATCTTATAGAAAACAGCCAAATAAAAAGACCGGTATCAGCTCTAGCAGAAAAGAGCTGACCGGTCTTTTTTATTAGTGAGGCAAAAACGCTAGCTGATAGAAGAACAAGACAGCGAACAAATAGACTAAGAAAGGAACTTCTTTATATTTACCTTTAACAATTTTTAAAATTGGATAAGAAATGAATCCAAGTGCGATCCCTGTAGCGATGCTTGAAGTTAGCGGCATCGTCAAGATGATCAAGAACGCCGGGAATGCTTCGTCAAGCTTGTTCCAGTTAATTTTGCTAAGTGAACCGAGCATCAAGCTTCCAACGATGATCAATGTTGGTGCTGTAATGGCCGCTAGACCTGAAATCGCACTTACGAGCGGTGCGAAGAATGCAGCAACGATAAACAATAAGGCAACGACAACAGAGGTTAAGCCTGAACGTCCGCCTGCAGCTACACCTGACGACGATTCGATATAAGCACTTGTCGGGCTTGTTCCGAAAGCTGCACCGACAGTTGTTGCAACTGAATCTGCTAGAAGCGCTTGGCGTGCACGAGGCATTTTGTTGCCTTTCATCAGACCAGCTTGCTCAGCAACACCGACCATTGTTCCCGTTGTATCAAAGATTGTTACTAGCAAGAAAGAAAATACGACAGCATACAATCCGTATTGGAACACATCTCCGAATGCTGTAATTGGATCGCCAAAAATGAATAGTTCTTTAGGCAAGTTTGGCGCGGCTACAAAGCCATCAAACTTTAGCTGTTTTGTGAAGTAAGCAATAGCACCAGTGATAATCATTCCGAAGAACAATGCACCATTTACGTTAAGAGCCATTAAAATGAGTGTAATCGCAAGTCCGCCAAGTGCGAGCAATACTGTAGGTGAATGCAAGTTGCCAAGTCCTACTAAGTTTTCAGGGTGTGCAACGATAATTCCTGTTAAGCGCATACCGATAAAAGCGATGAAAAGTCCGATACCAGCTGTAATTCCGTGCTTTAAGTTTGCTGGAATCGACTCGATTAATTTTTCACGAAACGGTGTTAGCGATAAAATAACAAATAGGATACCCGCTACAAAAACAGCACCGAATGCGATACGGTAATCAATATTTGTATTGTTTCCTACTACTGAGAATGCAAAATACGCGTTTAAGCCCATCCCTGGAGCAATGGCGATTGGATAGTTAGCGAGTAATGCCATCCATAATGTTCCGACAACGGTAGCAATGATCGTTGCTATAAAGACTGTATCAAAAGGAACGCCAGCTGAATGTAAGATGATCGGGTTAACAATAACGATATAAACCATTGTTAAAAAGGTTGTAATACCCGCCATAATTTCAGTTTTTACTGTTGTACCAAGTTCTTTTAGCTTAAAAAAGGATGAAAGCATATGTTTGGACCTCCAAAATACGAACGATTTATAAGTACATGATATATAATATTCGTTTTTAGGTAATTATTCAACCTATTTATGAGAAGTTTCTTTCTGAGAGTTTTTGCTCTTTTTTGTGATACAATACGTGGTAACAATGAATGTTTAGAGGAGCTGGAAGCATGAAAGATTTTTTCAATTCCAATAACGCCAAAGACGGCGATAAAAAGAAAAAAGGTATGGGGTTCACCATTATTTCAGGTGACTCGACTGACGGTCATGGCGGATACGGCGTTGGAAGTTTAACGCTAGACCACGTTACACCTGTAATTGTAGATGTGGAAGACGCTGTAGCGTATATCGATATGGGCGCTATGCACGCTCGAAGTGATGTTGAAAAGCGTATTAAGTTCACTCCGAATCGAAAAGATACGCCAAACCCAAGATTGTATTGGCTCGTTTGGGTGACGATCAACCGCGGTCCAGAAGGTCCTTATTATTTCGGCTTAACAGCTTGTGAGATGCAAGTAGACGTTGAAGCACGAAGAGGATATAAGAGTTTGCCTGAACACGTGAACCGTATGGATAAATCCATGAAGGGTAAAGTCATCGTCGAGGATATGGATATGAATGCCCGCCGAGTGCTTGGAAACTTCTTAAAAGAGCATGATGAAGAGATGTTCAATCGTTCTGGAGACGAAATCAAGTCTTTAGTGGAATAAAAATGGCAAAGTTATGAACCTTTTTTGAACATTTTTTAAAAAACTTGTGACAAGAAAGCACTTCCATTAAACTAATAGGTAGCATTGTGCACACAATGTTTCTAGGACAATAAAGTGCCCGGGACCCTCGTATAGGTCTCGGGCATTTTATTTTGTGCTGGATTTGTTAAAGGTCTGGACGAGCCAAACGGTATCAACTCGCGGCTTTATTATGAAAACTCGCGGGATTAAAGCGATTTATCGCGGGATTATCATTGAAAGTTGCGGAATTATCATAGAAACTTCCGAGATTATCGGATTACGCTTATAAAAACCCCTTGCAGCTACCCAGCTGACAGGGGTCCAGCGACTCACCAAGAAAAAATCCGCTTGAAAAATCCTTTTTTCTCTTCTTTTTTCTCCAGTTTTTCTTTTATTTCTTTAGAAACACCGTGTTCATCACAAAATTCAACGGGCTCTGTTCCTTTTTCGTAATACGAGATGCGTGTTACCGGGCAGCTTTCCGTTGCGAGCTTTCCATTTTGCGGGTTAATCGTTACCGCGGTTACACCTTCTGGCTGCTCAAAGGATAAAATCTGTTTGTTTTTCAATGCACCTTCCATAAAATACGCCCAGATTCGCTTTGAATATCCTGTATCATTCACATCATGAAGCTCTTCGTTATTATCGTACCCGACCCAAACTCCTGTTACGAGCTGCGGGGCATACCCGACCATCCAGCTGTCGTTTGGTGTGGAGCCAGACTTTCCAGCCATTGGCCGAGTCAAATAATGATTGATGCTTGACCCTGTTACACTCGTATAATCATTCAGTTTTTCATCAAACGTCCCAGCTAAAAGGTCTGTCATGACAAATGCTTTGTTTTCATCAATTACTTGTTCACTCTCATATTCATGTTGATAGAGCACTTCACCTTTTGAATCGGTAATTTTCGTAATGAAAACAGGGTCCGCTTTCTTTCCGCCGTTTGCAAAGACTCCGTATGCATTCGTAAGTTCTAAAACGCCGACCGCTTTTGAGCCAAGTGCCAGGGAAGGGATCCCTGCAAGCTCGCTTTTAATGCCGAATTTCTTTGCTGTTTTTACTAGCTTATCCGGTCCTAAATAAAGGTTTGTTTTTACCGCATAGATGTTGTCAGAAAGAGCGAGTGCTTGTGCCATCGTTATAAAGTCGTTTGCGTAGCGATTCTTAAAATTCTTAGGCTTGTAATTCGTAACTCCGTCTGCCATAGCAAACGTTGTTGGTTCAGACTTGATAGGAGTTGAGGCTGTATACCCGTGTTCCAGGGCTGTGTAATAAAGGAACGGCTTAAATGTTGAACCTGGAGCTCTTCTAGCCTGGAGGGCGCGGTTGAACGAACTTTCTTCAAAATTCCGCCCGCCAACTAAGGCTTTCACATCACCGCTGCGCGGATCCATCGCCACAAGGGCAGTTTGTATATTGCTGTTATCGATAATTCGGTTTTCAATCGTGTGCTCTGCGACCTCCTGCATATGAGGATCGAGTGTTGTATAAATGCGCAGACCGCCGAACTGAATCGAATTTGTATTGATGTTGAGTTCCTTTTTCAGAGTTCGCATGACAGCATCCTGAAAATAAGGGGCAACTGCAGCGATTTCTTCATCCTCTTCCTGAACATAGGTTAATTTTTCAGACACAGCATTCTTAATCTTTCCTTTTTTAATAGAACCGTCTTCAGCCATGCTCGTAAGGATAATCTCCTGTCTCTTTTTTGCGTTTTCCTCATGAAGGATCGGGGAGTAGTAGCTCGGTCCTTTCGGAATGCCTGCGAGCATGCTTGATTCAGCAAGTGTTAGATCCTCAGCATTTTTTCCGAAATAATACCGGGAAGCGGACTGGATTCCGTATGAGCCGTGTCCGTAGTAGATCGTATTTAAATAACCTTCTAAAATCTCATCTTTTGAATAACTCATTTCGAGGCGCAGAGTATAAAAAGCTTCCTGAAATTTTCTGCGCCATGTTTTGTCATGCGTTAAAAAGAGGTTGCGGGCATATTGCTGTGTAATCGTGCTTGCTCCTTGTACTTTAGAGCCGGCTTTAATATCAGCTAATAGTGCACCGGCGATTCTCTTAAAATCAAAACCATTATGTTGGTAGAAACTTTTATCTTCAATAGATATCGTTGCCTTTATCACATCTTTATCAATTTTTTCGAGGGGCATCCAGTATCGGTTCTGTCCTCCGTTGTTGATTTCGCCCATCTTAGAACCGTCGGCTGCGTACATAATCGTCGTTTGCGGTACTAAAAGAGCAGGCGGACCCATGAGTTTGGCTAGCAGCAGAAGTCCGATAAATGATAAAACAAGACTTCCTGAGGTAATAAGTCCCCATTTTTTGATCCAGCGTATTTTTTGCTGTTTCGTAGCTTCTTTATAAATCTGCCAAAACTTCATAATCCGCCCTCCTTAAAATCCACTTTTTCTTATCTAGTATGGTGAAAAAAGGCTTCTCTTAAACGTAGGTTCTTTTCTAGATAGCATCCTTTTGAAAAAGTGATTGGAGTGCAAGGTGCGAGACTCCAGCAGGATCAGTGGGACAGGTGAGACTCCTAAAGTCGCAAAGCGTCAGGAGGCTCACCGCACGCCCCGCGGAAAGCGAGCATCCTGGAACGGAAATCAACTCCTCATAAATGCTATAATGGCAGAAGATGAAGGAGGTACGGGAAATGCTGATACAAAACATTCGTTATATGACGATGGCTGAAGATGGCAAATGGACGGTTAATTCTGGGGATATCCTTATTAAAGAAAACAAGATTGAGGACATAGGAAACTTTACATATGAAGAATCTATCGAAAAAGTGGACGGAAAAGGCATGCTCGCCTTGCCCGGTCTAGTGAATGGTCATCAACATACGCCGATGTCGTTATTGCGCTGCTATAGTGATGATGTACCGCTTATGACATGGTTGAACGAAAAGATGCTTCCACTTGAAATGAAAATGAACGACGAAGACCGTTACTGGGGAGCTCTTTTATCAATGGCAGAGATGATAAAGGGCGGAACGACGGCATATGCAGACATGTATATCAGAATGGATCATGTAGCTGAAGCCGCTGTGGAATCTGGAATCCGGGCAGTCATTGCACGCGGGCTTATCGCGATGGATGATAATTATGAAGTGCGTTTGCGAGAAGCATCTGAAGTCGTTGACCGATGGCACGGGAAAGGCAATGGTAGAGTGACAACGATGATCGCTCCGCATTCCCCGTATATGTGTCCTCCAGACTTTTTGAAAGCTGCAGTTGGTCTTTCTAAAGAGAAAGACGTGCCGCTGCATATTCATCTTGCAGAGACGAAAGACGAAGAACGCATGATTCAGGAAAAATATAAAATGAGACCTGTTCAATATTTGCAGCAGGCAGGTGTTTTCGAACGGCCAGTTCTGCTTGCACACGGTGTTCATTTTAATAATGATGATTATAAAATTCTGGAGTCTGTACAGGGCGGAATTATTCACAATCCGATCAGCAATGCCAAACTGGGATGCGGCATAAGTGATGTTAAGAGACTGCTTGAATCAGGGATCAAAGTGGGGATTGGAACAGATGGGCCGGCTAGCGCAAGTTCGCTTGATCTGTTTTTTGAAATGAAAGCAGCAAGCTGGTTCCAAAAGCTGAAATATGAAGACGCTGCAGTATTGAGTGCCCATGATGTACTAACGATGGCGACACAAAACGGAGCAGATATTTTAGGAATAGGCGAGGAAACAGGTTCATTAACGGTTGGTAAAAAAGCAGATTTGATCCTGATGGATATGAACAAACTGCATCTAACGCCTAGTCATGAAACGGCAAATCTGCTCGTGTATGCAGCGACAGGACAAGATGTTGATACAGTGATCATCGATGGAGAGATCGTGATGCGGGGCCGAGAGCTTAAAACGATAGACGAAGAAAAAGTGATGGCAAACGCGAAAGAGCGGACAAAGGAACTGCTAGCACGACTTTAGAAAATCGAAGACTATAAAATGATTTAAAGGGTCTCTGAATGAGTCCCTTTTTTTATGTACAAAGACTTACACAAAGGATAAGTTCCCACCAGTTATTTTCGGTACCTAGTATCTTTGTATGAATTATCAATAAATGGAAATATCATACGTGTAATCATGTTAGAATGAACATGTGCGTAATCTCATACGCAATATATAAAAAGGAGGCCGACACGTCATGATTATCAAATGGATCAAACTTAGATAATTGAAAGTGCAGGCGGCCAAAACTCCGTAGAGAGATTTCTGTTCTGCGCTTCACAAAAAGCGATAAGAAAATAAAATCACGGAGGACAAAAAGTATGAACCGAAAATTAGTACATGTAAATCAAGTAGATATCTATACAGAAAGTTTCGGAAACCCAAAGGACCCTGCTGTCCTATTAATCATGGGAGCGATGTCATCGCTTGATTGGTGGGATGAAGAGTTCTGTGAGCGTCTTGCTGAAAAAGGCAGGTTCGTGATCCGTTATGATCATCGCGATTTAGGAGAGTCAATCGTTTACCAGCCTGGTACATCCAATTATACGATCGCAGACTTGGCCGATGATGCTTTTGGTATTCTTGAAGCCTATTCTATTGAAAAGGCTCATATCACGGGTATGTCATTGGGAGGGATGATCGGACAGATCATGGCTGTAAAGCATCCGGATCGTGTACTTAGCCTTACCATCATTGCATCCAGTGTCTTTGGTACGGAGCAGGCAAGTCTGCCACAGATGGATCAAAGGATACTAGATTACCATTCTAAGAGTGCTTCGCTTGATTGGTCAGACCGGGAAGCTGCCATTGCTTACTTGGCAGGAGGATGGGAGACACTTTCCGGTTCGAAACCTTTTGAAAAAGAAAGAATGTTTAAGCTTGCCGAAAGAGAACTTAGCCGTGCCAAACAGATTCAGAGCCGGTTTAATTATGTTTTGTTGGGCGGCGGTGAAGAATACTTAGATAGGATGAAGGAAATAAAAGTGCCGGTGACAATTATTCACGGTACAGAAGATCCAGCTCTGCCTTTTGAACATGCTCAAGCTCTCGCAAGAGCTATTCCCCATTCAGAACTCGTTAAGCTAGAGGGAACAGGGCATGAAATTCATAAGGAAGACTGGGATACCATTATTGAAAAGATCGTAACGTTAAGTTCGAGTGTTTCTCATCTCTAACTTGAAAAATAGGAGTAAAGCAGCCAAAACGGTAAGATCGTTCTGGCTGTTTTTTGCTTTTTAGCTTCCTTTGCAAGTTGATTGGAGAGCAAGGCGCGTGCCTACCCCACGTAAATCAACTACTATCGTAGAGCAACAATTTATACGCTAAACAGCCTTTTTTTTACATAATAAAACCTAGGGGAGGGAGTCTAGACTCTATAAGAAAAATCGCCCGTGCAAAATACACGGACGAATGGCGCGCCAGAAGGGACACACGAGCCGGAAAAGCGAGGCCGGGTCATCTAAACGAAAACCCGGGTGCCTTTACACGTGTGACAGAGGCCTATTTATTTTTAGACGTAAGGACAGTAACGATAAGCGAGCTAAAAGCGACCGCAAACATCAACGCCTCAAAGATCGTCAGAGGCATCACCCCCCTTAACTGTAAGCTGCAAATACAGCGAGATGTCCAGCTTCAGTTTAAAAAAGGGAATGCGCCGGCCGTCTGTCCTTCTGAACGCTGTCTTCATTATAACATTTAATGTCAGGTTAAAAGTCAGCCTAAAGAAACAGGGTGAATGTACTATTTTTAGAATAAGCAGAATAGGGAATCATTGAGATTGGGCGGGTTATTAAATGTCATAATTTCTCGGTGTTCATTTCTCTAAAAAAATGAATTGGAATCTTAGGTCCTGGAATGCTATAATCATTTTGTTTGTAAAAGAACGAAACAACGATGCCTGGCATTTCAAATATATATTAGGAGTGAGACCAACATGAGTATTTGGTTTACTGAAAAACAAACAGAAAACTTCGGAATTACAATGAAGATTAACAAAACATACGTATCTGAGCAAACAGAATTTCAAAAGCTTGATATGGTTGAAACAGAAGAATTCGGAAACATGCTGATCCTTGATGGCATGGTAATGACAACACAAAAAGACGAGTTCGTTTACCACGAGATGGTAGCGCATGTACCTCTATTCACGCATCCAAACCCTAAGCACGTTTTAGTAGTTGGCGGCGGAGACGGCGGAGTAATCCGTGAAGTCCTTAAGCACCTATCTGTTGAAAAAGCAGTTCTTGTTGAGATCGACGGAAAAGTAATTGAGTACTCTAAAAAGTACTTGCCTGAAATCGCTGGTGACTTAGAGGACCCGCGTGTTGAAGTAAAAGTGGACGACGGTTTCATGCACATCGCAACAAGCGAGAACGAGTATGACGTTATCATGGTAGACTCAACTGAGCCTGTTGGACCTGCTGCTAAGCTTTTTGAAAAAGGTTTCTATGAAGGAATCTCTAAAGCACTTAAAGAAGACGGAATTTTTGTTGCGCAAACAGACAACCCCTGGTTCACACCTGAGTTGATCTCTCAAGTTTTCAGTGACGTTAGCGAGATCTTCCCGATCACTCGTCTTTACACAGCAAACATCCCGACTTACCCAAGCGGACTTTGGACATTCACGATCGGTTCAAAGAAACACGATCCATTAGAAGTGCCAGCTGAGCGTTTCCACGATATCGAAACTAAATATTGGACACCGCAGCTTCACAATGCTGCATTTGCATTGCCGAAGTTTGTAAGTGACCTATTGAAATAAAAAGTGAGGGGAGCTTTTATAAGAGCTCCCCGTATTTTACATATAAGGAGTGTAAAACTTATGCGTTTTGATGAAGCTTATTCTGGAAATGTATTTATTTTAAGCAAGCCTGATTATAAAACGGCAGATGCAGTACTTTACGGAATGCCGATGGACTGGACTGTTTCGTTCCGCCCAGGCAGCCGTTTTGGTCCTGCTAGAATCCGCGAGGCGTCACTCGGACTGGAAGAATACAGCCCGTACATGGACAAGCATCTTGAAGAAGTGAACTACTTTGATGCAGGAGATATTCCATTGCCGTTCGGAAATCCTCAGCGTTCACTCGATATGATCGAAGAATACGTTTCTACACTTTTAGCCGACAACAAGTTCCCGCTCGGCATGGGTGGAGAACACCTTGTAACTTGGCCTGTTTTTAAAGCATTAAAGCAAAAATATGATGACTATGTAGTAATCCATATTGATGCACATGCTGATCTTCGCGAGCAGTATGAAGGAGAAGTATTATCTCACTCAACACCGATCCGCAAAGTTTGCGATCTAATCGGAGCAGAAAACGTGTATTCTTTCGGAATCCGTTCAGGCATGCGTGAAGAGTTCGAATTCGCTAAAACAAGCGGCATGCATATGTACAAGTTTGATGTTGCTGAGCCCTTAAAAGAAGTGCTTCCGACATTAAAAGGACGCAACGTTTATGTAACGATCGACATCGATGTGCTTGATCCGTCTGCAGCACCTGGAACAGGAACGGCAGAAGCGGGCGGAATCACATCTAAAGAGCTTCTTGAAGCGATTCAGCTGATCGCAAAAGCAGACATCAACATTATCGGAGCAGATTTAGTAGAAGTCGCTCCCATTTATGACCCGTCAGAACAAACACCAATCGCAGCAAGCAAATTTCTTCGTGAAATCTTGCTTGGCTGGGTAAAATAATAAACTCTTTTTCTAGAGAAAGAAGGATGCAGTTCCGTTTTTGGGACTGCATCCTTTTGTTTTAATGAAATAGGTACAGTTTTGGTGATAAAAACTGTTTATTTTTTATACCTTACCGGATATAAAAACGATTAATTCCACGGATAAAAGAATATAACCAGGAGTCGACATTCTGTGACAAATTTCGCACCCCAAATACCCCTCTGCATATTTTACTCAAACAAAAAAGCTACCCCCTACAAAACGGGGTAGCCTTCAACGCTACTACTATTGCGCTAATTCCTGAAGCTGTTCTTGCTTTCTCCCTTTAAAGAACAGAATAGCTTCCACTGCAAAATATACTGATGATGCTACACAAACATAGATCCAAATTTGCTGCAGCTTCGCAATTTGCCACATATCAAGCAGCATGAATAGTGATGGAAGCGTCAATGTTACCCATGACTGAACAAAAGCGACTCTTCCGATGTAAGCTTCATATGGCTTTTTAAGAGCAGATGATAAGTAGAACAAGAACCATAAAAAGGCCCACATCACCCAAATAAGAGCGTTAAGTGCATCGTTTTCTTGAATGTAAAAAACAACTGCATAAACGAGCGCCATCATCGCAACCCAAAGAGAGTACCAGCCAAGGCCGCTCGAATCGTAGCCTTTCAAGATGGTTGCCCCTAAATAAAGATAGGTGAATCCAAATAAAAAGACAGCCCCATTGTTGAACATTGACCAGTTCGATTGGTCAGATGTAATGATTAAATAGATCGGCGTAATGACCTGCAATGCTCCAACTAATATATTAAAAAACGCTACACTTTTTTCTTCTGCTTTGCCAAGCAGCATTAAACTGTTCAAAAATAATGCTGCCCCAGAAAATAGTAATCCGATAGCACCCATAAAATTCCCTCATTACTTTTTAAATTTAATTATAGACAATAAGAGGTCTGACCTCCTACATTCAATAAATATATAGAAAGAATAAAAGTAAATCAATGGGAACTTAAAGAAATATGAGTGTTTTGTATGACATTTTCATTGGAAAATATCAGAAAATGTCGAAATTTGTTATGCATTCCAGTCTTTTTTGCTATAGTTAAGAGTAGATAAATGTCAGTAAAAAGGGGGGAACGGTCGTAATGGAAGCGATTACAAGAGATATGAAATATATACAGGATTTTATAGACCAGCTTTCAGAAGCAGTTGTGCTTGTTGCACCCAGCATGAATATAGCTGCAGTGAATCAGCATTTTCTAGAACTGACAGAAGACGCAGCTTTTTTAAAAGGAAAGTCTGTTGATGAAATCGTTTTGCGTCATAAAGATGGAGAAGATGGAACCCTTTTAACAGCAAAAGGCTTTATAAGTGTGAAGATCAGTGAAGGCTTGCTGCCTGTTAAGGAAGATTTCTACCGGTATTTTATATTGGAAGAGCAGCCTTCGATCGTTCACTCCTGCCAAGAGCCATTATTAAAAACGCTGATGAACATCGTTCCGGATTTTATTGGGATAAAAGATGGAAACGGACGCTTTTTGTTTGCAAACGAATTTGTTGGCAAGCTTTTCGAACTGCCCGGATTTGATTTTACAGAGAAAACAGATGCTGACCTTGCAGAGATTAAGCCTTTCTTTAAAGATGTCTTTCAATATTGCATTGAAACGGATGAACAAGTCTGGCAGGCAAAGGAAATTGTTCGCTGTGAGGAATTTGTACCTGCAAAAGACGGAAGCACGCGCTTTTTTGATGTCTATAAAATTCCCGTGTTTAATCCGGATGGCTCCCGAAAAAACCTGCTCGTTTTTGGCAGGGAAGTAACGGAAAAGATCGAATCACGCGTACTGCTTGAAGAGAGTGAAGCGAGATACAGGCTGCTCGCTGAAAATGCGATGGATATGATCACAACACATACGATGGACGGCACATATACGTATGTATCTCCTGCTTGTGAAACGCTGCTTGGCAGGAAGCAGGAAGAGCTAATTGGTAAAACTGGCTATTGGCTGCTTCACCCCGATGATGAAGAAGCGGCATGGAGAGGCCATGAGCAACTGATACAAGGACCATGCACGGCAACTGTTCAATTCAGGCTGCAGCATAAGGAAGGACATTTCGTCTGGCTCGAAACGTCTTGTAAAAGCATTGCGGATAATACGGGAAAAGTGGTTGAGATTATTGGGGTTACCCGTGATATATCGGAACGTAAAAAGTCTGAAGAAATGCTCCGCCAATCCGATAAACTTTCGATCGTCGGCCAGCTTGCCGCATCAGTAGCACATGAAATCAGAAATCCGTTAACCTCTTTAAAAGGGTTCATTCAGCTTTTTCAGGAATGCGAACAACTCGACGCTGCGAACTATTACAGCATCATGCATAAAGAACTGAACCGCATCGATCAAATCATGGGGCAGCTGTTATTGCTGGCGAAACCGCAAGCGAAGTCTTACAAAAAAACGTCGCTTCGGGAGCTTGTTGAGTTTGTAAAAACATTGCTTCAGCCAGAGGCACTTTTACAAAATGTTGAGATCCAAAGTGACTTATGTGAAAAACTGCCGTTTATTACGGCTGAAGAAAATGAACTGAAGCAAGTATTGATCAATGTTGTTAAAAATGCAATGGACTCTATGGCAAAGGGTGGAATCATCTCCATTGAAGGAAAAATGATAGATGATTGCATTCATTTAACCGTAAAAGATCAAGGGTGCGGAATCCCGCCAGACCGATTAGCAAGACTCGGAGAACCTTTTTACACAACAAAAGAAAAAGGAACCGGTCTCGGCTTGATGGTAAGTTCAAAAATTATGAAAGAGCATAAAGGTGAGCTTAAGTTTCATAGTGAGGAAGGCAAAGGAACGACGGTTAGTATGATACTGCCAGTTTAAATAAGGATAAGGTGGACTGCACTTTTAGGAGTGCAGTCTTTTTAAAGCTATTATTTTTTTGAGTGGTGAACGATGGCGTATTTGTCTACTCGCGGGTATTTAACAAAAATTTGCGGGATTAATTAAGTTTTTCGCGGGATTATAGATAAAACTCGCGAGATTATTGTTAATATTTCAGGAATTATAAACGAAAAGGCTGTTTCCAACCTCTCTTCAGGTTAAAAACAGCCTCCATCATAACGTTTTCTTATAGATTTTCAGGCTCAGCTACTTTTACAAGCTGTTTTCCTGTGTTTTCTCCAGAAAACAGTCCTAAAAAGGCATCTACTGTGTTCTCGAAGCCTTCAACAATGTTTTCGCTGTAAGAAAGCTTGCCTTCTTTTAGCCATTTCGCGAGCTGAACGGCACCCTCTTCAAAATGAGCCGCATAATCACTCACGATAAAGCCTTTCATAAGTGCGCTGTTAATCAGAAGCTGACTCTGGATACGCGGTCCTACGTCAATTTTTTCTAAATTATATAGAGCGATCTGTCCGCAGATGGCGATACGCGCACCTTTATTAATCTGGCGAAGAACATGATCGGAAATCTCGCCGCCAACGTTATCAAAATACACATCCACACCATCAGGGCATGCAGTCTTCAGTGCTTTATAAACATCATCTGTTTTATAATTGATCGCTTCATCAAAGCCTAATTCATCTTTCAAATATGAAATCTTCTCATCAGACCCGGCAATCCCAACAACTCGCGCACCTTTAATTTTAGCGATCTGTCCAACGATTGTTCCTACTGCTCCGGCTGCACCGCTGACAACAACGGTTTCACTTTCTTGCGGGTTGCCGATATCAAGCAAGCCAAAATAAGCAGTTAAGCCTGTCATTCCAAGCACGCCAAGGTTCGCGGTAAGCGGTGCAATAGAAGGATCAAGCTTTCTTACTGAAGCATCACTTACGGCATTGTATTTTTGCCAGCCGAGGTTGCCGATTACAAAATCGCCTTCAGCCAACTCAGCTGAACGAGATTGAATCACCTGGCCAACTACACCTCCTGAGATGACTTCGTTTAATTCAAAAGGAGGCACATAAGATTTTGTATCGTTCATGCGTCCTCTCATATATGGATCTACAGAAAGATAGATTGTTTTTACCAATACTTGATCATTTTCAAGCTCTGGAATTACTGTTTCTTCAAAGCGGAAGTCACTTTTTTCTGGCGTTCCCTTTGGACGGTTCACTAATAAGATTCTTTCGTTTTTCATCATCTTCCTCCTCAAATCTTAATTCATCTTCTCGTTGCCATCATACCTTCAAACAAATCTCAATCCAAAACAAACGCTCATAATATGAAAAAATGTAATCATTTGGTCATAAATGTGACAAGATTTTCTTTCATATATTTTTCCGAATAAAAATATAAGGGTTTCTCCCCCTCATGATGGGGGATTTCCCTGATGTTGAAAAAACCTCTTCTTTCTTACACTAAGAACAAGAGGTTTTTTATTGTTATCTAAGTTTAAGAGGAGGATTCATATGCTCGGAAAGTTGGAGTCCAAAGTGCAAGGCGGTCAAAACCTTAACCACGCATTTGCTTCTAAATTCGCTAAATCCATGTTTATATCTGTCATCTTTTTAGCAGTCTTAACGTTTATTGGTTCAAGAATGTTTACACATATTGATTTAAATCTTTACGGCTATATGGTCGGTACGATTGTTTTTATCGGGGGTTTCTTCTACCGCTTTATTGCGTGGGGTGAGCGGCCGCCAACAAAGTTATTCATCAAAAAAGGAATGAAACTGCTGTTTCGGAAATCAACGCCAAAAACGTCTGTTGAACATCTCGGTACATACAACTTTATCTGGAACCGCGGAATCTATCGATGGACACAGCATATCCTGATCGGCTGGGGCTGCATCCTTTCATGTTTCGTAACGTTTCCATTAGTATTCGGCTGGATGTATTTCACGATGGAGGATAACGGATATTACACCGTCGTTGGAATGGGAGTAAATCTGATGAGAGTAGAAGCAGACGGAATTATCGCTTTCTTCTTCTACAATGCGCTGAATTTTACGGCACTCATGGTAATAGCGGGTGTGTGCATGGCACTATATCGCCGCTTGAAAAACATGCAGGCGAGAGCTGAACAAAAGTTTATGTACGATTTCCTGCCGCTTTATCTTTTGTTGTTTATCAGCATCACAGGACTTTTATTAACGTTTTCCAATGTCTTTCTGCACGGCTGGGGGCATCCGGTTATGTCTCTCATTCATCAATACTCTGTAATCATAACCCTAATCTATCTGCCTTTTGGAAAGCTGGCTCATATTCCTTTCCGGCCGTTGAGTGTTTTCGCAAAAAATTACCGGGAGCATTACGCGGAGGTGGAGACGAAGAAATGCCGTGTTTGCGGCGAGGGATTTGTTTCAGCTGAACAATCTAACGATGTGATTCAAGTGCTTGGCGTGAACGATATCCGCTACGAAATGAATGAGGGCTTCCATCTTGCAGAATTGTGTCTTCCTTGCCGGAGAAAATATCGAATCGCCCAATTTTCAGGTTTTCCTACTCATCAAGTAAAGGTCAAGGAGGCCAATCAAAATGCAAAGGGATAAATTTTTTAAAGAAATAGAGAATCTGGAGCATCCGAATGAAAAACTGATAAAAACACATTGCAGTTATTGCGGGATGCAGTGCGGAATGAATTTGAGAGTTAATACACTGACAAACAAGATCATCGGAGTAGAGCCGCGGTACGACTGGCCAGTTACAGTCGGGAAGATGTGTCCGAAAGGGGTAACAGCTTACCAGCAGACGAACCATAAAGATCGTCTTCTTAAACCGCTGATCCGTGATGATGCTTCTTTAAAAGGAACAAAAGAAGGCTTTCGTGAAGCGAGCTGGGATGAGGCGTACGAACTGATCGCAGAAAAATTTCTAGAGCTGCAGAAAAATTGCGGAAAAGACGCATTATCTGTTTTCAGCGGAGTCTCGATGACGAACGAAAAGTGCTATCTGACAGGGAAATTTGCAAGGGTAGCGCTCGGCACCCGTTACATCGATTATAATGGCCGTTTTTGTATGTCGAGTGCGGCAGGCGGGTTCCTACGCTCGTTCGGTGTAGATAGAGGATCCACTCTTCCTTGGACGGATATTCATGAAACAGACTGTCTTTTTATAGCGGGAAGCAATACAGCGGAATGCCACCCGACATCGATGTTCAGAGTTTGGGCGGTTCAGGAGCGAGGCGGTTATTTAATCGTGGCAGATCCAAGGGAAACACCTCTCGCAAGAAGAGCAGACGTTCATCTTGATCTGAAGCCTGGAACAGATCTTGCACTTGCTAACGGAATCTTGCACCTTCTTCTAAAAGGAAACTATGCCGATAAGGATTTTATTGAAAATCATACGAACGGTTTTGAAGAAACGAAAGAACTTGTATCTGAATTCACACCGGAATATACAAGTTTCATAACAGGGGTTGCACCGGAAAAAATTATTCAGGCTGCAGATATCTACGGAAAAGCACCAAATGCGATCGTGATGTTTGCCAGAGGGATCGAACAGCAGCATAAGGGAGTCGATAACGTTTCAGCTTATGTGAACATGGCACTTGTAACAGGCAAGATCGGCAGACCTAAATCAGGTGTTGCCACATTTACAGGGCAAGGAAACGGGCAGGGAGGAAGAGAGCATGGTCAAAAATCTGATCTTCTCCCAGGATACAGAAAAATAACGAACCCAGAGCATGTAAAGGAAGTTTGCCAGGTTTGGGGAATCACACCTGAAGAAATGCCAAAGCCGGGTGTTTCAGCCTATGAGATGTTCGAGCTCATGGATCAAAAAGAGATTCGAGGGTTATACCTGCTTTGTTCAAACCCTGCTGTGTCAGCGCCAAACTTAAATTTTGTACGCCAGGCGATGAAAAATCTTGATTTTATGGTGTGCTCAGACTTCTATCTTTCTGAATCAGCGGAGTTTGCCGATGTGGTTCTGCCAGCTGTAACGTGGTCTGAAGATGAAGGCACGGTTACAAACCTGGAGGGGCGCATCATCAAGATCAATAAAGCGCAAGAACCGATCGGAGAATCAAAACCAGATTGGCAGATTCAAGTGGAACTTGCAGAACGGCTAGGAAAAGGAAAATATTTTTCACATCTGAAAACAGCAAGAGATGTAGCTGAAGAATTCCGTCTTGCATCAAAAGGCGGATATGCCGATTACTTTGGCGCAACATGGGATAAGATCGATGAACAAGATGGCGTCTTCTGGCCGTGCAGAGATGAAAACGATAAAGGAACACCGCACATGTTTCTGGATAAAAAATTCTATCATCCTGACGGAAAGGCGAAGATCTGTGCGCTTCCTTACCGGCCTCCCGCAGAAGAACCTTGCCATGATTACCCGCTGCGACTTACAACAGGCCGTGTGGTGTACCACTATCTATCAGGCAACCAGACTAGAAGAATTCCATTTCTGCATGATATGTGCCCAGATCCATATGTGGAGGTACATCCAGAAACAGCGAAAGAGTACGGGGTAAAACATGATGAGATAGTCAGACTTTATACGAGGCGCGGTACTGCACATTATAAGGTGAAGATTACAGAAGCCATTCGGGAAGATACGGTGTTTGTCCCTTATCACTTTGGACACGAGGAATCTATCAATCTGCTCACGATCGCAGCACTGGATCCTATTTCTAGAATGCCAGAGTTTAAAGCCTGCGCGGCTCAAATTCAAAAAATAGAAATAAAGAAGGTGCAATAAATGAAAAAGCGATTATATCTTGAGCTTGAAAACTGTATCGGCTGCCGTTCTTGTCTTGCTGCTTGTACACAGTGCGGTGGGCATGAAGAAAGAAACCGCAACTACGTGTATGACGTGAACCCGCTTGTTAACCGTCAGACTATGCCGCTCATGTGTTTGCACTGTGTAAATCCTGCTTGTGCGAGAAGCTGTCCTGCGCAAGCCATTCAAATTCATGAAACAGGTGCAGTACTGTCAGCGCTTGTTGAAAAATGTATCGGCTGCCAAAACTGTACGATCGCATGTCCATACGGTATTCCGAAATTCGATACAGAGCAAAACCTGATGTATAAATGCGATCTATGCATTGATCGTACGAAGGATGGCATTCCACCGATGTGTGCCAGTGTCTGTCCTTCTAACACCTTGCAGTGGCTGACTGATGAAGAGATCGAACAAAAGAAACAGCAGTATAATTTAGATAACGGAAAATGGGTAACGAGTATGCCTTATCTTGAAAATGAAACGAATGTAAAAATAAATCTCCCTGGTATTCTGCAGGGCGTTGAAAAGCTTTTTTAGGGAGTGAGATCATGACGGACCAAAATAACAAAATTCCTTTTGAAGAAGATAATTATACCCATAATATCGACCGCAATAATGAGAGAATGTTAGACCGCAGGGGGTTCATGAAAACCCTGGTTGGTGCTGCTGGGCTGTTTGCTGTTTCCTCCTTGCCTTGGGGAGCGGTAGCTGCAAAAGAATTGATGAACCTTGGAGATAAGGAATATCCGAAAACGAAGATTGCTGATGTAAAGAATGTTGCTATAGGTGACTCAGTAGATTTCAGCTTTCCTTCCGAGCATGACAGCGCGATTCTAATACGTTTGAGCGAAAAAAAATATGTCGCTTTTCAAAATGCATGTACGCACCTTCGCTGTCCTGTTTTTTGGAAGAAGGAAGAGGGCGAGATGATCTGTCCTTGTCACCATGGGAAGTTTGAAGCTCATACAGGTGTACCGACTGCGGGACCGCCTCGCCGTCCGCTTCCTGAAATTGTTGTGAAGATCGAAAATGGTTCCATTTATGCGGTTAGGGTGAAGCGCTATGAAGCGTAGCTGGGTCGGCGTTATTTTATTGAGTTCGATACTGATGATGAATATTGTGTTCACTCAATTTTTAGTTCACCAGTTTTATTATGAAAACTATGAAAGAACGATTCTTTATACGTTTATCAACCTGCTGTTATTTCCCGCAGCCCTCTTCATCTATAAAAAAGAAAAACGGAGGGGCGTTCAAAATGAAGATAAAAAATGAAACGCTGATTGATCTTTGTTTTATCAGGAGTGTGGGTGAGGGGTTCGAAAAAGAAATAGATGAACTTCTTCAATCTATGTTTGTTGAACAACATCTTTATTGGTATCTGGATGGAAAGCAGGCTGAAGGTGCTAATATCGTTGTCGCAGAACTGCGGGGAATGAGTACGTGGGAATCAGAAGAAGACGTTTTGAACTTTTTAGAAAATCAAGCAGTACCTCAATTTTGGGAGTATCTCCAAGGCTATCAGATTCAGGTCTTTGCTGCTAAGAAAGGGAGTGCAAACTGTGGAAGCCGCTGATATTGCATCACTGGAACCGTTTAAATCTGGCAGCGTTTCTGTAGTGGTGCATGGTGAACAAGGTGAGGAAACGCCGCCGACACTAACGAAAAGGATTAAAGAATATAAAGACTGTCCTGATCATACACACCTTCGGATTTATTTTGATTCAGTTAATTTTCTTGCTGTTCCGCTTACTTCTCGAGTGGAATGCACAGAAAAAGTCTGGACTGCCTATGACAAGAACAGCGGGCTTTATTACGTAATTAAAAGGGAGAGTTAATCATGAATAAAACTATTCAGCTGCCGCTCCAAACCTTAAATCTAGTTGCGGGATTTATGGTGTGGGTATTAATATCATCACTGCTGCCTTTTATAAAAGAAGACATCGCGATTCCGGCCAGCCAGCTTGCTATGGTGACGGCGATTCCGGTTGTTTTGGGGTCTCTTTTGAGAATTCCGCTAGGATACTTGGCAAATCTTTATGGAGCAAGAATAATCTTTATGTTCAGTTTCGTCCTGCTGCTCTTTCCTGTTTATTTTCTGAGTGAAGCGGACTCTGTTACAGATTTATTGATCGGTGGATTATTTCTTGGAATAGGCGGGGCAGTCTTTTCAGTAGGGGTTACGTCTCTTCCAAAATATTATGGCAAAGAAAAGCACGGATTCGTTAACGGAGTGTACGGTGCCGGCAACCTGGGAACAGCGATAACGGCATTTTCTGCTCCGGTCGTTGCGACACAGCTTGGCTGGTCTTTGACGATGAAGCTTTATCTTGCACTATTAGGTGCTTTTATTCTCTTAAACTTTGTTTTTGGCGATAAAACGGAAAGAAAAGTGGCAACTCCATTAATGGAACAGATTAAAGGTGTTTATAAGAATGAGAGAATGTGGCTTTTCTGTCTATTTTATTTCATCACATTTGGTTCCTTTGTAGCCTTTACGATCTATCTTCCTAACTTTCTTGTAGCGAACTTTGGGCTTGAAAAGGTTGATGCGGGACTCAGAACTGCGGGCTTTATCGTAGTAGCAACAGCTATGCGTCCTGTTGGCGGATGGCTAGCAGACCGCTTTAACTCACTTGTTTTATTGATGGGCGTGTTTTTTGGATTTACCGTTTCTGCTATTCTATTGTCATTTGCTCCTTCCATCCAGCTTTATACTGTCGGGTGTTTAACAATCGCGTTTTGTGCAGGAATGGGAAATGGTGTGATATTTAAACTTGTACCGATGTATTTTCAGAAGCAGGCAGGTATCGTAAATGGCATCGTATCTGCGATGGGCGGACTTGGCGGCTTTTTTCCGCCGCTGCTGCTGGCAGTTATCTATAACATTACAGGGCACTATGCGATCGGTTTTATGGCTCTGTCGCAAGTTGCGCTTGCCAGTCTCGTGCTTGTGATCTGGGTGTATTATCATGATAAGCTGAGCTTGTCTAATCAGATTATCAAAAATACAGGTGAGGGGATTATGGTTACGGATACGAGCCAAAAGATCATTTCAGTCAACAAAGCGTTCACGAAGCTAACAGGCTATGAGCAGGAAGAAGTGATCGGAAAGAATCCTAATCTATTAAAATCTGGTCTTCAATCAAAAGACTTTTATGACCAGATGTGGAAGTCGATTGAGAAGAACGGCTTTTGGCAGGGAGAGATTTGGAACCGCCGCAAAGACGGGAAAAATTACTTAGAATGGCTTACCATTACAGCGATAAAAGATGATTCTGGCGAGGTTCAGCTCTATGCGGGCATGTTCAGCGATATCACAGATCAGCGTGCAGAATCAGTGTAACGTAGGAGGATTAAGATGGACCCGCTTTTACAAAAAGATAACGTAACTTCCTATCTTCTTCAGTTGCAGGAGCATGAAAATAAACGAATAGCTCTTGAAATGCATGAAGGTGCGGCACAGAATTTATATAGTGTATACACAGGACTCCAATTTATTGAACAGAGTCTGCAGAATGAATCCCTGAAGAAATTTATGAATGAAATGATTCGGTCGATGGAAACGGGTATAGGAGATATCAGAAGGCTGTCTGCTGAGCTATACCCGATTTCCCTCTCCACACTTGGTCTTATGCCGGCTATTAAGCAATATGCCGTCTATTATACTTCTACGTTCGGAATTGTAATCAACGTAAAAGAAACAGGAGATAGCTATATACTTGAAGAAGGTGTTAACCTGGCTGTTTTTCGTGTGTGCCAGGAAGCTCTCGCGAATGCAGCGAAATATGCAGACGTTGAAGAATTGGATATCGTGATTTCTTGGCAAGAAGCAGCAATTCAAGTGGTCATTCTGGACAAGGGCCGCGGCTTTTTAAAAGAAAAGGTTATTGCTGAAAATAGAGCACCTGGGTTACTCGCTATGAAAGAACGTATAAGACTGATAGGAGGAGAATGCTATATCTCTTCCAAAATAAACGAGGGAACAGAAGTGACCGTGATTGTTCCACGGATGAAATAATTATAGTTTTTTCGTTAGCTTTTGAATGTGGTTAATTTCCGCTGCAGGGCTCGCTTTCCGCAGGGCGTGCGGTGAGCCCACTCTGTACTGCGTACATTGAGTGGTCTCACCTGCCCCGCTCGTCCTGCAGGAGTCTCGCCCTTCCGCTCCAATTAACTATTCAATGAAGAACTATTGAAAGTCTCTCAGTAGCAACAGTCATTTAGAAAAGAGCCTTTAAAAAATAAAAAAGGAGGGATTGTGTTGATAAGGATTCTGCTGGTTGATGATCATGCCGTTGTGAGGATGGGTCTGAACATGCTGTTAAATGCCCGGCCAAACATGGAAGTGGTCGGAGAAGCATCTGAAGGCAATGAAGGCATCCAAAAGGCAGAAGAACTCAAGCCCGATGTCGTATTAATGGACTTGAGCATGCCGCATGGAAAGGATGGGTTGTCTGCAACATCTGAGCTGAAGAAAATCCTGCCCGATACTTCTATCCTTATTTTAACGATGCATGACGATGAAGAGTATCTGTTCCGTGCCATACAAGCAGGAGCATCAGGCTGTATTTTAAAAAGTGCTCCGCACGAAGAACTCCTCCAGGCGATTGAATGTGTTGCAAAAGGCAATGCGTATCTATATCCGAGTGCAACAAAACGTTTGATGGAGGAATATTTAAGCCATATGAAACAGGACGTATCGGATTCCTACAGTCTGCTTTCTGACCGTGAAAAGGAAGTTCTTACATTAATCGCAAAAGGGTATTCAAATAAAGAGATAGCTGAAAAGCTTATTATCAGTGTGAAAACAGTTGAGACACATAAAAGCAAAGTAATGGAAAAGCTCCAGATGAAAACAAGACCTGAACTCGTAAGCTATGCTTTGAAAAAAGGACTGATGGGTTATGGAATCTAGCCAAGAGTATGTACATTATGATAGTAACTCTCCCATCCAATCAATCTGTGAAAATGTAAGAAAAGATTGTAAAGTAGATTTTGCCGGAATTGCTTTTGAGGGTAAGAAAAGCAAGAAAATCTGCTGGCATTATGCTGCCGGAAACCGCAATGAAAAGTTTCGCAGGATGGAAGTGCAGTATGGAAAAGGGATTGCCGGACGAGTTATTGCAACAGGAAGGCCGGTGGAGATTCCTTCTTTTCCAAAAGATATTGAAGGCAAGGCAGTTGCTTATCCGATTATGCTTGCAGAACAGCTTGTTTCTGCACGAGCTGTTCCTATTTACAGAGAGGGTCTGCCTAAAGGTGCCTTTCTGATCGGAAGACGTACTTCACGACCTTTTTCAGAAGTAGAACAAAAAATCCTTGAAGATGCTGTGAATAAACTAGAGAGACTGTTTTCTAATAATCTCTTGCCAGATTTGGAAGGTGAATGGAATGAAAACGATCATGCATTCAAAGAAACGGAAAGAGAGTGAAGATGGAACCATCCTTGTTCGAGAGGATGGGCGTATTGAATCGATGAACAGCATAGCAGAAAATCTGTTTGGAACCGCTAGAGAGTGCTATGACGGAGAGCACATCAAGCGGTTTTTGCCCGAGATCCTTTTATCTGAGCTGAGAGAAGGGACCATTATCCAGCAATACGGCAAACATGAACAAGGATGGACGTTTCCGGTTCCGGTAAGGGTGACTTCTTTCCGTTTGCACGACCATAATTACTATTTGTTTATTACACAGGATTTGAAAGATCACGAAAGAATCGGCAGGGAACTTTATCAGCCTTTAAAAGAGCTCGAAGATATGAAATTTGCTCTTGACCGGTCTACGATTGTTGCGATTACGGATGCAAAAGGAAAGATTAAATATGTGAACGATAAGTTTGTTGAGATTTCAAAATATGCTAAAGATGAGCTGATCGGAAAAGATCATAGAATCATTAACTCCGGCTATCATTCTAAGGCGTTTATGCGGGAACTCTGGCAGACGATCTCTCAAGGAAAGGTTTGGAACGGGGAAGTAAAGAACCGAGCAAAAGACGGCACCTACTATTGGGTGGATACGACGATTGTTCCTTTTCTTGATGAAGAAGGCAAGCCTTATCAATACCTCGCTATACGAAAAGAAGTTACAGAATATAAGCGCGTACTTGATGAATTAGAGCGTTCCATGCAGGAATTGGTTGACTATAAATTTGCACTCGATGAATCTTCCATTGTTGCCATTACAGATAATAAAGGCGTAATCCGATATGTAAACGAGCGTTTCTGCTTCATATCAAAGTATACAAAAGAGGAGCTGATCGGCCAGGATCATTCCATCATTAATTCTGGTTATCATCCGAAGGAGTTCTTTAAAAATCTCTGGAAGACAATTGGAAGCGGAAAGGTCTGGAAAGGCGAGATTCAAAACCGGGCTAAGGACGGCAGCATCTATTGGGTTGATACCACGATCGTCCCTTTCTTGAATGAGAATGGGAAACCCTATCAATATGTGGCGATCCGTTCCGAAATCACTGAACGAAAACGAGTAGAACAGGAATTAAAAAATATGACGACAAAGATCCTTAACGTACAGGAAGAAGAAAGAAAAAGTCTTTCTCGCAACCTTCATGATGGGATTGGACAAAATCTTTATAGTCATTTAATCACGATTAACCGGTTAAGTTCAGAAATCGCACACCCGCTCATCGAACAAATGCAAAAGGAAACCGCTGAATTGATCGAAGAGGTTAGGGAAATATCGTGGGAGCTTCGTCCTTCCGTTTTAGACGATCTTGGTCTTCTTCCTGCGATCCGCTCCTTCTTAAACCGATATACGGATCATTACAAAATAGCAGTGAAGTTCGAATGCGTCTTACATAGAAGGCTGGATATGAAGATCGAAACGACGATTTATCGTGTGATCCAGGAAGCTCTTACGAATATAAGAAAGTATGCCTGTGTTGAAGAAGCGATCATTACAATAAGGGAAATGGATGATGTCGTAAGAGTCATGGTTGAAGATAAAGGAAAAGGTTTTGAAGAGAAGAATCATGCTTCCGGTGTTGGTCTGTTCAGCATGGAAGAACGCGCGCGTTCCGTGGATGGGACCCTGCATTTACATTCCTCCCCAGGAGAGGGTACAAGGGTTATTTTAGAAGTTCCTTGTGAGTGCACTTAAAAGCCTGTTTGAAAGGGTTGATTTCGCTCCAGGATGCTCGCTTTCCACGGGGCGTGCGGTGAGCCTCCTGCCGCTTTACGCCATTAGGAGTCTCCACCTGACCGCTCGTCTCGTAGGAGTCTCGCACCTTGAGCTCCAATCAACATTCAGACCGTGTATAGACATTCAATAGTGACAAATTATATTTGTAGGATGATAAGTCGATGATAGGAATAAGTATTGCAACGAAGTGGGAATATGAAGCGACATTGGAATACTTTAGCATAAAAGATAACGAACGTTTCGGTTATCCTTATGGTGAGTATTTCATAAGAACAATTAATGATACTGAACTTGTTTTTTATAGTACAGGTGTAAGAAAAGTAAATGGTGTTGGTGGTAATCAGTATATGATTTCTAAATTTAATCTAACTAAAGTAATCGTTGCTGGAACATGTGCAGGAATAGATGATAAATTCAGTAATTTGGATATTTTTGTACCCGATAAAGCCGTTCAATATGATTGCACAGTAAAAGAAATTGAGCCTCTTATTAAACATTCCTTCATAGTCGATATTGATCTATCAAAATATGGAAATGATTTTTATACTGGAACAATTGCCACCGCTGATAAAGCAGTAGTTATGTGGAAGGACTATTTAGAACTTAAAGAAAACGAAATAACAATAGCCGATACAGAAGCGGGTGCAATTGCTTATATCTGTAAGATGAATGATGTTGAATGCATCATCATTAAAGGAATATCTGATTTTCCAACAGATGAAGGAAACTCTGATAAATTCGAATCGAACATTGAACAAATTAATGTTTATTTAGAAAACACACCCAAAGTTATGAACAAAATATTTGGCGAATATTTAAAAAGATTTATTTAAATAAATTTAAAGTTAATAGAAAGATTATGATTGTTGATGAAACTTGTCTTTTATTGAACTATCGTTCTACGTTAGTTCCAAATCCATTATTTTTTGTGCTTACGGTAAATATATTGTAAGACCATTACACATATCCCCATTATAATAAAGGCAGGAAAGTTGGGGCGGAATACTTTACTTGCAGATAAAAATGGTGAATGGACAAAAAAGATAACTCAACTCTTATTAAGCTAAAGGGGGCTTTAGTTGAATAAGACAATAATTGGTAATAAAAAGACCGACTTATCAAAAGTCGGTCTTTTTTGTGTGAATTACCTTGTGAATTACCAAGTGTTTTGTCAGTGATTACCTATTAGATTTCATATGATATTTGACTGTTTGCACCTCACAAGTAAACCCGTTATTCTGCATCCGTGTGTTTTTCTTTTTCTATTGCTGATGTTCTTCTGCTAATCGCTGAAACAGAACGTTGTTTTCAAGATGGATGTGCTGAAAGAGGTCAGATTCTAATTCATCAAGCTTTAAATAGGTTAGTTTATAAGTCGTGCATGCGTCTTCAGGAATCATATAATCGTTTGTCGCTTCACGTATTTGTCTGAGCAGATCACCAGCATTTTGATGGTCTTCTTCTAGTGATTGATTAAATTCTACGATATCTACTAATAATTGACGCAAGAGGGTATCTTCATATTCTTTTATTTTATTAAAAATTGTATTTTCTTCGAGGATCATATGCTGCTCTAATTCTACTTTTAAGGCAGAAAAAAGATAATTCACTTTTTCTAGTTCGGGATGCGCATGTCCATGTACTCTATATACCTTCTTGATAAATCCTTCAAGCTCGGGAAGCACTTTGTACAAGTAATTATGATGAGTATCCACAATGTGATCAATAAGCTGATGGTAGCTGATTTTTTGCCAGTCTGTAGTAAAATTACCTTGAAGTTCTGTGTGATCATAAAGGTTTTGAAGTTCACTAAGAACCTGTGCTTCATTCAAATTTTTTTCGGATAGGACTTCACCGATTGGACGGTTTCCGCCGCAGCAGAAATCAATCTTATACTTCTTAAACAAGCTGCTTGCACGAGGGAACTTCACAACAATCTCACCAGTAGTTGCTGAACGGTCGAACATGGTTTCCATTTTTACTGCCCCCTTCAATTGATAGTACTGTACATAATAAGTGTACGAACATTTACAATCCCTTTCCGTGATTTAAATCACATATTTCTTGAACTTTTTTGCCTTATTTAAGCTGAATGCGAGCTATTTTTATGTAAATCCGGTCTGAAGGTTGAATGGGAGCAGTGAAATCTTTTATAATAGGTAAGTTAAAGGCAAGGTTACACCAAAAAAGGAAGTGTTGTTCGCATGGATCAAGATACGGAATTGTCTGTTGCGCTTGCAATAAGTTCAGAAGTCCATTTTAGCGGTGAAAAAGAGAAGCATTACACCGAGACAGACGGAAAGCTCTATAAGAGAGGCGACGTGACTTATCTTCAATATAAGGAAGAGATAGAAGGTGCGGGTTCTGTCAATAATGTTATTAAAATCACACACTCTGGAATTCTGATCATCCGCTCAGGCAGTGTATCTATGAAACAGAAATATTTAATCGGTCAGACAACAAAGGGGATGTACGACAGCCCTTATGGCCAGCTTTGGATGGAAACCACCACACACGAAATGAATTTCCGGTGGAATCAGCAAAATCAAACAGGGGATCTCAAACTCGCGTACGAACTGGTTCTGCAGGGTGAACATACAGGAACACATCGGATCAAGATTAATTTTCAGGAGGCAAAAGCATGAATATCCTTGACCAGGTTAAGCACCTGTTAAAAGAAGAGATTGAAGAAGCGGCAGTAAAAGCAGGGCTTGCTAAAAAAGAAGAGCTGCCGGAAGTGGTTCTTGAAGTACCGAAAGATAAAGCGCACGGAGATTTTGCAACGAATATGGCAATGCAGCTTGCGCGTATTGCGAAAAAGGCGCCGCGTATGATCGCGGACGAGCTTGTTGCGAATTTTGATAAAAATAAAGCTTCGATCTCGAAAGTAGAGATTGCTGGTCCTGGATTCATTAACTTTTACATGGACAATTCTTATTTAACGGAGCTTGTGCCTACTGTTTTAAAAGCAGGGAAGGATTATGGGCGTACTGAAATTGGCGGAGGCAAGAAAGTTCAGGTAGAGTTCGTTTCAGCGAACCCGACAGGAACACTTCACTTAGGTCATGCGCGTGGAGCAGCAGTCGGTGACACGATCTGCAATATCCTTGATTATGCTGGCTATGATGTTTCCCGTGAATTTTATATTAATGATGCAGGAAACCAGATCAACAATTTGGCAACATCCATTGAAGCCCGCTACTTCCAGGCGCTTGGCAAGGATAAAGAAATGCCTGAAGATGGTTATCACGGTGCAGATATTATTGAGTTCGGAAAAGATCTTGCTGCGGAATACGGTGATTCTTGGCTTGAAAAAGATGAAGCTGAACGTGTAAGCTTTTTCCGCGAATATGGTCTTAAGCGTGAATTAGAAAAGCTGAAAGAAGACTTGGCTGAATTCCGAGTGGATTTTGATGTTTGGTTCTCAGAAACGTCTCTTTACAAAAACGGAAAAATCGATGCTGCGCTTGAGAAATTAAAAGCAAAAGATGTTGTTTATGAGGAAGAAGGAGCAACATGGTTCCGAACGACAGATTACGGTGATGACAAAAACCGTGTACTGATCAAGAATGACGGTTCTTACACGTATTTAACACCAGATATTGCTTATCATAATGATAAATTTGATCGCGGATTTGAAAAGCTGATCAACATTTGGGGAGCTGACCATCACGGTTATATTCCTCGTATGAAAGCGGCGATTCAAGCGCTAGGCTACGAAAAAGAACAGCTTGACGTGATGATCATCCAGCTTGTTTCTCTTTTCCAAAATGGAGAAAAAGTTCGTATGAGTAAGCGTACAGGGAAAGCTGTTACACTTCGTGAATTAATGGAAGAAGTGGGTATCGACGCCACTCGTTATTTCTTCGCGATGCGTTCAAACGATACTCATCTTGATTTTGATATGGACTTAGCGGTCTCAAAATCAAATGAAAACCCAGTGTTCTACGTGCAATACGCACATGCCCGGGTTTGCAGCATGCTTCGCCAAGGGGAAGAAATGGGTCTTTCTTATAGCGGAGATGTAGATCTATCACAGATCGATTCCGAAAAAGAGTTTGAGTTGCTGAAGAAGATCGGGGAATTCCCAGCGGTTATTAATGAAGCGGCTGAAAAACTATTAACGCACCGTGTAACGAACTATGTATTCGAACTGGCTTCTGCTCTTCATAGTTTCTATAACGCAGAGCGTGTACTCGATCCTGAAAATAAAGCAAAATCAGAAGCACGATTTGCTTTAATGAAAGCTACACAAGTAACAATTGAAAATGCATTGAACATCATCGGAGTAAAAGCTCCAGAGCGTATGTAATACGATCAAAAAACCTGTCTGCCGGCAGGTTTTTTCTTTTTTTTAGAACGGTTTTTGAGATTTACGAGCGGTTATTGGGATTTACGAGCGGTTATTGGGATTTACGAGCGGTTATTGGGATTTACGAGCGGTTATTGAGATTTACGAGCGGTTATTGAAGTTTACGAGCGGTTATAGGGATTTACGAGCGGTTATTGAAGTTTACGAGCGGTTATTGGGATTTACGAGCGGTTATAGGGATTTACGAGCGGTTATAGGGATTTACGAGCGGTTATTGAGATTTACGAGCGGTTATTGAGATTTACGAGCGGTTATTGAAGTTTACGAGCAATTATTGATTTTCACGAGGGTAGCTGGACTCATGGACATTTTACTCTTGAGAAAGGAATTTTCCCTCTTATCTTGAATGTTAAAAGAGCATCTTACAGCATAGGGGGAATAAATATGACAACATCAAGCAAAAGCCCGTTTGTGATCGGGGAGATCGAAGGTTATTCGAAAGATTTTTCAACATTGATCAGTATGATGAACTATACGAGAAGAACAACAATACAAGGGGTTCAAGACTTATCGGTCGAAGCGCTCGATTTTAGAATTAACGGTACAGGGAATTCGATCGGAATGCTGCTCGCCCACCTAGTGGCAGTGGAGAAGATTTATCAGTATTTAACGACTGAGGGGAAAGACTTGCCGGATGAAGAAATTGAACGATATGCAGATACGCTTCAGCCTGCATTGGATTTGGGCGAGGCGGCTACAATCATTTCGGGCAATCCAGCTGAATTCTATCTAGAAGACATGGCGAAAACGCGTGAAAAAACGCTGGAGCTCTTTAGGCAGCTTCCTGATTCATGGCTCTATGAAACCACTCCTTGGTGGGAAGATGAACTCTCAAACAACTACTTTAAATGGTTTCATGTTTTTGAAGACGAACTAAGCCACCGCGGTCAAATACGAATCATTAAAAAGCATTATGAACTGTCAAAAAAACAATAGCACTGTGAATTAGGGATATTGTTTGCACATCGAGCCATATTATAAAGAGATAGATTTGGTAAACTCGATTCGATTAGGGGGTACATATAGATGAAATTAATTCTTTTATCGATCATTACGGGTGCAGTTGTAGGATTTGTGTTTGCGATGTTCAAATTGCCGATCCCAGCACCTCCAGCTCTTCCGGGAATCATGGGGATAGTCGGTATTTATTTAGGATTTCAGCTATACGGATGGGTAGCTGCTACTTTTTTGAAGTGAGGGCATTATGGCTTTAGCAGGACTTACAACAGAGTTTCAAATCTATTATGAAAAGCTTGGAGAGGGGACGCCTATCGTTTTTTTGCATCCACCAGGCATGAGTCATCTGGTGTTTGCCTATCAAAAAAGTCTTTCGTTAGCCTGCCAAACCATTTTTCCTGATCTTCGGGGTCATGGCAGATCTACTGCTAAGGATCCAGGGACTTTTACTATTTATGATCTCGCTGAGGACGTGGCAGATCTTCTCGATCATCTGCTGATCGATCAAGCCGTTATTTGCGGCTACTCTTCTGGAGGATCGATTGCCCAAGCCTTTGCGATTAAATATCCGGAACGCACAAAAGGACTTATTTTAAGCGGAGGGTTTTCGGAAGTCTCCACATTTACGTTAAAAAAGCAGTTTCAAACAGGAATAAGGCTGGCAAAAAGCACACCAGCCCTCTTAAATCAGATTCTTGTAAATACGCATTCCAACACCGAGCACGAAAAGAAAGAAATGTTCTTTTACCATAAACAAACTGATCGAGCAACGTGGGTGCGCTATTATCAGGAGAGCATGTCGTTCAACTGTACAGAAAAAATAAAGGAATGGCAGTTTCCGCTTCTTTTTCTTTACGGAGACCAGGCGGAATATATGCACTATTACAGAAATCTGTATCAAAGAAACGTTCATCAGCGTGCCCAGTTCGTCATGCTGGCAAAAGCTTTGCATCAGCTTCCAATTAAACATTTTGAAAGCTTTAATGCAGAGATCAGACGCTTTGTATCAAGTCTCACATAAGGATCGTTCCGCCGCTCATTCTTTTATAACCGCGTACCTTTTCAAGCTCGCTTATGAGCTGAAGGGCAGCGCGGTCTTTTTGTTTTGCCTCAATCATGACGTCCAGCTCATCGGTGAACGCTGACACCATCTTAAAGAAGGGCAGTACATAATCCAGACTGACAAAGTCATGGTGACTCCTGTATGCTTTCTCATCTTTAGGCGAAGATAGGTGCACTTTCGGCGGCCGTCCTGAATTTTTCCAAGTCTGAACAAATCGGGGAAGCAGCTCTTCTAAAGGTGTGTCGCCAGGATTTGCTTTGTAATGATGGTAATCAAACATGAGCGGAACCCCTTCTTTTTCACACACTTCCAATGTTTCTTCAGTTGTGAACGTCTTATCGTCGTTCTCAAGCGTCATGCGGCTTTTCACGTCTGATGGCAGCATTTTAATATTTTCATAATATCTTTCTAATGCAGCGTCTTTATCTCCATAAGCGCCGCCGACATGAATATTGATGTAGCTCCGGTCCTCAATTCCCATCCCTTTCAAAAGATCGTAATGATATTGCATATCCTTTACGGCATTTACGGTGACTTCAGGACGGGGGCTTGTAAAAAGCGTGAATTGATTTGGATGCATACTCGTTCTAAGGTTATATTTCTTAACGAGTTTTTCGATCTCTTTACATTCCTGTTTTGTCTTCTTCAAATAATCCCACGCTGCTTCCGGATGCGTAGCGAGTGGAACGATAGAAGAGGACATGCGGTATAGCGGCAGTTCGTGCGCGATGCAATAATGGAGAACACGCAGTGTGCGCTCTAAATTGTTTTTTGTGATCGCGAGGAGCTGGGCTTCCCGTTCTTTTTTGTCTCTTTTTTGATATGTAGCAAATGTCATCGTTTTTGCTGGCGAGGCCTCATATAGGTTGAGAGCCGTCGAAACAAAACCAAAGGATGTAAGCATTTTTGGCCCCCTTAAAGCTTTCTTACTGCCTTTTAATTTAGTAACCTCACTGCTGTTGGAAGGAGTAGATTTCCGCTCCACGAGCTCCCTTTCCGCGGGGCGTGCGGTGATCCCGCAGGAGTCTCGCTCCTTACGCTCCAATCAACTTGTCGAAGAAGAAAATTCAAAAAAACTCCTCAATTGAATCTTAAGAGTTAAATTAACTTACAAAAACGGTGAAATAATGAACCCCACAGCTTCTTTTAGGCGCACTTTAAGGGTACGGATTTTTTTAAGTCGTGTCATCGTCAGTTTTTCTGAACGTGCCAGATCAGATTCAATCACCTTTTTTACTTCTTGAATATAATTTTTGTCGGTAAAGATGCAGTTGATTTCATCGTTAAAGAAAAAACTGCGGAAATCAAAGTTAGCTGTTCCAATATCACAAACCTTTTCATCAAACATCAGCACTTTTGAATGATAGAACCCTTCGTGAAATTGATAGATTTCTGCGCCGGCTTCTAAGAGCGGTTTTAAATATATATAAGATGCTTCTTGAACAAGAGCGTGATCGGGATTCATCGGAACGATTAATGTGAGTTTCACACCTCTTTTTAAAGCCCTGAGAAGTGCCCTGTTCATCTTTTTACCCGGAATGAAGTAAGGTGAACCAATTAAGATGCTTTTTTTCGAACGCTGAATCTTTTCATAAAAGAATCGATACACAGCACTTCCGTTAGAATGAACGAGCATAAAATCTTTTTGGGATGAGTCTTGTAAATCAGTGACAGGTGAAGTTTGTAAATCTTCCCCTGAAGCGACATTCCAATCAGTGTTAAATGACTGCTGAAGCGCTCCAACAACAGACCCGTTTAAACGCATATGGTAATCACGCCAATCCCCAAGTTTTGTATCTTTTCCGATATATTCATTCCCGACATTATAACCGCCCGCATATCCGATCTTCCCGTCAATAATGGCGACTTTGCGGTGATTTCGGTGGTTAACCCGATACAAAAAATAAGGAAAACCAGGTTTGTTGCTGTATTGAAAATGAATACCGGCTTTTTTTAGTGACTGAATGGTTTCGTTTTTAACACCATGACTGCCGAGGAGATCGAGCAGCAGCCGGACTTCAACACCTTCTTGTGCTTTTTGGGTTAAAAGGGAACAAAGCTCCTGTCCGAGCTCATCATCACGCAGAATATAGAACTGAATGTGAATATATTTAGCTGCATTCTTAATATCTTGAAAAAGTGCATCAAAAAAATGATAGCCGGTTGATAAAAATTGCATTTCCCCTCTTGTCGTCGATGGAGGCAATTCCAGACTGACTTGTTTCTTATGACCAAAATAAAAATCAATCCATGCCAAAATGCATAGGATTGCTAGTAAAAGAACGATCCACATTTGAAATCTCCTCCTTCTGCAAAACTTTCGTATTAGTATACCCTGCATGAGTTAAACAACTAAAAAAATTTTTTTGGAGTATGGCGACTGAATGCTCATTCATTTATTTTTTATGATATAATGATGTCAGAAAATTATTTTTTATTAGAATAGTTGAAAGAGAAAGAAATAGGGAATAGCAGCATTGGAAGGGAGAGAAAGTGATGGACGGCTTAATGATAGCAAACTGGATTGCGTTTCTTTTTGTAACCGCTTACGCACTGTTTTTGTTCGCATATGTGGTTAAAACAAGGTATGAATTTATAAAGCTTGGTAAAAAAGTAGAATTTGATCATACTGTGCAGGAAAGAATTAAAGCAGTACTAGTCAATGTCTTCGGACAAAAGAAGCTTTTAAAAGATAAAAAAAGCGGAATTATTCACGTTATGTTCTTTTATGGATTTATCTTAGTCCAGTTTGGAGCGATTGATTTTATTTGGAAAGGGCTTGCGCCTGGCTCCCATCTGCCTTTAGGTCCGCTTTATCCTGGGTTTACGTTCTTCCAGGAAATCGTTACAACAATGATTTTAGTTGCGGTCGTTTGGGCTTTCTACAGAAGATATGTTGAAAAGCTTGTCCGTCTAAAGCGCGGTTTTAAATCAGGTCTCGTTCTATTATTTATCGGCGGCTTGATGCTTTCTGTTTTGTTAGGGAACGCTGCTGAAATTATTTGGCACGACCTTCCATATGAATGGACAGCACCGATAGCATCAGGACTTGCGATGGGTCTTGGCTTTCTAGGAAAAACCGGAGCTGCTGTTGTTTTCTTCATCTCCTGGTGGATCCATTTATTGTTCTTATTAACATTCTTAGTGTATGTTCCTCAATCAAAGCACGCACATTTGATCGCTGGGCCACTTAACGTTTGGCTTGGTCGTAAAGATAAGGTTGGTAAATTATCATCCATTAACTTTGAAGACGAAACACAGGAAGTTTTCGGTGTTAATAAAATTGAAGACTTCAACCAGAAACAACTTGTTGACCTGTATGCCTGCGTAGAGTGCGGACGATGTACAAATGTTTGTCCGGCGACAGGCACAGGGAAGATGCTTTCACCGATGGATATGATCGTGAAATTGCGCGATCACTTAACAGAAAAGGGAGCTGCCGTTACTTCCCGCACACCTTGGATGCCGGCATTTGCGTTCACGAACACAAAAGGCAACCAGATCGCATTTGAAGCGAGAGGCAAGGGAGCTCAAGAAACAGCTGCAACAACAGAAGGATCATCTGCACTTTCTTATGATGTTGAGATGATCGGCGAAGTAATGACAGAGGAAGAAATCTGGGCATGTACGACTTGCAGAAACTGTGAAGATCAGTGTCCGGTTATGAATGAGCACGTAGATAAAATTATCGATATGCGCCGTTACCTTGTATTGACTGAAGGAAAGATGGACCCTGAAGCGCAGCGTGCGATTAAGAATATTGAAAAGCAAGGAAATCCTTGGGGAATCTCGAAAAAGGAACGCGAGAATTGGCGCGAACTGAAAGAAGATATCGTGATCCCGACCGTTAAAGAAAAAGAAAAAGCAGGGGAAGAGTTCGAGTACCTGTTCTGGGTAAGTTCGATGGGTGCATATGATAACCGCTCACAAAAAATCGCTCTTTCACTCGCGAAGATCATGAACGAAGCAGGCATCACTTATGCGATTTTAGGAAACAAAGAGAAAAACTCTGGTGATACAGCCCGCCGTCTTGGTAACGAGTTCATGTTCCAGGAGATGGCGAACGCGAACATCGCATTGTTTGAAAAGCATGAAGTGAAGAAAATCATTACGATTGACCCGCATGCTTATAACACATTTAAAAATGAGTATCCTGAGTTTGGTCTGAAGGCAGAAGTGTATCACCATACGGAGCTTCTGGCTGATTGGATCAAAGAAGGAAGAATTAAGCCAAAGTACGAAGTGAATGAAACGATTACTTACCATGATTCATGCTACCTTGGCCGCTATAACGAAGTATACGAACCGCCTCGTGATATTTTAAAAGCCATTCCTGGCGTAAAAGTCGTTGAGATGGACCGCAACCGTCAAAACGGTATGTGCTGCGGTGCAGGCGGCGGAATGATGTGGATGGAAGAAAAAGCAGGATCGCGTGTAAACGTTGCTCGTACAGAGCAGGCACTAGCTGTTAATCCAACCATGATCGGAAGCGGCTGTCCTTACTGCTTAACGATGTTAAGTGACGGGACAAAGGCGAAAGAAGTAGAAGAACAAGTTCAAACGTTAGATGTTGTTGAAATCTTGGAGAAATCTTTGTTTGGTTCACAAAAACAAGAAGTTATTCAGTAATTGAATTTTATATGTGTGAGCTGCCAGGTTCGGTGCCGGCAGCTTCATGCTTGATTTTCAAGTGACTGAGCGTTCGCTCGGCTTGACTTATTTTTGAAAGCGTTTACTAAAAACTCAATAAATACGGGAGGTTTTTGTATGACTAGATCAGTAATCGTCAGCGGGGCACGAACTCCAGTTGGGAAATTTGGCGGCGGGTTAAGCTCTTTGACTGCTTCAGACTTAGGTGGAATCGCGATTAAAGAAGCACTTCAGCGCGGAGGTGTTTCACCTGAATCGGTTGATGAAGTGATTTTAGGATGTGTTCTTCAAGGCGGGCAAGGGCAGATTCCTTCCCGTCAGGCTGCACAAAAAGCAGGACTGCCTTGGGAGACAAAGACAGAGACGATCAACAAAGTATGTGCTTCAGGTCTTCGTTCGATTACGATGGCAGATCAGATCATCCGTGCCGGTGATGAAGAAGTGATCGTAGCTGGCGGAATGGAATCGATGAGCAATGCTCCATATATCTTGCCGAAAGCACGCTGGGGCCTTCGAATGGGAGACAGCTCCGTTAAAGATCTTATGGTGCATGACGGTTTGACGTGTACGTTTACCGGTGTTCACATGGGGATCTACGGAAACGATGTGGCAAACGAGATGGAGATATCGCGTGAGCGCCAAGATGAGTGGGCATACCGAAGTCACAGCCTTGCTGTTAAAGCGGCAGATAACAATGTGTTTGCTGAAGAGATCGTTCCTGTTGAAGTTCCTCAGCGTAAAGGTGATCCAATCATCGTTTCTGAAGATGAATCACCGCGAAAGGATACTTCTGTTGAGTCTCTTGCAAAATTAAGACCTGTTTTTTCACAAGATGGAACGATTACAGCTGGAAATGCGCCAGGAGTTAATGATGGTGCGGCAGCAGTCGTTGTGATGAGTGAAGAACGCGCTGCAAAAGAAGGCAAGGAAGTGATGGCGACGATCTTAGGGCACACAGCGATCGCAGTAGAAGCGAAGGATTTCCCGAAAACGCCAGGTCTTGTCATTACAGAGCTTTTAAAGAAAACAGGAAAAACGTTAGAAGAAATTGACCTTTTTGAAATCAATGAAGCATTTGCTGCTGTCGCTTTAACAAGTGCAGAGCTTGCTGGATTAGATCTTGAAAAAGTAAACGTGAACGGCGGTGCAGTCGCACTTGGACATCCGATTGGGGCAAGCGGCACACGCATCGTTCTTACATTGATTCATGAATTAAAAAGACGCGGCGGCGGACTTGGGATCGCTTCAATCTGTTCAGGCGGCGGTCAAGGTGACGCGATTTTAGTAGAAGTAAAAGCATAAAAGGAGGAAGAGTAAGTGAGCATAAATCAAATTATGGTGATTGGCGCAGGACAAATGGGCTCGGGGATCGCACAAGTTTGTGCCATGGCAGGCTACGACGTAATTTTACATGATATTAAGGATGAATTCGTTCAAAAGGGAATCGGAAATATCCAGAAGAACCTGAATCGTCAAGTTGAAAAAGGGCGCATGGAGGAAAGTGAAAAAGAAACGATCCTATCCCGTCTAACGACATCGGTATCTCTAGAGAATGCTTCAAAAGCAGACCTGGTAATCGAAGCGGTTGTTGAGAACATGGACGTGAAAACGCAGCTGTTTAAGATGCTTGACCAATATGCACCAGACCACACGATTTTGGCATCAAACACATCATCTCTTCCGATTACGGAAATTGCTGCAGCTACAGAACGTCCTGAAAAAGTGATCGGCATGCACTTTATGAACCCAGTTCCGGTTATGAAACTAGTAGAAATCATCCGCGGGCTGCAAACGTCTGATGATGTATACGAAACGATCGAAGCGGTATCAAAGAAACTGCAAAAAGTGCCGGTAGAAGTAAATGACTTTCCAGGGTTTATCTCAAACCGTATTTTAATGCCTATGATCAACGAAGCAATTTTCGCGGTCTATGAAGGCGTTGCAACACCGGAAGCGGTTGACGAGATTATGAAACTCGGAATGAACCACCCGATGGGGCCGTTAACACTAGCAGACTTTATCGGACTCGATACTTGCCTGTATATTATGGAAACGCTGCATGAAGGCTTCGGCGACGATAAGTACCGTCCATGTCCGTTGCTAAGAAAGTACGTAAAAGCTGGATGGTTAGGCAAGAAGACAGGCAAAGGTTTCTACACATACGCATAAGGGGTCTGACCCCAAACAAAGACAAATAGCTATTTTGTCTTTGTGGGAAAGACAGATCGCGGATGGCACAAAAGCTTGTTCCATCTGTGCCAAGCTAGATTTTCAAAAAGGAAATGGGGAGAGACCATGAACCTCGTGTTTACTGAAGAACAAAAGATGATGCAGAAGATGGTACGGGATTTTGCGCAAAAAGAGATAGCACCGGCCATTGAACATATGGAAGAGACGGAAGAGTTTCCGCGTCATCTTATAAAGAAGATGGCGGAGCTTGGGCTGATGGGTATTCCGATCCCTGAAGAGTACGGTGGAGCAGGGATGGATTTTACATCTTACATCATCGCGATCAACGAATTATCAAAAGTGAGCGCGACGATCGGTGTGATTTTATCAGTCCATACGAGTGTCGGAACGAATCCGATCCTTTATTTCGGGAATGAAGAACAAAAGAAAAAATACATTCCTAAGTTAGCGAGTGGAGAGTACCTTGGTGCGTTCGGATTAACAGAGCCAAGTTCAGGTTCTGATGCAGCAAGTCTAAAGACAAGAGCTGTTAAACAAGGTGATCAATATGTTTTGAACGGCTCGAAGATTTTTATTACAAATGCAGGCGAAGCGGATGTGTATATCGTGTTTGCTTCAACGGAACCTGACAAAGGAAGCTATGGGATCTCTGCCTTTATCGTAGATAAAGATACGCCAGGCTTTTCAGTAGGAAAGAAAGAGAAAAAAATGGGGTTAAACGGATCAAACACGTGCGAGATCGTTTTTGAGGATGCGCGTGTTCCTGCTGAAAATCTGCTAGGCAATGAAGGTGAAGGGTTTAAAATCGCGATGAGCAACCTGGATGTGGGCAGGATCGGAATTGCTGCACAATCCTTGGGTATCGCAGAAGCTGCCTTAGAATATGCAACGAACTATGCAAAAGAGAGAAAACAGTTCGGCAAGCCGATCGGGGCGAATCAAGGACTTGGATTCAAACTGGCGGACATGGCGACAGAAGTAGAAGCTGCAAAGCTGTTAACATATCGCGCGGCAGACTTAAAGACAAATAACATGCCATGCGGAAAAGAAGCGTCGATGGCAAAACTATTCGCTTCAGAAACAGCGATGAAATCAGCGATCGAAGCTGTGCAAGTATACGGGGGATACGGCTACACGAAGGAATATCCGGTTGAAAGACTGTTCCGTGATGCGAAAGTGTGTCAGATCTACGAAGGAACAAGTGAAATTCAGCGTATGGTACTCAGCAAACACCTACTAGGGTAAGAGGGAGAGAATAAAGATGCAATTTTTATTATCTGAAGAACATGAAATGATCCGTAAGATGGTGCGAGATTTTGCAAGAAATGAAGTTGAACCGACAGCGGCTGAGCGTGATGAAGAAGAGCGCTTTGACCGTGCGATTTTTGATCAAATGGGTGAACTAGGACTTTGCGGTATTCCTTGGCCAGAAGAGTACGGCGGAATCGGTGGAGATTACCTTGGATACGTTATCGCAGTTGAAGAGCTTTCCCGCGTGTGTGCGTCAGTTGGGGTAACCCTTTCTGCACATACATCACTTGCAGGATGGCCGATCTTCAAGTTCGGTAATGAAGAGCAAAAGCAAAAGTTCCTTCGTCCGATGGCAGAAGGAAAGAAGATCGGTGCTTACGGCTTAACTGAGCCAGGTTCTGGATCTGATGCAGGAAACATGAAAACAACTGCGAAAAAAGATGGCGACCACTACATCATCAACGGTTCTAAAATCTTTATCACGAACGCTGGAGACGCAGAAATTTATGTCGTGTTTGCCCGCACGGATATTGAAGCAGGAACGAGAGGAGTTTCTGCATTTATCGTAGAAAAAGGGACACCTGGATTTTCTTTTGGGAAAAAAGAAAAGAAACTCGGGATTCGTTCATCTCCAACATTAGAGATCATTTTCGAAGATTGCCGCGTGCCAGCTGAAAACCTTCTTGGCAAAGAGGGTGAAGGCTTTAAAATCGCGATGATGACGCTAGATGGCGGACGTAACGGTATCGCTGCTCAAGCGGTTGGTATCGCGCAAGGTGCACTTGATGCATCCGTAAATTACGCGAAAGAACGCAAGCAGTTCGGTAAACCAATCGGTGTAAACCAAGGTATCGGATTCAAACTAGCTGACATGGCAACAAAAGTAGAAGCAGCAAGGCTATTAACCTATCAGGCAGCATGGAGAGAGTCTGAAGGACTTCCATACGGAAAAGAATCAGCAATGTCTAAGCTCTTTGCGGGAGATATTGCGATGGAAGTAACAACAGACGCTGTTCAAGTATTCGGCGGATACGGGTACACGAAGGAATACCCGGTTGAACGCTACATGCGTGATGCGAAAATCACCCAAATTTACGAAGGCACGCAGGAAATTCAGCGCCTCGTAATTTCTAAAATGCTTTTAAAAGATTAAGAGTTAGAAAATTTGCGACACTCTGGCTAGAAAAACTTCCTGCCGAGCCATCTAAAGTCGAGATGCGATTGAGGAATCTTTTGGCTGTTCATCCTCGAAATGGAGTTACTTTTAACAGAAATGTTTCTAAACAGAGTGTTGCTTACAAATAGGTTTTAAAAACACTCTTGCAGTTGATTGGAGAGGAAGGTGCGAGACTCCTGCGGGCTCACCGCACGCCCCGCGGAAAGGGAGCACCTGGAGCGGAAATCAACTACTTCCATAAGATTTTAAAATCACTTTAGGAGGAAATCATGCATCCATTAGCCAAGCGCATCCAGCAAAAAGATGAACGGGCACTTGCAAAAGCCATCACACTTGCCGAGAACAACGGAGCAGATAAACTAGAGCTTCTAAAAAGCATCTATCCGATGCAAAAAGGCGCGCACTGGATCGGCATCACCGGTTCACCCGGTACCGGAAAAAGCTCGCTCGTTAACCGTCTCATTTCCTTTCTGCGAAACAAAGGTTTGACGGTAGCGGTTGTTGCAGTGGATCCGACAAGTCCTTTTAGCGGAGGTTCCATACTTGGAGACCGTGTACGCATGGCCGATCATTTTACCGATCCGGGTGTGTTTATCCGAAGCATGGGAACCCGCGGAAGCTTAGGCGGACTGTCACGTTCTACCAAGGAAACGGTACGGCTCATGGATGCTTATGGTTTTGATGTGATTTTAATAGAAACGGTAGGAGTCGGTCAGTCTGAACTCGATATTATGAAACTCGCAGACTCTGTTGCTGTTGTTCTGAATCCGGGTAGCGGGGACGTCGTGCAGGTATTTAAAGCAGGAATCATGGAAATCGCCGATCTGTTTGTCGTGAATAAGGCGGATATGCCAGGCGTTCCAAAGTTATTAGCAGAGATTGAAGCGATGCTTGACCTTGTAAAACACGACAGCCCTTACCGGCCGCCTGTTGTTCAGACGATTTCTACTGAAAATAAAGGGTTACAAGAATTGTGGGAAGCGCTTCTTGCTCACAAGAAATATTTGATAGAGAGCGGAGAGGGAAGTATTCGAAAGCTTTCCAACCTGAAACGTGAAGTGATGGAAGTTGTTCAGCACGAGATTTTTCAGCAAGTATGGACAGATGAAAAAGAAAATGGATTCTCCTGGCTTGCCGACTTAGAACAAGGCACTACAGACCCTTATACAGCTGCAGAGCAAATCTTGCTACAACGAATTCAGCCGGCAGACAAATAGGAGAAAATGAGTGAGAAATGAGGGAGGCCATTTGGGTAAGAAAGAAGTGCCGTCGCTCGTAAAAGATGAAAAACTCATTCAAAGGCGACGCGAAGAGATGGTAAAAGCTGCGGTGTCTTTATTCAAGAAAAATGGCTTTCACCGCACAACGACCCGTGAGATCGCAAAAGCTTCTGGCTTCAGCATTGGCACACTTTACGAATATATCCGGTCTAAAGAGGATATTTTGTACCTTGTCTGCGACAGCATCTATGATGGCGTTAAGCTGAGACTGCAGCAGGATATCAACTCGGCAGACAGCGGGATTAAAGGTGTCGAGAAGGCGATCACGGCTTATTTTAAAGTGATGGACGATATGCAGGATGAAGTGCTGGTTATGTATCAGGAAGCCAAGTCATTATCTGAGGAAGCACTTCCGTATGTGCTGAAAAAAGAGCTTGAAATGACAGCGATTTTTGAAAAGTTATTATCACAGGCTGTGCTTGAGGGCGAGCTGGATTTAAACGAAAAAGAGATCCAGGCTGCTGCACATAACATTTTGATCATCGGGCAGATGTGGACGTTCAGACGATGGGCGCTTCAAAAGATGTATACCCTTGAAGAATATACAAAATTACAGCTCCAGCAGCTGCTTCATGGCATAAAAGGAGCGTAAGAAAGGATGAAAAAGATGGCTCAAACTGATATTTACCGGCCGAAAAATCCGGTTCGATTTGTAACCGCTTCCAGTCTTTTTGACGGACATGATGCTTCAATCAACATCATGCGAAGAATCATCCAGTCAAACGGATGTGAAGTTATACATCTTGGACATAACCGTTCCGTAGATGAAGTCGTAAGTGCCGCTATACAGGAGGACGTTCAAGGAATCGCGATCTCTTCTTATCAAGGCGGACACGTGGAATATTTTAAATACATGATCGATTTGCTGAAAGAGCGCGGAGCAGGCCACATTAAAGTTTTTGGCGGAGGCGGAGGCGTTATTATCCCGCCTGAGATTAAGGAGCTTCATGCTTATGGCGTAACTCGCATCTTCTCACCAGAAGACGGAAGATTGCTAGGGTTGCAGGGCATGATCAATTTTATGGTAGAAGAGTGTGACTATCCTACGGTTACTTCGTTAACAGATGAGATCGAAAAGGTAAAAGAAAAAGATGTTCGTTCTGTTTCCCGTCTGATTACACTTGCTGAGAACGCGAAGCAAGCACCTGAAGAAATTGCGGCGACTGCAGAACAGACTCTTTCAGCGTTAAAAGGATTGCAGAAGCAAGTTCCTGTTTTAGGGATCACGGGTACTGGGGGAGCGGGGAAAAGCTCGCTTACCGATGAACTTGTACGCCGTTTCTTAAACGAGTGTGAAGATAAAACAATCGCAATAATTTCAATCGACCCGACGAAACAAAAGACGGGCGGAGCTCTTTTAGGCGACAGAATCCGTATGAACGCGATCTACCATCCTCGCGTTTATATGAGATCATTGGCTACTCGCGGATCACGTTCTGAGCTTTCCGATGCGATTAAGGATGCTATCGCGGTAACAAAAGCAGCGGGCTATGACCTGATCGTTGTTGAAACGAGCGGTATTGGGCAAGGTGACGCTGGAATCTCTGAGATTTCGGATGCATCTTTATATGTAATGACAAGCGAATTCGGCGCGCCGTCGCAGCTTGAAAAAATTGATATGATCGATTACGCAGACATCATCGCGATCAATAAATTTGAGCGTAAAGGTTCTGAGGATGCTTTGCGTGATGTGAAGAAACAATATCAGCGTTCTCGCAACTGGTTTGATAAAGACTTAGATGAGATGCCTGTTTACGGTACAATCGCGAGTCAGTTTAATGACGCTGGCACGAACGTATTGTTTTATCACTTGATGAAGGTGATCGAAGAGAAGTCTGGTGTGGACTGGGGCATTCAGCCGGCAGCTGAAGCCATGACTGCAAAGAAGAACGTGATCATTCCAGGTGAGCGTGCTCAATATTTAAACGAGATCGCGCAGACTGTCCGTAAATACCATGAAACGGTGAACGAACAGGCAAAGTTTGCGCGTAAATCGTTCCAGATCAAAGGAACACTTGAAACGGTAAAAGAGTATGACGCAGCGGGCGCTGAAGTTGAAGCAGGTTTAAATAAAGCGTTAGAAAAAGTGGAAGAACAGATTTTGCCGGCAACTTCAAAAATGCTGAAGGAATGGCCAGAGCTTAAAGAAATGTACAGCAAGAAAGAGTTTGTAACGAAGATTCGCGACAAAGAAATCGTGACAGAACTGACGACGAAAAGTCTTTCAGGTCTTGATATCCCGAAAGTGGCTCTTCCTAAGTTTGAAGACTGGGGAGATATCGTAAAGTGGATCATGAAAGAGAACGTTCCTGGATCATTCCCATATACGGCAGGCGTTTTTCCTTTTAAACGTAAAGGGGAAGATCCGAAGCGCCAGTTCGCAGGGGAAGGAACACCTGAAAGAACGAACCGCCGTTTTCACTACTTGTCTAAAGACGATGATGCGAAGCGCTTAAGTACGGCGTTTGACTCTGTAACTTTATACGGTGAAGATCCGGATTACCGTCCGGACATATACGGAAAAGTCGGAGAGAGCGGAGTGAGCATCTGTACACTCGACGATATGAAAAAGCTGTATGACGGTTTTGACTTAATCGCACCTTCTACATCTGTATCCATGACGATCAACGGTCCTGCACCGATCATCCTTGCGATGTTCATGAACACAGCGATTGCTCAGCAAGTAAAAGTTTTTGCAGATGAGAATGGACGTCAGCCGAATGAAGCGGAATTCGCAGAAATTAAAGCGAAGACTCTTGCTTCTGTTCGCGGAACAGTTCAAGCAGATATTTTAAAAGAAGATCAAGGACAAAACACGTGTATCTTCTCTACTGAATTTGCTCTTCGTATGATGGGAGACATTCAGCAGTACTTTATCGATCATCAAGTGCGCAACTATTATTCTGTTTCGATTTCTGGCTATCATATTGCTGAAGCTGGTGCAAACCCGATTACACAGCTTGCGTTCACCCTTGCAAACGGCTTTACGTATGTGGAGTATTATTTGAGCCGCGGGATGGATATTAACGCATTCGCACCGAATCTTTCTTTCTTCTTTTCAAACGGACTTGATCCGGAATACAGCGTAATCGGCCGTGTGGCGAGAAGAATTTGGTCTACTGTAATGCGTGATAAATATAAAGCAAACGAACGCAGCCAAAAGCTGAAGTATCATATCCAAACTTCTGGACGTTCACTTCACGCACAGGAAATTGATTTTAACGATATCCGTACAACGCTTCAGGCGTTGATGGCGCTGTATGATAATTGTAATTCATTGCATACCAATTCTTACGATGAAGCGATCACAACACCGACAGAAGAATCTGTTCGCCGCGCGATGGCGATTCAGATGATCATCACGAAAGAACTTGGTCTTGCACGCAATGAGAATTCGCTTCAAGGTTCGTTCATTATTGAAGAATTAACTGATCTAGTAGAAGAGATGGTTCTTCAAGAGTTTGAGCGTATGAATACGAGAGGCGGCGTACTAGGTGCGATGGAGACTCAGTATCAGCGCGGAAAGATCCAGGAAGAGTCTATGTACTATGAAATGAAGAAGCATGATGGATCACTTCCTATTATCGGAGTTAACACTTACTTAAATCCGAATCCGCCATCTGAAGAAGAGTTCAATATGCAGCTGGCACGTGCTACAAAGGATGAAAAAGAACAGCAGATTACAAATCTCGCGGCTTTCCAGGAAGCGAGCAAGGATCATGCTGGTGAAGCTTTAGCCCGTTTGAAGAGTGTTGCGCTTAACGGCGGAAATATCTTTGAAGAGCTGATGAATACAGTAAAATATGCGAGTCTTGGCCAGATCACGAGTGCGCTCTATGAAGTAGGCGGAAAGTATCGTAGAAACATGTAAGCCGCACTAAACATTTATAACCATGGTCCCTTCTAAAAGAGAGGTACCATGGTTTTTATTTTTGTTCCAAATTCGTTTAGGAGGAATGATTTGAAAATGGTATTCCTATACTAACGGATGTATTTATTAATTTGACTATGTGGAGGTGCCGCCAGTATGTTTATTTATCTAGTCATTTCAATTGTACTTAGTCTTATACTCGCCGTATCCTCTTTTTATACGCGTAAACATTTGCATCCATACGAAATCGTAATGAACTGGATCTTTCCTTCTTCATTATTATTTATTTGTTCAAATATTGTAGAACTCAATGAAAAATGGATTCAAGTCGAACATGCTGCTATTTCCTTCTGGATCTTAACCTTTTATAGGCTGTTTATCATACCAGGCTTAACCCTTTGGCTAGTATTTTTTTATACTTCTAAAAGCATCAATTCTTTGAATAAATTTTTCTTTACAAGTCTTTGGTTTATGATTTTGATAGGTCTTCAATTCTTCAATAACTCTCTCGGTTTAATACACTTTAATAATTGGAATATCTTTTTTTCAATAATTGAGTGGTTTGTTATTTGGTTGTTATCAATCGGCTGTTGGGCCTCTTTTAGATTATTACTAAGAAAAGAGGCGGTCCTTAAATGAGGGCTCCTGAGGTTTTTAACAGTAATGAATGGTTTATTATCTTGGTATGTATTTTTCTCATTATAGTAGCGACCGTTTTAAAAAGAAAAATTTCTTATTCTCAAATTGCTGTTATTTTCACGTTGAATTTCTTTTTAGCAGCAAGTTTAGATCATATACTGGCAGGTCCTCCATATGACCTATACGATATTATGGACATTCCAGATTTCGAAGTGTTTGATTTTGCCATTTATATTTTTATCTACCCGCTCTCAGGATATCTGTTTGTGTATGTCTTTGAGATCTCGGACAAAAAAGGTTTCCCTGCCTTTTTTTATTTGTTAGTATCTTCACTCATTACCCTTGGGCTTGAATGGATTTCAAATCAGTTTCATGTTTTTAAACATAATGAATGGACATACTTTCATTCTTTTGCAGCATATTTTTTTGTTTATAGTGTTAATTTAGGCGTTTATTTTTGGATGAAACGAATAAACACAACCTGCGGGCAAAATGATGATGTTAAAGGTTAGGCTGAGATTCTATAATCTCAGCCTTTTTACATTTCCTTTAAATAATAGTGACTTTATAAGTAAATGATAAAACGGTAGAGAAAGACGGCTGTTAGAAAAAAGAAAGGGGATTCGGATATGAAATGGTTTAAAAAATCTTCGGACAAAGAAGAAGGTTCACTCTATAAAATCATAGAGCATTTTAAAAAGTCTGGTGATTTTATAGACTTTCACAATCCGCAATCGCCTGTACCATTTTGGATATCATACTTTGGTTCACTCGTAGATGCTGAGATTATCCATCGGGATATTCTTCCGTTTTTAAATAATTCATCAATTAAAAAACTCGAAGACCTAAAAGCAGCTTTGCCTATTGAAAACATCTTAATAACAACCGACCTTGAACTTATTCAAAAGATGATGCTAACAGGCTCATTATTAATTCGTTTTAATAAAACTGATAAACAGGGATTACTTGTTAAAGCTGAAATGAATAAAGCGCGGGAAGTTACGATACCTGAAGAAGAGTTTAGTGTCGTAGGTCCGAAAGAATCGTTTGTGGAGTCTTTAACGACCAATTTGAATTTGGTTAGAAAAAGGCTGCCCATCCCTCAATTAGAGATAAAAGAGTTCACGGTAGGCAGCCTTTCGCATACGAGGATAGCAGTGTTATATATAACAGGGATTGCAAATGAAGAAAATATTAATACAGCGCTGCAGAGGGTGGGAGATTTAAAATACCACCAAATTTTAGATAGTTCATATATTTCTCAAATGATTTCAGATAATGATAATTCCCCGTTTCCGCAGCTGATCGACACAGAACGTCCAGACCGGGTAGCAGGTGTTTTGGCTGAAGGAAGCATCGTTATTTTGGTAGATGGGTCCCCGCATGCTCTTATTGGTCCGACTACACTGGTCAAGTTCTTCTCTGCATTGGAAGATTATTTCATCAACTGGCAATTAGCCTCTGTTTTAAGAGTGATTCGTTTATTTGCTGTATCGTTCTCTATCTTAGTAACTCCTGTATATGTAGCGGTACTTAATTATCATTATGAATTAATACCAAAAGACTTAATGGCTACACTCGTTTCATCTAGAAGCTTAATTCCGCTCCCTCCATTTTTAGAAGCGTTAATATTAGAGCTTACGATTGAGCTCTTGCGTGAAGCAGGGGCAAGGCTTCCTACAAAGGTAGGGCAAACAATCGGTATCGTGGGCGGGATTGTTATCGGTACAGCTTCAGTGGAGGCTGGATTAACAAGTAACGTGCTGCTTATCATAGTTGCATTAGCTGCTTTGGCATCATTTACTACACCTGTCTACAAAATGGGCAATGCAATTCGTTTAATCCGCTTTCCTTTTCTTTTGTTTGCTGAGTTATGGGGACTTATCGGCATAGGTATAGCGTTTATTTTTTTAATGGGACATCTGCTTCGCTTAACGTCTTTTGGCCGGCCTTATCTAGAGCCCATTTATCCTCCGCGATTAGAGGATTTAAAGGACGCTTTTGTCCGTCTTCCATTTAAGATGCAAGATAAAAGACCCATTGAACTGCAATCGCCTGATACGATCATGTTTTCTAAAAAGAAGGCTAATGAGAGCAAGGATATCGATGAATAAATTTTGACAAGGAGAAGACTATTTATGAAAGTACCGGTTAAAGAGCAATACCTGATCAATCCATCATTAGTCTTTTTCATTGTTCATAGCATGCAAATTGGGGTTGGGGTACTTGGATTCCAGCGGTATGTGGCGATTTATACGGAACAAGACTCCTGGATTACAGTTTTGATAGCAGGTGCAACCATTCACATTGTGATTTGGCTGATGTACAAAATGCTGAATAAAGAGCAGGGAGATATCATCTCCATCCATGAAAATGCGTTCGGCAAGTGGATGGGGGGTATGCTATCTTTTCTTTTTATGTTGTATTTAATTGCATTAGGGATCACCATCCTTCGTACTTTTATAGAAGTCCTGCAAGTGTGGATGTTCCCGTTAATGAAAACGTGGACGTTCTCTCTCGTATATTTAATTGCCATTTATTACATCATTTCTGGTGGATTCCGTACAGTAGTCGGTGCATGTTTCCTGGGAGTTGTAGTTCCGTTTTATCTTATATTTACTTTTTTGGCGCCGCTTGAATTTGCAAATTTCAGGAATCTGCTTCCCGTATTCGATCATTCCATTAAAGAAATTCTTTCTTCTTTTAAAACAATGACCTTGAGTTATTTAGGTTTTGAACTTCTTTTAGTGTACTATCCTTTTATTAAAAAGCCGGAAACCTCTCAAAAATGGGCACATTATGGCAATCTTTTTACAGTCTTCGTATATCTATATTTAATGTTGATCTCCCTTGTTTACTTTACCCCTGATCACTTAAAAAGAACGATATGGGCCACTTTAACAATGTGGAAAATCATTAAGTTTCCCTTTGTTGAGCGGTTTGAATATATCGGCATCGCCTCATGGGTCGTCGTTATATTTCCTAACCTTTGTTTAGCATTTTGGGCCGCTAGCCGGACAGCAAAGCGGCTATTCAATGTGAAGCAAAAAAAGGTGCTCATCGCCATTTTGACGATTACTTTAGTTGTTAACACGTTACTCAGAGATCGGGCATCGATTGACCTGTTAAACAGCTGGGTTTCAAAAATCGGTCTTTACTTTATATATGGGTATATACCACTCCTTTTTGTCTGTTCTTCTCTTTTAAGTAAAGTGAGGAAAAAAACATGAAAAAAAAGATTATCATGACTCTGCTGGTGTTTATTGTTGTCTCGTATTTCGGAAGAATTGAGAAAGAGATCATCGATGAGCTGGAAGTGTCTACTGCAGTAGGTTTTGACTCTAAAGGCAAGAACAAGATTGAAGCTACTGCAGTAATGCCTCGTATTATGCCGGATAAAACGATATCGAATAAGACTATTTCTACTGTAGGAAATTTAAGTAAGGAAGCTTTAAGTAATGTAAACCATAAATCACACAAGCCGGTAGGGAACGGTAAGTTGGAAGTCGCTCTCTATAGTAAAGAGGTTGCGGAATTAGGAATCCAAGATTTTATTGATACCTTTCATCGGGATCCAAGCGTTGGTTCAAGGCTGCTTTTAACGGTTGTAGATGGTGAAGTAAAAGAGATGCTTCAAAAAAAGTTCGAGGAGTATGACACAGGCAGTTATATCCAAAGACAGCTAAACCATAACATGAATCTTGGTTTGATCCCTACTTCAAACCTGCACCTTTTTTTATCTGCTTATTATACAAAAGGAATGGATCCGGTATTGCCCCTAATTAATCTAAAAGGTGAGGAGATCAATATAAAAGGACTTGCTCTGTTTAAGGGAACGAAAATGGTTGATTCAATTCCTTATCGAAATATGTTCGTTTTTAAATCGCTGTATGAAAATATAAAAATGGCAGGGTATAAGTTGAAAACAAAGGAGAAGGGGGAGACCGAATACTTTTCGATCCAAGGCATCAGTACAAGAAAAGAGTTTGACGTCAGAAATATTCACACTGCTCCCGAAATCACCCTTCATTTAAAGATAAAGGGTTATATCCGTGAATATACAGGGGAAGGAGTAACAGCAAAAACGGTAGAAAAGGCAGAAAAATTGATGGAAGATAAGATAAATAAAGAAGCAGAAATGCTCATAAAAAAGTTCCAAAGAAAGAGTATCGATCCGTTAGCATTTGGAGAGCAAGCAAGAAGCCGTACAAGACACTGGGATGAAAAGAAATGGGATCAGCAATACAAAAATATGAAAGTGAATGTAAAAGTTGATGTGATGATTTCGGAGATCGGTGTTGTAGATGGATTGGAACTGTAAGGATAGTCGGTAAAGACCCTGCAGGTGGCAGGGTCTTTAATTGATTTGATTCTTTATTTCAAGCGGAAGATTAGTTTTGATTAAATGAAATACCCCAATCAGCAGCAAACTGACTAAAGGATATGTAGGGATGGAATATATCAAATTCCAATTACGATAGGTCAGGGCACCGTCCATTCTAAACTTTGAGTATTTGAAATTGTAATCCATCCTAAATCTAAACATAAAAGGGCAGAAAGATTTTGCACGGGAATACCGCAAAAAAGAAATAAGCCGTGATCTCTTGAATATGTAATTCTTTCTTACCGAAAATGAAAAAAAGAAAAACACCGTTAAATTTAAAAGGATAAAAATACTCAAAATCATAAATGCAAATCCTCTTGTTGGAAAAGTTCTTACTAGTATCAGTAATTTTTTTGGAAATTATGTTGAAAATAGTAAGGAATCATTCGATAGCAGAACAAAAGTGAATGGAAAAAGAATGTGAGGTGAAAACAACATATGAACATATTGATTGCAGGAATCGCGTTAATCATTGGATGGAAATGGGGGGACTGGAGAAACTGGGAGAAGTATTACCCGACAATCCTTTTTATGATCATAGGCAATTTTTTATACAATATCCTTACATACAATCATCCCATGTGGCTCTATGAAGAAGCATTGCTGCCAAATCATACATTGATTGAAATGGTTCACTCATTTGTTGTTTTCCCTGTAACAGTACTTGTTTTTCTGCCGCATTTTCCTGAAAATAACCTTTTTAAAAAAATCTTATATATTTTACGATGGGTAGCTATTTTTATTTCTGCCGAGTGGATTTTATCAAAATTAGAGCTCTTCTCCTATCATAATGGATGGAGTATCGGTTGGTCCGTTTTATTTAATATAGGAATGTTCATCTTGTTAAGAATTCATTATAAAAGGCCGTTAATGGCGTGGATTATTTCAGTATTTGTTGTTCTATTTTTAATGCTATATTTTGATGTTCCTATTTATAAAATGAGATAATAGTCATCTCCTATTTATATTGGATACTGTTAAAAGAGGATAAATTTGAAAAAAGATAGATTACTACTGGCATAACCTTATAGGATTTGTTTATAATGAAGAGTATGATTCTTCTAGAGAATGAGCAAAATGTGTTGATATAAATGAGTGTGGAGAAGGAAAGGAAGTGCCGATGTGGCTATGTTGAACACGTATACGAAAGAGCAAGTCGTTGAAATGTCTATGGTCGAAATCGCATTTGAAATTTTGCAGAATGAAAAACAGCCTATTCAATTCTACGATTTAGTTAAGCAGATCGCAGAAGTTAAAGGTTTGTCTAAAACTGCAGTTGAAAACCGAATTGCGTATTTTTACACGGATATGAATATCGATGGACGCTTCGTTTCATTGGGCGATAATAAATGGGGATTAAAAACGTGGTACCCAGTTGAGAGCTCTGAGGAAGAACTAGGTGCTACCAACAAACCTACAAAACGTAAAAAAGCATCTGAAGATGACTATGACTTTGAAGAGGACTTCGATGATGAAGATTTCGATGAGTTAGAAGTAGAAGATGAGTTCGTTGAAGAAGACGATGATCTTGCAGATGATGATGACGACGATGATGAAGATGAAGAATTAGAATTCGATGAAGATGATGAAGAATTCGAAGATGATGACGAAGAAGACGAAGACCTCGCTGATGAGGAAGAGGAAAATCTTTAAGTCATAAGAACCGGTGCCTGAGAGGTGCCGGTTTTTTTTAAGCAAGAGAAAGTTGGGGTCTGTCATATATATGTGACTAAATGTGGATTGAGGAGCAAAACTCGTGGATTAAAGGCCAAAACTTTTGGATTCACCACCAAAATTCGTGGATACATCGGTTGAATTTATGGATTGACGGAGGCTGGTGCAGTATTTAAATTCATTTTTTCTTAAAAAATGATTCCTTCTTAGCATCTTGACACGAGCTTGCGAGTCCGGTAATATTCTTTTTGGGCTATTCCTGTATCTTTTTTTATAAAAGACTAATTATATACGATCACAAAGCAAAAGTGCCCCCTAACCATAGGGGAAGTGTCTTTTGCTTTTTATTTTTTACACGGATTGGACGGTGCTTGTACAAAAATACAAGCCTCTCCCGATAGTAGAAAAATGGTTTAAAGCACATACTTAATTTAGAAAATTTAGGGGGATTGAATCATGGCAAAATATATTTTTGTTACAGGCGGGGTTGTTTCTTCATTAGGAAAAGGGATTACGGCGGCTTCATTGGGCCGATTATTAAAAAATCGCGGAGTGAAAGTTACGACTCAAAAATTCGATCCGTACATTAACGTGGACCCTGGAACGATGAGTCCTTATCAGCATGGTGAAGTATTCGTAACAGATGATGGCGCTGAAACGGATTTGGACTTAGGTCACTATGAGCGTTTTATCGATATTAACTTAAATAAATACAGCTCTGTTACGACAGGGAAAATCTATTCTACTGTTCTTCGCAAAGAGCGCCGCGGCGAGTATCTTGGCGGAACGGTTCAGGTTATCCCGCATATCACAAATGAGATCAAAGAACGTGTTTTCCGTGCTGGCCGTGAAACAAACGCAGATGTAGTTATTACTGAAATCGGGGGAACAGTTGGGGACATCGAGAGCTTGCCGTTCCTTGAAGCGATTCGCCAGATTAAAAGCGATGTCGGTTCTGAAAACGTCATGTACATCCACTGTACGCTCATTCCTTATATTCGTGCAGCGGGCGAGCTGAAAACAAAGCCGACACAGCACAGTGTAAAAGAGCTTCGCAGTCTTGGTATCCAGCCAAACATTATTGTTGTTCGTACGGAAATGCCGGTTCCTCAAGAGATGAAAGAGAAGATCGGATTATTCTGTGACATCGACCCTAAAGCGGTAATCGAAGCAAGAGACGCTGATACTTTATACCAGGTGCCGATTGATCTTCAAGAACAAAAGATGGACGAGCTTGTTTGCAAGCATCTTAAGCTTGAAACGCATGAGCCGGATATGGCGGAGTGGAAAGAGCTGATTAACCGAGTAACGAACCTTAAAGGAAAAGTGAAGATCGCATTAGTCGGAAAATATGTAGCACTTCAAGATGCGTATATTTCTGTTGTTGAAGCGATGCGTCACGCAGGTTACCAATTCGATACGGATATTGACATCGACTGGATCAACTCTGAGATGGTTACACCTGAAAATGTAAACGACCTTTTAAAGGACGCTGACGGTATTTTAGTACCTGGCGGATTCGGTGACAGAGGGGTAGAAGGGAAGATCTTAGCTACTCAATTTGCTCGTGAAAACAAAGTTCCGTTCTTAGGAATCTGCTTAGGCATGCAGCTTGCGTCTGTTGAATTTGCCCGTAACGTTCTTGGACTTGAAGGAGCTCATTCTGCAGAACTTATGCCTGAAACACCGTTCCCGGTAATCGATTTGCTTCCTGAACAAAAGGACATAGAAGATCTAGGGGGAACACTTCGTCTTGGATTGTATCCTTGTAAAATTAAAGAGGATACAAAAGCGTTCGCTGCTTATAATGACGAAGTAGTATACGAAAGACACCGTCACCGCTACGAGTTCAACAATGAATACCGTGAGCAGATGGAGAAGGCAGGATTTATCTTCTCAGGAACATCTCCTGACGGAAGACTTGTTGAGATCATCGAGCTAGAAGATCACCCATGGTTTGTTGCGTCTCAGTTCCACCCTGAATTCACATCAAGACCAACAAGACCACAAGCACTATTCCGTGACTTTATTGGTGCGGTAACACAGTTAAAGAACTAATTAGATGAATGATATGCCGGCAGTTTCCTTTTCGTTGAGGGGGCTGCCGGTTTTTTGTGGTATTGCTGTACATGTCAGGCGGACATTTTCATCCACTTTTTATGTGATTATCTCTATTTTTTATGTGATCGTGTTTTTTGGACCACTAGAATTACTCACCAAAGCTACTTTTTTAACATGAAAAAGCCTGGCACAAAGCCAGGCTTAACCTTATTCCTCATCATATTCTTCTAAAATTTCTTCGGTTGTTAAAAAGAGTGCGTAATAAGCGAATAAAGCCGTTAATCCGGACGGAAATCCTATACGGGATCCATCGTCGAGCGGCACTAAACCGCGAACTGCTTTTGTATCAATCACGATATCTGCCGTCGTCTCTAAATCTGCTTCTTTTCTGCGTCCGCCCATCAAAATAACATGGCAATCTGAACTTTCTTTTACTTTTTTACTGAACGCAACAGTTTCTTCGTCATCTAAGAATCGGGAAGCCACAACAACACTATCAACCGGCAGCAGCCCGTCTAAACTATCATCCATAAACGCTGCACCGCGCCGGAATTTATTTTCACCAAACAGCGCCTCGCTCACAACAGCTTCCATTTCGCCAAATCCCTTAAAATAAACAGTCCCTTCAGACAAAATCGTGTGTGCCAGCAGACGGGAACTCTCCTCGATCGATTGTTCTTCTTTATCGGATATGGCTTTTAATAATCCTGAAACTTGTGTTGAAAATATTTTAAGCATCAAATGTACTCCCTTAATGATTTTCAATTCATCGCAAAATAGTTCTTTAGTTTAGTATACTGAATTTAACATGACATTTCATGGATGGGCAGCAGGAAATTCTTTGGATATATAGAAATTAATACAGACAAATGTTTTGCAAATGAACTCAGATGAGGTGAGCAATAATGAGCGGGAAAATATTAATTGTAGACGATCAATATGGCATTAGAATTCTTTTAAATGAAATTTTTCAAAAAGAAGGTTACAAGACGTATCAGGCTGCTAATGGTGTACAAGCTCTTTCTATTGTGGAGAAGGACCGCCCTGATCTTGTTATTTTAGATATGAAAATTCCAGGAATGGATGGACTGGAGATTCTTCGGCGTGTTAAGAAGCATGACGAAACGATCCAAGTTATCATTATGACAGCTTATGGTGAGCTGGACATGATTCATGAAGCCATGAAACTGGGAGCAATCACTCATTTTGCAAAACCGTTCGACATTGATGAGATCCGCGCTGCGGTCAGGAAAGAACTTCCATTGAATACTCCTTCATAAGAAAAAACTTTAAAAGCCTGGCAGGTCGGCAATGGTAGCGTTTACACCTCGAAAACGTTGATGTGTTGCGGTTTTCGGGCGATATTGGTATGCTATACTAGAATGGAAATGAGCATTATGAAATGTTTAGCAAGACGCCATGAAAGGTAAACTATAATGGCTTCTTTTTGCTGTTTGGACATTTCAGCAATATACAATACAAAACGTAGTTGGTCTGCTCGTGCCAATATCCAAAGGAGGACATGTAACATGCCTTTAGTTTCAATGAAGGAAATGCTTGAAAAAGCAAAAGCGGAAAATTATGCAGTTGGTCAATTCAACTTGAACAACCTTGAGTTCACTCAAGCTATACTTAAAGCTGCACAAGAAGAGAATTCTCCAGTAATTCTTGGTGTATCTGAAGGTGCTGCTCGTTATATGGGTGGATTTAAGCTTACTGTTGCTATGGTAAAAGCACTTATGGAAGAGTACAAAGTAACTGTTCCTGTAGCGATTCACTTAGACCATGGTTCAAGCTTTGAGAAGTGTGCAGAAGCAATTCATGCAGGTTTCACATCTGTCATGATCGATGGTTCTCATCATCCTTTAGAAGAAAACATTGCGTTAACGAAAAAAGTGGTTGAGCTTGCTCACATCCACGGTGTTTCTGTTGAGGCAGAACTTGGCCGTATCGGTGGACAAGAAGACGATCTAATCGTTGACGATGCTGAAGCTGCATACGCTGTTCCATCTGAATGTGATCAGCTTGTTCGTGAAACAGGAGTTGACTGTTTCGCACCTGCACTTGGTTCTGTTCACGGACCATACAAAGGTGAGCCTAACCTTGGATTCGACCGCATGAAAGAAGTTATGGAACTAACTGGTGTACCTCTAGTTCTTCACGGTGGTACTGGTATTCCGACAAAAGATATCCAACAAGCGATCTCTTTAGGAACTGCTAAAATCAACGTTAACACTGAAAATCAAATTGCTTCACATAAAGCTGTTAAAGAATATATCGGAGCTAACCCTGACAAGTACGATCCACGTAAATACTTGACTGCAGCTCGTGATGCGATTCAATCAACAGTAGCAGGAAAAATGCGTGAGTTCGGATCTTCCAACAAAGCGTAAATTTCTGGTCAAAATATACTAATATGAACCTTTCTTTGAAACCGCCTATACATCATAGGCGGTTTCATTTACACTATAATAGTGTGTAACGTGACAGGCCGAACAGCCGACAAATTAGTAGTTGAATTGTTTCTGTGACAGTCATCGTTGATAAGTTAATTGGAGTGGAAGGTGCGAGACTCCTGCGGGTGCAGCGGGACAGGTGAGACCCCACAGGCGCTATGTGCCGAGGAGGCTCAGCGCACGCCCCGCGGAAAGCGAGCTACCTGAAGCGGAAATTAACCGCTCGGAGCATTTGTACGAATAAAAAAATGTAAGCGCACTACTAACGTGTATGAAGAAGTGTGTGTTATAAAAGAATATAAATGAACGAGAAACCTAAAAAAACAGGAGTGATTGTTTTGAAGTTCTTTATTGATACAGCAAACATTGACGATATTAAGGAAGCCTATGACCTGGGCATTTTATCTGGAGTAACAACAAACCCGTCTCTAGTAGCAAAAGAAAAAGGCGTTGATTTCCACGAGCGTTTGAAGGAAATTACAAGTCTTGTACCGGGTTCTGTTAGTGCTGAGGTGATCGGAACTTCTTATAAAGAAATGGTAGAAGAAGGCCGCGAGTTAGCTAAGATCGCGCCTAATATTACGGTAAAAGTGCCAATGACACTTGATGGACTTAAAGCCGTTAAAACTTTTTCTGATGAAAATATCAAAACGAACGTAACGCTTATTTTTAATGCGAACCAAGCATTGTTAGCTGCACGTGCTGGTGCAACATATGTATCGCCATTCTTAGGCCGTTTAGATGATATTGGCCAAGATGGATTGGAGCTTATCTCACAGGTAGCGCAAATTTTTGCGATTCATGAGATCCCGACTGAGATCATTGCAGCATCGATCCGCCATCCTGTTCACGTAACAGAAGCAGCATTACGCGGAGCTCATATTGCTACGATTCCGCCGAACGTTATTAAAGGCCTGGTGAAGCACCCATTAACAGATCAAGGTATTGAAAAATTCCTTGCTGATTGGGAAGCGGCTAATAAAAAGTAATGGCTCTGCTTTAGGATCTGTTCATTCTCTCCATTGACTAGTTGATTGGAGTGGAAGGTGGGAGACTCCTGCAGGACGAGTGGTCAGATGAGACCCCTTAAGGCGCAAAGCGGCAGGGGGCTCACCGAGCGCCCCGCGGAAAGCGAGCACCTGTAACGGAAATCAACCACTTTCAAGAGCAACAAAGGTTTGAGGAAAATGGATAGAACAATACATTAAAAGAAAATATTGGTAAATAATAAAATTAACGAAACTGGTAATATACTCACAATTACGATTGTCTTTGTGACTCTTACTGAAAGGAGTTTACCATGGAAAAACTGATGATTGAAGGGGGCTATCCTCTAGAAGGAACGGTCCAAATAAGCGGAGCAAAAAATAGTGCGGTGGCGTTGATCCCCGCTACGATACTAGCAGAATCTACCGTTACCATTGAAGGTTTACCTAACATATCAGATGTCCGTATTCTGCGTGATTTGTTAGAGGAAATCGGGGGAGACGCTTACCTGGATGAAAATCAGTCGCTTACGGTTAACCCAGAAAACATGATTGCGATGCCTCTTCCGAGCGGAAAGGTGAAAAAGCTTCGTGCTTCTTACTACTTGATGGGTGCAATGCTTGGGCGTTTTAAAAAAGCTGTAATCGGCCTGCCAGGTGGATGTAACCTTGGACCGCGTCCGATTGACCAGCACATTAAAGGATTTGAAGCGCTAGGTGCAAAAGTGACGAACGAGCAAGGTGCGATCTATCTGCGCGCAGATGAGCTTGTTGGTGCACGTATTTACCTGGATGTTGTAAGTGTAGGAGCAACGATCAATATCATGCTTGCAGCAGTAAGAGCAAAAGGGCAGACGATTATTGAAAATGCGGCAAAAGAGCCTGAAATTATCGATGTGGCTACACTCTTAACGAGTATGGGTGCAAAGATTAAAGGGGCAGGTACGGACGTAATTCGTATCGATGGTGTCGAAAAAATGCATGGATGCCGTCATTCTATCATTCCTGACCGTATCGAAGCTGGAACGTATATGATTTTAGCGGCATCGATGGGTCAGCAGGTTTTATTGGATAATGTCATTCCTCTGCATTTAGAGTCATTGATTGCCAAGCTAAGAGAGATGGGCGTTTTCATCGAAACGAAAGACGATCAGGTTCTAGTTTATCGCGGGAAAGACCCATTAAAGAGTGTCGATATAAAAACGCTCGTTTACCCAGGGTTCCCGACAGATCTTCAACAGCCGTTCACATCGCTTTTAACAAGCTCAGAAGGAACGAGCATTGTGACGGACACGATCTACAGTGCACGTTTTAAGCATATAGATGAACTTCGCCGCATGGGAGCGAATGTGAAAGTTGAAGGCCGTTCTGCTATAATAAATGGGCCTGCAAAGCTTGAAGGTGCAAAAGTTAAAGCTTCTGACCTTCGTGCAGGAGCAGCGCTTGTTGTAGCCGGTCTTATGGCTGAAGGTGTAACTGAAATTTCTGGTCTTGAGCATATTGACCGCGGCTATGAATCTTTGGTAGAAAAATTAAAAGGACTTGGAGCTAAAGTGTGGCGTGAAAATATGGACGTAGAAGAAATGGAAGAAATGAAGAACTCATAAGTTTAAAAAGAGAAATCACCCCAACCGGTGATTTTTCTTAAGGATAAATATGTAAGCGTTTTTAAGTATGGGGAGGGAACCACATTATGGAGAGAAGTTTATCAATGGAGCTTGTTCGTGTAACAGAAGCGGCAGCTCTTGCATCAGCACGCTGGATGGGTCGAGGCAAGAAAGACGAGGCAGATGAAGCAGCAACAACTGCCATGCGAAACGTTTTTGACACGGTTCCTATGAAAGGGACTGTTGTAATCGGCGAGGGAGAAATGGACGAAGCTCCTATGCTTTATATCGGTGAAAAGCTTGGGACAGGTTATGGTCCCCGCGTAGATGTTGCTGTTGACCCGCTTGAGGGGACAAACATCGTGGCATCTGGTACTTGGAACGCCCTTGCTGTTCTGGCGATCGCTGACCACGGAAACCTGCTTCACGCACCTGACATGTATATGGACAAGATTGCAGTCGGACGTGAGAGCGTTGGGAAAATCGACATCAATGCACCTGTTATTGATAACTTAAAAGCAGTAGCAGAAGCGAAAAATAAAAATATTGAAGACTTAGTAGCGGTTATTTTAGACCGTCCTCGCCATCAGCAGATCATCCAGGATATCCGTGAAGCTGGCGCGCGAATTAAGCTGATCTCTGACGGTGATGTTGCCGCTGCGATCAATACAGCATTCGATGATACGGGTGTAGATATTTTATTCGGATCAGGCGGGGCACCTGAAGGCGTAATCGCAGCCGTTGCCTTAAAGTGTCTTGGCGGAGAGCTTCAAGGAAAGCTTCTTCCTCAAAACGACGAAGAATTAGAACGCTGCAAACGCATGGGGATCGAAGACGTGAACCGCGTATTGTACATGGACGACCTAGTAAAAGGGGACGATGCCATCTTTGCAGCTACAGGCGTAACTGACGGTGAGCTGTTAAAAGGAGTTCGTTTTGATGGATCAACGGGAACGACTCAATCTGTCGTTATGCGTGCAAAATCAGGTACAGTTCGTTTCATCGACGGAAGACATAGCCTGAAGAAAAAGCCAGACCTTGTAATCAAACCATAATGGGATAAGGGTAAGGAGGCCGGACATTGCGTCCGGTCTTTCCGTTAGGGTCTGCTCTAAAAGATTGATGCTTTTTAGATGGTTTTGTATTGTCACTTCATAGCAAGTTGATTGGAGTGCAAGGTGCGAGACTCCTGCGGGAGTAGCGTGCCAGCTACCTGAGTATTCTTCTCGCAAGGCATGCGACGAGGAAGCAAGCTTCGGCAGGATTTTCTTGTAGACGCAGGAGCAGTTCATGTATCCTTCACCGTGGCTCACCGCACGCCCTGCGGAAAGCGAGCATCCTGAAACGGAAATCAACCTCTTCAAAGAACAGTTGCAAAATCTAGGATTGTATTGTAAATTCACGTTATAGCAGTGGCCGGCAAGTTGTCCTAACTTGATTAAAGACCATTTTTGTGGTTAAAATAAGAAGTATGATTCATTTTGAATAAAAGTTTCTTCAATCCACTAAACCCTTAACTTTCAAGGATCTCCTTCCAATAACCAAAACCAAACCAACATATATAAATCCCAAAATTTTAGAACAAAAGCAAATAGTAAAATAAGAAAAGCGTGGTGTCACTATGGGGATTGATTTAGCTACATTAGAAACAAAAAAATTAAGAGAGCTTTATGAGCTTGCCAAACAATTTAATATTCAATATTACGGAAAACTGACGAAGCGGGAATTGATGTTTTCTATTTTAAAAGCACAAGCAGAACTTGATGGTTATTCATTCATGGAAGGTGTTTTGGAGATCATTCCGAACGAAGGATTCGGCTTCTTGCGTCCGATCAACTATTCTCCGAGCTCACAGGATATCTACATATCTGCGTCACAGATCCGCAGATTTGATCTAAGAAACGGAGATAAAGTATCAGGGAAAGTTCGTCCTCCAAAAGAAAACGAGCGTTATTACGGACTTTTGCAAGTTAACGCAGTTAACGGAGAAGACCCTGAAACGGCTAAGGAAAGAGTGCATTTCCCTGCATTAACAGCCCTCTATCCGGAAAAGAAAATGGTTATGGAGACGACGGGCAACAATATCTCAACACGTATCATCGATATGATGGCGCCTGTTGGTTTCGGTCAGCGTGGATTGATTGTCGCTCCTCCTAAAGCGGGTAAGACAAGCTTGCTGAAAGAGATCGCACACAGCGTGACAACAAACAACCCGCAAGTGGAACTTATTGTTTTACTTATCGATGAGCGACCAGAGGAAGTAACCGATATCGAGCGTTCTGTTAAAGGCGACGTTGTAAGTTCAACGTTTGATGAAGTGCCTGAAAACCACATTAAAGTGGCAGAGCTTGTTTTGGAACGTGCAATGAGACTGGTTGAACACAAAAAAGATGTTGTTATCCTGCTTGATAGCATTACACGTTTAGCTCGTGCGTACAACTTGGTTATCCCGCCGAGCGGACGTACACTATCTGGTGGTATCGATCCGGCTGCTTTCCATCGTCCGAAGAGATTCTTCGGTGCGGCCCGTAACATCGAAGAAGGCGGCAGCTTAACGATTTTAGCAACGGCACTTGTTGATACAGGTTCACGTATGGATGACGTTATTTACGAGGAATTCAAAGGAACAGGAAACATGGAGCTTCACTTAGACCGCAAGCTGGCTGAGCGCCGTATTTTCCCTGCGATCGACATTCGCCGTTCCGGTACGAGAAAAGAAGAGATGCTTATCGCAAAAGATCATCTTGAAGCATTATGGTCGATCCGTAAGACGATGGATGACTCGTTCGATTTCGTAGATAAATTTATGAAACGAATGCGCAAAACAGAAAACAACGAAGAATTTTTCGAGCTTTTTGAGTCGGAAAAAAAAGGCGCACCAAAGCGCGTTAAAACCGTAACAAACTAACGAAAAAGTATGGTTGCAAATGGGATTTGTCCCTGTTATACTGTTTTTATGTGTTTATTTAACTCTGCTTCCGCATAGGAATCAGGGCAGAAGGAGTGAAATTGACATGAAACAAGGAATTCATCCGAATTATAAGAAGGTTATCTTTGTTGACGCTCAAAGCGGATTTAGCTTCCTTTCTGGTTCTACGTTGCATTCAAACGAGACTATGAAATGGGAAGACGGTAACGAATATCCAGTAATTAAAGTGGATGTAAGTTCTGACACTCACCCGTTCTACACTGGACGTCAGAAGTTCTCTGATGTTGGTGGACGTGTTGACCGCTTTAAGAAGAAATACAACCTTAAGTAATTTGTTGCAAGTAAAAGGGCAGGAGTCTTTCTTGCCCTTTTTTTCTTTATAGAGAAATGATTGGAAACTCGGTAGCTGTCCGTAGATGGGCCGGGTTTTTTATACGCTTAGAAAACTTTATTTTGTGCTTTAAAAGGAGTTAGCTGCTCCTGAAAAGAACGTTTTATTTGTAAGAATGAAATACGTACATACTAAGGGAAAGATTGTTGCGAAAGGGGGAGCAAGCCATGTATGTTATGAAACAAAATGGCTGGATCGAATTAATTTGCGGAAGCATGTTCTCTGGGAAGTCAGAAGAATTGATTCGCCGTGTAAGAAGAGCAACGTATGCTAAGCAAAAAGTACAGGTGTTCAAGCCGCTTATTGATAACCGCTACAGCGAGGAATCGGTTGTTTCTCATAACGGAACGGCAGTTTTGGCTGAGCCTGTAGGACGATCTGTTGAAATTTTGAAAAATGTATCACCTGAAACAGAAGTGGTTGCGATCGATGAAGTACAGTTCTTTGATGAAGATATCATTCCAGTCGCTCAAGAGCTTGCTGACCAAGGACTGCGCGTTATTGTTGCTGGTCTTGACCAAGATTTTAAAGGCGAGCCGTTCGGACCTGTTCCAAGAATGATGGCACTTGCTGAGCACGTGACAAAGCTTCAAGCGATCTGCATGTCATGCGGTTCTCCTGCAAGCCGTACACAGCGTTTGATCAATGGCAAACCAGCTTCTTATGATGATCCGGTTATTCTAGTGGGAGCATCTGAATCGTACGAGCCCCGCTGCCGTCATTGTCATGAAGTACCAGGGAAAAAGAGAAACCTCCTTTCAGGCGTAGAGGGCTTGGAAGGGCGTTCTAACTAAATAGATGATTTTATGCAGTCCGGGAGTAGTTTTGCTCCCGGGCTTTTTTTGTTTGATTGTAGGTAATTTGAGCTTATGTGGAATGATTGCAGGCTATTTCTGATTAATTCGTGTCGAAATTTGTTGTTTAATGTCGATTCGTCAATATATCCTGAATTATTTTCAAATTAATGCTAAAATGTTTCAAATTATTGCTAAAAACTTTCAAATTAAGTTTCAAACTTTTGAATTCCCCTCACTAACCGCCAGGCTGGTCTTGTATCAGACCAATTTTGCCAGGCAAATCTGCACTTATTTGTTCATAAACACTTCCCGGTCAGGAAATCCTAATGATATGGGAGGTGTTTGTAATGAAAAAGGCTATTCTTATACCATTTTTAGTGCTGCTTGTTACGGCTTGTTCTCCTATGCAGTCGTATAAGGAGGAAGGTGCCAAAACAGAGCCGGCAGCTCATGATGAAAATGGGGAAATCCGTGACAACATGTTTGGGCACGGAATTATAAATTACCACCTGACCAAAAACGAACCCCGCATCAATTACAGTTATGATACGAATATGAATCCAAGTGATTACAGAAGCATGAATCAATCGCGCTTTGATTTATCTGATGATCAGGATTTGATTCGTCAAACCGTAAAAGATGTTTCAGGGATCAATCCGCAAATGGTGACAATCAATGGGAATTACGCTCACATTCATGTGAACGTACCTGAGGATATGTCAAAAAGCGAACGCTCTGCTTTATATCGAAAAATAACGAATGCAGTTGAACGTGCTGTTCCTCGATACAACTTTTCTCTGAAAATGGATCATTAGCGGGAAATAAAACGGGAAATGGGGTCAGACCCCATTTCCCAATTTATTTCCCGAGTCTTCTCGCTGCTTGCTGTACCGGATCCCACGAACCATTGTATGGTGGAGCATAAGACAAGTCCAAATCTGTCAGCTCTTCCACGTCCATCTCGTGATAAAGTGCTGTCGCAAGAACGTCGATTCGCTTATCAACGCCTTCAGCACCTATGATCTGCCCGCCTAGCAGTTTTTTTGACTCTTTATGATAAGTTATTTTTAATTCAAGTTTTTTAGCATCCGGATAATAGCCGGCATGGCTTTTTGATGTGATTCGAATTTCATCATAAGGAATCCCCAGTTTTTCAGCTTCTTTATTGGAAAGTCCTGTTTTTCCTAAAGTCAGATCCATAAATTGAATAATAGAGGACCCGACGATTCCTTTGAACGTTTTATCCACACCTGCCATATTTAGACCTGCGATTCTGCCTTGCTTGTTTGCTGTCGTTCCTAATGGAATATGGTCGTTCACTTTTTTTATCCTGTGATAATGCGTAGCACAATCTCCTGCTGCATAAACATCCTCAACGTTCGTTTCCATCCGCTCGTTCACTACAATCACGCCTTGTTCATTCAACGAGATTCCTGTATCTTTTAGAAAATCAGTATTTGGCTTAACACCAACTGCTGCGATGACGAGATCAGTCGGATAATCTTTTTTCGCTGTTTTTACAAATTGAACGTGATCATCACCTTTAAAACTGATCACATCCTCTTCCAGGCAAAGTTCAATTCCATGTTTCTCAGCTTCTTCATGAATAAGCGGGGCAAGATCTTCATCAAAGATGCTGCCGAGCTGATTACTGCGCTGGATGATGCGCACTTTTTTTTCGAGTCTTACCACGTTTTCAGCCATCTCCAGGCCTATGTATCCGCCGCCGATGATCGTTACATGCTGAACGTCGTTAAGGCCAGCCATCAGTTCTTCTGCATCAAGAATCGTTTTTAATGGATAGATTCCTTTTAAATGAACACCTGTCCATTCTTTAGGCATGATCGGTCTTACACCTGTAGCAATCAGAAGTTTGTCATAGGTTACCTCAAAAGGTTCACCACTCTTCGTATGGACACCGGAAACGGTTTTAGAAGCTGTGTCTACTGCATTTACTTCATGAAAAGTACGCGCATCCATTCCGTATTTTTCACGGAACGTGTCGATACTTCTTGCAATTAATTTTTCAGTTGAAGGGATCAGCCCGCCAATGACATAAGGGAGACCGCATTGTCCGTAAGAATAGATCCCGCCTTTTTCCAGAACGGTAATGTCGGCATTTTCCGTGTTTCGAACGATCTGCATCGCGGCACTCATCCCGGCTGCGTCTCCTCCAATTATGCAATATTTCATTTGATCAGCTCCTTTCCATGTATCTAACATTATATTATTCCCATCGGCTTTAAAAAAGTAACGTAAAGTATCAAAAGCCTCGCCAATATTAGCAATTGACCAACAAGAAGCAGGTTACAAAAACGAATTATGATAGTAGAAAGAGGTGGTTTGTGTGCTAGAAATCAAATCGAACGGAACGGACTGGAATGCTCCTGTTCAGCCGATACATACATTGCTGAAAAAACTTGATCAGAAACCTTTAGACCCTGTTTATGAAGGAATGGGGAATTTTATTATAAAATATAGAACGGAAAAGCATGTAGATAACCCCCGTTATGTGGGCTGTACGCATTTCTTAGGGCATTTTGCAACAATTCCTTATGTGTTCAATGTGATTACAGATGAAAGAGTGATTATTGAAGAGCTTACAAAAGCGATCAGAATGAATCAGGAGCGCTTGGATTACGAGCAGCTGCGCAAAAATATATTTTCCTATTAATTTCCTTTTGTCCTGTGCTATGCTTTTTTTGAGGTGAGGATTATGAACGGAAAAGTCGTTTCTTTAAATATCAAGCTTCCAGAACAAGTGCAGGCATCGGGCAGATCCTTTTTTACCGGATATAATAAAATTCCTCAGCAGGAACCTGTTTTCCTACATAAAACACATTTTGAGGGCGACGGGGTAGGAGATACCGTTCACCATGGCGGATTCGATCAAGCCGTTTGTGTGTACCCTTATGAATGCTATGAAAAATGGAACGCAGAACTGGAGCTTGATACACCGCTTGTGATTCCTTCGTTTGGCGAAAATATTACACCACTCGGATTTTTAGAAGATGATGTGTATATTGGAGACGTTATTCAGATGGGGGAAGCGGTCGTGCAGATTACACAGCCGAGACAGCCTTGCAATACGCTGGCGTCCATACTGTGTCGTCCTGATATGATAAAAAGAGTCGTGGATACCGGCCGTACCGGATACTATCTTCGTGTATTGAAAGAAGGACTCGTCACAGCAGGGGATGAGATGGTCCGAATTGAAAAACACCCTGCTGGCATCTCGGTTACAGAAGCCAACCAGATTAAATATGGATTTGAAAAAGATCCAGCGAAAATCCAGCGGCTGATCGATGTAAAGGAACTGGCGGAAAATTTCAGGCAGTCTTTGATAAAGAAAACTTAAAACTTTTATTATAACAGCTTTTCTCCTTTTTAGACTTGGGAAAATTGTTCTTTATTAAGGTTGTTCATTTCATATAAAAGAACATCTTTTTCCCAATATTTGAAATCCCCAATCATGTTACAATTATCCAGTAATAGTCAAACAATTCAGAAATATACATACGGGCCCGGGACCTGACCACCAAGAGCACATGGTTTGATTGTTATAAAATCATGATTGGGGGAAAAGAAATGAAAAAAACTGTATTGCGCACGTTTAGTGCTATGCTCAGTTTGTTGTTTGTCCTATCCCTATTGGTAGGAAACCTGCATTTCTCTGCATCCGCTGCAACGGTTGATAAAGGACCGAAAAACTTCCTCGTTGGTTTTAAATCAGATATTCAAACGGCTCAAGTAAATGATGTTAAAAAAATGGGTGGACAGGTTAAGCATCAGTTCAAATTTATGGATACGATGCTTGTTTCTATGCCTGAAGCGGCAGCAGAAGCACTTAAGAAAAACCCGAATGTGTCTTATGTTGAAGAAGACCACATGGCATATGCAACAGCTCAAACAACGCCATGGGGCATTACACATATTAAAGCAAATCAAGTCCATGCGACTGGAAACACAGGTTCAGGTGTAAAAGTTGCAATCTTAGATACGGGAATCGATGCTAGTCACGCAGATCTAAACGTTCGCGGAGGTGCGAGCTTCGTGGCAGGTGAGCCAAATGCACTGACAGACGGCAACAGCCATGGTACACACGTTGCAGGTACAGTTGCGGCTCTTAATAATACAACAGGTGTTCTTGGTGTAGCTTATTCAGCTGACCTTTATGCGGTAAAAGTGCTAGACAGTTCTGGAAGCGGAACATATAGCGGCATCATTCAAGGGATTGAGTGGGCTGTTTCAAACAATATGGATGTCATCAACATGAGCTTAGGCGGAAGCTCTGGTTCAACAGCGCTTCAGCAAGCTTGTGATAATGCATATAACTCTGGCGTTCTTGTAGTGGCAGCTGCTGGAAACTCAGGAACAAAAGGAAAGCGCAACACGATCGGCTATCCTGCGAAATATGCTTCAGTAATGGCAGTTGGTGCTGTGGATTCCAGCAACAACCGTGCTTCTTTCTCAAGCGTAGGTGAAGAACTTGAAGTTATGGCGCCAGGGGTAAACATTTTAAGCAGCGTTCCAGGGAATGGCTACGACAGCTACAACGGAACGTCAATGGCTTCTCCGCACGTAGCAGGAGCAGCAGCGCTTATTATGGCTGGAAACCCAGGACTTTCGAACGTTCAAGTCCGTCAAAAGCTAGTGAATACGGCAAAACCGCTTGGCGACTCATTCTATTACGGTAAAGGCGTAATTGATGTTTACGCAGCGACAAGATAACTTTAATAGGCTCATTTTTTAAGATTGTTACTTTTAAATATGTTTTTTGAGTAATCTTCTTGGACTGATGATTGGAGCGCAAGGTGCGAGACTCCTACGGGATAAGCGGGACAGGTGAGACCACGGCAGGCTTAATTAGCCTAGGGGGCTCACCGCACGCCCCGTGGAAAGCGAGCATCCTGGAGCGGAAATCAACTTCTTCTTATAGCGACTAGATAACTTAAAAAAATGCAAAAAAGAGGTTCCTTTCTGGAACCTCTTTTTTATGCTGGTGATTATTCTATCTTACTTCTAAGTATCTAACCTTCACGTCCAAGTCATCACAAAATACTTTAAATTGATAGTAATCAAAATAAAGCTGGTCATCCTCTTTATGATTCCAGCTGAAGATGGTTGATCCAAATACATAATCTTTTTTTCTGAAAGCCCGTATGGCAGGGGTATGCTGAATCGTTTCAATCAATCCTTTTTCCATACCTCTTTCAAGCTGAAGGATGACCCAAGGCAAGTCCTCTGGATGCACTTTCCTTTTTTCTCCGTTCTTTACGATTCGAATCGTTTTAGACATCGGCAGGTCCCCAATATTTTTATAGTCTTTTCTTATCGTAGTTATTATAATGAGAGTTAGTATCCATACGCAAGAAGGTACATTTTTGTAACTAAGAGAACGAAATGAAACTAAGGGGTGTTTTCGCTTGAGAAAAGAATATTCTCATCCAATTGAAGTGACGATGGATGTGGTATGCGGAAAATGGAAAGGTGTCATTCTATGCCATTTGCAGCAGAACGAGGTTTTAAGATTTGGTGAAATCAAAAAACTGCTTCCTAAAGTGTCACAAAAAACACTGACTCTTCAACTAAGAGAATTAGAAGCTGATGGCTTGATCAATCGTCAAGTATACCCGCAAGTCCCTCCAAAAGTAGAGTATTCTTTAACAGAATACGGAAAAAATTTAGAAGCCACATTAAACCACATGAGTGAATGGGGAAAAAGCCATGTTGAAAAAGTGGAATTAAACGGGTAGAAAATAGTTACAATGATTATGCGAGAGTTATTACCTGAAAAAGATTGAGAGTTTAGCTGATAACGACTATAATTACAATGTTATGCATACAAAGCAGAGGTGAAAAACCATGTTAGAACGTTTAGAAACGATCGAACAGCGATATGATAAATTGAATGAATTTTTAAGTGATCCTGAAGTTATTAATGATACGAACAAACTGCGCGAGTATTCAAAAGAGCAATCTTCTCTTCAGGAAACTGTAGCGGTTTACCGTGAATATAAAGAGGCAAAAGAACAGCTGGACGAAGCAAAGATGATGCTTGAGGAAAAGCTTGATGCCGAAATGACAGCAATGGTAAAAGAAGAAATCTCTGGTCTTTCTGGTCAGATTGAAGAGTTCATAGCCAAGCTGAAGATTTTATTGCTTCCGAAAGACCCGAACGACGACAAGAACGTTATCGTCGAAGTCCGCGGTGCTGCCGGCGGAGACGAGGCAGCATTGTTTGCTGGCGATCTTTACCGTATGTACAGCCGTTATGCGGAAATGCAAGGATGGAAGTCTGAAGTTATCGAGGCTTCTTACACTGAACTTGGCGGTTATAAGGAAATTATCTTTATGATCAACGGTGCTGGCGCTTATTCGAAGCTGAAGTATGAGAATGGAGCACACCGTGTTCAGCGTGTTCCAGCGACTGAATCTGGCGGACGTATCCATACATCTACAGCTACAGTAGCGGTTCTTCCTGAAGCGGAAGAGGTAGAGGTTGAAATCCATGAAAAAGACGTGCGTGTAGATACGTTTACATCTTCTGGTCCAGGGGGTCAGTCTGTAAACACGACTCAATCTGCGGTCCGTTTAACTCATATTCCTACAGGCACGGTTGTATCGTGTCAGGATGAAAAATCACAGATCAAGAACAAAGAAAAAGCTATGAAAGTTCTTCGTGCGCGTGTATATGATAAGATTCAGCAAGAAAAGCAAAAAGAGTACGATGAGACACGTAAGAGCGCGGTTGGATCAGGTGACCGTTCTGAACGTATCCGTACGTACAACTTCCCGCAAAACCGTGTTACCGATCACCGTATCGGCCTGACAATTCAAAAGCTTGACCAGATCCTTCTTGGTAAAATGGATGAGTTTGTAGAAGCGCTCATCACAGAGGATCAAACAAGCAAGATGAAAGCACAGGCGGACGCGTAAAATGAGTACGAAAGTTCATGAAGCCCTCGCCTGGGCTTCTTCTTTTTTAGCAGACCATAATCGGGAAGCCTTTGCTGCAGAGATTCTGATGAGACATGTCTTGGGTGATGTAAGCCGTACGGATATGCTGATGCGTCTTCACGATCCAATAAGCGAAGAGAAGTATGAAGAGCTAAAAGCGGCAGTGGAACGTCATGTTAATGGTGAGCCGGTTCAATACATTACCGGCAGGGAAGATTTTTACGGCCGCACGTTTTCTGTGAATGAAGAAGTTCTGATACCGCGTCCTGAAACAGAAGAGTTAGTGGAGCATATGCTGACACTGATTTCTGAGCATTTTCCTAGTGAAGAGAAAGTTGCTGTTGCAGATATCGGGACAGGAAGTGGTGCAATTTCCGTAACGATGGCGCTTGAGAATAAGGATTTGAAAGTATACACAGTGGACATTGCGAAAGAGTCGATTGAAGTAGCACGTGGAAATGCGAGAAAGCTTGGAACAGATGTTGAATTTCTTCATGGCGATTTGCTGAAGCCTTTTATAGATAGAGGTATCAAGCTGGATGTGGTTGTATCGAATCCCCCATACATCCCTGATCATGAGATCGCAGTTCTCGATACAATCGTAAAAGATAGAGAACCGATGCGCGCGTTGAGCGGCGGGGAAGATGGCTATGACTTTTACAGAAGGTTTATGGAAGAGCTGCCGCTGGTTTTGAAGGAAAGAGCATTAGTTGGCTTTGAAGTGGGCGCTGGTCAAGGTGCAGCGGTAGCCAGCATGCTGAAAGATACCTTTAGAGAAGCGCAAGTGTACGTGAAGTATGACATTAGCGGGAAAGACCGCATGGTGTTTGCAGTGATTGGGAAATAATTTGGGAAAAGGGGACAGACCCGGGTCTGTCCCCCTCTTTCGTTTTAGTGTGTAGGCTCATAAATTTTTTTGAAGGCTCATAAAAAATTTTGAAGGACCATAAAAAATTTTAAAGGCTCATAAAAAAATTTGAAGGCTCATAAATCCGACTGAAGGCTCATAACTGTTTTTCTGAGCGGTTTTCCAACAAAAAAAGGCTGACTCTTAAGCTTAAAGCTATAGAGTCAGCCTTTTTTTATTCCTTCACCATCAATTTAAGCGGTGCGGATATTTTCTTTTCTACTTTTTTGCCTGCTAATACGTCAGATGCTGCTCCAACAGCTAGTTTCCCGATGAGTTCTGGTTGCTGAGCCACTGTGGCAGCTAGTTTTCCAGCTTCTACAGCTTTCACGGCGTCTTCGTTTCCGTCAAAGCCAACGACGATAACATCACGGCCGGAGCTGTTGATTGCTTCGAGTGCTCCTAATGCCATCTCATCGTTATGAGCGAATACGGCTTTGATGTCTGGATTTCCTTGCAGCAGATTTTCCATAACGTTTAAGCCTTTTGTACGGTCAAAGTTAGCGGTTTGTTTTGCAGTCACATCTAACTGTTTATCTGCAATGTTATGGAATCCTTTTCCGCGTTCACGTGTAGCGGATGCTCCTGGTACACCTTCCAGCTCAGCGACTTTAGCACCTTCACCAACTTGTTCTACGATATAATCGGCTGCCATTTGGCCGCCTTTTATGTTATCGGATGCTACGAACGATGCTACATCGCCCTTTTCTGTAGAACGGTCCAAAGTGACAACGGGAACACCGATGCTGTTCGCGGATTGAACAGCTGTAGAAATAGCTGCTGAATCGGTTGGGTTGATCAGTAAGGCATCAACACCTTGCTGCAATAGATCCTCTACGTCATTAACTTGCTTAGCAGAATCGTTCTGTGCGTCGACCACTACAACTTCAGCACCTTGCTTTTTTGCTTCTTTCACAACTCCATTTTTCAATGAAACGAAGAACGGATTGTTTAAAGTAGAAACAGATAAACCGATCTTTATCTTTTCTCCTTCACCTTTTTTCGAAGGTTTTGCCCATGAAGGAGGTTCCATTGAACAAGCTCCTAAAAGAAACACCGACAACGTTAGAATTACGATTAACACTTTTTTCAACTGAAACCCTCCTATGCTGCTTTTTTACGATCAATTAATACTGCGATCAAGATAACGACACCTTTAACAACCATTTGGAAGAAGGAAGAGACACCTAATAGATTCAAACCATTGTTCAGTGTTCCGATGATCAAAGCACCGATCAGTGTACCGATGATAAGACCTCTTCCGCCTGATAGACTTGTCCCGCCTAATACAACCGCAGCGATTGCATCAAGTTCATACGAAGTTCCTGCTGTTGGCTGTGCTGAATTCAAACGAGAAGTTAATATCGCTCCTGCTAGAGCCGCAAGGAGTCCAGCGAGAGAGTAAATCATTACTTTTACTTTTGTTACTTTAATTCCAGAGATGATAGCTGCTTTCTCATTTCCGCCGATCGCGTATGTCTTACGTCCAAATGGAGTTTTGTGCAGAATCACCCAGAACGCTGCAAAGGTAAGCATCATCGTAACGGCTGGTACAGGAATGCCTAAGAAATATCCGCGTCCGAAAAGCTGAAATAAATAATTTTCTCCAAGACCTGTGATTGGGTTTCCGTCCGTATAAACGAGTGTCAACCCGCGGAAAATTGTCATTGTTGCAAGTGTCGCGATAAATGGAGCCATCTTGCCTTTTGTAATTAAAAGACCGTTGATCGCTCCCATAACAGCTCCGAGCAAACAGCCAACTAAAATGGCAAGCATAGGATCCATACCAGAAACGATCATGCCGGCCATTAAAGCGCTGGAGAGGGCGAGTATCGATCCGACCGACAGATCTATGCCTCCTGTTAAAATAACGAATGTCATACCGAATGCAATAAGTGCGTTAATCGCCACTTGCCGCAGCAGGTTTAACAAATTCAGAGGTTCTAAGAAACTTGGATTTAGAACCGATACAATGACGACAAGAATGATTAATCCTAAGAATGGTCCCAGCTTCTGCGTGATATTATCTACATGATTAACTTTTGCAGGTGATGTTTTCATATTACTGTCCTCCCGTTGCAAGCGTCATAATTTTTTCTTGCGATGCTTCGCTCTTTGCCAGCTCACCGCTGATCTTTCCTTCATGAACCACAAGGATCCGGTCACTCATCCCGATTACTTCAGGAAGTTCAGAAGATACCATGATAATCGCGACACCGCGATCGGTAAGCTCGTTCATCAACTGATAGATTTCACGCTTAGCACCAACATCGACACCTCTTGTTGGTTCATCTAAAATTAAAACCTTTGGTCCGATGCCAATCCATTTCGCGATAACGACTTTCTGCTGATTGCCTCCCGAAAGGTCTTTGGCATTCGTTTCACCAGATTGCGTTTTAATACGCAGCCGTTTAATCAATAAATCAACAAATTCATTCTCTGTTTTATCATCAATGAATCCTTTTTTTGAAAAGCTCGTTAAGTTCGGGAGAGCCATGTTATCCCGAATCGAGAAATCGAGCACAAGCCCCTCGGTTTTCCGGTCTTCCGTAATAAAACCAATGCCCAGTTTTACAGCTTCATAAGGATTTTTGATTGCCGCTTTCTTGCCATCCAGCCAGATTTCACCGCTATCCAGCTTATCGAGCCCGAACAGTGCCCGCATGATTTCGGTACGGCCGGCTCCCATAAGACCTGACACCCCGACAACTTCACCAGATTTCACTGAAAAACTTACATTCTCAAACACGCCGTTTCTTGCAGCGTTTTTGACTTCGAGCATCGTTTTGCCGACACTCGGATTTCTTTCAGGAAAACGATCCGTCAGTTCACGGCCAACCATTTTACGGACCACATCATCAAAGTTTGTTTCTGAAATTGTTTTTGTATCGACTGTTTTTCCGTCACGCATCACAGTTATACGGTCGCAGATGGCGAAGATCTCTTCCATCCGGTGCGAGATGTAAACAATAGAAACTCCTTCTTTACGGAGAGCGTTTATGACTTCAAACAGTTTTTCAATTTCACGTTCAGTAAGGGCAGCGGTCGGTTCATCCATGATGATGACTTTTGCGTTTGTCATAAGGGCTTTCGCGATTTCAATCATTTGCTGCTGGCCTACTGAACAAAGCCCTGCATTTCTGTCTAAAGGAATATTTACAGCCAGCTTTTCGAACTGCTTTTTTGCCAGCGCTTTCATTTCCTTTGATTTTAAAAGACCGAACTTCGATCGCAGCTCCTTGCCGATAAATAAGTTTTCAAGCACCGTCATTTCCGGCCAAACGTTCAGTTCTTGATGAATAAATGCAACCCCATGTTTCTCTGCATCTTTCGGATTATCAAAATACTTTTCCTGTCCATCTATCTGAATTGTTCCTGAGTCTCGTTTATGAAGACCCGTTAAAATGTTCATTATGGTAGATTTACCAGCACCGTTTTCACCCATTAGGGCGTGAACTTCGCCTTCTTGGAGTTCAAAATCTACCCCGGATAATACTTGGTTCGTTCCAAATGCTTTGTAAATATCGTTCATTTGGATGTGCATCACAATCACTCCTTTCTAGAAGATTACACCTGCTTTTAAAATGCAGTTGGCATACGGAGTTACTTCACCCGTTCGTATCACAGCTTTCGCGTGTTTTGTCAGTTCTTTAAATTGTTCATGTGACACAAATTCAATGTCTCTTTCTGAAAAAGTCTGATTCAAATATTGAAGCGTTTTTTCGTTCTTTTCCTGAATCTCACTCGCCAAAATTACATGTTCAACAACCATGTCATCGGATACGGCTTTTACTACGTCTTCAAAGCTTGGTACACCGAGTGTCAGTGCTAAATCAATTCGGGGAACGTGAGCGGGAATCGGCAGCCCGGCATCGGCAATGACTATTGAATCTGTATGACCAAGATCTGTTAGGACTTTTGAGATATGACTATTTAGGATTCCGTGCCGCTTCATAACGTTTCCTCCACTTCTTTTCTTAATGGCATACCGCCTTGTGCGCCAAATTTTGTGACAGAAAGGGAAGCGGCCCGGTTTGCAAATCGAAGGCTGTCAGTGATGCTTTTTCCTTCGGCTAACGCAACCGCCAATGCGGCATTAAATGTGTCTCCAGCTCCCGTTGTATCCACTGCCTTCACTTCATAAGAGGGAACAAGCACTTCTTTTTCACCATCAAAATAGCGTACACCTTGTTTCCCTTCCGTAATAAATACTTTGTTTGGATATTGTTTTAATGCTTTTTCTGTTGATAAACCATCAAACAGTACGAACGCTTCATGCTCGTTTGGTGTAATATAAGCGGCATTTTCAATAACTTTTTGCGATATTGGGCGAGAAGGGGCAGGGTTCAAAAGAAGAGGCACCCCATACTCTTTGCAGCGTTCACTTACGTATTCGACCGTTTCCTCAGGGATCTCTTGCTGGATGAGAACCATGTCCGCTTGCTCAATAATTCCTAGCGATTTACCAACATAATCAGGCGTCACATGGTCGTTTGCACCTTTTACAACTACGATGCTGTTGTCACCTTCAGCTAAAATGATATGAGCCGTTCCGCTTTCTGTATCTGTAACCGGTTCCACATTCGTTACATCAACATCATTTTGTGTGAAGTTCTTCAAAATAGCAGATCCGTAATGATCGTCACCGACACAGCCTATCATGGATACGTCTGCACCTAATCGTGCGGCTGCTACAGCTTGATTCGCTCCTTTTCCTCCTGGTACGGTTTTAAATGAAGATCCTAAAACCGTTTCACCCGCACCAGGACGTTTGTCAGAAGTAACGACTAGATCCATCGAAGAACTTCCGATCACTGCAATCTTAACCATTAGTATCAACCTTTCTTGTGGTATGTCTTTCTATAAAAGTAACTGGCATCTGAATGTGCTGCTCATTCACGGATTGTTTATTGATAAGTTTAATTAAAAGCTGAGCCGCTTCCTTTCCCATCTCATAGGCCGGCTGGCGTATGGTTGAGAGGGAGGGGAACAGCAAGCTGCTTTGCGGAATGTCATCAAACCCGATGATCTGAATGTCTTCCGGTATCGCTTTTCCAAGTCTTAGAGCTTCATGCAGGATAGCAGTTGCGACGATGTCGTTGCTTGCCAGCACTCCGTCTGTGTCTGGATACATGGAAAAAAGCTCTTTTGCCCATTTTTCTGCATCTTCAAAGGCAAATGATGTAGTAGACATGACATGAAAATCAATATCCGAGCGGCTTAACTCTTCCAGTGCTCCTTGAAATCGATCTTGCGCCGGCTGTATGTGAGCGGGTCCTTTTAAAAGGGTGATGCGTTTGCTTCCGCGTTTTACGATTTCCTCTGCTGCGATTCTTCCGCCTTTTTTACCGTCTGCATACACGGATGGATAATCGCTCGATGTCCGGTCTAAAAAGACGACGGGGATGGACAAGCCATCATAATTCGTTTTGCTTTTATTATTGGTCGCAGAAATAATACCGACGACATTGTTCTGAATAAAGGTGTTTAAGTAATCCAGCTCTTTTTCTGTGTTTTCATCACTGTTTCCGAAAAGAATCCGATAGCCGCCTTTTTGCAATTCATCTTCCACGCCTCTTGCAAGCTGCGGGAAGAAGGGATTTGTAATATCCGGCAGCAAGAGACCGATCAATTTTGATTTTTTCTTATAAAGGGAGCGGGCCACTTCATTTGGACTGTAACTTAAATTCTTCATCGCTTCCGTTACGCGTTTTCGTGTATCTGCATGAACATATCCTGTTTCATTCAGAACACGGGAAACCGTAGCCACTGATACTCCTGCTTCCTTTGCTACGTCTCGAATTGTAGCCAACAGCGTCGCCTCCCTTCATGTATGTAACCGTTTACACATTTAAATTAACATGGATTTTGACGTAAAGCAAGCTGGTAATTATTTCTTTTGTTGAAGCATCTGTTAGATACTATAAGAAGTAGTTGACTTCCGCTTCAGGTGCTCGCTTTCCACGGGGTGTGCGGTGAGCCCACTCGGTGTTTTTTGCACCATGAGGGGTCTCACCTGTCACACTGATCCCGCAGGAGTCTCCCACCTTACGCTCCAGTCAACTTTTCAATGATGTAAAACTATCGTTAAACAAAACCTTTGTCGAAACAGACAGAAAAGATTTTAGTAGTTTGCTAGTATGTTTTTTTCTCACACTGACCAAACTGTGGTTAGAGACGAAGGGGAGGAAAAAACGATGAAAAAACGCAATCATTTCTTTATTCTTATTCTTATATCTTTAGCGGTGATGTTCTTATTCTTTGAAACACAAACAAAAGTGGCAAACGCGACGATGAATGCCTCTGTTAAGATACCGGAAGAATCGATCAGACTTCGCATTTTAGCAAACAGCAACACGCCAGCCGATCAAAAGCTGAAGCGTGATATCCGTGATGAAGTAAACGCACAGATCACAACGTGGGTAGACGAATTATCAACATTAAGTGAAGCTCGTGAAATCATCCGCGAGCAGCTCCCAGCGATCGAAAAGATCGTTCAGAACAAACTGAGCGAAGCGGGAATCGAAAAGACATTTTCAGTAGAGCTGAACAAGGTGGCGTTTCCTACTAAAATGTATGGCGACTATATTTATCCGGCAGGTCAATACGAAGCAGTACTTATTACGCTTGGAGAAGGCGAAGGTAAGAACTGGTGGTGTGTGCTTTTCCCGCCATTATGTTTCCTCGACTTTGAAAACGGAGATGCTGTAAAAGAAAACAAAGAAGGCAAAAGTGACAAAGCCGAAACAGCTTCTGCTGAAGAGGCGGATGAAACGGAAGAAATTCAAACGAAATTCTTTGTCGTAGAGTTGTTTGATAGCCTTGTAAGTGCAGTAGGATCGTTATTCTCTTAAATTGTGCATAAGTTCCTCCCTATTTTCATAGATTATAGAAAATGAAGAAGGTAAGCCTAAAAGGGTGTGCCTTCTTTTTTTAACTAGGCTGTTTCGCAAAATTTGTAGCTTTTGGAAGTGGTTGATTTCCGTTTCAGGATGCTCGCTTTCCACGGGGCGAGCGGTGAGCCCGCAGGAGTCTCGCACCTTGCACTCCAATCAACTTGCACAGGAAGGGAATCAAAAAAACAGTCCCAAAATAACAATCAATTAAAAAAGAATCTTATATAAAACAGGGGAGAGTTGAAAATGACGATTATTTTAAGGCAGGCTATGCAGCATGAGGCAAAGGATTTATTGCAGCTTGTTGGAAAAGCTGGACTTCAGTCAGAAGGAATCAAAGACAGCATTGAAAACTATCTTGTCGTGGTGAATGATGAAGGGGAGACCATCGGAACAGTAGGGCTTGAACGGATCGGTAACGACGGTTTGCTTCGTTCATTTGTATTGAAGCAGAAATATTCTTCAGAATCCCTTCTCCTTAAACTCATCGATAAAATTTTGGTATACTCAAAAGATAAAGGAGTTGAAACACTTTATTTACTCACAAAGGCTGTGCATATGTTTGAAGCGCTGTCTTTTGAAGTCATTCCGAAAGATAAAGTGCCTCCTCATATTGAAAATGCCGATCATGTAAAAAATAATGCAGCATCAGGAGCAGAACTTTTAGCGTATGCGTTAGATGCATAATGAGTTTGTCAACAACTTGTCCACAATTCGCGACAAATTGTGCATAACTCTGTGGATATAAAAGTTTTGTGGATCGACCTATTAAAAGCGTGTCGACCTGAGTAATAGAAAGGGATTCAAACCATGAAATCATTCCAAACGGAACTCTGGACTGTGGATAACTTTGACGAAAATTTAATAAAACATCCACATGTTATTCAGGCTTCCTTGTGGATAAAACAAAATGAAGTGGTTGCTTTGCCGACTGAAACGGTTTATGGACTGGCAGGTAACGCTCAAAGCGACCATGCGATAGCAAGAATTTTTGAAGCAAAAGGCAGACCGAGTGACAATCCGCTAATTGTCCACATATCAGACCGAAAGCAGCTTAAAGGTCTTGTTTCTTCCTTTCCAGAAAATGCGGAAAAGCTGATGAACACCTTCTGGCCAGGTCCGCTTACGATCGTAATGCCGAAGGGGAATAATGTAAGCGAAAAAGTAACGGCTGGGTTATCCACAGTTGCGGTTAGAATGCCAAACCACGCGATAGCTCTTGCTGTCATAGAAGCTTCAGGTGTACCGCTTGCTGCGCCTAGTGCCAACTTGTCAGGCAAACCAAGTCCAACTACAGCGAAACATGTATACGAGGATCTAAAAGGAAAAATTCCTGGAATTGTGGACGGAGGCTCTACAGGAGTAGGTGTAGAGTCGACCGTGGTTGAGTGTACTAATGAGACAGTGACCATTTTAAGGCCAGGTGGAGTAACATTTGAGGATTTGGAACACATAGTTGGTACCGGAAATGTCATGGTAGACCCAGGCATTCAAAACGAAAAATTGGCTCCACGGTCACCTGGCATGAAATATACACACTATGCACCGAATGCTCCGTTTGTTCTTGTGGATGGAAGTCCTGAATTTTTGCAGCAGCTTGTGGATAAAGAAAGAGCTGCCGGGAAGAAAATCGGAATCCTGACTACGGATGAAAGAGTGGATTTTTATAGAGCAGATTGCGTGATCCCTGCTGGGAGAAGAGAGAATCCAGAAACGGTTGCTCAGCATTTATATGAGGCACTTCGCTCATTTAATGAAGCGGGCGTCGATCAGATTTTTGGGGAAGTGTTCCCAAAAACAGGAGTGGGAGTGGCCATTATGAACCGGCTTGAAAAATCCGCTGGCGGCAACATCATAAAAGAACAATAAGTAAGGGTCAATTCAGCCAATTGAACTTATCTGATGCAATTTTACGGTACGTGTTCTTATATTTATTACACGTTCGCTCAGATTCTTTGAGTTACGCTCAAAAACGTCGAGTTACGCTCAAGATTTTCTAGTTACGCTCAAACTGCCTCTAGTTTCGCTCAGAATCTTCCTTTTTCGCTCAAAGTAACTAAAAACGAAGACAGAACTCTAGGGCGAGGAGGCTCACCGCACGCCCCCCGGAAAGCGAGCATCCTGAAACGGAAATCAACCACCCACTTCTCCTTTTGTTTACGAACAAAAGCCTGTGTCTATTGCGACACAGGCTTGTTTTTATGAATCGGCAGCATGATCGAGAAAGTCGTTCCTTCATCAATTTTGCTGTCTATTAAAATTTTTCCGTGGTGGTTTTCCACAATCTTATAACAGATCATAAGGCCGAGACCTGTTCCTTTTTCCTTTGTCGTATAGAATGGTTCACCGAGTGTCGCTAAGCGCTCTTCAGGAATTCCGCAGCCATGATCGATAAAGGACGCGATTACGTAATTTTCTTGCTTTTGCAGGTGAATATGTACAGAGCCGCCTGTCGGCATCGCTTCTATTGCGTTTTTCAGCATGTTCACAAACACTTGCTTGATCTGATTATCCACACACCAGATTTCAGGAAGATCAGGTGCACTTTCAAAGTAGATCTGAACATTTGTTAGTATGGCTTGGGTATCAAGAATCGAAATGACATGCCTAAGCAGATCCCGCAAGTCTGTTTTCGTAAAATTCATGGCTTGCGGCTTCGCGAGCAGCATGAACTCTCCCACGATACTGTTGATTCTGTCGATTTCTGAAAGCATGATCTCGTAGTAATCCTTGTCTTCTGATGCTTTTGACTGCAGAAGCTGTAAAAATCCTCGAATCGAAGTTAGCGGATTGCGGATCTCATGTGCCACACCAGCTGCGAGCTGCCCAAGTACGGAGAGCTTGTCTGATTTTCTGAGCATTTCTTCGGTTTGCTTCCGTTCAGTAAGGTCACGTGCTACAACAACGCACGATTCTGGCTGTCCCAGATCATTGATGATTGGTGTTGCGTTCGCTTCAAGGGTTACCCAGTGGCCGTGTGCATGCTTGCATCTCACCTCGAATTTTACAGGCTTTAGCGTTTGCACCATCTCGTTGATCGCGAATTTCACTTTAGGTCTGTCATCTGTATGAAAGAATCCTTGAATCTTTTTTCCATCATAAATGGACGGATCGAAGCCGAGCAGCAGCCTGTTAGAAGGCGAGAAGTATTTTACGTTCCCTTCAAGGTCTACAACTCCTATTAAATCCGTCGTGTTCTCAGCGATAATCCGGTACTTTTCTTCGCTTTCTTTTAATGCTTTTTCTTTTAATTTTTTATCTGTAATATCTCTTGAAATAGCGGATAAGGCAACAACATCACCATTTTCTCCGTAAATAGGGCTCAGAGAAAGACTCACATTAATGCGTTTTCCGGACTTCGTCAGTCTGATCGTTTCGACGCCTTTTACGTATCCGCCATGTTTCACGATCGTCATCAGTCTTTCAGATTCTGCCGCTTTGTCTTTTGGAACGACCGGCAGCATATGGGATGAGAGACCGCTGTTGAGCTCTTGCTGTGACCATCCGTAGATCAGCTCGAACGCTGGATTTACTTTTACGTAATAATTCGTTAAATGCACAACTGAGATGGCATCACTTGAATGATAGATAACAGACTCGAGCAGGTCTTTTGTTTCTCTCAGCTCTTTTTCCGCTTCTCTTTTGGCTGTAACATCCTTCGCGATTCCAAATACACCATGGATTTTGTTCAGCACGATGATAGGAGTAAGGGTGAATGTGATCTGCCGTACATCTCCGTTTTTCTGCCGGATGCGTGTTTCATGCATTTTAGATCTGCCTTTTAATGCGTCATTAAACTGATCGATCGCAATCGATTTTCGTTCCGGCATCATAAGAGGATCGAACGTCATGTTGAGAAGCTCTGTTTCGCTGTAGCCCGTCAAATCCGTACAAGCTTTATTGACGGTAGTGAATTTACCGTCCAGATCCAGAGAGAATAAGGCATCGATGTTATGGTCCATCAATGATCTGAATCGCTGTTCACTTTCTGCGAGCTGCGTCTCTACCTGGACCCTTTCGCTCAAATCAACGCAGAACCCGTAAACCTCTGAGACAGCACCATCTTTATAAATCGGACCGATCGCTGCTAAAAAAGGAATGTCGTTCAGCTTCGATTCGTACGTCAGACTTTCTCCGTTTAACGCTCTCTCGTAAACTTCTCTTTTAAAAACGGCCATCTCTGGCGGAAAGATATCTTCTATTCGTTTTTGCAGAACGTTTTCCTGTTTGAGACCGAACATGTCAAAAAGGTCACCCTGACTCTCAGTCATGATAATCTCATCATCCTGCTTTATAAATCGAAAGGTCATGCTTTTTTGGCGGGAAATACCGGTTTTGAACGGAGAAAACCGCCATATGTTTTCCCCTGCTGCCGGAATGGCCGGTGCGTTATGGACCATGCTTGTTCCTCCCTTTTTTCGAACAGGTTTATATCTCTTTTATATACGCTACTCCCTGGCGTTTTCCCTTCCTATGCTGCTGTAAAGTGTGCAATTTTTAAACGTTTAAACAGCTTGTATATTTTTTAGTCTTTTTAAAAGTAGACATGCATAGGCTGAAAGTATGATGGATAAAGGAGTGGGAACTATTTGGCAACGATGGGGGAATGGATGACACTATGGTTTATGTCCATCGCACTCGGTATGGACGCCTTTTCGATCGGGCTGGGAATGGGGATGCTTTCACTTCGAATAAAGCAGATTATGAAAATAGGAATCACGATTGGTCTTTTCCATATGTTGATGCCGCTTGGCGGGATGACGATCGGCAAAGAGATATCTTTCCATTTTGGCGGTATCGCAGGCGTAGTGGGAGGGATCCTTCTCGTTATACTGGGTATGACGATGATCCGCTCTTCTTTTTCAAAAGATGATGAGCCTTTTGTTCGGCCAGTTGGTTTCGGTCTGCTCGTTTTTGCATTGAGCGCTTCTCTCGACAGTTTTTCTGTTGGTCTTAGTTTAGGAATCTACGGCGCAAAAACGTGGCTGACTATTTTTATGTTCGGAATGATGAGCATGCTTCTTACGTGGTGCGGGCTGATGATGGGGAAGAAAGTGCAGAAATGGCTTGGTTCCTACAGCGAGGCTTTAGGCGGCTGCATCCTGCTTGCTTTTGGCGTCAAGATTCTTTTGCCTTTTTAAATCACAGAACGAGAGGATTTATTTCCACGTGAAACCGGTGATATACTAATAAAAAACGTTACTCTCTATAAAAATGGGGAAAGCTAGAATATGAGGTGAACACTCCATGAACGTGTTATTTATTTGTACAGGAAACACTTGCCGAAGTCCGATGGCTGAAGCGATTTTACGGGAAAAAGGAAAGGGAAGATTTCACGTAAAGTCTGCAGGAGTATTTGCTGGAAACGGCGCCGTTATGAGTTCGAATGCAACACAGGCTCTTTCTGAGAGGAAGATCAAAGAGAATCATCAGTCACAGGGTGTTTCAGATTACTTGATCGAGTGGGCAGATCTCATTTTAACGATGACTGAAAATCATAAGCATGCCCTCGTTGGAAGATGGCCGGATGCTGTCAACAAAACATATACATTAAAAGAATACGTGATGGACGACGATGATCTGAAGAAAATTGAAGAGATTTACGAGTTGTATACAGAAATCGAAATGTTAAAGCTGCAATATATGTCCAAAGATCATAATAGTGAAGATGTTAAAAGTGAGTTCGAAAAAGAAGTGAGGCCGCTCGTTGAAAAGCGGATGAAGCTTGAGAGCTCCGTTCCGTCACTAGATATTTCAGACCCGTTCGGCGGTCCTTTGCATCTCTATCAGGAAACAAGAGACGAAATCGAAGCGCTTATTGAAAAATTAGTGAAAAAAGACGATAAGACTAAAGAGTGAATCATATTCGAATGAGGCTGTCCTAAATAGGCGTGAAGCGGCATTGAATAGGGTACTAGTTAAGAATATAATGGAAAAAAGTATGAGAGAGCAGGTGCAGACAACATGAAAGTAGCAATAGGTTCAGATCACGCCGGAGTTGAATTACGTAAAGAAATTATAGCCATGATAGAAGAGCTGGGAATGGAAGTAGAAGATGTTGGCTGTGAATGCACGACATCTGTAGATTACCCGGACTATGCTATTCCTGTAGCAGAAAAAGTAGCAAACGGCGAAGCAGATCGCGGAATCTTAATTTGCGGAACGGGAATCGGTATGAGTATCGCAGCAAACAAGGTTAAAGGAATCCGCTGCGCACTTGTTCATGATCTGTTCAGTGCAAAGGCAACGAGACAGCATAACGACAGCAATGTACTTGCCATGGGTGAACGTGTAATCGGTCCAGGTCTCGCTTTGGAAATTGCAAAAGTATGGCTTACGACAGAATATGAAGGCGGACGCCACGGACGCCGTGTGGGTAAAATCTCTCAATACGAAGGCCAATAGCAATAAACCCATAATATGAAGGGAAGACCATCAAATGAGCGACGAGCTCCAACAAATCGAAGACCAAGTCCTGAATGTTTTGCAAGATCTGCAAAAGCATGCACAATTAAAATCTTCTCAATTATTAGTAGTAGGCGCAAGTACGAGCGAAGTAATTGGTGAACGAATTGGCACATCAGGCACGATGGATACAGCGGGTGCACTATACCGCGGTATCATAGCGTTTCAAGAGGAAACAGGAGTTGCACTTGCAGTCCAGTGCTGTGAACACTTGAATCGCGCCCTCGTCATGGAGCGGGAAGAAGCAGAAAAAAGAGGCTATGAAGAAGTTCGGGTTGTTCCGGCTCGATCGGCCGGCGGTGCATTGGCGACACATGCCTTTCACCATATGAACGAACCCGTGATCGTTGAATATATAAAAGCCGACGCAGGCATCGACATCGGTGACACCTTTATCGGTATGCACCTGAAGCATGTCGCAGTACCGGTTCGAAGCGAAGTTAAGAAGGTTGGCGCGGCGCATGTGACGCTGGCGAAGACGCGCCCGAAGCTGATCGGCGGCGAACGCGCAGTCTATCCGAGCAAAGAAGACATACGGTGTTTTTAATATGGAAAAAGCCCTCTTGGTGAGGGCTTTTTTTGTTTTTTTATTGAGCGGGTGAGGTGGTGGCGGGGCGAAATTTGTCGAGGATTGTAGACTCGTCAATATAATGGCCAAATTGGTGAATATATTGGTTACATTTTTCAATATAAGAGAAAAACTGGTGAAATTATTTGTGCTTTTGGTGAAATTACGTTCGACTAAGCCTTTTCGGCTCTTTTAAGTGCCCTCAAAATCGATGATCTGTAGCTTGGCGCTTGCCAAGCATCCTAATTATGTTCGATCTCGTAATGAATCCACTCAGAGTTGATGTTTTTTCCGCCCATTTTCTTGTAAAGTGCTTGTGCAGACGTATTATCGACTGCTGTTTGCCAAGTCATGTACGCATAGCCTTCATTTTTCGTATATTCTAGGACATGCTGAAACAATTTCTCGCCTAATCCCGATCCGCGATACTCTGAATCTACAAAAAGGTCGTTCAAAATGGCGATTTTCTGCACACGAGTGGTGCTGAACGAGAAATAGAGTGTAGCGAAACCGGCAAGCTCCCCATCATCGGCAACCGCCACAAACTGTGTTCCTGCTTCCTCAGAGTTCAGCAGGTGCAAAATATGATTTTCCAATTGATTATCCTCAGGCTTTCTACCCTTATAAAAATCAACAATATAAGCGAGCATCAAACTTTTCAGGTGCTCGATATCTTCTTTTACGACAGGACGTATTTGAAAAGCGGCCATCTTTTATTTCCCCTTTTTATATTTTTTTATAGAGATAGCATTTCGCATTCTTTGAATAGAATCCTGCACTCTGTCTTTATTTTTTATCATAAAGTTTATAAATAACAGATCAACAATCGTATGCTGTGCGATCCTGGATGACAAAAGATACGCTTCGTTCTTGGACAATAATGGAGACTATTATTGCATTAACTGGATTTACGGTCGTATTTGTATTAGGATTCTTTATACTATAGATAGTGGTTTGATGAGGGAGGGCATACTAATGCTGCTCCCTTTGGTGAACGGTTTGAAAGGAGAATATATTTTGAAAAGTTATGCAATCGGCATTGATATAGGAACGACGAGCACGAAGGTCGTCCTTTTTGATGAAAAAGGAGCGGCAGTTGCTCATCATGCAAAAAGTTATCCTTTGCTTGCAGAGGTACCCGGGGCTGCGGAACAAAATCCTGATGAGATTTATGAAGCAGTCGTCTATTCACTAAGAGAAACGGTAAGGAAGAGCGGGGATCTCGCAGAAAGAATTGGCTTTATCTCATTCAGTACAGCGATGCATTCTCTCATTGCGGTGGATACGGATGGGAAACCGCTGACGAACAGCATCACATGGGCAGACACGCGCAGTGAGTCATATGCTTTTGCGGTAAAATCAAATCCAGACGGATTAGACCTCTATAAAAGAACAGGCGTGCCGCTGCATCCGATGACACCTCTGTTTAAATTGCAGTGGCTAAAGAATGAGCATACAGAGATTTTTCAAAAAGCAACTAAGTTTGTCGGCATAAAAGATTACATACTATATCGCTGGTTTGGTGAATGGGCAACTGATTATGCGTCAGCTGCAGCAATGGGACTTTGGAACATGAACACACTCGAGTGGGATGAAGAGGCTTTACGGATGGCGGATGTTACTCCTGATCAGCTGCCGGTGATCCAGCCTACGACATTTTACTGGGACAACCTTTCGGAAACCTTAGCAAAGATCAGCGGACTCGATTCATCTGTAAAAGTAGTAATCGGAGCGACTGACGGACCTTTATCCAATCTTGGGGTAGGTGCGATTTCGCCTGGTGATGTTGCCGTAACGATCGGGACAAGCGGTGCGATCAGAACGACTTCTAGTACTCCGGTTTTGGATGCTGAGGGAAGAACGTTTTGTTATCCGTTGACCGAAAAGCATTGGGTCTCTGGCGGTCCTGTAAATAACGGAGGAATTGCGTTTCAATGGGTTCACGACCTTTTTACAGAAGAGGAAATGGAAGGTTCTTATGAAGAGCTGTCAAAACGGGCTGAAGCGGCGCTTCCTGGTGCAGAAGGCTTGGTGTTTCTGCCTCATTTAACGGGTGAACGTGCACCTTTATGGGATGCGCAGGCTAAAGGTTCTTTTATCGGTTTGACGCTGCGCCATAAAAAAGATCACATGGTTCGTGCGGTATTAGAAGGTACGATCTTCAATCTGTATCAGGTTTATAGCCTGGTGAAAACACAAGCACAGGAAAAAGCAGACGTTAAGATTTTTGCGACGGGCGGTTTTACGAACTCACCAGCGTGGAAGCAGATTTTAGCCGATGTTTTCCAGAAGGCAGTTAGCATTCCTGAGCATACAGAAAGTTCTTGTCTTGGAGCGGTTCAGCTTGGAAGATTTGCAATTGGTGAAACAGAAGTTTTACAGGAAGTGTCTGAGGAAACAAAGCAATATGGAACGGTGATGCCGAACGCAGAGCATAAAGAGGTATATGGAGAGCTGTTTGAAATCTATCAGAGTCTATCAAAAACGATGGAATCCCAATATAAGGCAATCCATGAGTTTCAAAGCAGAGTTTCAAAATAGATTGATGCTTTTGACGATTTTGTTGAGTACGCTTCATTGACTAGTTGAATGGAGCGCAAGGTGCGAGACTCCTGCGGGATTAGCGGGACAGGTGAGACCACGACAGGCTTGAAAAGCCTAGGGGGCTCACCGCACGCCCCGCGGAAAGCGAGCATCCTGGAGCGGAAATCAACATCTTCTTCCTAACAACATTTGTTTACGAAAACAGCCTAAAGTAAAAAAGAGAGCGGGCAAATGCAGCTAACGGGTTCTCTTTTGGAGGAGAAAATAACAATTCGCAAGCCTTTTAGCAACTGGAATAGCACTATAATTGGTTATGTAAATAACATCAAAAAAGACCAGAAATATATCTGGTCTTTTTTTACTTATTCAGTTACTTTTTCTTTTACGTCTATAACTAAAGTGTCAAATAACTGTTCATCAATATACACGAGCAATGCCCATTTTCCAGATGAAGGTAAAGAAACGTTAGAAGGCATCGTGGCATCTGCCCCGTTCATTGCTCCTCCTGAAAAATCTCTTGTATAACCACTTGTTAATAAGGGCTTTTTCATCGATGTTTCTTGATGATAAGCTACTACGGTTAATTTTCCTTCTGCTTTCCCAAAGAAGTGCCATAACCATTTATCTTTTTTCTTCGCTTGTAAATCGGGTCCTACATAACCGACTTTTTTTGGATTTCCAAGGATATCACTGTTTCCATTTGTCCCTATTTTGGTAACTGTTTTGTCCCAATCAATATTTTTAATATCAGTCTCACTAACAATACTAGACGAATCAGCATTTTGCATAACGGGCTGTGCTTTTTCATCCTTTGTCTCCTCTTTCTCTGAAACACAACCACTTATAATCAAACAACACAAAGAAAACGCAAGCAAAGAAAATTTAACTTTCAACTAAACTCCTCCTTTGTAGTAATCATACTAGTTTTCATATTTAAATATTAACATAAATTCCCATTTGTTCTTTGAAAAATGACTCAGATTAACACATTATTCAGCAAGGTAATTAGCAGGATGACAATAACTATTGTCATCCTGCTAATTTGTATACGAATTCGGGTGCTAGTTTATACATAAAATCGGTAAAAACGTTGATATAACAATAAAAAATAGCATACCAATTCACCTGCGAATTGGTATGCTATTTAAGCTATTATTTAATGTTTTCTCCCTCAAAAGAGAACCCGTTAAAATGCAGCCCGCTCTTTTTCTATTCAATATAAGTAGCGTTGATCAACGAAAGACCTGATTTTGCATCTTTCCCAGTCTTTACATTTCCGTAGACGATGATGTCAGAACCAGGTGCAACTTTACTCATCGTAAAGTTCATAACCTTAAAGTTTGTTTCTCCAACTTTAAGCTCGAAGCTTCCGCCTGTTGCTACTGGAGTCTCGGAATTAACGGTTCCAACCGCTTTAATGATTTTTTCCTCGTAAGCTTTAGGATCTGCTTCTAATGCTTTTGGATCTAATTCAACTGCATTTTCTTGCATGTTTTTAATAATTTTAGCCTGATTGGCTGTTTCATCAGAAGCTGTTTTCTCTTCCGTTTGTTCCTTCTTCGGTTTTTCCTCAGGTTTTGCTTTTTCCTCGCTGCAGCCAGCAAGTGCAAGCACAAGGACAAGAAGACTCGCTCCAAACCACTTTTTCATCATGATGTATGACACCCCTTTTAAATCTACTGTTTCTCTCTATTATGTATCATCATACCATGTTCATCCCTATCAAATAAAATGAATTTTCACACCTTTGTGAAAGATTGTGCATTTCCTCTTACAACTGAAGACATAAATGTGTAAGATAGAAGGGTATGTTACAATCATAATAATTTTTCACATAAGGTAAGGGGGAAGCGAAAATGAACCATTTGAAAACAGCTGATCAAGAAGTCTACCAATCCATCATGGATGAATTGCACCGCCAGCGTACAAAAATAGAATTGATTGCTTCTGAAAACTTTGTTAGCCAAGCCGTAATGGAAGCTCAAGGCTCCGTTTTAACAAATAAATACGCAGAAGGTTACCCGTCAAGACGCTATTATGGCGGATGTGAGCACGTGGATGTTGTTGAGAACCTGGCGAGAGACCGCGCGAAGAAAATCTTCGGTGCAGAACATGCCAACGTTCAGCCGCATTCTGGTGCTCAAGCCAACATGGCCGTTTACTTCACAATCTTAGAGCAAGGTGACACGGTTCTTGGTATGAACCTTTCTCACGGTGGCCACTTAACTCACGGAAGTGCTGTTAACTTTTCCGGAATTCAATACAACTTTGTTGAGTACGGAGTTGATAAAGAAAAGAATGTCATCGATTATGAAGATGTTCGTCAAAAAGCACTTGAACACCGTCCGAAGCTGATCGTAGCTGGAGCGAGCGCGTATCCACGTGCGATCGATTTCGCGAAGTTCCGTGAAATCGCGGATGAAGTGGAAGCTTACCTTATGGTGGATATGGCTCACATCGCTGGACTTGTTGCAGCTGGTCTTCACCAGAATCCAGTTCCTTATGCTGACTTTGTAACGACGACAACACACAAAACGCTTCGCGGACCGCGCGGCGGAATGATTTTATGTAAAGAAGAATTCGCTAAAAAAATTGATAAATCCATCTTCCCAGGCATCCAGGGTGGTCCTTTAATGCACGTGATCGCTGCAAAAGCGGTATCGTTCGGAGAAGTTTTAACGGATGATTTCAAGGTGTATGCTGAGCAGATCGTGAAAAACGCGAAGCGCCTTGCTGAATCTCTTAAAAAAGAAGGACTTACACTTGTTTCAGATGGTACAGACAATCACTTGATCCTGATCAACGTGAGCGAGCTTGCGTTAACAGGAAAAGTTGCTGAAAAAGCGCTTGATGATATCGGAATTACAGTGAACAAAAACACGATTCCATTTGATCAAGAAAGCCCGTTCGTAACGAGCGGAATCCGAATCGGAACAGCAGCCGTTACTTCCCGCGGTTTTGTAGAAGAAGATATGGATGAGATCGCATCGATCATGGCATCAGTTCTAAAGAACATTGAGGATGCAGATGTGCTGAAAGATGCAGAAGCACGCGTTGAGAAACTAGCAGGTAAATATAAGCTTTACGAATAAAATTAAGATTAAGCCCCTTTGCCGGTAGGCAGAGGGGTTTTTTGGTGATTAAAAAGAAATTTAATTTTAAAGGGAACCGTTCTGAAAAAATGTCGTCTGTATCTGTGAAAAGGAGGTACGACTTTGATCAATAATATAAAGTCTGCAGCCGGTAAGCATACCAGCTATGATCTAGTAAAAAGTAAAGAATGTAGCCTTGACAGCCTGATGAAAGAGTACGGGCAAAGTGTTTTGTGGTTAGCCTACTCTTATGTAAAAGATAAAAATCTGGCAGAAGAGATTACACAGGATGTATTCATCAGCTGTTACGAAAAGATGGATACTTTTCGTGAAGAATCATCAATAAAAACATGGATATACCGGATTGCGAGCAACAGATGCAAAGATGTCATGAAATCACGAGCATACAAGTATAAGAAATTCACACAAACTTTATTTGACCACTATTATTCTAATGATCAAACCCCAGAAGCTGCTTTTATCAAGAAGTCAGAAGAAAGTGAACTGTCTACAAAAGTCTTAACTTTGCCGCTTAAATACAGAGAAGTTATTTTTCTATATTACTTTGAAAACCTAAAGCTTGAGGAAATCAGCACCCTCTTATCAATTAAAACAAACACCGTAAAAACGAGATTGCATAGAGGGAGAGATCTATTAAAGCAAATGTTTGAAAGAGGTGCGGGGAATGGATGATAAATTGAAAAAGTTAAAAGAAAGCATGACAAGTACGGTTTTAGCGGAAGTTAAGTTCGATCAAAACCTGGAGCGGAAAATATATGACCGGATAGAAAATCAAAGCTTTAAAAGCAGAAATAGCCATTTTGGAAATAGACTAATCTATCTTACGAGTGCTGCTGTACTTCTTTTTGCATTATTTATTGGATCAGCTTTTGTTTCCCCTGCAATGGCCAAGATGGCTGCGAAGATTCCATATATAGGAAAATACTTCGAATCAGAAAATATCGGTTATGTCATACATGAAGAACTGAGGGAAAAAGGGTACAGCATAAGCGGAGTAGGTGCCTCATATCAAGGAAAAAAAGAAATAATTATTGATATACAAGGTGATGATCAATATTTTGAAAAAGTGAAGAATGAGGTAGAATCGGTTGCAGCAGAAATTCTAAATGCACGAGGCTATGACGCTTATTCCGTTAAGGTAAACAAATTTCAGGAACGGACTTTGAGTGAAGAAGACAAAAAGTTTATGGCAGAGCAGGAAAAACAAGCAGAACAAGATGAGGGAATTCTAACGGCTATTAATGAGATGCGCGAAGAATATCAATTAGAAGGGTTAGGTATTGACCCAAATAAAAAGATAATAGAAATTGAAGTTCCAGACTCGGTTGAAAGAACGGATGAAATTAAACAACAGGTCCAGCAGATTGTAAGTGCTAAAACAGACGAGCCTTACAAGATTAAGATTAAGAAAATAAACATGAAGAAAAGAGATCAGGATTGGAGATGGGGCGAGATCCTTTCAATTGTTGGCGAGGATTTAATGGGCAAGAAAGTCTATAAAGTAACTGGTCTAGCGTATTCTGTCTATCCTTCACCTGAAATTATCTTTAAAACATCTCTCAAAAGCACAGATCCTGATGCAAAAGAGCATGCAGAACAGTTGGAGAAAGTTATTGAAGACTATCTGAAAACAGATGAAATGAAAGAAAAGGTAAAAGACGATTCTTATACGATCACAATTCGCAGCAAAGATAAAAAGAAATTAAATTAGGATATAAGAGGAGATCGCATCGCTGCGGTTTCTTTTTATTTTACAACGAACGAAGATAGAAGATGCTGTGAGGCGGCCACTATAATTGTTTAAATATATTTTTGTACATATAGGTGTGTAGAAGTTGGATCCGATTCTTCTCTTTTTTAATGGTTTCAACCGCCAAAAAGGGGAATAGTAACAAGTGAGCTGAACAAGAAATATTTGGAGTCAAAATTGCATCGATTTAACTGCTAGTTTTCCTTGAAGTGCACCATGTTTTTCTGTACAATGCTAGAGATGCTTTTTTAGAAACGCCAATAAAAGTTACATAAAAGGAGAGGTGCTTTAAACATGAGCAATGTATATGTCCTTGATCATCCGTTAATTCAGCATAAATTGACATACATTCGAGATGAGAGAACGGGTACAAAAGAATTTCGCGAGCTTGTAGATGAAGTAGCTGGGCTAATGGCTTTTGAAATCACGCGTGATCTTCCATTGCAGGAAGTAACGGTAAAAACGCCAGTTGCTGAAGCGACAATGAAAACAATCGCCGGAAAAAAATTAGGGCTAGTACCTATCCTTCGCGCCGGTCTCGGTATGGTAGACGGCATTCTTAAACTTATTCCAGCGGCAAAAGTGGGACATGTTGGTCTTTACCGTGATCCTGAAACGCTGACACCGATTGAATATTACGTAAAGCTTCCTTCTGATGTAGAAGAGCGCGACTTTATCGTGATCGACCCTATGCTTGCGACAGGCGGATCTGCTTCTGCAGCAATCACTTCTATTAAAAACCGCGGTGCGAAAAACATTAAGCTTATGTGCTTAGTTGCTGCTCCAGAAGGTGTAAAAGTGATTCAAGATGAGCACCCAGACGTTGATATCTTCTTGGCTGCTTTAGACGAGAAATTAAACGACCACGGATACATCGTTCCAGGTCTTGGTGACGCTGGTGACCGTTTGTTTGGAACAAAATAAGACGGAAAAATGATAAAACTGACTTGATTGAGGGGGAAAATGTCCCGGTTGAGTCAGTTTTTTTTTTTTTATCTATTTGAAGCCAGTTTTCACGCTGAGAAAGGGCTAACAAAATTGTGTTTGAGCGAAAGTTGCAGTGTTTTGAGCGTAACTTGAAGATTCTGAGCGCAGGAAGACTTTCTTGAGCGTAGCTTGGTGTTTTTGAGTGAAAACCAGTACATCTTGAGCGAACGTGTAATAAATAAAAGAACACGTACCGTAAAATCGTAAAATCCAAAAAAGAAGGCTGACAAACGTCAGCCCTCCTTTGCCGTAGTATTTAACTCATTTCCTCAAACTTCATATCCATCAGCTTGTTATCATCATGCATGACGCCGACTTTTACCAAACGCTTCGTATTATCCTGATAAACCGTAAAGTCGAAGTAGTCGGTGATGGTCCCATCTGGGGCTACTCTGCGGGTATCATATTGATAATCGCTGACACGGCTGTTCGGATACTTCTTTTTTGTTTCTTCCAAGGCCATTTTACCCCATTTTGCATAATCAACTTGGGTCATGTTCGTTGGCGTCTGATCGTTATACTGAACATTCAATGGTTTGTCTCGATCCTGCTCGACATTATTTCTCATATCGCGTGACTCTTCTACCGGTTTTTTGTCGTTGTTCATGCAACCTGCCGCAAGAACACCAATAATGACTATCAAAATTAATACTTTTTGTTTCATTTTGACCAAGCTCCTTCCATATATTTAATGTAAGTATTTATCAAATGGGTGGAATTATTCGGATTCTTGGAAAATGAAGGGAAAGATAGTACACAATGTTAACTATAAACCTTTGAAACAAGCCACAAAATTTCCACAATTTATTTAATAAACCGTCCCGGAAGTCGTTGACATAGAAATGTCACTATTGTATTCTTACAAAGGGAATATGGTAAGGTTTACATTCTTGTCTTTTCAAGGGTTTTTTAAGAAAAAATTACCTGTTTCCAGAAGGAAGGAGTCCACATCTATGAGCAATGGGAAACGCCCTTATAAAGCAATGGCTTTAATGTCTGGCATTCTCTCTCAGCTTGTTGGCTGCATTTTGATCGGACTTTTTGGAGGCAAATGGCTTGATGCGTACATCGGCAATGAATTTCCAATCTTCCTCATCATCGGGTTGTTTCTTGGTCTTGGAGCAGGTGTTTACGGGATGATCCGCTTAATATCGAAGTTTTCAGGGGACGGGCAATGATGAATGAGTACAAATCGGTGTTTTTTAAATACATAAAGTACACATTGTATCTGCTCTCGCTTCTATTCGTCGGTTATGCTGTTACTCCTTATAAAACAATCTTTTTAGGACTGGCTCTAGGTACTGTGTTCAGTCTCTATAATCTTTGGAGCATGTATTCGAAGATTGAAAGAATGGGACAAGCAGTGATCCAGCAAAAAAGGGTAAAAACACTCGGTTCTCTTTCCAGACTCCTCTTTGCAGGGTTAGCGGTGCTCATCGCAATGAAATACCCGGAACATTTTCATTTATTAAGTGTGGTAGTGGGATTGATGGCAGTCTACATTATCATGTTAATAGATTCACTAACTCAAAGCTTTAGCACTCCAAAGGAAAAGAGGTGAACATAGGTGGAACATGGTGCAGTTACTAAAGATTTTCTCGGTTTGACGTTTAATATGTCGAACGTACTGATGATCACAGTTTCATCCGTTATTGTTTTCCTAATTGCGGTACTCGCTACTCGAGCCTTGTCAATGCGACCAGGAGGAATGCAAAACTTCCTTGAATGGGTAGTCGATTTCGTAAAAGGAATCATAGGCAGCACAATGGACTGGCATACTGGCGGACGTTTTCTTGCTTTAGGACTTACGCTTATCATGTATATTTTCGTGGCCAACATGCTGGGATTACCTTTTGCAGTAGTAGTCGACCATAATTTATGGTGGAAATCACCTACTGCAGACCCGACCATTACATTGACACTAGCGGTTATGGTAGTGGCGCTTTCACACTATTACGGTGTGAGAATGAAGGGGTTCAAAGAATATGGAGCTGAATTCTTCAAGCCAATGAAGTTCTTGTTCCCGTTGAAGATTATTGAAGAGTTTGCAAACACTCTTACGCTTGGTCTTCGTCTTTACGGAAACATTTTTGCTGGTGAGATGCTCCTCGCTTTATTAGCAGGACTTGGTACAAGCGGTATTTTCCAAGGAGTATTCGCATTGTTGCCGATGATGGTATGGCAAGGGTTCTCGATCTTTGTCGGTGCGATCCAGGCGTTTATCTTCACAATGCTGACAATGGTTTACTTGGCACATAAAGTAAGCCACGATCACTAATTATCGGGAAAAATCAAGCTTCTATACATAGGAGCCAATTTTCATAAAAATTTTAAGGGAATTCAGAAGGGAGAAATTTTATCATGAATCTTATTGCAGCTGCAATCGCGGTAGGTCTAGCGGCACTTGGTGCTGGTATTGGTAACGGTTTAATCGTAGGACGTACAGTTGAGGGGATCGCTCGTCAACCAGAACTACGTGGTACTCTTCAAACAACAATGTTCATCGGGGTTGCGTTAGTTGAAGCACTTCCAATCATCGGTGTAGTTATCGCGTTCATCGCTCTTGGCGCTGAGTAATCATAACAACCATTGTTTATTACGATTTTTATAATGGCGAAGCAAGTTTCCGAATAGGGACTACCCTTCGCCATTCCTTATGTATGATCGATTGAAGGGAGGAAATGCTGTGCAATCCTTAATTCTAGGTGCTGCTACAGGTGGAATTAACACTGGAGATATCCTTTTCCAGTTAGTATCATTTATCATCCTATTAGTATTGCTGCGCAAATACGCATGGGGCCCATTAATGGGAATCATGAAAGAGCGCCAATCACATATCAACAGCGAAATTGATGCGGCTGAACAATCCCGTCAAGAAGCTAAGACTTATCTTGAAACTCAAGTTGAAGAGTTAAAGAAAGCGCGCGAAGAAGCGAAAGCTATTATCGACAATGCGAAAAAGCAAGGCGAAGCTCAAGGTGAAGCGATTATTAAAGCATCCCGTGACGAAGCTGAGCGCGTGAAAGAAGCTGCATTGGCTGAGATCGCTTCTGAAAAAGAAAAAGCAGTTGCTACACTTCGTCAAGAAGTTGCTGCTCTATCCGTTAAGATCGCTTCTAAAGTTATTGCAAAAGAACTTGACGAAAGCTCTCAGGAGAAGCTCATTAACGAATACCTTCAAGAGGTAGGCGAGTCTCGATGAGCAAAGATCAAGCAATCGTAGCAAAACGTTATGCATTGGCACTATTTGAAGTAGTTGGTGTTACGAAACTTGAAGAAACAGTTTCAGAATTGCGTCTTGTAAAAAACGTTCTGGAGATCAACAAAGATCTTCAAAAAGTTTTAGCACATCCAAAAGTATCTAAAGATCAGAAGAAAGAATTGATCAAAGAGAGTGTTGGAGCTGACCTTTCTCTTGCTGTAATGAACACAGTTTACTTAATGGTAGACCGCAATCGTTACACGTATATCACAGAAATGGCTGCGCAGTTCATTGAATTAGCAAATGAGGCACAAGGCATTGCTGATGCAAATGTATTTTCTGTTCGTCCTTTATCAGACGCAGAAATACAGAAGCTGGAGCAGACGTTTGCTGCCCGAGTCGGCAAAAAAGCGTTGCGCATTAATAATATTGTAGATCCTTCACTTGTTGGAGGAATTAAGATCCGCATTGGCAACCGTATTTTTGACGGAAGCATCAGCGGAAAGTTGAATCGAATGGAACGTCAATTAGCTTCTAACGGAAGCTGAGAGGATAGGGGTGAAATTCATGAGCATTAAAGCTGAAGAAATCAGTGCTTTAATAAAAAAGCAGATTGAAAACTATCAATCTGAGATAGAAGTAAATGATGTGGGTACAGTTATCCAGGTCGGTGACGGTATTGCCCGTGCCCATGGATTAGATAACGTAATGGCTGGTGAGCTAGTTGAATTTTCTAACGGTGTAATGGGTATGGCCCAAAACCTTGAGGAAAACAACGTAGGTATCATCATTCTTGGGCCATACCAAGAAATTCGTGAAGGTGACGAAGTAAAACGTACAGGACGCATCATGGAAGTTCCTGTAGGTGAAGAGCTTCTTGGTCGTGTAGTTAACCCTCTTGGACAGCCTATTGACGGCAAAGGTCCAGTTGCTACTACTAAGACTCGCCCAATCGAGCAAAAAGCACCAGGTGTAATGGCTCGTAAATCAGTACATGAGCCGCTTCAAACGGGTATTAAAGCGATTGACGCACTTGTGCCAATCGGACGCGGACAGCGTGAGCTTATCATCGGTGACCGTCAAACAGGTAAAACAGCTGTAGCGATCGATACGATCCTTAACCAAAAAGATCAAGATATGATCTGTATCTATGTAGCGATCGGACAAAAAGAATCAACAGTTGCGGGCGTTGTAGAAACACTTCGTTCACACGGAGCGCTTGATTACACAATCGTTGTATCAGCATCTGCTTCTCAGCCTGCACCAATGTTGTTCCTTGCTCCTTACTCTGGAGTATCTATGGCTGAAGAGTTCATGTGGGCTGGCAAGCACGTATTGATCATCTATGATGATCTTTCTAAGCAAGCTGCTGCATACCGTGAACTTTCCTTGCTGCTTCGCCGTCCTCCAGGCCGTGAAGCTTATCCAGGGGACGTTTTCTACCTTCACTCACGCCTTTTAGAGCGTGCAGCGAAGTTGAACGACGAGTTGGGTGGCGGTTCAATCACAGCGCTTCCGTTCATCGAAACGCAAGCATCTGATGTATCTGCATACATCCCGACAAACGTTATCTCTATCACAGACGGACAGATTTTCTTACAATCTGACTTGTTCTTCTCCGGTGTTCGTCCGGCGATCAACGCAGGTATCTCCGTATCTCGTGTAGGGGGAGCAGCACAAATTAAAGCGATGAGTAAAGTATCCGGTACACTTCGTCTGGATCTTGCTTCATACCGTGAGCTTGAAGCATTTGCTCAGTTCGGTTCTGACCTTGATAAAGCAACTCAAGCAAAACTTAACCGTGGTGCACGTACTGTAGAAGTACTTAAGCAAGGACTTCACAAGCCGCTAAAAGTTGAGCACCAAGTTGCCATCCTATATGCATTGACTCGCGGATACATTGATGATGTAGCTGTTGAAGATGTAAGCCGCTTTGAAGAAGCGCTTTACGCACACATGGAAGCTAACTCTAAAGACGTTCTTGATGCAATCAAGACATCTGGAAAACTTCCTGGCGACGACAGCCTAGACGAAGCGATCAAAGCATTCAAGAAGACTTTTGCGTAAATTTTTATAGATAAAAATTAAGTACGGTTCTAAGACAGTAAAAAGCTTAGAACCGTGCAACCAGCTTACTATGTTTAAAATGAGGATTACCGATTTTTAAACTACCAATAAAGGTGGTGAATTGAATGGCATTAAGAGATATCAAAGCACGTATTGATTCTACGAAAAAGACAATGCAGATCACGAAAGCAATGGAAATGGTTTCAGCTGCAAAGCTAAATCGTGCTGAGCAAAATGCAAAATCTTTCGGCCCTTACGTGGATAAAATCCAAGAAGTGGTTGGAAGCATTGCATCTGGCAGCAACGCTAAACATTCCATGCTTTTAACACGTCCAGTGAAGAAGACAGGTTACTTCGTCGTTACAGCTGACCGTGGATTAGCAGGAGCTTATAACTCAAATATTTTGCGTCACGTTTACCGTACGATTCAACAGCGTCACAAGTCACCTGATGAGTACGCATTGATCGTCATCGGTAAAGTCGGTGTAAACTTTTTCAAAAGCCGTAAGATGTCTATATTGGACAGCATCACAGGTGTGGCAGACCAGCCATCCTTTGCTGAAATTAAGGCAATCGCATCGAAGGCAGTCAGCCTTTATGCGGACGGTACATTTGATGAGCTTTACATGTATTACAACCATTTTGTAAGTGCCATTCAGAGCGATCTTACGGAGAAGAAGCTTCTTCCGTTAACTGATATCGCTGCAACAAAATCAAAATCTTCTTATGAGTACGAACCTTCAGAGGATGAGATCCTTGAAGTGCTTCTGCCTCAATATGCAGAGAGCTTGATTTATGGTGCTTTACTTGATGCGAAAGCAGCCGAGCATGCTTCTCGTATGACTGCAATGAGAAATGCAACCGATAACGCTAATGAACTGATCGGCCAATTGACACTTTCTTATAACCGTGAGCGTCAAGCAGCTATCACTCAGGAAATTACGGAAATCGTCGGCGGTGTAGCAGCACTTGAATAGACTTTTCTAAAAAGTGATTCAAATGCATCATGTGCAAAGTAAGATAGGAGGGAAACCGATGAATAAAGGCTATATTACTCAAATTCTAGGGCCGGTCGTTGACGTTAAGTTTGAAGGCCAGCTTCCAGAATTGCTTAACGCTTTAACTGTTAGCACTGAGGGTGTTGATTTAACACTAGAAGTAGCACTTCACCTTGGTGATAACATGGTTCGTACAATCGCAATGGATTCAACGGATGGTCTTGTTCGTGGGATGGAAATCGCTGACTCAGGTAAGCCGATTTCAGTACCAGTAGGTGAAGCAACACTTGGACGTGTATTTAACGTAACAGGTGATCACATTGACCTTGGTGAGGCAGTACCGGCAGATGTTCGCCGTGATCCAATTCACCGTTCAGCGCCTTCTTTTGAAGAATTAACAACAAAAACTGAGATTCTTGAGACAGGAATCAAGGTAGTTGACCTTATCGCTCCATACGTAAAAGGTGGAAAAATCGGTCTTTTCGGTGGTGCGGGTGTAGGTAAAACAGTTCTTATCCAGGAGTTAATCAACAACATCGCACAAGAGCACGGTGGTATCTCCGTATTCGCAGGTGTTGGTGAGCGTACTCGTGAAGGTAATGACCTTTACCACGAGATGAGCGACTCTGGTGTTATCAAGAAAACGGCAATGGTATTCGGACAAATGAACGAGCCGCCTGGAGCACGTGCACGTATCGCTCTTTCTGGTTTGACAATGGCTGAATTCTTCCGTGATGAACAAGGACAAGACGTTCTTTTCTTCGTAGATAACATCTTCCGTTTCACGCAAGCAGGTTCTGAAGTATCTGCCCTTCTTGGCCGTATGCCATCAGCGGTAGGTTACCAGCCAACTCTTGCAACTGAAATGGGTCAATTGCAAGAGCGTATCACATCTACGAAAAAAGGTTCTGTAACATCTATCCAAGCGATCTATGTACCTGCCGATGACTATACGGATCCGGCTCCAGCTACAGCGTTTGCTCACTTAGATGCAACAACAAACCTTGAGCGTAAACTAACAGCTATGGGTATCTATCCAGCGGTAGATCCTTTGGCATCAACTTCTCGTGCACTTTCTCCTGAGATCGTTGGAGAAGAGCATTACGAAGTAGCACGTAAAGTACAGGCGACTTTACAGCGTTACAAAGAACTTCAAGATATCATCGCGATCCTTGGTATGGACGAGCTTTCTGAAGATGACAAGCTAGTTGTACACCGTGCGCGTCGTATCCAGTTCTTCTTATCTCAAAACTTCCACGTTGCAGAACAATTTACAGGACAAAAAGGTTCATACGTTCCTGTTAAAGAAACAGTTCGTGGATTCAAAGAAATCCTTGAAGGAAAATACGATGATCTTCCGGAATCAGCGTTCCATCTCGTAGGCTCTATTGAGGATGCTATTGAAAAAGCAAAAACTTTGGCCTAATGCCTGAAAGGGGTAAGATTGGATGAAAACCATTCAAGTCAGCGTAGTAACCCCTGATGGTCCTGTGTTTGAAGGAAATGCGAAAATGGTCAGCGCGAAAGCAAAAAGCGGGGAGCTTGGAGTTCTTCCAGGCCATATCCCTCTTGTAGCTCCTTTAACGATCAGCGCCGTGCGTGTTCACGACGTTGATGGGAAAACACAATACGTGGCCGTTAGCGGTGGATTTATTGAAGTGCGACCTGAAAAAGTCACAATTTTAGCAGAAGCTGCTGAAGTTGCTGGCGACATCGAAGTGGATCGCGCACGTGCAGCAAAAGAACGTGCCGAGAAGCGTCTTGCAGGCAACAAGCAAGATACGATCGATGCAACTCGTGCGGAATTTGCACTTAAACGTGCAATCAACCGTATCGACATTGCAGCAAAACGTTAATTTTCAAAGCCTTTCAGCTCTTTATGAGCTGGGAGGCTTTTTTTGTTGTTCTTTAATGTGGGGTGAGGGTATACGAAGGGATGGAATTTGTCGAGGATTGTAGACTCGTCAATATATTACTAATTTTGGTGAAAATAAGGGTGATCTTTTTCAAAATAACACCCTAATTCGTCAATATATAGCGCTTATTCTTCAAATTATTTGGTCGGCTAGGGTTAAACACCCCGTAAGGTATCTATTAAAAATGGAAAAATCCCTTCTGAATTCAGAAGGGACTCACATCACGATCATTTCTTGAGGGAGGTTGAAATGAAAACGACTAGTTTGAGAAAAAAATTTACGATCTGCCGAAAATAGGAAGCAAATTAGTTCCTAACCTAAAGCATGTCTGATATTCGTTTTCATCAACAACTATTAAAGTTTCTTTTCTCAGAACCTTCTCTGTCACTTCGTCTCCAAAAGGTTCTGGAAAACATCCATAAGGAGCGATTTGATTCTTTATTTGTTTCTTTATCATCTAAAATCATCTCCTTAAAGAAAAGTACTGCTTTTGTAGTAGCCATAACACATTAAATGCTCGTCCCTGGCAGTTGGTATGTGTTATTATCACAGAATATAAAAAAGGGCTCAGCAACCCAATAAATTTGCTGCTTTTTGAAAATGATAAGAAGTAAGAGGAGTGTGCATGATGAGCTTTCACGGTCAAAAGGTTTTACCTGCTGCCAGGAAAATGAAAGATTTTGAGAAGTTGCTTAAAAGCAAATATACATACATCGTTTGTTTAGATACGCATATCAGCCAGCTGAAATTTATGATTTCCATGGCAAACGAGCGAAATAAAAAAGTCCTTGTTCATCTTGATCTGATCAATGGCCTGAAAGCAAACGAATACGCCGTGGATTTTCTAGCTCAGGAAATGAAGCCGGCTGGCATTATATCGACACGCTCAAACTGCATCATTCGGGCAAAAAAGAAGAACATGATCGCTGTACAACGCTTATTTTTATTAGATTCACTAGCGCTAGAAACAAGTTATAAAGTAATCGAACGTGCTCAACCTGATTATTTAGAGGTTTTACCGGGCATCATGCCGGAAATAATTAAAGAAGTGAGACAGCAAGCTCAAATACCAATAATTGCTGGCGGTCTTATTCGTACAAAGGAAAATGTCATACAAGCCCTTGAGGCAGGTGCAGAAGCAGTAACGACCTCTAATCCAGATTTGTGGATCTAATATTTTTCCTGAATAACGTTTGACAACGTTTACATCCTTGCTATAATAGAGACAAGTTCATAAACGTGACGGAGAACATGGAGATCCACAAGGGGTAACTTATAGCAAAACTATAGGTATCTTTTGCTGGGTCTCTTTTTGTTTGCTTCCTTCACGGTACCAAAAGCTATTATACAAAAATCATCTTGTCAGTTTAGCATAAAGGAGGAAAAATGATGTCTACATTTATGGGAGAATTAATCGGTACTATGATCCTAATTATTTTTGGAGGGGGCGTTGTTGCAAACGTTTCCTTAAATAAATCCAAGGCACAAGGCGGTGGTTGGATTGTTGTTGCATTAGCCTGGGGACTTGCCGTATCAGTAGCGGTTTACGCCGTCGGAGGTTTCAGCGGTGCACATATCAATCCGGCTGTTACGCTTGGACTTGCTGCAATCGGTGAATTTGCGTGGAGCGATGTGCCGATGTACATTGTCGCTCAGGTAATCGGAGGAATGCTTGGTGGAATCGTTGTATACTTCCACTTCCTGCCGCACTGGAAAGCAACTGATGATAAAGCGGTAAAGCTAGGAGTATTCTCAACTGACCCGGCAATCCCGCACACGTTTTCGAACTTGCTCTCAGAATTTATCGGAACAGCTGTTTTGCTGGTAGGATTATTATCGATTGGAGCGAATAAATTTTCAGAGGGACTTAATCCGCTGATCGTCGGATTCCTGATTGTCGCAATCGGTTTATCACTTGGTGGTACTACTGGTTACGCGATCAACCCTGCACGTGACCTCGGACCAAGAATCGCACACGCGATCTTACCGATTCCAGGAAAGGGCGGTTCAAACTGGACGTATTCATGGATTCCTGTTGTAGGTCCAGTACTTGGAGGAATATTCGGAGCATTATTCTATCAAGCTGTTTTCACTGGTAAAGTTACTTCGTTATTTTGGATCTGGACAGCCGTATGTGCAGGAGTTTTGGCAATAACGTTCATGTTAGGACAAAAAGGCACACACGCAATACCGCACGGAGATAAAATCGAAAACTAAAAAATAAATTAGATACTCGGGAGGGTTTTTGAAATGGCAAAAAAATATATTATCGCACTCGACCAGGGAACAACAAGTTCAAGAGCTATTCTATTCGATCAAGCTGGAGAAATAGTTGAAATCTCTCAAAAGGAATTCAAACAGCATTTTCCTAAGCCGGGCTGGGTGGAGCATGATGCACAGGAAATCTGGGGAACGATTTTAGCGGTTGTTGCAGAAGTCCTTCATAAAACAGATACAGATCCTGCTGAGATTGCGGCGATCGGAATCACGAATCAGCGTGAAACAACGGTTGTATGGGACAAGAACACAGGAAAACCCGTTCATAATGCGATTGTTTGGCAATCACGCCAGACAGCTGAAATTTGTGATGAACTGAAGAAACAAGAGCTTAATGACAAGTTCCGCGACAAAACTGGACTTTTAATCGACGCCTATTTTTCTGGAACAAAAGTAAAGTGGATACTTGATAACGTTGACGGAGCAAGAGAAAAAGCGGAAAACGGTGATCTGCTTTTCGGAACGATCGATACATGGCTCGTTTGGAAGCTGACTGGCGGTAAGTCTCACGTAACTGATTATTCAAATGCATCACGAACACTCATGTATAATATTTATGATTTAAAATGGGACGACGAATTGCTCGACATTTTAGGTGTTCCAAAATCAATGCTGCCAGAAGTGAAATCTTCTTCTGAAGTATATGGAGAAACGATTGATTATCATTTCTTCGGTCAAAACATTCCGATTGCAGGAATCGCCGGTGACCAGCAGGCTGCTCTTTTCGGACAAGCATGCTATGAAAAAGGAATGGCGAAAAACACGTACGGTACTGGATGCTTCATGCTCATGAACACTGGCGAAAAAGCAGTTCCGTCAGAACATGGACTGCTTACAACAATCGCTTGGGGCATAGACGGAAAAGTAGAATACGCCTTAGAAGGAAGTATTTTTGTGGCAGGTTCTGCGATTCAATGGCTGCGTGATGGATTGCGCATGCTGAAAGATGCAGCAGACAGTGAAAAATATGCTGATCGCGTCTCCTCAACAGACGGTGTGTATGTGGTGCCAGCTTTCGTGGGTCTTGGCACACCTTACTGGGATTCTGAAGCGCGAGGGGCTATCTTCGGCTTAACGCGCGGTACAGAGAAAGAGCACTTTATTCGTGCAACGCTTGAATCACTCGCATATCAGACGAGAGACGTACTCACTGCGATGGAAGCAGACTCTGGGATCGAGCTGAAAAAGCTGCGTGTTGATGGCGGAGCGGTTAAGAATAATTTCTTGATGCAATTCCAAAGTGATATTCTAAATGTTCCTGTTGAACGTCCAAAGATTAATGAGACGACGGCACTTGGAGCGGCGTATCTTGCAGGCCTTGCAGTAGGTTTCTGGAGTGACCGCCAAGAAATCGCAGAAAAGTGGAAAGTGGACAAAGATTTCGACGTAAACATGAAAGAAGAAGAACGCAACGAACTTTATGGTGGCTGGAAAAAAGCTGTTGAAGCAACGATTGCTTATAAACCGAAAGCATAACCCTTTAAAAAAGTTAAAACATAAGCTATACTAAAAACAAGTTGATATTGAACCGGTTGGAGATCAGGAGAGACCACAAAACCTCGTAAACAGTTGCGGGGTTCTTGTGGTCTTTTTTTGCGTAATGAAAACGCACTAAACGTAAAATCTGCGTGTTGCAGCGCAAATTTACGGGAAAACTACCCATAGCCTTACGTGTCCGGCGGTTCTAACAGAAGGAGTGAGAGGAAAATGACAGCAACATTTTCAACCTATAATAGAGAAGCAATCATTGAAAATATGAAAAAACAAAAGCTGGATCTGCTCGTAATCGGCGGCGGTGTTACAGGAGCTGGTATTCTGCTCGATGCCCAGACACGCGGAATGAAAGTCGGGCTCGTCGAGATGCAGGATTTTGCAGCCGGAACATCCAGCCGTTCAACGAAACTCGTTCACGGCGGATTGCGCTATCTAAAGCAGTTCGAAGTGAAACTAGTTGCCGAAGTCGGGAAAGAGCGCGCGATCGTTTACGAGAACGCACCGCATGTAACAACACCAGAATGGATGCTTCTGCCGATCTATAAAAATGGAACTTTCGGTAAATTCTCCACTTCGATCGGTTTAAAAGTGTATGACTTTTTAGCAGGCGTAAAAAAACAAGAACGCAGAAAAATGCTCTCGGCCTCAGACACATTGAAACACGAACCACTTTTGAAAAAGAGCGGACTTCAAGGCGGCGGTTACTATGTGGAATACAAAACGGATGACGCCCGTCTGACTCTTGAAATAATGAAGGAAGCCGTTGCCCGTGGTGCATCAGCTGTTAACTATTTGAAAGTAACAAGTTTTATCTATAACGGAAAAAAAGCAGTCGGCGTAAATGTAGAAGATCAGCTGACTGGCGAAGTTCATGAGATTTATGCGAAGAAAATCGTGAACGCAACTGGTCCTTGGGTAGATGAGCTCCGCGAAGAAGACCGTTCGAAAACAGGTAAAGAGATTCACCATACAAAAGGAATCCACCTCGTTATCGACCAGTCGAAGTTCCCGCTCAAACAGGCTGTTTATTACGACACAGAAGACGGTCGAATGGTGTTCGCGATCCCGAGAGCTGGCAAAACGTATGTGGGAACGACAGATACGGATTATAAAGGAGACCTCGCAAACCCTGGCATGACTGAGGAAGATCTGAATTACGTCCTAAACACCATTTCCTTTATGTTCCCAGAAGTGAAGATCACACGTGATGATGTTGAGTCCTCATGGTCAGGACTGCGTCCGTTGATTCACGAGCCGAAAAAAGGGCCATCTGAAATTTCGAGAAAAGATGAAGTCTTCCACTCACCGTCTGGTCTATTGACGATTGCAGGCGGAAAGCTTACCGGTTACCGCAAAATGGCTGAAAAAGTAGTGGATATCGTTCGCGACCAACTGGCAGACGAAGAGGATGCGAAGTTCCGAGACTGCAGTACGCAGCATCTGGAACTGTCAGGCGGTAAAATGGGCGGAAGCGAAAACTTTGGAGACTTTTTACGTACGAAAGTGCAAGAAGGCTTAGCGTTAGGACTGGATGATGCCAAAGCAAGAGAGCTTGTTCAGCGTTACGGAACTAATATTGATGTTGTTTATGGATTTATGAAAGAGCGCGGTGAAGAAGCGAAGAGCTACAACTTGCCGAAGAGCCTTTACGCATCACTTCTCTATGCGCTGGAATACGAGATGGCTTCGACTCCATCTGACTTCTTGATCCGGAGAATTTCCGCTCTATATTTTGACATCGATACGGTGTACAAATGGAAGGAAAACGTCATCAGCTGCATGGCGGATAAATTGGGCTGGGATGAAGAACAAAAGCGTGATTACGCAGCAGAATTTGAAGAACAGCTGAGATTGTCGGTTGAACCGGTTAATGAATAAAATGAGAGCTATCCCGTTTTGGTTTTGGTACGGGGTAGCTTTTTTGTTTGTAGGTGTCGTCGTTTAGGTAGCGGGAGGGTACATGGCGGGGCAAAATCTGTCGCGGGGTGTCGACTTGTGGTATTTTCAAATTACCATGCGATTATTTCAATTAACGTGGGAAAAAGTCAATTTAATGTGGGATAATCCGATTTAACGTGAGATAACTTGTCCAGATACCTCCTAAGGTATAGAACATGAACAGTTTCGGCCACCGAAACTTCTCCATTTTTAAACCAAATTAAAAGGATGCGACCCAAAACGCCGGGCTGCATCCTCACTATTTTATAAAAGTAGATTGTTTTAAGTAGTCAGACGGGTATTTTTGCAGCAGATAATGCAAGTACAGCTGAAATTCATAAGGAATCTCATCAAAATGTTCATCCTCAACTCGCTTCAACTCATCCAGCAGTGAAAAAAACTGCTTTTTATCGTCTTCTTCAGCCTCTTTTTTTAAATAACCCCAGACATGTTCCAATGTATTTATGAGTGCTTTTTTATCGTAAGGTTTTTGTTTATAATCGGCGATTAAACGTTGAATTTCATAATAATCTTCTGCAGATTGTGCTTCTCTCATTTTACCCTGAATATCTTTATAGAAGTTATACCCCTTGGCCATCACAGAATACTTTTCACTAGCCCAAAGCAGTTCGGTCTCTTTTTTCAAGTAGAGATCACTTCCTCTTTTTTAGGCATTTTATTAAATATAAACGTACAGAGCAAGCGCCACTAATGAAACAAGAATCAATACAGCGTAAATGGCTGTTAAACGAACGAGGTTCTGTTTTGTGGAACTTCCGTATTTTTCATCCTGCGTTCTGGAGATCATGATTGTTCCTACTAAACCTGCTATTGAAATTACAACAATTAAAAAATAAGCAATCCACCAAAAGTCCATATCCTATCAACCTCCCCTTTACACTACTATCATACTCCTAACTTCCTGATAATCACATGTAAAAATTTACAGGATTATGAACATTTCTATAGAAAAATAAGGATAGAACATTAATTTAGTACATGTTTCTAGACAAAAAGGCATCATCGACACAAAAATTGGAATTTGTTATAATTAAAGCGGTTACACAATTTGAAAAATTCTGAGTTTTTATGGGGGTAGTCAGAATGGATTTTTACAATTTATATCAGAACAATTACCTCATCGTGGCTGTATTTCTTTTTTTAGGGATCCTTTTGCCGGTTGTCGCTTTGACAGCGGGTCGTCTGCTGCGTCCTTATAAGCCGTCGGCAGAAAAATACACCACTTACGAAAGCGGGATCGAACCTTTTCACCAAAGCTGGGTTCAATACAATGTCCGCTATTATTTGTTTGCGCTTATGTTCGTTATTTTTGATGTTGAAACGGTGTTTTTATATCCATGGGCAGTGGCTTATGAAGAGCTAGGTGTTTTTGCCCTGATTGAAATGGGAATTTTCGTTGTTCTTTTAACGTTAGGTCTCGTATACGCTTGGAAAAAGAAGGTGCTTAAATGGACATAAAATGGGAGCTTACGGCTGAAGAACGTTCAGAACTGGAACGCAACGTCTTTATGGTAACACTCGAACAAGTAAAAGCTTGGGCGAGAAGCAACTCGCTCTGGCCGCTCACATTCGGACTCGCATGCTGTGCGATCGAAATGATGGGAACGGGTTCCTCGCATTATGACTTAGACCGCTTCGGAAGCATTTTCCGAACATCACCAAGGCAGTCAGATGTCATGATCGTTTCAGGAACGGTTACAAAAAAAATGGCACCTGTTTTAAAAAGATTGTATGAGCAAATGCCTGAACCAAAGTGGGTCATTGCAATGGGTTCTTGTGCAACTGCAGGCGGTCCATATATCAAATCATATGCCGTTGTAAAAGGAGTCGATCAAATCGTCCCTGTTGACGTGTACATACCAGGCTGCCCGCCGAATCCAGCAGCGCTTATTTACGGCATCAACAAGCTTCAGGAAAAAATCCGTTATGAAGCGAAGACCGGCAAGAAGGTGATGAGCGAATGACAAAAGAACATGATGAATCCAATGAAGGTTTATCCATAGAAGATCAGAAGAAAAAAGCAGCTGCAGAAGCGAAGGCGAAAGCACTAGAGCTAGCGAAGCAGCGTCAGGCAGAAAAGGTAAAAGCGGCGGAAGCATCAGAGCCAGCGGCAGAACCTGAATTAACAAAAGAAGAGCTAAAAAAGAAGGCTGCTGCAGAAGCAAAGGCAAAGGCTCTTGAGCTAGCGAAGCAGCGCCAGGCTGAAAAGGCGAAAGCGGAGGAAGCGTCAGAACGAGCTGCAGAACCAGAATTAACAAAAGAAGAGCTGAAAAAGAAGGCTGCTGCTGAAGCGAAAGCGAAAGCGCTTGAACTTGCGAAACAGCGTCAGGCTGAAAAGGCAAAAGCAGTGGAAGCAACAGAACCCGCAGCAGAACCAGAATTAACAAAAGAAGAGCTGAAAAAGAAAGCAGCTGCTGAAGCGAAGGCAAAGGCGCTTGAGCTCGCGAAACAACGTCAGGCTGAAAAAGCCCAAGCTACCACTGAATCAACTGAGCCAGCGGGGGATGACGAAAAAGCAAAAGCTGCAGCAAAAGCAAAGGCCGCTGCCGCTGCGAAAGCGAAAGCAGCCGCTGCCGCGAAAGCTAAAGCAGCAAGAGAAGCGGGCGGAGATGTTCCAGCCAGTGACGATGAAAAAGCGAAAGCAATCGCCGCCGCTAAAGCAAAGGCTGCAGCCGCTGCAAAAGCGCGTGCCGCAGCAAACGCAAAAGGTGCTGCAGCTGAACCAGCAGAAGAAGAGAAACCATCTCCAAACCAGCCGATCCTCGATACCTACATAAAAGTCATCAAAGAGCACTTAGGAGAAGATGTTTTAGAAGATGCTTATATTAACAGACTCTCAAAAGACGTGCCGACATTAGTCGCGAAACCAGATACCTATTACAAAGTCGCTGAGTTTTTAAAACACAACGATCAGCTTCGTTTTGACTATCTGTCTGAAATGCATGGGACAGATTTTGAAACGCATTTTGAAGTATATAACCATTTATATTCGTATGTAAATAGCCAGTCCGTTGCATTAAAAGTAAAAATAGACAGAAATAGTGCCGTTACCCACTCTATTACCCCGTTATGGGCAGGAGCAAACTGGCCTGAGCGTGAAACATATGATCTCTTAGGAATCCAATTTGAAGGTCATCCGAATTTAACACGCATCATGCTACCGGATGACTGGGTAGGTCATCCGCTCAGAAAAGATTACGAACCGCATGACGTGGAGGTGTAGAGAATGATCAGAACAGAAGAGATGCTCCTCAACGTTGGACCTCAGCATCCGAGTACACACGGCGTTTTCCGGATCGTACTAAAAATTGACGGTGAAACGATTATTGAAGCGACACCTGTAATCGGTTATCTGCACCGCGGGACTGAAAAACTCGCTGAAAATTTACAATATACGCAGATCATCCCGTACACAGACCGTATGGATTATTTGGCTGCGATGACGAACAACTACGTGATCTGCCACGCCGTGGAAACGATGATGAGTCTCGAGATTCCGGAACGTGCGGAATACTTGCGCGTTATTGTGATGGAGCTTGGACGAATCGCGAGTCACCTCGTTTGGTTCGGTACATATTTACTCGATATTGGTGCGATGAGCCCGTTTTTATACGCGTTCCGTGAAAGAGAAGCAATCATCAACATGCTGAACGAAATTTGCGGCGCGCGCCTCACGTTCAACTACATGCGTGTCGGCGGCGTGAAGTGGGATGCGCCAGATGGATGGATTGAAAAGGTTCGTGATTTTGTTCCTTATATGAGAGAAGAGCTTGCGGGCTATCACGATCTCGTGACAGGAAATGAAATCTTCTTGAACCGTGTAAAAGGAATCGGCTATTACTCGAAGGAAGAAGCGCTCAATTACTCATTGAGCGGTGCTAACTTAAGATGTACCGGCACGAGCTGGGATCTCAGAAAAGATGAGCCGTACTCAATCTATGACCGCTTTGATTTTGATGTGCCGGTCTTTCATACAGGCGATGCATGGGCGCGCTATCAGTGCCGCATGCAGGAAATCGAGGAATCATTAAAAATTTTAGAACAAGCTGTAGAGCAGTTTCCTGAAGAAGGACCTGTAATGGCAAAAGTGCCAAGAATCATCAAGCCCCCAAAAGGTGAGGCGTTTGTCAGAATCGAGTCCCCGCGTGGCGAGATCGGCTGCTACATCGCATCAGAAGGAAAGAAAGAGCCTTATCGCTTAAAGTTCCGCAGACCGTCTTTTTATAACCTGCAGATCTTGCCTAAGCTTTTAGTTGGCGAAAACATTTCCAACTTGATTACGATTTTAGGTGGAATCGACATTGTGCTCGGGGAGGTTGATGGCTGATGATGGAGGATCTTTTATACGCACAGCCTGGCTGGATGCATGTAGCCATCTTCTTCGCACTTGGGGCAGCCTTGCTCGTTACGGTACTCGGCTTCGTAACATACGCGATCTTAGCTGAGCGTAAAGTACTCGGTTTCATGCAGATGCGTACAGGACCGAACCGCGTTGGAGGAAGATTCGGTCTCCTGCAAACCGTCGCTGATGTATTTAAACTTTTAATAAAAGAAGATACCATTCCAAAGCTTGCTGACCGTCCGCTATTTATTCTAGCTCCGGTCATAGCGTTTGCTCCAGCATTCATGGTGCTTGCGACGATTCCGTTCTCAGAAAACATGCAGTTCGCAGACCTTGGTGTCGGCCTGCTCTATTATGTAGCTATCTCAGGGATTTCGACGATCGGCATCCTGATGGGCGGCTGGGCTTCTAACAATAAATACTCGCTTTTAGGCGGAATGCGTGCTGCGGCACAGATGATATCTTATGAGATTCCGCTCGTCATTTCCGTGATCGGCGTTATCCTTTTTGCGGGTAGCCTGAACTTGAACGACATTGTAAGAGGACAAGAAAATATCGCATACATCTTTTTAACACCGATCGGGTTTTTCGTCTTTTTGATCTCCTCGATCGCCGAGCTGAACCGTACGCCGTTCGACTTGCCAGAAGCAGAATCAGAGCTTGTTGCCGGTTATCATGTTGAATACTCCGGTTTCCGCTGGGCGTTCTTCATGCTGACAGAGTACGTGTACCTGTTCGCGATGGCGTCGCTGACAACGGTCTTGTTCCTCGGCGGATGGATGCCAATACCGTTCTTAGGGTTCATTCCAGGCATGCTGTGGTTCGGACTGAAGTTCAGCCTTGTTGTATTTTTCATGATCTGGATTCGCGGAACACTTCCTCGTCTGCGTGCTGATCAGCTGATGGGCTTTGCATGGAAAGTACTTCTACCGCTCGCACTTCTAAATATCTTTGTCAGTGCAGCAGTGAAAGAACTATTTTTATAAAAGGTGTTTTCTTAAACTTTGTTGTTTTTGGAAGATGTTGATTTCCGTTCCAGGTTGCTCGCTTTCCGCGGGGCAGGCGGTGAGCCACATTCGTACGTTTCACTTTTAAGTGTCTCACCTGACCGCCAGTCCCGCAGGAGTCTCGCAACTTCCACTGCAATCAACTTTTCAATGAAGAACTTCAAATCTCCCTGTAGCAACAATCTTTTAGAATAGAGCCTTATAAAATAACTCGAGGAATTGCTTAGTTGTTTGGTTGAAGCTAGCAAATTTACATACAATCTAGTTTTTTATAACTACTTCATTGAATAGTTGATTGAAGCGCAAGGGGCGAGACTCCTGGGGGATCAGCGGGACAGGTGAGACCATTCAATGTCGCAAAGCGACGAGTGGGCTCACCGTACGCCCCCCGGAAAGCGAGCATCCTGGAGCGTAGATCAACACTTTCACGAACAGCGAAGCATCTTCTAAACTAAATTTAAAAGCCCAGTCAATAGATAGACCAAAGCATAAGGAGCGTGATCTCAGGATGAAAGGTCTTGTGAAAGGTTTAGGCTATACCGTTAAGAACTTGACGAAGCAAAACGTGACGACAAGTTATCCGGACGTGCCGATCCAAATGCCCGACCGTTTCCGCGGTATCCAAAAGTTTTATCCGGAAAAGTGCATCGTGTGCAACCAGTGCGCGCAGATTTGCCCGACAGACTGCATCCAGTTAACGGGTAAGCCGCATCCGGATCCAGCGAAAAAAGGGAAAATCATTGATACGTATGATATCAACTTTGAAATATGTATTTTGTGCGACCTCTGTACGGAAGTGTGCCCGACAGAAGCGATCGTTATGACAAACCAGTTTGAACTCGCCGAATACAGCCGGGACGATTTGTTTAAAAACCTGGAATGGCTGGACGAAAACGATGAGAACGTCAGAAAGGAGAACAAAGCATGACCGGTGAAATGATAGCTTTTTTCCTGCTAGCGCTGACAGCGATTACCGGCGGTGTTCTTCTGATCAACCTGACAAATATCGTACACATGGTTGTCGCTCTTATTTTTACATTTATAGCGATTGCAGGTATTTACATTACGTTGTCTGCTGAATTCGTAGCGGTTGTTCAAGTGCTCATCTATTCAGGCGCGATTACAATTATCATGCTGTTCGGAATCATGCTGACAAGGCATCAGGAAAAAGAGAAGCGTGCACCTCGGCTGAAAATTATACTGACAGGCCTTTCGATCGGTCTTTTCTTTTTGATTATGTACGGAAAGATCAAAGACTTGAACTTTGGTCAGCAGAACGCGGAACTGCACATTGATAACACGAAAAAGATTGGGATCGAGCTGTACTCTCATTATGTGATCCCTTTCGAATTAACATCAGTACTGCTCTTGGTAGCACTGATTGGCTCCATCATCCTGGCAAAACGCGACGATGATGAAAAGGAGGCAAAAAAATGAGCTCTGTACCTTTAACGGCTTACTTGATGCTTGCCTTGATCCTGTTCTGCATCGGTTTGTTCGGTGCACTCACAAAGCGAAATGCGGTTATTGTGCTGATTTCAATTGAATTGATGCTGAATGCCGTAAATATTAATTTAGTAGCTTTTGCGAAATACTCAATTAATCCGGGACTCACCGGACAGATTTTCTCCCTGTTCACCATTACGGTAGCGGCTGCAGAAGCGGCAGTGGGACTCGCGATTTTGATCGCGTTGTATCGCAACCGTCAAACGGTAAATGTGGATGAAATGGATACGATGAAGCGATAAGAGAGGAGATGGACAATATGATGTTGCAGATGAGTTGGCTTATACCGTTGTTCCCGCTTTTATCCTTCATTCTTTTGCTGCTGTTCAGGAAATCCAAAAGTGAAAGCACCGCTTGGATTGGAGTGCTTTTAACAGGAATTTCACTCGTCATGTCCGTTGGCGTATTTTTCGCCGTCTGGCAGGGTGAGGGGATAAAGACAGAGGGAACGTGGTTTCAGATCGGAGAACGGGCGATCACGATGGGCTTTGAGGTGAATCCTCTTAATGCGCTCATGCTCGTAATCGTGTCACTCGTAAGTTTTTTAGTACACCTTTATTCAAAAGGGTACATGCACGGTGACGAACGATTCCCGGTATTCTTCGCCTATTTAGGATTGTTTTCATTCGCGATGCTCGGGCTGGTTCTTTCTCCTAATCTATTACAGCTGTATATGTTTTGGGAGCTTGTAGGACTGGGTTCTTTTCTATTAATCGGATTCTATTATTTTAAGCCTGAAGCAAAGGCCGCTGCGAAAAAAGCCTTCGTCATGACCCGTATCGGCGACGTTGGTTTGTTTATCGGTATGGTTTTGCTATTTTGGCAGGTTGGCAGTTTCGAGTATGATGAGATTTTTGCTTCTGTAAAAAATGGCGATATCTCTGATGAGATGTTGACACTCACGGCGCTTTGTATCTTTGTCGGAGCGGTCGGAAAATCAGGTCAGCTGCCGCTTCACACATGGCTTCCGGATGCGATGGAAGGTCCTACGCCAGTATCTGCACTCATCCACGCTGCAACGATGGTAGCAGCAGGGGTGTACTTGGTAGCGGCGATGTATCCGCTCTTTCAAGCATCAGAAGCAGCATTGACGGTTGTTGCAGTTGTCGGGGGATTGACTGCGATATTCGCAGCATCGATCGGCCTCATGCAAAAAGATATTAAACGCGTTTTAGCGTACTCCACTGTCAGCCAGTTAGGATACATGATGCTCGCGCTTGGTGCATCAGGCTATGTGGCAGGGATTTTTCACCTGACGACACACGCCTTCTTTAAAGCATTGCTGTTCTTAGCGGCCGGAAGTGTAATTCATGCCGTACATACACAAAACATCGAAGAAATGGGCGGACTTTGGAAAAAACTTCGGATCACAGGGCCGCTCTTCTTGATTGGGGCACTCACGATTTCAGGCGTTCCGCTTTTATCAGGATTCTTCTCAAAAGATGAAATTTTGGCAAGCACATATGCAGACGGCAAGTACGGACTGTTCTGGCTCGCTGTCATCGCAGCATTCATGACTGCGTTCTATATGTTCCGTTTGTTTTTCCTCGTGTTTACAGGGAAGGCGCGCGGCAACGAGAAAGGTGTTCACGAATCACCAGGCGTGATGACATTCCCGATGATCGTTCTTGGCGTGTTAGCGGTCGTTGCGGGTTACTTGAACACAACGTGGTTTGGGACATTTTTATCCGATTACCTGGCTCAAGGCCCGGTTGAACTGCCGCACGGCGATCACCATGGACCTGCGTGGATCCCGCTTGTGGCAACGGCGGCTGCTCTTTTAGGAATCGGTCTAGCTTATTTGATCTATCAAAAAGGAACGCTTTCAAGAGACTGGATTACTCGATCGTTCCCTAGTCTCGCTGATGTCATCTACAACAAGTGGTATATCGATGAAGGCTATGATCAAACCGTTGTAAAAGGAACAAGAGGATTGAGCAAGCTTGGTGTTCTCTTTGACCGCTATGTTGTGGATGGACTCGTAACAGCTGTAACGAACGGTGTTCAAGGACTTAGCAAGATCGGCTCGCGTCTGCAGAACGGCCAAGTGCAGTCCTACGGAACAGCGGCTATCTTTGGAATCGTCATCTTATTGCTTATCGTGGCATTGACAGGGGGGTATTTCTCATGAACGCTTGGCTTCTTTCCATCTTGATCTTTTCCCCTTTGTTAGGAGTGCTGGTACTCATGTTTGTACCATCTCACGACGAAAAATCGATTAAATGGCTTGGTGTTTTAGGAACACTTTTCCCATTAGGCATCGCACTTGTCGTCCTCTCAGCTTTTAAAATGGGAGGAGAAGGGCTGCAGCTGGCGGTAAAATTCAGCTGGATCTCTTATGAAGTTTTTCAGTCTAAAGGTCAGGTAAGCTATCCAATCTTTTATGAATTAGGGGTTAACGGACTTTCGATGGTGCTGATCCTCTTGACAGCTGTCGTTTCCGTGCTTGCAGCAATCGCTTCTTTCTCCATCAAACAAAACTGGAAAAGCTACTTCATATTGTTTTTCCTTCTGGAGATGGGAATGCTCGGCGTATTTGCAGCTCAAAATCTGTTTTTGTTCTTTATTTTCTTTGAAATCACGCTCATTCCAATGTTTTTCTTAATCGGACGCTGGGGTTACTTAGAAAAAGAAAAAGCGGCTTACAGTTTTTTGATCTATAACGGTGTTGGTTCAGCTATTTTGCTTATCGTGTTCGTTGCGCTTTTCATGAAAACAGGCACGATGAACTTCGAACAGCTCACTTACACGTTTTCACTGCCGCAAGCTGAGTTGAACCAGCTGTTTATTACGAAAGGTTTTAAAATGGGGATGCTGATTGCTCTTCTGGTCGCATTTGCCGTAAAGCTGCCGGTTTTCCCTCTGCATTCTTGGATGGTCCGTGTGCACGTTCAGGCACCGCCAGCGATTGTCATGATTCACTCAGGCATTCTTTTGAAAATCGGAGCGTACGGAGTCATCGTGTTTGGAGCTGGCATGTTCCCTGATCAGTTCAAGTCACTCGCATTTATTATCGGACTATTCGGTGTGATCAACCTGCTTTATGGAGCGTTTTTAGCATTAACCCAAACCGATGTAAAACGCGTACTCGCTTATTCTTCCGTTTCACATATGGGAATCGTGTTGATCGGTCTTGCTGCCGGCAATGAATCAGGCATGACGGGAGCCGTTTTCCAAGTGGTCTCTCACGGACTGATCTCAGCGCTACTGTTTTTCTTAGTCGGTGCTTTATATGAACGGTCCGGCAGTTCTGAGTTAAGTGCATTTGGCGGAGTGGCAAAAAGGATGCCGATTCTGGCTGGTGTGTTCTTAGCCGGCGGTCTCGCATCACTTGGTCTACCGGGTATGTCCGGCTTCATCAGCGAGTTCATGGCGTTTTTAGGATTATTTGAAAAAATGCCAGTGTTAGCTGCAGTGGGAACCATTGGCCTTATTTTAACAGCGGTTTATGTATTGAGAGCCGTACTGGCTATCACGTTTGGAGAAGAAAAAGAACTTCATAAAGAGGACGATCTTTCTTCGTCAGAGCGAATTCCGGCATTCGTACTGCTTGCAGCGATTCTTTTTATCGGAATCTATCCAGCGTGGTTAAGTGATATGCTCCGACCAACATTAGATGCCATTCTGCTAGGGTTAGGGGGCTAATCGATGGATCTAGATACGTTATTATCCTTTAAATGGAGCGTCATGGCTCCGGAATTTATCATACTTGGTGTTGCGACGCTGCTATCTGTGATCGACCTTTTTATGAAAAAAGAATCCAGCCGCAAACCTTTAGCATGGCTTGCCGGGGCAGGTGTGCTCGGTGCACTTGCTGCGATCTTCATGCAGCTGGATACAGAAGTAACGTCCATTCTTTACGACACATACCGACTTGATTCCTTTTCAAAAGCATTTAAGATCTTGCTTTTGCTTGGAACAGTGCTGGTCTTGGTCTTAGCATCTAATTACAAGAAGGAAGACATAGAAGAGAACCGCGGAGAATTTTATTACTTGCTGCTGTCTGCTCTATTAGGGGCAATGATGATGGCTTCAAGTGCAGACTTAATCACCTTGTTCGTCGGTCTTGAACTTCTCTCTCTTTCTTCTTATATCATGGCAGGACTTGAAAGACGCAATAATCGAAGCAACGAATCAGCGTTTAAATATGTGGTTTCTGGCGGAATTGCAACGGCGATCACCTTGTTCGGAATGAGTTATGTTTTCGGACTGACAGGTGAAACAAATTTGTTCATGATCGCTCAAAATATGCAGGACCCAGAATTACTGAAGCACGGATTTCTATTGATGTTTGCATTCCTTATCACGTTTGCCGGACTTACGTTTAAAATTGCAGCAGCACCTCTACACATGTGGGCACCAGATGTGTACGAAGGAGCGCCGGTTCCGGTCACCGCATTTTTAAGCGTTGTTTCAAAAACAGCGGGATTTGTAATCTTGCTGCGTTTTATCATCATCACGTTTATCGCAGCTCCTGGAATCGACAGTGAATCATTGCTGCTTGAAGTTCAGCCATATGTCATGATTCTGGCAGCTGCTACAATGATCATCGGGAACGTAACGGCACTGAGACAGAGAAATATTAAGCGGATGTTCGCCTACTCATCCATTGCACAAGCTGGTTACATTTTAGTTCCGTTTGTATCGAATTCGTCATTATTATTTGAACTGATCTGGTTCTATCTTTTAGCGTATCTGTTCATGAATATTGGAGCATTTACGATTATTCAGGTGTTAACCGTTCAGGAAAAATCAAACGACATCAGTATTTTCAGAGGTTTGTTTAAACGATCACCGTGGCTTGCGGTACCGATGACGTTTTTCCTTTTATCTCTGGCAGGGATACCGATCACCGCCGGATTCGTTGGGAAGTTCGGAATCTTTATGGGAGCGCTTGGCCTGGAGCCCGCTCATTATTGGCTGGCAGCCGTGATGATGGCAACCACGCTCGTCTCTTATGTGTACTACTTTAATGTCATCGCGGTAATGTTTTTCCGGGATGGTGAAGGGGCTGCGAAGGTTTCAGTGCCATCCGGTTTGGCAGCGGTACTTGCATTTTGCGCCGTATCAACGGTCATCCTTGGAGTGATGCCAGATCTTGCACTGGATTTCTTTTATGGAAACTTCGATATTAATGAGTTTTTCATGAATATCGAAGCGGTTGATACTCATACGCATGATCATTAAAAAATTCTAAAACTGACACGTTAAGGTTAACTCCTTAGCGTGTTTTTTGATTTTTCGTGAAATTAATCTTGTTATATGTGGAATTAATCTCTTTATCTGTGGAATTATTTTGGATTACCCTGTAATCTTTCTCCGAGCGGTGATAACACTAATCTATTTAGTACAGTTCGTATGCAAGTGTGCGCTCGTCGCAGAAAATAATCATATTGTCAGTTTCAAAAGGACACTTTCGCACAGAAATATTATATGAGCGGAAAATGAGCCGAAACTCCCGTAACTCCACCCATTTTTATACGACTATATAAGAGGAAGTAAATTTTTAAATAAATAATCGTTACAACTTTTTGAACGATTGAAAAGTAAGGGCTTTCATAAAACAAAAGTAGGGATAAAGTATCTTTTTTTAATGAGAAGAAAGAATTATGCTTAAAGTTGTCGAAATATGTAATAGGGGGTAAGTTGATTTATGATTCCAGTAGGACAACAGGCTTTATTACATATAATCGTACATTTATTGTTTCTTGTCATAGCTTGGTGGGCGATGCAGGCGATTCACTTTGACAAATGGATCAAAAAAGGCAAGGTTATGCAGGCGAGAGTGCTTTACATTTTAATGGTCATCAGCCTTGCAAGTCTATCCAGTGATTTCTTCTTAAAGTATCTACAGTATTCCACCAATCTAAGTCAATTATTTGGATAATTCCGAGACACAATTCCATTAACGGAATTGTCGGAATATGACTACAAGTTCCACGGATATCCTTTCTCTCTTTGGCAACAATGAGAAATAGAGAGGATGTGCTGGGGAATGAACAAATGGACAATGACGATTACAGCAATTTTGCTTATTATTATGGTTTCATCTGGATACGCAAAAGACGATCAAACAAATGAAGTAGCACATATAATAGATGTTTTAAAAGAAAAAGGTGCAGAACCTGACAAATGGACCATGTATTTTAATGGAGAATTAGGTTTTACATCTAAAGGACTAGGGTATTTAAAACAAGCAGAAGAGCTTAAGCGTAATTATCCTGAATTTAGCTGGGCGGCAAGTGAAGATGAGGCCGGACATTACAAAATGACCGGGAAGTTTCAGCATGATGAACTTGGTCTAACTGAGAAGGTCACCATCATCACATACCCCCAGAAACAACAAACTGCATCGTATTTTATTTATGCGGTTGAAGGACTTGTAAATACAAATCAGAATTGGAAAGAAATTCGACGCTTGTTGGATGACCGTATTAAAGATTCTGTAGGAGGAAATCCCAAAATTTTCTCTTGTGTTACCGGTACATACGGTGATAAAATGGTGGTTGATTTGTATTCGCAAGCAAATGAATTGGTACAAGCTTTTTCTGGAGTTTCTGTTGAGGAATTAAAGGAAGAGACGTTTGTGTCACTATCTGCATATACTGAACAGTGGGAACAAGCGATTTATACCGGTCATCAAAATAAAATGAATCTTCAGGTGGCGTTAAGATCTGAAGGATTGGGCAGTAAAACTACTGTCACAATTGGCACACCAATAATTACGTCTGAATATTAATATACAAATTGGACGCGGAGGGGAATATCGTTGGAAAAAATCATTGTCCGTGGTGGTAGGCGGTTAGAGGGCTCTGTACGAGTTGAAGGAGCTAAGAATGCCGTACTTCCTGTCATCGCAGCATCCATTTTAGCCAGTAGAGGCACGAGTACTATAAAAGAGGTGCCCACTCTTGCTGATGTTTTTACGATTAATGAAGTATTACGCTATTTAAATATTGATGTAGCTTTCGAAAATGGGCAGATCCATGTAGACGCTACAAGTGAATTAAAGACTGAAGCACCATTTGAGTATGTCCGTAAAATGAGAGCATCATTCCTAGTTATGGGACCTTTGCTTGCTCGTGTAGGACTATCTCGTATTGCACTTCCTGGTGGATGCGCAATCGGATCACGTCCGATCGATCAGCATCTTAAAGGTTTCGAAGCAATGGGTGCTACAGTTAAAATCGGCAACGGCTTTATCGAAGCAAAAATCGACGGCCGCTTGCAAGGTGCGAAAATTTATTTAGACTTCCCAAGTGTAGGTGCTACTGAGAACATCATGATGGCAGCAACACTTGCAGAAGGAACAACGGTTATTGAAAACGCAGCAAAAGAACCAGAAATCGTTTGTTTAGCAAACTACCTAAATGCGATGGGTGCTACTGTAATCGGTGCAGGTACAGGCACAATCCGCATCGTAGGTGTAGAAGAGCTAGCTGGTGCTGAGCATACTGTTGTACCAGACCGTATCGAAGCAGGAACTTATATGGTAGCTGCAGCAATTACACAAGGTGACGTGTTAATTGAGAATGCTATCGCAGAACACTTACGTCCTTTGATCGCAAAAATGGAAGAGATGGGTGTTCAGATTCATGAAGAAGGCCAAGGACTTCGTGTTCGCGGACCTCGTGAATTAAAGCCTGTTGATATTAAAACAATGCCTCACCCAGGATTCCCGACTGATCTTCAGTCGCAAATGATGGCACTATTGCTTCGTGCAAACGGAACGAGTGTTATTACGGAAACTGTGTTTGAAAACCGCTTCATGCACGTGGAAGAATTCCGCCGCATGAATGGTGACATTAAAATTGAAGGCCGTTCTTCTGTAATTAACGGACCTGTAAATCTTCAAGGTGCTGAGGTTGCTTCAACTGACCTTCGCGCAGGTGCTGCTTTAGTACTTGCTGGGCTTGTTGCAGAAGGTTACACACGCGTAACTGAATTGAAGCACATTGACCGTGGATACGTTGATTTTACTGGAAAACTGGCTGCATTAGGTGCTGACATCGAGCGTGTAAACGAAGGTGTGGAAACAACACCAGCGAAAGAGCAATCATTAAAAAGTAATTTAGCATAATATTTTTAATCCAAGAACCCTCGATGAGAGGGTTCTTTTCATTTGGCTATACTTTGTTGCTTTTGAAAGAGGCTGATTTCCGCTGCAGGACTCGCTTTCCGCAGGGTGTGCGGTGAGCCCATTCGTCGCTTTGCGTCATTGAATGGTCTCACCTGTCCCACTCATCCTGCAGGACAAGGAAGGCTTCGACAGCGTTACATCGCACGAAGAAAATGTGATTTTCATTTTCGAGGAGTCTCGCCCTTTCGCTCCAATTAACTTTTTCAATGAAGCATTTCTTAAGATCACTCTGTAGCAACATTCTTTTTTAGAAAAGAGCCTTTCATTTTTATTGTAAAAGCGTTTATAACAACGATGGTTCGGGAAATCTATAACTAGTTGCAAGAATACAATTTGAAAGGATGTCGAACTCATGCTTTGGACAATAGCCGCAATTTTATTAGTATTATGGCTGCTAGGTTTTCTTTTCGACGTCGCAGGCGGAATCATACATATTCTTCTCGTCATCGCTGTGATCGTCTTCCTATTGAACTTCTTTAAAGGCAGAAAAATGAAATAGCTGTTTGAAATGAAAAAGCTGGCCATGATGGCTGGCTTTTTTGTTTTAAGTGAGGTGTTAATAGCAGAATTAAGAGTATTTCGTGAAAAGCTGATCGCAAACAGTACATAATGTACTGTTTGCGATCAGTTTTTAATTTTTATTGGAATAAAAAAGGTTACATAGTGGGGTATGCGTGAAAATAAGATCTTTGTGCGTGAAACGAAGGAGGTTCGGCGTGGAACTTGGTGATTCCGTGAAACTGCACCTTGTTTGCGTGAAAACCTCTGCTTCTCGCGTGAACGTGTAACAGGTAAAAAACACGTACCGTGAAAAGTACTAAACAAAGCAACAAGGTAGTTCAAATATCCCATTTTTATAAAAATAAGCTTTCAACTGGTACATTATAATCAAAATTTTTTAAATAGTTTGAAAATAAAATAAATAATGGTAATATAAATCCACTGGCTTCAAAAAAATTACATAAGGCAAAGGGGATTGAACAGGGATGAACAATAAGAAATTAGCAGCATGGGGTTTAGCGCTGGGGTTGGCAGTGAGTCCGTTAGCAGGAGGACAAGCATCAGCAGATTCACCGGTTAACGTTTTATCGACAAAGCAATTTAATAGTTTAACGGGTACGCCATCATTCGTATCAGGTAAATTGTCTGAGGCTTCAAGCAAATCAGCTAAAGATGTGGTTCTTTCATATATTCAAAAAGAATCCCAGACTTTCAAACTCGGAAGCCAAAAAGCTGATGAAGCTTTCTCGGTAAAATCAGTAACAAAAGATGAGCTAGGGCGCCAAATGGTTCGCCTTCAGCAAACATATAAAGGAGTACCGGTTTGGGGCTCTACACAAGTAGCGCATGTGAACGATAAAGGTGAACTTCTTGTATTCTCTGGAACCGTGGTTCCGAATCTGCAGGACAAGCCAGGACTAGGGTTTGGGAAAAAGATTACTGCTTCCAAAGCAGTTGAAGCAGCAGTTTCAGATTTAGGCTTCACACCTGAATATGAAGCAGATCCAACTTCAGATTTGGTGGTTTACACACAAGGTGACGAAGCAGCTTACGCTTATCTCGTAAACCTAAACTTCTTATCTCCTGAACCAGGCAACTACAATTACTTTGTAGATGCAAAAACAGGAAAGATTCTTAACTCTTACAATGATTTAGATGAAGCGAACGGCGATCACAAAGCTCCTCCTGGAGGCGGTGGAAGTACATTAGTTGGAACAAATGCTGTAGGTTCTGGAACTGGTGTCCTTGGTGACACGAAGTCGCTAAACACATTATTATCAAACGGAACGTACTACCTGCAAGATAACACAAGAGGAGGCGGCGTATTTACGTACGATGCAAAGAATCGCCAGCAGCTTCCTGGTAGCCTTTGGGCGGATGCGGATAACCAGTTCAATGCTACATATGATCGAGCAGCTGTAGATGCTCATGCTTATGCAGGAGCAACGTACGATTATTATAAAGAAGTATTTAACCGCAACTCATATGACAATAATGGGGCAGCGCTTAAATCATCTGTCCACTACGGCCGCAACTACAACAATGCATTCTGGAACGGTCAGCAGATGGTATATGGAGATGGTGATGGAACAACATTCGTTTCACTTTCAGGCGGACTGGATGTTGTAGCGCATGAATTGACACATGCTGTTACAGACTTCTCATCTGATTTAATCTATCAAAATGAGTCAGGTGCTCTAAACGAAGCGATGTCAGATATCTTCGGAACGCTTGTGGAGCATCATGAAAATAACAACCCGGATTACGAGATCGGTGAAGACATCTACACACCAGGCACGAATGGTGACGCGCTTCGTTCCATGAGTGATCCGACGAAGTACAATGATCCTGACCACTATTCTGTTCGCTACACAGGAACAGGAGATAACGGCGGTGTACACATCAACAGTGGAATCATCAACAAAGCAGCATACTTGCTGGCAGTTGGCGGAACGCATTATGGTGTAACGGTTCCTGCCATCGGAAACGATAAAGTGGGAGCAATCTACTACAGAGCGAACACGGTTTACTTAACGGCTTCTTCTAACTTCAGCCAAGCGAGAGCGGCTCTTGTTCAAGCGGCAGCTGATCTATACGGTGCAACATCAGCTGAAGTGAATGCTGTTAAGAAATCTTACGATGCAGTCGGTGTAAACTAAATAACCGCAAAACCCTGATCTTCCACGTGAGGATCAGGGTTTTTTTATCGTGATCAATAATAAATGAAAGATTGGGAAGTTTAACATATATAGAAGAATCCATTGTTTTCTAGAAGGAAGATGAATGATGAACATTAAAGATGTTTTATTTCAAGCAGAGGATTTAAGCATAATTGAACAATTCTTTAGAACTTCCTTGCTGTATTTTTTATTATTTGCGTCAGATAAAGCAATGGGTTTTAAGCAGAATGCCATTACGACTCCTTATAATTTCATCATGGCAGCTGGAATTAGCCACATCTCGGCAACCCGTATCGTTGTTCCTGATTCGCGGCCGATCGATGCTTTTGCAATTATCATTGTTTATACGATCTTCATGCTGGTTCTTACCTATTTCGGTTATCTTAAATTTCCATCCATCGTTTCACAAACTCCAACTATTATCGTGAAGAACGGTAAAATCATTAAGAAAAATTTAAAGAAAACAAGGCTTACGCTTGATAATGTGTTTTCAATTTTAAGAGTTAAAGATTCTTTTAACCTTGAAAAAGTAAAATATTTAGTGGCGGAAACAACAGGAGATTTTAGTGTTGCGATTGACAGCAAAGAGCAGCCTGTTACAAAGTCTTCTATGGGAATACCCACAACTCCAAATGAGTTGTCTCAGCTTCTAATCTATGAAGGTAAAGTGGATAAGCGGGTGCTGGAGAAAAATAATCTAGACAGCGAGTGGATAGACCAGCAGCTAAAATTGCTTAATATTACCGCTATAAAGGATGTTTTTGTGGGGATTCTTACACCCGGGAAAACACTATACATAAACAAACAGGAGGATTAACATGCCTCAAGTTTTTGGTGAATTAAAAGACATCACATTAATGGGTTACGTGTTTAGAGCAATCCTTGTAGGGATGATCGTCTTTTTGGTTGGAAGGTTTGTGTCAAAAAGGTCCTTCAGCCAGATGACTACCTTTGACTTTGCACTGATCTGGATACTAGGGGCGCTTACTGTTTCTCCTTTATTAGATGGAGAGGTAACCTTTACACGGACGATCACCCCCATTTTAACGCTATTCTTTTGGCATACCCTTTTGAGTATGATCTCCTTAAAGAGCACATCTTTTGCCCATTTTTTTAACGGAAAGCCTCTCCTGCTTATTGATGACGGGAGAATCGTAAGGAAACATCTGAAAAGACACTTTATGAATATTGATCTCTTACTGGCAGAGCTTAGAATCAGGAAAGTATTTAACATTTCAGAAGTCAGGTATTGCATGCTGGAGCCGAACGGTCAGTTAAGCATCATGAAATACAGTGCTCATGATCCCGTTACACCATCGGATGTAGAAGCTGCTGCTCCCCCTATCGAAATTCCTTTAGTGGTAATAAATGATGGAAAACTATTTGAAGAAAATCTGAAAAAAGCAGAAGTGGACCTCACGTGGTTAAAAGAAAACTTGAAGACTCATCAAGTGGACAATATCGATTCTGTTTATCTGGCGACTGTAGATCAAAACAAAAAGTTATATGTATCGAAAAAATAAAGCAGGGTATCCAATGTCGGATACCCTCTCGTTCTACAGACTATTCACTGCCAGCTTTCCAAGCGGTCCGTTCTCATTAATAATATCCTGCAGATCGAACACCGAATTAACGAACATCGGAAAGCCAAATGCATAAGCGGTTAGGTCATACAGCTGGAAGTAGATGACGAGTGCTTTATCAGCAATGTAGTAATCTTGGTTCGGGCTGATGGTTTTGAATGGTTCAAGCGTAACGATCTGCTGCTGTTTAATTTGCTCTTTTATAATCCGGTTCAAAACTTGCACGTAGTTACTGCCTGGTTTGAAGAGATCTTTTAGTTGATATGTCCGTCCTGTTGTCAGGTCCCATGTTTGTGATTTAATATACGTCATCCCGTGTGCCGCCATTGGGGTGTAGCCGTAATTCAAAAATCCGATGCTAAGAATGTTCTTTTCGTTTGTTTTCACAGCGAATTCTCCGTACATACGGGGGCGTGCTTCAGGATTTTGCATTTGCTGGAGCTCTTGGTTGATCTGAATGATCTGCTGATTTACTTGCTGCTGGATGCGAGGGTTGATTCTGCCTTCGATCTGCGGGTAATAAATTCTCATCTGGCCAGGGGAATACGTATGTGTCCTGACGAGAACGGGAGGCTCGAAATTGTTCATGCCGCTCACCCTTTCATTGGGTCTCAGTATAATTTATGCAGCGGGCAGCTGTTGCAGACGGCTTGAAAACAAAACTTGTAAACCTAACAGAACGAGCACATTTGAATTGTAAAAATACTAGTTTTCATGTTCTAAAGGCTCAACCTTTTGTATAAGTTGTATGGTAGAAAACAAAATAGGAGGGCATTGAAACGTGAATGTGAAAATCAAGCCACTGATCTGGATTCTAGCAATTTTTGTTGCCGTAATCGTCCTGCTTCCCGCCATACTCGTGCTACCATTTTCGTCGGAGCCCCCTGAATGGAAAGAAGAGAATCAGGCAAGGCCGTCTGAGAGAATGCTAGCTTTGGAAATTCCGCACTCGGACATCGTCGTCCCTGTATTTCGCACATCAAAGGATACAGTCGAGAACATCCCGTTAGAAGAGTATGTGGCAGGAGTAGTAGCCTCTGAGATGCCGGCAGAGTTTGAGCTCGAGGCACTGAAAGCACAAGCATTAACCGCTAGAACGTTTATTGTAAAAGCTATGCTAAACCCCGGAAAAGATGATAGTTTACCAGAGGGGGCCGTCGTAACCGACACGATCATGCACCAGGTGTACAAAGGGAACGATGAACTGGAGGCACTTTGGGGAGACGATTTCAACGAAAAACTCGCAAAGATCGTAGAAGCTGTCACGGAGACAAAAGGGCAGATCTTAACGTATGAAGGAGAGCCGATCCAGGCAAGCTTCTTCTCCACAAGCAATGGATTTACCGTTAATTCAGAAGATTATTGGAAAAATAAATACCCGTACTTAAGAAGTGTAGAAAGCCCATGGGATAAGAAGTCGCCGAAGTATGTGCAGACTGTTCAGCTGCAAGTTAGAACCGTTGAGGAGAAACTGGGTGTTTCGATCAAAAAGGACGGCAAGGTTGGCAAGGTTATCGCAACAACGAGCGGAAAACGAATTGGTAAGTTCGCGATCGGGAAAAAAGAGTTTACTGGAAAAGAAATACGAGAGAAGCTGGAGCTCAGGTCAACTGATTTTCAAATGGAGAAAAAGGGCAAGCAGATCACCATCACCACAAAAGGCTATGGCCATGGAGTGGGGCTCAGCCAGTACGGAGCGAATGGAATGGCGGAGGAAGGCAAGTCGTATAAGGAAATCGTGAACTATTATTATAAGGGGATTGAAATTACAGATTACAAGCCTCTTGCTGACAAAGGGCTTGCCCTAAAGTGAATTGTGTGAGAATTGTAAGGGGTCTGTCCCGGGACAGACCCCTTCTATATAGAGAACCGCATTGTGTCATAAGACATGGTGCGGTTTTTTACTGCACTATTTCCTATATAACTTGTATCGGAGTCGATAAAACGACGTAGAAACAAGTTTAGGTTAATAGTATAAATTCAACTAAGTCTGATTGGAAAAGAATCAGCTAGTTTCATTAATGTCGAAAGAAACTTTCAAAAAAATTTCGCACTAAAGTATATATTTTCAGAATTCTGTTCAAACTTGTTGCTGAGGTGATGAAAAATGAAAGAAGAAGAAAAACAAACCAAAAAAACAGTACCGATGAAAGGTAAGAATGCTATGAAAAAACGTTGGGTTTATCCTGCAGTGTATCTTAGTTTTGCAGCAGTCATTTTAACATCTGTTCTATGGTATCAAAACGATGCGAAAAATACGGAGAATAATAATACTCCAGAAAGCGCATTAGAAGACGATGGAACAGCAGTACCAGTTTCACTTACAAAAGAAGTATTCCAAATGCCAGTCGCTGACCCTGAAGCCATTGAAGTAGTGAAGGATTTCTTTAGTTCAGACGCTACAGCCCAAGAGCAAGAAGCAGCACTAGTATTCTATAACAATATCTACTACCAAAATCGCGGTATCGATCTAGCAACAGAAGATGGTAAAGCGTTCGATGTAACCGCTGCACTAAGTGGTAATGTTGTAAAAGTTGCAAAAGACCCTGCACTAGGCTTTGTTGTAGAAGTTGAACATGACAAAGGTGTTGTAACACACTACTCATCATTAGCCTCTGTATCTGTTAAGCAAGGCGACCAAGTGAAACAAGGAGCAGTTCTTGGACAAGCTGGCGAAAATGCTTATGATAAAGACGCAAAAGTTCACGCACACTTCGAAGTCCGCAAAGATGGAGAAGCAGTGGATCCGGTAATGGCTTGGGATCAATCCGTAGCACAGCTAGCAAGCGCTGTTGAAGATTCTCGTAAAGAGATGAAGAAAGCAGAAGAGCAAAAAGCAGCTGAAGAAAAGAAAGCGGCAGAAGAGCAAAAGCCTGCTGAAGAAAAAAAGCCAGCAGCACCAAAAGCCGACGATAAAGGCGGCAAAGACACTAAAGGCACAAAAGACGGTAAAGACGGCAAAGATGCCAACGGTGAACAAGAATCATCATCTCAATCTGCAGAAGACACTGATGCTCCAGCAGAATCAGATGAAACATCAGCAGATGATTCAGGTGCAAACGAATAATTTTAAAATGGAAGCTGTCCTGAGCAAATCGGGGCAGCTTTTTCGTTTTTTAAAGAAATAATGAAGATTTTGCTCGGCAAAATGGACGATTTGAAAAGGTTTGAGCGAACAAGAGGATTCCTGAGCGGTAGTAAAGGTGTTTTGAGCGCAGCGTGAAGATTCTGAGCGTAGATCGGGAATTTTGAGCGAAAGTAAGGTCAGCTTGAGCGAACGTGTAACAGAAAAAAGAACACGTACCGTAAAACTTAAAATCCCCACCAGTTTTCTCAGCCAAACCTCCTTTCACCGATGGATTTTTCAACTGTTTATGGAGGTTTTTTCACAAAAATGGACATTTCCCCTTGTCCCAGTTGAGATTTAGGCATATAACGAAAACTTGGTTAATAAGATGTTACAAAACCTACAATAATTCAATTGAGGGTGAGCGGTGAGAAATCGTACTATGGCTGCGGTGGAAAAAGGGGAAGGGAAGCTATACTTATAAGCCGAAGATGACAACGAAACTTGTCACGTAGCTTGTTCATAGAAGTCTCTATCGCATCTCTCACATCCATTTTAGGGAGGCGAGTGGTGTGCACGATTACATCAAAGAGCGAACCATCAAGATAGGACGGTATATCGTGGAGACAAGAAAAACAGTCCGCATGATCGCAAAAGAATTCGGGGTTTCCAAAAGCACGGTGCATAAAGACCTTACCGAGCGGCTGCCTGAAATTAATCCGGATCTTGCAAATAACGTAAAAGAAATCCTCGAATACCACAAGTCCATCCGCCACTTGCGGGGTGGAGAAGCGACGCGCGTCAAATATAAAAAAGGCGCAGAGGAAGTTGTTCAATAAGTCTACGAATGATAGGGATGTAACATGACACCAAAATCATTATGTGCCTATAGGTCTGATGTCCAATAATTAATTTTTGACAATATTTCACCTTGTTCGACAAACTTGTGATATAATGATAAATTGGATAGAACTTCGATTTTTTACTAAAAATGTCATTATATTGTATGGATGTTTAACAGGGAGGATATAACATGTTTTCAAGGGACGTTGGAATTGACCTTGGTACCGCTAATGTATTGATCTATGTAAAAGGAAAAGGGATTGTGCTTGACGAACCATCCGTCGTTGCGATCGACACGAATACCGGAAAAGCACTCGCTGTTGGAGAAGAAGCCCGCCGCATGGTAGGCCGTACACCAGGCAACATCGTAGCAATTCGTCCGCTGAAAGACGGCGTAATTGCTGACTTTGAAGTAACTGAGCAAATGCTGAAACACTTTATTAATAAAATAAAAGTGAAGGGCGTGTTTGCTAAGCCAAGAATCTTGATCTGTACACCAACGAACATTACGTCCGTAGAGCAAAAAGCCATTAGAGAAGCTGCACAAAAATGCGGCGCTAAGCATATTTTTCTTGAAGAAGAGCCGAAAGTGGCTGCAATTGGGGCGGGGATGGATATCTTCCAGCCAAGCGGCAATATGGTTGTTGACATCGGTGGTGGCACAACTGACGTTGCGGTCTTGAGCATGGGCGATATTGTCACCTCCTCTTCTATTAAAATGGCTGGGGACAAGTTCGATACAGAAATTCTTCAGTACATAAAGAAAGAGTACAAGCTATTGATCGGTGAGCGCACAGCTGAAAACATCAAGCTAAACGTTGCGACGGTTTATCCTGGCGCGCGTGATGAAGAGCTTGAAATCCGCGGCCGTGACATGGTATCCGGCTTGCCGCGTACCATTACCGTTCACTCAAAAGAAATTCAAAAAGCGTTGATGGAGCCTGTGATGGTAATCGTCCAGGCAGCGAAAAGCGTGCTTGAGAAGACGCCGCCAGAATTATCTGCTGACATCATCGACCGTGGCATTATGCTGACAGGCGGAGGAGCACTTCTTCATGGAATCGACCAGCTGTTTGCAGAAGAATTGAAGGTTCCAGTACTGGTTGCCGAAGAGCCAATGAAAGCCGTAGCAAACGGAACAGGCTTAATGCTTGAACATATGGATAAGATTGCGAAAAGAAAAGTGTTTTAATAAAGGAAATGCCGCCCTGGTGGGTGGCATTTTTGGTTTTTAGGTTAGTAAAGAAGTTTGGCGAGTGCCAAGCAACCTGATTTAAAATGATGTTTAGCCAGTTATGATCCTTCAGCTTAATTTATGATCCTTCAAAATTTTTTATGGTCCTTCAACTTGATTTATGAGCCTTCAAAAATTTTTATGATCCTTCAAATTCGTTTATAGGCTTTTCGACAAAACGGTCGCTATGAATCTTCTGGTACAAATTCCTCATTTTAAAAAGGAATCCGTCATTTTTCGCAGAATCTTATTAAGAAATGTAAAAATCTGTCGATATGATCGATGAGACATTTTGTGTCCAGATTACGATTACAGGAGGAATACTCCGTGTTAAGAGGCTTTTATAATGCTGCAGCAGGAATGCTGGCACAGCAGCGCAAACAAGAAATTTTAACGAATAATATGGCGAATGCCAATACGCCTGGATATAAAGCGGACAACGCAAGTCTGCGCACGTTCCCAACGATGCTTCTTCAGCATATGGGGCAAACCGAGATCAACGGTAATAAAATTCCGAACAACCACCCGGTAGGAATACTTTCTACCGGAGTATATGTGCAAGAGACGACTCCAAACTTCATGCAAGGAGATCTCCGCGAGACAGGAATCAAAACGGATCTTGCTCTTTTACAAGGACAAGTACCGGCTGATCCTGAAACGGGACTGCCAGGCGGACTATTTTTCCGGTTGAACGTAAACGGACAAGAGCGTTTTACACGAAACGGCCATTTCTCAGTTGATGCAGAGGGCAGTTTAGTAACGCCTGAAGGACATTATGTTCTTGGAACGGATGGAGAACGAATCACGGTAACAAGCGACAACTTTACATTGAACAAGGACGGCCAGGTGATTGATAACGGTGCGGTCGCAGGACAGATTGATGTTGCCTATGTGGCGAATCCTAACAATCTGGTAAAAGAAGGATCAGGACTTTTCAGACTAGATGGAGAAGCGGCTAGCGCAATTGGCAATCCGGCAATCACGTATAACCTGCAGCAAGGGTTTGTTGAACGCTCTAACGTGAACACAGAACAGACGATGACGGAGATGCTGACGGCATACCGTGCATTTGAAGCGAATCAAAAAGTGCTTCAAGCCTATGACCGTACGATGGAAAAAGCCGCAAATGAAATTGGCCGAATCGGCTAGGGGGATCACGCATGAACCAGTCTATGATTTCAGCAGCAGTGACGATGGGACAGCTTCAGCACAAGCTGGATACCATTTCAAATAACATGGCGAACAGCACGACGAACGGCTACAAACGCCGGGAAGCACAATTTTCTGATCTGCTTTTTCAGCAGATGGAGAGTAAGGCTCTAAACCCTACAGAAGATGGGCGATTGACTCCGAACGGTATCCGGCTCGGCAGCGGCGCGCGTATTTCTTCGACAGCGGTTAGTTTAGAATCAGGAACATTGCAGCAAACGGGACGCTTGCTGGATGTGGCACTTACGCAGCCAGGGTTGTTTTTTCAGATTCAAACGACGGATAACAATGGCGGAGAAGTTGTTCAATATACTCGTGACGGTGCGTTTTATTTATCGCCGTCTGCAGGAAACCCTGATGAGATGGAACTCGTTACGTCAGAAGGGAATCGTGTGATAGGTGTGAACGGCCCGATCACGATTCCTAGTGACCATAATAAAATTACCATTGGACAAAACGGCCAAGTTTCGGTAACGTTAAATAATGGAGCGGTTGTTGAATCAGGACAGCTAGCACTTGCGAATATTATTCGTCCGCAGCTGATGCTTGCAGTCGGACATAATTTCCAAGCGCCACAAGGCATTCCATTAAATCAAGTTATTGAGGAAATAGAAGCTGGAGCAGGCAACTTTGTTCACCAGGGAGTATTGGAATCTTCCAACGTGAACATTTCTACCGAGATGACCGAACTGATTCAAACACAACGTTCATATCAATTTAACGCGCGTTCTCTTACAATTGCTGACCAGATGATGGGGTTGGTAAACGGGCTTCGCTAAATGGGGTAGGTTTGTATGACAACGAATGAAATGCATGAGCAAGAGTTAAATAAAAAAGAAAATCAAAAAACACAGCGATATCAAGAGAAAAAGAGTTCTTCTAAGGAAGAAAAGAAGAAGCTGATTCACCGTGGTACAAAGAGAAGCTTTCCGATATGGCTTCGACTTTTGCTGCTGATCTGCGGGATCGTTGTTTGTTTTGCTATCGGTACAATGGTTGGCTATGGTGTGCTCGGTGACGGAAAGCCGATGAATGTCTTTGAGAAGGAAACATGGACGCACATTATCGACCTTGTAGAAAAAGAGAAGTAAAGATATAATAATAAAACAATGGCAGGATTAAAGGGTCATTGTTTTTCTTTTGATAAAAATTAGTACCAGGTAACAATACCAAGTATAATAAAAGAAAGATAATATAAAAGGCTGTTCGTAAACTTTGTTGTATTGGAAGCAGTTGATTTCCGCTCCAGGATGCTCGCTTTCCGCGGGGCGTGCGGTGAGCCTCCTCGCGCTTTGCGCCTTTAGGAGTCTCACCTGTCCCGCTGATCCCGCAGGAGTCTCGCATCTTGCGCTCCAATCAACTTGTCAAAGAAGTATTTACGTAAAAATTACAATCTTTTAGAAAAGAACCAGAAAAAAGAAAGGTGATGTAGATCATGTTAACCATCGAAGAAATTAAAGAAATTATCCCGCATCGTTATCCATTTTTATTAATTGACCGCATCCTAGAAGTAGACGAAGGACAGCGTGCAGTCGGTATCAAAAATGTAACAGCGAATGAAGAATTTTTTAACGGCCACTTTCCAGAGTACCCAGTAATGCCAGGCGTGTTAATCGTCGAAGCTCTTGCTCAAGTAGGAGCAGTAGCTATGCTAAAAAAAGAAGAAAACCGCGGGAAGCTTGCATTTTTTGCTGGCATCGATAACTGCCGCTTTAAAAAGCAAGTCGTACCAGGCGACCAGCTTCGTCTAGAAGTTGAGATGACACGAGTACGCGGTTCGATCGGTAAAGGCAAAGGAATCGCAACGGTTGATGGACAGGTAGCATGCGAAGTAGAAATCACCTTCGCTTTAGGCAAATAAAGGGGTCTGACCCCAGACAAATACAAAACCCCCCTTTTTGTATTTGTGAAAAAGACACTCAAAAAAGGAGAACTCAGGATTCTATCCGAATCCATGAGTTCTCCTTTACTATTGAAAGTCAGTAAACTTTTCTTTTTACAAAATTTCCTCAGCACACTGCCAATAAAATCATTTTAATCCTTTTTCAAAAAAGTATTCATTTACCATCATAACCAAATAAAGTAAAATTAAGGGGTGAGTCTATTAACTAGCTAGATACAGGGAGAGAAATGCAGATGGGTAAGAGCATCAAAGTTAGAATGCTATTAGTATTTTCAGGGTTGGTTTTGCTTACAGGATTGTTAATTGGTTATTTTTCTAATCAATCATCTGAGGCATTAATAAAAGAAACGGTTAGTAACCAGTCTGAGGGGATTGTTAAGAGAGCCGTACAACTTATAAATACTGAAGAATATGAGAAGGTTTTGAAAGATGGGGAAACAGATTACTACTGGGAATTGCGAAGTCAATTAAATGATATTAGGGAAACAAATGGACTTACCTATTTATATACAATGAAAAAAGCTAAAGCAGAAGAGGGGTATACCTATTCTTATATTGTAGATGGAATGCCCGCAAACTCCGAGGATGCATCTGAAATTGGTGAAGAAGAAAAGGGTATAGAAGATTATCCTGCTATTAAACAGGCATTTAAAACAGGAAAATTAGCAATCGAAATGACTAATACAGAAGAATATGGTGCTATCATATCAGTGTATTTACCAATCAAAAAGAAATCTGGTGAAGTTATTGGGATTGTAGGTTCTGATCAGGATATTTCAAGTGTATATAAAGCGATTTCAGCAAATAAATTGAAGATGGCATTAATCGTTGCAGGGATATTAATTATTGGAATTCTAATTACAGTCATCGTAACGGTCTCTATTACAAGACCAATTCAAATACTTTCTAGAAATGCTGAGGAAATCGGCCGTGGGAATCTTACTGTAAAAATTGATTCAAAAAGAAAAGATGAAATTGGAAGGCTTACAAATTCTTTTAACAAAATGCTGCAGGACTTAAGAGGTATTATCCAGACAATCAACCAATATTCTTTGGCTTTAAACACAACATCAACTGCTCTTTCATTACAGGCAGAAGAAACCAAAGCGGCCAGTAAACAGATAGCCATTACCATGGAAGAGCTTTCAGCAGGATCAACAGCTCAACACCAAACTTTGAAAGAAAGTGTAACTGTAGTCGAAGAAATGACTAAGGGTGTTCAGCATATTGCGGGAGCAGCCGCCCAATCATCGGAGTTTTCTGTTCGTACACTTACAGAAGCGGGACATGGAAATAAAAAGCTGAAAGAAGCAATTCAACAGATGGAGAACATATCAAAGTCAGTCCATCGTTCTTCGTCATCCATTATGACATTGAAAGGACACTCTAAAGAAATTTCAAACATAATCGAAATTATAGACGGAATTTCATCACAAACGAATCTTCTTGCCTTGAATGCTGCGATTGAATCAGCACGTGCAGGGGAGTATGGGAGAGGCTTTGCAGTGGTAGCTGATGAAGTGAGAAAGCTGGCTGAGGAATCCTCCAATTCAACAGAGACGATCAGAGAGTTGATTTCCAGGATAAATCACGATACGAACCGTACATCAGAAGACATGGGTATTGTTTTAAGCGAGGTTAAAGTTGGTCTGGAATCAATTTTTGAAACAGAGAAAGTTTTCAACTCTATTTTAAATTCCGTTGAAGGGGTTGTAAGTCAAGTTCAAGAAGTTACTTCGACATCTGAGGAAATGTCCGCTTCAGCAGAAGAAGTTGCTGCATCTGCTTTGGAAACGGCGAATATTGCAGAACTTGCAGCAGCTGGTACAAGAGATGCTGCTTCTATAACATACAGACAGGATAATCATATTAAAAGTATGTCTCAGTCAATTGGACAGCTTAATGAAATGTCAGAGAAACTAAAAGAACTAACGGGGAATTTTAAACTATAAGCTAAGTGAAGGGCTGGTTCAATAATTTTTGAGCCAGCCCCAATTTGTTTGATGCAGCTTTTTATTTATTGCACGTTATAATACCATCTCTATGCATCTGCTTTCCTCCAGCCATCACTCTAATTTCTTATTTCGCCTTCGCCACAATCCCGTTATGCACTTTTATATAGCCGTGCTTCATAATATCCAGTCCGTTCTCGTACAGATAAAGCCCCATCTGCTCTAACGTCATGAGCTCCCGGTACGTATGGTTCATTACATCCGCCATGATCTCGTAATAAAGCTTGGACCGAAGCTGGGCTCGGGGTGTTGTCATCACAATATAGCCACCCGGCTTTAAGAACTTCCGGTGCCACTCCACAACCTCAGCCTTCATAGAATCAGGGAAGTGCTCAAGTAAACCGACACTCAGCACAATATCAAACTCCGCTCCAAAGGAAAGATTGCGAATGTCATCCACCACATACGATATGTTAAAATCGTCTTTAAAATAAACTTTTTCTCCGCCTGTACTAGGATTTTTCCCTAAGAACGGATAGGATTCAGGGAACTCTGCATACCTCGCATCCCGGCAGAACGCATCATAATCGACCATAACTACTTCACCGCCTGGATACATTGCAGAAAGCTGCATCGCTTCATAACCTTCAGCCGCACCTAAAAATAAAATGCGTGGCTTTTGAACATCCAGCCCTTCAAACAACGCACGTTTTCCGCGAGGATCCCAAATGCCATCCTGTACCCTGTGAACATAATTCCATAAATGAATGCGCAAATAATCTCCGAGCGCTACTTTTACTTCAGAAGGTTTGAAGCTTTTTAAACTATGAAAAAAAGCACCTTTTTTTTCGTGGATTTCAGCAGGAACATCCTTCGAAAACCACTCATGAAAAGACTGGTTGAACATCGTCCAAGAGGTATGAACAGGCAAGGTCTCGCCATGCTCCTTCTCCCAATCCAGTTTATCCTTTGAAAACGAAGTTACTTCATACGGCTTCCCGATGTCATTCCAAGAAACGGTCGACCAGTCATTCACCGTATTTACTTTTACAAACTTCTCATATTCTTTCTGATTTTTATATTGCCGCAAATCCATACGATATGACGGCATCTTTTCCGTTTGACCTAATGTAACTGGGCGATGAACAGCAGTTTCAATCATGTTCTGCCTCCTGTAAAAAGGATTTTCTATATGTATTCCAAAACGGCTGTCCAAAATCCTTTAAATCATGTTTTTTTCGCCCACATGGTAAAATAAGAGAAACAAATCGGAGGGGGAAACAGCCTTGAAAATTATTTTTATCGGTGACAGCATCACAGCTTCTAATAAAAATACAGATCCTGAAAGACTGGGGAACGGCTATGTTCGCATGATTAAAGAAGTGCTGCCAGAGGATGTAAAGGTTATCAACAAAGGCGTCAACGGGCACCGTGTTACAGACCTTGCTTTCCGGTGGGAGCGGGATGTCATTGATTTAGAGCCTGATCTTTTAACGATTTCCATTGGAATCAACGATGTGTGGAGACAGCTGGATAGCCCAGACCTTTCTCAAGTGGATGTTTCTAAATTTGAAGAAGTTTATCGTGAACTGTTGTCACAGCTTCCCGTCACCACAAAACTCATACTCATGGAACCGACGATCATAAAAGAGAACCCGCAATCTCAAGGAAATCAGATACTGATTCCGTATGTAGAAGTCGTTCGCAAGCTAGCCGTGGAGTTTGATGCAGTGCTCGTCCCAACACATGACATTTTTATCAGCCATCTAACAAAAAAACCTGACGTTTCATTAACAACAGACGGTGTACATATGAGAAAAAAAGGGGACGAACTGATGGCAAAAGCTTGGCTAAAAGCAGCAGAATCATTGATTGATCTATAAAATTGACAGGGGTTATGAATATGGGGAACGTTGCACTCACTTTTTTTGAAGAAATTCATCGTGAAGCTCTTAATGCCTTTTATCTAATAGAAGACCAAAAAAAATTTACCGCCATGCCAAGTGATGCCTTGGAACAATGTGAAGAAGATCCTAGCCGAAACCCAGTGGTTATCATGGTATCAGACGTGCCAGTAGGCTTTTTTGTTCTGCATGCAGGTGAGAATATCCGTGATTTTACCGCAAATCCTCATGCCATGGTAATCCGTGCCCTCTCAATCAATCAGTCAGAGCAGGGAAAAGGATATGCGAAAGAAGCGATGCTGCAGCTGCCAGCATTCGTTTCAACCCATTTTCCTGAAATCAATGAATTAATTTTATCGGTAAACTTTAAAAATGAACCTGCCAAAAAGCTGTACGAAAAAGCAGGATTTCAAGATCGCGGTCAGATCAAACATGGACCGGTCGGGCCTCAATATGTGCTGCATTATGATGTATAAAGTCGATTAATATTAAGCCAATATAAAGATGGTTTAGGAAGTGTAAAGTCTCCGTTATGACTTGGTAAATTCCGTCTTTTCGGGTTTTTTTCGTGATATATTCTGAGCAGGGACAAACAAATCCCATACTCATGCAAAAAATCATAATGAAAATCCGAAGGGAGCAATTTTAAGATGAGCAAAACGTTTATGGCGAAAATCGGAGCATCTCTTTTGGCAATTATGTTAATCACTGCATGTAACAACCAGGACGACAACACGGAAGAAGAAACAAACACGGAACAAACTGAAAATCAAGATGAAGAAACATCAACAGAAGAAGGTTCTACTGAAGAAACTTCAACAGATGAGGAATCAACTGAGGAGTCAGCTGAATAAGATATAAAAACGGACCAGGCCTCTACCTTCCAGAGAGGACCTGGTGTTTATTTTTTTGGAGGGAGCGGGGTTCCGGAAATGAAACCTCGTGTCGAAAATCGTGTATATATTAATTAGCATGCGATTATTCATTTTAACGTGCGATTCTAGGTCGCTAACGTGTGATTTTATAAAACAACGTGCGATTATGTGTAAAATCCCTGCCAAAAGCTTCGGCAGGGTTCATTATTATTCTTTGTTTTTGCCTTTATTCTCTTTATCTTTACCTTTTTCTTCGTCTCCACGGTCATTTTTACGATCATCATTCCCTTTTTCTTCTTTATGATCATCATTTTTTCCGCGATCTTCGTTTTTAGCTTCCTCTTTTTTAGGCTGCTCTTTCTTTGATTCTTCTTTCTTCGGCTGTTCCTTTACTGGAGGAGCTTCTTTCTTCACATCTTCTTTCTTAGGATGTTCTTTTTTGGGCTGCTCTTTTTTAGGAGCAGGAACAACAGGCTGCTGCTTTGTTTTCTTCTCTTTTACAGGTACTGCTGTTACTGAAGCAGTGTTTTCATCAGATTCTGTTGTGTCGCCAGTTGGCTCTTCCGCTTCTGGCTCCTCAGCTTCTGGCTCTTGTGCTTCAGGTGTTTCAGTTGAAGAATCTTCTTCCTCAGTAGACTCGTCATCTTCTTTATTCTGCTTCTTCTCATGTTTTGCTATTTTCTTTTCAAGCTTTCCGAAGGCTTTTGCAATATTTTTCGAAAGTGCTTCTTGCGCTTTTGGGTTATCAATCTTTTCAAGAGCAGTCATTAAAGCTACGATATTTTGAAAAAACTTTTTCTCAAGCTCAGTGGCAGTGTCTTCTTCCTCTTCAGCAGCTGCATCCTCTTCTGCAGCTTCTTCGTCAACAGTTGTTTCGTCTTCTGTGCCTTCTTCAGCAGGTGTCTCTTCAGCTGCACCATCTTCGGTTACATCTTCAGCTGTTTCTTCTCCAGAAGCTTCTTCCTCTATTTCAACAGCTTCTTCTTGCTGAGCGATCGCTTCTTCTAAAAGCTTTGTTGCGCCTTCTACATCACCATCTTGTAAAAGAACATTCGCTTCTTTAGTACGTTCAGCTGCAAAATCAGCCAAAAGTTTCGCTTCTTCATAGTCATCTGTCGTTACAGCCAGCTGGATTTTCTCCATCATGATTTTTACAAAATAAAAGAAATCTCCTGGTACTAAGTCTGGTGCTTCTTCTTCCGATGGTTCTTCATCAGCGGGCTCTTCGGATTCAGCAGGTTCCTCATCCTCTGGTGTTGTCGTCTCAGTTGTTTCCTCTGTTTGCGTTTCTTCAGCGGGTTCTTCAACTGGTGTTGCAGCACCTGTGTTAGCCAAAACGGAAGGCCCAAACCCAGTTGTTGCAAGTCCTAACGCTAAAAATGAACTTAAAATCTTCTTCACTTCATTCTCCCTTTCTTATTTAAAGAATTGGAAAACAATAAAAAGACACACTCATGCCGTTTGGCGGAGTGTGCTCCGAAAAAACGGCAGCTGGCTGGCATTGCACGGTGTGCAGAAGCCCCTTTAGCTTTGCGTCGCTACGTTTCCATAGGTTTGCCTTTATCCTTTTACGTTTCCAGTGTGCGTAATTCATGCTTTATATCGGTTAGAAGTGATTTAGTTATAAAGGTTTTAAGGAAAAATGAGAATATTTACCTATTTATTTACAGCCTTATCAGCCGAATGACGCATTTTCCAAAATAAGAAAACATGGGATAATAATTGAAATGAAAGCGCTAACTTAAATGCATTTGTGCAAACGCTTTCACTTATTTGCACAACATTTTAAAAAGGGGGATACAAAGTGAGGAAGAAACAATCGCGTTACGCAGTTTCATGGCTTTTATTATTTACAATGATTTTGCAAACGTTTGCATCTGCACTGCTCATACAGCCAGCGAAAACGACAGCTGAAGAAAGAACGGTGACACTTGTTGGGAGCCTGCAAGACGAACTTGGCGGATCTGGCGAGTGGAATCCAGCTGATCCTGCAACAAAGATGGAGCTGCAGCCAAATGGAAAGTACAAGCTTACAGGAACATTGCCTGCAGGCAGCTATGAATACAAGATCGCTATCAACGGTTCTTGGGATGAGAACTATGGCGTTGATGGAAAAGCGGGTGGTGACAACTACAAACTTACTCTCGATTCTGAAAAAGAGGTAACGTTTATGTATGACGACACGACGCATAAAGTTACAATTCCTGAGCCCCTTCCAACGGAACAGACTCCGCGTATCGTCGGCGACATCCAGCCTGATATTGGTGCTGGCGGCAACTGGTCACCAGGAGAATCCACTGCACTTTTACAAGATGAAGATTTAGACAACATTTACACATATACAACTCAAGTGCCAAAAGGAAAGCACGAGTTTAAAATTGTTCTCGGAAACAGCTGGGATGCGCCTGCATATCCAGGCGGCAACTTTGTATTAAACGTTATAAAAGACGCCGTAATTACGTTCTTTTATAACCATGACACAAAAGAAGTGTACACGAATTATGATCCGGGGTTGCCGGACGGAAGCGTGAACGGGGACAAGCTTTACCATGATACGTGGAACGAAGCATTCCGTGCACCATTTGGAGCAATCAAGGCGGGTGAAGAAGTAACACTTCGTCTTCAAACGAAAAAAGGCGATCTTACTGGCGCCAAATTATACTTACGAAACTACAACTCTGGCAGCACGACTGTAAAAGATATGGAGAACGCCGGATGGACAACCATTAATGGTGAAGAGATCGAGCTTTGGGAAGCTACGGTTACACCTGAAGAAAAAGGCATTTACGGATATAAATTTACGGCACGTGATGGAGATGCTGTAAAAGAATACGGTGAGGACACTGGGGAAGGCGGAAAAGGTGCGGTTGCTGACACAAACGCTGGTCTTTTCCAAATGACCGTTTACGATCCTTCTTATAAAACGCCAGACTGGATGAAAGAGTCTGTCGTTTATCAGATTTTCCCTGACCGTTTTTTCAATGGCAACAAAAAGAACGATACAGCAAAAACAACAGCGCGCGGTGAAGAACCAATAGAACATCAAGAGTGGAGTGAGCTTCCGGACAACCCGCGTCAAGCTGAAACAGAAGGATACGAAGGTGACGAGATCTGGTCAAACGATTTCTTTGGCGGTGACATTGCCGGTGTTCAGAAGAAGCTGGATTACATTCAGTCCCTTGGCGTGAACACTCTCTACCTGAACCCGATCGCGCATGCTGCATCGAACCACAAATACGATGCGACAGACTACAAGGCGCTCGATCCGATGTTTGGAACACCTGAAGAATTTAAAGCTTTTACAAAAGAACTGAAAAAACGCAAGATGCACCTGATCTTAGACGGCGTGTTCAACCACGTTGGCGATGACTCGATCTATTTTGACCGTTACGGAAAATACGATACGGTTGGTGCTTACGAGTATTGGGCGAGCATCTATGACCTTATGAACGAGCAAGGCTTAACAGAAGAAGAAGCGAAGGAACAAACAGAAGAAAAGTTTACAGAGGACGGCCAAAAGTTCAGTTCATACGGCTTCCACAACTGGTTTAACATTGAGAATGATAAAGCGAATGGCGTTTATAAATACCAGGCGTGGTGGGGCTTCGATTCACTTCCGGAGATCAAATCCATTCCTGGAGAAGCAGTAGACTATGATTCTGAACTCAACAACAAACCGTTCGCAGACTACATCATGTATGATGAAGATTCTGCGGCAAAATCTTGGCTGGACCGTGGTGCATCAGGCTGGCGCTTGGATGTAGCGAACGAAGTAGATACTGAGTTTTGGAGAGAGTTCCGTGACGAACTAAAAGAAGGCAAGAAGGATGATCCGCTGATCCTTGGCGAAATCTGGGATGATGCTTCCGAATACTTCCTCGGCGATCTTTACGACTCTGTTATGAACTACCGTTTCCGCGGTGCGATGATTGATTACCTGAAAAACGGAAACGCAAAGGGTGCTGAAAATCAGCTGAACGCTGTTTTTGAAGATTACCCGCAAGAAGCATTCTACGCGCTAATGAACTTAATGGGGTCGCACGATACACCACGTGCTGCTTTCGTCCTTGGAAATGGCACAGATTCTTATGAGCGTGCTGAACTGGATCCGAATTATAACCACGAACTTGGCGTAAAGCGTCTTAAGCTTGCGGCGATTTTACAGATGGGTTATGCCGGAGCGCCGACCGTTTATTACGGAGATGAAGCTGGCGTTACAGGCTCTAAAGATCCCGATGACCGCAGAACATATCCGTGGGGATCAGAAGATAAAGATCTTGTGAAGCATTATCAAGCAATCGGAAAGGTACGTGCTGACTATCATAATCTGTTCAGCTATGGCGAGTTAAATCACTTATACGCTGAAAAAGATGTACTGGCTTATACACGTATTGATAAGAAAAATGCAGCGGTAGTGATCACAAACCGCGGCAGTGAAGAAAAAACAGTTGAGCTAGATGTGAAGAAGCTGATCGTAAACAACGTGAAGCTGACAGATCAGCTCGATAAAACATACAAAGCAAGCGTGAAAGACGGCAAGCTGACAGTAACCGTTCCAGCGATGAGCGGACGCATGCTCGTCTCAGACAAGGGACAGAACTTAAAGAGTCCTGAAGCTGTAACGAACGTGAAAGCAACGGAAGCTAGCCACTCAGTTTCCCTGACTTGGGAAGGCGACGCTAGAAGTTATGCAGTCTACCAAACGACAATCTCTGGTGCTTTTTATGAAAAGGTAGCAGAAACAAATGATAATTCTATCAAAATTGATGGCTTAGATAACGGCCGCAAGTACTATTTCGCGGTTGTTGCAATCAACAAAGACAATAACGAATCTGTAAAAACAGAATCGGATGCAGCAATCCCGCATGTTGCTTTAAAAGATGGAAACTATGAGATTGCAAACGTAACAGAGCTGCAAAACGGTGTGATCGATCTTTCCAAAGTACAAAATGTTTCAGCTGATATTTTTATAAAAGGTGAAACAGAGAGTGATTTAGCGGAAGGTCTGCAAGCCGAACTTCAAGTGAAGGAACCAGGCAAGGACACGTGGACTTCACATCAAGCAAGCTACACAACGCAAAATGGCGAGTTCAACAGTTTCAGCGGTTCATTCCTGCCGTTTAACGAAGGAACGTACGAATACCGTTATGCGTTCTCGACAGATCTAGGAAGAACATGGGTAACGAGTGAAGCGAAATCCGTAACGTTCACAAAAGGTGACGACACAACAGCTCCGGCATCTTCTGTTACACTGGAGCAGCCGGCTCAAGAGTCTGGCCAAGTGAACCTAAAGTGGTCTGTTGAAGGAGCGAACGAGCCATACTTGTTCACCATTGTCCGAGACGGTGAAGTGATTGATCAAATCCTGGATACGAACGCAACCACATACAAAGACTTGAACGTAACAAACGGCAAATCGTATTCATACGAAGTGCACATCTACGACAAAGCAGGTAACAGCGTGAAGTCGAACGCAGTAACTGTAACGCCTGACCTTGTTATGGTAAAAGTAACGATGAAAGTGAACGCACCAGCGTATACACCACAGGGCGTGGACATTACGATGCCGGGCAGCAAAAACGGCTGGAACACAGGTGCGTGGAAGATGACGCGCGGCGGTGCTGTAACGAACGATTATGAATACACGTTCGAAGCGCAAGAAGGTGAAGTAATCACGTACAAGTACGCGAAGAACAGCTCGTGGGATCAAGAAGGGCTTGCTGACCACACACCAGCTAACCCGAACGATGATGACGTGAGCTACTACGGCTATGGTGCTCCAGGAACGGATCTGAGCTTTGTTGTCACGAATCAAGGCGGCAACGAGATGGTCGTTCAAGATAAGATCCTGCGCTGGATCGACATGCCGGTAGTCGTGACATCTCATACAGACGGCCAAATCGTAACCTCTGACACGATCACGTTAAAAGGTAATGCGATTAAAGAAGGCGTGATGACGATCAACGGTGAAACAATCACGATTAATGAGGACATGACGTTCTCACATACAGTTAACTTGACTGGTGGAGAGAACAAGTTGAACATCCACATCGAGCCATCAGAAGAAAACAAATCTGAGATCTTTAAAAACGATGGCGGGGCAATTAGCAAGAACACGAAAGATATTACATTAACCATTAATAAAAACTAGTAAAAGAGATGCTACTGGACTAGAGTTCCGGCGGCATCTTTTTTCATTACATTTTCTTTACTATTCTAGTTTTGAGCATTTTTGGAAGTGTAAATATGCTATATTCATATATGATTTTAGAGGGGGGAAGACTATGAAGTTTTTAGGGAGTCTATTAGCTGTAAGTCTATTTTTCTTAGGGCTCTACAGCACAGACGCAGCTGCAGAATCTTTTAACGTTAAGATCGGAAATGAGAGTGTAGTTTTTCCTGACGCAAAACCTATTGTTCAAAATAATAGATTGTTAGTTCCGTTGAGACCGGTTTTTGAATCTATGAATGCCGATGTGAAGTGGAATCCTGACACAAACGCTGTTACCTCACAGCTATCGAAATATGGTACAACAGCTAAACTAGCATTAAACACACAATCACCTTTTTTAGAAAAGCAATATAGCAATAAATACTACATTCAGCAATCTGACGTTAAGCCGGTTGTCATCAATAATCGTACATACATACCGCTTCGTTTAGTTGGAGAAGCATACGGATATGACGTGCTCTGGAATGGCAGTACGAATACAGCAACTTATAAAGAAACAGGTTCACTTCATTTAGCAGATCCAACTTATAAAACACATTTGTCTACTGCATCAATCAGTAAGCAAAACGTTTATGAGCTTGAAACTTTCTTTTCCGTGAACAAATACCGTTCAAGTTATGGTAAGAAAGAGTTAGCTTTGAACCCAACATTAAGTAATGTGGCGAGAGAAAAATCACGTGACATGCTTGTGAAAAATTATTTTGACCACACATCACCAACATACGGATCGCCTTTTGATATGATGAAGCAGTTTGGCATTTCGTACACTTCTGCAGGTGAAAACATTGCCGCAGGGTATACGACAACAAGTGCCGTTATGACAGGGTGGATGAACAGTCCGGGTCACAAGGCAAACATTTTAAGTGATAATTTTACACAAATCGGTGTTGGTTATATTAATGGAACGACTGGTTATAAAACATATTGGACGCAGATGTTTATCAGACCGTAAATAATAGGTGATCATTTAGCAGCACTGCTACAAGCAGTGCTGTTTTTATTTATAAGAATGGTAGAATTAACATAGAGGAGATGCGGGGAATTGAAGAAAAAACTATCTTTATTAATCATAATTGCATTTTTAGTTGGCTGTGTACCATTTAAGGAAGAAACCACAGACAATATTTTTTTAATCCCAGAAGGATTTGATGGGGCTATTTTGGTATTTTACAATGTTCCTAAAGAGTCGAAATTTAAAAAAGAAGATGGATTTTCTGTTATTCCAGTTGAACTTAAGGTATCCGAAGCTTTAGCAGGAACAGATATGGCAGTTTACGGTGCAGCTTTTACTTCTGAGTCAGAAAAGCCAGGTTCGCTAACGGTTAATGATAAATACTTCTATGTTAATGAAAATGGTAAGCGCACAAAAGTAAAAGAGGGATGTGCCAGTTATAGCGGTGGTGGAGGTTTTTCGGGAGATCGTGAAGGTGGAATAACTTATGAAGTTACCTATATCACCACTACGGGTTGTGGGGAATCCTTTTACCTGAATGGTAAAGAAAAACATGATATTCAGCACAACGAAGTCAGTAAAGAATGGAATTCATATTTTGGAGATTAAAAACACCCCAAATACAAATATTGGGGTGTCTTTGACCTTAATAGGCTCTTCATTATTTTTTATATTTCTCCAAAACCGACTCTGTAACTGACTTCACATCACCATTACTCTTTTTCGCCTCAGCATACCTCTCATAATCTTCAGCTGAAACCTCTAACAAAAAGCTCTTCGGGAAAATATAAGGCTTTCCTTGGTCCTGTTCATCCATGTTGTTCAGCACTTCAAGTTCATCTTCGTTTTCCTTGTTGCGGTCAGGGTCATAAACAAACATCTTCCCATACTCTTCTTCCACACTTTTATTCACGTTGATAAAATACTTCATTCAAAACACTCCTGTTTTTTGATTATGTAAATGTTATTCCCTAGACACGTAATAATCAGACATGAAAAGGTACAGAACGGGAAAATAACTTATGAAAATTGTACAAGCAGGACTCGGCATAATTCGAACTTTGTCCCGATAAGATGTAGAGAGGGCCTGGCACGGCGGGCTTATCAAACGGAAAGGGAGTTGAAAGAAATGAAAACTGCAGGTTCCTGGTCTCATTCCTTAAAATTTCTTTTGTTCAGTGCAGTTGGTATTTTCATGTTCTTCATTCCGATTACGGTCAAAGGAAAGTCGTCTATTCCGCTGGATCACCTTGTGACGTGGGTAAGAGATACAGCAGGTGAAGCGGTTCCGCTCTATGCATTGCTCGTCATTCTTCTAGGGGCTGTTTATCCGTTCTACACGAAAACGTGGAACAAAGACCGAGTAACAACCACGTTCTCGATATTAAAAGTTGTGGGATTAATCGCGGCTGTTCTTCTTTATTTTGAATGGGGTCCTGGCTGGTTAAGCGACCCGAACATGGGGCCGTTTTTATTTGAAAAACTTGTGATTCCAGTAGGGTTACTGGTTCCAATCGGAGCGGTGTTCTTAGCGTTTATTGTAGGTTATGGTTTGATGGAGTTCATCGGAGTGCTCGTTCAAAAAATAATGCGTCCGATCTGGAAAACGCCGGGCAGGTCTGCGGTAGATGCCGTTGCCTCATTTGTCGGCAGTTATTCCATCGCTCTTCTCATCACAAACCGCGTTTTTAAAGAAGGAAAGTATACGGTAAAAGAAGCGACCATTATCGCGACAGGGTTCTCTACCGTTTCTGCAACGTTCATGATCGTTGTGGCAAACACGCTCGGTCTGATGGAAATGTGGAACACGTACTTCTGGACGACACTTGTCGTGACATTCCTCGTAACTGCGATCACTGTTCGAATCCGTCCTTTAAGCCGAATGGATGATACGTACTACAGGGGCGAAGGTCATCCGGAGGAAGTGGTAAGCGAGAAATATCTGCAAACCGCGTGGAGAAACGCGATGGATTCATCACAGAATGCTCCTGCATTTTTGACCAATATCTGGTCCAACTTAAAAGACGGATTCGTGATGGCGATGAGTATATTGCCATCCATTATGAGCGTCGGTTTGATTGGCCTTTTGTTAGCAGAATACACGCCTGTATTTGACTGGATTGGCTACGTGTTCTATCCAATCACATGGGCGCTTCAGCTTCCGGATGCGATGCTTGCAGCGAAAGCGGCGTCAATCGGAGTAGCTGAGATGTTCCTGCCGGCATTGCTTGTTGCTGAAGCGGCACTTGTAACGAAATTCGTAATCGGAGTTGTTTCTGTAGCTTCTATCTTATTCTTCTCAGCAAGTATTCCATGTGTGTTGTCTACAGAAATTCCGGTGAGTTTGCCGAAGCTTGTGCTGATCTGGTTTCAGCGTACGGTGTTGGCGTTAATCTTAACCACACCACTGGCTTATCTGCTTCTATAAAAAATAGATTCGTAAGGGTGCTGCTGAGTGTTTGAGCAGCACCTTTTTTATGTTGTTTAGTAATCTAGTACTATTTTCTAAAATTATCAAAATATATCTTTATTTTTCCAGTAATTATTGTATGATAATGAAGCAGTGATATGAATGGAATGGGGAGAAGAAAGAGTTGAAAAGGAAATTCAGTTCATTATTTTTAATGGCAGTATTAATGTTTAGTATTTTTCCTTTTACTAGTTTTGCAAACGAAGACTATCCGACTTATGAAAGTTTATCGGTAAGTCCGCAAGAAGCGAAAATAAACGAACAGGTCTGGTTTGATCTTTACGCACCGGATTCGGCTTATTTTATGCTAGAAGCACGCCTTACGTATTTATCTCCGCAGGGGGAAGAGCATGTAATCGAATTAGCTGGTCCGGATCATTGGACAGGCCAGTTTACAGCCACTTCATTTGACGAAGTTGGAACATGGCAGCTTCAAAGTATTTATTTATATGATGACAGCTACAACAGCAGTACTTTTACGCGCGAACAAATCGATCAGCCTGAGAATTATGATTTTACGATATTGAATGAAGTGAAAGAAATCGATGTAACAGCTCCGACTGTGGATGCTATTACTTTTGAAAAAGAGCAAGTTCAAGCAGGCGATTTTACAAAAATTACAGTTTCAGCGAGTGATGATACAGGAGTAGAGTGGATTACACTCGGCTTATACAATACAGCAGGTCGCGGCTACGATTACGTGACTGACTTTGTAAAAACAGAAGATGGAATGTTTGAAGCAACTTGGTGGGTTCCGCAATACACAGACCCAGGAGAGTGGAAAGTAGACTGGGTTTATGCGGGTGATGCGGTAGGAAATCAGTACAACTGGGATGACTATATGGGTGACTACCCAGCGTCCTTTGACACCATTCAAGTGTTAAACGACAATCCGGACAATACGGCACCAACGGTTTCCAGCATTCAATTTTCAAACGGGGTTGTTGAGGCAGGGCAAGAAAATACACTTCAGCTTGAAGCAGAAGATGATTTGTCTGGAATCAACTATCTTTCAGTTGAACTGAGAAATGAATTTGGACAAAGACTTTTTATAGACGGGATCTATCGAAGTGAAGATGGTTACTGGACGAGCAACTTTGTTGTTCCTTCTTATATAAAAAATTCAACGTATAAAGTTTGGAATGTGTACACACAGGACAACGCAGGAAATGTGGATCATCAGTTTTATGAAGAAGAGTATCCGGCTGAGTTTGGTACATTTGAAGTCGTAAATGCAAATGAAGATACAAATGCACCAGTCGTTCAATCTGTAACGTTTGAAAAAGATTCAATGGTGACAGAAGATACGAACGTAGTAAGAGTAGCCGCAACGGATGATAATACCGGTATTGAAAGCATTGAAATCTTTATGAAGAGTCCAACAGGTAAAGGACTGACGAGTTCATACCTTTATCCGGATGAAGAAGGTAACTTTATGGGAGAGTTCTCTATTCCGCCATACACAGAACCAGGTGAGTGGAGAGTTTCTCAGATCATCGCGAGAGACTTTGCAGGGAACATTTTAGATGAAACATATAAAGCTGAAAATTATCCAGAATCATTTGGAACATTTAACGTGGAAAACACTGAATTTGATTTTACGCCGCCTACAATTAATAAAGTGATCTTCCAAACACCGGAAGTGAAAGGCAGCGAAGAAGCTGAATTAACGATTTACGCAGAAGATTCTCAAACGGTTCCAGCATTTGTTGAAGTTGAACTGGTGAGCCCGAGCGGTCAGCAAGTCTTGACAGGCAACACCGACTATTTAGATGAGAGCGGATTGATGCATATTACAGTTCCGGTTCCTGGTGATGCAGAACACGGAGTGTGGCTTGTTAAACAAGTGAAGATCATTGACATCGCTGGAAACGAAGCGGTTTACACTTACAGCGCTGATGACTACCCGGCTGATTTTGGCAAGTTGTTTGTGAATAACGATACCGTTGCACCGAATGCGCCATTAGTTGATGAAGTTAGTGATAGGGATACAATGGTAAAAGGAACAGCGGAACCACTTTCGACAATTGCTATATTAGTAGACGGTGAATTGCTGGCAGATGGGCAAGCGGCTGAAGATGGGACGTTTACAGCTGAAATTCCAGTTCAAAAAGCTGGAACTGTACTGGAGGTAACGTCTACTGATGCAGCTGGCAACCAATCGGAAGTGGCAACTGTAACCGTAGCAGACAAAACAGCTCCTGAAGCACCAGTTGTGACGACAGTGACAAAGGAAACTGTTGCTGGAACGGCAGAGGCTGGATCGATCGTGTATGTAAAAGATGCTGACGGGAATGTAATGGCTTCCGCTTCAGCAGACGAAAAAGGAAACTTCCTAGTAAAGATTGAAAAACAGAAAAATCATGCTGCTATTTATGTAAGTGCAACTGATTTAGCTGGGAATGAAAGTGAAAAAGTTGAGATTATAGTAAAAGAAGCACGATAAATAATAAAAAACCAGCGGGAGTGAGAGTGCTCCTGCTGGTTTTTCTGTTTTAACTAATTATTTTGATATCCCGTACTGTTCTTTCCTTCTGATCCGCCGTGCTCGAATCTCCTCAACAGCACCACATCCTAATAGAACCCCTGAAATGATAAGCAAAAAGCCTAATATGTGCTGAAATCCGATTTTTTCATTTAAGAATAATGAGGCACCGACTAGTGCGAAGAATGGATTTAAGTTAATAAAGATGGATGCTTCGGATGCTCCAATTTTACCGATTGCCTCGTTATAAAGCATGTGTCCCACCGCTGTTGCAATACAGGCAGAAGCAAAGTAGACCAGCCAAAGCGAAACCGTTGAATTTTCAACAACTCCCGCAAATCCTGCAGGCTCTTCAAATAGTCCGATCACGATCAAGAACAGCGAACCGATGACCATCATATAACCTGTCATCAAACGGGGATCGAGCGTGTGCGCCACGCGTTTGATCAAGATGAAACTTACAGCTTGAGTGAGCACGGATAAAAGAATATAAGCATCTCCGAACGAAATCCCCGTAACCTCACTGCCTTCAAGGACGATGAAAGCAACTCCGGTGAACCCTAACAACAGACCAATTCCGCGCAGCGGTGTTAAAGGTGTACCGATAAAAAGGATAGCCAGAATTGTCGTAAGAAGCGGTGACATTCCCATTATTAATCCGCCGTTTGTTGCTGTTGTACCTGTTAATCCGATCGACAAGTAATAGTGATGGGCAACAACATTAAAAATTGAGGCGACAAAAACGTACCAGAATTCCTTTTTGGTCAGCCATCGGACTTTTTTTATTAAAAATAGAAGCAGAAATACGGTTAATCCAGCTGTTAATACGCGGATGCCTGTGATGGTAACAGGCAAAAAGTTCGTAACGAGAATTTTGGTCGCCGTTACGTTCAAACCCCACGCGATCATAACAAAGAATAATATCAAATACGTTCGGTATGGTTTCATCATGTCATCTTCTTTCTTCTGCTTTTACTTAACGAAGTAAAGTATTAAAATGATTTTAGTTTCAATTGTACCTTATTGGAAGAATTTTTAAAGAGAAAAAGCTTGGAATTATAAGATTAAGGCGAAATGACTAATTTTACTGGAGATAAGCAGAACTTTTACTGCTCTTATTCAGAACTTGCTATAGTAAGAGAAACATTCAGAAAAGCGGTGAGATCAACGATGAAAAAAGTGAATCCATATGTACTGCTTGTTGTGGCTACTTTAATATGGGGAGGAAATTTCGTGATCGGACGTGCGATTACGAGCAGTTTGCCGCCCGTTTCACTGTCCTTTTTGCGCTGGTGCACAGCATTCCTTATCTTTCTGCCGTTTGTATGGCCGTTGCTTAAAAAGGAATGGCCAATAGTTAAGAAAAAGTGGCACATTGTACTGCTTATGGCGGTCACTGGGGTGGCCGGATTCAACACGCTCTTATACATTGCTCTTCATTACACGACTTCTATAAACGCATCCCTTGTTAATACTTCAACACCAATTATTATCTATATGCTGTCCTTTTTCATGCTGGGTGAACGGTTGAACCGCAACCAGATTATCGGAACCGTGCTTTCATTGGCGGGGCTGCTTATTATTATTTCTCAAGGCTCACTTAATGTCTTGCTGAAGTTTTCATTTAACGCAGGTGATCTGATTGTGATATTAGCAGTTATCTGCTGGAGCATTTATTCACTATTGGTAAAACAAAATGCTGGAAAATTACCAGGATATAGTACCTTTTCTGTGTCGATGGTTCTTGGTATATTTATTCTGCTTCCTTTCTTTATACAGGAGGCGAGAACGACTGAAATCGTATGGTCGGCAGGTTCCATATTGACGATCCTTTATACAGGTGTTTTTGCCTCTATTGTTGCATTTATGTCATGGAACACAGCAGTAGAACGAGTCGGACCGAATAAAGCAGGAATTTTTCTTAACTTGATTCCGGTGTTTGCGGCGATTTTTGCTGTACTATTTATCGATGAAAAACTTGCCTGGTACCAAGCGTTAGGCGGAGTATTTGTGATATTCGGTGTCTATATCTCAACTCGTTTGACTAAGATAGAACAGCAGCGGAAAAAGACCGCATAGGTATATGGGGGTAGGGATCTGACCCCTACCCCCACCCCTATCCATTAAATTGGATTATTTTACAAATTTATGAAACTATTTTCCTTTCATGATCGTATCTAGTATTGCAGGATATGTTAGAGGGATAGGATAGGAGGAGCTATGGCTATACACACGCTAGAACTTAAAAATTTGACGAAAAAGATTAAGAACAAGACAATCGTTGATGATTTATCTTTCTCTGTCAGAGAAGGTGAGATCTTTGGATTGCTCGGACCTAATGGTGCTGGGAAGACCACGACGATCCGTATGATTGTAGGACTTATTTCGATCACGGACGGTGATGTTTTTATAAATGGCACCAATGTTCGGGGAAACTATGAAAAAGCGATGGAGCAAGTTGGGGCGATCGTTGAAAACCCTCAGCTCTATGATTTTATGTCAGGCTACAAAAACTTGATGCAGTATGCGCGAATCATGACTAGTGTTACGAAGGAAAGAATCGATGAAGTGATTAAGCTCGTAGACTTGGAGTATGCGATTCACGACAAAGTAAAAACATATTCACTTGGAATGAGGCAGCGTCTTGGTGTCGCGCAGGCACTTTTACATAAGCCGAACGTGTTGATCTTAGACGAGCCTACAAACGGACTTGATCCACAAGGAATCTATGATTTGAGAAACTATTTGCGTCTGCTTGCGAACAACGGGACGTCCGTTATCGTTTCTTCTCATATGCTTGCTGAGATGCAGATGATGTGCGACCGCGTTGCGATTATTCAGCATGGAAAGCTTGTTCGAATTGATGAAATCACCAACCAGGAAGATGAAGCAGATGTAAAAGTTCATTTCCAGATTGAGGGTGATTTAACACAAGCAAAACAAGTTCTTTCTGACATGAATCCTGAGCTAGCTGTGGCGGAAAGCGGGAACGAACTGATTGTTCAAACTTCGAATGTAAAATCCATTGCAGAGATAAACAAACAGCTTGTTCTTGCAGGTGTTCTCGTTATTGGTATTCAACGCAAAACGAAGACGCTTGAAGAGCGATTCCTAGAGATGACAAAGAAAGGGGGCGATCTGAATGAAGTGGCTGTCCCTGTTAACGAATGAATGGATTAAGATCTTTAGCAGAATCAGAACGTGGATTTTTATCGCACTTCCTATTTTAATAATTATCGGTGTCGCGGTTTACGATAAAGTGACGACTGATGCTGAAGTGAACGAAAACTGGAAGCAAGAACTCTCTCAGCAAATGGAAGACGATAAAAAGGCGCTAGAAGATGCAAAGAAGGATGGCGGCGATGATTTCTATGTCGACATGCTCGAAAGCAATATTAAGCAGAACGAGTACGCCATTGAAAACGACATTTCGCCTTATGAAAAAACAACGTGGAAGTACATGAAAGAAATGGCTCCGATCTCATCCTTAATCGGATTATTTGTAATCGTTGTTGCAAGTGATATCGTTTCAAGCGAGTTTTCAAAAGGAACGATTAAAATGCTGCTGATTCGCCCGTACAGCAGGTGGAAGATTTTATTATCGAAGTTCCTCGCAACGCTAGGCTTTGCGTTTGTCATGTGGCTTGTAGTTATTGCGACAACTTGGCTCGTAGGCGGTTTCGCATATGGATTTGGCGGCATTGATCAGTCGTACTTGGTCGTTACAGATAATCAGGAAGTACGAGAACGAACAGTTGTAGAATATGTATTTGCGAACATCGGTGTAGAATTTATTGAATTAACTGCACTAGTCGCATTATCGTTCATGATCTCCACACTCTTCATGAGTAACTCTGTCGCGATTGGTGTTGCGATGTTTACGATGTTTGCAGGGAACACGATCGTTATGCTCCTCGCGAACAAAGATTGGATCATTTACACACTGTTTGCAAACATGGACCTCAGTACATTGATCGATGGGCAAAACCAGCTGATTAAAGATCTGACGCTGCCGTTTTCCATCAGTATGCTCGCGATTTATACAGCAGTGATGCTCGCCATCACATTCACCGTCTTTCAAAAGCGCGATGTGAAGGCTTAATAGTAAAATCGTAGGGGACAGACCCGGGTCTGTCCCCCTAATTTTTAAGAGGCAAATAGGTACTTTGAGCGTAAAAGAGAAACTTTGAGCGAAACTAAAGGCATTTTGAGCGTAGCGGAATAATATTGAGCGTAACTCAGCTTTTTTGAGCGTAGCCTAATGATTTTGAGCGTACGTGTAACAGATATAAGAACACGTACCGTAAAAACACCCTAAAAGGACAGGAGATACCGAATCTCCTGTCCTTTCTTTATATTTCTCCTATCCATTTATTCTCTCTATATAACGAGTTAAGCTTCCTGTGACTGAAACTGATCTTCTTCCGTCGATCCTTTTAATGCTGTTGTAGAAGCAGTACCACCGGAAACGAGCTGTGTTACTTCATCAAAGTAGCCTGTTCCAACCTCACGCTGGTGGCGTGTTGCTGTATAACCGTCGACTTCACTATCAAACTCGCGCTGCTGCAGCTCAGAATATGCTCCCATTCCACGAGCTTTGTAGCCTTTTGCCAATTCAAACATGCTGTGATTCAGCGCGTGGAAGCCAGCCAATGTTACGAACTGGAACTTGTAGCCCATTGCGGCCAGCTGCTGCTGGAACGTTTCAATCGTCGCATCATCCAGCTTCTTTTTCCAGTTGAACGATGGGGAGCAGTTGTAAGCTAATAGTTTGCCAGGGAACTGTTCATGAATCGCATCTGCAAACTTTTGAGCCTGTTCTAAGTTTGGTTCAGATGTCTCACACCAGATTAAATCAGCATATGGTGCATAAGCTAAACCGCGTGCGATCGCTTGATCCAGACCAGCTTTTGTACGGTAAAATCCTTCAGCTGTACGCTCACCAGTAATGAACTCCTGGTCAACCGGATCGATATCGCTCGTGATCAAGTCAGCTGCATCAGCATCTGTACGGGCGATAAGTACAGTCGGAACACCCATCACGTCAGCTGCCAAACGAGCCGAAATCAAATTCTTAACCGCCGTTTGTGTAGGAAGCAATACTTTCCCGCCTAGATGTCCACATTTTTTCTCAGAAGACAACTGATCTTCAAAGTGAACAGCGGAAGCGCCAGATTCGATCATGCCTTTCATTAATTCGAACACATTCAGCTGCCCGCCAAACCCGGCTTCAGCATCCGCTATAATTGGCAAGAAGTAATCCACTTCATTCCCGCCTTCTAAATGCTGAATCTGATCCGCACGCTGAAGAGCAGAGTTAATACGTTTTACCACGTGTGGCACAGAGTTCGCAGGATACAAACTTTGGTCCGGATACATGTTTCCAGAAAGGTTGGCGTCTGCTGCGACCTGCCAACCGCTTAAGTATACGGCTTTCAGACCTGCCTTAGCCTGTTGAACCGCCTGATTTCCCGTTAAAGCCCCTAAAGCGTTTACATATGTTTTATTTTGAAGCATGTTCCAGAATTTTTCGGCACCATGTTTTGCAAGGGTATGTTCAATATCGATCGATCCGCGTAAACGGATAACCTCTTCAGCTGTATAAGGGCGGCTCACACCTTGCCAGCGCTCCTCATTTTTCCACATTTCCTTAAGCTTCTCCACACGTGAATTACTCATTAGTCCCTCTCCTTATTGTCTTATTTTTTAGTAAACAATCACGTTATAAAATGTCATAGCCTCTGTTAGTCAGGAAATCTTGAAACTCATCTTCACGAATTAGTTCATCAAACAGCACGACAGCTTCCATAAACCGGCCGTTATTGAATGAATCCTCACTCATTTGCTGCTTCAACTTTTGGACCTCTTCTAACTTTAGCTGCTCTACCAGTTCGAATGTAACTTTACGGCCATCGCTTAAAACACCTTTCGGATGGCGAATCCATTGCCACACTTGTGCCCGTGAAATCTCAGCCGTAGCCGCATCTTCCATCAGGTGATTGATTGGCGCTGCGCCTTTTCCTCTCAGCCATGAAGCGATGTATTGAATGCCGACACTTATGTTGACGCGCAAGCCTTCTTCCGTAATTTCACCTTCTGGTACAGCCACTAAATCGTCAGCCGTTACAACAACATCTTCACGTTTGCGGTCAATCTGATTTGGCTGCGGCATAATTCGGTCGAACACTTCCTTAGCAACAGGTACGAGTCCTGGATGGGCAACCCATGTTCCGTCATGGCCATCAGTAGCCTCGCGTTCTTTGTCGGCCCGCACTTTTTCAAATGCAGCCGCATTTGCTTTTTCATCATATTTAATCGGAATTTGTGCAGCCATCCCGCCAATTGCAGGTGCATTCCGTTTGTGGCACGTCTTAATCGCAAGAAGAGAATACGATCTCATGAATGGTACAGTCATCGTAACAAGTGAACGGTCAGGCAAAATTACGTGCGGCTGATTGCGGAACTTCTTAATATAGCTGAAAATATAATCCCAGCGTCCGCAGTTCACGCCTGCCGAATGATCGCGCAATTCATATAAAATCTCATCCATCTCAAATGCCGCAACGATGGTTTCAATTAGTACAGTCGCTTTAATCGTACCCCTAGGAATACCCAGCTGTTCCTGCGCGTAGATGAACACATCATTCCAGAGCCGCGCTTCTAAGTGACTTTCCATCTTAGGAAGATAAAAATAAGGACCAGAACCGTTTTCGATCAGCGTTTTTGCATTGTGATAAAAATAAAGTCCAAAATCTACTAAACTGCCAGACATTAGTTCACCGTCGACAACAATATGTTTTTCTTCTAAATGCCAGCCGCGGGGACGAACGATTAGTACAGCTGGATTTGGCCCAAGTTCGTATTTTTTCCCGTTTGGCCCTTCAAAAGAAATCGTCCGGTTGACCGCGTCCTTAAGATTAATCTGACCCTCAATTGTATTTTCCCAAGTCGGTGAGTTGGAGTCTTCTAAGTCAGCCATGAAAACTTTTGCGCCGGAATTCAGAGCATTGATGATCATCTTCCGGTCAACAGGTCCTGTAATTTCAACCCGGCGGTCTTGAAGATCCTGAGGAAGTGGAGCGATCGTCCAATTGCTGTTGCGGATATGCTCTGTTTCACTCAGAAAGGTGGGGAATACCCCAGAATCAATTTCCTTTTGCTTAATCTTTCGCTTTTCCAGAAGTTCTTTTCGCGTTGAATTAAACTGCAGATGAAGCGATTTTAAGAAGAGAATTGCACCAGGTGTTAAGATCTTTTCATATTCGGGCGGGGTATTTCCTGTTACATGAAGGCTTGACGTATCAATTTTCACTTTTAGCGACATTCCTTTCTGATTATGTTATTGAACAGACGGAACCGATATCTTTTGTTATATAACAGTATGTGTAAAAAAATTTACCTTTCGTGTTTTCCGATACAGCGTTCGCACTCATAAAGGTAAGATTCATGCTGCTCCTCGATCACACATCCACACTCTGTACAAGTTTTCTTTGGAATATTGAAGTGAAGCTCAAGATAGTTTTTCATTTTAAATTCCTCCTGTTTTTTTGTTTGATTTGATTATAATGCATTGTATTATAACAGATTATATTTTGCAACAACTGTTTTATAACATTTTTCGGTTTTTTCGCAAAATAAGTCATCTGCCCTAGTTTTTTATTGGCTTTTATCCATATTTTTATAAAAAATAGAGACTTAAAAACTGTTGTAGTACAGTGAATGAATCAGAAATTGGGAGCTCTATTTGAATTTTTAGAAAATAACGCTTACAATGAACTCATTCAAAGTAAACGTGGTGATTTTATTGAAAATAGATGATACAGATCGAAAAATATTAGAGTTGCTGACTCAAGATGGAAGAATGTCTTATGCAGAGATCGGTAAAGAGCTGAATCTTTCCCGAGTTTCTGTTCGGGAGCGCGTGAACCAGATGAGAAAAGCAGGAGTTATTGAAAAGTTCAGCGTCGTCATTGATTCAGAAGCTGCAGGTAAAACAGTCTCAGCGTTTTTCGAAGTAGACTGTGAACCGGCATACCTCGTAAAAGTAGCGGAAAAGCTCGTGAATAATCCAAGTGTAGCCAGCTGCTATCAGATGACAGGGCCGAGTACCTTACATATGCACGTATTAGTGGAAGACTTTCCTTCATTGGAGAAATTCATAAACAATGAACTCTATGGAATCAAAGGCATTTCCAGAGTGGAATCACATATTCTATTAAGAAGATTCAAGAGCAGATCTGGATTAAAACTATAATAAAAGAATGATAGAAAAAGGTGAGGCTGCATGCCAGTAGTTTAGGCGTGCGGCCTTTCTTTTTTTAGCCTTCATTTGTCGGAAAGTCTATAAATGAAGAATTACGGCCTGGAAATAAATTTTACAGCCTAGAAAAATAAATTACGGCCTATAATTAAAAATTACAGCTTAAAATCAAAGATTAAGGCCTGGAAACCAATCGACCGGCTTCATACCACCTATCAAATCCCTCGGAACTTTCTTTTATAAGTAAAAATAACTACATTTTACGTTCTACTAGGACAAAATTCCGCACACTCTATCAAAATTTGTAAGAACATAGTCGTGATTTTATTTTGTTTATAAAAACGTATAGAAAATATTCTGAATATATTTTATAATCAGAAACAATATTAAAACCGTTTGTTAATTCAAATTACGATTTCGATTAACAAACGGAATGTAAATGTACGTAATGCAATCGAAAAGTTAAAAAAAGGGGAGAGGTGAAGAGGAAATGGCAGGCTTGATTGTAAGGCGGGTTTTCCAGCTAGTGCTTTTGTTAATAGGCATTTCATTTATCGTTTTCATGAGCATGCACATTGCACCTGGAGATCCTGCGAGTATCATAGGCGGACCAACCGCAACCCAGGAAGATGTAGAGGCAATAAGAGAAAACCTTGGTTTGAACCAACCATTGCTTACCCAATATTTTGATTACTTACGAGGTATCTTTACAGGGGACTTAGGATTCTCCTATCAAACGAAACAAGCAGTGTCAGAAGCAATCATCGATCGGTTTCCAAACACACTGAATCTAGCGATCGCAAGTATTATCGTTGCAATCGTAATCGGAGTAACAACAGGCATTATATCTGCATTAAAACATAACACATGGTTTGACGGATTAAGCACTGTCATCGCATTAGGAGGCATCTCCATACCTAACTTTTGGCTGGGCGCTATATTGATCCTTATTTTCGCCGTCAACCTGCAGTGGTTTCCTGTAGGGGGACTTACCGAACCGTTCTGGACGATCGAAGGAATGAAACAGCTTGCACTTCCAGCCACAACACTTGGTACAGGTTCAGCTGCTATGATCGCTCGAATGAGCCGGTCAGCGATGCTCGAAGTCATCCGGGCAGATTATGTAAGAACAGCCAGAGCAAAAGGCGTTCGCGAAAAAACAGTAATCATGATGCACTGTCTAAGAAATGCCATGATACCAGTCATTACGGTAATCGGCCTAAACTTCGGATTCCTGCTTGGAGGCACTATCATTACAGAATCTGTTTTTGCCATTAATGGGGTAGGAAGGCTCATGATTGAATCGATCGCCGCTCGTGACTTTCCGATGGTACAAGGTTCGGTTCTTCTCGTAGCGACACTTTTCGTTTTAGTAAACCTTATTGTCGATATCGTGTATGCCTTTATCGATCCGAGAATCAGTTACGAATAAAAGTGAAGGGGGGATAACATGTCAACGGAAGTGGTTACACAGCAATTGCCAGCACATAAGAAAAAGAAAGAATTTGCCCTGTTAAAAACGTGGAAACGATTGATCAAAAATAAAATGGCGATTGTTGGACTAGCGATCATCGCTTTACAACTATTTATGGCTCTTGCGGCGCCAGTAATCGTTGGGGTAGATCCGAACAAGCAGAACTTGGAACTGAGTGAATTGCCGATTGGAACAGAAGGCCACTGGCTAGGAACGGATAATTACGGCCGGGATATTTGGAGCAGAATCGTATACGGGGCAAGAATCTCGTTGCTTGTCGGGATCGGCGCGGTAAGTCTAGGACTGATTGGCGGCGTGATCCTCGGACTCCTATCTGGTTATTACAGAAGACTAGACGGCATCATTATGAGATTTGTAGATTTAATGTTTGCCTTCCCAGGTATTCTACTAGCCATGTTAGTTATCGCCATCTTAGGGACAAGCCTTGTGAATGTCGTCATTGCGATCAGTATTTGGTCCATTCCAACTTGTGCAAGGATTGTAAGAGGAAGTGTTCTCTCTATCAAAAAACAAGAATACATCATTGCTATGAAATCTCTTGGTGCCAGCGATCTTCGTATCATGTTCAAGCATGTACTGCCAAACTGTGCAGCGCCTATCATCGTTTTTGCCACAATGAGAATGGCAACAGCGATTCTATCAACCGCATCATTAAGTTTCCTAGGATTAGGTGCACAGCCTCCAACTCCTGAATGGGGAGCGATGATTGCTGCAGGACAAGAGTATATGTGGACATCGCCTCATATGATCGTCGTTCCCGGTATAGCGATCATGCTCGTTGTATTTGCATTTAATGTAGTCGGCGACGCTCTTCGCGACGCTTTAGATCAAGGAATGAGTTTGGATAAATAAAAGGGGGAGATTACAAATGGGAAAAAAGTGGTTTACTAGCTTGCTAACGGTTCTTTTTGTATTGTCTTTGGCTTTAACGGGTTGCAGCAGCAGTTCTTCATCAGGCGGAAGTGCTGGTGATGCTGATCAAGAGCTAACCTATGCAACAACCTCGAAAGTTGTAGGGCTTTCTCCAATTCTTACGAATGATTCTGTATCATCTACTGTTATCGAGCAAATCTATGAAACGCTATTTGTCCGCGACAGCAAAGGTGAAATTGTTCCTCACCTTGCAGAATCCTATGAAAATCCTGATGAAAATACATGGGTAATCAAGCTAAAGAAAGATATTAAATTCCATGATGGAACACCTTTTAATGCAGAATCGGTGAAATACACGTTCGATAAGCTAAAAGATCCTGCAACTGCTGCACCGCGTGCCTCTCTTTTAGCACCTGTTTCATCTATCGAAGTTCAGGACGAGCATACCGTCGTTTTAAAAACAGAAAAGCCGTACGGTCCGATGCTTGCTGCTCTAACGCACTCAAATGCTGCCATCGTTTCACCGACAGCTGACAAAAAACAAGATCTTATGAAAGACCCTGTTGGAACAGGACCGTTCAAGTTTTCTGAAAAAGTAAACGGTGATGACATTGTACTCGTGAAGAATGAAGATTACTGGCAAAAGCCTGCTAAGCTGGAGAAGATTACGTTTACGGTTGTTCCAGAGGTATCAACAGCCATATCTATGCTGCAGACTGGAAAAGTTCAATTGATTGACGCGTTAGCACCTGAACTTATGCCGCGCTTAGAAAAAATTAAGAACGTTGAAACACAAACAGTAGATGGAACACCGGTTTATTATCTGGCATTCAACATGGAAAAAGCGCCAATGAACGATCTGAAATTCAGACAGGCTGTATCACATGCGATCAACCGTGAAGGCTATCTGAAAAAACTGAACGGACTAGGCGTTTACTCCAACACCTTCATTGGCCCAGAAGTATTCGGACATCCGAAAGACGATAAAGGACCTAAGTTTGATCAAGAAAAAGCAAAAGAACTCGTTAAAGCGAGCGGGTTTGATAAAAAAGAAGTCAAGATGCTTGTGGCGAACACAGCATCATACATGAACATGGCAGAAGTCATTCAAGCTCAATTAAAAGAAGTCGGTATTCCAGCCAAGATCGAAACACTTGAATGGGGTACATATCTCGATGTATCCAAGACAGGTGACTTTGATATCACGATTGCCGGCTGGTCGAATGTAACAGGTGACGGAAGTGAACTATTGTTCCCGCGTCTGCATTCAGCGAACATTGATGCAACAAACTTAAGCCGTTATAAAGATGCTGAACTAGACAAGCTGATCGAACAATCTCGCTCTGTTGTCGATCAGGAACAGCGCCACGAGATTTTAACAAAAGCGGATGAATACGTCATGACACAGCTGCCGGTACTGCCGATCTACCATGGGATCGCATCAGCTGCTTTCGATAAATCTGTTAAAGGCTTTAAGATGGAACCTACAGGACAGTGGTCACTATACAGCGTTCATAGAGAGTAGGGATAACGATGAAAGATACTGTGTTAGAAGTGACAAATCTAGTAACAAAGTTTAAGTCTGCGGACGGTCTTTTGCCAGCTGTCCGCGGCGCCTCTTTTTCATTAAAAAAAGGAGAAACGCTCTGCATCGTTGGAGAATCAGGCTGTGGTAAAAGTATCACAGCCCTTTCCATCATGGGGCTTCTGCCTTCAAACGGACGTATAACAGATGGTTCAATCTCGTTTAATAATAAGAACTTAGCTTCTATGTCTCCAAAAGAAATGCAGAAGCTGCGCGGAAATGATGTTTCTATGATTTTTCAGGAACCGATGACAGCTTTAAACCCTGTATTTACAGTTGGATTTCAGATTCGTGAACCTTTGATGATCCATCAGAAACTTTCCAAGAAACAAGCACATGCAAGAGGTATCGAGCTTTTGAAGATGGTAGGAATTCCGTCACCAGCAGAACGGATGAACCAATTTCCGCATGAATTAAGCGGTGGGATGAGACAGCGGGTCATGATCGCGATCGCTTTATCCTGTAATCCATCCTTGCTGATTGCAGATGAGCCGACAACCGCCCTTGATGTAACGATACAGGCGCAGATCATCGATTTGCTGAACGATCTGAAAGAACAGTTAGACATGAGCATGATCATGATTACGCATGACATGGGTGTTGTGGCTGAGATCGCTGACCGTGTCATCGTTATGTATGCAGGAGAAGTGATAGAAGAAGGACGGGTAGAAGAAATTTTTGAAAACCCGCAGCATCCATACACAAAAGGACTCTTGTCCTCTGTGCCAAATGTAGATGATCCTGATTTTGAACTGAAACCGATAGCGGGATCGATGCCGATGTTGAACGAAAAGATCAGCGGGTGCCGTTTTCATCCGCGTTGTCCGTATGCGTTTGAAAAGTGTTTCAGTGAATCACCAAAGACTTTTTCCGTAACAGATAAACAGAACGTACGATGCTGGCTGCAAGGGGAGGTAGGACAGAATGGCGGTAGACGAGCAAGTTCTCTATAGTGTAAAAAATGTAAAGAAGCACTTTCCCATAAAAGGCGGTTTGCTTCAACGAGTAAAAAGCCATGTGAAGGCAGTCGATGGAATTACCCTGGATATTTATAAAGGAGAAACCCTGGGTGTCGTCGGTGAGTCGGGCTGCGGAAAATCAACACTGGGGCGAACGATCCTTGGGCTTGAATCTCTCACAGAAGGAGAACTTGTCTTTAACGGGAATAACATCAGTAAGTACTCAGCACGCCAGTTAAAGCCGTTCAAAAAAGAGATGCAGATGATCTTTCAAGATCCGTACGCTTCTCTTAACCCAAAACAGCGGATTGGCGATGCTCTAGAGGAAGCCTTAATTATTCATACAGACCTTCCGGCACGGGAAAGAAGAGAGAAAGTGATCAAGCTTTTAAACGAAGTAGGTTTAAAAGAAGACCATTATGAGCGTTATCCGCATGAGTTCAGCGGTGGTCAGCGTCAGCGCATCGGCATCGCACGTGCGATCTCCATCAATCCTTCTTTTATCGTATGTGATGAACCCGTTTCCGCACTTGATGTTTCTGTACAGGCACAAGTTATTAAACTATTAAAAGATCTGCAGGAAAAGCACGCATTGACGTATTTGTTCGTTTCGCATGATTTGGGAGTCGTTCGTCACCTTTGTAACCGGGTGCTCGTCATGTATTTAGGACAGATGGTCGAACTAGCGCCTGTAAACAAGCTATATGAAAATCCGACACATCCTTATACGGAGGCGTTGTTGTCCGCCATTCCAAGGCCAGCTGTCGGACGAAAAAGAGAACGGATCCGTTTAACCGGTGATCTGCCGAGTCCTTCCAATCCGCCGACTGGCTGTCCGTTTCATACCCGTTGTCCCATCGCAAAAGATCATTGCGCAACAGAAAAACCGGCGTGGCGTCAAATTGATGACGGCCATTTTATCGCCTGTCATGAGAGGTGAAGAAGATGAATCAGACGAATCAAACATTACCGCATAAAAAACAAAACCTAACGTACAATGCACTGAACAACCCTTATTCTTCTCAGAGGATGACCGTTTACGCCAAAAAAGGCATGGTCGCAACGAGCCAGCCGCTAGCAGCACAGGCGGGACTTGATATTTTAAAAAAGGGCGGGAACGCGATTGATGCAGCCATCGCCACAGCCGCGTGTCTCACTGTTGTAGAACCGACATCAAACGGAATCGGGGGAGATGCTTTTGCACTCGTCTGGATGAACGGTGAACTGCATGGCTTGAATTCGAGCGGTCCTGCACCAAAAGGAATTTCCATTGAGGAAGTGAAGAAGGCTGGGTTTGACGCGATGCCAAAGTTTGGCTGGCTGCCCGTTACAGTTCCTGGCGCGCCGGCAGCATGGGCAGAGCTCTCCAGCCGGTTTGGAAAACTTTCATTAAAAGAAGTTCTCGAACCAGCTATTTCATATGCAGAAGAAGGCTACCCTCTTACACCGATCCTCGGAAAGTACTGGAAACGAGCTTATGAAACGTACAAGCGTGAATTAAAAGGTGATGAATTTGATAGCTGGTTCCAGACCTTTGCACCAGACGGGCGTGCTCCTGAAGTGGGTGAGATTTGGCGTTCGCCTGATCATGCACAGACTTTACGGGACATCGCAGAAACTAACGGCGAATCCTTTTATAGAGGAGCACTTGCACAAAAGATTGCCGAAGCTTCTGAAGTCCAAGGCGGATTTTTACGAAGTGAAGATCTAGCTTCTTTTTACCCTGAGTGGGTAGATCCCATTAAAGTGAACTATAGAGGATATGATGTGTGGGAGATTCCGCCGAACGGGCAAGGAATCGTTGCACTCATGGCATTGAATACGTTAAAAGGCTTTGATTTTACAGAAAAAGAATCAGCCGAAACGTACCATAAACAAATTGAAGCCATTAAACTCGGCTTTGCGGATGCAAAAAAATATGTAACTGATCGAACAAGAATGAGCGTCTCTGTTGAAGGGTTATTGTCTGAGGAGTATGCGGCAGTGAGACGTGAGTTGATCGGGGCTGAAGCCCTTCAGCCGGAACCAGGCATTCCGCCAAGTGGAGGAACGGTCTATTTAGCAACAGCAGATGACGAAGGGAACATGGTCTCATTTATCCAAAGCAATTACATGGGCTTCGGATCAGGCGTAGTTGTTCCAGGTACTGGCATCGGACTTCAGAACAGAGGCCATGATTTTTCATTAGACCCTAATCACGATAATGCACTGGAACCTGGTAAAAAAACGTATCATACGATCATCCCAGGATTTTTAACAAAAGACGGGGAAGCGGTCGGTCCGTTTGGTGTGATGGGTGGATATATGCAGCCTCAAGGCCACGTACAGGTCGTGATGAACACAGTAGATTTCCATTTAAACCCTCAAGCCTCACTGGATGCACCGCGCTGGCAGTGGATGGAGGATAAAAAAGTACTAGTTGAACGTTCATTGCCTGCTCATATTGCAGACGAACTTGCAAGAAAGGGGCACGATGTGCAGGTTGCGATGGATTCGGGGAACTTCGGCCGCGGACAGATCATATGGAGAGATCCAGATACAGGCGTGCTCGCCGGAGGAACAGAAGGAAGAACAGATGGCTCTATTGCTGCCTGGTAAAAAGACGAACCAAAACCAACCTAGAATAAAGGACTTGATAACATGACCTACCTTAATTTGTTCCTCGCCTTTTTCCGGTCAGGAATGCTTGGATATGGTGGAGGACCTTCTTCTATTCCCTTAGTCCATAAAGAAGTGGTCGGAAAATACAAATGGATGAACGATGAAGAGTTCGGAGATGTATTGGCGCTTGGAAACACGCTTCCAGGACCAATCGCAACCAAGATGGCAGGCTATATCGGATACCGTGTCGCCGGATTTCTCGGCCTCATTATCGCACTCCTGGCTACTATGCTCCCAACGATTATTCTCATGATTCTATTGTTGACATCTTTAAGAGATTATAAAGACCAACCATGGGTTCAAGGGATGACCAAAGGGGTTATACCGGTAGTTGCTGTCATGCTGGCCGTTTTAACTTGGCAGTTCGTTGATGCTTCGAAAAAGAGCCTTGGACTAAAAATCAGTTTGGTACACATATTTGCGGGTGTCTTGCTTTTGCAGTTTCTTGGCGTACATCCAGGCATCGTAATTGGATTATTACTCGCATATGCTTTATTTGGTCCAGTGAAAGAAAAGAAGGAAAACGTCGTACGTGTGCGGGAAGGAGAGAAAACAGGATGACATACTGGCACATCTTTCTCGCGTTTTTTATCCCAGGTATTTTAGGCTATGGCGGCGGTCCTGCTTCCATTCCCTTGATTGAAAATGAAGTGGTAGATCGTTACGAGTGGCTTTCGGTAACCGAATTTACAGAAGTATTGGCACTTGGTAACGCGCTTCCGGGACCAATCGCTACGAAAATGGCTGGCTATATCGGATTTCAGGAAGGCGGATGGCTTGGAGCATTGGTAGGTGTTTTTGCCACAGTTGCTCCCTCCCTTTTATTGATGGTAGCCTTTCTCGGACTCGTTTATAAATTTAAAGATTCCCCAAGAGTAAAGAACATGAGCACGTATGTAAAACCAACAATCGCTGTTTTGCTTGGAATAATGGCGTATCAATTCTTTTTCGAATCATTTACTGGTGTGGGCTGGATGCATACACTATTCTTGGCAGCAGTAAGCTTTTTATTGATGGAGAAGGTCAAAGTTTCTCCCGTGTTTGTTATTATTGGATCACTTGGATACGGAGCTGTTTTTTTAGCTTGATGGAAGGCGGAACCTGGATGAGGTTTCGTCTTTTTCAGTTTGGTGGCTTGAAGTTGTCGATCATTTTCGAAAATCGGATAAAATTTTTTATACGTGGATAAAATGCGGTTTACCATGGATAAAAATCGGGTTACCATGTAATAATCGTCCATCGAACTTTTTTGAAAAAAGATGAATAGAAATGTTAGTTTCAGGCGTTTTTCATAAGCCATTGCAGCAGTATTTTCTAAATACTGTATGATAAAATAGTTTCAATAAAATGGTACAGGCATTCTGGACAAAACAAATGAATACTTTTTAGGGAAGCGGGGGTCATTAGGATGAAACCGATATTGTTAGGTATTGCTGCCGCCTTTTTCTTCGGCGTCACATTTATATTGAACCGGTCGATGGACTTGAGCGGGGGAAGCTGGCACTGGAGTGCATCGCTTCGCTTTTTTTACATGGTTCCGTTATTGTGGATCATCGTTTGGATGCGTGGAAACGTAAAGCCAGTTTTTCAGGAACTAAGAGCACGTTTTGGAACATGGTTTTTATGGAGTTCGGTCGGATTCGTTCTTTTTTATGCGCCGATTACTTATGCAGCAGGTTTTGGAGAAGCATGGCTCGTCGCGGCAACTTGGCAGATTACGATTGTAGCTGGATCACTGCTCGTTCCGTTTTTTTATGAAGGGGAAGGAAAGAACAAAGGATCTCGGCAAAAAATTCCGTTTAAAGGTCTTGGCTTTTCTGTTCTCATATTAACAGGCGTTGGGCTTGTTCAAATTCAGGAAGCTGACGGGGTGAACGGAGCGGCTTGGCTGCATGTTGTTCTGCCGGTTCTCATTGCGGCAATCGCATATCCGCTCGGCAACCGAAAGATGATGATCGTTACGAACAAACGGCTTGATGCGTTTCAGCGGGCGTTCGGTATGACCATCGCATCGCTCCCATGGTGGATTGTTTTAGCTGTAGTAGGCTGGTTTCAAGGCGGGGCACCGACAACTGACCAGCTGTGGCAAAGTTTTTTAGTCGCGATCTCATCAGGTGTTATCGCAACAGTGCTGTTTTTTCAGGCTACTGACCTTTGCTCGAACAACCCTGTGAAACTAGCAGGTGTCGAAGCGACGCAATCAGCTGAAATTATTTTCGTACTGGCAGGCGAAATGTGGCTGTTATCGATCGCCACGCCAACAATGCTGTCATTATTTGGAGTTCTCGTTATTATGCTGGGCATGTTTTTACACAGTTATTACGGAAAAACAGAAGTTGTTCAAAAAAAATCTATCAATCTTGCAAAATGATGAATAAAAAAATGTGAGTTGGGAATATTAGTACTACCCCCCCTTTTATATAGTAACTTTTGAACAGCCGTTGCCCGTAGCAGCGGTTGTTTTTTGTGCAGAAAGGCATAGGTGCGTGAAACAGAAGGTGTTCTGCGTGAAAAGGAGACAATCTTGTGTGAAACGAGCTGTGTTTCGCGTGAGAGTGCCCCCATCCTGCGTGAAACGAGCCTACTTCTGCGTGAACGTGTAAGAAATAAAAGAACACGTACCGTGAATGGAAAACCGCAGCCAGTAAACCTTAAACCTAAACAGCACCAAAGCGGAAGATGGATGAACATCCATCTTTCTTTTCTTGATTCAGAGAAATCCGTTAGAATGGGTACATAGATTGTCGGGTAGTTAGCAAGTTTTCCAGCTATTCTTATTGGTGAAAGGAGGTTATTGATGTGGATTCGCTTAAACGTTTGAATGATGCGATTCAGTATTTGGAGGAAAACCTAGAGTATGAGATTGATATGAGGGAAGTAGCCAAACGCGCCTTTTGCTCGGAGTACCATTTTAAGAGGATGTTTTCTTTTCTCGCCGGTGTCCCGTTATCTGAATATGTCCGCCGGCGAAGGCTGTCGCTTGCGGCTTTCGAACTCGTGCATGGTGATGCAAAGATTATTGATGTAGCTATAAAATTTGGGTACAGCTCACCAGATGCTTTTACAAAAGCGTTTCAGCAGCTGCATGGCATTACACCAAGAGAAGCGAAGAAGAACGGTCATTCTTTGAAAGCTTATCCACGCATGACCTTCCAATTATCAATAAAAGGAGGAAGTGAAATGAACTATCGGATCGTTGAAAAAGACGCATTTCACATTGTGGGGATAAAGAAAAGAGTGCCGCTGATCTATGAGGGAGTAAATCCTGAAATTGCAGCTATGTGGCAGAGTTTGAATATGGATATGATCAATGAACTAAAAAATTTATCGAATGTGGAACCAAGAGGGCTGATCAGTGCATCCACTAATTTTTCGGAGAGATTTGCTGAAAACAGTGAGCTTGATCATTATATTGGTGCAGCGACAACGGAAGAATGTCCGGATCATTTAGAAAAACTTGAGGTTGCGGCCTCCACTTGGGCCGTTTTTGAGGCGGTTGGCCCTTTCCCAGAAACGCTTCAGAATGTATGGGGACGCATTTACTCTGAGTGGTTTCCTTCATCGTCTTATGAACAATCGGAAGGACCTGAGATTTTATGGAATGCAGACAAGGACACCACATCTCCAACATTTAAGAGTGAGATATGGATACCGGTCAAAAAGAAATAACTATAAAGAAAGCATCGGCTTAGGAACCGATGCTTTTTGTATTTATTGCTCCACAATCTCCTTCAGCTTGCTTTGCCATTTGTCGTCATCCAAGATAATTTGAAACGAGATCCGGCGGTTTTTTTGTAGGGCATCAGCTGAATTGCCTTCTGCAATCGGCTTATATTCACTGTACCCTGTTGCTGCCAAGTACTGCGCATACTCTCTTTTAGCGAGTTTCGGGTTCGCTTTTCCGAGATAGTCAACGACCGCAACCGCACGCTGAGTGGAGAGCGACCAGTTGTCATAAGGAACAGAGTCGGTGTGGCCTTCTATTAAAATGATGTAGAGATACTGGCTCATGTCTTTTTCCTCGATGATCGCGGCGAGTGCATCAGCTAACGGATCGAGAACTTGCTTTCCTTTTTCAGATATATCCGCACTCCCGGTGTCGAATAAAATGTTTCCTTCAACTGAAATCGTATTGTTCGGTCCGCGAATGATCTTATCTTTTCCGACATTCTCCTCAAGCTGCTTTTGGATGAGGTCAGAAATATGCTTTTTCACCTCTGCCACCTGACCGAGCTCACGCTTGATCTGGGCCTGGTCATAAGCGTTGTAGATGCTCTGCACATAAGCGAGAATGGCGATAAATACCATTACGAGCACCATCATGGCCATCATATCGGTAAAACTCGGCCAAAAAATTTCTTGCGTCTCCTGATCGTCGCTGTTGTAGTACGATTTACGTGCCTTCATACCGGTCACCGTCTCCTAAAATTCTGTTGCGAGATCTCAGGCATGCGTTCATCATCAACGTATTCAGGCTGGCGTGGAATCCTAGTCTCATAGACGACCTGATTCGACTGGTTCATGGCAGCTTGATAGATTCGCTGCATGAGGTGATACATGTCAGAAAGTGTGCGGTTGTTGTCGGTGATGCTGCGATTTAATCCTTGATGAAGATTTTCAAGCGTACGTGCGAGTTCACGCATATCATCATCACGGCTGTGCTGATTTTGCGAATTATTAAGAATGGAAGCGAGCTGACGGCTCTGGCTGTCCATAATGTTACGGACTTGATCGGTAAAATCACGCTTAATATGTTCGACCGCAGAAAAAAAGCTTTTTTCGAGCTGCCCGACACTTGACGCGAAGTCGGCTGACGCTCTTCCGTATTCACCTTGTTTTTCAGCATAACGGTAATGCCATTCATCCTGCTTTTGAGCGAGGCGGTTTTCTAAGGCATCATGCTGGTTTTGGTAGTGCTGAAGCTGTTCCTGCATGCCGCGAAGCACTGCCTGAGCATGTTCTTCGGATCGGCGTTGAGCTTCCTGCAGCATTTTATCGGAACGCTGGATAAGCTGTTCAAACTTTTGCTGACCTTGCGTATGTCGCTCGTTGCTTGTTTTAAGCTGCTGCTCGAACGAAGATATATTTTTGGCGAGCGCGTTAATGCTTGTATCGACTGTCTTTTGGATCGTGCCAAGCTCTTTTGTTGTTTCGTTAAAACGCTGGCCGAACTCATCGAGCTGGGTGGTGGAAGCGGCGAAACGTTCAGAATGCTGACGCTGCGCTTCGAAAATGCCGTTCACGTCTTCCATCGCTTTTTGCAGACCAGCTGTAAAATTAACCATCTGTGAAGCGAATTCTCCAAGTGTTTTATCAAAAGAAGACTCAACTCTGGCAGCCAGGCGGTCGAGCAGCCGTTCAACAGAATCCTGAGGCTTGTCGTTAATTAGCACACTGTTCACATGATGATCGAGATAGACCTCACAATCCGCTAAAAGCTTGTTTTGCATGTAGGAGAGGGAAGTTCCTTGTGAAAAAAATCCTGACTGAATCAGGTTGAGGAAAAGCGCAGCCCCAATCCCGGCGATACTAGTAAAAAAGGCAACACTCATGCCTTCAAACGGTGCGGTAAGTGATGAGATGATCGAGTTCAAAGTAAGATTCGAATCGGCTGGCTGTGTGCCAAGCGTCATTAATGTGTCTTGCATGGATAAAAGAGAAAGCGTAAGCCCGATGAAAGTTCCGAGAACACCAAGAATGATGGTGAAAGACGGAAGCTGATTTAGGAGCTTTTGGATGTTTCCGACAGGAACACGGAAAATGCCGAGCACAGGAATGCGTTCGTTATATAAATGTTTTTCAATAAGCGCTTGTGTGTTGAGCTGCGGTACACCGGCGAGATGGAACTGCTTGTAATCTGTTGTGACACGCTGAATCCAATGTGAGTAAGCCTGCTGCTCTGAATTCGTTTCAAGCTGCTGCAGTTCTTTGTTCCATTTACGGAAATGATAGGCAGTCTGTGTATATCCAACGATACCGAGAAACATAAGAAACCCAATGACCCCGACGACGATTAACGTAAGCTGATCCATAATGCCACCCCTTAGATGTCTTGTCTTCTTTACTGATAGATATGTCCTAGTTGCGGGAAATATTTAGGGAAATGGGGTCTGACCCCAAACAAATACAAAAACCCCGGAATTGTCCATCTCGAATGGACAATTCCGGGGTTTTCTTGATCGATGTTTTTATTTCTTTAAGCTACGACTTCATCTCTGCTCTGTTTTTTAACTAATTCATTATAAAATGCGGCATTTGATGCACTTAGGTAAGGAGATAGCCAGATAAAGCCGATCCCTAGCGTGATTAAGCTCAGGAAAATCCACCCGATAAAACTCAGCTGCAGGAGGAAGTACTTCCACTTATAACCGTGCATCAGCTTGCGGCTTCTTGTTATAGCGGCGTTAATCCCGATATCAGGGTTATCTTTTAACACAAAATACGTTTGTGAATAAGCAAAAGCTTTAATGACACCTGGAATTATTAAAAGAAGAAACCAAAAGAACAAATAAACCATCATAACGAGGTATGTTCCAAGGATTTTCAAGTACATGCTGATCTCTGAGAATGCTTGAAGGAGACCAGTTAACTTAATTTGTTCTCCTGCGCGAATGACGGATAAGAATGTCCATAAATATCCGATATATAAAGGCAGCAGTACTAATGTGATGACAAAAGTACTTGCGGCTGCACCATTAGTAACTTTAGTCTGATCAATCCAAGCTTCAAAGCCTCCGCTAAGATTTATTTCAATAATCAATGGAAATACGTAATAAATAGCACCAAAAAGCAGAGTAAATAACGCTGCTCGACCCCATTGTCCTTTTAACTTCTGTTTAGCTTCTTTCTTGAACGCTTTAATTTTCATTCCTCTTCACCTTTCCTTAACTCTCAGTTGATTATACTACTATATTATGGTGAAAAGTAGGAATTTATGGGTACATAAAAAGACTATAATTTTATTTAATGCCAGATTATAAGTAAAATAGAATTAGCTATTAAATAGACTGGAGGGGAAGCAAATGAAACATCTTGGACAAGAATGTCAACCTGTTCTTCTTTTTGACGGTGTCTGCAACCTCTGTAATTCTAGTGTACAATTCATATTAAAACACGAGAAGAACCAAAATCTAAAGTTCGCTGCCATCCAGTCTGAAGCAGGAGAGAAGCTGCTGACTCACTTTAGACTTGATCCAAACCAGACAAACTCCGTAATCCTGATTTCCGATAATCACGTATATACTGCATCTGACGCAGTGCTGGAATTATCGTATTATCTAAAGTTCCCATATAGCTCAGGAAAGATATTGATGGTAGTACCAAAGACCATTCGTGATTTCTTTTATAAAAAGGTAGCCCATAACCGGTACAAATGGTTTGGGAAGCGGGAAAGCTGTATGATACCGACACCACAGCTAAGAAAAAGGTTTTTAGAATAGTTTTTAATGACAAATTTCATAAAAAAACATACCTCTTAATAGGATAGAAGAAAAACCTAAAAGGGGTTTTTGTTATGGGGCAAAAAATCTTGTTCTTTGGGGATGTTGGAATAGATGACACCATAGCTTTGACTTACGGTTATTTAAATGAAGAAATCGATATAGTTGGCGTCGTTTCTGACTATGGAAATGTTTCTAGAGAGAAGACGATTGCTAATGTACATTATATTGCAAAAATGTTCAACTTTCCTGAAGAAGTAAAAATCATTGGTGGGGCTGAAGTTCCAATGACAGGTGAGCAGCCCACATTCTATCCTGAAGTACATGGAGAGTACGGATTAGGTCCTATCGAACCAGGAACATACGAAGGGGTTATTGAAAACTTTTTTGAGATTGTAAATTTAATCAATCAATATGAAAATGAACTGATAATCGTTAACGTTGGCAGACTTACCTCTCTTGCCACGATGTTTATTTTATTCCAATCCTTGATGAAAAAAGTGAAAGCTTACTATATTATGGGCGGGGCGTTCTGGGTACCGGGCAACGTTACTGCAGTTTCTGAAGCTAATTTTCATGGAGATCCTATCGCGGTAAGAATCGTTCTGACCTATGCTGAAAATGTAACCATAATCCCGTTGAATGTGACAGACCGCGCCTTAGTAACACCGGAAATGGTGAACTACATTGACTACAAAGGAAAAGCTCCTCTTATAAAACCGCTGCTGGATTTCTATTATAAGTTCTATAAAAATAACAACCCCAGCATTCAGGGAAGTCCGGTCCATGATGCGATAACACTGATGGCGAGTATACGCGAAAATATGTTTAGCTACAAAACGCTGCCGGTACATATTGTACTAAGAGATGAAATGATTGCAAGAGGGCAAAGTATTGCAGATATCAGGCCGTATATTCAGTTTGGCGAACAGGAGAAAAAGCACAGAATTGCGTTTGACTTTGACTATAATTACTTTTTCAATGACTTTATGAGTGTGATGACCGGTGAGGAATTTAAATAAGTGCTTAATATGTAATTTGTTTTAACTCAATTCTTTTGTTTTGAAAGAACACTTCTATATGCTCTGGAAATGATTGAGCTTGAAACTCTAGTAATAAGGTGTCCTTTACTTCAGAGTCATGAAGAGCATCTTGCTCATTTATATATATACGCATTGTATTGTTATTAACAGAGATTTCAGCAGTTGGAAAGCTGTATAGGTTCCTATTGTCGTTACGGTTAAAATATAAATATACTATTTTAGTAGATTTATTAGTATTCTTTGGTAGAAATAGATAACTCGTATTATTACTCTTCTTCAAATTGTTTATTTGGTGCTGAATATCACTAGATAATTCAGTTAGCTGCTTTTCTTTGGAATCTATTGAGTCAGGTTTCAATATGTAAATTCCTAAAAAAATGATTATAAAAACAGGTAGTATTATTAATAATTTTGTTTTCAAAGGATGATCTCCACTCAGTATTTAAGAATGTTGAATACATACAGAACAATAAAAAACCGGCTTCCTATCAATGCAGACACGGACTCCGGTAAAATTTGTAGATATATTAGTTATATTGTTGTGTTAATTAAGCACATTCTCTAATTTGATCAAGTTTGTTTAGCTTTTCATCAAGAATTTGACTTAACTGAACAAGTAACGGATCAGCAAGACTGTTAACTTTTTTACTTACCTCATACATGGTCGTGCGAATGGCGTCTATCTCTGTAGTTAAGACAAGAGCATTGCTTCGGCTCATGGTCCATTCCCCCTCAAATATAATAACCACTTCTGCTTCTGCACCATAAATATCGGTAAATCTTGTAATAATTATATACCATATTTTGTGTCTAGTCTATTATTTTTTTACACATATAGGGGGACAGACCCCAGACAAATACATTATAGCCGGTTTTGTCTTCGTTAGAAGGACATAACCGGCTTTTCCTTGCTATGACTGACTTTATTTTTAATAGAGTTGTATAAAATGAGGTTAAAGTTCTACTACCGGTGAGGTCCTGCTTTCTACATAATCACGATATTGAGGTTTTGAATACTGAAATTGTTCTAGAATCTTTGAGGTTTCCACGAAAGGACATACCGATTGGGTAACATAGTAACGGTAGCTGCTCCATGGATATTCAAGAGGAAACATGACGAGATCTGCTGCTACCGGATTCATGTGAATGTATCGGCTAGTGTCTAAAAGATAGGAACGATCTTCAATTAACTCTGCACCATATCTGCCTTGAAACACATGACCGGTAAGCTCATATTTTTTGTTGAAATACATTGCGTAAGTTTCGTTTAATTCTTTCATGAAATCTCCGGGTGGGGACTTGCTGCACTGAATTTGAAGATGAGTGTGGTTAGACATGAGGCAATAAGAGAATAAATCTACGGAATACTTTTTTACACAGTGACTTAAAATCTTGAGATAACGATGGAAATCCAAATGGGAATAGAAGAGAGGCTCCCTGCGATTTCCACGGGTAGTCACATGGTAAACAGCATCAGGGTACCAAATGCGCCGGTTTCTAGGAATTGATATCACCTCCTTTCGGGTTGTTCTTATATTTTACTACGAGTACTAGCAAAGTGGGAAATGGGGACTGTCCCCAAACAATTTATTTCCCTTAATGTTTTCGAGTAAAACACCTAAGAGAAAAGGAAAATACAAACGGTACCATTCTGTTTTAATATTAGAATGTTGATTTTCCCTTCACATTTTGTCGAGTGCTGTATTTTCTCCGCAGATTCTATCAAATTTCCCCGGAAATACTCATATGAATTCCCATCAATTTAGTCATAAAAGCGAGTACAAGTGTGCTGAAAGTGAACTCGTTATTGAAACTGAACAAGGAATCTAAATAACCTTATAGAAGTGTTTAATTAGTCGAAAGAACTCGACAAGAGTTTGTGAATTTGCCATAGTAATGAAGGAGCTTTTATTCATTTTTATGGTAAGTCCAGGAGGTTGAACAATGAAAAAAGGGAACGACTGGCGATACCGGATCTCTAATAAAGAAGCGATTATGGGTACGGTGCTTGCAATTCTGAATTTTGTTTGGTGGTATGCTTTTGCGTATGGACTAGGCGGCCGGCCGGTTAAGGAGTATACATACATACTAGGTTTTCCTGCATGGTTTTTTTATAGCTGTATCCTAGGATTTATCGTTTTTACAATTTTAGTTTTTATAATGGTGAAGTTTTTCTTTAAAGAAGTTCCATTTGACTCAGATGATAATGAAGGGGAGGGTGACTCTCGATGAACTGGGATGTGATTCTTCCTTTAGCTTTCTTTTTAGTACTTGTTTTTATAGTTGGTGTTTATACATCAAGGCACATTAAGAGCGGACCTTCTTTTTTGCAAGACTACTTTTTAGCTGGACGTGAGCTTGGCGGTTTTGTTCTTGCGATGACGATGGTCGCGACATACGGAAGTGCTTCGAGTTTTATTGGAGGTCCTGGTGCTGCTTATCAGCTTGGGCTTGGCTGGGTTCTTCTCGCGATGGCACAGCTTGTAACAGGTTATTTTACACTCGCTGTTTTAGGGAAAAAGTTTGCAATTGTAGCCCGAAAGATCAATGCTGTGACCCTTATTGACTTTCTTAAATCCCGATATGAAAGTAAGTGGGTTGTTATTTTATCAGCATTAAGCATTGTTATCTTCCTGTTTTCAGCCATGGCTGCGCAATGGGTTGGTGGAGGAAGGCTGATTGAATCTTTTACCGGCGTTTCTTACACGACAGCATTATTCATTTTCTCAGCATCTGTTTTAGTATACGTCATAGCGGGTGGATTCAGAGCAGTTGTTATTACAGATGCAATTCAAGGTGTAGTCATGGTGATTGGTACAGTAATCATACTAGCTGGAACTATCGTAGCTGGCGGAGGGATTGAAAATATCATAGGCGAATTGAGAGCGGAAAATCCTAACCTCATTACTCCGTTCGGATCAGATGGATCACTTACTCCATTATTTGTATCGTCATTTTGGATTTTGGTTGGTGTAGGTGTCGTCGGTTTGCCTCAAATATCGGTACGCGCTATGAGCTATCGGAATTCGAAAGCGATGCACCGCGCCATGATCATAGGAACGTTTGTGGTTGGATTTATCATGCTAGGGATGCATTTAGCTGGAGTATTTGGAAGAGTGATTTTACCGGGCATTGAAGTGCCTGATAAAGTTATGCCATTACTTGCACTAGAAGTACTGCCCGGTTGGTTAGCGGGTATCGTCCTTGCTGCACCACTTGCTGCGGTTATGTCTACCGTTGACTCCGTACTTTTACTAGTAAGTTCAGCAATCATCAAGGATGTTTATATCAATTACATAAAACCTGATGCTGAAGAGCGTTTGGTAAAACGATTAAGCTTTGGTATTACAGCAGTAGTCGGATTGAGTGTATTTGCGATGGCGATTAATCCGCCTGATCTGTTGATCTGGTTGAATCTTTTTGCATTTGGCGGTTTAGAAGCAGCTTTTATCTGGCCAATCATCATGGGGTTATATTGGAAGAGAGGGAATGCAAACGGAGCACTCGCTTCTATTGTTGTAGGAGTAGGTTCATATATGTGGCTGCATCTCAACTATCCGAATCTTTGGGGGATGCACACCGTAGTCATGCCGATCGTACTTTCTTTCTTTGCATACATTGTGGGGAGTTTCACAAAGGGGGACAGACCCCAGACAAATACATTTTAGGCGATATTGTCCACTTCAGATGGACGATATCGCTTTTCTTTTTTAATATACGTTTTCACTAAAATTTGTAATGTATGTAAAAATTAATAAATACCTATTTACAGTAATATCCTTTGGTGGTAATTTAATATCAGAATATAATTAAATAAGTGTGGAGCATTGAAGGTCATTCTGTATGTGGGCGCTTGGAGTGACTAGAGCTAGTAGCGCAACCGACCGCTTCTTTTATTCGTTCTACTAGATAAAGGAAGGGGTATTTTTTATGGAAATCTCAAGAAAAGAAAAGTTTGGTGCAAAGAAGAAGGCAACTAAGAAATGGCCGAAGGTGGTTTTGGCAACAACGTTTGCAATGAGTATCGGAACAACTTCGGTATTCGCTGCAAAGCCAGAGCTTGCGGATGCTTTATACACGAAGATTCTTGAATACACGTTTAAAACAGAGATTGATAGTGAGCTTAATAAAGAGAAAGATTCACTATTAAAAAATGTAAGTGCAACGATTAGTGGGATTATTAATAGTACTAACAAAGAGCTAGAAGACAAAAAAGACAAGATTGTTAATGACAAAAAAGCAGAACTTCAACAGCATTACACTGATGAGATTACTAATATTACGGCTAGAAAAAACGAAGCTGTAGAAAAAAAGACAGCTGAAATGGAACTAGACGCAACTAAAACAACAGGTGCGATCAAAACTGATATCACAAATGAAATTGAACAAGAAATTAAAAAAGCCGATATTAATAAAAAATAGTTTTAAAAAGAGCGGAAACTCAAAACTCCGCTCTTTTTCTTTTTCCTTTATACTAGAAATTAGAAACTGACAAACGGAGCCGAATCTATGAAAAAAATTTTTCTATCACTTAGCATTATTTTCTTTGTATATGCCGTTGCGATGCTCGTTCAGACTACCAACATGGACATGGGTCTCGCGGTTTTCTTCTTATTGGGTGCTATGTTTTTTGTCCTTTTTTACAAATATGAACCGGCAATCTATCTTTTTAAAAAGTACAAGAAGACGACTCTAACAACTGTACTAACTCTTTTGCTCTTTGCAGCAACCTTAGAAACTCTTATTCTTGCATCAGCAAACACGGATCCACAGAAGGTTTCTGGAAAAATCGATACCATCCTTGTACTTGGAGGCGGCACGAAGAACAATCGTCCAGGCGCTGTGTTAAAAGGAAGGCTTGATCAAGCTTTAGCATACGCGGAGAACCATCCTGACGTTGCTTTTATCGTAAGCGGCGGTCTTGGGTTCGGTAAAACGACGAGTGAAGGCACCATTATGAAAAATTACTTAATAGAGAACGGAATCCAGCCGGAACGTATAACAATTGAAGAAAAAGCGACGAGTACATACGAAAATCTTTTATATACGAAAGAGATGATACAGCCTGACGATCAAGTGCTGATCGTGACAAGTGATTTTCATCTTTTTCGGACAAAGATGATCGCCAAGCGTGTCGGGATTGAAGCGGAAGGGCTCGGGTCACCGCTTAGGATTTCATCCGTTCCCCAAGCTCATGTGAGAGAATATATGGCGATCATCAAAAGCTACTTCACGGACCGGTAAAAGGAAGTGACTCTTATGAAGACAAATAAGTACCATTGCTGCGCTACATGCGTGAATTTCAAACCTCAGAAAACAGAGCAAGGTATGTACTACTTTTGCTCACGTCTTGGTTATGAAACCAAACCGGATTATAAGTTTAATTGCTGGGAGCCGAAACCACATATTATTAATCTTATGAAAAAGGATGAAGACGTTTAGTTCGTTATAGCGATCTAAGCGTTTTTTAATGAAATTCTGCAGGCTTGCCTTGAAAAAGCTTACAATGTTACATTGTGTAAGGATTTATGTAACGGAATTACTGGAAATACTGTTGATAGATGAAAGAAAGGATTTTTTATAATGAACCTTCAAATCCCGATTGAGATAAAAGAAAAGCTGCAGAATGAGGCGGCTCAAAGAATAGAAAAATTACCGAATGTATATAAAGAATTAATCGGAAAGCCAGGATACACTGCCCCTGACGCTTCGCTCGTGGAAGACGCGGTTATCGCACTTGCATTAGGTAAAAATGTATTGCTGAAAGGGCCGACAGGATCAGGTAAAACAAAGCTTGCAGAATTGCTATCGAATTTATTCGGACAGCCGCTGCACCAGGTAAATGCTTCTGTTGATCTCGATGCTGAAGCCCTTCTTGGCCATAAAACGTTAAGCTACAAAGACGGCAAACAAGAGATTGAGTTCATCCCTGGCCCTGTAACAAAAGCTGCGAACAACGGTCACTTTTTGTACATCGATGAAATCAACATTGCAAAGCCTGAAACACTGCCGATTCTAAACGGTATGCTGGACTACCGCCGTACAATCGCAAATCCGTTTACTGGTGAAGTGGTAAAAGCTGAACCTGGTTTCAATGTGATCGCTGCTATTAACGAAGGATATATCGGAACGGTGCCGTTAAATGAAGCGCTGAAAAATCGTTTCGTTGTAATCGAGGTGCCTTATATCCAAGGAGATACATTGAAAGAAATGCTGAAGAGCCAGTCTCAGCAAAAAGACGAAGAGGTGCTTGAGAAGTTTGTACAGCTTTCGTCAGACCTGATCGGTCAGGCGAAAGCTGGCCATCTGTCTGAGGACGCTGCATCCATCCGCGCATTGCTTGATGCTGCCGACCTCTCTGTCTACTTGCCGGCGAAACGCGCCATCCAGCGTGCCATCGCTGACAAGCTTGAAGACGCCCGCGAACGCGTCCTCGTTTCCAATGTGGCTGCGACGCTGTTTGTGTAAGCTGGGAAATGGGGTCAGACCCCCTACAATTTATTTCCCACGATGATTTTGGAGGTTTCGCCTAGATGAAATTCCTAGTTTTTGCGGATACAAAGATCGATTCTTTTGTTCATATGCAACTGATAGACCTTGCACGTTCCCTTTCAAAGGTGGAAAAGATGGACGTTTCTTTCTCATACCATTCTAACCTTGAGAGAAAGAAGGGCATCACACATGTCAGTCAGTTTTGGAACCCATACCCGCGGGAGATTCAGCTTGAAGGCTGGAAATCCGACGTTTATTTGCGCAGCTATGGCACACAGTTTCATTCTGATGATATCGTGATCTGGGACACGCTCGATGAACTGAAATCACATCCGCACCGTGAGTTCTTAAAACAGATTCTGCTCTTTGCCGAAGACTTCCGTTTAGAACAGATTTGCATAACGGACCGGCCCGGAATGACTCACGCGTTCAAGCTCCGGAAAGAAACGTTCCAGGTGCATTACAACCGTGAATACCGAAAACATATACAGCAAAAGCGCATTCTTGACGCATTATTTTGCCATGTTATTCTTTTAGCGAATAAACGTTTTGTTGCTGTGCCGCCTGATACACAAGCACTTTATCAAGAACTGCGTCCATTGTTTGCACAACTTACAACTGCTGAGTCAACACAAGATATAGCAGCAATCGTAATTCAAATGGGTGATATCACAAAGCAACACCCAGAATTAACAGACATGAAAACGGCATACCGCAGTTTTAGTGATAAACCGAAAATATCGGATATAGAAAATGAGAGCGAAACGTTCGACGACCTAACCCGCAACACGGAAACCAAAACGAAAAAAACGATCAAAAAAGACGACGATAAGGAAGAGAAAAAAGATGAGCAGGAGAAAGAAGAGTATTCCTCCTGGCATGATGAAACGTCTGACCCGCAGGATTCATTTTTACAAATGGACCTTGATCAAGGGACAAATACGGATCTTTTAGGAGAAGCGGCAAGGGAAGCGGATAGTGGTGACGCTGTATTTGGCTCTGTTCAAACGAGCGCTCAAACGACAGATAATAACGACTTCAACAGTCAAAACGAACACGAAGCAGAAACCGACAGCAACCAGACCGGCTCTGATTCTGCGAATCACTACCGATATGGAGAAGTAAACAAAAACGTTACAGAGTATACCCTGCCTGCTAAACCGGCAACACCTGAAGAATTCGCAAAATACCAGCTCTTTGAACAAGAAATCTCACCATTCGTCACACAGCTCAAACAGAATTTCCTAAAAACAATGGAGCATAAACGAACAGCACCAAGGGAAGATCTGCACTTTGGACGACTAGGAAAGAAGCTTACAAGACTTGCAACAGACAAAAACCCGAGAATTTTTAGAAAAAAACAAGAGTCGCAGCATGAACTGGATACGACTTTCACGCTTCTTGTCGACTGTTCAGCATCGATGTTCAACAAGATGGAAGAGACGCAAAAAGGGATCGTTCTTTTTCATGAAACGTTAAAAGCTCTCAGAATTCCACATTCAGTCGTAGGTTTCTGGGAAGATGCAGCTGAAGCGACAACAGACGATCAGCCGAACTATTTTCATGAGGTAATCTCATATAGAAATTCGCTTCATCAGCCAGGGGCATCCATCATGCAGCTCGAGCCTCAGGAAGACAACCGTGACGGATACTCAATCCGCCGGATGGGTGAAGAACTCGCAAAACGCCCGGAGCAGCAAAAAATCCTGCTCGTTTTCTCTGACGGTGAACCAGCAGCTTTTGATTACGAATCCCACGGAGTTCTCGATACGCACGAAGCCGTTACCCGTACACGAAAGCTTGGAATCGAAACAATCGGCATGTTCATCGCGAATGGTGAAATTTCGGAGGAAGAAGAGAAGCTCATGCAGAATATCTACGGTCCGCAAAACGTTGTCGTGCCAAGTGCTGCTGAACTCGTCGACTACCTCATGCCGGTTCTCAGAAAACTTCTTTTCAAATCTATATAAACGTGAAAACGCCCGGTGGTCATCAAGACCAAGGGCGTTTCCTTTATGTAAATATCAATATTCCAAAAGCTTTAACCAAGCAAAAACGACTCCCAAAAATCCTGCATAACTAAAGATTTTGACTGACCACTCTGGTAAGGCTGTTCGAAGCAGGCCTGAAAAAATTCCGACTACAATAAAAGCTGCAAGCAAGATATAGATCGAATAAATATCAAACGGAATTCGAAAAGAAAGCCACTGTTCCATCGCCAAACCTCCCCCTATTCACTTTTATATCGGTCAAAATGCCTATACTTCAAGAAACAATGACGAAAAAACGAAATTATTTTGCTATTAAAAACAGGTATGAAAACTAAATAGGCTATAGCACCGCAACTGGGTAATACGCATATTATATAAAAACCAGTAATGAAGGAGTGAGTGCCTTGAACCAACGTGTTGTTGACGTCATATTAGAAGCTGCAGAAGAAGATTATTTAGCAGGCGTAAAAGACGCAGATACTTTTGCCGCTGAACTCGCATTGTTCGGCTCCACACTGGTTACAGCAGGTGACTTTCTTTCAACGATAAGTGCCGCGATCACACTCAGACAAATTTATATCAACAAAATTCAAAACCAAAAAGAGCAGCAGGAACAAGAAGATCAAATGAAAGACATTCAAGACCAGCTAACTGCACTAAAAAAAGAAATCAAAGCGCTTCGGGGGAAGTGACGAACAGCCTCCGGAGCGTCTTTTTAGTTTTTACATAATTTTCATCTCTTCAAATCAAAATTCGACACATTCTCCGCCGAGTCCTTCTACATATAACGACTATTTTTTCATATAAAAAGTCCTCTTTTAATAAAGAGGACTAATCCAAAAATCTATAGAATCAAGTAAACTCTCTCGAAATACCAAGAACCAATAAAACTACACCAAATATAGCAGTACTGATTAAAAAGAAATACACAATCTTTTCTTCTGCTTCTTTTTCAGTTTGTTTTTTTTCTGCATCAGTAGACTGAACTTGAGTTCCAACTTCCTTACTCTTCTGCTTTTTCTTTTTTCTAAAGCCAAACATATGAATTCCTCCGCTTTTGCACTTAACCTTTTTATCAGTGTTTCAAAAAGCGGAGAATTTTAAACAAAAAGCCCCCGGAAGCATAGGGGGGGATCCTTCCGGAGGCTGTAAAACATCTATTTATTGCTGAACAGCTTTGGCTGCGTTCACACGTCCGTTCTGGAACAGCGTGCCTGTACCAGTAACAGGATCTGCCGTATCTTCAAGTGCCGCGCGAATTTGTGAAGCGTTCTTGCCTTGGGCAGCCAGAAGTCCTGCTACACCCGCAACAACCGGTGATGCCATGGAAGTTCCAGAGAAACTCTCATATTGATTATTTGGTATCGTAGAATAAATATCTACACCAGGTGCTGCAATATCAACCCAAGTACCAAAGTTCGAGAAGGAAGCTTTCTGATCGTTTTGATCAGTAGCAGCTACCGCGATCGCATTCGAGTAATAAGCCGGGTAGCTTGGTAGAGCAACGCCAGAGTTACCTGCAGCTGCAACAACTACTGAACCTTTATTCCAAGCATAGTTAACCGCATCCTGAAGCGTCTGTGATCCGATTGAACCGCCAAGACTTAAATTGATAACTTGAGCACCTTGGTCTGCGGCATATCGGATACCTTGAGCAACATCGTCCAGTGATCCGCTGCCTTCCGCATCCAATACACGAACCGCTAGGATAGAAGCTTTAGGAGCAAGGCCTGCGATTCCAACACCGTTATTCGTGTTAGCCGCAGCGATACCAGCGACGTGTGTACCGTGCTCGTTTTCGTCGATCGGATCGTTATCGTCATCAACAAAATCTGCACCTTTGATTACTTTTCCTGATAAATCAGGGTGATTATAATCAACGCCAGTGTCGATAACCGCGATTTTAACGCTGGATGCACTTTGCGTAGTGTCCCAAGCTTGTTCAGCACTTACTTTTTGAGGAGCGTATTGTTTCGTTTTATAATCAGGATCATTTGGAACATAGCTCGCGTGTAAAGTAGTATTCGGCTCTGCGTACTCTACAGAATCAAGACTTTCAAACTTCTTAACAGCATCTGCTACATTGCCGCTCACCTTTACAACCGTAAAATCTTCAGTTGAATCGACAACCTCACCAAACTTTGAAGCACCATTTTTTGCTGAAGCAGCAGAAACTGAATCTTTATAATGAACGATAATTTCCTGTGGTGCAGCCTGCTGTTTAGCAGCAGATGTAAATGAAGCCTCCTGAACTTCGGGCTCAGCAGCCGAAGCCGGGAGAGCTAAAGATATCAATAATGGTAAAGACGCGGCGCCTGCCACGAAACGCTTTAACATAAAATCACTCCTCTGATGTATTTACCAAGCAAGCTTGGCTGGGTTGCTAAAGGGATTCAACAATTTTCTACAAAACCCTTTAACGTTATCTGAAAATAATGATAATTTACCACGTCACAGTAATGAATGAGTCTATGTGACTATGAATAAAGCGTAACATGTAATACTTAACTATTATCTTAAGATAGAGTTACGATAGTAAACATTACATAACACGAATGTAAAAACTATATCTGAATTTTTTTACAAAGCAGAATGATAGGAAAATGAAAGAAGGTATCGTAAATTGAAAACAAGAAGAAATATATATTAAAAGGAGGCTGAAAAATGGCACGACTGCCTGAAGTTAATGTAGAAGGTACACCTTTTAATAAAGCACTTGCTAATGCTCCGGAAATTCTTGAAGCATTTCAGCAAATGGACAAGGCGCTCAACAATATCCTTGAACCTGAGCTGATGGAAATGCTTCGTTTGCGTTCCGCATCAAACAACGGCTGCGACTACTGACAAAACATGGACTACGGGACTCTGGATGAGTCTTCAAGGCAAACAGCCATGAAAAAAGGCGAAGCAGAATTGTCCGAACGTCACAAATTGGCACTCGAATTAGCCGATCATATCATGGCATATCACGGACAGCTACCGGATGAAATGTACACCAAACTAACGGAACACTTTACACGTGAAGAGATCATTGCGCTCTTTTTCCAAATTGGAAGCAAGAACGGCGCCAACTGGTTTATTATCGCAATGGGGATTGAAAGTAAATAAACGGTGGGGGAGATGGCTTTTAGAGGGGCCATCTTCTTTTATTTGTTGTGAAACTTCCCTTAATAATGAAACTTCATCTGGAAAAAAACGTATAAAAGAAGAGGAGGTGGATGGATGTTTTACGAAAATCGCCCCAAAATAAAAATCCCAAGAACATTTGTTGAGAATATTTTAGATATAGCCGCTATCATTCTTTTTATTGCGGGTGCCGCAAACTTAATCATGCAGTGGAGTTCGATACCTGGAACGGTTCCGATCCATTTTAACGGAGCAGGAGAGCCGGATGGGTGGGGAAGTAAAGTTAATCTTTGGATTTTACTCGTGATAGGTTCCATGATGTGGGTGCTTCTAACGGTCCTTGAAAAATTTCCTCATGTGTATAACTATCTTTTTTTAACCGAAGAGAATGCGGAAAGACAATATAAAAATGCACGGCTGATGCTTAATGTCATTAAAAATGAGGTCCTGCTTTTCTTTATATATATGAGCTGGGTAAGCGGGGAAATAGCAAATGTGAAAAACACATCCCTAAGTATGTGGGATCTGCCTATATTTATCATTACGATAACCGCATCAATTGCATTTTTTATAGTGAGATCGATTAAACTCAAATAAAAACACTTGGGATTTTGAAGGATTCCCAAGTGTTTTTGCTGTTTATTGGTCTTGATGATTACGAGCTCGTGCCTCATCAGGACTTTCCATTTTTGCTGCACCTGAATACTTCAAGCTTTGATCTCGGTCTGACTCAACGCGGCCTGACTCTCTAAGCTTTTTCTCCTGTCTGTCTTTTCCCATTTTAATACCCTCCTTCTTGCATGATTTCCATCTAGTATGCGGAGAAATAGACGTTTTTATGTAGAAACAGTTTCATTCGAATGAACAAGATTTTGCAAGTAATCTTAGCATAGTCATTATTTACCGGCGCATTAGAACGTTTATCATTCATATAAAAGGGAAATCCGTAGTTACAAGAGACTATAATTTTAGAGGAGGAAATAACATGGCACAGAATTTAAATTCTCGAGATATCTATCAGGATGAATTTTACCAAAATGACTTAACACAAAATGATTTATACGAAAACGGACAAAACAGCAAGCTTCTAAAAGGTATAGTAATTGGCGGGCTAGTTGGAGGAGCTTTGGCATTGATTGATTACAATACGAGAACAAAAGTCAAGAATACAGCGGTAGGCTTGAAAGATTCATCAAGCAAAATGATAACAGAGGTCAAACAAAATCCAGGTGAAGTTAAAGATCAAATGATCAGCCAATTCAAAACGGCTTCTAACACACTGAAAGAAGCGATTACGGATGCGCAAAATCTGTATGAGCGTCTGAACAAAGATGTGTTTGGAAACATCAACACATTAAAAGAAATATCGAATGATGTATTCGCCACAACAAAGGAAGCTAGAGGGGACCTTAATAATATTACATCAAAGCTTAAAGATGCCGGGACGGAAATAACGGAAAATCCTTTAGAGACAAGCAAGTCATCGCAAAACGAAAGCTTGAGCAACTACAACACAGGCTTTCCATCGAAAAACGCTAACGATCCTGTTTCCTCAGGATCGAATAAATCGAACAATTATTAAATAATAAGTAAAATAAAAAACAGCCCAATTTATTCACTGGGCTGTTTTCTGTGTATAATATTCAGCTATTCACTACTTGTCTAATATCGTTTAATCGGACTACTTGTTTTGCATCTTCAAAATGTTCTTCGTAGTTTTCTGTTACGGAAAAGTCCACAACAGCGGTGTTGGTTAATAAAGATGTAATTTCTCCTTTTAATCCGTCAAACGTTTCAATGATATCGCCGATTTTAAATTCCATGCCTTTTCCTCCAACTTCATCTTGTTTGTCCTATTTTACCATAATTGTTATAAAATTTCCTTTTATTTATGAAAAACTTCTGTTTGTTAAGCAATTATAGCGAAAACAATTATATATTGCCATTGAAGCGTTTTTAATGTTAACTTAAAATATATATTAGTTAACATAAAAACAACGAGGTGTTTATACATGAAAACAAAAGAGATGACTTATGTAGCATTATTTGCAGCAATCATGATTGTATTAGGGTTCCTACCGCCAATCGTATTACCATTTACGCCAGTGCCGATTACTGCACAAACTCTCGGTGTTATGCTTGCAGGTGTGGTACTTGGTGCCAGACTAGGCGGAATGAGTATGATTGTATTCTTATTAGTGATCGCAGCCGGTGTACCAGGGTTAGCTGGTGGACGAGGCGGTGCAGGAGTTTTTGTAGGACCGAGTGCGGGTTATCTACTTAGCTGGCCATTGTCAGCTTTCCTAATCGGATTATTAATCGAAAAAGCAAGACAGCCACTTCAAGTGTGGAAAGTCTTTTTATACAATTTCGTTGCAGGTATCGTTTTTGTTTACCTTTGCGGTATTCCTGTTGTTGCTTTTGTAATGGACATCAGCCTGGAAACAGCGGCAGTTTCAGGATTAGCATACTTGCCGGGCGATTTAATAAAAGCTGTTATCGCTGCTGTACTTGGTGTTAAAATAAGACAAAGATTATTTAAAAACCAGACCGCTCTTACTCAAAATAGAACGATCAGCCAATAAGATTGCCCTCGGGCAGTCTTTTTCTGTAGGAGGAATTTTTGTGCTTATTTCAGATACAATCAAAAAAAGTGCTCTTCTATATCCCGAAAAAACAGCGGTTCAAATGGGTGAAGAAAGAATTTCCTATCAAGAGTTGAACAAAAACGTTCAAAAGATCGCTGCTTTTTTTATGGAGCAGCCATTTGAAGAATCTCAAGGAAAAGCAGCACTATATCTGCCAAACGGAATTGATTTTCTACAATACTTCTTAGGAGCTATTTCTGCAGGTTGGATTTCCATTCCTCTCGATTTGAAATGGAAAGAAAGCGAACTGAACCAAAGGTTTTCCCAAAGTCAGCCTGATTTGGTTATTACAACAGAAGAATTGCAGAACAAAATTAATCATAAAGGTGCAAAGTTAATTCTGTTATCAGCAATGCATGAATCAACATCAAAAGAAGATTTCACAAGTACCGTGACAGACGAATCTTTGTTTTATATGGGGTTTACTTCAGGTTCAACGGGTATACCTAAATGCTTTGTACGCAACCACCGTTCTTGGGTAAAAAGCTTTGCGTGCAGTAAAGAAGATTTTGGACTAACAGAGAGTGACACAGTACTTGTACCTGGACCACTCGTGCATTCTTTGTTTTTGTATGCAGCCATCAGCACGCTTTATTTGGGCGGAACGGTCAAGCTGCTGCCAAAGTTTTCAGCTGCCCAAACTTTAAAAGAGATTGAGACAGACCAGGTTTCAGCTCTTTATGCTGTCCCTACTATGCTTGCTGCACTTACTAAAGAAATGGATGATCAGCATGACACTCCAAGACTAAAGAAAATTATATCCTCAGGAGCCAAATGGGAACCCGGACTTAAAGATAAGATTAATATTTTATTTCCTAAAACAGAGCTTTTTGAGTTTTACGGTGCGTCTGAATTGAGTTTTGTAAGCTTTATCAATCATCGCGCTGCCATACAAAAGCCTTCATCTGTAGGACGTCCATTTCATAATGTGGAACTTTCCATTCGAAAAGATGGGTACGAAGTTGCAAAAGGTGAAATAGGTACACTTTATGTAAAAAGTGAGATGCTTTTTTCCCATTATCTTAACCGGCCTGATGCGAATAAAGAAGTATGGGACAGTGACGGCTGGTTGACAGTAGGAGACCTGGCCAAGGTAGATGAAGAAGATGATTTGTACATTATTGGACGCAGCAACAATATGATTATCTCAGGAGGACAAAACGTCTATCCTGAAGAAATCGAAAATGTACTCCATTCACTAGATGGTATTGAAGAAGCAGTCGTTTTTGGTGTGACAGATTCTTATTGGGGAGAAAAGGTTACAGCTGCAATCATTGTAAATGAGAATGCAGATCTGGCAGTTCGTGACGTCCAGCGTTTTTGCAGGAAACATCTATCAACATTTAAAGTGCCTAAGCACATCATTATTACTAAAGAATTTCCTTATACGTCCAGCGGAAAAATAGCACGGTCAAAGGTAAAAGAGATTTATAGCCAAGGAGTTTTCAGTTCATGAGAAAAGCTGTTATTATCGATGCCAAACGGACTGTGATCGGAAAAAAGGCTGGTTACTTTAAAGATGTTGGAGCGGAAAAACTAGCGGCTGCTGTCATACAAAATATATTGCAAGAAAATAACGTTCCTCCAGAAATGGTGTCAGATGTAATTTTAGGGAATACAGTTGGTCCTGGCGGCAACCTTGCACGCTTATCTGCTTTAACGGCAGGTTTACCGGAGACCGTTCCGGGTTTTACAGTTGATCGTCAATGCGGTTCTGGACTTGAAGCCGTAAACCTCGCATGTCGTCTCGTCCAAACTGGAGCCGGGGAGATATATTTAGCAGGTGGTACTGAATCTGTGAGTACATCTACGTTTTCAAGAAGAGCTCGTTTTTCTCCCGATTCAATTGGTGATCCTGACATGGGTGTTGGAGCTGAGAACGTGGCTGAAAGATACAGCATAACCCGTGAAATGCAGGATGAATATGCGCTATTAAGCTATAAGCGAACGATTGAATCCATTGAACAAAATCGCTTTAAAAAAGAACTCGTTTCCTATAATGAAGTGCCTACCATCGACGAAGGCATCAAGAGGCTTTCTGTGATCGAAAGAATTATTAAAAGAGCGAAACCTGCATTCAAAGACAACGGAACGGTTACAGCTGCGAATTCGTGCGGTTTGAATGATGGTGCATCTATCGTACTCATCATGAGTGAAGAAAAAGCGAAAGAGCTGCAGCTCGCTCCCAAATTAAAATTTATCGACGCTGTCACTGCAGGTGTCGATCCAAACTTGCCGGGAATCGGTCCAGTTCCAGCTGTAAACACACTTTTACAGCGGATGAACCTTTCTATAAGCGATATTGATGTATTTGAACTGAATGAGGCATTCGCATCCCAAGTTGTCGCGTCCGCTCAAGAACTTGGTATACCGTGGGACAAGCTGAACAAAGGTGGCGGTGCGATTGCATTCGGACATCCTTATGGGGCGTCAGGAGCCATTTTAGTGACTTCACTGCTAAGGGAAATGACGTCACAGGACCGTTTTGGCATAGCCACGTTAGGCATTGGCGGCGGGCTCGGGATCGCGACACTATTTGAAAGGTGTGAGCTATATGAATTTTAAACAGTGGGAAGAGGCAACAACGCTGCCAGTTTCAATTACGGTAACGGAAGAACTCGTTAATGCTTACTATGAAGCGGCTAGCATCTCGAAAAATGCTTCACAGCACGTTCCGCCAGCCCTTCCGATGATTTTTTATCAATATATAAATGTCCCGTGGTTTCAGGAGCAATCATTTATTCACAAAGACCAACTGTTTTATTACAAACATCCTATCTCGATGGGAGATACACTTCAATGTACCGTTTCCTTGATTTCAGTAGTAAAAAGACGTCAATTTCTCGTTTTGCACCAAGAGCTTATTGGCAGAAACGAGCATAAAAACATTGTATTTTCGGCAAAAACAACGCTTCTAAAGGAGGCGGAGTAAAAATGCTTTCTGATTCTATAAAAGCACGTGACACACTCGAGCCTTTACATATAGAAGTAACAGAACAAATGGTAAGAAAATACGGGGAAGTGTCTGGAGACTTCAATCCGATTCATTTTGAAGATAATGCTGCAAAAGAAAAAGGTTTTCCAGCTAAAATCATACATGGGATGCTTTCCATGGCCATCGCATCAAATATCGTGGATCCTTTCTTGGAGGAAGATTATTGGGTAAAATCGTATGAAATGAAATTTAGAGCACCCGTATTCGTTGGGGAGACAGTTACCATCGAAGGAACCATTTCAGCTATAGAAAAAGAGTCAGTGACAATCGATATACGAGTCTCAAGTCCAACTTATCCACAAGTAGCAAAAAGTGAAATCGTGCTTCATGTGTATAAATAGCTATACTTATCCACATAATCAACATTATCCACAACCTAAAAAACCGTCCTCTAACCAATTGGCTAGAAGACGGTTTTTTTTACGGTCGCTGAAGTCACTTATTTTATGAATTAACCTAGGTCGATGTCACTCACTTCACGGTCAACGATACGCGCACCTTTTTTACTCGTATAGCTTCCGCCTGATGAAGTGAAGATGTTTTGGGCGATTACCGTGTCCATAGCAGCGTTAACAGCTGCGGGATCAACCGGCTCAATTGGTGCGTCCAAACGGACTGTCACCGTTTTGTTCTCCTGGTTAAGAAACTGCAATTCAAGTACTTTGGCCATTGAAATCCCTCCTTTCCTCTATATTTTCCTCACACATCAGTCATTACTGCTGAATCGCGAAGGAATCGTTACGTCTGATACCGACTAGCGGATAAATCTGAAGTCCTGCAAGTGCAGTCGCAACGGCTTCGAGCTGGTCTGGAGTCGATGTTGTTTTTACATGTGCGAAGTTTTTGTACTTCATCACCGGTTTGTTGTCTGCGTCTAAACCTCCATCAAGCTCTAAGCGCATTGCGGAATCGATCAATGCTGCTGTAGCCATGTACCTCACCTCCTTTCACTTCATAAGTTCCAGAGAAGGAAAGGAAAGAGCCATCCATATAAAAATTTTTTGAATCACTATTTATCCACAACTGGAGCTGATTTACTCAAAAATGTGACTGGAATTTTTCGTTTATTGAGAATATCACGCCGAAAATGTGTCGTAATTTGTCAGATGATCTTTATTCTGTGGATAACTCAATAAACGATCTCGTAACAATATTTTTCTTCTGATCACGAACAACTTATTACTCTTTAAAAACGCTGCTTTGCTTCCATTCAAATTCAAATTTTATAGTGAGGGTACCGCGGAAATCCCCGAATGTGCGCACATTCCAAAAGGTTGTATTCCCATGAAAGAAATGTCCTTTGAACAAATCGCTTCTATGTACGATCCGCTTATCAAATCACAGATCAGGCTCTACCACTTAACGTCCCAATTCGACCAATACTATCAAGCTGGCTTACTAGGACTCTGGAAAGCTTACGAAACCTTCGATCCTGAAAAAGGACAGTTCTCCTCGTATGCGTACCTGCTTGTCAGGGGCCGTATCCTTCAAGAGCTGAGAGGAGAGGCGAGACGGCAGGAAGCAGAAGAAATCCAGGATCCTCACGATTCGTTGACGTTCCGTACCCTTTCCCATGAAGACACGATTCCATATTTGGAGGATGAAACAATGAATCTATATTTGATGCACCTGACAGAAAACCAGCAGAGGTGGGTGACGCAGCGAGTTTTTCAGATGAAGAGTGAGGCAGAGATAGCTGAGATGTACGGGGTCACGGTGTATGCTGTGAAATCGTGGAGAAAATCAGCAATCAAGAGGCTTCGGACGGTTTTAATTACCAATTAAATTCAGCCTTTCTTACTACGCAATTTGATGGATATAATTCTATAATTAGGGTATAGTAGAAAACTGTGGGTATGAAATTCCTTTATTAACCATCTTTACCAGTAGAGAAATAAGCTGATATTTTTTTAGAATAACAGTGTAATAAGTTGGTAGGGAAAAGCTTATACATTTATTAAGAGGGGGACAACCAAACGATGGAAACTCAAGTTAATCAGAGTACAGGCAGTAAGAAACGTCCGTTGATCATTGGGCTTGCACTTATCGCGATCATCGCGATTGGAGCAACGGCATATGCAATGTTCATCGATCTATCACCGCGTGAACTTTATTTGAAATCAGAACTGAACACGTTCAAAGCGATGAACGAGTCATTTGAAGAGAGCTTTGGAGATGCATTAGCACTTTCAGAAAAGCAAATGGAAGAAGCATATAAGTCTGAAGCACGCGTTGGTGTGGAAATGGATCCGTCCATGTTAGGAGCGGGCGGAATGGAAGCGGCAATGATCGGTTCGATTCTTTCTAACAGTGAGATTAAAATGACAACACAGCACGATCCTAAGAAAGAAGAAGGGTCAGCTGATGTGGCACTTGTTTTGAACAACACAGACCTTGTAAAAGCTGAATTCTACCAAAACAATAAACAAACAGCATTAAGCGTACCTGCTGCTTACGATAAGCACGTATACTTCCCTAATAATAAATTTGGCGATGTAATGCGTAAGTTCGATCCAGCGTACGTTGGAATGGAAAAACTTCAGAACTTCTTTAAAGCGGTTGAAGGCGACTTAAGTGAAGAAGCACGCGATGAAGCGTTCGAAGAGTTTGCGAAGGTTTATGCAGACAGCGTGAAAGACGAAAACGTAACACTAAAAGAAGACGTTGACTTCAAAGGCGAGAAGCTTCGCCAGTTAACGGTTTCTCTTTCTGAAAAAGAAACAAAAACACTTTTGATTAACTTTATTGAAAAAATCGAGAACGACGAAGAAATCATGAATGCTTTAGCTGAGCAATCAGCATTGCAAGGCGGTTTTAATTTCGATATGACTTCAACAGCTCCAATGAGCGAAGAAGATGCGAAAAAAGAAATTGAAAAAATGCTGACTGATGCTAAAAAAGCAATTAATGAAGATCTAGAAATCCCTGGCGGTATGAAACAAGTTGTGATTGTTGACGGCGATGATAAAGTAGTAAGCCGCGACCTTTCAATGAAACTGGGTGCTGAAGGCGAAACAATTCCAATGAACTACAAGGCTGAAAGCTGGACGAAAGGCGATGTAACGAACTCTTCTTGGGTTCTTAACGCAGGTCCTGAAGGCGAAGCATTGCTTGTTGATGTGAAAATGGAAAGCGAGCCAAAAGGCGACGATGGCAAGAAGCGCGACATTAAAGCGAAATTCGAAGTGAACGAAAACGGCACTACTCAAGGTATCGGATTCCATGTAAAAGGTGAAGGCACTGACAAGAAGTCGAACTGGACGGTTCAGCTTGTTCCAGCAGGTGAAGCACCAATGGAACTTCCTGATATGACAATTGAAATCGAGCATAAAGCAGACCAAAATCTAGATAAAGATTATGCGAATCATGATTATAAAGTAACATTAGTAGGAAATGATCCTTCAATGGGTGACATCAATGTTGGCTTGAACATCAAGACGAAAACAACATTTGGCGACAAGCTTAAGTTCCCTGAGTTATCAGAAGATAAAGCTGTTAACGTAGCAGAGATGAGCGACGCTGAAATGATGGGCATGATGTCTGAGATCCAGCGCAACATCGAGCAATTTGTCGGTGAAAACGCTCAAATGTTCCAAGGACTTTAATATATAATAAGAAGGACAGAGATAACTTAAGACAAAGTTGATCTTTGTCCTTTTTTTAAAGGTTCAAACTTAATGCTATCGAACATTTAATGGGTATGCTTCGTTGAATAGATGATTGGAGCGTAAGGTGCGAGACTCCAGCGGGATCAGTGGGACAGGTGAGACTCCTAATGGTGCAAAGCGCCAAGGAGGCTCACCGCCCGCCCCGCGGAAAGCGAGCACCTGGAACGGAAATCAACATCTTCTAATTTTCGAATAAAACTTCTTAAGCGAAAGGAATTATGTTATGAGGCAAACGTTACTCATTGCCCATCTAACGGTAAAATGCTGGCTGAAGCAGCCGATGCCGCTGTTCGCTATGATGCTCTTTCCGCTTTTGCTGCTCGGCATCACGTATCTAGGATTGAAGCCTCTTTTAGACGAGAAAAAGTGGGTTGAGCCCTTTGCTGTCGCAATCGTGGATGAAGATAATACCTTTGAAACGAAATTATTAATGAAACAATATGAAGAATCCGAAGAGTTGCAAGCCGTACTCTCTTTTCAAAAAACAGATGGAAAAACAGCCAGTGAGATGCTGGCGGATAATGAGATTGCTGGAATGGTAATTGTGCCTGACGGGTTTACTCAAGGAATCCGCAGGGGCAAAAACATCCCAGTAACGGTGATTGGTAATCCGGAACGTCCGTTTCAAGCTGAGTTATTACAGCAAGTGATGGTATCGAACGCCAACTTAATCTCTGCGGCGCAAAGCGGAGCGAACGCAGCTTTTCATTATTTGCGAAAAATGGGGCTGAGTTCTGAGGAATTTGCGACTTACCGAGACGCGATTATTACCGATTTTACACTGCAGGCTCTTAACCGAAACAAGATCTACGAAACGGAAACTTTGAGTGCGTTTGGAGGCATTACACCTGTTGAGTTTTACAGCCTTTCAGGTGTACTGATTCTGCTTTTGATCGGTGGTTTGTTTGGTATGAGCTTAACCGCGAGAGGAGAACAGGCCGCATTAAGGGAGCGGCTTTCTCTGCAAGGTGTGCGTTCATCGGTTTTCTTTTTCGGAAACATCATATCGGTATTCATGCTGCTCGTGATTCAAAGTGTTGTATTAACACTGCTTTTTTATAGTGTTACGAAAACGTGGAGCATAGTTGCGACGGTCATTCTATTAGCCTATTGTTTAGCCGTTTCTTCATTGTTTGCCCTTTGTCATGAACTTTTTCAGCGTAACGGTGCAAAATGGGGAGCGGGAATTCTGCTGGTAGTTGGAGTGACAGCAACGAGCGGAAGTGTGTTGCCGTTATCATATTTGCCAGAACTGTGGCGCAGCGTGAGCTTTTTAAACGTACTGCATCACACGCATAATGGATTAGTAGAGACGCTATTTTCAGGTGCGGGCGAATGGAGTTTGGTCGGCACATTAATGGGATTCTCCGTTGTTTTCTGGGTCTTCGGAATCCTGATTATCACAATAAAGAAGAGGTTGCCATGGTCTGGACAATTGCCATTACACGTATAAAATTATTGCTTCAAAGTCCGTGGAGCTGGGTAGGGCTTGTTATCCCTGTACTTTTGCTCGGCTTCTTAGATCTGTCTGTTGAAAAAACGGCAAACGCAACAAAAATCCCTGTTGTGATTGTGGACGAGGACGCATCTGATTATTCCGAGACTGTTATTGAACGTGTGAGCGAGAATCCAGCTGTTGCAATTAGAGTCGTTGATCAAGAAGAGGCGCGAAACGAAATTGAGACTCAAAAAGCAGCTATCGGATTTTTGATACCAGAAGGATTTATGGAACGCATTCAAGAAAATGATGAAGACGAACTCGTGACGATGTGGCTTTCAACCGGAACCCTGTCACATGGGTTGGTCCGCGAAATTTTTGCGAGTGAAGTGAAGCGTTTATCGAGTAATTCTTACGGTGCAAATACGGTCTTAAAAACATATGGGAAAAGCGAAAAGCTGGACGCGAAAGAGCAGGCTTCCGTTTGGAAAGACGCTTGGGCATACAGTGATAAACATTGGAACCCGGTACCCCTTATGACTGTCGATTATAAGGTCGGTGCTACAAAAGAAAAAGCTCAATCCGTTGATGATCAAGCAGTATCGATTTACGTACCTGGAATGCTAGTGATGCTTATGCTGTTCAGCTTTTTATGGAACAGCTGGCCGATTAAAGACCGGGATTCAGGAATGCGCTCACGGGTGCCCTATTCAGTTGGGGGATTTACGGTTTATTGGGGAGGAAACGCGCTAGGTGTACTAATTCTTCAGCTCGAACTCCTGGTGTTGTTGGCCGGTTTTGGCTGGTGGAAAGGTGAAATAGTGGTGAATGCCTCAACGATTGTAGCATTGCTAGGATATATACTATTTTTAAATGCCTTGTCACTTTTGTTTGCTTATTTTGTTCATTCCAACCGAACGTGGCAAGCTGTAACACTCTTTGTCGTACTCGCAACATCGCTTTTAAGCGGAACTTTTTTCCCGAGTGACGAACTTTCGAGTCTTTTAGAAAAAGCAGCGCAATGGACGCCGCAATATTGGATCATCTCAGCTTTAAACCAAGAGACGCTCATGATTCCATTGGTGTTTGTCGGAATCAGCATCCTCTTATACGGACTTTCAACAATGAAGGCAGGTGACAACGCTTGATCATAGCAGAAAATCTATCAAAAAAGTTTGGACGTAAAGAAGTACTTAAAGATATAAACTTTTGTATCCAAAAAGGGGAAACTGTCGGCGTTGTTGGCCCAAACGGTGCAGGGAAGTCCACGCTTCTTAAAATTATGGCCACGATCATGAAAGGCACAAATGGTTCCGTTCAGGTCGATGGAATGGATACTAAAAAAGAGACGAAAAAGATACGTGAAAAGATCGGTTATGTACCGCAGGAGATTGCGGTGTACCACGAACTGACAGCACGCGAGAATCTTCGCTTTTTTGCGAAACTAGCTAAAAATTCTTCTGAGGAAAAATGGATGAGAAGGTGTGAGGAGTGGAAGCTGGCTGAGCATCTTGATAAAAAAGTGAAGCACCTATCCGGTGGAAACCAGCGTAAGCTCAACATCTTGATCGCCTTGCTGCATAATCCGGACATCCTGATCCTGGACGAACCGACAGTTGGGATTGATATTTCAGCAAAACAGGAAATCGTGAACGACCTAAGGCACCTCGGAAGTGAAGGGAAGACAATTCTATATTCCAGCCATGATGCACAAGAACTTGAAACACTATGCACTTCTTTCTTAATTTTAAAAGAAGGAGAACTGCTCTTTTACGGTTCGAAGCAAAAAGTAAGGCAGTTTGGGTCAGTAACACAGTCCAAGAATTTTGCGGAGACGCTTGGTGAGATAGTAGGGTAATAGATGCATGAAAGGATAACTTCAATGAGGTTATTCTTTTTTTGTTTGCTCTTAAAGATGAAACGACATCTTTTGACAAGATGGACAATATGCCTATTTTTCGTAATTGAAGCGTAAAACACAACCCTCTTTTTCTATAGTAGGATAATAATAGATTACTTGGAAAATAAAAGGGGTTAGGGATATATTATGAAAAAATGGATTACAACTACGGTTTTAGGATCGGCTTTATTATTATCACCAGTACAAGCTTTTGCAAATATCGGAGATCAGACGCTTCGTCCAACAATGACTCATTCAGATGTAAAAACACTTCAAACAATATTACGCGATAAGGGTTATTTTACATATAGCGGATCGACGACTACTTATTATGGCTCTTATACAAAGAGTGCCGTTGTTAGCTTCCAGCGTGCTAAAGGATTAACAGCTGATGGAATAGCTGGACGCACCACATTCAACAAACTAGGAGTCTATAACGTTAACAATTCCTACTTAGTAGATTATGCAAAGCGTTTTGTAGGAACGCCTTACAAGTGGGGCGGGACAACTCCTGACGGTTTCGATTGCTCTGGCTATATCAATTATGTATTTAAAAACTCTCACAGCATTTACTTGCCAAGAACAGTAAAAGATATGTGGGCGAACACAGGATATAAAGTGTACAGTCAAGCTGTTGGAGATCTAGTATTCTTTGAAACGTACGAGCCAGGTGCATCTCATATGGGAATCTACATTGGGAACGGTAAGTTCATCCACGCTGGTTCATCAACAGGTGTAACAATCTCTGAGATGGATAACAGCTATTGGAAGCCTCGTTATATTGGAACGAAACGTCTGTAACATAGTAAAGAAAAAGGAGACCGATGACTTCGGTCTCCTTTTTTTTAACAGAACAAGATTTTTGCCCAAGGATCGCAGCAGTGATGACGCTTTTTCTTTTTGACCTTTTTGCACTTCAAGACTTCAGAGCTAGAAGATGAAGAAGAAGAAGAGGAAGAAGATTCGCATTTGAAGTCATGCTTTTTCTTCTTGTCGTGCTTTTTCTTCTTGTCATGCTTTTTCTCTTTCTTGAACTTGCAGTGGTCGAAATCTCCACACTTGTAACACATAAAAAATTTCACCTCACTGGAATGATACCGATTTCCTGTATCAGGCTTCGGTTTCTCTATATAGTATGTAGGTGGAGACAAGTTGCATAGACGAATGTTGGGGTTTGAAAAAATTGGGGACATATGGGGACAGACCCGGGACAGTCCCCAAACAAATACATATTCTCTATTTTTGTTCATCCTGAGGGGACGCAGATACAATATAATCACAAAAAAGCCACGCCATTATCAAAATGGTGTGGCTTTCGTTTATTTTTTTAAGGTTGATTCGGTTCTTGTATAAACATCCCTTCTTTTGCAAAGGCAAAATGAATCGCATGCTTTAAGTTTCTAAAATAAGTGCTATCACCTAGTGAGTATTGATGCTTCGTTACTTCCATGCTCAACTCTGGTGAAATACCTACAAGTAGCGTCTCCATTCCAAACAAGCGGGCAGATGAGACGAGTTTATTTAACATATCAATCATCTCTGAATCAATCGACTTGATACCCGTCAAATCTAAGATCACAAACTTCGCTCTATGCTGCGGCAGCGATGTAAGTGTATGTTCTAACATATCTTTAGAACGCAATTCGTTATATTTACCGATTAATGGGATAACAACAATATGATCGGTTACCGGAATAATCGGGGATGAAATTTCTCTTATTAAATCAGTAAGCTCTCTTGTACGGTTTTCAACCATTGCTTCAAGTTTCATGATTTCATTTTGTTCTTCACGCTGAACCAGATCACGAATATTATCGCTCGGTGTAATATCTGTCTCTGTAATCTTTATTTTTAATAAATCAGGTATGGAGTCATCCTCTTGAACTTCATACCACATATGCGTGTCAAACAACCCAGTGAAAACACCAGCCCAGTGTCCAGGTAAGAAGCGTCCCATACGCTGGCTACCTTGTGCCTTTTTCACCTTTGTTTCCCAGCTATTTGAGATTGTAATGACTGCTTCTTTCTTTTCTATATTTACATCGATAAACGTTTTACCCCAGCCGGCTGTTACATAAATATTCGGCAGGGCTTCTATCGACTTTTTAATATCGCCAATCGTATTCTTATAAAAATCACTTACAACCAATCCGGTACGATAGCCTGCCGTTTCAAAAACAAGGTCAGCTGTACCTTCGCCAGTAATCTCTTCAATGGAATCCAGGAAAACTTTAAACGCTGAATCGATCCAAAACAGCATGACGTCTCCACCTTCAAATTGGAAGACTCCCTTAGAAGTGTCCCATTCAAAAGAAGAACCATTTACATCTACACTTTTTTGAGTATTAAATAATTCATTCGGCGTTTTATTCATCAACAAATCCTCCATAGGCTCAAAAAATACAAACACCCTTTTCTTTTACCCTTAATAGTCTTGCGTAAAACATAAGTTTTTCGACATGGGGACGGACCCGGGTCTGTCCCCAAAAAAAGACAAACCCCTTCTTTGTTCTTTCCACGAAGACATCCTGAAAAACCAAATAAAAAACCACCAGATCTCATTATCTGGTGGATAGTCTAATTTTGTTTATTCTTCCATTTATTAAACTCTAAAAACTCTTTAAATTGTTCTTTGCTTACACCGGATCCCATGGCTTCTTTAACAAGATCAGCCCATTCTTGGTCCAGGTTTTGAGTGTCAACTTCAGGTTTAATTAAGTGATCTACAGAAATATTCAAAACATCCGCAATCTTCTCGAGAAGCTGAATTGATGGGTTTTGTTGAATATTACGCTCTAAAGCACTTATATAAGATTTAGCTACCCCTGCTTTATCAGCTAAAGCCGTAATGGAGAGCCTTTTTTCAGTGCGGTATTTTTTTACTCGTTCACCAATCATATCTGTTATCCCCATTTTAGTAGTAATTTGATACCATTATATCTTTCTACAACAGGGAAGTAAATAAATACATCAGATTACTTTAACTCTTATTTCTTTAATTCATACATTTTTTCTAACATAAGCTGGGGGTTTTTAAATATTTCTATTAATTCATCTTTAGTGAAACCTTGGTCTCTAGCTTCTTTAATTAGTTCAATCCACTCGTGATCCAACGCTATGTAATTTTCCACCAAAAAATCCCTCCAGAAATTATGTAGTAATTCAGGTAACCCGGCGATCTTAGCTTATATAGCCTTAGACCCGTGGCTTTGCGCCCATATCTTTCGAAAATGTTTGCCCTTGTCCGAAGGTTTTAGGTCAATTCTCCTAACCTGTATTGATTATATCCAAGCTATTTAGAAAATGTTGTCAGAAAATGGCTGTAATGTAAATGTAATATTAAAAGTTTGGATTAACCCCTATAAAAGTAAAAAAGGGATTGCAAGGGCATTTGTTGAAAAAGTTATGGTGAAAAAGTAGAGAGGATGATTTACTTTGAATAGCAAGTTGCCTATGAAATTGTCGAATCAACTCAGTTTACCTGTCATTAATGCACCGATGTTTTTAGTATCAAGTCCTGATATGGTTATTGAAAGCTGCAAAAACGGAATTATCGGTACGTTTCCTTTATTAAATGCAAGAACATCGGAACTTTTAGAAAACTGGATGATTCGTATATCAGATGAACTTACACAAGTTCAACAATCAGATCCGAACGCCAAAATAGCTCCTTGGGGCGTAAACTTAATCGTTCATCGCACCAATAAACGTTTTGAGGAAGACATGGAGCTAATTAAAAAATACGAACCGCCTATCGTCATCACGTCTCTTGGAAACCCAAGCGATGTAGCAAAAATCGTTCACGGTTACGGGGGACTTGTTTTTTCTGATGTTATTTCATTGGACCATGCACGAAAAGCTGCAAAAACAGGCATAGATGGCCTTATTCTTGTATGCAGCGGTGCAGGAGGACATGGCGGGACACTCAATCCATTTGCCTTCTTAAAAGCTGTTAAAGAGTTTTGGGATGGAATTACGATTCTGGCAGGTGCTATATCAACAGGAGAAGAAATCTTGGCTGCTAAAATCCTTGGAGCAGACCTGGTCTATATGGGTACACGTTTTATCGCCACAGAAGAATCATCTGCAAGTGAAGAATATAGACAGATGCTGATTGAGGCCAGTTTAGAAGATCTCATCTATACGGATGCAATAAGCGGAATCAAAGGAAATTATCTATTACCATCCTTAAAAAGAGCGGGCTATGATGTGGAAAACATGCTGAAGAAAGATTCTGTCGACCTCTCATTTTCAGAATCAAAAGCAAAAGCCTGGAAAGATATCTGGTCTGCTGGACAGGGAGTAGGAAGTGTTAAGAAAATTTCAAGAGTTAAAGATGTTGTAGACGAACTCACATTAGAATATAAAAATGCCCTTCAATCACAAGAATTCTTAGAAGTAAATTAAACCAAATTAAGGAAAATGGCATTCTTTTAAAACTAAATCCCCCAAATTCACTAGAGATAAACGTGAATTTAGGGGATTTGTTTTTTTATTGATAGATTTCTAGATTCTCCTCATATTGAAGAGTTACTTCATAATTATTATCCATATCAAGTACAATGAGCATTTGTTGGGACACATCTTTATAGAAGAATTTGACGTTTGGCTTTTCTGAATAAGGTGTTCCCAGCTTAGATATCCAATTTTCCACATAAGCTCTATCCGGTGTTACATACCTTATTGATATAACTTTTCCGGCTTTACCTGGTTTGTCAAATTCCATCGATAAAACACTATTAGTCAAAGTGGATTTAATATTCCATTCTCCAGTGATGCTCGAATGATACCCCATGTCGCTGTAATTATCATATGGGCCAATTGTGTGAAGAATCTGCTCTAATGTTTTTCCAAGTGTTATTTCTTTGATATAAAAATTCGAAGCCTTACTAAGAACATCTATCGTTGTAAATGGTGTTCTTTTTTTACCATATTTCTTTTCCAACTCTGCAAGGGATTCTTTTGTTGTTTGATTTTCTTGATTAGCAGGTTCATCTTCCATTGTTTCTGTTTTATCGTCCTCTTTAGCTGTTTCCGATTGGTCTGCAGGTTGCTCATTTTGGTCAGCAATTTCCGTCGTTTCATCAGGTTTTGTTGCTGGAGCTGCGAAATCAACGTTATTTATTACAAAAGAGACAAGTGTTTTTGTACCACTAAAAATTACGATTTCGAAAGCATCCTTAAACGTATTTTCATCTACGATTCCTAAGTTAAGTTTAAGATTTTTTTTGAATGAATAAGATTCATCTGGCTTTAAAATACGATTGGGAGGTATGTCCAGACTTATGCTACTCGTACCTAAGTCGTTAGCCACGTCATCATTTAAAACATTCACTTTAACTTGGAAAGGCTCACTATCAAAATCAGTAGGATTCATAATTGTCCCTTGAATGGAGAGTTCTCGTTTTTCAACATCATACGTAACTAGACTTGATCCTTGTGTAAATTCTTGAGCATACCGAATGTCAGGTTTATTTTCTTTCTCAATCTCCATAGTGGTTTCAGGTGTTAAATAGTTATCAATCACTGTATAAGAAGTCAAGATCACACCAGCAAAAAGTGCAGCAGTTAAAAGTCTAGGTACAATATTTTTTTTCCTTCTATTGATACGGGTAGGTGATGTATTTTTAATAGCCGATAAAATATTTTGCTCATCTTTTTCAGTGAAGACCGGTGTATTGGACATTTCCTGATCGATGATTCGATTTAAATGCTTAAGACGATTCTCCATTACCTTTCACCTCCAAGCTGAAGGTATTGATCCTGCAGCAGCTTCCTTGCACGACTCAAGCGAGTTTTGACAGTCGATTCGTTCATAGAAAGAAGCTCGCATATTTCACGAATAGAAAAATCTTTATAGTAATGTAGTAAAATGATTTCGCGATATTTAATAGGAAGCGAGAGTACAGCTTGGTAGAGAAGCTGGTCTTCGCTGTCAGAAATGACACCAACTTCCGCAGAGTGAGCACTGTCTTTTTGGTCATTTGAAAACTTGTCTGTGAATGCAAGTTTTCGGTAGCTCCAGCTCTTTAAAAAATCCTTAGAGCGATTAATAGCGATTGAGTAAATCCAGCTTCGTACAGCTGAATCTCCCCGAAACGTACCTAGCTTAGTATATAGTGATACAAAAACATCCTGTGTAATATCTTCAGCTGATTGCCAGTTCTTCACGAACGTATAAACAAGACGTTTTATTTCTTCCCCATAAGTTTTCATCAGGAAAACGATCGCTTCATCGTTGCTCATCCCTGAGATGCTAACGTTTTCCTTTAACCCCTGATTCCTCACTTAACAACCCCCTGACAATTGCTTTTCCGAAAGTAAGACGAAGCAATCGTACCACAAGTTTCATTATTATAGAATATGAGTATAATTTTACCACTAAATTGTCGGGGGTCAGTCCCCACCCAAATACAAACACCACGTTTTCCCACCTCAGGAGGACACGCGCAAAATAAAAGCTGGCTTAGATAAGCCAGCTTTTACTCAATCTTTACTCTATTCCTCCATCATCTTCTCTATCTTCTTTGACAGTGCCATCTGGAAAAACACGATATGTGTACTTAAACCCATACTCTAGTAGGTTATAAAAACTAAAACTGTTTACTTTTAAGTTTTCATTCCATTCCACAAACAAAATGGTGTCAACAGTACCGTCTAGTAATCCTTTGTCATCGATAGCATCAGGGAGTTTATTTTCCGTAGAAAAAGCGTACCCAGGATCTGCTCCTATATCGAACCGCCAGAAGTTCTCATTACCTTTTGCACCCTCAACGGCTGTATATTTTTCACCGAATAGCGTAATTACTTCTTTTTGAGTCATTCCCAGCTTAAGATTCTTTTTAATTTCTTCTACTTTCATACTTTCTTCAACAGGAGTTTCACTTTTTTCTATAACGTGAATTTCTTCGATTACATGTGTTTTGACCACTTTATCATCTACGATAAAAGCAAGTTGTACCTTGTTCTCTAAGTCTTCTTTTGTTACATCTTTTAAAAGCGGCACTTCCTGTGTGAACTGAAAGACTTCGTCGTGCTGTGTGTTTGCATATCTGGCATCCTTAAAATAAAACGATAACTCTTTTATAGCACCCTCTAAATTAGGGTTTAGTATATTCGCTTTTACTGCGAATTGAGGACTTTCTTTTTCAGCAAGGTTGATAAAACCACCCCATATCTTCAAGGTGCCTGCTTCCTTATTAATCTCGACGCCGCCATTTGGATGAGTGAAATATGCATCATAAGTGTGTTCTTCAGATTTCTCTTCCTTAACCTCTCTTTCATCCGCAATCTTTTCGTTATCTTTCATATCTTTGACTTCTTTCATTTCTGGATCTTTCTTATCTTGAAAGGCCTGTTGTTTAGGCTGAAAGAATTCATCTAAGTAGGTGTAGGAGACCAGCAATAGTCCAGCAAATAACGCTACAGTCAGCAAAGCAGGGACAAACGATCTTCTCCTCCTCAATACAGGTCGTTTCTTTTGTTCATGAATTTTACGTAAAATGTACTGTTCATCCTTTTCATTAAACACAGATTCTGTAGACATTTGTTCATCTATAATTTTATTTAAGCGATTCATATGATCTCCCATGAAATGTAACCTCCTAAAGTTTCAAGGGATTTTTGCAGCAGCTTTTTTCCATCCTTAACGAGATGTTCTACTTTTGATAGCCGGATCTTTAAAATATGACCAGTTTCTGCTAAAGAAAACTGACAATAATAGTGGAGGATAATCGCTTCACGATATTTGATAGGTAAGTTCAAAATCGCTTTATACAATAATTGATCTTCTGACACGTCATCATTATTACGAGTGTGTAATTTTGATTTCCCTCTCAACACTTGCTTACGAAAAGTCCAGCTACCTAAGTACTCTTTCGTTTTTTTGATCATAATCGTATAAATCCAGGTCCGTACCGCTATATCTTCAACAAGCCGAAATCTATCAAGCTCAGCATAAGCTGTTACAAAAACGTCTTGTGTTATCGTTTCTGCCTGCTGCCAGTTCTGAACAAGCATATATACAACACGTTTAATTTCTTCTCCATACCTTCTCATTAAGTAGATGATGGCATCGTCACGATCATCAATACTTATAGAATCTCGGAACCCTTCATTTTTCACGAAAGCTAGCCTCCTTGTGATGCACATCCGATAGTAAGACGAAGCAAGTGGGAAAGTGGTTTCATAAATTAAAGTAGGAGATACATCAATATTATTAATCACCCATAATTGTATTTCATGCAGAAAAAATGCAGAAAGTATATAAGGTTAATTCTTTATAAAGAACATTAAAACGCAAATGAAAACGATAATTCAGTGACCTTAAATCAGAAATAAATAATTAAATAACAAAAAAATCTTTTGACTTTTAAAAAGTAAGGTGTTATTTTAAGAATAGATTTTGTTCTTTATAACGAACAAAATAAAAAGATAACATCTAAGGCGGTAATGTAATGAGTGCTATTGCGGGAATCTATAATTTTAATGACGAACAACCTGTTTTTCTATATGGGAAATTAATGATGGATTATTATAGCCAATTTCCTGTTGATAGCGTAGATACTTACTATAGAGAAAATTTATTTTTTGGCTGTCATGCTCAATGGATAATGCCAGAAGAAATTAATAAGAAAAAGACATTTTATGATTATGAAAAAAGGGTAGCCATTACATCTGATGCCATGCTAGATAATCGAGATGAGTTGTTTAATAAATTGAACATTCACCAATCCATGCGCAGGGATATAACCGATAACGAAATCATATTACTTGCTTACTGTATGTGGAAGGATGAAATGCCAAAACATTTAAATGGTGAGTTTGCTTTTATGATTTGGGATGAAAAAGAAGATTGTCTTTTTGGAGCCAGAGATTTTTCGGGTAAAAGAACTTTTTACTATTATCATGATGATCAAAGGATCGCGTTCTCTACTCTCTTAAATCCATTATTAAAGTTACCTTATATTTCTAATGAACTTAATAAATATTGGTTAGCGGAATTTTTGACTATAGAACATATGAACGATGTAGCAAATCCAAATATTACAGTTTACAAATATATAAATTCAGTTCCACCTTCACACACGATTAAGGTAAAGAACGGGAAAGTATCGTTATCACGTTATTTTGATATTTTAAATAACAAGCAGCTAAAGCTTAAGAATAACGATGAATATATAGAAGCCTTTCAAGATGTGTTTTCGACCGCTGTAAACTCCAGGCTTCGAACTTTTAAAAAAATAGGATCTGAATTAAGCGGAGGGTTGGACTCAGGTTCAGTTGTAAGCTTTGCTTCTAAATCATTAAAACAAATGAACAAATCGTTAACTACTTTTAGTGCAATTCCTATTCCAGAGTTTAAAGGCTGGAATTATAAAAACAGAATACCAGACGAAAGTGATTATGTTAAATCAACTGTAGAGTATGTAGGTAATATTACGGATAACTATTTAGCATTTAGAGGGCGTAATCCATATTCTGAAATTGATGATTGGCTGAATATTATGGAGATGCCATATAGGTTTTTTGAAAACTCTGTATGGATAAAAGGCATTTATGAACATGCTCAATCAGAAGGTGTAGGAATATTGTTAAATGGTCATAGAGGAAATTATACCATTTCTTGGGGTCCTGAATTAAAATATTATGCTAGTTTAATGAAAAACATGAGGTGGATAAAATTAAATAATGAGCTTAATCTCTATTCAAAAAATTTAAATGTAAAAAAATCAAAAATACTTAAAGAAGTAAGAAAAAGAGCGTTTCCAATTTTTTTCAAACAAAATGATAGCTTAGACATTATTCCTGAGGTTATTAGTGAAGAATTAGCAGATAAAACAAAAATATTTGAAAGTCTAAGAGAGCGGGGACTATATCAAGTGGACTTTTCAAATATAGATATCCATAATCTTAGGAAGCATCATTTTGAGAGTTTAAATTATTGGAATATCACGGGAACTACAGGAACTAAACTGTCCTTAAATTATTCTTTACGACCACACGACCCTACAAATGATTTACGTGTTGTGCAATTTTGCCTATCTGTTCCGATTGAACAATATATTACAAAAGGACTTGGCAGAGGGCTCATCCGAAGGGCTACTAAGGGTTACTTACCTGATAAGGTTCGTTTAAACCAGCGGTTCAGAGGGATTCAGGGGGTTGATGTTATTCAACGTATGTCTGTTCAATGGGAATCATTTATAGAAGAGGTTGATAACATGTGTTCTGATCCTATAGCTGAGGAGTTTTTAAATACAGAAGTTTTGAAAGTTGCAAAAAAAAATATAAGGAAAGATGATGCTTTTAATCCGAGTTTCAGTAATTTAACAAAAAGTATTATTTTTTACCGGTTTTTAAAAAATTTGAAAGGGGGTGAACATTATGAAAAAAGTATGGCAGGAACCAATTTTAGAAGTACTTGATATTAATATGACAATGGCTGGTCCGGGGAAAAGAATGAAAGATTTGGTGCAACAAGATCCAGATGAAGATGTTCATTATAGCTAAAAGGAATTTTTTACTTAATTATTAAATGTATAAGACCCTTATACCAATAATTCAGTATAAGGGTCTTCACCTTAAAATAGGTGAAAGGAAGTGGCAGGGTTGAATGTAATAAAACAAATACACCAATACAAATCCTTTGGTTTAAACATCACTAGTGAGATTTCCTTCCCGGAATTATATGAAATTAGCTTTGATGGTGAAGGAGATTTATTTATTGAAGTCGGTGAGTTAACTGAAGTGTTTACTGAAAAAGCGGCACCAAATAAACGAGTTGTTGTAGAAGAAAATTTAGTTTTATTTCAGGTGCCGAATTTGGCCATATTTTGTATTCGTGGTGGGAATTCAATTGTATTTTCACCTTTTCCGAATTCCGACCAAGACAAAATAAGGCTTTATTTGCTAGGAACATGTATGGGTACTATATTGCTGCAGAAAAAAACACTATGTTTACATGGGAGTGCAATAGCTATTGATGGAAAAGCTTATGCATTTGTAGGAGAATCAGGAGTTGGAAAATCGACTTTGGCTACAGCTTTTATTATGCGGGACTTTCAACTGATAAGTGATGATGTAATTGCGATAAATTTCGATGAACAAAATAGACCTTTTATTATGCCTTCATATCCTCAACAAAAACTTTGGGAACAAAGTTTAAATGAGTTTGGTTTAGATTCAAAAAGATACTTCCCGCTTTTTGAACGAGAGACAAAATTTGCAGTACCCGTTGATAATCCTATCAAAGTTCCAATCCTACTTGCGGGTGTAATTGAATTAAACGTGATAGAAAGTGATAGCATTCAATATGAAAAAATAGAGGGACTGAATAAAATTGCAACCCTTTTTCAACATACATACCGTAGCTCGTTTATTAATCGGTTAGAGCTATCAGATTGGCATTTTAAAGAAACCATAAAACTATTGAAATGCGTACAAATAAGTAAATTAGGAAGACCTAAAAATCAGTTTACTGCTCATGAATTAGTTTCATTGATTTTAAAACATATTTAAGGAGGACAAACACATGCAAAAAGTATTAACCATCTCAAAACAGTCTGTCATTCAACAAAAACAAGAAAATATTATAAGTGATATGGACGGGGAAACCGTAATGATGAGCATCCAGAACGGGAAATATTACAATTTAGGAGTTATTGGAGGAACGATCTGGAACAAATTAATAGATCCAATATCTTTTGAACACCTTATTGATGATTTGATATCTGAATTTGAGATTGAAAAAAATGAATGTGAAAGTCAAGTAATCTCTTTTCTTGAATTATTGTATGAAGAGAATCTAGTTGTTCTTTTATAAAAATTATAACGCTAGGTGTGAACAAATGAGGTTATTGCATTTTTTACGGACGTTCTACTCATTGAATCGTGGAATGAAGCTTTTATTAATGGAGGCATATTTAGAATTGGGATACGCTCGTTTAATAAAGTTGCTTCCTATGGCTAAGACTTCGAATTCATTAGGTGTTTATATGGGTGAAACAACTTATATTACAAATGAATCAGATGAATTCCTATTAATAAAGATTTCGGAAGCCATTCATATTATGAGTCGTCATACCTTTTGGGAAAGTCAATGTATGGTAAAAGCACTAGCTGGAATGAGGATGCTCAATAAACGTAGAATTGAGTGCACCATTTATTTTGGAACCGGTAAAGATCAATATGGAAAAATGTGCGCACATGCATGGTTAAGAAGTGGTTCTTTATATATTTCTGGAGCAGAAGAAATGGACAGATTTACGATAGTGGGTAAATTTGCAAAAACCGTTCAATAAAGAAGGTGGCGTAAAATGGAATGTTCGAAAACGCTTAATTTTACTAATCTATCTAAGGAATTAAAACTTCAGGTGGAACTGTTAAAATTAGATAGCTTGATTAATTTAAATATAGATTTGTTTACAAAAATTGACTGGAATGAATTTATAGCATTAACCATACACCACCGCACATTTTGTACTCTTTATAAAAAAGTAAAACATTTGAATGGTAAGTACATTCCTGATTTTGCAATACATAAATTAGAAATGCTGTATAAAAAAAATATTTATAAAATGCTACATCTATCCACTGAGATGGAGAAAGTCAATAAATTGATGATAAAAGAAGATATTAAGTTTCTTCTGTTAAAAGGTCCTGCTCTGGCTAAAGAATTATATGGAGATATTTCCCTTAGAACTTCTTGTGATATAGATTTCTTGGTTCCGATAGAAGAATTAGAAAGAATAGATACACTGTTGCAAAATGAAGGTTACGTAAAAAATGATTATTTCCGCAGTATCTTGAATGACTGGAAGTGGCGGAATCATCATGTGACCTATTTTCACCCCTCAAAAGAAGTGAAACTTGAAGTTCACTGGAGATTAAATCCTGGACCTGCAAGTGAACCTTCATTTAACGAGTTATGGGAAAGAAGAAAGATCAGTAAATTAACATCAACCCCTTTATATCTTTTGGGCAATGAGGATCTTTTCCTGTTTTTAGCTTCGCATGGAGCAAGACATGGGTGGTCCAGGTTAAGATGGCTGTTGGATATTAATCAAATAATGAAAAAAGATAACATAAATATTGAAAAGCTAAAGAAGGTAGCAGAAAAACACAACTATACACACTTATTGGGTCAGTCAATCAGGTTAACCTCTGAATTATTCGATACTCAAATAATAAAAAACCTATTGCCTTTTAATAATAATAAACGGGTGACAAGTTTAGCCAGGCTGGCAATTTTTTATTTAGAAAGAAAAGTTAACCTACATACTTATCCTGTTCCCAAAGACATATCACAGTATCACAAAAATTATTTATTCTCCATAAAATCACCTATACAAAAGCTGTTTTTTGTGATGAGTTTCTTCTATCCCTATCCAGAAGATCAAGATATTTTACCGCTGCCTAAACGATTACACTTTTTATATTTTCCTCTAAGACCATTTATTTGGTTATGGAATAAGGCAGCGCGGATTCGTTCTCAAGTCATACAATAAGGGGTATCTAATTTGAGTAATCTGTTATTTCTTGCTAAGCATATTTTTCGATTTACAGGTAATATACTTATTATTAATCTTCTGGGAACGGTATTAGTGAGTCTCTTAGAAGGAATAGGTTTATTCCTTCTACTTCCGATGCTTCAACTGAGTAATGTAATGAATGTAGCAGAAAAATCTATTTTTTCAAACCTCTATTTTTTATTTGAAAAAGCACCAGATTTTTATGGTCTATTAATTATTTTTGGACTTTACATTTTATTAGTTATAGGGCATTCATTATTACGTCGGTATCTAACATTACAAAATGTGAAAATGCTCGTCAGCTATATTAACTACATTAGAATAACGACATATAAAGGGTTATTAGAAGCAAATTGGTCTTTTTTAATGCAAAGAAGAAAATCTGACTTTATTAACGCTCTTACAGACGATTTAAATCGAGTTGCAGGCAGTACAAACCTTCTTTTTCAGCTTACAACATCCATTGTATTTACTATCGTACAATTATTGATAGCTTTTATGTTGTCGTTTAAAATCACACTATTCGCATTAAGTGCTGGTTGCATTCTTGCTTATTTTTCAAAAAAATCATTAAAAGATTCAAAAATTTTAGGTTTGAAAAAATCTGAACTAGCAAAACAATATATAGGTGGCTTAACAGATAATTTTAATGGAATAAAAGATATAAAGAGTAATAATTTAGAAACATCCAGTTATATATGGTTGAAAAAATGGACAGAACGGTATGAACAGGAGCAGTTACAGTTTAGTAAACTTATTCATAACTCTCAAATGCTTTACCAAATTATATCAGCCTCTTTAATTGCGGTTCTTATATTTTTTTCTATTATTTTATTTAAAGCCCAGTCAGGGCACCTTTTGCTGATTATTCTTATTTTTACAAGGATATGGCCAAAACTAATTGCCATACAAAATAATTTACAACAGCTTGCTTCTAATATTCCATCCATTCATTCTCTTTTACAATTACAAGAAGCCAGTAAAATGGCCAATGAACTGCAAGATATAAGCAATGAAACTAGTGGAAAACCTTTTACTATTCAGCGGAATATTGAGTGTAACAGCCTAAGTTTTAAATATGCTAAAGGGTCAGAATATGCTCTTCAAAATATCCATTTAGAAATTAAAGCAAATGAGATGACGGCAGTTGTGGGACGATCAGGTGCGGGTAAAAGTACTTTGGTAGATATTTTGATGGGACTAATGCAACCAAGTGAAGGTCAAATTTTAATAGATGGGGAAGCTGTAACAAAAGAAAATTTATTACCGCTAAGAAAAGCGATCAGCTATGTTCCGCAAGAACCATTTTTGTTTAATGGAAGTATCAGGGATAATTTATTGATGGTACATCCAAAAGCAACGGAAGATGAGCTGCGGGAAGCCTTGGAGTTCTCCGCCGCAGATTTTGTATTTAAATTACCACAAGGTCTTGAAACTTTTATTGGCGATCGAGGAGTAAGACTTTCTGGAGGAGAAAGGCAAAGAATTGTATTAGCACGGGCAATATTGAGAAAACCATCTATCTTAATATTAGATGAGGCTACAAGTGCACTTGATTCTGAGAATGAAGGGAAAATACAAGAAGCTTTAGAAAAATTAAAAGGGAAGATGACGATCATTGTCATTGCTCATCGATTATCAACGATTCGTAATGCAGATCAAATCATTGTTTTAGAAAATGGCAAGATCATTCAAAACGGAAACTATAAAAAGCTTGCTAAAGAAAAACAAAAGACATTCAGTAATTTACTTGAAAAGCAATTGGCTTCAAATAGTAAATAAAATGTCTAATTTTTCAAATGTAGGGTTGACTTGTTCTTTATATAGAACTATACTCATAGTAATAAATACTGAATATTACGTCATTTTGTCGATTAAAGTGACTTTTATGGAGTTGTATATTTTTTTTACTCATTTGGTTCTTTATTTAGAACGTTTTAATAAGATGAGATGAAGTCATATTGAATAAGGTGGTTATTATGACGGATCAAAATGCAAGTATGACTAAAGGTAAGACAAAGGTAAAAGAGATCGATTTAAAAGAGATATTTATCATTCTTAAAAGAAGACTATGGATTATTGTTTTATGTGCAATGATCATTACTGTACTTGGCGGATTATATCATAAATATACAACCACGTATTTGTATCAATCCTCCACTCGTCTTTTAATAAAAGCCAGTCCAGACCAGATGAAAACATTACTGGTTATGGCGAAAGATCCTGCCATTATGGAAAGGGTAATTTCAAATTTAAATCTACCTAGATCTCCTGAGGGATTAGCGTCTCAGATTTCAGTTAACAGTATCGGTGATTCTCAGGTTGTTTTAATTTCGGTAGTGGATAGTAACTCAACAAATGCAGCTTTGATTGCAAATAATACTGCTGAAATTTTTAAAGAAGAGATCGCAAAAATCCTGAACTTTAAAGATATACAGTTATTAAAAGAAGCAAAAGAAAACTCTTATCCAATCAATGATAATAAGGTTCGTTTTTTATTGATATCTATGATCATGGGAATTGTTGTCGGTATTGGATATGTGTTTTTCTTAAATTCTCTCGATGAAACGGTAAAAAACGAAGAAGAAATAGAAGAATTAACTGGATTGCCTGTGATCGGGAACATATCAAAAATTACAAAGAAAAATCTCAAGACAGATGTTCACATAAATGAAGAAGTCAAAGTTAGAGGTGAAACAGTTGGGATTCAATAAAAGAAATCCTGTAGCAGCTAAAATGAGAAGTTTGCTCTCCTATACCAATCCCTTTTCTAGTATTGCTGAACAATATAGAAGTACACGTACAAATCTATATTTTCTTACAAAAAAAAGCGGAAAGAAGATATTGCTGTTTACTTCTCCCAAAACAGGAGCAGGTAAAACGACTACCCTTATTAATCTTGCAATATCGATGGTGAAAGGCAATGAAAAAGTATTAATCATCGATGCCAACTTTAGAAACCCTTCTATTCATACTCTTCTTAAATTACATAACAGAACAGGGTTAATAGACGTATTAAAAGAGATTCATCCTTTTGAAAATGTGGTTCATCAAACGTATATAGAAGGCTTAGATGTTTTAACAAGCGGTGATACACGTACAAGCGCACTAGAGGAATTGGGAACAGATAGAATGACAGATTTGTTGAATACCATTTCAGCAAATTATGACACGGTCCTAATTGACGCTCCTTCTATACTTGAAGCTGCTGAAGCAAGATTTCTAGCAAGTAAAAGTGACGGTGTAATTTTAATTACAAACAAATATGTCACAAAAATTGAAGAAATAGCTAAAACTCAAAAGGCATTAGAAGTTGCTAAAGCAACTATCATTGGTGTCGTTTTAAATGAAAAGAACAATTCATTTCTAGAAGAATATTTTTTTTAACACCTTGTTCTTTATTTAGAACAAAAAGTAATTTAAAAAGAATTTCGGTGATGTCTGCTTATCGTTAACAATGCAGGCACTCGATCATGCTGTGGGTAGTTTTACCTTAGACGCCAGTCGTCGATGGTGTGATGTGAGGGCGGGTTGAATGCCCATTATTATTTAAAGTTTTTAAACATGCACACTTATTTTACAAGAGTGTATCTTTAAACACTTTAACAAACGAAACCACATTTTAAAAGGAAAGGGGGAGAAAGATGACATACAAGCAAAGGATGTCATTATTTTTACTCATTGATTCATGTATTGTTGTGACCGCAGTATATTTTAGTCTTTTCTTAGTAAGCGCAGATTTGCATGTTATTACATCCAGTGTTTCTTTAAGCGCCATGACACTTATAGTTAGTCATCATTTTTTTGCTCTGCGTTTAAATTTATACAAAAAAGTTTGGGAGTACGCAAGTGTTGGGGAGTTAATCATCATATTTAATGTAGTCACTTGTTCAATCATCATAACAGGCATTTTTCAACAGTTTGTATTGAAAGAAACGCAATTTCGTTTATTGTTAGTCACTTGGCTGCTCCATATGCTTTTAATTGGGGGGTCACGTTTTTGTTGGAGGCTTTACCGAGATTCACTTAATAAAAGGTTGGATCATAGAAAGAGAACGTTAATTATTGGTGCCGGATCAGCAGGAACGATGGTGGCTAGACAACTATTGAAAAATAAAGAATCTTATCTCTTGCCAGTCGGGTTTATTGATGACGACACAAAAAAACATCAGCTTGATATCTTTAGTATTCCTGTTCTAGGCGGAGTAAGACAAATAGAAAAAATTGTTCAAGAGTCTAATATTGAAAACATTGTAATTGCTATTCCTTCTTTAAGTAAAAGAGAGTTAAATACGATTTTTCAAGAATGTGCAAAAACAAAGGCAAAAACGAAAATCCTGCCCATGCTTGAAGACTTAGTAACCGGAAAAGTATCTGTGAACCAGTTTAGAGATGTTCGTGTCGAAGATCTCCTTGGAAGAGACCCTGTGGAATTGGATTTAGAAATAATCTCAGATAATATTTCTGACAAAATTGTATTGGTAACAGGTGCTGGAGGTTCGATAGGTTCAGAGATTTGCCGGCAAATTTCAAAATTTAGCCCAAAACAATTGATACTTTTAGGTCACGGTGAAAATAGTATCTATACCATAGAAATGAATTTAAAAGAACTTTTTAGAGATAGCAGCATCCAGTTTATAACCGAGATCGCTGAGTTGCAGGATGCAAAAAAGATGATGGATGTGATGAGTACATATCAGCCTGATGTAGTTTATCATGCAGCCGCACATAAGCACGTGCCTTTAATGGAACGGAATCCGGAAGAAGCTGTTAAAAATAACATAATTGGAACTTTAAATGTAGCTACCGCAGCCAGTTGGAGCGGTGTAAATACGTTTGTCATGATATCTTCCGATAAAGCGGTCAATCCAACGAGCGTGATGGGTGCTACAAAAAGATTAGCCGAAATGATCATCCAAGATTTAAACAATAAAAGTGATACTAAATTTGTAGCTGTTCGTTTCGGAAATGTATTAGGCAGCAGGGGAAGCGTAATACCACATTTTAAGAAGCAAATCGAAAAAGGTGGACCCGTAACGGTTACACACCCTGACATGGTCCGCTATTTTATGACGATTCCAGAGGCTTCGCGTCTGGTCATACAGGCTGGAGCATTAGCAAAAGGTGGAGAGATCTTTGTATTAGACATGGGAGAACCTGTGAAAATTGTAGATCTTGCCACAAACCTTATTAAATTATCCGGTTATTCTAATGAAGAAATTGGTATTGAATTCTCAGGTATTCGACCAGGTGAAAAATTATATGAAGAATTATTGGAGAAAACAGAAATACACGACAAACAAATCTATCCTAAAATTTATATTGGAAAAACCTCGCAATTATATATGGAAGAGGTTGAAGAATTAATCACCTCCTTACAAGAAATGAATAAGGAAGAAATTCGAGCAAAACTCTTAGAATTAGCAAATAAACGTGAAGTATCTGAATCGTTAATGACCTTATCAAGTTAAAAAGGAGCCCACATAATGAAAGTGAAAAAAGCGATAATTCCAGCTGCAGGTCTTGGAACAAGATTTTTACCAGCCACAAAAGCTATGCCAAAGGAAATGCTGCCGATCGTAGATAAGCCCACGATCCAATATATTGTAGAAGAAGCGGTTCAATCGGGTATAGAGGATATTATTATCGTTACTGGTAAAGGAAAAAGAGCGATTGAAGACCATTTTGATCATTCGTTTGAACTAGAACAAAATTTACTTGAAAAAGGGAAGCTGGAATTACTTGAGGAAGTTCAGAAATCATCAAAACTCGTTGATATCCACTATATTAGACAAAAAGAACCAAGAGGATTAGGTCATGCGATTTGGTGTGCACGTAAATTTATCGGCAATGAACCATTTGCTGTTTTACTTGGTGATGATATTGTAAAGGCTCAAACACCTTGTTTACAGCAAATGATAGAACAATATGATAGATACCGGTCTTCCATAATTGGTGTACAACAAGTACCTGACAATCAAGTCTCTAGATACGGTATCATCGATGGTCAAAATTTAACTGATCGTTTGTACACTGTCAGCCATTTAGTTGAAAAACCAAAACAACTTGAAGCGCCATCCAATATTGCCATCATGGGGAGATATATTTTAAATCCACGAATTTTTGACTTATTAGAAAATCAAAAGCCAGGTGCGGGTGGAGAAATTCAATTAACAGATGCAATCGCAGAACTAAACCACTTTGAAGCGGTATATGCTTATAATTTTGAAGGAACCAGATATGATGTAGGAGAAAAGCTGGGTTTTATCCAAACAACGATAGATTTTGCTCTTCAACGTGAGGAATTAAAATATGATTTGTTAGATTACTTTTCAAATATTATCGATCAGGAAAAAACTAAGTTAATAAACAAATAAAAAGAAGGTGAATTCAACTCACCTTCTTTTTTATTGAATGAAGGGGCGGAGAGCGGATGAAAAAGGTACTGTTTTGTGCAACTGTTGACTACCACTTTAAAGCTTTTCATATACCAGTATTAAAATGGTTTAAAGAACAAGGATGGGAAGTCCATGTTGCTGCTTCAGGATCAATAAACTTGCCTTACGTAGATAAAAAATATAATATCCCTATTCATCGATCACCACTTCATAAACAAAACATTGTTGCTTATCGCTCACTTAAATTAATTTTAGATAAAAATAATTACAACATCGTACACTGCCATACACCAATGGGTGGTGTACTAACTAGATTAGCGTCCAGAAGTGAAAGGAAAAAAGGTACCAAAGTTTTTTATACAGCACATGGGTTTCATTTTTGTCAGGAATCACCCATGTTGAACTGGCTAATTTATTATCCGATTGAAAAGATGTTATCTTCTTTTACGGACTGTCTGATTACAATTAATAATGAAGATTATAGCTTAGCTAATGAACACAACTTTAAAGCCAGGCTGATTGAACATGTTCATGGTGTAGGAGTTGATACAACGGTATTTAAACCTGTACCCATTGAAGAGAAGAAAATTTTAAAGAGAAAACTTGGCTTTAAAGAAGATGATTTCCTTATGTTTTATGCTGCCGAATTTAATCGGAATAAAAATCAGCAAATGTTAATCCGAACATTAGCCCTAGTAAAAAAGGAACTACCAAAAGCACGGCTTCTTCTAGCAGGTAAAGGTCCTTTATTAGAAGATTGTAAGAAACTTGCTGAAAAACTTGAGGTTCATCATCATAGTTCTTTCTTAGGGTTTAGAGAAGAAATTCATGAAATACTACCAGCATGTGATCTAGCGGTTGCATCTAGTCTGCGAGAAGGACTTCCCGTAAATATTATGGAGGCGATGGCTTGCGGTCTACCAATTATAGCTACTATAAACCGAGGTCATTCAGAGCTTGTGAAAAATAATATCAATGGCTACCTGGTTCCTATAGAAAATCATGACATGATGAGCAAGAAAATAATCGATTTAGCCAACTCAAATAATAGAGAAAATATGGGGAATGCAAGCAGAAAAGAAGTTCAATTATATTCATTGAACAATGTTAGCTCAGAGCTGCAAAATTTGTATCAAACTTTTATGGCGGAGGGTCAAAATGAAGCCGAAAGTGAGTATCATCGTTCCTATCTATAACATGGAAAAATACTTGAAAAGATGTTTGGAAAGCTTAGTTAACCAATCATTAACTGAAATTGAAATAATTCTTGTGAATGATGGTTCAACAGATAAAAGTGCCGCTATTATTACCGAGTTTGAAAAGAGTGATTCTAGAATAAAAGTCCTTCATAAAGAAAATGAAGGTGTTTCTAGTGCTCGTAATGAAGGTATAAAAATGGCTTTTGGAGAATACATCGGGTTTGTAGATCCTGATGACTGGGTTAACCATCATATGTACAAAAAACTCTATGAAGAAACACAAGAAAACTATGTAGATATCGTAATGTGCAGTTATATAAGGGAAACAGATAAGTTTTCAAAAGAAAAGAAATATAATTTACCTGAAAAAGTAGTGTTCGATACAGCTGGAATTAAGTCAAACGTTTTAAGACGTCTTATTGGACCATATAAAGAGGAAATTGCATACCCAGAAATGTTAGACGCTTGGGGAACAGTATGGTCCAAAATATATCGGTCCGAATTAATTAAGGATAATTTCATAACGTTTACTGATCTAAATGAGATAGGAACAAATGAAGATTCCTTATTTAATATTGAGTCATTCTATTACGCAAATTCTTTTGTTTTTGTAAACTATCCTTATTATCATTACTGGAAATCGAATCATTCATCTGTTACTTCTACATATAAACCAAAATTGAAAGAACAATGGATGAACTTATATAAAAAAATAGAAGACTTTATTCAAGAAAAAAAGCTTGGAAAAGAATTTCAAAATGCTTTACATAACCGTATCTGTTTAGGGACACTTGGTTTAGGTTTAAATACCATTAGTAAATCAAATCCATCTTCCATATTTAATAAATTAAGTTTAATTAATAATTTTTTATCTGAAAAAAAGATACAGCGTTCATTTAAACAATTTGAGTTAACTCATCTACCAATTGTTTGGAGAGCGTTTTATTTTTGCGCAAAAATGAGATTTACATGGGTTTTTTATTTTATGTTAATGTCACTGGAATGGCTTAGAACATCAGTTAGATTGAGGTGAACCTGATTGAAACCAGAACGTATATTACAAGTGGTTACCATTATGAACCGCGGCGGTCTTGAAACCATGTTAATGAATTATTATCGGAAGCTAGATCCTAATCTCATTCAGTTCGATTTTATGGTTCACCGTATTGAAGAAGGCCATTATGATAAAGAAATCACAAAATTAGGCGGAAGAATTTATAGAATGCCTCAAATAAGACCGGGGAATTATAGAAGATACTTTGGATTACTAGAACAATTCTTTATGGAACATCCCGAATATAAAGTGGTTCATTCTCACATAAATGAAAATAGCAGCTTTGTATTAAGAGCTGCCAAAAAAGCAGGTGTTCCTTGCAGAATTGCTCATAGCCATCTAAGTGATTTAGGTCTAGATATGAAACTACCTTTTCGACTATATGCAAGAAGTACAATGAAGGATAACCCTAGTCACTATTTTGCATGTTCCACTAATGCAGGAGAATGGCTTTTCGGAAAACAAAAAGCAACACAAGTCAAAGTTTTGAATAATGCTGTAAATGCTGAAGAGTTTTCATTTAATCAAGATAATAGAGAGAGATTTAGACAAGAACTGGGCATGAGAGATGATCAATTGGTAATCGGACATATTGGAAGGTTTAATAAACAAAAGAATCATAGTTTTCTTATTGATATTTTTCATAATATTAAAGGAAAATGCCCTGATGCTATGTTGGTTTTAGTCGGTGATGGAAATTTAAGACTTTCAATGGAGAAAAAAGTTAAAGAACTTGGTTTAGCATCAAACGTAAGGTTTTTAGGAGTTCGTTCAGATATATCCACAGTAATGCATGGTATAGACCTGTTTCTTTTCCCATCGCTGTTTGAAGGGTTACCGGTTGTTCTTATCGAGGCACAAGCTGCAGGACTTTCATGTATTGTCTCAGATTCTATTACAAAAGAAAGCGATATAACAGGAAGAGTTAAATTTATTAACCTTAAAGAGTCTGCTGAAGCATGGGCAGATCAAATTCTATCACAATCTTATCAGCACGCTGATACGAAAGCATTATTAAGAGAGTCTGGTTATGATACTGCTACAATGGCAAAATGGCTTTCGGATTATTACATGGAAAACTACAAAACAGGAGTAAGATGATGAATAAAAGTAATCTTCCCTTAATTACCGTTTTTACGCCAACTTATAACCGGGCATATACTCTTCATCTATGTTATGAAAGTTTAAAGCGGCAAACATGTAAAGACTTTACATGGCTTATCATCGATGATGGATCAACAGATCAAACACAAAAATTAGTTGATAGCTGGATCGATGAAGACACAGTGCCTATTCGTTATGTTTATCAGGAAAACCAAGGTATGCACGGTGCACACAATACAGCTTATGAGTTAATTGAGACAGAACTAAATATGTGCATTGATTCTGATGATTATTTAGCGGATGATGCAATTGAAAAAGTGTCTGGTTTTTGGAGAAAGTATGGAACAGCTGCACATGCTGGCATCGTTGGACTAGATGCTAAACAAAGTGGAGAAATTATCGGTTCTAAAATGCCAGAATCTATAAAGGAAGCAAGTCTAACAGATTTATATGAAAAACATAAGGTTAAAGGGGATAAAAAACTAGTATATCGTACAGAAATCACAAAACAATTTCCTCCGTACCCATTGTTTCCGGAAGAAAAATATTGTCCGTTAAGTTATAAATATATACTTATCGATCAAGAGTACCCATTGTTAATTTTAAATGAGGTTCTTTGTCATGTGGAATATCTCAACGATGGCTCTAGTCTTAACATGATGAAACAATATAAAAGAAACCCACGTGGATTTGCATTCTTCAGAAAAACAGCCATTAAGTACGCACCTACATTTAAAGGAAGATTTCGCGAATCCGTACATTATGTATCTAGTTCTTTATTATCAAAAAATCATATGTTTTTAGTAGAATCACCAAAGAAAATTACTACAACTCTAGCTACTCCTATTGGTTTTATTCTCTTCGTTTATATTAGGTACACCAATAGATCATCATTGTAAAAATAAGCTAAGCTTTATTGTAGTGAGAGGGTAATAAAAATGACTATTTTATGGATTAACTTAGCATTTGTGTATGTATTTTCACTTTTCGCTCGATATTTTTCATCTGAAAGCAGTTCACTTAATAATGTAAAACCTAATCAAGTGTTAGTTTTACTATGTGGTTTCACATTAGTTCTTGTATCTGGTCTAAGAAATAATATAGGTGATACATATTACTATAAACATTCTTATGAAATGAATACTCTTTCTTGGGGTAATGTGGATTTTAGTGGGGACTTTGGATTTAATATTTTTCAAATGATTCTACAAAAAATTTCTGATAATTCTCAAATCCTTATATTTACTACAGCTTTAATTACAAATTCACTTATAGTATTCATCTTATACAAATACTCTCGCTTATTTGAATTGAGTTTGTATATATACATTACTAGTGGATTGTTTCTAGTTTCAATGAATGGTATTAGACAATTCATGGCTGCATCAATTATCTTTGCTGCAACAAAATATATTTTTAATGGTAATTGGAAAACATATTTTTTTATTATTATATTAGCATCTACAATACATCAAAGTGCACTTATACTTCTCCCAATATATTTTATAGTTAGAAATAAGGCTTGGTCTAAATTTACTTATTTATTAATATTTTTATCTTTGTTTATTGTAGCTGGATATAATCAGTTTTCTCAAATATTGTTTGCTTCATTAGAGGATACACAATATGGTCATTATCAAAGCTTCTCTGAAGGTGGTGCAAATATACTAAGGGTATTGGTAAGCGCTGTACCTATAGTTCTAGCTTATATGGGGAGAGAAAAGTTAAGAGAGATCTTTCCCAAAAGTGATTATATTGTAAATCTATCAATTGTCGGATTACTCTTTTTAATTGTTTCTACACAAAATTGGATTTTTGCTAGATTTACAATTTATTTTGGATTATATCAACTTATATTAATTTCTTGGGTTGTAAAGATATTTAGGAAGCAAGATGAAAAATTTATATATTATTTGATAGTGCTTTTTTATTTCTTATTTTATTTTTATGAATGTGTAATAATCTTTGGAACAGAGTATCAAAGTAATTATCTTGGATAAAGGGGTTGAAAAAATGACATTTAATAATGCGAGAGAAGGATTAATTAAACTAAACTCTTTAACCTCTTTTAGATTTATTGCCGCATTATTGGTTTATTTTTACCATGTTGGGATAGCGAAAGAATTTCAAACAGGATATTTAGGGGTCAGCTTTTTTTTTATGTTATCGGGGTTTATATTGGTTTATAACTATAAAGAAAAATTAATTAAGTTAGATCCATATCAGTTAAAAAGATTTTATATAGCCAGAGTTGCTAAAATATATCCTATTCATTTTCTAACATTCCTTTTAGCTATTCCTTATTACTTTTTTATACCACTTAAGCATGAACCTTTTCTATATGTCTTCCAAGCTATAACAAATTTATTATTAATTCATAGCTTTATTCCTTTTGGGAATGTATCTTTTAATGGAGTTTCATGGAGTTTGTCGGATGAGATGTTTTTTTATCTATTGTTTCCATTTATTGTTTTCTATTGGATGAAAGTATCATTTATAAAATTAGTAAAACTATTTGTGTTTATATGGATCATGACTATTTTATTAGCTCTTTATATTCCAAATGAAACTAATTTCTCCCAATGGTTTTTTTATTTTTTTCCTGGCATTAGAATCGTTGAGTTTATAGGAGGAATGATTTTAGGCGGCATTTTTTTAAAAGTAAAAAATATATCAAATGTATCTTTTTTCTTATTTTCATTTTTGGAATTTTTTTCTATATTATTGTTTGTTGGAATTGTATTAATCTCTCCTCAGTTTTCACAAAATTTACGATACGGATTAATGACTATTCCAGCAATACTATTCATAATTTTTGTTTTTGCATTCCAAAAGGGAATTTTATCAAAGTTTTTATCCCTGAAACTATTCGTTTATCTAGGTGAAATAAGTTTTTCTTTCTATATGGTTCATAATTTATTTTTATCTTATATTTTATTTTTATGGAAACCGAATATAGATCCAATTGTTACAATTAGCGTCTGCTTCTTACTATCAATTTCAACAAGTTCTTTGTTGTTTCATTTGTTTGAAGAACCTATGAGAAAAAAAACAAAAAAGATACTTGCAGAGAGATTAATGAATAGAGAAAAGCGAAAAATTACTAATACTCAAACAAAAGCTATAACCTAATTAGGACATAAAAAAGGAGAAAGAAATGAATATCGGTGAACCTTTAAAAATTCTCCACGTTGTTGGGGCTATGAATAGAGCTGGAACAGAAACGATGTTAATGAATATTTATAGAAACATTAACCGCAATAAAGTACAATTTGATTTCATTTCATATAGTCAACAAAATGCTCATTATGATGAAGAAATAATAAGTATGGGTGGGAGAGTGATAAAGTTATCTAAGACACAATCAATATTTGAACTTTATCAGGCCATAAAGAAATATGGACCTTATCATGCTGTCCATTCTCATACTTTGTTTCATTGTGGCATTGCAAGTATAGCTGCCCTGTTAGCAGGGGTGAAAGTTAGGATATCCCATGCTCATACCACTTTAGATAATAGTAGTAGTTTAATAAGAAAGAGTTACATTAAATTCATGCGGTTTATTATAAAAAACTTCTCGACGAATTTACTAGCATGCAGTAAAGGAGCGGGGAGTTATTTGTTTGGAGAAAAAACTATTAATAAAAAAAAGTACTCATACTTTCCTAACGTAGTAGATTACAGTGAATTCTTGCAGATCCCTAATATTGAAGTTGAGAAATTTAAAGTTATAGAAGGATTAGATAATGATTTAATAATTGGTCATATTGGCCGATTTATAGAAGCTAAAAATCATACCTTTTTATTAGACATTTTAAAATATGTAATAAAAAAAGAGCCTAACATAAAATTATTATTAGTTGGAGATGGAGATCTTAGAGAGCTGATAGAAGAAAAGGCTAAGCAAGATGGTATTTATGAAAATATTAGATTTGTTGGTGTGAAAGAAAACATCTCTACCATGTTGCATAGCATGGATATATTTGTTTTCCCTTCACTATACGAAGGCTTAGGGATGGTCTTGTTGGAAGCACAAGCAAGTGGTATTCCTTGCATAGTATCTGAAGCTATACAACCTGAAGCTGATTTGCACCTCGGTTTAATTTCAAAATTATTATTAGCTGATGGAGCTGAGGTGTGGGGAAATAAGATTTTAGAAATGGCTAATAAAAAGGAAAAGGATGTATCAAAAATTGTTATGAGATTTAAACAAAATGGTTATTCGTTATCTGAAGGAATTTCAATATTAACAAGAATTTATAAATCTAATAACCGGGGAGAAGGATATGAAAAATCTGTTGATAGCCTCGTATGATATGGAAGTAGGAGGTGTTGAAAGGAGCTTAATTAGTCTATTAAATAACTTTGATTACAAAAATTACAAGGTTGATTTAATGTTATATAGCCATACCGGTGAATTTATGAGCTTTCTACCAACACAAACAAACCTACTTCCAGAATCAAGTGTATATAAAACTTTTCGTATGTCCGTGGGTGAAATTATTAAAACAGGAAAAATAACATTAGGTATGGCAAGGATATTGGCAAAATATCGTGCGGATTTGAGTACATCCGAAGAAAATGGATATAAACAAATGCAGTATATGTGGAAATATTCACTGCCGTTTTTACCAAAACTTGAAAAAAGGTACGATGTAGCAATTAGCTATTTATGGCCTCATTATTTTGTTGCTGAAAAAGTAAAAGCCAAAACAAAAATAGCCTGGATTCACACGGATTTTTCAAAAGTTCATACAGATAAAACATTGGATTTTTATATGTGGGATAAATATGATTACATTATCGCGGTGTCAGAGGATTGCAGAAAATCATTTGTTCATATGTATCCTCTTTTGAAAAAGAAAGTAACAGTTATGGAAAACATCACCTCTCCGGAATTTGTTCAAGCAATGTCTGGAGAAGAGGTTGAAAATGTTATGAAGTACGACCAAAGGTTTAAAGTAATCACTGTGGCAAGATTCTCCCATGCCAAGGGACTTGATAATGCCATTAAAGCCTTAAAAGTATTAAAGGACAGAGGATATGACGATATAGCTTGGTATGTCATTGGCTATGGTGGTGATGAAAAAATGTTAAAAGATTTAATTAAGCAAAATAATTTAGAAGATCAATTTATTCTTATAGGAAAAAAGATAAATCCATATCCATATATGAAAAAGGCGGATTTATACGTGCAACCATCCAGGTATGAAGGAAAGGCTGTAACAGTAGGAGAGGCTCAAATTCTTTCGAAACCGGTATTGGTAACCAACTATCCAACTGCAAAAAGCCAAGTCCGTAATGGATTTGACGGATTAATATGCGAATTATCAATTGAGGGAATTGCTGATGGAATAGAGAAATTTTACAAAGACGATGAATTAACAAAAGTATTTGCTGCTAATTGTAAGAAATCAAACTATAAAAACAATGAAGAACTAAATAAATTATATTCATTAATGAGATAATTTCAATGAAATGAGGAGCTTTATGAAAATTTGCACAATAACATGTCATGATGTATATAATCATGGTGCCTCATTACAGGCATACGCATTAATGACTTATTTAGAGAGATGTGGACATGAAGTGGAAATAATAGATTATAAACCAGATTATTTATCTAATCATTATAATTTATTAAGCGTTGATAATCCAAAATGGGATAAAAATTTATTAACAAAATTAATTTACTTAGCTTTAAAGATGCCGGTAAAGATTCCTAGTTTAATAAGAAAAAAAGCTTTTGATCAGTTTACTTCCAAATATTTAAAATTAACAAAAATACGATACAGTTCGAATGAGGAATTAAAGAAAAATCCTCCTTATGCAAACGCATATCTGTGTGGAAGTGATCAGATCTGGAATAGTCTCCATCAAAATGGAAAAGACCCTGCATTCTATTTAGATTTTGTACCCCCGGGAAAATTAAAGGCATCTTACGCAGCTAGTTTTGCAACTGATACATTAGTGGACGAAATATTACCATTTGTAAAGAAGAAAGTCGAACGACTAGATGGTATAGGTGTTAGAGAGAAAAGTGGGGTTGAAATCTTAAAACGTCTTGATATAATAAATGCGGTTTCTGTTGTTGACCCTGTACTACTACTAGATAAAAAAGATTGGAATATTTTAGGGGGAGAAAAATTTGTTGAAAAATATATTCTTATTTATGATTTTGATAACAGTGACTTAATAAGAAAGCTGACATTGGAAATAGCAAATGAATGTGGATATAAAATATATACCATTAATCCTGGAAAAATAAACTATGCAGATAGATATTTTAAATTTGTTGGTCCAGAAACATTCATTTCATTAATAAGAGATGCGGCATTTGTAATATCAAACTCGTATCACGCAGCTGTTTTTTCAATTATTTACCAAAAAAAATTTGCCATTGTTAACAGAAAGGAATCAATAAATACGAGAATGCGGGATTTTTTAAGCGACTTGAAACTAAACCAAAGATTAGTGGATGAAGACTATAACTTAAATGAGATTTTAAAAATGGTTAATTACAGTAAAAGTGTAGAGCTTTTAAATGAAAAAATTATTTTTTCTATGAAATACTTGGATGAAACCTTACTCTCTAATGTTAAAGTGAGGAATGTCTTATGAAGAAGAAATTATTATTTGTAATTGATTCTTTAAATAGCGGAGGAGCTGAAAAAAGTCTCGTTTCATTGCTCACTTTATTTGATTATAAAAAATATGAAGTAGATTTATTGATGTTCTCAAACAAGGGGTTATTTGTATGCTCACTCCCCAGGGAAGTAAACATTTTAGAAGTACCCTATATAATTACGACTCAGCAAAATCAAATAAAATATTTACTAAAAAATAAAAAATTTAAAGAGTTATTTATAAGAGTGGGGATGTCATTTTCACTTAGAAATCCTTTTCAAAATAAACAATTGCATGCTGCCCAGATATCCTGGAAATGGTTATCAAAAGGATTTGATAAAGTTAATGTGAATTATGATGTAGCTATAGCATATAGTCAAGGGACTCCAACATATTTTGTAGCAGAGAAAGTGCAAGCTATTAAAAAATTTTGCTGGGTAAATACGGATTATAAAATTGCTCCATATAATAAGCAATTTGATGAAAAATATTATATGAAGTATGACAATGTTATTGCTGTTTCAGACTATAACAAAAGAGTCTTTATAGAAGAAATGCCCATTGCCAAAGAAAAAACATCTGTTGTATATGATATTGTTTCTCCTAGTATGATCAAATCTATGTCAGCCCAATCTGGAGGTTTTAAAGATAACTTTAAAGGATTAAGAATTTTAACTATAGGAAGGTTAGTTGATGTAAAAGGGTATGATTTAGCAATAGAGGCTTGTTATAAATTGAAACAGGAAGGTTATGAATTTAAATGGTACGCTATTGGTGAAGGCAAGCTAAAAAGTAAGTTGGAAAATATGATAAAAAGTTATAGTTTAGAGGAGACTTTTGTATTCTTAGGTACTCAAGAAAATCCTTATACTTTTATTAAAGACTGTGATATATATGTTCAACCATCTAGATATGAGGGATTCGGTCTCGCAATTGCAGAAGCAAGGATATTACAAAAGCCAATCATAGCGACGGATTTTCCGGTAATTTACAATCAACTTAAAAATAGAAAAACAGGCTTGATCGTTAATATGAACGCCTCAGCTCTTTACGAAGGAATTAAAGAAATATTGACAAATAACAAATTAAAGAATGAAATTTGTTCAAATTTGAAAAAAGAACAAGCAGGAACTGAAAGGGAAATCGAAAAAGTCTATTCTTTAATTGAAAATGGTAGTTTAAATAAATAACTATTAAAGGTGATTAATTTATCAAGAGAACAATGGAGAGGGACTATGGTAAAATTGCTGTTAAGGTAGTTTAAAAATGTTTAAAAGGGTGAGTAAATGAAGGATACAACTTTGAAATTATTAATGTTGTTTAATAAAAAGGAAAAGAAAAAGTTATTAGTTTTATTTTTTTTGATGATAATGGCGGCTTTATTTGAAACAGTAGGAATAGGGATAATTGTTCCGTTTGTTGCACTGGTAACAACCCCTTCTTTAATACAAGAACAAGAAGTTTTATCTTACATATATAAATTATTTAACTTTCAATCCACTTTAGCATTTACCATATTCGCTGTTATATTATTAATTTTAATTTTTGTGATTAAAAACGTTTATTTACTTTTCTTTAACTATTCACAAATAAGAATTGTATTAAATCAGCAAGTTAAATTATCTAGAAGGTTATTTGAAGAATATTTAACAAAACCATATACTTTTCATTTACAAAGAAATACAGCAGATTTACTGAGAAATGTAAATGATGAAGTACCCAAAGTATTTCAAGGAATAATTATTTCAGTTTTTCAGCTTATTACTGAAATATTAGTTACGTCTAGTATATTAATTTTATTATTAGTGACAGCACCTGAGGCAACAATTACTTCTGCCATATTATTAGGTGTAAGTTTATTATTGTTCTTTAAATTTTTTCGCAAAAAAATTACAGATTTGGGTAACGAATTACAAAAAGTAAGTGGTGCGATGAATAAATGGGTAAATCAAGGCTTAGGAGCAAGTAAGGAAGTTAAAGTATCAGGAAAAGAAGGGTTTTTCATCAATTCTTATACACATTACAGCCAAATTAGAGCAAATAATTCTCTATATATTAAGATGTTAGATCAAGTCCCAAGACTTTTTATTGAAACATTATTAGTATTAATCGTACTTATTACAATGTTAATAATTGTTTTTCAAGAAACAAGCACTTCACAACTGGTTTCCACAATGGCTCTATTTACAATGGCTGCTTTTCGACTTATGCCATCAATTACACGGATCATTGCATTAATTACTATCATAAGATACAACCATCCTGCACTAAAAGTGATTTATGAGGATCTTTTTATGAACAAAGAAAATTATTCAAGCAATAAAATTGATGATTCATTTTTAAGAATTATTAACAAAGATGAAAGAACATTTAGAGATTCAATAAAGTTAAATGAGGTTTCTTTTCGCTATCCCAATCAAAAGGATTATTCTATAAAGAATATATCATTAACCATTCCAATTGGAAATTCTGTAGCTCTGATTGGTGAATCAGGTGCTGGAAAAACGACGATTGTTGACATTATACTTGGACTTTTCAAACCGGAAAAAGGTAAGGTTTTAATTGATAACAAAAATTTATATGAACAAAAGTCATTATGGCAGCAGAAAATAGGATATATTCCCCAATCTATCTTTTTATCAGATGATACGATTCGCAGAAATGTTGCTTTTGGATTAGATAGTGATCAAATTGATGATGAAGCTGTTTGGAGAGCATTAGAGCAAGCACAATTAAAAGAATTTGTTGAATCGCTTCCTAATCACCTGGAAACAGAAGTAGGGGAAAGAGGAGTAAGACTTTCTGGTGGCCAGCGTCAACGTATAGGAATTGCACGTGCTTTGTATCATAATCCCGAAATTTTATTTATGGATGAAGCAACCTCTGCATTGGATAATGAAACAGAAAAAGAGATTATGAAGGCAATTGATGGATTGAAAGGTGAAAAGACTCTGATCATTATTGCCCATAGACTCAGTACAATTGAAAACTGTGATATTGTTTTTAAAATTAATAACGGCAAACTAGTATCTATTGATAATAGAGCTGCAAAGAAAGCGATAGTTCATTAAGTAAATAGTTTTAATAACTGTATCTAAAATAATTTAGATGCTTTTTTTATGTCCAAAAAACTCAAGGAGGAATTCAATTTGGCAATTCTAATCACTGGCGGTGCAGGTTATATCGGTAGTCATACATGTGTAGAGTTATTAAATGCGGGTTATGAGTTAGTTGTACTGGATAACTTTTCAAACAGTAAGCCAGAAGTGTTAAGAAGAATAAAGGAGATTACAGGTAAGGACTTTACTTTTTATGAATCAGATCTTCTTAATGTAGATGCGATTGAATCTATCTTCTCCCAGCATGACATCAATGCTGTCATTCATTTCGCAGGATACAAAGCAGTCGGCGAGTCAGTTAGTGAGCCGCTTAAATATTATCACAACAATATTACCGGAACACTGAACCTTTGTGATGCGATGAGTAGGCATGGAGTATATGATTTAGTTTTTAGTTCCTCCGCAACCGTTTATGGTGTACCAAAACAAGTTCCGATAACTGAAGATTCCCCATTAGGAGCAACAAACCCCTATGGACGTACAAAGCAGATGATCGAAGAAATTTTGCGTGATCTGCATGTGTCTGATAATAGGTGGAGTGTTGCTCTTTTGCGTTATTTCAACCCAATTGGTGCTCATGAGAGCGGAAAGATTGGCGAAGATCCAAACGGAATTCCAAACAATCTAATGCCATATATCTCGCAAGTGGCTGCGGGCAAACTTGAGCAACTTAATGTGTTTGGAGATGACTATGAAACTCTTGATGGGACGGGAGTCAGAGACTATATTCACGTTGTAGATCTGGCAAAAGGCCATTTAAAAGCTCTTGAAAGTGTCCTGTTAACAACCGGAGTTGATGCATACAATTTAGGAACTGGTTTTGGTCACAGTGTCCTTGAAATGGTGGATGCGTTTGAACAGGCATCTGGACAAAAAATTCCTTTTGTAATAAAAGAACGTCGACCTGGAGATGTTGATAGTTGCTTTGCAGATACACGAAAAGCAAACCAGAAGTTAAATTGGGCTGCAGAGAAAACATTAACGAATATGTGTAAAGATGCATGGAATTGGCAGTCTAATAATCCAACTGGATACACAGAAGCAAATGATCTCGTAACAAGCATACAAATAGCACCATAAGTAAAGAAGTGAGGGGTAAGTAGTGAGTCTGTTTAATAAATTAACACAAGACCAATTGAAAAACATTTTAATGGACGTACAACAAAAGGGTGAAAACCTCCAGATCCATGACGCACAAGAAATGATCAATGAAATTAAAAAGCAGATTATGGCTTCTCTAAATCAAGATTACTGGGAGATTGAAAGATATGAAGAGAGCGTTTGATGTTCTTTGTGCAGCGGGTTTAATACTAGTATTATTAGCTGTTATTGGAATTGTTGCCATTCTAGTAAAAAGAAAACTAGGTTCTCCGGTCATCTTCAAACAAGAGAGACCTGGTCTTCATGCAAAACCGTTTTATCTTTATAAATTTCGAACGATGACTGATCAAAAAGACAGTTTAGGAAATCTACTGCCAGATGAAGTTCGGTTAACGGCTTTTGGCCAGTTCTTAAGAAACTATAGTCTAGATGAGCTGCCACAGCTATGGAATGTCCTTAAAGGTGATATTAGTCTTGTGGGACCGCGTCCGTTGTTGATGAGTTACTTGGAACTATATACAAAAGAACAAATGAAGCGACATGATGTAAAACCAGGTATTACAGGATGGGCGCAAGTAAACGGAAGAAACGCAATTTCTTGGGATGAGAAATTTAGACTAGATGTTTGGTATGCACAAAACCACAGTATTTTACTAGATTTAAAGATATTATTACTCACCATTAGAAAAGTATTTAAGACTGAAGGGATAAAACATGCTAATCATGCAACGATGCCAGTCTATAAGGGGAGCTTAACAGAATATGAAAAAATGTGATGCTAATATTTTATTTACGAGTTCAGGCCGAAGAGTTTCCTTAATTAATATGTTTAGAGATTATTTCATTGATAAAAGCATGACGGGCAAAATTATTACGGCTGATAATAAAAATAATGCACCAACAACATTCTTTAGTGATAGACATTATATTGTATCAAGAGTTACTGATTCAAAATATCTAAATGAGTTAATTAATATTTGTAAGAAAGAAAATATAAAACTATTAATACCGTTGATTGATACTGAATTAACGATTTTATCTAAAAACAGAAAAATATTTGAGGAACTGGGTGTAAAGGTTTTGGTTTCTAGCAATCAATTAAATGAAATAGCCTATGACAAAATAGAAACGTATAAGTTTTTTTCTGAGAATAACATAATTACACCAAAAGTTTATAGTGACGAGGAATTAAATAATAATGATTTTCGCTTCCCTCTCCTTATAAAGCCACGGAACGGCAGTTCAAGTATCGGTGTTACGAAAGTAAATAACTTAAATGAATTACTATTTTTTAAAAACTATATACAAAATGCAATGGTTCAGGAATTTGTTAAAGGTGAGGAATATACCATAGATGTAATGGTAGATATCCAGGGGAATATTAAGACAATCGTCCCACGTTTGCGTATAGAAACAAGAGCTGGAGAGGTAAGTAAAGGTGTTACTAGAAAAGACTCTTCAATAATAAATGCAGTTGAAGATGTGATGAAGAAGCTTCCAGGAGCGGTGGGCTGTATCACACTGCAATGTTTTAAAAAGGAAGATGGAGAAATCACGTTTATTGAGATTAATCCTCGTTTTGGAGGAGGTGTACCTTTAGCAATAAAAGCAGGTGCAAATTTTCCAAAATGGACAATTGATTTGATTGATGAAACTGTTTTTAATAAAACAGATCTTTCATGGCAGGAAGGTTTAACAATGCTTAGGTACGATGAGGCTGTATTTACGGAGAAATTAGAGTATGCCAATTAAAGCTGTAGTTTTCGATATGGATGATACTTTATTTAAAGAAGCGGATTATGTCTTAAGTGGTTTTTTAGCTGTAGATAAGTGGCTTAAGGAAACAATAGGACTAAGTGGTTTTTATCAGCATGCAGTAGAGCTCTTTAGTAAAGGGGAACGAAAGTACATTTTTAATCAGGTTTTAGAATCATTAAAGGTAAGGTGCAACAAGAATTTTATATGCCAGTTAATAGATGTTTATAGAAATCACACACCTATTATTTCTCTTTTTGAGGATGCAAAATACGTATTAAACAACTTACAAGATTCTATTAAAATAGGTCTAATAACGGACGGGTATTTATCCTCTCAAAAACAAAAATTTGATGCATTAGGAATTCATGAAAAATTCGACACAGTTATCTTTACAGATGAACTAGGCAGGGAGCATTGGAAACCCAATCCTCTTCCTTATGAACAGGCATGTTTGAAATTGGAGTGTTTACATTCTGAATGTATTTATATTGGTGATAATGTAAACAAAGATTTTGTAACTGCAAAAAAACTTGGATGGTTAACAGTTCATATAAACAGAAATGAAGGAATCTATAAAAAAGCAAAAGTTTCATATGAGTATGAAGCAGATTATCAAATTAATAACATGAAAGAACTATTTAATATTGAAAAATTAAAACACTTGTTTAAATTACAAGTTGTTTAAAGGGGGTTATCACATGCCACATCATTCAACCAAAAAGAGAATTTTTCTTTCCACACCGCACATGAGTGGAAACGAACAGAAGTATGTTGAACAAGCGTTTAAAACAAATTGGATCGCGCCACTCGGTCCAAATGTTGATGCTTTTGAAAAAGAATTAGCTGCATATGTTGGAGCAAGTGAAGGTGTTGCGTTGAGTTCAGGAACCGCAGCCATTCATCTTGCTCTTTCTTTATTAGGCGTGGGAAAAGGAGACATTGTCTTTTGTTCGAGTCTTACGTTTGTGGCAAGTGCTAACCCTATCCTTTATCAAGGTGCTGAGCCTGTATTTATCGACTCAGAACCAGAAACGTGGAACATGTCACCCCAAGCCCTGGAAAAAGCATTTAAAGTAGCAACACTAAACGGAAAGCTGCCAAAAGCAGTCATTGTTGTAAATCTATATGGTCAAAGTGCAAAAATGGATGAGATCCTTGCCATTTGTAACGGATATAATGTTCCGATTATAGAGGATGCAGCAGAATCACTAGGTTCTTTATACAAAGGAAAGCCAAGCGGGACTTTCGGAAAGTTTGGTATTTACTCATTTAATGGTAACAAAATTATAACGACTTCTGGAGGCGGTATGCTGGTTTCTGTGGATACTGAGGCAATAAACAAAGCGCGTTTCTTATCCACACAAGCACGGGATGAAGCCATTCATTATCAGCATAGCCAGATGGGATACAACTACCGGATGAGCAATATCCTTGCTGGAGTTGGCCGAGGTCAGCTAGAGGTTTTGGAGCAGAGGGTAATGGCAAAAAGAGATGTATTCGATTTTTATTATGAAGAGTTAGCTGAATTACCAGGCTTAAACTTCATGCCAGAACTTGAAGGAACTTATACCAATCGTTGGCTAACGGCATTAACTATAGACGAAAAAGTTACAGGGGTTTCTGCAAATACACTGATAGAAGCTTTAGCAGAAGAAAACATTGAGGCACGTCCAGTTTGGAAACCTCTGCATCTGCAGCCTTTATTCCAAGAAGCAACTTATTTCTCGCACGAAAAGGACTACAGTGTATCTGAAGAACTTTTTCATTCAGGAATTTGCCTGCCATCAGGTACTAACATGACAAAAGCGGATCAGCTGCGCGTCATAAATTGCATCAAATCTGTGTTGATTATTAATCAACCATACGTGATATCAGGTTAAAGAATCTAAAGAGTAAGGCAATAAATTTGTCTTACTCTTTTTCTACATAGTAATAAAAGTTTTGCCATTAAACTAAAAAGAGGTTAACACATTATGATCGGGAGAAATATTTATGAACTTCGGAAAAAGAAAGGGATTACGCTCTCTGAATTGGCCGATCGATCAAAAGTATCCAAGTCTTATTTAAGTAATATTGAAAGAAAATTAAACAGAAATCCTTCCATACAAGTTATTGAAAAAATAGCTACTGTCCTAGAGGTCGATGTAAAACTTCTGCTAAGTAATAAAATGGAACATGACAATACACATCTTGAAAAGGAATGGGTTGAATTTGTAGTGGAGTTAAAAAGCCTCGGAATTAATAAGGAACGAATCCATGAATATCGTGAATTAATAGAGTTTATTAAATGGAAGAAAAACGATGTTACAAACCATGAATAAATTAAACAAATAAAAGAGGAGATGATTTGGCATTTTCACAAAGTTATTTTTAAGACTTTTTCTGACAATCCTTCCGTTAATCTATATGTGGTTAATTTGGCTGCAATCCAGTCACTTTAATCCAGAATCGCTCTATGAACTAACTTACAAAATCGATGAGAGAATTCTTCTTATGATTGGAATGGCACTTGAGTTAGGGCACCTTTTTGAATTTGGGGTTCTATATTTTCTGCTGACCATTATGATCATAAGCTATGGCAGCTTAACCAAACCAAAAGAATGGCTCTGCTTTTTTGTTGCTGCCAGTTATGGATTGATAGACGAGATCCATCAAATAGCTGTGCCTTACCGGTCATTTTCTCTTCTCGATCTTTTGAAGAACATAATTGGAATCATAGCTGTATGGTATATCGTCCATAGAAGTTATTTTGTTAGAAGAAACTCAATTTTTGGGAGCAAACTAAAACAATATTCAACCTTCTTAAATCAATGAAATCATTGCGAGTTTTGTCGAAGAATTGTTCTTTAAAATGAACAAAAATAACAATATAATGAATATAGCTTTACAGTATTGTATAAAATTCACATGGATTAAAGAAGGAGGTGTAAGTTTTGGAGCGAACGAAAAATCCAACTGAATATAAGAAACCAGAAGTGCTAAGTCACCAACCTGTTCGATTTGAAACAGCTCAAAGCTGGAATCCTGGTAAAGGTAATTTAAATCACCCCGGAACCGGAAATGATGGGATAAATTGGCCGCCAAACAACCCAAATCCTACTCCAGGTGGTGCTGGAGCACCTGGAAGAGGTAGAGGGAAAGGCAGAAAAAGATAGTTTGATAGAGTCATAGATAAACCATCTTTGGCTCTTCCGAATTATTAAGGAGGGGTTTTTAATATGATAAAATTTCCTACTAAAATAGGAGATTTCATATTCGAAATACAATGCACGACAAAAGTGTTCAAAGAGTTTCTTAATACACATTTTATGACTCTTACAAAAGCACAAGTTCAAAAGCCTGATATTACAATTGTAATAAAGAATAACTATGGTGTACCGTTCGTTAACTATGATGTATCTATTAAATCAGTTGATAGCAAAATATTTTACAAAAGAGCGGACTACTTTATTGAAGTAAATAACTGTTTTAAACATGCCGTGATCTCTGTACATAACGAGCTAGCTCTAAAACATGCGCTAATGAACTTATTTAGTGCTTTTCTAGTTCATCACAATTGGGGGTTGTTGGTGCATTCTTCATGTGCGGTGGAACATGGAGTTGCACATCTTTTTGCTGGGCAATCGGGTGCTGGTAAATCAACAGTTGCAAGACTCTCAAAACCACGCAATCTACTATCTGACGAGGCTGCTATTTTAAAAATATCCAAAGATAGTATAACCATTTTTGACTCACCTTTTAGAAGCGAACTTAAACCATTAAAACTGCAAAATGCTTATCCATTAAAGAGCATTCAGTTATTAAACCAGGCATTAAAAAATGAGAGGATTTTGCTTAACAAAGCAGATGGCCTTATTCAGTTAATTGATAAAGTTTTCTATTGGCCATATTGCTCAGAAGAAACTACGCGAATCATTAAACTGTTGAAGCTTCTTGTGAAACAGGTGCCAATCTATGAGCTGCATTTTCAGAAAAACAATATGTTTTGGGAGCTGATATCGTGAATGCAAAATATGTGCAGCGGAGCCAATGTGAAGCGACGCAACTCGAAGATGAATGGGTCATACTCGATACTCATCTTCATACCATTACTAAAATAAACGAAGTGGGTGGATTTTGCTGGTCTTTACTTACACAACCAAAATCATTAGATATGTTAGTCCAGGCTGTAACAGATAAATATAATGCCAAGAGTTCAATTGAGACTGTCCAGCAAGATGTTGGAAATTTCTTATCCGATTTAATTAGCTACGGGTTGTTAGAGCATGCAAGTTAATCAAGTAACTGTAGATTTAGTACGACGTGTTGTGAAAAAAAAGGGAAGTATTTTACTTCCAGCTCATGGTAAAAGTATGTTTCCATTCATTAGACAGGGAGACATCTGCCATTTCGATGCATGTGATCCCAAAACCTATAAAAGAGGAGATATTGTTTTATTTACAGTTGGTTCGAACCGATTAATAGCACACAGATTTATGAAAAAAATACATAAAGATAATCAAACCTATTATCTTTTTAAAGGAGATACAAATCTTCTTTTCGATGAACCGATTACACAAGAACAAATCTTAGGGAAGATGACTGCAATTGAAAGAAAAAACAAAAAAGTAAATTTGGAGAATGTGTGGAGCAATATTTGGAGTTTGTTGATCATCAACCTTCCAATGATGTCCAAACTGTTGCGTAAGTTTATTTACAGGAAGGGAGATTTCCAATACTAACTGAACCTGGAGCTGAGCGTATGATCTTAAAAATAAAATTTGTACTAAATACAATAAGACCATACCTTTCCATGAAGGACGTTCGGAAAACCTTTCAATTATTGACACCCTTTATCAGAAAGTATTGGAAAGCTTATATCATTCTTTTTATATTGCTTGGAGTGGATATTGCATTAATTCTTTCGTTTGCATGGTTCTTTGGGAATATTACAGATGCCGCTATCCATTCAGATCTCGAACGAATAAAAGATCTAATTCTAATAGGTATAATTCTGACTGGACTAAGTATTGGTTCCGGTTTTGTTAGCATTTATTATGACACGGTGGCGACAAATGCTGTAAAAAAAGATCTGAAGGATAAACTTCTTCATCATATTTTGCGCCTGCAGGCAAGTTCTACTTCCAAAGTACATTCAGGAGAGCTGTTATCACATTTTACAAACGATATACATAGTGTTGATGGCGTAATAGGAAGCAGTTTAATCAATTTCATCAGGCTGCCTTTTATTTATGTTGCGGTATTTATTTATTTGTTCCAAATTAATTGGATGCTCTGTTTATTAAGTATGATTATTGCCCCAATTGCTGTTGCTTCGAGTATTGGTTTTGGATTTTTATTAAGGCGAAACAGCAGGCAAATTCATGTTTTATACGGGCAAATAAATACCGTATTAAATGAAATTTTTCAGGGGTTACCAGTGATTCGTTCGTTTCTTATGGAAAAAGAATTTTATAAAAAACATGCCACAAAGAACGAACAGCTGTATCAGTTGGAATTGCAAAACGCAAAGCTGCAGGGGTGGTTTAGTGCTGGAGGGGAACTGATTAGTTCATTAACTTTTCTGATTAGTATTTCTTTAGGGGCTTACTTTGTGTCTGTGAAAATTTTGACCATAGGCGCATTGCTTACTTTTATCAATTTGGTACATCATCTCGTTTATCCGTTAACTGATCTTGCTTCTAAATGGGCAGGGTTTCAACATTCTGTATCTGCACTGGAAAGGATATTTAACATATTGGAGCAACAACCCGAATCATTGAAGTTGCCGGTATTTAATCAGGTGGTTAAAAAAAGCATAAGTATAGAGTTTAATAATGTTACCTTTGGCTATGAAAAAAATAGTAGTATTTTCAAGGATCTTTCATTGGAGTTTCCTGAGAACAGAGTGGTGGCTCTTGTCGGACCAAGCGGGGCAGGAAAGAGTACTTTATTTAAACTTTTGCAAGGATTTTATAAACCACAATCAGGTGAAATCTTTCTGAATGGCGTTGCAACAGAACAGCTAATTATCTCTGAACTTCGAAGTGCAATTGCCTATGTGCCTCAGGAAACGTACTTGTTTGATGGAACCATACGGGAAAACTTATTGCTTGCCCGTCCAGAAGTGACTGAAGAAAAAATGATGAGTGCAGCAGACTCAGCTTATATTCATGATTTCATTTGTTCTCTTCCTGAAGGATATGATACTGAGATTGGTGAGCGGGGGATTAAGTTATCAGGCGGTCAAAAGCAAAGAATAGCAATTGCAAGAGCCATCTTAAAAGATGCGCCAATTCTTTTATTAGATGAAGCAACATCAGCATTAGATAATGAAACGGAACATCGTGTTCAAAAAGCATTAAATAATCTAATGAAGAATCGAACGACGATTGTCATAGCTCATCGATTATCTACCATTCAGCATGCAGATGTCATCATGGTGATGGATGAAGGAGAGATTGTGCAAACCGGGACACATCAGGAACTAATGAAAATAAACGGACTATATAGGAACTTACAGGGTCACCCTTTAAACAAGCGTTTAAAAGTGTACTCTAGAACGATATAAGAAAGGGGGCATTTAACTTGATACAAAATTTTATCCAAACACTGTTTAATGAGAAAGTACAACTTCCTAATGAAATAGGTCGATTTAAAGACTGCTTAAATGACAAAGACTTTCTATCAGTAGGTTCTACAATCTACTCCCTTTTAAAGAGACAGAACAAGCTCCATCAAACTCCAGACTTTTTTCAAATTAAGTTACAAGAAATTTATACTGATACACTCTACAAGAACATATTTATTAAAAACCAAACCCTGCAGATTTTAAATGAATTTGAGAAGCGGGGTATAGAAGTAATTCCGATAAAAGGCCCCTTGTTTACGGAAAAGTATTTTGGTGATTTAGGAGCTAGATACTCATCAGATATTGATTTGCTTGTTCGGAAAGAAGACGTTAATAGAGCAGTTGAATGTATAAAACAATTAGGATTTCGTACAGAAAAAGAAGAAATAGAGCAACATTTTCATTGTGGTTTTTATAAAGAAATTACTAACTCCCCTTGTCCTTTGGCAGTTGAATTACATTGGGATTTGGTTAAAGAGGATACGTCGAACATGGATTTAAGAGCCTTTTGGGGTGAGGCCGTGCGCTTTCAATCTACATATCATTATGTAAAAGAACTCTCAGATTATCATGCATTTTATATGATCTGTCTTCATGGCTGGAGACATAATCTGGATTCTTTAAAATATTACTTAGATATTATTCAAATGATTAACGTACTTTCTTTTAGTTTAGACTTTTCGAGGTTAATAAAAGAAGCCGAAAAACATCAAACTAAAAAGAGGCTTATTAGAACCCTTTCGAACGTTTATAATCAGTATCCTTTTCTAGCGAGTATTAAATATTTCCCTTCCCAGATATATGGTAAGAGTAAGAGTTATAAGATATCTGAAAAAAAACCTCTTAATCAGTATATTGATTTTTTAGACTATCAATTTTTAAGTTATGATTCATTAACTCATCGGCTAATTGAGTTTAAAAAGTGGTTAATACCGTCTAAAAGTGAAATGTCATTACAGTTAGGATTAACGAATAATTCTTTTCTTATATTAGATTATTTTACTCTATATAAGAGGAGAGTCACTAATTTTTGGAATACATTGTGGTAAATTTCTACACTGACATAAGCAGTGTATTTTTTATAACTAATACGTTCTATATATTGAACAGAACGATTCATAATGCCCATCTATCTAAGCATATAAATAAAAATACGAAACGGCTGGAGGTATTTGTGAATATAAGAGTTAATCAAGCGTTTAAAAATATTGATACAAAGTGGTTAAGCCTTAAGGGGATTAGTGTGAAAGAAATTCGGATTTTCTTGGCTATGCAAGAAAGTAATTTTACCGTAAAGGAAGAGGTGAAGTTGTGATTCGGTTAGGCGAGGGGGTATATTTGTGCTATTTAAATGGCCACCGTTTAAAAATTATCTATAAAGGAAACAACATTTGTGAACTTTACCTTGAAAATGAATATCAAGGAACTGCACCATTTGATTATGTAAAAAAGAAACTTGGTCAACTTGAAAAAAGGTGGAGTACTTCAAAAATTCAAAACTACCATTTTAAAGAATTATTATCAAAATTTGATCAATCCATATAAAAGGACCGAAGCTAAATGATTTGGCTCCGGTCTTTTGCATTATCCATTCACAACTTTCCCACCATTAATATGAATCATCTGACCAGACACATAAGAAGAATCTTCACTCGCCAGGTATACATAGGCTGGTGCAAGTTCCTCTGGCTGTCCCGGGCGACCCATTGGTGTGTCTTTACCAAACTGTTCAACTTTATCCGCTGAAAATGTTGACGGGATAAGCGGAGTCCAGATTGGTCCTGGTGCAACACCGTTGACGCGAATTCCTTTTTTTACAAGGTTGTTAGAAAGGGAGCGGGTGAAGGAAACGATCGCACCTTTCGTTGAAGCGTAATCGATCAGCTCAGGGTGACCCTGATACGCTGTAATAGAAGCTGTATTGATGATGCTGCTCCCTTGCTTTAAATGAGGAAGAACGGCTTTTGTTAAGTGGAACATAGAGAAAATATTTGTACGGAACGTTTTTTCTAACTGTTCAGCGGTAATGTCTTCAAAGTTTTGCTGCGGATGTTGTTCGGCCGCATTGTTCACTAATACGTCGAGTCCTCCGAATGATCCGACTACATCACGTACAGCTTGTTCACAAAACGACTCATCTCCTATATCTCCTCGAATAAGTAAACACTTTACGCCTTCTTCTTCTATTTGTCTCTTTGTTTCTTCTGCATCACCGGATTCTTCTAAGTAAACAATTGCTACATTGGCACCTTCTTTAGCAAAAGCGATTGCAGCTGCTTTACCAATTCCACTGTCACCACCCGTGATCAGCGTTGTTTTACCTTTTAGCTTTCCGCTCCCTTTATAGGATGGACTCTCTGATTGTGGTCGTGGTGTCATTTCGGATTCAACACCAGGTTGTTGGTTTTGGTGTTGAGCAGGTTGTCCTGTTGGATGACTTTGGTTAGACATTTCATACATCACTCCTTTTTAATCTCTCATAACTCCTTTCTTCCCATCTCACAATGGAATAAACATTGGTAAGTGCCATTTATAAATTTTTTTCTCCACAATGACTATATATTCTTGTTATTAATAAGGAAAAGAACTCCCTTGTTCATTAATCTCACGAATTTTGCGGATAATCTCACGAAAACGAATCATAATCTCACGAGTTTTTCCCGTAATCTCACAGAAAATAAAGTATACTCGCGAGCCGACACTTATAGACACACCCGTACCGCTCAAAGGAAATAAAAGTTGATCCTAATAAGCGCGCTAGGTACCTTATGGATCAGCTATTTAAAATTAATTTCACAAGCATTTCTCCTCGATGGCTCTTTTTTTCTTTTTCCAAACACTTATAGATGAGTCAATTAATAGGAGGAAGAAAATAATGCGAGCAGGTAACATTTATCAATTTAAACATTTAAGTAAATTTAAGAGCGTGGGGGAGTTCAATCAACACAAGGAAAGGTTTCTGCAGCTTCATCCAGAACTCTTTACTCGTTCTGAGTTCATCGCATTCGAAGTGCTGAGTCAGTATAGCGTTGTTGTACCGGGTGTGGCTAACGCGAAGATTGGTACACTTGTCTCGGCATGTGCAGGGAAGCAAGGAGGAATATCGAGAGCAACCTTCGTAAGAATGCTGCGAAAAGCAAAATCAACAGGTTTCCTTAAAATACATAAAACGTATCGAACACATGGAGGATTCGCTCATAATGTTTTTGTTTTTCACCCAATTGCTGTATCGGATGAAACACAAATGACTCATCGAGAGGAAATCAAAACCCCTTCAGGTAGTAAGGAGGAACCCACGCAATCGGCACCCGAATCTATGAATCTCTTTTCAAATCTAGAAAATAAAGATATAAACTTACGTCAGGAAAAGAGCGTCAGTATCACTCATCACCAGCCTAAAAGTACTCCACAACTCAAAGATCTCGATTACACCTTTGTACCAGATAATGTTCCCAAAGAATTTATCCAAACGGTGAAACCATTCTTCGATAGAGCCACAGAAATCTACAACTTCTGGCATAAAGCGCTAACTGCTTACCAAAAGTTTAACTTTGAAACACCTCTCGAGCACTTTACTCCTATTGTGATCGATGCCTTCAAAACCACTGTCTTCCATTACAAGCATCGGAAAATCAAAACAAGCTTTATGCAGTATTACTATGGAACACTTAGCGGAATGTTTAGTACGGAAAAGAGGAGAGAGTATGCAACTTTTCAAAAAACGCCGAGGTATAACTGGTTAGACGTTTAAAATGTTACTAATTAAAGACGGCCAAAACAAAAGCCAGCAACCTAATTGCTGACCTCCATTACTTCCACTTTTTCATTTTTTCTTTTAGAAAATCACGGACTTCTTCTGCTTCTGCTCGATCGATACCTTGAAACTGGCCATCGTGCTTAACGATGAAAAAACTATCATTTGGTTTTTTCTTTCCGTATGCAAGATCATATCCGTTATCAACATTACAAACAATTTTATAAGGTGATCGGTAAAATGGCTGCATATCGAGTGGTCCATTTACTATATCTTCAAAGGCTTGTAAGTCGTTATCAATTGATACGATTGATGGGCGTTTGGTAGGTTCAACCATTAAAACTGAAATTGTAGACAAAGACGGTACCTCCTTATTTATCCTACTAATTGCATAGTATCATATGCCTGATTAATTGGTAATGGGTGTAAATTAAGGATTTTTGTCGAAATATTACAAAAATGCCAATTATATCAGAAAAATATATTCCGTTACATTAATTTGAATTTATCCCTTATAATTCAACAGAATTCAGACAGAATGAGTTTTTATGTTATTACTTTAAAAAAGTATAACAAAAAACCAGACCTTAGCAAGGTCTGGTTCTAAATTCCTATTAATTTAAATATTCATTCAATAAATTGTGAATACGCTCTTTCTCCGTATCATCAACGATTCCATAATAAGTTCCGCCAATCATTTTACCAGAACTTTTTATTTCAGTAGACTGCATGGTATGCCGTGCGCCTTTGTAATTCTTCTGTATATCTTTCATTTCCTGGAATGTCATGTTCGTTTTGACGTTATCACTTAAAATATCAAGAATGTTATCAAATTTAGTAATAGAAGAAACACGAGCACCTTTGTCAATAATAGATGTAATTACCTGGCGTTGACGATCGTTACGACCTAAATCACCTTTTGGGTCTTGATATCTCATTCTTGAGTAGGCTAATGCTTCTTCACCATTTAGTTCCTGATTTCCTTTCGGAAAAGTAAAACCGCCATCAGAAAAGGCTCTGGAATTATTTACTTCTACACCGCCAACCGCGTCAACTATATCTTTAAAAGATTCCATATTAACTTTTACATAGTAATCAATAGGTGTATCAAGGAAATTCTCTACAGTGTCCATCGACATCTGTGTACCACCGAATGCATAGGCATGGTTGATTTTATCATCTGTTCCCTTACCGATAATTTCAGTACGTGTATCACGTGGGATACTGAACATTAACATTCTATCGTCTTTAGGATCAACTGCTACAATAATTATAGTATCCGAGCGGCCACTATCTCCCTCACGTTCATCCACACCTAATAACATAATAGAAATAGGTTTTAAATCTTCTTCTTTACCTGTAATCACAGGTTTTGGTTTATCGGTTTGCACTTTCTCGTGCATTTCGGTGACAGCATCCTTCGCGGTATCGTAAAGGTAATAGGCATATCCGCCAACCCCAACCACACCTAGTCCAACAATAATTCCAAGGACAATAAAAAACTTCTTCATTTATACTATCGCTTCTTTCTAAGTTAGAATAAAATCTCTATCCGAAGTATATCATGCATGGGGTTCATTGAATATTTTAATTTAATAAACATATTACATATTGAAAAAGATATGTTACAATAATGTTAAATTACGACCAATTTTTACATAAAAATATAAAATGGTACCTTAATTTACAAATAATTGTGTTATAATACAACGGATTCAATAAATAATCAATTATCACGTGGAGGCATTATGGAAGAAACGATTTCGTTAAAAGACATTGCCGTTACACTTAAAAAACGGCTGTCATTAATCGCATTAATCGCTATTATAGCGGTAGCTGTCAGTGGCATTATATCTTATTTTATACTCACACCGGTTTATCAAGCGTCAACACAAATCCTGGTTAATCAAAAATCTAGTGAACAGCCTGTCCTTGATCCAAATCAAGTTCGTACAAACATAGAAATGATTAACACATATAGTGTCATTATTAAGAGTCCTACAATTTTAGATAAAGTAGTTAAAGAATTAGATTTAAACCAAACTACAGAACAATTAACAGAAACGATTACTGTAAACAGTGAGCAAAATGCTCAAGTTTTCAATTTGACTGTTGAAAATGAAGATCCAGCCCAAGCGGTGAAAATTGCAAATGCGATTGGAAAGACATTTAGTGATGAAATTCCAGAAATAATGAATGTTGATAACGTTAAAATTCTTTCGCCAGCTATATTAAAAGATAACCCAACTCCTGTTAATCCGAAGCCATTGCTAAACATGGCAATTGCATTAGTTTTAGGTTTAATGGCAGGAGTATGTCTAGCTTTCTTATTAGAGTACTTGGATAACACGATTAAGACAGAAGAAGACATTCAAAATATTCTTCAACTACCAGTACTCGGAGCAATTCCAAAGATATCGGTAGAAGATGAGAAAGCACCTAACTCAAAAAAGTTAGCAGCTAAGAAGATGGGAAGTGGAACCCTTGAGTCGTAAATTCAGAAAAACCATTTCAGATTTAACCCAAAGAAGTTTGATTGCGCATAATAATCCAAAATCGCCTATTTCAGAACAATACAGAACTATTCGTACCAATATCCAATTTGCTTCTGTAGATAAAGAGTTTAAAACGCTTATGGTTACTTCATCTGGTCCAGGGGAAGGGAAATCTACAACTGCAGCGAACTTAGCGGTTGTTCTCGCGCAGCAAGGGAAACGAGTGCTTCTCATTGATGGAGATCTTCGTAAACCAACCGTACATTACACGTTTAAGGTAAGTAATATTTACGGTGTTACAAACGTGCTTACTCGTCAAATGCCATTAAAAGATACAGTTGTTAAGACGAAAATTCCTGATTTAGATGTGTTACCGAGTGGCCCAGTGCCGCCTAATCCATCTGAATTAATAAATTCAAAGTCTATGGATAATTTGATAGAAGAAGCACAAGGGTTTTATGACTATATTCTGTTCGATACACCGCCAGTACTTGCTGTAACAGACGGTCAGTTGTTATCTAGTAAAGTAGATGGCGTTATCCTCGTTGTTTCCTCTGGTAAGACAGAAGTTGAAGCTGCGGTTAAAGCAAGAGACTTATTATTACATGCGAAAGCGAAGGTAATCGGAACTGTGCTAAATGCAAAAGATATCTCGAACGACAATTATTACTATTATTACGGAGCAAATTAATAGCTTTACAAAATTCGACAATCTTTGACGTTGTAAAATTATGTATCTATGGTAATATAACGATAGATTTCCAAAAGTAAGAAAATAGAACTAGTGTATAAAAGCACTAGTTCTATAGTCCTTTAAAAGGTGGATTACTTCTATGATAGACATACATAGTCACATTTTGCCGGGAATTGATGATGGGGCTCAAACATTACAAGATGCAGTGGATATGGCGGAAGAAGCTGTTAGAGAAGGAATCACTCATCTTTTTGCAACTCCTCATCACCGAAATGGAAGATATGAAAATGAAAAGGATACAACCATTAAACATGTCGCTCTGCTTAACAAAGAATTAAAAAGCAGAGAAATCCCATTAATTATCTTACCCGGCCAAGAGATCAGGCTGTACAAAGAACTAATTGAAGATCTTGATCGGGGTGTTTTGCTTCCATTACACCATGAGTTGAAATATTTGTTAATTGAATTTCCCTCTAGCAATGTTCCGAATTATGCCGCTGAAATTCTCTATGAACTTAGTCTCAGAAACTACCAACCTATTATTGTTCATCCGGAACGCAACAGTGAACTCTTAGAAAAACCTGACTTGTTACATAATTTCATTAGTGAAGGCGCTTTAGCGCAAGTAACTGCAAATTCAGTAATCGGTAACTTCGGAAGAAAAATAATGAATTTTTCCCATGATTTAATAAAATCCAAAATGGCCCACTTCATTGCATCAGATGCACATAACACAACGAGCCGTGGTTTTCACCTAACAAGAGCATATGAAACTATACAAAAAATGTATGGAATTGATACTAGATACTATCTTCAAGAAAATGCACACCTTGTAATGAAGGGTGAAAGCATTTTAATAGAACAACCACATCATATTAGAAAGAAAAAGTTCTTAGGGATTTTTTAAAGGGGGACAACCTTAATAATGAAAAAAGTAAGAAAAGCCATTATACCGGCAGCAGGATTAGGGACCCGATTTCTGCCGGCAACAAAAGCCATGCCTAAAGAGATGCTGCCGATTGTGGACAAACCAACAATCCAGTACATCGTTGAAGAAGCCATCGAATCGGGCATCGAAGACATCATTATTGTGACAGGTAAAGGGAAACGAGCGATTGAAGATCATTTCGATTATGCCTTCGAGCTCGAGCAGAAACTGTTTGAAAAAGGGAAGTTCGACCTATTAGAGAAAGTCAAACAGTCCTCAAACTTAGCTGATATACATTATATTCGTCAGAAAGAACCAAAAGGTTTGGGTCATGCCGTAAATTGCGCGAAAAAATTTATTGGAGATGAACCTTTTGCCGTACTCCTAGGGGATGACATCGTACAAGCTGAAAAACCTTGTTTAAAACAGCTTATAGAAAAGTATGAGGAAACAACTGCTTCTATTATTGGAGTTCAACAGGTGCCAGTAGATCAGACTCATCGATATGGAATTATTGAACCATCAAGTTCTTTTAATAACCTATACGGTGTAAAAAACTTTGTGGAGAAGCCAAAACAAGGTACAGCACCATCGAATTTAGCAATTATGGGTCGCTACATCTTAACTCCTGAAATCTTCACATACTTAGACGAGCAAGAAACTGGTGCTGGCGGCGAGATTCAGTTAACGGATGCCATTCAGAAATTGAACAACTACCAAAGAGTCTTTGCTTATGATTTTGAAGGCAAACGATATGATGTTGGTGAAAAACTAGGATTTATTCTTACTACATTAGAATTTGCATTGAGAGATAAAGAGTTAGCAAATTCAATTATTAAAGAATTAGAGGGGATAGTAAAAAGAAATAAAACTGAATTGATTAAATAACTTTCCTAATAAATAAGATAAAATAACTGGAGGATATAAAAGAATGAATTTAGGAAATATGGAAAAAAATTATTTCAGGGAACATGCAGTTGCTTTAGAGAGCTATACTACAGACAAAATAAAATATTTTATGGCGTTGAAAAGGGTTATAGACATAGTTCTTTCTTCTATAGGTATTGTTCTAATGTTCCCCATTCTTTTCCTTATAGCCATATTAATCAAAATAGAAAGTCCTGGCCCGGCTATTTATACTCAAGAAAGAGTTGGTTATAGGGGTAGGTATTTTAAAGTTATAAAACTTAGATCAATGACAGTTGATGCGGAGCTAAATGGAGCACAATGGGCAAAAAAAAATGATCCAAGAGTTACAAAAGTTGGATTGTTTATTAGAAAAACAAGAATTGATGAACTACCCCAATTAATAAATGTCCTCCTAGGTGAAATGAGTTTAATTGGTCCAAGACCGGAAAGAGCAATTTTTACATATCAATTTAATGAAGAAATACCTGGATTTATTAATAGGTTACAAGTAAAACCTGGTATTACTGGATGGGCACAAGTGAATGGTGGATATGACATTAATGCGAAAGAAAAGCTAGAACTTGATCAATTTTATATAAAAAATTTAAGCTTTTGGCTAGAAATTGAAATATTTATTAAAACTGTAAGGGTATGTATAACTGGCAATGGAGCTAGATAAGAGTATTCTATTTTTTCTTAATTTTTTATTAAAGAATAAATTTAAAAGTTTAAGTTAGGAGTTAACTTATATGAAAGGAATAATTTTAGCTGGTGGAAGTGGAACCAGATTATATCCTATTACAAAAGTGACATCAAAGCAGTTATTACCTATCTATGACAAGCCCATGATTTATTATCCACTCTCTGTTCTAATGTTGGCGGGGATAAAAGAAATACTAATAATATCTACTCCAGAAGACTTACCAAGATTTGAACAATTATTGGGAGATGGAAAGGAGTTAGGTATTTCTTTATGCTATGAAGTACAACAAGAACCAAAAGGTCTAGCAGAAGCATTTATTATTGGAGAAAGCTTTATAGGACAAGATAGCGTAGCTCTAATATTAGGAGATAACATATTCTTTGGGCCAGGATTTACATCAATTCTTCAAAAATCAGCAATAAGAGATAATGGAGCAACTATTTTTGGCTATAGAGTAAAGGATCCTGAAAGGTTTGGAGTAGTAGAATTCGACAAAGATAATAACGCAGTTTCTATAGAGGAGAAACCTTTAAAGCCTAAGTCAGAATTTGCTGTGACAGGCTTATATTTCTATGACAATACTGTTGTAGATATCGCAAAAAATATTCAACCTTCTCCACGTGGAGAGTTGGAAATTACCGATATAAATAAAGCTTATTTAAAGAAAAATAATTTAAAAGTAGAGTTGTTAGGAAGAGGATTTGCTTGGTTGGATACAGGCACTCATAATTCATTACTTGAAGCATCTCATTTTATTGAAACTGTTGAAAAAAGACAAGGATTTAAAGTAGCTTGTCTAGAGGAAATTGCATTCAGAATGGGGTACATCAATAAGTATGAGTTAATTGAACTAGCTCAACCACTATTGAAAACCGATTATGGAAGCTATTTATTAGATATAGCGTCTGAGAATAAGGAATCAATTTCTTGGAATTTGGAAGGTGTACTTTAATGTCAAAAACTATCTTAGTAACAGGAGGAGCCGGATTTATAGGTTCTAACTTTATACCTTACTTTATGAATAAATATCCTAACTATCAAATTGTTAACATGGATAGTCTAACTTATGCAGCTGATTTAGAAAATATAAAAGAAGTTAACGTGTTAGATAACTATGTACTTGAACAGGGAGATATTACAAATATAGATCTTGTACAAACTATTTTTAAAAAATATAAGATAACAGATGTAATTCACTTTGCTGCAGAGTCTCATGTAGACAACTCAATAAAGAATCCAACTGCTTTCGCTCAAACCAACATAATGGGGACTTTAAATTTATTAGATACCGCAAGAAATTATTGGATGGAAAGTCCTTTTAAATATAAAAATGAGTTTAAAGGTTCTCGCTTCCATCATGTTTCAACAGACGAAGTCTATGGTTCACTTGGAGAAACAGGTTACTTTACTGAAGAAAGTAAATACGAGCCCAATAGCCCATATAGTGCAAGTAAAGCTAGCTCTGATCTTTTGGTAAGAAGTTATTATCATACTTATGGGATGAATGTGGTAACAACAAATTGTTCAAATAATTATGGTCCAAAGCAGCATGATGAAAAATTAATTCCTACTTTAATAAGAAAAGCGATTCAAGGAGAATATTTACCCATTTATGGAAATGGTATGAACATTCGAGATTGGTTATTTGTATTGGACCACTGTAAAGCAGTAGATTTGGTCTTTCACCAAGGAGAAAAAAGTGAAGTGTATTTAGTTGGTGGTAAAAATGAAAAAACGAACATTCAAATAGCTGATCTTATCTGTGATCTGTTGGACAAAGAATTGCCGAAAGAGCAATCTTATAGGAAACAAATTAAATACGTTCAGGACAGACCAGGTCATGATTATAGATATGCAATCGACGCCTCAAAGCTTGAAAGCAGGCTAGGGTGGATAGCGGAAGAAACTTTTGAAAGTGGAATAATTAAGACAGTTGAATGGTATATAAAAAAATATATAGGTAAGGAGTCCTCTAATGAAAGTTAATCAGTATGATTTTTCTGTAATTGGAGATGAAAGAGGATCTCTAATTTCACTAGAATCTATGAAAAATATACCTTTTAATATTAAAAGAGTTTATTACATGTATGACCTAGCTAGAAACAAAGCAAGAGGATTTCATGCTCATAAAGAACTTAAACAAGTGATGGTTTGCCTGAAAGGGTCTTGTAAGGTTCTTTTAGATGATGGGAAAGAAAAAGTTGAAGTTGTATTAAAAAGACCAAATCAAGGAGTGCTCATTGATGTCATGATTTGGCATGAAATGTATGATTTTTCTCATGATTGTACTTTAGTGGTATTAGCAAACGATCATTATAAGGAAGAAGATTACATTAGAAATTATGAAGAATTCATGGAGGTATTGATATAAATGAAAGCTTTTATTCACCAACATGCAATCGTAGAAACATCTAAGATTGGTGAAAATACAAAAGTTTGGGCTTTTTCACATATACTACCTGAAGCAATGATAGGTCAAGACTGCAATGTTAATGATCACACATTTATTGAGAATGATGTGGTAATTGGTGACAGAGTGACCATTAAATCAGGAGTATATATTTGGGATGGGGTAAGAATTAATGACGATGTTTTTATAGGTCCTAATGTTACTTTCACAAATGACTTAGTACCTAGATCAAAACAATATCCCGAAAAGTTTATTGAAACAGTAATTGAAAAAGGTGCATCAATTGGTGCGAATGCAACAATTATTGCTGGAAATAAGATAGGGAAATATGCAATGGTAGGAGCAGGCTCTGTAGTAACTAAAAATATTCCTAATAATACTTTATGGTTTGGAAATCCATGTAATTTTAAATCATATATTTGTAATTGTGGACAAAAACTTACTGAAAATCTAACATGCCCTAATTGCACTAAACAATTTGTATTAAATGAGTTTAACAATATCGAAGAAAATTAAATTTGTAAACAAGAGGTGCACTATTTTGATATCTTTCTTGGATCTAAAAGCTATAAATAAACAATATGAAAATGAAATTAAACAAGCAATGGCTAAAGTTCTTAATAGTGGATGGTATATATTAGGGGAAGAGGTTAGTTCATTTGAGAGGGAGTTTGCGGATTACTGTGGAGTTAAACACTGTATCGGTGTTGCTAATGGACTGGATGCATTAAGCTTAATAATAAAAGCGTTTGACATCGGTCAAGGGGATGAAGTAATAGTTCCAGCTAATACTTACATTGCATCAATTTTAGCTATTTCAGCGAATGAAGCTACCCCAGTATTGGTAGAACCAAATATCAATACTTATAATATAGATTCTAATCTTATAGAAGAAAAAATCACAAATAAAACAAAAGCAATTCTAGCTGTTCATTTATATGGACAATCAGCTGACATGGATTCAATAAATGAAATTGCTCAAAAGTATAATCTAAAAGTAATTGAAGATGCAGCTCAAGCACATGGAGCTCTTTATAAAGGGAAAAAAGTTGGGAGCCTTGGTCATGCTTCTGGTTTTAGTTTTTATCCTGGCAAGAATTTAGGAGCACTAGGTGATGGAGGAGCTATCACAACGAATGATGACAAATTAGCTGATAGGCTGAAGGCTTTAAGAAACTATGGCTCTCACAAAAAGTATGAGAATTTGTTTAAAGGGGTTAATAGTAGATTAGATGAACTCCAGGCAGCAGTTCTTAGAGTAAAGTTGAATTATTTAAATAGTGAAAATACTAACCGTAGAGAGATTGCTAACTATTATTTAAGCAATATATCAAATCCTGAAGTGTTGCTTCCTAAAACAGATGGTAATAATGAACATGTTTGGCACCTATTTGTAATAAGAACAAAAAATAGAAAGAGTTTAAAACAATATTTGGAGAGAAAAGGTGTTCAAACTGTTATTCACTATCCAATTGCTCCCCATCATCAACAAGCATATATTGAATATAATAGCCTTAAATTCCCAATAACTGAATTGATTCATGAAGAAGTAATTAGTTTGCCTATCTCATCAGTTCTTTCAATGAAAGAAGCAAAAAGAGTAGTAAGTTTGATAAATGAGTTTAAGGTTTTTTAATTAGATAAAATGAATTTTTTGAAAACTAGTTTTTTAACAGCTATATCCACAATTATTAGATTGATGTCAGGTTTGGTAATTAACAAAATCGTGGCAATATACGTTGGCCCTTCAGGTATTGCTTTATTAGGACAATTTCTAAACATCTTCGGTATAATTACCAATTTAGGTAACGGTGCAATTAATACCGGAGTAACAAAGTATGTGGCTGAGTATAATGAAAACCTAAATAAAAGGAATCAAGTTATTAGTGCTTCAATTATAATTATTATTTGCTTCTCTTTGATAACAGGTTTCTTTGTTTTTCTTTTTAGTGAGAGGATTTCAGATATAGTTTTACAAAGTGATAAATACAGAAATATATTTAAACTCTTAGGAGTAACATTAGTCTTTATAAGTCTTAATACTTTTTTTCTGGCCCTACTAAATGGATTGAAACAAATAAAACAATTTGTATTAGTAAATATTATTAGTAGCTTTGTAGCTCTTATATTATCTTCGACATTGACTATTAAATTTAAGTTATTCGGTGCTTTTTCTGCTACAATTTTAGCTCAAGTAATTATCTTATTGGTGTCATTAGTCGCTATTACAAAACTAAAAGACTTTAAATATAAATTTAAATTTAGTGTTAATACAAATATATATAGGAGAATGTTTGCATTTTCATTAATGACAATTGTCTCAATTATTTCTGTATCATTAACACAAATATTAATAAGGGACTATATAATCGACGAATTTTCTATTCGAAAAGCAGGTATTTGGCAAGGCATTTGGAAAGTTTCTGAGATGTATTTAATGGTATTAACCACTGCATTTTCAACATATTATCTTCCGAAACTTTCTGAATTAAAGTCAAGAATTGAATTAAGAAATGAGATTATGTCTGGATATAAAATTATTATACCATTTGTGATTAGTAGTACTCTTTTAGTTTATTTATGTAGGGATTTTATTATATGGCTTCTTTTTACACCAGAATTTTATGAAATGAGATCTTTATTTTTTTATCAGTTATTAGGTGATGTCTTCAAAATGATTAGTTGGACGCTTGCTTTTTTAATGATTGCAAAAGCAATGACAAAGAGTTTTATTATTACAGAATTGGTCTTTTCGCTATCTTTCTATCTGCTTACCATTATACTTACTAAAACAAATGGCTTAATAGGTGTTACTCAAGCATATGCTCTTAACTATTTACTTTATTTACTTTTAATGATTTATATGTTTTCTGAAGTTTTAATAGGAAAAAAAAATTGTTTAATAAACAAAAATAAGAAAATGGAGGGGGATTATGAATAGTTTAAATAAAATCGAGAATATTACTTTCTTTTATCCGAGTAGAGTTGTTGGTGGTGCTGAATATCTTTTTATTCGTCTGGCAAATAAGTTATCTGAACTTGGATACAAAGTTTTTATCGTAGACTATAAAGATGGTTTTCTAAGAAAAAATGTTATTAAGGATGTAACAGTTATAGACTATTTTGAGGGTGAAAAAGTAGAGTTTACTTTTAATACACACTTAATACTACCTCCATTATTTCTAAATAAGATGAAAGAATTATTTTCTGTTAGCAACAATAAAAGGATCAATTGTTTCTTTTGGTCAATCGCACCACACAATGTGGTTTCTGGGATTAGAGGATTCCATAGATTTTCTAGTCTATTTAAATTAAATGAATATGAAAAATATTTTTTTTGTGTACGACCTGTAAAATCCTTAAAAATAAAAAAAATATTAAATGAATTACACGATAGTAATGGGATATTCTTTATGGACTATCCTAACTATCTAAAGAATCAAGAGATTTTCAGGTTAAAATTCGATCCTAAATATATTCCAATACCCATAGAAGAACCTATTCAAGATAAATCTCCTAAGACCTATAAAAATAAAAAAATCACTTTAGCCTGGTATGGTAGATTGGGAGGAGAAAAAGTAGAAGCTTTAATGAAAGTACTAAAAGATATAAATACTTTATATAAAGAAGGAAAAGTAACTGATTTAATAGAGTTCTTAGTGATAGGTGATGGAGAACATCTATCTGATGTGGAAAAATTCGCCTCAAAAAATATATCGTTTACTATAAAATTTTTAGGCACACTTGGTAACGAAGAAGCAAAGGAATTAATAGCAGAAAAAGTAGATTTAGCATTTGCAATGGGCACTTCAGCATTAGAAATCGGACAAACAATGACCCCAGTTGTTTCTCTAGATTTCTCGCTCAAACCTTTCCCATCTGATTATAAATACTGTTGGATATTTGAAAGAAAAGGTTATTCAGTAGGGAATCAAGTAAGAGCTAAGCTTCCTAATAAGCATACCATGGAAAATATTATCAATGATTTAAACGAAGATTACGAAAATCTAGCTTACCATTCATATAAATATGTTAACAAGAATCATAATTTAAATAAAATAATTAGTATGCTAATCGAGGCATTAGCTGAAAATAATTACTCTATAAAGAAATTACTTTAGTTATTGGAGCGAGAAATGTGAAAAAAAAGGTATTGTTTTTAAGATCAAACCCAATTGCACCAGACCCTCGAGTAGAGAAGGAAGCCCGTGCATTACATGAAGCTGGGTATGAAGTGACAATGTTAGGATGGGATAGAACATGCTCATTATCAAAATACGAAGAGACTGATTATGGGAATATACAAAGACTATTTATTCCTGCAAATTTTGGAACAGGGTTAAAAAATTTACCACATCTATTAAAATGGCAATTAGGTTTATTTAAATATTTGCTAAAGAATAAGGTAGATATAATTCATAGTTGTGATTTTGATACAATTATTCCAGCAATATTTGTATCAAAAATAAGAAAGACCAAAGTTGTTTATGATATCTTTGATTTTTATTCTGATATGTTAAGAAGTACTCCTTCAATTGTTAAATCGTTCATAAAAAAAATCGATTATTTGATGATTAATCAAGCTGACGCATTAATTATTTGTGATGATTCAAGATACAATCAAATTAAAGGTTCTAAGCCAAAAAGTACTACTGTAATTTATAATAGTCCTGAAGAAACAAAGGGCATGGCAAAGTTAATTAATGGTATGGAGGAGGAAATTAAAGGAGAACTAACGGTTTCATATGTGGGACTCCTTCAGAAAGAACGTGGAATTCTAGAAATGATGGAAGTCATTTCTAATTCCCCTAACTGGAAAATGCATATAGCGGGATTTGGCGGAGATGAAAAATTAATAAAAGAAAAAGCAGACAAACATCAAAATATTAAATATCATGGTAGGGTTTCATATAAACAATCTCTTGAAATTAGTAATCAAGGAGATGTTCTTTTTGCTACTTACGATCCTGAAATCCCTAACCATAAGTATTCTAGTGCAAATAAACTCTTTGAAGCAATGATGTTGGGGAAACCAATTATAGTTTGCAAAGATACAGGCATGGATAGTATTGTTGAAAAATTAAACAATGGGGTTATTGTTGATTACGGTAATAAAGCACAAATAAAAAGTGCTTTGGAGACTCTTACAAATAACGAGAGATATGATTTTCTAAGTGAAAATTCAAGACAAGGATATTTGACTACTTATGGATGGGACGTTATGAAAAGAAAATTAATAACTTTATATAATTCGTTTTAAAAGAATTTTAAAGATCTAATCAACTTTGATATAAATTTTGAAAGGTTGAGAATATAAAGGATGGCATTTAAACTCAATGAATCTAATGTAAGGGGTATAAGCCTATTTGTAGCATTTGTTATACTGTTATACCCAATATTATCTGCTTACTCAATTTTTAGCTCAATTTCTATGGGGTTATTATTATTATTAATAGCCACTTTCATTTGTATAATCTATAAAAAATCATTCATAATTAACAAAACGATTTCATTTATAGTATTAAGTCATATTTGTTTATCGTTAATTTCAATACTACTTCAGGGGGATGTTAACCTTCAAATTAGTGCACTAAAATCAATGATATTTGTAATTATCAGCACATTTTGCATTATGCAATTAGTTCAATTCTTCAGCCGAAATGAATTTATTTTTGTATCGATACTGTTTACAATAGTCGTGTCAACTTTCCTAATATATCAAGTATTATTCATGAATCTAGGCAAAGTTCCTTACAATGGTCAATTATTTTTGAATTTAGCACCGGGTTATAGTTGGTCTAATTCTACAGAGTACCTAAGGGCAAATTCCTTTTTCTCTGAACCATCTTATTACAGTATATATATTCTCCCGATTATAGCATTACTATTTATTCACAAAAAACACTTTGTAGCGGTATTTGCATTGGTAAGTTTAATACTTTCTACTTCAAGTCTTGGGATAATTGGTGGCTTGATTATTCTTTTTTTTATAACTTCTTTTACAATGAAGCTTAAGTCGAAAATAAAGGTAATGTTTATTTTTATAGCTTTAATAATTTGTTCGTTTTTTCTAATGAACCTTTTAGACTTAAATTGGATTTTAGACAACAGTTTGAAAAAGATAGAGAATATCAATGAAAATAGTACTGAAAGGTTATCTGGAAATTTAGAATACTATTACCTAATACCTATCTTATATAAAATAATAGGAGTAGGTATAGGTCAAACATCTAACTATTTGTATCAGATTGGGTATTCTGTTCCAAATTACAGCAATGCTATAATAATTATTCTCTATAATTATGGAATTATAGGAATGATATTTTTTATTATATTTATTTACAAGTTATTTAAAGAAACACTTAGTAAAGGTTATGTTATATTAATAATTTTCATGCTTATTAGTTTAGTTGATTACTTTATCTATTCACCTAATTATTACTATATACTCTTCTTCATATTAATATTTAATAAAGGTAATAGTGAAATAAAGATTAAATTAACTCAACATTAAATAATTAAATTGAAGTACCTCAAAATATATCAATTCGGCTAATACTTTTAAAAAGGAGATTTAAATGAAAATATTGTTTGTTATTACAAAATCTGAATGGGGAGGGGCGCAGTCGCATTTATATGAATTAGTAAAAGATTTAAAAAGTAGAAAACATGTTCCTGTAGTTATTGTTGGAGAAGATGGAGAATTAAAAGAGAGGCTGGAAAAAATAAATGTTAGGGTAATTATCTTAAAAAGTTTAATTAGAGAAGTAAGACCTATAAAAGATGTAATAAGTATAATAAAACTAAAAAGTTTTATAAAAAGAATTAATCCTGATTTAATTCATCTACACTCATCAAAAGCGGGTTTAATTGGAAGAATATCTGGAAGACTGGTGAGAAAACCAATAATTTTCACTGCTCACGGTTGGGCGTTCACTGAGGGTACTTCATCTTCTAAAAGAGGAATTTATATATTAGTTGAGAGATTTGTAGGTGGTTTTACAGATAAAATAATATGTGTCTCAGAATTTGATCGTCAAATAGCAATTAAAAATAATGTTGCACCTGAAGGGAGATTAATTACTGTACATAATGGAGTGGAAAACATTAAGTCAATTACACATAAGAAAAAAAGCCCAAACAATATTGTACCAAAAATAATAATGGTTGCACGTTTTTCACCTCAAAAAGATTATAAAACTCTTGTAGAAGCATTAAGTAAAGTTGAGGGTAAATATGAGGTTTTATTGGTTGGGGAAGGAGAGCTATTATCTGAAACTCAGTCTTATGTTAGAGAACTAAACTTAACTGATAAAGTGCACTTTTTAGGTATGAGAAAAGATATACCTGAATTGTTGGATAGTTCTGATATTTTCGTCCTTTCTACTAATTATGAAGGACTTCCTTTAAGTATTATTGAAGCTATGTCAAAGAAATTACCTGTAATAGCTACTGACGTTGGCGGAGTAAGTGAATTAATTGAGCAAAATCTTACGGGGATACTTGTGAAAAACAGAGATGCAAATGGTTTAGCAGAGAATATTGACTTCTTGATAAAAAACCCAAAAAAGCGTGTAGAAATGGGGAACGCTGGATTTCAAAAGTATTCAACAGAATTTTCTCTTCAAAATATGCTAACCAAAACTCACGAGATTTATACAAATATTTTATATAAATAATTACATATTATCAGGAGGATTCTATGGCGATTTTAGTTACTGGGGGAGCCGGCTATCTAGGCTCTCATACTTGTGTAGAACTATTAAATGCAGGATATAAAATAGTGATTGTTGATAATTTTTCAAACAGTAAACCTGAATCTTTAAAAAGAATTAAAAATATTACCGGTAAAGATTTTAATTTTTACAATATTGATATCTTAAATAAAGACTCACTTAGAGAGGTTTTCTCAGAAAATAATATTGATGCAGTAATCCATTTTGCTGGTCTAAAGGCTGTTGGTGAATCAGTAGAAGCTCCTTTAAAATATTATCATAATAACATTACAGGAACCATTATATTATGTGAAGTGATGGAAGAATTTAATGTTAATAGAATAGTTTTTAGTTCCTCTGCCACAGTTTATGGCGTACCTGAAACTGTCCCTATTTTAGAAGACTCAACTCTTTATGCAACAAATCCATATGGAAGAACAAAACTAATGGCTGAAGAGATATTTAAGGATATGTATAAATCCAACCCTAATTGGAGCATTGCACTGTTACGTTACTTTAACCCAATTGGAGCACATGAAAGTGGTGAAATTGGAGAGGATCCTAACGGAATACCAAATAATTTAATGCCTTATATTACACAAGTTGGTGTGGGGAAATTAAATGAACTAATGGTGTTTGGGAATGACTATGCTACAAGTGATGGGACAGGAGTGAGAGACTATATTCATGTAGTAGATCTTGCACTTGGCCATCTAAAAGCTTTAGAAAAGGTTATGCAAGAGCCTGGCGTTGAAGCTTATAATTTAGGTACTGGGAAAGGCTACAGTGTCTTAGAAATGGTCTCTGCTTTTGAGAAGGCATTTGGTGGTAACATACCATATAAAATAGTTGAACGCAGAGCCGGAGACATAGGTGAGTGTTATGCTGACCCAACTAAAGCAAAACAACAATTAGACTGGTTTGCCACGAGAGGTATTGACGAAATGTGCAAGGATTCATGGAGATGGCAATCAAAAAATCCAAACGGATATGCTAAAGATTTAAAACTAGTTTGATAACTTTAAAACAACTCTCTGTGCAACTATAGAGAGTTGTTAATTTATTAGGATATTATTTCTTTGTTATCTGCCAAGGGTAACCCCTAAAATCTTTTAAATATTCTTTCCAAGGATATATTTGGTTATTATTATCATCCCTCAAATCTCTTACAGAACAAATGTCTTTCCCTGGAACTCCAACAATCACTCTTTCTGGCTCTACATCCTTTCTAATAAGAGAAGAAGCGCCAATTAAAGAGTTTTTACCGATCTCTACTCCTGGTAGAATAACAGATGAAGTTGCAACCTGTGCATATTTTCTAATTGTAACTCCTTTTAATTTTCCCATTGGAGGATAGGGGTCATTGGTTAATACTACATATGGATAAATCCACACATAATCTTCTATTATTGACATTTGTCCAATATGTACATTGGAATGTAACCTAACATAATTACCAATCGTTAATTTTCCTTGAAGATCACATAAGGTGCCTAAACTACAATTATGTCCAATTGTTGATTCTTCTCTAATAGTTACTCTGTGACCTGTTTGAAAATCATTACCAATAATTACATTTTCATAAATTATAGAATACGAGCGAATAATTGAGTTTGCTCCAATTTTTGTTGATTTAAAATCATGATTTTCTGAGCTATAGTAAGTTGATGTAGGTTCACCTATTGTACAATAGGGTCCAATAAAGCTATTATCACCAATTGAAGCATTTGGATATATTATAGTACCTCTGCCTATTTTAACATTGTTTCCAATTCTAGCTCCATCATATATTGTTACGTCCTTATATTTTTCTTGCAATACAATGTTCATATGTTCCTCCTTTTAGAAATTTAATTTACTATTACATTTTTCGACATAATAATGTATTTCCCTTTTATTTTTTTAAAGATAGATTCTGATAATGTTCATGTTCTTGCAACATCCATGATGTGACCTTTTATTGTATAAATATTACCCACTTCTTTTCTTAATTTTTAAACGGTATCCCACCCACACCATCTAGCCATAAAAGAAGAGCCAACCCAAAAGCTCTCACACTTTTGGGCCAGCCCCATTAATCACTTACTTATTTTTTAGAAACATCCACAATACGTCCTTCGATTTGTGGATTTACTGTTTTCAATTCAGCTACATAATCACGAAGGTTCTCCCAGTCAGAAGCACCTAGGTCTGTTACGCGGCCTTCATTATAAGCCTTAGCGAACACTTCATAGTTATCTCCACCTTTAGCAGTGAAGGCATTTGTTGCGATTACATATTCTTTTGCAAGATCGATTGCTGTGTATTTTCCGTCAGCATTCTTTACTTCCATAGTTACTACACGGCTTCCAGCAGCTTTTGTGCTGTCATACGTGAATTTCATACCGGATACATGTAGGAATGCCCCATGTTCTTTTGGAGCGTTTTTCACACTGTGCTCTAGAGCTGCTTTAATTTCAGCACCTGTTAAATTCATTGTCGCAAGTGTATTTCCGAACGGAAGTGTTGTTAACACATCACCATATGTGATTTCACCTGCATCGATTGGCGCACGAATTCCACCACCGTTTTGGAACGCCATTGCAACATTCGTGTTGAACTCTCTTGCTTTATCAAGCATACCGTCAGTGATCAGATTTCCAAGCTCTGTTTCGTTGCTGCGCACGCTTGGTTCGTCACCTTCTGAACGTGGGTTAGCTAGTTCTTTTTCAGCTACACCGCCAGTAGGTTTGTTCTTAACCTCTGCGATTTTTTCTGAGTACTTTTTCAACAGTTCAGCAGCTTCTGGATCAGCTGTCTTTGTTTTTACTTCGATTAGTGCTCCTGTTTGTCCAACTACTTTACCTTTTTTATCAAACTCAACATCAAGAGTTCCTAAGAAATCTCCATATTGAGAAGCTTGAACGATAACCGTCGCATCTTTGTCTTTTCCGTGCTCGTCCTTCGTAATCACTACAGGCGCAGTAAGTTTTGTATGGCTGTGTCCGCCAACGATTACATCAAGTCCGTCAACGTATTTTGCTAGTTCAAGATCGTTGTCATATTCAGCGTTATCGTCATATCCAAGGTGTGTGATGGCAACAATTTTGTTAACGCCTCGGCGCTCTAGTGCTTTAACCGCTTTTCTAGCTTCTTTAATGTAATTTTTGAATTCTACACTCTCAGGGCTGGAGATATCAACTGTTTCTTCAGTTGTAAGTCCGATAAATCCAACACGTTGTTTGTCTACCCATTTAACAACAGAAGGGTAGATCGTGCTGTCTTTTGGAGAGTGTTTTACTTGATTTTTAAATAGTGATTTCATGTTTTGGTCTTTAGAAAAATCAACATTCGTACTTACGAATGGAAAATCTGCATTCTTTACAAAATTAGCTAGCGCTTGGTGTCCTTCTTCACTGGAACCAAGGTCAAACTCATGGTTTCCGAAAGTCATAAGGTCATAGCCAGCTAGATTCATGAACTCCAAATCAGCTTGTCCTTGGAATTCGTTGAAATAAAGCGTTCCAGAGAAAACATCTCCAGCATCAAGTAGAAGAGCGCTCGGCTTTTCTGCGCGAACTTCTTTGATCGCTGTAATGCGCTGTGCAACGTTATCTAGGTGAGCATGTGTATCGTTTGTATGCATTAGCGATAAATTAAATGTAGAATCTTTCGGCTTTTTCCCCGTATTATTCGATTCTGCAAAAGCCGGCATTGCCACTGTGGAAGAAATTAATCCAACGGCAAGTGTGGAAGCTAGTAAACTTTTAAACTTTTTAGTTAAAACCATCCCATCACATTCCCTTCAATTTTGTCATACGATATTAATTTAGCATGTAATAATCTAAAGGCAAGTCGAAAAATGTCGAAATTAACAAAAAATTTAATTCTTATGTAATATTTACACTTTTTACAAACTCAACATATTTTCCTAGTTCGACGCGGTGGACGCGCCCAATAGGAACGAGGCTATTTCTATATAGCAGTTTTAATAGTTGTTTTTTAATAATACTTTATGCCTTATTTTTTGGAATTCATATAAAACAATTAGGTATTTATACCGATATAACAGAATAGGTTATGAGTAAATACCTAATATCGAATATGAACTGAGAGGGATAAGGGATTGAAGAAGTTACTTTGGGGGATTTTGTGTGCCGTATTATTATTTTGCCCAACTATTACAGCTTCAGCTGGAAAAGAGAAAGCACCTGAAGTATTTGTGAATGGACAGAAAGTTATATTTAAAGATGTGTCACCTACGATAATTAACGGGAGAACGATGATACCGATTCGAAAAGTATCAGAAGTAATAGGTGAAGCAAAAATAGAATATAACAATGGAAACATCAAGATCAATAACGGTGTAAACTATGTATCTATGAATATCGGTAACAAGCAAGTCGTGAAGAACGGTAAGTCTATAACAATCGATGTAGCCCCTTTATTAGTAAAAGAGCGCACCATGGTTCCGGTCCGTTTTATTAGTGAAGCTCTTGATGCAAAAGTGGGTTGGAATAATCAGACGTATATCGTCTCAATCAATACGGAAACTAGTATTCCTGTATTAATGTATCACCATTTCTCAGAAAAGATAGTGGATGGGAACACCACAATTAAACCGAGTGAATTTAAAGAGCATCTTCAGTATTTAAAAAAGAATGGATTTTCAACGATAAGTGTCAGTGATTTAATGGCTTATAAAGAAGGAACCGCTAGCCTTCCGGAAAACCCTGTATTAATCACACTCGACGATGGCTACTTAAGCAACTATCAATACGCTTTTCCTGTCTTAAAAGAATTGAAAATGAAAGCAACGATATTCATCGTCACGCAAGATGTTGGAAATACAACTTTGCTGAATCCTCATTTTAACTGGGTACAGGCAAGAGAAATGGAAAAGAGCGGTTTTGTTGATATACAAAGCCACACCAATTATTCTCACTATAAAGTGGGTAAACATGCAGCTTTGAGCTCACCAATGAATGGAGAAACACATATTCAATTTAAAAATAGAGTGAGAAAAGACTTGATAACATCCCGGGATCTGATCCGAAGGAATTTAGGAAAGACCAGCCTCGCTCTAGCCTATCCTTATGGTTCTTATAGCGGATCAACTTTAAAGATTGCAAAAGAAGTAGGCTTTAAAATGGCGTTTACGGTAAAGAAAGGACATGTTTATAAGCAGTCCCCACAATTCGAGCTAGACCGCATCAATATTCCTCAAGGTATGAGCGGGGAAGAGGTTGTTCAGTTGATTGAGGATTGTGCGTATTAATAATAGATCACAAAAGCCCCTGATATTAAAGGGGCTTTTCATCTTTATTCTTTTCTAACTTAACATCATGTTCCTTTGCGAGTTTTTTTACGTCATTCTGATATTCACGCATCATTTTACGAGCGGTGTTTAGCTTTTCATTCGCCTCGTTAATCATGGTGCTGTCTTGATTCTCAATCGCCGAAACAATTAACAGGAAGGCACTTGCCTGGATATTGGTAGCTTCAATGTAATCTTCATGAATATTTCGTAGCTCATCGGTTTCAATTTCCACCGCTTCTAAATCTTTAATAAACTCATTGTACTCAGGAATAATCTCTGCCTTTAGGGCATCGTACAAGGATTGATCATCGGTATAGTTTGGTCCGGTCACATCATCATATTTTCCCACGATTTTCATCTCTTCCTTACCAAGTGAAGGCATCTTTTCGTTTACGTAATCCAGTAGATCATCCTGCACAGGATCGCCACATCCGGAAAGAAGGAAAAGCATTAATAGAAAACCAGCAACGATGTATTTTTTCATTAGCCACCTCCCTCGAATAGGGTATTCAAGGGAGGAAATGTCCTATTCCAGAAAAAGTTATCAGTATTGATATAAAAGACCTATGAAGAAATACATATTAAAACTGTTTTGCATATTATAAAAACTGGAAATTTACCGATAAATAAATATGGATAATACATGATTAGGTGATGAACATGAACTGGACAAGTCGCATAACAGAGGGAATAGAAAATTGGTTAACTCTATCCCTTCTAGAGGAACAAGAAAACCTTAAGCCTTATATACAAGAACTAACAAACATAAAAGAAGATTTACAAGATGAATTAACGGTTATGATCGCCGGTGAATTTAATGCCGGTAAATCTACATTTATTAACGCACTTCTCGGTGAACGTGTTGTAGCTGTAGATGTGATACCAGCCACTGCTGTTATCACAAAGTTAACTTATAATACGCATGAAAAAGTCATAGCTCATTTTAAAGACAAAACGATAAAAGAATTTGATCGACAATGGCTTAGTCAGCTGACAACAGAGGAACACGGGAAATTTGAATTTATAAGGAAAAAACTTAATTACGTAGAAATACAGTTTCCAAACGACCTTTTAAAATACTTTACAATTGTCGATTCTCCAGGTCTAAATGCCAATCACTTTCATCACACCGAAATTACGGAGGATTTTTTAGGTAGAGCAGATGTTGTTTTGTGGTTATTTCATTATCGTGAAGTAGGCACTGCTACTTCATACCAATGGCTTGGAAAATTAAATGCATTAAATATTGAACCTATTGCTATCATAAATGCGATTGATTCCCATAACGATGAGCAAGATATTGAAGATTATTATGAAGATAATAGGCAAAGGCTTAGTAATCAAATTAAGATTACTGACCTGATCGGTGTATCAGCTAAAGAAGCGCTGGAAGGAAAGCTTAATAATGACAAAGAGTTGCTGGACTGGAGCGACTGGTTCAAAATAGATGAATTGTTTCAAGAATTAAGAGAAAAAAGAGTAAAAATAAAAGCTGAAAGAGCATTATCAAAATTAGTACAGCCTTTGAAAGAGATGGATATAGAGTTTATGAGATTGTGGTCAGAATTAAAAATTTCTGATTCACTTGAGCTTATTAAAAATTTTCAAACCGAACTTCCTTCTTTGGTAATAGAAAAAGAAAAGACCATTAAAGAATTAGAGACAATCTATAAACAAAATCGCGAGTTAGAGAAAATATTGCCGCCTGAAATAAAAGAACCAAAAAGGAGTTTGGAAGTAGCACAAAACATCCTTTTAAAAGTAGAACCTTTAGAATCAGTAGCATTCTTCAATCAATCTGAGACTGTTTCTCTTATTCAAAATACGATTCCAGGTGTGATTCGATCAATTGATCAAAAAACAGTTGAATACAAAGAAGAGTATTTGAATTTAAAGGAAAAAAGAGAAGAACTGGACTATGAGTGGCAAATATTACAAAATATAAGGTTCTTTAAGCACTTAAGACATAAAAAATATGAAAGAAAGCAAATTGATCTAAATATTGATATTCAATACTTACATAATAGAGAAACGGGTTTGAAAAAGTTACATACTAAGTTGCTAGACTCCTTTAATAAACTAGACGAATCTTTTGGAGAATTTATAACAGAAGAAACCAATAATCTTATCTTTAAAGAGAAAGAAATCGTCAATCGTTATAAAACTCATTATCAGTATTTAACTAAGAAGTATGGTGAACTGGACGAGAAGCAATTAGAAGAAATAACAAAGTTTCATCGCACTATTCACTTCTTTGTTAAAGAAGTTCTTTCAAATCTCATTACAAAACAAGAGGATATCGTTGAGCTAGATTCTTACAAGGAATGTCTATACATCGCTCAAAACATTTACGCCATGTTTACAAAGTTTGATGGGATAGAGAATGTTTCATATTTAACCTCCTTAAACGAGAAACAAATACATGGAGATAGGATTGTAAACAAAGAAATCAATCCATTCTTACCATCTAAGGCGTTTCACATAGTATCATTGAAAAGTTTGAATCCTTTAAAACATCCAGTTGTTACACATACAAAATTCAGTAAGAATGAAAAGATTTTTGTTTTAAGTGCTTCAGCTCTAATTGGCTTAAGTATTTTTCTTACCGTTCAGGGTGGTGTTTCTACTGAAAATGCAGATGCAGATTACGAGGAAAATGCCGTTAGCACTGTAAATGATGAGTATGAGGAAGAAGAGATTGAAAGTTTAGATGATGCGAATTCAGCGGTAACACCAATTGAGCAACAAGATTTGAAGGAATTCCTAAATACAGTACATAGTGATTTGTATGATTTGAAGGTTCTTCCAAGCGAAGGAGTTTTTTCTGAGCAAGCATGGGCAAATTTTGAGTTATTTTACGACGGAACAGCAGCTGCAGAAAATTATTCATTTAGCATTTTTAATATTAAATACGTCGATGACTACACGGCTCTTGTTACAGCAACTGAGAATTTTCAATTAGAACAAACGGACCGGATTTATAAAGTAATTTATACGATAAACTTGATAGGATTAGATGAATTAATGATTGAGGATGTTTCTTTTAGTGTTACTGAAGAAGAAGCAATCTCTATTGATGTTGAGGATGGGTTGATAGAAGATACTCTTCAATTATTTAGAAATGATTATATGACTGCTCTCAATAATGAAAACTTTGACCTGATATCTTCCTATTTCAGTCCTACAGGTACGGCTCGAGAAGAGTTGTATAACTATATAAATTCCATTAGTGGAAAGGGTTACACCTTTATGTTTGAGCAATTCAATGTAACTGGGATTGAGAAGACAGGTCCGAAGACGTATGTTGCTTCAACAAATGAAGTTTTTGTTTTTTCAGATGCACAAAGTAACAAAACAAAATATGTTAAAACAAAAGAATATACTTTAAGCGCAATCTCACCAAATGAGATAGCTATTGAACAAATTAAGGATTTATCTAAAGAAACAGAATCAATTATAGAATCGACTACAGAATTGGTAACAGAAGAAGATGTAAATGAATTTATACAAAATCATTACTATAGGTTAGAAGTAGCTTTTAATGGGTCAGGGTTTAATGTTTTAGCTCCTTATTATGATCGTAACGGAACTGAATATGATCAAACAGAAGGTTACATTAGTAATGCAATAGAAAAACAAATGAAAATGAAGAATCTTTATCAAGAAGTACAGACAATTGAAAAAGCTGATTCCAACCACTATCTTGTAAACTTTTATGTAGAAGATGAATATCGTTACCGTGACGGTTCAGGAGATCGAAAGAAAGTAAGCGTGGAATATCTTCTGAAAGTAACCAATGAAGGTAAGCTCCTTATAGAGAGCATACAAGACCTAACTGTATTAGAAGAAATAGATATTACTGAGGGAGAATAAAAATGAGTTTCTCACTAATGAATTTTATTAAAAAGAAAGATCAAATCGTTAAAGAGCTTGAACAGCTTACTTTTCTATTAAATGAAATGGAAAGCAGGGTAGAATTACAAAAGCTTACCGAAATTATAGATCATATCAAACAAGAGAATTTTCAGATTGTAGTGGTAGGGGAATTTTCACGCGGGAAATCCACTTTTATTAATTCGTTGTTAGGGAAACAATTACTGCCATCATCAGCAAATCCTACGACCGCTCTATTAAATGTCATTAAATATAGCAAAGAATCTTATATTAAAATCCGGTTCCATGATGAGAATAAACAAGAAATGAAAATTAATGAAGAAATGTTTAAAAAACTTATTGCCCCAAAAGAGCCTATAAAGGGTGATCCAGAATCTGAGGCAGCTTATCAAAAACATGCGGATACACTAAAACAAATTCAAAGTGCTGAAATTGGCCATCCACTTTCTTTTTGTGAAGGCGGTGTGACATTAATTGATACCCCAGGAACAAACGATCTGGATGAAGCACGTGAGAAAATTACTAATAGTATTATCCCGCGATCCGATGCTGCAATCTTTCTTTTGTCAGCTAGAAAAATATTGTCTGAATCCGAGTTAAGCTTTCTTAGGGACCGCTTGTTAAGCAATGATATTCAAAAAGTATTTATTGTAGTGAATTTTAAAGATGAATTAGAAAACCCAGAAGCAATAGAAAAAGTTCAAAAATACGCCTATGACAACTTAAAAACCATCTTGAAAGAACCAAGAATTATCATGATATCCGCTTTGCAAGCTTTAAACGCAAAACGATCAAGTCAGGGTGAAGAACTAAAAGGTAGAAGAGGAAGACCGATAAAAATTTGGGATCTTGAATCAACGGGGATACCTGAACTTGAAAGAAGCTTGTCTGAGTTTCTTCAATATAAGCGGGGCAAAGTGAAGTTGCAGCGTCCTATAAAAAGAGCAGAAAAATTAATTAATGAAGTATTAGAGAAGAAGATCAAATTTGAAAAGAACACACTTTCTCAAAAGAAAGTTGGCTTGAAAGAAAAGGTAGAAGCTTTCAAACCAAAACTTTCGGCTATACATGCTGTGGGAAAAGAATCTCTTCAGAATATTAATATACAACTGAGCAGACAAGAACTTGAAATAACAAAATGGTATGAAAGTGAATTGCAAAAAATTGCGAATCAAGCCATGAAAACATATGAGCAGTTTTTATATTTAGATATCCAATCCATAAAGCAAACAATAGAACAAACCATTGCGCCATTAGAAAGAGATTTGCATACCAAAAAGATAAAACGAATGACTGAATCCGCTAAGACAGTGATTAAAGACCAAAGTAATAAAGTAAATGAACAGTGGCTAAAGCTTGAGAATGATCTTCTGCATATTCATCTTCCTGACGGTGCTGATCAAGATCATGCACTTGCATTGGTGGGTGCATCTTCTTTTGAAACAAGTTATTCACCTTCCATATTCGACGAGATGTATGAAGGTTTAAATCAGGCATGGGAGCAAAGTAATAGTTTTATCGGAAAATTGGCGATTGGTGCAGGTTTTCTAGCAACGGGTGTACTAGATGCAGTTTCTTCTTTTTTCTCTTGGTTAACGGGTGATAGTGAAAAAATGAAGTATAAACGTCAACTAATGGCTAAGTTTGAGGACTCGAGCAAAAAGAAACGAGCAACATTCAAGAGTGAGTGGAAAGGCATGGTTAAGTCTGTGAATGAACAATATGAAGGGATTATCAATCAAAACGTTCAACAGATGGAGCAACAGCTTCAAGTTTTACTCGATAGTACTCGTTTAGAAGGCGTTCAACTGCAGCAAAAACTAGATTTATTGGAACGCAGAGAAATTCGTTTAGTACAAATAAAAACTCGTATCAACCACTATTTTAATGAGTTAGACCAGAAAACACATGAAGAAAAGGTTGAGATATATTCATGAATTATTCATTAGAAAAAGATCATTTGTATAAAAAAATTGTGGAATTGCAAGAAACGGTATTAAATTTGTTACCCGAAAGCTCTCAATGCAAGACAATCCAGCAATTAAAAGAAGATATAATAAACGATTATTATACGGTTGTTGTAGTGGGTGAATTTAAACACGGTAAATCTACCTTTATCAATGCGTTATTAGGTAAAGATATTATGCCAAGAGATGTTACGCCAACAACAGCAACCATTAATGCAATCTTTCAAGGCAACAAAAACGAGATTCATATCGTAAAAACTAATGGTGATGTAGAAAAGAAAGAACTTTCATTGGAAGAACTGAAAAATTATACGGCTGAAGCAGACTTTGACCCAGATGACATCCAATTCATTAAAGTGTTTACGGATTCAACGCTCATTAAAGAAGGAGTTGTTTTAGTAGACACACCAGGAGTAAATGATCTGAACGAACATCGCTCATCCATTACTTATCAGTTCATCCCACGGGCAGACGTTGTATTGTTTTTGACTCCAATGACTAGTGCCATAAAGAAAACAGAGAAACGATTCATTGAAGAAAATCTTCTGAAAAATGGTTTGGATCGTACAATTTTTATTGGGAACTTTTCAGATTCAGTGGAAGATGACGAATATGATGAAGTCTACGAATTTATGAAACGTCGAATCGAGAATGTAACAGGTTTTCCAAATGTCCCAGTATATCCTTTGTCGGCAAAAGAAGCACTCCAAGGCAAGGTTAGAAATGATAAAGAATTGATAGAGTACTCGGGTATTTTAGAAATTGAAGAAGAGCTGAAAAGGAGAATGGAATCGGGTGTACAAAGCAAAGAAAAATTAGAAAGATTTCATTTTCGTTTTGAGGTGATTGCAGGAAATCTGCAAAAAGAAATAGAAACAGCTTTGCACCTTACCAACCAGTCAATTGAGGAATTACAAGAACATCTTCATTCGGTTCGGAATTTTTTAAATAACCAATCAGCTTGGGAAGTCCAAATCCAAAATTACTTATATGAACAAGAAGATGATATTAAATTCATGACCTATAAGTCGCTCAACTACTTTGGAGAGAAACTAAAAGAAGATATAAAGGCAAAAGTTGAACTCTTTCAAGGTGCAGATATAAAGAATTTAGTAGAATCTCAAATACCCGTCTCCATAAAAAGTCAGTTTAAGAATTGGGTAGACCAATATGGAGAACACATTCAGAGTCTTCTAATGAAATTACATACTGAAGTGGAAAAAGGATTATCTTCATCCTTTAACCAAAGAATTCAAATGAATCATTCTAGACAGAGTCAGCTTTCTTTTGAAACGGATATCCCTGTGTTAAACATGACCAGTGGGAATGCTAACGTAAAAGCTGGTCTTATCATGGGTGGAGTTAGCACCGTTGCTATATTATTAGGTGGACCTTTTTTCATCCCTTTAGTAGGTATGGCTGGAATGCCGTTTCTGTCACAAAAAGTAGCCGAAAAACAGCTGCAGAACCTAAAGCCTGAGCTCCTCCTTGCTGTTGAAGGACAAATAAATGTTCTGCTAGAAGAACTTCATCGGAACTTAGATACGTTCATTCATAATCAAGTTAATACCATAAAAAATGATGCATTAGATCACTTTAACCGGGCGATACAATCATATGAGCACCTTATAAATGAAGAAATGAATAAAAAACAAGATGAAACAAACAAAGTGGTTACCTATCAAACAGAGCTAAAAGAATTAAGTATTATGTTAGAGAGTCACTTTAAAAAGATTGATGCAGGAGTAAAGTAATAACACTAAGGAGGAAGAATGATATGAGTGATTGGGATTCCAATGGTATTGATGTTTCAAATTCTTTTGATCAAGATTTTAAAAGTAACTCAACTGATCTAATTACAGAGCCGATCCATCAACTTGATCATAATACCTTTTCTCATTACAACGGGGAACATGAATGCTTTAACTTCAATGATCCTTTAAAATATTGCTATAAACACCAGTTCAAGCCGTTCTTATTAGACTTTGGGAATGGAGTTCATTTCGTAAAACCACATTACGTAGAAGGGTACATGAGAGAAGATGGTACTTATGTAAACGGTTATTATCGAGATGGAGATGGAAACACTTCCATCAATCGTGATGAGAATCATGGTGGAGGGTATTTGAGAAGAGATTAATATTTTTTCAAAAGGTGCCGTTTAATTGGCACTTTTTTCTGTAATGGGAAAGTTTTTTTAATAATTCAATGATAGGATTATGTACAGAAAAAGGAACCCCTTTTAATAAAGTAATTCTTATTACTAATTGTTATAATTTACAAACTACCTTAAAATGTATTTATCATATAATGTTCGGAGGTAACACAATTGAATAAATTAAGGATAAAAAATTTAAGGTCATTAGTGGATACTGGAGAAATTGAACTCAAGCCTTTAACGGTTCTTGTAGGAAAAAACAGTTCTGGAAAAAGCACTTTTTTACGATACTTTCCTTTAATGAAACAAACGCTTGAGACCAGAACTAATGAACCTATACTTTGGTACAGCCGATTTGTAGATTTTGGAAGTTACAATGAAAGTTTAAATTCTAAAAATAAAAATGGTATGATGTCATTTGAATTTGAGTTTACTTTACCTGAAAGCGTTTTTTATAGAGAAGTACTACGAAGATATTATATTCGTCCTATTGCAAGAGAAATGATAGATTCAAATAATAATTTATGTTTTAATTTAAAAATTTTCTTTTCAGAAAAAATTATTGAAAAAATAATAATAAATTTTGAAGATCATGTTATTAAAATTGATATTAAGAATAAAGAAAAAACAATGATAGTAAATATTAATGAAAGTGAAAAAGAACTTAATATTTTTTCACCTCATTATTCAATAGGTTCTGTTAATTTTCTTCCCAACCTTTTACTTAAAGAAAGTTTTAATATGGGGCATACTGAACAATTTTTCAAAACTAATTTAATTAAGAAGATACAAAAGCTTGCAAATAATAGAACTGGTGAAAATACAATTGAACAAGTTATAAATAATTTTCTAATAGGAAGTTCTAATAAAATATTTAAAAGCATTAAATGCCAAGAACCACAAGCTCAAAAATTAAAAAGAAATTTACATAAAATTGAAATTGATGATTCGGTTTTTAGAGAAATTAAACATGACTTAATAGGTATGTACCTTAATCCCATAATTAATGTTTGTAATAGATATCTTGAATTGAATTTTTCAAATGTTAAATATATCGCACCTTTAAGAGCAAGTGCTGAAAGGTACTATAGGTATCAAGGGCTTTCTGTTGATGAACTTGATCCACAAGGGACAAATCTTACAATGATGTTAAACAATATGACAAATAAAGAAAAACAAATATTTAATGCTTGGATAAAAAGTAATTTTGGTTTTGAGTTACATACTTTCACTCAGGGAGGACATACATCTTTAAAAATAAAGTTTGATGATAACACTGACTTAATAAATTTAGCTGATACGGGTTTTGGTTATTCACAGGTGCTTCCTATTATTCTTGTACTATGGAAAGCTTCTCAAAATAATATTAAAAATTCTCGTCATAGACATCCTATAGGTTTAAGAGAAGCATATTATAACTCTACTTTAACAGTAGTAATTGAACAGCCTGAGTTACATTTACATCCTGCTTTGCAAGCAAAGCTGATGGATGCTTTTTTACTACTTATAATGATATCTAAAAAAGAAGGATTAGATCTAAAAATTATTATTGAAACACATAGTGAAACAATGTTAAACCGTATTGGGTATCAAATTGCGAAAAATAAGTATAAGTTTAATAATGATTTTGTAAATATTCTTATATTTAATAAAGTAGATACCTATGAATCGCAAATAGAATCTACTTCATATACATCTAGTGGTAAATTAGCAAGTTGGCCGATTGGTTTCTTTAGCCCGGAGGATTGTTAATGTTAATAAAACTGGACGATTCATTAATAATTTGTTTGAAAAATGATTTAGATAATTTTAACCATTTCAGCCCGGAAATTAAATCATTGAATAACATAGCTAAAGCTTATTACGAAGGCTATCATGTAATAAGTGTTGATTCAATTGAACTTTTAGAAATGCTAGTACAAATTGATGTGCTTGAGGAAGTTTCAAAAAGGATTTACCAGTCTCTTCTTGATAAGTTTGTTTTTTTACCAGCGTATGAAGAATTTTGTAGCGATTATATACTAGTTAAAGGTAATGATTTTAACTTTAGTAGAATTGAAAATAAACAACAGTGTATCTTTGAAGTTCCATTAAATCATTTTTCGGTACTTCAATCAATTTCTGCTACTAGTTTAGTGTCTGAGGATTTAAGTGATTGTTTATTTTATGAAAAACTCGCAAAAAAATATATACAAGAAAATAAAAATCATATCAACTTTAATTTAAGTTTATCGCCAACTCCTGGAAATGGTGATGGAACATGTAAACTATATGAATATAAATTAAAATCTAAATTTATTACATTTGTTATTGCAGATAGCGATAAGACTTATCCAGAAGACACTGTGGGAAATACTCTTTCAAAAATTAATACTATTTACTCAGCTAATAAAAATGGAAGTATTACTAATGTTTATGAATTAACAGTTCGTGAAAAAGAAAATTTGATATCACCTTCTTTATATTTATTGTGTGCAAATAATAGCATAAGAGGGACTCTAACCAAATTAAAAAAAATCGAAGAATCGGAGTCTCTTAGTACAAAGTTAAAATATATAGATTTAAAAGATGGTATAAAAGCGAAGACATTGAAATCTAATGAAACTCGAAAAAAATATTTAGAAGATTTATTTAATGAAGTATCTGATCTTTTTGCATGTAGTTACGACGAAATAGAAGATAAACACGACGAATATCCTATTATTAACGGAATAGGATCGGCATTAGAAGATTTTTATAATGATATTCTTGGAGATGGACTCGAGAAAAAACTAACTCAAAAGAAGAAAGTTGCTACTAAATTTAGGATTCCTGAAGAAAGTATAAAGAATATTGAGTTAAATGTTATAAAAAAGCAAAATCTTTTTAAGTTAGTCCCAAATTATATAAAAGATGATTTGGAGTTTATTTGCAAAAAAATTATTTCATGGGGATGTAGTTCTGAATTTATTGCTTAAGCATTCCAATCAGTTTTTAACAAGTAATCGGCAGTGATTGTAATATTATGGTTGCGTTATAATAGAATCATCTTTATGTATTTAGGAGGAACCATGTTACAAAAATTCGGTTTTTCACAATATGAGAGTCAGGTATTCGAGGTCCTTGCTTCAAGTGAGGAACCGATGGATGCGACGAACATCGTTAAATATTCGGGTGTACCGAAATCAAAGATATATGAAGTGCTCACGCGCATGATCGAAAAAGGGATGGTCCTGGATTCGGTTTCTGAGAAGAAAAAGCTGTATACCGCATTGCCATTATCGATCGTGATCGAGAAGCTGACGACGGAATTTCAGGAAAACGTGGAGCGTCTAAAAACGAGCACATCGAAAAGAAAGTTTTATGATGAACACGTATGGAGTCTAAAGGTAGATTCATCGATTCGAGCACAGACGAAGCGGATTCTCCAAGCGGCTGAAAAATCGATTAAGGTTTCCGCTTGGCAGGATGATGTTCGTGATTACTTGCCGATTCTTGAAGAAAAAGAAAAGCAGGGAATCGATGTGGAAGTGCTTGTGGTCGGAGAGCTGGAGTCTTCGCTAAAGAACGTACATACACTTATTCCGGCGCAGGAACACCATTCGTTGGAACGCTTTCGCTTAGTGGTCGTTGATGAAGCAGAAGTTATTTTTGCCGGGGTGGAAAGTGAGAGCTGGCAGGCGATGAAAACAAAATCACGACCTTTCATTAAAGTTTTTATCGAGTTCTTTTATCATGATGTGGCTTTGGCGAAGATAAATGAGAAGCACTCGGAACTGTTAATGAATGATGAAGAAATTAGAAGTGTTCTGATGAAATTGAGGTACTAAATTAAGAGGAATGAACTAAGTGGATACTTTAGTTCATTCCTTTTTTGTTATATAGATTCCCTATGGACGAAAATGAAGAGTCTATGAACCGAAATGTCATGTCTATGAGTCAAAATCTTGAGTCTATGGGTCGAAATGAACTTCTATGAACCAATCATAATTCTATGAGCCAAAACAAAATGTCTATGAGTCAAACGGGCCATCCTATGAGTCAAACCCGAGGATATAAAAAGAGCATAACTGATAACAGTCATGCCCTTTACATTATTATTGTTCTGAACTAACTACTTCCAACGCCATTTCGATCATGTCATTGAACGTTGTTTGACGCTCTTCTGCAGATGTTTCTTCACCAGTGAAGATGTGGTCACTTACTGTTAGGATGGATAGTGCGTTCACACCGTATTTTGCTGCGATTGAGTACAATGCTGTTGTTTCCATCTCTACAGCTAGTACGCCGTTTTCTGCAAGCTTCTTCACGATATCCATGCTGTCACGGTAGAACAGGTCAGCTGTTAATACGTTACCAGCTTTGATCTTTAAGCCTTTTTCTGTTCCAGCTTCATACGCTTTTTTCAATAGGTCGAAATTTGCGCATGGTGCGAAGTCGATTCCTGGGAACGCTAGGTGGTTCATTCGTGAATCTGTAGATGCTGTCATCGCCAAGATTACGTCACGCACTTTAACGTCTTGCTGAATCGCGCCGCATGTTCCAACACGGATTAAGTTTTTCACGCCATATTCACGAATCAGTTCGTTCGCGTAAATCCCGATCGAAGGAATCCCCATGCCTGTCCCTTGAACAGATACGCGCTTTCCTTTGTATGTCCCTGTGAATCCAAGCATACCGCGAACTTCGTTGTAGCATGTTACGTCTTCTAAAAATGTTTCTGCGATATATTTTGCACGAAGCGGGTCTCCTGGTAAAAGAATGCTTTCTGCAATTTCATCTTGTTTTGCACCAATATGAATACTCATTTGTCCACCGTTACAACCCGTTATTGGTTGCTGTAACGGTTTCACCTCCTCAGAATTTTCTATCTCTCATTATCATGCCATAGTTTTACGAGACTAGCTAATGGTATGGGCAGTTCTCTCAGAACGCTCCTTTTTTGTTATGGAAAGAACTGCTGTACCTAATGCCAGTATGACCAAAAATCCGCCTACTGTTGCATTCATCTCTACAGATGCCTGTTCAATCACGATTCCGCCAATCATCGATCCGAAAGCAATGCCGAAGTGAAGGGCAGAGTTATTTAGACTTTGCTGAATATCGGATGTCTCAGGAGATGACTCAATAAGATAACTCTGCATCGCGGGTGTAATGGCCCAGCTGAGCATGCTCCAAATGATCATGACCACTAAAAATAACGGAAACGCAAAAGTTGTATATGGAATCATAAAGATTGAGATGCCAAAGATGATTGTAACGCCTAAAATAGTAGGCTTGGTGCCGAACCGGTCAGCGAACATGCCACCGAAACCCCCGCCAAATACCGCTGCCACACCGAATATCAAGTATACAATACTTACCCATGTTCCATTAAGCCCGAGCGTCATTTTTAGAAAAGGCGTTAAGTAGCCGTATAACGTAAGGTGTCCGGCCAGGAACAGGAATGAAGTTAATTGAGCATACAATACGGTTCGATCTTTTAGCGTGCGCAGTTGCTGCCGAATTGGGATTGCCGGTTTAGGTTCGAGCCGTCCCATAAAGAAATACACGCCAAGTATGGATAACACGGTTAGCCCTGTTATCAAGATAAATGGAGCACGCCAGCCGAATGCATTTCCTAGCATTAAGCCGATTGGAATTCCGAGTACTAGCGATGCACTAATCCCCATAAAGACCACGCCGATCGCGCGGGCACGGTATTTTTCTTCAACTATATTGGAAGCTATAGTTACACATAAAACCACTAGTAATGAACCGCTGGCTGCTGATAAGATCCGTGCAATTAATAGCATCGAATAAGTAGGACTGACAATTGCGAGTATGTTTCCTAATAAGAATACAACCAAAGAGACTAAAGTCAGACGCTTTCTCTCTATTTTAGCGGTCATCGTTAATAAAATTGGTGCCGCAATTGCAAACACCAGCGAGAAAATTGTGATAAGGAATCCAGCTTTTCCTAAACTCACCCCAAGATCCTCTGCCACTAAGTCTAAAATTCCACCTATAATTAATTCAACCATTCCCACAACAAAGGAAACGATCGTCAATAAATACACACGTTTATTCAAGTATATCTACCTTCTTTCAAAAAGTAACCACTGTAATGGTAACTTATTTGCTAGGAGGTATCAATGTTAATTTTATACTAGTGAATAATAAAAAGATTTAATATGCTCACTTTTAAAAAAGCTTCTTTTCATAATTGTTATAATAATTAGTCGACATTATAAATACTTAATGTAAATTACTAGGATTTTAAGTTATAATTTATATTATTTATTTTAGAAGGAGTATTTTAATTTGGACGGTTTATGGCTTAGTATAGTTAGTTTAGTTGTTGGGATGATTGCTTCGTATTTGGTATCCTATTATTTCTTTAAAAAGTCATCTAAAAATAAATCATTAACACCTTTCTTACAATTTTCATCTTCACCTTTAGATGGCCTTGATCAAGATTTAAAAGAAGACTTAAAAATTAAATATAAACAAAAAGAAGTTGAAGATTTATTTGAAGTGCAATTTTTAATTGCAAATACTGGTGAAAAAGCGATTAGTAATTTAATTGAGCCCCTAACTTTGGTTTTACCTAATGATTGCGAACTTTTAGATGCTAATATCTTATATAAAAATCCGGATGGCAGGAAAGTATTAATTAGTCTTCAAAACCAAAGACAATTAATAGAGTATAACTTCCCTTTATTAAATGCAGGAGAATTTTTTATTACTAAGCTATTAATTAATGGGTCTCCATTATTATCAGATTTAAAATTTACAATAGAAGGAGAAGAGCTTCCACCTGAATTAGATATTAAGGAATTGCCACCAGAAGCTCTTATATCTCAAAAAAGTGAAAAAAGAGTTAAGTTTAAATTAGAAATGTTTTTAATTGGTATTTCCTTAACATATTTCGGATTGATTTTAATAAATCTATTATACGGAAATTTAGATAGGCTACCTTCATTAAATAAATTAGGTTTTATTAAATTTATGTTTAATTTATCTTTTATTGATGTGGTAATCTTAATGTCGATTTTTCCAATAATATCATGTTTGGTTTTAGGAGTCTTATTGATTTTAAGCTCTATTTTTAATAATTTTAAAATACATTTTAAAAAGAAAAAAAATACCTTTATAGTTCCTGACAATAAAAACTTAAGAAGAATTGGGAATTTTTATTATACAGATTATTAAAAAAAGCATCGATATCGATGCTTTTTTTTATTTACTATTATTAATAAAATTCGTCATGTATCGGATAAGCCCTCCATATAGTAGTAGTAATCATCATAATAGTGGCTTCTAGAAAAAGACTGGCCAGTGATTAGAGGAGGGATTGAATGCTTCATATTGTGGCTTGTATCAAGCAGGTGCCGGATACGAAGATCATCAAGATGAACCCGAAGACGAATACGATGGATCGGGCGAGCGCGCCTGCTATTTTAAATCCTTATGACGCGCATGCGGTGGAAGAAGCGGTGCGTTTGAAAAAGAGATACGGAGGAACTGTTTCGGTTTTGACGATGGGACCTCCGCCAGCTGTAAAAGCGATTAAAAAATGTATCGAGATCGGAGCGGACGAAGGCTATATGATTTCAGACCGTGCTTTTGCTGGTGCAGATACATTAGCTACCAGTTACGCACTGACAAAAGCAATAGAAAAGATTTCTAAGATAAAACCAGTTGATTTAATTATCTGCGGAAAAATGACCATCGATGGTGACACCGGACAAGTTGGCCCGGGGATTGCACGCCGGTTAGACATGCCTCCTCTGACTTCAGTCAATAAGGTAAAAGAAATCAATGTGGAAGAAGGATACGCTGTTGTTCATCGGAAATTGGAGGACGGCTATGAAGTCATTCAATCGACGATGCCTTGTTTGATGTCTGTTGAAAAAGAGATCAATGAAGTTCCGTACTCGTCGATGACGAACATGCTGAAGGCTGCGCGCTATCAACCGATCATATGGGCGGTTGCGGATTTAGAGGATGTGGAGAGAACACAGCTTGGATTGAAAGGCTCGCCGACAATCGTATCAAAAGTGTGGGCACCAACGAAACCAAGTGGTGGAGAGATGCTGGAAGGCGATGTGGCTCAGCAGACAGAGCAGCTGCTAAATATTTTACTCGAGAAAAGAGAACTTTTTGCGGTGAAGGGAGGGGACTTAAGTTGAGTTTCGAAGACTATCATGGCATTTGGGTTTTTATCGAGGTGAAGGATGGGGAAGTTGTACCCGTATCTCTGGAATTGTTGGGAGCGGGGAAAGAGCTTGCGGACAAACGCGGGACTGAGCTTGCCGGTGTTTTGATCGGAGAAAACGTGACATATCTAGCAGACTCTCTTTTTGAATATGGAGCGGACACAGTCTACGTGTATGACGACGCTATTTTCAAAGATTACCGGACGGAGTCGTACATGAAAGCGTTGCTGGAGTGCTGTCAAAAATACAAGCCGGAAGTGATTTTGTATGGGGCGACGTCAACGGGTAAAGACTTGGCGAGCGCGGTCGCGACAGACCTTCCGACGGGGCTCACGGCCGACTCTACCATTTTGGACATTGAAGAAGATACAGGCTTATTGCTTGCGAGCCGTCCGGCGTTTGGCGGGAACATCATGGCTACGATTCTTTGTAAAAAGTACCGGCCGCAAATGGCGACGGTCCGGCCGAAAGTGATGAAAGCTCTCACTCCTGAACCTGGCCGTAAAGGTAAGTTAGTAGAAGAAACGGCTTCTCTTAAGGAAGAAGATATCCGTACAAAGGTGCTTGAGATCGTCCGGCACACGACTCAAAAAGTGAAAATTGATGAAGCGGATATTATCGTCGCTGGAGGAAAAGGGTTGGGAAGCCCGAATGGATTTCAGCTCGTCCATCAGTTGGCCGAGACATTAGGCGGAGCAGTTGGCGGGAGCCGTGATGTAGTAGAAGCGGGATGGATTGAGCATCATCATCAGGTTGGGCAGACAGGTGTAACGGTTACGCCTAAGATCTATTTTGCGATCGGAATTTCGGGAGCCATTCAACACATTGTTGGAATGCAGAACTCAGGTCTCATTATCGCGATCAACAACGATCCTGAAGCACCGATTTTTCAATCCAGTCACTATGGAATCGTAGGCGATGCCTTTGAAATTGTGCCACTTTTAATCGAACAATTTAAACAAGCGTTTAACAGAGAGGCGGTCGACCATGTCTGAAAAATTTGATGTTATCGTTGTCGGGGCAGGTCCTGCCGGCATTTCATGTGCGTACGAACTGGCGAAAGCAGGGGTAAATGTTTTATTAATTGAACGCGGTGAGTACCCAGGATCGAAAAACGTAATGGGCGGTGTCCTTTACCGCAAAATGATGGAAGATGTGATTCCGGAGTTTTGGAAGGAAGCTCCGCTTGAGCGTCCGGTCGTGGAACAGCGGTTCATGATGATGGATAAGGAATCGGCGATCACCGTCGGCTACAAAGGGATGGAATGGGGACAAGAGCCGTACAACAACTTTACCGTGCTGCGGGCGAAGTTTGACCAGTGGTTTGCGGGGAAGGCTGTTGAACAGGGAGCACTTTTAGTAAATGAAACGGTAGTTTTGGAATGTATTGTAGAAAATGGAAAAGTTGTCGGGGTGCGGACTGACAGACCTGATGGAGATCTTTATGCAGATGTTGTGGTGCTGGCGGATGGGGTTAACTCTCTTTTAGCTAAATCGCTCGGCTTCCATAAAGAGTTTCGGCCAGATGAAGTTGCACTTGCAACAATGGAAATCATTAAGCTCGATAAAAAGACGATTGAGGATCGTTTTAACTTAGAGGAAAACCAGGGAACGACGATTGAACTTTTTGGTGACGCTACAAAGGGGATTCTCGGCACCGGATTTTTATATACAAACAAAGATACTTTGAGTCTTGGGGTTGGCTCACTTCTATCTGGATTAATTAAACATAAGATAAAACCATATGAACTGCTCGAGTATGTGAAGAACCATCCAATGATCCGTCCGTACATTGCTGGCGGGGAGCCTGTTGAGTATTTGGCGCACATGATACCTGAAGGCGGGTATAAGTCGATGCCGAAAGTAGCGGGGAATGGAGTTTTAGTTGTCGGGGATGCGGCTCAGCTCGTGAACGCGATCCACCGCGAAGGGTCAAACCTTGCGATGAAATCAGGGCAGTTTGCGGCAGAAGCTGTTTTACTCGCAAAAGAACGAGAAGATTATTCAGAAGCCACGCTTAATCACTATAAAACTCGATTGATGAGCAGTTTCGTCGGTCAGGATATGAAGAAATATAAAGATTCTACCCACCATTTTGATAAGTTCCCGCAGTACTTTGAAAAGTACATTCCAATGGCAAATAAAGCGATGAGCCAGATGTTTACGGTTGATGGCACGTCTAAGTGGGATAAACAAAAGAAGATTTGGCGTGATGTGGGAACGGCTGGAGAGAAACTCAAATTGGCTCGTGACGCATACCGGGCGTGGAAGGTGATGAAGTAAATGAGCGAAAAAAAGTGTCAGACCATCGAAGAAAAGCAGTATCTCGTTCGCTTTAACGCAGACACGAAATCACATCTCACCGTTATGGATGCCGATGTTTGTTTGAACCACTGTCCTGATAAAATCTGTACGATCTTCTGTCCGGCGGAAGTGTATAAATGGGAAGAGATCCGGATGCACGTCGGATACGAAGGCTGCCATGAATGCGGAAGCTGCCGGATCGGCTGCCCGCACCAAAATATTAAGTGGGAGTATCCGAAAGGCGGGCATGGTATTGTGTTTCGGTTGGGGTAAAGTTGGCTGGGATAAAGGTCTCTTTTTAAACAAGTGTTTAAATCTAAATCAAAAAAAGCACGCAGAGGCGTGCTTTTTTTGATTTGGCTTGTAAACTTTGTTGATTAGAGCGGCAACCCCTCTAGATTTATCCTCGTTAAGAGGTACTTTGAGCGAAAAAGGAAGATTTTGAGCGAAACGAAAGGTATTCTGAGCGTTGCGAGAGGATCTTGAGCGTAACTCAGCTTTTTTGAGCGAAACTCAACAATTCTGAGCGAACGTGTAATAGATAAAAGAACACGTACCGTAAAGCTGCATCAACAATAACTGGAGACCTGATCCTAACCGTAGTCTAGTACATTAAGCTCCAATCAACTTGTCAACAATTATAAACAACAATCTTATTATTTAAGTATCCCTGTCTTTTCAATGCTCACTTCAACCTGAGTATTTATCTTTATGGTGGGATACGTTTTTCGCCAGTCAAGAGCTTTCCAAGCTGCTGGATCTGTTTCTTTTATTCTTCTGCCAATTCCTAATACATCACTGTTGGCTTTTTGTGTTTTTTTCATAATAGATTGAGATTTTTTCGTTAAATCCCGAGAAATGGTTTCTTCTAACTCTTTGATCTGCTTTGAGCTGATTTTTTCGGTTATGGGGTATTGATGAAGCAATACTTTAAGGTCCAAATTAATATCAACTATTGGTTTTCCTGAAGCATCTTTCTTTAAATCTAACTCCCGCTTTGCCTTCAAAATCCGATAAGAAACTTGATTATTTAATTTCTTTTTATCATTCATATAGGTTTCCAGATCAACAAGTTCCCCATAATCATCCATAATCAATAAAAGCAGGGTACATTCTTTTAATGAAATCATCTGTCCAGAATAACCATTATGACTCATTAAACCTGCTCCTGAAACTAATATATTGCCCTTTTTTTTCTCTAGGATGGGTAGGATAAAATCTTTTCCGTCTTCATTAAAATAAGTAAATAATGTGTTCAGGGTTCCTTTAGTAACTGTAGAATTATCTTCCGCAGCTTCAATAATTTCATATAAGCCAAAGGCAACAGGGTTTGTGCCGATCTCTTTTGTTGATAAGAGTTCACTCGCTTCCACACCCTTTACAATCGCTACTTTACTTCCTAAATAGGGATCAGGAACACGATAGAAAAAATCGAGATAGGCGTTTAAATTTTTCTTTGCAAAACTTTCTCCGAGCAAAATGATTCGTGACTTTGAAGCGGTTAAAGGACCCGTATAATACGTTCTTAATTCACGGTATGTATCTTCTATAGAATAACCAGTAGCAGAAGACATCTGATTTTTAAAGTCAAAGAAGTTTGTTCCCTTTGGTATGATGTTAAGGACTACGATCGTAGACTTTATTTTATTATCCTCTAAATCAAAACTTACACCGTTTATCACTTCTTGGTCCACAATTAATTTTTGATCCCAGCAGCCGGTCAGCAGAGGGAAAATGAACAATAGAATGATAATTTTTCGAGAATTAATCTTCATCCCTTTATCCCCTTCAGTTTAGCGATTATGAGTAACAGTGCGGGAAAGATAAATACAAAGATGATATTTAAATAGATCATGATACTAGACAGTGATTCTTTCAAAGTTAAGCTTATAGGCAACAAACCTAAGCATAATAAAATAAGCGAAAGTAAATACACTGATTTTTTCCTTTGGATTGAAAATAATTTCTGGACACCAAGGCTTGCGTTAAAAAGCTGAATAACAAGTGTAGTGGATATTGGCACAATCCAAAAGGAAAGAAAGATGATATCGATACTCTCAACAAATTCAAATGAAAGACCGCGAAAAAGGTATAATAACGGCTCTTGAATAAGGCTAAATTGCACACCGCTAAAAGAAATTACACAAGTGATAAATAAGAATATATACAGCGTAAGGGTAAACAAATTGGCGAACGTGAGAACCATTAAGCTCTTCTTAGGATTTTTTATCAACGGCATGATGAATAAAATGAGTTCGAAACCAATAAGTGAAACGAATGCATCAGGACTTGCTTTTAATATATCTGTAAAGCTTTTTGAACCAACAGGCTGCAGCCTTCCAAAGTGGATATCTTGCGGGTAGACAAGAATAAGTAAAAAGATCAGGACGACAAACAAAAATGAAAAAAAGAGAAACGATCTTGAAATAGTCAATAGCTGCTCCTTCGCAATATAAGATGTTGCGATCAAAAGCATTAAGATGATCGCCCATCGCGGTGTTTGATGAAGGATCCATGTGTTGATAACATCTGTAACAAGTATCATGAGCAGCATGGAAAACGAAATAAAATATAGCACATAACTTATGTTAACGATTTTACCTAAAAAATTTCCAAGCAGTCTAAGGTTAAGTTCATAAAACGTTTCCTTCGGTGACGTTCTACTTAACGCGACAAGTATGATAATGATACCTTGTGCAAAAACTCCAGCGATCAGAAGAGACATCCAGCCGTCTTGCTGTACATCATTATATAGGATATAGGGCAGCCCGAGGATACCGATACCGATCTGGGCTTGTATGATTAAGAAAAATAAATTCTTATTCGTGAGCATTCGTATCCTGACCCTTTCCATTTTTAGACTGTTTGTTTAGGAATGATTGAAATATTTTAGGTGCCTCAACATAAACTTTTCCTGCAGAAGTCAGCTTAACAAGGTGTGTCGTATAGACCATTAACCCGAATGCAATTCCAATAAAACCAAACATAGCTGCCAGGAAAATTAATGGAAAACTCATTAGCCGCATGGTTGTGCTCATTTCCCCGATTGGAATCACAAAGGATGAAACTGCCGTAATCGCGATTACAACTACCATGGTGTTGGAAATGAAATTGGTTTGAACAATTGCAGAGCCAATTACTATGGCCCCTACTGTCCCTATCGTTTGTGCAACGGCTGAAGGGAGTCTGACCGATGCTTCCTTCAGTAATTCCAAAACAATCTGCATCATGATCGCTTCAACAAAAGGATGAAACGGGACATTCAATACGGAAAGTTTGAGTGTGTAAAAAGTGCTCACCGGTAAGATCGCAGAATGATACGCATTAACAGCGATATAAAAAGCAGGGAGTGTGACCGACAAGATAAAAGCAAGTAATCGTAATGAATAATAAAAAAAGTTAACGAACCATCGTGAGTTATAATCTTCAGGGCTTCTTAAAAAGGAATAAAAAGAAATCGGCGTAATTAGCGCTGAAGGTTCATGCTCAAGGAAAATCACGGTATTCCCATTTAAGAGATTAAAGACTGCCCGATCCGGTCTTTCCGTTCGTAACGTTTGTGGAAAGGGTGAATACGGATAATCTTCAAGTACCTCTTGGATCTGCCGGGAGTTAAAGAGATCATCATTCTTGATTTTTTCTAATCTGCTTTTAATCGAATGAAGGACAGTCGGATCAACTTTTGACTCGAGATAACAAATTGCAACTTCAACATTTGTTTCCGTTCCATATGTTTGATACTCTACTTTGAATTCTGGTGTTCTGAGCCTTTTTCGAAGCAGCGATATGTTTGTATTGGCACTCTCCACAAAACTATCATGTGCGCCCATCGTTACTTTTTCGTTCAATGATTCATTGATCGCGCGTTTTTCATCTGATAATGTTGCAACGGAATAGGCAAAGTTGCAATCTTCCGTGAGTAAAATGGTATTTCCTTCTGCTAAAGAGCTACTAATGTCTTTAAACGTTGTCAAAATAGAAAATTGTTTAGTACCTAATGTATTCTCGATACTTTCAGATTCTTGCTTGTTGATCGGACTGATAATATGAAGTTCGATCGATTCTTTATCCGTCATCGTATCAAGATACAGAAGGATAATGGCTTTACCATGAAAAGTTAATTTTCTTCGTTTTAAATCCGCTGTTTGCTTCATTTTTTCTTCTATTATTTTTAGGTTTTTCGTTAAATCGGAACTAAGGAATTCATTTTGGGGTTCTGCCATATAGCATCAATCTTCTTTCTTTTAAGTCGATAGTATGCAGTATAGACGTGAACCACGGTGAATATTCTTTGAGAAGGTGATTCATAAGGCAAAATATGCACTTATGAATCAACTATTTTTTAGGTTTGAGCGTACGTGAGGCATCTTGAGCGGTACTCGTCTGTTTTGAGCGAAACTAGAGGCATCTTGAGCGTAGATGAAGAATTCTGAGCGTAGCGGGCTATTTTTGAGCGTACGTGTAACAGATAAAAGAACACGTACCGTAAAAAGACGTTTCCCTATAAAAAAAGAACAACTAAAATGATTTTAGTTGCCCATCTTATACGTACGTAACCCCTACTTGATGCATGTTTCTCAACGCGTCAATTCCCAATGAATAATACATGCTAGCTTGTTTATACTTTTGCTGTTTCTCAAAGTATTTTCCGAGTATCGGATAATAGTCAGCTAGATGAATCCACTCGTTTCTTTGTTCAAAGTAAGGGATCAGTTCGTTAATCATAAACTCAGCATTTATTTCACCGTATGTAAATAAATCTTTGTAATAGAGTAAATGAAGTTCATATCCGCGGTTAAGCGGGTCATTACTAACTGGTTCCAGCCAGGTATCTATAAGATCCAAGCCTTTTTCAGGTTGGTCGGTCTTTTGATACTCTTTCACCAGAGCATGGATCGTCATTATTTTTGCTGATAGGGGCTCCTTTTCTTTTGCTTGCAGGCTTCGAGAAAGGAGTTCGATCGCTTTATCTTTTTCCCCTTTATGGGTGGCGATACTGCCTAAATTATGATAGATAATTCCCTGTAACACCTCATCATCAAAGGTGTTCGCAATGGTTTCAGCTAGCAATAATTGTTTAGCAGATTCATCTGAATTTCGGATGCGAAGATGAATGATTGCCAGTACAATCCTGCAATCGGCACATCTCTTAAAAAAGTAATTTTTCTCGAATATTTCTAAAGCTTGCTTGGTGTATTCTAAAGCCACTATATTTTTATACAGATGATTTGCCGAGACACCTATCACGTAAAATAAGTAGCCTTTTTCCCATTCTTGAAATCGATTTTCCTCCAACTGTTTTTCGGCTTTTAAGAAATAGGTAAAAGCATCCTCAAAATCATTTAAATAAAAGCTTAACTGTCCTCTTGCTAATAAGTAATAAAAAGCTTTTTCCCCGTTCATTACACCGTCTATGTAAGCAACCTCATTTAATAAAGCTTGAGCTTCTTGTATTGCATCATTTGCCAATAGAAGATAGATACTCTTAAAGATCTTGTGCAATATCTCTTCATCTATTGATTGTTGATGGGAGGCTGTTAAAGTTTGAAACTTCTGTTCTGCAGATTCATAGTCTCTCTGATAAAGAGAATGAAAAAGATCGACGTAGTTTTGAATCATATCGTTTTCGTTCATGGACTCTAATCGTATTTCTAATCGAGCGGCTAGATGCTGCTGAATTTCATTGGAAGGCTCGGTTACGCCGTTTTCGATTTTGCTTAAATAGGGAATCGAACAGATCCCGGCTGCCAGTTCTTGCTGGGATAAGTTTTTGACTTTTCGAAAGTACCGAATCTTTTCGCCTAGGTGCATTCTTTTACCCCCGCCTTTTTCTTTTGATTTTAACATGTGATGAAGTTAGAAAAGTACCTAAAATAATAGTATTTGATTGAATAAGTAAAGAGGAGGAGATGAAGGTTGGGCAACAACACTCATTTTTTCGCAATGAGTAACGGATTCCCCTTCATGTTTCCCAATTTTTAAAACATGTTATTTAGGTATAATTAACTATATAATCTAACATCCAAGGTGAGAGCATGAACATACAAAGAGGAAATATAGTAACCTATCAGGATAAACCCCATATTGTACTGCACGTTTATACGTCAGATTTTATAGAGATCAGGAAAATACAAGAAGGCTATATGCCGCGTGTTATTTTAGTACATAAATCAGAAGTAACTGTTCAAAGCTAGAACATCATCACAAAGAAAAACGCTAGTTGCTCTGACTAGCGTTTTTCCATTGATTATGTACATTAAAGATAAAAAATGGAAAAAAGACATAATAAAAATGAACTGGCTCTAATCCACTTCATTGGCTGGTGTTCTATGCATGATGAGGGCTTATGTACACTATTTCACAATCCAGGGTAAAAAGAAAAGCTAAGGTAAAACTGATAATCTATCTATGTGGTTATTCGAGGGTATTCAGCTGATCTTCACGTGCTTTTTGGCTCAGTTCGTTTGAAAAGTTGATGGCGTCGTGTATGGATGAAAAGTGCTGTGATGAGTAGTATGGTGACTTGTAACAGTTTACTTTTTTTGAATCTGATGGGTAAATGAGTACCTTCCACTGATAAATATCGGGCTGCTTTTCGCTGCCTTCCATCGCGATGAGCCAGTGTGTGGACCCTTCGTGCGAAGTATTTTCTCCTGATTTCTGCAAAAGAGCCGCTCGATCATTCTCTCCGATAAGAATGAGCCCCTTCTGGTAAAACTCCCTCATGTTCGGATATCCGCTCATACGATCTCTCCCTTCAAAACATGATTTGTCCATTTCTTTCGGTAATGGCTTAACCATATTTCATGTATTAACTCATTGTATGCAGGGGGAGGGGGGATGATGATAGGCAGATGTCATAAAAGGACAAATAAAAAAACAGCTCTAATGGCGAGCTGTTAAAATCGTCTTCTCTTGTTGCGCGGCTTTCGCTTTCTTCTGATGATCTTAATCTCTTTTACTTTAATGAACCGGACCCCAATGAATAAGAAATAGGTGAGAAGTGCGACATAAAAGAAGATTGGAACACTTTCGAATTGGTTCTTGGCCACCAGATAAAACATATAGAATAAAAACAGCGTAATGATCGTACCGTATCTTGGCAGCGGAATGTCTTTTAAACTCGGAATTTTGATGGTGCTGACCATCATTAATGCTACTCCGTAAAAAATAAGAACGAAAATCCACAGCGGAATCATTTTTACAAAAAAGACTAAGAAAACGACGATACCACCAGCAGGCGGAATCGGAATGCCTTTGAAGTATTTCATGGATTCTTCTGAGTCGGTAATATTAAATCGTGCAAGCCGGTAAGCGCCAAATAGCGGGAATAGTCCAGCGAGAACGTAACCCCACATGCCTAATCCGGTAAAATAGGAATTGGCTGCGATAAACGCAGGAGCGACCCCGAAAGATACAACGTCAGCCAGTGAATCGAGCTCTTTTCCGAGTGTTCCGGAAACGCCTAAAATCCTTGCTGCTCTTCCATCAACAGCATCCAGCATCATCGCGATAAAAATCAGCATTGCCGCATTTCGGAAATCACCATGGGTGGCATATCCTATTGAAAGAAAACCACAAAATAAGTTCCCTAAAGTTAATAAATTCGGAATATGTTTTTTCATTGTACACGTCCTTAAAAAGTACTCTACTATATATGATAGACCATTTACTGTAAAAACGTTAATCTTTTTTAGTTAAATGACTATCTTAACAGAGTTTGCGTTAAGAAAAAAGGGATAAATAAGGTGGGATTTTTCGCTGTTGAGCGGAAATCAGCATTTTTGAGCGGTAGTCTGATGTTTTGAGCGTAGCAAGAAGATTTTGAGCGGAAGTCGGCCTAGTCTGAGCGTAAAACAAAGTTTTTGAGCGTACGTGTAACAATATAAGAACACGTACCGTAAAAGCCTAAAAAGGAAAGGACTATTCCCAAAAATGGTCCTCTCTACTTCACACTTTTCTTCAAGTAACTCTCAAACAGCAAATCAATTAGCAGCATAAGCGTGGATCTTGCTGTGATGTCATATCCAGCAAACTTCACGCGGTCGACCGTCATGCTTAAGTTTGTTTTGACCATTTTACCAAGAGTGGAATCGGACGAGTTTGTTATGGCTGCTGTATCCACAACTTGATACGTTAGTTTTTCCGCTGCTTGTATCAAGGTTTTCGTTTCGCCGCTTGATGAGATAAAGAAAACAAGGTCATCTGGCTGAACCATGTTTGGCAACAGATCGATCATGTGAGATTCATATGTATAGTGGGTTTGCTTGTTGGTCTGCATCAACAGCTTGCTAAAATACTCGGCCATCATTTTGGACAAACCGACCCCGACCACGATGACACGTTTTGCATTCACCATCTTCTCGCTCAATTTTTCAAGTTCACGCGTTTGGATCGTCTCAAACGCAGAGACGAACTCTTCTTTATACCGGTCAACTGGATTATCGTCCAGCAGCGATTGCTGGTTTTCAATCGTCTTCAATATATATTTCAGCTCCGAAAAGCCTTCTAATCCGAGTTTGTGAGACATCCGTACGATCGTTGTGGTACTCACGTTGTTCACTTTTGCAATCTCGGTCAGTGAATGTTTCTTTGCCGCGTCTAGATTCCCATCAATATAATAGAGCACTTGTTTTTCGGTTGGTGTGAGTTCGGCCAGACGGCTTCCGAACTGATCCAGGACTTTCCCCATGAGTGACTTCCTCTTTTCCGCACATGTCTTTCCCTTAGTATAGCCCATTTTTCATTCTGTACAAATATACAGCGACTGTACAAAGATAACGCTTACTTTTGTGTTAAAACTTAAGTATAGATATTTGGAAGTGCTTTCATACTAAGGAAAGATAGGAGTGAATGTCATGCAACTTAGAAACATGACCCATCCGAATTTAGTAATGTTCGATGTTGACGCTCAAAACAAAGAGCAAGTCATCCGGCAGCTAATTTCTAACATTAATAAAGAAGGTTATATAGAATCAGAGGACGCTTTATTGGAAGCGGTTTTAAAACGCGAGGAGCAATCTCCGACTGGAATGGAGAAAGGTCTTGCGATTCCGCATGGTAAATCTTCAACGGTTAAAAAAGCCGTTTTTGCGGTAGCGCGTTTGAAGACGCCACTCGCTGATTGGGAAAGCATCGACCCGAACAATAAAGTTCAGCTCGTGTTTCTGATCGCGATTCCTGAAAGTGAAGCAGGCACAACTCACTTAAAAGTATTGTCTACATTGAGCACAAACTTAATGCGCGACGGCTACTTAGAAGGCTTGATGGCTGCAGAAACGTCAGAAGAATTTTTAAACAGACTGGATGTTGAAGAAAAAACAGAAGCATCAGCTGAAAAAGAGTTCACGAAAACAGTTGTTGCGATTACAGCTTGTGCTACAGGTATCGCACATACGTACATGTCGGCTGAAGCTTTAGAAAAAGCGGGACGTGAACTAGGTGTTAAAGTTCTTGTTGAAAAACAAGGGGCTAACGGGATTGAAGACGAACTAACTGCGGACGTTATTAAAAACGCAGATGCGGTTATCTTCGCAACAGACATCGCTCCTAAAAAGAAAGAGCGTTTCGCAGGGAAAGCATACGTTGCAACACGTGTCGCGGAACCACTCAGACGCGGTAAAGAATTGATTCAAAAAGCGCTCGACAATCCTGATGGAGTGGTTGAAGCAGGTGACGCAGATGAGTCATCAACGACAACGTCAAACGGCGGCGGATTCTTTAAAGACATGGTCCAAGCCGTTATGACAGGAATCTCGTACATGATTCCGGTTATCGTTGCCGGCGGTCTTATGATGGGGATCGCGAAGCTTGGTGCGATGCCATTTGGTCTTGTTAACGAACTCGGTGATCCGAAATATGCGACACACTCAAATGAACTTTTTGTTATTTTGCATCATTTAGACAAGTTTGGCGGACTGATCTTTAAATTTATGTATCCGATATTCGCGGCATTCGTCGCCTATTCACTGGCTGACCGTGTTGGTTTAGTAGCCGGATTTATCGGAGGAGCTTTTGCCGGCGGACTTCATTACACGTTCTGGGACAACCCTGAAGGTATTCCGTCTGGTTTCTTAGGTGCATTAATTCTTGGTTTGGCAGCGGGTTACATCGCTCGTTTCTTGAACCAAAAGATTCAATTGAGTAAGAACTTGGCTGCGATGAAACCGATGTTTATCATCCCGGCAATCTCAGTTTTATCGATTTTCTTCTTAAACTTTTATATTGTAGACCCTGTGTTTGGCGGTCTGAATGTTGTTCTGCGTAACTGGATTGAAGCAGCACAAGGTACAGGAGACGTTGTGTTGGCATCTATCATCGCGTCTGCAACTGCCTTTGACCTTGGTGGACCGATCAACAAAGCTGCGGGTGCGATTGCGATCGGACTTGCGGCTGACGAAGTTTATCCATTGACTGCTCGTGTGCTGGCGATCGTTATTCCGCCAATCGGACTTGGAATTGCGGTTATTATCGACAAATATGTAGTGGGACGCCGTGTATTCCCGGCTGACCTTCGTATCGCAGGTAACACATCGTTATTACTAGGATTCCTTGCAATCTCTGAGGGTGCGATTCCGTTCATGCTTCGCAACCCGCTGATCACGATTCCGATTAACATTATCGGTGCAATCCTTGGCGCAAGTACAGCTGTCTTACTAGGAGCTGTTCAATGGCTGCCGCTTCCGGCAATCTGGGGCTGGCCGTTAGTTGAAAACTTATGGGCTTACCTGTTAGGGCTAGTTGTCGGTGCAGGATTCATCGCATTCGCAAACATCTTTATTCGTTTTGCGATTTTAAAGAAACAAGAGAGACAAGCATAAGATTTTGAATGTACATCTTTGAAAAGTTGATTGGAGTGCAAGGTGCGAGACTCCTGCGGGACGAGTGGGACAGGTGAGACTTCTAAAGGCGCAAAGCGTCAGGAGGCTGACCGCCCGCCCCGCGGAAAGCGAGCACCTGGAACGGAGATCAACTACTTTCAAAAGCAATAAAGAAAAGGGGCGCATCTTGTAAAAAAGGTGACCCCTCTTTCTTTTAAAAGTAGAGAAAATGAGTAGAGCAAGCTTTGGGAGGGAACCAGCATGAAACAGAAAAAAGTATATGTCGTACCGCATTCCCACTGGGACCGTGAGTGGTACTTTACAATAGAAGATTCAAACCTTTTACTCGTTGAAAACATGGACCGGTTGATGGACGTGATGGAGAAAGATCCGGAATATACAGGGTATGTATTTGATGCGCAAAGCTCGATCATCGATGAGTATTTGAAGATTAGACCAGAGGAGAAGGAACGTTTAGCTAGGCTGATCTCCGACAAGCGTATCTTCGTCGGACCTTGGTATACGCAAGCCGATTCATTGCTTGTGAACCGTGAGTCATTGATTCGTAATTTGATGTATGGAACACGAATTGCTGAAAAAATGGGTCATTCGATGAACGTTGGTTACCTGCCTGATATTTTCGGTCAGAACACGTATCTGCCGTCAATGTTTAAAGAATTTGATATCGACTATAGCGTGCTGCAGCGAGGAATTTATACAGATCAATTGAATGGTGATTTGAATTTTACGTGGAAATCTCCAGATGGAGAGAGTGTGAAAGCGAACAACATCTACTTTGGATATGGCCCTGGGAAGTTTTTAGCTGCTGATAACGAGTATGTGGAAGAACGTTTGCTGCCGATTTTAGAAAAAATAGCAGATTTGAACGAGAATACGGATAACTTGCTGCTGCCAGCTGGCGGTGACCAGGTCTTAGTTCGCGAGCATTTTCTTGAAACTGTGAAAAAGTTAAACGAAATAGATATGAAGCATGAATATGTGCTTTCAGATTATGAAACGTTCATGAAAGACACGTGGGAGACTGTCAACTTTGAGAACGTGATCGAAGGGGAATTGATCGCGACTCAAAAATCCCGCATTCACAACACGATTCGTTCACAGCGCTATGACATCAAAAAACTGAACGATATTGCAGAAGAAAAAGTAATTTATGAGCTTGAGCCTCTTGCAAGTTTAGCAAGCACTATCGGGTTTAAGTATCCGCAAAAGTGGCTTGATGAGATGTGGAAGATGCTGTTTGATGTGCACGCGCATGACAGTATTGGCGGCTGTAACTCGGATGACACGAACCAGGAGATCGTAAACCGATTAACGAAAGTGATCCGCATGGCTGATGGCTGCCTAAATCTATTGAAAAAGCAGATGACGCAAGCGGTAAGCCAGAAGCTTGGCAAGGATTCTATTTTTGTAGTGTTCCACTTGCTTCCGAAAGCTTTCACTGGCTCTCAAAAAGTGGTTCTTTTTACAAAAGGAAATGCATTTAACGTTCGTGATTTGGATGGAAATTCGATTGCGCTTGATGTTCTGAATCAAGAATATATTTCAGGCGGAAAAACGATCGTCGTTACGGCTGAAGGCGAAAAGGAAGTTGATGCGCCAGGCTATTACAGAAATGAAGTTCTGCTTCGCGATGTGAAGCTTCCGGCAATGGGCTATGAAACCTTTGAAGTGGTTGAAGGCGGAGAAAATGACCTTCTATCTCATAAATTTTTAAACAGTCATTTAATCGAGAACGACCATTTCCGCATTTTTGAGGAAAATGGCGTACTAAATCTTGAGGTAAAAGCGACAAAGCGAACGATTTCTGATTTTATGAGATTCGAAAATGTTGCAGACGCAGGTGACTCTTACGATTTCTCACCGTTAGAAGGAGATTCACCGATCTACACGAAAAAAGTGCTGTCTGTATTCGTTGAAGCAAGTGCAGGGACTGAGTTTATGGAAGTTGTGCATGTGTTGAACGTTCCGGGCAACTTAGAAGACAGAAAATCAGGTGATATTAAAAAGGGATTAGCGGTTGTAACACGTTTTGAGCTCCGAAAAGGGGAAGAATTCATCAGAGTAACACATGATATCGAGAATGATGTAAAAGATCACCGCGTTCGAGTGCTGCTTCAAACATCCATTGAATCACCTGACCACTCTTTTGGCGATCAAGGCTTTAGCTTGATTCAGCGACCAACAGTTAATCCATATATGGAAAACTGGCGTGAACAGAAGTTTGCAGAAGCTCCAGTACCGATCTATCCATTGGAAAACTTGGCTGGTGCAACGAATGGCGAACTAACTGCCGCGGTTATGACAAAAGGAATCAAGGAATACGAGCTGTTCAAGGAAACAGGTGAGATGGCGCTGACATTGTTCAGAAGTGTTGGTTTGCTCGGCCGTGACAACTTGGCTTGGAGACCAGGACGGGCTTCCGGAATCAACAATAAAGTCGTTTTTACACCTGATGCGCAAATGCAGGAAAAGATGACGTTTGAGTATGCGATTCATGTCGGAAAAGGTCACGATGTTAAACAGTTGTTTAAATTTGTGGACCAATATCGCGGTCATTCTTTAAGTTTTCAAAAGCAATCACTGAACACATTTGAGGAGAGGCTCGACCGTTTCGAGATTCCGTATCCGGTTGATATTCTGCCAGCTAGCTTCAGTTTGTTTGAATCAACAGGAGATGTTTTCTTGAGCACGTTGAAAAAAGCACACGATGACAATTCCGTTATTTTACGCTTGTTTAATCCAAGTGAAGAAGAACAGACGGTGGTGTTATCAAGCGAACACATCCAGTCTGTTTCACAAACGAAACTGAACGAAAAAAGTGTGATCGACGTCAAGGATGAAATAACTGTTCGACCTAAAGGGTACGTTACACTGAAACTGGTTATGAAGGAGAATGCGTAAATGAGTTTTCCAGAAAAAGTTGAGAACCTGCTAAAAACGATCTATGGTGAGGACTTTTCACCTAAATATAAAAATGAGATTTTGAAACTGGTTGAGGCGTGGAAAAGGAAAGAGTGGAGTGAAACAGCTCCACTTTCTGAGAAAAACGTGTATCTGATCACGTACGGTGACATCATCAAGGAAGAAGGTCAGCCGACGTTAAAGACGCTGAACAAGTTCATTAATGAATATGCAAAAAATGAGATCACGGATGTTCATTTGCTTCCGATGTTTCCGTACACATCTGATGACGGATTCTCGGTAGTAGATTACCGCGAGATTCACCCTGATCTTGGAGACTGGTCTGATATTGAACGTTTTTCAGGGGATTACCGTCTCATGTTTGATTTTGTGGCGAATCATATGTCCAAATCGAGCAAGTGGTTTCAAGGGTATTTGAAGGGTGAGCCGGAGTATGCGGACTACTTCATTCCTCGCGAAGAGGGATTCGATGCATCAAACGTGGTTCGTCCGCGTACTTCACCTCTTTTCCATGAGTATGAAGGCGGGAAGACCGCTTGGACAACGTTTTCTGAAGATCAGGTGGATGTGAACTTTAAGCATTTTCCGGCGCTCTTAGAAATGACGGATATCCTATTGGAGTATGCGAACCGTGGCGGGACAAGCATTCGCTTAGACGCGATCGGTTTTATGTGGAAAGAATCAGGCACGACTTGTATTCACTTACCGCAGACGCACGCAATCATTCAGTTATGGCGTGAGATTTTAGAAGAGTTGGAGCTAAACACGCTGCTGATTACTGAGACGAACGTTCCGCACAAAGAAAACATCAGCTATTTTGGTGATGGCGAGAACGAAGCGCACATGGTGTATCAGTTCTCCTTGCCGCCTCTAGTACTGCACACGTTAACGACACATGATGCAAGTAAGCTGACTGGCTGGGCGAAAACGATTGAAAAAGTTTCTGATTCAGCAACGTATTTTAACTTTTTAGCAAGTCATGACGGAATCGGCATGCGCCCGACGGAAGGGATTTTAACGGAAGAAGAGCGTAAGGCTTTGGCTGAAAAAGTGCTGGAGAACGGCGGACGCGTTTCTTATAAGAGCAATCCGGATGGAACGGAATCTCCTTATGAGCTGAACATCAATTACATGGATGCGCTCATCAACAAGGACGAAGATTTGAGTGAGGACGTTCAAGTTCAGAAGATGCTTGCTGCTCATTCGGTGCTGTTTTCAGTGATGGGTGTTCCGGCTGTATATTATCACTCGCTTCTTGGCTCGGAAAATGATTATGAAGGCTTGGAGTCATCGGGCATCAACCGACGTATCAACCGTGAAAAATTTGATTATGAAGATTTAGTGAAGCAACTGGAAACATCCACGCGCAGGCAGAAAGTTTTTACAGGATTGAAAAAGTTAATCCGAAACCGTCAAGAGGAAACCGCATTTTCTCCGTTTGCAGCTCAATTGATTTTAGAGCTTGGCGAGCAGGTATTTGCGTTGGTGCGCAGAAATGAAGAAACAGGTGATACGGTGCTGTTTGTTGTGAACGCAGCTTATGACACGGTTGAAGTAGAGCTTCCGTTTAGCGGACAAGATCTTTGGGGCGGAGAAACGGTGAGTGAATCTGTTGAGCTCGCGCCGTATCAGTTTATGTGGATTAAAAAATAAAGAAGGTGGACGCAATGAAGATTGTCATCGCTCCCGATTCGTTTAAAGAAAGCATGACGGCGGCAGAAGTTTGCACGGCTGTCGAAGCTGGATTTCGGAAAGTGTTTGGGGACGCTAAATATGTGCACGTTCCCGTTGGTGATGGTGGAGAAGGAACCGTTCAGTCGGTCGTCGATGCGACGGATGGCCGAATCGTTGAAGTTACAGCAACAGGTCCGCTTGGTGAAAAAGTGGATGCTTTTTACGGACTGACAGGTGACGGGAGAACTGCAGTGATCGAGATGGCTGCCGCTTCCGGTCTCCACCTTGTTCCGAGAGAACAGCGAAACCCTTTGGTGACAACGACTCGCGGGACAGGCGAACTGATTTTAGATGCACTCGATAAAAAAGTGGAACGTATCGTGCTAGGACTTGGCGGATCGGCGACGAACGACGGCGGTGCAGGTATGGCTTCAGCACTTGGCGTGAAGTTTTTGGATGTGAATGGTGAGGAGCTTCGCCCTGGCGGTGAAGCATTGGGCGAACTTCTTACTATTGACGTATCTGACATGGATCCGCGCTTGAAATTGGTAAAAGTAGATGTTGCGTGTGATGTGACGAACCCTCTGTCGGGACCGCTTGGAGCTTCTGCTGTCTTTGGACCGCAAAAAGGTGCTACTCCTGAGATGGTTGGCGTTTTAGATGCGAGTTTGAAAAGATACGCTGAAGCAGTTGAGCGGAATCTTGGAATGCAAGTGGATGAGCTTCCAGGAGCAGGTGCAGCAGGTGGATTAGGTGCTGGTGTAGTGGCTTTTTTAGATGGGAAACTGCAAAGCGGAATCGACCTCGTGCTTGATGTTATCGGGTTTGAGGATGCTGTTCGTGGTTCCGATCTCGTGATTACAGGTGAGGGCCGGATTGATTCTCAGACCGTTCATGGAAAAGCGCCGGTTGGAATTGCAAAACGAGCTAAGGCTGTTGCAGTTGATGTCCCGGTTGTGGCAATCGCAGGAAGCATCGGTCCTGATTATGAAGCTGTGTTTGAGCATGGCATCGATGCAGTTTTTAGCGTTGTTAACGGTGTTGTTTCCTTGGAAGAAGCACTGGCGAACGGATCAGTGAATGTTGAAAAGACAGCGGAGAACATCGCTCGGCTATTGCAATTGAAAACGAAAACAAATTAGCCCCTTGCTCTCAAGGGGCTTTCCATTTCATATCCACACTTTTTATAGGATAAAGCGTTCTGTCAATTGGCAGATCGCTTTTTTTATACAGAATATAGTTTATGTAAGCGTTTCCTAAGGCTTTAGGAAAAGAGTTAATTTTTATTACAGATGGTTGAGTTCTATACTTAAAAGCAAGGGCGAACATATATCATCGCTTTTAAAAAATAATCCGGATTAAATAGTAAAAGACTACAGAGAGATAGAGGGTGAGACTTTGGAAATAACATCATTGATAAATAGTGATCTTATCGATCTCGAATTAGAATCTTCGGACCAACTGGGAGTAATTGATGAGCTTGCTACTTTACTTGTCAAACAAGATCGACTCGATTCTAAGTCCTCATTTATTGAAGGAGTATTAGAAAGAGAAGCACATTTTACTACAGGTTTTGGCAATGGTATTGCTATTCCGCACTGCAAGAGTGTTACCGTTAAGCAAGCCAGCATTGTAATCGGAAAATTGATTAACGGTGTTGATTGGAAGGCAATGGACAATAATGATGTTCATTTTGTCATCATGCTAGCTATACCAGAATCTGAAGCAGGTACGACACATCTTCAAATCCTTTCCAAACTATCTGGGAAACTGATCGATGAAGATTTTCGGAACCGCTTGATGAGCACGACTGAAAAAGAAGATGTACTTCATTTGTTAAATGATTGCGTTACTGAAAATAACAATTAACCAAAAGGGAGAGATAGAGTAATGAATATTATCGCGGTTACAGCTTGTCCAGCAGGTGTTGCACATACACATATGGCTGCTGCGGCTTTAGAAGCATCAGCAAAAAAGTTAGGTGTGACGATTAAGGTAGAAAAGCAAGGTGCAATGGGTATTGAAAACAAGATTAAAGACAAAGAAGTAGCGGAAGCAAAAGCACTAATCCTTGCCGTTGATACAGCTATTGCAAAATCCGAACGATTCGATGGTATACCGACTGTGAAAGTATCCGTTGCGGAAGCTGTTAAGAATCCTCAAGGGTTGATCAATCAAGCGATTGAACTTGCAAAGAAATAATGAACGTAAAATAAGGAGTTGATTTCTTATGAAGAAAGTTCTTGAAGAAGCAAAAACACACCTGATGACAGGTGTATCATATATGCTGCCATTTGTAGTAGCCGGCGGATTATTGCTTACGATCGGTTTATTGCTTGGCGGCGGGGAACAAGAGGCAGGATTTGCAAAGAAAACAGTTGATACTGGTGTCCTTATTTTTAAACTAATGGTTCCAGTAATGGCGGGTTACATGGCTTATTCAATAGCTGACAGACCTGGTATAGCACCTGGTATGGTAGGTGGTCTGATAGCAAATGAAATCGGAGCAGGATTTTTAGGAGGAATCGTTGCCGGCTTTCTTGCAGGTTACATTGTAAACGGTATCAAAGCGATTCCGATGCACAGATATTTAGTACAGTTAAAACCAATAATCGTTATTCCTTTGCTAGGTGCTGGTGCCGTTGCTTTATTGATGTACATCATCGGACAACCCATTGCAGCACTTTCAGACGGGTTAGAAGCTTGGTTAAAATCGTTAAGTGGAGGCAACCTTATCATTCTAGGACTGATTATCGGTGCCATGATGGCATTTGATATGGGTGGTCCTGTTAATAAAGTGGCGTTTGCATTCTGTGTAGGGATGTTAAATCAGGAAATTTACGCACCTATGGCAGCTTGTTGGATTGGAATTATGACACCGCCGATCGGATTAGCACTGGCTACAAGAATAGCACCAAAGAAATTTACTGCAGCTGAAAGACAGAGTGCATTACCGACGACGTTTATGGGTGCAACTGGAATTACAGAAGGAGCAATACCATTTGCGGTAACAGATCCGCTTCGTGTTATTCCTTCTATCGTGATTGGTTCAGCAGTAGGAGGCGCGTTAGCCTTGGCATTAGGGGCAGAAGCTCCAGTTCCAAGCGGCGGAGTGTTCGTAGTACCATTCTTCATTAAGCCAATCATGTTTATTATCGCATTTGTAGTTGGTATTGTCGTTACTGCGGTAACTGCTTCCGTTTTAAAGAAAAAGGTTGAAGAGGAAATGCCGATTACGGAAGAAGCATAAAAATAATAGAAATTTAAGCTGGAGGGATCTAATTATAGTTCCCTCCTGTTCATTAGATACGAATTATTTGTATAATTGGAGGTTTCTAAATGAATTTTCATGTTATTTCACATACGCATTGGGATCGGGAGTGGCACCAAACCTATCAGCAATACCGTGTAAAACTAGTACGGTTCATGGATGAGCTGATCGAACTGTTGGAGAATAGCCCAAAGTATACCTCTTTCATGTTAGATGGACAAACGATCGTGCTGGAAGATTACTTGGAGATCAAACCTCACAAAAAAGAGGCTATCACAAAACTCGTTCAAGAAGAGAGACTGTTAATTGGGCCATGGTATATCCAGCCGGATGAATTTATTCCAAGCGGTGAATCCCTTATTAGAAATTTGTTGATCGGTCAGCAGATCGCTAAAGAATTTGGTCCATCCATGCAGATCGGCTATCTTCCGGATTCTTTCGGACAGGCTGCTCAGATCCCTCAGGTTTTGAACGGCTTTGGAATAAAAAACGCATTATTTTGGCGGGGAATCACAAATGAAGAAACAGAGAAAACAGATTTCTGGTGGGAAGGTCCTGATGGATCCAGTGTGTTAACCACTCATTTGCCCTTAGGATATGGAAACGGTAGAATGCTTTCTACTGATAGTGAAAAGAATTTGAAAATAATCGAAGAAAACCTTAACGAATTACAGGAGATGACAACATCCCCTAATATGCTTTTAATGTGCGGATTCGACCAAAGAAGTGCGATAAGAGAGCTGCCGGAAATCGTTGATGAACTGAACCGTCATTTTTCTTCTGAGGACAGCGAATACTCGATAAAGATCAGTAAGCTCCAGGATTATTTTGATGCTGTCAGACAAGAATCTGAAAAAATGGAAACCTTAAAGGGTGAATTCAGAAAAGGGAAGAACATGCGAGTGCATGTGAGTATTGCGTCCACAAGATTGGACTTAAAAAAGGAAAATTTCGAAGTCCAAAATTTATATGAAAAATACTTGGAACCTATTAATTCGATGTCTCTTCTCCTTGGTAACAGCTATGACAATGCGTTAATCAACCAAGGATGGAAATACACTTTGCAAAACCATGCTCATGACTCGATTTGTAATGTGTGTACAGATGCAACACATAAGGAAATGGAACTCAGATATCAATATGCAAAGCAAATCGGTGAAACGCTTCAAAACAGCGCAACGAATGATTTAATAGAAAAGATTAAATTTGATTTCGATAAGGGACTCCCGTTGATCATATTTAACACATTAGGACATAAAAGAAGCAACCTCGTTGAAGCTACGGTACAGCTTAAGAGTGAAAGATTTACACTTGTAGATCGAAATGGAGTTCTGATCCCTTATCAGGTGATTGAAACAAACCGAGAAAACTTAAACGATAAACAGATTGAGATCGGTGTAAAAAATGAAGATCAGTTTGTTTGGACAACAAAAATTAGCTTTTTAGCTGAAATTGAGGGCTTAGGATACAAAACATTTTATTTAAAAGAGAATGAAGAAAATCCAGAAGAAACATCTTTTGTTTATCAAGACGGTGTATTTTCAAATGATTTCTTTCAGGTTGAGATTCAAACAAATGGTTCATTAACGGTTAAGGAACACTCGACCAAAAAAGAATTCAAAAATTTAAACGTGTTTGAAGAAGGCGGAAATGCAGGTGACGAGTATGATTATTCTCCACCAAGAGAAGATGTGATCATCACTACAAAAAATTCTGCTCCTTCTATAGCAGTCATTAAAAATGGGCCAGTTTTTGCTACAGTAAAAATTACTCATGATCTGGAATTGCCTGTAGATACAGATGTGAATGGACGTTCTAAGGAATACGAATCAATGATGATAGAAACCTTCGTAACGGTGAATCGTCATGAAGATAGAATTGATATCAAGACCGTGATCAATAATACGGTTAAAAATCACAGGATTCGTGCGCTTTTTGAAACGGATCTTAAAACCAATACGCATGTAGCAGACCAACAGTTTGGAACGATCCAACGTGAAAACTACTTGCCGCAAGTCGAATATTGGGAAGAAGAAAAATGGGAAGAAAAGTACTATCCTATCTATCCGCAGCAAAAATATGTAGACGTATCAGATCAGGACAAAGGACTTGCCATTCTCAATAAAGGCCTTCCTCAATATGAGATTCTTAAATCCCTAGAACCAACAATTGCTTTAACATTGTTATGCGGAACGGATTATATGGGGAAACAGGACTTGGTTGACAGACCAGGGAGAAGATCGGGGCTTCATGTTGAAACGCCTGACAGCAGTCTGATCGGAATCCATGAGATGGAGTATTCGATCATTCCTCACTCAGGTGATGTGGTCGATGCAAAAGTTGGATTGAAATCGAATGAATATATAGCCCCTATGGTCGCAGTTCAAGTGAATCAACAATCTGATTTATCGAAATTCGATGATAACAATAGTTTCTTTCAATTAAACCATTCTGATATAGCTGTAGGTGCAGTGAAGAAATGCGAAAATGATGAGAGTATGATCATACGAGTCTACAATACAACAGATCATAGCATTCCTTTAGTTAAGGCACATATAAACACTGATTTTTTTACAAATGTTGAAATGGTCGATTTAAATGAGAACGTTCTATCCAACACCAACGAGAGAATTCAATGTGACCAAGGTACTCTTGAATTGAAAGATATCGCGAGTAATGAAATTTTAACCCTTAAATTAAGCTAATAATCTTTTAATGAAATGGGAGACTCTTATTGATACTGAGTGAAAAGTTCAACTCTTATTTCTCTTGTTAATAGGTATTAAGAAAAAATAAAAAATTTTGGCATGGCATGGTAAAACGGAACAATTGCAAAAATAAGGACAGATCATTCTTCAAAGAAGGGAGGTCATTATATTGGTTTTTTTAAACAATCGATTAAAAGAAATAATAAAAGAACTACTAGCCAATGATGAGCCGGTCACGAGTGACTATTTATCAAAATTTCTGGGAGTCACTTCGCGCACGATCAGAAATGATATCACTTTGTTAAATCAGGAGTTAGGTAAGATCGGTGTGAAAATTGATGCACAAAGAGGAGTAGGCTATTTTATCGAACCAAAACCAGATTGTGAAATTAAGGATTTGATCGAAGAGTTATTCCAATTAAACCAGACATCTGATAATGACCTTCCTGTCTTGCCGGAAGAAAGAGTCCTCTATATATTAAAAAGCATCATTATGGCAGATGACTTTATTACCATTGAACAAATAGCAAATGAATTATATGTGAGCAAATCAACGGTTGATAACGATTTGAAACAGGTTGAAACGTTATTAAGCAAATTTAACGTATCACTATTTAAAAAGCCTAACTATGGGATTAAATTAGTGGGAAATGAGATGAACATCCGCTTTTGTTTATCAGCTTTTCTATCAGATTATAAAAAGGAACATTTCCCGCAACAAGAAAAAAGTGATAGCCAGCATTTTGTAAAAGGAATAGACATTGCCTTAATTAGAACGATCACAAAGCAACATATAAAGCAACTGCCTTTTAAGATTGCCGATCTGCCGTTAAACAATCTTATCATGCATATTGCTATTGGTATAAAGCGAATCAAGAAAGGAAAAAACATTAAACTTGGTACGCTTGAACTAAAAGATTTACAAGATCAAAAAGAGTATTTTATTGCTTCACAAATCATTGCTTCACTAGAAGAGGCATTTGCTATTAAAATCCCGAATGAGGAGATTGCTTATATCACCATCCATTTGATGGGTGCAAAACGTTTCCAAGACGGAAAGCTTCAGCAAGAAGATTTTATTGAGATGATTGGTGAAAGCAATAATGAACTTATTCTCGAAATCTTGGCAGAAATCAAACTAATATACCGTATTGATCTAGTGGAAGATAAAGAATTCATCTATGGACTTGGGTTGCATTTAAGATCTGCACTGAACCGTATGAAATACAGAATGAACCTGCAAAATCCCATGTTAAAAGAAATAAAAAACAAGTACCCTTTTTCATTCGAGCTTGCAATTGTTGCTTCTGATATTATTCAACGCAATCAACAAATTGCGATAAATGAAGACGAAATCGGCTATATTGCTGTTCATTTTGAAGCTGCAATTGAACGAATGAAAAATAAGAAGAAAAGACAGGTTAGACGAGTTGCCGTGGTATGCGCATCAGGTTTAGGAACAGCTAAACTGCTTGCTGCAAGTATTGAAAGTAAGTTTCCGGGATTAACCATAGCTGGAACCTATCCTTCTTACTCCTTAAAAGACATTAAGCAGGAAGAAGTTGATCTGATATTAAGTACGGTGCCGGTAAATGAAGAAAGTGCCATTCCCATCCTTCAAATAAACGCACTATTTTCTGAAGATGATATGGAAAAAGTAAATGATTTTATTTCCAGTAAGTATTTAGATGAAGATAAAGAAAAATCTTTTGAAAAGCTTCAGAATTTCTTTAGTGAGGATTTATTTTTTAGTGAAATCGATAATAAGGATCCAATCAGTATTATAAAATCAATGGCTTATACCCTTAACACGAAAGGGTTTGTAGATGATTCATATTTAGATTCGGTACTTGAAAGGGAAGAAATATCGCCAACATCGATCGGTAATTTAGTTGCGATCCCTCATCCCATAAAACCGAATGCACTCGATTCTTGTATAGCGATCGGTATTTTGAAAAAACCAATAAAATGGGGAGAACATACTGTCCAGTTTGTACTGCTTCTCGCGTTGAATGAAAAAGATAAAGAAGAATTCAGTTCTCTATTTAATAGAATTTGGAGGCTGGTTCAGGATAAAAAGTTAGTTGCAGAGCTTTGTAAAGCCTCCAATTTTAATAAAATCATAACCATGCTAGAAAAAATTAAATAATTCTATTAGATATAGACTCTGTCTTAACAAGGAGAGGTTTAACGTGGTTAAAATAGCTATTGGTCAGATTACACCAGAAACGAGTCAAAAGAGAATTAACCTTGAAAAAATGAAACGATTTACAATTGAAGCAGCGGAAAAAGGTGCGAAATTAGTATCTTTCCCTGAACTTGCTTTGACTGGCTACAATTGCGGGGACGATTTTTTTGAGGTTGCGGAAGAGATACCTGGAGATGCCACAAGCTTTTTTGAAAAGTTAGCGATTCAATATGACATCTATATTATTTGGGGTATGCCGGAAAAAAGTTTAAATGGGATTCTTTATAATGCAGCAGCCCTTGTAGGTCCTGAAGGATATGTTGGGAAGTGGAGAAAGAATACTCTGCCAGGACATGCAACAGATCAAACCGGTCCAGGTGCATTTCCAGACAGAAGATATTTTAAAGCTGGTGAAGATCTTCCTGTTTTTGATACTGCTATCGGCAAAATCGGTCTTCTCATTTGTTATGATATTTTCTTTCCTGAATTAGCACGAATGCTAACCTTAAAAGGAGCTGATATAATCGTTGGTATTTCAGGTTCTCCATCTTTTGAAAAAGATATTTTTGAACCTATCGTAAAGGTTAGGGCAATGGAAAACACCGTAAATTTTGTTTATACCAACTTAGTCGGCAAAGAAGGAGACACCGAGTATTGGGGTGGAGGCTGTATGATTGGTGCCGGTGATAAAGAATCCAAGGTACCAGGAACACCAATTGTATGTAAAGCACCTTATGAAGGGGAATGTATTACAGTGGGAGATATAGATATCAATAATAAAATACGCCCTTACTTCCCAGTACTAAGAGATATAACAACAAGAATGTATGATCAGCTTGCAGAATTACATCGAAAAATAACATAAGCTATTTTGCAGCCCCTTGCTCTCAAGGGGCTTTCCTCATTTTTAGGATTTGAGAATTTTAGAAGTGATTCTTGAAGTGCGATATTGGGGGACTTACTGTGAGGTATACGCATACTACAAAACCGAATCGGCGAAATAAACATTTAATGTTTTTGTTTTTGCATCATCTTTAATAACGCAATCACGTCATCATTTTGGCTAACTTCAATTCGAGTTACAGTATCACGGATCTCTTTTACATCGGTTTCTAATGTATCAAGTCTAGTTACAATCTGTTTCTGACCTGCTTCTAAGTTAGAAACTTTATTATCTAAGTTAGAAACTTTATTATCTAAATTAGTTACCTTGTTATCTAAATTAGAAACTTTACTATCTAAATCAGAAACTTTATTATCGATGCTAAGTAATTTTACTAAGATCTCATTCAATACTTTTTCCATTCTGTTTTCACCTCCTTCTTTAGTCTTCCTAATCATTTTACAATATATAAAACTTGTCGTACAGTTGGGGTAAATTAAACATGTGTTTAAAATTGAGGAGGTTTTTGCATGAGTGTCATTGATATTAACTGCGATATGGGTGAGAGTTTCGGAGCTTACAGACTCGGGACGGACGAAGAGATTTTAAAATATGTGACGTCAGCCAACATCGCGTGCGGATTTCATGCTGGAGATCCAGCGACAATGCGGAAAACGGTAAAACTTGCGCTTGAGCATGGGGTAGGTATCGGCGTTCATCCAGGCTTGCCTGACCTGGCTGGATTTGGCCGTCGTAATATCGATATCTCACCTCAAGAAGCGTATGAAATGGTTCTTTATCAGATTGGTTCGTTATGGGCTTTTGTAAAAGCGGAAGGCGGAACGATTCAACATGTGAAGCCTCATGGCGCACTTTACAACATGGCCGCGGTGAATCGTGATTTGTCTGAAGCGATTGCAGAAGCGGTTTATAAGGTGAATTCTGATTTAATTCTGTTTGGACTAGCCGGAAGTGAACTTGTGAAGGCAGGCGAGAAGGCAGGACTTCGCACGGCATCAGAAGTTTTCGCGGACAGAACGTATCAGCAGGATTGCACACTGACCTCCCGCAAGCTGCCGAACTGCATGATTGAAAATGACGATGAAGCTGTTGCACAAGTGATCCGCATGGTAAAAGAGGGGAAAGTGCTGACGCAGCAGGATGTGGACGCGGATATCACCGCTGACACCGTTTGTATCCACGGAGACGGAGCTCATGCGCTTTCTTTTGCGAAAAAGATCAGACAGACGCTTGAGGATTCAGGCATCCAGGTTCGTAAAATCGGTGAGAGTATTTAATTAAGAAAGAAGCTGGCTTGAACGTGTTGTAAAAGACACGAATAGCCGGCTTTTTTGTTTGTATTTTTAAAATTGCAATTTTGAAACCGACGGAAAATGTTCATTTTAAACAAAGTTGTTGACTTTAATGTTCATTTATAACATTATATAATATATAAAGTGTTTGAAATTAACACAAAGGTGATGAAAAATGATGCCTAAAGAACGTAGAAATGAAATTCTTAAACAATTAAGTGCGAACGGAAAAATAGATATTGAAGATCTTGTTAGCCAATTAAATGTTTCAGCTATGACTATTCGGCGTGACCTTGCTTACCTAGAAGAAAATGATAAGATCATCCGGACACATGGCGGTGCGATCTTAAATAAACCGTTGGTTGTTGAATCATCATTTGCTTCCAAAGAAGGGAAGTTCAATGACCAAAAGAAAATGATTGCCAAAAAAGCGGTGGAGTATATACAAGATCACTCAACGATCCTTTTAGACTCTGGCACAACAACATTAGAAATCGCAAAATTGCTAAAAGACAAAAAGACGATAACGGTTGTTACGAATGACATAAAAATTGCAGCAGAGCTGATTGATACGGATGTAAAAGTGATTGTTACAGGCGGCGAACTGCAAAATAACGTAGGTACATTATTTGGACCGCTGACTGAACAAATGCTGAAGAACATTCATGTTGATGTATTTTTCCTAGGGGCTCATGCGATTGACTTCAAAGCAGGTGTTACTGCACCTACTTTTGAAAAGGCTTCAATAAAACAGCTCATGATTGAAGCGTCAGAAAAAACATGGCTAGTAGCAGATTCAAGCAAGTTTGATCAAAAGTCACTTACAAAAGTATGCGATCTTACTCAGATTTGTGGGGTAATTACAGATCACAGCATTTCCCCAGGGACCACTGAAAAATTGAATGAATATCTAGAGGTTGTAATCGTTAAAGGTGGTGAGCAATCATGAAAGTCGGAGTCATTGCGGATGATTTAACAGGTGCTAACGCAACCGGAGTCAAACTCGTAAAACAAGGATTTGAGGCAGCGACTATGGTCTATTACGATCAGCCGCCTGTATCAGGCAGCTACAATGCCGTTTGTATTGACACAGACAGCAGATATGCCAGAAAAGATGTTGCAGAAATGCGAATTAAAAAATCCCTTGAAAACCTGAAAAACTGGAGTGCTGATGTGATATGCAAGCGAATCGACAGTACTGTAAGAGGAAACATCGGCATTGAAATTGATACGGTTCTAAATGAACTAGGCGAAAAATCAATAGCAGTTGTTGTAGCATCGTTTCCAGATTCAAACCGAATTACATCAGGCGGATATCTTTTAGTAAATGGTGTACCTGTTCAAGCAACAGATGTTGCAAATGACCCGGTAACACCACTCACTGAATCCTATGTTCCCTCTATTATCAGAAAACAAAGTGAATTTAATGTTGCACACATCGGTCTGGAAATCGTTCTTCAAGGAAAAGAGATCATTTTACAAGATTTGAAGAAAAAGATTCAAGACGGGAATCGTGTCCTCGTTTTAGATGCGGTGACAGATGAAGAGATTGAAGATATAGCTCATGCGATGGCATTGATCGAGGATTATCAGCTTGTGCCGGTTGACCCGGGACCGCTTACAGCTTATTACTCAAAAGCTTACACGAGTCAGCACACACTAAGTAAAAAAATCATCGTAACCGTTGGAAGTGTAACGTCGTTAAGTGCCCAACAACTAAATTACCTGATCGATAAAACAAATGCGAATCCGGTTTATGTGGATGCAGATAAACTGGCAAGTATTTCAGACAGCTGGGAAACCGAAGTCGATCGTGTGGTAAAAGAAGCTTTAGAGCGTATAAGTCAGCAAGATATTTTGATCATCACGACCAATTCACCAGCTGCTAAGCGATTGGATCTTAAACGATTATCCGAAGAACAAGGTGTAAGTCAAGATCAGCTAGCGAAACGAATCGCTGACGGTTTAGGTAAGATTACACGCATCGTCATTCAATCAACCTCATACGAAATTGGCGGATGCTTCTCAAGTGGAGGCGATGTTACAGCTTCCCTTTGTTCAATAGGAAGAGCTGAAGGTATCAAGCTAAAAGACGAAGTGCTGCCGCTTGTTGCTTATGGCGAGTTCATTGGAGGATATTTCGATGGAATTCCGCTAGCCACAAAGGGAGGCATGGTTGGAGATAAAAAAGCGATCTACACAATCGTAAAGCACCTATTAGCCAACCAAACGTCAACGAAACAAGTGAATTAAGTTCATTAAAAAAATTTTAAATAGATACTTTCCAAGGAGGAATAAAACATGACAACGAATGAGAGAGCGATTATTGCGATTCCAATGGGTGACCCAGCAGGTATTGGGCCAGAAATTACAATGAAATCCCTTGCTAAACAAGAGATTTATGACGTATGTAAGCCGCTAGTGATTGGGGATGCAGCAGTACTTGAAAAAGCGATTACGATTGTTGGAGCAGAACTCAAAATTAACGAAGTAAGCTCTCCAGCAGAAGGAAAGTATGAGCTAGGAACCGTTGATGTGATCAATTTAAACAATATTGATATGGATCAGCTTCAATATGGAGAAGTTTCTGCTCAAGGCGGGCAAGGTGCATTTGAATACATTAAGAAAGCAGTAGAACTTGCAAAAAGCGGCGAAGTAAAAGCACTTGCCACTACACCAATCAATAAAGAATCACTAAAAGCAGCAAATGTTCCATATATCGGACATACAGAAATGCTTGAAGCACTTGCTGGTTCAGATGATCCTTTGACTATGTTTGAAGTAAAAGGGATGAGAATCTTCTTCTTAACGCGTCACTTATCACTAAAAGATGCAATTGCAGCTATGACAAAAGAACGTGTACATGATTACCTGATTCGCTGTGACAAAGCACTTGCTAGACTCGGTGTTGAAAACAGAAAATGGGCAGTAGCGGGATTAAACCCTCATAGCGGAGAAGGCGGTCTGTTCGGTTGGGAAGAAGTAGAACAGATTAAACCAGGTATTGAAATGGCAGTTGCAGACGGCATCAATGCAGTTGGTCCCGTTCCAGCTGACTCCGTATTCTTCCAAGCTCTAAATGGAAAATATGACGCTGTTCTATCTCTATACCATGATCAAGGGCATATCGCTGCGAAGATGACTGATTTTCATAGAACGATTTCTATCACGAACGGCTTGCCTTTCTTAAGAACTTCTGTAGACCACGGAACAGCCTTTGATATAGCAGGAAAAAATATTGCTGAAAGCATAAGCATGGAAGAGTGTATTAAGCTAGCTGCTCAATATGCACCTAAATTCACGGCGAACAGCTTATAAGAAAGATTGAATGAAAATGATGGTGAAGGGTGAAGAGCCCTTCTCTATCATTTGAAACAAATAAAAGCGCTTACATTATAGGGGGGTATAAACATGGAAGTTTCAGGAGCACAAATGGTAGCTGGTTTAGTTCTAGGTGTTATTGCATTAATTTTTCTTGTATTAAAAACAAAGGTACATGCGTTTTTAGCTTTAATTATTGCCGCTTCCATCGCAGGGTTGGTAGGTGGAATGGAACCTGGCAAAGTGGCAGATACCATTTCAGCAGGGTTCGGAAGCACGTTAGCATCCATTGGTATCGTTATTGGTTTAGGGGTTATGATCGGACGGATCCTTGAAGTATCCGGGGCTGCAGAAACATTAGCTTATTCATTGATCAAAGCGGTAGGGAAGAAAAAAGAAGAATGGGCAATGGCGATTGCTGGATATATCGTTTCCATTCCAATCTTTGTAGATTCAGCATTTGTTATCTTAAATCCACTTGTAAAAGCACTTTCTAAAAAGACAGGAAAATCAGTTATCTCATTAGGAGTAGCATTAGCAGTAGGTCTTGTAATCACACACTCCTTAGTACCGCCAACTCCTGGTCCACTAGGTGTAGCAGGGATCTTTGGAGTAGATATCGGTCTTATGATCGGTCTTGGTCTTCTGTTTGGTATACCGATCATGATTGCAGGTGTACTTTACGCGAAATGGCTCGGAAATAAAATCTACCAAGTGCCCGATGATTCAGAGTTTGGTTTTTCAAGACCAAATAAACAAGCGGCATATCAAGAGTTCATTGAATTAGCAAGTGCGAGAGAAAATGAGCTGCCTTCTCTTGGCCGTTCACTCGTGCCGATTATCTTACCGATTCTATTAATCTTTATAAATACAACATTAACTGCATTAGAATTAACAACAGGGTTCTATGGCGTCCTGATCTTCTTAGGAAAACCGATCATTGCAGTCAGCATCGGTTTGATTGCAGCAATCTACGCCTTAGCAGGAGACTTAAGCCGTTCCAAAACACTTGACCGTATGGAAGAAGGTATCCAAACAGCAGGGATTATACTTCTTGTAACAGGTGCAGGTGGAGCGCTTGGAAACGTACTTCGTGAGAGTGGTGCTGGAAACTTTATTGCAGAAAAAATTGCAGACTTACCATTACCAGCTGTGTTGATCCCATTCTTTGTAGCTACCATCGTCCGTCTAGTACAAGGTAGCGGAACCGTAGCAATGATCACAGCAGCGTCCATTTCAGCGCCGATCCTTTCACAGCTTGATGTGAACATGGCATTAGCCGCTCAAGCTGCAGCTATGGGATCGATGATATTCTCATACTTCAACGACAGCTTGTTCTGGGTCGTTAACCGTATGTTAGGGATTAGAGATGTAAAAGAACAGATCATGGTTTGGTCCGTGCCAACAACAATCTGTTGGTTTGTCGGATTAATTAGTCTATTAATCGCAAATACGATCTTCTAAACAGACATATTAAAAAGTTGTTTGATATAATTTATTGGACAGCAAAAGACATCACTAGGGGGATCCACTATGAAAATTGGTTTAATCGGTTTAGGAAAAATGGGTTATAATTTGGCTTTGAATATGACTAATAAAGGTCATGAAGTAGTGGCTCACGATGTTAGTGAAGAAGCAATGAATAAAATCGCCAGTGAAGGTGTTGAAACAGCGACATCTTTTGAGGAAATGATTAGTAAGCTTCCAACACCTAAAATCGTTTGGTTAATGGTTCCAGCAGGCGACATTACTGAAGATGTTATGAATCGTGTCTCTTCACTTCTATCTGAACAAGATATTATTATTGATGGTGGAAATGCAAATTACAAAGACACACTCCGTCGAGGAAATGATTTAAAGGAAAAAGGAATATATCTTTTAGATTCCGGTACTAGCGGTGGTATGGACGGAGCAAGAGACGGTGTCTGCACGATGATTGGCGGAGATAAAGAGGCTTTTGATCAAGTAGAGAAGTTATTTCAAGATATCTCAGTTGAAAACGGATACCTCTACACAGGCAAGTCTGGAAGCGGACATTTCCTTAAGATGGTTCATAATGGAATTGAATATGGAATGATGCAGGCTATTGCGGAAGGCTATGAAATCCTAGAAAAAAGCGATTTTGATTACGATTACGAAGAGGTATCACGAGTTTGGAATAATGGATCTGTCATTCGCTCTTGGCTGATCGAACTCATGCAGAATGCTTTTTCAAAAGATGCAAAGCTTGATAGTTTAAGAGGTGTAATGAACTCTTCTGGGGAAGGTAAATGGACCGTTGAAACTGCACTTGATTTGCAAGCTGTAGCACCTGTCATTACTTTATCTCAAATCATGAGATACCGTTCTCAAGAAAACGATACATTCTCTGGAAAAGTGGTTGCAGCACTTCGAAACGAATTCGGTGGACATGATGTAGTAAAAAAATAAATGATAAAGGCCATACAGTGGTTAAAACACTGTATGGTTTTTTTGTTAGAGTGCCCCTAGTATTTTTTTTAAAACACCCATATTTAATGGTGTCTTAAACTAATAAAAAATGTGGGTGATGATTAATGGATGAACAGTTTGATAGATTAGAAGTTATTCTTTCAACAGATAACTTAACCATCTTATTGCTGTAGGACAATCCAGTTTTAGGTATTGTACTTGTGGGATTGCTTAAAACTGTGACAAAAGAACATGGGGTCAGAATAGCGTTTATTTTATTAATCATTGTACTTAATACAGGGATTTTAAAATAAGGAAAGTGATTAAAAGTACTTATTTTTTCGTCTTAATTTCTCAGGACAAATGCTCTATCACTAAAATATTTTTAAACAATTCATACTATTTAAACGATTTCATTGTTATTCTACAATAAGTAAAAAAGGAGGCTTATTGTGAGAATACTAGAAAATAGATTATTTATTTTTGGAATAGCATGTGTGTTTAGTGTGATGGTTTTTGGTACTCAAACGGCTGAGGCAAAAGAAAAGGACAAGACAAGCTGTTATGACTCAAGTGTAGCGTTAACACCAGAGGAACAGAGGATCGAGGATGGAAAGCCGATTCCGCAGCAGATTTTAGAGGATAGCGAATTTACTCAATATGTAGATAAGTTTAAGCAGGATCTTTGCTCAGCAAAAAGTGAGGATCAAGCTGAAAAGTTAATCAAAAGACACGGAACGAAGCTCTGGAAGACTTCTGTTGACCGTGCTCAGGGGAAACGACCTGATTTAGGAGAGTTGGATACATACGATGACAGACCTTTATATTGGGCAAGGCTAAGCATGACAAGTGCGCTTCGCCAATGGAATCCTGAATATGAAGTAACGGAAGAAAGACGAGCACAGCTCATGAAAAAATTAGAATATACATCAAGAGGAATCACAACGATTCATTTTCAGAATGGTGAAAGAGTTAAGCGTGTTCTCGTAAGTGGTTTTGACCCGTACCGTTTAGAGCAGGAATTTAGAAGAACGAATCCATCTGGTGCTTCTGGATTGCAGCTCGACGGCAGATGGATCTGGACCGATGATGGACTAGCTGTTATCCAAGCGGCGAACTTTCCGGTTAGATGGGATGATTTCGAAGAAGGAATTGTTGAAGATACATTCGGTCCTTATTTGAAAAAAGGACCAAAGCAAGTAGATTTGATGATGACAATCAGTCAGGGCGGACCTCGCAAAATGGCGATCGAAGGTTATGCGGGCCGCTGGCACACAGGGGCTGACAATAAGCTGGAAAATCGAGCTGAAGTAACACCGACTGTATCGCATTGGCCGATGCCAGAGCCGCTTCCTGAATTTATTGAAACAACACTTCCGTATGGAGAGATGATTGCTGCAGAAACAGGACCATGGCCGGTGTTCCGAAACGACGAGGTTTGTGAGTGGCTGCCGCCAAATTATGAAGATCCAGCCGTCTGCCATGACGGTGGTCCAACTCCAGGTTCAAAGGCTAGAGCAGGCGGGGGTGGCAGCTACTTATCTAATGAAAGCATGTACAGATCCAATCGCGTTCGTTTAGGTCTTGGAGCAGATGATATCCCAGGTGGTCACCTTCACATCGCGGCCCAAGAGTTTTATCCAGAAGACAAAGCGGTTTACATCACCGATGAATTTAAGGAATTCCGTAAAAATACGGTGGACCAGACGGTTGAATTAGTGGAAGCAGCAGCTCGAGGAATAGAATAATAGCATAGGAGAGAGTGCCTTTACGATGGGGCACTCTTTTTAGTTATCCCTCCTAAGCTACCAAAGCAGACCCTGAAAGGTGTACAGAATAAATAGAGCTACAAAAGCAACATATCCATAAGCTATGTAAATCAGTATTTTGTTAAAACCTTTGTTTAAAATAACCGCAAGTATGTAAAAACTTGCTGACAATAAGATAGTGTTATTCCAATAGCCTGTTCCCTGAAAAAAGCGATAGAGTGTAATTGCGAAAAACACGCCCCATAACAGAAGTGAAATGCTGTAAAGCTTCTTCATTCTAATCTCCTTTTTAAAATTTATCCTATAAAAATACTAGCATAGGAATCAACCTCTATAAAAAAGTGACCTAAACGGACAGCTCTATGCGTATTCTAGAATAGTTAGTTTTACGGACTGGCTAAGATAAGAGGTGCTGCATCATGAATATCGTTGAGATCCTGAATCAATTGAGCGACCGCTTTTTTAAGATGAGGGTGTACGATTTATCTGCTCAGATGGCTTATTATTTTCTGATGTCCGTTTTCCCGTTTTTGTTAGTGATCTATTCAATGATGACTTATCTGCCTCTAAATGAGAGCAATATATTGGAGCTGATCCAGCCCTATGCTCCTGATGCTACGTACTCGCTGATCGAAAAGACGCTAACTTATACGGTTAGGAGGCAGGAGGGAAATCTTCTGTCACTAAGTTTAATCGTCACTTTATGGCTATCTTCTATGGGCTTTCAGTGTATGAAACGAATTTTAAATGATGCGTATGAGGTTCGAAACGATGAACACAAAGTAAAACAAATTGTGGAGAGTCTTTTATTAACAGTCGGGTTTATGATCGCAGTGCTGTTTTCTGTAATCGTTCCTCTTTTTGAAAAATTATTAAGTGTGTATCTAAAGGGGATTTTTTCGTTTGTTGAGTTTCAGAAGTTATGGATTATTGTGCAGTGGGGGATCGGGACTGTCTTTTTGTTGGTCTTTTTTATTGTGCTTTATTCATTTGCGCCAAGCATCAAGCTCGGTTTTAGAAAAGTAGTTCCAGGAGCTTTCTTTGCCACGATCGGCTGGCAGCTCGTTTCGATGGGGTTTGCTTCTTACGTCAGTGGAAGCAATTATTCTGCACTGTACGGTCAAGTGGCTGGTCTTGTCGTCTTGATGCTGTGGTTTTACCTGTCTGCGATGATCATTATACTGGGTGGGCTGTTGAATACTGTGGTTCATCCGGAAAAATAGTAGATGTAGCCCCTTACGTGTAAGGGGCTTTTAATCGTGTATTTCCAGTGAAATCGGCTTTTACGGTACGTGTTCTTTTAATCTGTTACACGTACGCTCAAAAAAAGCTCGGTACGCTCAAAATTGTTCATCTACGCTCAAACTACCTTGAGTTTCGCTCAAAAACTCCTAGTACCACTCAAACTGACCCACTTTTCGCTCAAACAAAAAAAGGTGCCCCAGCAAAGAGGCACCTTCGTCCTACATTTTTATAAAACCCCAAACTTCTCATCACGCACATCGGTAATAAACATATGCCCTGGGGCGTGGGTGATCATGATTTCTGGCTTCACATGCATCGCCACAGCCTGAGGAGTTACGCCACATGCCCAAAACACAGGAACTTCGCCTTCATGAATCTGGACCGGATCACCGAAATCGGGTTGATACAGGTCATATATTCCGATACTCTCGGGATTTCCGATATGAACTGGTGCGCCGTGAACAGAAGGGAAGCGGCTCGTCACCTGAACGGCCCTTACTACATCTTTTTCAGGAATCGGACGCATGCTCACGACCATTGGCCCTTCAAAACGGCCTGCTTTCACACATTCGATGTTCGTTTTAAACATCGGAACGTTGCATCCGCGCTCGATATGGCGTACCGGAATTCCGTTATTCATCAAAGCATGTTCAAACGTAAAGCTGCAGCCCAGCAAAAAGCCAACCATCCCGTCATCCCAAAGGTCTGTGATATCTGTTTTTTCTTCAGCCATCTCACCATTCCGATACACGCGGTATTTCGGAATATCCACTCGCAAATCCGCATCGGGAGCGACAAGCTCAGGAACAGCTGAACCTGGCTCCGTCACATCCAGCACAGGACATGGTTTCGGATTCCGCTGACAAAACAGAAGGAACTCAAACGCCAGTTCTTTTGGCAAAACGACTAAGTTTCCTTGTGTGTACCCGTTAGCGAGTCCGCTCGTAGGCTTCGTCCATTCACCGCGTCTGATCATATCGCGCGCTTCAGCAGGATTCATACGGTCTAGTGCATTCATGAAAGCTCCCCCTCGATTTTATGCAAATAACTTCGGCAGTCCTGTGTACAGTGAATAAACACTCATGATCGCCATGATCACAACGATCAGCACACCGAAAATCGTCATCCACATTGGATGTTTATAGTCACCGACAATCTTTGGTTTGTATGCCGCAATCAGCATCACACCTAATGAAATCGGTAAAATTAATCCGTTTAGTGATCCAACTAAAATGAGAATCTTAACAGGCTGTCCAACAACCGCAAAAACTAATGTTGATACAGCGATAAAACCGATAATAATCCATTTATGATATTTTTCTAAAGCAGGGCTGAACGTACGAATAAATGAAACAGACGTGTAAGCAGCTCCAACAACAGAAGTGATGGCAGCAGCCCACATTACGACACCAAACATCTTATATCCGATGTTTCCAGCAGCCAATTGGAAGACAGATGCTGGCGGGTTATCCGGATCTAATGTTAACCCCTGTGCCACGATTCCAAGTGCAGCCAAGAATAGGAAGATACGCATGATGGATGCGATACCGATAGCTGAAACAGAACTTCTGGTTACTTCACGTAAATTCTCTTGCCCTTTAATTCCTGCATCAAGCAAACGGTGGGCACCGGCAAATGTGATGTACCCTCCGACTGTTCCCCCAACTAGCGTTACGATCGCTAAGACATCAATCGTGTCTGGTACAAATGTTTTTACAACCGCTTCTCCAACAGGAGGTTGAGCCGTAAACATTACATAAACGGTTAATCCAATCATGACGAAACCAGCGACTTGGGTAAAACGGTCCATTGCTTTTCCGGCTTCACGGACAACAAATACTAAAATGGCGATAATTCCACTTAAAATAGCTCCGGTTTTAGCGGAAACTCCAAACAGAACGTTTAACCCAAGTCCTGCTCCAGCAACGTTTCCGATGTTAAAGGCGAGACCACCCATAACGATTAGGACGGCAAGGAAAAATCCTAAGCCAGGGAGAACATCGTTTGCGATATCTTGTGCTCTTTTTTCGGAAACCGCGATAATTCGCCACACGTTCATCTGCGCACCAATATCAATAATGATGGAAGTTAAAATAACAAAACCAAAACTTGCTGCGAGAATGGATGTGAAATGTGTTGTTTGTGTTAAAAATCCAGGTCCGATGGCGGATGTAGCCATCAAAAACGCGGCGCCTAACAGTATACTAGCTTTCGATTCTTTCTTCATACTCTTCCTCCTAGATTACTTCGATTCTTGTTTTATTTTTAGTGAGATTCCTTGTTTCAACTGGTGTATTTGTTTTTCTCGGTCTAAATAAAGCTGTTGAGCGACTTCATGGGAAACTTCGGTAAATTGTACTTTGTCGCCAGGCTTCAGCTGAGCCATGATTGGAAGATCGACCGTTGCGATCTGCCCGATTTTCGGATACCCGCCAGTTGTTTGACGGTCGGCCAGCAGCACGATTGGATTTCCTTCTGAAGGAACTTGAATGGTTCCGAAGTTCACAGCTTCTGATAGCATTTCTTGTTCTTTTTCGAGTAAAAGTTCTGGACCTTTCAAGCGGTAGCCCATCCGGTCAGACTGCGACGTAACTTCAAATGATTCGGTAAAAAGCTTCATCTGGCTGTCTTGTGTAAACCAGTCATGCTGTCTGCCTTTCATGACGCGCACTTTTGGTTTTGAAGCTGGTGTTGCTGTGAATTCTGATGCAATCGTCCACTGCATCTCCGCAAACTTTTGCCCGTCTAATTCAGCAGCTAATACTTTTGTTATTTGGGTCGCAAATTCACTAGGTTCTCCGAGTGTTAGTTCATCATCTGCTTGAAGCGGTTTTCCATTAAAGCCGCCAATTCCTGCTCTTATGTAAGTGGATTTGCTGTCCATGACCTCAGGCAGATCGAAACCACCCGCGACAGCTAAATAAGCACGGCAGCCTGTTTTGCATCCTCCGAACTTAAGTTTACTTCCAGCCTTTATTAAAACAGAACGCCATAGTTTAACTGGCTTTCCATCGACTGAAGGGGAGAGGTTTCCGCCGCAAATCGAGATCAGCGTGTCTTCTGTAAATTCCATGTCAGGACCCAATAAAGTGAGCTCTAATGTTGCTTCATTCTCATCATTGCCAACTAATAGGTTTGCTATCCGGTGGGCTGTCGCATCCATCACGCCACTCGCAATCACACCATATTTTTGATAGCCATAGCGACCTAAATCTTGAACACTTGTAAGGAGGCCCGGCTTCGTAATCTTAATCATTCTCGTTCTCCTCCCATTTTTGAAACTCTTCTTCTGTAATCGGTACAAATTTTATTTGATCACCTGCTTTAAGTAGACTTGGTGTGTCTCCTTCCGGAAGAAAAAGTTTGCGAGGTGTTTTCCCGATCAGCTGCCATCCGCCAGGTGTTTCAATCGGATAAACTCCTGTTTGTTTGCCGGCGATCCCAACAGATCCAGCAGGAATCTTTAAGCGCGGATTCTTCCGTCTAGGTGCAGCAATTCGTTCATCCATCCCGCCGATATAAGGAAATCCAGGTGCAAACCCTATCATATAAACGATGTATTCACCATTTGAATGAATGTTGATTACTTCTTCAGTCGTCAGTCCGTTTCGTTCGGCTACTTCTTCCAAGTCTGGTCCGAACTCTCCGCCATAGCAAACCGGAATTTCAACGACACGCGGTTCTGCCCCTTCTTCCACGTCTAGTTTTTCCAAATATGAACTTAATTCTTCACAAACCTGCTCATAAGGAAGTGTGTCCGTTTTGATTTTCATAGGATCATAAAAAACGGCGACCGTCGTGAATCCAGGAACATATTCAATCACCCAGTCAAAGGATTGTTCTTCTAAAAAAGAGGAGACTTTATTCACTTTTTGCTGAATGTCCCGGCTGATATCTTCGCCGAGCTCAATGATTACACTGTTGTCACCTAAAGGCTGCAATTTAAACTCCATCATTTTCTCCCCTGTCTTTTTATGTAAAATTAATCAGAATATTTGTATATTTATAAAGGTCTAGTATAAAGGAAAACGCTTTAAAATCAAACCTTCATATCCATTGATTCCCGATAGTAATTATTTCTAGTCTCGAATTTTCAATACAGGTGGTTTATCTTTAAACAAACGTTTAAAATGGGGAGTAGAAAACCCACATAGGGAGTGTTGTGAAAGTGTATAATGAACCGATTTTCTTAAAACCTGTATTCAAAGACCGAATCTGGGGCGGAACAAAGCTTCGTGAAGAGTTCGGCTACGATATTCCATCGGAAACAACTGGTGAGTGCTGGGGAATTTCCGCTCATTCAAACGGCCCAAGTGAAGTCGTGAACGGACCTTTAAATGGGAAAACACTTGACCAAGTGTGGGACGAGCATCGTGAATTGTTTGCCGATCAAGAGGGAGAAGACTTTCCTTTATTGATAAAAATTTTAGATGCGAAGACGGATCTATCTGTGCAGGTGCATCCAGATGATTCCTACGCACGTGAAGTAGAAGGCGAGGCGTTCGGTAAAACAGAATGCTGGTACGTGATCGATTGCGAGCCAGGTGCGGAATTGGTGTATGGTCATCATGCGGGGTCTAAGCTGCAGTTTGAAGAGATGGTGTCAGATAACCGCTGGAACGAGCTTCTTCGTAAAGTTGCGATTAAGCCTGGTGATTTCGTATATGTGCCAAACGGAACGATTCATGCAATCGGTGCGGGAACGATGATTTTGGAGACACAGCAAAGCTCTGATATTACGTATCGTGTGTATGATTACGATCGCCGTGACGATGCTGGGAACACACGCGAGCTTCATATCGATAAGTCGATTGAAGTTGCGATGATTCCGCATCAGGACGCTGACTTCGAGCCTGTTTTATCTGCGAATGACGATTTGAAGATCGAGAAATTGATTAAAGAAAATTATTTTACCGTTTATCACTGGAATCTAGAAGGTTCAGTGTTGGCGGTCGAAAATCCTTCGTATTTGCTAGTAAGTGTACTGGAGGGTGAAGGAGAGTTGAAGATTGACGATCAATCTACTTCAGCATTTAAAAAAGGCGACCACTTTATCGTACCATCAACAGTGAAAAACTTCGGAATGAGCGGTAATGCGAAGTTTATCGTGTCACACCCGACGGTTTAATAGAAAAGGAGCAACCGGAATGAGGGTATTCCGGTTGTTTTTTTGTGTAACCGAAAGACTTGAGCGTAACTCGATGAATTTGAGCGAAACTACGTGTGGTTTGAGCGTAGAACAGGGATTCTTAGCGAAGATCGGTGATTCTGAGCGTAGCGAGCTATTTTTGAGCGTATGTGTAACAGATTAAAGAACACGTACCGTGAAAAAAGTTAATTTAACTCATTCAAGTGGAATACCTTGTACTTACCTATTTTCGTGGCTGGAATATTTAAATCATTCAATAGATGTTTTGCCAGATGGCGGGAGGAAATCTGAAGGAAGTCGCAGCAATCATGAATTGGTAGAGTAGGGCTGATTAATAATGCATATTCCTTTAATGTATCAATATGTGCTTTATTGCAATAATGACCACAATTTAAACAAAGCCACTTTTTCCTTGCTCTAATCATAGGAATTTTAGTACATTTTGGACAGGCTACACCTTTGGTCAAGTCATTTGCCGATATATTAAATTTTTTAAAGAGATTTTGATCGGTTTGATTATGTTGTTTGAGCAGAAGCCGAGATAATTTTTTGATGTCTTTTTTAGTAATTATTTCTTTTTGATAATGCTTTTGATAGGTGTGAAATCTGGCTAGAAGGTTAGCGCTATGTGTTACAAATTTAGAGATATTCGTATTTTCAGGAATGGCCATAATTTTGGTGTTGGGGTTGCTGATGATCACAAGAGATTCGATTGGAAGTATGGGGAACTTATAGAGATTTAACCATTCTTTGAACAAGTGAGTTTGCCGGTAAAGCTGTGAGATTGGGTCCGGAAATGTTTCTTCGGTATCTTTATAAGTACGGATAAGTTGGTGGAATTCTTGGTCAAATATTAGAGTACCTGCAATGTGTTTCACCTCGATAATGAGAAAAAACGATGGCGTTAAGATAAGAATATCGATTTGAAAATGACTGGAGCCAAACGGGAGACGGAGATCGTGGAATATGTGAGTTTCCTCTTTTGGGAGTAAATCTAGATGAAAATCGAGGGATTTTTCACCTTTATAACCTGCAATGCTTCTCATAAGCTCGCCTTCAATTTCCTTCTCTGCAGGATGGTCAGGGGAAAAACGCTTGTGTAGAAGTCTTAATTTCTTAATTTTAAGAGATTCTGCTGCTTCTTTTACAATCATAACATCACTCCTCATGATAAAAATTCCCTTATATGGCATCAGAGTCCTTCACCAGATGTTAGTTTCATTGTTTTAAGGATAATCTTGAGCGTAACTCGATGATTTTGAGCGAAACTAAAGGTAGTTTGAGCGAAAAGCAGGGAAGTCTGAGCGAAGATCGATGATTCTGAGCGTAGCGAGCTATTTTTGAGCGTAGGTGTAACAGATAAAAGAACACGTACCGTGAAATCGCAGAAAATCTATCAAACACAATAACGAAAGCCCCTTGCAACCAAGGGGCTCCATTTTATTTATTCACTTTAGAAGTAGACTTGCGTTTTAATAGGGTAGCTGGCAAAAGCAGTTCTGTGATGGGTTCCTTTGTATTGTCCATCCGCCAAACAAGCTGTTCAATCGCTTTTCGGCCATAAAGCTCTAAATCAATATCCATCGTCGTAATCTTCGGGTTGGCTAACCTTGAAAGCTGTCCGTTATCAAAGCTGCAGACGGAAACATCATCAGGAACACGTAACCCTTTTTGCTGTAGCGCAGACTGAACAAAAAATCCGAGTCCGTCGTTTACACAAAACCAAGCTGTCGGCTGTGTCTCTACTGAATCCGCCAAATCTCGTACAACAATCTCATTTTCCTCAACAGAAGAAAAAATCAATTGCTGATCAACTTGCAGTTCGTGTTCTTGAAAAGCGAGCAAATACCCTTCGAGTCGCTCCTGATAACTCGGTGAAAAACGGGTATCCCCAACGAACGCAATTTTTTTATGACCAAGATCGATCAAATGTTTAACTGCTGTGTAAGCCGCAAATCGGTTGTTCGTCAGAATCGCATCAGCCTGAATGAGTGGGTGATGATGGTCAATCGTTACCGTTGGAATGCCGGTTGCGATGATCTTATTAATATATTCCGTGCTGATGTGAGATAAGATAAGCACGCCATCGACTTGTTTGTTTTCTATAAAAGAAGGGAGAGTCAGATTCTCCTTCGCCTCGTTAGTTATCGATTGTATCAGTACATTCAGGCCTTTGTTAGTCGCCTCTTTTTCCACACTTAAATAGATCTTTCCGAAAAAGCTTTGCAGCGAAAAAGCTAAATCTGAAGCGATCAGTCCTATGTTGCCCGTACCCTTGCCTTCTGTTTTCGCTGTAATCGTCTTATACTGATATCCTAATTCCTTAGCTGTCTCTTCAATTTTTTTACGGGTGGCAGGGCTGACACCGGGTTTCCCAGAGAGAGCCTGTGACACCGAGTTTTTTGAGATATTTAAATGATCCGCAATGTCTTGCATGGATACTTTTTTCGCCATTATTTAAACAAACCTTCCAAAAAAAGAATTTTGTCACGTTACAAATTAAATATAAACGAAAAGGTAGATTAAGTAAATAAAAACAAAAGGTGAATTTTAAAAATACCCTTCGAGCCTAGAAGTAACTAGGAAATTTATGATTATAAAATTGTCTGACAAAACGTTTGACAACATTACAAATACGTGTAATAATCACATTACATTAAGTTACAAAAACAATTACAGTAATGACATATTTACACATTGTAATCAAAGTCACGCTTTTTTTAAAACCCAAAATGATAGCGCTATCATTTTAGGTTCGTAAAACAAATACTGGGCATCACTATTAACAAGGGGGATATTCTGATGAAAATGAAAAAGGTAGCATCTCTTTTCCTTACCGCAACGATCGCAGCATCCGCACTGGCAGGCTGTTCAACCGGAAACGGTGAGAAATCTGCTGACGGAAAAACGACCATCGAATTCTGGGCGGCTCCAAACCCGACGCAGCAAGTGTATTGGAAAGAGATGGCGAAAGAATTTGAAAAAGAAAATCCGAAAGTTAACGTTAAAGTAAGTCCGATGAAAGAAAGTCCAACTTCAGAAGCAAGCATTCAATCTGCGATTGCAGGTAAGAGTGCTCCGACGATGTCTGAGAACATCAACCGTGGATTTGCGGCTCAGCTCGCTGATAGTAAAGCACTTGTTCCGCTTAACGAAATCGAAGGCTGGGATAAGCTTCTGGAAAATCGCAGCATGACAGACACGATCAAAACATGGGAATTCTCTGATGACAATCAGTATGTCATGCCCATTTACTCAAACCCAATGTTATTTGGCTGGAGACTCGATATTTTAAAAGAAGTTGGCGTAGATAAAATGCCGGCTACTTATAGTGAAGTTCTTGATGCTGCTAAAAAGCTAAAAGTGAAATACCCTGAAAAGTACGTTTGGGCTAAACCTGCCCTTGCAGATCCAACAGCACATCATAGATGGTTTGACTTCTTCATGCTTTATGATGCGGCATCCGGCGGTAACAATTTTATTGAAGGTGATAAGTTTGTAGCCGAGGATGAAGCAGGAATAAATTCATTGAAATTTATGGATGACCTCAGAAAAGAAGATGCCATTTTAACGAAGCAGTCCACAGATCCTTTTGAAAATGGTCTTGGGATTTTCACAGACCTTGGACCATGGACGTTCAGCTATTGGGAAGAAAAGTTCCCTGAGATGAAGTACAACGAGAACTTTGGGCTGGCACTTCCTCCAGTTCCAGACGGTACGGATACAGAAAAAGTGAACACATTCGCTGATACAAAAGGAATTGTAATCTATGCCTCTGCAACAGAAGAAGAGCGAAAAGCGGCGATGGAATTTATGAATTTCGTTTATTCGAATCCAGAAAACGATTTGAAGTGGTTGGAGACTACAAAACTTCCACCAGCTCGTGATGACCTTTCAACAAACGAATCCTTCAAAGCGTTCTTTGATAAAAATCCTGAACTGAAGCCTTATGCAGATGCTGTACCAAACGCAATACCTTCAATTGATAACGCTAAATACAACGAACTTCAAACACATATCGGCCGTTATGCTGTTAACCCTGTCGTGAAGGGAGAAGTTGATCCTGAAAAAGGCTGGAAAGAGATGAAGAAGGCCATAAAGGAGGAACTTAAAAAATGATGAAAAGAAACGGGACGGGCTGGCTATTCGCCAGTCCTTACCTTTTATATGCGGTCATTTTCTTCGCCATACCGCTGTTCTGGTCGATGTATCTATCATTCACAGACTGGAATCTGATTTCGCCGGTCTACTACTTTAAAGGGTTTGATAATTTTATAGAAGCAGTGAAGCATCCAGGAGTACAGGCAGCATTCTTTGTAACATTCAAGTTCATGGCAGCGTTCGTTCCTATGGTTATCGTTTCATCGCTCGCTGTAGCACTTGTCATTCACGGACTGCCTCGATTCAAAGGCTTATTCCTAATCGGATTCTTCCTGCCTTATTTAGCATCAGGGGTTGTTTCATCTTTAATCGTAAAAGGATTGCTGTCCCATAACAGTGCTTTCAACGTATTTTTGCGGAAGTTTGGAATCGAAATCGACTGGCTGAGCACGCCGTTATCTGCATTGCTGGTTGTTGCGGCAATTATTGCTTGGAAGTTCACCGGCTATTACGCACTTATTTTGACTGCTGGGTTTGAAAGCATCAATAAAGACGTATATGAAGCAGCTGCGATTGATGGCGTAACACCATCACAACGTTTTTGGAAAATAACTTTGCCGCTTTTGTATCCAGCTTTGTTTACGGTGTTGATCCTCTCGATCGGGGTATCATTCGGGATCTTCACAGAGGTTTACCAGCTGACAGGCGGTGGACCAAACTACGCAACAAACACGTGGCAGATGGAGATTTTTAAACAAGCGTTTACGAACTTGAGCGCAGGTTACGCATCAGCAGTTGCAATCATCGCTTCAGTTGTGACGTTCGCTTCCATTTTAGTCATCAGAAAATTACTAGAGATGTGGGGGAAACGTAATGGTTGGGTCTAAAAAAGGATTAACTTTTCGCTATTTAATCGCTTTTGCATTGCTTATCGTTATGGTCTTTCCGTACCTCTATATGGTGATGAACTCGTTTGCCGACTGGACGCAGGTTGATAAAAAGGTAGTGCCGACTGAGTTTACGATCCGTTCGTATGAATGGCTCTTCTCAGGCGGGGAGGCGGGAGTCGCGAGACCTTGGCTAAAGGCTTTCTTCAACAGTGTCATTGTTTCAACCGCATCAACAGCTCTCATGATGGTGACAGGTGCGATGGTCGCTTTTGCACTCGCAAAAATGAACTTTAAAGGCCGTGAATTCATCAATAACGCTGTACTGTTCCAAATGTTTTTCCCGGCGATCATCTTGCTGATTCCAACGTTTTTAATCATACAAAATGCAGGACTTTATGACACATATACGGCAATGATTCTGCCGAAAGCGATGAGTTTATGGGCCGTCTTCATGTACACGAACTTTTTCAGGGCGATCCCGGACACATTTATTGAAGCTGCTAAGCTAGACGGAGCTTCAAACTTTCAGATCTTATATAAAATCGTGATGCCGATGTCTAAATCGATCACAACAGTCGTTTTCTTATTCTTGTTCATGGAAAGATGGACGGAATTATTGTGGGATATGATTGTGGTTCGAAGTGATAGCATGCTGACGCTTAATGTACTGTTGTCTCAAATGTTCGGACCATACGGCGGCTACCCAGGTCCGATGTACGCAGCATCCGTCCTATTAACGGTTCCGATCATTATCTTGTTCCTGTTCTTTTCAAAACAGTTCAAAGAAGGCATGCAGTTTACGCTTAAATAGGTTGAAGGAGAATTTTTATGACAAAAACATGTGCAGAATTAGTGGAAGTGTATTTAGAGAAGGATCAGCCGGCGAACCCCGAAAAATTAAAGTTTACGGGTGTTGGGGAACGTGATGTGTACAACATCACAGCTCCATTTGAAGACGAAGGAGAGTTAGTGATTGCAGGCCGTGTTGAAGCCCGTGACACCGAACATTCAGAAGTATACTTTTTCGTGAACCGTGATGGTGTTTGGACACCGAGAGAAGGTGCACCGGTATTTGAACTGCAAGATCCGTTCGTTACGAGAATTGCTGGAGAGCTAGTGCTTGGCGGAGTCGAGATTTTTCCGCATCCGACGAATGAAGGCGCACTTGGCTGGCGGACTGTTTTTTACAAAGGTTCATCCATAGAAATGTTGAAGCCGTTTTTCAAAGGACCGGACGGGATGAAAGATCTTCGTCTCGCTGAGTTAAAAGATGGAAGTGTTGCTGTTCTAACCCGTCCTCAAGGAGAAAAAGGCGGCCGGGGCAAGATTGGATTTACGCGTATCCCTTCATTAGAAGATTTAACACTTGATGTAATTGAAGAGGCACCACTATTAGATGGTCAGTTTGCTGAAGGAGAATGGGGGGGAGCGAACGAGCTTCACATTCTCGATAACGGACTGATTGGCGTACTTGGCCACATCGCAAGTTTTGATGAAGAAGGGAACCGTCATTATTATCCGATGGTGTTTTCATTAAATCCTGAAACAGGTGAGCATACAAAAATTCAATTGATCGCTATCCGCGATGACTTCTTGGCTGGTGAGTCCAAACGTCCAGATTTAGTGGATGTGGTATTTAGCGGCGGACTTGTTCGTAAGGAAGATGGAACTACAGATTTTTACGCAGGTACCAGTGACGCAGAAGCCCACAAAATTACTATAAAAGATCCGTTCAATCAATTTGAAAAATAAGGGGACATGCAGCATGAATGTGTATCGATATGAAGAAAACCCGCTCGTTACGCCTCGTGACGTGAAGCCGCACCGTGACGATTTTGAAGTGATCGGAGCGTTTAACGCTGGAATTGCGCAGTACAAAGACGAAGTGATCATGCTTTTGCGTGTGGCCGAGCGTCCGATAAGTGATGATTCTAACGTGGTGAAAGCTCCCGTTTACAATGTTGAGACTGGGGAACTGGAGATCCACTCGTTAAACCTGGACGATGAACGGTACGATTTTTCCGATCCGCGTGTGATCTGTGAAAAGAAAAACGGTAAGAGCTTTTCTTATTTAACATCCCTTTCTTATATTCGATTGGCACGCAGTAAAGACGGACGCAACTTTGCGATAGAAGATGAACCATTTATCTACCCTTCGAATGAGCTGGAAACGTTCGGAATCGAAGACCCGCGCGTCACGCAGATTGGGGACACGTACTATATCTATTACAGTGCGGTTTCTCCTGCTGGTGTGGGTGAATCGCTTGTTTCGACAAAAGATTTTATGGAAGTTGAGCATCATGGGATGATCTTCTGCCCCGAGAACAAAGACGTGTTAATTTTTCCTGAAAAAATTAACGGCCTTTATTATGCGTTGCACCGGCCGGTTCCAAAAAGCACGGGCGCACCGGAAATTTGGGTCGCAGAATCTACGAACCTTTTACACTGGGGCAATCATAAACATTTGATCGGATTACGTGATGGAATGTGGGACAACGGAAGAATTGGCGGCGGTGCGGTTCCGATCAAGACGGAAAAAGGCTGGCTGGAACTCTACCATGGCGCATCAAAAGAAGACCGTTATTGCATGGGAGCCGTTTTGCTAGATTTAGAGAATCCGGCAAAAGTGATCGCTCGTTCAGAAACGCCGATTTTGGAGCCTGAAGCCGATTATGAAGTGGATGGATTCTTCGGGAATGTCGTGTTCTCATGCGGGGTGCTTGTCGAGGGTGACGTTGTGAAGATGTATTACGGCGTGGCGGACACATCAATGGCATGCGCAGAGCTCAGTTTACAGGAGATTTTAGACTCATTGACGTATTTATAAGAAAGATGTGGCCAAAACTTCAGGTTTTGGCTTTTTTTTGAATTGAAATAGTGGGTAAGAGGTTTAGTTGAGCAAAAACAGGGGCAGTTTGAGCGTAGAGAGGTATGAGTTGAGCGTAGGTGAGAGTTTTTGAGCGGAACGGGATGAATTCTGAGCGTAAGTCGAACTTTTTGAGCGTACGTGTAACAAATAAAAGAACACGTACCGTAAAACACCTAAGCGTGGTTCACAAAAGCTCGCCATACCCGTTTCATGTTAAAATCAAGCTAATGAAAGGAGCGGTACAGATGATTTTAGGTGCAATTGAAGCAGGCGGTACAAAATTTGTATGCGGAATCGGCAACGAAAACGGAGAAATCATAGAGAAAATCAGCTATCCGACCACAACACCGGAAGAAACACTGCAGCTTGTAACAGATTATTTCAAGGATAAGCAGATTGAAGCGCTTGGCGTGGGCTCATTTGGACCGATCGATCTTAACACGGAAAGCTCCACGTACGGATTCATCACAAGCACACCGAAAAAGCATTGGAAGAATGTGAACTTGCTGGGCGAACTCAAAAAACACATCGATGTGCCAATGGCATTCGATACAGATGTGAACGCAGCAGCGCTCGGTGAACTGGAGTGGGGAGCGGCAAAAGGGCTTGATAGCTGCATCTACATGACAGTTGGAACGGGAATCGGAGTCGGAGCAGTTACAGAAGGTAAGCTCATTCACGGAATGCTTCACCCAGAAATGGGACACATTCTCGTCAAACGTCACGAAAACGACACTTACAAAGGAAATTGTCCTTTTCATGGGGATTGTTTAGAAGGAATGGCATCAGGTCCTGCTATCGAAAACCGCTGGGGTCAAAAAGGTGTGGTGCTCTCAGCAAACCCTCAAGTTTGGGAGCTTGAGGCTTATTATCTCGCCCAGGCGCTTGTGAACTATATTCTGGTACTCTCACCGAAAAAACTCATACTAGGCGGTGGCGTGATGCAGCAAAAACAGCTGTTTCCGATCATCATCGAAAACGTAGTGAATCTGTTAAACGGCTATATTCAGCACGAGAATCTATTAGTATGTATTGATGATTATATTGTTCCGCCTGAACTGGGTGATAATGCAGGACTTTGCGGGGCGTTGGCGCTGGCAAAAAGACATAAAGCGATATAAAGGACAAGCTGACTCATCTGAGAGTCAGCTTATTTTGTAAATGATCAAACCTTACTATATTTCTAAATATTCAAAAAGTACTATTGAAAACGGTTTCAGGTTTTATTATAATAATTTCATTGAAACGTTTCAATAATTAGTAATGCCTTATATTTTTTTACACTTCGGTGAAACGTTTCGATAATTCGTTCCCGACCTTTTTTTACTAAAAATTTGAAACGTTTCAATTGCTTAAGGAGGGTGATAGCTGTTCACTTGAAAGGATGTAACCGCAGTTGCAGGTGCCACAGTTTTACAACAGCATTTAAGTCGCTGTCAGAAACTCCTTAACAAACCGTTCAACCCAGAATATGAAGTTCAACTAAATCAAACCATCTTATAAAAAAACCGACTTTCGGTTGAAGAGGTGAAATATGATTCAGATCAAAAATGAGAAAGTAATTGTTAACGGTAAAGAAGTTATTTTATTCGGTGGAGAGCTTCACTACTTCCGGGTACCTGCAAGTGAATGGAGGACCCGCATCCGTCAGGTGAAGGAAGCTGGAGCAAATATGGTCAGTACGTATGTGCCATGGATTTTTCATGAGTACGAAGAGGGCTCGATTGATTTAACTGGTGAGACGAGGCCAGAAAGAGATTTGGAAACGTTTCTTCAACTCGTAAAAGAAGAAGGGATGTACTGCCTGGTTCGTCCTGGCCCTTATGTTATGGCTGAAATAGTGGACCATGGCGTGCCAACCTGGTTCATCGAGAACTACCCTGAAGCGGTCGCGAAAACCAACAAAGGGGAACAGCACCCAACGCGAGTGGTCAGTTACAGTCATCCCGTTTTCCTTGAAAAGGTCGAAATCTGGTACGAAAAGGTTTGTTCTCTCATAAAACCACATCAGGTCACAAATAGCGGTTCGGTCATTCTTTTTCAGCTTGATAACGAAGTAGGGATGTTCCACTGGGTTACCAATCAGCCTGACTATAACGACTCAACCTTAAAAGAGTTCACTGAACATCTGAAAAATAAATATTCCCAGCAAGAATTTGAAAATACCTTCCGGGTGCCTTACGAGGATATCAGCAGCTTCTCACAGTCTAAAATTCAAAAACCGGAACCAATCTATGCCCATGCTATTCGAAATGAATTTGGACTTTTTCTCAGAGAACATTACCGAAGATTCATAGAGTATTTAAAGCAGTCAGCAGAGGAAAAAGGAATTGATGTACCATTCGTGGTGAACATCCACGGGTTCCATACGATTGATCTTACAAAACGAGGCACGATGTATCCGATCGGCATCTCGCAGCTTTTAGAGACTGCCAAGATCGATAACGTTCTTATGGCTGGGGATTACTACATCGGCAACATCGAGTATGACAGCTATACCGACATTGTGCTCGCTAATGCTTTTACGAAAGCGATCCAATGGAAAGAGCAGCCGCTTTTTTCAGCTGAATTCCAAGGGGGATGCATTAGTGACAAACCGAGGCTTCAGCCGCCGACGTTCGACCTGACGACCCGGCTCTGTATAGCCGATGGGATGAACGGTGTGAACTATTACATGTTCGCAGCGGGAGAAAACTATGAAAATATCGGTTTGCATGGAAAGCGCCACGACTGGCAGGCGCCTCTGACCGTTAAGGGTAAAAAGGCTCCTCATTATGATGTCATCCAGCATATTGGGAAGATGATGCAAGTGTTCGAACGGCCGCTTCTTGACACGAAGCATGAGGTTGATACCCATATGGCTTTCTATCCGGATTACTACATGACTGAGTTTTATGATGAGCATACAAAAAGCATGACGGATCAGATCCAGCAAGAGCGGGATGCTTATTTATACAACGGCATCGCAAAAGCACTCAGGGTGAACAACATCATCTATGACGCTGTAAATCTATTAGATCAGGAAGAGCTGGACCCTGTTAAACTGCCAACGCTTTGGATGTTTACAACCGAGTGGATGGACGAACATATTCAGCAAAAGCTCGTTTCATATCTCGAAAATGGCGGAAAGCTGATCCTGTTCCCGACCATTCCTGTAAAAACGATGAAAAACGTACCATGTACGATTTTAAAAGATTATATTGGCGTTACGGTTAAAGGACATAAAACTCATGGTTTTGCGCAAATTGGCGACGCTGATAATGTGCCCGTCAACAAGCAGGAGCTGTATGCAATAGAAGATGGTGTATTTGCATGGTCAGAGGATGAAGACCGCAGTGTGATCGCTTTTGAAAAACAGCTTGGAAAAGGAACGCTTCTTATGTTTGGCGTCGGCATGGATCATAATTTTTACTATCAGAACGATCTTATTGTTGATTTAGCGAAGAGAGCAGGGATCAAAAGCAGGTTCCAGCTAAATGAGGAGCTCGATATTACGGTCCGCGCTCACCCGGAATCCGGCAGCTTTGTCTTTATTCAAAACTTTGATGAGTATAAAAAGAAAACGGCAATTCGTTACAAAGGGGAGCTGCTTTTTGGCGGCAAGGAGTTATGCGTTCCGCAAAGAACCGGCCTGATGCTTCCGATCGGTGTTCCATTAAATGACGACATCACTATTACATATGGAACAGGTGAGATCTTCAATATCGAAGAGGAACAAAATAAGCTGCAGCTTTCTATAAGGATTACACAGCCTGAAGAGGAATTCATTCTTACTTCTTCTACATGGCTTCCGTCCGAAAATAAAAACGTTTCTATCAAAAAAATGGCTGAGAATCAGTATAAAGTTTTGATTCATTCTTATAACGAGTCTGAAACCATTCAGTTTAACCCTGTGGTTGTACAAGCTTCAAAACTATAAATCTATTATATTGGAGGGTTTTTTATGAAAAAAGTATTGTTACTTATCGCTATGTTAGCGTTAGTTTTCTCGATGGCTGCCTGCAGCTCTGATGAAAAGGCTAGTACAGATGAGAAAAAAGAAAATGTGACCATTTCTTATGCAAGCTGGTCACTTGGTACTGAAAAAGAACAAAACCTTGAGCGCCTAATGATTAAGGCATTCGAAGAAAAGTATCCAAACATCAAGGTCAAGATCGATGAGTCAATCAGTCCGACTGACTGGAACGGGACGCTTGCTGCAGCAGCAAGTGCTGGTAAGATGCCAGACGTTTTCGCCCTTCCGCAAATTCCGTCATCATTATCAAATGATTGGCTGATGGATATTACAAAAATGACTGAAAAAGATAAAGACTTTGCAAACATTCCAGAAGCAGTACGTGAATCTGCAACTTACAACGATAAAGTGTATGCCGTTCCTTTTGCACAGCATTTCTTAGGTTACTTAGTAAACAAAGATTTGTTTAATGAAGCAAACCTTGATTATCCTGAATTCGGTTTCTCAGTAGAAGAGTACACAAAAGCGATTAAAGAAGTCACAAACATCAGTAATGGTGTGGCTGGAACAAACCATGCTTTCTCAGTAGCAGACTGGTATCCGGCAGCAGTTAACCCTGATATGGGCTGGTACACATTGAAAGATGGTCAATACTCATTAGATTCAAAAGAGTTTACTGCCGGGGTTAATCTAGCAAAAGAAATTACAACAAACAACTATGCATATGAAACCCTGCCTGAAGATCAAAAAGCTAACTTTAAAGGTGAGAACCCTGAGGAAGTTTGGATGAATGGACAAGTTGCCGTGAAATGGGACGGTACTTGGGGAGTTCCTGCTCTTCTAGAAAAAGGTACATTTGATTTTGACTTTATCGGACTTCCTGGTGGAAGAACGGGTGTAACGAATGACTTTGTAGGAATTTCAAAAACAACTAAAAATGCTGAAGAAGCTTACCTTTTCTCTAAATGGATGTCTTTTGGTAAAGAAGGCTTCATGAAGCGTATGGAAATTGCACAAAAAGAAGGCAAAGGATTAAATACACTGCCTGTGAACGCGGATCCAGAAATTTTGGATGAATACTTTGCAATCAATGAAGTGCCAGGAATTAAAACAGCTTATGACAACCTGGACAATGCGATTGTTGAACCTGTAAAAACGGTTCCTGGATATGTAGATGCACGCTGGGAAGCACCAACAGGCGTGAAAGCAGGAGAAGAAGCAAACGCAAAGATTGCTGCGTTATTAGACAACGCCATCAAAGGCAACTTAAAGATTGAAGATTATGCGAAACAGCTTGATCAGTTGGCAGACCAAAAAAGCAAAGAAGCACAAGAGGCTTTAAAAGATAAATAGAAAGCCTGTAGTTTAAGGGGAGGTTGATAGTATGAAGTTTAAGAGAATTGTTTGGTCGGTTATTATGCTGTTCTTCATCTTTCCACAAGGTTTTGTATCTGCTGAGACTAACAGTAATGATAAGCCTGCCGAGCAAGTCGTGGAGGAAAACTATCATACCGTCCTGGAAACTTGGGAGAAAGAAGGAAAGAAGGGCGCTTCAGACTTTGAAGCGTCCGTATCTCCTTCAGACTTTCAAATAAAAGATAAGAAGAATCTGCTCTCAGCAGCTGAAAGCAAAGGGTACGAAGATCGTGTTTTCTATTGGCATAACCAAGAGTCCGTTTCCTATGAAATTGATGTAAAGGAAGCTGGGCTTTATGAACTTTCATTTGATTATTATCCATTAAGCAACGAGGTTGTTCCAATAGAGGGTGCAATCCAGGTAAACGATAAATATCCATTTTACGAAAGCAGAAGGATCGTATTTCCGGCAGACTGGCAAAACGACAGAAATAAGTTCAAGAAAGACCGATTTGGAAACGATATGATCCCAAAGCAAAAGCGGGTTGAAAAATGGAACCGCTTAACGGCAGAGGATGCAAGCCAGCTGCAATCCGAACCGTTAAAATTCGAACTAAAAAAAGGAAAGAACAAGATAACCCTAGCCAACTTAAGCGGTGAGATGCTGCTCGGCAACGCATATGTTCACTTCCCTAGTAAACTTCCAAGCTATAAAGAATACTTGGCGGATCACAAAGATCAAAAGCAAGTTAACACCTTAATTACAAGAGATGCGGAAAAGAATTATACGAAAAACAGTTCATACATAAGACCATTTGCGGCAAATGATTCCTCAGCTATTCCTAGTAATCCGAAGACCTTGCTGCTGAATACGCTTGGCGGTGATTCTTGGACAAAGAGCGGACAAACCGTGAATTGGAAAGTGAACGTTAAAAAGGATGGATTTTACAACCTTACGTTTAAAGTATTGCAGAACAAAGAAACAGGCGGACCTGTTTTCCGTAAGCTGCTTATCGATGGCAAAGTTCCTTTTTCAGAAGCAGCACCGATTACGTTTGATTTTAATAAAAACTGGACCAACGTGACGCTCGAAGACAATAAAGGAAAACCATTCTTGTTTTATTTAAAAAAAGGTGAGCATGAGATCGGATTGGAAGCAGATGCATCACCAGTCGAGCCGGTTCTTCATACGACCAATGAGATCATGAGAGAGATGGAAGAACTCACTCTTGAGATTCGAAAACTCACTGGAAACCAGACAGACCGTTCCCGCGGATGGAAGATCAGTGAGTATATCCCGGGTATCGATAAAAAGTTATCCGGATGGGCAGATCGATTAGATCAGGAACTGAAATACTTAAGAAGTCTGGATCATTCTAGAGAAGATTCTCAAGACATCGTTTCACTAGAGATGGCGGCTCAGAAACTCAGAAACCTGAGTAAGAAACCAGATCAAATTCCAAGCCGGCTTACGGAGTTATCGGAAGGATCTTCTTCTGCGGCGCAAATGCTTGGAAACATGCTTGTTACTTTGCCTGAACAGCCGTTAACCGTAGACCAATTCTATTTACATGGTGGAGATAAAGAGCTGCCAGATGCAGAAGCGGGATTTTGGGAAAAGCTGATCGATTCAGTGAAACGTTTCTTCCTATCTTTCTTCTCTGAAAATTACTCGGCGAAGGAAGCGGATGAGAAGACGCTGGAGGTTTGGGTGAACAGACCTCGTCAATATGTGGAGCTTCTGCAAAATCTATCTGATCAGAACTTTACGCCAGAAACGGGAATTAAGGTGAAGTTTTCAATTATGCCGGAAGAACAGAAGCTGATTTTGGCGAGTGCATCCAATAAACAGCCTGACATCGCGCTCGGCATCAGTTCATGGCTTCCATATGAATTATCCATTCGTGGTGCTGCGGTCGACCTTCATCAGTTTGATGACTTTGAGGCGTTCAGCAAGCACTTTTCACCAGGGGCGTTTCTTCCGCTCATGATCGGTGATTCGGTGTATGCGATGCCTGAAACACAAGACTTTTTCGTTCAATTTTATAGAAAAGATATTATGCAGGCGCTAGATCTGCCTGTTCCTGATACGTGGGATGATGTGAAAAGCATTCTGCCGGAGCTTCAGCGTTTTGGAATGAACTATTATACACATATTGCGGGAGCGACAGGATTTAAACCGTTCCAGGCAACAGCTCCATTTGTGTATCAGTTCGATGGTGATCTATATGGTAAGAACGGCATGAAAACAGCGATAGGAAGCGAGGAATCGTTAAAAGGAATTCAGTTCATGGCTGAGCTGAACACGATCTACAGCTTGCCGCTTCAAGTGCCGAATTTCTACAACCACTTTAGATATTCCACACTGCCGATCGGGACAGCGAACTTTACGACGTACACACAGCTTACTGCTGCTGCTCCTGAAATTGCGGGCTGGTGGGATATAGCACCGCATCCAGGTGTGAAAAAGGAAGACGGAACAGTCGAACGATGGGCGACGGGGTCCGGACAGTCCGCGATGATTTTTAAAGGAACAAAAAGCAAAGAAGATTCATGGGAGCTGTTGAAGTGGTGGCTGTCTACAGAAACGCAGACAGAGTTTGCTACTAATCTTCAGATGCTGTACGGTCCGGAATACATGTGGAATACGTCCAACCTCGAGGCGTTTAAGAATCTGCCTTGGCCTGACAAGCATAAAGAGACGATCTTAAAGCAATGGGAGTATTTATACGAAGTTCCGAAAAATCCAGGCTCTTATATGATCGAGCGCGAACTGAGCAACATTTGGAACCGGATCGTTTTTGATGGAGTCAATCCGCGGTCTGCGGTAGATGATTCCGTTGTGGCGATCGATAGAGAGATCAAACGGAAGATGGAGGAATTCGGTTACGTGAAGGATGGAAAAATGGTCAAGCCATATCCGATTCCGACAATCGAACAAGTGAAAAATTGGGGTGATGAAGATAATGATGGAAATGAAGATGAAAATGAAAACAACTAAACGCGATTATTCACCTTGGTACTTCCTTGCTCCATACATTATCTTTTTTACAACGTTTATTATCATACCGGTCGCAGCGGCGATCGCACTGTCGTTTACCTATTTTAATGCTATTGAAACACCAACGTTCATCGGACTGAGCAACTATGTCGGTTTGATTACACAGGATGAAGTGTTCATGCAGAAAATCTTGCCGAACACCCTTACCTTTGCGTTAATCGTTGGTCCAGGTGGATATATTTTATCGTTTATCCTTGCCTGGGCACTTGCTCAAGTACCGAAACGAATGCGCACGGTTCTCGCGCTGATCATCTATTCGCCGTCCATGACAGCGGGTGTTGCGATGGCGGTTGTATGGACGATCATTTTCAGCGGTGATGAGACTGGCTATTTAAACAGTCTGCTCCTCACGATGGGTGTTCTGCTTGAACCGATTCAGTGGCTGCAGTCTCCTGAATATTTAATGAAAATCATGATCTTTGTAACGCTGTGGGGAAGCATGGGGGTTGGGTTTCTCGCCATGCTGTCAGGTGTTCTAAATATCAATACGGAGATCTATGAAGCGGGTTATATCGACGGTATCAGCAACCGTTTCCAAGAGATCATCTATATTACGATTCCTTCTATGAAGCCGCAGATGCTATTTGGCGCTGTAATGGCGGTTGTCGGAACGTTTCAGGCAGGAGCGATCGGTGTTGCGCTATCTGGTGCCAACCCTACACCGCAATATGCCGGCCAGCTTATGGTCAACCACTTGGAGGACTATGGATTTATCCGGTACGAGATGGGCTATGCGGCCGCAATCTCTGTTGTTTTATTAATTGTTGTCTATGCATTTTCGAAAGTGGCCTGGAGGCTGTTTGGAGAGAAGGACTAGATTAAGGGAGTGATGAAAATGTCGGCCTTTCAAGGGTCAAAGATGAACCCGTCAAAGTTTCATAAAAGCCAAATTAAGTTTCTCGCTTTTCTAATTCCTTTGGCGATCTTTATGGCTTTGCCGATCGTGTATATATTCTTTCATGCGTTTAAACCAATCGATGAATTATTCGCCTATCCACCGCGTTTCTTTGTAGATAAGCCAACACTGCAAAACTTTGTTGATCTTTTTACGAAAACGAACGATACAGGTGTACCGATGTCGCGTTTCTTATTTAACAGTGTTGTTATTACCCTGATCGTCGTTTTTCTTACCGTCATCATCAGCACGATGGCAGGCTATGCACTATCCAAGAAAAACTTCAGGATGAAAAAAGCGATCTTCGAGATCAATACACTTGCCCTTATGTTCGTGCCAGCAGCTGTAGCGATTCCACGTTATTTGCTTATCGACGAGTTAGGGCTGATCAACACGTTTTTCGTGCACATACTGCCGCTGCTCGCCATGCCGATTGGGTTGTTCCTTGTGAAGCAGTTCATCGACCAAATCCCTGACGAACTGCTTGAGGCAGCAAGACTTGATGGGGCTTCTGACTTTCAAATTTTTATACGGATTATCGTACCGCTCGTTAAACCAGCGATTGCAACGATTGCGATCCTATCTTTCCAGCTCGTCTGGAATAGTATTGAAAGCTCGTCACTTTATGTAAATGACGAAGGCTTAAAGACATTTGCTTTTTATATGTCTACACTGACATCACCAGTTGAAGGGAATAACGTTGCCGGACAAGGACTTGCCGCAGCTGCTTCCTTAATTATGTTCATACCGAATTTGATCATTTTTATTATTCTGCAGAGCCAGGTGATGAATACTATGGCGCATTCAGGAATTAAGTAAGGAAGTAGGAGGGGGGAGAAATGAAGCATTTCGTAAGATGTTTAGCATTATTGTTATTCTTGCTGGTTCCGATGCAGTCCATTGCTTCTGCTTCTGTCCCTTATAAGACAGAGACATTATCTGCAGATGGAAAAACAATCGAAACACAAACTGCGTATACACCAATCGGCACCTTATTACCGGACGCAGAGATCACGAATCCTGAAGATATTTTTTCAGATAAAAAAGGCAACATCTATGTCGCTGATTCAGGCGCTAAAAAGATATTTGTAGCAAGTTCGACTGGTGAAGCTGTCGCTGAAATAGGCGAAGGAACTCTTAAGTCTCCGACAGGCGTTTATGTCGATGAAAATGAAAAGATTTATGTAGCGGATTATGAAGAAGAAAAGATTTTCCGGTTCTCAGGGCAAGGAAAGCTTGAAGCAGAATTCGAAAAGCCGGATTCTCCGCTATTCGGAAAAAGCTCTTCCTTTAAACCGCAAAAGGTTGCAGTAGACCGCCGCGGCAACATTTTTGTAATAAGCGAAGGGTCAACGAACGGGATTATTCAGCTTAGCAAAGACGGAGAATTCCTCGGCTACTACGGTGTAAACAGCACAGAAGCATCCTTTAGCTCATTCGTGCAAAAGCTTTTTATGTCGGAAAGCAGAAAAGCAAGAATGTTTATGAAAACACCGCCTGCACCAGACAATATTGCAATCGATGACCAGGGTCTGATCTATTCTGTAACAGAAGGAACGACGAATGAAGTCATTAAGAAACTGAACGTTGCAGGGAAAAACATGCTTTTTGAAGATATTTCAGAAGAGAAATCACTTCAGGATATTGCAGTGGACAGTGCCGGGAACATGTTCGTCGTTTCCAGCTACGGCGAAATCTATGAATATGACAGCTTTGGGAATCTATTATTCATTTTTGGCGGAAAAGACGACGGTACGAACCGCCTCGGTTTGTTCAAACAGCCTGCCGGAATAACGATTGACCCCGATGGTCGTCTTTACGTAACCGACAAAGAACGCGGATTGATCCAAGTGTTTGAATCAACGGCCTTTTCTAAACAAGTACATGAAGGGATCGCGCTTTTTAAAGAAGGACGCTATGTTCAAAGCCAAAAGTATTGGAAATCTGTGCTTGAGATGAACTCTTCCTTTGGTCTGGCTCACTCTGCAATGGGCTCGGCTTACTACAAACAGCAAGACTATGAAAAAGCATTGGAAGAATACGAGTTTGCGAATGATGTCTATGGCTATTCTGATTCTTTCTGGGAAGTGCGCCACGCGTGGATGCAAGAGAATCTCGAGACCGTACTGTTTATCCTTATCTTACTTGTCGTTCTTTTCTATATGGTAAAACTTCTGGACCGAAAGAAAGGGATATTGGACAAGCTGAGACGAAGCTGGCACTCGTTTAAAGAAAGAAAGCTGTTCGGTGAGCTGATCTTCTTATTTCAATTTTTCAGGCATCCGATCGACAGCTTTTATTACTTAAAACGAAAAAAATATGCTTCCGTTTTATCAGCGACCATCCTCTATATCATCCTGCTCGCTGAGTATATCATCAGCCGTTTCTATACAGGATTTATCTTTAACACATTAGGAAGCGAAGAGGCGAATCTGGTCGGAGAATTATTAAAAATTGCCGTCCCTCTTTTCTTATTTATTGTTGTGAATTATTTAGTCAGTACGATTAACGACGGTGAAGGACGATTTAAAGACATTTATATTGGCACAATCTATTCGCTGGCGCCGTATCTTGTGTTTAGTCTTCCGATCACGATTATGTCCAATGTGCTGACCTATAATGAATCTTTTGTGTACGTGTTCTCGATCCGGATTATCTATGCATGGTGTCTGATCATTTTATTCATCATGATTAAAGAGATTCATAACTATACATTCACAGATACGATCCGCAATATCCTTGTAACCTTGTTCGGCATGGTGATCATGATGCTCGTAGGATTTATCGTGTTTGTCTTGATCGACCAGGTGTACGATTTTGTTTATTCCATCATAAAGGAGGCTGTTTTACGTGTATAAAAAAGCACTGGTGGCGCTTATTCTATTGCTTTTACCGATTACAGTTTTAGCTGCACAAAACGAAAAGAAAAACACCGATCAGCCTCCTTCTGTTGAGGAAAATGGCCAAAACCTGATGAAGTACAATTCTTCATCATTCACAAAGACCGAAAAAACAGATCAAAAACCGATTCAGCAGCAGAACTCTTTCGAAGGATTTGAAAAAGCGGCTGAAAATGAAAATCTCGTATTATATGTAAATGAAAAGTCTCTTGCTATAAAAATTCAAAACAAAAAAACAAAATATGTCTGGAACTCAGGGCTTGATCAGCCTGATAAGTATCGCTTAAACAAAACGTGGGAGCAGATGGCACAGTCTGCGATCACAGTCGATTACATGGACCGAAGAGGAAAAGTGAGAACCGAGAGCATTACAACAAACGATTCCCGGCCAAGATTGGAAACGACTAATAAAGGTTTTACAGCATCTGTTTACTTAAACCAGTCAAAGCTTGAGTTTCAGCTGAATGTGGAACTTGAAGGTGACGAGCTTGTTGTTTCCATCCCTCAAGAGGAGATACAAGAGAGCAAATATACGAAGCTGATCTCGATGCGCGTCTATCCGTTCTTAGGAGCCGTGAACGAGAATGACATGAATGGCTACATGTTTATACCAGACGGGAGCGGTGCTTTGATCCGCTATGAAAAGAGCGGCAAGAAGGCAGATGCTCCGTTCACCGGTGCGATCTACGGTGAAGATGAAGCGTTCAAGAAAACAGAGTTGAAAAAAGATGAGAAGGTTTATCCGGTTCAGCCGGTTAAGATGCCTGTGTTCGGCGCAGTTCATGGCGTGAAGCAGAATGCGTTCTTAACGGTAATTGAAGAAGGCTACTCGTACGGAGATATTTTGGCGTATCCGTCAGGTGTTTCAACAGACTTTAACTGGATCGCATCTGAGTTTCATTTTAGAAAAGAATATTATCAGCCGACGAGCAAGAACATGAAAGGTTTAAACGTTTATCAAAAGAAACCCAATCCGTTCGGCGTAAAACTGAGATATATGTTCCTTCAAGATGACAAGGCCGATTATGTAGGGATGGCGAAGGCCTATCAAGAACATTTGGCTGACACGAAACAGCTAAAAAAATCCGAAGACAAACCTGGTGTACGACTTGAATTTCTTGGAGGCGAAGTAAAAGAAGGATTGCTGTGGAATTCCGTGCTGCCGATGACAAAAATCAGCCGCATTCCAGAAATGACGAACGAACTCAAAAATGAAGTGGAAAATATGTTTGTCGTTTACAAAGGCTGGTCGGAAGGCGGATTAACCGGGACGCTGCCTGCTAAGTTTCCTTTTGAAGGGAAGCTTGGAGACGACGGTGAGGTTGAAGAAGTGATCGCAGCACTGAAGAAAGATGACATTCCGCTTTATTTCCATACCGATTACACGAAAGCGTTTGATGGAGCATCAGGCTATTCCGGAAGTAAGGATGTTGCCAAAAAGATAAGTTCAGAAACGATTTCGCAAACGGAAGACGATAAGACAGTCTTCTATCTATCGCCGCAAAAAGCACTCGCAGCTGCTAAAGAGGATGTAGCTGACTATAAAGATTATGGAATTTCAAATCTGGCAGTCGATACGAGCGGCTATGCGCTGTTTTCAGATTTTGGCAACCAATCAACTTCTGAGCGCAGCAACACCATCAAAACGTATGAAAAGCTGTTTGGTACGTTGAATAAAGAGCTAGGAAATGTGGCGTTATACGAGCCGAACACATATCTGTGGAAAACAACGGACCGTTATTTGGATATTCCGATGAACGCTTCGAACTATGTTTTTGAGAGTGATACAGTTCCATTTATGCAGATTGTGCTAAAAGGCTATATGCCTTATTACGCTCCCTTTTCTAACTTTAATTCAGACTTAGAAGACCAGATGCTGCGCATGATCGAATATGGGGCTTATCCTTCGTTTTTGTTAACCGATGAGCCATCACATCTCCTTGCAAAAACGGCATCGAAAGACATCTATACGTCAGAGTTTCAGATCTGGAAAGAAAAGATCATCGACCAAAACAAAAAGATTGAACAAAGTCTAGGTGAGGTTGAAGGAGAGAGTATTGTAAGCAGAACTGTTCCTCAAACAGGAATCGTAGAAGTAAGGTACTCAAACGGTAAAGTAATTATCGTGAATTACACAAACAAAGCTTATAAGAAGAACGGAGTAGAAGTACCCGCAAAAGGTTTTACTGTTACAGAGGGGGGATCAGCGGATGAAACGACTGAAGAATAAGAACAGCATCACTGGATGGCTCTTTGTTTCACCGTGGATCATCGGCTTTCTCGTTTTTACCGCTTTTCCTCTCCTGTATTCTTTGTTTTTAAGCTTTCAAAAAGTAAAGATTACGACGAGCGGCATCCAGACAGAATTTATTAAGTTCGGAAACTATGAATATGCCTTTGTTGTGGATGGAACATTTGTAGAACGGGTTACCACTTATTTAAGAGAGATGGCGATCTCTGTTCCGATCATCATCGTATTTTCCTTGATCATCGCTCTTTTATTAAACCAGAAGATCAAGTTTCGCGGCGTGTTTCGAACAATCTTCTTTCTGCCGGTAATTATTGCGAGCGGACCCGTTATTAAAGAGCTGATCGATCAAGGAATCACAACGATTCCTTCGATCGAACAATACGCAATCTATCAGGCGTTGAACGATAACCCAGATGGATTCTTTAATGGCATTCTGCTGTATTTGATCAAAAACTTGATCGTTATCCTTTGGTACTCAGGTGTTCAAATCTTGATTTTCCTTGCTGCGCTTCAGAAGATGGACAAGCAGATTTTTGAAGCAGCGAAGATTGACGGGGCGAGCAACTGGGAGTTTTTCTGGAAGATTACACTTCCGAACCTATTGCCGATGATCGTTGTTAATATCATCTATACGATTGTTACGTATTCCATTTTCTCGCTGAATCCGATTATCGAACATATTCAGAAAAACATGTTCAAAGTAGACACAGGATTTGGGTATGCATCGGCATTGTCCTGGATTTACTTTCTTATTATTGCAGCCGCTCTTGCTATTACAGTGGGCGCTATGACGATGAAGAGAAAGAAAAATTACAGCTAAAAAGGATGTGATCAAGGTGCAAACAAAAACACAGCAGCTTAACAAATATTATTTTAAAACCAAAAGAATGTTTTTAGGCATGCAAGGGACAGATGGTCTGCTATACAAAGTCCTTATTTATGCACTTTTGATTGGGATCGGATTTGTCTATCTGTATCCGCTGCTCTATATGGGTGTTTACAGTTTTAAGAGCTTGGATGACCTTTTGAATCCGCTTGTAAATTGGATCCCGACAGAGCTTTACACAGGCAACTATGAGCAAGCAAATAAAGTTCTGGATTTCTTCTCCACATTGATGGAAACGCTTTATGTTACGGTTCTGCCGGCTTTGGCGCAGACTGCGGTTGCAGCGGTTGTCGGTTATGGACTGGCACGTTTTGATTTTAAAGGTAAAAATATTATTTTTGTGCTCGTTCTTTCGACATTTATCATTCCGCCGCAAGTGACTTTGATTCCAAGGTATATCTTCTTTAATGAACTGAACATCCTTGGAAGCTTGAATGCATTTTTATTGCCGGCGACCTTCGGACAAGGGCTGAACAGTGCGATCTTTATTCTGATTTTTTATCAGTTTTTCCGTGCTGTTCCTAAAGCGCTGGAAGAAGCGGCACAGCTGGATGGAGCAGGTCATTTTCGTATCTTCTTTACGATTGCCCTGCCGATGGCGTTACCGGCGATTATTATCTCGTTTTTGTTCTCGTTCGTATGGTACTGGAACGAAACGTATTTGGCGGCCATTTATTTCGGTGATGCTCTAACGACACTGCCGCTTCAGCTGCAGAAGTTTGTAGCTACATATCAGAAGATGTTCCCGGCTGAGATGGGAGTAAGCGGCGGTAATCAGCTGAATGAAGGTATTAAAATGGCAGGTACTGTGCTTTCCATATTGCCGCTCTTGATCGTTTATTTTATAACGCAGCGCTGGTTTGTTGAAGGTGTGGACCGTTCGGGGATTACAGGGGAGTAATTTGAGTTATGTAAGTATGTGAGTGAAGCGGGTGGCTGATTTCCGCTCCAGGCTGCTCGCTTTCCGCGGGCCGGGCGGTGAGCCTCCTGCCGCTTTGCGCCGTTAGTAGTCTCACCTGTCCCACTCGTCCCGCAGGAGTCTCGCACCTTGCGCTCCAATCAACTAGCTGAGAAGCATACAGTTAAAAACCGTGTGAAAGTAACATTTTTAGCAAAAAGATTCGTGGGTGGTTGATTCCGCTCGAATAAACTTGTCTACGAAGTAAAAATATAAAAACTCACTCAATAAGCAGAGAGGGGAATTACGATGGATACGCAAAAACTTTTGGATTTAGAAGCTAAAGGTTGTTTTGATTTTTTCTGGAAAGAAGCGAATACGGATAAAAATAGTCCTGGGTTCGGTTTGATTTTAGATCAGTCTGCGAATAAGAAAGTTGCAAGCATCGCGTCTAATGGATTTGGGTTGACGGCGATGATTATTGGGATTGAACGCGGCTGGATCACACGTGAGGAAGGCTACGAACGCACAAAAGGAACGCTTGAAACATACTTAAACAACGTGGAGCATGCGAGCGGATTCTTCTACCACTTCTTAAACATGCAGACAGGTAAAAAGAATGAAGAATGGTATGATTGCGCGTCCATTATTGATACAGCTATTTTCTTGTGCGGTGCGGTTACTTCAGCAGAATATTTTGGCGGAGAGATCAAAGAGCTTTTTGAAAAAATCTATGCACGTGTGGATTGGAACGTTTATTACGATGAGGCAGTGAACCAGTTTTATATGGGCTACACTCCTGAAAGAGGAGGCTTCCACCACTGGGACATGTATGCAGAGCAGATGATGATGTACGTACTTGGCGTGGCATCACCAACACATCCGGTTCCTGTGAAGATTTATGAAGGCTTTAAGCGCAGTAAAGGCAAGTACAAAGAGTACGAATACATTCACGCGCCAGGAAACGCGCTTTTCGTCCATCAATATTCACATGCGTTTGTTGATTTTAGAGGGATTGTAGACGGTGACGGAATCGATTGGTTTGAGAATTCGGTAAAAGCGACTTTAGCGAACCGTGCCTTCTGCAAGGAAAAGTCGAGTGAATTTAAGACCTATCATGAAAACTCTTGGGGCTTAACCGCTTGTGCGAGTCCGACAGGTTATCGTGTGCCAGGTGCTCCTCCTTATTATGAAGGATGTGAACCAGAGCTTGAGGGTACGATCGCGCCGACTGGAGCAGCAGGTTCTATCGCGTTCACGCCAGAAGAGTCGATAGCGGCGATGAAGTATTTTTATGAAGAACATCCTCAGCTTTGGGGAGAGTATGGATTTTGGGATTCATACAACCTTGATGTGAGTCCGCCTTGGTATTCCGATCACGTCATCGGAATCGACAAAGGTATTACATTGCTCATGATTGAAAACTATCAAACTGGTTTAGTGTGGGATCTTTTTATGAAAAACAAATATGTGAAAAGCGGTGCTGACCTTTTAGGCTGGAAAAAGAAAGAAGAGAGCTCAGTAAAATGATTGAGATTAAGAACAAACAGATCGTTATTGACGAAAAGCCGGTATTGATCACGTGCGGTGAAATTCACTATTACCGTGTGGATAAAAGTGAATGGCAAGACAGATTGGATAAGCTAAAAGAAACAGGGTGCAACGCCGTGGCTACTTATGTGCCATGGCTTTGGCATGAACCGGTAGAAGGGCAGTTTGATTTTACGGGGAAAAATCGTCCCGAAACAGATCTTGCCGGCTTTATCGACCTTTGTATCGAGAACGACTTTTATTTCTTTGTTCGTCCAGGTCCTTTTATCATGGCCGAGATGAAAAACGAAGGACTTCCTTATTGGGTGTATGAGAAACATCCGGAGATTATCCCGGTAGGCTGGGACGGAAGTGAAGCAACAACGCCGACGGTTGATTATTTGGCACCAGGCTTTTTACAGGAAGTTCGTAAGTATTATGAAAAAGTAATGGAAGTAATTACGCCGAGGCTGTATCCGAATGGCGGCAAAATTATCGCGTTCCAGCTCGATAACGAGGTGGGAATGCTGTCATGGGTGAGCAATACGCCTGATCTGACGGATAACTTGTTGAATGGTTTTTCCCGTTGGCTGGGAGAGCGTTATGGTGAGGATGTTAAGTCTCGCTATCCGTTTTCTTTAAAAGAGAGTGCAGAACGTAATAATGCTATTCGCTCGCCGAAGGAAGAATACTCGGCACAGCTTTTAAAAGATCTCGGTTACTATATGCGGTATCGTTTCGCCAAATATATTGCTATACTCCGGGAATATGCGGAAGAGTTTGGTGTAAAGGATATCCCGTTTGTCGTGAATATCCACGGGACAGGCGGCGGACGCGGGCTGACCTATCCGATCGGTATCAGTCAGCTCTATGAATCGTATACACAAGCACCAGGTTATATTTCAGGTTCTGATATTTATTTTGGGGACCTGGATATGAAGACGTTCCAGGACCTTTATATTATTAATGGGTTTATGGATGCTGTTCATAATGAAGATCAGCCGTTAACATCGGTTGAATTCAACTGTGGAGACGGGAATTTTGGTGAAACACTTGGTGAGCGTTACGATCCATCATCTGCAGATTTTAAGCTCAGGATGTGTCTTGCTCAAGGTAACCGTTTAATTAACTATTACCTGTTTGCTGGTGGCAGGAATGCTCGGTTTGATGCGCTTGTTGGAGACGGGAACGACCGGATCGCATCAACAGGTGAACGCCATGGCTTCGCGGCGCCAATCGGTCCAGAAGGAGACTATAACTATACGTATCCGCGCATGTCCCGGGTAAATCAGACTGTTATGGCTGTGAGTGATAAGCTTGCTGCCATGGATGAAGATCGTGATGATGTGTCGTTCGCCTTCATTCCGGATTATTATATGACGGAATACCGATACCCTGGCAGTGAAGTGATGCGTGAGATCCTCTCCAACATTGAGGCGAATCGCGGATCTGGCGCATGGGAGATCATGGGCCGTGCCATGCTTTTAAACGGGTATCGTTATACGGCTGTGGATATTCAAAATAAACCCCTTTTGGCAGAGAAAACACCAGTGCTAGCATTGCCTTCCGCTCGCTATATGGACGGCGGAATTCAAGGGAAATTAGTAAACTATCTTCAGGATGGCGGTAAAATTCTTCTGTATGGTGAAGTTCCTCTTTTTGATATGGAAGGGAAGGACTGTACCATTCTGGCAGATGCCCTTAATGTGAAATACAAGAGTTATAGCCGGGATAGCCATCGACATTATCTATCAATCTATGGGGATAGCTGGGCTGAGTCGCAGCCTGAAATTCGCTCTTACTTTACGCAAGGATTTGAAACAGGGGAAAAAGTGATGCCGATTTTGCGCGTGTATGGATCAGGTGACGTATGTGGCTTTGAGTCTGAGGTTGGCAGCGGACGCGCTATCGTTGTAGCCGGAGCGTATCGCTGTGATCTGCCGTTCTTTAAAAAAGCGCTTGAGAGATTGGGTGCAACGGCTCAGTTAACGCATGACTTCAAACATCATGGTATCTTTATGACCTCTACATCTAATCGTGAAGGCGAGCGTTTTATTCATCTTTTGAACCTGGATGGATTTGATAAAGAGTTTACGGTTACAGAAGGTGAGGAAAAGCTGTTTGATGGAAGGAAGATCCTCCTTCAAAGCAAAGACGGTGTTATGCTTCCTATAAATCTATCATTGGAAAATGTGAAAATTGCTTATTCAACAGCTGAGATTGCAGCAGTGAATGAAGGAAGTATTGATTTTCGGTTAACACAAGCACAGGATGTTATCGCTTTTGAAAATGGTATGAAAATTTTATCAAGTGAAGATTATGAAGTGGAAGAATCCCAAGAATTAACGCTTGTTAAAAGCAAGAAACATGCAAAGGTGGACGATCAGCTTCGTGTTTTACTAGGATAAAGAATAGTAGTTTTTTAGAGCATATCCGTTCATAATTGGATATGCTTTTTACTTTTATCAAAAAGAGGAAAAATAATTTATGAGGTGAATTAAGGAGTAGAAAATAAATTATGATTGTACATAACTGGGGGAAGGGAATGTTAAGAAAATTTATAGTGCTCGCCTCTTTGCTCGTTTTTTCCGGATGTGGGATTGTGGGAGAAGACCCTAAAGTGCAAGGGGCTAGACAAATAGCAAAATTAGAAGCAGAAACTACTAAAAAGATACTGAAAGAGGGACAAAAGTTATTAAAAGAAGATAAAGATTTTATCCTTGATACTACGTCAGGCAAGGTATGTAAATATGAGAGAGAAGATAACCGTATTGATAAAAATGAGTTAGACAGAAAAATACAAAAGAAATTCAAAGGTAAATTATATAAAAACATTGATTTGTATGCTTCTAAGTTACCTATTGATACACAAGTGTTTCATGTAAATGAGAATCGTAAGGATTTTCTTTACGCAGAAGTTTCTAATGGAAAGGATCGAATCTATTCTTGTGAGTACTTTTATAGAAACTAATTTTAAAAGAATCCTAAAAAAAACACGTACCGTAAACATGTAAAAAAGAGGACTGCTCAATCAAACAGTCCTCTTCCTCTTTATTTTACTAATCTAAAAGAAATCTCCGTTACGTCATGGCTGTTTTTCCCGATAAACGCGGTAAACTTCCCTGCATCACTCTTGAACTCCAAGTTTTCGTGATGGTAGCGAAGCATTTCTTCTGTGATCTCAAACGTTACCGTTGTTGACTCGCCAGGTTCAAGAGCGATCTTCCTGTAGCTCTTTAACTCTTTTACCGGACGGACGACTTCACCGGCGATATCACGAATGTACAATTGGACGAGCTCTTCGCCAGCTCGATCCCCAGTGTTTGTTACAGTTACAGAAGCGGTCAGCTTTCCGTCTTCCGTTAACGTGTCATCAGATAAATTTACATCATCATACTTAAACTCCGTATAGCTCAATCCGAAACCAAACGGGAATAACGGCTCGTTCGGAATGTCGAGATAATGTGACAGATAACGCTCTTTATTATCAGGAGTGGGCTGTGGACGTCCCGTGTTGAAGTGGTTGTAATAGACAGGCACTTGTCCAACCGAGAACGGCATCGACATAGATAATCGTCCAGTCGGATTCACGTCACCGAACAATAGATCGGCAATCGCTGCTCCACCTTCTGTACCTGGATACCAAGCTTCCAGCACAGCATCCACATGTTCCACTACTCCATGCAAGTCGAGCGGACGGCCGTTAAACAGTACCGCAACAGTCGGCTTACCAAGTTTCTTGATTTCTTGAATTAATTGAAGCTGAGCTTCCGGTAAGCGGATATCAGCCCGGCAGCCTGCTTCGCCGCTCATGAAAGAAGCTTCCCCAAGCGCCAGCACGATTACATCAGCATCTTTCGCTGCATCCATTGCTTCTTTTAACTGTTCAGTTGTGACAGTTTCAACATCACTGCCGACTGCTACCGAAAGTAGGGAAGGATCTGCTAGTTTTGTACGTAATCCTGCATCCACTTTTACCACATCTTCATGGGCACCTTGCCATGACCACGGTCCCATCAAATCGCCGCTTTTCGCGAACGGACCGATCAAAGCGATCTTTTGTTCCGGTTTTAATGGCAGTACATTTTCATTTTTCAAAAGAACACACGATTTGGCTGCCAGTTCACGAGCGGTTTGACGGTGATCCTCACATAAAATGACTTCAGCGGCACGTTTTTCATCCGCACCGCGATAAGGATCTTCAAAGAGTCCGAGTTTCTGTTTAAGCGTTAAAATTCGTTCAACCGACTCATCGACAAGCGATTCCGGCAATACTCCGCTTTCCACGAGCTCTTTTACATGGTCGATATAACAAGTGGTCATCATCTCAATATCAACACCAGCTTGAAGCGCTTTGTAAGCCGCTTCCGCTTCATCTTCAGCAACACCGTGAGGCAGCTGTTCTTTTACAGCACCCCAGTCAGAGATGATGACACCGTTAAAGCCCCACTCATCCCGAAGCAAGTCACGCATTAGCTTTTTGTTTGCAGTAGCAGGAATGCCATCAACCGTATTGAAAGCAGTCATCACCATCTCACAGCCCTCATCTAGAGCTGCCTTATAAGCAGGCAGATACGATTCACGCAGTTGGCGCTCGGACATGTTAACCGTATTGTAGTCGCGTCCGCCTTCAGGAGCTCCATAAGCTGCAAAGTGCTTCACACAAGCTGCAACCCGGTCTTTCTCGTTTGTCAGATCTGACCCTTGGAATCCTCGAACAAACGCACGAGCAAATTCGCTGTTTAAATAAGGATCTTCACCTGTAGATTCCATCACACGGCCCCAGCGCGGGTCACGTACTAAATCTACCATCGGTGCAAATGTGACATGTACACCAGATACAGAAGCTTCTTTTGCCGCGATCTCTGCGCTTTTTTCAGCAAGTTCCATATCCCATGAGCATCCGATCGCAAGCGGTACTGGAAAAATGGTTTTAAAACCATGGACGATGTCAGCCATCATTAAAAGGGGAATGCCAAGGCGGTTCTCCTTTAAGTGAGTTTCCTGAATATTTCTTGTTTCTTTCGCTCCAGACCCTCCAAGTACAGAGCCTGTGTTCCGCACAACTTCATCAGTAATGCCCATTTCCTGCATAGGCCCAGTAATGAATCCTTGATCGGATGAACCTTTGAAAAAAGGAGTAGCTAGCTGGAGCAGTTGGCCGATCTTTTCATCCAATGTCATTTCGTCAATCAGATGTTGTACTTTTTGCTTAAGCATGAATAAGTACCTCCAGATTTTTGATAGTTTTTTTCATTATGTATGTACGTGATGACAAATCGAAACGTTTCGATAATTCTGTTAATAAAAATTATAAGCGCTTTCATTTTTAGAGTCAACGGAAAATCGAAACGATTCACTAAGTTAATACAAATAATTGTCTTTTAATGTTTAGGGTTACGAAAAATAGACTGATAAAACTTTTTAGGCATAACATTTTGGGTGTTTCATAAAGTGTAAAGTCATGCTTTTTAGAGGATTTTATTGCATTGAAAAAGAAAGGTATATGGAAACAGGTGAAAAGGGATGATTTGATGAAGAGAGTCCTTAGTGTTGGGATCTTGTTTACACTTGCTTTCACTTTAACTGCATGTTCTAGCGGTGAAAAAGAAACAGTAGAACCTCAAAAACCCCCTACAGAAGTAAAAGAAAAAGAAAACGATAAGGAAAAGGAAAATCAGCCAGAGTCAAACCTACCACCTACAAAAAATATCGAAGTAGAAATTGAGGGGATGAAAGAGCAGCGGCCAGCTGAACTCCAGCAAAGCGCTAACGGCTATCATTTTTACATGCTGGACCTTTACAATTTTGAAAAAGAGAACGAGACGACAGGAAGGGTCGCATTCGCGAACGATCCAACCTTGTATGCCACGATTGAAAAATTGGATCCATCAACAGATCTTGAAAGCTTAAAAGAGTCGTCGCTGAAACGGGCAGAGGAACAAACCGGTAAAGCCAATGATTTACCCGCTACCGACATTTACTTCCCTTATTTTCATGATGCAAAGTTCTTCGTGAAGGGAGTAAGTGAAGAGTATGATGTGGTTATGTATTTAGTGAAGGAAGTGGAAGGGGAGCTGTTTTATTTTTCGCTCTTTATTCCATCGAAAGCAGAAATGGAAGGCGTGGAGCCTAGTTTGTGGGCAATGCTTGAGACGGTAAAGCCTAATAAAGAATAATAAGTAAAAACCCGGACATTAGCCCGGGTCTTTCTATTTTACTAAATCATTTAGTTTCTCGTTCCGTTCTTTTCTTTCTGTTTCATCAGCCAAATCATACTTTTTTAATAGATGAAAGACTTCGTTCAAAAACTCCTGATCTGCTTTATCTGTTAATGAACCTTCCACTTCACGCACCAGATTTTCTGGCATGAATGCAGCTTGGTCAACAAGCTTTTGTTTTACATCTTCCAACGTATGATCAATCGTGCATTTCCCCATGGAATCTCACTCCTAACAAAAGGTTTGTATTCTTTATACCACAAGTTAACTGCCGACGGCTTTTTTTAACTCCTTGGTGTAGTCTTTAAATGAATACGCGTACCACATTGCGATTAGCAGCAATACTCCTGTTACGACGAACACGATCTCGACGGGGAAGAATCCGCCGATCACTCCCCCAACTAGCGGTCCGAGCATGGCTCCAATTTGAGTGGCGGTTTGCTGAAGTCCGAAAGCTCGTCCTCTGAACTCGTCAGGTGTCGTTTGAACAACCAATCCATTTAAGGCTGGGAAAACGCCGCAAAAGAAAATTCCGTATAGAAAACGTACAGAAGAAAAGCCCCAAACACCATCAAACCAAGCATGTGCAATGGTTCCGATTCCGCCACCCAATAAGCCGATCATCAATACAGTTTGAAACCCGATTTTATCAGACATGCGTCCCCAATAAGCGGCAAAAATAATGCTTGCAATACCCGGTAATGAAAAGACGATGCCCGCTAACAGAGCCGTATTATCAGATGAACCACTGATTTTCAATATATGAAGGGGAAGAACGGGTTCGATCGTTAAGATAGAGAGAGCGGTGATGATCGATAAAAACAGCACGTTCATAAAGGGTTTGTTGGCTGCTGCGACACGAATGTCTTTTAAAACAGAACCCTTTTCCTTGCTAGGAGTGAATTTTTCTTCGGTTACCCAGAAGATAACTAAAAGAGTCGAGATGAGAGATAAGAAACCTCCGCTCGCAAAAGCCCAGCGATTCCCGAACAATTCAGCTAGTCCGCCACCAAGCAGCGGACCCATAATTCCGCCTGATGCACCCGCAGAGGAAATCATCGCAAGCGCGTAGCCGACATTCTTTTTCGGCGTGTTTGTTCCAATCAGTGCAATCGCTCCCGGAATGTAACCAGTCAACAGCCCTTGCGCTACACGCAGTGCGAGTAGCTGATAAGCGTTCGTAACAAATGCAGTTAATGTGTAGATGATGAACAGAAAGGCACCGGCGCGGATTATCATCGGCTTTCTTCCGTATCGATCGGCCATCATCCCCCAGTAAGGAGAAGCTATGGCACCTGCAAAAAAGGCTGAGCTGAAAATAAGTCCTGACCAGATCTCGGTGTGGTCATGAACACCAATCTGAAGAAGAAAAAGAGGTAAAAAAGGAACGATCATGGAGTAGCTGGCTGAAGTAAAGAAGACGCCGACCCATAGCACCCATAAATTTCGCTTCCAAACTGCCATATTGTGTACACTTCCTTATGCTGTACTCTAGGAAACTTTAATAATAGTAAACTTTATTAATTTTTGAAAAAAGAAATATATTAGAAATAGTAACAAACTAGCGCTCCAAATGGAAGAAAGCAGACTTATTCTTTCATTTCTCATTGACTTCCACCCTTACTAGTTATATCTTGATAATGAATATTGTAAGCGCTTACTAAACATGTGCGAATTTATCGAGGGGGAATCCGGATGTCACGTTTTTCTAGCTATTTTTTAATGAACACGGAAGATGTCATAGATTATGTAAAACAGAAGCTTGCGATTTTTAAAGAGGATGCTGAGCTGACGTGTAAAGAGATCGGGGACGGAAACTTAAACTATGTTTTCAGAGTCGTTGACGAAAAATATGGAGCTTCCGTAATCATTAAGCAAGCGGGGCATACGGCTAGGATTTCGGATGAGTTTAAACTTTCAACGGACCGCATCAGGATTGAATCCAACGTCCTATTGCTGCAGGACAAGCTGTCACCAGGATTGGTGCCAACAGTGTATTTGTTTGATGAAGTGATGAGTTGCTGTGCGATGGAGGATCTTTCGGACTATACTATCATGCGAACAGCACTTCTAAACCACGAAACGTTCCCCGCATTTTCGGATCACATTACAACGTTTATGGTGAACAATTTGCTGCTTACTTCAGACGTTGTCATGGAGCATAAGGCAAAAAAGGAACTCGTGAAGCAGTATATCAACACAGAACTTTGTGAGATTACAGAGGATCTAGTGTACACAGAACCTTTTTACGACAATAACAATCGAAACGAACTCACGCCTGGTAACGAAGAGTGGATTAAGTCTACCATTTATGACGATGAAGACTTAAAATTAGAAACGGCAAAGCTGAAGTTCAGCTTTATGAACAACGCTCAAGCGCTTCTTCACGGCGACCTACATACAGGATCTATTTTTATCACAAAAGAAAGCACAAAAGTGATTGATCCAGAGTTTGCGTTCTACGGACCGATGGGATATGACGTAGGAAATGTGATTGCGAACCTGTTTTTTGCCTGGTCGAACGGCAACGCACATGGAAATAAAGATTTTACTGATTGGATTGAAAAAACCATTGAAGATGTTGTTGACCAGTTCAAAGAAAAGTTCAAGTATAAATGGGACCAGGAAGTAACGGAACTAACCGCTAAGCAAGTTGGTTTTAAGAAGTGGTACCTGAGTGAGGTGCTTGCTGACATTGCGGCAGTTGCAGGACTGGAGCTGACTCGCAGAATCATTGGTCTAGCGAAGGTTAAGGATATTACGTCTATTACAGACTCAGATAAACGTATCGAAGCCGAGCAGATTTGTTTAACAGCAGCGGTCCGTTTCATTAAGCAGCGTTCTCAATTTACAGAAGGAAAAGATTTCGTTGCTACATTTAAAGAAGCGGAAAAAATGGTGAAAGGCTTAAAGGTGATGTAAATGTCAGAACAACTAATACCGATTCAGTGGAAGGATGACGCGCTGGTTTTGCTAGACCAGACGACGCTTCCGAATGAAGTGAGATATGATTCTTATAAAACGATCGAAAGTGTTTGGGACGCGATCGTGACGATGAAAGTGCGCGGTGCGCCAGCGATTGGCGTGTCTGCAGCTTACGGACTGTACTTGGGTGTGATGGATGCGCCGGAGGATTCTTTTGAGACGTTCTTTTCTTATTTAAAAGAGAAGTCCGATTACCTCGCGACTTCAAGGCCAACGGCTGTTAACCTTTTCTGGGCATTAGAGCGTATGGAGGAAAAGGCGAAGTCACTGTCTTCGAGTCTTGTGGTTGAAATTAAAGAAGCTTTACTTCAAGAAGCCATCGCCATCCATAAAGAAGACGAAGAAATCAACCGCATGATAGGTGAAAATCTCCTAACACTTTTATCTAATGGAATGGGAATCTTAACACATTGCAACGCGGGAGCTCTTGCAACTACTAAATATGGAACAGCGACGTCCCCTATGTATCTTGCAAAAGAAAAAGGCTGGGATATCAAGGTGTACGCCAATGAAACAAGACCGCGCCTTCAAGGGTCAACCCTTACAGCACTAGAACTTCAACGTGCAGGGATTGACGTGACGGTGATCACGGACAACATGGCGGCGATGGTTATGTCACAAGGGAAGGTTCAAGCGGTTATCGTAGGTTGCGACCGAGTGGCGGCGAACGGTGATGTAGCGAACAAGATTGGAACGATGGGTGTCGCGATTTTAGCGAAAAACTTCGGCATCCCATTCTATGTAGCAGCACCAACCCCGACGATCGACCTCAGAACACCAACAGGAAAACAGATTCCGATTGAAGAGCGCGAAGAGGAAGAAGTAACGAACCGATTCGGCGTATACACAGCTCCAAAAGGCGTGAAAGTTTATAATCCAGCGTTTGATGTGACACCAAACGAATTTGTTACGGCAATCGTTACGGAAAAAGGAATCGTTGAAGCACCATACGAAGAAAATCTGCAAAAACTGTTTAAAGGAGCACCAGATGCTATTACAAAATGAGCGGGAACAAGTAGTACATTACTGCCAGCAAATGATTAAGCGTGGGCTAACAAAAGGAACAGGCGGAAACATCAGTATTTTTAACCGGGAGCGTCAGCTAATCGCGATCAGCCCTAGTGGAATTGATTATGATGTGATGAAGCCGGAAGATGTGGTTGTGGTTGATTTGGACGGTGAAATGGTTGATGGAAGCTTGAAACCATCAAGTGAACTTTCCATGCATTCCATCTTTTATAAAAGAAGAGATGACATCAATGCGGTCGTTCACACGCATTCACCATTCGCAACGACCATCTCATCCATGCGTTGGGATCTGCCGGCAGTGTCGTATCTCGTTGCACATGCTGGGAAAAATGTTCGCTGTGCGGAATATGCAAGCTTTGGTACGGAAGAGTTGGCAGAGAATGCATTCCACGCGATGGAAGACAGAAAAGCAGTTTTGTTAGCAAATCACGGTTTCCTAGCCGGAGCAAACAATATCGTAACAGCTTTTACAATCGCTGAAGAAATCGAGTTTTGCTGCGAGATTTATTATCGCACGAAATGTATCGGCGAACCGGTTATTTTAGATGATGAAGAAATGGAACTCATGACTGAAAAGTTCAAAGTTTATGGGCAAAAATAAGACTGAAACCACATCAGGGATGGTGTGGTTTTTAACTGTTTAAAGTAATGATAGAATAACAAGAGCGAGTTGCTAAAAGTTTAGATTGGAGTGAAAATATTAATGGATAAGATAAATGATTCAAATAGCAGAAAACATTTTAGAGAATTTGGAAATTATTAATGAAGATGTCAGGGAGATAATTGCAATTCTACGCAACTAATTTAAACATTTGTTTAATAATATCACCGTAATTATGAAGACGTTTTGATATAATGAAACAAAGGAGGTGTTTATAATGAGCGAAAAAGAAATGTTACAAAAAATTATAGAAATAACTCAACAAACACAGCAAAGCGTTTTGGAGTTAACAGTTGATGTTGCAGATTTAAAAGTAAGAGTAACAAACATTGAAGAAAGAGTAACAAAAATCGAAGAAAGAGTAACTAACGTTGAAGAAAACATGGTTCGAAAAAGCGACCTAAAGTATTATGATTATAAGATTGCAGAACACGATCGAGAAATCTTCGAGTTGAAACAACAAAACTAACTCCACGTGAAATCCTTCAAACTTCATTAATGTCCCCTTAAACCGGGTCTTACAATCACATACGAAAAAAATAAAACCCGGAAGAAATCTCCGGGTTTTATCATTATGATAAGATCCACTGAACAATTAAAAATGATGCAACAAATCCCACTACGAACGAAACGATTCCCACTATTTTACTTTTACTCATTTCCTATACTCCTCTTATCAGTCAGGGTGTTTATACATATGCTACCATCACACTATCATCCATATAAAGATTAATGTTACGCTGAAAAGGAAATATAGGTAGTGGAGGTGTTGTTAAACATGCGTTTAGAAGGTAAAAAAGTAATCAGCCTTGTCCATCATGATTTCGAGGATCTGGAGTTATGGTATCCGATTCTTCGGTTGCGTGAAGAAGGTGCTGTTGTGGAACTTGCGGGTGAAAAGGCAGGGGAAACGTACATCGGAAAATATGGTGTGCCTGCTGAGGCGGATTTCGCGTTCGGTGATGTGAAAACTGCCGATTATGATGCAATTCTAGTTCCTGGCGGATGGGCACCGGACAAGCTGCGCCGTTTTCCAGAAGTTTTGGAGATGGTTCAGCACATGGAGCAAGAGAAGAAGCCTATCGGTCAGATTTGTCATGCCGGCTGGGTACTGGTATCGGCAAAAGTGCTTGATGGTAAGAAAGTAACGAGCACACCAGGAATCAAGGATGACATGGAGAATGCAGGTGCCGAATGGATCGATGAACCCGTCGTAGTTGACGGACACCTCGTTTCAAGCCGCCGTCCACCGGATTTGCCGGATTATATGAGAGAGTTTATTAAAGTTTTAGAAGCAAAATAGGTGAATATGAAGCCCAAGAGGTGTTGTGAAGCATCTTTTGGGTTTTTCTATGCCCTAATGAAAACCAATACAAGGGTTTTAAGCAATCTGTGCGTGAAAACAGACTAATTCTGAGTGGAACGAAAGGTTTACTGCGTGAAACTTGAGTCCTTTCGCGTGGTGGTGAACTTATTCTGCGTGAAAATCACCTTTTCCTTGAGCGAACGTGTAATAAATAAAAGAACACGTACCGTAAATCAATCAGCATACCATATCCGATCCCAAATCATACGAGTTCCCAATCATTCACCCAGTCCATACACTAATAGCAATCATTGTTCCTTTTTGTAAGGAGTGAAACCATGCTATCTAGAGATGAATTTATTAAAACTGAAGGCAATACTTTTCTAGGAAAAACATACGTAGAACACTTACTGCGACCGGTTTTTAACGACCAAAGAGACTATCTTTTTAAACAAATGTTTAACATTCATCGAGCTCATGTCGTCATGTTGGCTGAACAAGGTATTCTAGATAAAAAAGAGGCAACAACCATCCTTCAAGGAGTGGAAACCGTATCCCACACGGATCCTCAAACACTCCAATACGACCCGCAGTTTGAAGATCTCTTTTTTATGATGGAGCACAGGATTAGTGAGCAAATTGGCCTGGACCTGGCTGGGAAAATGCACATCGCACGCAGCCGAAATGACATGGGTGTTGCCATGTACCGGCTCGTTTTACGAGAACATATTTTAACGCTATTGCAAAGCTCGGTGCTTTTATCAGATGCCCTCCTCGAACAAATACAGGAACACGCCGAAACCATCATCACAGCCTACACCCACACGCAGCCCGCACAGCCAACAACACTCGGCCACTACTTAACTGCGATTTTAGATGTATTCCTTCGAGACATCCAAAGACTTTGGATAGCATATGAAACGGTTAACCGATCCCCTATGGGTGCTGCTGCTTTATCTACAACCAGCTTCCCGATAAATAGAAAAAGAGTATGCGAGCTTCTAGGTTTCAGTGAACTCGTCGAAAATTCTTATGATGCAATTGCAGGTGCGGATTACCTAATAGAGTCTGCAACTGCCGTCCTATCCATGATGCTCAACTGTGGCAGATGGATTCAAGACTTTCTCCAGCTTGTAACCCGTGAATATAAAATCATAAAAGTCGCTGATCCTTACGTTCAAATCAGCTCCACCATGCCTCAAAAAAGAAACCCGGTCTCGATTGAGCATTCGCGATCACTTGCCAGCTCTTCAGTAGGCGAGGCACTAGCAGCGATCCAAATGATTCATAACACGCCATTCGGTGATATCGTGGATACGGAAGATGATCTTCAGCCACATCTTTACAGAAGCTATGAAAAAGCAAACAGGATGATCCAACTGATGCATGCTGTTATCCGGACAATGGAAGTCGATAAAGAGCGAGCGCTCAACCAGGCGAAGACCTCATGTATCACAATAACCGAACTTGCAGATGTTCTGGCACGCGACAAAAAAGTCCCCTTCCGTTCAGCTCATCAGATCGCAAGCTCAATCGCAAAAAAAAGTTCAAAGGAAAAGCTAGAATTAAACGAAATCCCTCTTCAAACTGTAAACGAGGAAATCAGTAAACGATGCAACGTCTCTTTGAAGCTGGAAGAGTGGAACAACATCATTTGTCCAATCGAATTTATAAAAAAACGCAACATTCAAGGCGGTCCAAATCCTGATGAAGTAAAAAGAATGGCTGAAGCGCGTTACAAATTAACTAGAGCGAATGAAGATAGGCTTGCGGAGGAAAAGAATAGACTGCAAATAGCAGAAAAGAAGCTAACTGAATCTGTGCAAAAAATAATAAACAAAAAATAAAAGAGCCTGCAGGCTTTTTTTATTTTTATGTCGAAATTAAGTTTAAATAAATATCCATTATTGCCGATATATGTAATAAACGGGACTTTGAAGGAGGAAAACATGGATAACACAGTGGTGAAACGGTTAGTGATGACTTCTGCGTTTGCTGGTGCTTTTTTTGCTGTTCCTCTCGTTGGTGAAGCTGCTTTAGGCGACCAGACCTTGAAGCAAGGAATCAATCATACTGACGTCAAACAATTGCAATCCCTCTTAAAAGAAAAAGGCTTTTATAAAGAGCTGCAAACGACTACCTATTTCGGACCGGTAACGAAAAAAGCGGTCATGGACTTTCAAAAAGCGAATGGTCTTGTGGTTGATGGGATCGTTGGAAAACAAACGTACAAAAAGCTTTTAGAGAAATCTTTTCAAGAAGCACCGCCAAAAAGTCAGCCGGTTCAGACTGTTGCACCATCTTCTTCAAAAGAATTAAAGCTGCATTCGACAGGACAAGCTGTCATGAAGCTGCAGCAAGATCTTAAGTTTCTCGGCTTTTTTACATATTATAAAACGACTGATTATTATGGAACAATTACGACTGAAGCGGTTCGGAAATTCCAGAACAGTCAAAAGCTAAAAGCGACAGGGGTTGCAGACGCAACGACATTAGATCGAATTCAAAAAGCAGTTGCGGCAAAGAAAAATCCAGTGCAGCCACCTGCGGCACAACCAAAACCGGCAACACCATCAGCACCATCTAAACCAGCACCTGCTCCACAGCCTCCACAAAACACGGTGAACGAACTGAAGTTTGGCATGACAGCTCCGGAAGTAAAACAGCTGCAAACACGCTTGAAAAATCTAGGATTCTTTACTTATCCGATGATTACGGACTATTTTGGAGCGGTAACAGAGGAAAGTGTTGAGAAGTTCCAAAAAGCTTATGGGTTACCTGTAACGGGGATCGTAACGAAAACAGTTTTAGATAAAATGACAGAAGTGGAAAAACAAAAAGGTGAAACGCCTAAAACTTCTGATCAGATTACGATTAATGTTATTGCGAACGCAGCTGAACTGATGGGTACCCCATATGTATGGGCAGGTACCACTCCTCAAGGTTTTGACTGCAGCGGATTCCTTCAGTTCATTTATGCAAAAGAAGGTGTGTCACTTCCACGAACGGTTGCTCAAATGTGGAATGCGACTACTTCGGTCAGTGAACCTGCCGTTGGCGATCTTGTATTCTTTGAAACATACACGACAGGTCCATCCCACGCAGGCGTTTATCTTGGCAACAACCAGTTTGTTCATGCAGGTACAAGTACTGGAGTAACGATAAGCAACTTGAACTATGAGTATTGGCAGGATCGTTACCTTGGATCAAAGCGTATAAACTATTAAGCTAAAACACTTTATGAGCAAACTAATGCTCATAAGGTGTTTTTTTTATCATGGAACTATCATACATTTATTACCATGTCCTTGTTATACTTAAACAAACGTTTAAATGGAAGGAGATCTGTTTTGAAAAATCTTTGCAAAATAATGTTGTTAGCTGTCCTATGTTTTACGTGGTTGTCAGCCTGTTCGGAGCCTCCGAAACCAGAGGACACATTAAAGAAGTATGTTGCCTCTTGGCAAAAACAAGATTTTGAGAGCATGTATGAAATGCTAGATTCAGAGTCCAAGAAGAAAATCACAAAAGAAGACTTTGTGAAACGCTACAAAGACATTTATGGCGGTATTGAAGCAAAGAACCTAGCAGTGAAAATGAAATCTTCTAAAGAGAAAAAAGAGGAAGAAAGTGAGAAAGCAAGTCTAGCATATTCCGTTAAAATGGATACCCTCGCTGGACCAATTGAATATACACATAAGATGAATATGAACCTTGAGGAGAGTAAGGATAGAGAGGCATGGAAGGTGCAATGGAACACGTCGCATATCTTTCCTGAAATGGAGGAAGGCGATCGAATCTCAGCCTCGACTCTATCACCAAAAAGAGGTGCGATTTTAGACCGAGAAGGAAATCCGTTAGCCTTCAACGGAACGGCTTATGAAGTGACGATTGTTCCACAAGAACTGCCGGAGGATCCGAGCAAAACGATTGAACCATTAGCTAAAATCCTCGGAATGACACCAGAAGAAATCCAGAAAAAGTTGGATCAGCCCTGGGTAAAACCTCACTATGGTGTTCCTATTAAAAAAATGGAGACAGATAACCCTAAAATACACGACGCGGTCGCATTAGAGGGCGTGAAATCTCCGAAGAAGGAAACACGGATATATCCATTGAAGGAAGGGGCGGCGCATCTTACCGGCTATATCGGCCCGGTGAATGCCGATGACCTCAAAAGGTTAAAAGGCAAGGGATACACAGCGCAGGACTGGGTCGGAAAAGCAGGACTTGAGCAAGTGTACGAAGAGCAGCTGCGTGGAACATCGGGCGGAGTCATCAAGATTGTAACGAAAGAAAAGGAAGAAAAAGCGGTATTGGCGGAAAAAGAAGTTGTAAATGGTCAAGACATGAAAACAACGATTAACAGTAACGTTCAGCGGTCGATTTATGCACAGCTAAAAGGAGATGTGGGGACGTCATCCGCTATTCATCCGAAAAACGGTGAAGTACTGGCTCTTGTGAATAGTCCATCATATAACCCGAATGAATATACGCTTGGAATCTCAAACGAAACAAAAAACAAGCTGGAAAACGATCCGAAAAAACCAAAGTTGAATCGTTTTATCTACACGTATGCTCCAGGTTCCACACTAAAACCACTGACGGCTGCCATTGGTCTAGAGAACGGTACATTGGAACCAAATGATGTCATGAAGGTGAGCGGGAAAACATGGAAGAAGGGTGAGTCGTGGGGGAATTACCACGTAACCCGAGTAAGTCCAGTACCAAGTGTGAACCTTGAAAAAGCGCTCATCTACTCCGATAATATTTACTTTGCTCAGGAGGCACTTGACTTGGGGCAGGAGAAGTTTGTGAGCGGACTCAAGGAATTTGGTTTAGGAGAAGATATCCCGGTCGGGTATCCCTTTAATGCTTCAACAATTGGTGAAAAAGACATGACTGAAATTCAGCTAGCCGACAGCGGATACGGCCAGGGGAAAATCCAGATGAGCGCGCTGCATGTGGGCATCTCCTACACACCTTTCTTAAATGAGGGGAACTTGTTGGCGCCAAAATTAGACCAGGCTAACGCTGAAACAGAAATCTGGAAAGAAAACGTGATCTCACCTGAAACAGCAAAAATCATTCGGGATGACTTAATGAAAGTTGTTACAAGCACAAACGGAACAGCACATGAGGCGTATATGCCAAAACTGCCTCTAGCCGGAAAAACGGGAACCGCTGAGTTGAAAAAGAGCAAAGATGACAAGAACGGAATGGAACTCGGCTGGTTTGTAGCTTATAACACAGAGGATCCGTCGCTTCTCGTTACCATGATGATTGAGGATGTGAAAGGAAGAGGCGGCAGTCATTATCTCGTGCCGAAAGTGAAGAAGGTGTTTAAAGAGAATTTCGATTAATGATTTTATTATGAAAAAGAGCCCTATGATGCTCAAAGGGCTCTTTCTTCTTTCTTATCTTCCTACTGTAAATTCGTATAGAAAACTATCATGATGCTGCATTTTAACTTGTACATTTTTGATATTGATATAATCCAATGAATTTACATTTTCATCTAAAACATTTTGTATGATTTCTATTACTTCTTCCGCTGAAATGAGATCTTCATAATTAAAGGAATTGCTTTTAAATATAACTTTGATTTCAATGGTTTCCTTTTGGCAATTGGTTGTACTAACACAATTTTTTTGTTCTTGTTGGTTCATGCTTTTAATGTGGTTTGTTAAATAAGACGAAAGTTCGTTTGTCGGTGTATCTTCAAAAGTGGTGAACTCTGCAAAGACAGTACCAATCAATTGCTGAATTTGATGTTCTAAATATTGATTTCGATTTTGAAGATATGATATTTCATCTTGTAAGTAATCACTTTTTTCAGAAAGGTTCTGAGTAACTGTGTTCAATTCATTAATTGTTTCTTCTGTATTTTTCATCTTTTCTTCTAGATGTTGAATACGTAATTCCTGCTCTTCTACTTTTTCTTCCAATTTCTTTTTACTTGTTGCTTCTGTCGACCCCATTGATAAGCCACTGAATAAGAAACCTATTGAAATAATCGAGGCTAGCAAAATATTTTTCATATTTCTAATCTCCTCTATTGAATAATACTTACTAATCAAAAATATCAAATTTTTGGAAATTCAGGAACAAAATACGTTCGACAGAATTTATAAAGATAGTCTACATATTTCAACAATTTTCTTGTAATAGTAAATTTTACCCTTTATTATAGTAGTAGACTATATAAGGGGTTGGGACGGGTGAAGAAACGTCGGTTTTTGACGGTGTTTATCATGGTTGCTTGCGTACTAAGTGTGATTGGCGGGCACTTTTATTACAATAACAAATTAGAAAAAACAGCTTATGCAGCAAAGCTTGAATTAGCAAAAACACCAAAAGAGAAGGCAAGAACAGAAAAAATTTCCTCTCAAAAGAAGCCGGAGGAGCATTTTGAAAATGCACCTGCTGGAATTGCTGAACTCTTCCAAAAAAAGAAGGATGCTGGGGAAAGTTTGAACTTAACACTTGTAGGATCTTCTTTAACATCAAATGAAGATGGTAAGTGGGCTAAACTTTTCACTTCAAAAATGAATGAAACCTATGGAAAAGATGTAACAGTGGAAACAGTTAGTTTTGGAGAATCGACTAGTTTAGATCTGACTAATAAAGGTAATTATTCTGATTTAGTACAAAAAAGAGCTGATATATTTCTCATTGAACCTGTACTTTTAAATGATAATGAAGGTGTAACAATTGAGGATACATTATTTGTGCTCGAAAAGATGATTAATGATATCAAGTATACGAATCCTGAGGCAATTATTTTAATCCAGCCTTCAAACCCAATTTATCAGCCGCAAAAGTATGCTACTCAAGTAAGTGGTTTAGAAGATTATGCAAAAGAAAAGGGAATTCCATATCTTGACCACTGGGAGGCTTGGCCAAGTGTGGATTCAGAGGATATCAATAAGTACGTTGCGGAGTTAGTTCCGAATGAAGATGGCCATAAATTATGGGCAGAATATATCTATAATATATTTAAATAAAAATAATGAATCTGCCTAGTTAGTTGAGGCAGATTTTTTTAGATCCACTCTGAGAGGGAAATGTTTCAAGATACATACTGACGGCTAGGAAATATAGTTTTAATGTCGAAACATATTGTTGGTCACTAAAATTAGTGTAAATTGATAACTATTGACGGGATTCGTATGAAGAAGTAGCATGAAATGAGGGTATTTCGCCCATAATGGTATACATATGTCCTGATTAAAGGAGAGAAATAAAAAAAATGGCTGATAAAGTTAAAGTAATGACAATCTTCGGTACAAGACCGGAAGCGATTAAAATGGCGCCGCTTGTATTGGAGTTAGAAAAATATAATGAACAGATCGAATCCATAGTAACGGTAACGGCTCAACACCGTGAAATGCTGGATCAAGTTTTAGAGATTTTCGGTGTAACTCCAGACCATGATTTAAATATCATGAAGGATCGCCAATCTTTGATCGATGTGACGACTCGTGCACTTCAAGGTTTAGATAAAATCATGCAAGATGAGAAGCCTGACGTTGTACTTGTTCATGGTGACACGACAACTACATTTGTTGCGAGCCTTGCTGCACTTTATAACAAAATTGCAGTTGGACACGTTGAAGCAGGTCTTCGTACGTGGAATAAGTATTCTCCGTATCCGGAAGAAATGAACCGTCAGCTGACTGGTGTTATTTCAGACTTAAACTTTGCTCCAACGGATACAGCTGCTAAAAACCTGCTGAACGAAAACAAGCCAGGTGACAGCATTTATGTAACAGGGAACACAGCGATTGATGCTTTAAAGACAACTGTAAAAGAAGATTATTCTCATGAAGTTCTTGAAAAGTTAGGTGACGACAGATTAATCTTGTTAACGGCTCATCGTCGTGAAAACTTGGGTGACCCGATGCGTAACATGTTCCGTGCGATTAAGCGTCTAGTGAACGAACATGACGATGTACAAGTGGTTTATCCAGTGCATTTAAACCCAGCTGTTCGTGAAGTAGCAGATGAAATCCTAAAAGGCGACAGCCGCATTCATTTGATCGAGCCTCTTGGAGTTGTAGATTTCCATAACTTTGCATCACGAGCTCACATCATTCTAACGGACAGCGGCGGTGTCCAAGAAGAAGCACCTTCACTTGGCGTTCCGGTTCTTGTGCTTCGTGACACAACGGAGCGTCCAGAAGGAATCGAAGCCGGTACATTAAAGCTTGCTGGAACTGATGAAGAGACGATTTACGGACTTGCGAAGGAATTGCTTACGGACGATGCAGCATATGAAGCGATGTCTAAGGCATCTAACCCATATGGTGATGGAGAAGCAAGCCGTAGAATTGTAGAAGCAATCTTGCATTACTTTGGAAAATCAACTGAGCGTCCAGATACGTTCCGCGTTCTGTAGTACAAAAGTAGGGGACAGACCCCATACAAATACAAAACAATAAAACCTCCACGTCAGGCGGACACATCCGCTGACGTGGAGGTTTTTTCGTATATACAATTCATTTAATATTTCTATGGCTTCCTATTATTTATTGATCATCACAATATTCTTGCTTCCATCCCACTTCACATCCGCTCCGAATGCTTCGGCAAAGAATCGAACAGGGACAACCATTCGATCTTTAATAATAAGAGGAGCAGTATCTAAAGAAACTTCTTTGCCATTGACTTTCGCTATATTAGATAAATGTTTTAACTCAACAGTTGTTCCGTTTAATTCAGCAAACACCTTGTAATTGGCTTGATCCCATTTTACCGTGGCTCCCAATGCTTCACCTACTCCTCGGAACGGAGCAAGCGTCCGGCCATCGATTAAAACGGCTGGTTGATCAAACGTTTGTTTAACTCCGTTTACGGATACACCTACTTCTTGAAGCTTTTCACTTCGTGCATATAAGTAACTGTTGATCTCAGAAGTTGGCCCCATTACGATCAGTGGTTTTTTCTTTGTATCCATCCAGCTTAACAATGTTTTCATATTGGTTTCAGAAACCGCTACACAGCCTGCAGTTGCTGAGGTTGAACTTTTCCACATATGCAGGAAGATCGCACTGCCTTTACCTGCAACAATGGGATTTTCATTATACTTTATCACTGCCCCATATTTATATAATGGATGATTCATTCGCTCAAACGATTTCCAGCGTTTTGTTGGATCACCTGTGTAATAAATCCACTTGTTATAATCCACAGAGGTCACATCATCAATCCAGTAATCGTAAGCAGTCGTTACCCGGTAAGAATATTTGGTGCTAGCTGGTTTCGCAGCCCAGCCAAAACCTGTCCCCAAGTTGTAAATACCTGTCGGTGAAGAACCTCCGCCTTCCTTCATCACTTGAGCGAACCCGTTATACCCGATAGTAGCCGACATATCACCTAAAGCTTTCTTCCAGACACCGTTCACTTTTTCGTATGTAGTCAGTTTTGCATATTTGGTATCCCAACCGTTCGCTTCAACAATAATCATTTGAGATTCGTTAAAAAATTTGCTTGAGATCAGCTTTTGACGGGGAAATTCTTCAGCCGTAGCAGGTTTTGAAAAAATACTTAATAAAACAATTAATGCAATACCACACGTTAATAATCGTTTCATCATTCACCCTCGTTTCACCTTCATTTGTTATTATTTCCATCGTAAGCTAACCCCAACAACCGGCACCAGTCCGAAAAGACTCAAAAAGTATTTTGTAATTGTTGCCTATGAGTCGTACTGTGAGTTCTATGAGTCAAATTAACAAATCTATGAGTCGAAACAACAAGTCTATGAGTCAAAACAACAACTCTATGATTCAAACCCAGAACTCTATAAGCCATAAGAACTTTTAGCCTATTAAATTACATAAATATACTAATTTAATAAAATATTTACATAAAAGCCCTTACATTATTATTCTGAAAATATATAATTATAGTTGGTAATTCAAAATTTTTGTAAAATGGGGGATGGAAATGTCGAAAAAGCCTTTTTCAAGATTTAGCCGTACGATGTTAGCAACTACAATGGCTCTTTCTGTTTTAGCAGCACCAATTACTTGGAAAGATGTAGTAAACGCAGAAGAATCTATTAAGTTTACAGATGTGAACCCCAATTATTGGGCGAACAATATCATCCATGAATTAGCTAATGAAAAACTAGTAAATGGTATTGGTGACAATAAATTTGGACCAGAGCTTGAATTAACGCGAGCGCAGTTTATTGTTATGATTAACCGTGCTCTGAATCTACCAGCAACAGAAGAAAAGACACCATTTACAGATTTACCAGTATGGGCAGCAAATGACATTGCAAAAGCGTATGCAGCAGGTCTTGTAAAAGGAACAACTGAGACGAAGTTTGATCCTGCCAAAACGCTGAATCGTGAAGAAATGATCGTTATGTTAGTAAGAGCATATGAATACCACCTTGAAGGAAAAGTAGAATCCTCTGAAACTCCTAATTTTAAAGATATGAACCAAGTAAGCGCTTGGGCGAAAGATTTTGTTAACGTAGCCGTGGAACACGGTTTAATTAATGGGAAAACAGCAACGACTCTAGCTCCTAAAGATGCAACTATTCGTGCAGAAGGGGCAGCGGTTATACATAAGCTGCTTAAGAGTTCGCTAGTTTCTGTACAGCTTTTGGGAATTAATGACTTTCACGGACAAATTAACACAACTAAAATGATAGGCGGAAAACCAGCCGGTGGCGCTGCATACTTAGCTGCATATTTAAAAAAACATGAAGCAGAAAACCCTGAGAACACATTGATGGTTCATGCTGGAGACGCTGTTGGTGCGAGTGCGCCTGCTTCAGCACTTTTACAGGACGAGCCTACAATAGAGATATTTAATGCACTTGGATTTGACGTTGGAACGCTTGGAAATCACGAATTTGATGAAGGTGTAGAAGAAATGAAGCGCCTGATTTTTGGTGGTGAACATGAAGCAACTGGTGAATTTGGCGGGGCAGACTTCCCGTATGTTGCTGCAAACGTTGTAGATGAAAAAACAAAGAGACCAATCTTAGAGCCTTACACGATTCAAGAGGTCGGCGGGGTTAAAGTTGGATTTATCGGTGTGGTTTACTCAGATACACCTGATATCGTAATCCCTAGTGGTGTTAAAGGAATTTCGTTTACAGATGAAACAGAAGCAATCAATAAGTATGCTGCAGAACTGAAAAACCAAGGGATTGAATCTATCGTTGTTTTAGCTCATAACCCTGCGTATTCGGATGCAGACGGCAAAAATGCGGTTGGCGAGTTGATTGACATTGCTAAGAATGCAGATGATGAAGTGGATGTCTTGTATGCAGGACATAACCATGCCTTTACTAATACGATTGTTGATAACAAATTAATTGTTCAATCTTACGCTTCTGGGACAGCATTTTCTGATATCGACCTTTTAATCAATAAAAAGACAGGTGATATCGTTAAAAAATCTGCAGAAGTAATTACAACGTTTCATGAAGGTGTAGAACCAGATACTGAAATCAAAGCGATGGTAGATGCAGCTTATAATAAAGTAAAAGATCAGCTGAACAAAGTAATCGGACAAGCGCCAAACGGAATCAGCGAAGATGCAAACGAACATGGTGAAGTGCCAATGGGGAACTTGATCGCAGACTCCATGATCGCTCAAACGGGGACGGACTTTGCATTCATGAATCCAGGAGGAATTCGTGCGGCTATCGATACTGGTGAAATTACTTGGGAAGATGCATTCACTGTTCAGCCTTTCGGTAATGACTTGGTAACAATGGACCTTACAGGTGCACAAGTTGTTGAGTTGTTAAACCAACAATGGGTAACTGGGCGTGAAAAAATTCTTCAAATTGCTGGTTTGAAAGTCACTTATACTTCTAAAGATGTTGGAAACGGAGTATTTGAAGGAGAAGTTACTACTGTGAAATTACCGGATGACAGTGATATCGATCCGGCAGCTACGTACAGTGTAACCGTAAACAACTTCATGGCTGGAGGCGGTGATGGATACACCGTATTACTAGAAGGAAAGAACAATACTGTTAGCATCACGGACCTTGATGCTTTAATCAAGCATATTGAAACATTAAAAACAGTAGATCCACAAATCGAAAACCGTATTACAAAAGTAACAGAGTAGGACTTGGGGACAGACCCCATACAATTACAAATCCATCAATTTTGTCCACCAGGAAAGGACACGGTTCAAGCCGTGTTCCTCTCCTGGTGGTTTTTTTATTCCCTTTTGTGTCTTTAAAGAGGAGTCGACGGAAACAGAGCGAAGTATAAGTAATATCTTTATGTAGCGAAAGCATGTAAACTGTAAGGAATTCATTCAATAATAAATAGAACGCAACTACAATAAAACGGAGGTGTGTGTTACCATGAATTTATTCTCATCAATAACGGAAGAGAGTTTTTCCTATCTTATAAGTGATTATGGATTTTCTGAACCGGTTGCTACAGATGGGAGTTGGAAGACAACCTTCTTGTATGTAAACGACCAGATTGGAATTGAAATCGAACTGAATTATAGAGATATGGATACATTTGTTTTTATGAGTAAGTTAGTCAATGGAGAGCTTTCTCAAAATGATATTCCTGTCCGTAGGCAGTTAGAAGAAATTATTAAAATTGAACCATCAAAGAGCAACGGGGACAGTACAACAATTGAACAATTTGAAAAAGGAATAGCCAAAAAATCAATTTTATTAAAAAACAATATCGGAGAGATTTTAAATACTCCTGAAAAATTATTTGCTTAAAAAGATAACCACTGAAGGTTATCTTTTTTTGTTAAGAATTTATAGAAAAAAAGAACCATAGTAAAAATAATATACCCATAAAAAGAAGTACTCCTAAAAAAACTCCCATTACATACGTTCCACTGCGTTTTCTAAAATCCAATGTAAATATACACGAAAAAAGACCTATATATAAGATAGGTAAAATGAATTGTTTTTCCTAAAACATAAAAAATATGTAAAACTTTGTAATAATTTGTAGTATGGTATAAAAGAATCATGACTATTAAACTATATTCCGTATAATGGCAAACTCGTTGAAAGACGGGGACGCAAAGCCACAGGTCTAAAGCAGTGCAACTGCTATGACGGCTGGGTTGCCGTAGATCCATACTACTAGATATTAACTTCCTTTGTTTACCGGATCACTCGAATTTTTCAGAGTGCTTTTTTGTCTTTTTACGGTTAACGAGGGGAGTTTTTTGTTTTGGAAAAAAGAGTAACCAACAGTATAATTGCACTCATTCTATTAATCACAAGCGTTTTAGCTTATCCTATGCAGGCTATTGCCGCTAAACAGGATTACACAAACGATTTTTATTCCAATCCTGATAATCTGCTTAGCTTATTGCCGCAAACAGACACACATCAACCAATGGCAAATCCGGCGCAGGGCACCATGCCGCAGCTGCCGAACACATCACCTGAAAGTCCGGACAGCCATGTGTCACCTCGCAAGGAAACGAATTTGCTTCCTCCTTCAAGTGACAATCAGGATCCACCTGTAAATGAAGAAACTGGGTTACTGGAACTGTCTGAAACGGACATCCTCGTACCGGGAGAGGGTTTGTTATTTAACATTCAGCGAGATTACAAGAGTAATAACGATAAAGTCGGTCCGTTCGGTAAAGGTTGGCAGACGAAGCTAGACTCCAAACTGCAAATGTACGCGGAGTTTGCCATGGGTGAATTTCGTATGGATGGCACGACACTCAACTACGAATTTGTAAAAGATGACCCAGATGCTTTTGTAACGAACTATGATGGGGATAAGATGACCAACTACGAGCTGCACAAGGGTCAATATAAATCTGGAGAAAACGGCGATACCCTCACTCGTAACAGCCAGTACGATTACGTAGTCGAATCAAAAGATGGCAGGAAGATTACGTATTATGGCTATTTTGCACCGTGGCGTGAAGATCAGCCGGTTAAAGCAGGTAAAATGACGAGGGAAATGGATCATTACGGAAATTCTCTCACATACTCCTACAACGGAAACGGACGCGTTAATCGCATCACTGACGATAAAGGTCGTTCCATCCAGATTCATTGGAATGGCAGTTTAATAGACGAACTTATTAATCCTTTAAATGAAAAATACGCTTTTACATACGACTCAAAAAAGCGTTTAACAACGATAGATTATCCTGGTAATAAAAAGATTACATATTCATATGACGGCAAGGGAAGAATCTCAGGCATCACGAACGGGGAAAACGAGAAAACCTCTTTCACCTATGACAGCAAAGACCGTGTAACTTCTGTAAAAGATCCGGATAACAAAACCATTTATACGTATGACTATACATCGAACAGCAGTGGGAAACTGACAAAAACCGAGAAGTTCAACGCATTAGATGAAAAGTGGGTCTATGAGATCAGCGGCGAAAAAGCAGTTAAGATCATCGACCCGAAAAAGCAAGTAACAAGCTTTACTTACAACAACGAAAAGAAAATAACGAAAGCGGTAAGTGCGAACGGAACGGAAAGTTACACGTATGACAGCAAAGACCGCTTAAAAACACATACAGACCGGTTCGGCATAGTAACGACATACAGCTACAATGCCCAATGGAACAAGCCTGTATCAATCACGACTTCAACTGGCCAATCCATCACATATAGCTATGACAACAATGGAAACATGACTGAGAAGAACGAAAATGGAATCATCTCTACATACGGATATGATGCAAAAGGTCGAATGCTATGGACTAAAGATGCAAACGGAAAAGCAATGACGTTTGTTTATGACAGCTACGGCAATTTAGAACAGGTGACAAACGGAAAGTCGGAAACCACTCAATACCAGTTTAATATACTTGGGGAGCTGCAAAACGTTCGCAATCCAGATGGTTCACGTGAATTTTACAAGTATGATCCCGATGGAAACCTTTTAGAAATAAAAGATGAAAAAGATAAAACCATTAAATATACCTATGATAAAGCAGGAAGAGTCTTAACCCTTACAAACAAAGAGGGACAAATAACAACGCACGAATACTACAACAATGGAAAACTGAAAAAAATCATTAATCCTGCAGCAAAAGTCATTCAATATCAATACGACAATGCAGGTAGAATGAAAGATATTATTTCACCTGGAGGACAAAAGGATTCATTCCAATGGGATGAGTTAGGACGCTTAGAAGAGCACACAAATATCAAAGGAAAAACTTCTTATACGTATGGAAAGTATGGGGCAGATACGGTTTCATCACCAGCAGGTACATTGAAATACTCGTACAACGCTAAAGGAAAGGTGACGTCTGTAAAAGATGAACTGGACCGCATAACATCATACGAGTACAACAACCAGCAACAGATAAAGAAAATTACGGATCCTATAGGAAGAACACAGACCTATGAATACGATGATGCAAGCAGATTAACGAAGGAAACGTCTTTTACAGGTCAGTCTATCAGCTATGCTTACAACAAACTGGGGCTTTTAGCGACCAAAACATACGAAGATAAGACTTCAGAAAAATATGAATATGATGCCGCAAAACAATTAATTAAGAAAACGCTTCGTAACGGAAGTGCAGAAGAATACACCTATCACGCCGGCGGGCATCTAGCAACGGTTAAGAACGCTATTGGTGAAATTACATACTACAGCTACGACACATATGGAAATGTAACAGACGTTAAGGACACAGCAGGCGGGGTAACCAAATACACATACAATACGTTAGGTGAGGTAACATCCGTAACGAATCCGCTTAATCATAAAACACTGTATGAATATGATGCCCTTGGCCGAGTTAAAGAAGTGAGTGGACCAGAGGAAACTGTCCAAACATTTAAATACGATGATTTAAATAGACTGACAGAAGCCGTTGATGCGATGGGATACAAACATAAATGGTCCTATAATGCTGAAGAAAATAAGACTGTATATATCCGTCCTGATGATACAAAACTTTATTACACGTACAACGAACGCGGTCAATTAACTTCCTTCAAAAATGCTGAAGGGGAAACGGTTCAATATAAGTTTGATAAAGTTGGCCGTCCGATCGAAGTCATCGATGCTTTGAAACAAAAAACAACGATAGCTTATAACTATCTAGATCAAGTTACAAAAGAAACAATGCCAAACGGAGCGGTTACGAAGTATCAGTATGATCAATTGGGCCGCTTTAAAAAAACAATTAACCCATTAGATCAAGTAACGGAAATGACTTACTATGCAAATGGAAAAATAAAATCAACAAAAGATATCTACGGAGTAACCACATTTAATTATGATGAATTAGGACAAGTGGTGGCCGTTATCAATCCGCTTAAACAGGTAACCAAGTGGTCGTACGACGCTCTCGGACGTATGGATAAAGCAACAGATCCAGATAACGGGGTGACAGAATATGAATATAACTCACTTGGAAAAGTAAGCAGCATTAAGCTTCCAAATAGTGCAATTCAAAAAATGCAATATGATGCATTAGGACGTCTGACAAATCAGATTGATGCTTTAAACCATGAAACAAAGTATAGGTACAATTCACTTGGTCATTTGACAGAAGTTACAAATGCATTGGGTCACAAAACACTTATGGAGTATGACTTAAACGGTAAACTCTTAAAGGTTGCTGATCCATCCAAACACGAAACAAGGTATGAATATGATAAGCTCGGCAACCTTAAAAAAACGATCAATGCTCTTAATCAATCAACTTCTTACTCTTACGACAAAGCGGGCAGGTTAACGAAGATGGTTGCTCCGAACAAGGCCATGACATCGTACAAATATGATGAACTAGGTCGTGTCGTGAAAATTACCGATCCAATGGAAGGTGTAACGGAGCAGGTATATGACAAAGCAGGCAATATAAAAGAAGTTGTGGATCCGATGGGGAAAAGTACGTTTTATACGTATGACCCACTTAACCGTGTACTTTCCAAGAAAGATAGGAGAGGTGAAACAACGAGCTATTCTTATTTAGACGATAAAAAAATGATGGAAATCAAAGATGCTACTGGTGCTGTCGCGAAGCAGAGATTTAACGCATTAAAACAAGTGACAGATCTAATCGATCCACTTGGACACGAAACGACCTATATATATGACAACTTAAATCGTGTCATTCAAGTAAAAGATGCATTAGGGCATACAGAAAAGATGGATTATGATGCCGTTAGCAATTTGACGGTGTATACAGATAAAAATGGCAACAAAACCGAGTATGATTATGACCTTGCAGGAAATCAGATCTCGATGAAAAATGCTGCTGGCGGAGAAACAAAGTATGGGTATGATGCATTAAATCGTATTATTCAACAGACGAATCCTGACGGCGGAAACCTTACATACAACTACAATGCAAGTGGCTTTTTAACATCGCAAAAAGATGCAGAAGGTGGATCCTGGTCATACACGTACGATGCATTGGGACGTAATATCGAAGCAATCGACCCCATTCAACGCAAAACGAAGTACGCATATGACAATGCCGGAAATATTGCTTCGATGACCGATCCTGCAGGTGGAGTTACATTTTTTGAGTACGACTTATTATCAAGAGTTACAAAAAGAACGAATTCAGAAGCCGAATCATTGAAGTACGACTATAACAGAGTAGGTCATCTTCTTAAGGTAACTGATCCGTTAAACAATCAAACAAGCTACAAGTACGATGCGGAAGGAAATCTGTTAAGCGAGACTAATCCGTTAAATCAAATGATCTCTTACACGTATGATGAAATTGGTCGTCCTGTAGAACAAACCGATCAAAAAGGTTTTTCCACTAAATGGTCATATGACAAAGTTGGTAATATGACGGCTATAGAAAATAAAGCAGGCGACAAGACTCACTATAAATACGATGCTGTAGGACGTGTAATCGAGGAAAAGTCACCAAAAGGGAATGTTACTTCTTTTCAATATGATAAAGTTGGGAACTTGACTGAGGAAAAGGATCCAAAAGGCAATGCGACAACATATCATTACAATCCACTCAATTTGCTAAAACAAGTTCAAGACTCGCTTGGTAGCATCACGGCGTACGAATATAACCCTACAGGGCAGCTTTTAAAGCAGACGGATGCTAATGGAAACAGCAGAAGCTGGGCTTATAACAAGAACGGGCAACCAACAAAAGAAATAAATGCATTAGGACTTGAGACTGCTTTTACGTATGATGCAGCAGGACAAATCATCGAGCAGATGTCACCCAATGGAACGACAAACGGATTTACGTATACTCCAAACGGCCAAGTTTCCATGATTAACTATGGAGATGAACTGCATTCTTTTGCATATGATAAGGCTGGCCGTGTTACAGAAGCAAAAACACCAGCTTCCCATGAAAAATATACGTATGACCCGCTTGGAAGAATCACTGCACAACAAAACGTGACGATGGACAAATCTTTATCGTTCGATTACGACTCTGTGGGTAATATGCTTTCTGTAACCAACAGTGAAGACCGTACAACCAAGTACACTTATGATGAACGTAACCAAATGGTTAGTGTTATGGACCCGGAAGAAAATACTACGACCTTTGAGTATGACGAAATAGGTCGTGAAAATCTTAGGAAAATGGGGAACGGCAATCAAATTACACGTTCATATGATAAAGACGGTAATCTTAGCAAAATATCAAACATTAATACTGAGGGCATCTTTTCTTCTTTCGCTTATGAATACGATAAAAATGGAAACAAAATAGAACAAATTGAGGAAGATGGAGCAAAAACGACTTATAGCTACGATAAGCTGAACCGTTTGCTTGAAGTTTTGTATCCGGAGGAAAAGATCAGAAGTTTAAAACAGGAACCAGATACACCTGAAGATGGAAGAAATGAAGGGAATAATGAAGAAAAACCTTCTGCAAAAAGTAATAAAGATAAGAAAAGTGACGAAACCGGCAACGTCATGATTGCTTCAAATGGTAATGGAAACAACGGTAATGGCGGAGGCAATGGAAACGAAGAAGGCGAGACCGGCAATGGTCAAGGTAACGGAAACGAAGAAGGCGAGACCGGAAATAGCTCAGGTGGCGGAAACGAAGAAGACGAAACCAGCAATGGTGGAGGAAACGGAAATGGTGAAGATAACGGAAACCAGGGCGGTAACGGTAATGGTGATGGCACCGGAAACGAGGCTGGTAACGGAAACAACGGAGGCAACGGCAACCAAGGTGATAATAGCAATGGCAATGGTGAAGGAAATGGAAACGGCAATAACAATGGTAACGGGAACGATAGAGGGAATGGGAACAATGAAGATAAGGGGAACGGAAAGGGGAAAAATGATAAGCCTCCTTTAACTTGTGAACCAGACGGGACTCTTAATCTGGACCTTGACTTCACGGTAACAGATGACCAGCCGGATTATCTTGTCGAACCAAGCAGTAAGGTTCAATACTCATATGACGCAGTTGGAAACCGTCTTTTAATGAAAACGGACAGCGGTGAACACAACTATTCTTATAATGCGATTAATCAATTAATCTCTGAAAACGATAAGCAATATAAGTATGATAAAAACGGTAACCTGATTAGCCGTACAACCGGTGAAGGAACAGTAGATTTCACTTACAACAACGCGAATCAGTTAACGCTCGCAGAATTTGAGGACGCCAGCTACGCCAGCTACTCCTATGATGCTTTTGGAAGACGTATCTACCGGGAAGAAATGTCATGGAAAGATTTTGATGGTATCGGTAAAGGTAAAGAAAAGGGCAACAATGGAAACGGAAACAACGGCAAAGGAGAAGAAAAGAAAAACGAAAATGCCAATAACAACAACGGAAAAGGCAATGGGAAGGCGAACTGCAACAATCTTTCCGACACAGGCAATGGTAAAGGTCCTTTTAACAACCCAGGAAAAGGTAAAAAAATTGGTTTATATAAGCAGTATGGGGAAAACGGCAAGGACCATGTCTACCATAAGGAAACGACCTATCTGTATGAAGGTTTGTCTAATAACCTGCATAAAGAGTACAGTGAATCTGGCTCTCCTTATGCGGAGTACTACAATGGACCGAACGGCCAGCTTACTTCGCGGAAGATGTTCGGGATTCACGGACTGTCCAATCCGTCACATGATCCAAACTTAAAGACAACAGGTGGCTTATTGTACTATCAGTACGATGGGCAGCGTGCTGTATCCGAAACGACCGACCGTCATGGCGACATCATCGAGCGTTACAGATATGATGCATTTGGAGGCATTTTTACAGGTATTACGTCACCATACAACCATCATGGCTACACAGGAATGCGTTATGAAGGGAAAACAGGGCTCATTGACATGAATGCCCGTTGGTACGACCCGAACGCAGGTCGTTTTATGAGTGAAGACACGTATCCGGGTGAATTGAACAACCCGCAATCCTTAAACCGCTATGCCTATGTTATGAACAACCCAATGAACATGTGGGATCCGACAGGGCATGTTGCGGAGTATGTGGATGGTGGATCATACGGACCAGGTCTATTACCGAGCTGGGTACGAAATTACGAGAGTCATAGTGAAGAAGAAACAGTTAACGGAACTTTATATGCTCATATATGGACACCAACTCAGCCAAGCCCTATTTATATCCCGGGCACTCCTGAGTTAATAGATGTAGAAGACAATAAAACTTTTTACCGGCATTATCTGCGTAGCCAAGATACGACTATGTGGCATTATGAATACACAAAATGGCGTGATGCTGGAGATGGAATTGCTAAAATAGCCGATGGTCCGAATGCGATCACTTTTAGTGAGACCATCACGAAAGAAGGTTACATCGATATTTCGGCAAAGGATATCGCTAAGGTGAATCAAGATTACATTGCAGGTCTTGAGATGCCACCTAATTCGGTCATAAAAGTCGAGCAGCGAATGAACGGTAAAACGCTGACAAAAGAGCTGTTAAACAGCCACTTATCAAAGCATGAAGGCAAACAGTCTACCGGTGATCCAAAAAACCTTTTTGCTTCTATACCATTTACCATGAAAGGCTTGCATATGGTACTGGATGTCGCGGGTCTAACGCCGATTGGCCCAATTGCGGATGCCGTAAACTCCTTGATTTATCTTGTCGAGGGGGATTGGAAGAATGCGGGGCTTTCTGTTCTGGCAGCAATCCCAATCATCGGTGATGTGTTAGGTGGCGGAAAACTTGCCGTTAAGTATGGTGATGACGCTCTTCAAGTCATCGAGTATTTAAGAGGATACTTGAGACAAAATGGCCTGTATAATAAATTAGAAGACGTCTATCAATCCGTCACTATGATTCCAGGAGTTAAGAAAAAAAATGTGGATGAGATTGCGGATGCTGGTAAGGGTAATAGTAAACCTTTGCAAAATCATCACTATGCAACAAATAAAAGCAAGAAATATACTCCACAAATAGAGAGTATTACAAAAAAATACAATTTAGACTTAGATGATGCATGGAACAAAGAGTATCTCCCACATCAAGGAAGACACCCTAATGCTTATCATGATTATGTAGTGGATAATCTAAGGACATTTGATAATCTAGCTAAAGGAGATAGAGATAAATTCCTTAAGATGTTTGAAGGTTTGAAATCTGAAATAAGAAATAACCCAGATATGCTTTATAAAGATTATTGGAGGTTAAAATGAGATATTTTAAATTATTATTAGATGACAGCAATGATAATGATGTTGTCTGTTATTGTAATAATACTCATGGTTTCGAACAATATGAATTAAGTGAAGGAAAATATATTCACGACTGGAATAAAGACATTGCTTTTTTATATAATCCATCAGAAGGAGATAGATTAACCGATTATTTAGCTAATAATCTCGGATGGTTAATTGTATCAACAAGATTTAAGGATGTATTATGTGAGTTAAATGTGTGCGGAGTACAGTATTTACCTGTAAAAGTAATTAACTCTGCGGATAATACGACATTAAATAACTATTACGTAGCCAACGTTATTAACGTAGTTGATGCAATAAATTTAAATTATTCGGATTATAGCGTCATTAATTTGGATGATGAGAAAATATACTCTATAAGAAAATACGCACTAAGTAAAAACGACATAAAAATGAACCATTTATTCAAATTAAAAGGCTTTGAGATACCTTTATTTGCTTCTGAGTCTGTGAAAGAGTTAGTCACAAAGAATAATATTAAAGGATGCGATTTTCTTGAAGTTAAGGTAATCTAAAATTTTTGAACCTTAGAGTAATAAATAAACTCTAAGGTTTTTTTTGTAAGCAATAGGTGGGAGGGAGTGCTTTTTTATTCAGAAAACAGTTATAAGGCCTCCCTATAGGATGTTTTAACAAATAATTATAGTAACGTACAAAATAGGTGATTTTTGAAGCTTCTGTCACATCTTGAGCTGCTCTTGTTATATGGGATTCGTATGCTATTCGCTCTAAAAAACACGTTTATTAATTAGTTTAAATGGCCAAAGTGTAAAGGTTTTATAGCTTTTTCAATTAAAAGTGCAATAAAGGGTTCCAATTTTCTAAAAAATATTGTAAAATAATTTGAAAATTAGGTTTCGTTTTTACGGAATTGGGGAAGGAGAGTATATTTGGGGATGAAACATATTACATCAGGGTTTGGATTTTCGTTTATCTTCTTAGCGGCACTATTTGCATTAGGACTGTATCAAACAGTGATGGTATGGGGGAATATTAATTTGGTCATCGACCGAATTCTAGGACTAACTTCAACTTCATTTATTTCTTCCATACTCCTATTCTGGTCGATTACAAGTGCGTTTTGGATCTTAAGCTTAAAAGTTTTAGACATCGCACACAAGACTAAATTGTACAATACGAAAAACGCTATGTTTGGAATGTTGTTCTTGTTCTTTGCGATCCCGTTTGGCATCAGTGCACAAGTGTACCATGTATTAAACATGAATGCTGGGGTAACAACCATCACAACATCATTGTTCATCATGACAATTCTATCTTTCATCGTTGGATTCGTATTTAAATTTAGAAAAACAGCACGATAAAACAACCATAGCCTGCAGTTGAAGCCACACGGTTCGCTGCAGGCTTTTTTATTTTTAACAAATATTAGACGAACGATGCAGCTTCTTTTAAAATAGAATTAAGAAACCAAAAGCAAGGAGTGTTTCATAATGAACATGCCTTTTACGATGCATACATGTATATTGACAGACGGTAATGAAAAAAGAATCGAAGGAAACACGTTCAAACTTGAGATTGAAGGTTACCATCTATACGTACTAAACAACCTTCAAACCGTGCAAAAAACGGAAAAATCACAGCCTGCAGGAAAAGCGAAAGTAACTGAAATCACTTGGAAAAATAACAAAACACAGCTTACATACGAATTAGTAGATCTGCATAATGTAAATTAAATAAGCATGTTTGAAGGTATCAGTTAAATCGAACTGATGCCTTTTTTATGTAAATGTGCAGGTCTTATTCAGAAACAAATGGTTATGCTGTATAATGAACCATTACGAAGTGTAAAGGAGTTTTATGATTTGAGATTGTATAAATTCTATCAATGGATTCCCGTTCTATTGATTGTTATAGGTGTATTTTATTCATCCTCCCAGCCATATCAAAAGCAAGACGTTCGGCCAGAGATCGGCAAATATGTGGATTTGGAAAAAGTAGAACGAAATTTCAGTGACGTCAAGCTTAATTATGCTGGTTCAGAAGTGAGTGTAGAAGCGAGGGGACCAGCGAGCTTTATAGAATTCTTTATTCGTAAAGGTGCTCACTTTACCGTTTTCTTCGCACTCGGATTCTTTACTTTTCGGGCTATACGATTAAACGGTAGTAATACGTTCAAAACAGCAATCATCTCTTTAATTTTAGTAGCCAGCTATGCCGCTTTTGATGAGACTCATCAAAACTTCACGGAAAACAGGACACCGCATGTGGAAGATGTCATGATTGATATCACAGGCGGAGCGACCGCAATACTTCTTGCAAGTTTAATCTACCGTAATAGACCCATTAAAAAAGCCAGCTTTCGGAATGTGTAAATCATCCGATAGCTGGTTTCTTATCGATTAAATCGTATTAAATATTTTCATCTGAGATCCAAGCTTTTAATGTGATAAATTCAACTTTACCTTCAGCATCTGTTAATATTTCATACATATAAATTCCTTCGTAATACGCGTATATTGTTTCCCCTTGATTTACTCCTCCATAAATGTTTTCAGCAGGTCCAAGTGCATCCAATACTTCATCTATTGTTATGGTGGTAAGTGTAGGCTTTACATGAATGGCTTGAAAGCCGTTCTCATAATACCCAAAGTCATACCAGTAATTACCGTAAATCCATTTTTGAGTGACTCCTTTTTCCGGAACGTCAACGAAGAATGTTTTAGGTGAACCAGCTAAATCTAATAAAGGACCAGGACCAGCATTCAATCCGACTGGAGATTCAGGGAACCGTCCTTCTCTTAATGTAACCAGCATTTCTTTCGTAAGCTGCTCTTCTTTAAATGCACGTTGTTCAATAAATTCACCAGTTTTATGAATATGAATTAAATGTAGCGAATGGTTATATTCGACCTTATATCCAGATGCTTCTGCAATAAAACGAAGCGGTACGAAAGTGTAATTCTTGTGAATGAAAGGAGCCGCTTCTAATGCAACGGGTTTTCCATTTACGTAAGCAGTCTTACTTCCGATTTTTAGCTTAATCGTCGTATTATCTTTTTTTCCTGTAACAGTTTGAGTTCTTTGATCCCAAGAGAGTTTTATTTGTGCTTGTTCAAAGATCGGTCTCATCTCAACAAAAGTTCTGTCGTTCTTAAGTATAGGGGACGTATTAAAATATAATTCCCCTTCGTTCATGTAAACCTTAATTCGGCTGGAGTCTGCTGCAATAGTAGTAGATGAAAACATACTGATAATAAAAACGAATGTAATGATTAGTGCAAAATACTTTTTCAACATTTTTTCCCCTCTCTCTATTTAATTCAAAAGTAAGACGAAGGAAAGATTTGTAAGGTTTCATATTTTACAATAAAATTTTTAAATCATGTAAAAGGGGGACAGACCCGGGTCTGTCCCCCTACAATTCATTCGTATGTGATCGCTTGCGACCCCATCTGTACCCACGCTGCTTCAAACCCAGTTCTCTCTGCTTTTGTCGCCACTCCAAGCGGGTCATTAAAGTACACATATTTTTCATCAAATCCAGTTACGACAACCGAATGTTCATTCCATGTAATCTTTACTTTGCCACTTGGCGTGTTCCATGTTCGAAACTCAGATTCAGGGAGCTTCTTATATTTTGCGTTGATGATGATCCAAACTGGCATCCCCTTTGACAATGGTTTAATGATAGCATCCTTAAAGGATTTACCGCTTAAATCAAGAGTTTTTCCAGGTATATACTCTTCGGCTAGGTCTGCTATAGGCCCGTGATACACACCATAGCCCATCTTTTCAAAAGTATAAATGTCACCGACAAACCCATCATTCGGGTTGCCGTAATAATATTTTCCGTTCTCGTTCTTATATGGTGTAGTAACTTTCTTCACTTTTTCAGCAAGCTCCATCTTATCCACTTCAACACCCGCATATTTAAGTATCATAGCGAGTGATGTGACTTCGCATCCACGATCAAGTTCAGGTTTTTGCATAATCAATGGAACACCTGAAATCATTACTTTACTTTTCGCTTTTGCCACTTTCATGGTAACTTGTGAGTTTTGTTTTTGTTGCTCGGCTTTTCCGGCATTTTTTTGTTCATAAGCGCCATAACCAATTCCCAACAGAAATACTGCCAATAATAATAGAAGGATTTTTTTCATCTAGTTTTTGTTTCTCCTTATCTGTATTTCTTGTTTTAGCGTACTATAATCACAATTTTATTGGAAACGGGTACAGCTTCATCCCCACAAAAAGGTACAAATGACAGAACATTTTATAGATAGAACTTTGGAAATATAGGGAATATGTTGGATAACATTGAATTTTGAGTACAAAAATAGTAGCATTTACATAATGTTAATAATTCTGTAATAAAAGTAATTTTGAATAAGGGGGCTAAGATGAAAAAACAAATTAAGCCATTAGGTCTATCTCTCCTAATATATAGTGCATTTGTAATTCTCATCGGCTGGAAGTTAACGTGGTTTTCAAACCAGTCCGAAACTTTATTTTCTCAATATGGCATTTTCGAGATGTTTAAACGTTTGTTTAACTTTTTTATATATGAAGCTTCATTTTCACCGCTGAGGGAGGGCATACTTCTCGTTTCATTCGGTGCTATCATTTTAGTTTCATTTTGGACGATTTTCTTAAAGTTTAGGCAACAGTTGATTGCATTACTGATCTTGGATTTCGTTCTTTCTTTTATTATCTTAGCAGATGCGATTTATTTCAGATATTTCGAAGACTTGATTTCAAGTGCTGTATTATTACAGATCAAACAAATGAGTTCTCTTGGAAGCTCAGTTGGAGATTTGTTTAGCTGGAAAGACTTCTTGCTTTTCGCGGATGTCCTTCTATTTACGGCCATATTAATCGTATTCTTTAAAAAGCTAACTCTGAAAAAGAACGCAAATCCAGCAATACGCCTAGCTACAGGATTACTAGCAGGTGCCGCCGGGGCATGGCTGTTCTTCTATCCGCTTCATGATTTTGTACAAAAAGGCGGGGCATACCTGTTTGATAAAACGTTATCGAGTATGCGTGTATATGAAGTGACCGGATTATTAGGTTTTCACGGTTTTGATACATACAAATATTTAGATGAGTATGTATTAAATAAGAAGGAAGTAAGCGCTAAAGACAGAAAAGATGCGAAGCAATGGTTCGACGATAAAAACAATGAGCAAGCAGTCCAAACCTCATACCAAGGAAAAGCGGCTGGCAAAAACCTAATTATGATTCAACTTGAAGCATATCAGAGCTTCGTCATCGATAAAAAGGTGAACGGTCAGGAAATCACACCGAACTTAAATAAGCTAAAAAGAGAATCGCTGTACTTTAACGATATTCATCATCAAACGGCGAGCGGAAGAACGTCTGACGCGGAATTTGCAGCAAATACATCGCTCTATCCATTAGCGACAGGATCGGCATATGTACGATTCCCGCGTAACGAATATGATTCATTGCCGTACATTTTTAAAGAAAATGGCTACGATACAGAGGCTTTCCATGCGTACAAACCAGGCTTCTGGAATCGTTATATTGTGTACCCGAACCTTGGATTTAACGAGTTTCATAGTATAGAAGATTTTGATGAAGGAGAACAGGTTGGATGGGCAATTGGGGATGAGGCATTCCTTACTCAATCTGCTGATAAAATGCAGGAAATGAAAAATCCGTTCTATTCCTTCCTAATCGCGTTAACGTCCCACTATCCATATACGATGCCTGAAAAATATCAAACATTGGATATCGATGATATGGGGGATATAAACCTGCGAAATTATCTGCAATCCGTTCACTATGTTGATCAGGCGGTTGGGACATTCATAGAAAAGCTGAAGAAAGATGGTCTGTGGGAAAATTCCGTTGTCGTTTTCTATGGGGATCATGACACTGGTTATATGCAGTCGAAAACACCTTCTACCATTTTTGCCAATGAAGCAGGAGATCAACTCGGCGAATTAGAAGTGAAAGACGGCATTCCACTGTTCATGCATGTCCCAGGTTTAGATGGAAAAGAGATCGATAAAGCAGGCGGCCAAATTGATATTATGCCTACGTTGCTGCACTTATTTGGACTGGAAAAAGAGAACTACCACCACTTAGGGACGAACTTGCTGGATGGAAAAGAAGGTTTTGTCATTTTCCGTTATGGCTCTGTAAAAACAGACAGTCTTTTTTACAAGAGTTCGTACGATTTAAAACTGGGGAACGGAACGTGTTATGACATTAACACGCGTAAGTCGGTTGCGATTGACACGTGTAAACCACTTTATGATAAAAGTGTAGAGCATTTAAGTATTTCTGATGATGTGATCTTTGGGAACTTAATTGAAAATTGGAATCAAATGAAAAAATAATTACAAGGCTTTGGACGAGGGGTCCAGAGCTTTTTTGTTTGTTTTTCTAAAATAAAGTAAATATCAGCGTCTGTAATCCGATAAAAGATATATTCGTACTTAAAACAGGCGCTGTTGTTGGACATTTTCGCTAATGATAAATAAGTATTATTCACAGTATTAGTAATTGTTGTATAATAATGTTATGAATACATAAAAAATCTTGAATAAGTCATACATCGAAGATTATAAGGACCAGGGAGGCAATACATATGAAAGATAAAATTGGAGTTAAGTTTACTTATTATCGTATGGGCATAACCATATCCAGAATGACAGATCTTGAAGATATAGAAGAGGTTATAAATCAAGGGTTGGAAATCGTAGCAATGGATTGTATTAAAGAAATAGGTGATGCAACGGGAATGGATTTTAACAAGCTGTCTCATCCTTACTCTGCTACTAGATTTTGTTTCTTTTCGGAGTTGAGTTTTGACATGAACGAGGAAACATTGATCGAAGGAAAACAAATCAAAGTATTAAACCGTTTAGAAAATGCCGTTAGTTAAATAACAGTTAATATTTACATAATGAGAAAAAGGACATAAATTTTGTCCTTTTTCTTTTTTTACCTAAAAATAGACAAAATTTGACCGATATTCTATCTGAACATAGTTTTTGGTCTGCCAAATATATACACAATAATATATTTATCTACAATATAACTGTAAAAAATTACAAAATTAGTTCAAACTATTTATATACCCCTTTGGTAGGTACTGTTAAACTATAAATATATTACAAAATTAGGGGGGATTTGGATGGTTTGCAAGAAAATTGTCACTGTTTGTCTTTTGTTTATGGTGGCGACTTTATGCATATCATCGCCAGAATCGGTTTCAGCTACATCTTTTCCTGATGTGCCAAATAGTCATCGAGCTTATAATGAAATCATGTATTTGGCTAACCAGAATATTGTAGCTGGAAATCCGGATGGTAGGTTCAAACCTGAAGATTATGTAACACGAGCAGAAGCTGCTACTATGATCGGTCGTGCCCTTAAGTTGCAGGGAGGACAACGAGTAACGGAATACGTCGATGTTCCAAAAGCATTTTATGCCTCAGGATACATACAGGATATGAGCAACACTAACATTCTGGCGGGTTATGGTAATGGGTACTTTGGTGTAAGTGACAAACTTACACGTGAACAGATGGCATTAATCATTACGAGAGCTTGGAACTTTCCAGAAACAAGCGGTGTCACATTCTCAGATGTTAACGTGAGTTCACAGTCTTATATTCCTATTAACAAACTGGCAACTGCTGGAGTAGTGAGCGGTTATCCAGACGGTAAGTTTGGACCAAAAGATTTCATTAAACGAGCAGACTTTGCTCTAATGCTTGCCAGAACACTAAATCCAAATTACCGTAAAAATCCGTCTGAATTAAAGCCAATCGGTCAGGCAACGGTTATAGCCGACTTTTTAAATGTGAGAACTGCTCCTGAGGCGAATGCGACTCGTATTAGTGCATTTGCCTATGGTACGACTGTTAACGTATACAGCAAACTATCAAATGGTTGGGCTTATGTTGGAACAAGTAGTTTAAAAGGGTTTGTTCATGGAGCATATTTGAAGTATCCATCAACCATTCCGACGGTTCCTTCTGATTTGGCAAATCCTCTTAAAGGAAAAATCATCGTTGTAGATGCTGGACACGGTGACACAGATCCAGGTGCAAGTGGGTATGGAATGAAGGAGAAAGATATTACATTGATTACAGCGAAGCACCTTCGCGATGCTTTAGAAGCAGCTGGTGCAACTGTTATTATGACCCGTGAAACAGATATTTTTCATGAATTAGAGAAACGTGTTTCAATCGCAAAGATGGCTAATGGTCAAGCGTTTGTTTCCATTCACACGAATTCCTTCAATGGATCAGGTCATGGAACAGAAACCTATTATAATGAAGATAATGTGATGAGTACGGATAATAAGAAGTTAGCTACTTATATTCAAAACCGTATGATGGTTCCAGAGTTAGATATGAGAGATCGTGGTGTAAAAGAAGCGAATTTCTATGTGATCAAGTATCAAAACAAGATGGCAAGTACATTGGTGGAACTTGGTTTTATTGATAACAAGTCAGATGCTTCAAAACTAGCATCAGACACATGGCGCAAAAAAGCTGCTTACCAGATCCACCTCGGCATCAAAGACTACTTCCAGTACTTACAGAACAAATAAAAGGGTCTGACCCCAGACAAATACAAAACTATCAAAAATCCACGTCAGGCGGACAAATTGCCTAATGTGGATTTTTTGGACCGCTTCATGGCCTTTACAGAATTAATGAATTAAAATTTTTAATAAAGTTTTCAATTAAGTCCCCATAACAGGGAAACTTCTGTTATTGGGGACTTTTTCTTATTCGACAAAACTTTGTAAATAATGCTATTGATTTGTTTCTTAATAAGCCCGATAGTAAGAGCATGGGGTCAGTCCCCAAACAATTTCTGTTTTTCTTTCATTTACTTCTCTAGGGGGATTCATATGCTCAATTTCACGTCAAAGTTCGGGGCTTTTTTCATTTCCGCTTCTTTACTTACCACCTCTTTTCCTGTCCAACATACATATGCTTTTGAATCTTCTTCAATGAATCAACAAGAAGATATTACAAACTCTTATATAGTAGTTTTTCACTCACGAATAGATGAGGATCTGATTAAACAATTTGGTGGTACGATCAGCTCCAAACTTCAGAGTATTAATGCTTTATCTGTCTCCCTTACAAAGAATGCCGCTCTAGAACTTGTGCAATATCCAACCGTAAAGTTCATAGAGCAGGACAAGCAAGTGGTGATGGAAGAACAACGCATAGATCCAAAAATCTATGAATTAAATTATCCGAAGCCGGAAGAACTACGTACCGATAGCTATTACACTGGAAAAGAAATAAAAGTAGGAATTCTGGATACTGGAATAGATACTGCTCATGTAGATTTATCCGTTTCAGGAGGGATTTCTTTTGTGCCTGGTCAACCATCATACAATGATGACAACGGACATGGAACACATGTTGCGGGTATTATCGCCGCTCAAAACAACGACATCGGAATCCAGGGATTAGCACCAAATGTTCAACTCTATAGCATTAAAGTGCTAGATGAAGAAGGATTGGGACAGTACTCTCAGATTATTGATGGAATCGAATGGGCCACTCAACAAGGACTCGACATCGTTAACTTAAGCCTAACGGGTAAAGAGAGTTCTTATGCGCTAAAGCTAGCTGTGGATGAAGCGTACAAGAAAGGTTTATATATCATAGCAGCTTCAGGTAACCATTCTAACAATACATTCAGTGAAGACCAGTCCGTATACTATCCCGCTAAATACGAAAGTGTCATAGCGGTGGGAGCGGTCGATCCATTCAACAAACATCCTAAATTTTCTGGGTCTGGTCCCGAACTCGAACTCGTTGCACCTGGGGTGGACGTGTATAGTACTTACATGAACAACTCATATGAAACACTAACTGGAACTTCCATGGCAACACCATATGTAACAGCAATCTACGCATTATATAAAGAGGCTTATCCATTTTTAACAACAGCTGAACTGCGCAACAAAATCCAGCAGCGAGCAAAAGATCTTGGAGCAGTGGGGCGTGATGTGAATTTTGGATTTGGATTGATTCAAGCACCAGAGTTGCCGGATACAACTCCTCCAACAAAACCTGAAAATGTATCTTATAAACTATCATCTAATGGTAAAGTTACACTAATGTGGACTGCTTCATATGACAAATCACCTATCATAGGCTACAACGTTTATCGAAATGGAGAAAAGGTAAAAAATCTTCTATATGGTTTTCAACTGAACGATACGGTAAAACCTGGCCTTTACAAATACGAACTTTCTGCAGTAGATGAATTTGGAAACGAATCACAAAAGAGTGTAATAGAAGTTAAAGTTTTGTTTTCTGATGTACCGACATCTAAATGGTATAGTGAATATGTTTACGACTTAAATGCAAGAAATATAGTTGGAGGTTATCCTGACGGCAGGTTTTACCCTGAAAAGCAAATACTTCGTGGGGAAGCAATCACCATGATCGGCAGAGCATTAAAACTAGATGGATCACTTAAGGCTACAGACTTTCCTGATGTTACTGAAACATACTTTGCATCCGGCTATATAGCGGAGATGGCACGAAATAAACAAGTGACTGGGTATCCAGATGGCAGTTTTAAACCAAACCATACAATTACTCGTGCAGAAGTCGTCACACTATTAAATCGGGCATTCGCATTAAAAACTCAAGATACATCAACAAAAATATTTTCAGACGTAACAACAAACCTTTACGCTTACGAAGCCATCCAGAAATTTGCTACTGCTTCAATAGCTAATGGTTACGAAGATGGGACCTTTCATCCAAACAAACCGGTAACTCGTGCAGAAATGACCGTATTTCTATCAAAAACGATAAAAGAAAGCAACTAAAAAAAGCTGTTCTCCCATTCCGGGAAAACAGCTTTTTTGCATTTGCGAATTTTTTACAAATAATATGAAACTTTTTCCAACCTAGCAACGTCTTATTTTATGGCTAACTTAGTTAATGCTCTGTAAAGGAAAGTAGAGAACTCAGCTCGTGATGTTTCGTTCAGCGGTTTAAAGGTGTTGTCTTCAAAACCGGATGCAATGTTGTTTTCGCTTAGACGCTGAATGGAGTCATATGCCCAATATCCTTCTTTTACATCTGGAAATGAATTTTCAGTTCCTTTATCAGCAAGTACGAATGTTTTAGAGATTAATTCGGCAATTTCATCACGTGTCATTTCTTGGTTCGGTTTAAACGTTCCATCTGGATATCCGTTAATAATACCAGCTTCTTTAACCGCATTGATTGATTCAACTCCCCAAAAGGAAGTAGAAACATCTTTAAATTTACTGTATGAAGATGAAGAATCAAGATTTAAAGCATTCGCAACCATTTTAGCGGCTTCAGCTCGTGTTACTGATTTTACTGGTTTGAACTGGCTATATTCATATCCATTCATTACACCTTTTTTACTTAAGTTCGTAATCGGTGTGTATGCCCAATATCCAGTAGGAACATCGTGATATTGTCCTTGAGGCAAAACAGCAAGTGTAGCAACCTTTTCTTCTGATAAATAACGGCGCGCTCCTAAATATCGTGAACCCCAGTAATATGGGTCATTAATTGATGAAATCGTAACACCTTTAGAGGAAGAAGCGTGAATGAAATTTCCGTTTCCCACATAAATACCTGAATGTGATGCACCTGCTTTATATGTAGTAAAGAAAACTAGGTCACCTTGTTCCAAGTCCGCTTTTTTAACAGCAGTTCCCCCATTGAACTGATCTGTTGTCATTCGTGGAAGTGTGATGTCGTATTGCTTATATACATATGAAGTGAAACCTGAACAATCAAAGCCGGTAGATGGTGAAGTACCACCCCAAGTGTACTTAATACCTATGTACTTTTTTGCTGTTGTTACTAAGTCCTCACGTTCTCCTGCGTTAGCTTGTCCTGGAAGAAGAGTGAGTACTGTTAAAAGAGATAAGATCCAAGCCCCCAACTTTTTAACCACTAAAAACACTACCTTTCCCCATATTGTGACTATTTAAACTAGTATTTAGCGAATTTTCTATTTTTTTCTACAAAAGTTAGTCTATCACAAATCGGGACTTTGGTAGGTTACAGTTATGTAACAGATATGACAAATAGATTATTAGTTTTTGTAAAATAACAAGAAAATATTGTAATATATTTATTTTTACTTTTTTGCTAAAGATTTCTAAAAAGCTGTCGATATTACGTGTGGCTGGGGGATATAACTTCCAATGTTCGACCTATATTTACAATAAATACTATTAATTAGAATTTTTTGTATAAAAAATGATTGCAAAAAATGAAATATATTGTAAAATGGTTGTAACAAGGTAAAACTTGCCACTTGTGAGTAATGATGGAAAAACAATAATATTTTAGTAGTGTTAGATATTTTTGTTGACAGACTAAATTACCACAAATATACTATTTATTGTTATTGTTTGAATAATTTGGTATTTACTGATCGTTGGGCCCTGAGACTCATAGATTAGTTAAATCATATATTAATAGTTACATATTAAGGGAGGAAATAACGAAATGGCGTCTAAGTCTTATCGTAAATTTATGGCAACTGGTCTATCTGCAGCAGTAGTTGCTTCAGTAGTAGCTCCAGTAGCTGGTGCAGCAGCAAGTTATACAGATGTAAAAGATACTCACTGGGCAAAAGAAGCAATCGATTACGTATCTGAAGTTGGATACATGCAAGGGAATGGGAAGGGATTTGCTCCTGATACAAACATGACTCGTGCAGAAGCAGCTCAACTTTTCACAAATATTTTCGGGATCGCTGATGAAAGCCTAACAGAAGATTTTTCTGATGTATCAGAAAAAGATTGGTTCCATGATGCAGTAGCAGCTGTTCTTGAGCATGAAATCATGAACGGTATGGGTAACGACAAATTCGCTCCAAATGCTAACCTAACTCGTGGTCAATTGGCAGCAATCGTAGTACGTGCATATGGATTTGAAGGTGCAGAAGGAAGTGAACATTCTTTTTCTGACATCGAAGGTCACATGTTTGAAGAAGAAATCTCTATCCTAGCTAGCCTTGGTCTTGTTAACGGAGTAGGTGGAGACAAATTTGCACCAGATGCTCACGTAACACGTGCTCAAATGGCGCAAATTATCTACAACATTGATAACCCTGCTGATTTCCTTCCAGTAGTTACAGCAGTAGAAGCTGTTGACACTAAAACTGTAGAAGTAACTGTTGAAGGATCTTGGACTCAAGAAGATGTTGACGCTTTAGTTGAAGCTGGATATGAGCTTACTGTAGAAGGTGAAGAGTCTCATAAAGTAGGTAAAGTAACAGTTAAAGCTGCAGATGCTTCTGCTAGCGAAGATACTACTACTCTAGTTCTTAGCGAAATCTCTCCTGAACTTGTTGAAGGTGAAGAATTCAGCCTTGCAGTAAATGGTGAAATTGTAGAAGGGTCTACATTTGAAGTTCCAGTAGTAACTCCAAAAGTTGCATCTGTAAGTGCGATTAACGCTAAACAAGTTGTTGTTAACTTTAACAAAACATTAAATTCTGATTCTGCTGTTGTTGGTGATGCTTCAGAAGCTGCTCTTTATACGTTAGACGGTACTCCTGCAACATCTGCTGTTCTTTCTGATGATAAAAAGTCAGTTACTTTAACATTCGCAGGTGATGTAGAAGGTGCAGATCAAGTATTAGTTGTAAATCCAATCGTTACTAATGATAAAGACGAGAACGGTGCTTGGGTTAAAACTGTAAAGTACAGTGGAATCTTTAGCTATACAGATTCAGCTAAACCAGTAATTACTAGCACATCTTATGCAAACGGAAAAATCACTTTGAACTTCTCTGAAGATCTTTCTGCACTTCCAACAGTAGTTCGTGTTAATGGTGTTCCTGTAACAACATTTGCTTTTGCAGCTGGTAGCACTTCAAAAGTTGAAGTAACAACTACTCTTGCAGCTGGCACTACTGCTTCTTTATATGTAGCTGGTGCACTTGACGATGCTAACACACCAAATCTAATGGATCTATACAACGGTTCAGTTGTAGCACCTGGTACAGACACTGAAAAACCACGTATATCTTCATTCGTAGTAACTGGCCAGAATACAGCTAAAGTTACTTTAAGCGAAGCTGTAACAGAAAATCCAATCAATGCTACATTACAAAAAGGTGCTACTCAGACTCCTGTAACTTTAGTTAAGGATACTACAGATACTACAGGCAAAACTTATACACTAACTGTTGATCTTAACGCAGGGACTGCTGGAGATGGAATCTTCTCTGGAACTTCAACAAGTGAAACTTTCACTCTATATGTAGCTGCTAACGCTATGACGGACGTAGCTGGATTGAAAAATGATCTTTATAGCACTTCTTTAACTTTCGTTAAAGATACAACTGCACCGTCTGTAACTTCTTCACAAGTTGGAACAGACAACAAGAAGTTAGAATTCACATTTAGCGAAGCTTTAACAGTTGTTGGTGCGGATTCAAGCATCGTTATCACTAATGGCGAAGGTGTACGTATTGCAGCTGATGCAACTGAAACAGTTGTAAAAGGTAGCGATAACAAAACTTACCAAATTGATACTAAGACTGGCGATGTAGCTCTTGATGCTGGTACTTACACAGTTTCAATTCCTGCAGGATTCTTTACTGATGCATATGGTAACGCTTCTGCAGCTGTAACGGGTACATTTACTGTAGGAGCTCCTTCTTCAAGTGATACAGTAAAACCAACTGCTACAGTTGGAACAACGGCTACAAATACATTTACTGTAACTTACAGTGAAGAAGTAAGTTCTTCAGGGTTAAGCCTGGCTAACTACAAGTTAGATGGTCAAGCTTTACCAACAGGAACTGATATCTACTTCACTGATTCAACTAAAAAAGTAGTAGTTATTGCACTTCCTACAAACACTGTAAACTTTGGTAACCAAGCTACTGGTGCTGCTGCAGTACTATCAGTTTCAGGTGTTACTGATAAAGCTGGAAATGCAATTAACACTTCTTACTACGGTGTAACCGTTAAGGATAACACTGCTGCAACTATTACTAATGTTCAAGTAATTGGACAGGACGTATATGTAACATTTACAGAAAACCTTACTGTTCCAGCAGTAGCTGCTGATTCAGTATTTGACATCAAAGTAAATGGTGTAGCAGTAGCGGCTACAACAAACCTAGCGGCAGTATCTGGAAATGCTAAACAAGTTAAGTTTACTTTAGATGCTACTCCAGCTGGTACTCCAGTAGTTACTGTAAAAGCAGCTCAAATTGCATTAACTGATGCTAATGGTGTTGCTGTAAAGTAATAGTCAATTTAGCTAATGTATTATGAGAGCTCTGTAGAGAAGAATCTTTACAGGGCTTTTTTCTGTGGGGAAATTCCTGTATTTATTTTTGTATTATAGAATATTTTAAAGTTAGTTAAAACACAATAATTATTTATTGTTATAAATTGGTAAAAAACTTATAATGAGTACAAATTTCTAATGATTCTGATGGTTAAATGAAAAGGGGGATAAATCTTGTTCAAGAAAAGAAGATTAATAGTTTCTTGGTTTTTAAGCTTAACACTTATAATCACATTTAATTTTTCAAATTCAACAAACGCAGCTTTTGCAACAAAATCTGTAACCTACTTAGCGCTCGGTGATTCTCTAGCAGTTGGGCAAAACCCATACATGAGACTAGGTAAAGGGTACACGGATATACTTTCAGAAGATCTAAAAAGAATAGGATTTCTGCAGTCCTTTTCTAAACAATATGCTTTTTCCGGTTATACCTCCCAAAGAGTGCTCGAAGATATCTTCAATGACGTCAAAAAAGGAACCGGTGAGACGATTGGAATCAGAGGCAACATCGCAAAAGCTGACGTAATTACCTTAGATGCTGGAGCAAACGACCTTCTACGAAAAATGAAACGCACAGAAGAGGGACTTTTCATTGAACCCACAGTTCTTGCAGAAGTTTTAATACAAGTTGAGACCAACTTGGAAGACATTCTAGAAGAAATCAACACTCTTAATCCAGATGCAAAGGTATATGTAATGGGATATTACAATGCTTATCCATACTTGCCGACTGAGCAACAAAATCAGTTTCTTCCTATATTAGATCAACTAAATGCAGCCATCCAGAATGCTACTAATAGTGAAGGTGCCATTTATGTACCAACCAAAGACGCGATTGCGGTTAATCCTAAAGTTTACTTACCTAACTCAAAAGATATTCATCCTGGATTGAGTGGATACAAAACGATTGCAAATGAATTTTGGAAAGTGGTATACCCTGAGATAACACACCACTATAAAAATTCTATTTTTGTGAACGGAGTCTATCAAACTTTTGAACAGGATCCCGTAATTATCAATGGTAGAACACTTGTCCATGTACGAGGTGTGTTTGACGATCTAGGAGCTGAAGTAAGCTGGGACAATAAAACGAGATCAGTAATCATTAAGAAAGATACTGATGTGATTAAGCTGTTTATTGATTCGAATAAAGTATACAAAAACGGGAAGCTGTTACAGATTGACGTTTCAGCCAAAATTATAAATGACAGAACTATGATTCCACTTCGATTCATCTCTGAGTCCATTGGGGCAACAGTAGAATGGGAGCCAGTAACAAGAAATGCGTTTATAGCCAACTAAGTAAATGACCGCTTTTCCTTTGAGAAAAGCGGCTTTTCTATTGGAATTATTGGACATTATCTGACTATTTAAACAGTTTGAATAAAGCCGATATATAGATGGAATATGAATAAGAGGGGGATACTTTTGAAAAAAATGATTGTTTTTTTGTTAGCGTTGTTTTTGCTCGTCTCACTATTGCCAACCAAAACGGAGGCAGCAGGTGAAATTAAAGTACAAGTCAATGGCAATCTATTAATCTTTGATGTCCAGCCTTATATGGACAATAATAGAGTGCTGGTTCCCCTCAGAGGCGTTTTTGAAAAGTTAGGTGGGGAAGTTACCTGGAATAACGAAACACGGTCTGTATCTGTAAAGCATACAGGAGGAACAGTCAAGTTAACATTAGATTCAAAAAACGTTTTAATTAATGGAAAACAAAAAGCTATTGATGTACCAGCCAGACTAAAGGATGGCCGTACATTTGTACCTCTTCGATTTGTAGGAGAAGCAATGGGTGCTGATGTGAAATGGTCTGGATATAATCAAACGGTTTATATTTTTTCAGGCGAACTTACGAATTTTTTAAAGCCCTTTACCAAAGGAATGACAAAGTCAGACATTGAAAAACTTGTTTCTGTGACAAAGTATTTTGACCTTGGTGATGGAGAAGTCATCGCATATGCTCCAATGAAATTATATGGACATGACGCAACGGCTGAGTTTGATATTTTAAAGAATGGTTTAATGACGGTAACTGTTTCGTTTGTGGTAGATGGGGAAGTCGCAGCAATCGGTAAAAAATATAGCGACAAGGTGAAAGCTGAGTATGGAACCTACACAAAAAATAGATTTGAATTCTATGATTATAGTTCTACATGGGAACAATACCTTTTTCCGATAAATAATCTGTTTTATGTGAATGCTAACCAACGAGCGAATGGAAAAGTTGAGGTTAAGATCGAAAAGATTTTCCCGAATACAAAAACGACAATAACGATTAACTAAGGAATATCTTTTAGGTGAGATCAAGGAAAACAAAGAAGAAGCTCCCAATTCTGTAATTTAAATTCACCATCTAAGTCTTAAATGTCAATATTTTGTTAAATGGATTAAAGCCCTTTCTATTATTGTTGAAAGGGCTTGTTTAGTTAGGGAAATTGCAAACGTTTTTTCAAAGGTTTTCTATTAAAACGATAGTAATATATTTTTGTAAAAATTTGTAAAATAGTTTGAAAATTTGCTATACTAGTTTACGAGAGGTACCAAAAATTTCTATTTTAGAGGGGTTGAAGGTATGAACAAATGGCATAAAACGCTGGCGTCGCTTGGACTGTCTGTCAGCTTAATAGGCTCAAGCTTTGCGCCTGTTTTTGCCGAGACGGATCAATACTCTGCAGAGAAGAGTTCTATTCCAGTCTCCGAATTATTTAAACCAGGAAATCGAGTAAAGGAGAACCCGTACAATCTGGCTAAGCAAAAAGACCAGATTAGTGACTCTGTGTTAGTCGTAAAGTACAACAAATCGTTGTCAACCAGCGATCACAAAAAAGCGGGAGCAACACTGCAACGCAGAATTACATCTCTTGGGTACGATGTTGTAAAGATTAACAAGGGTAAGAAGATGGAAGACGTAATAAAAGCTTACGGCAAACTAAGCAAAGTAGATATTGTTTCACCAAGTGCGAATTTCGTTAAACTTGGGACGACTGATCCAAAGATTGATCAGCAATACCACATGTCTCTATTAAATGTGGACAAGGCTCAATCTATGGCTGGTAAAAACAAAGTACGTGTTGCTGTTATCGATACGGGGATCGATTCAAAGCATCCTGAATTAAAAAACAAACTGTTGCCGTCCTATAATGCGGTAAACCCAATGAACCAAGGTGCACCTGATTATCATGGTACCCATGTTGCGGGAATCATTGCATCAGAAAAAGGAAATGGTGTCGGCGGTTACGGGATTAACCCAAACGTTGAGATTCTTCCGATCGATGTATTTGACCGTATGGGCGGAGCTTCGGATTACGTAATCGCGGACGCTATTATGTATGCCATTGAGAAAAAAGCAAAAGTCATCAACATGAGCTTAGGAAGTATTTTCCCGTCTCCGCTGATCCAAGATGCGGTAGCAAAGGCCATTGCAGCTGACGTAACAGTTGTTGCTGCAGCGGGGAATGAAGGGATGAACCTGAACAGTTATCCTGCAGCTTTTGAAGGGGTAATTTCTGTTGGTTCCACAAACAAAGATAATATGCTTTCTACTTATTCTACATACGGACCATCTGTGGACGTAGTAGCACCAGGTGAGGATGTATATGCACCGCTTTATGATTACGAGAAGAAATCCACTTTCTATAAACTTAGCGGAACATCCATGGCATCTCCAGTAGTAGCGGGTGTGGCTTCTCTTTTATTATCAAAAAATCCTAATCTTAAACCTAAACAGATCGAGTATATCTTAGAGCAAACCGGTAAAGATCTTGGTGCAAAAGGCTACGATATTAAGTATGCGAACGGTCTTGTGGATCCTGTTAAGGCGTTAAGCTTTGACATTTCTAAAATTCCTAGCTCTGTTTATGTTGCAAAAAGTAAGACAAGCTTATTAAAAGCAGCTGAAAAAGTGAATCTTTCCGAGAAATTGGTGAAAGAAGGCACCATCAAAAAGGCATACGAAGAGCAGTTTATCCAATTCCCAGTGAAAAAGGGTGAACTTGTTCAAACGGTTCTAGAAGGTTCAGCTGATTATGACTACAAGTTTACGTATTATCTAGCTGGAAAAGCGATTAAGCCTCTTCAAAAGGACGTAAATAAGACACTTGAAGGCAAAACAGAAGGTCATTTGTATGAAGTGCCTGAAGATGGAACGCTTGTGATCGGCGTTAGTGACGTGAACGGAAACTACAATGCAGATGGCAAGTCTGCTTATAAACTGTCAGTTGAGAAGTTTGATGGTTTACTTGAGGATACAAACACGCGTGAAAATCCGGTAGCGGTTGAATCATTCCCGTTTGTTTCTGAAGGGGAAGGTGATTGGACGTTCACTGGTCATGACGGAGATTCTGATTTTTATTCGTTTAAAACAGAAGAGTCTCAGATTGTGAAAGTTGCTATTAGCGGCGTTCCTGGAATCGACTCGACGCTTAGCTTGAAAATGATTGAGCCATGGCCGGAAGACATGCCTGAAGATATGCCAGAGGATATGCCTCCAATGGAGCAGGAAATGGATATCGTAAACCTAAAGCCAACTGGTGAAGGTGAAGTTCTAACCTTTGAAGCAATGCCTGGCATGGAGTATGTGGTTGAAGTTGATAACCATACACCAGGATTCTTCTTCCCAATGAGTTTGTTTGAAGATGGAATGAACCGTGAATATCCTTCTTCACATGTTCCGTATTCACTTACTATTGATGCAAAACCTGTATCTGAAGATGAAGATGGCTTCCCGAATGGTGAGCATCTAGAAGAAGAGTACATGGAAGGCGACATGGATGTTGAAGAGTACATCTCTAAGCGCAATGAGTACAAAAAGAACCACCATGATTCCATGGGTGGCGAAGACGACTGGATGGAAGAAGAAAAAGCAATGCTCGAGCGCATTCGTGAAGCAGCATTAGAGTACGATCCTGAAGCAGGTGCAGAGGGATACTTCCAATATGCTGGTGATGAAGATTTCTACAAGTTTGAAGTAGAAGAGAGCGCAATCTTTGAAATCGACTTAAGTGCTTCTGAAGCAGTTCCAGCAATGGAAATCATGAAGATCATGGAGTTCGAAGATGGATTTACAACACTTGTACCTGTTGCAACGAACATCACTTGGGGCTTCTTCGATATCGGAACTAAAGATAAGTTTTCAGCAGGTCTACAGTCTGGAGAAGAATACTTTATCCGTGTGATGCACCCTAACTATCAACCAAGCTTTGATAAGTACAGCTTTACTTCAAAAGTTGTGGTTGAAAATCCGGAAGACAAGTACGAGCCAAACAATGATATTGAAAAAACACCAGTAAAAGACATGGCTGCTGAAACAGTACGCGGTAACTACGCGATGAACGGCGACTATGATGCTTATTATGTTAAAGCAAAAACGAACGGCTTGTATGGTGTACATTACAAAACAGTTGCACCTACTAAAGAAATGCAGGAAAAATATCCGGACTTGTTAAAACCAATTGACGGAGTAATCGCCATTTTGGAAGACAAAAACGGCAACCGCATTTTAGATCCGGAAGAATATAGCTCTGCACGTATGTATGACAAGAGCTGGGATAGCGGACCGGAACAAGGTTCATTCCAAGCAAAAGCTGGTAAAGGATATTTCGTAATCGCTGACCAATGGCTGTGGGATTTCCCAAGTCCGAACCTTAACGAGTACGAACTGACTGTAAAACCAGTTAACACGAAGGATGAAGATACTGGTTCTGCTGTGAAAAACAACGTTCCATCCAAGCCGATCGTACTAAAACGCAACTCTACAAAAGAGTGGGAAAGCAAAGGCTATCTGAATGCTGGGGTAGCTAACGGAGACGCTGACTGGTATACGTTTAGCTTTGATAAATCACACACAGGTAAAATTTCATTTGACAACGAAATGATCGATGGCGTCATCAGCCTTTATGACAGCAAAGGAAAACTAGTCGCAACATCTGATACTTATGCACTTGGTGATGCTGAAGTATTGAACTTCAACATTAAAGGTGGAAAATACTTCATCAAAGTAAACGATGTTTTTGGCAACGTATCCTTAACTCAATATTCCTTAAAGATGAAGATTAACTAAGTCATACGAGGCAGCTCCAATAATGGGGCTGTCTTTTTTTATGTGACATTCATTAGCGGCAATAAGTTGTAGGAACGTGACTTTGTAGATCCTGTATATGGAAGATTTAGTGCTCTAAGGAGGTACGTTGTAATACTTCTGGAGGGGAGATTTAAGAAGTCTTTGCATTCTTGGTTTGTAATGTTGGGTGAGATCAGGAGTGTAATCTATAAGTGCGTCCACATGAGCATTTTTTAATTTGTGTTGATAAATGGGACACCGCCAATTTGCTCCTTTATAGTACAAGATGAAAGACTGGTCACATTTGGGACATAAAACGCCCTTCACTAATTCGCGTTTGTCCATTTGAAACAGAGCGCAAACATCCGGATCGTGGGTGTCATGTAATTTAAACAATTGTTTACTAAGTTTCTTCATCTCCTTACTCGTCAATATAGGAGTTTGATATTTTTGCTGGAATAGCGTGAACTTATGAAGAAGTTGAACACTCTTGATAACTCTTGCGAGTGCTTCTTTATATGAAGGGGAGAATTCTACAATCGTAGATGGATTTGTAATGACAACAAGTCTTTCAATCGGAATGATAGGAAACTTACATTGCCTCAAAATTTGTTTTAAGTGGTAACTTTGCCGCTTTACCTGCTCAATGGGGTCTTCAAAGCACTCCCTTTTCCCGTCCAGCATCCGAATCATCTGTTTTACCTTATCATCAAAATAAAGGTGTCCGGCAAGGTTCTTAATCTCTAAAATGAGTAGAAATGTAGGCGTAAGTATAAGTTGATCCATCTGAAAATAGTATTCATCATGCATGATTCGTAACCCCGGAAGATATAGGAGTCCATCTTTTGGCAATAGCGATAAAAGTATTTCAGAGATTGTTCAACAGTAAACCCAGCTAAATCTTCGGTGGCTATCCAAAATTTGAGGTCTTTTATGATGTGTGTGGGAGCTTCGCTTCAATAAGATCTCCAGTTTCTTAATAATTATTGGTGGTTTTAGCTCAATTTTATTCATATCTATTCTCCTCTCATTTTTTATATAGCTGATGAAGCTAGTTTGGAGCATTAATTGGGGAGTGACAAAAAGTGAAATGATCCATTTATCTCTCGAATTTTGTTAATCTCTCGAATTTCCCTAGTAATCTCACGAAAATGAACGGCAATTTCACGAATTTTTGTGTAATCTCGCGAGCCAACATTCCTCGACATATCCACCATAAACAAACTGCAGACTAACTCTCTTAAAAAAGGGTAAACTCCCATCAGGGACGTTTGCCCTTTTTTATATAAAAATGTAAAATGAGAAAGGTACTGAAAGGGGATACAATTGAATGATTCTACAAGGTTTCAAGCGTTGGGGATGGGACTATTTTTTCTACGGTGCCTTTCTACTCGCTGTTTTTCTTAAACTCTACTTATTTGGCGCTTTTTCTGATACAGTTTTTGCTCGAACGGGCCTAGTTGGCTACATAAAAGAAAGCCTGAGCCAACTATTAAATGAAGGAACCATCATTGGGTTCTATGCAGGTTTAACGTTAATCAGCGTCGGGGCACTGTTGCTAGTTTCTTTCTGGACGCTTTTCTTAAAGCAAAGCAAACGCTGGATCAGTTTGCTTATCCTTAATGCGGTCTTAACGTTTTTAATCGTTGGTGACCTTATCTACTACCGCTACTTTAACGACCTATTATCGATGACCGTTTTGTCTCAAGCAAATCAGGTCGGTGCGATTTCTGGTAGTATACTAGATTTGTTCCAAGCAAAGGACATTATTTTTATCGCAGATTTAATCGTCTTAATTCCGCTTGTCATCATTTTAATTAAACGTGGAAACGGTGATCTGAAAGCTCGTGCGATTACACGTGGTGCACTCGGACTTGCAGCATTGGTTATAGGCTATCTTTTCGTTATGAGCCCGATTAACGAATATACGAAAAAGTACGGCTCTGCACTTTTTGCGAGCAACTGGTACAACATGGCGCTATACAGTCAAACCGGTCTTTTAGGATTCCACGGCTTTGACATCTATCGCTACGTAAACGAAGCGTTCTTCCAACAGCAAAAAATTTCTGCAGAAGAATCCAAAGAAATCGAAAATTGGTTTAACGATCATCAAAAAGAGATGAGCAAGGAAACGCCGTTCTATAGCGTGGCGAAAGATAAAAATGTGATTATGATTCAACTCGAAGCCTTCCAAAACTTCGTGATCAATCAAAAAATTAACGGTGAAGAAATTACGCCGAACATCAATAAACTGATCAACGATAGCATGTACTTCCCGAACTTCTCACTTCAAACAGGACAAGGTCGTACATCTGATGCGGAATTCTTGGCAAACGCATCTCTCCATCCGTTATATTCTGGATCCGTTTATGTTCGTTATCCAAGCAACACGTTTGATTCATTGCCAGGTATCTTAAAACAAAACGGATACGAAACAGCGGCGTTCCATGCCTATAAAAAGAGTTTCTGGAATCGTTATGTCGTATATGATAACTATGGTTTTGACCACTTCTTCGGTGAAGGCGACTTTAAAGACGGAGAGATTGCAGGTTGGACGCTTGGTGATAAACCATTTATGCAGCAATCAGTGGACGAATTAATGAAAATGAAAAAACCGTTTTACGGATTTATGGTAGCACTCACGAGTCACCATCCGTATAACATCCAGTCTAAATTCCGTACACTGGATGTAGGAGAATACGAGGGTTCGATCGTCGGCGACTATCTACATTCCGTTCACTATGTAGATGAAGCAGTCGGTATGCTTGTTGAACGTCTGAAGAAAGAAAACCTTTGGGATGAAACGGTCCTGCTTCTTTATGGAGACCATGACTATGGTGTTGATAATAATGAAGCGATGATGAAAATTGCGGGAGAAGATTTCACTCCGTATAATATCGAAAAAACGTTCCATGAAGTGCCGCTTGTCATGCACTTGCCGAATGATGAAGGTAAAGGCGTGTATGAAAGAACGGGCGGACAGTTAGACCTTTCAACAACGATTCTTCATGCACTTGGAGTTCCGTTCGACGACCGTTTCCAGATGGGCGGTAACTTGTTTGAAGAGAAGAACCAACTTGTTGTTCAGCGTGATCTCTCCTTCACTAACGGAGACTTCACATACAAATCATCCGTTGATGGATTCTTCGATAAAGGAACATGTTTTGATGGGAAGACAGGCAAGGTTACAGACATCAATCTCTGTAAACCAGCTTATGATCAAGCGAAAAAAGAACTTTCCATATCAGATAAAATTATTTTTAGTGATGTGTTAGAGAAGTTTATGAAAAAAGAATAGTTTTAAACATTTTGAACTCACCAATCATTGAATTGGTGAGTTTCTTTATTTTAATAAAATGAGTAAGTTTTTTTTTATTTTCAATCATAATTAAGAAGAAAGTGGGAACTAATTTTGCCTTAGAAGATAGAACCTTGTACAAACCTGTTGTATCAATGAATGGAGTGTTTTTTATTTTAGGAAAGATAGTACAAATGGCATAGGACAAAGCGATGTAAAAAATATAAAATTTTTCCGTAATGTATAATATTTTGAAATGAGGGGAACTTTTTTGAAAAAGTTTATTGGGGGATTACTAGGTGCCGCAATTATCGCTGGATCATTAGCTGCACCAGTAAAAGCTGAGGAGTTAAAAAATCCAATGGATTTTTATTATCCGGATGATACGTGGGGGCATTGGGCTGAAGAACAAATGCTTGATATGCTTCAGACAGATATCTTAAAAGGTCAGCAAGTAGTGGACCGTAAAAGAGATGTAGTGTACCTGTATTTAAACCCTGAAAATACAGTGAAAAGAGCTGAGTTCGTGACGATGATTGTTCGCGCACTTGAGCTTGAAACTACTAAGCAAGGAATAAACTTCACAGATACAAAAGGGCACTGGGCACAGAATGAGATCAATACTGCTAGTGCATTAGGAATTGTTAACGGGAAGACTGCATCTTCATTCGATCCTGAAGGAAAGATTACACGTGCTGAAATCGCTGCAATCGTTGTAAGAGCTTTTGATCCTACTGTGGATTTTGAAAAAGGAACGCCAATTAATTTTACTGATTTAAAGAGTACACATTGGGCATACGATGAAATCCGTGAAGCAACAAAAGTAGGGATTGTAAGCGGCACATCAAAAACAACCGTTTCTCCAGACAAGAGTGCGAAACGTGCTGAAGCAGCTGTTATGATACACCGTGCACTTTGGAAAGAAGAAGTCAGCAAACCCCAAAATGCTGATTTAACAACATTCATCATAGAGAACGAACATGCTGGGTATGAAGCATACAACAATCGTGATATTGATGCACTTGTTCAGTTAAACGACCAAAACCACTTCGGAATGGCACATATGATCGGTGTTGAAAGCATCGAAATTAGCCGTTGGATGTTTGAAGATGAGTACATGAAAGATTATAAAGATGAATATAAAATTATCAGTAATCCGACGCTTACAGTAACTGCATCTTCTACTCGTTTTGCAAAAGTGAATGTCGAGAATCTTGAAGTTGAAAATACGTTCACCTATCCAGAAATTGATGAAGAAACAGGTGAAGAGACTGGAGTTATACTAGAAGATTCCTTCACTGAAGACATGTCTGGTGAGTATTTGTTAGTGAAACGCAATGGTTCATGGAAAGTTTATGCAACTGATTACCTTAAATGGTACCTTTATGAAGACTGGGAAGATGATTGGGAAGAATAAAATCTTGGGTTGAGCTTTGAGTTTACTCAAAGCTTTTCTTCTGAGTGAACTATACTATTCTATGAAAATGAAATATAGTTCTTTACGAAATTAGAAATAGTAAATTAGATACAAGACAACGCAGGTGAAAGTATATAAAATTTTCCTGTAATAACAAATTATGAAAACAAGGGGATAGCTTGAATGAAAAAGTTTATCGGTGGCGTATTGGCTGCAGCACTTTTAGTCTCACCATTCACACAAACTGCTTTTGCAAATGAGGACGAAGAATTTTACCCAGATCCGTGGTACTACTACTTAGCAGAGGACATTGACGGGCACTGGGCTCAAGAGGACATGGAGAACATGCTTCAAGCTGATATCATTAGAGGAGTACGTGGAGCTGATGATGGCCTTTACTTACAACCAGAAGCGAAAATCACGCGTGCCCAATTTACAGTTTTAGTCGTTCGCGCACTTGAGCTTGAAACAGATAAGCAAGGAAAAGCTTTTACAGATATTGAAAAGCACTGGGCAAAAGAAGAAATCAATATCGCAAGTGCGCTTGGCATCATCAATGGTAAAACAGATACGGAATTTAAGCCTGAGATGAATATTACGCGTGCCGAAATCGCGAAGATTATCAAATTAGCATTTGATCCTTCTGTAACGTTTGAAGATGGAACGCCAAAGAACTTCTCTGATTTGAAAACGAGCCACTGGGCTTACAACTATATCCGCGAGGTAAGTGGAGTGGATATCTTAAGAGGAAAAACGACTACGACGGTAGAACCTGACAGCAATGCGAAACGTTCAGAAGCAACTGTTATGTTAAAGCGTGCATTATGGCTTGAAGATATCGATCTTCCGACTGAAGAGGAAGTAACGGGGCTTATCTTGAGCAGCGAATCAGATACGCTTACTGCTGTAAATGCAAAAGACATAGATGGATTATATGAAGTAAACGAATTAACTCGATATGGTCTTGGCTACGAAACGGGAGCTTATGAAGCGTGGTTCAACGAAATTGCTGTTTTTGAAGCTGGTGATACGTTAAAAGGTGAAATCGTGTCACATCCTTCTATGGGAGTAGAAGCTTTATCTTCCCATTTAGCAAAAGTTAATGTACAAAACTTCGTGATTGATTATGTTCAAACGGATGATCAAGGCAAGGTTGTTGATGAGTTTACAGAAGATCGCTCTGGCGAGTACTACCTTATTAAGCGCGATGGCGTATGGAATGTCTATAGTTCCGATTGGTATAAATCATATTTAGAGTTTTAAGTAATAAAGGGTGTCTCCTGGTGAGACACTTTTTTATTTTGTTCACGAGAGATGTCGGGGATTGTCGGCTCGCGATTATAGTATAATTTTTCGTGAAAATAAGCTGATTTTTCGCGCAATTGTGTGCACTTTTCGTGAGATTCACCATGGTTTTCGCGAGATTACTGTAGATCGAATAAAACCTGGTCATTGTGTGCCGCAAAAATGAGAGAGTTCCCATGATCAGCTTTTGCAGGTTTAACGAGGACAAATAATGAGATCGCAAAAAACAAAGTAAGTACAGTCAGGAATTTACTCTTCAAAACAATGTTCCCCTCCACTTTTAATAGAAAAGTTGTTTTGTTCAGAATCGGGACACTTTTCTAAAATTTGAAACCCCTTACTAGAAAAACCTACATAAATCTACTTTTATTTTCCTAGTAAAACAATTTTAGTGCTTTTTCACTATATTTTGACATAATCTTGCAATCTATGGATTCTATTATAAAATAGAATATGTTGGTAAAATTTTCATCATGGTATGGGGGAGAAAGTAATGCGGGGGAAAAGATTTCGTAAACAAACAGGGGCAGTTTTGGCTTTACTGTTGGCCGGTCAAGCGATGTTAGGGGCGGCTTCAGCAGATGCGTCAGACTTTGAAAACGGGAAAACCGTAAACGAATACAAACTATCAAAGTCTGCCACGTATAAAAAAATTACATATAATAGCGGTAATCCACAAGATATTTATATGATTGAGACAAAATGGGGACAAGATCCAAATACGCAAATTAAAATTGGAGTTCCAAATCCGATCACTTCTCTAATGACTGTTTTAAAACGAGCTAAACTTGATAACCGTGCAGGTCATTTTGTGACTGGAGCGGTAAATGCTTCTTTCTTTAGACCAAACGGGGATTATGGCTATCAGGCAACAAGTATCCTTTCACAAGACAACAAAATTTTAAACTATGGTGTTGTAACAGAAGACGTTACTTCTCCTATGAATGTGGCGGTTGGTTTTGGGATTGGTGCGAACGGTGAGCCAATTATTGATTACACAAAGCCTAGTTTATCATTTGGATTTAGTGGTAAAACTTTGCCGATTTATAGTATAAACTCTGTTCGTGAGGCAGAAAGAGGTATTCTTTATAACAAAAACAATAAACTATCAACTTCCGGTACTAACCAATGGGGAACTGAGATCGTCATAACTAATACATCTAAAGATCCGGCTCAAATCGGTTTTGGTGATAGCATTACTGGAACCGTTTCAAAGATTGTGAGAATGGGACAAACGGCTAATCACACAATTCCTGATGGTGGAATGATCGTGTCATTTGCAGGCGGTGCAGCCTCTGATCAGCTTGCAGGAGTAAAAGTTGGAGACTCAGTTTCAGTTTCGGCAAATATTGAAGCAAAATGGAAAGACGCGAAGTTCATTTTAGGCAGCGGTCCGATGCTTGTCCGCAACGGACAAGTTGAGATTTCCATGTCTTCAAAGGACTATTTTGTGTATGGACCGAATGCTCGTACCGTCGTAGCCTATGATCAAGACGCTAAGAAACTATTTTTTGTTGTGAATGATAAAGGTACTTCTACTAGTAAAGGATCATCTTTAACTTCAATGGCAAACTACCTGATCTCACTTGGTGCAGATTATGCGATGAATCTAGATGGAGGCGGGTCATCCACGATGGTGGCACGTCCATACGGAGGGTATGAGCCAGTTCTGATGAACGTACCTTCTGACGGATCAGAGCGTGCGGTTTCGACAATCCTTGAAGTGGTAAACACAGCAGCAACAGGCACTGCTAATATGCTTGTCTTAGGAGCAGCTCCATCATTGGAGGTTGGAATGAGTGCACCAATTTCATTAAAATACGCACTTGATGAAAACTATAATCCTCTTAACCTATCAGCCTCCCAGCTTACATGGTCAGTTGAAGGTGATGTAGGGACGATGCAAGGGAACGTTTTTTATGCGAAAAAAGAAGGTAAAGGGACAATTGTTGCAAGTAGCGGCGGAGCTACTGCAAAAATTCCTGTAGAAGTAACGAGCTCAGTACCGGCTGGAACAAAATTTTTACCGCTTGATACGTTCAATTCTTTAAGCAACTGGCATGTAGAGGGAGCTCTTGCAAAAGTAACACTATCTTCTGATACCTACTATGCAAGAGAAGGATCAGCGGCACGGGTAGATTACGACTTCTTGAACAGCGGCGGCGGAACAACGGCAGCTTATCTATCAACGAAACAATCCATCCCTGTAAAAGGAACACCGAAGTCAATCGGTGTTTGGGTACACAATGACGCTTCAGATCATTGGCTGCGTGGAGAAATTATTGACGCAAAAGGACAAACTCAAAGAATTGATTTTACAGGTCAAGGCGGAATGACATGGGATGGCTGGGGTTATAGAGAAGCTAAGCTAGATACTAACCTAGCATTTCCGATAAAGTTCAAAAAACTTTATATGGCAGAGACGGACGTTACGAAACAGAATAAAGGTACGATTTATGTTGAAAAACTGCAGGCTGTCTATGACTCTACCTATGTCGAACCTGTGTTTACAGATTTAGATAAAGCACCTTGGGCAAAAACGTCGATTTTAAGATTATCCAGCCAGTCGATCATCAATGGATATCAAAACGGTCAGTTTGGACCTAACGATAATATCACTCGTGTTCAGGCTGCCATCATGATTGCAAATCAAATGGGATTAAATACTGCAAACGTTACAAATCCAGGCTTTTCGGATGTATCAACTGCAACATTCGGTTATGATAAGATCGCGACTATCGCCGAAATCGGTGCAATCACAGGATACCCTGACAACACGTTCAAACCGAACGGAACGTTGACACGTGGAGAAATGGCTGCGATTGTTGAAAGAGCTTATCAATTAAAAGGTACGACAACGAAATCTTTTCCTGATGTAAAATTAGGTTATTGGGCATATGATTCCATTCTAAAGGTCTTGGCAAACGACATTGTAGGAGGATATGAGGATGGAACTTTCCGCCCGAACAATCCAATCACTCGAGCTGAATTTTCCGTTATGCTAGACCGTTATATTAATCAGTAAAATACTTTTAAAAACATTAAACATTATGTAAATATAACCGATAATAAGAATACTAAGTAACACATCCTAACAAGAACCTGTCCAAATATGGGCAGGTTTTTGTTGTTTTATATAAAAATTCATATATCAGGCAAATATTAGATGTTTTGTAACAATAGTTTGACAAAATATAAGACTTTTTGACATTGACGTTAAAACATATTACTTATACGCTACAAAGGTAGCTTAATTTTGGAAGGGGAGAATATTTTTGGGGAAAAGACAATTTCATAGTTTCATAGCTCTTTGTCTAATCATTTCCATGTTTTCTGTATTTGGCTTTACGGGAGGCCATAAAGCGGAAGCAGCTCACGATCTTGTTAATGGAAATCAATTTTATACATATGATGAGATGATTACAGACATGAAAGAGCTTGCCGCTCACTATCCTGGATTGATCAGCTATAAAGAAATCGGGCGCAGTGAATACAATCGTCCGATCTATGCAATCAAGCTGGGGAAAGGAAATGCGAACGTCTTCGTTAACGGATCGCATCATGCCCGTGAATGGATTTCAACAAATCTATCAATGGACATGATCGACGAGTACGCGAGCGCATATACGAATGGGGATTATATTGGGAAGTATAATGTACGCGACATTCTAAACAAAACAACAATGTGGTTCGTGCCGATGGTAAATCCGGATGGAGTGACATTGCAGCAATATGGACTCTCTAAGTTTCCGTCAGCTGACCATTGGAAACTGATTAATATGAATGAAGGAAGCACAAATTTTCAACGCTGGAAAGCGAATGCTCGAGGTGTTGACCTCAATCGTCAGTATGATGCTGACTGGGCAAACATTAAGAACAATAAATCAGGTCCGTCCTGGAGTAATTACAAAGGTACTGCGCCTGTAAATCAGGCTGAATCAAGAGCGATTGTTAACTTTACGAATCAGATTAACCCTGAGATGGCTGTCGCTTATCACACGAGTGGTGAGATTTTATATTGGAATTTTCACCAAACAGGTAGCTGGAAAGAACGTGACCATAAATATGCCCAAACGATCGGTTATATGACAGGTTACGACTTAGTGTATCCAGGAACAAATCCTTCTGGTGGCGGATTTACAGATTGGTTCATCATCAAGTACAAGCGTCCAGGTTTTACGCCTGAACTTGGCAACTATGCAGGCAACACGCACGTGCCAGTTTCAGAATACCCTACTATTTGGTCTCAGAATAAATATGTGGGGCTATATGTGGCGCAAGAGGGTTACAAATTGTATGTGAAGAGCCCGCGCTATAAACCAGAACAAAAAGTAACAGTTTACCTAAATGGAAAACTTTTCTCTTATGAAAAAGAACCATTCATGAAAAATGACCGCACTTACGTTCCGCTCCGCGGTGTATTTGAAGAATTAGGTACGACCGTGAAATTTAACGATGCTACACAAGAAATTAAAGCAACAAGATGGGACAGAACCATCACGTTGAAGATTGGGTCCAAAACGGCGACGGTCGTATCTGCAAAAGGTACATCTACCATCACGTTTGATACAGCACCAGAAATTATAGGTGGACATACGGTTGTTCCAGTTCGCTTTGTCGCAGATGCCCTTGGTGCTGAAACGAAGTGGGATGGAAACACTTACACAGTATCTATCCAAGATTATTACGTTAAATACTCACACATAAAAGATCCAAACCCTGTTGGTGTAACAATAAACGGTGTGAAACAAAACTTTGATCCAGCCGCTCATTTTTATGGCTACGATACAGTTTACTTACCGCTTCGTAATCTATTAACAGCAATGGGTGCAACGGTAACGTATAATCATCCAGTTGTAACAGCTGTGAAAGATGATAAGACGATGGTGATCAACCTCGAATTAAGAACTGTCTCACTAAACGGAAAATACATTTACTTCAACCGACCAGTCATTCTAGACAATGGTACAACGATGCTTCCGATCCGTGATATTTCTGAAGCATTCGGCTTTGACGTTTCTTATTCTCCAGAAGAGAGAATGGTGTACGTTGTAACACCAGAAGCTGCAGCTGAGCACCCAGAAGAAGCACCTGCCGCTGAACAGCCTGCTGCAGAACTGGATTCTCCAGCTGAAGCACAATCTTTTGAAGAACAGCCTCAGGCAGTAGAACCAGCAGAAACGATACCTACAGAAGAAGCTCCAGCAGTTGAAGAACCAGCTGAAGATGTTGAAGCTGAGGAATCAGTAGCAGATGAGCAAAATACATCAAAGGAATCAGAAAATGGCCAGATTGAGTCTCAATCTGTTCCGAATGTAGAAGAAACACCTTTGGTGGAAGAGAATTAAGTAAAAGAGGAAACCATGCCCAGTGATTTGGGCATGGTTTTTACGGTGTTTTATGTGGTTTAGTAGGCAGGAGAGTTTTAGTTAGTAACTTTAAGCTGAAATATTCTCGCGAGAATGTTGAATAATCTCACAGAAATACGACGCATTCTCACGGAAATCCCACTTAATCTCACGGAAATCTAATTATACTCACGAGTCGACACACTTTGGCATACACACTCCCATACCACCTACCTTCCTCCACCAGCACTCCACACACAAAAAACCAACCCTCATACGAACTTATTCTAATAAGTCCCGAGGATTGGCTTCTTGAAAGCTTCATTATATTAATTTTGCTGCTGTGGCGGATACGCCTTCCAAGTAGAAAGATCAATTTCTTCTTTCAATACTAATGAGCTTGGGAAGATGAACGTCCATGGTTTGCTCGTGTTTGCCTTCACTTCAAAATCATTCAGGGCAAATCCTCCTTTTGCGATAACATCACCGGACGCATCTACCACTTCAAGGGGCAGCTGCTGCAATTGAATATTTTTATCCGAACCGTTGCGGATCAGCATCGTCACATGCAAGTTACCATCATCAGACTTCTTCGCCTGAAGTCCCATAAAGTTCACTTCACCAGGCTTCGGTGCTGCCATACCATCGACAAGCTCTTGTAATTTTGCCTTATCTTCTTCTGGAAGGCTGTTCGCCCAGCTTTCTTCAAGTTCTAAAACGTGTTTTTTCTGCGATTTCAACTCGAATGCAAGCTTCCAACCTGTCTTCGGTAGTTCACTCTCGGCGTCAACAAACAAGTCACCCGATTTAAATGTGAACAGCCAAGGTACACTGCTCTCCGCGGGAATCTCTCCCACATCAGAGAGATTAAACACGTTTCGTGCTAATTTTTCACCGTTTGCTCCCACTAACAATAAAGGCATTTCCTGAAGTTGAATTGCCTTACTCAAACTGTTGCGAATAAACGCTGTTACTGTAACTGCGCCTTCAGTTTCTTGCTTCAAATCCACTCCAGACAAGGAGATCTGGTTAGGCTTTAATGGCGAAAGTTCCAAGTTTAAAAACTGATATACATATTTTAATTCCTGTGCAGGTTCATAGGCAGGGGAGTAGTACAACTTTGTTTCAACTTCGTCCTCAGCACCTTGTTCAACCAATTCATTTAAAAGTTCTTCAGAGGACACCGTCGTGTCTTCTCCCGTTTTAGTCAAATTCTTTTTCTTAAAAAGAGAAAGCATGATTGGACCTCCTTATTGGTTCAGTTTTTGTTTTTTCGTTTCAAAAGCTTTTATTAATTGAGTCAGCTGGCGAATGGCTGCCTTATGAATCTTGTGGCGTGTACCGATAAAAATCTGCAAGCCTTCTTTTTCATAGATCCGCATTGGATCTTCCTGTCCGTAACTGCGTAACCCGATTCCTTCCTTTAAATGGCTCATCGCCTCTAAATGACTCACCCATTCACGGTCTAATGTGGAAACTGTAAATCTTTTTAGCCATTGTGCAGTCTTTTCGTCCGCACTCATAAAAGCTTCGAGTTTTTCCAAATAAGTACATAATTGTGACTTCAAATCGTTCTGAAGCTCGTAATCTTCCTGATAACGTTCTTGTAATTGAATATGGTTCACGAAAATCATTTTCAAATCGTTTTGCAGGGCATGCAACGGCCATTCCTCAGGCAGTAAATCTTCTGTAATATGGTCGTTGTACACTTTTTCAATCGCTTCCTCAGCCATTTCTTTTACATAAGGGAAGACCTCTTCTTTAACTAAAAGCTGATCGCGCAGTTTGTAAATGATCGTCCGCTGCTGGTTCACCACATCATCCAGTTTCAGCGTGTATTCACGGCTTGAATAGTTGAAGCCTTCGCAGATCCGTTGTACACGGTCCATAAATGCAACCGGATTATGATTTAAAATCAAACCTGTATCATCCAGTTTCATTCCTTTTTGTAACTTTTCCATTTCGTCACGAGCAAAACGCTTAACAATTTCATCTTCAATACTTACAAAGAATTGAGAGCGTCCAGGATCACCTTGACGTCCAGACCGGCCTTTTAGCTGGTTATCGATACGGCGGCTTTCGTGACGTTCTGTTCCTAAAACATAAAGCCCGCCAAGCTCTTTTACACCTTCGCCAAGTAAAATGTCAGTTCCGCGGCCAGCCATGTTTGTCGCGATTGTAATCTGTCCTTTTTGACCAGCAAGACTGATCAACTGTGCTTCTTGCTCTTCACTCTTTGCGTTCAGCAGTTGATATGTTAAGCCTTTTTTATCAAGGTAGGACGCCACTTCTTCAGACTGTGCGATTGTAGTTGTCCCAATTAAAACAGGCTGCTTCGTTTCGTGGATGCGAGCTACTTCCTCAGCAATCGCTTCGTACTTTTGCATATGTGTTGCATAAACACGGTCCGTCAAATCTTCACGCTGACGGGGTTTATTTGGCGGGATCGGAATAACATGCATGCCGTACACATCACGGAATTCTTTTTCTTCCGTTTTCGCAGTTCCCGTCATTCCAGAAACCATCGGGTACATTCTGTAATAGTTTTGGATGGTAATTGAAGCTTGCGTTTTATTTTCTTCCGTAACCTCAAGGCCTTCTTTAGCTTCAATTGCTTGGTGAAGGCCATCACTATAGCTGCGTCCCTCTAAAATACGGCCCGTAAACTGGTCAACAAGCTCAACTTTTCCGTTGCGGACAATATAATCAACATCGCGCTTCAGCATGATTGCTGCACGCAATCCTTGAAGAACATAGTGATACAGCATTTGGTGTTCCAACTCATACAGGTTGCCAACACCGAAACATGCTTCAATCTTATCAATACCCGCATCTGTTAAGCTTACGGATTTTGTTTCTGGATCATAAATGTAATGGTCATCTTCTTTAAAACGCTTAACAAGCTGTGCACAAACATAGTGCAGTTCCTGGCTTACTTGTGTTTTACCCGCAACGATTAGCGGAGTCCGTGCTTCGTCAATTAACACACTGTCCGCTTCATCCAAAATCGCAAAATGGTAAGGACGCTGAACCTTTTGGGAAATGTGCTGCACCATGTTGTCTCGGAGAAAATCAAAACCAAACTCATTACCGACACCATATGTAATATCAGCTTGATACGCAGCTGCTTTATCTTCAGGTGAGATCTGCGGAACATTCAGTCCAACTGTTAAACCAAGAAATGAATGAATCTGTCCGATAAATTCGCTGTCACGGCGTGCCAAGTATTCGTTAACCGTGATCACGTGAACGCCTTTGCCTTCTAACGCACGCACATAAGAGGGAAGGGAAGCGACAAGCGTTTTACCTTCACCCGTTGCCATCTCAGCAATGTTTCCTTCTAATAGAACAAGTCCGCCAATCAGCTGTACGTCAAAGTGGCGCATGCCAAGCACACGCTTAGAAGCTTCACGTACAACCGCAAACGCTTCGAACTTTATGTCATCGATTGTTTTTCCTTCTGCGAGCTGTTCTTTAAACTTAACTGTTTTTGCTCGCAATTCATCATCTGTATATTTTTCGAAAATAGTTTCTAACTCGTTAATTTGGTCTACCATTTTCGTGTATTTCTTCAACGTTCTTTGCTGCTCATCTATGATGTTTTTCAAGTAGGTCAACATCTTACTCTCTCCTTATTAAATACTGAAACTAGTATATCACAAGGATTTATAAAAATATCCAAAAATAGAATGATTTTGTCAAAAATGGTTAAATAATCTGCTGCGTATAAATAAAATATTGTCATATATCAAACGGATTTGTATGATTAAGACGAATTCATGAAAATTTCATATTTAAAAGAAGGCAGGGAAAAACATGATCCGATACGCTGATGCACTTCGATCATTGGCTATTATGGCAGTAATTATGATTCATGTTGTAGGCAACCTAATGGTGGTCGATATATCAAAAACATGGTGGTTCGCTACAATTATTGAGAGTTTCACTAGATGGAGTGTACCTGTATTTGTCATGGTGAGCGGAGCACTTCTCCTTGGTAAAGAAGAGCCGCTTTCTTTATTTTTTAGAAAGAGAGCTTCAAAGATTATCATTCCATTTCTTTTCTGGACTCTTTTCTACGAGGTTTTCAAAATGAGAACACAACTTGATCTGTTTTCTATTGAAACTGCACTTAAAAACATATATAGCGACAAAACGTATTATCATTTATGGTTTCTCTACATGATTGTCGGTATTTATTTTGCAACACCTATTTTTCGAGCGATTGCACATAAGACCAAACTATTGATCTATTTTGTAGCCATATGGTTCGCACTAACTTTTGAGTTGGTAGCCTTTTATTTAACGTCCATGCACATCGGTTTTAAACTGGGGATGTTCTGGGGCTTTACAGGTTACTTCTTACTGGGATATTTACTTGCTAAACATACACTAAGTAAAAAAGTAACGATGCTCATCTATGCTGGCGGAGTTACCGGATTGCTGGTTACCATCTTTGGTACGTACTGGGCTACATTGTCCAAAGGTTCACTAGATATTTTCTGGATCGATTATCTAGCACCAAATACAGTACTCGTGTCCGCAGCAGTTTTTGTTTTATTTAAACATACGTTTAACATTGAAGGGCCTTTCTTACGTTCGTTTGCAGCAGCAAGCTTTGGAATCTTTTTGATTCACCCTGTCTTTTTAACATTATATAAATCAAGTTATTTTCAAGATCTCTTTGGTTTCGCTTTGCATAGCCGAACGATCCACGTGTTGTTCGGTGTACCTGTAACCTTTATTGTCGTCACTTTAACTAGTTATTTGGCCGTAGTGATTCTACAAAAGATACCGTTTGTGAAGAATATCGTTCCATAGGTTTACACATAGTGAAAACAGAAGAAAAAGACATATCAGTGGTTGTATATTCCTTTAGAAGGTAAACGTTGGGAACTTTATACTTTAGATGAATTAGATTATCAAAATAATAAATAAATAAATAAATAAATTAGTTGGGCAGACAAAAAAAGGGGACGATGCGGAACCTTTAAAGTCAGCCCTTTTTCTTTTGGGTAATGCAGAGTGATTTTATAGATGGCTATGAACTGTACGAGAGTTTCTACGCGTCAAAGTGGAAGGTCTATAAGCCAAGATAGAGGGGCTATTTCCATCTGTGAAAGTGAATATATTACCTTAAAGTACTCTTTTTCTTTTTTCTGCAATAATTGTATAAAAAAAGATAGTCTTAAAGTTGCTAGAAAATTTTGTTGAATATTGGTAGATTAATAGAGGATGTGGGAAACTTAGTAATTTTTACAAACAGGGGGAATTATTGTGAAAAAATGGTTGGTGTTGTTCTTGTTGCCATTCGTCTTTTTGTTTAGCACGAATTCTATCAGTGCTGCGGACGATATAACGGGCCATCCTTTTGAGCAGGAAATGAGAAAGCTCATTGAGTTAGGACACTTAAAAGGTGAAGTGATTGATGGTCAGACTTACTATTCACCGGACCGCAATGTAACACGTGCTGAATTTGCCGTGTTATTAGTACGTGTGTTAGAAGCGGAAAACTTGGAAGTCATTAACCCCAAGTATTTTTCTGATGTTAAAGAAGGTATCTGGTATCAAAAGGCTGTTCAGCAAGCTGTCGAAATGAACATCGTTACTGGGACTCCGGACGGAAAGTTTTTACCGAATGAACATATCACACGAGAAGCTATGGCGACCATGATCGACCGGGCTTTACAATATAAAGGAATCAATCTGCCCGAAGCAGAGCTGAAGTTTACAGATAAGGATAAGATTCAGGAATGGGCTGTAACATCTGTGAAACGTATGGTGTATGCAAAAATTATTCTTGGAAACACGGACAATACATTCCGTCCTCAAGAAGTAGCAACAAGAGGAACGGCAAGCGCCTTTTTAGTGCGCATGCTGGATACGATGAAAAGTCCTCCTGCACCGCCAGTTCCAAACTTTTATTTGGCGACCGTAACAGCGGATGAAACAACGAAAGTTAAAGAATATGAGACATACGATCAAGCTAAAGCAGCAGCGACACAGAGCAATCATGTTGTTTTAAAGGACGACCAAGTTGTTTATATGAAGAGCGGAGTTGTTTCACCTGCCCAAAAGGCTCCACTCGCTTCAACGCTTTATACGAGTTCAGCATTCAGTGCAAATCATTTTAGTATAAACGCAGGGACAGAAACGGAATTCTTGGACGCAGGTGAAACGTGGGTAAAAGTCAAGTTTAATAACACTGTTGGTTATTTTAAAATGAGCGAAGCAACTTTACATCCAACAGTAACGTTAAAAGGATATTCCTATTACAAAGCCGAAAGTGGCAAGCTAACGCATGTTGTTTATAACGTTAATACGAATGCTTACGGATCATATGAGTATGGAAGCAGTGGAAATATGCCAAACGGGAATTATAGAAGTACAGATGGACATACCTTCAAATCTGTTGCAACTGGTTCCGTTTATGACAAGTACCAGTATTTCAATGTGATGCCTCTATATACAAAAACAAGCTATACTGCTGAACAAATCAATAATTTCGTAAAAAATAACAAGCCTGCTACAGTTGGTAGCACACCCCTGGAAACGATGGGACAGGATTTTAAAAATATAGAAGAAAAATACAATGTCAACGCAATGTATCTGCTTGCTCATGCGATTCATGAAAGTGCCTGGGGAACAAGTGCGTTAGCAAAGGACAAAAAGAATTTATTTGGTTTGAAGGCATATGATGGCACGGCCTATGAAAGTGGTGCATCATTTCCGACATATGAAGCTTGTTTAGTAGAGCTGGTCACAGAATATTTACTGAAGCCTAACTCAGGATATTTTATGGAGAGCTGGAAAGCAAACGGAGAGGTCCTTGGAAATAAAGAACTGGGAATGAACGTACGCTATGCTTCAGATCCATACTGGGGACAAAAAATTGCCGGTTATATGTACAGAATGGACAAGTATTATGGCGGTCTTGAACGAAATAAATACGACATTGCTGTCACACTATTTGCTAGTACAAATGTAAGAAGCGATACAACAGCAAATGCAGATAACAAGCTTTATCCAATTACAAAAGTTGGTAGTCCAGTGCTTGTATTAGCAGAAGTACAGTCAAGAACTAATGAGGGTACTTGGTTCGAGATTGTTCCAGAAAACCTAAACGGGGCAAATTATCCAAAAGCATACGTATACAGTAATGGATATTCTTACGGCACAAATATGAGCGTTTTACCTTTAGCAGAATAATATTTTAGTAATAGGCTATTGAACATATGTTCAATAGCCTTTTTCATATTGTCTAGGAAAATATAATAAAATATCTGGTAATCTTTGCCTTTCGTTTGATAGAATAGTAGGAGGTAAACGGAAAAATATTATTTTGGAGGGGAAAATTTGAAGAAGTTTTTGTGTTTGTTTGTATTACCGTTTGTGCTTTTGTTTGGTTTAGGAGTTCAAAGCGCTACGGCAAATGATGGTTTAGATGGTGAGCAATTTAAGGATGAAATGAGAAGATTGATAGAGCTAGGTATTCTTGAGGGCTTTGAAGAGAACGGTAAAATTGTTTATAAACCTAAAGAAAATGTAACCCGTGCACAGTTTGCCAAACTTATCATTCATATTTTAGGAGAAGAAGATTTAGTCGTGACATCTCCTAAAAACTTTTCAGATGTTAAAACGAAGGATTGGTTTTACAATAAGGTTCAGCAAGCTGCACAATTAGGCATAGTTAATGGTAGGACCGATGGGACCTTTGATCCAAATGGAACTGTAACTCGTCAAGAAATCGCTAAAATGATTAGTAAGGCTTTTGAAACTAAAGGTATTACCTTACCTGAAAAGGATATATCAAGCTACAAAGATGTAAAAAAGGTAAGTGATTATGCGAAGATTCCGGTTGCACAGATGGTAGGAGCAGAAATCTTAAATGGTTATAATAACTATCTTGACCCAAATGGTAACTCAACTCGCGGAATGACTTCTGCTTTTTTGGTTCGAATGCTGGATGTATTAAAGAAGTATGAAGAGCCTGCTCCAGTGGAACCAAAATATTTTGTAGCCACTGCAACAGCAAATGAAACAGTAAAAGGAAAAGAATATTCAAGTTTTGCAGAAGCAAAGGCAGCAGCAACGGGTGTGAACGATGTTGTCATGAAAGACGATCAGATTGTTTACATGAAGAAGGGGCAAGTGACAAACAGTACAGCTTCAGCTACGGTCGATATTGAAGACCAAGCAGGATACAATTTGATTGGTTTGGAGAGCGGTACAGCGGCCGAATACATCGAATCTAGCGAAAATACTGTTAAAGTAAAGTTTGGAACAAAAACTGGTTTTATAGATATGGAAAATGCATTACTGATTCCTGAGATTCAGATTAAAGGCAGAAGCTACTATAAAGTGGATAATGGCTACTTATATCACTACACATTTAACGCACGTACTAATAGCTACTATGCACCCTACAAATATGGAAAGAGCGACTCAGATATGCCAGACGGCGAGTATTACAGTGACAACGGAAGCACGTATACAAGCAAGATCGACGGAGAAAAGTATACGGCCTACCAATATTTCAATATGATGCCGCTTTACACAAAAACGTCATACACGGCTGAAGAATTAAATAAGTTTGTGAAGGAACATAAACCTAATGGTGTTGAAAGCACAATTCTTGAAACAATGGGTGAAAAGTTCAAAGCCATTGAACAAGAACATAACATCAATGCGATGTATCTCTTGGCACATGCCATTCACGAGAGCAAGTGGGGAACAAATGAAAAGGCAATTGCCCGAAAAAACCTTTTCGGAATTGGTGCCCAAGATGGAACTGACGGATTGACTACGTTCCTATCCTATGATGCAAACTTGGATGCACTTGTGTATAATCTCATAAAAAAGAAAGAAGATAATTATTTTCTAGAATCTTCTTATCGCTATAACGAAGCCTTTTTAGGAAATAAAGATTTAGGAATGAATGTTTTTTATGCAACTGATCCGTATTGGGGTCAAAAGATTGCCGGCTTCATGAACCAAGTCGATGAAAAATTAGGCGGGAAAGAACGCAACAAATACGATATTGCAGTTACCCTAGTTGAAAATGCTAGAACTAAAGTTAGAAGCACACCAACTGTTCCTTTAGACAATTCAAACAAGCTATATGATTTTAAATGGACAGGTACACCTGTACTTGTTTTGGACACTGTTGAAACAGAAAATGAAGGTACATGGCTTGAAGTAGTACCTAAGAATTTAGAGGGTGTTAAATATTCAACAAAAGCTTATATTTATAGCCATGGTGGTCCTGCATCTTATGGTACAAAAAATATGGGGATTTTAGAATTAGCTGAATAAATGAAGAGCCTGACTGAAAGGGGTGAGTGTCCCTGGATGTTGGGCTTTTTGTTTACATAATAGGATTTAGAATGAATATTTGTCGGGATTGTCGATTCGCGAGTATGAGATTCATTTTAGTGAGATTATAGTAAATTCTCGTGTGAATATGGCCCAAACTCGTGAGATTATCACGCGTTCTCGTGAGATTACCATTTCTGATGTCTCTTAGGCGTTCTCCCAGCATCATTTTCACTCCACAAACAGCACATCATTTACAGAAATACTGGATAATCCAACCACCTCCCTCAAAAACTAAAGTGGAAGACGACCTATATAAGATGAAACATATAGTTACAGACCATATAGTTTAGGGCCGTTTTATGATATATTTATTAGTGTTTTATTTAAAATAGGTAAACTTTGCTAAATGACGCAAAGTTAATTAAGGAAAAAGTGGTGACTTTCATTGAAAAATACAGTTCGAATTCTTGGAGTAGATTTCGTAAACTCAACATTATTTGAATTCTTAAATACATTAAGCGGACATTTGGAAAGAGAAGAGAAGACGTTTGTTGTAACAGCGAATCCAGAGATCGTAATGAAGGTTCGTGAAGATGAAAACTACCGAGCAGTAGTTGAAAAAGCAAACTATGTAACGGCTGATGGTATTGGTGTAGTTAAAGCGGCGGGACTCCTTGGGAATCCTCTTCCTGAACGTGTAACAGGTTTTGAAACGTTTATGGGGCTTCTTCAGATTGCTAACGAAAAAGGATACAGTGTTTATCTTTTAGGCGCTCAAGATGAAGTGCTTCAAAAAACAGTTACTGAAATCATGACGCAATTTCCGAATGTGAAAATTGCAGGTGCTCATCATGGTTTCTTTGACTGGAACGATGATCACATTCCAAATGAGATTCAGCGTACGAAACCGGATCTGATTTTTACTGCATTAGGTGTTCCAAGACAGGAACTTTGGATCGGTCAGAACATGGACAAGTTCGAAAAAGGTGTGTTCATGGGAATCGGCGGATCGTTTGATGTTCTTGCTGGAGCGGTTCAACGCGCACCTGAATTCTGGCAGAAGATGAACCTTGAATGGGCTTACCGATTGATGAAGCAGCCATCTCGATGGAAACGCCAGCTTAGCCTTCCGCATTTTGCATTAAAAGTAATCCAGCAAAAGGTGACGGGTAAGCATGAGTAAAAATACTTTTATCAGGGGAGCACTTATCTTAACGATTGCGACCTTTTTATCTAAATTCCTAGGTTCTGTTTTCCGAATTCCATTGCAAAATATTGCTGGTGATGATGTACTCGGGATTTTCAGTCTCGTTTATCCTGTATACATGACGGCGCTAATTTTGTCAGTGGCAGGAATTCCGATTGCAATTTCAAAATTAATTTCAGAAGCGCGAGCAAAAGGCGAGGATACTGAAATCCGAAACATTTTTAACACGGCAGGAATCTTAGCCGTCATTTTCGGTATTCTCTCTTTTAGCTTTTTATATGGATTTTCCTATCAAATAGCAGAAATCCTGGGTGGACAGGAAACAAGAAGTTCACTTATTGTAGTTTCCATTACACTTTTGATTGCACCATACATGGCGGTTTACAGAGGTTTTTTCCAAGGTTACGAGGACATGAAGCCAACTGCTTACTCACAAGTGATTGAGCAGTTTATTCGTGTGGCGCTCGTGATCGTGGCCGCTTATTATTTTGTTTCCATTCAAGCGGACAACGAAACGATTGCAGCAGGTACGATGGCGGGTTCAGCGATTGCGGCACTGATTTCTTTAATTTATTTACGAATTCTTTTTCAAAAATCGAAACTTAAACCTGGCTCGAATCGTCCATATACTTTAGAGGCGTTTAAAACGTCGAGTAAGCACATATTAAAGCTTTCTTTGCCGATTTGTGTAGGAGCATTGACGATGGCATTGTTGAATGTTGTTGACTCATTGACTATTCCTTCAGCACTAAAAATGGCAGGTAATACAGCGAAAGAAACCTTTTACTTAAACGGTATTTATGCACGTGGTACTTCGCTTGTTCAGATTGCGACTGTATTCTCAACTTCAATCGTTTTGCCGTTAATCCCATTAATTACGGGGAAAATAGCCAAAAACGAGATGAGTGAAGCGAATAGAGTAATTAAACGCTCGTTCAATTTAACGCATTTATTCTCTTGGCCAGCAGCAGTAGGGATTGCTGCATTAACTCTTCCATTAAACATCGCGCTTTTTACAAATGATGAAGGAAGTTTGGTTGTTGCAATCGTGAGCTTCAGTTCGGTGTTTACTTCACTCGCAGTCCTTGGAACAGGAATTCTGCAAGGGATCAATCGTCCAACAGCAGCGGCAGTCATTATCGTGGCAGCTGGGATCGGAAAAGCATTGTTAAACTTTATGCTGATTTCACAATACGGCTTGTTAGGGGCGGCCCTAGCTACATTGATCATTTACATTATCATAACAGTGGCAAATGCGCTCGTTATTAAACAAACGTTTAAACTGCCATTCATTAATCGCTCCATATTAACCTTTACAATCGGTAGTTTGATCATGGGATTCGCTATTGGTTATCCAACATTATTGCTTGATATTTCTGGACGACTTGCAAGCTTATTGTATGCAGGTGTTGCGATAATAATCGGCGGTGCGCTATATACGGTTTTCATTTTGCTAACAAAGGGAATGACAGTAGAAGAATTACAATCTTTACCGGTTATCGGAAAGAAATTGGGTCGATTTGGCAGGGTTTCTAAAAATAATGCTTAAGTGTTTAGCGGAAACTAACTTTAGCAGAAAAACGCTTTCATTAATTTAATAATTTGTTAACGATTTTTTCACACAAAACCGAATTTATCTATGCTATAATTTTCTCTGTGTATAAATTAAAAGATGATTTTTGTCGAAAATTAATACAACAAAAAATTGCGTTTTACTAACAATAATTATCACGCCAATTGGGGAGTGTAACTATGACTTACTGGGCATTATTAATATGTTTTATTGCGTCGGTTCTTTTGACACCGGTCGTTAAAAGGTTCGCCTTTTTCGTTGGTGCAACGGATAAGCCCAACCAGAGAAAAGTTCATCAAAGAATTATGCCGCGTTTAGGCGGATTAGCGATTTTTATCAGCTTCGTGCTCGGAGTACTTATCGTTCAGCCGGCGAGCCAATACACGGTTCCAATTGTACTTGGAGCGATCGTCATAATCATCACTGGTGTTTTTGATGATATTTATGAGCTTTCCCCTAAAGTGAAAATGCTAGGGCAAGTTATCGCAGCTGGTATCGTCATTTATGGTGGAGTAGAAGTTCATTTCATCAACCTGCCATTTGATTACCGGTTAAGTCTTGGATTCCTTGGTATTCCTTTAACTCTTTTATGGATTATCGGAATTACGAATGCCATCAACTTAATTGATGGATTGGACGGACTTGCAGCAGGGGTATCCTCAACGGTATTAATCACCATCTCAGGAATGGCGATATACAACGGCAACGTTCTTGTTGCAGCTCTTGGTATCATCTTGCTTGGAAGTACTTTAGGATTTTTGGTTTACAACTGGCATCCAGCAAAGATTTTTATGGGAGACACTGGAGCGCTATTCTTAGGATACATGATTGCTGTTCTTTCTCTTTTAGGATTTAAGAACATCACATTATTCTCACTCGTTGTTCCGATTATCATTCTTGGTGTACCGATCTCAGACACATTGTTTGCGATCATCCGCAGATTCTTGAACAAAAAGCCATTATCTGCACCAGATAAATCGCATTTACATCACTGCTTATTAAATAGCGGAATGTCTCACCGCCAGACGGTACTTGTGATTTACGCGATGAGTGCACTGTTCGGACTCGCTGCAATTCTTTTCAACTTAACAACACTTTGGGGATCACTCTTAATCCTTTCCGTGTTGCTTCTGATTACTCAGTTTATCGCTGAACGAATCGGTTTGGTTGGAAAAGATCACGCGCCTGTAAATAAATTTTTAAGAAAGATTTTTTACGGACTTAAAACGAATCCGAGAGTCGGAAAATAAAAATGAAAAAGGACATCAGTTAGCTGGTGTCCTTTATTTTATGGGTATCTCTTGCCGCTCTTTATAAGAATACCGATATTAAGGTAAAATAAAAGCACCACGACCTGAGAAAGGAATGTTCTTTGTTGAAAAAAGTATTATTCGGCCTATTGATTGTATCCTTGCTGCTTACAAGCCCCATGATTTACGAACGCATCAAAACTGAGTCAGCAAACAATACATATGAAGTGATGGTTCCGTATACGGACCTAGAAATTTTAAAAAGTGAAGATGTTTCTACAGAAGAGATTTATAAAGGGTTGAAGGAAGCGAAGGTACATTCTGTTACATTTGAGCCAGAAACGCTTAATTCCCTTAATACGCAAGGGGTTGTAGCCATTCTTCGGAAGCAGGATATACGAAATTATTTTGCTTTATCTGGATCATCGAATATGGTGGACCTTCCTAAAAAAGATGGTATTTTTATTAAATACCTTAATGGGGAAGGGCATAAATCCGAGCCTTATTTAAAACAGACATTTGAAGATGAAATTTCTGAAATGAATATTAATGGACAGAAGTTTTATTTTATAGAAGGTATAGTAGACAAAGATGAAGCTGTTACAGATATGGAAGAAAAATCGTTAGGTTATTTCAATCAGGATAAATACAATGAAATCGTATCAAATGGTTTTCAAGTTGTTCCACGTATAGAAAACAATTATAGTTCTACTGATAAAAATGGTCATGCAAGTAACGATATGATGATGAAACAGTTGTTGAAGTTCCCTAAAAATGAAGTAGATAAGGTCTTATTTATCGGGAAAGAAGTAGTTGGTTATGAGGGAACAAAAGACGGGAAAATGGTCGAATACGCTAATCAACTGAAAGCGAACGATTATGATGTTATTGCTATTGAAGGTTATCCGCAAAAGGGTATGCAAACCTTTGCGAAAGAAATGAATGATGATGTAGAGCGATTGTATTCGGAAAATCGGACAGGTGAAAACGCAGCGTCTGAAAGACTCTTAAGAGCTGTTAAGGAACGTAACATTCGAACGCTTTTAGTAAAAGTTGAACGAGAAGATGACACAACAGCTGACGATGAATTCAAAAATTTGATTAAAGAAATTAATGAATTTCATGCTGAAGCCCCAGGCTACTTTAAAACGGGGGAAGCTCAGCCATTTAAAGATATGAAAGATTACAAACTTCTTCAGTTGTTTGCTTTCTTAGGTGGTTCTGTATTTTTAGCATTGGCAGCAGCGTCCATTCATAAAAAACTTGCACTATTAGCTTTAATCGGTGGTCTCGCTATATCAGCTGGATACTTACTTCTTGGGGTTAGTATGTTGTTAAAAGGCTTTTCGCTGCTTGTTGCAGTCGCTGCTCCAATCTGGGCAGTTCTTCGCGCTAAGAACGTTTCAAACATAAAAGGTATTATTAAAAATTATGTGCTTGCAGCTTTAATTGTATTTGCGGGTGCATGGCTTGTTTCAACACTTTTATACGGTGATGCTTATCTCTATAAACTGGAGGAATTCCGAGGAATTAAAGTGTTGCTGGCATTACCTATATTAGTGACTGCTGTAGTTCTAGGTCTTCGTATCAATAAAGCAGCATCTCTGCAAAAGTACGGAGAAATCTTATCAAGTCCAGTACGTTATTGGCACGTTTTATTGTTGGGAGTAGTAGCTATTATCGGTGCATACTACTTAAGCCGTTCTGGAAACGCAGGAACAGCAAGTGCACTTGAATTAACATTTAGAAGCAAGCTTGAAGAGCTGATGTTCGTTCGTCCGCGTACGAAAGAATTCTTAATCGGATTCCCGTTCTTTGTGTTCGGACTTTATCTGTTCCGTAAATATGCAGGAATCGCAAGTGCTTTCTTAGTAGTGGGTGCGATTGGATTCGCATCGATGATGAACACATTTACACATCTGCACATACCTTTACTACTGTCCGTTCTGCGCTCCGTGTACGCACTTGTCATCGGACTCGTAATCGGACTTATAATGATCGCAGTTTATAAAGCAATAAAAGATAAGTTGTACCCTTACGTACGTGAAAGGTGGATACAATGAAAGTAGTTTTATCAGGTTATTATGGATTTAACAACATCGGGGATGAGGCGATTTTGTTGTCCATCATCTCCGCTTTAAAAGAACAAAAACCAGATATCAAGATCGTGGTTCTATCCAACGATCCTGAATTTACAAAGAGAACCTATGGCGTTGATGCCATCAACCGCTGGCAGATGAAAGATGTTTTTGCGGTGTTGAAAACGTCTGATGGATTGATCTCTGGTGGGGGAAGCTTGCTGCAGGATAAAACGGGCATGAAGAGCATTCCGTATTATACGGGTATCATGATGCTGGCACGGATGGCAGGGAAACCATTCTTTATCTATTCGCAAGGAATGGGGCCGATCGATAAATCAGTGAGTCAGTTCTTAACGAGAATGATGCTAAAAAAAGCAGGGAAGATTACGCTTCGTGATACGGGATCAATTCAATTGTTGAGAGATATCGGTCTTCGCAATGAGATGGAGCTTGTTCCGGATCCGGTGCTTGGTTTTCATATGGATGAGCCGAAGTCTGAGTGGTACCAGCAGCAAGGGTATACAAAGCCGGTATTGACCGTATCTGTTCGGGAGTGGCCGACAACTACCGATTTTAAAAAGAAGATCGCTGAAGCACTGGATGATTTTACTCGCAGAGGGAACGAGGTTGTTTTTATCCCGATGCATGATAAGCATGATGATGATACTTCCCGTGAGATTTTGGCGATGATGAGTGAAAAAGCGTATGTTGCACCTTATGATGCTTCGATCGAAGAGAAGGTATCAATTATTGGCTTGTCTGACATGCTGTTAGCGATGAGACTTCATGCGTTGATCTTTGCGGGAATCATGAACACGCCTTTCCTAGCATTGTCCTATGACCCTAAGATTGATGCATTCTCTGAGCAAGCCAATCAGCCAGTGTTTGGTCATGTTGATGGTAAGTGGACGAGCGATGAGTTAGCTGCAGCGTTACGTCGCCATTTAGAGGCTTTGCCGCAAGAGAAAGAGAAGTTGGCTGCAGCTGTTGGTCCATTAACTGCGAAAGCGAAAGATACGGCGAAACAAGCGATTGAGCTGTTTGTACAATAACTTAAACCCTGTTAGGATGCTTTAAGGCGTTCTGACAGGGTTGTTTATTTGTCAATATGTGTCGGCTCGCGAGTATATTTTAATTTTCGTGAGATTAAAGGAAGAACTCGTGAGATTGTCATCCATTTTCGTGAGATTCCCGTATAAATCTGTGAGATTACACCACAAAGCTCTGCTAATTAATCTTAGCAGAGCTTCATTTTTCCCTTATTGTGTAGTGTTACAATTCGTAAGAACTTACTTTTCCGGCAACGACTTTAAATACTGATCAGACAAGCCCAATAACTTCAAAATCCGGTCATAATCTTGCTTATATGGCGCATGTGGTACCTTAGTTGCTGTTTCAAGTGTCAGTGCCTCGCCATCATCAAATGATTTTTCAGGCTGAAACACAATATGATCATTAAAGAACGATCCAGCTGGCATATAGTAGCGCATACCAATTAAGTTTTCCTTATGATTCAACAGATCTTGGCCAAAATGAACATAATCTTTCAACGATACTCCTAACAAGTTAGCCAGCGTTGGCATCATATCAAGCTGACCGGCGAGCTGATCGGAAGTCATTCCGCCATCAGTTATTCCTGGGGCTGTAATAACAAATGGAACATTGAAGCGGTCGATCTTTGTATACTCATGACCGAGGAATTCCTTCAAAATCTCAGGGTCTTTTTCCTTAAACATTGTGTGGTGCATCCCCATATGATCCCCATAAAACGAAAGAACTGTATTTTCCCACATTCCTTCAGCTTTTAGCTGCTCGATGAACTTGCCCAATACCATGTCGTTGTAGCTGATCGCTTGAATATACTTTCCAACAATTGAACTCTTATATTTTGCCGGAAGTTCAAACACTTCTTTATCAGCAGGAATCTCATAAGGATGATGGCTTGTCATTGAGATAAAATGTGCATAAAAAGGTTTATCTTTGGCTTGTAAGTCCTTTAACAGCGGCATTCCTTTTTTAAACATCACTTCATCAGAGGGACCAAGTCCAATAAGGTCTTCCTTACCGAAAAACTCTAAAGCATAATACTTATCAAAACCTAGCGAAGGATATAACTCTACACGATTCCAAAAATCAACCTTATCGGCATGAAGCGTAAAGGTTTCATAGCCTTCTTCTTTTAGAAGTTTAGGCATACTCGGAAATGCTTTTTTCTCAAAAAACGTTGATGTCGCAACCATTCCAGCAGGGTAGAGTGACGTGTTTGCGATAAATTCGGCATCAGACGTATTCCCGGCACCAGTCTGCTGATAAAGGTTATTAAAATAAAAGCTGTTTTGTATCAGCTTGTTCATGTTCGGAGTTACTTCTCTGCCATCGATCTTCAAGCCGATTGGGAAGTCTTGCATTGACTCGAACTGAATTAAAATCAGATTGCGGCCCTTTGCCGCTCCAAAGTATTGACGCTCCGAGTCGGGAATTTCCTCAATGCCTTTAATTTCATTGATTTTATCTTGAATTGTTTCTTCACTTTTCAGCTCTTTATCCGTTAGAGCAGCAGCTTGAGGAAGTCCGCCGTTTGGTCCATAATAAGCCTGCAGGGCTTCAAAATTAAAGATTCCTTTCGTTTCTGCAGCTAGCGCAGAGTTTGTTATAATCTCATTTTTATGAAGAAATAAATTGGCTAAACAAACTGCAAAGGAAAGCGCTAAAATCGGACCGATTACCTTGGTTTTTGAAAGTTTTAAATTCGTATATAAGGGAAGTTTTCTAGTTAAGAGAACTCCTATCATTACAAGAAAATCAGCATATAGAAGAAAATATTCGGGCTGAATCAGCTGCGTCACACTATCTTTTACAGCGCCTACTTGTCCAGCTTGCATTAGGGCATAATAGGTTGGAATGTTGCCGAAGTAAGAGTGGTAAACGGCAATTCCAAAAAATAGCGTGGATAGCAGCAAATTTAACATCAAGTAAAGCGGAAATTTCAGCTTGTTTTTTACTATGTATTCAATAAGACAAGCAAAAAGAAGGATATAGCTAAGTTCAAGCGAAATGGTATCTAACAAATTAATATCTTGAAATAATATATATCGAGTAAAAACAGCTTTTAAAAGCATAGAAATAGTAAAAATAAAGAAAAGAGTTCCAAAAAATGCAGTTTTTCGTTGTTGCAAATCGACACCCCCGTTTAAACAACTGTTTAATAAATTATATAAATTATACCCAGTGCGCTTTTCTTTTGTAAAGATTCTGTATATTTACTGTAAAGGAAATTTCGGCAAAAATCGACAAAACTAGCAGTGTACTGGGTAAAAATTGTCTGATATACTAATTTTATGTTAAATTTTTGTTACGAAGGATGTTGTGGGGATGAGAAATAAAGGATGGTTAAGGTGGGTAGTATCAGGAGGATTGTTAGTTATTCTGGTACTGGCATTTGTATTTATAAAAAAGATTTATCCGTATCCTGAATCAATTGCTACTACTGGCGCTAATTCAGGTCTAAATCTGGATGTTGAACCATACAAGACACCAGAAATAAATGAACAATATGATGTGATCGTGGTTGGCGGTGAGCCAGAAGGGGTTGCCGCGGCAGTATCAGCAGCAAGAAACGGATCAAAAACATTGCTGATTGAGCACCGTGACGGCTTAGGAGGCTTATTTACATATGGAGCTCTTAATTTTTTAGATGTAAGTCATGACATCAATGGGAATTGGGCAAATCAAGGTTCTTTTTTAGAATGGTTCAAGTTAGTCGATAAAAAAATTGGCTTTGATATCGATGTCGCAAAAGACGCATTTATGAAAATGGTCCAAGACGAAGAAAATTTAACACTTTCTTTGAACACTACATTAAATGACGCTGTTATGGAAGGTAATACGCTTACTGGCATCACTATTACAGCCGAAGATGGAAAAAAGAAAACTGTATCTGCCAAACGGTTTATTGATGCTACACAAGATGCGGATCTTGCATATAAAGCAGGTACACCTTATTTTAAAGGCGGAGCCGATATCGGGTTAGAAGATCGAAAAATGGCTGTAACCCTTGTTATGCACTTTAAAGGGGTAGATTGGGCGAAATTCACGCAAGCATCTAAGGATGGCGTTTTTGGCGGTGGTGAAGTTCATGGAAATGTGGCTTGGGGCTATGGAAAGTTCCACCGTGTTTATAAAGCAAATGATCCGATGATGCGTTTAAGAGGGTTAAATGTGGTTCGTCAAGAAGATGGTACGTTATATATTAATGCTTTGCAGATTTTTGGCATTAACGGATTGCTTGATAGCGATAAGGAAAAAGCAATTGAGATGGGTAAAGAAGAAACAAAACATATCTTAAAATATTTGAAAAAGAACTTCCCTGGTTTTGAGAATGCAGAGATCGCAAGTTTCCCTGAAGAATTGTATGTAAGGGAAACACGTCATGTTCTTGCCGAATATCAATTGCCAATGACAGATGTGTGGGAAAATAATGATCACTGGGATTCTATCGGGTTCGGGGCTTACCCTGTAGATGTTCAAGCAACATCTCCTGCTGATTATGGATTTGTTGTTTCCGCGCCAGAGCAATATGCTATTCCGTTTCGTTCTTTAGTACCGCTTAAGACGGATAACCTTCTTATAGCGAGTAAGGCAGCTGGATACAGCTCACTTGCTGCAGGGAGTGCACGTGTTGTACCAGTTGGGATGACGCTAGGGGATGCAGCTGGTGCAGCTTCAGCGCTTTCCATTGAAAATGCTGTTACCTTTAGAAAGTTGTCTCAGGATAAAAAGCTAATCAAAGAACTACAAACTATCTTAAAAGATCAAGGAGCAAACATCTATCCGTTTAATGTTGATTTCCCTTATAAAGGCGAGTGGTTCTATGATGAAATTAAGCCTTTGATTAATTACGGTTTAATTTACGGGGGATATAAAAACGAATACCCTGTAAACAAGCCAATTAGTGAAGGGGCTTTCGGTAAATTATTGAGTAATGGTGTGAAACATATGCTGCCGGATCAAATACAAAAATTTAGTTCAAAAGAAATGAATGAGTTAATCGGCGAAGAAACTGATATTCTTACTCGAAACAAAGCTGCACAAATGATCCTTGTACTCAACAATACAGTAGTAGCTCATGAAGATGCTTGGGATGTTGCGGTAGAAAAGGGATTTATAGACGAAACGCTCCAAAAACGTTTAAAGACTAATAAAAAGTTACAGGGCAGTGAAGGTTATTATATGGCTGCACATGTATTAACAACCATGCAGGAAAAGAATTAAATGAGTTAAAAGCTGATATTGAGAGGGTGTAGTGCCCTTTTGTATCAGCTTTTTTTGTGAGTGAGAGAGATTTGGAGAGGTTATGGTGATTGTCGACTCGCGAGTATATTGAAATTTCCGTGAGATTACAGTGAAAAATTGTGAGATTAATATCCGTTCTCGCGAGAATAACTGTCTTATTCGAGAGATTCCTGTTTCAATCCATAAAAAAGAACTGACTCGATTACGAGTCAGTTCCTATACATAGAATTATGAAGCTTGATAAGCTTCTTTTTTAGTAGAAGGTACATAAGGATTCTTCGGTTTTGGTCCGAATAGTACCCAAGATTCTTTGAACTTCATGATGTTTCCTACAATAATCCATGAACCGATCAGTGCAAATAAGAACATTACTGCTACCGAAACATGGTACAGAGTTGGATCTGATGTCACAAGCACTTTTCGTGCGATTAACAGCAAGATCGGATGGATCAAGTAAACACCGAATGATACAACACCTAAGTGAATCATTACGTTCAATACTTTTTCATGCAGGTTACGGTATAACCAGTATGCGATTTGCATCAGAACTAAAGCAGAAGTAAACGTATGAACATTCCACAATAATTCATAGATCTTAGAGTCAATCATTGCACCATTTGCACGAGTAGCGTACCATACACCAACGTGACCGGCAGAAGTACCAATCCAAATCGCCCAAAGCGGAATCCAAACAAGAGCTTTCTTAGAGAAAAGCTTCTCTTTTGTCACAATCAGATAATCATGAATCTGCTGATAGTGAATCCCCATAAAGGCTCCAAGGAAATAGTAAGACATATAAGAGAACGAAATACTTCCTTTTAATGAATATTGCCAGTAGTAGTGGTTCAACAATACGAATGCCCATTGAAGGACAAAACCAATCCAGATTGTGTGCTTCGTCACCTTAGGGAACTTCTTCAAGAACATTAAGATAAACGGAAACAGAATGTAAAGCTGGATTGAGATAAACACAAAGTATAAATGTGTGTATGCTTTACCTGTTAAAAAGTCCATAATGAACGCTTTAAACATCTCACCTGTACTTGCATAGCCTTGCACTGTTGCTGTCATAGCAAAGTATAAGAAAGAAAAGATAAAGTAAGGAATGATGATGTAAAGCATTCTTTTTTTATAGAAGCTTGTTATGCGTTCTTTTGTTAACGGCTTGTGATAATAATTAAAAAACAGAACAAAACTACTTAAGAAAATAAATGTCGGTGTACCGAATTTAAAGAAGATGTTTAAAAAGTTATACACTCCATAAAGTGATGAATCTGGGTTGAAAGCAGCTACAACACCGGAAGTGGAGTGGACCATAATAACTCCGATAATGGCCAATGCACGAACCAAGTAAATTTCACGAATTTGTTGAGGCCGCTGTAATGTATTGTTTTTCATGTCTTTCACCTCGATTTTAGTTACATAGATAAATCTTTTCCGATATTAAAAATTTCATAATAACAACGTTCGTAAGTGTAACATGTTTTGTTGGGATACTTAAACCATCACTTATTTCCAGTTATTTTACAATTCTGTAACCTCTCTAAAAGCATACAAAAAAAGCTTCCCTAAAGATAGGGAAGCTAAACTAAGATTTTGTAAAGATATTATTAAGGTGTTTCTGTATCTTCAGAGCTGTTTTCCTCTGACTCGTTTGTGGAACTCTCTGTATTTGGGTTGTACTCATATCCAGGAAGTTCTAAGTGAGATTTAAGTCTTTCAGATACTTCTTCTACTGAATTTTCGTCTAGCGCATAGTAATAAGCGCCAGTGCTCGTATCGTCGAAACCTTCAAGCTTCAGGTTCTCAATTGTATCAATTGATTTTGAATACTTGAATAGAGCTAAGATATTGCCAAACGTAAAGTTCGTTGCCATGTTGTCGCCAACTGAATCAATTACGGTACCGTATTTCGGGATTGACTCCATTTGTGCAGATTTGTTAATTATGGCTTCAACTAGCTGCTTCTGACGATCGCCACGATAAATATCAGAGTCAAGCTTACGTGTTCTTGCATAAGCAAGTGCTTCTTCAGGTCCTAGTTCTTGTAAACCAGGCTCTAAATGAATAGCTCCTGCTTCGTCTTTACTGTTTTGCTCAGTGATTTCTTTCTCTACATTGATCTCAACACCGCCAAGAGCATCAATAATCTCTAAGAAAGCATCGAAGTTCAATTTTACATAATAATCGACTGGAACATCGAAAAGTTCTTCGACCGTCTCGACTGTCAGATCCATACCGCCATATGAATGAGCATGTGCAATACGGTCTGTGTTTCGTCTGCCAGGTATCTCAACTTTTGAGTCGCGAGGCATGCTGACCATTTTTACTGATTTATCTTCGCGGTTGAATGTAGCTAAGATAAGTGCATCCGTTCGGACACCTTTATAATCACCATTCGCACTAAATCCACGTGTAGAACTGTCATCAACCCCCGCTAATAAAACGGAGAAGTGATCTTCCGAAGGGTCAACTGCCTGTTCACGTTTTTCAGATTTACCTCCGCGACCTAATTCTTCGTTCGCATTGGATGTTGCATTTGCTAATTTATATGTTAAATAAGAGCCGTATCCTACAGATGCTAGTACAATGACCAGCAATGGAACAAAGATAAAAAGTATACGACGGCGTTTTTTTCTCCTTTGGCGCATAACTTTTCTATTCATAATGGAAAACTCCTTTATCATTCAAAGAAATAAGGGCCTATACCCATAGTATAAATCTTTCGTACCAAATATATATAATATTGGCGTCAACTTAACCGTAATTTTTTGGCAATAGTTTAATGTTAAGAGACCAAAAGGAAAATAGCAACAAAATTATTGTTACATTTTGTTGAAATTAGGGAAAAAGCACTATGTATGTTTTTCCATTGATGTTTAGGTAAAACTCTGTTGCTTTTGTAAGAGGTTAATTTCCGTTACACGACTCGCTTTCCGCAGGGTGTGCGTTGAGCCCCCTCGTCGCCTCGCGACATTGAGTGGTCTCAACTGTCCCACTCATCCTGCAGGAGTCTCGCCCTTCCACTCCAATTAACTTTTCAATGAAGAAAATCTCTTTTGCAACAACCTGTAAGAAAAGTGCGTTAAATATGACCCTTTTCCAGATATTCTTCCTCACCAAATTCGATCTCACTCTGAGCATTTGTAAGATCTGTAATCCAGTCTTTAAAAGAGTCTGCTTCTTTTATCGGTACATACATTTGAATTTCTACTTTATCTAAGTAATTCATTTCTTTGATAGGATAGACCGAGTTGCGAAGTTCGTTTTCCATTTTTCCTAGAAGTGTGTAATCAACCGTGATGTGCACGATTTGATGAAGCTGACGCTGAACAACGCCAATATGGTTGAGGCCTTCTGAAACGGATTTTCCATAAGCACGGATTAAACCTCCGGCACCTAGCTTGATTCCGCCGAAGTAGCGTGTTACGACAGCAACCGTGTCTTTCAATTCCCTTTTTTTGAGAACTTCTAACATCGGAACACCCGCTGTACCGCTTGGCTCACCGTCATCATTGGCTTTTTGAATATTATCAGTCTCACCTATTAGATAAGCAGAACAGTTATGCGTGGCACTGTTGTGTTCTTTTTTTATGGATTGGATAAAACTGATTGCTTCTTCTTCCGTCGTTGCTCGTGCGATGTGCGCAATAAAGCGGGATTTATCAATCACAATTTCGTGCTGACCAGTTTCTTTGACAGTAAGATAGTCGGATAACATATACAGAAAAGCTCCCTTGAGATGTTGTAATTAAAAATTTAAAGTCAAAATTGTCGAAAAATCTTCAATCCTGTAAAGTAACATGATATTCTTCATTATAAGGTATTTTAAAAATCCTTCAAATTCTTTAAATATTTTTTAGCAAGAAAAGTCATAAAATTCCACATCTTGGCGAATGTAGTATATAAGAAGGATTTATGGCTTATGGATAAGAAGTCCTATATGAAAATTAGGCTAGATGGTTCTAGAACTTCCGTTTGTACTTCTTTATCGTTTTAATTGGGGGAAATTTACATGTCTGCAGCTAAATTAACGATAGATCCACATTTGCTGGACGGAATTTTAAATAAAACCATCGATACGGTAACCGAAAGCCAATCGCAGATCTTTGAAATCAGTGAGCACTCTCGCCAGGAATTTCAGCAGCTGCATCGTGAACTTGAATTGGTTAAACAGCAAGTGATCGAAGTGATTCATAAAGCTGACAGAACAGAGGAGTCGGCGAAATTGGCACGGACCCGCCTGGCAGAAGTAAGCAAGCATTTTCAAAAATACAGCGAATCAGATATTCGTGATGCTTATGAGAATGCCAATAAGTATCAGATTGAGTTATCGATTATTCGGCAAACCGAAAAACAGCTTCGTGAAAAAAGAGATGAGCTGGAACGGCGAATTCTGGCACTTAATGAAACCGTTCAAAAAGCTGAATCTCTGGCAGGACAGATCTCTGTTGTACTGAATTACCTGAACGGTGATTTAAGAAAGATTAATGAACTTGTTCAGGATGCCAAACAAAAGCAGGAATTTGGTCTTCAGATCATTGAGGCACAGGAAGAAGAGCGAAAGCGGGTATCCCGTGAAATTCACGATGGTCCTGCTCAATTGATGGCAAACGTCCTAATTCGCTCGGAGCTTTTAGAGAAAATCTATACCGAAAAAGGAACTGATGCCGCCCGTGCCGAAATAAAAGACTTAAGGGTTATGGTTCGCGATTCTTTAAAAGAAGTTCGCCGGATTATATATGATTTGCGCCCTATGGCATTAGACGATCTTGGTCTTGTTCCTACACTGGATAAGTATTTACGCAACGTGAAAGAACGATCCGGGAAGACAGTTGAACTGCATGCCTTGGGACAATCCAGACGTTTTCCTAATAAAATGGAGATTGCTATATTCCGTTTGATTCAGGAATCTGTCAGCAATGCAGTTAAACATTCAGATGCAAACTTAATCGAGGTTAAACTGGAGTTTACTCAAAAATTCATTTCATTATATATTCGAGATGATGGTAAAGGATTTGATATATCCAAGCCTGCAAAGTCCAATTCCTTTGGTATGATGGGGATGCGGGAGCGGGTAGAACTCCTTGAAGGTACATTAAAAGTTAAATCCCGCTTGAACTACGGTACAAGTGTTTACATTCAAATTCCCATTCAAGACTAGGAGGGTTCACACATGAATAATGTTAATGTGTACGAAAATAACGCCTCAGCACCTGAGAAAACAAGAATAGCTATTATTGACGACCACCGTTTGTTCCGTGAAGGAGTAAAACGCATTTTAGATATGGAAGATCAGTTTTCTGTTGTAGCTGAAGGTGACGATGGTTCAGAAGCGGAAAGTATCGTCCGCGATCACAATCCAGATGTAGTACTGATGGACATCAACATGCCGAATATCAACGGCGTAGAAGCAACTCGACGTCTTGTGGAGAAATCTCCTGATACGAAAGTAATCATCCTTTCCATCCATGATGATGAAACATATGTATCCCATGCGGTTCAGACAGGAGCATCAGGCTATCTTTTAAAAGAGATGGACGCAGATTCCTTGATTGAAGCGGTAAGAGTTGTAGCAGATGGCGGGGCTTATTTGCATCCGAAAATTACGTATAACTTGTTGAACGAATTCCGCCGCTTATCTACGACGAACAAAACACAACAAAACAAAGCTGGATTTGTAGAGGTGGAATACCGCAAGCCATTGCACATCTTAACGCGCCGTGAGTGTGAAGTACTTCAGCTTTTAGCTGACGGACGCAGCAACCGTACGATCGGTGAAGAGCTGTATATCAGTGAAAAAACAGTTAAGAACCACGTTAGTAACATCTTGCAAAAGATGAATGTAAACGACCGTACACAGGCTGTAGTTGAAGCAATTAAAAACGGCTGGGTAAAAGTACGTTAATTGATGAGGATAGAGAAGACCTTCGAGTGAGAAGGTCTTTTTTTGTGTCCAAATGAGATTCTGGGGTTTGTGACTGTGTGTCGACTCGCGAGTATATTAATAGTTCTCGTGAAATTAATGGAATAGCTCGTGAGATTAAATCGCATTCTCGTGAGAATATCCTATATTTTCGTGAGATTACGTCTGCACCAATTTAACTTCCGTAAAAATATCCTTATCTAACGCCTTAAATCGAGCTCGCTTCCAGCAACTCTTTTTCATTTTTTACAACATTCACTGGAAATTCGATATATACCGTCGTCCCACAGCCTTCTTTTGACTCGATGTTCATCTTGCCGCCGTGATGCTGTGCGATTTGATAACAGATCAGAAGCCCAAGACCAGGATTACTTTCCTTTGTCGTATAAAAAGGCTGCCCGAGCAATGGTTTGATGTGATCTGGAATGCCAGGGCCATCATCTTGTATAGAGATGTGAATGTTTTCACTGTCTTGTTTAAGGCTGACGGAAATCGTTCCCCATGAAGGGATGGCTTCCAGCGCATTTTTAAAAATATTTAAAAACAGCTGGGTCATCAGGTTTTCTTCACATTTGAAATAGACGGGGTTTTCTGGCAGATTAAGCTGAAAAGTAGTTGTATGAAAGTCTGCTTCATCATCTAAAAATTTTAACGAACGTTTAAGTACTTCGTTTAAGTTATGCTTTTTTAGGATGATCATGTGAGGTTTAGCCAAAATCATAAGCTGGCTGATGATAAAATTAACTCGTTCTGTTTCTCGCAGCATAATTCCTAGGAAGTGATTTTTTTCGTCAAGTGAATTTTGTGAGAGAAATAGCTGTGCAAAACCTTTTATCGATGTGAGCGGGTTTCGTATTTCGTGGGCAAGACCGGCAGCAAGTTCGCCAACATATGCAAGTGTTTGAGCTTTTTCCTTAAAATCCTGTGCCTCATAAAATGAAGTCATATCTTTTGCGATTCCGATAACGGCTGTAATGGTATTATTCATTGAATAAGGTAGGCTGGTGATTTCAAGCTCCACTTCATGGCCATCCTTATGATAGATCGTCAGTGGGTGTTTAACGGTTTCACCCACCATGACTCTTTTTAAGAAGTTCAATGAATTTTTGACTTGGTTTTCTTTTAACAAGTTCGTGTAAGGCATTTTTTGAAGTTCTTCGAATGTATAGCCAGTAATGGTTTCAATTGATTTGTTCGCCTTGATAAAATTTCGATCAGGACCGATTACAAAAACACCCTCTGGATTAAGATCAAAAAGTGAATTATATCGATGCTCGCTCTCTAAAAGTTCGATTCGCTGCTGAACGATTTTTTTCTGATCAAGCTGCTCTAATATATAGAGAATCAATACAATAATCGTTGCCCCTAATACCAGTAAGGTTGAAAGAATATTTATGTTTGTTAGAGGGAATTCGTTATGCCAATTAAATGTAGGTGTCCCTCCAACCAATGCCATCTCACCGATATAATGCATAAGACTGACTCCGCTTGTCAGTGATAGGCTGGCTATTATCAGTCTAAACTTAAAGGCTTGTAAAAGGAGAATTCGAAAACCTATCCAAGAAAAAAGGAATGCAGAGCTGACGGATAAAAGAATCAAGGGTAAGTCAGTCTGAAGAGGCATATGGACATGCATAGTTAATAAACCGATTGAATGAACTAAAATTAATCCGGATCCAAAAGTAATAACAGGTGCCCAAAGTTTTTTTAGAAGCTTTTGCACGTTATACTGAAGAAGGTAGAAAGATGCATAAGAAAAAATAATCCCTGCTGCAAAAGCAAGTAACATGGTCTGGAGATCATAATACATAGGAATCGGACTTTGAATGGACAGCATGCCCATAAAGTGTGTCGCCCACACTGCGATACCCATTGTAACGGAACCTAAAATTAAAAATCGGTGCTTCGTCTTTTGCTCTTCTGACCGCTTTTGAGTCCACTCTATGGAAACTAGTGCGAAAAGAAAACAAACAAATAGAGATAAAATGACAATGTATAGATTATGATCCAATGGTTCTGAACCTCCTTTTTTCCTATGTAACATTGTAATTTCTTCCAAATCCGACAATTTCCTTCTTCATTCGAAAAAATATTTTTTAAAAAGTTTAAACTTTTTCGTATTGAATAAAACAGCGTGTTATATATTGAACGGTGGTGAAAAGATTGAAAAAGAAATACATTCTAGCTGCAGATGTAGGAGGAACAACCATTGAATGCGGGTTGTTTGATGCTGATGGCGAGTTGTTAAATGCAAAAACGTTAATTACGAGTGAAGTAATTTTGTCAGATGTTGCAGAGTGTCTGGCAGAAGAAATGAAAATGCGTATGAATGAGCAAGGAATAACGATGGAAGAAGTGTGCTGTATAGGCTTAGGTGTTCCAGGATTAGTTGATACCCGAACTGGCATGGTATTAAAAGCACCAAGTCTTAAGTGGAATCGTTATCCGTTAGGTGAAAAACTGCATGATAATCTTGGGATTCCTGTTTTTGTTGGAAACGATGTGAACACAGGACTGTTAGGGGAAGTTGAAAAAGGGAGTCTGCAAAATGTGAAGCATGCCCTTTATTTTATGATCGGTACAAGCATTGGAGCGGGATTGCTCATTAACGGAGAAGTTTATGCAGGAAGCCGGTTCTCTGCAGGTGAAGTCGGGTATATGGTGACGGATAAGGATGTTTTGATTGATGGGTTCACACCGGCACGACCTGGATACGGATTTTTAAGCACACAGGCAGGCGGGTTTGGGATAGCTCTTAAGTATAAAGAAGAAACGGGAAAATCAGTGACAACTAAACAATTGTTTAAGCTAGCGGAAGAGGGAGACCAAGCTGCACGGAAGATTATTGATGATGCGGTTAGACATCTTACAGCAGCTATTATAAATGCGGCAGCAATTCTGAATCCAGAAGTGATCCTACTAGGTGGAGGCGTTGGCAGCGAGCTTGCTCCATACTTAAGTAAAATAGATGAGAATCTCGAAAAATATGTACCTGTTAAGCCGGAATTGAGAATATCAACTATGCAAAATCGCTCTGTTTTGTACGGAGCTTATGGGTTATGCAGCAAACACTTAGAAGACCTTTAAAATAGTTAAAGGATACACTATGGAAAAGGCGAATAGAAAGCTAAAGGGAAAACTGAATTTGGTGAATTACTTTTCCTGATGATGTACACTGTTAAAGGAAAAAGAAAACAAGATTTTTGCATAAGAGAGGATTAAAAATATGAGCAAGGTAGCCGTCATTACAGACAGTACTTCATACATACCCGAGCATATCCGCAGTGAAAAGAACATTGTAATGATTCCGCTCAACGTGATTTTTAACAATGAAACATATAAAGAAGAAGCAGAAATAAAAGTTGATGATTTTTATGAAATGGTCAGCCGTGAAGAGAAACTTCCGAAGACTTCACAGCCGGCAATTGGTGAACTAGTCGAGTTATTAGAAGAACTTTCTAAAAACTACGATGAAGCAGTTATGATTACATTATCAAGCGGAATTAGCGGGACCTACCAAAGTGCGGTCGCAGCTGGTGAAATGGTAGAAGGAATCAAGCTCCATGTTTTTGATTCTGAAATCAGCTGTTCACCACAAGCATTTTATGTGTTAAAAGCAGCAAAGCTTGCTAGTAAAGGTTCTAAAGGATACGATATCATGAACGAACTGCTGCAGATGAAGAATAATGGAATACCAGCGTATTTTTTAGTAGATGATTTGAATCACTTACATCGTGGAGGCCGACTAAATACAGCGCAGCTTTTTGTAGGGAACCTATTACAGATCAAGCCGATTCTTCATTTTGAAAATAAAATGATCGTACCATTTGAAAAAGTACGTACGAAAAAGAAAGCATTGAAGCGCATTTTTAATTTAATGGATGAAGATTTAAAGACTGATGATCGAGCAACGATAAGTGTCATTCATGCACAACGTGAAGACGATGCTATAGAGATTGCAGAAGAACTTCGCGGGAAGTTTGTGAATGCAGATGTTTCTATCAGCTATTTTGGACCTGTAATTGGAACACACCTGGGTGAAGGTTCGCTAGGAATCACATGGATAAAAGAATAATATTGGAGAGATGATAATGCATTCTCTAACACAACAGGAGACGACTCAATGAGGTTTGTCTCCTATTTTTTAAACGATCGTTTAACAGTTGCTCCTGAAACACTTGTAGAAAACCTCGATTTAAAGCCAGTTCCTTTTGGTGAACTTCCTGAAACTGAAGCACAACCTCTGAATCGCTCGTTTGAGTATGATAAAAAACTCCAACAAATCCTTTATGGTAAGATGCTTCTTCTTGATGAACTTCAACTTCCTTTAAAAATAATCCAAGACCATTATGAGAATGGCTTTGTCATGTACAACCACGGTGTTAAGAAAACCAAGTATGGGTGGCAATGCAATCGATGCGGCAATGAAAAAGATCATTTGTATGCTTCGTTTTCATGTTTTCGATGTAAAAGCGAAAGCTGCGTATATTGCCGGAACTGCATAATGATGGGAAGAGTTAGTGTGTGTACTCCTCTTTTATCCTGGACAGGTCCAGAAGTTAAACATAAATCAAATCATCAGTTAATGTGGCAAGGGGAACTTTCCGCAGGACAACAAATTGTATCTGATCGTTTTGTTAAACAAATCGGGAAAAATGGAGAACTATTGATTTGGGCAGTATGTGGAGCCGGGAAAACCGAAGTTCTGTTTCATGGAATAGAAAAAGCATTGAACATGGGATTGCGGGTTTGCATTGCAACACCACGTACCGATGTCGTTCTAGAACTAGCACTCCGATTAAAGAAGGCTTTCCCAAACACCTTAATTGCCAGCTATTATGGCGGATCTGAAGAAAGAGAAACACCAGCACAATTAGTCATCTCAACGACACATCAGCTTTATAGATTTAAACAAGCGTTTAATCTTATGATCGTTGATGAAGTCGATGCATTCCCATATTCCTACGATAAAACCCTTCAGCAGGCGGTTTCGTTTTCGGCGCGAACCGATGCTCTTCGTTTTTACCTTTCAGCAACACCCTCCCGAAAGATGAAAAAAGAAGTTATTCAAAACAATCTCCCATGTGTAAAAATACCGATCAGATTTCACGGATTTCCTTTGCCTGTACCGCAAATGGTCTGGAGCGGAGAGTGGAAGAAGCGATTAGAAAGAGGGAAGTTTCCTCCTGCTTTTTTGAAATGGATTAAATCCCAAGCTGTCAGTGGAAGACGGGCAATGATTTTCGTACCTTCTGTATCCATCATTGAAAAAGTAACTGAACGTATTAAAGAGCATGTTGAAGTGATCGCCGATTTTGTTCATGCAGAGGATACGCGAAGAAAAGATAAAGTAGCAAGGTTTCGACAAGGAGATATACAGCTATTAGTCACAACGACGATTTTAGAACGCGGTGTAACTGTCCCATTTTTAGATGTAGTCATTTTCGGAGCAGATCATGAAGTGTTTACTGAGAGTGCACTCGTTCAAATGGCAGGAAGAGCAGGTAGAAGTAAAGATGATCATAATGGGCAGGTGCTCTTTTTTCATTACGGGAAATCTCTGAGTATGCTGAGTGCCATAAAACATATTCGAGACATGAACAAGGAGGCTGGATTTTGAGCTATTGCCTATATTGTCATCAATCTTATTCAGAAACATGGTCTTGGTCAGCATTATTCGGAGTAAATGCTGATCCTTTATTATGTCAGTCGTGCATGGCGAAACTTGAGTTGATTAAGGGGGATATTTGTAGAATTTGCAGTCGATCATTTTCATTATTTCCCGAGCAATATCGACAAGGTGATTGTTGCTATGACTGCATTCGCTGGGAGGAAGATGAAAAATGGAAGAGAATGCTGCAACAAAATCGGTCACTTTATGTCTATAACGATTTTCTGAAAGAAATCATTGCAAAGATGAAATATCGTGGAGATGCTGAACTGTTGAAGGCTTTTTATCCACTGGCTCGTTCAAAGTTTAATAATATTACCCGAGAGTCTCTTCTTGTTCCGATACCATTAAGTGAAGAAAGACAATATGAAAGAGGATTTAATCAAGCGGAAATATTTGCAAAAAGTTTCACTAGCAATGTTCAACATCTATTAAAGAGAGTGACTCATGAAGAAAAGCAAAGTAAGAAGACGCGTAAAGATAGAATGGTGAAAAAGAATAACCCATTTATAGTTAACGATGAGGACGTTGTAAAAGATAAAACGATTTTATTAATCGATGATGTTTATACAACAGGCAGCACATTGCGTTATGCGGCAAAAGTCCTGAAAGAAGCTGGAGCCGATCGAATATCATCGATCACTCTTGCCAGATAAATAAAGCGAATGTCCCGTTAAAACCTTCCTTGTATTTTCCGATATATTAAGAAGATAGAATGCTAAGGAGCGGAAATGTAATGGGTGATTTATTGAACTGTCCGCAATGCGGAAAATTGTTTGTAAGAGGAATTCGGAAAACGTGTGATGCGTGTTTTCGTGAAGAAGAACAGCAATACGATAAAGTATATCGATTCATTAGAAAAAGTGAAAACCGCAACGCTACAATTGTGGATGTAAGTGAAGCTACAACAGTATCAGAAAACAAAATTATCTATTTTATACATCAGGGAAGAATTCGCGTTAAAGGGTTTCCGAATTTCACCTATCCATGTGACGGGTGTCTAAAACCTATTAATGACGGAAGACTTTGCCAAGTGTGTAAGGAAAAACTAAAATCGGAACTATCTATTGAAGATTTTATTGTGAAAAAACAACAAGAAGCATTACCTTCTTACCATACAGATGACAATTAACCTAAATTCGTTTCATTCTTTAAAGAAATACCGAGTGTTACCGATATAATAAATAAGAGAACACAGTCTCTAAATGAGGTGACTAATAATGCGTATCAACCATTTTAATTCTATACAAAACAACCCTTACAAAAATCAGGTGCAAAATATGAAACATGAAAAAGTGCAGTCTGGCTATAAGAAAGATGAAATTCAAATTTCGGATGAAGCTAAGAAGTTATTGTCGTCTTCAAAGTTTGAATCAGACCGTGCTGAAAAGATAACTGAAATTAAGAGTCTAGTAGATAAAGGAACATACAAAGTAAATGTTTCTGAAACAGCGAAGTCTATCATTAACTTCTGGCAAAAGGGTTAGGAGGTCATTCATGGAAACGGCACAAATGACATCATTGCTTGAACGATTGTTGAAATCTCATGAAGACCTTCTAGCTTTAGGAGAACGTAAAACAGAGGTTCTGAAACTTGGAGATATGAAGGCATTAGATGTTCTTTTAAAAGAAGAAGACCTTCAAGTGAAAAAACTGCAGATGATCGAAAAAGAAAGAATGCTTAAGTTTGCAAATGTAACTCTTGGGGATATGCTAGATCAGGCGGAAGCTCCTGAAAAAGAAAGACTTCTTCATCTTCAAGAACACCTTGTCCAGGCTTATGAAGCTCTAAAAAGCAGGAACGAATTAAACCAAGAGTTACTAGAGCAATCATTGCAATACGTGAACATGTCTTTAAGTATGGTTCAGCCGCAAAGTGAACCATCTACATACAGCAATACAAAAAAGAATCCTTACGCGAATCACTCATCTTCACTTTTTGATTCAAAAGCTTAACCCTACGGAGGAATTATCATGCGCTCAACTTTTCATGGATTGGAAACAGCCCGCAGAGGGATGTTTACTCAGCAATCCGCATTGCAAACGACAGGTCACAATATAGCAAACGCAAATACTCCCGGGTATAGCCGTCAAAGAGTGAACTTTGTTCAGACAGAAGCTTACCCCGCTGCAAGTATGAACAGACCTCAAATTCCAGGACAGATGGGAACTGGAGTAAAAGCGGGGTCTGTTGAACGTGTACGAGAAGGCTTTTTAGACACTCAATTTAGAGGAGAAAATAACAAGCTCGGTTATTGGAGTGCGAGAAGTGAAGCCCTTGAGAAGATGGAAGATATCATGAACGAACCTTCTGATAACGGACTAGCTAAAACACTTGATCGTTTCTGGCAGTCACTTCAAGATCTTTCAGTGAACCCTGAAGATTCAGGAGCTCGCTCAGTTGTGCGTCAGCGCGGTTTAGCAGTGGCAGAAACGTTCAACTATTTATCAAACTCACTTTCTTCTATTCAACAAGATATTAAAGCACAAGCTGATCTAACAACTAAAGAAATAAACGGACTGTTAGATGACATTAATAAGATCAATATCCAGATAGGTGAAGTAGAGCCGCATGGCTACCTGCCAAATACACTTTATGACGAAAGAGATAACTTGGTAGATCGTTTATCTACTCTTTTAAATGTTGAAATTGACCCGCAAAAGAAAAGCGAAAAGCAAAATCCGCTGTCAGTAGGACTTTACGACATCAAGATAAAAGATAAAAACGGACAAGAGTATACATTGTTGAATTCAGAGACAGCAACAGTGAATCATCTTTTTATCAACTATGATGACTCTGGCAATAAACTAGCGAACAGCATTTCAATTGAAAACTCGGCTACACCTATTAACATAGCTGATTTTACAAGCGGAGAACTTAAAGGAATGCTAGAATCATACGGATACAATGATACTGATGGTGTAAAAGGTATCTATCCAGAAATGCTAACCAATCTTGACGAGATGGCATATCAGTTTGCAACAGAGTTCAATAAAGTTCATTCTCAAGGATGGAGCTTAGATGATATTCGCAATGGTGGTACAACGAATAGTAATTATAATTTCTTTGATTTTAACGGTTCAATAAGTGCAGCCAATCATAAAGATGCAGCTAAAAACCTTAAACTGCATGATCATATGAAAGAACTTGATCACATCGCAGCAGCAACCAACCCTTTTGGTGGGGATGGAAGCAATGCTTTATTGTTAGCGGATGTGAAAAACAGTGCTTTGGACTTTCCAGGCAGTAAGTCATCTTTACAAAGTTTCTATGAAGGTGCAATTGGAAAAATGGCGGTTGATGCACAGCAAGCGGTTCGTTTAACAAACAACTCAGCGGTATTAACAGATTCCGTTCAACAACGCCGTTTATCCATAAGCGGAGTTTCTTTAGATGAAGAAATGACGAACATGATTCAGTTCCAGCATGCGTATAACGCATCTGCTCGGAACATTACAGTAATCGATGAAATGCTAGATAAAATCATTAACGGCATGGGTGTCGTCGGAAGGTAGGTGTAAGTAATGCGAGTAACACAATCCATGTTATCTAATAACATGCTTCGACATATTAGCAATAGCTATGAGAGCATGGCAAAAACACAAGAGCAGCTTACTACTGGAAAAAAGATTAGCCGTCCATCAGATGATCCAGTTGTCGCTATGAAAGGTATGACGTACAGAACGAACTTAACGGAAGTTGAGCAGTATAAACGTAACCTATCTGAAGCTTACAACTGGATGGAAAACTCAGATGCAGCACTTGATAAAGCGACAAGTGTGATGCAGCGAATCCGTGAACTAACCGTTCAAGCAAGTAACGGTACTTATGAAGAATCTCAAAAAGGTATGATTGGAAAAGAGATTGAACAGCTGAAAGAGCACCTTGTTTCCATCGCTAACACACAGGTTGCGGGGAAGTACATTTTTAATGGGAATGATACAACAACTAAGCCTGTTGATTTTGATAAAACACCATCTGTTTCGACAAATACAAACTCGGTTAATCTGGAGCTGTCTCAAGGTATTGAAGTTGCAGTTAACATAAACCCGAAAAATGTCTTTACCCATACTGCTGGTTCAAAAGAAAGTGGTTTGTTTGGAGATATTAATGAGTTGATGAAAGCACTTGATGGTACATCAGGAGAAGAACTAAGTGGGTTCCTTAATAAGCTAGATTCACATATTGATAATTTAGTAGCCGAACGTGCTGAGCTTGGAGCGAGATATAATCGGGTAGAACTAATTGATGCCCGTGTCAGCGAACAAGAAGTCATCGCAAACAGAATTCTTTCTGATAATGAAGATGCGGATATCGAGCGTGTTATTACAGATTTGAAGATGCAGGAAAGCTTACATCGCGCGGCATTAGGAGTTGGTTCTCGCATTATGCAGCCAACCCTCATGGACTTTTTACGATAAATCTTAGAGAGCTATCCTCGTGATAGCTCTTTTCTTGCAGTAGACACTTTTTTAGGAGGGCATCTCATGAACGTTCCTCAAATTAGATTGGAATCAGCTTCTGCTAAGATTGGATTAACTATAAATAAACCTTTACAAGAAATTCGGCAGCAGCCCGCAGATTTAATGATTAAGCAACCAAAGGCAGAGTTGCAAATCGACCGTACACTTTCACAGCTCACAATTGATCAAACCGAAGCCTGGGCAGATATGGATTTAAAACATATTTCTAGAAGAATAGAAGAATTTGCACAACAAGGTTCCCAGGATTGGTTAACCGGACTTGCCAGAATGGCTCAAGAAGGGGATGACCTCATGATGATCGAAAATGGTGGAAACCCGATTCCAGAACATGCGAAAATAAACAGTGAAAGTCCAATCTATGAATTTAACATTGGTTTCATACCGTCGGCAAATAGCGTTAAAATTAACTATCAGCCAAGTGTGGCGAAACTGAATTGGCAAACACACAAACCGGAAATTGATGTTAAAGTTAATAAACCTGTCCACAATTATAGACCTGGAACAGTGGATATTGACCTAACACAAAAACCGTCTTTATCTATTGATTTCGTAGGATTACATGTTGATGAAAAAAAGTAAAGGATGATGACTATGATACTTCATACAAAGTTTGAAGAAGCTATAGAAATTAATGAAGGAGATATTCTATATTTCGAACATGGCTTGCCAGGATTTGAAAATGAAAAACACTTTGTCCTACTCCCGATGGAAGAAACCCCTTTTTCAACACTGCAATCTATTTCTACAAAAGATCTTGCGTTTTTTACAACAAATCCATTTCTCTTTTTTAAGAAATATGATTTTGAATTAGCAGAATCCGTCCAAGATCATTTAAAGATCAAAGATGAATCAGATGTGCTTGTTCAGGTGATCTTAACGATTCATGAACCTTTAGATAAGTCTACTGCAAATTTGCAAGCACCAGTTGTAATCAATGTTAAAGAAAACTTGGCTAAACAAGTGGTTTTAACAGATAAACGATATAAAACAAGACACGAACTTTCAGAATCCAAGTTAGTCGGACAGGAGGGTTAGTATGTTAGTATTAACCCGAAAATTACAAGAAGCAATTAAAATTGGTGACGATATTGAACTAACGGTTTTGTCTATTGACGGTGAACAAGTAAAACTTGGAATCTCTGCACCTAAAAATATCGAGATTTATCGAAAAGAAGTGTACCTAGCCATTCAAAACGAGAATAATGAAGCGGCAGATACATCATTAAATGGATTTCAACAATTAAAAAAGTTAAAAAAGAATGAATTCTAGTTAAACATGTTTCTATTAACTCCGATATTAAGAATGTAGAAACAAGTAGTACTTTTAACGGCCGTAAAAGTAAAGCATGTTTCAATAAAGAATCCAACCACAAGGACGTGGACGGAACACATTCAAGGAGGAAAAAGAAATGAGAATTAATCACAATATTGCTGCTCTAAATACTTATCGTCAGTTAGGAACTGCTAATGCTGGTCAAATGAAGTCAATGGAAAAACTTTCTTCCGGTCTTCGTATTAATCGTGCTGGAGATGACGCTGCGGGTCTTGCAATTTCTGAAAAAATGCGCGGACAAATTCGTGGGTTAGATCAAGCAAGTCGAAACGCTCAAGATGGAATTTCTATGATTCAAACCGCTGAAGGTGCTTTGAATGAAACTCACGATATCTTGCAACGGATGAGAGAATTATCAGTACAGTCTGCAAATGATACAAACACTGATCAAGATCGTAAAAATGTTCAAGATGAAATGACACAATTATCAAAGGAAATCGATAGAATTTCCTCTACGACGCAGTTTAACTCTAAGAACTTATTGGATGGTTCTATGTCAAAAGCAAGTACTGCACAAGCTAATATTCTAGGAAACGATCAACTTCGAGTTACTAATAGCTCAACTGCAGTTGCTACTACAGATGCACTTACATCTTTACTTGATAAAGATGGAAATTCCCTTGGAATTACAATGACTGACACAATAACTATTTCTTATGTTAAAGATGGAACAACAGTGTCAAACACTTTTACAGTAAGTGATGGAGCTGCAACCCCTGCTTCTAGAACGCTTGCAGCTTTAGGAACAACAGGTACTGGTGATGATTCAAATACTGCTGCTCCAGCTATGGATTCTACAAATAATAAACAAATAAACATAGCAGCTCAAACTACAGGAGCTACAGGGGCTATTAATGGATTGACAATAACTGTAAAAGATGCGAACGGAAACATTCGGCAAGCTGCGACCAATTCTCTTTCAGCTTTTACAGAAGTTCAACAAGCAAAAGAAACTCGTTCTAATGGTAGTGCTACATTCCAAATTGGTTCTAACACCGATCAAAGCCTTAGTTTAGATGTAAATAGTATGAGTGCTTCAGCATTAGGAGTAAAAGATTTGAAAGTTGAAACTCAAACACAAGCTAATGTTGCTGTAAAAGTTATTGATGGTGCAATTCAAAAAGTTTCAGCTGAGCGCTCTAAACTTGGATCAGTTCAGAATCGATTAGAACATACTATTAACAATTTAGGAACATCTTCAGAAAACTTAACTGCAGCAGAATCACGTATTCGAGACGTTGATATGGCAAAAGAAATGATGAACCAGACAAAAAATTCTATACTATCTCAAGCGGCTCAAGCTATGTTGGCTCAAGCTAATCAACAGCCACAAGGTGTTTTACAATTATTAAGATAGTATTAAGTTAATTTCTATAATAAGAGGTCAAGTTTATCTTGACCTCTTTGTAATATAAGAGGAAGGTAACATTATAATGAGTACAAATATAAGTGTGAATAGTAAACAATATTGGGATTATCGTTTTAAAAACGATTGGAACAATTTTGATGGTAAACAACAAACTAAGTTTTTTGCTAATTTGATAATTAATAACCTGCCACACTTTATTAAAGAAATTTTAAATAACGGTGTTAAAGTATGTGACATAGGGTGTGCTGAGGGACAAGCAGTTGAAGAATATTCTTTAAAATATCCTAATTGTAAAGTGGTAGGTATTGATTTTTCAAATCAAGCAATACATAACGCAAAAGAACTATACCCAGATAATGATTTTTTTTGTTTAGATATTCAAAACCTTAATTTTAAAAATGATATATTAATATCTTCAAATACTCTTGAGCATTTTTTAAATCCATATCCTATAATTGACAGTTTATTAAGTAATACCAGTAAGCACTTGATACTTCTTTTACCTTTTCAAGAGAATAAAAGTAATATGGCAAATGAACATCATTATAGATTTGATTTTGAAAGTTTTCCCTTAGTAATAAATGATTTTGTACTTTCTTTTCATAAAATAATTGATTGCTCTAAAATTAATAGAGGTAAATTTTGGAACGGAAGTCAAATCCTTATAATATATTCTAAAATATCTGAGTTGCAAAATGAATCTTTAAAATCAATAAAAAATGATGATTGTTATCTTGAAAATCCCACTAATAAACACCCGAAAATTTTTATTGGAGCACCAGTTCGGAACAGGGCTTGGATTTTACCAAGATATATTGAAGGGTTATTAAAACAAAAAGTTAATTTTGAGACTTGTTTTATAGTTAACGATAGTGTAGATAATACTGAGCAAATTTTAAAAGAAAATGGGTTTGACGTCTATAGATATAACCTTGATAGTAATTATGGTGAAAGAAGAGGAGAATATTCTAAAAAGAATTTGGCTTTACTAAGAAATGTTTTATTAGATGAATTTTTGAAAAGTGATTGTGATTATTTATTTTCTGTAGATACAGATATTATTTTACCAGAAGGAAGCCTCCAACAATTAATTAATCATGATAAAGATATAGTTTCAATGATAATAAAAAATAGTCCAGTTTTAATGGCTCATAATATTTTTGTTGATGGAAAACATATAGAAGAAGTTCCCGAAGGGCTTATTTCTGTAGATATGACTGGTGCAGTATATTTAATTAAACGATCTGTAATTGAGGCAGGTGTTAGGTATGGAATGGATGTGCTTGGGGAAGATATCCCATTTTGTCGAACTGCAAAACAATTAGGATTTGAAATTTTTTGTGATACTAGATTAAAACCAATTCACGTATTTGATGATGGTATAGAACTAATAGCAGAGACTAAAAGAAACATAATAACAATTAATTCACTAATTGATGTAAATGTTCAAATTTTAGAGTTAATTGATATGTGTGAGGAAGGTATTAAAACCTTTGTGACATTAATTAAAAAAGGACAAATAAAAGAATCAATGGAAATTCTTCAAGATATAATAGATTCTTTAAATAAAGTTGGCAGTACAATGAAGAAGGAATTAATAAATTTTATGGATAAACAAATGGAATTGAAATTTAATAAGATTGATAAAAACATTGGCCAGATATTTGAATTATTAAATATTGAAGATTATGATGGTTGTATTAAAATATGTGAGAATAATTTATATGATAATTTTCTAATGTGGAAAAATTATATGAGAAATTGTTTAATTATAAAAAAGTAACCGAAGTTTAATTATTTAGCATAAAGGAAAAAATTTTACTTATTAATAGAGTGGAATTCTGTTCTATATTCGATAAATAAAAACAAAATAGCCAACCGCCTATTATCAGGTGATTGGCTTAAGTTGAAATTAATTCATGTGATAAATAAGATACTTAGCATAAGCTTCTGCACCTGTTAATGTTAGATGCACACCATCTTTTCCAATGTATTCATGGTGTGATTCACTGAACGAGAACCAGTCTACTACTTTCACATTCTTATAAATTCTCGCAACTTCTTTCATAGTATCGTTGATTTCATTCTGCCAAGGTTTTGGTACACGTGTAGTAATCATGTAAATATCACGATTTGTTCCAATATCCTCAATTAATTCAGCAAGTTTTTCCTCAGAAAGCGGTCCGTTTGCTCCAAGCTCGATGACAACAATCTCTCCTAAGCTGCCATTGTTTTTCTTTTGCTGCACGATATCTTCGGCTTCTCTAAATTGACGTCCGATTTTTGCATCAACCTCTACATTCTCGAAGGCTTCTTCAAGGTGTGGCGTTACATCGATCATGACGGAATCGCCAATAACTGTTACTGACTTGTTTGTCCATGCAGGAGGCGCTTCGATCAGAGGTGTTTCTTTCGGCTCCTCTTTTTTAGGTTCTGTTTTTGGTGTTTTAGGTTTAATGTCCGGTTCGTTTATCTTATTCTCTGTTGGCGGTTCTTCTTTTCCGACTTTTTCTTGTATCGCATTGATCACGTTGTCTTTACTGAGCGCAACAGATGTTGTTGTGAGACCTATCGTAGAGATCGCTAAAAAGACGCAAAGGATACTTGCTGTTGTTACAAAGCGTCCGATAAACGATTTTTCCCGTCTCCATTCTCCGCATTTCACAACTCGGCAGAATCGGGTTAACGCTCCTTTTCGTATTGGATTTTCGATGAATGTCCATGATAGGCTTGCAAAAGTTAAAATTAAGAACAACTGTAACGATGTTCGGACTAAGCTAGGTGCATCGGCTCCCCATTGAGGACTAGAAAGCACAATCACCGGAAAGTGCCATAAGTAGATTCCGTAAGAACGAACTCCAATCCAGCGCAATGGTTTGAAGCTTAACACGGTGTTCAGTTTACTGGATGGATGCACGATTACAGCCACCACGAGCAGTGAAGCAACAGACATCGCCACCATACCGCCTTGATACAGGAAGTCTTGATACTGGTCCGTACTCCAGAACATGTAGAAAATGAAACCTAAAGCAAACAGACCGACAAAATCTAATTTCCAGCGAATCTCAGATGGCAAGTTCGTTGATAGCTTTCGGCTCGGCCAGATAACTGCTAAGCTAGCACCAAGTAATAGCGAAAAGATTCGTGTGTCTGTTCCATAATAAACACGGCTCGGATCAGTTCCTGGTTCATACAAAAGTGTCATGGCTGCAGCTGAAGCAATTGCTCCTAATAGCATCACAGAGAACAAAGATCCTTCTTTCACCTTCATTTTCAAAACTAGTAAAATCACAAGCGGCCATAAAATATAGAATTGCTCCTCCACCGCCAGCGACCAAAAGTGAGTTAAAAGGGAAGGGGGGCCAAAACTCTCAAAATACGAAAGGTCCTGAAAAATGTACCACCAGTTGCTGACGTATAGTATCGCTGCAACCGTATCTTCTTCTAATCTATCTAACATGGACTGTTCAAAGATCGTAACCCATGTAATGACGACTAGTAGCATTGTGAACATAGCAGGCAGCAATCTTCGTGCCCGGCGAATCCAAAAGTTTTTAAAATTAATCCGATCTGTTGTAACAAATTCAGTGATCAGAAGATCGGTTATTAGGTATCCTGATAAAACAAAAAAGACGGTAACTCCGAGTAACCCTCCAGCAGCCCAATCAAAGTTTAAATGATAGGCGATGACGGCAAGAACTGCGATTGCCCGTAATCCGTCAAGGCCCGGAATGTATCTGTTTTTATGTAGAGGCTGTTCAATGGCTGCATTCTGTTTGGAGCCAGCTTTATGGGGCTGACTGCGTTTCTTTGGCTGTTTTTTCTGTCTATCTTTCATTAATGCCATTATCCTCTCATTAGTTTTATTTTAGGATTTTTATTTTTAGTAGTTTAATTTTTTGTATGTATAAGATTGGTGTTTATTGTTAATTTTATTTCATTAATCTTCTTCAACATCAACTATTTTACAATAAAAAACTGTGTATGAGAGCAGTTTCATAGAATTGTAATAAAGTTTCTTCTTTTTTTCTTTTACCCTTCTTCCTCAACAATTATTTGAACAATCCGATATAAGATTTAGAGAAAAATTAAAGGGGCGATGAAGGTGGAACTACAATCTATTAGTTCTCCTGTTATTCAAAAATCTGAGCCTGTGCTTAAAAGCCAAAACACACAAGAACAAACACCGAAAGCTGAAGCGTCAGTACAAGCAAAACCGACAAAAGAAAAACTAGAAAAAGTTATCAATGCGATGAACGATATGCTGAAGCCAGCACATACATCTACTAAATTTGTTCTTCATGAAAAATTGAACGATTATTATGTGCAGATTGTAGATGAAGTAACAAAGGATGTAGTGAAGGAGATACCGAATAAAAAGTTTCTTGATATGTATGCAGAAATGATCGACTTTATGGGTATCTTTGTTGATAAAAAAATTTAGGGACGGTGATGAACCGTGGTTATGAGAATTGGCGGATTAGCAAGTGGAATGGACATCGACTCGCTCGTTAAAGATTTAATGAGAGCTGAGCGAATTCCTTTAGATAAACTTGCACAGAAAAAGACTACTCTCGAGTGGCAGCGTGACGATTATCGATCAATGAATAGATTGTTAAAAGATTTAGATGATTTGATTTTCAGCGGTATTAATATGCAGGGAAGTTTTTCAAAAAAGGCTGTTACAAGCTCTAACTCCAGTGTTGTTTCCGCAACAGCAAATGGAAATGCAGTTAATACGACCACAAACATTGATGTTTCTGTTTTAGCTAAACCAGCAATGTGGGTAACAGAAGGGACTCTTGCAGAAGGGTATACAGCTGCGGCTGATGTAAAGCTTTCTTTTTCCGTTAAAAGTGGTGATGGATCAACTACTACTACGCAAACAATTGATATTGTCAAAGGAGATAGTATTGACACCATTGCTTCCAAGTTTAATTCTTCTGGTCTTGGTGTAACTGCTTTTTATGATGAACAACAAGATAAATTCGTAATAACAAAAAAAGATACTGGTGACCAAGCTTCCATAATAATAAATGACTCGGGATCTGGAACTGAAACTTTTATGCAAAGCTTAGGTTTTACTAATGCAGTTACTAATGGAGAAATTGCAACTACAGGTAAAAAACAGGGTACTTTGGCAGAATTTACGATTAATGGTTATGATACAAAAAGAGCGACAAACTCATTTACAATAAGCGGTGTCACGTATAATCTCCAGCAAAAAGGCTCTGCAAACATCTCGGTTTCTAGCGACACAAATGCTACGGTAGATATTATTAAGGGTTTTGTGGATAAATACAATGAAACTATTGAAACCATTAATAAGAAGACAAGTGAAACTAGATATCGTGATTTTCCTCCTTTAACTGATGAGCAGCGCAAGGATCTTTCTGAGAAAGAAGCAGAACTGTGGGATGAGAAGGCAAAGAGTGGTATGCTGCGCCGTGATTCCATTCTTTCAAGCGGATTGAATGCCATGCGTCAAGATATGTATTCAACGATAAATACAGGGGACACAAAATACGATCAGCTTTCAGAAATCGGAATTACAACTACAAGTATTTATCAGGATAAAGGGAAGCTAGAAATAGATGAAACGAAGCTACGGGAAGCTTTAGCAACTAATCCAGATGCCGTTATGAAACTTTTTACTGGCACCGACGCTGTTGATGGAGTTGCTAAAAAACTTAGGGAAACCATTGAAGGTACTAAAAAGAAGATTGAATCGAAAGCTGGAAATGCTGGAGGAACAAATGCAACATACACTCTCGGTCGCGAACTAACAGACGTAGATAAACGAATCTCAGCATTCGAAGATCGTTTAGTTCAGGTGGAGAATCGATATTGGCGCCAGTTCTCCGCAATGGAACAAGCAATCCAGCGTTCAAATCAACAATCAATGTACTTAATGCAACAGTTTGGCGGCGGACAGTAATCTTTAAACCAAAAAGGAGTGTTACCTTTACATGTCCATACTTAACGCGAACAAGGCGTATCAAAACAACTCAGTCCAAACGGCGTCTCCCGGCGAGTTGACGCTCATGCTCTATAACGGATGTTTGAAATTTATCGGTCTCGCGCGTACGGCGATTGAGATGAAGAATACAGAAGAAAAGAATAAAAATCTATTAAAAGCACAGAAGATCATTCAGGAATTGATGGTTACGCTGAACATGGATCTAGAAGTTTCGAAGTCCTTGATGCAGATGTACGATTACATCAACCGCCGTCTGATCGAGGCGAACATTCAGAGCGATGTAGAGATCCTGGATGAAGTGGAAGATTATGTGCTGGATTTCCGCAACACTTGGAAAGAAGTAATCCTGATTAACCGCCGTATGCAGCACGGCGAGGCTGGGCGCGTGTAATGTCAGCCGGTAAGATTTTATTGGAGATTACGAAAAACCTATATGATCATGTGAGTAGCGGGCTTCCAAAAGTGGAGCGCGAACTTTACATCGAGCGGTTGAATGAGCTGTTAGATCAGCGTCAGGCGATCATGAATAAGTTGCCTCCCACGTATTCGGAGGAAGAGCAGCGTATAGGGCAGATGATTTTGAAGATGAACGAGACGATCGAACCATTGCTGGTGCGTCAGTTTGAAGAGATCAAGCACAACTTGTCGATGATGAAGAAGAAGAAAGAAAAGAATGTCCAGTACGCAAATCCGTATCAGACGCTGTCGGCGGATGGAATGTATTTTGATAAGAAGAATTAATGAAACCTTAGCTCCGAGTGGGCTAAGGTTTTTATTATGATTAGAGTGGCATGTCGAACTGTGCCGCCTCGCGAGTATATTTTATTTTTCGTGAGATTCGTAAAGATTTTCGTGAGAATAAGTTCCATTTTCGAGAGAATAACTCTTTTTTCGTGAGATTGTCCAATCGAGAGCACATACACTTAGTACCTCTGGAGTAAAAAGTAACAATAAATGAAATTTTTCTACGAAATATTCACCTCTTTATCCCATAAACAATACAAATAATCCCCAACATAATCCACAATAAGCTTGAGAAAGATAGTTTAGCAGACAATCCATAGATTCCAATGGTCATCGTAGAGAAAAAGATAACGGGTCCGACCATGGAGAGCAGGGAATTAATGACAAGTGCGCGTTCGACGGTATTGTAATGCAGCATAAAAAGAGCTGCAGTGATTTCGAGGGTTCCGGATAGTATGCGGATTACGGCCATGCTTAGGACTACTTTTTCGATCATGTTCAGCAACGTCCATTGCCTCCTTTTTAAACACGTGTTTAACTTCCCTGAGTTTGTATATTGCATTATATGTGGCCAAGCCTGAATTAGAAGTATGAAAAAAGTCGCTCCTATTCGCAACTTTACCAATTGAAGGACTGACTGCTTGCGATGATGTGCGAAGCTGGCACAAATGGTTTCGCAGATGTTCTAAGAGCTTTCAAATAACTGGTTGTAACAATCGGTTATTTTTATGTATATAATGTATATTTATTCATGTAAGCCGACTAAGATTTTTCGACAAAACTTCTTATTATTCGCTAATCTTAAGCCTTTGACAACTTTTTTGGGTATGTGTCATACTATGAAGTGTATAGATTTACTATACAAAGATTCGCATGATGAAGGGATTGTGAAAGGCATGTTAGGAAAAGTAAAATGGTTTAACGCAGAAAAAGGTTTTGGATTTATTGAGCGCGAAGACGGGGACGATGTGTTCGTACACTTCTCCGCAATCAACACTGATGGATTCAAAAGCCTTGACGAAGGTCAGCAAGTTGAGTTTGATATTGTAGATGGCGCACGTGGGCCTCAAGCGGCTAACGTAACTAAACTATAATTCAAAGCATTAACGACCATAACTGAGATCCCGCCTGTCACCGCAGGCGGGTTTTTATTTTTTATGAGACGATAATTTATTTTAAAATAGTAATAAATTGTGTGAAAAGTAATGCTCTTCTTAAATTTAACCAATCCATTATGAAATTTGATTCAAATTTCTTTATATCTAAAGTTGTATTAGCTCGCTATATTAAGAAAATGTCGAGAATGTAAATAAATTGTCAAAATATTTTAAATGTTACGGAGGAATTCTTTTAGGGTACATAGAAATATATATACATCACCGAAAGGAGGAGTTAAGTTATGCATTTTAACATTCGTGGAGAAAACATCGAGGTGACCGAAGCCATTAGGGCTTACGTGGAGAAGAAGGTAACTAAACTCACAAAATACTTTAACGAAACTCCGAACTCTGAAGTACACGTCAATTTGAAAGTGTATAACAATGAACAATCCATTGAGGTTACAATACCGATGAAGGGACTCTTGCTTCGTGCAGAGGAACGTCATTTGGATTTATACGCTGCGATTGATTTGGTGGTAGAAAAATTAGAGCGTCAAATTCGTAAACACAAAACAAAAGTAAACCGCAAATTTAGAAATGCTGAAGGTTCAAAGCACATGTTTGCTAACGGAACAGATGGAGTATCCACTGCTCTGTTGGAGGAAGAAGATGACTTCGAGATTGTCCGTGAAAAGCGTTTTGACTTTAAACCGATGGACACCGAGGAAGCGATTCTTCAAATGGGCTTACTGGGCCATAACTTCTTCGTATATAACAATGCCGAAACTGGTGAGATGAACGTCGTGTACAGACGTAAAGACGGCAAATATGGACTGATTGCTGGAGATATGTAACTTAACAAAAAAATGATAAAGGCACGCTCTGTATAGGGTGTGCTTTTTTTTGTGATGAGAAGGGATTTTTTAACGTTTAAGCGAAAAAAGTAAATAGCAGGGAAATGAAGGAGGTAACCAGGTTGAGAAATGAAATCTTATTAAAACAGCTCGCTGCTTTCCGCCATAATACGTTGAGCTCGGTTGAAGGATTAACAGAAGAGGAAGCGGACTTTGTTCCTGAAGGCTTTAACAACAACATTCGTTGGAACTTAGGGCACATTTACTTGGATCAGTACGATTGGCTATATCATAAAACGCGCGAGGATAATCCAGCCCAGCGTCATTATCGTGAGCTGTTCGGATACGGAACAAAGCCGGAGAACTGGCAGCAGACTCCTCCGACACTTGAAGAACTTCGTAACCGTTTGATGGAGCAGGTACAATTTATTGAGCAGGAATTCGGTCATCGTCTCGATCAGGAGTTAGATGAACCGACTGAGCTTGGCATGAGTACGTTTGCGGAAGTACTGCCGCGAACTTTTTATCATGAAGGGCTGCATATGGGGACGATCATCGCTATCCGAAAGGCGATTAACTTACAAAAACAATCTCAACTAAAGTAGTCAATTAAAAAAGTGCAGATGCAATCGCGTCTACACTTTTTTTGCTCCAAAAGAAGTCAATGATAGTGGTTGCTTCTTACTCCCTCTCAAATAAGGATAAGAATAAATCAAACCAACAATATAAAACACAAACAACAGATAAGCAGGTGAAAGATGGAAGTGATTATCATACCCGATCATAAAATGAGTTCCTACACCTGTCACAAATCCTGGTATTCCTCCGATTGCAAGTGTCCACCAGACCCATTTTGCACCTTCTGTATAGCCCCATAAAGCGATGGTTAGCAGGAGAAATCCCTCAGAGATCAATGCTCCGCCAAAGCCTGCCCGGTCATGCGCAATTAAAGGAATGAGTTTCTCGTTGAATGCTGTTATCTGTTCAGGTGTCAGTGAAAAGAACATCAGGTCCTCTGGTACAAAAACGCCATTCATGCCGATAATCGAAATGACAATACCAGCAGAAAGCAGGCAGACACCTGAGATCACAAACATACTTTGTCCAAGCTGACTTTTTTTCCATGAAGTGCTGTTGTGTAAATTCGTCCCATTGCTTCCGATTGTCATGTTTCGGGATCGATAAAGTCCAAAGATGAAAAATGGAAAAATTATAAAGTAATAAAAAAAGTGAAGCTTATCGAAATAACCAAAGCCTATAAAATAAAAGAGATTTAAAAAACCGATGGCTGCCGCTATCACAAATGCTTTTTTAGCCCAATGTTCACCTTTCCTTATGCCGTGGTAAGAGAGCTGCATGAACATAAAACCTGCGGATATCATGACTCCGGCAAGACAGATCCGGTCATGTGACATGAAGTGAAACAGATGGTGATTGTAGGCAATGATCTCCTCGCTTTTCATTCCTAAAAACGCCTCGTCATATGGCAGGAGAACCTGAGTAAGACCAACTATCAAAGCGATAATTCCTGAGAGAAAAACACCCAAACCCATAAAGAAAAACGATAGCCATCCATTTGTGTTTTGCTTGGTTTCGGAAGTCCTTTCATAGACATAACGCTCATTAATTCTTTTGGGAAGACCTGGTCCAGAAAAAACGAATCCGCTATGAAGCTGGATAAGTGATGCTCCAGAGCGGAAAAGTTCTAGAGCATCGTTTGGTTCGTGTACACCACCAGAAGCAATAATCGGTTTATCAAAAGGTAAAAGCTGCTGAATGCTGCTTTTCAAAAGCGGAATCTCAGATTTTCCTAGTTCTATGCCGTTGTCTTTTTGAACACCTTCTCTAAGTAAAAAACCATCAATCTCTAAATGGTTAAATTTGTTTTCATCCAGCTTGTTATGGGTTAACTCCAAAAAAACCGGTTTAGTTGTAATTTTCCTCAATTTCTCAATGTGATCAGCCGCATTTAGATCAACTATAAAAAAATCAGCATAATCATCAAGGTTTTCAGTTAGATGAGATAGCTCTTCTTCTGTTTGACCCTTAATCCCTATACCCATTGGAACGGTTGGCTTTGTCTGCTGAAGTTTTCCGAGTGCTTCATCTAAACCCATATTCGAATGCAAATGTTGATACCATAATGTTTCTTCATCTGTATTGCGTTTAATAGGTTTCTGCAATGTACAAGGTTTTATTGAAATTGGCCCCACTTCTATAAAACCGAACCCAAGATTAGAATAAGAAGTTGTTCCTTTTAAGTTAGGATCTAATGCACCGCTAATGCCAACAGGGGAAGGGAAACGAATGCCAGCAATATTTCGCTCTAATTCTCCAGGCGGCTGCATGTGTCCAAAGAAGTTGATGACTTTATCTCCAAGTGGAAGTCTCGCGAGCTTATTCATTAACTGTAAAGTAAAATCCCTGCTCGTTTCTGGTTTCATCCGGAACAACACTGGTTTAAAAAATGTATGATACGACCAATCTGGCATAATTGACACTCCTTTATATGCCGTTTTTTATAGTTTAACGTAAAAATCTAACAGAATTTCAAAATATTTTTCTACATTAAAAAATCCTTATCATTTTACCAGTAAAACCCTCCAATAAATGTGTTTCCATAGCAGGATTTCATCCTAGGTAAGGTGAACTAGTTGAGTAGTGATAGCGCTTACAGTTATAGCTTGTTTTATTTCAAAGGAGGAGAAGCAGTTATGATGATGAATGTGCCATTTCGAGTAACGAGTATGTTGGAGCACGCGGAACGTTATTTTGCTAAAAAAGAAGTAACAAGCCGGACGATGTCAGGGATCCGCAAGTTCAGTTACCGTGAGATCGGGGAACGGACCCGCAGGTTGTCGAGTTCGCTTAAGCGGCTTGGTGTTCAAAAGGGTGAGCGCATTGGTACGCTTGCATGGAACCACCATCGCCACCTTGAAGCGTATTTTGCCATCCCTGGTGTGGAAGCTGTACTTCACACGATAAATATCCGACTTTCCCCTCAGCACATCGCATACATTATCAATCACGCCGATGACCAGATTTTATTGATCGATCAGGACATTCTTCCTCTTGTTGAACACATAAAAGACCATATTCCTAACGTAAAAGCTTTTATATTAATGACCGATGAAGATGAGCTGCCTAATTCACGGCTTCAGCCACTTTATCATTATGAAAAACTTCTTGAGACGGGTGACCCGGGTTATGAGTTCCCTCAGAATGTTGATGAGAATGACCCTGTTGGAATGTGCTACACGTCTGCCACAACTGGGAATCCGAAAGGGGTAACGTACACGCATCGTTCGACGGTTCTTCATTCGATGGCGCTTGGGCTAGCTGATTGCGGAGCCGTTTCAGAGAGTGACGTTTGTATGCCGGTTGTACCGATGTTCCACGTTAATGCTTGGGGGCTTCCTTATGCTGCGACTTGGTTTGGATCGAAGCAGGTTATGCCTGGACCGCAGTTTACGCCGCAGCTTTTAGCAGAACTTATTGAGATGGAAAAAGTTACGGTAACCGCTGGCGTACCAACGATTTGGATGGGACTCCTTCGTGAATTGGATCAAAAAAGCTATGATACTTCTAGCCTTCGAGCTGTTTTATGCGGAGGATCTGCTGCTCCAAAAGGCATGATCAAAGCGTTTCAGGAAAAACATAAAATTCCGTTCATGCACGCGTATGGAATGACAGAAACGAGTCCGCTTGTGATCTCGACCCGCCTCAAAACCTACCAAACGGACTTGGATGACGAAGCAAAACTAGATATTAAAGCAAAACAGGGCTATGTCGTGCCGGGTGTTGAGATGAAGGTAATCGGTGCGAACGGTGAAGTGAAGTGGGACGGCAACGAGATGGGAGAATTGCTGCTCAGATCCAATTGGATTGCTGATGAATACTACCAAGACGACAGGACGGAAGGGACGTTCGTCGATGGCTGGCTTCATACCGGGGATGTTGTAACGGTTGATGAAGAAGGCTTTGTGAAGATTGTAGACAGGACGAAGGATTTGATTAAGAGCGGCGGGGAGTGGATCTCGTCAGTAGATTTAGAGAATGCGATCATGGCTTACCCGGATGTTTTTGAAGCTTCCGTTATCGCGGTTCCGCATCCGGAATGGCAGGAGAGGCCGCTCGCGTGTGTCGTTTTGAAACCTGAAGCAAAAGGAAAAGCAGCAAAAGAGGATATTCTGGAATATTTAAAACCGCAGTTTGCGAAGTGGTGGATTCCAGACGACATCGTGTTTATGGATGAGATTCCGAAAACGTCGGTCGGAAAGTTCTTAAAGCGGACATTGCGTGACCAGCTGAAAGATCATTATATGACACCGGCTACTTAAGAAACGAAAAAAGCATTGCTCTCATACAGTTTGAGGGCAATGCTTTTATAATAGCACTATTGAAGTATTTAGTATGTTATACTATGAATAACCTTTAATGCATTAAATTTTTTACTTTGCCTGTACCATGTCCCTGCTCAACTTTTTGAGCGGGGTTTTTTTATTGATTATTTTATTTAGGCTCATCTTCTAAAAGATAGTTGCTTTTGAACATTTTTTGTGGAGTACGCTTCTTCGACTAGTTGATTGGAGCGTAAGGTGCGAGACTCCTGCGGGATCAGCGGGACAGGTGAGACCCCGCCAGCGCGAAGCGATAGGGAGGCTCACCGCACGCCCCGCGGAAAGCGAGCATCCTGGAGCGGAAATCAACCCTTCCATATTGCAACAAAGTAAAAACAATAAAAAAACAGGCTCTAAAGAGAGCCTGTTCATATAATCATATAAGATTATGCTTTTTGAACGTTAGCAGCTTGAGCTCCACGAGCACCTTGCTCAACATCAAAAGTTACTTTTTGGCCTTCGTCTAAAGACTTGAAACCATCAGTTTGGATTGCAGAGAAATGTACGAATACGTCGTCTCCATTTTCGCGTTCGATAAATCCAAAACCTTTTTCTGCGTTAAACCATTTTACTGTACCTTGTTCCATTTTTGTTGCCTCCTAGTGCGTTACCACACAATATATTACTATCCTTGCCCAAATCTATTCTCAAGAAGAAAAATTATATTTCAAACTATTGATTACACCGAACAAAAATAATTCTAGAATCATCATAACAGCAATCTTATGAAGTTGCAAATCCTTAATGTGCTTTCTGATACCATTCCCATGTTTCGGTTACTTCCCAATACACCCCATCTTGTTCATAACCATTCAGTGTAATATCCAAATCATGAAAAATACGATGGACTCCTTTTAGCGGTTCGACACTGTCTGATTTCATGCTTGAATCTATTTTAGCAATCGCGTTTTCCATATCTGCCTTTAATGGACCCGACACAAAAGGCTGGATTTTGTTCTGTATATCATCCTTCACATTCATCAGTTCTTCTTTATTCCTCGAAATACTATAGTTATTCCAAGCATTAAACCCTAGCTCGCGGTTCCAGTACTCATGCATGACATTTATTCGGCGCTGTATTTCCGTTACCGGAACTTTTAAAGTAGGCTTGTAAATCGAAGTGCCGCTCGTTTTTTCAGCAGCCGCAACTTCTTCATTAGAAGGCAAATCAAAATCTGCTGCAGATTTTGTTCCGAACAGCGCGTAATACCCCCATGTTCCAAGGCCCCCGATAATAAAGAAGCTCAAAACAAGCGTCAGAATAATGGTTTTGTTCCTTTCGCTGCGCACCTTTTGTTCACTGGTGCTATCCCTCTCTAACTCCGCTTTTTCCATTAAGAACCTCCTGATTAACCTTTTCATTATTTTACCAAAATTTAGGTTTCGTGTCTCTTTAAACTATAGAAAATTTCACATAAATAGGAATTCCCATGAAAGCCGATGATACAATTCAGATGAAAAGATTTGGGATTTCTTGTGGCTCGTTTCACAAACTGGTAGAATAGAAGTGGTATATAATTCTCGAGAACAGGGAGCGTTTATCGGATGATTAGCATTTTGAAAAAGATTTTTCCAAGTTCCAATGATCGGACGCTAAATAGATATGAAAGAGTTGCCGAAAAAGTAGACGCGTTAGCAGAAGAGTTTAAAGCGTTAAACGATGAAGCTCTTGCGAATAAGACGGCTGAATTTAAAAGCCGCATTGAAAAAGGTGAGTCACTAGACGACTTGCTGCCAGAAGCGTTTGCGACTGTTCGTGAAGCATCCGCTCGTGTATTGAACATGCGTCATTATCCAGTACAGATTATGGGTGCTGTTGCACTTCATGAAGGTAATATTGCAGAGATGAAAACCGGTGAAGGTAAAACGCTCGTAGCGACTATGCCGGTCTATTTGAATGCGCTTGATGGAAAAGGCGCTCACGTTGTTACAGTCAACGAATACTTGGCTCGCCGTGACTCTGAAATCATGGGGCCGCTTTATAATTTCCTAGGGCTGACGGTTGGACTGAACGTTTCTGACCTTTCAAAAGAGGAAAAGCGTGAAGCGTATGCTGCAGATATCACATACGGAACGAACAACGAGTTCGGCTTCGATTATCTGCGTGACAATATGGTGGTTTATAAAGAGCAAATGGTCCAGCGCCGCAATTTTGCGATCGTCGATGAAGTCGACTCCATCCTAATTGATGAAGCGCGTACCCCGCTCATCATTTCTGGCTCTGCACAGAAATCTACCCAGCTTTATCAGATGGCAAACATGTTTGTGCGCCAGCTGAAAAAAGATACGGATTATACAGTGGATGAAAAGACGAAAAACGTGCAGCTGACGGAAGAAGGGATCAACCGGGCTGAGCAGATGTTCAGCATCGATAACCTTTATGATTATCAGCATGTAACACTTAATCACCACATCAACCAGGCGTTAAAAGCGAACATCATTATGCACCGTGATGTGGATTATGTGGTTCAAGATGGCGAAATCGTGATCGTTGACCCGTTCACAGGACGATTGATGGCAGGACGCCGTTACAGCGACGGACTACACCAGGCGATCGAAGCGAAGGAAGGTCTCGAGATTCAGCGTGAAAGCATGACGCTTGCGACGATCACGTTCCAGAACTACTTCCGTATGTACAACAAGCTTTCTGGTATGACGGGTACGGCGAAAACGGAAGAAGAGGAATTCCGCAACATCTACAACATGGATGTTATCGTGATTCCAACGAACCGTCCGATTGCACGTGATGACAGAGCAGATTTAATTTATAAAACAATGCAAGGCAAGTTCAAGGCGATCGCGGCTGAAATCGAAGAGCGCCATAAGACTGGTCAGCCGATCCTTGTTGGTACGGTTGCCGTTGAAACGTCTGAATTGCTTTCACAGCTTTTAACAAAACGTAAAATTCAGCACAACGTCTTGAATGCGAAAAACCATGAGCGTGAAGCCGAAATCATCGAGAACGCGGGTCAGCTTGGTATGGTTACGATCGCGACTAACATGGCCGGCCGTGGTACAGATATCAAGCTTGGCGAAGGTGTTATTGAAGTTGGCGGTCTGCACATTTTAGGTACTGAGCGCCACGAATCACGCCGTATTGATAATCAGCTTCGCGGACGTGCAGGTCGTCAAGGAGATCCAGGTTCTTCTCGTTTCTACATCTCTATGGAAGATGAGTTGATGAAACGTTTCGGTTCTGATAACTTGATGACGATGATGGAGCGTCTTGGCATGGATGAGGATACGCCGATCGAGTCCAAAATGGTTACAAAAGCAGTTGAATCTGCGCAAAAACGAGTTGAGGGATCGAACTTCGATGCTCGTAAGCAGCTTTTACAATATGACGATGTTATGCGTCAGCAGCGTGAGATTATTTACGCTCAGCGTCAGGACGTACTGGATGCTGAGAACTTGAGCGATATCGTACTGCGTATGATCGATTCTACGATTGAACGCATCGTAACGGTTCACACGCCTGAATCGGAAGTTCAAGAAGAGTGGAATACAAAAGAAATCACGGATTATGTGAATGCAGTTATGTTCACAGAGCCTGTGTTTACGGAAAAAGATTTCTACGGTCTAGATCGTGAAGAGATCATTGAGAAGATTCAAGCGAAGGTTCATGCGGCATTTGCAGAAAAAGAAAAGCAGCTGCCTGCAGAGCAAATCGCAGAATTCCAAAAAGCTGTTATCCTTCGTTCGGTTGACAGCAAGTGGATGGATCACATTGACCAAATGGAACAGCTTCGTCAAGGGATTCATCTTCGTGCTTATGGCCAGACGGATCCGTTGCGTGAGTATCAGTTTGAAGGCTTCGAGATGTTCGAAGCTATGGTAGCTGCGATCGAAGAGGAAGTTACGACTTACATCTTAAAATCGCAGATCGAACAAAACATGCAGCGTGAACAAGTGGCTGAAGGTAAAGCTGTTGTTCCAAGCGACAAAGCAGAAGCATCTAAAAAGAAACCAGTACGCAAAAAGCAGGACATCAAGCGCAATGATCCATGTCCTTGCGGAAGCGGTAAAAAATACAAGCAATGTCACGGTGCTGACCAGGAATAGTTCAGTATCGTGAGTGAAGAGAGTCTCTTCGGGGCTCTCTTTGCGCATGTTTTCAGCCCATATAAACGGGTTAATTTTTTATTAATCAATAGCATACGTTAAAAAGTAGCTACAATCATAAAATGAGGTGCAGAGATTATGGATTTAGTAGAAGTAAAACAAGAACTCAACGTTATTGAAAAACGTATCAACGACTTTAGGGGGTCTCTTTGACCTCGATTCAAAAAAAGCAAGAATCGCTGAACTAGATGAACAGATGAGTGCACCGACGTTTTGGGATGACCAGAATGCAGCGCAAGTTGTTATTAATGAAGCTAACGGATTAAAAGAGCAGGTAAATGAATTCGAGGAACTTGCTTCTTCCTATGAGGACTTGGAAATCGCACACGAACTTGTGAAAGAAGAAGCAGATGCTGACATGCAAAAAGAGCTTGTTAAAGATACGAAAGAACTGATCGCAAAACTTAACGACTTCGAGCTTCAGCTTTTATTAAACGAACCTTACGATAAAAACAATGCAATCCTGGAACTTCATCCGGGTGCGGGCGGTACGGAATCCCAAGACTGGGCGTCCATGCTGCTTCGTATGTACACTCGTTATGCTGAGCGCCAAGGTTATAAAGTTGAAACGCTGGATTACCTTCCTGGTGATGAAGCTGGTGTGAAATCTGTAACGTTGAGCATAAAAGGTCACAATGCATACGGCTATTTGAAAGCGGAAAAAGGGGTTCACCGCTTAGTGCGTATCTCGCCGTTTGATTCGTCAGGCCGCCGTCATACATCATTTGTTTCATGTGAAGTGATGCCTGAAATCACAGATGATACTGAAATCGAAATTCGTACAGAGGATTTGAAGGTCGATACGTACCGTGCGTCTGGTGCAGGCGGTCAGCACGTTAACACGACTGACTCAGCCGTTCGTATTACGCACACACCAACGAACACGATCGTGTCATGTCAGACAGAGCGTTCTCAGATCAAGAACCGTGAACGTGCGATGAAGATGTTAATGGCGAAACTTGTACAGCGCCGTTTGGAAGAACAGCAGGCACAATTAGCGGAAATCCGCGGTGAACAGAAAGAAATCGGCTGGGGAAGCCAGATTCGTTCATACGTTTTCCACCCTTACAGCCTAGTTAAAGACCACCGTACAAACACTGAGGTAGGTAACGTGCAATCTGTAATGGATGGCGAAATCACGCCGTTTATTGATTCATATCTAAGATCAAAACTATAAATGTCTCTTTTTTAATAGATGGCTGCTAAGAATGTTTTGTAGTTTCTTCATTGAAAAGTTAATTGGAGCGCAAGGTGCGAGACTCCTGGGGGATTAGCGGGACAGGTGAGACTCCTAACGGCGCAAAGCGCAGAGGAGGCTCACCGCACGCCCCCCGGAAAGCGAGTACCTGGAGCGGAAAGTAACTACTTACAAAAGCAGTCAACACCAAAAAACTTCCGAGCCACGTGCTTCGGAAGTTTTTTTTAGCTTATTTTTGTGAGATCGTTCTTTCGTACAAGTTCTATCTTACTTTGCTGTGCTTTTTTTGCAATTTCCACATTCCCATTTTCGTAAATCCACACCACTTGGTACTCTACGCCTTTATAAACGACACGACTTCCCACTTCTATATCCATCGCTTCACCTCAATAAAAGTACCTTATGGTTAATTATACCTATAAACAACAGTAAGTAAATTGGGAAAATCATAGGATGCGCCTATCATTTAGCGTTACATTTATATAGCTATTTTCCCAACTTAGAAGTTTTACAGAGGAAAGCTTAAAGTATGGAAAGGTTTATTTAAACAATTTTTCAACTGTTGCTCGCCAATGTTAATAATCGCCACACTTCAGAATTTTACGACCGCCTCTTCAAAACTTTTAGAAAAATCTAGAAAACCTTAAACGTTTGTTTAAATGTCCTACATAGTGGCTTAACAATTTCACTTTATCCTTAAGGGTGCAAGATAAATTATTGGTACTAGGGGGAAAATGGAGTGGAAAAGAAACCATTGGATAGAAGAACCTTTCTAACGTATTTAGGAACAGGCGCAACAGCACTTGCTGCAGCAACTTCTGGCTTAGGCGTTTTAACAGAAAAAGCAAATGCTCAATCAGACAGCTTAATGCGCATGAAGCCTCGCAAAAAAGGATTTAAGTTTCACCCGATTGCACCAACAGACAAAGATGAACTTGTTTTACCAAGAGGTTATAAATATGAAGTGATCGCGTCTTATGGTGATGTGATTAATAAAAAAGGCGACACATTTGGATTCAACAACGATTTTACTATGTACTTTCCGATCGATGATTCAAGCGAACATGGTTTGCTTTGGGTGAACCATGAATACACGAACCCTTTATATGTAGAAGGCGAAAAAAAGGGAGACAAATATACAGCGGCTCAAATTGAAAAAATGCTATACAACCAAGGCGGTTCCATTATTGAAGTTCAAGTAAAAAACGGCAAGTGGACGTTAAACAAGGATTCTGAACTTGCACGCCGTGTAACAGGTTTAACACCTTTCGCGTTAACGGGGCCAGCTAAAGGAAACGCCGCCGTATCTGGTGCTACTTCTGTTCAGGGAACATTTGCGAACTGTTCTGGAGGAAAAACACTGTGGAACACCGTGATGTCTTGTGAAGAAAACTATGAGGATACTTCTGAAGCGGCAGGTTTAGACCAAACACACTACGGCTGGGTTATTGAAGTAGACCCGTTCGACCCGAATTTCAAAGTAAGAAAGCACACAGCTCTTGGCCGCTTCAACCACGAAAATGCAAGTATGGGCATCTCCAAAGATGGACGCGTAGTCGTTTATATGGGAGACGATAAAAAAGATGCATGCGTGTACAAGTTTGTGAGTAAAGGCAAGTACGTGGAAGCTAAAGGCAAAGAAAACAGCAAGCTTTTAGAAGAAGGAACGCTTTACGCAGCTGACCTGCAAAAGAGCAAGTGGGTAGCATTAACAGTCGAGGCGGTTCGTGAAAAAGCAGCTGGTGACGCTGAACTTTTAGAAAAGTTCAAAACGCAAGCTGATGTCGTTGTGAACGCACATGATGCTGCAATTTTACTAGGTGCAACACCAACGGACCGTCCGGAAGACGTTGAAATTTCACCTTTAGATCAAACAGTGTTCATTGCACACACAAACAATGATAAGCATGGAAACATTCACGGACATATCACACGCTTTTTTGAAAAAGACGGAGACCATGGCGCAGAGGAGTTTGACTTTGAAATCTTCGCAGCTGGCGGACGACAAAGCGGGTTCAGTGCTCCAGATAACTTGACGTTTGATTCAAATGCCAACCTTTGGACCGTGACTGATATTTCATCCAGCAAATTGAACTCTGATGCGTGGACGAGCTTTGGAAACAACGGTATGTTCATGATCCCGACAGTCGGTCCAGACAAGGGAGTTGCATTCCAGTTCGCATCAGCTCCAAAAGAAGCAGAATTGACAGGACCATCTTTTACACCAAATGAAAGAACTCTATTCCTTTCCGTGCAGCATCCAGGAGAGGAAACGGAAGATAAAGCAAATCCAACGAGCACATGGCCGCAAGTGCGCGGAGGCAACCAGCCGCGTCCATCAGTAGTAGCGATCACTGGCTTTAAGTTTTAATGAGTAACAAATTCTAAGGAGGCGATTCACATGGGTTTTACTAATATCGGAGTACCAGGATTGATTCTGATCTTAATCATCGCGCTTATTATCTTTGGACCTTCAAAACTGCCTGAGATTGGACGCGCATTCGGAAGCACGCTTCGTGAATTTAAGAGTTCTGCAAAAGATTTAATGTCTTCTGATGAAAAAGAAGAAAAACCGCAGTCAAAATAATGAGATTTAGTGAGGAAAGATGCGGGCGCAATAGCAAGCTTGCATCTTTTCTTCTTTAAAAAGAGAAAGGAGGCTGGAGTTGTGAAAGCAGAAGAGATGTACTTTGTGGAACATCTGGGTGAACTCCGAAAACGGATCATTATAACGCTTGTTATGTTTATGACGGTTCTCGCAGTGTCATTTTTCTATGTGGAGCCGATCTACAGCTGGCTGATCCGCGATCTGGATCAGCAGCTTGCCGTCCTCGGACCGAGTGAAATTCTTTGGGTGTATTTTATGATATCCGGCGTGATTGCAATCGCGCTCACCATACCCGTTGCCGCTCATCAAACGTGGATGTTCATTAAGCCGGCATTGGATAAAAAAGAACAAAAGGTGACGCTGTCGTACATTCCAGCTTTGTTTCTATTGTTCTTGCTAGGATTGTCATTTGGCTATTTTGTTGTCTATCCGATGGTGCTGAACTTTTTGCTCGGATTATCAGAAGGGAACTTCCAAACCTTTTTCACATCGGAAAAATATTTCAAGTTCATGCTGAACCTGACACTGCCGTTCGGATTTCTGTTTGAGATCCCGCTCGTGGTGATGTTTCTGACTTCACTCGGAATCATCAATCCAGTTATGCTGACAAAAGCACGAAAGGTCTCTTACTTTGCACTCGTCGTCGTGGCTGTTTTAATAACACCGCCAGACCTTGTATCGGATTTTCTAGTGGTGATTCCGCTGCTCGTCCTTTATGAGATCAGCATCATGCTTTCGAGATGGGTGTACAGAAAGAAGCTCAACGCTGAACGTTTAGAGGAACAAGAAGAAAAAGTCGTACAGATGAAAAGACCTTCATAAAAACAAGAAGAGGATGACTCAAAACTAAGAATTTTTGAAGTCATGCCTCTTTTTTACACTTAACTTGTTTGCACGGAAATTTTCGACGTATCAACATGTCAAAGTGGATAGTACAAGCGGAACTAGAGATTGGCCGTCGGTCAAGTTTTCTTTACCTTTGTAGATATCATTTATTTTTAATTATTTTTTGTAAAAATAATTAAAAATTCGGGGCTACCAAAAGTAAGTTTACCTTACTTTTGGGACAGCCCCCTTTTTATACAAAATGATTGCTGCGTCTGTTTTTATCGGCTATTAACGCTGCATATTCATTGGCTCTTTCTGCATTTCCTTTATCCATATGAAAATCAAAAAGCTTTATTTCATAATGTTCGGCAGGAAGGACATAGCCTAATCTTTTTAAATATGGATACATTTCTGTCTCAAGGTAGTCATAATACTGCTCTTTTTGATCTGTGAGACGATATTTGTGGAGCTGAAAAAAATGGATGAAAGTTGTGGAATGAATGTCTTTAGCCAGCTTTAACCCTTTTTCAGCAAGAGATAAAAGCTCTGTTTTTGATTTTTCCCCTAAAAGTACAGAGGCATTTATGTATCCTTCTAGTGAACCAATATACTCTGATGTAGAAGGGTCTTTTAGTTTCATCGATTCATGATAATACTCACATGCTTTTTCAAAGTCTTCATGCAGGATGCAGTGATAGCCATAGTTGTGGAGGAGAAGAGCTTTTTGCTTTTCCAAGCCAAAGTTATCACACATCTCAATCAGCTGTTCATACTTTCTGTATTGAGGTCCGCTTGTGGTATCGTGCCCCACTTGTATGAGCATCAGCATCTCCGTTTCAATCACGCGTACATAGCAATGAGATTCTTCAAAAAAGCGAAGAGCGATGCTGGCGTAATAATAGGCAAGGACACGAGAGTTAATGGAATGATAGGCTACTGCCAGGTGATAGTAATACTCTGGATTATGGTAATGAGCAGGGTCAATCTGCTTTAAAAATTCAATAGCTTCAGAGTAATCATGTTTGCATTGGAGCCCATAGATTCCTTTTATATGAAGAATCATATTTTTCTCAAGCGGCGCGGGATTTTGCCATTTGTCCATCTCTTGAATGATGGATAGCGCTTTTGAGTGATCTCCCGTCATCAAATAAAATCTGGCTAACTGAAGGGTGTGCGACCTGTAGAAATCAGGAATCTGCAGCAAAGCAATTTCCTCTAGCTGCTGCTTAAGTATTTCTGCCTTTGCATGAAGCTTCATGATAATGGCTTCTTCCCATTTCTTTAAAAGGGTGTCTAATCCTTTATAAATTTTGATCTCACTTTCTATGTCGATCTCCAGCCTGTCCGCTAAAAATTGTATCGTTTCCTTGGAGACTTCCGTTAAGCCGCGTTCGATTTTACTTACATGCGTACCCGAACAGATGCCGTCTCCGAGCTCCTTTTGGGTCATATTTCTGCGTTCACGATAGAACTTAATGATTTTTCCTTCTAGCATGACTTCATCTGCCCCCATCATAAACCGCTATTATTTTGATATTTCTATTTTACTAAAGAAAACCCCAATTTTGTTTTACGTTTTTTAAGTCGATCTCCCTATTTCTATCTCTTTTATAAAGCTTTTTTTGATTCAGTTCACTGTTGATATAGGTTAAGAGTCATGAAGAAAACCCCAATAGCAAACCTTGAATTCTCCCCTTACAATTACTTTTGAATACACGCAATATTCTAAAAAAAATAGAAGGCAGGGAGATCATGAATACGAAACCGTTTCTGAAACTTTTCGATGCCATTGAGATTCAAAATCCTTGGGGAACAGGAAAAAGTGAAGCAGATATAAACTTTGACGGAAAGGTAGATGCGAAAGATATGAAATATGTACAAAGAAACTATTTGCTGCAGAATCAACATGTTGATGATTCACCACAGCCTAGAAAAGAATATAATGAAAAACACTAGAATCGATTTTAGCAGAACTAGGTATTCAGTTATAAAAGAAATAGCAGCCTTTTAGGGAGATGGGTCTTCCTAGAAGGTTTTTTTGAGTATAAATTCTGGTGCTTTTTTCAGAAAGGGATAGAAAATCATACTCACTTGTCATGTATGTTATACTGAGAACTTGTTGTTTTAAAGTGAGTGATTTTGAAGGTGAGGGGGTATATATTTCTAGGACTATTCGCTTGTTTAAATAGAAGTTAACGAACAATGGGTACAAATACAATTTAATCTCGCTTAAAACTTGTCATAAATATTGGGAAACAGGTGAATATAAGAAAGTGTATCCATTTTTCGAGTGAAAAGGGGAATAAATAAATTGAGTACTCAACATCGCAAAGGAAAAAGTGTACTATATGTATCACTCTTACTCACAATTGTTTTTATTGTATGGGGAATCTTTTTTAAGAAAAGCCTCACCAGCGTAACAAATAGCATATATGACTATACGATTGACTACTTAGGCTGGATTTATCTTGCTTCAGCATTATTTTTTGTTCTATTTTCAGTCTATCTTTTATTCTCAAAATACGGCCGTATAAGAATAGGGAAAGAATCAGACCGGCCGGAATTTAGAACTTCTTCTTGGCTTGCTATGTTATTTGGCGCTGGAATGGGAATCGGAATAGTCTACTGGAGTGTTGCAGAACCGGTAACGCATTATGTTACACCTCCTTATGGTGAAGGATTTACGGATGCTTCAGCAAAGCTGGCCATGCAATATACTTTTTTTCATTGGGGATTTCATCCTTGGGCAATTTATGCAGTAATTGGTCTTTCATTAGCATACTTTCAATACAATAAAAAATTGCCTGCTTCGATTAGTTCTGCTTTCTATCCGCTGCTCGGCGACAGAATATATGGACCAATCGGTAAAACGATCGATATTTTGGCTGTTTTTGCTACTGTATTCGGCATAGCGACTTCTTTAGGCTTCGGAGCTTTGCAAATCTCCGGCGGATTCCATACCTTATTTGACACACCAAACACTCTTACAGTTCAAGTCCTTATCATCGCTGTAGCGACCGTACTTTTCTTGATTTCCATTTCTACAGGGCTAGAAAAAGGAATTCAATATTTATCTAATACTGCTATGATCTTATCGTTCTTGATCATGCTTTTGGTTCTCATACTCGGACCAACTTTCTTTATTTTCAACCTATTCTTTAACTCGCTTGGGAATTATTTAAATGACTTCTTACAAATGAGCTTGCGATCCGCTCCGTTTAGTAAAGGGGAATGGATCGGAAACTGGACACTCTTTTATTGGGCATGGTGGATTGCTTGGGCACCATTTGTCGGGATGTTTATCGCAAGAATTTCAAAAGGCCGAACCATTAAAGAGTTCATTTTAGGGGTATTGGTAGCTCCGACACTAGGAACATGTTTTTGGATTGCTATCTTTGGAGGCACTGGGCTGCAACTTGTTCATAATCTAGGCGATCATGCACTGGCAAAAAAGATAGCAGACAACGTTTCTCTTTCCATCTTTTATCTTTTTGATGCTCTTCCATTCAGTACATTGTTAAGTATGATTGGATTATTAGTCGTTATCACCTATTATGTGACGGTTGCAGATACTTCTACATTCGTCTTAGGAATGCTGAGTGAATCCGGAAATTTGAATCCTTCCAATAGAATTAAAATCACATGGGGAGTTATTCAATCACTGGTAGCGATTGTTCTTTTAACCGCAGGCGGTTTAACGGTATTACAAACCGTTTCCATCGCAACAGCACTTCCATTTGCCATCATCATGGTATTTATGTGCTGGTCCTTGGTAAAAGGATTAAGAAGTGAAGTGAAGAAGAAGGAAAAGGAAAAGGTGAAAGAATAAGTCCGTAGAGAAACGAGAGTCCATTAATGGCTCTCGTTTTTTTTGAAAAAATACCGTCGTAGGTTCCGCATCTTATCTGAATTACCTGCTACCATGCAACCACTTCACCTCATCACCGCGGCACTAAGGTCTCATTTACAAGGGCATACTAGGCTTGGTATACTTTTTTCGTTTGAAAGAAATTCCTTATGAAAGTTTGAGGTTTACAGATAGCTATGATGATGGCAATAAGAAAAAGACGTGGTGGAATCCTGCACCCGACAGTTGAACTTATTTTAGAATATATTTATGTTGTAATCGGATCAGGGCTTGTGGCTCTGGCATTCTCGGTGTTCCTCTTACCGAACGAGATCGCATCGGGGGGAGTAAGCGGAATCTCGACGATCCTATACGGACTCTTCCAATGGAAACCTTCTTATGTGCAGTGGAGTCTCAACATACCGCTGTTCATCGCGGGACTTTTCTTCCTCGGAAAAAGATTCGGCGCGAAAACGCTTGTCGGGACACTTGTGCTGCCATTTTTCGTTTTTATCTTTGAAGAGTGGGGCGCAGCAACTGAAGAACCCTTACTAGGTGCGATCTTCGGGGGGCTTGGAATCGGTGCTGGACTTGGGATCGTATTCCGAGGAAAAGCATCAACAGGAGGGGTGGACCTCCTTGCGCAGATAATCCATAAATACATCGGGATCTCACTCGGAACGATTATACTCATGATTGACGGGACAATCGTACTCGCATCAGCCTTTATCTTCGGAATCGAACAAGCTCTTTACGCACTGATCGCGATGTTTATCACTGCAAAAACGATTGATGTTGTGCAGATCGGACTTGGCACGTCTAAAATGGCGCTTATCATTTCTGATCAAGAAGAAGAACTGCGTCAAGGCATACTTACTCATATTTACCGCGGGGTAACGAAAATCAATGCATTCGGCGGTTACACCCAGGATGAGCGGCCGATGCTGATGGTTGTTGTTGCACAATATGAAGTTACGAAATTAAAACAATATGTAAAAAGCGTTGATCCTTCAGCCTTCGTAATCGTTGTAAATGCGAATGAAGTACTTGGGGAAGGATTTAAACGCGGATAATCACCCATAACTCCATAAGTCGAATCTTGCCAGCCGGTGCCGCAACCGGCTGGTTTTTTGCGCATTTTGTAGGACTTATGACATAAATACGCCGTTCTTACTACAGATTCTGTAATATAAGCCGATGTAATGTACCGTATGTGCAGTACAAAAGTGCCTAATTTTCAATTCGATGGTCGACTTTAGCTACCGATTGTCGAAAAGTTTACATGCAGGTTTTTTGTGAATATGAAGGATTTCAGAGAATCGTGTCGTATTTTAACCATCACAGCAATAAGAAAACACGACCAAGGTCCCTTGTTTGAGCCAAGATGAAATACAATTGTAATAAAATTGTCAGTTCGAGATGTTATAATAGTTATTGCGGAAAAAAACTGACATTTATCGCGTGATTGTCGAAAGACTTAAAATATATTGTTGATTGATCAGGGAAATATCTTTTTGGGGTAGTAAGGAAGTGATTTAGTTTGATAGAAATGATTGATGTGTGGAAAACATATCCGAATGGTGTCATGGCACTAAACGGGGTTGACGTCTACATAGAAAAAGGTGAATTTGTTTATGTAGTCGGACCGAGTGGTGCTGGAAAATCTACATTTATAAAATGTATGTATCGTGAAGAAAAGCCAACACAAGGATCTATTATTATTAACGGCACAAATCTTGCTAAGGTAAAAGAAAGACAGATTCCAAAAGTGCGCAGAAAAATGGGCGTTATCTTCCAGGACTTTAAACTGTTACCGCGTTTAACTGTCTACGAAAACGTAGCTTTTGCACTTGAAGTTATTGAGGAATCACCAAAAGTAATCAGAGAACGTGTTATGGAAGTTCTTGACCTTGTTAAGCTGAAAAACAAAGCCCGCATGTTCCCGGATGAGCTATCCGGAGGGGAACAGCAGCGTGTATCGATTGCACGTTCTATCGTAAACCGGCCGCCAGTTGTCATTGCGGACGAGCCTACAGGGAACCTGGATCCAGAAACCGCGTGGGAAATCATGGACATTTTTAAAGAAATTAACGACCGTGGCACGACAGTTGTCATGGCGACTCACAATAAAGAGATCGTTAATACAATCACAAAGCGCGTAATTGCCATCGAAGGCGGCCGAATTGTACGTGATGAGGCGAAGGGGGATTACGGCTATGAAGATTAGAACACTAAAACGTCATTTTGTAGAAGCATTTAAGAGCATGGGACGAAACGGCTGGATGTCTTTCGCTTCAATCTCTGCAGTAACAGTAACATTACTCTTAGTAAGTGTATTCCTGACGATTCTTTTGAACATTAACCATATTGCCAGTCAAATAGAAGATGATGTACAAATCAGAGCTTATATTGAGAGAACAGAGAAATCCGAGAACTATGATGCCTATCAAAAACAACTTGAGAATCTTGATAAGGTAAAAACAGTTAAGTATCAGTCAAAAGAAGAAGGGCTAGATGAATTAATTGAAAGTCTTGGAGATGAAGGAGAAGCATTTTCTTCATTAAAAGACGAAAACCCGCTTCGTGATGCTTTTATTATTTACACTGACAAGCCGCAGGATACTGCTGCGGTAGCTAAAGAAGTAGATAAACTTAAATTCGTAAACAAAGTTGAGTATGGACAAGGGACCGTTGAAAAGCTATTTAAAGTTACAGATGTTGCCCGAAACGTTGGAATCGTGCTCGTTCTAGGCCTAGTATTCACAGCGATGTTCCTGATCTCTAATACAATAAAACTGACCATTGTTACACGCCGCCGCGAGATTGAAATTATGAAACTCGTTGGTGCGACAAATGGATTTATCCGCTGGCCGTTCTTTATCGAAGGATTTGCATTAGGAGTGTTTGGAGCTTTCCTTCCTATTATCGTAATCGCAGTAGGATACCAAGCGATATTTGACATCGTTAATCAAAAGTTAGGGACGGTATTTATCGAGCTGCTTCCAGTAACACCGCTTATTCCTCAGTTATCACTATTGATGCTGCTGATTGGCGGAGTTATCGGAGTATGGGGAAGCTTGACGTCTGTCCGTAAGTTCTTAAAGATTTAATAGATCGCAGAAGTAAAGATTCAAGAAAACGAAACAAATTAATAGGGGTTAGGGAGGAAAACGAATGAAAAGCAAAGTGTTTGGTACAGTGCTGTCTTTGAGTTTGGCACTGAGCGCTTTTACTGTGTATCACTCTGAATCCGTCGTTCACGCGGAATCTTTATCAAGCATCAAGAAAAAACAACAAGATAATGCTAAAAAAGCTAAGGATTCAAAAGCTAAGCTTGAAGAAAACAAAAGCAGCCAGGCTGCACTAGAAGCAGAAGTTGAGCGTCTTGATAAGCTTACAACTGCAACTGATGAAAAGATTATCCAAAAGCAAGCAGATATAAAAATAACAAAAGAAGAAATTGCACAATTAAAAGCAGAGATCACTGTCGTTCAAAAGCGAATTGATGAGCGTGACAAGCTTTTAAAAGAACGTGTTAACTCTATGTACGAATCAGGGGGAGCTGTTTCATACCTTGAAGTTGTTCTAGGTTCAAAGGATTTCGGTGATTTCCTTGACCGAGTTCTTGCATTGAACATGATCGCTGAACAGGACCGTCAGCTTTTAGAAGAACAAAAGAAAGATAAAGAACTTCTTGAGAATAAAATGGCATCTGTTGAGAAAAAACTCAGCAATCTGCAAAATGCAATGAAAGACTTGCAAAAGCTTCAAAAGCAGCTGAAAGCACAAATGGCTGAAAAAGACCGCTTGATGGCATCTCTTCAATCAGAAGAGGAAGAACTGCATGAAGAAGCACACAAGATCGAAAACGAAGGTGCGCTCCTTAAGGCTCAGGAAGAAGCATTCCGTGCAGAACAAGCACGTGCAGCTGCACGTGAAAAAGCACGCAAATCTTCATCAGGTGGATCAGGTGGATCTGCTCCATCAATGGGACCTGTATCTGGCAATGGTATGATTATTAAACCTGCAGCTGGAGCTATTACATCTCCGTTCGGTAATAGAAGCAGCGGTATGCATGAAGGAATCGACATCGCGCAAGGCGGAACAGTTCCAATCTATGCAGCAGCAGATGGAACGGTAATTAAGTCCGAGTATTCATCATCATACGGTAATGTTGTTTACATCTCACATTCAATCGGTGGACAACAGTGGACAACAGTTTACGCTCATATGAGCAGCCGTGCTGTTTCAGGCGGTTCTGTATCAAAAGGACAGTTCCTAGGAAACATGGGTAACACAGGACGTTCACATGGGCAGCATCTGCACTTTGAACTTCACAAAGGTCCTTGGAATGCAGGGAAAACAAATGCTGTAAATCCTGCGGCATATTGGTAAAATAAACTCATAAAGTAAACAAGCTATTCATATAGTGAAGTAGGAGACAGGCTTCTTTCGTCGAATCTCTTACAATGGAAGGCATCGCACTTTGCAGGGTGTGATGCCTTTTCCTGCAAAAATGAGGTGAGCAGAATGAACGTAAATAAAAAGATGTTGGCCCTGCTGATTGTTGTGTCCTTGCTTGTCGGTGCTGGTGGAATGTATGGCTCTATGGCGCTATTTGGAAACGACTCGAAATTTGTTCAAAACGATGGAGTAAGCGACCTTCCGAAAACGAAAACAAAGGTTAACAGTGATGAAGAGTTCGCGAAGCTTCAAAAAACGTACGAGATTATTTCTTCTCGTTATGTAGAAGATGTGGATCGTGAAAAATTGCTGGAAGGTGCCATTCAAGGAATGGTAAAAACACTGAAAGATCCTTATTCCGTCTATATGGATGAGGATACAGCTAGCCAGTTCACGCAGTCATTGGATTCTTCTTTTGAAGGAATCGGTGCCGAAGTAAGCATGGTGGACGGCAAAGTAACGATTGTTGCCCCGTTTAAAGATTCACCTGCCGAGAAAGCTGGCTTAAAGCCGAACGATCAGATCGTTACGATTGACGGCAAAAGTGTTGAAGGATTAGACCTTTATAAAGCAGTACTGAAGATCCGCGGTGAAAAAGGCTCTGTTGTCACACTTGGTGTTAAGCGCAGCGGTGTGAACAACGTAATGCCGATTAAAGTAACACGTGACGAGATTCCGATCGAGACTGTTTATTCTGATATTGAAAAAGCAAATGGGAAAAACATCGGTGTGATCGAGATTACATCCTTCTCCGAAAAAACAGGTTCAGACTTCAAGAAGCAGCTTACTGAGCTTGAAAAGAAGGGAATCGACGGGCTTGTAATTGATGTCCGCGGAAATCCAGGAGGATATCTTGAGGCCGTAGACAGCATTCTGCGCCAGATCATTCCGGAAAATAAGCCATTTGTTCAGATTGAAGACCGTAAAGGAAACAAAGAGCGTTATGTTTCCACGCTTAAAGAAAAGAAAGATTATCCAATCGTAGGCTTGATTGATAAAGGCAGTGCTTCAGCATCTGAGATTTTAGCTGCAGCATTAAAAGAGGCTGGCAGTTATGAGCTAGTCGGTGAAAAGTCATTCGGTAAAGGAACAGTTCAGCAGTCCATCGACTTAGGTGACGGCTCGAACATTAAGCTGACATTGTTTAAATGGCTGACGCCGGACGGAAACTGGATTCATAAAAAAGGTGTGAAGCCAACGTATGAAGTAAAACAGCCTGAATACTTCTACACGAATCCGATCTCGATCGAAAAGCCGCTTGTGTATGACATGAATAATGAGCAAGTTAAAAATGCTCAAGTGATGCTGAACGGGTTAGGTTTCCAAACAGGGCGTGAAGACGGTTATTTTGATGAAAAAACCCAGTCTGCTGTAACAGCTTTCCAACGCGCGAACAGCTTATCAGCAACAGGAAAAATTGATCAAAAAACAGCAGGTAAGATGGAAGCGAAAGTAATCGATTCAATCCGCAATGAGAAAAACGATGTTCAGCGTAAAACGGCCATCGAATTACTTGCAAAATAAGGGATTATGGCAGGAAAAAACAACCGAAACACGAATACTATCCGTAGAGGAAATATTCTCTGCGGATTTTTTTGTAAGCTTGTTATGATAGCATGAAACATTTGAAAGAGGTTGATTTCCGCTCCAGGTTGCTCGCTTTCCGGGGGCGTGCGGTGAGCCTCCTAGCGCTTTGCGCTTTTAGGAGTCTCACCTGTCCCGCTGATCCCCCAGGAGTCTCGCACCTTGCGCTCCAGTCAACTTGTCAGGGGAAGTACTTACGAAAAAGAATCGAATGATTTCTGTTAGAGGTTGCTTGTTTTACAATGGGAGCTTGGCGTTATCCACCTTATGCTTCAAATGCTCGAATCAAATTGTTGTTGGATAGACATAACAACGAGCTAGTAATTAATAAGAGAAAATCCTTTGTGATCGTTAAAGGGGTAAAGCAAAATGGGATCATTAAATGTTGGAGACATACTTTTTCAGCTTTTGGCATTTTTGATTCTGCTCGCTATCATAAGCGGAGTCGGAATGCTGATAAAACGAGCTGTGTCGAGTGATAGGAGACTAAAAAGAATAGAAGAAAAAGTGGATAAACTGCAAGAAGAGAAGAGGAGAGAACGCCCATGACAGACACCTTTGTGAACGAACTGATAGAAGGCATCGGGCTGCTTTTTTTACACCCGCTTTTTTATGGTTTTATATTCGTAGCATTCTTGATTGGACTAAAACGTGTAAAACGGGAACGTAAAGAATTTAAAGTAAAGGTTCACCCCGTAATTGATAATCTAATATTTTCATTGCTGCCTGGTATATTAATTGGACTCATAGGATCGGTTATATTTATTGCGGCCGGCGTTACTTTGCCGATCGGTATGATTGCCTTAATCGGATTGATGTATCTTGTCTTAGCACTTACAATGAAAACCCGCTTTATGGCACCAGCGTATGCTGTAAGCTTAGCCGCGATCGCAGGTCTTTTGCTGCCTAAACTATATACTGGATTGGCATTTTTGGATAAATGGATTGAAGATATTCAAAATACACCGCTTGATTCATTAGCTGTTATTTTAGGCGTGCTTTTGATTCAGGAAGGTATCCTGATTTTATGGAAAGGTGCAGACCGCACATCACCGCGTCTTTTTAAAGGAAAAAGAGGTCATTATGTAGGAGCGCACGAAGCAACGCGATTCTGGATCGTTCCTCAGTTTCTCGTTCTTCCGGTTGGCTCAATCCCAGTATTAGATTGGTGGCCATTGTTTCCGATGGGAGCTGTCGGGTTCTCGTTTTTCTTAGTACCATTTGCAATCGGGTATCGCCAGCTTGTTACACACACGCTGCCTGTCGAAGCGATCAAGCATCTTGGAAAACAAGTTACTTTGTTAGGGGTTCTCGTTTTAGCAATTGCAGCTGCCGGTCATTTTTATAATCTGCCGCTATTAATTGCCATTGCGATCGCTGCAGGCCTTGCGGGCCGTGAACTCATTACACTCGTTACAAGTCAGCGTGATGACACAAGACCTTCTCTTTTTGTACAGAGGGATAAAGGAGTTATCATACTTGCTGTCGTACCTGGAACGCCCGCAGTTAAAATGGGATTAAAGGTCGGGGAAATAATCGTAAAAGTAAACGGTGTTACTCTGACACATGAAACAAGCCTGTACAAAGCACTTCAAATTAATGCTGCGTACTGTAAATTGGAAGTACTTGATCTAAACGGTGAGATCCGATTCGTACAAGGATCGCTTTATCAAAATGAACATCACCAGTTAGGTGTACTCCTTGTTCATGATGTAGTGGAACGAAATATTGCAGTAGGTAATTAAATGTAATTTTTCATAATTAACCGGAATCTGGTCAAAATTCTCCTGAATCATTTTTCATAATTTATCGGAATCGTATATAAAAAGACTCATTCAACTTGAGTCTTTTTTTATTTATGAATGAGGATAAAAGATAAATTATACAGTTATTTAAGAGTTTAATGAATTAGAGGTTTATGAATATTATTAGACGAATAATCGAATGGAGGTGTTAATTAAGGGCAGACAGAACTAACGTAAAATAGTAAGAAACTATAGTGTGATTTAGTTTCAAAACTTGTTCAAGAATAGGGGGCATTTCTTCAAGAAGGAGAAGTGCACTTTTTATTGAATTAAAGGTTCGAATTTCTTAGATTAGGAGGAATAATAACCTAGGATAAATTTAAGATATTCTCCTCTAAAAAGAATAATTAATTAATTTTACTAAGTTTCTAATGTTTTTACTGATATATGCAAAGTTAGCAGTACACTATAAAGTAATAAGATTTACTTCAGTAAAATAAGGTATATTATACTTGTCGAATAGATTCTCTTTAAAGATAAGAAAAGTAGGTGAGCAAAGTGGGGAAATATCAATTGGATTACAAAGGTCAGGTAGCTGTGACAAAGTTCCATGAAAAACAGACGCCGGCCAAATTTGATAAAAAGAAGCACCTAGAAAAAATACGTGCAGATTATTTAAAAAAGAAGCAAAAACAAACAGATAAATAATATGAATGAGAACATAGGAAGATTAAATTCTCCCTATGTTTTTCTTATTCGAAGTTTTTTTCAATATCTTCTGCAATCGGGTGCTATTGTTGAAGATCGAAAGAGCTGTTCACGCAGCTTTTTTTATTTAGCAAAAGTGGAGTTTAGGGATAAAATTCTAATCAGAATGCTTGATTCTTAATTATGATCAAGTTTAAGAAGTTCATATATAATTTAATTTATAAATAAATTGAATCGAATTTTTTATGTTACATAGAAAAATATAATGTGATTTAATGGAATCATTTAGTTGATGTTCGTTTGTAAGGATGTTTCTTTTCAATAAAGTTTGAAAGCCAAATGTTAGCGGCAAAAACAACCAAATAAACGAAAAAAGATATATACAATTTCCAACCTGTATACGTAAAAACATGAAACTTCAATGAAATCCATTCTATAGCAATCGCTACCCCAGCCCAAAAAATAATATAGGATAGACGCTTTAAGCCTTTGGATTTTTTATGTTGATAGAAATTTACAACAAAGTAAGGAAGAGTTGGGTAAGTTACAAAATGCAATATTACATCAAATAATTCATGCGTGTAATGATCGATCGTAAAGTAAAAGTTATAAGGTTTTATACTAATGGTAATATCGGCCAACAAAGCAAGAAAAACATTAAATGTCCAAATAATAATGATAGTAACAGCAGACAAACGTCTAGGTAATACATACATCAGGAACCAGGTAATTACAGTGGAAAAGATAATAAATATTTCATTAGCATCAAAGTTCTCAGGAAGAGGTAAAATCATATCGTATTCACCTCTTTGTTCCTATTAATAAGTCTTTCTAAATAAAATGAGTAAATAGCCAATAAGAAAATAATTAGACTATATCTCAAATATGAATAAAATACGTTCCAATTAACCCATTCCAAATATCCAATATGAACGAAATATATTTCAATTGAAACAAGTGCTGTTAAGAAGATAAAGAGATGAATAAGTTTACTTAAAATATTTCTCTTAGAGAACAAAATATAAATTAACCATAAAAGTAACGCTGGCTTGAGTGAAAGCTCTGGAAATTTTTGTGTCCAAAAAATTAAAGGACTTGTTGGATCCTGCTTTGTTAATTTTAAATTTAAATTTATGATTACACCTGTATTTGTAATAAGAACATTGGATAAAAAATAACAGCCCAAGACATTAGTTACGTTCATTTTCTTCATCAAAATGTACAAGGAACTAAAGGATACTATGGCTAACATAATAAAAAGCCACAATGTTTTCATATAAGTCACCAACTTTATTAATATGAACTTTATTTTATACATAAATTGGCTAAAATACACGGTAACTAAAGAAAACAAATCGTAACAGGATAGTGTAATAACTTAATAAAGGAAGTTAAGAAAATTATGCTGTTGGAAGTTCAACTTTAACTTGTATAGAAGGTGGCTGACGATTGCCTTCTAAAAAGGAGTAGGTTACTTTAAATTAAATATTCCAAAAAATTGGGTGCATTTCTTCAGAAGGAGAAGTGCTCTTTTTTATTGAATTTAAGGTACAGCGTTCTTTAAATGGTAACTGCAAATTTTGGAGGTCTGGTTAATGATAAAAGGTATGAATGTTTATATAAATCCAGTGGATCGGAGTGAAGTAGAATCTTTACTAGAACTTGAAACAAGGAACAAGGATTTTTTTAATCAATATGCCCCAAATCGTGATTCTGATTTTTATACGTTGGAAGGACAAGTGAAAAGACTGGAAAAGATGGAGGAGAACAGAGAAAAGGATTTAGGATACTCTTTTGGAATATACCTTAATGAAAACAATGAACTCATCGGTCAAATTGGTTTTTTTAAGCTGGAAAGAGGTCCTGCCCAAAAGGCGATGGTAGGGTACTCCCTTGATAAAGAGTGGAACGGAAAGGGCTATATGACAGAGGCTCTTAAATTAATCGTTGACTTTGGATTCAATCAAATTAAGTTGCATCGAATCGAAGCTGAAGTAATGCCTCATAATATCAGATCCATAAGAATATTAGAGAAGACTGGATTTCATAAAGAGGGAATTGCAAAGAAAAATGTAATGATAAACGGAAAGTGGGAAGATCATCAAGTCCTTGCCATCATTAATAATAATTATGAGTACTAGTATTTTGCTAGAATATATCTAAACTATTTGAATAAAAAGCATATTTTTGAACTTAATGAACGCAATCAATAGGGTCTGATAAAAATCATTATACATAACTAATTACAACCACTCATTTGTTTCTTAAATTACTTCCCAGGTACCTTATCAAAGTAGCTGTTTTTTGCGGGGGACTATCTCCTTATTTTTATTTACGCTTTTTTAAAGATTCTACTCATGTTCCTTTACATCGGCTCTGTATACTTTTTATGTAAAACTATTTAAGAGTTTGGGGATGAGGAAATGATTAGAAAAAAAGTAATATCTTCAACTATAGCTGTACTCACAATGAGTTCAATTATAGTATCTGGGCAGGAGGCAACTGCAGCTGAAAAGTCTTTTGGTCCAAAAGGATTCGATCTTCAAGCACACCGAGGAGGCATGGGACTCATGGTTGAATCTTCTATCGCATCTTTTTCACATGCGCTGGAACTTGGGGTAAGTACACTCGAGCTTGATGTACAGATCACAGAGGACGATCAAGCAGTGGTTACCCATGATCGAAAGATATCAAACGCAGTCTGTAAGGATACAGCCCCTGCTTTTGAAAATGACCCAGAGTATCCCTACGTGGGGAAATACATAAAGGACCTGAACCTTGAGCAGATCCGCACGATGGACTGTGGTTCGGTGAGCAAACCGCAATACCCAGGGCAGGAAACGAGTCCTGGAGCAAAAATGCTTTTACTGACTGATGTTTTTGATCTTGTAAAACAGTATGATGCGAAAAAGGTTTGGATGAACATTGAAACTAAAGTTGAAGCAGGTGCTCCTCATGAGACAGCTCCGCGTGAAGATTTTGTTAACATCGTAGCCCGTGAGGTTCGTGCGGCCGGGATGCTCGAGCGGGTTTCAATTCAAAGCTTTGACTGGGGATCGCTCATGATGATGCGAGAAGTTGAGCCAAGGCTTCCGATCGTGGCACTTACAAACGGTCCTCAATTCCTGCAGCCAGGACAACCTGGAGCTTCACCTTGGCTTGGAGGTATCGATATCGATGACTTCGGAGGAGATCTTGTTTCGGCTGCTCAATCGTTCGGAGCTGACGCGATCTCACCAGTACACGGATTTCCCCAGAACGGTAAGATTACGGATGAGAACTATGAACCTTATGTAACAGCAAAGATGGTAGGGGATGCACATCAAGCTGGAATGAAAGTCATTCCATGGACAGTAGACGATAAAGCTACCATGAATAAACTCGTCGATGATGGTGTAGACGGTATGATCACCGATTATCCAGATCGCCTCAGGGAAGTCATGGCAGACAATGGTTTTAAACTGCCGAAGAAGTATATGGCTTCGAAGTAAAGCAATTATTTGCATTTAACAAAAAAGACTTTCCATTAAGGGAAGTCTTTTTTGTTGCAGGTTAAATAAAATTAATAATAATATTGAAAAATAAACGTATTGAGGATAAAAAATTAAAATAATTAACATAAAAATTAATTATTCTTATAAATTTTGTTCACTTTTTTCACTTTGTTGTATATAATCAAATTAAACAAAAAGAAAGGAATCTGATATGGCTCATCCATTACTTACAAATTGTCCTGTTTGTACACAAACACTCAAGGTCACGAAACTCCATTGCTCACATTGCCAAACAACAATCGAAAACGAATTCGAGTTATCAAAATTTGCTTCATTAACAAAAGAACAGCTTCATTTTGTCGAGGTCTTTCTCGTATGCAGAGGAAATATTAAAGAAGTTGAAAAAGAACTTGGAATCTCATACCCAACCGTTCGAGGCAAGCTGAACGACATTGCATTTTCATTAGGGTATGAACAAAAAAAGAAGAATGAAGTAGACGAGAAAAAAATCGTTATGATGCTTGATCGGGGTGAGATTACTCCAGATGAAGCAATCAAAATGTTAAAAGACGAGTAGGAGGAATGAGAAATGAAAAATGAGATCGAAAAAGTATTAACAATGGTTCAAGAAGGTAAGATTGACGCTGAGAAAGGTTCTGAATTAATTCACGTTTTAAAAGAAAAGGAACACGGTACATCTGTCAGACCATCAAACTTTACACCGAACAGCCCTTCAAGTTACATGGATAAAACATTAAAGATTCGTGTTAAATCTGCTGAGAGTGACAACGTAAATGTAAACCTTCCAATTAAATTAGTAAAGGTCGTTCTAGCTGCAGGACACAACATCGCTTCAAAGATTCCACAATCTGAACAATATGTAAAAGATATTGATATTGATCTAATCTTTGATGCGATCGAAAATGAACTCGACGGTCAGATTGTTGATGTCAAATCTGCAAACGGTGATACCGTTTCAATAGTTATTGAGTAGGATACTGAAAATGTTAAGTGTAAATGTAAAAACAAAAGGGGCAACGTTCACAATACCTGTTCCTTATGTCCTTTTAAACATCGGCGTTTCGATCTTAACCTCCAAACTGTTAATTCGACATGCAAACAAATGGTCGAAACCTCATCTAGATAAGAAAAATATATCCTTTACCATTCCTTCCATAGATAAAACAGAACTTAAACGTATTATTAAAGAACTAAAAAAGCATAAAGGGCTAGAGATAGTTAATGTGAAAGCCCAAGACGGTACCGAAGTGGTTGTAAGATTATAAAACTAAAAAAGTCGAATTCTTAGCGTACGGGAATTCGACCTTTTATATAGAATAAAAAAAGAAATCATTTTATACTACTGGATATGAACATAGAGGCATCTTGATTCATGAAAATATTATTACCATGATAGAATGTCTTAATTTCAATTGATTGAAATCCTACTTCGGATAAACTCTTTCTTAGTTCTTCATGCGAAAAACCGTTATGAACTTTCGGATGATTTATTTTATCGTTTTTGTCAAAATCAATAATAATTAACTTGCCACCATTATTTAAAATGTTGAACAATTCTTGTAAAATTTTTTTAATATCCGGAATATGAAGAAGGACTAGTGACATTAAAACGATGTCTGCCTTAAGTTCAGGAGTTTCTTGAGTAAAATCTGAATAAAGTACTTTTGAGTTGGAAATTCCTTTGTGAGAAATTTTAGCTTTCGCAACCTCTAACATTTGTTTTGATGAATCTACCAACAAAATAGAATCTACTAAATCTGTTAATTCTAAACTAATAAGACCAGTACCACTTCCATAGTCTATTAAAGATTTTGATTTACTATTTCGTAAATCTGGTCGTACTTCCTTAACTATGACTTTAGCTAATTCAATTCTATCTTCTGTATCATATCTTTTTGCCATCTGTTCAAAGACGTTATTGTCCATATTCCACTCCGTTTCCATTTATTAAAATTATACCTATATAGTGGTCATGAAAGCAAAAATCAAAATCTTGAGGAGCGATTCTCCCCTCAAACTCTTTCATATGGACCATCTTGCCCCTCGAAAAATTTTAAAAAATCATCTGAATAGGGTCAGTGTCATTGGCAGTACCCGTTTTGTGAAGAAGGATATTTAATTTTTGTTATGTACATATCAGTACCACTTGCGCGACGATTATATCCTATGATGTTAGAATTAATTTAAAAATCTAACAAGATGCTGCCTTAATGGAAAGGAGATAGACTATGTCCTCTTTTGTGGATAGCCCAAATGGTGTTTTCCCTTCAGTTTGTTCACTAGACTGTCCGGATCAATGCGGGCTGCTGCTTCATAAAAAGAATGGAAAAATTATTAAAGTCGAGGGTGATCCTGATCATCCAGTTACTAAGGGGTTTATTTGCAACAAGGTTCGAAATATGACAGAACGAATCTATGATAAAAAACGGCTGAAATATCCCATGAAGCGAATTGGTGCAAAAGGAGAAGGAGAATTTGTCCGAATCAGCTGGGAGGAAGCTATAAATACGATTACCACCCGCTGGAAGGAACTGCTGCAAACCGATGGTGCGGAAAGTATTCTTCCCTACAGCTTTTATGGAAATATGGGAAACCTAAGTGCTGAAGGTATGGATCGCCGTTTCTTCAATCGATTGGGAGCCTCCCAGCTGGACAGGAGTATTTGTAATTCAGCAGGTGCAGCTGGTTATAAATATACGATGGGCGGCAGTTATGGAACCGATCCTGAGGATACCATCCACACGAAGCTTTTTATTTTTTGGGGAGTTAATGCTGTTAGTACGAACATGCATCAAGTCACACTTGCTCAACAAGCCCGGAAACAAAATGGAGCTAAAATCATTGTTATTGATGTCCATAAAAACAAAACTGCTAGATTAGCAGACTGGTTTATTCCCATTTTACCGGGGACTGATACCGCTCTGGCTTTAGGACTGATGCATATTTTATTTGCCGAGAACATGGTGGATTCCTCATTTTTGGAGCAATTTACAATAGGTCATGAAGAGCTGCGTGAACATGTTTTGCAGTATGACCCTGTTACCGTAGCGGGCATTACCGGCATACCAGTGGAGGATATTGTTCAACTTGCAAGGATGTATGGTAAAACTTCGCCTGCTTTTATTCGGATTGGAAATGGTCCGCAGCATCACGACAATGGCGGCATGTTTGTGAGAACGATTTCCTGCCTTCCCGCTTTAACAGGACAGTGGCTTGTAGAAGGTGGAGGGGCTATCAAAGGAAATTCCGCTTACCTGGCACACGAAACTGATAATTTGCAGCGGCCTGATTTGTTAAAAAACAAAAAAACACGTGTGATTAATATGAATCTGCTGGGAGAAGCCTTGCTCACTTTAGATCCCCCAGTAAAATCGCTCTATGTATATGGGACAAATCCAGCTGTTGTTGCTCCCGCTGGCAACAAAGTTCGAAGCGGATTGGAGCGAGAAGACCTTTTCACTGTCGTCCATGATTTATTTTTAACAGAAACGGCAAGATACGCAGATATTGTTTTACCGGCTACATCTTCCTTTGAAAACACGGATTTTTATACATCGTATTGGCATCACTATATTCAACTTCAGCTGCCTGTAATCGAACCATTCGAGGAATCAAAGTCAAACACGGACGTGTTCCGGCTGCTGGCTAAAGGAATGGGCTTTACCGAATCGGCTTTTGATGAGACGGACGCAGAATTAATTGAGCAATCATTAGCAAATCCCTTGAATCCTTATATAGAAGAAATAAATTATGAATCGTTAACGAAACATCATTATCTGAAGGCAAAGGCGAAATTTCCTGACAGCCTTCCCACGCCGAGCGGAAAGATCGAACTATATTCCGAAAAGATGGAGCAGGACGGCTATCCTCCATTACCAACATATGTACCTTTAATAAAGGATTCTGATCACTACTTTCAATTTATAGCGGCGCCAAACCATAATTTTTTAAATTCAACTTTTGCGAACCAGACGAAACATATCGAACTAGAAAAAGAGCCTGTAGTGGTACTGAATCGTGAAGATGCAGAAAAGTTGGATGTGAAGGATGGAGAGCAGGTCCGAGTTTGGAACGAGCGAGGGGAATGTATTTTAAAAGCCAGTGTTGGAGACAATGTTCTTCCGGGTGTGGCCGTTACTCAAGGTCTTTGGGGATCAGTAGATGGGACAAAACATCTGGTAAACGCGCTTACGCCTGATCGAATTGCAGACATGGGCGGCGGTGCTACCTTTTTTTCAGGAAGAGTATCTATCGAAAAATTAGAGGGAGTGTTCCTTGATGACAAATAGTAGAATGAATCGTAAAGTTGATGGATTTTTACGAAAAACAAAACAGTGGAAGGAAGAATTTGAGCAGTTAAGACCTATCATTCTTGACTGTGGACTGACCGAAGATATTAAGTGGATGCATCCTTGTTACATGTATGAGGAAAAGAATATCGTATTGATGCATGGATTTAAAGATTATTGTGCGCTTCTGTTTCACAAAGGAGCCTTGTTAAAGGATCCCCATGGGATTCTAATCCAGCAAACGGAGAACGTACAGGCGGCACGGCAGATTCGGTTCACCAACGTTCAAGAAATTGTTGAAATGGAATCCATCATAAAAGACTATATTCTTGAAGCCATTGAAGTTGAAAAAGCGGGTTTAAATGTGGAATTGAAAAAGCATACAGAATATAAAATTCCTGAAGAACTTCAAAATAAATTTGATGATATTCCTGATTTGAAATCTGCTTTTGAAGCATTGACGCCGGGACGGCAAAGAGCTTACATTCTTTATTTTTCTAAAGCTAAACAATCCAAAACGCGAGAGTCAAGGGTTGAAAAATATATGCAGCAAATTCTCGATGGAAAAGGATTAAATGATTAGTCTAGAAAAAATACTGTACACAAAAAACGTGCATTTCTTCAAGAAGGAGAAATGCACTTTTTTCTTGAAGTAAACGGTAGGTAAGTTTTAGAGAGAGGAGGATGAATCCTAAAGCAAGCTGAATAGACACTCAGGAGTATTTGCCTGTTCTTCACTAGAAATCTAGTAAAAATAATCATATTATGGAGAGGTGGATCATTAACATGGAGACAAGTAATAAAGTAACCATAACGGTAGAAACCACAGTTCATAAACCGGTTGCAGAAGTTTGGAAATACTGGACAGAGCCGCATCATATTACAAAATGGAGTTATGCTTCAGATGATTGGCATGCGCCAAAAGCCGAAAACGATTTAAAAGTTGGCGGTAGATTTCTTACGAGAATGGAAGCTAAGGATGGTAGCTTTGGTTTTGATTTTGGTGGAGTTTATGATGATGTAAAAATAAACGAATTGATTTCTTACACACTTGATGATGGAAGAAAAGTTACGATTTCTTTCATCAATCAAGAAAACAACACTAAAGTAATTGAGACGTTTGAAGCAGAAACCTCCAATCCGATCGAAATGCAAGAAGCAGGCTGGCAGGCATTTATGGACAATTTTAAGAAATACAGCGAAACCTCTAAAGAAGTGTAGGATATTAAAATCCTGCTGAAATTTAGCTAGATTATTGGTTAAGAAATATTTTCTTCATGCACTTCTTCAAGAAGGAGAAGTGCATTTTTAATTAATTGAAAGAGTGCTTAAATCAGTAACTATATAAAATAATCTGATAGGATTAACCGGAGGGAATAATATATTTTATTAGTTTATAAGAATAGGCTTAAATCTTATGGTGAATAACGTCCATAAAGAAGGAAGTGTGAAACAAATGAATTTACAAATGGTTATGCAAGAGCTTGAAGCTCTCGGCAAGGAACGCACCAAGAAAATTTACATATCAAATGGCGCCCACGAGCCGCTTTTTGGTGTGGCTACAGGCCAAATGAAACCAATCGCCAAGAAAATTGTAAAAGATCAATCTTTGGCTGAGGAGCTATACGCTACAGGTAATTACGATGCAATGTACTTTGCAGGGATAATTGCAGACCCAAATGCAATGACTGAGGCGGATTTTGATCGTTGGATTGATGCTGCGTATTTTTACATGTTGTCCGATTATGTAGTTGCAGTAACTTTAGCTGAAACAGATATTGCACAAGCCGTTGCCGATAAATGGATCGCAAGCGGTGAAGAGCTGAAAATGTCAGCTGGCTGGAGTTGCTACTGCTGGCTATTGGGTAATCGTCCGGATTTGGAATTTAACGAAAGCAAGATTGCTAGTATGCTTGATCAGGTAAAAAGTACGATCCACGATTCTCCTGATCGAACAAAATCTGCTATGAATAATTTCATATACACTGTGGGGGTTTCATATTTGCCGCTCCATGATAATGCGGTCGAGACCGCTAAAGCAGTTGGTCCAGTAGAAATAAAACGGCAGGATAAAAAAAGCAGTTTCCTACTCGCTTCCGAAAGTATTCAAAAGCAAGTAGATAAAGGAAAGATTGGTTTCAAACGAAAATATGTAAGATGTTAAGTTAAAACCCTGTAACGAACTTACGAATGGCTTGAGAAGATAATTAATTATGAAATCAAAAGACAGGGGTGAGAATTTAAATTTTTGGAAGCAATAGCATCGGAGGAGGAAGACATGGAAGTTTTCTCAAAATATTTAGCAGGTATCGATAACCCCGACCATCGCGATCGAACTGAGGAAATTTTGGCGTGGGTGACTAACAAGTTTCCAAATTTGGAGCCGCAGATTAAGTGGAATACGCCAATGTTTTCCGATCACGGCACATATATTATTGGCTTTTCCACAGCGAAGCATCATATGAGTGTTGCACCCGAAGAGGTAACCATGGTGAAGTTTGCTGATGACATTGCACAAGCTGGCTACAGCGCTACAAAAGGCTTGTTTCGAATTCCTTGGAAAGAGCCGGTAAATTACGAACTGCTTGAGCAAATGATTCAATTTAATATTCAGGACAAAGCAGAATATACGAAATTTTGGCGAGAATAATACATCACTCCTTATTAAAAAACGCATGACACGAAAAAATGTCATGCGTTTTTGCGACTCAATTAAGGCGCATACACCAAAATAGTAGCTGTATGCGAGTATAAAGAGATCTCTAACTTTTTATTCAACAAGCGTGTTCTTGAACAAAAGAGGAGGATAAGATCTGAATATTATCGAAATACTCATCATCTTCACGATTGTTTATGCTATCAGGTATTTTATGGAGCCGGAATATAAAAAGCGAAAAAAGAAGTGGATAGTCATTGATATCATTTTTACTTCAATATTAGCTTTAATAGTTGAATATATAGTGAATTTCTTCCTTGATTAACGGGTGCGTTGCTGCGCCTGTACTTAGTATATAAACCAAGCACGTAGCGGAAATTTTTTAAAAAGACAAACTTCCACAATGATAGATATAAATACCTAGAATTTAGTTTTATATACAAGGATATTCTTAAATTTTGTCGAAAATCAAAAAGACAGGTGAATCTAGGAAGTAGGGAACGGTATGTGGGAGTCTATCCAAAGCATGTGCTTGCACGTGGTCTTCATTCTTTTTACAATCCTTATCTATCAAGTCTTTTTTAATGAAAGAGAAGAGAAACGGAAAAAAATCCATTCGAAATTTTTTCTGTTCATGCTGATTATTTTAATCTTTACAATGAGCCAGCCTGTCTATTATTTCGAAATCTATAAGTATGACTTTAAAGCAGTCGCGATCATATTGTCTTTTTTATACGGAGGCAAAAGGGCAGGATTTGCAGCTTTTTTTGCTTTGCTTGTAATCGGTTCCTTTACAGACCAGAAGTTGTTAATCCTATTAGGCAATTATACAGTGTTTTGTCTATTGTTACTCCCTGTAACCAGGTTGTTCCACCGTTATCGAATAAAAGGTAAAGTCATCGTGATCAGTTTGTTTTATATGATGATCCCGATCACAAGAGGGATTTTTCTAGAGATAAAAGGAGACCATCGGCAAACCTTATTTGAATTAAGTTCTTCTCTTATTATTTTGGCAACCCTGATTGCAATCATATATTTAATTGAAAATATGAATGAACAAATTGAAATGAAACAAGAGCTGATTCGAACAGAAAAAATGAATGTTGTCAGCCAGCTGGCAGCTTCGGTTGCACACGAAATCCGCAATCCGATGACATCTGTCCGGGGGTTTATGCAGTTAATGCAAAAAGAAAAGTTAACGAAAGAACAGCAATTGTACATAAGCATTTCAATTGAGGAACTAGATCGGGCGCAGGAAATCATTAATCAGTATCTAGCTCTCGCAAAGCCGCAAACCGATCAATATGAAACCATTGATTTAACTTCCGTCATTCAACAATCGATTGACGTAATGCATTCTTACGCCATTCTAAACAGCATTCATATCACACAGCAAGTTGAACAATCCCTCGAAATCGAGGGGCTTAAACTAGAAATTCAGCAAGTGTTAATAAATATTATCAAAAATGCAATTGAAGCCATTAAAAGCGAAGGCGAGATCTCGATATCGGCTGAGAAAAATGCAAATGGTTTCGTATCCATTCAAATTAAAGACAACGGTGTAGGAATGACCGAAAACCAAATAAAAAAACTAGGCAGCCCGTATTACTCAACAAAGGAAAAAGGAACAGGCTTGGGGTTAACCGTATGCCATCAAATCGTGAAGCAAATGGGCGGACAAATTTTGATTAAGAGCGAGTTGAAAAAAGGAACATGCTTTACGATAAATCTTCCATCGAAAAAGTGATAAAAGCAGAGAATAATTTTTGTTGAATTCCTTTTTTTGTATTTATAACTCATGTTTATTAAAGGTTTTTTGTTACTAGCAGAAAGCCTTTTTATTTTTTCTATTTAAAATCGATATGCTACGATAGATGAAGTGAATAAGGAAGAAGGTTTATACATGTTAGAACTGCTAAGTATCGTCTTGCCGGTTTTCGCTATCTTTGCTATCGGATTTATCGGTCAAAAGGTAATCGGTTTTGAGACACAATCGCTTTCCACTATGGCTCTCTACCTTATGTCTCCCTTTCTTGTTTTCCGAACTTTCTATGAAACTACATTGACGAAGACATATGGGTATATGCTGATTTACACGCTTGTGCTTTGTTTCACGCTAATTGCGTTCGTATATATTGTCAGCTTTATTAAAAAATACACTGTGCGGGAAACGTGCGGAGTGATCCTCGCGTCAGCCTTCATGAATAACGGAAACTATGGAACACCTGTCGCACTTTTTGCTTTTGGTGCTGCAGGACTTGATTATGCTGTTGTGTTAATGGTTATTCAGCAGCTGGTGATGTGTACAGTGGGGATTTACTACGCAGCAAAGGGAAGTCCTGAAAACGATGGTGTCTCCTCTGCGCTAAGAGCGGTAGTGAGAATGCCGATCCTATATGGTGCGATAGCTGGTGTGATTTTTCAACAGCTTGATATCAAAATAGGGGGTTCCATTGCAGAAGCTCTCGATTTAGTCGCAGACTCTGCCATTCCGACCATCATGATTATTCTGGGAATGCAGCTTGCAAAAATTTCTTTGCGAAATGTTCAGTTCGAAAAGCTGACGTACTCACTCTTACTAAAATTGTTCGTTTCACCGGTAATCGCGTATGGCATCACCTTATTTTTGCCGATAGACCCAATGCTTAAAGCAATCATGATTTTAATGGCAGCCATGCCTTCTGCCGCGAACACGACCATGTACGCACTTCAATTTGGCACAGAACCAGACTTCGTTTCTAGTGCTACATTAGTCAGTACTCTTCTCTCTTTAATCACTCTGCCTGTTCTGCTCGCAATCTTATTATAATGAAAAGGCTTTTTGATTGTTTTTTTTGAAGCACTTCTTTGACAGTTGATTGGAGTGCAAGGTGCGAGACTCCAGCGGGAACAGTGGGACAGGTGAGACTCCTAATGGTGCATAGCGCCAAGGAGGCTCACCGCACGTCCCGCGGAAAGGGAGCACCTGGAGCGGAAATCAACCACTTACAAGAGCAGCAAAGATTGCGAAAACAGCCAAATGAAAAGAGCTAACCAATAGGTCAGCTCTTTATTATTGGGGTTAGCCAATTCTTTTCTTGTTTTTCTTGCTTTTAGCTCTTTTCTTATTAGAGAAAAAATTATCTAGAATGCTGATTAGACTCAAAATAGACACCCCCCTATTTTGAAACTATGAAAGAGAATACACGAATATATCCCCTTTCTACTATATCTTACGCAGGCTTGTCTAAAGTGATTGGACAAATAATTGATTTTTTAAGTGGAAATTTTTAAGAAGCCACTTTATGTAAATGAGTATCTTTAAAGTGACTAGGGTATTTGAGTCCATATCCAATGGATCGATCCATGGCGATATGAGCAGAGAGGATCAGTCCTATTGCAAGAAGCAGATCGATGGACCAAATAAATCCAAACATTAATAAAACAATTGCTAAAATGTAAGTATGAAACAGGTTATAACATATTGAACCAATTTTATTATTAATAAGGTAGCCTAACATGGATAAATCAGGACTAAAAGTAATAAAAAAAACAGCAACCAGCTAAATTCATTCTGAAAGTAAAAATACACACTTAATATGAATACAAACAATCCTTCTACGTGCAAAAGAAATTTTGGCAAAAGTTTTCCCCCTCTATCAACCTCAAAAAACATTAAAGACTATATTTGATTTTAACATAAATTTCCTTTATAAAATCACTTTCGATTTAGAAAAATTTTCGTCAAAACAAGCGTATTTCTCAGAAAGAGCTCAAGTCCTTTTGCAAATGTTGTGCTCAGCAATGGATACAAAATAAAGAGTGGTTTCCAGGTACAATTCTTCTTCCATTAACTTAAGGAATACTGAAAAACTATTAAAAAACATTAAATTTACATAAAATGGGGTTCGCTCTATCCTTAGGTTATAAACAGAAAATGGAATAAACTAGTGTGCTAGAAAGGGATTGCTTTAATGGATTACGAGATGCATTTACTATTGCAAGAAATCAAAAGATGCCGTCAAAAAATGTATGACCTTAGACCGAGCTCAAATGATTTTTCTAATCATGAACTTGTAAAACAAAGTCAGTTGCTGGATAAGTTAATCTTTTATTACCAAAAGAGTATGCTAGAGAAAGAACAGAATGCTAACTGACTGTTTGTTATTGATCTAGTAAATACCTTACGATTTTATCGAATTCTTTTGCTTCTGCCGTGAAACCTTTTGTAAGAGGATAAAGCGTCCAAAAATCTTGAGAAATCAGATCTGGATTTTTGAATGGAATGAGGGCTAAATTTCCATTCAGCACATCTGCGTTCTTCTTAAAAGTAAAGTTCAAAACGAAAGAAAAGGCATGTCCGTCAAGAATAGCTGATCGTAATACTTCAACATTGTTTGAAGAAAACAAGATCTGATTATTATTGAAATACGTATCATTAAACGTTGTTCCGCCTTTTGAATTGTAAATGACGATCTTTTGATCGGCCAGTTCATCAGGCGTTAAAAATTCCTTATAGTACAGAGGAGATTTCTTTCCTGCACAAACACAGACATGACCAGTATATAGGGGTTCGTACCCAATTCCTTTTTCATGCTTCATAGAAGATAAATCATACTCTGTAAAGGAACTTAACCCGATATCAATACTTCCATTCTTAATTTCTTCTAAAATATTATCCTGGTCGATTTCTTTGATCATGACGTTGACCTCAGGAAACTGCTCATGAAACAGGATAAAGGCATCATACACCATATAGGTGAGTGCTGGTGCACAGCCTACTTTTAATGCTAGTCTTTTTGCTTTTTGTTTAACAGAAAGCTCTTCTTGCAGTTCATCCATCTTATGTAGAATTTCATACGCTTTAGACACGATAGATTTTCCTTCGGCGGTCGGGAGTGTACCATGCCGGGAACGCGTAAATATCGAGATGCCAAACTCTTTTTCCAGCTGAGTGATGGATTGACTGATCGCAGAAGGGGAGAGATGAAGCTTGTCAGCAGCTCTTGTGATAGAACTTTCTTTTGCGACTTCTACAATGTATTTGATTTGTTCTAAATTCATAAAATTTCTCCTTTTAGTTAAGCAGACTTTAATGAAAAAGATATTATATTCATTTTAGCTTAAAACACTTTTTTGTGGGAAATGGAAATTGCGACCAAATCATTTTGTTTATCGTCTAATCTATAAATGGACAATATTTTAGGAGGCAAAATGAAGATTTTAAGTTTAGTCGCTATGATTACGGCAGGTATATGGTTAAACGGAATATATGATAATGGGGATGGTAAGAAAACAGCTCTTCTTCCCATTCACGAACACACTTCAAAAGCTTACAACAAAAATGAGGCAAAAAAGAGAGGAGATATTATCTGGGGATATGAAAATTATAATATTGAGCGGTTTCATGAGTTTTTAGAGAATACGAATGCTAAAAAAGAAGATGAAATTCGAATTACGAGCTATACAATGGAAGGAGACCCGATCTTTAAGGATCTTGTTTTTGACGGAGAAAAATATCACTATACGTATGATAATTCCCATGATGGTTATGCTGGACTAGACAAAGGCATTTACAAAGACACTTGTTCTGAAATCCTAATGGAAGAACCAGCTGAGCCTATCTTTATTTTAAACGGTTGTTCAAAACAATTAGATACCATTGAATATTTTTTAATGCGATTAAACCAAAAGAAATAATAAAAAAGGAATAAATAAACTCGCAGGAACCCCTTCCCGCGAGTTTATTTATTTGGCTCTTTTCGAAAGGATTGTTGCTGTTGGCTCTTTTCTTCATTTGCAAGTTGATTGAAGCGCAAGGTGCGAGACTCCTACGGGACGAGCGGTCAGGTGGAGACTCCTAATGGCGCAAAGCGGCAGGAGGCTCACCGCACGCCCCGTGGAAAGCGAGCAACCTGGAGCGGAAATCAATTACATTCAAGAGCAACAATGTATGCGTAAACAGCCGTTTATTTAAACCAAGCTCTGACCAGCAGCTCAACAGCATTCTTAATTTCTTCCACAGACAGCACAGCAAACCCCATCAATACGGTTTGATGATCACATCTGCCGTATGCAGAAACAGGATAGACCTTAATGCTGCATGCAGCGGCTTTTTCAACCAGCTCTTTTTCTGTCATTCCATTGTTTGGCCGTACTAAAAGATGAAGTCCTGAGTCCTGGCCGATTATTTCAACAGATTCAGGAAAACACCTCGAAATTTCAGCAACAAGGGCATCTCTCTTCTTCTGATAAACTACCCTCATGCGGTTTATATGCTTTTCCCAATGTCTTTCTTTTATAAAACGCTTTAAAATCTCTTGATCGATACGAGATACGGTTTGTGTGTAAAAGAAATATTCATTTTGATAGATTGTTAAAAGCGGTTTTGGAAGAATCATATAACTTATCCGTAAAGAAGGAATAAGAGCTTTTGAAAAAGTACTCATATAAATGACGTTCTCGTAAGTATCTAGCCCTTGAAGACCAGGAATGGGCTTTCCTTCGTATCGAAACTCACTGTCATAATCATCCTCAATTATAAAGCGATCTGTCTTTTCTTCAGCCCATTTCAACAGCTGCAATCGCCGGGCTATAGGCATGACCATCCCACACGGAAATTGATGTGAAGGTGTTACAAAAACGGCATTTGCTTCGCTTTTTTCAAGTTCAGAAACGATTAATCCGCCTTCATCCAGCGGTATCATCTTTACTTTTTCATGCCGATTTTCAAATAAGACTAACTTTCGGTGATAGCCAGGGTCTTCAACAGCAAACGTACTGCGATTCAATAACTGAAAGAGGATTTTTATTAAATAAGGTGTTCCTCCTCCAATAATGATTTGGCTTGGAGAACAGCGTACACCGCGGGATTCATATACGTATTTCGAGATTTCTTCCCGAAGTCCATATTCTCCTTGAGGGTGGCCTAACAATAAAACTTCTTTATTCTCGGGTCTGATCACTTCACCTGCTATTTTTCGATATACGGAAAATGGGAAGGCATTCACTTCAATGCCTGTATTGGTAAAGTCAAAGCGATATGGAGTATCTCTGTACGTTTTCTCTTTAACAGTTGAGATGTTCCTGCTAACATCTAATTGGTTTCGATCGACTTCACACACAAAATAGCCTTTGCGGGGAACGGATTCGATATAACCTTCAGCGACCAGCTGGCTGTAGGCAGATTCGATGGTGTTCTGACTGATGTTCAGATGCTTGGCCAGCTTTCTTTTAGAAGGCAGTTTTGTTTGCTTAGGCAGGTTGCCGTTCTCTACCTCTTGCTTGATAAAAAGATAGAGCTGCATGTATAGAGGTTTATTACTAAGTGTATCAAGGCTTGGTGTGATTTCAACCACAAAACTGACCCCCTTGAATTTTAAAAATCTGACTCTTTTTATAGAGTCAGAACTTCATTATAATACCTCTATGCTTATCATTTTATATGTGTAAAAGCAAGTTGCAGCTTAGGAGGTATGCTTCATGAAACGGTCTCGTCAAATAGGTTTAATTATGATTATTAGTGGTGCCACCCTATGGGGAATTTCTGGTCCCATGATTCAGTGGCTTTTTCAAAAAACAGAACTGACATCCGCTGACTATTTAGTTGTCCGTTTAATAGCAGCAGGTATCATTCTATTAAGTTTTTTATTTTTTGCAAAACAAGATATCTTCACGATTTGGAAACATCCGGGGCAATGGATTCAGCTTATAATATTTTCGGTTCTTGGCATGCTTGGAGCGCAATATGCTTTTATTGAAACGGTTTACATAAGTAATGCTGTAACAGCTACTTTGTTTCAGTTTCTTGGTCCTGTTTTTATTATGATATGGGTTGCGGTTCTTAACAAAAAGCTGCCTTCATCCATGCAGTTCATCGCATTGTTTGCAGCATTAGCTGGCGTTTTCTATTTGATCACAAACGGATCTGTGCAGGATATTGTATTATCAAAGAAAGCAATTATTTTTGGGGGATTAACAGCGCTTGGGTTTATGTTTTACACGCTGCACCCTGCCTCACTCATTAAGCGATGGGGGACGTCCATTATTGTGGGCTGGGGGATGCTGATAGGAGGTATCGTCCTATATTTGGTGAATCCCGGATTTAGCCTTTCGGAGATGATCGGTTCATTAACGGTCAGCACATTCTCCATGCTTCTCTTGATTATAATAAGCGGAACGGTTTCTTTCGTTCTTTATATCGGCAGCTTAAAGTATTTGTCTGCTGTTGAGACAAGCCTGCTATCAAGTATTGAACCGCTCGTAGCTGCTGTTTTATCCATTACGTGGCTGAACGAATCATTTGGATCGTACCAGCTCTTAGGCGGAACATTTATTGTGATAGCAGTCATATTCCTGGCGGTTCCCGAAAAAAGAATCCTCATTACTGAAAGAAAATTTCTCTTGAAAATGAAATAATCTCTAGTGAAAAAGGTGATACCCGGGATACCGGTATCATCTTTTTTTGAATTTATTTAAAAAATTCAGGTTTCGTTTAACGCGAAATGAACATGGGTATATTTGTAAAAGCGAGCTAACAAGTTAGTAATTTCTGCTATTGCTCCAAAAAATGTCGAAAGTTAACGAAAAATATTGTATATTAAGATTTGAGTGAATTTACAAACAAATTAAAAAAGCTGTCTATGGAGGTTTTTTATGAAAAATGGCATTTTTCGAAAGAAGAGCATTTCTGATTTAGTAGCTGCTTCAAAAACGGGTACAACATTAAATAAAGAGTTAGGTACTTGGGATTTAACGATGCTCGGTATTGGAGCGATCATCGGAACAGGGATTTTTGTCCTTACAGGTGCTGGAGCTCTAACTGCTGGACCAGCTCTTATCATCTCTTTTGTTATTGCCGGTTTGGCGTGTTTATTTGCAGCATTGTCTTATGCTGAATTTGCTTCAACCGTACCAGTTTCTGGATCGGTATATACGTATACCTATGCCACGATGGGTGAATTCCTAGCATGGATTATCGGATGGGACTTAATCCTTGAATATCTACTAGCCGTTAGTGCGGTTTCGGTTGGATGGTCTGGTTACTTCCAATCCCTATTAAAAGGATTTGGCATCCATATTCCAGCTACACTCAGTGCAGCACCAGGAGCGGTCCCAGGTCTAACATCTTATTTTAATCTTCCTGCATTTTTAATCGTTATGTTAATTACATTCCTGCTCTCAGTAGGTGTTAAGCAGTCGAAACGAGTAAACAACATCATGGTTGTAATCAAAGTAGCCGTTGTTTTACTCTTTATTGTAGTAGCCGTTGGTTATGTTAAACCGACAAACTGGACGCCTTTCACACCATTTGGAATGGAAGGAATCTTTGCGGCGGCAGCCTTAGTGTTCTTTGCCTTTATCGGGTTTGATGCAATCGCATCAGCAGCTGAGGAAACGAAAAATCCAAACAAAGATCTTCCAAAAGGAATCATCTATTCATTGCTTATCTGTACATTCCTTTATGTGATTGTTACCGGTATCATGACTGGAGTTGTTCCATACCCTGATTTTAAAGGAAACGAAGATCATCCTATTTCTCTTGTTCTACAGTTGGCAGGTCAGAATTGGGTAGCAGGAATTGTTGACGTTGGGGCGATCCTCGGGATGACAACAGTAATGCTCGTAATGCTTTATGGACAAACTCGTGTATCCTATGCGATGTCACGTGACGGTCTTTTGCCGAAATTCTTTAGAACCGTTCATGAAAAGTATCGTACACCATATGGTTCAACATGGTTCTTTGGTATTGTAGCTGCACTTATGGGAGCTTTAATACCGCTTGACGAGCTTGCAAAACTCGTTAATATCGGAACATTGTCTGCTTTTGTACTGGTTTCCGTAGCAGTACTTGTGCTGAGAAGAACACAGCCTGATCTGCCTCGTGCTTTTAGATGCCCTGCGGTACCATGGATTCCTATACTTGCGATCATATTCTGTGGTTTCTTAATGGCACAGCTGGATGGAGACACATGGGTTCGTTTCATCATCTGGCTTGGTATCGGTGCAGCAGTATACTTTTTATATTCAAAGAGACACTCTAAACTTGAAAAAGAAATTGAATAAGAAAGTATTTGAAAAGAGACTTTTATGGAAGTCTCTTTTTTATGGGGAAATCAGTTAAAATAGAAGGGTGTTTTCGTAATCTTTGTTGCTATTTGAAAGGGTTGATTTCCGCTCCAGGATACTCGCTTTCCGCGGGGCGTGCGGTGAGCCTCCCTATCGCTTCGCGCTCACGGGGTCTCGTATCCAAGGAGGCAAAAATGTGCTCCTGCGTCTGCAAGAAATTCTATCGCAGCGTGCTTCCTCGTCGCATGAATTGCTGAGAAGTATACTCAGGTGGTTGGCACGCTGATCCCGCAGGAGTCTCGCACCTTGCGCTCCAATCAACTTGTCAAAGAAGGGTCTTCAGAAAGCGATTCAAAAACAAAGATTATTTAAAAGTGCCAAATAAAAAAATATGAACAGGATATGGGGAAATCAGTATGATTGAAACACAGCGTCTTCTTATTATTCCTTATACGTATGAGATGGTAGAAGCAACTTTAAAAGGAAAAAGTGAGTTAAAAAAGGTAATAGGGCACAACATTTCAGAAGAATGGCCGAGTCCGACATATGCAAAACGTATTCCGCAAAAAAAAGAAAAGCTGAAACAACACCCTGAAACATCAATCTGGAGCAGGATTGTAATTGAAAAAGACAGCAATACACTAATCGGGGAGATTGGCTGTAAAGGAGGCCCTAACGACAAGGGAGTCGTAGAGATTGGTTATGGCTTAGTCAGACAAGGAAGAAATAAAGGATATGCTACAGAAATGGTTTCAAAATTAACAGAATGGCTTCTTGAACGTCCAGACGTAAATAAGGTAACAGCTGAGTGCTTGGATACGAACATTCCTTCAGCAAGAGTCTTAGAGAAATCAGGCTTTCAATTAATTGATCACAAAGATGGTATGTACTTTTGGGAAAAATAAGTAATTAATTATGCTTAGCTAAATTTTAAGGTTTCAAAATTTTTTTAACGGGTATCCAAAGAGTGTTGTCCATATCTTACCAACCAATCTAAGAACAGCATGTAATTCATAAAGGAAAGGGTAGATGTGTTATGCGCCTTTCAAAAGGTGAATTAAATGGACACACTTTTTTAGCAAAACTTATTACTCAATATGCCTTAATTCATAGAAAAACGATCGGTCCTTCAGCTGAAAGATATATTGAACAGCTTGGACTGAGAACAGGTGAATGGATCGAAAGATTTTATGAAGATCCACTGCACTGGACGGTTGACCAATATGTTCATGTAATAGTGGATTTGAAGAATTCAATCGGCGGGCATCTTGAAATTGTCAGTGTGAATCCTGACCATGTAGTAGTTCGTGCAAAAGAGTGTCCTTTCGGAGAGTTTGTTAAGGATGCCCCACACCTATGCAAAATGACATCCAGTGTGCTAGGTGGCATTGCAGCACGGAAATTCGGTTATGGAAAAGTCACGTTGCGTCAACGAATTGCTATTGAGGATCCGGTTTGTGAAATAGCTATTTATTTTGAACCAAATGATAGAGAAGAAGGGGATATTTATGAAAATGTCCCAACTACACCTGAACACGGAGATCCGTTTGCTTGGGAGGAAGAGACCATCACCATGCTTAATTATGAGCTGAAAAAAAGTGATGAAATGGTGGTCAGTCTCTTAAAGGAATTAGAGGATCTAAAACGCGAACAATCTTAAAATTCAAAGAACAGACCCCTGCAGGATCTGTTCTTTTTTATTTATTAAGTTTGCCATATCCAAAATCCGCTAAGGCTTGAAGCAGATTCCCTTTTAAGGTGATTTCGCTAAAGTCCAAGTTTAAGCTTACGGAAGTTTGTGCAATCTCTGGACTTAATCCGGTAAGTGTCGTTTTTACGCCAAGAAGTTTTAACGTTGATACGAGCTGGAAAATGCGATGAGCAACCATCGTATCAATGTAGCTTACTCCTGATAAGTCAATAACAAGTGAAGTGATTTCGCTTTCAACACATTGCTGCAAAGTTGAGTCTAATAAAATTTTTGCTCGATTTGTATCAATTTCTCCAACAACAGGAAGTACGGCTACCCCAGGGAAGAGCGGGACAACTGGAACTGAGAGTTCTTGAAGGGATAAGTGAAACTTTTCCGCCATATCCCGATAGTTGTTCACATAAGATTTGCTGAACGCTTGTACGGCATAATCAATCATCGGATTAATCGTGGTTGAAATGTGTAAGACAGATTCAGCTGACATGGATTGCAGGGAGCCTTCTTCTTTAATAAAATCCCAAATTGAATTGCGATAATAGGAAGTGCTCTCCAATGATTTATCAAGAGGCTGACCTGAATGAATAGCAGCCATTCCAACCTTTTCACCCCATTGAGAGATAGTCTCTTGCGGATCAGCCAATTTGCCAGAAATCGCGTCTCCTATTAACTGGATAAAAGTGATGGATGCTTCGAGTCCTTCCTGTCCTTGATCTCTATGCTGAAGTGAAACATACGTTTCATTTTTTATAATGTTTGTGATGATCTTCTGGGCGATTAGTTCTGCATTTTCGTTAATCTTCTTACCGATTTCGATTTGATCAAGCTTTTGCATCATATGAAGATCCATTTACTACTCCTAATATTTTAAGACGTTAATTTTATTGTAGCAAAAACAATTCATATATGTTTGAAATTACTGAAAAATTTTTAAAAGTATGAAATAAATTAAAAAGGTGTCGATATATAAAAAAGAGGCAAAAAAAAAACAGGCCTCTAAGAAAGAGTCCTGTTTATCTATTTAGGCAATTACGCCTTACGTACGTTAGTAGCTTGAGGTCCGCGTTGACCTTGTTCAACTTCAAAAGTTACGTCTTGACCTTCATCTAATGACTTGAAACCTTCTGATTGGATAGCTGAGAAATGTACGAATACGTCGTCTCCACCTTCGCGCTCGATGAATCCGAAACCTTTTTCTGCGTTAAACCATTTAACTTTACCTTGTTCCATGTTTGTTGCCTCCTGTCGTGCCAATCCGCACAATAATACTATCCTTGCTCAAAAATATCAAGATAATCGTTTACCTGTTACAATCGAACAAAAATAATTCTTCCTAATCGTAACACTTTCATCATCAATACACAAGGGGAAGTGGCAACTGATTATTTTCACTTTACGCATCATGCTCTAAAAACACCGGCAAATCAAGGAAATAGCTATTAAATTTTATAAAAATTTGGTAAAAATGATGCATATAAATTGCCAAACAATAGGTAAATAGTAATTAAGAACTAAAGATCCATATTAAGATATAGATGTGTTTCGAAAATGCCTTTCTGGTTTTAACTTCCTTTTATTCGTGGTACATTTAGAAAAATACTAAAATAATGGCGTGATGTTATGGATAAAAAGAAAGTTGTTGACCAATGGCAGCGTCCTCTTCGCGATTTACGGATATCGGTAACCGACCAATGTAATTTTCGCTGTACGTACTGTATGCCTAAAGAAATTTTCGGAACGGATTATCCATTCTTAACGAATGAGGAGTTATTATCTTTTGATGAGATCGTACGGATAGCCACTCAATTTGCGCGTTCAGGCGTTGAGAAAATCCGTATTACAGGCGGTGAACCCTTATTGCGTAAAGGGTTACCCGATCTTTTAAAAAGGCTTCGTTCTATTGAAGGAATAAAAGATATTGCATTAACAACAAATGGTGTTTTGCTGCCTAAACTTGCAGCTGAAATTAAAGAAGCAGGAATGGACCGAGTTACCGTAAGCCTTGATACGCTTGATGATCAGCTTTTCGGAAGCATTAACGGACGGGGAGTCGGGGTTCAGCCTATTTTAAAAGGAATAGAAGCTGCCCATCAAGCTGGTCTTCAAGTGAAAATTAACATGATGGTAAAAAAAGGGGTAAATGATAAGGAGATTCTGCCAATGGCTCGTTATTTTAAGAATACTCCTTATGTGCTTCGTTTCATTGAATATATGGATGTTGGTACATCAAACGGATGGAACTGGGATGATGTTGTTTCTAAGGATCAAATCTTAAAGATAATCGGCGATGAACTTCCTCTTGAACCGGTTTCTGGCCATTATTATGGTGAAGTTGCAAAAAGGTATCAATACAAAGACGGCACAGGTGAGATCGGTATTATTTCTTCTATTAGTGATACATTTTGTTCTACATGCACAAGGGCTCGTCTTTCGGCAGATGGAAAAGTGTATACTTGCTTATTTGCTTCTAGCGGTACTGATTTTAAACACTTTATCCGTCATGGGGCTTCCGATCAGGAGGTTTATGAGCGAATTTTAAACACATGGAGTAACAGAAAAGATCGTTATTCAGATGAAAGAAGAGAACAGAATGCTGAAGAACGAAAAAAAATAGAGATGTCATATATCGGGGGCTGATAAAAATCAGCTCCTTTTTATTTTGCGCTTGAAGTTTGTTAATAACTATTTTATAATTACTTACATAAAGTAATTAATATATTTTATTGAAAGAAGGTTTATATAATGAATCCTATTCATAAAGATACACATATCGGCAATGTCACACTCAAGGTAAAAGACCTGGAGAAACTTATTCGGTTTTATACAGAGACCATTGGATTAAAAATACTCACTAGATCAGATTCTGCTGCACAGTTAACAGCTGACGGAATTAAGCCGCTACTGACCTTAGAAGGCAATCCAAAGCTTGAACAGCGTCCGGTTCGCAGTGCGGGCTTATACCATTTAGCATTGCTTGTACCCACAAGAGTAGATCTTGCGAATGTTCTTCAGCATTTTATAAAAACAGATACCCGTCTTGCTGGAGCATCCGACCATAAATTCAGTGAAGCCATTTACCTGCAGGATCCAGAAAACAACGGGATAGAAGTTTATCGAGATGTGGATCGGAACGATTGGGTTCGCGATGAAAAAGGAAATTTGCCTGCAGTGAGCGAACCTTTAGATGTACATGATTTATTAGATGAGGCTGATAACAAAATGTGGAATGGTCTACCCGAAAAGACGGTGATGGGGCATGTGCATTTAAACGTGACAAATATTCCTGAAGCAGAAGAGTTCTATGTGAATGTGCTCGGTTTTGAAGAACAAACAAGAATGGCCAATCATGCTTTATTCATCTCTGCGGGAGGATATCATCACCATATTGCATTAAACATTTGGAACGGCCCGAATTCTATTCCTTCACCTATAGATGCTGCGGGTCTTCAGCATTATGAAATCGTTGTGCCGAATGCAGAGGTTCTTCAGACTTTAAAACAGTCGCTGCAGCAGCACAATATAGCGTTTACTGCTGAATCTAACCACATTTATGTTAAGGATCCAGCCGGAAATGGCATTATTATTAAAAATAGTTAGGTAGTTTGTTTATGTAAAGTCAATATAAGGGAATAGTTCATAGACTGCTCTTTTTAAAAAAATTCGTCAGTAAAGAAGGGGTCTTTATGAAGAAAAACACTTGGGTGAAGTTAACAGTCCTTTTTGCTGCTGTTGTTCTTTTGTTCGCACTCAACCATTTTGTTTTCAAACTTACCCCTATGTCTTTACGTGACTGGGTGTTGTCCTTTGGCATGATCGCACCTATTATATATGTCTTGATCAATGTTATTCGTCCTTTTACACTTTTTCCAATATCGGTTCTATCCCTAGCTGGCGGACTTGCTTTTGGGGCGATTTGGGGAACGGTTTATACTGTTTTTAGTGCAACACTGGGTGCAGTCATTTCTTTTTATCTTGCCAAACATTTGGGTGCCCGCTGGCTGAAAAAGACAACAGATTCTGCATCCAGGATTGAAAAATGGCAGAAACAATTAAAAGAAAAAGGGTTCTTTTATATCTTCCTCCTCAGGATCATTCCAATTCTGAATTTTGATCTTGTAAGTTATGTAGCAGGAATTTCCCGATTAAAGCTTGGGTCTTATGTTTTTGCAACCATGCTCGGTGTGCTGCCAGGAACACTGGCATATAACCTGCTGGGGGATAGTTTTATAAAAGGGAATGGAACAGTTATCGCGATCGCCGTTTGTCTGGTTATTTTGGCAGCCTGTATCCCTATCCTAATGAAAAATAAAAGCCTGATATCAGGGCAGATTCAAACTCAAAAAGAAGATAACGCGTAAACCTTGCTTAAATGAAGCAAGGTTTTTTTGTGGTGATTTTTAAGAGTGCACTCGTTTGTTTATCGTTCAATTTCGTGGGGATTTACAATGAATGTGTTATCTCTATCATAAAAAGGAGAGTTGAGCACAATACTTGTTCTTTATTAATAATTATTATAAATTAGTATTGACTTCAAACAAGCAATCAGTATAATTAAGATTGTTGATAAAAACATGATAATGAAATTCATTATCATTTAAAGATAAAAGGAGTGGAATAAATTATGGCAGAAAGAATGGTAGGCAAACAGGCACCTCGTTTTGAAATGGAAGCGATCATGCCTAACAAAGAGACGAAAAAAGTAAGTTTAGAAGAGAACATGAAAAACGGAAAATGGACAGTCCTTTTCTTTTATCCAATGGACTTTACCTTTGTATGTCCGACAGAAATCACGGCATTGTCTGACCGATATGATGAATTCGAGGACTTGGATGCTGAAGTGATCGGAGTTTCAACTGATACGGTTCATACGCATCTAGCATGGATCAACACTAAGCGTGAAGATAACGGGCTGGGTGAGCTGAACTATCCGCTTGCTGCAGATACAAACCACCAAGTTTCCCGTGACTACGGTGTCTTAATTGAAGAAGAGGGTGTCGCATTACGGGGATTGTTCATTATTAATCCTGAAGGCGAAATGATGTACCAAGTTGTTTTCCATAACAACATCGGACGAGATGCTGACGAAACATTGCGTGTCTTACAAGCACTACAAACCGGCGGTCTTTGCCCGGCTAACTGGAAGCCTGGTCAAAAGACACTATAAGGTTTGGCACACTCTTTGTTGTTAGTGGAAGTGGTTGATTTTCGCTCCAGGTGTTCGTTTTGGGCGTGCGGTGAGCCTCCTCGACGCTATGCGCCCTTAGGAGTCTCACATCTTGCGCTCCAATCAACTGACAACGAAGCGTTTTTACAAAAACATGTAAAAATATTAGAGATTAAACCTAATAAAATTAAACAACTGTTTAACAAATGGAGGTTATAAGAGATGAAATTACGTGAACAAATGCCTGAATTAGATGGTGCTACAGCATGGTTGAACGATGAAGTGAAAAAAGAAGATCTTGTGGGAGAAAAAGCAACACTGATCCATTTTTGGTCAGTAAGCTGCGGGCTTTGTAAAGAGGCAATGCCTGATGTGAATGAGTTTCGTGACGAGTATGAAGATGACTTAAACGTGGTAGCCGTTCATATGCCTCGTTCTGAAAACGATCTGGATATGAGTGTAATTGAACAGATGGCAATGGGTCATGATATTTCACAGCCGATCTATGTGGACAGTGAACACAAGCTGACTGATGCTTTTGAAAACAAATATGTTCCGGCTTATTATGTTTTCGATAAAGAAGGTAAACTGCGTCATTTCCAAGCAGGCGGAAGCGGAATGGACATGCTTCGCAAACGCTTGAACCGTGTTTTAAATGAAGAAACAAAATAGGAGGTCATGTTTATGGATTCCATTCAAGATGTACTAAACAAACAGGTTGCAAACTGGAATGTGCTATTTGTGAAACTGCATAACTATCATTGGTATGTAAAAGGTCCTCATTTCTTTACCCTTCATGAAAAATTTGAGGAACTGTACAATGAAGCAGCAACAAATATTGATGAGCTTGCTGAACGATTGCTTGTTCTAAAAGGTACACCTGTAGCATCCATGAAAGAATATTTGGATATGGCTACAGTAGAGGAAGCTAATGGCGGCGAATCAGCGGAAGAGATGGTTCATAACGTAATGAATGATTTTGAGCTATTGATCTCTGAGATTAAAGAAGGCATGGAAGTAACTGAGCGCGAAGGCGATGAAGTTACCCATGACATGCTGCTTTCAGTTCGGGAAAGTCTGGCTAAACACAACTGGATGCTCCGTGCATTCGTCAGTTAAAACAAACAGGGTGACTTCGGTCGCCCTCTTTTTTTGTATAATAATATCAAAAAATTATAATTATTCTGCAATTTTATTCAACGTTATGCTAAACTATAAAAAAGTAATTAAATTCCATTGAGGAGGAATAACATGAAAAAGGGGATCGCGTTATTTTTCATACTGATTCTTGCTTTCTCTTTGGCCGCTTGCGGACAAAAGATTGAAACTCCATCTGAAAAAGAGGAATCAGGAGAAAGTCCTGCTTTAAATCTTGATCGACTCAGTATTGTGACAGGTGGAACGGGCGGTACATACTATCCACTCGGTGGAGAGATGGCAAAAATTATCGGTGATGAGTTAGACGTAGAAGCGAACTCACAAGCATCGGGTGCTTCAGTTGAAAACATGCAGCTTATACAAGATGGAGATGCTGATATAGCATTTACACAGACAGATATCGCTAGTTACGCAGCTGAAGGTAAGGAGATGTTTAAGGAGAAAGTAGATCAAATTGCAGGTATTGGTACTTTGTATCCTGAGACAATTCAAATTGTTACGCTTAAAGACAGCGGCATTAAAAGTGTTGAAGATTTAAAAGGGAAAAAGGTTTCAGTAGGGGCGCCAGGAAGCGGAACATTCGCTAACGCAGAACAAATCTTGAAAATTCATGGCATGACGATGGAAGATATTACAGCTCAGCATCTTTCGTTCGATGAATCCGCTGAAGGAATTCAGGATGGAAACATTCAAGCTGCATTTATTACAGCAGGTACACCAACAGGGGCTGTAGATGCATTATCGGCTACGAAGCCAGTAACTATCGTACCGATCGCTGACGATAAGATTAAAGAGCTTATTGATGCATATCCATACTATATTGAGGACACTGTAAAAAGCGGCACATATAAATTAGAAGCAGATGTGAAAACAGTAGCTGTTCTATCTATGCTGACTGTTCGTAAAGACATGGAAGAAGACGCAGTGTATCAGATCACAAAAGCTATCTTTGAAAACACAGATAAGATTAGTCACGCTAAAGGAGAACTGATTTCTGCTGAAAAAGCTGTAGAGGGTATGGGGATTGAATTCCATCCAGGAGCTGAAAAGTATTTTAAAGAAAAAGGAATCTTAAAATAAGAGGTGTAATCATGGACTAAGGAATTATCTTTAGTCCATGTATTCTTATGAAGCGCATATTAGGAATCATTTTGATAGTTAGTGTTCTCGCTGCCGCAAGTCTGCATCCTGCCTTTTTAGGGTTGGTTATAGAAGATGGTGAGACAGGAGAACGGTTAGCTTTTATGAAAATAAAGCCTGAAGAAGAATTTAGTATCAAATACATACACTCGATTCATCGAACGCCAGTACTGGAAACTTATCATACGAATGAGGAAGGAATAATTATTCAGACTGAAATGCGTTTTGAGGAATTTGGAGTAGGGATGCCTTCTGGGACGACCGGAACTGAGGTATTAACACAAAAAGATGGGACTTATATCTTGTCCAACATGAACCGGACTTTTCCTTTACTAGATATTCGAACCGGACAAATCATCGCCAATCACACGCTTCTGTATGATGGACATGAGTATCCCTTCTCTAACTTTAGTGAAAAAGGATCTTGGGTTCGAATAAAGACAGAGAAGGTAAATGTATGGCAATGGTTGATTGGAGGGAAAAAACTTGGATAATAAAAATCAAATACAACGTGAACAAATGTCAGATCAAGCTGTACAAGAACTGATGGAAAAGTATGATCCTGAAGCAGGTTTCAGGAAGTTAAAAGGTGCACTTTATTGGATTACACTGATTGGTCTTGTTGCATTTTCTTTATTCCAGCTATATACAGCAATTTTCGGCGTATTGCCCGCACAGCTGCAACGGACAATTCATTTAGGTTTTGCTCTTACTCTGATCTTTTTATTATTTCCAGCATCTAAAAAGAAAAAAGAGAAGAAGCCGCTATTTCAGGTGGCTTGGTATGACATGATTCTCGCTGTTTTATCCATAGCAGTAGGATCATATTGGTACATATTTATGGACGATCTCGTTATGAGGATTGGAAGACTAACCACGCAAGATTTTATTATTGGTCTAATAGCTATCCTACTTGTTTTAGAAGCAACAAGACGTGTTGTAGGACTTCCGATTACAATCATTGCAAGCCTGTTCTTGCTTTACGCGTATCTCGGGCCTTTTATGCCGGGGTTCTTAGAGCATAAAGGATTAAGCGTTGAGCGTATTGTAAGAACTATGTTTTTTACAACAGAGGGTATTCTAGGTACTCCTCTGGCTGTTTCGTCAACTTATATCTTCTTGTTCCTCTTATTTGGAGCGTTTCTCGTAAAAACAGGAGTTGGGGAGTATTTTAATGATTTATCAATCGTGATTGCAGGAAGACGTGTAGGTGGTCCTGCTAAGGTTGCCATTTTCTCTAGTGCCCTTCAAGGTACAATAAGTGGAAGCTCAGTTGCTAACGTTGTAACATCGGGTGCTTTTACAATTCCAATGATGAAACGTCTAGGTTATGATAAAAACTTTGCAGGTGCTGTTGAAGCTGCATCTTCTACAGGTGGCCAGATCATGCCTCCGGTTATGGGTGCGGCAGCGTTCCTCATGGTTGAATTCATTGGTGGCGGCATTACATATTGGGATATCGCCAAAGCTGCTGCTATCCCTGCGATTCTTTATTTCGCGGGAATCTGGATCATGACCCACTTTGAAGCGAAACGAATTGGTCTTAGAGGCCTTTCACGAGAAGAAATGCCTGAGACAAAAAGAGTCATCAAACAAATTTACTTATTGATACCGATCTTTGTCGTTATTTTTCTGTTAATGAGCGGGATGAGTGTAACCAAAGCGGCTCTATGGTCTATCGTAAGTGCGATTGCCGTTGGTATGTTCAATAAGCAAACTCGCATGGGACCGAAGCTCTTTGTTGAAGCATTAGCCGATGGTGCCAGAACGGCTCTTGGCGTTGCTGCAGCTACAGCAGCTGCGGGTATGATCGTCGGTGTTGTAACAGTTACAGGTGTCGGCCTTAAAATGGCGAATGGCTTGCTTGAACTTTCAGGCGGTTATTTAATTCCAACGTTGATTTTAACGATGATCGCGTCCCTCGTACTAGGTATGGGATCACCAACAACAGCAAACTATGTAATCACATCTACTATTGCAGCACCAGCCATTCTATTATTTGGTGTTCCGGATCTTTCGGCGCATATGTTCGTGTTCTATTTTGGGATAATCGCTGATATTACACCTCCAGTAGCACTGGCAGCTTTTGCTGCAGCTGGTGTATCAGGAGGGGAACCGATACGAACAGGAATCATATCGTCTAAACTCGCCATTGCTGCGTTTATTATTCCGTACATCTTCGTTATCTCACCTCAGCTTATGCTCATCGATACGACGTGGACTGAGGCCGTTTGGGTTATTTCAACTGCTTTTGTAGGAATGATCGCAATCGGTGCGGGTATGATCGGCTATTGGATGCGCCCTCTTAATTGGTTAGAAAGAGCAGCAGCTGTCATCATTGGTTTCTTACTGATCTATCCAGAGGGTATATACAGTGCAATCGGACTCGCGGCATTTGCTCTTATGCTGGGCAGCCAATATTGGTTGTTGAAAAAAGACAACACACAAGCACCATCTTCACCAGCGGTATAATGACTTAAAAGCTCAAAGGCTTCGGCATTTGAGCTTTTTTCATGCATTTAAGTTTAAAAAATTCACAGCGGGTACAAGATTGTAAAGTTGAATGCCGTTCATTTATGATACAATCATTGGGAATGTGTTTTTTACAAAGGAGAGAACCTAAATGATTACAGTAACTAACGTTGGTCTTCGCTACGGCGACCGCAAGCTGTTTGAAGACGTTAATATAAAGTTCACGCCAGGAAACTGCTATGGTTTGATCGGTGCGAACGGTGCGGGGAAATCAACTTTCTTGAAAATTTTATCGGGTGAGATCGAGGCGCAAACAGGTGACGTTCACATGACACCAGGCGAGCGTTTAGCGGTTTTAAAACAGAACCACTTCGAATACGAAGATCAAGAGGTTATGCAGACTGTTATTATGGGACATACCCGTCTATATGAGGTAATGCAAGAGAAGGACGCGATCTATATGAAAGCTGATTTCTCTGATGAAGACGGAATGCGTGCTGCTGAACTTGAAGGTGAATTCGCTGAGCTTAACGGTTGGGAAGCTGAATCAGAAGCGGCTATTCTTTTAAAAGGACTTGGAATCAAAGAGGATCTTCATACGAAGAAGCTTGCTGAATTAACAGGTTCTGAAAAAGTAAAAGTCTTATTAGCGCAAACTCTTTTCGGTAAGCCTGACGTTCTATTATTGGATGAGCCTACGAACAACTTGGACCTTCAAGCGATTCAATGGCTGGAAGAATTCCTGATCAACTTCGAGAACACGGTTATCGTTGTATCCCATGACCGTCACTTCTTAAACAAAGTATGTACGCACATGGCTGACCTTGACTTTGGAAAGATTCAGATCTATGTTGGAAACTATGATTTCTGGTATGAATCTTCTCAGCTTGCTCTTAGAATGGCGCAAGATCAAAATAAGAAAAAAGAAGAGAAAATTAAGGAATTACAGGCGTTCGTTGCTCGCTTTAGTGCAAATGCATCTAAATCTAAGCAGGCGACTTCACGTAAGAAGCTTCTTGATAAAATCTCTCTTGATGATATCAGGCCTTCTTCCCGTAAATATCCTTACGTACATTTTGGCATCAACCGTGAGATCGGAAACGACCTTCTTCGAGTAGAAGGAATTTCGAAGACGATTGACGGCGTAAAAGTGCTTGATAACGTAAGCTTTGTAATGAACAAAGAAGACAAGATTGCTTTTGTTGGTAAAGAAGAAATTGCGATTTCAACATTGTTCAAAATTTTAATGGGTGAGATGGAAGCGGACAGCGGCACATATAAGTGGGGTGTAACGACTTCACAGGCATTTTTCCCGCGCGATAACTCTAAGTACTTTGAAGGCAACGAGCCTACACTTGTTGAGTGGCTGCGTCAATATTCTCCTGAAGACCAAACGGAAAGCTTCCTTCGCGGATTCCTTGGCCGTATGCTGTTCTCAGGTGAGGAAGTAATGAAGAAGCCATCTGTATTATCAGGTGGAGAGAAAGTGCGCTGTATGCTGTCTAAGATGATGCTAAGCGGATCAAACGTATTGGTTCTTGATGACCCTACAAACCATTTGGATCTTGAATCAATCACAGCGTTAAACAACGGTTTAATTAGCTACAAAGGTTCATTGATGTTCACATCACATGACCACCAGTTCGTACAAACGATCGCGAACCGAATCATCGAAATCACGCCAAAAGGAATCATCGATAAGGAAATGCCTTATGATGAGTACTTGGCGAACGAAGACTTGAAAAAGCAGCGTCAAACAATGTATCAATAATAGTATGGGAAAGGAGTGTTAAGTCTGAAGAAGATTTGGCACTCCTTTTTATGTTTTAGGAGGAAAAAGCGTGGAGCGTTTTACCGAAGCGGTGATCAATATCATAAAAAGCATACCGCCAGGAAAAGTAATGTCTTATGGCCAGATCGCAAAGGCAGCCGGAAGTCCTAGAGGTGCAAGGCAGGTTGTCCGTATTCTGCATTCAATGAGTGGAAAATACAACTTGCCATGGCATCGGGTGATAAATTCAAAAGGTGAAATCGGAATACAGGATGAGGAACTGTTTTTTACTCAAAAATCATTATTGGAAGACGAGGGACTACAATTTAAAGGAAACAGAACAATCGATATGGAAAAATACAGATATCAGCCAGATAGTGAAGAGTATCTTTAAGAAGAAAAACAGCAAACCCATTGTTAAATGAAATACATTTTTGGAGTGATTCTTTAAGAGAATCGCTCTTTATTTTTGCAGTAAAACGATAGAGGAAGTTTTACTTTTTGTAATTAGGGCAAAATATGATAGGAATCGGTTTGGCTGCTGAATGGTTATTAATCTTTTTTTGAGTCATGAGAGGATGTACACATGTTTAGGATGAATCTGCTTGATAATTATCTAAAGAAATATACAAAAATGTCTGAGAGGGAACTATCTCATACTGTTCAATCTAATATGTGGTTTACTCCTGTGCTTTATGTTATTTTTTCTTCTTTATTAGTGAGTGTTACACTAACCACTGATCTAAAGTACGATTTAGGAGATCAGATGCGCCCTTTTTTTGCGGTAGATTATGATCTCACACGAAATCTAGTGGGAACACTTACCGCTGCTATCTTAACGCTTACTACCTTTACCTTTAACTTGATTCTCGTTGTATTTACAACATTTTCAGGACAGTTTTCACCCCGGATGCTCAAAAACTTTATAGCAAGTAAATCAACACAGCGCGTGCTGGGTATATTTACATCGAGTTTTATCTATATGTTATTGAGTTTTTTATTTTTGAATAAAAGAATGGCGGAATATTATTTTGCTGTTCCTTTGCTCGCCGCGATCATTGCTGCGTTTTCAATGGGAACGTTTATCTTTTTTATTAATCATGCAGTCGCCTGGCTGCAGGTAAATCAGATGACTTACGATATGAAAAAAGAAGCATTATCCATTGTGAAAAATACGTTAGAGGATGAAGTTGATCCTTTTAAAGTAAACGATCTAAGTACGGTTAACAGTGATATCTGTGAGAATAAGGGTAATTCGATATCTGCTAGAAAATCAGGCTTCATTCAGCTGGTAGACTTTATTTCTATTATTCAAGAAGCTGAAAAAGATGATATTGTGATCCAGCTGGAATACACGATTGGCAGTTATGTGTTTGCTTCAACACCAATTATCACGTATTGGAAGAATGGTGAAAATAAAGTAGATGAACAAAAGTATATGTCTCTTATCAGTATTGGAAGAAGGCAGACGGAAGTTCAAGATATAGAATTCAGCATCAATAAACTGGTTGAGGTAGCTATAAGATCTCTCGGTAATTATGATCCAAAAACTGCAACAAACGCTATCTACCAGCTGGGAGAAGTGCTTGCTTCGATTTCGCGGAATTCTATATTCTCAAAGTATTTAGTGGATAAAAACAATAATTTGCGAGTAGTTTTACAAGAAAGAGACTTTAGCCATTATTTATATAATGCTTTTGGCTATATCAGGCACTATGCAAAAGATAATGTCATTGTGTGCACGGAAATACTGAAAGTGCTGGATCTGATGGCGAAATCGCTTAATAAACGTGATTATAATGCGGTATGGGAATTTGGAGTGTTCACAGCAAAAGGATTTGAGGATCTCTTCTTGTTTACACTAGACTATCAGCAATTCCACCTTGCCTTGCAAAACTTAGCTGTTACGACTAAACATGAAAAAGAGTTTGAAGAGTTCTTGGAAATAGAAAAACAAAATAAATTCAAGTCCACATGAAAAAAGCCCGGAAGTTTTTCCGGGCTTTTATATTTGGTTTAATGCAGATTGAGCTTCCGCAACAGAATGAAAAGGCTCGTCCAACTGCAGCATTTTGCGAAGTGCGGTCTTGAATGAATGTGAAATCGTTAACTCCTCTTCCCAGGTCTTTTCCTTCTTTGTTTGGGGTTCATAAGAAGAATAGAGGAGAAACAAGGCAAAATGGCCGAGAGCAAAAAGATCGCTCTTCACGGTGACTGCCCGCATTCGCAGTTTTTCGGGATGGTCATCAGGATCTAACGTTTCTTCATCTGATAAAAAACAAGCCAGTCCAAAATCAATGATGTGCAGCTTTCCATTTCGCTTAATGATATTCGGTATGCGAAGATCACGGTGAATGATGCCATCTTCGTGAAAGGACTCAATAATGTTTAAAAGCTCCAGTAAAATGGCTATGGTTTCTCTTTCATTGTACGTGTGTTGATCGCGAAAAATCAGATCCTCAAAAGTGTCTCCCTGTATCCATTCCATAGTGATAAATAAACCTAAATCATTTTGGAATTCATCTAGAAGCTTTGGAATTTGAGGATGGTTGATTATTTTAAGAGTTTCAGATTCTCGCCGGAAAGACCGGAGTCCGCTTTCGGTTTTTGCCTTAGTTTTTCGAAGCTGCTTCAGAACAACGGTAGTTTTTGTTAGGCTATCAAGTGCTAAATAAGTAATCCCGTAACTCCCCATTCCTAAAACTTCATTAACGCGGTAACGTTCCTGAATGAGGAGACCAGGTTTAAGAGGTCTATCAAATAATGTTCTTTGAAGATCCTTTAAGAGTTCATTGATCATCAGGAATTGTCAGCTAGAAAAGATCAGCTGCTGAAAAAGCTGCTTCTCTTTTTCTTCTTGTAATGCTTATGGCCATACCCGCCATAATGCTTCTTTCCAAAGTCACTGCTGCTGTATTTTTTATAGCTTTTCTTGTGCTTGTATCCAGAGCTGCTGTATTTTTTATAGCTTTTGTGACCCAATAACGATTTTAGTAATTTCTTTAACATATCAATCATCTCCTTAAAGATACATTGTTAATCATATTCGAACTTTGTATACATTATCCTACTGTACGTCCATCTAAACAGAAAGTTTCGTTGGGAAATGGGGTCTGACCCCAAACAATTTATTTCCCATAACAATTTCCTTGTTTTTGTATAGGGAGTTTGGTTAAATTTAGAGAGGTATAGATGAACGTTTACTAAAGTTGGGTTTTTGAACGTTCAGATGAGAGGGGTCAATTGTTTCATGTTGGAGTATGTTTTCGCGGCTCTGTTTCCAGTGTTTTTGCTGCTGTTATTTAACAGAGTGTTATTTTCAAAGTTTCTGCCATTAGGGATCAACATTTTAATATTAATTTTCGGGTTAGATGGTTTACATCAGCCGCTGCCGCTCCAAATTATTGCTGGAATTTCTACAATTATAGGCTTTTTTCTTGGGTTGAAAATCTATAAAAAACAAAAGAGAAAAGTAAAATAGAAAAAGACGTCACCTTTATGAGGTAGACGTCTTTCTTTTTGTATGCGAGATCGTTTCTTTTAAGAAGAGAAATAGAAGTGTTAAGACATAGATCGTGATTACTCCTAGACCCGCTTTGTCAAAATTGAAAAGCTTTAATACAACAGAGGTTAAAATCGTGATGTATAGAGCTCCTAAATATTTTTGAATTTGTTCGTTTGAATAAATGGTTGTTAGTTTTGCTCCCAGCTGAGTGCCGACTAAAGCCCCCAGAATTAAGAGGATGCCGAGTTTGTAGTCGAGCTGAATGGATGCCGCGTACGTTAAGAAACCAGCCGTTACGATTAAGAAAACACTGACCAAGCTTGTACCGACTGCTTTTCTGGATGGGAAGTTCATCATTGAGATCAGTAAGGGCACCATTACAAAGCCTCCGCCAACACCAAGAGTCGTAGAAATAAAACCTCCGGTAAATCCAATGAAAACGGCCTTCACCAAAGAAAAAGAAATTTGCCGTTCACCTGATTCAGTACTTTTGTTGTGTTTTGATTGTTTATAAAGCAGGGAAAGTGCAAAGTATGCAAGAAGCAAAATATAGAAAACCGGGATGATTGTATCGTCATAACCTATTTTCTCAAGCCATACTACAAGCGGATGGGCCACCTGAGTCGCTAGTACACCAACAAAACCAATAACAGCAGCAGTTTTCCAGATAATATTCTTATATCGCAAGTGGGCAGCAACTCCTGACACGCTCGTTCCGATCGAATACATCAAACTCGTTCCAATCGCAGAGAGTGGAGGAATCCCAAACAAAATAAGAACCGGCGTTAGAATAAAGCCTCCGCCAATGCCGAAAAATCCTGAGAAAATACCAATGCACAATCCAAGTAATATATAGAAAAATTCCAATTAAAAGCATCTCCTTTTGGGGACACACCTGCTACAATTTCCCCGAAACCGTTGATACAGCTAGCGGGAAATGGGGTCAGACCCCTAACAATTTATTTCCCAACGAGCGCCTACCTTTAAGTATACCACGATGAATTCCTTCCAGAAACTTCTGCGAATATTTGTTCGTAATTATTAGGTTTTTGGATCGGTGCTGTGCTATAATTTGAGTAACCAGAAATTAGGAACGGAGGTTCGGTTTTGTGAGTCAAAGTCAAATGTTTGAAATCAAATCTGATTATCAGCCACAAGGAGATCAGCCCGCAGCGATCAAACACCTTGTGAACAATATTAATGCAGGAAAAAAGAGCATGACATTGCTTGGTGCGACCGGAACAGGGAAGACGTTTACCGTATCGAATGTTATCCAGGAAGTGAACAAACCGACACTTGTTATCGCTCATAATAAAACATTAGCCGGCCAGCTTTACAGTGAGCTGAAAGAGTTTTTTCCGAATAATGCGGTTGAATATTTTGTATCTTACTACGATTACTATCAGCCTGAAGCCTACATCGCTCATTCAGACACGTACATCGAAAAAGATGCCAGCATAAACGATGAGATCGATAAACTTCGCCACTCCGCAACCTCTTCTCTTTTTGAAAGAAAAGACGTTATTATTGTTGCCAGTGTTTCTTGTATCTACGGTCTAGGTTCTCCAGACGAATACCGTGACATGGTAATCTCGCTCAGAGAAGGAATGGAAAAAGACCGCGATCAGCTTTTACGTGATTTAGTCGATATTCAGTACAATCGAAACGATATCAATTTCACTCGTGGTACCTTCCGTGTTCGCGGTGATGTTGTGGAAATCTTCCCGGCTTCGCGTGACGAACATTGCTTGCGAGTGGAGTTTTTTGGTGATGAGATTGACAGAATTACAGAAGTAGATGCGCTTACAGGTGAAATTTTAGGCGAACGTAACCATGTTGCTATTTTCCCGGCATCCCACTTCGTAACCCGCGAAGAAAAGATGAAGCTTGCGATCAAACGAATCGAAGCTGAACTTGAGGACCGGCTTAAAGAGCTTAATGAAGCAGGGAAACTGCTGGAAGCACAAAGACTGGAACAGCGTACCCGCTACGATCTTGAGATGATGGCTGAAATGGGATTCTGTTCGGGTATCGAGAATTATTCTGTTCACTTAACTCTTCGTCCTTTAGGATCGACTCCTTATACATTACTGGACTATTTTCCGGACGATTCTTTAATTGTTATCGACGAGTCGCATGTTACACTTCCGCAGATTCGTGGAATGTTTAATGGAGACCAGGCGAGAAAAAGTGTTCTTGTTGATCACGGCTTCCGTCTGCCTTCAGCAAAAGACAACCGTCCTTTAACCTTTGATGAATTTGAAAGATATACGAAATTTCAGCACATCTATGTATCAGCAACACCAGGACCTTACGAGCTTGAACATGCACCAGACCCCGTTGAGCAGATTATTCGTCCTACAGGCTTGCTTGATCCTACATTAGAAGTGCGTCCGATCAAAGGGCAGATTGACGACTTGCTCGGCGAAATTAACGAGAGAGTTGCTCAAAATGAAAGAGTGCTAGTCACAACGTTAACGAAAAAAATGTCTGAGGATCTGACCGACTACTTCGTAGAACTCGGAATAAAAGTCCGCTATCTTCACTCAGAAATCAAAACACTGGAGCGGATTCAGATCATACGTGACCTACGGCTTGGAGTGTTTGATGTTCTTGTCGGGATCAACCTTTTAAGAGAAGGATTAGATATTCCTGAAGTATCACTTGTTGCTATTTTAGATGCAGATAAAGAAGGTTTCCTGCGTTCAGAGCGCTCGCTTATTCAGACGATCGGACGTGCTGCACGTAACTCAAACGGACACGTTATCATGTATGGAGACAAAATTACGAAATCCATGCAGATTGCGATCGATGAAACACAGCGCCGACGACAAAAACAGATGGAACATAATGAAAAGCACGGCATAACTCCGACTACGATTAAGAAAGAAGTTCGTGATGTCATTCGTGCTACACAAGCTGCTGAAGATACAGAAACCTATACAGGTGCACAAGCTCCTAAGCAAAAGATGAGCAAGAAAGATCGCGAAGCCTTTATCGAGCGTATGGAAAAAGAGATGAAGGACGCCGCCAAGAACCTTCAGTTCGAGCGTGCAGCAGAGCTTCGTGACCTCATACTTGAGTTAAAAGCGGAAGGATGATTGCAGTTGGCAACCAATCAAAACATAATTGTTAAGGGTGCAAGAGCCCATAATTTAAAGAATATAGATATTACGATCCCGCGTGATAAGCTGGTTGTTCTCACCGGCTTATCTGGTTCGGGGAAATCTTCACTGGCTTTCGATACGATCTATGCCGAAGGTCAGCGCCGTTACGTTGAATCACTATCTGCGTATGCCCGTCAGTTCCTTGGACAGATGGACAAGCCGGATGTTGATTCTATAGAAGGTCTATCACCGGCTATCTCGATCGATCAGAAGACAACAAGCCGCAACCCGCGTTCAACGGTTGGAACGGTTACTGAAATCTATGATTACTTACGTCTTTTATTTGCACGTATCGGACGTCCTGTTTGCCCTGTTCATCATGTAGAGATTACATCTCAAACGATTGAACAAATGGTAGACCGCATTTTAGAATATCCGGAACGAACGAAGCTGCAAATTTTATCGCCAGTTGTTTCTGGTCGAAAAGGCGAGCATGTTAAAGCCTTAGAAGATATTAAAAAACAAGGATATGTCCGCGTTCGTGTAGATGGAGAAATGCGGGAAGTCTCAGAAGAAATCAAACTCGAAAAAAATAAAAAGCACTCTATTGAAATCGTTATTGACCGGATCGTAGTTAAAGAGGGAATCGCGACTCGTTTAGCAGACTCTCTTGAAGCTGCCTTAAATCTTGGAGGCGGAAGTGTAGTAGTTGATGTAATGGGAGAAGAAGAACTTTTATTCTCTCAAAATCATGCATGTCCTCATTGCGGATTTTCTATCGGTGAACTTGAACCCCGCTTATTCTCATTTAACAGTCCGTTTGGTGCTTGTTCTTCTTGTGATGGGCTAGGAGTTAAGCTTGAAGTGGATCCTGAACTCGTAATTCCAGATTGGAGCCGTACATTGCGTGAAAATGCAATTGCACCATGGGAACCAATCAGTTCGCAATATTATCCTCAGCTCTTAGAGAGCATCTGTAACCATTTTGGTATTGATATGGATGTGCCAGTAGAAAATCTGCCAAAAGATCAGATGGATAAAATATTAAACGGGAGTAAGGAATATCTTACTTTCCGTTATAAAAATGATTTTGGTCAAATCCGTAAAAATGAGATTCAGTTTGAAGGTGTTCTAGGGAATATTCAGCGCCGATACAGAGAGACAAGTTCTGATTACATCCGTGAGCAGATGGAAGGATACATGGCACAAAAACCATGTCCGACATGTAAAGGGCACCGTCTGAAAAAAGAAGCACTATCAGTATTAATTAACGGAAGACATATTGGAGAAACAACTTCTCTTTCTATTACGGAGGCAAAAGAATTTTTCGATAATCTTGACCTGACAGAAAAAGAGCAAGCCATTGCGAAATTAATCTTGCGAGAAATCGTGGATCGTTCAGGTTTCCTAATTAACGTTGGACTCGATTATCTGACGCTCAGCCGATCAGCTGGTACGCTGTCAGGCGGGGAGGCACAGCGTATTCGTCTTGCCACGCAGGTTGGTTCACGTTTGATGGGCGTTCTCTATATTCTGGATGAGCCTTCAATCGGTCTTCACCAGCGTGATAACGACAGGCTGATCCGTACACTTGAAGAAATGCGTTCACTTGGAAACACGTTAATCGTAGTTGAACATGATGAAGATACGATGCTTGCAGCGGACTACATCATTGATATTGGGCCTGGTGCAGGTGCTCACGGCGGTGTGATCACATCGCAAGGGACACCGCAGGAGATAATGGAAGACCCTGAATCACTTACGGGTCAGTATCTGTCAGGCAAGAAGTTTATACCTCTTCCGAAGAAAAGGCGTAAACCGGATGGCCGTTACATCGAGGTGAAGGGAGCGACAGAAAACAACCTGAAAAATGTATCTTCTAAAATCCCTCTAGGATTGTTCACTGGCGTTACGGGTGTTTCTGGCTCTGGGAAAAGTACGCTTGTAAATGAGATTTTGCATAAAGCGCTAGCACAAAAACTTCACCGTGCAAAAGACAAGCCAGGTGCACACAAGTCGATCAAAGGTCTGGAGCATATCGATAAAGTTATTGATATCGATCAGTCACCAATCGGACGTACACCTCGCTCAAATCCGGCAACTTACACAGGCGTTTTTGACGATATTCGTGATGTGTTTGCATCAACGAATGAAGCGAAAGTGCGCGGATACAAAAAAGGACGTTTCTCTTTCAACGTGAAAGGCGGACGTTGTGAAGCTTGCCGTGGAGACGGAATCATTAAAATCGAGATGCACTTTTTACCGGATGTTTATGTACCGTGCGAAGTGTGTCATGGAAAGCGATATAACCGCGAAACACTTGAAGTAAAGTATAAAGGGAAGAACATTGCAGACATTCTTGATATGACTGTTGAGGATTCAGTTGAGTTCTTTGCGAATATCCCTAAGATAAAACGCAAGCTGCAAACCATTCTTGATGTAGGACTTGGCTATATCAAACTTGGCCAGTCAGCAACAACATTATCTGGCGGGGAAGCGCAGCGTGTAAAACTGGCTTCACAGCTGCATAAACGTTCGACAGGGAAAACAATTTACATTCTGGATGAACCTACAACTGGGCTTCATGTGGATGATATTTCACGTTTACTCGTTGTACTGCAGCGTCTCGTTGAAAACGGGGATTCTGTTTTAGTCATTGAGCATAACCTTGATGTTATCAAACAGTGTGATCACTTGATCGACCTAGGACCTGAAGGCGGGGACAAGGGAGGCACGATCGTTGGAGCAGGAACACCTGAAGAACTTGCTGAGGTTGAAGAATCCCACACAGGCCGCTATCTTGCACCAATTTTAAAACGTGATAAGAAGCGCATGACAGGTAAAATCAAAGAAAAAGAAAAGCTAGCAAAATAAACTTCGTAGAGGTCAAATCATAAACAGATGGTTTGACCTCTTTTTTAATTCGGTGAACTTTTGTTGTTTTTGGAAGTTGTTGATTTCCGTTCCAGGTTGCTCGCTTTCCGCGGGGCAGGCGGTGAGCCACATTCGTACGTTTCACTTATAAATGTCTCACCCGCCCGCCAGTCCCGCAGGAGTCTCGCACCTTCCCCTTCAATCAACTTTTCAATGAAGAACATCAAAGCCTCTTTGTAGCAACAATCTTTTAAAAAAGTGCTTTTATTTATTATTAAATTTTTACAGAAGGTGCGTAATATAATTCACAAGATATAAAAAGGAGGGAGAAAGATATGCCTACTATTACACATCGAACTTATATTAAAGCTGATCCAGAAGAAATATTTAAAATACTTACAACTTCTCAAGGTTGGAATGCCTGGTTCACAGATGATACTTCTATAAAATTAACGCCTGAAGGAACTGGGGAAATTCGATTAAGATGGATTGAATTCGGCAGTAACAAAGAGAATATTGAAGATGGAGGCAGAATTCTTGAAGCGATTTCGAACAAATCATTTATTTTTCAATGGACACCCGGAGAAAGGAAAACAACAGTATCCTTTAAACTTGAACCATATAAAGAAGGTACATTAATTATTCTTAAAGAGACGGGATATTCAAATTCTGATAAGGACTTAACTGCCTGTATTGGATGTGCTGTTGGTTGGGGAGAAGCAATGATGCTTTTAAAGATATACATAGAACACGGAATTGTGTATAAACAAGATCTATGACCTGATGTATTATTAAACGAAAATTCGCGTTAATTAAGCATTATCAAAAGCCAATTAAAAAAACAGTGTCCCAACTAGTTTGGGAGCACTGCTTCGTTTTCATTTATATTTCTTCTCACTGGACGAAGAATCTTTCGTCCCCTTCTTATCTTTTTCTTCACGTTTTTCTTGTTTCAGATCTTCCATCGGAATTGGGTCTACATTTTTTTCGCTTTCAAATTTATCAAATAGGCTTTCTTTGTCTGTATCGTATTGTTCAGGATTGTCCATTTTTCCTCTTTGTTTTTTCTTCTCTTCAGACATTAGACATCACTCCTGTTCCTGTTTATATGTATCATTCCCTTTTTTGCTCGAAATTCAAACAATTTCTCCTCAAATCGACAATTTTCATATAAAATAGATGAGTGATTTATTTCCATATCCTAGAAAGAAGTTTGTATACTACATAATTAATTGCTGCAGCAACAAACGAGCCGATCACACCGGCAAGAATTCGATCAGAAACACCTAAATCCCTATCGTTTTCGGTCATAACACCGAATACAATGCTAGTGATCATTAGCATGGTTAATACTATAAAAAGTACCTTTAAGGTTTTTATATTTTTCAAAATGGAAGACGCTCCCTTTGGGGTTTTTGTCATTATCATACGGAATTTTAGAAGTTATGTCGAATGGGTATAGGGAAAAAGGAAGTTTGTTTCATGAGGTCGAAGTAAAAAAAGGCACATGCCTTTTGCTTGCATTCATGTTCGGTTTTGGTTTTTCATTCAGAGCAGGAGGTCATGTTATGAAAGAGGGCACGAAAAAAGCAGTTTCTGCTATATGTTATTTTAGTTTGTTCTTTGCACCGTTTCTTTTTCCGATCGTCGTTTACTTAATTGTAGATGATTCTGAAGTAATGGAGCATGCAAAAAAATCATTTTTATCGCACTTATTGCCAATTGTCGCAGTACCGCTAGGAATTATTATCGTTTTTGAAACACAATATCATTTAGCTGCAATCATTATCAGCGCACTCATTTTTGGTACTTTGACATTAATTGTGACCATCTGGAATATTGTTAAAGGGATAAAGGTTATTCTCTCATAAATCGTACAAGTAATACCGGGAAAGTATCATACATCTTAGAATCAGCCGGCGCCGGTGACGGAATCCAAAAGGGAGGCGTCAATGCATGGAAGAACGGAAAATGATTTTAAATATGCTGAACGAAGGAAAAATTTCAGCGGAAGAGGCTGAAAAATTGCTATATGCCTTAAATGACAAGAAGAAAACGCAAATCAGCTCACTGAGTCCTATCAGTCTAAAAAAGAAAGCCATGAACGGAGCTACGGCTGTGAAACTTCCGTCATCTGGCTACAAAGTGGCAAAGTTTTTTGATCGTGTCGTAAAACGGATTAAGACTGTTGATTTTGATTTGAACTTTGGACCATCAGAGCCGGTAAATTATGTTTTTCAAGACAGCCATGTGATGTTTCAGGAGATGGACATTGAAGTCTATAATGGATCAGTTACGATTGTGCCTTGGGATCGAAAGGATGTCCAAGTTGAATGTGATGCCCATGTTTACAAGGTACCTGAAGGGTCTTCTGCAAAAACAAAGTTCAGAAATGAGACGTTCTATGATTGTGACGCCACAAAAATGCGTTTTTATTCTAGGAACAAACATCAAAAAGTAAATGCCGTTATCTCGGTTCCAAGAGATTCATATGATGTAATTAAAATTACGACTTTTAATGGTCCTGTAAAAATCAGTGATTGCCAGGCAAAAACACTAACCGTAAAGACGACAGTTGGAGCAATTGCTGTTAATAATTGCTCTGGAGAAGCAGTCAAAGCAACAGCCGCAAATGGTTCATTAACACTGAAAGACTGTGAGTATAAAGACGTTGAAGCTGACACGATGAATGGCCCAGTCCGGCTTACAGTAGATGCTTCACAAGTGCGTTCTGAAACCATTAACGGATCGATCTACTGCCGTTTTGCCTCACCGGTTGAGGGGTATGCATCTTTTAAGACGGTGACGGGAAAAATAGAAACTGAATTCCCGGAAACACTGGAACTTGATGCGGTGCTGAAAACGATTGTCGGAGGATTTATTTGTGACTTTGATTCTGTAGAAGTTAGAGAAGAGAAAAAGGAAGTCACGCGAAAATTTCTCTCTTTTATCGCGAATAAAGGAACAACATGGCCGCCGTTCAAGCTTGAAGCTGAAGCAAAAACAGGTTCAGTTGCGGTGTTAAAAGCCAAATAGAGGTGATGTTATTTTATGAAAAAGCTTAAAAGGTCTAATGACGCGAAAATCGCTGGAGTTTGCGGCGGACTCGCTGAGTATATGAATGTTGACCCAACTGTTGTACGGCTCGGAACAGTAGCTATTGCTATTTTTACAGCGGTAATTCCTGTAGGGCTGTCCTACATCATCGCAATGGCAGTTATGCCTGAAGAAAGCGACGTTTAAATGAAAAGCTGGCTGGCTTCCTTATTAATTAATACGATTGCTTTAATGGTTGTCGCTGGGTATTTCGATGGGTTTCATATCGAAAATATCAGTGCTGCGCTATTAGCCAGCGTGTTGCTGTCGCTGTTTAACGTTTTCTTAAAACCGATATTAGTTCTTTTGACGCTGCCAGTGACTATTATTTCTTTAGGGTTATTTCTTATCGTAATCAATGCAGCACTCCTTTCACTGACAGCTGAATTAATGGGTGACTCCTTTAATATTGATGGCTTTGGAATGGCGCTCCTTGCAGCCATTATCATATCCTTGCTCAATATGTTCCTGACAAACTTTATCCTGGAACCTTTGAAGAAAAGAAAAAAGAAAAGAAAATAAGTTAAAAAACACTTCTGCTAGCAGAGGTGTTTTTTTTTTTTTTTGGGAAAATAGCAATATTTTTAATGTAAAAATAAGTATAAAGACCTAGTATAAAACGCACAATTTGTTCTTTTTATAGTACAAAAGACCAATTTAAAATGATGGATAATATGGTAAATTTTAATAGCAAAACAAATCTGAATATTTATACTATTCAATCAGGAGGGGTAGTTATTCATGGGGAAGAGCAATAGGTCTTGGGGAAAAGCCCTGCTAGCTACAAGTTTGTCGCTTGGACTAGCTTCATCATCATTGTTCGCGGGGTCAATGGATGTTAAAGCACAAACAGCGTTAGATGAAGTATTAAAAGGAAAGCACAATCATTCACATTCTAGTCTTGATCTAGCAATCGTAAACGAGGATAGATTACTAGAATCTCTCATTAAACAAGGTGTTATCTCGAAAGATGCTTCTGCAAAACAAAAGGAAGAAGCACTGCATGAGTATCTTGAATTGAAAGGGAAAGAAAGCGGAGTAAAGGAAAACGATCCTCTTGCTGCAAAGGTAAAGGCTTCAGATGCTGAAAAACAGCGTGAATTTAAAGGCTTTAACAATGGACTATTGAATGGCAACGGGAAAAAGGAAGGTCATTATAAAAAACAACCTGATCCTGTAAATGAAACGAAATATACTGGTGAAGTTAGAAAAGATAAGGTTCTTGTCCTTGCGGTAGAGTATTCTGATTTTGCTCATAACAATATTAAATCTACAGAAACAGATAACTATTATCCTGATTATCCACTATCACACTATGAAGATATGATTTTTGGAGATAACGGAGTAAAAGGACCTAATGGTGAAAATTTTGTTTCTATGAAGCAGTTTTATGAGCAGCAATCTGGAGGTACATACTCTGTACAAGGTAAGGCATACGGATGGCTAAAAGTTCCTGGAACTGCAGCTTACTATGGAGCGGATAAAGCATCGGGTGGACATGATAATATTACACCAGGAGGGTCTAAGCAGCTTGTTATAGATGCATATAAAGCTGCCTTAGCAGCTGGCGTGCCACTTGAGAACTATGATGTAGAAGATCCACATGATTTTGATGGCGATAATAATCGTGTTGAGCCGGATGGTTTAGTTGACCACTTGATGATAATTCATTCAGGTGTCGGACAAGAAGCAGGCGGTGGTTCACTTGGTAACAACGCTATCTGGTCACACCGTTCTGCCAAATTTGTTGACTTAGATGGCTATGATGCATCAATCCAAAATCCAATTGGCAAACCTGGTTTCTATGACTACACAATGATGCCAGAAGACGGAGCGACTGGAGTATTTGCTCACGAGTACGGTCATGACCTAGGTTATCCGGATGAATATGACACAATCTATTCTGGTACAGGTGAAGCGGTAGCTTACTGGTCTATAATGGCAAGCGGTTCATGGGCAGGTAAAATTGGAGGTACAGAACCAACTGGTTTCTCACCTTTAGCTAAATCATATTTTCAATCAACTTTGGGTGGGAATTGGACAACTCCAACTGCTGTAAAATGGGAAGATGTTTCTTCTAAAGGAACGCAGTTTTTACTAGATCAGGCGAATTCACCTAATGGCAAAAATCATCAAGCTATTCAAGTAAATCTTCCACAAAAGAAGACTCCTGTTAACAAACCTGCTGCTGGTACTTATCAATATTGGGGTGGGCAACAGGATGAAATTGATACAAACATGGTAACAAATGTTGATTTGACAGGAAAAAGTTCTGCTACGCTAAACTTTGATTCTTGGTATATAATTGAACAAGATTGGGATTATGCGTTTGTCCAAGTATCAACAGATAATGGAGCTACTTGGAAGTCTCTAGGAAATGCAAACACTAATTCTAATCCTGTGTCTGGTGCATATCCTACAATTGCACCGAACCTTCCTGGTTTTACAGGGGATTCCAATGGATGGACTAAACAAGAGTTCGATCTTACTGAATTTGCAGGGCAAAAAATTCAATTAAAATTCCGTTATATTACGGATTGGGGTACAAGTGAAAAAGGATTTTTTGTTGATAATGTAAAAGTAACTGCTGATGGTGCTTCAATTTTTGAAGATGGAGCTGAAACAAATAACAACTCATTTAATTTAGATGGTTTTACCAAATCTGATGGATACAAATATAGTGACCATTACTATTTACTAGAGTGGAGAAATCATTCAGGTGTAGACATGGGTCTTAAGAACATTAAGCGTGGTAACTCTTTAATGAGCTACGATGGCGGATTAGTAGTTTGGTATGTTGATCCAACATATACGGACAACTGGACAGGGATTCACCCAGGTGAAGGTTTCGTAGGTGTAGTTGACGCTCACGTCAATACGGATTTAAATTGGAGTACTGGTGTAAAAGCGAGCTCACGTTACCACATTGCAGATGCTGCATTTGGTTTAAATCCAACATCAGGATTAGATTTAATCTATCCTACCCAAACTTTATCGCTTGCAAGCCAGCCAGCTGTGTCGCTATTTGATGATAGCCAGTCATATGAAAATACATTTATGCCAGACGCTGGACGAAAAATTGAAAATTACGGCTTAAAGGTTCGTGTAAATGGACAAGCAAAAGACAAATCCGTTGGAGCTGTAGTAATCTACAAATAATTTCTAATACCTCTCGCAAAAAGCGGGAGGTATTTTTATATCCACTTTAGTTAAAATGTGGTAAAATACAACTAATCTGTTTGAAAGAAAGGAACTAAAGTGACCTGTATGCCAACATTTAATCTGTAATGGAAAACAATTAGATCGCTTCTCAGCCGTTAAAAAACAAAGTGTTTTTGACCACGGGAGAAGTCTGTCTACATCCCATTACAGAGGAAATACAGCGAACTGCAGTCCGTTAATTTTTAACGATGCGTTCCGAGCCCTCCTTGTTATAGGGGGGCTTTTTTTCGTTCTGCAAGACTTTCAAATAGAAGTTGTATTCCCTCGCTACTATTACGAGGTGAAATCATTATGCAAACTAAACAATATTCCATTAAGCTCAATAAAAAACATGAAGCCGATACTGTGAAAAAACAATGCAAAATGTGCGGAAAGGTTACGGTTTTTACAGATACAACAATTCGAAGACATAATGCGAACGGTAAAAACATTTATCAGTTTGCGATTTATAAGTGTCCGAAGAATCATTCTTGGAATAAAAAGCTCGATATTTATAAATCGTTTACCAACCATGTTGATCCTGCGACACTTGTTCCTTCTGAGTTTGAGCTGATAGAGGAAGGTGAAAAGATATCCCTTTCTGTATCAGGTAGCGAATCCTATGAAATTAACATTACTGGAGCTGAGGGGAACTTCCGGATAGACCGGACACTTGCCGACCATATTGAAGGCTGGGGCCGGACAGAAATAGCTCAAAAGATCAAAAACGGTCATATTCTTTTAAACAATTGTTTAACGAAACCGAGCCACAAGCTCGCTCTTCATGATAGAATTTCAATAACCATAAACGAATAAACAACAAATCCAAGGCCGTTTGTACTTTTCAAACGGTCCTTGTTTTTAAAAGGGGCAAATCAAAATGGAAACAGAACGTCTTCAATTCAGGTGCTACACAAATGATGATTTTCCGTTTTTCGCCTCATTATGGGCTGATCAGGATGTTGTCCAATTCATCGGAAAAGGTGTGACAAGATCTACAGAGGAAGCTCAAAAAAGTTTTCAAGAATGGCTTCTGCCAGGTTATCGGGAAGGAAGAGGCCTGTATCTTATCCTTCAAAAAGAAACCGAGCAGCCTATCGGTCATGCAGGAGTTGTTCAGCAAGCAATAGACGGCAAGAAAGAATTCGAAATCGGTTATTGGCTCGCCAAAGAATATTGGGGAAACGGATATGCGACTGAAGCAGCAGCCTTTTTTAAAAACTATGCTTATCAAAAACTTCACTTAAACCGGCTCGTATGCCTCATCCAGCAGCAAAACGAAAGATCTGTTAACGTTGCTCTAAAGCTAGGCATGAAACATGAGAAAAACACGACATTTAACACGATTCCTGTAAATGTTTATGCGTGGACGTCTGACTAATAAATTTCAGGCGCAACCTTTTGGTTAATACAGTTATGAAGTGATACAATAGAATCATTGGAAAATGTCAAGGAGGACCCTATGGCGAAGGTACATATTCATGAATTAATCAATAAGTTTCAACTGGAGCTCGTCAGCGGTGAGGAAGGCATCCACCGCACGATTCGTACGAGCGATATTTCACGCCCTGGTCTTGAGATGGCTGGGTATTTTACTTTTTATCCGGGAGAGCGTCTTCAGTTATTAGGAAAAACGGAGCTGTCGTTCATTTCTGAGCTGGATCCAGAGACCCGCATGGAGAGATTGAGCCTGCTTTGTACGGATGAAACCCCTGGAATCATCGTTTCACGCGATATCGAGGTACCAAAAGAGCTGCTGAAGGCATCACACAAAACAGGAGTGCCGATCATGCGATCACCTGTAACGACAACACGTCTTTCGAGCCGCATCACGAACTTTCTTGAGAGCCGTCTTGCACCAACGACTGCGAAGCATGGTGTGCTTGTCGATATATATGGTATTGGTGTGCTTATTACCGGTAACTCAGGAGTTGGTAAGAGTGAAACGGCGCTTGAACTTGTAAAGCGCGGTCACAGACTCGTTGCCGATGATTCTGTTGAAATCCGTCAGGAAGATGAAGATACGCTAATTGGCAGCGCACCTGAACTGATTCAGCATCTTTTAGAAATCAGAGGTCTTGGAATCATCAATGTGATGACGCTGTTTGGTGCTGGAGCGATCCGCAACTATAAAAAAATCTCAATTGTAATGAATCTTGAAGTTTGGGATTCTAAGAAGGTGTATGACCGACTAGGATTGGAAGAGGAAACAACGAAAATCATCGACACAGAGATACCCATTCTGACGATTCCCGTTCGTCCTGGACGAAACCTAGCGGTAATCATTGAGGTAGCAGCCATGAACTTCCGGTTGAAGAGAATGGGTATGAACGCTGCACAGCAATTTTCCGAGAGGCTGACTGATGTTATCGAAGCTGGAGACGATGAAGATCTATAAGAAATAAAAGGAAGTGGAGAATGTGGAACAAACGATTCAGCCCTTGGACCGTGTAGCGCTGGAGTTAGGCCCTATCACGATCTATTGGTACGGACTTATTATTGGTTTAGGTGCGATGCTCGGTCTATGGCTCGCCGTTAGAGAATCTGAGCGCCGGGGACTTGCAAAGGACACCTTTGTAGATGTGGTTATGATTGCTGTTCCTGTTGCGATTCTTTGTGCAAGACTTTATTATGTTGCGTTTGAATGGGACTTTTACAAAGATAATCCTGGTAAGATCCTGGCAGTGTGGGAAGGCGGAATCGCTATTCATGGTGCACTGATCGGTTCTTTCTTAACGGGGCTTATTTTCTGTAAAAGAAAAGGAATCTCGTTTTGGAAGCTTGTTGATATTGCAGCACCTAGTATTTTGCTCGGTCAAGCGATCGGCCGCTGGGGCAATTTCATGAATCAGGAGGCTCACGGCGGACCTGTTACAAGAGATTTCCTGGAGTCACTGATGCTGCCTGACTTTATCATCAATCAGATGTACATTGACGGGACCTACTATCATCCAACATTTTTATATGAATCTCTTTGGAGCTTCGCGGGTGTCATTATTCTTCTTTATTTACGCAGAGTAAACCTTCATAGAGGGGAACTGTTCTTAACTTATATTATCTGGTACTCAATCGGCCGTTTCTTTGTGGAAGGATTGCGTACAGACAGTTTGATTGTTTGGGATACTTCTCTTCGAATCGCTCAAGTAATGAGCTTAATCTGGATTGTTGCTGCAGTCATCATCTGGATCTATAGAAGAAAAACAGGCATGGCTGAAAAAAGATATTTGGAGAGCTAAGGGAGGCGAATGAAAAGTGGAGACGTTAAAATCAGGCACACTTGCAGGCTTGAAAACCACTTGGACGCTTGGGAAAATCATATTCCCCGTAACACTGATCATTACATTATTAAGCCATACACCTGTGCTGGATTGGCTCATTTCCACAATCGCACCAGCAATGAAGTGGATCGGACTGCCGGGTGAAGCGGCTATTCCGCTCGTACTCGGGAATTTTCTTAATCTCTACGCTGGTATCGGGGGGATTTTGACTCTTGATACATTAACGGTTCAGGATGTTTTTATCCTGGCTGTAATGCTCTCGTTCTCTCATAACCTATTTATCGAATCAGGTGTTGCAGCGAGTGTTGGCATTAAGTTATGGGTGATCCTGCTTGTCCGAGTCGGATTGGCTCTATTTTCCGCGTTTATGATCAATCTTTTTTGGGATGGCGGAACTGAAAAGGCTCAGTATGGTTTTATCTCAAAGCCAGAAGCGGCACCGAACGGATGGGGTGAAATCACCTTAACCGCTCTTGAAAAAGCGTCACTTGGCATTTTACAGTTAGCTCTTATCGTTATTCCGCTTATGATTGTCATGCAATATCTGAAAGACAAAGGCTGGCTGAACCGGTTTTCGAACTGGATGGCGCCCGCTATGAAACTTTTAGGTATGAAAGAAAACACGTCCATGACGATGGCAGCAGGGCTTACGATCGGTCTTGCTTATGGAGCTGGGATTATGATGCAGGCAGCGAAAGAAGACGGAGTTTCAAAAAAAGACCTCTATCTGGCATTTATTTTTCTAGTAAGCTGTCATGCTGTTGTCGAAGATACATTGATTTTTGTTCCACTCGGTATTCCGGTCATGCCGCTTTTAATTATCAGGCTGGTGACCGCAATCCTGCTCACAATGCTTGTGGCTTATGTGTGGAACCAGATGGAACGGAAAAATAGTTCAACAAGAAAGGACTCACAACATGAAACGGGACACCATACTATTTGATCTGGACGGAACGCTGATCAACACGAATGAGCTGATCATCGCTTCTTTTCTGTACACGCTTGAAAAATATTTTCCTGAACAATACAACCGAGAGCACATCCTGCCTTTAATGGGTATGCCGCTCATCGAAACGATGGAACAGTTCGATAAGGAACGTGTTCAAGATCTCGTTCAAACTTACCGAGAGCATAACATCGCACATCATGATGAACTTGTAACGGAGTTTAAAGGAGTTTTCGAAACAGTAGAAGAATTGTATAAAAAAGGCTACAAATTGGGCATTGTAACAACTAAAATGAGAAACACGGTTGAGATGGGCTTGAAACTTGTTGGACTCGATAAGTTCTTCCAAACCGTTGTTACACTTGATGATGTTGAAAAAGCGAAGCCCGATCCAGAGCCCATTCAAAAAGCGTTAGCATTGCTTCAATCCACTCCAGAACGAGCAATCATGGTAGGAGACAGCAAGTATGACATTCTTGCTGGCCAGAATGCCGGAACACAGACTGCAGGCGTATCTTGGACGATTCGAGGCAATGATTATTTGCAGCAGTTTAATCCGGATTACATGCTGAATGAAATGACGGATTTGCTGGATGTTTTAGGAGAGAGATAAGTGCGTGATACAGAGCGTTATCCTGTAAAAGGCAGGAACTCGTTATATCAGGTATATGATACGGTTCCATTTTGGAAAGTCGTGAAAAATTTTGTTGCCATACAAGCCGCTAGATACACTCCCTTTTTGCCTATGAAAAATTGGCTGTACCGGACTTTTTTAAGAATGAAAGTCGGTGAAGGGACAGCTTTTGCATTAATGGTGATGCCAGATATCATGTACCCTGAGCGGATCACGGTCGGGAAGAACTGCGTAATCGGCTACAATACAACGATTCTTGCTCATGAGTATTTAATAAAAGAATATCGCCTAGGCGATGTGATCATCGGGGACGAAGTGATGATCGGAGCTAATTCAACAATCCTTCCAGGTGTCACGATTGGTGATGGGGCGATTGTATCGGCCGGTACGCTCGTTCACAAAAGCGTACCTGAAGGATCGTTTGTCGGAGGCAACCCGATGCAAGTGATTTATACAAAAGAAGAGCGATCAAAGAGGGAAGCGGAAAACAGCTAAATTTGTCGGATGTTCCCCTCTTGGGTTTTCTGAAATTTCGTCGTATACTTAAATCAGGCAAAAAAGCGAAAGCTGGAGGCGCATACCATGAGAAGGAAATCATTCTCGATCGTTTATATGAAGAATTCATTTAAGATTGGACACCTAGTAGAAGACAACTGCCAGTCTCAGCATGCACCGAAAGCAGCACATCCAGAAAACAAGGCCGAACAATTAGCAGCCCGTGATACGTACCGTTTCCGCACGGCTGTTTCAAAAATGAAAGGCAGCGGCCTCGTTAAGTATTATGAACTTCAAAGCACACGTGCAAAGCTGGTTTTTTACGGTGATTTTTCTACCTACAAGCGTTACGTACCCCATACTTCGCTTACACGCGAACATTTTCAACACTACTTTGGTTCAGAAGATTTAATCTGTGAATTTCTCCTTGATACTTCTATTTATTTATTTAAAGAACTCCATTTTTTAAACGAGATCCAACTAGATATTCCGAGTCACGGCAAACTGTACACAGTCGAGTTGACCAGACAAGAGATGGATCACTACATGAACTGTGAACTCACTGAGATGAAGGATGGTCATCATCATCGTTTCTTCTACATCTACCGCGATCAGGAGCTGGATCAGTTCACACATCAATTTGTTAAAGTGAAACGTTTAAGACGTAAAAAGCTATAATAGTATTCTGCGAAAACTGGCGCCCAAACGCCTTATGAACTGGGTGTCGGTTTTTTTGTTGTTTTGTAAGAGGGTGAGTAGCGGGGTATGTCGAAAATTGTAGATTCTTCAATATATCGGCTGAAATGGTGAATATATTGCTTGTATTTTTCAAAATAAAGAGCAATATGGTGAAATTATTGCTACCTACGGTGAAATTAATTCAACTAGGTACCTTTCTGACCTTTTATATGCCCTTAAAACACGGTGGTCAGTAGCTTGGCGATCGCCAAGCCTCCTAATTGCGTTTGATTTCGTAGCAATCCACTCTGAATTTATGTTTTTTCACCTATAAATCACAATGCAGATGCCATTTCCAAAAAAATTATATTCCTTTTGTCGAAAAATGTATTTATAATAAAAATGTTCCTTTTTCTAATTTTTAAAAAAATGAAAGCGTTTTAACAACATGAGAGAGCAGGAGGTAAACTGAATATGATGGATTATGGTGTTATTTTTTCAATCAGTGTTTATATGATTGGTATGGTACTTATTGGTCTGTATGCGTATAAAAGAACATCCAACCTTACAGATTATATGCTTGGCGGAAGAGATCTAGGTCCAGCTGTCACTGCATTAAGTGCAGGAGCTTCAGATATGAGCGGCTGGCTGTTGATGGGACTGCCCGGTGCTATGTATATGTCTGGGGTAAGTGCAGGATGGATCGTAGTAGGTCTATGTATAGGTGCTTATTTAAACTGGTTATATGTTGCACCACGATTAAGAACGTATACAGAAGTATCAAATAATTCAATTACGATACCGGATTATTTTGAAAATCGATTTAAAGACACATCTCGTATCTTAAGGATCACTTCAGCTTTTGTAATTATTATCTTTTTTACTTTTTACACATCATCAGGAATGGTTGCTGGAGGCCAGCTTTTCGAAACTGCTTTTGACACGGGCTATATGTGGGGAATGATTATTACAGCTGGTGTAGTAATCATTTATACACTGTTCGGTGGTTTTTTAGCAGTAAGCTACACAGACTTTGTTCAAGGTGCAATCATGTTTCTTGCGCTCATTCTTGTTCCCTTTGTCGCTATTTTGGAAGTAGGCGGTTGGAATACAACTTTTAACGAGATTGATCGTGTAAGTCCTGCTTTGCTGGATGCTTTTACGGGGACAAGCTTGATTGGAATTATCTCATTATTGGCGTGGGGCCTTGGATATTTTGGACAGCCTCATATCATTGTTCGTTTTATGGCAATCACCTCTGTAAAAGAAATGAAGAGTGCGAGACGAATCGGAATGGGATGGATGATTTTCTCAATCGTAGGTGCGATGTTTACTGGTTTGGTTGGGATCGCTTATTTCAACCAGTCAGGTGCACCTTTGGATGAGTCAACAGCTGAAACGGTATTTATCTTACTGTCTGATGTATTGTTCCACCCAATCATTACTGGATTCTTATTAGCTGCGATTCTAGCTGCTGTAATGAGTACCATATCTTCACAATTACTAGTAACGTCCAGTGCGCTGACAGAGGATTTTTATAAAGCGTTTGTTAAACGTTCAGCGTCTGATAAGGAACTCGTATTCATTGGCAGATTAGCAGTTTTAGTCATCGCAGTTATCGCATTTGTATTGGCGATTAATCCGAGTGAAACGATTCTAAATCTTGTTGGTTATGCATGGGCAGGATTTGGAGCAGCGTTCGGACCAGTCGTGTTATTAAGCCTATATTGGAAACGCATGACAAAATGGGCTGCTTTCGCTGGCATTATTGTAGGTGCTGTCACTGTAATCGTGTGGGAGCTTATCCCGGCGTTTGCCGAAGTGTATGAGATCATTCCAGGTTTCATCGCATGTACACTTGCAATCGTGGTAGTCAGCCTGATGACTAAGGAACCTAGTGCAGAAATTCAAGAGGAATTTGAAGAGTCGAAAAGATTAGCAAGCTAATAATAAAAAAAGAATCTCTCTGCAGTCAGGGAGATTCTTTGTATTTATAAAGTGAGGCGAAGCGTTGTGAACATCCAATACATACGTGTTCAATCTATTCCTGAACAGCCGATGTTGGATAACTTAATAGATTTGCATGAACGTATTTTCGGCAAGTCAGGCAATTTGGTCAACAAGATGAAAAGTAAGCCTGGCCTTCTGGTGAACATTGCTTTGCAAGATGGCAATGTCATTGGATATAAAATGGGGTATGAGTTAGATAAAAGAAAGTTTTATAGCTGGCTTGGCGGTGTTGATTCCCAGCATCGAGGACAAGGAATTGCAGCAAAACTAATGGAACAGCAACATGAGTATTTGAAGGAGAACGGCTATCACATCGTTAAGACTAAAACGATGAATAAGTGGAGAAGCATGCTGATCTTAAATATCAAATCCGGGTTTGATATCATTAGTACCTACAGGAACGAAAAAGGATTACATAAAATTATTTTAGAAAAAAATTTGCTTGATTAAACGAGATGTAACATTCAACAACACCCGCATATGATGAAATAAGCGGGGTGAATGACATGGGTATAAAAGATAAAATGAAGCAGTGGTTTTTAGGGCCGCTTTATACGCAGGAGTCATTAAGACCAATCGAAAATCGAGAGCAGTTCACGTATAGTTTGAAGCTCGGCTGTCCAGTCATTTTTACAATGAGAGATGGATACGGGCTCATTTTGTTTGAGGAAAAGGATCAGCTGGGCATAGTTTACGTAAAAGACGTTTTCGGTGTAAATGAGGATTATCGCAACTACTTTACACTGCCAGACCTCATCGCCTTTTTCAAAGATCATTTGAGTGAAGGAATTTCTTTTTATGCGTGGAATAACTAAAGTATAAAATGAGCAGCACCTCACTTTGTGGGGTGTTGTTTTTGAATCGTTTGAAAGTGAGAGATTCAAATGCCAGTTATAAAGCATCAGGAATACATAAAAGCACCTATTGAAGTTTGTTTTGACCTTGCCAGAAATGTAGATATACATACATTGACCACTTCCCATACAAAGGAAAGAGCTGTGGGCGGAGTTACGTCTGGGCTGTTGGAGAATGGCGACTCAGTTACATGGGAAGCAGTACATTTAGGGGTTAAACAACGGCTGACTGCAAGGATCATTGAAATGGACAGACCTTATCGATTTGTTGATGTGATGGTAAAAGGAGCTTTTCATTCCTTCAGACATACGCATACTTTTGAGGTAAAAGATAAGGGGACTTTGATGACAGACCATTTTGATTATAAATCACCATTTGGCGTGATTGGAAAATTAGCAGATCGACTTTTCTTAGAAAAATATATGGCGGATTTTATTGTGAGACGAGCTAAAGTTTTAAAAGAGATAGCGGAGAATGACAAAAAAATAGATAGAGAGCAGTGGGTGGAATAATGAAAATCGGGTTGGTCAGGCATTTTAAAGTAACAAGGGGATATCCAACAGAGAAATGGATCACCCCTTCAGAATTTGATCAATGGATGAAGGAATATGAAGAATCTGATGTGGAAGAATCCGAGGTGGATTTAGGCGGGATTGAGTGGCGGAAATGCTATGTAAGTACCGTTCGACGAGCTGAGATTACAGCTTCAAAAATCTATAACGGGGAACTGATTAGGACTGATGAGCTTCGGGAAATTGCTGTATATCCTTTCTTTAAGCGGGACATTAAAATCCCGATGATTCTTTACCCATTGTGCATCCGAGCGGCTTGGTTCTTTAACCATAAATCTCAGCTGGAACGCAGGACAGATGTGGAAATGCGTGTTTCTAAAGTCGTTGACCGGATTTTAGAAGAGAGTGAGGAAAATGCGCTAATCGTCAGCCACGGTGCATTGATGATGTTTATGAGGAAAGAATTGATTCGTCGCGGATTTAAAGGACCAAAGCTTGGACGCCCTGAAAACGCGAAGCTTTATTTGTTTGAGAAATTCTAGGGGGAATGAACCGCGATATGTCGAGGTTTGTCGACTCGTGGTTATATTGTTTTTAATGTGGGATTCTTTAGCGATGAGGTATCTTTACTGCAAAAAGCTGATTCCCGCACCTTAAAAGGGTAGCGGAAACCAGCTTTTTTCTCATTTTTCATTAAAAATATAACCGTTTGTGTAACAAACGCCTCTCATTTGATCCCTTTTTATTGCGCTGCCTTCACGAATTCATCCATCATCTCGTAGCTCATCGGACCGATGTATTTTTCGCGAATAATTCCTTTTTTATCTACAATAAAAGTGGTAGGGATCGATACGGTTTTGTACAGGTTACCGGCTTTACCTTCTGTATCTAGCAGGATAGGGAAGTTAATCTTATAATCATCGGCAAACTGCTTCACTTCTTTTTCTGAATCACTATCAGTCAGGTTTACTGCGAGAATTTCGATTTTTTCAGATGAGTGCTCATTATAATAGCGCACCATCTCAGGCATTTCTGCTCGGCATGGCGGACACCATGTTGCCCAAAGGTTAATAAACACGACATTTCCTTTTAGATCTGAAAGCCGCATCGTTTCTCCATCAATCGTTTTAAGGTCGAAATCGGGTGCTTTGTTTCCTGGCTTTATACCAGTAGCCACTGTTTCAACAGCTGCAGCGTCTTCTTTTTTGCCGCCAAGCGGAGTATTGTTAATGACTGAAAAGAAAAGGGCAGTCACAAGCATAGAAAGAACGGTTTTTTTGAGCTGAAATGATCCATATGTGTAAAGATAAAAAGCTAGAATTGTAAAAAATAAAGAGATCAGACCGTCTGCTGCTACTGTTTCGGATGCAAAATGTGCGCCGTAATAGACCGCAAAGAATATCGTCAGGCCTAAAATACCGCTATAAAAAATCCGGTTTCTATCGAGCTCTCTTTTTCCTGCTGCTCTCAATAAATAGAGAACGGCTGCAATAATGCCAAGAACGACACCTGTTTCACCACCGTTAAAATACAAAAGATTAAACGGATGTTTAAAAGTGAGAGCCGGATGCAAGAGCACATAGCTGATTTTCCAAATAAACCAGCAAATTACAATGGCATTACTTAGAACATCGAGAAGCTGTTTTTTATCAGGTTCTTTTCTTATTTTTACGTTCAATATTCCATACGCGATCAAAGCAGAGCCCAGAATCGCAAGCCAAACTATTTTTACCGGAAAAGATCCAACTGAAATGTAGTTCTCCATCATCGCACCGTCCCTAACCTTGTCCTTATTTTAAACTTTATCAAAGTTGTCCCCTTTTTATTCCTAATTTGCTCAAAAGAAAAACGGCGAAGAACTAAATCCTTCACCGTCAATAACATCCTTTTATAGAAGATAAAATCCAACACCCATGATGAGATAGGCTGCTAGTAGTGTCAGTCCCTCGAACCAGTTCGTGTCACCGTCGTTGGTTAAGGAGATGGTCAAGAATACGGCCAGGACCATCGCGACGAGTTCGGGAAGCGTGAACACGAGCGCCATTGACTTCTCAAAGAACAGCGAGATCAATACGAGCACTGGCGCGACGAACATGGCAATCTGCAGAGTTGAGCCGATCGCTATTTCCACAGCTACGTTCATTTTGTTCTTATAAGCCATAATGATCGCAGATGCGTGTTCTGCGGCGTTCCCGACGATCGCAACGATGATTACACCGATGAATACTTCACTCCAGCCGAGTGTTTCTCCAACCTCTTCGAACGTATGAACCAATTTTTCGGAAACATAAGCAACGGCAACTGTTGAAAGAGCAAGGATAATAAGTGCTTTCATCTTGCTCCATTCTGCTGTTTCGTGTTCATGTCCCTCATCGTGTTCTGACTGGTAAACACCACGGTGTGTAACGAGTTTGAACAGCAATGCGGCAATGTACAAAACAATCATGATAACAGAAACCCAAACACTTAATGTGAGTGAATCAGCATCGTTCAGTTTATAGGAAAACACCTCAGGGAAAACAAAAGCGACAACAACTCCAAAGATGAGCAATCCAGCGTTATGACGGGCATCATAAACATTGAACTTTTGCTGTTTAAATTTTAATCCTCCTACAAAAAAGGACAGCCCTCCTACGAGTAAAAGGTTTCCTAGTACGGAACCCGTTAATGATGCTAATACTACACTTATGAGTCCAGCTTTTAAGGCGAAAATAGAAATGATAAGTTCAACGGCATTTCCGAAAGTGGCGTTTAAAAGTCCTCCGATCCGTGGTCCGGCAACGATAGCCAAGCTTTCTGTGGCGCGGCCCATATAACCCGCCAGTGCAACGATGGTAGCACAATAGATCACAAATAAAATAACGGCCGGCCAATGCTGCATGCTGCCGAAAACAGATAGCGGCACTCCGATTATGATGGCAAGTAAAAAGATGCGATTAAACAAGACGCATTCCATCCTTTCATATGTATGTATTATTTTTTACATACTATTCCCTGAAATCGAATTTCTTAACTACAAGATTTTCGGGTATATCGGTTGACATGTTTCGAGGGTACGTGTACACTAACAACTAAATCTTTATCATGGTAGTATATTAGCGAACTAAAGTGTTTTTTAATAAAAGCTCTTTTACTTTTGAACATTTTTTGTTGATTTGTTGATTGGAGCGTAAGGTGGCGAGACTCCTCGAAAATGAAAATCACATTTTCTTCGTGCGATGTAACGCTGTCGAAGCCTTCCTTGTCCTGCGGGATCAGTGGGACAGGTGAGACTCCTAATGGCGCAAAGCGCAAGGAGGCTCACCGCACGCCCCGCGGAAAGCGAGCAATCTGGAGCGGAAATCAACCACTTCCAAAGCAACAACGTTTATGAAAATAGCTTATAAAAAACAACTTCACATATAAAAGGATGAAGGAAAATGTCTAAACCATTTGTTTTTGAAAAGCCTGCAGGCATGCGGGATACACTTCCTGCTTTTTATCAAAAAAATGAAGATATAAAAAATACAATAAAAAAAGAGATGGAGTCTTGGGGCTATCAGTTCATTCAGACACCTACACTGGAGTATCACGAAACAGTTGGGGAAGCGTCAGCTATTCTGGATCAGCAGTTGTTTAAACTTCTCGACATGGAAGGGAAAACACTTGTTTTACGTCCTGATATGACAGCACCAATCGCACGTGTGGTTTCTTCGAGTATGAAAAATGTAGCTTATCCGCTTCGCCTTGCCTATAGTTCACCTGTTTTCCGTGCTCAGCAGCGTGAAGGAGGAAGACCGGCTGAATTTGAACAAGTAGGGATCGAACTGATCGGTGAGGGAACATCCAGTGCAGAAGCTGAGGCACTTGCTTTAATGACGGAAGTGATTCAAAAGAGCGGAATCAGTTCTTTTACAGTAGCTGTAGGTCATATCGGTTTCGTTCAAGAGCTTTTAGCAGATATTTTAGGAAACGATATCAGGGTTGCAGAGCTTCTTCGGTACCTTAATGAGAAAAACTATGTAGGTTATACCTCTCATGTAAAAGAGCTTCCGTTATCTTCTATTGATACACAGCGCTTGTTAAAAATTCTGGATTTAAGAGGCGGAATTGAAGTGCTGGATGAGGCTTCTGCATTGGCACCCAACATAAAGGGACAGCAAGCTTTAGAGGAACTCAAAACGTTATACAAACTGCTGCAGGATTATGATGCTGCACAAAATATCGTTTTCGACTTTACGTTGTTTAGCCACATGAGCTATTACACAGGCATCGTTTTTGAGGGATATGCAGCTGGTATCGGTGCGCCGATCGCAAGCGGCGGCAGATACGACGACCTTTTGAGCCGTTTTGATCGTAAAGCGCCAGCAATCGGATTTGCGATTCGAATGGATTATTTTATAGAAGCTTTGGGAAGCAAGAATGACCCTATTAAAAAACAATGCATTTTGTTTACGCCTGAACGCAGAAAAGAAGCGCTGCAATTAGCGAAATCCAAAAGATCAGAAGGCGGAAATGTAGTGATGCAAGACCTATCTGGTGTTAGAAATGTCGATGAATTCAGTAAACGATTCGATGAAATTCATTATTTGATCGGAAGACAGCAAGGAGAGGACTTGTAATGAGTACAGTTTTAACGATGGCGATGCCTAAAGGAAGAATATTTGAAGAAGCAGTCGACCTGTTAAGACAAGCAGGCTATCCGCTGCCGCCTGAATTTGAAGAATCACGCAAACTGATCATTGATGCACCTGAAGCAGGCCTTCGATTCATTCTCGCAAAGCCGATGGATGTTCCTACATACGTAGAGCATGGTGTAGCGGATATCGGAATCGCTGGTAAGGATGTAATGCTCGAAGAAGAGCGTGATGTTTACGAAGTGCTGGATCTGAAGATTTCAGCCTGTTATTTAGCTGTAGCAGGTCTGCCAGGCGGGAACTATCAAAAAGTGGCTCCGAAAATTGCTTCAAAGTATCCCAATGTTGCTTCTCATTATTTCCGAGAACAAGGTCAGCAAGTGGAAGTGATTAAATTGAACGGTTCCATTGAGCTTGCACCATTAATTGGGCTTGCAGACCGCATTGTAGATATTGTTTCAACTGGACGAACACTGAAAGAAAACGGTTTGGTTGAGCTTGAAAAAATTGCAGACATTACATCTAGACTTATTGTGAACCCAGCAAGCTACAGACTTCATGCGATGAGAATCAACGAACTGGTCGAACGCATGCGTAAACTCGTAGAGAACAAGGGGGATGTCCAGTGAAAATCCAGCCTGTATCTGAATTGAAAACGTTAGAGAGAAGTGTTGAACAAAATACAGAGCAGCAGCGAAAAGCTGTTTTAGAAATTTTGCAAAATGTAAAACTTGAAGGTGATAAAGCACTTTTAAACTACACTGAAAAATTTGATGGTGTAAGCTTGAGTTCTCTTGAAGTAACAAAAGAGGAAATTGATGAAGCCGTTGCATCTCTTAATCAAGAGATGATCGATATTATTTCTGAAGCGGCATCAAACATTCGGGAATATCACGAAAAGCAGAAGCGCCAGTCTTGGTTTTTTACAAGAGAAGACGGAACGATGCTCGGACAAAAAGTAACTCCACTTGATTCTGTAGGAGTTTATGTGCCGGGCGGAACAGCTGCCTATCCTTCATCTGTTCTGATGGGTGTCATTCCGGCCGCTGTAGCTGGTGTTGAAGAAATCATACTTGTATCTCCTCCTGGGAAAGACGGAAAGCTTCCTGCAGCCGTTTTAGCAGCAGCTTCAATCGCAGGCGTGAAACGGATGTTTAAATTGGGCGGCGCTCAAGCGATCGGTGCACTCGCGTACGGAACAGAAACCGTGCCAAAAACGGATAAAATCGTTGGTCCAGGAAACATTTTTGTAGCACTGGCAAAACGGGAAGTGTTCGGAGTTTGTGACATTGATATGATCGCGGGTCCAAGCGAAATTGCCGTACTTGCAGATGAAACAGGGAACGCTAAATTTATTGCAGCTGATTTACTTTCCCAAGCTGAACACGATCCTCGTTCTGCAGTATTTTTAGTAACCACTTCCAACGATCTTGCAGAAAAAGTTGCGGCAGAAGTAGAAAGCCAGCTTAACGACCTGCCTAGAAAAGAAATTGCTGCTCAAGCCGTACGGGATTACGGGGCTATTTATATCGTTGATTCACTCGCTGAAGGTGTCGAAGTTATTAACCGGATCGCACCGGAACACTTAGAAATTATGACAAAAGATCCGATGAGTCTGCTCGGAAAAATCAAGCATGCTGGAGCGATTTTCCTTGGTGAATACAGCTCTGAACCAGTGGGAGATTATTTTGCGGGCAGCAATCATGTTCTTCCGACGAGCGGAACAGCCCGTTTTTCAAGCCCGCTGAATGTGGATGATTTTACGAAAAAATCTAGTGTGATCCGCTATAGTGAACAAGCAATGAAAGAAAACGGCCATAAAATTTCTGCATTTGCACGCTTAGAAGGACTTGAAGCTCACGCGAGAGCGATCGATTACCGACTGGAGGACAAATAAATGGAAAATAGACGTCAGCATACGATCGAACGAAATACGAAAGAAACACAAATTAGCTTATCACTCGATATTGATGGAGAAGGGCAAGCTGACATCCAGACGCCTGTCCCTTTTTTAAACCACATGCTTGATGCGATTGCGCGTCATGGCCACTTCGATCTAAAGGTGAACGCAGCTGGTGATGTAGAAATTGATGACCATCACACGACTGAAGATGTTGGAATCTGTCTTGGACAAGCGATTCAAGGTGCATTAGGTGATAAAAGAGGAATCAAGCGTTACGGAAACGCCTTTGTACCGATGGATGAAACATTGGCTCAAGTAGTAATCGATCTTTCAAACCGTCCACATTTAGAGTTTCGTGCAGAGTTTCCAAGTCAAAAGGTCGGTTCGTTTGATACAGAACTCGTACATGAATTCTTCTGGAAACTGGCGTTAGAAGCACGAATGAACCTGCATGTGATTGTTCATTATGGAACAAATACGCATCATATGATCGAAGCGGTATTTAAAGCTTTTACAAAAGCACTGGACGAAGCCACACAGATCGACCCGCGTGTTAAAGGAGTGCCTTCAACGAAAGGAATGTTATAGATGATCGGAATTATTGATTATGGAATGGGCAACCTCCACTCTGTCTGTTCCGCATTAAAGAGAATCGAACAGCCGTTCATTCTTTCTGGCAATCCAGAGGAACTCCATGAAACAGATGGCTTGCTGCTCCCAGGAGTTGGATCTTTTAAAGATGCAATGAATGAGCTTGAGGAAACAGGACTTATCGATTTTATAAAAAAAGAAACAGAGAACGGAAAACCGCTTCTGGGAATCTGTTTAGGCATGCAGCTTCTGTTTGAAGAAAGTACAGAGAACGGGTTAACGAAAGGACTCGGACTTCTGCCGGGGAAAGTAGATCGTTTTAGCGGTGTTACTGCTGAAGGCAAAACCTATAAAGTACCTCATATGGGATGGAACAACCTTCACTTTTTACAAAATGAACAGCCTCTGTTAAAAGGGCTTGATGAAGGCTACGTATATTTTGTGCATTCATTTGTCGTACAAACAGATGATAGAAACGTCTTAGCTGCTGCAGCACATTATGAAGATGTGGAAGTGCCGGCTGTTGTTGGACGCGATCATATTATGGGTACCCAATTTCACCCTGAAAAAAGTTCAGAAACAGGCATGGGGATGCTGAAAAACTTTTGCCGTTTCGTTGAGGAGGGAAAACAAAAATGAGTTCATTCACACTATATCCTGCGATTGATATGCGCGGCGGAAAATGTGTAAGACTATTGCAGGGTGACTACAACCAGGAGACCGTATATGGCGATTCACCGTTTGATATGGCAAAACAGTTTGCAGATCAAGGTGCCGAGTGGATTCATATGGTAGACCTCGATGGTGCTAAAGACGGCAAAAAAATAAATCATGAACATGTCATTCGTGTGGCGAAAGAACTTCCTGTAAAAGTGCAGATCGGCGGCGGTATCCGATCGATGGATGACGTTGCTTATTATTTAGATGCAGGAGTTGACCGCGTTATTTTAGGGAGTGCTGCGGTTTCCAATCCTGAGTTCGTACGAGAAGCATTAAACCGTTATGGCGGATCAAGAGTTGCGATCGGACTTGATGCGAGGGATGGCTTTGTTGCGACTGAAGGCTGGCTTGAAACTTCTCACATCATGGCGGTTGATCTCGCAAAGAGACTTGTAGAAGAAGGCGCTGAAACGTTTATTTTTACTGATATCTCTAAAGACGGTATGCTGCAGGGACCTAATGTAGAAGCGATTGGTGAACTCGCACGTATTACAGGAAAAGAAGTGATTGCTTCAGGCGGTGTTAGCTCGATCGACGATTTAGTGAGCTTAAAGAAAGATGAGCGAAACATCGCAGGAGCGATTATCGGAAAAGCCCTCTACACTGGACGATTTACTCTTTCAGATGCGTTAGGAAGTGTGAAGTAATGCTGACAAAACGAATTATTCCTTGTTTAGATGTAAAAGAAGGCAGGGTTGTAAAAGGTATTCAGTTTTTAAACTTAGTAGATGCTGGAGACCCTGTTGAGCTTGCCAGGTTTTACGATAAGGCAGGCGCAGATGAACTCGTATTTTTAGATATCTCAGCCAGCCATGAAGGACGGGATACGATAGTTGAAGTCGTGGAACGTGTTGCCGCTGAACTCGCCATTCCTTTTACAGTCGGAGGCGGAATTAACAAATTAGAAGATATGAAAAGAGTCTTAAGAGCAGGTGCTGATAAAGTCTCAGTGAACACAGCAGCAATTTTAAGACCCGAACTGATTACGGAAGGCTCTGATTACTTTGGTGCTCAATGTATCGTAGTTGCTATTGATGCAAAGTATGATGAAGAGCTCGGATCATGGCGTGTATATACCCATGGGGGACGCAAACCCACTCAATGGGAAGTCACTGAGTGGGCGCAAGAGGCAGTTAAGCGAGGTGCTGGAGAAATTCTTTTAACCAGCATGGACAAGGATGGAGAAAAGTCTGGATTTAACCTTGCACTTACAAAAGCAGTCAGTGAAGCAGTGACTGTTCCTGTAATTGCATCTGGCGGCGCCGGAAACGCTGATCATTTTTATGATGCGTTCACAGAAGGTAAAGCAGATGCGGGTCTTGCCGCTAGCATTTTTCATTATAAAGAAACATCAATCGGAGAGCTAAAGTCAGAATTGCAAAAGTTGGGGGTGTCTGTACGTTGAAATGGGAAAAGTTGAAATTTGACGAAAAGGGCCTGATTCCTGCTGTAGTGCAGGATTATCAGTCAAAAGAAGTTTTGACGGTCGCCTACATGAGTGAAAAGTCGCTCGAAAAAACGGTCGAAATCGGCGAAACTGTATTTTTTTCAAGATCGAGAAATAAATTGTGGCACAAAGGTGAAACGTCCGGAAATACACAAAAAGTAAAGAGCATCCGATACGACTGTGACCAGGACGCATTAGTGGTTTTAGTTGAGCCCCAAGGACCAGCCTGCCACACAGGAACGTACACCTGTTTTTCAGAGACACTTTATAGCGCAGACGGAAATCATGATGGACCAACCCCTGATAGATACGCGATTTTAAGTGAGCTTCAGGAAATCATTGCGCAGCGAGAGCATGAAATGCCTGAGGGAGCTTACACCACTTATCTTTTCGAACATGGAGTAGATAAGATTCTTAAAAAAGTTGGGGAAGAAGCGGGAGAAGTCATCATCGCAGCGAAAAATCGTGATCCTGAAGAGCTGAAGTGGGAAGTTTCCGATCTTCTTTATCACGTATTGGTGCTTTTGCAGGAGCAAAAGGTACCTTTGGACGATGTTTTAGCGACATTGAAGGAAAGACATACAAAAAAGGACAACTGAGGAGCGAATTCTCGGTTGTTTTTTTTGTTTTGATAGCGGATATGGGCGCTAACGGTAGGTTTATGCGCGTTCGCGGTGGGTTTATGTGCGCTCGCCGGGATTTATGAGCGTTCGCGGTGGGTTTATGTGCGCTCGCCGGGATTTATGCGCGTTCGCGGTGGGTTTATGTGCGCTCGCCGGGATTTATGCGCGTTCGCGGTGGGTTTATGTGCGCTCGCCGGGATTTATGAGCGTTCGTCGGGATTTATGCGCGTTCGCGGTGGGTTTATGCGCGCTCGCCGGGATTTATGCTCGCCCTGTGAAATTTATGCTCGCCCTGCAGAATTTCCGCTCGTCCTTCGAGATTCCGCTAGCCTGCTGTAAGCCCGAACCATCAGATCTATATCCTCCTTCAATCATTTTTTGTCGAAAGTTTCCTGCACATTATTTACAGTCAAAGGGGTGTTAGTATTTTTCGCCTGTGTTATAATTTTTGGGTTGAAAACTTTGTGAACTGAACGATAAAGAAGTAAAGAGTTTACATAGTAGATGGGGGAACTAGTATATGTATAAAAGAAAAAGGGCCAGTGAAGCAGGCGGCCGCGTTCTTCCCTTTATCCAGGATGGGGACTATTTTTTCGAAAAAGGAATAAAAGCCTATAATAGGCGTGATTTATATACAGCAAAAAAAATGTTTGAGCGGGCCGTGACCTTCCAGCCGGAAGAGCCCTCTTTTTTATGTCAGCTAGCTTCAACTCTTGCTGAGATCGGTGAATATGAAGAATCCAACAGGCATTTATTGAACGTAATCGAGAGTGGATCTGATATGTCAGAATGCCACTTTTTCCTTGCGAACAATTTTGCTCATTTAGGCATGTATTCTGATGCAGAAGAACATGCTTTGTTATACATGCAATACGATCCAGACGGTGAGTTTGTCGATGACACGCAGGAATTGCTTGATCTGATCAGTCTTGAAACAGGCAGCAAGTCAACGAACGGTCTGCCTCTTTCGACAGAAGAGGAGCTGATCAAATCTCATGATGAGGCAAGGCAATCAATCGAGCGCGGTGATCTTCCTCTTGCACAAGAGCAGCTCCGTGAGATTATCGAAAATCACCCGAAGTTTTGGGCAGCATACAATAATTTAGCTCTCACGCATTTTTATAAAAGTGAATTTGATGAAGCGATGGATGTTCTTCAGGATGTACTGGATAAGAATCCTGGAAATCTTAATGCTTTATGTAATTTAGCGATCTTTTTATTCCATTTAGGAATGGACGAACCTGGCGGGAAACTTGTGGATCGGCTAAAAATGGTGCACCCGATGCACCCGGAGCACAGATACAAGCTCGGAAACACGTTTGGTCTTTTAGAGGAGCATGTTTATGCGAATAAATGGCTGCAAACGTTAAGAAAATCGTCGTTCATTTATGATCCTGTAACGACTCATATGCTTGCCGTTTCTTATTACGCGCTCGGACATAAAGAGCTTTCTTTAAAAACGTGGAAAAAGGTGCTCGAATTAGATCCAGAAGGCAATGTTGCACCATTTTATATGGAAAAAGCACAAAACGATGAACTGACGGTGTCAGGCGGAGACTATCAGTACCGCATTCCCGCGAACAAGCAGAACAAGCCGAAAAAAGACCGCCAGATTAAAGCTATGGAACATATCCAGCATGTACGTAAAGGGCTGGAAAAAAACAAAATCACGCATTTATTTCTACTTAGAGGGAATAAAAATGAAGAGGCCTACGAGACTCTTCGTGATTTTTGCATGCGCAAAGAAGAATCTCTTTTTGTAAAAGAAATTGCTGCAAATATCATGCTTGAGCACCATCCGGAGCTCCTGGTTAAACTAGCACATGAAGAAGCTCTCGTAGAAGTAGGGAGTCCTTCAGCTCTATTAACACAGGCACTTGATGTTCTTCAGATTGTTAAAGAAAGCGGCTCTGCAATCGATGAGCAAGTTCTTTTTTACTGGTCAGAAGCTATAAAGCTCTCAGAGGTTAAAGGCGAGAAAATCTTTGATAATGAAAAAGCAATCGCAGCGGCGATCGATCACTTAGCACGTAAGCAAAGAGGTAAATCGACTCAAAAAGCAATCGCTGAATTGTACGATGTTTCGGTTTCTGTCCTCTCCTTAAGGATTAAAAAGCTGATCAGCTGGGTAAATCGCAACGTATGAGCAGAATCTTGGACTTTGCTCTTATGAGCCGATAGGATAGACGTATAGTAAATAAGAATTTCCTTATATAAGGAGTGTACTTTAATGAGTGAAGAAAAAATTTATGATGTAGCAATATTAGGTGCAGGACCAGCGGGTATGACGGCTGCAGTTTACACATCCCGTGCGAATTTGGATACGATTATGATCGAACGCGGAATTCCAGGCGGACAGATGGCAAATACAGAGGACGTTGAGAACTACCCTGGATTTGACCATATTTTAGGACCAGAACTTTCAAACAAAATGTTTGAACACGCAAAAAAGTTCGGTGCTGAATACGCGTATGGTGATGTAAAAGAAATCATCGACGGTGAAGAATATAAGACGATCAAAGCAGGCAGCAAAACATACAAAGCCCGCTCGATTATTATTTCTACAGGTGCCGAATATAAAAAGCTTGGTGTACCTGGTGAAAAAGAATTATCCGGCCGCGGTGTATCTTATTGTGCGGTTTGTGACGGAGCGTTCTTTAAAGGCCGTGAACTGGTTGTAGTCGGCGGTGGAGACTCTGCAGTTGAAGAAGGCGTGTACTTAACACGTTTTGCTACAAAAGTAACCATCGTTCACAGACGTGATAAACTTCGTGCTCAAAAGATCCTTCAGCAGCGTGCGTTTGACAATGATAAGATCGATTTCATTTGGAATCATTCTTTAAAAGAAATTCACGCTGAGAATAACAAAGTAAGCAATGTAACCCTTGTAAATACTGAAACTGGAGAAGAGTCAGATTTTAAAACAGACGGTGTATTCATTTATATCGGGATGCTTCCGCTAAATGCAGCATTCAAAGACCTTGGTATCACAAACGAAAACGGTTATGTAGAAACGAACGAACAGATGGAAACGAAGATCCCAGGTATCTTTGCTGCTGGTGATATTCGTGAAAAAACGCTTCGTCAAATTGTTACGGCAACAGGTGATGGAAGTATCGCTGCACAAGCTGCACAGCACTATGTGGAAAATTTGGCTGAAAAGTTAAAAAACGTAACTTCTAATTAATCAACTTGTAACAGTGGTGAAACAATTGTGGGGTAATATAAAAATAAGAAATTGACCCCCTTTTTATAAAGGCAAGACTTTGACACGGAGCTATGCTTCGTGTCCTTTTTTTATGGCTCTTGTTTTTTGAAGACACTTCTTTAGCAAGTTGATTGGAGCGCAAGGTGCGAGACTCCTGCGGGATTAGCGGGACAGGTGAGACCCCGCCGGCGTTGAATCCGACGAGGGGGCTCACCGCACGCCCCCGCGGAAAACGAGCATCCTGGAGCGGAGATCAACCACATGCTAAAAGCAACAAAGCTTTATTTCTAGAATTTTTTCACATAATAAGACGAAAATGATACTTTAAATCTAAGAATACTAAATACGTTGAACCCTTGAGGCGTCTGTATTGTGAGGGGTTACATAATTTAGTATACTAAACGATATAGACAAAGCCCTGAGGTGAAATAAGTGCAAAGAGTAACAAACTGTGTGTTAATCAAAGATAATCAAGTGCTTTTGCTTCAAAAGCCAAGACGGGGCTGGTGGGTAGCACCCGGCGGTAAAATGGAGTCTGAAGAGTCGATCCGTGACACTGTTATCCGGGAATACCGGGAAGAAACAGGTATTTATTTAAAGAACCCGCAATTAAAGGGTGTTTTTAATTTTATTATTAAACAAGGTGACAAAATCGTATCGGAATGGATGATGTTTACCTTTTTAGCAACAGATTCAGAAGGTGAAGCGCTAGAAGAATGTGAAGAAGGAAAATTAGCCTGGAAGTTGGTTGATGAAGTAAGAGAACTTCCGATGGCACCAGGGGATCATCACATTTTGGATTATGTGACAAAAGGAAGCAATATGATTTTTGGCACATTCACGTATACACCTGATTTTGAGTTGCTTTCCTATCGATTAGATCCGGCTTAACATGGAGCCGGCAGCATAAGAAATTGAACATAGTTTACAGGGGGGATATGGCATGGAAAAACAAGACGTACAAATGGTGATTATTACAGGAATGTCAGGAGCCGGAAAAACGGTGGCCATGCAGAGCTTCGAGGATTTAGGCTTCTTCTGTGTAGATAATCTGCCGCCTGCACTACTCCCTAAATTTGTAGAATTGATGCAAGAATCTGCCGGCAAGCTGAATAAGGTTGCACTCGTAATGGACCTTCGTGGCCGTGAATTCTTTGATCAGTTGTTTTCAACGCTTGACCAGCTTGCGGTCTCATCAGACATCCAGCCGCAGATTTTATATTTAGACTGCAAGGATGCTACACTTGTCCGCCGGTATAAGGAAACGCGCCGTTCGCATCCGCTGGCGAAAAGCGGAAATCCTCTTCAAGGCATCACGCAGGAACGTGAAATGCTGGAAGAGCTAAAGGGAAGAGCTCAGCAAGTACTCGATACATCAGACCTTAAACCGCTGCAATTGCGTGAGCGCATCATTCAGCGCTATTCTGCGAACGCTGCACATCCGTTTACGATCAATGTCATGTCATTTGGTTTTAAGTATGGCATGCCGATCGATGCTGACTTGGTATTTGACGTTCGTTTCTTGCCGAACCCTCATTACATTGAGCATATGAGACCGAGAACAGGGCTCGAGCCGGATATATCTGAGTATGTTTTAAAATGGCCGGAAACAAATAAATTTTTAGAGAAGCTGCTTGACCTTCTTCACTTTATGGTTCCGCAATACAAGCGTGAAGGAAAGAGCCAGCTTATCATCGGAATCGGCTGTACAGGCGGGAAGCACCGTTCTGTAGCCCTTGCTGAATATATCGGAAACGCGCTGTCCAAAGAATACGTTACATTTAGCAGCCACAGAGATATGGGAAAGGATAAAGTATAGATGAAGAAGCAGCCGAAAGTGGTAGTGCTTGGCGGAGGAACGGGTCTTTCTGTTCTCCTTCGCGGTTTGAAGCGCTATCCTGTAGATATTACTGCTATCGTTACGGTTGCAGATGACGGCGGCAGCTCAGGAAGACTGAGGAGGGATTATGACATGCCCCCTCCTGGCGACGTCAGAAACGTGATCGCTGCGCTTTCTGAAGTAGAGCCGCTTGTAGAAAAAATGTTTCAGCACCGGTTCAAGGTAGGTGACGGTATAACTGGTCACTCGCTCGGGAACCTTCTTTTAGCTGCAATGCACGATATTACGGGAGACTTTTTAACAGGAATCCGGGAACTTTCCCGCGTTTTAAACGTAAGAGGTCAAGTACTGCCTGCAGCGAAGAACAGTATTATTTTAAGTGCTGAATTAGAAGATGGGACGATTGTACAGGGGGAATCTAAAATCCCGCTGTCGAATAAAAAGATTAGAAGAGTTTTCTTAAATGATGAACATATCGAACCGCTTCGTGAAAGTGTTAAAGCCATTCAAGAAGCAGACCTTATCGTAATCGGACCAGGAAGTCTTTACACGAGCATTCTGCCGAATCTTCTCGTTGGCGGAATTTCAAAGGCCATTCGCGAGGCAACGGCACCTAGAGTGTATGTATGCAACGTCATGACACAGCCGGGTGAGACAACTGATTACACAGCAGGAGATCACATTCAGGCTTTAATCGATCATGTAGGACATAATTTTATAGATGTCGTAATCGTGAATAATGAAACGATACCTTCTGAGTTTCTGGATCTTTATCTTGAAGAAGGTGCATCACAGGTTTTATTTGATGAGGAGCGTCTAAAGTCGTTCGGCATCGGCTTAGTCTGCGATAATATCATTCAGTATGGAACGCTCGTCAGACATGATGCAAGACGAGTATCTGATCTGCTATTAGGACTAATTGAAAAGTAGTTAAGTTTAGGGAACAAAAAGAGAGGTGGTGAAGCAGATGTCATTCGCTGCAGATACAAAGAAAGAATTAACGCAGCTTGAACTGAAGGACTGCTGTAAAAAAGCAGAGCTGGCTGCATTGATTCGAATGAATGGCTCCATCTCTTTCAGCAACAGAAAGCTGATTCTAGATATTCCAACTGAGAACGCTGCAATTGCAAGAAGAATTTATACGCTGATTAAGCGTGTGTATCCTTATCACGTTGAGTTGTTAGTACGAAAAAAGATGCGCTTGAAAAAGAACAACGTTTACATCGTACGTGTTTCAGAAGAATCGAGAGCATTGTTGGAAGATTTGAAGATTATTGACGGGTCGTTCACGTTTACCCGCAATATTGCAGAGGAATTTAATAAAAAAAGCTGCTGCCGCCGTGCATATATGAGAGGAGCTTTTCTAGCTGGTGGTTCGGTGAACCATCCTGAGACAAGCTATCATCTTGAGATTTTTTCCATGTACGAAGAGCATACGGTTGCATTGGCTGAACTGATGAATAAGTTTACGCTGAAAGCCAAAGTGCTTGAGCGTAAAAAAGGTTACATCATTTATTTAAAAGACGGTGAGAAAATTTCAGAGTTCTTAACACTGATCGGCGCTCACCATGCTGTTCTATTCTTTGAAGATATTCGTATTTTAAAAGATATGAGAAATTCGGTTAACCGCCTTGTAAACTGCGAAACAGCAAACTTGAACAAAACCGTTGGAGCCGCTATGAGACAGGTGGAAAATATTAAATACATTGAAGATCAGGTAGGGCTCGAAGTGCTTCCTGATAAGCTGCGTGAAATTGCGAGGCTGCGTGTAACACATCAGGAAATAACGCTGAAGGAGCTGGGAGAGATGGTATCATCCGGCCCCGTTAGCAAATCAGGTGTAAATCACCGATTGCGAAAAATTGATGAAATTGCAGAGAAACTTAGAACAGGTCAACCCATCAATTGATGTTTCGATATAAAGAGAAGAAGGCTAGAGGAGGTAGAATAGAATGGTTGAGAAAAAGGTAACTGTGCAGTTAAAAAGCGGACTTCAAGCACGACCGGCAGCGCTTTTCGTTCAAGAAGCAAACCGTTTCACTTCAGATGTGTTCGTTGAAAAAGAAGGCAAGAAAGTAAATGCAAAAAGCATAATGGGGATCATGAGCTTAGCAGTCGGCTCTGGCTCTGAGCTTTTGTTAGCAGTGGATGGTCCTGATGAAAATGAAGCGATCGAAGCCCTCGCAGAGTTTGTCTCAAAAACTGAGTAGGGGTCTGACCCCAGACAAATACAAACCGCCATTTTGTCCATACGAGGAGGACAAAATGGCGGTTTTTTTATTTTGCAGGGTTGGCCACACACAATTTCTTAATATAGTGATAAAGAGGAAAGGGAGGCGATTGCTTTGGAGCATATGAGTATTATGTATGACTGGTCGTTTGCCGCTGGTATAACAATGGTAAATATCCTCTTAACCCTTTATATCCTTAAACCAAAGAAAAGCACGCTAAGAAGAATCTATTGGGTGTTCATGCTTATTTTTATTATCATCTATCCTCTTGCATTGCTAGTTTATTCATTTGCAGATCCGTCAAACCCAGGTCTCTTCTTAAGCCTTGCTTTCGGGATTACCGCAACCTTCAGCATCCTATTATTTTTCAGTGTGTGCTGGATCTGGGTCATCAGGCATTCCTTTTACCGCTGATTCAGTTCAAAGCACTGCAAACAGTTGACAGACAAAGGGCTAGCCTTTATATTAATCACTAATCAGGAGAATAGCAGTTAGTTGAGATGAGTGGAGAGAAGAGAGCATAGCTTGAGCTGAGTTGAGAGTATTTAATCCTTGATTAGACCTCTTTCTTAGTTTATTAATGTTGCATTAAAAACAAGCCTCCGCTGTAACAAGCGAGAGGCTTTTATTATTTGAAAGAGGTGGTTGAAAATGTTTACCCCATCAATAAAGGACGTCGTATCTCTTACAAAACAAAATTATAATGTCATTCCGGTCGGTTTTACGTACCTTTCCGATCATGAAACGTGTATTTCACAATTTGAAAAGGTCCGTCATGAAAATTATTCGTTTTTACTCGAAAGTGTAGAAGGCGGAGAACGCTGGGCAAGGTACTCTTATATTGGCAGAAAGCCCTTCCTGGTAATCTCCTCAAAAGGGTATGAAGTGAATCTAACCTACTTAAACGATAATAAAAGCAAAACCATGCAAGAACAAGGTTCTCCTTTAGATATAGTGAAGAAACATATATCACGCTATAAATCTCCCAAACTCTCTGAATTGCCGCCATTTACAGGAGGCGCTGTCGGATTCTTCGGATATGATCTTATTCATACTTTCGAAAATGTCCCTTCACCGCCCACTCCATCCAACCAGTCGAATGAAATGGAATTTTTATTTACAGATGAAATGATCGTTTTTGATCACCTTAAACAAAAAACTACGATTCTTTGCAATATGCATATTGATCCTGACGATCAAGAACACACCATTCAAAAGAAATATGAACAAGTTTGCGCAAACATCCGTAAAACCTATCGTGAATTGCAGGAACCTTTAAAAAAGACATCTATAAAAAGCGATTTTGACTTTGAAAAGAATAAGCGAACCGGAAATGTCCGTTCTTCCCATACGAAAGAAGAGTTCTGCTCAATGGTGGAAAAAGCAAAGGAATATATCAAAACAGGTGACATCTTTCAAGTCGTTCTGTCACAGAGGTTCGAGCAGAAAACAGAAGCAGATCCCTTTGATGTGTACAGACTGCTTCGTTCGATGAACCCTTCACCGTACATGTATTATTATAAGTCGAAAGATACCTATATCGTTGGAGCGTCACCTGAACTTCTTGTAAAAGTGGATAACGGCTGCATTGAGAACCGGCCTATCGCAGGAACAAGACCTAGAGGAAAAACACGGGAAGAAGACTTAGCATTTGAAGAAGACCTTTTGGCAGATGAAAAAGAACGCGCGGAACATGTGATGCTCGTTGACTTAGGCCGGAACGATGTTGGCCGGGTGAGCGAATTTGGCACAGTAAAACTTGATTCTTATATGGAGATCGAACGATATTCCCATGTAATGCACATCGTTTCACATGTTAAAGGAAAAATGCAAAGGGATAAAGATTTCTTTGATGCCCTTCGTTCATGTATGCCAGCAGGTACCGTATCAGGTGCTCCAAAGGTAAGAGCTATGCAGATTATCTCCGAACTTGAAAAAGAAGCACGGGGCGTCTATGGAGGAGCAATCGGCTACCTAGGCTTTAATGGCCAAATGGACTCTTGTATCGCCATTCGGACAATCGTTTTCCAAGGCGGAAAAGCATATGTCCAAGCTGGAGCAGGAGTCGTAGCAGATTCTGTACCAGAACGGGAATACGAAGAAACCGTAAACAAAGCCAAAGCCATGCTCAAAGCAATCGAAGGGGGGACAGACCCCAGACAAATACAAATCCCCAGTTTGTCCATTCAGTGAGGACACCAAATAAGCTGAGCATTTTTCTACTCGTGTTCTTTGAAAATGGATATACTGTCCCTTGTATTAATTTTTTGATTATACAAACTCAGAACGTAAAGGGGACTTATATAGATGAAAGCTTTGTTGCTTGAAGATAAAAATATGTGGCGTGAAATGAAAGTAAGTGAGACTGAGAAACCTGCTCCTGGACCAGGTGAAGTACTTGTTAAAGTAAAAGCTGCTGGTCTTAATCCGGTAGACTACAAAACCGCAACCAACGGCAATCCGAATTGGTCATATCCGCACATTTTGGGAGTGGATGCAGCAGGCGTTATTAAAGAAACAGGCGAAGGTGTATCAGAATTCCGAAAAGGTGACCGTGTATTTTATCATGGCAATCTGACGAAAAAAGGCGGATTTGCAGAATTTGCTGTAACAACTGCTCACACTGTTGCAAGAATACCTGATGAGTTATCTTTTGAAGATGCTGCTGCTCTTCCTTGTGCTGGTATGACAGCTTATCAAGCTTTAATACGTAAAATGAACCTTCAGAGCGGAGAAACCATACTTATTCATGGTGGCGCAGGCGGTGTAGGCGGATTTGCAATCCAGCTTGCCAAAAACATCGGTGCAAAAGTTATTACAACTTGTTCTCCTGAAAATGAAGAGTACGTTAAAGAGCTCGGAGCAGATTACGTTATCTTTTATAAAACAGAAAATGTTCACGCTCGTATTTTGGAAATAACAGAAAATGCAGGTGTGAACGCAGTACTGGATACAGTAAGCCGTGATAATGCTACAGACTCACTCAAAAGCATTGCATTTAATGGCAGAATCGCTTTCATTGCCGGTAATCCAGATTATTCTGCTGTAAAACCTTTTAGCCAGGCTCTGTCTTTCCAAGAAATCGCACTTGGTGCAGCTCATTTTTCAAATAATAGGGAAGCGCAAAAAGATTTAGCAGTAATGAATGAAGAATTGGCTAATCTCGTTGTTGAAAGCAAACTATCTACAAATATTTCAGAAAAAATAACATTAGAAGAAGTGCCGGCTGCGCTTATCAAACTTTCAGAAAGACATGTTAAAGGAAAAATTGTAGCTGTCATTTAAATATTTGCAAAAAAAAACAGGATCGCATTAGCGGTCCTGTTTTTAATAAAACTTATTTTTTAATATCTGTGCTGTCTACTGAAGTGATCAGCTTATCAACTAAACCATATTCTACAGCAGCTTCAGCTGTTAAGAAGTTGTCACGGTCTGTGTCGCGCTCGATAACTTCAAGCGGCTGGCCAGTTTTTTCAGCCAAGATTTTGTTTAACTGTTCACGCATCTGGATAATGCGGCGAGCGTGGATTTCGATGTCGCTCGCTTGACCGCGAGTTCCGCCAAGCGGCTGGTGAATCATTACTTCTGAGTTTGGAAGAACGTAACGCTTTCCTTTTTCACCTGCAGCTAGCAAGAATGCACCCATGGATGCAGCCATACCGATACAGATTGTTGATACATGCGGCTTAATGAAGTTCATTGTGTCATAGATCGCCATACCAGAAGTGATAGATCCACCTGGGCTGTTTATGTATAACGAGATGTCTTTATCAGGATCTTCAGCGGCTAGGAATAAAAGCTGTGCAACGATAGAGTTTGATACGTTGTCATCGATCGCGCTGCCAAGCATAATAATTCGGTCTTTTAATAATCGGGAGTAGATATCGTAAGCGCGCTCCCCACGGTTCGTTTGTTCAATTACTGTTGGAATTAAGTTCATGGAAATCCTCCTTCTCCTTTTTCACTTTAAACTGTACTGTCATCATACAAAAAAGGTCAAACAAGGTCAAACGATATGCTGTTTAACTTTTCAATTCGCCAACATATGCATAATATCCTTCTTAAACCTTATGTATGGGCTATCATCATAATGCCCGCGAGGAGTAGGATTTTAAACCTCTGGATGTGAAAACATTACCCTTTTTCTTTAATAAGTAAGCTTAATTTTGATTTTTGATTTCGATATAAGCCGTTTCTAAATTACGTATGCGGCGAACGATCTCACTGTTTTTATTCAAGTTGTCATTAATAAGTGTCCCAACAATAGAACGGTAATAGGCGTTCATCGCGTGTGTTTTTGTAAAAACATCTTTATTTCTTTCTATATAATGCTGAAAGTTTTCTTTAAAATAAGGTACTGAAAATGCTTCGCTCATGGTATCCTCCTAAATCTAAGTGGAAAGTAAATAATAATGTGTATATAAAACCCTTATCTATCATAGCCTATTCTTGTGCCTAATCAAAATTAAATGAAAAAAATCATCCCTAGTTTTGACAATTGAATTTAGGCATGTTATATTTTATTTAACCATTTACGGTGTGAATATTTTTGGATTTAAAGCGGTCGTACTTTTTGAATAAGAAGTGGAACACTTAAATCCGCTTCTGATTATTCAGATGAGTACGTATTTTTTTATGCCTTTTTATTTACATAGTAATACGGTTAAAAGAGTTAAAACGCTTACATAGCGTTTGTAAGGAGGAAACACCCATGCAAAATGGTAAAGTAAAATGGTTTAACGCTGAGAAAGGTTTCGGCTTCATCGAAGTTGAAGGCGGAAACGACGTATTCGTTCACTTTTCTGCGATTCAATCAGAAGGCTTCAAGTCTCTTGAAGAAGGACAAGAAGTATCTTTCGAAATCGTTGATGGCGAGCGTGGACCACAAGCTGCTAACGTAACAAAACTTTAATAGTAAAGTTTAGAATGCCAGACTGCCCCCGGGCGGTGCTGGCATTTTTTTGTACCCTAAGAATTGTGTGAGAATTGACTGGGGTCTGTCCCGGGACAGACCCCAGTCAATTCTCATTTCAATTCATTCATCGCCAAATTTTGTAGGATGTATAGCGCTTACATCTGTAGTATCATGAATAGGGGGAGGGATACAAAATGGAAATGGGTTTGTACCAACAGCAGAGCATGAATCTCGTCATGACAACTGAACTACGCCAGGCCATCGCCATTTTACAAGTTCCTAGTTATGAACTAACTTCCTATCTGCAAGAGCAGGCGTTAGAAAATCCTTTAATCGAAATCTCCGAGCCTAAAGGCATGTTTACAACACTGAAAAAAAGCGGACGTAAAAATGGAGTCAGCAGTCAATCAGCTGATAAACAGAGTTACGACCATCTGATCATCGAACAAGAAACGCTGTATGACTATCTATATAAACAATCAATCTTGCTTCCTCTTCAGGAAAAGGACCGGAAAATATTTAATTATCTTTTATTAAGCTTGAATGAAAATGGTTATCTGACTGTAACGGCTGAAGAAACGGCAGCTCAATTTACTGCCACCAAAGAGAAGTGTGAAGAACTTATCTCTATGCTGCAGAAGCTAGAACCAACTGGCATCGGTGCCCGCAGTTTAAGAGAATGCCTTTTAATCCAGCTTTCTGAACAAAAACTCGAACGCACATTAAGCTACATAATCGTAGATCAGCATTTAGAGCTGCTGGCAGAACGGAAAATAAAAACCTTATCTGAACTGCTTAATGTCCCCCCGCAGCAGATTGAAGAAGCGGCAGATTTTCTGCAGACATTAGATCCGCGGCCGGGAGCAGCTTTTTCACCAGCCGATGAGCAGTCTTATTTATATCCGGATGTATCAGTGTCAGTGGAAAGCGGGAAGTTTCATATTTCAATCAACGATCAATATTCACCAGTCATGAAGCTGAATGACAGCTATGCATCCCTTTTAAAGGATAAAAATAAAAAGTCAAAATTTATAGATGAATCGTATCAAAAGTTCAACTGGCTTAAAAAAGCTTTAGAGCAAAGAAAAGAAACACTTCTGAAAATTACATCTGAGATCGTTAGAGTCCAAGAGAGATATTTTCATACGTTCGAGAAAAAGGACCTCATACCATTAACGTTAAAAGATGTAGCTGATCAAATAGGTGTGCATGAATCTACTGTTAGCCGTGCGGTGAAGAATAAAGTTTTGCAGACTTCCAAAGGGGCAGTTGAGCTTAAGTCTTTTTTCTCAGCAAAAATATATACACAGGATGGCGGAAGTGCTTCAGCAACATCAGCTAAAACAGAGATAAAAAAGCTGGTAGAAAGCGAGAACAAACTAAAGCCATTATCTGATCAAGTTCTTGCTGCTTTATTAGAACAAAATAGCGGATTAAGCATCTCGCGAAGAACAGTTGCAAAATATAGGGAAGAATTAAATATTCCGTCTTCAGCAAAAAGAAAACGTTACTCTTCATAAATGAAATCCAAGATCTTTTCCAGCTGGAAGAGATCTTTTTCTTTGATTCATTCTAAAGATTATTGCTTTAGTACATTTCTATTGAGTAGGCTTCTTTGACTAGTTGATTGGAGCGTAAGGTGCGAGACTCCTACGGGACGAGCGGACAGGTGAGACTCCTAATGGCGCAAAGCGGCAGGAGGCTCACCGCACGCTCCGTGGAAAGCGAGCAACCTGGAGCGGAGATCAACCACAATCAAGAGCAACAGTGAATACGAAAACAGACTTTCTTAACGGATGAGATCTTTATTCTTTTTTTATAGGTTCTGCTATCATTTAAGTTAAACAATCGTTTAAAAAGGAGAATAAATAATGACCGAAAAAAAAGTTGTTTTTTATACAAAAGAACATTGTCCACTCTGCGATAAGGCGCATAAACTATTACAAGACCTGCAAAAAGAAATACCGTTCACAATTGAAACTGTAGACATTTATAAAGACGACGTACTTCTTGAAAAATACGGATTGATGATTCCTGTTATAGAAGTGGAGGGCGCAGAAATCGGTTACGGTATCATCTCTATTGATAAAGTAAAGAAAGCGCTTACTAATTTTTAATAAGTAAAAGTTGTTGAAATCTAGTGAAAGTATTTGATAATATAAACTTGCCAGAAGGAAATTTGACTTTTTTATGACAAAAAGTTTTTTCTGGCACGTTTGAAATTCATGCGATCAGGGAATTATACAATTGGCAATAACATACTTGGGTAGCACCAAGTTATTTTCTTACGCTAATGGGACAAAAAATGACTAACTGGGACGAAAGGTGTCCAAAGAGGTATCTTTTTTACCCATCATAAACAAAACGTACCGTAATCCCATTAAATCAGGAGAATGTGCAATGAAGAATCTATTAGATGTGCAAAAGAAATTGCTGCCAGACCTTCTGGAAACGATGCGGAAACGTTACAACGTTTTAAATGTGGTAAGAATTCATGAGCCCATTGGCAGAAGAAGCTTAGCCTCGACCCTGAACATGACTGAACGAGTTTTGCGTTCTGAGGTTTCCTTTCTGAAAGATCAAGGGCTTCTAACGATTCAGACGTCTGGCATGTCATTAACTTCAGAGGGGCATGATATTTTAGTAGAACTCTCTGAGATGATGAAAGAATTGTCAGGTTTGCATGTTTTAGAATCAGATCTTAAGGAAATGTTAAATCTGTCTGAAGTCATCGTTGTACCAGGTGACAGTGATCAAGATCTTTGGGTCAAGAACGACATGGGTAAAGCTGCTGCTGACAGGCTTAAGCGTCAGCTGTCAACGAAAAATATCATTGCAGTAACGGGCGGTACAACTCTCGCCTCTGTTGCGGAAATGATGTCACCGATCCAAAAAGGCCAGCAATTACTGTTTGTTCCAGCCCGCGGCGGACTTGGGGAGAAAGTTGAAAACCAAGCCAACACGATTTGCTCAACAATGGCTCAAAAAGCCAATGGCGAATACAGGTTGCTTCATTTGCCGGATCAGCTCAGCAAAGAAACCTATCTTTCTTTAATGGCTGAACCTGGTGTGAAAGAAGTGATGGAGCTCATACACTCCGCTGGTATAGTGCTACACGGGATTGGTGATGCTAAAACAATGGCAGAACGCAGGAATTCCAACCCATCCCTTTTGGAAAAACTGGATGAAGAAAAAGCCGTCGCTGAAGCGTTTGGCTACTACTTTAACCAGCAAGGGGAAGTCGTTCATCGCGTCCGTACGATAGGACTGCAGCTTGATGAGCTTCACAACAGTGATTTCATCATGGCAGTAGCAGGCGGTTCATCTAAAGCAGATGCGATTGCAGCTTTTATGAAACATGGTCCAAAAAAGGTACTCATAACAGACGAGGGAGCTGCCCGAAATCTATTGGGTCGTCCGTAAGTCTATTTTCATTACGTTATTAAGGGTTTTTCCCTTTATATAAAAAATAAATTCTCTCTTAAATCAAGGAGGTCATTTTACATGGCAACAAAAATTGGTATTAACGGTTTCGGTCGTATCGGCCGTAATGTATTCCGCGCAGCATTCAACAACCCTGAGGTAGAAGTTGTAGCTGTAAACGACTTAACAGATGCAGACACTCTTGCTTTCCTTTTAAAGCATGACACTGTTCATGGCAAGTTCGCTGGTTCTGTAGAAGTTAAGGAAAATGCACTAATTGTAGATGGCAAAGAAATCAAAGTTTTAGCTGAACGCGATCCAGCACAACTTGGCTGGGGAGATCTTGGTGTAGAAGTAGTTGTTGAATCAACTGGACGCTTCACAAAGCGTGCAGACGCTGCTAAACACTTAGAAGCTGGTGCTAAAAAAGTAATCATTTCTGCTCCTGCTTCAGATGAGGATATCACAGTAGTTCTTGGTGTTAACGAAGATAAGTACGATGCTGCTAGCCACGATGTTATCTCTAACGCATCTTGTACTACAAACTGTCTTGCACCATTCGCAAAAGTTCTTCACGAGAAGTTTGGCGTGAAGCGCGGTATGATGACAACAGTTCACTCATATACAAACGATCAGCAAATTCTAGATCTTCCACATAAAGATCTTCGTCGTGCTCGTGCGGCTGCTGAGAACATCATTCCTACTTCAACTGGTGCTGCAAAAGCGGTATCTCTAGTGCTTCCTGAACTTAAAGGAAAGCTTAATGGTATGGCAATGCGTGTTCCAACTCCAAACGTATCTCTAGTTGACTTAGTTGTTGAACTAGACAAAGAAGTAACAGTTGACGAAGTTAATGCTGCACTTAAAGCAGAAGCTGAAGGCAACCTAAAAGGAATCCTTGGCTACTCTGAAGAGCCGCTTGTATCAACTGACTACAATGGCGACACTCATTCTTCTACAATCGATGCTCTTTCTACAATGGTTATGGAAGGAAACATGGTTAAAGTTGTATCTTGGTACGATAACGAAACTGGATACTCAAATCGTGTTGTCGATTTAATTGACTATATCGCTAAAAAAGGACTTTAATAGATAGAGAAGAACAATAAGGAGGGGGAGAAGTCATTTTTCAGGGCTTCTACTCCTCTTTCCCATGTGAAATACAAGGGTTGTCATTCTTTTAATCTTTTTGACTGTCAGGAGGTTTCATTTACTTATGAACAAAAAAAGTGTTCGCGACATCGATTTAAAAGGCAAAGTAGTTTTTTGCCGCGTTGATTTCAACGTGCCGATGAAAGATGGAAAGATTACGGATGAAACGCGTATTAACGCAGCTCTTCCAACCATCAAATACTTAACAGAGCAAGGTGCAAAAGTTCTTTTAGCAAGCCACTTAGGACGTCCAAAAGGACAAGTTGTGGAAGAGCTTCGCTTAGATCCAGTTGCACAGCGTTTAAGCGATCTTCTTGGAAAAGAAGTTGTAAAAACGGATGAAGCATACGGGGAAGAAGTAGAAAAAGCATTAGCAAGCCTAGAAGAAGGCGGAGTAATTCTATTAGAAAACGTTCGTTTTTACCCTGGTGAGGAAAAGAACGATCCTGAACTAGCAGAAAAATTCGCAGCTTTGGCAGATGTTTATGTTAACGATGCTTTCGGAGCAGCACACCGTGCGCATGCTTCAACAGAAGGAATCGCAAAACATCTTCCTGCTGTATCAGGTTTGTTGATGGAAAAAGAACTTGAAGTGCTTGGAAAAGCTCTATCAAATCCTGACCGTCCTTTCACTGCGATTATTGGCGGTGCGAAAGTTAAGGACAAGATTGACGTAATTGACAATCTTTTAGACAAAGTAGACAACTTGATCATTGGCGGAGGTCTTGGCTACACATTCATTAAGGCTCTTGGTCATGACGTAGGGAAGTCTCTTTTAGAAGAAGACAAAATTGAAACAGCTCGAGGCTTCATGGAAAAAGCGAAAGAAAAAGGCGTAAACCTCCTGATTGCTGAAGATGTTTTAGTTGCTGATGATTTTTCAAATGATGCTAACACTAAAAATGTAGACATCGATTCTATCCCATCAGACTGGGAAGGTCTTGATATCGGAACGAAAACTATTGAAAAGTACGTAAAGGTTATTAAAGAATCGAAGCTTGTAATATGGAACGGACCAATGGGTGTGTTTGAAATTGACGCATTCGCAAACGGTACTCGTTCTGTTGCAAACGCTCTTGCAGAAGCAACTGATACGTACAGCGTAATTGGCGGCGGAGACTCAGCTGCAGCTGTTGAAAAGTTCGGTCTTGCTGACAAGATGAGTCACATCTCAACAGGCGGCGGAGCTTCTCTAGAGTTCATGGAAGGTAAGGCACTTCCAGGCGTCGAAGCACTTAACGACCGATAAGACAATTGCATGTTTAGAAAAAGGCTTTTTTCATAAGCTTTGTTGCTTTTGTGGGTGGTTGATTTCCGCTCCAGGTTGCTTCGCTTTCCGCGGGGCGGGCGGTGAGCCTCCTGGCGCTTTGCGCCTTTAGGAGTCTCACCTGTCCCACTCGTCCCGCAGGAGTTTCGCACCTTGCGCTCCAATCAACTTTTCAATGATGTCCTATAACGAAAATGACCGGATGCAACAACCTTTTTAGAAAAGAGCCTAAAATTAAAGAGGTGAATTTGAATGCGTAAACCTATTATTGCAGGTAACTGGAAAATGAATAAAACGTTAACTGAAGCACGCAGCTTCGTAGAAGAAGTGAAAGGTCTTGTGCCTTCAGCTGAAACTGTTGATTCTGTAATCTGTGCTCCTGCTCTTTTCCTTGACTGTTTAGCAGACGAAGCAGAGGGTACACCTCTTGCGATTGGTGCTCAAAACATGCACTTCGAGGAGAGCGGTGCTTTCACAGGTGAGATCAGTCCTGTTATGCTAAAGGATCTAAACGTTCAATATGTTATTCTTGGACATTCTGAACGCCGTGAATTTTTTGGCGAAACAGACGAACTGGTTAACCAAAAAACACAAGCTGCATTCAAACACGGATTAACTCCGATCGTTTGTGTGGGCGAAACATTAGACCAGCGTGAAGCTGACAAAACAAAAGATGTCGTTAAAGAACAAACGGAAAAAGGACTTCAAGGTCTTTCAGATGAGCAGATGAAACAAACGGTTATCGCTTATGAGCCAGTTTGGGCAATCGGTACAGGGAAGACAGCATCTTCTGAAGATGCAAATGAAGTTTGTGCTTACATCCGCAGTGTTGTTGCAGAACAATTCTCACAAGATGTCGCAGATGCGGTTCGTATTCAATACGGCGGCAGTGTAAAGCCTGACAACATAAAAGAATTAATGAGCATGTCTGACATCGATGGTGCATTAGTTGGCGGTGCCAGCCTTGATCCAAAATCTTACCTTCAGCTTTTGGAGGGCGTTAGCCGATGAGTAAAAAACCGGTAGCTTTAATCATCTTAGACGGCTTTGCTTGCCGTAATGAAGACAAAGGTAATGCTGTTGCACAAGCGAAAAAGCCCAACTTTGACCGCTACTGGGAAACGTATCCGCATGCACAACTAACTGCAAGTGGGGAAGCTGTTGGTCTTCCTGATGGTCAAATGGGAAATTCAGAAGTGGGTCACTTAAACATTGGTGCAGGACGTATCGTGTATCAAAGTTTGACTCGCGTGAATTTATCGATTAAAGAAGGCGATTTTTACGAAAATAAAACTTTTATCGAAGCCATGAACCATGTGAAGCAAACTGGCAAAGCTCTTCATATCTTCGGTTTGCTGTCTGATGGAGGCATCCACAGCCACATCGAACATATCTTGTCACTGCTTGATCTTGCTAAAAAGCAGAACGTAGAAAAGGTATATCTGCACGGATTCTTGGACGGGCGTGATGTACCGCCTCAATCTGCAAAAGGCTATATTCAAACAACAGTTGATAAGATGAGTGAACTTGGTGTTGGTGAAATTGCAACATTATCAGGACGCTATTATTCAATGGACCGCGACAAGCGCTGGGATCGTGTAGAAAAATCGTACCGTGCGATGGTTTATGGTGAAGGTCCTGATTACAGAGATCCGTTCGAGGTAGTAGAAGACTCTTACAACAATGGCGTTCATGACGAATTCGTCTTGCCGTCTGTTCTGAAAAAAGAAAATGGCGAGCCAGTAGCGACAATTCAAGATGGAGACGCAGTCATTTTCTGCAACTTCCGTCCTGACCGTGCCATTCAAATCTCACAAGTGTTTACGAATGAAGATTTCCGTGGCTTCGACCGCGGAGCAGAGTTTCCAAAGAACCTGCACTTTGTATGCTTAACACATTTTAGTGAAACAGTAGATGGTGACGTAGCATTTAAGCCAACCAACTTGGACAATACGCTAGGAGAGGTTTTATCACAGCAAAACTTCAAACAGCTTCGTATTGCCGAAACTGAAAAATATCCGCATGTAACGTTCTTCTTCAGCGGAGGACGTGAAGCTGAGTTTCCTGGTGAAACTCGCATCTTGATCGACTCGCCAAAAGTAGCAACATACGACTTAAAGCCTGAAATGAGTGCTTATGAAGTTACGGATGCGCTTTTAGGAGAGATTGAAGCGGATAAGCATGACGCAATCATCTTAAACTTTGCCAATCCTGATATGGTAGGTCACTCTGGAATGCTTGAACCTACGATTAAAGCGGTTGAAACAGTTGATGAATGTTTAGGAAAAGTAGTAGATGCGATTATTGCAAAAGGTGGAGCAGCGATCATTACAGCTGACCATGGTAACGCCGATGAGGTTATTACGATGGAAGGCAACCCGATGACAGCTCACACCACAAATCCTGTACCGGTAATTGTTACCCAAGAGGGAGCAGAGCTTCGCCAGGACGGAATCTTGGCCGACCTTGCACCAACGGTTCTAGCTCTTTTAGGCGGCAATCAGCCGAAAGAAATGACAGGTAAAACGTTAATTAAATAGGGCAGCTTTGGTGCACAACGCTGCATAGGGCCATTGTACGAATTGTAGAAGTAGTTGATTTCCGCTCCAGGATGCTCGCTTTCCGCGGGGCGTGCGGTGAGCCTCCTCTGCGCTCTTTGCGCCATCAGGAGTCTCACCTGTCCCGCTGATCCCGCAGGAGTCTCGCACCTTGCGTTCCAATCAACTTGTCTTAGAAGCGTACTCATGTTTAAAAGCAAGAATCTTTAAGAAATGAGCCTTTACATTAAACTTTTTTATTAAAAGGAGAGAATTTTATGTCAACGATTATTGAAATTTATGCTCGCGAAGTCCTCGACTCTCGTGGTAATCCAACAGTTGAAGTAGAAGTTTACACTGAATCAGGTGCTTTCGGACGCGCAATCGTTCCATCTGGTGCTTCTACTGGTGAATATGAAGCAGTTGAGCTTCGTGATGGCGATAAAGAGCGTTACCTTGGAAAAGGTGTTATGAACGCAGTAAACAACGTAAACGAAAACATCGCTCCTGAGCTAATCGGCTTCGATGTATTAGACCAAGTTGGAATCGACCAAACATTGATCGAGCTTGATGGTACTGAAAACAAAGGCAAGCTGGGTGCTAACGCAATCCTGGGAGTTTCCATGGCTGTTGCACACGCTGCTGCTGATTTCTTAAACGTACCTCTTTACATGTACCTAGGAGGATTCAACTCTAAGACTCTTCCAGTACCAATGATGAACATCCTTAACGGTGGAGAGCACGCTGACAATAACGTTGATATTCAAGAATTCATGGTTATGCCTGTTGGTGCTGAAAGCTTCCCAGAAGCACTTCGCATGGGAACTGAAATCTTCCACAGCTTAAAAGCAGTTCTTAAAGAAAAAGGCTTAAACACAGCTGTAGGTGACGAAGGCGGATTCGCTCCTAACCTTGGTTCAAATGAAGAAGCACTTCAAACAATCATGGAAGCAATCGAAAAAGCTGGCTATAAGCCAGGTGAAGAAGTACGTCTTGCAATGGACGTTGCTGCTTCTGAATTGTTCAAGAAAGAAGACGGCAAATACCACCTTTCTGGTGAAGGTGTTGTTAAATCATCTGAAGAGATGGTTGCATTCTACGAAGAGCTTGTTAACAAGTATCCGATCGTTTCAATCGAAGACGGACTAGATGAAAACGACTGGGAAGGCTTTAAGCTATTAACAGAGCGCATCGGTGACCGCGTTCAGCTAGTGGGAGACGACTTGTTCGTTACAAACACAACAAAGCTTTCTGAAGGTATCGAAAAAGGAATCGGTAACTCAATCCTTATCAAAGTTAACCAAATCGGTACGCTGACTGAAACATTTGACGCAATCGAAATGGCTAAGCGTGCAGGCTACACAGCTGTAATCTCTCACCGTTCAGGTGAATCTGAAGACAGCACAATCGCTGACATCGCAGTTGCGACAAATGCTGGTCAGATCAAGACTGGTGCTCCTTCACGTACAGACCGTGTTGCGAAGTACAACCAGCTTCTTCGCATCGAAGACGAGCTAGGCAACCTTGCTGTATACCCAGGAATGAACGCATTCTACAACCTAAAGAAGTAAGTAGTACAAAAGTAGGGGTCTGACCCCAAACAAAGACAAACCGCCATTTTGTCTTTCTGACAAAGACAGCCCCCGGATAGGCGCCTCAGAGCCGCATCCGGGGGCTGTCTTCATTTAATACTGCGAAACTGGCACAAGCTGTTTAACAAACTAAAAACCCTGCTGCTTATCGAGAGCGTCCGCTAGAATGAAGGATGGTAACAATGAGCATTGAGAAACTAATCATCAGGGACATCGTTTCAAAAACAGTCATTTTTGATCCCTCCAATCTTGTTACCTTTAAGATTTGTAAAAGCAGGGTTGTCCTATACGGTACAATCTAAAAATTTTGAAAATAATTATTAAATGTATAAATTCGAAGAAATGACTTACATATAAATAAAGAAAGTGTCCCAAAAGCAAAAACTTTCGGGGCACCTTCATTATAAGAGTTTAGAACCTAACGGCGATGTTCAACAAGGTCAATTACACCAAGTACGACGTGAGCAAGACCGAAACCAAAGATTGTATTGGCAACCATCTTGTTTGTTCCGCGCGACTGTTTTAGCGCATATCCAGTAGCGGTAACTGCTGTTCCTAAAGTTGCAGGAATTAAGCCTTCACGAATATTCATTGCAATATCCCTCCGACATCTTGAGTTTTAGGTTCTGTGGTATCATTACGACACCAATGTTATTGTTGCCTTGCCGGAATAAATGATACTTCCATTCATCCATATCCTTATTTCTTCTAATTTGAGTCATTATCATATAAAATGCTAGTAACAAGTTATTGTTTTTGTACGGGGGAATTAATATGAAACAAAGCTTATACATACGAATTGAAGCGGGAGATCCTTACGATACGGGGAGCTTGATTCCGCTTAAATCCGAGGGTGAAGTTTTAACCTTTGGGAGATCATCACATACAAATGAAACAGATATTTCATTGCTAAGTCCATATGTTTCACGCAATCACGCTGAAATCTTTATACAAGACGGTCAGCCTTTTATTCGTGACTTGGATTCCAAACACGGGACTGAGCTGAATAAAGTAAAGCTGGATCCAAATGTTCCAAAACAGCTGCAATCAGGTGATGTAATCAGTCTGGCAAAAGGTGTTGTTCTGCTAACCTACTTAAATACCGAAACAGCAGAAACAGACTTAACGATGGAATTCACATCACCAATCGAACCGGCTGAAAAGAAAATCACGAACGGGCTGCACATCATTCCTGAACGGCGCCAAATATCAATCGATGGTGAACCTTTATTTTTATCGGGTAAACATACGGATCTGCTCGTTTTTCTCTACAGAAAAAAGAACCAGGCTGTGAGCAGCGACGAAATTAAGATTCAAATCTGGCCTGAAAGAATGGTAGCAGGATCAAATACGCTGCCTGATGTAGGGAACGATGAGATTAATGCTCTAGTCTATCGTTTGCGAAAGAAGCTCGGACCATATGGTGACTCCATTGTTACCGTTCCGCGTTACGGGTATATGCTGCAAATTAAATAAGTTCCGACCACTTAGAAACCTGCACTAGACTTAATGTCATGCAGGTTTTTTTTGTCCTATCAATTCTTTAAACATCTGTTTAATTTTCTGAAACTTATCATCTTCGTATGAGAGAAGAATCATGTAAAAGCCATTTTAGAGTTGATGAAAAGAGAGTAAATTAAGTAAAAGGAAAAAACTCCTTAAATATCGATGTTTCTTCCAAATAGGTGTGGTGAAGTGAAAATGAGGGTAGAGGAAACTATACAGCATCGAAGAGACAGGGCATATCGTTTTCATCTATATTTTGGATTTATCATTCTTTTATTTATTATTTTGATTTTCAGAACGTATGACCTGCAGATTACGAATGGCGAAAAAGCCCGTTTAAAATCAGAAAGCTATGAAGATGTTGTTATAAAAAAATCCATATTCAACGACAACTACTATTCCTCACAGAAGGACACACCATCAGAAACAGACATAAAACAATCAAAAGATCAGTAAAATGAATATGGGGGATGTCCCCATAATGCGAAGAGGGGATGTTTATGATGCAGCCACTTAAACAAGAATCTTCGGATGGTGCAGAAATCAAACAAGAAAAATTGAATCCAATCAGCTTTGTTGGAAAAGTGAAAGAAGCAAAAGGAAGTATGTTTACGATTCATCATAAAAAAACGATGATGAGAGTACAGCTAGATTCCAAAACAGAGCTCCTTGACGGAGATAAGACACTTGATATTGCGCCTGATGAAGCAGTTCAGCCTGGAGTCACAGTTCAAATCGTGGGACTTCTAAATAAAAGGCTTAACGTAATAAGAGCTGTCCGGCTTTATATCTTTCATAAGGAATTTGATATCAATTACTTTGGAACAAATTAAAGAAGGTTCAGAAAAAAACTTTGCCTCGTCCCTTCCACTATGATACATTTATAGTAATGTAACGTGGAACGGTGGAGGTGTAACATTCATGCTAACAGCAGCAAAAATCCTTCTTATTTTAGTATCATTATCTTTAATTGTTGTCGTTGTTCTTCAGTCAGGTCGTTCGGCCGGATTATCAGGAGCGATTACAGGTGGAGCTGAGCAGCTTTTTGGTAAGCAAAAAGCACGCGGTATTGATGCATTGCTTAGTAAACTTACAGTGATTCTTGCAGTATTATTCTTCATTTTGACAATTTTAGTAGCGTATTTCTTACCTACAAATTAATCAGTACTTAAGAGCAGCAGGCGAAACATCGCTTGTTGTTTTTTTAATGTGCAAAAACCGTGGCTCACCATTTCTTATATTGGTTGTGATATGATTTGATACGTACATAAAAGGGTAATCTAAAGTCAAAAAGGTGGTAGTATGATCGGTTGTCTTTGTTTGCATGGCTTTACCGGAGGACCCTATGAAATCGAGCCCATCACAGAGTATCTACAGAAAAATACAGATTGGATACTTTCTGTTCCGACTTACCCAGGGCATGGGACTGAGCTTTCATTAAAGGGCAGAACACACAAAGAATGGCTGCAAGAAGCAGAAAACGCATATCTTGAACTTGAAAAAAAAGCCGATAAAATCTACATCGTCGGGTTTTCAATGGGTGGAATGATCGCAGGGTATCTGGCATCCAAATATGGCTGCGATAAGTTAATCTTGTTGAATGCAAGTGCTTATTATTTAAACCCCGGACAGATGATTAAAGATATAGCGAATATGATGATCTCAGGATTTAATGGTCAGTTAAAAGACCATGAACTCTATAAAAGATACAGGAAAAAGCTGCTTGATACCCCTTTAAGTGCAACAAGGGAATTTCGAAAGCTAGTAAAGCTGCTTAAACCAGAATTATCACAGATCTCAGCACCTACGTTGATTGTACAAGGAGAGTGTGACGGACTTGTACCAAGAAAAAGTGCGGAGTTTTTATATGGGACGATTGCAGCATCCAATAAACGAATTTGCTACTTTAAAGAATCGAAGCACATGATTTGCCATGATGTTGAAAAAGATCAGCTGATCGATGAGGTTTATCAATTTTTAATGAGTGAATAGGAGAGAAACAGCATGAAAATTACAGCACCAAAACCGTTTTTTTTTGAAGGAGGAAAGCGGGCAGTCCTCATGCTGCACGGATTTACCGGCAGTTCAGCGGACGTAAGAATGATGGGGAGATTCCTTCAAAAGAAAGGCTACACGTGCCACGCACCACAATATAAAGGACACGCGGTTCCACCTGAAGAACTCGTCCATACAGGACCAGATGACTGGTGGGAAGATGTAATCGGCGGATACAACCACTTAAAAGAAAAAGGATATGACGAAATTGCGGTTGTCGGACTTTCTCTTGGAGGCGTATTTTCATTAAAACTCGCAACTGAACAGCCTGTAAAAGCCGTTGTCCCAATGTGCGCACCCATGTACATCAAAAGCGAGGAAGTGATGTATAAAGGGGTTTGTGAGTATGCCGAAGAATATAAAAAGCGTGAACAAAAATCTCCTGAACAAATTGAACAAGAAATGGAAGAGTTTAAAAAAACGCCGATGAATACGCTAAAAGCGCTCCAAGAGCTCCTGCAAAGCGTAAGAAATTCAGTAGACCTTGTATACGCACCTACGTTTGTGGTGCAGGCTAGACATGATGAAATGATTAACACAGATTCTGCAAATATTATTTATAACGAAGTTGAAAGTGAAAAGAAAGATTTAAAATGGTACGAAAATTCAACACACGTCATTACATTAGACAAGGAAAAAGAACAATTGCATGAGGACGTATATGCATTCTTAGAAGACCTGGAATGGTCTGAATAGAACCTTTTCCTTAAAAAGGAGGTCAGTTTTTGGATAAACTGCAAATACTCCAGCTCATGAAAGAATCGGAAAAGCCGATGACAGTAACCGAGATTGAAGAAGCTCTTCAACTGCCGGATGCTGATGCTTTCAAAGAACTGGTTTTATCATTAAATCAACTAGAAGATGAAGGTTCCGTAGTAAGAACACGAACGAACCGTTATGGTCTTCCAGAAAAGATGAGCCTGATCAAAGGGCGAGTACAAGGCCATGCAAAAGGCTTTGCGTTCTTGATCCCTGAAGACAGCGAACAAAAAGATGTGTATATCTCACAATCAGATATGAATGGCGCGATGAGCGGTGATACCGTTCTAGTCCGGTTAAACAACACATCTTCAGGATCACGTCCAGAAGGAACGATTATCCGCATTTTAGAGCGCGGCGTAACTGAAGTAGTCGGTACGTTCCAAGAAAGCCGCAGATTTGGTTTTGTAGTGGCTGATGACAAACGAATCCCGAATGACATCTTCATTCCAGCAGATGGCGTCAATGGTGCTGTAGAAGGACATAAAGTCGTTGTGAAAATAACGAAGTACCCAGAAGGCCGAAACAGTGCTGAAGGTGAGATCATCCATATCATCGGACATAAAAACGATCCGGGTGTGGACATTATCTCTGTTATTTTTAAGCACGGACTGCCAAGGGAGTTCCCTGAGGAAGCATTAGAACAAGCGCACAATACGCCAGACGAAATCGATCCGAAAGACATTGAAGGACGCCGCGATCTTCGAAATGAAACGATCGTAACGATTGATGGGGCTGATGCAAAGGACTTGGATGACGCCGTTCATGTTATAAAACTGCCGAACGGTCATTATAAGCTTGGCGTTCATATTGCTGATGTTACACACTACGTAACGGAAGAGTCAGCAATCGATAAAGAAGCACGTGAACGAGGTACGAGTGTGTACTTAGTAGACCGGGTTATTCCGATGATTCCGCATCGTCTCTCGAATGGAATCTGTTCATTGAACCCGAAAGTTGACCGCTTGACGATTTCTTGTGAGATGGAAATTAATCATGATGGTGAAGTAATTAAGCACGATATCTTTCCGAGTGTCATTAAAACAACAGAACGAATGACTTATACAGATGTCCGGAAAATTTTGCAGGATGAAGATGAAGAAGTTTCTAAGCGCTATGAGCCTTTAATTCCATTCTTTAAGCTAATGGGCGAGCTGGCAGAAGTTTTGCGTAAAAAACGTTTTGCCCGCGGTGCTATTGACTTTGATTTTTCAGAAGCTAAAGTTCTCGTAGATGAAAATAGCGATCCGCAGGATGTCGTTCTGCGTGAACGTTCAGTTGCTGAAAAGCTGATTGAGGAATTTATGCTTTGTGCCAACGAAACCGTTGCTCAGCATTTCCACGAGCTGGAGCTTCCGTTTATGTATCGTATCCACGAAGATCCAGACGAAGGCAAGCTGGAACGTTTCTTGGAATTCATCGGAATGTTCGGTTACGCGTTAAAAGGATCAGTAAGCGATATTCATCCACGCAGTCTTCAGCAGCTTCTGGAAACCGTTAGAGGCGAACCAGAAGAGATGGTTATCAGCAAGATCATGCTTCGTTCCATGAAACAGGCGAAATACGATCATATGTCACTAGGCCACTATGGTTTAGCAACTGAATTCTATACCCATTTCACTTCGCCGATCCGACGTTATCCGGATTTAATCGTTCACAGATTGATCCGAACATATCTGTTTGAAAAAGATACTGGTCCAAAAACGGTAAGCCATTGGAAAGCAGAGCTGCCAGGGATCGCGAAACACTCTTCAGTCATGGAACGCCGTGCAGTTGATGCAGAGCGTGAAACGGACGAACTGAAAAAAGCTCAGTTTATGCTTGATAAAGTTGGGGAAGAGTTTGATGGTGTGATCAGTTCCGTTACGAACTTCGGCCTTTTTGTCGAGCTGCCGAATACAATTGAAGGTCTTGTGCATGTCAGCTACTTAACAGACGATTATTATCGTTTTGATGAGAAGTTTATGGCCATGATCGGAGAGCGTACTGGTAACGTGTTCCGAATCGGTGACGAGATTTCAATACGGGTTGTAAACGTAAATGTTGATGAACGCGCGATTGATTTTGAAATCGTCGGTATGAAAGGAACACCGCGCAAGCGTCATAAAGACCGCCAGCAAGTAATCGATATTGGTGACACACCGAAACGAGGACGAGGAAGACGCAGCAAGAACCGCAATAGTGAGTCTGATCGTTCCAGTGGGCCTCAGGATTCCAAAAAGGGGAAGAAAAAGCCGTTTTACAAGCCTGTGGCTAAAAAGAAAGGCAAGAAAAAGAAGAAATAATAGGGTGATGATCAAGGTTCATCTATCATGGTGAACCTTGACGTTATTTGACCAAATTGCTATAATTAAAGTTCACTTGCTGTGGGGAGGATTGAGTTTACATGCCAAAAGGAGAAGGGAAAGTAGTCGCACAAAATAAAAAAGCGCGGCACGATTACCACGTCGAAGAAACATTTGAAGCTGGAATTGTCCTTCAGGGCACAGAGATAAAATCCATTCGCGCAGGACGGGCAAACCTTAAAGATTCATTTGCCCGCGTGCAAAACGGCGAGTTGTTTCTGCACAACATGCATATCAGTACGTACGAACAAGGAAATCGTTACAACCACGATCCGCTTCGTACACGAAAGCTGCTTTTGCATCGCAAGGAAATAAATAAGCTTTTAGGTGCAACAAAAGAACAAGGGTATTCCATTGTTCCTTTGAAAATGTATCTTAAAAACGGCTTTGCTAAGCTTTTAATTGGTTTGGCTAAAGGTAAGAAGCATTATGACAAGCGAGATGATCTTAAGAAGAAGGATGCAAAAAGAGAAATCGACCGCGCATTCCGCGATCGTCAAAAAGTCTAAATTGGCTCTCCTTACAGGAACTTACAATTGAGATGATGCACTAAAAATGTTATACTGAGTACACAAGTGAATAAGAGCAAATAAGCTTTTATCTCTCTCCGGTAGCGGCAGAATTAAGTTTCTGCACACCATTTTATAATGGGGACGTTACGGATTCGACAGGGGTAGTTTGAGCTTAAGTTGCGAGTCGAGGGGGTCGGCCTCGTTAAAACGCCAAAGCCAATAACTGGCAAAACAAACAACAACTTAGCTTTAGCTGCGTAATAGCACTTTAGCTGTTCCTCCCTCCATCGCCCATGTGGTAGGGTAAGGGACTCACTCTTAGTGGGCTACGCCGGTTGTCCTCCGCCTGAGGACGATGGAAGAGAATAATCAGGCTAGCGATCTGGACGCCTGTCGGCTGGCAGATGGATTCGCGAAACGCGAATAAACCGACTACACTCGTAGAAGCTTAAGTGCCAATATCTTTGGACGTGGGTTCGATTAGGATTAGTCGCCTTGTGTGGCAACACATAAGTGAAAATCCGGCTTTATCGGTGAAACCTAACCAGTGAAAAACTTCGCTGCAAGGCAATGCCGAGTGGTATGTGGAGCAATCCAACAGCCATGTATCGACTTATAGGCTGCCAAGTTTTTTGGTAGTACTAGGATACGAAATTCTGCTTGGATACCAAGTAAATTTATGTTTCGTATAATACGCCGGGGGACCTCATATCAGGTTCAAGATATAGTCAGTGCCATGACGAAAGCATGGAACAACATGTCCCACCGTCTCCACCAATACATAGGTGGATACAGACCAACATTTATTTGTTGGTCTTTTTTATATGTCAAAAAAAACTTCTTCAAACTGCAATTTTACTTTTAACATTTCTGGAGTGTATTTTCCATTACGTGGAGTAACTATATTGTAATGATCAAGAATCCATTGCGTTCGCTTTATTTTTCTTTCAATTCTTAAATACGGTAATATTTTTGATAGTACAAACATAACAGTTTCTTTCTTCTTAATAGTTAAGGTATAAGAATTTTTATGGTTATCCGGATAATAATTTTTTTTATAGTTTATTCTGCTAATAACAATTGAATTAATATAAGAAAGAAGCTCTAAGTCAGTAGAAGCAATAGAAATACAAGGGCGTCGAAATTCTTTACTATGCATTCTTGTTAACGTAATACTGCCTTCTCCATCAATAATTCCAGCTAAATAAGCAGCCTCAACGTTTTCCATTTTATCCTCCCCTGATAAATATCATTCGTATTTAAATTATAACACTGAAACAGGAACGTTTGTTCTTGTTTGAGTATTATTTTCTGAAGAAATATAAGTCATTCTACGTATACTTTATCTTTATACTGCCTTCGATTTCTTTTTAAATACAAACAAAGGTGCACTTCAACCCAATTTTTTTAATAAAAACAAATCCTATGACTTAAAAAGTTGAAATATAGACAAGTAACTATTCCTTTTAACGCGGTGCTACATATAATACATGGACAAGAGATGTCAATAATATTTTCAGGAGGAAATTTTTTGAGTTGCAAAAAAAATACACTCTCGGCTAGAGAGGTAGCACAGTTTTTATGTAAGCGTGTCATAGCCAACGAGGGATTTGATGACATTGAAATAGAGGGTAAGCTTGTCTGTGTTGGAAGAGATTTTATCGCGATCAAAACAGACGACAGAGAAGTATTCTATTTGCCGTTAAACAATGTCAGAAACATTTCAGTTGTATCTGACAAAAGCTGCTGTCATAATGATCGTAAAAAAGTATGTAATGATAATTTCCGTAGTATCTTAAGGAAATTAATCAATTGCAAAGTAAAGGTTAACGATGGTGGCGATGAAGAAATTGAAGGCGTTCTTACAGCTGTTAACCGCACATCTATTCAAATAGTTGAGGAAGAAAGCTTAAATATTGTGACAATCCCGATTGGCTCCATCAACTTTATTGCTCAAGCTGGCGAACTTGGTGACGACGAAAGCAGCAATTGCAGAGTTTTATGCTGTAAGAAAGAAGATCCTTGCGGAAAAAAGAAAGACGATTGCAAAAAGAAAGACGATTGCAAAAAGAAACACGATTGCAAAAAAGAATCTTCTTCTAAATGCTGCAAGAAAGAGTCCTCTTCTAGCTCAGTCGAGTTTTGGTGTAAAAAAGAATCTTCATCCTCAAGTTCATCTTCTAGTTCATCCTCTCTTTGGTGTAAAGAAGTATCCTCTTCTTCAAGCCATGATCATTGGAAGAAAAAGAAAAAACACCACAAGAAAAAAAATTGTGCAGATTTAGAATCTAGAGGCTGGTTTAAGCTTTAATATGATTAATGCCCTGTTTTTCAAAACAGGGCATTTTTTTAATGCTCGTGAATCAGCTTATTTTCAAAACCTCATTTTATTCAATTGTAATAATTCACTAATTTTTTCCCATCCTATACCTATAGGACGGTGATTAAGGTGGATTTATTAAAAGAGTTAACGGAAACGAATGGAGCACCTGGTTTTGAAAAAGCAATAAGAGCAATTATGAAACGTGAGATTGATAAAACGGGAGCCAGTCTGGTTACTGATAACTTAGGCAGTGTATTTGGAGAAAAAAAAGGATCAGTTAGTGATGGTCCAAAAATTCTTCTTGCTGGACACATGGATGAAGTCGGATTCATGGTAAGCGAGATTACGGAGAATGGCTACCTTCGCTTCGTTCCACTAGGGGGCTGGTGGTCTCAAGTTCTACTAGCACAGCGCGTGCATGTACAGACGAAAGACAAAACATTCACTGGCGTCGTTGGTTCAAAGGCACCTCATATCCTTCAGCCTGAGGAACGAAATAAAGTTTATCCTATGAAAGAAATGTTTATAGATATCGGAGCAAACGATAAAGATCAAGTAAAAGAGTGGGGGATTAAAGTTGGTGATCCTATTCTTCCGATTTGTCCATTTGAGCTGATGCCGAATAATGACACGATTCTTGCAAAAGCTCTCGACAATCGGGCAGGATGCTATACAGCACTTAACGTACTCAAACAGCTTCAAGAAACTGATCATCCAAACACCGTATATAGCGGAGCAACCGTACAGGAGGAAGTGGGACTAAGAGGTGCGATAACAGCACCATACATTATGGAACCTGAGGTTGCCATTGCACTCGATGTAGGGGTGGCGGAGGACGGTCCAGGCGGTAATGCCAATAAAGCAAAGCTAGGAAAAGGTCCGCTGATTACGTTCCTGGATTCATCCATGATTCCACACACAGCTTTTCGTGATTTTATTATTGAAGTTGCCGAAAAAAATAATATTCCGTATCAAGTAGATGTTATGCTTGGGGGAGGTACAGACGCTGGTAAATTCCATCTATTTAAAAAAGGTATTCCAAGTATTGTTGTAGGTGTTGCGGCTCGTTACATACACAGTCACACATCGATGATCAGTAAGAGTGATTTGGAAAACAGCGCAAAATTAGTTGTGGAACTTGTTAAAGTTCTCGATAAAGATAAACTCAATTCTCTCCTGGATTATTGACAGTAAAAACCCCGCCAGATCAAATCTGACGGGGTTTGCTTCTTTTTTAATACTGTCCGAATCTGCGATGCCAGTCATCGTACTCGCGTTCAGCATCTTCTCTTGTTTTTCCGTGTCTTTCCTGAATCTTTCCGATCATTTTTTCACGATCGCCTTGCGCTTGATCGTAATCATCATCGGTTAAATTTCCCCACTGTTTCTTAGCTTCGCCTTTGAGTTGTTTCCACTTGCCTTCCATAGTATCGTTTTTCATCTTTAATCATCCTCCATTCTAATATTTATTGGAATAAGAATCTTCATAACGATGAGCATTCGTAGAACGATACGTGCGGAATGTATCGTTTACTTGTCTGTGACGATCTACTTTACTGGCATCAACAAGTACGAGAATATCACCGCCCTCGACGGCTTCCTCATACTCTTTCGCTTCTTTCTCAGGAATACCTAAGCCCACTAGAGCACCTACGATTCCTCCTGCTCCTGCACCGACAGCAGCACCACCAAGAGCAGCTGCGATTGGTCCAGCAGCTACAATCGGTCCAATTCCAGGAATAGCGAGTGCTCCTGCTCCAAGAAGCAAGCCGCCTAAACCACCCAGAACTCCGCCGGTAGCCATTCCAGTTGCAGCCCCTTGTGGAGCCTTAGTGCCTGTTTCTTCATGAATTTGTTTAACTTCCTTTTTATCCTTTGCAATTACTGAGATGTCATCTTCATTGTAACCTTGAGCTCTTAATTCTTTGATTGCGTCAATTGCATCATCTTCTGTACGGAAAACGCCTACTACTTTATTATGCTTATCCATTGACTTCCTCCTTTGTGAGATGATTACTACGTAGGTTGTGTTCCCAAAGACGGATGAAATGAAACGTTTTAGTACTTTTTTGAGTCGAAGTTACCATAAATTTTTACATCAAATGTAAATCATAATGACAAAATGGTTATTTTTAACAGATTAATGTGTATTGTCTTTATTTACATTTTATGGTTTGATGTCTATATTAAGGTAATTATAAATAACTTAACTCTAAGACAATAAATAGTGAATTGGTGATTGAGAAATGGATATTTTTATTGGCAGACAGCCTATTTTAGATAGAGATGAGAATGTCGTTGCTTACGAACTTTTATATCGAAACAGTACAGCGAACCGGTATGAGGGATTGGATCATGACAGTGCCACAGTTGATGTTATGGTTAACAGCTTTGCTGGAATCGGAATAAAGGAAGTCGGGGATCGCAAAAAGTGTTTTATTAATTTTACAGAGAACCTTTTATTAAATCGTGTACCTACTTATATTTCGCCAGAGTATATTGTTGTGGAAATATTAGAAACTGTAAATCTGACTCAAGAAATTTTAAATGTTTGCAAAGAATTGAAAAGCAAAGGATATATAATTGCACTGGATGATGTAGCCTTTAAAAGGAATCTTTCGCCGCTTCTTCCGTACATTGATATTATTAAGATTGATTATTTAGCAATGAGCCGAGAAGATATTAAAGATATGGTTGAGACATATAAAAATAAAGTGACATTCCTTGCCGAGAAGATTGAAAGCAGAGAAGAGTATGAAGAAGCCAAAGCTATGGGATTTGAGTACTTTCAAGGATATTTCTTCAGTAAACCGATCATTCTGCAAGGAAAAGATATTGATCCAATCCCTACAAATTATTTGCAGCTGTTAGATAAATTGAGTTCTTCCGACCCGGATATTGATGAAATCAGCAGCATCATTCAGCAAGATTTATCCTTGTCTTACAAGCTGTTAAAAGTAATGAATTCAGGAACGTTTTTCTTTAAAAGTAAAGTAACCTCCATAAAGCAGGCTGTTGTACTGCTAGGGCTTTTTGAGATAAAAAAATTGATTATGATCCTTATGATGTCCAGCATGAAAAAAGCAGACAATCAGACAGAATTGTTGAAAATGAGCTTAACAAGAGCTTCTTTCTTTGAGCGCACATCAGGCATTTTTGAATTAAACAAAAACCAGCTTTACATGTTTGGCATGTTTTCGCTGATCGACACTATACTTAACAAAAATATGAAAGATATCATTGAAGATCTGCCGATAACAAACGAGCTGGCTGATGCTTTAGTTGGTAACAATGAAAAGTATAATTTGGCTCTTTCAGCAGTAAAGTGTATTGAGCATGGAGAGTGGGACGAATTACAAACGCTATGCCGCACACTTCAAACATCAGATACTGAATTGTTGATGCACTACCAAGCAAGTACGTTGTCAGCGGATCAATTTGTTCATGCTCAAACGGAAAGTACAGTTCAATAAGATCAAAAAGGGACTCCCAATACTGGAGGTCCCTTTTGAGTTACTTAAATATGCCGACAGCTCTTTGGGGATCTGCAGGTCCTTCATGTTCGAGTGCATCGAAAACAAAATTAAAAGCAAGTGGATCTTGAGCAATGTTCTGATGCTCAATTTGATCGTACGGATAATAATCCTGGATCGTTATATTCGTTACGTTATCTGTCTCTCCTTTTAAAAAGGCTGAGGTGAAAGGAACAACAATTTCATCATTTCGTGTAGTAACCACCGTGTATGATACATCGCCTAGTGTTTCGTCACCTTCATTCAGTTTTTGTAGAAAATCAGACCCTGCTGCTTGTTGCTGGCAAGCTGTGCAAGAGGCAAGATCTGCTCCTGTTGATGTGAGCTTTGTTAGCCCAGCAACACCTTCCGTTCCATGATTTGATGGAACAAGTCCAATCAAATCCTCTACTGTTTCAGCTCCATCTAGGTTCTTCATATAATAACGCGGCATCATTCCGCCTTGACTATGTCCGACGATAGAAACTTTTTGAGCTCCTGTTAAGTTCAAAACGTTATCTATAAAAGTCTTAAGTTCGGCTGCTGAATCCTCAATAGGACCAGATGCAGGTACAGCACCGGTATACCCATAATTTAAGGAATAAACACAATATCCTTTTTCTTTTAACATAGGAGCTAGATTCACAAAGTTTCTTTCCATTGTTTCAAAAGTCCCCGGTACGAGGATAACGGGTTCGGGATGCTCGGCACTTGGCTTACAGGCAGCATCATTGGCACCAGGAGGCGGAAGTCCCTCTTCTGTCAGGAAACCACCGGCAGATGAGTCATTTGCGATAGCTGTTGTTTGGCTTACAGTGATAATTATAGCTGAACTGAATATAAGCGCAGAAAGCATACCTAACCACTTGTTCATACATATCCCTCATTTCTGTTTTTAATAAAAAAAGACACCACAAAATTCCCTCATATGGGATTTATGCGTGTCTCCAGATTCCTGCATAATCTAATAATTAACTTAGGTAACATTAAACTAGAGTATGTAAGCGTTGTCAACGGTAAAAATATGGTTTTTCGAGTAAAATACTAGTTAATACAACTAGGGAAGGAGGAGTATTTATGAAGCTATCGATCTTAGATCAGTCACCAATTTCTTACGGTCATACTCCTCAACAAGCATTAAATGCCTCAATGGAATTGGCTAAAGCGGGAGAAAGACTTGGATATGAAAGGTATTGGATCGCTGAGCATCATAACTTTTCTGGACTAACCTGTTCAGCTCCTGAAGTGATGCTAGGGTTTATCGGTGCCAATACAAAATCAATACGAATCGGTGCTGGTGCCGTTTTGCTGCCTCATTATAAACCATACAGAATTGCTGAAACGTATAACATGTTGGCTACTCTTTTCCCAGGGAGGATTGATCTCGGAATAGGACGCGCGCCGGGAGGATCTGCTGAAGCATCGATGGCTTTGTCAGATAACTATTTGGAACAAGTGCGTAAAATGCCCGAAGCTATTAAAGAACTTCTCCATTTTCTACATAATGACTATCCATCTGATCACATGTTTTCTAAGATATCAGCATCTCCTGTTCCGAAAATATCGCCTGAACCTTGGATCCTTGGTACAAGTGAAAAGAGTGCTATTTCAGCTGCTGAAAACGGTGTAGCGTACGCCTTTGGTCACTTTATGAGTGACAAGCCAGGACAGCAAATATTAAAAACGTATCGGGAACACTTCAAACCAGGAAGGATTCACAAAACTCCTAAATCGATCATTGCTGTTTCAGTTATTTGTGCAGATACAACTGAAAATGCTAAAGAATTAGCTCTGTCAGTACTTTTATGGACAATCCAAAATGCTAATGGTGAAGGGGACATGGGAGTGCCATCCGTTGAAGCTGCAAAAAGTTACTATTCATTGGAAAAATGGTCGCAGATTATTAATGAATTAAAAGATAAGATGATAATTGGCACCCCTCATCAAGTAAAACAAGAACTTTTAAAACTGCAAAAACTTTATAACACTGATGAAATGATGGTTGTTACTATAACACACCGATATGAGGATAGAATTCGTTCTTATGAGCTGCTGGCAGAAGAAATGATAACTAAACATAATCGAACGTAAGCATTATTTTTTATATCACAAACGTATCTTGTTATACTATTAGCGATTATTAAAATATAGTAGCTAATTTTTCGTTGCTTAATATATAAGGAGGACGCACATATGTCCAATCGCAACAAAAAGGGTATCAGTGATATTCCGTTTTCTGTTTTAGACTTGGCTCCGTTAGTCGAAGGTGGAACGGCGTCAGATTCTTTTAAGAATACGTTAGATCTTGCTCAGCATACTGAGAAGTGGGGGTACAATCGTTATTGGCTCGCTGAACATCACAATATGCCAGGAATTGCGAGTTCCGCTACATCGGTCGTAATCGGCTATGTGGCTGGGGGAACCTCAAAGATTCGTGTAGGATCGGGAGGAATTATGCTTCCTAATCATGCACCGCTCGTCATAGCTGAACAGTTTGGAACTTTAGAGTCCATGTATCCTGGCCGGATTGACCTTGGACTCGGCAGGGCTCCAGGAACAGACCAGCTGACAGCACATGCTTTGCGCCGTGAACTTAGCATGAGCGGCGATGAATTTCCGATGCAGCTGGATGAATTGCGTACTTATTTAAATCCGGAAATGGCAGATGGGAACATGAAGGTAAGAGCAATACCAGGAGAAGGACTTAAGATTCCAATCTGGCTTCTCGGTTCTAGTGGATTCAGTGCAAGACTTGCGGGGAGGCTTGGTCTTCCATTTGCATTTGCAAGTCATTTTTCACCGGAAAATACATTGCCTGCACTAGAGTTGTACAGAAATACATTCACTCCATCAGAAGTATTGGACGAACCATATGCGATGGTTGGAGCGAATGTAGTAGCTGCTGATACGGATGAAGAGGCTGAGTTGCTTGCAACTTCACTGCAGCAGCAGTTTTTGAATTTAATCCGAGGTACTCCGACGCCTCTTAAACCGCCGGTTGAGAGTATGGAAGGTCTTTGGAGTCCATTTGAAAAAGCCACAATAGATAAGCAGCTGCGTACAACTTTTGTTGGAAATCCAGAGACAGTAAAAGAGAAATTACAATCGTTCCTTGATGAAACGCAGGCGGATGAAATTATTATTAATAGCCAGATTTACGATCATCAAGCACGTCTTCGTTCGTTTGAATTATTATCAGGTGTTTTAAAGAAAAATTAAAAGAAAAGCGTACTCCGTAAATTTCTATGGCGTACGCTTTTCTGTGTTTTTATTTAAGCTTTCTGATAATTGAGATCCCATGAAATTCCAAAACGATCTTTTACTTTGGCATACTTTGCCCCCCAAAATGTATCTTGAAGTTCCATTAAAACATATCCGTTTTGGCTTAATTTATCATAAAGATTTTGAATTTCTTCTTCACTCTCAGCTTCTAGAACAAGTGAAATGCTATTGCCCTCTGTAATTTCATGGCCCGGAAAGCTGTCAGAGGCCATCAAGAAAAGATTTCCTTTTTTGAATTTTGCATGCATAACACGGTTATCTGCCTCTGGAGGAGTAGGAAAGTCAGCTTCTCCAAATGTTTGAATTTCTGTGATTTCTCCATTAAAAACGTCTTTGTAAAAATTCAAAGCGTCTTTTGCATTGCCATTAAATGATAGATAGGGAACAGCTTGATTTTTCACCAGAAACACTCCTCTTGTAACCTTGTATTTGATTACATGTTTATCTTACTTCATACTTCTAATCAATAACAAGAACATTTGTTCGACAAATCTCTATTTTTGAGAGGAGATTGATTAATAGTTATAGAATATATTAGTGGAGAATTTTTTGTTGATTTTTTTAAAAAAATAGGGAGGCAGGGAAATGGATAAAACGGTACAGTTACATCATTTTAATGTCTGGGCAAATGATAAGGTGTTCGAGCATTTAAAAACTCTTCCATCAGAAATCTATCGTAAGGAAATTCAAAGCGTATTTCCATCTGTTTCAGCAGTACTTATACATATGTATCAAGTTGATTATGTTTGGCTTAAGGCCATTAACGGGGAAGATTTTTATGATATTGTAGCGGCACTCGGGCCGATAACTGATGATTTACAGGCTGCAAGTTTGGATGACATGGAATTTAAATTTAAAGAATTGAGCAGAAAATACGACTCTTTTATTCGTAGTCAAAAGGATATAACCTCACAAATAACTATTAATCATCCTCATTTTGGGACACTCCAATCAAATTATGCTGATCTTATCCAGCATGTTGTTAATCACGGAACCTATCATCGCGGCCATATCTCAGCAATATTAAACCAGCTGGGACATAAAGGAGCCTCAATTGATTATATTTTTTATCTATACTCGCTCCAGCATCAATAGGAAAAGAAGTAGAGACCACCACACCAGGAGGGTCTCTATTTTTATTTCTCAAATCTTCCATTGACAATGAGAATCGTTCTCTATTATAATGACTTTGGCAAATGAAAATGATTATCATTACATATCACAGGGGGATATAAGAAATGTCAGTTAAATGGACTGCTTTAGCATTATCACTTTCAACAGCACTAATTTTTGCAGGATGTTCAAATTCTGCAGATACAAATAAAGAGGAAACTAGCAAGAAAGAATCAACAGAAGAGAAAGTAGAGAACGAATCAGCTGAAAAAGAAGCAGCTTCTCCAGAGGCATCTGTACAAGCATACAAAGATGCTGTTGCTGAACTTGAAAAAGCAAAAGAAGGCAAAGAAGTAGACTTCGACAAAGTCACAAAAATTTATGAAGGACAGCTTCAAGAACTAGTAAAACAGCGTGATGCTGAGTTTGATGAGCAAATCGATCCTGCGATTACAACAGCATTAGCTGCAGGTAAGAATAAAGAGATGGACGCAGTTGTTGTTAAACAATTGTTTGATAAATTGATGCAAAAAGAATTCTTCCAAACAATGCGCCATGAGTTTGCTGAAATTGACGAGCACTGGGGCGACAAAGAAGAAGTAATGGAAGAATATGAGGAAGCTCAAGCTTTTTATACTGCAGTACAAGGAACAGTACAAAAGCGTGATGCTGCATACGGTACAAAAATGGAAGATGCAATCGCGGGCGGTTTCAGTGAAATGAAAGCTGCGATTGAAAAAGAAGATAAACTTGCGTTTGGTTTAGGCAAGCAAGTTGTTGATAAAACGTTAATGAAGACATTCTATTTAGCTGCTGGAGCGAAACCGCATGGTTATGCGACGAAGCTAGCTGAAGCTGCTAAAACAGATGCAGAAGAAGCAAAAGTGGAACAAGCTGAAGGATGGGCATTCTATCAATCTGTATACCCATACTTGAAAAAGAATGCTCCAGAAGACGCTGACGTTATTTTAAAGCAATTCGATCTTGAAACAGATGTAAAATCAGTAGATCCTGAAGCGGTTAACAAAGCATTCGTTCGCGGTTTTGCGAAGATTGCACTTCATGAATATGAAGAAAGCACAGAGAACTTTGGTAAAGAAAAAGGTCCGATTTATGCAATTGAAGGTGCGCTTTTCATCAACATGATCGAAAGTGATCTAAAAGAAATTTTAGGTGAAAAAGAAGCAGCTGATCTTGCTGCTGCAGCTCAAAGCTACTTAGAAGCAGCAAAAGCAAATAATAAAGAAGAAGCAGATAAAATTCTTCCACAACTTGAAGAAACACTTAATAAAGTAGTAGAACAAGCAAAGTAAGTTTAACGAATGAACCTTGTCCTTTGGGACGAGGTTCTTTTTGTTTTATGAATTTTTTGTGTATTTTAAGTCAAGATTAAACATTAATGCGAAGTTCGTATTGACAACGACACTGATAATCATTATCATTATCAATGGGTAAGGAGGAATTTATACTGATGAAGAAGATCATAACCATAATGACACTAACACTGTTAACATTCTTTTCGTTACATAACACAGCAAACGCCTATTCCTATGGTGATCCGAATGAAGAAAAGATCGCTGAAGCATACAAGAAGATGGTGGTTCAGCTTGATAATAACCCTCCTAACTTTACTGAGACTGAAAAAATTTATGACACCGTAAAAGAGGAAATTGACCAGCATATGGGGCCAGAACCTTCTAAACTGATCAAGGAAAATCTTGAGAAGGAAGAAAAAGAAGAACTGATCGAAAATATGCAAAAGATATTAGCATTAAATATTGACCGCCGTTTATCTGGCGTAGATAAGAATTTTGAAGACTATGAAACAAGTAAGCGTTTGCTTGCTAAGGGTCATGCCACATACCAAGCCTTATCTCCGGTCATAGCTGAAAAAGATCCAGAAATGGATAAGCAGATAAAAGGTGAGTTTGATAAAGCATTAGAAGCTTTAGGGAATCCGGGACTTTTTGGAGTCGGTAAAAAAGAAGCAGACCAAGAAGCGTTTAAACAAAGTAAAAAAATCATTATTGATGATCTGCAAAAAGAGTTTCAAACACAAAACTTTGAATTGGGCCATTTCAATATAGATCAAGAGGAAGAAAGCACAGCTTCTGAAAAAACTGAATGGACCGATCTTTCAAACATAAAAAACTGGCTGCCGCTTATCGTTATTATCGCGGTTATTGCTGGAGTAGTCATTTACGTTATTAGAAAGAGAAGATAGATAAGGTATAGGGGAGGGAACGAAGTGCAGTTACAAGCTTTTCTTATTACGTTTCGTGAAGTGTTGGAAGCATTACTAATAGTAGGAATCATTACGACATATTTAAAGCGTACGGATAACAAAAAATTTGTAAAGTTTGTCTGGCTCGGGGCCGGAATGGCAGTTGCAGCAAGTTACCTGGTAGCTTTATTGTTTCAGGTTGTTTTCACAGGCTTCTCAGCCATGGGAACCGAAATGTACTTAAAGATCTCAATTATCTTTATCTCTTCACTTTTATTAACGCAAATGGTGTTCTGGATGGCAGAACACAGCAAGAACATAAAATCGAACGTTGAAGGTAAAATCAGCAAATATATTTCAACAGGAAGCATCATCGGAATGATTATTCACTCTTTCCTCGTAGTTATGAGAGAGGGTGTCGAGACAGTGTTCTTCTTTGCAGCGATTACAGGCGGAAACATAGGCGCTGCATTAACAGGATGGGGTGCGATCTCTGGATTACTGGCAGCTGCTGTAGTAAGCCATCTGTTCTTTAAAGGGACAATGCGCATTTCGCTTAAAGCATTCTTCAGAACGACTGGAGCGTTTATCGTTCTTATCGCAGCTGGTTTAATGGTTCAAGGTGTTTCGATGATGCAGGATTTAAAGATCTTAGGAAGTGTCGTTCCGCACCTTTACGATATAACTTGGTTCCTGCCCGAGCATCCAATCGATTATGCTCATTATCTGCGCGATCATGGAGTAGCACCGCTTCTGTCAGGGGATATTGGAATCTTCCTGAAAGCATTCTTAGGCTATTCATCAATGCCGTCTATTGAGGAAGTACTTGTTTATCTTGGTTATTTCGCTGTAATCTATATGCTGATCTTTATGAAGAAACCAGCTCGTAAAATAGAAAAAGTGGAAAAGCCAAAACAAAGCCAAAAACAATCTTGGAAGCAAACAGTCGCTTCAGCTAATGAATAAAAGTACAAGGCGGAAGCCTTGTACTTTTTCTTTACGTCGGAATTAATGTAGTAAATCGGAGAAAGGGATAGACAAATGTTTAAAACAAACAAACTTTTATCTGCAATCGTAATAATTTTAATCGTCTTTATCTTTTTCATTCGGTTTATGTATAGCGTTTCTTTTCCGAGTACTTGGGATCAGGTGGATTTTGTATTAGCGCTGGACCGTTATGATTTACTAGCCATGCAGCCACATTTTCCTGGCTATCCGATTTTCATTTTTGGCGGGATGCTCGTTCATCTATTTATAGAAAATCCATCATTAGCACTATCCGTTTTTAATGGCATTATAACCGTTTCAGCTGCTGTTCCGATGTATTTACTAGCAAGAAGGTATGTGGATAGGGTCTCGTCCCTCGCAGTAACACTTGTATTACAGTCCAGTGTCTATTTCATGATACTTGTCAGCCAGCCGATGTCTGAGGGTGCTGCTATTGGTGTGTTATGGTGGTTTTTATGGAACTTGATGATAGGGTTTGACAATAATAAAATTCGTTATCAGCTTTTGCCTTTACTTCTATTTTCAATCCTGATGGGAATCAGACTGTCGTATCTTCCACTTGGAATTGGGCTGCTTTTCTTATGGTGGTTTGATTATAAAAGGAACAAAGATTCAATACGTTTAGCAGGATTTATTCTCTTAGCTGTTTTATTTCAGATGATTTGGGTTGTTGCTCTCATCATGACTGAAGGGAGCTTGGACGGGTTTATGAAACTCTCCATGGCTTTCGTGACGGGCCATTTCACATCATGGGGAGGAACAGTAGTTGATACACATGAACCGTTCTATACAAGGCTATATGAGCTTGTCATAAATAATATCATTTACGTTGGAATGTTTGCGAAGTCATCATTTCTTCTTATAGGTTTTGTGGCTATCTCTATTATTGCTTTACTAAAAAATAAAACAGACGAGGCAGGGAATTTCCTAAAGAAACACTATGTAATGCTGACACTTCTATTGATTTATTTTTTATGGAATCTGTTTGCACAAAACGTAGAAAAACCCAGACATTCTTACCCAATAACACTTATGCTCCTGTTCTTATGGCTCGTGTCAATTGCAGGGAAACACACACTTTTAAAGTGGGCATGCATGGGTCTTGCTGTTATGCAGCTAATCATAGGCATTCCGATCCTTAAAGAACAGGCGGCAAAAAATCCGGCTGTCTACCAGACGGCAAACCATCTCGCTCAACAAGATGAAGAGATCGTTGTATACACTTGGGAAGAAACTCGTGTCTTTCAGTACTTGGATGTTCCTTTTGAACATAAGCGGTTTTATACGTATGATTTATTTTTACAGGACAAGAAGTACAATAAAAATAAGAAGATATATGTTACGAATCATCTGATTGAAGGGTTTAAGGAACAGGGGATAGATGTGTCCGAAAACTTGGCGGAGGTTAAAACGTTCAAGTCAAATGAACTCTTTGATCCTGTTTATGATGAAATTACATTGTATCGATGGAAAAATAAATAAAGTTCGTTTGGAAGTGGTTGATCTCCGCTCCAGGATGCTCGCTTTCCGCGGGGCGTGCGGTGAGCCTCCTCTGCGCTTTGCGCCGTTAGGAGTCTCACATTCAAAGGAGTTTGTGTGCTCCTGCGTCTACAAGTTAATTCTGACGAAGGATGTTACTCGTCGCATGCCTTGCGAGAAGAATACTCAGGTAGCTGGCACGCTGATCCCGCAGGAGTCTCGCACCTTGCGCTCCAATCAACTTGTCAACGATAAACTTTACAAAAACCATCCAACAACAATCTTTTGAAAATAGCAACAAAATTTGCAAAGGACAAATCCAGTTTGGATTTGTCCTTTTTACTCCTTATTGTTCTTTTGAATTTCTTCTTTCAGCTTATTAATATAATTCTGCTTTTCCTTTTCGTCATTTAAACTGCCAGGTCCAGGAGCTTTGTTTTTTAAGTATTTTTGGAGAGCTTTTGCGATCTCCTCTTGTGACGCATCTTCCGGTATTTCTCCTTTTTTCTTTAACATTTCTATAATTTTTTCATCGTTAGCAATCATATTAACCGCCTCGGTTGTTGGGTTTTTGTCACCGGGTTGCTCACTTTTAGAGTCTTCTGGGTTCGAACAAGCTGTAAATGCAACTGAGCATAAAACAACTACTAGTAGTATTAGCCATTGTTTCATAGAATCACCCCTTTACGCTTGTTTATTATTATGACACAAAACCCAATTGCATGAGAGCAATTGGGTTTTGCTGAAGTACTATTTATCTGCGAGAAAGTTTGATTTTAGCAACTGAATCGTCCTTGCTAGTACCCACTACTTCAAATTGAAGTCCGTATGTTGGTACATTACGGCCAGCATGTGGATTACCCGGGTTGCTATAGTCTTTATTATCGTTAAACTTAGGGTTTGGACTAACGTTTTTATCTGTTAGTGTCAAACCTAGCAATTCACGATAATCAAGGAACATTTTTTCGCTCTTTTCCTTGCTGAATGCGGCATCATGTACTAGGTAACGAGCGGATGCTACAGAGTTATCACTCCATTTTAGTGTTTCCTGGTTTGCATCAACGACTCCTAAGAATCCATCACCAGGGTGGATGCCTGTCCAGTTATCGCTGTAGCTATCATCAACATACCAAACTACCAATCCGCCATCGTATTGCATCAAGCTGTCGCCACGGCGGATATGTGCTAAACCTTCGTCAACACCTTCATGGTTTCTCCACTCTAATAGATAGTAGTGATCAGAGTAGAATTTACCTTGGTCTTTTTTAAAGCCGTCTAAAGTAAATACAGGCTCACCTTCAGCGTTATCAAAGAGAGTTTGAGCTCCGTCAACTGTTACACTTACATCATCTACATAGAATCCTGGGTTAACCGCTGCAACATCTGTCCAATAGTTAAGCTTGAGTTCAATGTTCTTACCAGCAAAAGCAGTAAGATCAAATGTTCCGTCAACCCATCCATCAGATTTACCAGTGATACCATGTCCCGGGTTTTGCTCATGTGGATCAGTTTCTGTTGTTAAGTTACCAGGAATAGTAACCCAATCAGAACCTTCTTCTTTTACTTGAACAGATGCATAATCCCAATCTGCTTCAATATCATACCAAGTTTTGAAAGCGAGTTCTGCAGAAGTGGCATTCGTCAAATCAAGAGAAGTTACCATTGAGTTATCAAGCTCATTTCCGTTGCCGCTATGATATTGATATTCACCGCTGTATGGCGTGTTTACAACCGTTTCTTTTTGAGGAAGGTCTACACGAACAGCATCGTGATTTGTGCCTTTTGAATTTGCTTGATCTAATAATACTTCAGTGCCTTTAGGATTTAACTCTTCAAGATTAAAAGTTTCACCTGTTAACCAGTTAGATTCAGTCATACTGGATTGTAAAAACTCTTTTGACCAAGCGCTGAATCCAGTTGGTTCTGTTCCAGGAATGTCCCCGGCCCAGCTTCCGCTAGACATGATCGACCAGTATGCTACAGGCTCGCCAGTTCCAGAGTATTGAGTGTCATACTCATCTGGAAGACCTAAGTCGTGGCCGTATTCATGAGCGAATACGCCAGCTGCTCCGTCAGCAGGTTCGATTGTATAATCGTAAGCATACATTGTACCTTGTTCCCAATAGTCTACTTCTGGAGCAGGAGATTCAGGAATAGGGAAGATTCCTCCTAGATTCCAACGATGGCTCCATACTGCATCTCCACCTAGAGAACCTCCGCCAGCTTCTTCACCAACACTGGAGTGAACGATCATCAAATGATCTACTAATCCATCAGGTTCACGCAGGTTTCCATCGCCGTCCAAGTCATAGCGGTCTTCTTGGTCGAATTCACTTAAATCAATCTCTGGATCTAGAGCGGCAGCAGTTAATGCTTCTTTAACCAGATCACGCGGCTTAGCGTCACTTCCGTCTGGATCAGGAACGTTTCCGCCATAGTAAGCTGCAGGATGTTCTGCTTGGTACCAGCCGCCGACTTTACCAGTGATCGAATAGCTTCCGCCGGATTGCTGCTCATAATATTCTTTTACCGAGATTAGATCTTCTCCATTTGGACCTTCATATCCATCTTCACCGAAAATCATATCTTCATAGTGTTCTTTTAAGTATTCATCATAATGCATATCTGTTTCTTCAGGTGCGATGTCTTTTGCCTTAAAGTCAGGATACTCTACGAGAAGTACAAGTACGTTATCAACACGCTGACCGCCAGTCCAATTTTCTTCTTCAACCGGCTTGATGTCTTTGCCTTTACCTTTCTTTCCATGTTTCAAGCCATCTTTTTTATGCTTTTTATGCCCTTTTTCATCCTTATCCGCATGCTCGTCTTCAAGCTCTCCTTTTGGAAGAGACTCAGCATGCTCCTGCTTGTTCTTCAAAAACTGCTGAAGCTTTTCTTGTGCTTGTGCTTCACTTGCATTCTTTGAAATCTGTCCGTTCTTCTTGAGCATTTCTATTAATCTTTCATCGTTGGCCACTGCTAAATCGAATGGACCACCCGTGTGTTTATGACTTTTTTCCTCTACTAACGATGCCTTGACATCTGACAGAACATTGACAGGAGCGGCGCTTACGCTCGCAAAAGTGCTGCAGCTTAACATCGCTGCAAGGGCAGCTGAAACCCATTTTCCCTTTTTCACTAAAATCCCCCCTAGAAGTAGTTTCACGGCTGGAAATCAACAATGACTATTGTCGAATAATTCCGCATATTCAAAATGTTACCACGTCATGTCGAAATCTAGAATAGGAGATATATCCCTTGTTTTTCCTTTGTAATGGGGATTTTTTACTATTAAAGGGACTATTTTGAAGTAGTCGAAATTTGAGGAAAAATATATAATAACCGAATATAATGCTATTCTATGATAGGACTTTAGGATTACATAAGATAAACTTAAATAATTAAAATAAAAACAGATAACTATTATGTTTTATTTTAATAAAGTAGGGAAAATAGTAGGGTGGAGTTTTAATACATACAGAAATAGAGCCTATTCATGAAAGGTCGGTCAAAGACATTGTCAATTTCTATTCACCCAAAATCAGTTAAGAATTTTGAGGAAGCAACGGAAAATATCCTTAAATTTATGAGTAAGCTGATTAATATCAACACGTTGTTTATTGCTAAAAACGATCAACAAGTTAACGAAATAAAAAAAGTCATCAACAAAGAACAAACCTTATTAGAAGAAGGATCAACCCTTCCTTTTCAGGAAACCTTTTGCAAAGTTAGTGTAGACCAAGGCAAGGAAATCTTGCTTATTGAAGATATCATGGAGAATGAGCGGACTAAACATCTAAGTGTTACAGCTAGTTTAGGAAGCGGAAGTTTTATAGCGATCCCCATTTATTACGAAGACGGAGAAAATTACGGTACAATATGCGGTCTCGATACAAATCGTTTTGAATTTACCGAACAGCATATAGAGCTCTTCCAGACGATGTCCTCACTCTTAACCTATGTATTAGAGCTGGACAAAGCAAACAAAGAAATTAAAGAATTATCTGTGCCTATTGTTCCTCTTACAAAGGGAATTGCGATTTTGCCGATCATTGGACATATAAGCGAATACCGCGCTGAAATCATTATACAAAATACATTAAACAGCAGCATGGATTTGAATTTAGAGTACATGATCATCGATCTATCTGGGATTAGCCGGATAAATAATACTGTCAGCAGCTATCTTCTTAACATCGTAAAGCTTTTAAAACTAATTGGTGTAACACCGATTCTTACGGGATTCAGACCTGATCTGGCGATAAAAACGATGGAAGTAGATGTAGATTTTCACGATATTGTCATTACTAGTAACTTAGAGAGTGCGCTCTCACATATAGGTTTTGTATTAAACAAAAAATCATAGAGATGTAAAGCTGAGGGCCGCGATTAAAAAAGTGGTTCTTTTTTTAGTTTTAATTAGTCTAAATTTTCTTTTTACTTTATAATGTATATTATAAACTTATCAGTCGTTTTTATTTGAACTAACTGGAGGGGAAATTTAATGAAGTCATTTGAAGAAAAATTAGATCAATATGCTGAACTTGTTGTAAAAGTTGGATTAAGCATGCAAGAGGGGCAAAAGTTATTAATTAGTTCTCCGATCGAAGCTGCAGAATTTACTCGTAAAGTAACAAAACATGCGTATGAGAACGGTTGTAAAAGAGTGATGGTGGACTGGGTTGATACCCAAACCAACCGTATTCATTATACGAGCGCGAACGAAGAAGTACTGAAAGATGACCTTCAATCTTGGGAAATCGAAAAATATAACAGTCTTGTAGAAAATCACGATTGTTTCTTAATGGTAACTGGGAATGACCCGAACGCATACAAAGGTGTTCCTTCAGAGCGTATGATGTTCGTTCAAAAGAATAGAGGGGAAAAGCTGCAGGCCTTTTCAGCTGGCCAGCTAAGAGGGGATATGCACTGGGCGATTGCTGGTGCACCGACAGCAGGCTGGGCAAAATCCGTATTCCCTGAAAAAAATGAAGAGGAAGCAGTTGAAGCATTATGGGAAGCGATTTTTAAAACCGTTCGTGTAGACCAGGCGGATCCAGTTGCAGCATGGGAAGAGCATGTTAAAACACTTTCAGAAAAAGTGGATTACTTAAATGAGCAGAGATTTAAAACATTGCATTATAAATCAGAAGGCACAGATTTAAGCATTGATTTGCATCCTGACCATACGTGGATTGGCGGAGGACACAATTCCACATTCGGCACTTACTACATTCCGAACCTTCCAACAGAAGAAGTTTTCACTACGCCTAGAAAATATGGTGTAAATGGAAAAGTATCAAGTTCTAAGCCTTTGTCAGCTATGGGGAACCTCATCGATAACTTCAGTTTAACGTTTAAAGATGGGAAAGTGGTCGAATTTACTGCAGAAGAGGGCTACGATACACTGAAACAGCTGCTTAGCATCGATGACGGCATGGGGTATTTAGGAGAAGTAGCTCTTGTGCCTTATGACTCGCCTATCTCGAATTCAGGCATCATTTTTAACAATACACTTTATGATGAGAATGCTTCTTGTCACTTGGCAATTGGTACTTCGATCACAATGTCTGTTAAAGATGCAGGGAACCTTACACCTGAACAAATGGAAGAAAAAGAAATCAATCACAGCCGCGGCCATACTGATTTCATGATTGGTTCTGCTGACCTTGAAATTGAAGCAGAATATGAAGATGGCAAACGCATTCCGCTATTCAAAAACGGAAACTGGGCGATATAATGACGAAAAGACTCCAATGATTGGAGTCTTTTTTAAGTCTCTTTTCGAATCTTTGATGCTTTTGGAAGTGGTTGATTTCCGTTTCAGGATGCTCGCTTTCCGCGGGGCGTGCGGTGAGCCTTCTCGGCGCTTTGCACCATTAGAAGTCTCACCTGTCCCGCTGCTCCCGCAGGAGTCTCGCACCTTGCACTCCAATCAACTTTTCAATGAAGAGAATGAAAAAATAAACCAAAAGCAAAAATCTTTTAGAAAACAGGCTTTTTTAATGAATTATGGATAGGCAGACCTCAATCAACAGGATACCAAATTTTAGAAAAACAGTCTATTTCTTTTTTAATTTTCTCGATATGCTTTTTATAACAAGAATTGAGGAGGTTATTAAATGAATACATTTTTTGATCAATCGTCTTATGAGATTAAATTGGAGTGGGGAATAAGAGGAGCGAGGGAAGCGGCAAAAAGAGAGGAAATTCTAATTATTGTTGATGTGTTAAGTTTTTCTTCAACTGTAATAGCCGCTATGGAAAAGCAAGCGGTAATCTATCCTTTTCCTCCACCTATTAATGAGAAGGCAAAAAAGTACGCAGATCAGCTCGGTGCTGACCTTGTTGTCGGAAGAGCAGAGGCGATTCAAACGGGTAAACATTCACTCTCACCGAACTCTTTCACAGCAGATGATCGCGGAAAATCTTATGTGCTTTGTTCTCTGAACGGTGCTGCGTGTGTGGATGCTGCCAAAAAAGTGCCTGCGCTCTTGTTGGGTTCTTTACGAAATGCACAAGCTGTTGCAGAAGCGGCTTTAGAAATGAAAAAAAGGATTGGAAAACCGATCACTATTATCACTTGCGGAGAACGCTGGGAAAGCGCAGTCACTGAAGAAAATGAACTAAGACCAGCCATTGAAGACTATTTAGGCGCAGGAGCCATTATTTCATCACTTGATGGCTCGTTATCTCCCGAAGCTTTTGTTTGCAAACAAGCTTTTCAAGGCACACAGCATGAACTTTCTCACTTAATAAGAAAATGCGGCAGCGGAAGAGAATTGACAGATCGCGGTTTTACAGAAGATGTAGATTACTGCCTGCAATTGAATGTGAGTTCTATTGTACCCGTTTTATCTGAAAATAAGTTCATCAGCTTTGAACCATCTTATCCTTTGACCCTTTTCTGAAAGTTTGTTGTTTTTGGATTGTGTTTGAGAAGACTTCGTTGAAGGTGATTGGAGTGCAAGGTGCGAGACTCCTGCGGGATTAGCGGGACAGGTGAGACTCCTAAGGGCGCAAAAGCGCCGAGGAGGCTCACCGCACGCCCCGCGGAAAGCGAGCATCCTGGAGCGGAAATCAACCACTTTCAAATACAACAAAGTTTAGCCTGTCTTTTAAAATAATTAAGAATATAACTGACCTCCTCATGGAAAAATAACGAAAACAGAGGAGGTTTATGTATGAAAAAATTAGTCGCGCTCTTTGCGGCGTTCACGATTATACTTTCCGGCTGCGGCGGTGGCTCTAATGAAATGAAAGAGAGTGAAGCTGCACCAAAGAATATGAGCAATGAAACAAGAGAAAGTCCTCGGCTTGAACAGATTAATTCACCGAAAAAGACACAGCAGGATACTTCAAAAGCTGAGACGAAACACGGAAAAACAAAGATTGAAACACTTGGTTTTTTAGAGCCGCTTGAAGCGAAGCAATCGGTTAAAGATGTTAAAGAAGCAGAAAATGACCTTACTTATATCGCTTTCTTCAGTTACCAAGTCAATAAAAACGGCACCTTAAAGCCGATCAAAGACTGGGCTGCACTTAAAGAAATCAAAAAGACACGTGCTATGCCTATGATGGTGTTAACGAACTTCGCAGAAGGCAACTTTTCACCAGAGATCGCACATAACATTTTTACTGATAAAAAAGCTTCTAAAACACTTATTGGCAGTGTAATCAGCACGATGAAACAAAAAGGCTACAAAGCGCTGAACATCGATTTTGAACATATTAAAGAAAAAGACCGCGAACTATATAACGGATTTTTAGAAACGATTATTCCTCAAGTACAAAAAGAGGGATTCAAGGTTTCAACAGCACTTGCTCCAAAAACAAGTGATGAACAAAAAGGACCTTGGCACGGTGCACATGATTATAAGCGCCATGGAGAACTGGCTGATTTTGTTGTCCTCATGACTTACGAGTGGGGCTGGTCTGGCGGACCTCCAATGGCTGTAGCACCTGTTCCGCAAGTAAAGAAAGTTGTTGATTATGCGGTGTCTGTTATACCGCCTGAAAAAATCATTATGGGAGCACCGCTTTATGGTTATGACTGGACACTTCCATATAAAAAAGGAAACAAATTTGCGAAGCGCATTGCTCCTGCTGAAGCTCATGACTTAGCTTTAAAAGAAGGAGCTTCAGTAAAATATGATAACGAAGCACAAGCTCCGTTTTTTAACTATAAAGACGATAAAGGAAAAGAACATGTTGTTTGGTTTGAAAATGAGCAAAGTGCAGAGGCGAAAAATAAGCTTGTAAAGCAGTATAAGCTTAGAGGTCTAGCATATTGGGTGCTTGGAGAACCATTCCCTGAAAACTGGACGCTATTACGTGATGAATTCCAGATTGCAAAAAAATAAGAAACAACAAAGAGGCCGACTAATGGATTTTAGTTGGCCTCTTTGTTATGTTCAGGTAATTTTAGATAGGAAATCCAAAAGTTTTGGCTTTGATTCCAAAAATATCGTTGCTGAATCCAAAAATATCGCCCTCGAATCCACGAGATTTGTCCATCAATCCACATTTAGTCATTTATTTAGGTCTTTATCTAAAAGATTGTTGCTATGAAGAGATTTTTTAAGAAGTCCTTCATTGAAAGTTAATTGAAGTGGAAGGGCGAGACTCCTGCAGGATGAGTGGGACAGGTGAGACCATTCAAAGTCGCAATGCGACGAATGGGCTTACCGCACACCCTGCGGAAAGCGAGCCCTGTAGCGGAAATTAACCTCATTCAAGAGCAAAATAGTTTACAAAAAAGCCTATGCATATGACACATCAGCAATTTAGGAATCCTCTTATCTTTTTTGAGTATCAATCATCCTGTTCTGTTCATTCGGAATCCGTTTCGTGTTATCGTACTTTGCTTGTTCTTTTTCTTGTCTCTTTTTTTCCTGCTCTTTGAAACTTTCTTTAAACGTTTCATTCTTTTCTTCCGTCACTTTTTATCCCTCCTAAAGGATTTGATATAGTCCTTTACCACGCTGTTGTGAAACAAAACGCGATTAGAAGGAAAAGTAACGTAAGTCCTATAAGGCAGCTGCCGATAAAGACTTATTTACCACGGCACCTTTTCTATCAGGGAAAACCGTTTCGAAAAGATAATCAGGATACATATATGAAAGCTGTTCTGTTATAGAAGCTGCTTTTTGATGAGGTGTAAAGAACACAATCGCAGGACCAGACCCGCTGATCGCTGCACCATATGCTCCGAGTGATACAGCCTTTTCTTTTAGTTCACAATAAAAAGGAATGTTTTTTGTCCGGAACGGCTCATGAAACAGATCGCGATTCATCATATCTGCAGCTTTTTTCCAGTCATTTTTAATTAAAGCAGCTACGAGAACATTGCTGATCGCGCTTGCTTCAACCGCCTTATTAAATGGAAGAAGATTCGGCAATGACTTTCGTGACTCTTTCGTATGCAGAACCTCATCAGGTATCGCGACTATCATTTCAACAGCAACATCAGGAACATGGACCGTTTCGACATCTTTTCCATTATAAAAGCTGATTGTCAGCCCGCCATAAATAGCAGGTATCACATTGTCAGGATGTTTTTCTAAAGAGCTCGCTAAAAGTGCTTTTTCTTTTTTGGAAAGGTGCAGATTTAAAAGTGTATCAGCAAGCTCTATTCCAGCAACAATTGCAGATGCAGAACTTCCCATGCCCTTTGAAAGCGGAAATCCGCTCTCAACTTCTAGTTTGCAAGCAGGGAGTTCTTTATGAAAATGCTTAGCTGTAAATTGAGCAGTTTGGATAATTAAATTCTCTTCTTCTCCATTTAATGATTGCAGTTCTTCTCCATAAAAAACCGTTTTCCATTCTGATGCTGGCTGGACATGAACAGATAAATAACGATTGAGTGCGAGCCCGACAGAGTCAAATCCTGGACCAAGGTTGGCAGTGCTGGCGGGTACATGAATGGAAAAAGCATCAAGCTTCATTTATACAACACATCCTTTCAGCTGCTGACGTAACTGATCAAAATCATTTGGGATCACAACAGGTTCTTGTGTAACAGTTTTTAATGCGATGTCAGGATCTTTCAATCCATTGCCAGTTAATACGGCAACAATAGAAGCTCCTTGTGGCAAAAGTCCTTGCTTATGCTGTTTATACAATCCGGCGATTGTACTGCAGGAAGCCGGTTCTGCAAACACTCCTTCTTTTGAAGCGAGCATCTGATATGCTTCTAAAATTTCTTCATCTGTTACACTGTCGATTACACCGCCTGACTCATCTAGAGCCGCAGTAGCCAGCTGCCAGCTTGCCGGGTTGCCGATTCGGATAGCTGTTGCAATCGTATCTGGATTCTTTACCGCGCTGCCGTTTACAATGGGCGCGGCACCTGCAGCTTGAAACCCATGTATTCTTGGCAGACCTGATGCCTTTACGGAATCGTATTCTTTAAACCCTTTCCAATACGCACTTATATTGCCTGCGTTTCCAACAGGGATCGCGAGAATGTCTGGCGCTTTTTCGAGAGAATCAACAAGTTCAAAGGCTGCTGTTTTTTGACCTTCTAATCTGAATGGATTTACAGAATTAACAAGTGTATAGCCTTCTTCTTCGCTCATTTGTTTTACCATTTCAAGGGCTTCATCAAAATTACCTTGGATTGCAAAAATTTCAGCTCCGTACATTTTGGCTTGTGCGAGCTTCCCTTGGGCGATTTTTCCGTCTGGAATCACTACAATACTACGCAAACCTGCACGGGCTCCATATGCCGCAGCTGCTGCTGAAGTATTGCCTGTAGATGCGCAGATAATCGCTTTGCTTCCGGCTTCTTTCGCTTTTGCAACAGCAAGCACCATACCCCGGTCTTTAAAAGAACCAGTTGGATTGGCACCTTCATATTTCGCGTACAAATTGATGCCCCATTCCTTTGACAGATGATCTAAAGGAATGAGAGGTGTATGACCTTCATTTAAAGAAAGCAAGGGAGTGTCGTCATTCACTGGCAAGTATTCTTTATATTGATGCAGCAATCCATTCCAATGCATGTTAAGCTCCCTCCACTCTGTAATGACTTTTAATTTCCTGAACAACATCTGAATCACGCAGCAAATTATACACTCGGTTGTCTTGCTGCTTGTTCGTGCCATGAGTGACGATTACTACTTCCGCAACACCTTTTTCATCAACGGGACTCTGGATTAATTTTTCCAAAGAGATCTCATGAAGTGCGAAGAGGGAAGTGATCGCTGAGAATGCGCCTGCTTCATCTTTAATATGCAATCTATAAAAGAACTTTCCATCGATCTCCTCAGGCTGCTTTAATTGTTTATCAAATTGCGGGGCAACAGCGCTTTTTCCGTTTACACCTAAACGCATATTTTTGACTACAGCAACGAGATCTGAAACGACGGATGTAGCTGTTGGAAGCTGGCCGGCACCAGGTCCGAAAAACATAGTCTCCCCAACGGATTCTCCATATACATAAACAGCATTATATTCATTCTGCACACTTGCTAAGGGATGAGAATCCGGCAGCAATGTAGGTTCTACACTGATTTCTACTTTTCCGTTATCTTTCTTAGCGTTGCCAATTAGCTTAAGTGTATAGCCAAATTGTCTCGCATATTCGAGATCTTCTTGTGTCACTCTCGAAATACCAGTTACGTTTACATCATCAAGATGAATATGCATTGAAAACCCGAGAGTTGATAAAATCGCCATTTTCCTTGCTGCATCAATCCCTTCAACATCTGAAGTCGGATCAGCTTCTGCATAACCGAGTGATTGCGCTTCTTTTAGAACTTCTTCATAATTCCGCTGCTGTTTATCCATTTTAGTGAGGATATAATTCGTTGTTCCGTTCACGATCCCCATCATTTTTGTGATACGGTCAGATGCAAGTCCGTCGACGAGGGAACGGATAATGGGGATTCCCCCTGCAACACTTGCTTCATAGAAAAGATCGCATCCGTTTTGTTGGGCAACTTGCAGAAGTTCAGCTCCATGAAGTGCCATGAGATCTTTATTTGCTGTGATCACATGTTTTTTATTTTGCAGAGCAAGCGTGATATATTCACGGGCAAGCTCGATGCCTCCCATTACTTCAATGACGACATGAATATCGGGGTTTTCTAGTACTTCTTGTGGCTGCTGTGTCAGCCAGTCTTTTTTGATTGCTACTAGACGTTCTTTTTCGATGTTTTGAACTAAGATTTTTTCAATATAAACCGGACAACCAACACGATGCTGAAGTTCTTCACGGTTACCTTCAATCATTCTAACGACACCGCTGCCAACTGTACCTAATCCTAAAAGTCCTACAGAAACATGATTTACCATTTCATCCACCCCTTATGTTTTTCTGAGAAATACACTTGTATGTTTGATAGGGACATTTTACATGGTGTTAAGGTGGGTTACAACAGATATCTTTGTAAAGATTAAGACAGCGCTTACATTTAATGTGGAATGTGCTGGAAAACTTGAGAATATAGAGGAATTCTATAGAAGATTTTGTCGAACTCGGATATGATAGATACAGGAAATGAGAGAAGGGGATAGCTTTTTATGGTTTACCATTTAGAGGATACCATTACAGATACACTTAATTGTTTAGAGGAAAATATCTTTATTATTGATTTAGACTATAAGGTTGCTTGGATGAATGAATCTGGAAAAGAATTTATTGAATCCATAAAATCTTATTTTAGATTAGATAAAGCGGAAGATCTGATCGGCACTCCGATTGCCCGTTTTCATAAAAATCCTTCTTATCAGGAAGAAATGCTACAAAAAGGTGATTTTCCAATCGACATGCAGCTTGTCCTGTTTAATAAATTTATCGCAAGACTGGTTGTAAAGGAACTCATTATCAAACAAGAAAAACTAGGGTTTATCCTGACTTGGAGGGATATTACAGAGCGTGAAAAAGAAAAGGAAAAAACAAAAGCGCTAATCAATGAATTATCTACTCCAATATTGCCGACAATAGCGGAAAATACACTCCTCGTACCGCTTATTGGTGAGTTAACATTAGAAAGAATGGAAAATTTGACGAGCAAATTATTAAACGAATGTTTAAATTATCATGCTGAGTTTGTCATTATAGATTTTTCAGGAATTACGACGGTAGAGGACCCTGATTTAGGCCAGGAAATTCAGAAGCTGACAACAACGGTTGAATTAATGGGGGCTGAAGTCCTTTATTGCGGATTTAAGCAAGACATGGTTAAGAACATGGTTGCTCTCGGTATTGATACAGATCAGAAATCCTTTGTGTCATTCCGTAATGCGATAAGATATGTTGTTTCTAAATTAGGCATTCCATCATAAATATGAAAAAAGCAGCCGTTAATCATGACGGCTACTTTGTTTTTTTAATATTTTTGATTGCTTCCTTACAAGAAAGCGGACTTAATTCTTCTGTTTGTACGAACTCCCACACCCACTCTGGATTGACCTTTGCGTATTCACGCAATGCCCAGCCGATGCCTTTACGAATAAAGAAGTCTGTCTCATATTTTGTCTCTTTAATAATGTGTGCTAGCAGTTCTTTATCGGTATTTTCCTTATACCCCAATTGAAACAGAATGGCTGACCTCATCAGCCAGATATTTTCAGATGCAATCCATCGCTCTGTTACAGGAACTATTTCTTCAGGAAACTTTTTAAAATAATAGCCCGCAATGTTTTTAGCTATGTGATCGATAGTATCCCACCAGCTTTTATTTATAATGATATATTCAATCCACTCAATGTCGCTCTTAGTCATATGCTTTTTTAGCTTATCAGCAATCGTTAGCCCTGCATATTGCATTTCACGTTCAGGTTTAGCCCAGCCTTCTTTTAAAAATGAAGGCAGTTCTTCGGGATGAGGAAGTCCTTTTTCTTGAATAAAAGCTTTAAGGCTTTCTTTCAAAACTGGTGAACGCAAACCAAAGAATTCAAACTGATCCCTCATGTATTTTTTCATAGGAATAGCATCTTCTTTGTTTTCATGTCTTTTCAAATGTATCCACAAATCTTCTGTATACATACATCCCATCCTCTCATTAACAAAATTATACAAAAAATTCTTAACAAACTGAAACTTTTTATTTAGTCATCCGTAAATTTACATATACAACCAATATTGGAATTCATATTACTGTCGACAAAATTTTACATTTTTTTCTTATTCTTTTTGATATGGTTAAAGAAATTCGACATGGGGGGCTTGTTATCTAAAAACAATAGTTCAAAAAAGGGATAGGGAGAGATGACCATGGAACTGTTCGGGTATCCGTTATCAACCATATACTTAGGAAGTTTCATCGTTTTTGGATGTATCACGTTTGTTTATATTCTATTTGGTGACATGCTTGATGCAGCGATGGAATTCTTGCATCCGGCACTTATTCTTTCCTTCCTTACGATCGGCAGCGCTTCTGGTTATCTGCTGGAGGTTATGACCGGCATCAATAGCTGGTTCATCCTTGTGTTCAGCTGTCTGCTTTCCATTTTACTCGTAACCCTTTTAAATGTTTTTGTTTTAACACCTATTCGATCGGCAGAAGAATCATTGGCTTATCGGGATGAGGATTTAAAAGGAAGAGTAGGTACAGTCATTACGTCTGTACCGACTGATGGTTTTGGAGAGATATTAATAGAAGGAATAAGCGGAAGAATCTCAAAGTCCGCTGTAAGCATGGATAACAAGCCGATTCAGCAAGGTGAAAAGATCTTAATTATCGATATTCAAAAAGGTGTCGTTTCGGTTATGCGTTATGAGCAAGTTGAACAAACATATTTTCATTAATCTGGAGGGGATTTCATGAGTTTTTCGCCACTATTTATTGTAATTGGAATTGCGGTTTTTCTGCTAGCAGCTCTTATTAGTGTTTTTATTACAAAGTACCGTACAGCAAGTCCTGATGAAGCGTTGATCGTAACAGGAAGCTTCTTAGGTAGCAAAAATGTGAATATCGATGAGTCAGGCAACAGAATTAAAATCGTACGCGGAGGCGGGACGTTCGTTCTTCCAGTATTCCAGCAAGCGAAACCTCTAAGCTTATTAACGAGCAAACTGGATGTTCAAACGCCAGAAGTGTATACAGAACAAGGTGTTCCTGTTATGGCTGACGGAACAGCGATCATCAAAGTGGGAAGTTCGATCGGTGAAATTGCAACAGCTGCGGAACAGTTTTTAGGAAAGTTAAAAGAAGATCGTGAAAACGAAGCACGTGAAGTTTTAGAAGGGCATTTGCGTTCGATTCTAGGTTCCATGACTGTTGAAGAAATCTATAAAAACCGTGAGAAATTTTCTCAAGAAGTTCAGCGTGTTGCTTCACAGGATCTAGCAAAAATGGGATTAATCATCGTTTCATTTACCATTAAGGACCTGCGTGACAAAAACGGTTATCTTGATGCACTCGGTAAGCCGCGTATTGCACAAATCAAGCGTGATGCTGATATGGCAATGGCAGAGGCCGAAAAAGAAACACGCATCAAGCGTGCTGAAGCCGATAAAGAAGCAAAGCAATCTGAGCTTGGTCGTGCAACAGAAGTAGCGGAAGCTGAAAAGATGAATCAGTTAAAGGTAGCCGAATACCGTCGTGAACAAGATGTTGCAAAAGCACGTGCTGACCAGGCTTATCATTTAGAAGAAGCAATCGCAAAACAGCAGGTTACAGAACAGCAGATGCAAATTAAAATCATCGAGCGTCAAAAGCAGATCGAGCTTGAAGAAAAAGAGATTCTGCGCCGTGAAAAGCAGTATGATTCAGAAGTGAAGAAGAAAGCGGACGCTGACAGATACGCAGTTGAACAATCAGCAGAGGCAGAAAAGCGCAAACAAGTTGCAGAAGCAGATGCACATAAGTACCGTGTAGAAGCAATGGCAAAGGCGGAAGCGGAAAAAGTTCGACTAGACGGTCTTTCCAGAGCAGAAGCAGAACGTGCTAAAGGGGAAACTGAAGCTGAAGTTATCCGCCTGAAAGGTCTTGCAGAAGCGGAAGCGAAGCAAAAGATCGCAGAAGCGTTCGAACTATACGGCCAGGCAGCAATGATGGATATGATGATCAAGATGCTTCCGGAATATGCGAAACAGATTGCAGCACCACTATCTAATATCGATAAGATCACTGTCGTTGATACAGGCGGCGGTGAAAACGGCGGAGCGAACCGCATTACGGGATATGCAACAAACTTGATGTCAACATTGCAAGAATCATTGAAAGCTTCATCTGGGATTGATGTAAAAGAAATGCTAGAAAACTTCTCAGGTAAAGGAAACGTTCGTCAAAGCATTGACGACCTTCGCATCGAATTTGCTAAAAAAGAACCAAACGCTGCAGGAACGAAAGAAAAAGCAGAAGTAACATCTACTAAAGGAGAATAATAGAAGAAAAGCTTACTCTAGCGGGCTGAAACGGCCTGTAAAGAGTAAGCTTTTTTCTAAATGTGAAGATTTATGCTCGCTCTGAGGGATTTATGCTCGTTCGTGGAGATTTATGCTCGCTTCGGAGGATTTATGCTCGTTCGCGGAGATTTATGCTCGCTTCGAAGGATTTATGCTCGTTCGCGAAGATTTATGCGCGTTCGAGGGGATTTATGCTCGTTCAGCAAAGTTTATGATTGCTGAACGAGCGGTTCCCAAGATTTACGAGCGGTTCCCAAGATTTACGAGCGGTTCCCAAGATTTACGAGCGGTTCCCAAGATTTACGAGCGGTTCCCGAGATTTACGAGCGGTTCCTAAGATTTACGAGCGATTCAGCTGCGCCTCAACCGCTTGCAGTTTATCTTCCATCGTCGATTTTTTATCGCGGCGGTCATCGATGCGAATGTTTGTAGCAACGCGCTGAATGCCATTTGCAAAAGGAACTTCGTGAAGCTGCTGGATCACGTCAAAAAGATCGGGAAGTTCACCTTCGATCAATGTGCTCATCGGTGTGAGCTGATATTTTACTTTACCTTCATTTTGCTGAAGTACCTTTTGTATTTCTGCTACATAGGAACTTACACTTGGGGTTTCAGTGCCGATTGGAATGATTGTAATATCTGCGATAGGCATTTTCTCAACTCCTGTTCTTTTTTCATATTGTAGCAAATGTGGGGGAAAGAACAAAAAAGAAAGAGGGAAACAGTGAAAATACTAAAGGCGGAAAACACAGATTTGGAAAATATCGTTTTATTAGATAAAGAAATGATAGGAACAGACCGAAGAAAAGAAGAAATAGGAGAAGCGGTCGACCAGAGTAGATGTTTGCTAGTCTTTGAGGGATCAGAGCTGGCGGGTGTGGGTTTTAAGAGATAATCCTGCAAAAAAAGCATATATTTCACTTGGTGGGAAAAAGATAGATGAAGCGTTGATTACTATTGGGAATCAGCAACTATATGAGGAATGTTATGCGTGGCGAGATATGTCGTTATTTATAGATTAGTGTCCATCTCGTCCAAGTTTGCATATGTTAAGATAGACACATTTTCTTAACAATTTTTGTTTTCCTCTTTCCAAATACCCCATATTATCGGTACAATGGTAGAAGGTGTAAAAAAAGAAGTTGGTGACGTCATGGAATTTGACTTAATAAATATTATTTATCAATATAGCTATTTCGGTATTTTTCTATTATTAGCTTTAGGCATAATTGGATTACCGATTCCCGATGAGATTCTTTTAGCTACGATCGGTTATTTTATATTTGCTGGTGACCTGCCTATGGTACCCGCTGTATTAAGTGCATTTTTGGGAGCGCTATCAGGTATAACGGGAAGCTATTATTTTGGAACGGTATGCGGAAAGCCATTATTATATAAATTAGGTCCTAAAGTTGGGATATCCGATGAAAAAATAAATAAAACGCAGCGCTTCTTTTCAAAATACGGAAAAACTGCATTGTTTTTTGGTTATTTTGTTCCTGGCGTCAGGCATCTTACTGCTTATTTTGCCGGCATGTATTCTTTAAAATTTAGACAGTTTGCTGTTTACGCATACTGCGGTGCTGTTTTTTGGTGCTCATTCTTCATTTTAATCGGTTATCAGCTTGCAGGACGCTGGTACATTGTGATGGATGTCATTCATAAAATCGGTATTTACGCATTCTCTCTGCTAGCACTATGTTTAATTGCTTGGCTGATCTTCAAGCCGAAAAATAAAAGCACATATTCAAATGAATGGTTTAAATAAAAATCGCTTCCTTTAGGGAGCGTTTTTTTTATTCGGCTTTTACGTACTGTTAAAACTTGTCGCCATGTATATTTTCCCTCATACCTACAAATTTTATAAGATGACAGTCAAAAAATATTTACAAAGGAGTGTCATCAAAATGAAAAAGGCAATCTTAGTTACTTCTATGGCCGTTATGCTGTCTTCTTTCCTTGGAGCTTGCGGAATGAATGATAACGATAAAGATATGGGTGAAGAAGCACGCAATAACATGACAGAAGTGAACTATGACAATCGTGCAGACCGTGACATGGACAATAACATGAATATGGGTATGGACAACCAATACGACGAAAATGCACGTATGGATGTTGCAGACGAAGCAGCTGATAAAGTAACGGATTTAAAAGAAGTTGAGGATGCTACTGTTATCGTGACTGATAACAATGCTTATGTAGCTGCTAAGCTTGAAGGCGGCGAAAGCATGAAGCTTACAAAGGAAACTGAAAAAATGATCGGAGATACTGTACGAAATACAGATCCTGATATTAATGATGTATTTGTCTCAACTAACCCTGACTTCATTGACCGTATGAATGGCTGGGCTGATGACATAAACAAAGGTAATCCAGTTTCAGGATTCGTTAAAGAATTCAATGAGACGATTCGTCGTATGTTCCCGACTAACCGTTAAAAGGAAGACAAAGGACTGAGAAATTTCTCAGTCCTTAATTCTTGTTAGAATTTGTTAGAAAATTCATTATATCTGAATATTGACTCCAATCGCTAATCGTGATACAAATACATATGGAATTTAAATTATTTCGACATTTTTCGATAAAAAAAGATATTTTTGAATGGCCACAGAGGAGGAACACATCATGGAGAAACGAACACTCTCGGTGGGGTTAATGTTGTTTGCATTATTTTTTGGAGCAGGGAATTTAATTTTTCCACCAGCATTGGGGCAGGCAGCAGGAGAAATGGTCTGGCAGTCAATGGCTGGCTTTTTCATAACAGGAGTTGGTCTGCCGCTTTTAGGTGTTATCGCACTAGCACGAGCAGGCGGGGGATTGCAAACTCTTACTGAGCGCGTTAATCCCTTATTCGGAGCAGTTTTTGCAATAATATTATATTTAGCAATTGGACCGTTCTTTGGTATTCCAAGAACAGGGACAGTAGCATTTGAAATGGCTGCATTGCCTTTCCTTCCTGAAGGAATAAATACAGAATTGCTGTTGTTTCTTTTTACAGTTGTATTTTTTGCGATTACGTATTGGCTTGCGTTAAATCCCTCAAAGTTAGTGGATCGAATCGGGAATATTTTAACGCCATTATTGCTTTTGATTATTGGATCCGTACTTGTAAAAGCGCTAATTACACCTGTCGGAAAACTTGGCAAGGCGACACCAGAATACGAGAGCGGCCCACTGGTTAAAGGATTCATGGATGGATATTTAACGATGGATACGCTTGGTGCTCTGGCTTTTGGAATCGTAGTAATCTCTGCCGTAAAAAAACCAGGCATGAAAAAAGAAACTGTAACGAAGATGGTTATAAAAGCTGGTGTCATTGCAGCTGTATGTTTAGCAGGCGTTTATGGCATCCTTGCATATCTTGGCGCAACAAGCCAGACTCTTGGTAAATCGGAGAATGGCGGACAAATCTTAACAAATGTAGTTTTTCAGCTGTTTGGAGAGCCGGGGAACCTCTTACTAGGGTTAGCAGTGGCACTTGCTTGTTTAACAACATCTGTTGGACTTGTAACAGCTACGGGCGAATTTGCTCATAAAATGTTTCCGAAGCTGCCTTATAAAGTTGTAATTCTTGTTTTAAGCATCTTTAGTGCAGGAGTAGCGAATGTTGGTCTTAGCCAGTTGATCACCATATCTGTTCCAGTCCTAACAGCAATTTATCCTGTAGCTATTGTGCTTATCATCTTATCATTCTTCCATGACGCATTCTCAGGGCGCCAGGAAGTGTATCTCGGTTCAATCATTGCAACTTCATTAGTATCAATTGCAGATGGCTTAAAAGCGTTTGGCATGAACTTAGGGATGATCGATCAAATTTACTCCCATATTCCTTTGTATGCCGATGGGATCGGGTGGCTGATACCAGCAATTATAGGAGCTGTTGTTGGTTTTATCATTGCCTTGATCAGAGGAAGAATCGTCATATTTTCAACATAAATAAACAAACACGATGCAGAAGGAGCGACTTCTTCGCATCGTGTTTTTTATTTACACCATTGCAGGTATTTTTTCTTTTAACTTGGCAGCAACATTTTGAGCGATCCATACACCGCATGCACTTGCTTGTGCAAGACCGCGAGTGATCCCAGCTCCGTCTCCGCCAACATATAATCCGCCGATCTCAGATTCAAACTTATCATCAAGCTTTGGACGTGCAGAATAGAATTTGGCTTCTACGCCATAAAAAAGCGTATGTTCAGATGCGATTCCCGGTGTTACTTTGTCTAGAGCTTCGGTCATCTCAATTAGGCTTTTCATTGTGTTATAAGGAAGTACAAGACCCAGGTCTCCAGGCACAGCTTCTTTTAGAGTAGGACGCAGAAATCCTTCTTTAATTCGTTTCTCAGTTGAACGGCGTCCTTTAAGAATATCCCCATACTTTTGCACAACAAGACCGCCCATTGAAAGCTGGTTGGCTAATTTTGATACCTCATGAGCATATTCTGTCGGCTGATCAAAAGGCTCGGCAAACTGATGTGATACAAGTAAAGCGAAGTTTGTATTCTCGCTCCCAAGCTTAGGGTCTTTATATGCATGGCCGTTCGCAAGCATGATTCCTGAATGATTTTCAACCACGACATGGCCAGAAGGGTTGGAGCAAAATGTACGGACTTTTGTCCCGACAGAAGTATTGAAAACGAACTTCCCTTCATACAGGTGCTCATTAATCTCTTCCATCACAAGATTTGATGTTTCTACACGGACACCAATATCCACTTGGTTTGCGGTCATCTTAATACGGCGCTTCTTTAAAATCTTTGTCAGCCATGAAGATCCGTCACGTCCTGGTACAATTACTGTCTTTTCAGCAGATAGGGAAGTCCCGTCCTTTAAAATAATTCCTTTTGATATATATCCCGTTTCTGTTCGCTCGGTAAGGATATCTTCTACTTCTGCTTTGTATTTCATGTCAATTCTGGTTTTTAAATACTCATATATACTTTTTAAAATCTCTAAGTTTTGTTCAGTTCCTAAATGGCGGACTTGTGCACGCAGCAGCTTCAAGCCTGCAGCATAGCCGCGTTTTTCAATATCTTTTACTTCTGGCGTAAGAGGATCTGTAATGGAATCCGTTGCACCATGCTCAAGATTAATTTCATCAACATATTTAATAAGTTCCACAACTTTTTCTTCTGAAAGATAATCTGTCATCCAACCGCCGAATTCGGAGGTGATGTTGAACTTCCCATCTGAATAAGCACCTGCACCGCCGAAACCATTTGTAATGGAGCAAGCAGGCAGACAACCAGCAAACTCTTTTCTTCCAGCAGCAGGCGGACATTTTTTAATTTTCTTTTCTAAGATAGGACAAGATCTTGCATAAATATCGTGTCCTTTATCAATCAATAAAATCTTTGCCTCTGGCAGTTGTCTTGTTAGTTCATAACTCGTAAATATCCCAGCTGGACCTGCTCCAACAACGATTACATCATAATGGGTATTCATAATATCCCCCTTGGAAAAGTAGATGAATTCTTTTAATTGTTTTATCCCTTGGTAAATATAACAATTATCCGATCACATTTCAACTAAAAACCGAACGATAATTAATAAAAGTTAAATATTATTCGTATTTAGAAACAAATAAATTCCTTGAGCAAATTGCTCAAGGAATGTTAATACGTAATCTTTATTATTTTCCATCCATCTGTCATGGACTTGCGCTCTAAAGAGAATTTATAAACCTTATTATGCTTGCCGTCCTCATCATACTGTTTAACTTTTGCAGAAATCTCAGTACGCACAATAGGAGGGTATCTTGTACTTTTCTTCTTAATTTCATATTGCATGCTTGTTATTCCTTTAAAAAGATCAGTAATATGAGAGTCCTTTAACAAAGCTGAACTCAAAATGGGCTTTGCGATTTTAAAGTCCTGCTGTTTCATTCCGACAAGGAACATAGACACTGCTTGCTTTGCACTCGCTCCTGAGGCGTATCGGTTTAGCTGGTCACCAGCTTTTAAGATCATCAGTTGATGCGAGGGATCAATATTTCTTGAGCGATGAGTTGAACTTCCTGAAAAATGAATGCAGAAATGCCCAGGAAAGCCGTTTTCTAAAGCGCCAGCTCCATGAGGCATACCGTGCATGCTTCCGGCAATCATTCTCCCTTTCACAGGAATCAATACAGCCCTGCGGTTCCAGCTCCATTTACCGTTATACAAATGCTTTAAAACGGCTGTATCATCATGTGTTAAAGGCTGGACATCTGCATGCTGATTTCCGGCTCTTCGCTGTACTCGAAAGTAAAAGCCAGTTTCCAAATCAATTACTTTAAAGATTGACCCTTTTGGAATAAGTTCGCTTACTTTGTTCCATTGCAAAATCTCACCTTTTTTTACGATTGGAAAATAAGTTAACGGTTCTTTTGCGAGGTAGGGTTCAGGGTACAAAAATAGACTGCTGGTAAGTAAAATCCCTATAACAGTTTTCTTCCACATATTGAATCCTCGATTCCATAATTTCTCTTCCTTAATATGGGTTGTTTTTTCGTTTTTATCCTTCTATTGGAAAGGTTGCTATGAAGAGGTTGATTTCCGCTCCAGGATGCTCGTTTTCCGTGGGGCGTGCGGTGAGCCTCCCCGCGCTTTGCGCCTTTAGGAGTCTCACCTGTCCCGCTCGTCCCACTGGAGTCTCGCACCTTGCGCTTCAATCAACTTTCAACGAAGTTTTTTTACAGAAAAAAATCATAAGCAGTAATCTTTATTAGAAAAGAGATGAATGATTTTCGGCGGGCTAATCGTCTATAAAAGAAACAGGGAGGAGGAGTGTAATGAAAATAGCAAAAAAGCTGCTATTACAGCTTTTATTAACGTTTTTATCCATTATATTGATAAGCGGTTTACCTGAACTAATCATGAATAAAAACGTATCAGCCTATTTTGGGAAAGTTAAGGCTGTATTCATAGAAATGCTGCGCTTAAATGAAATGACCTATCTAAATCAAGGCACAAAACGTCCATTTCTAGAAGATATATGGGGGCCTTATTTTTATTCGCTTACTATTCTTTTGGGAGCACTATTCATTGCATTTTGCTTCGCTCAGGTTCTAACATGGGGCACTTTAATGCTGCCAAACTTCATAAGAAAAATAATAAAAAATATCCTTACCTTTTTAGAATCCTTGCCTGATCTCCTTGTTTTCGCTCTTGTACAAATGGGGATCGTTCTGATCTATAAAAAGACGGGAGTATTGGTATCAAATGTAGCTTCATTAGGTGCAGAAGATAGAATTTATCTCGTCCCTATAACCTGTCTCATGTTATTGCCTTTTGTATACTTTTATAAAATGATGATACTGATGACCGAAGAAGAAATGGGAAAGCAGTATGTTGAAACGAGTTTAGCTAAAGGGATGAAAAGGCTGTATGTCCTCGTTTTCCATGTAACGAGAAACACGAGCGAGGGAATATTCCATTTTTCTAAATCAGTGCTTTGGTTTATGATTTCAAATCTGCTGCTGGTAGAAATCATCTTCAACATTCATGGCATAACGCACTATATGTATCATGATTTCAGACCAGAAATGCTTGCTGCCTGTTTGATACTTTTAGTCATTCCCTTTTTCCTTATCTTCGCACTATTCGAGTGGACAATTATGAGATATTCGAAAAGGAGTGAAGCGTTATAATTAAAAGTTATAAATTTTGGTTCGGATTTTCTATTATCGCAGGCCTAATAGGATCAAGTCTTATTTTCGCTTTCTTCTTCGACAGTACAATCCGGCAAGTGCAGATTCTTTATGACGGCGAAATGAATATGATTGGTGCGGCACCATTTAATCCCTCACTTATGTTTCCAATGGGCACAGATGCACTAGGCTATGATACAGCGATGAAAGTGCTGCAGGGAGCAAAGTTTACTCTAATCAGTGTGATTGCAATCGGGGTGCTGCGCGTATTTGTTGGCTTTTTATTTGCCATCCCGTTGGCAATGTATACCCCAGATCGGTTAAGGAAAAATTTAGAACAGCTGTTGAGTTCGTTTTATTTTGTACCTTTAACAATCGTAGCTGTTTTTATACTTACTCCAGTTCTGTGGGAGCAATTAAGGATGCCAGGCTGGGAAGAATACTTTCTTTATCCTTATAAAGCAAGGATCGGGATAGAGATACTTGTGTTGACACTGCTTGTTGTCCCGCTGCTCGGATCATTAATTGCAAATTTAATTGTTTCTTCCTTAAATGAAGATTTTATCGAAGGGGCTAAAGTTCTTGGAGCAAGTAAGTGGAGAATATTCACTAAGCATGTTATGCCTCATGTTCTGCCGAAACTGGTAATCGTATTCTGTCAGCAATGTGTTCAAGTGTTAGTTATTTTTATTCATCTTGGTTATTTCAAACTGTTTTTTGGAGGTACTGATGTTGATTACAACCCCTATGTAGCAGATCCTCCATTATCAACAACAAACGAATGGTCAGGGTTGATTGGTGATTATTATAATCTGATACATGCGAATCCAGCCATCGCACTAGGACCTATGATCATGTTTGGAATATGCATTTATGCCTTTCAAATGATGGCAGAAGGCTTTCAAAGGCATCTGGAAACAAGGAATGTTAAAGGTTTTAAACAGGCGAAGAGAAATAAACGACAAGAAGATGCTAATGAGATAAGTGGCAAATTTCAATTTCTGCAAAATAGAGGCGCTTAAAAAACACCAACTTTCTCTCCGTGCCATAGTATGTAATATCCTGTGCAGACAGGGGGGAGAGAATTGATATTTGTTAATGGCTATTCAGTAGATACTGATCAAATCTCTGGTTTTAAACAGCTTACAGCCACCCAGAAGCAGATCGGCCAAAAGCTTAAAAATTCTGGAGAATCGTTTTATTACAGAAGTCCTCACCAATTCTTGTTTGAAGTGATTATGCGTTCGAATATCGTTGCTGCCGCTTATGCCATGCGTGACAGCGGTGCTGGGTTTTCCACTTTTGTAAATGCACGCTGTAATCCTCAATATTGGAGACGTACAGCATATGGCGGATTTTTACTTCGGCCGGATGTCAATCCGTCTGATGCCATAACGGATATTTTCATTAATGGAAAAAGGTATGGCTTCGAATGTACAACTGCTATCATGATTATGCTCTATAAGGCAGTGCTTGAGACAATTGGAACGAAAATGTTTAATCAATTGTTTAATGGATTGCTTCTGTATAGTACAGAACATGATGCAGATCTGCAGATTATTGCTGTGCCATCCGGAGCTTCAATGCCAGGTGATGTAAGGTACATTAAAAACCCTGAACATCATCCAAATACGCCGCAATGGCAAGGTGAAAACGTGATTGACCTTGGGAACGGCCAAGTGTTCGGACATGGAATCGGAACGGGTACAATCGGTGAGATTATTGATGTACTTAACAAAAAAAGAATTCCTGGTGCAACAATACCGGCATTCCTCACAGCTGAAATTATCCGGCCGAATTACCGGCTCATGTCAGAATACACACGGCATCCGGTGCGCCGTCTTCTTGGGGGAGTCATATGAAAAAGACGCAGAGAGTCAAATATCTCTGCGTCTTTTTATGTTTTTTATTGAATATATGGTCTTGGGTCAACCGCGTTTGATTTTGAACCATTCCATGGACCTTTATGAAGCTCAAAGTGCAGATGCTGACCGCGTGAAGCTCCTGTGTTTCCTTGATAGCCCAGGAACGTACCTTGAGAAACAGATTGTCCTGATCTTACAGCTGGAGTTGATCTCATATGAGCGTAAATCGTTGTATATAATTGACCATTAATATAATGATTAATATAAACTACATTTCCGTAACTGCTTGAATAATAAGCTTTTGATACTGTTCCTGAAGCTGCTGCTACAATCGGTACAGTGCTTCCGCCTTTAGCGATATCCATTCCATAGTGCATACCTGAGCTTCTGTAACCAAAGTTAGACGTGATTATCCCTTGTGATGGGAAAATGAAGTCACGGTATACAGGAGCGGGATCTGGTGTTGGTGCAGGCGGTGGTGAAACTGGTCTTGAAGAACTAGAGTTTGAAGAGCTTTTCGCTCTTGCTGCTGCATCCGCTTTTGCTTTAGCTGCCGCTGCTTCTGCCGCCGCTCTTGCTGCAGCTTCTCTCTTTTTGCGCTCTTCTTCTTCTTTCTTCGCACGTGCAATTTCTGCTTTGATAGCCGCTTCTTGAGCTGAAAGAAGTTCATTCTTTTCTTTGAGCTCCATCATATCCTCATGAATATGATTTTCTTCAACTTGTAGCTGGGCAAGCAGTTTATTTTGTTGTTTTTTCTGGTCAGACAGTTTTTGATTTAAGTTTTCCAAATCATTTAATTCGTTATTAAGAGAGGAAAGTTCACTTTCAACTTTTCCTTTTTTCTCTTCCACTGCTGCTTTATCTTGTTTATGTTCTTCGAGGATTGCTTTATCTTGTTCAGCAATTACATTCAGTGCGAAGACACGGTCAAGAAAATCACCAAAATCTTTTGCCCCTAAAATAACATCCAGGTAATTTACAGCGCCGCCGCTTTCATACATGGAGCTTACGCGTTCTTTTAAAAGCTCATCGCGTTCTTTAATTCTTTTCTCAAGAACGTCAATTTCTTTCTTTAGCTTTTCAATAGAAGCTTTTGTTTCTTTGATTGAATCTTTTTTATTACTAATCTCTTTAATTGTTTTATCTATAGAACTCTTTAACTCTTCTATTTGAGTGACAATTTCATCTTGCTCTGCATGATTATCTTGTAATTCGTTTTCTTTTTTGTGTTGTTCAGAACGGTTTTGTTCTTTCTTTTCCTTTATAGAAGACAGGGTTTCTGCCGATACCGTATATGTACTAAAAGCTAGACTGAGAGACAATGTAGCCATCACAAGCTTGCGTTTCAAAATGGGTACTCCTCCTTGTAAGTGCAAATGTTGCCAATTTCTTTACAAAAGTGATTATAACATTGTTAGGGGGTCAATTATCGCGAAATAATATTACATTTATATTTCAAAATGTTACACATTGAAACATAAATCTACTTATCTGTGTAATGATTTGTATTTTAATGGGATTTAAATGGTATATTTAGATTGATAGATTAATTAAAAAGTAGGTATAACTATGGAAGTTACATTACAAAAAAGTCAGCTCATAAATAAGTTTCACCGTGAATCTCTTTATCCTCTGTTTGAACAGGTATTCGGCATTCCTTCCCATATGCTGCAAGACTACTATGACAGGGGTTTTTGGAACCCTCGTTATTGTCCCTATACAATTTTTAAAGAAAACCGTGCAATAGCTAATGTTTCAGTCATTCCGATGAGTTGGATGATCGGTGGGGAACCCGTTGCAGCAGCTGGAATACAATCCGTCATGACTTTGCCTTCTGAAAGAGGAAAAGGGTATATGAAGAAATTGATGAATCTAGTATTAGAAGATCTCACTAACCATTACTCTTTTATATTTTTGCAGACAGAAACCCCAGCTCTTTATGAAAAGTATGGATTTGAGAAAGTGGAGGAACATATATTTGTTACTGAAGCGTTTCAAAATACAAGAATAAGAAACAGCTCACTTAAAAAACTGGATTTTTTAAAGAAGAGAGATGCGGAGTTCATACAGTCTTGTTTTGCCCGCCAGCATTCCAACTCCTATGTTTTTTCACCATTAGACTATGAACATTCATTGTACTTGAATTTATACAACCCATTTTTTTCTGAGAAGCTGTTCTATAGTGAATCTTTGGATTTGCTGCTAGTTTACGAGGTTACTGATCAAAAACTAAAGCTTTACGATGTGGTCGCAAAAAATTCTGTGAATCTAAGTGAAATCTGCAGTGTGGTTCCTGAGGTGTTTAAGAAGGTAGAAATGCACTTTACACCTGATCAAATGACACAAATGAAGGACCTGCAAACGTTAAAAAAGGATGGAACGCTTATGGTGAAAGGGAAGCTTCCGATTGCCGGTCATCCCATCGCTTTTCCAATTACTGCATCCTTTTAAAAGGTTCTTTCAAAAGATTTTGAAAGGCAACCGTTGATAAAGTTAATTGGAGCGTAAGGTGCGAGACTCCTGCGGGAGCAGCGGGACAGGTGAGACCCCACAGGCGCCGTTCGCCGAGGAGGCTCACCGCACGCCCCGCGGAAAGCGAGCATCCTGGAGCGGAAATTAACCGCTCCTCTAAAAATTTGAATAAAATTAATCTGTTCAATCGTCTAAGTTTTACGTAAGGGTGGAAAGGGGGAGAGGACTTGAAAATGATACGCAGCAGTGGGGAACAAGAGCTTTTTTCACAAGGGCTAAGTCAAGAAGAATGGCTGATACAGATCATGGAGTTGTATGAAGACAAAGTGATCAGACTTGCTTATACCTATGTTAAAGACAGAAAACTAGCAGAGGATTTAGCTCAAGAAGTGTTTGTGAAATGCTTTGTCCATAAAGATAATTTCCGGAGTGAATCATCTGTTAAAACGTGGGTCTATGCAATTACCGTTAACATCTGTAAAGACTACCTTAGAAGCGGTTGGAAAAAGTACATTCATGTCATAGACCGGTTTGGAAAATCCAAACAGTTCTCTTCTTTAACGCCAGAACTTACGATTGTACAAAAAAGTGAACACGAAGCTTTGGCAGATGAGGTATTAAAGCTTCCTCTCAAATATAGGGAAGTCATACTTCTCTTCTATTATAAAGAACTATCAGTTAGTGAAATAAGCCAGATTTTACATAAAAAAGAGCCGACGATCCGAACATTGCTTCAGCGCGGACGAGAAATGCTGCGGCGAAAATTGGAGAAGGGGAGATGAAATCATGGAAGATCCTCTAAAGCAGCTGCCTGAAATATTAAACAATGGCCGAATGAAAAATATTACTTTGAAAGAAGAACATAGACAGAAGGTTCTGCAGAAGACCCGTGATCTAAACAGACCTCCTGCTCCTAAAAGCTGGCTATATCATTGGTTTCATCAAAGTCTGAGTTTGGCACTTGGTGTAGCTTTCATCTTTATATTTATTCAGTTCGCCCAGAGCACACCATCAAAAGTAGAACAAAAGGAAGCTGAACAGATGGTTAAGATTCCCTATGCCAATCAGGCGATCTTGACAAAAGCAAGGCACGATATGAGGAATCATCATAATGTAACAGGTGTAGACGCTTACCAAAAAGGTGATACATTAACGGTTCATATCATATTTCCAGATGATTTGTCCCGAGAAGAACAGATGAACTTAACGAAATCCTACTTAAAAGAAGTATCCCATTTAACATTGAATGAACCATATGAAGCACAGGATTACTTGGGAGAGCTTTGGAATTATGTTAATGTAAAAGTATATACAGCAGGAGAAACTGAAGATGACATGCTTGCTGAAAGACTTCAGATTGAATTCGGTTTTGACTGGCTCGGTTCAATTGAAAAAAAAGAAGGTATACTGAAGTGGGAGCGAATTTCTGATAAACCGTACATGGAAAAAGGAAATATCCAATAAAAATAGAAGATACAAAGGAAACAAACAAAAGCGGTGAAAAGCATGAAAAATACACATATTACTTTCTTTACTGATATAGGAGCACAAAAACCTAACAGCATTAAGAACAGAGATACTCCTTGTCCTTTTTGTCGCATCGATGAGCTGGAAGAAGTCCTCGATAAAAGCGGTTCAATTATTTTAGTGAAAAATAAATATACCGTGCTCGATCAAGCCTTCCAAACTGTCCTGATTGAAACGGAAGAATGCGAAGGGGAATTATCTGAGTATACAAAGGAACACCTCTATAAAGTCCTTCATTTCGGAATCGAACATTGGGAGCGAATGATTCAAAGCGGAAAATACCGTTCTGTCATGTTCTTTAAAAATCATGGACCATTATCAGGGGGCACAATCAGGCATCCGCATATGCAGATAATCGGATTGAACGAGGTTGATTGTCAGCATGACTTTTCAGAAAGTCAGTTTGAAGGAATACCTGTGTTTGAAAAGGAAGGCGTCAGATTTACAGTTTCAAATAAACCTCGTGTAGGCTTTTATGAGCTGAATGTTATCTGGGAAAAAGATGCCGAGCTATCCTTGTTCGCAGATTGCATACAAGCGGGAACGCATTTCTTGCTGAATCATTTTCATAGGAACTGTACGAGCTACAATTTATTTTTCTATAAAAATCACGAAACAACGTACTGCAAGATCATGCCGCGCTTTGTTACTTCACCTCTTTACATGGGATATGGCGTGCAGCAGGTGGCAAACAATATAGAAAAGATTGCCCATAAAATCAAGGAAATCTATTTTTCCGCATAACAAAACCAGATCTGTTTTTGCAGATCTGGTTTTTCGCTTTTCACTCGGCTTCAGCAAGGCTTCTTTATTTTTTTCTGCTGTTTTCAAATAATGTTTCCATTGCATAAACAATTAGAGGGTGAGTTTCATCCATCACTTTATTAATCTCAAGCCGTTCGGTCCATTGATGAGCATCCTTGCCGAGAGGCCCGATGTTGATTACCGGTATGTCGATCTCTCTCATGTCATCAAAAGGAATGTTGTACCTTGATCCCAATAGAGGAAAGTTGCTTGTGAACGAAGACAGGTCACGAGCATCTCCTTTAAAACCGATGTAACTTAAATCAGATAAGCCGCTGAAATAATGCACGTTCACGAGCTTGCTGTTGAACTTTTCTCGAGCATGCTGAACCACTTTTTCGGTAGTGTGTTTAATTAATGGATGGTCGCTTGAGCATACAGCCGGATAAAAAGGCGGTGTATAGAATAGTACCGTCATTGGCGCTAAATCCCTGCAGAGGCTCGCAAGTTCGAACACATACTGGATCGTTAATTCTCTTTCGTCTGCGTTCGGATTATTGGTCTGTAGCATGTTTTCTCTTCGATCGAGTTCTTCCTGACCATATTTTTCTACCGCATGTTCATAAAGTTCATTAAATGTGATCACTTTGATCTTCTCTTTTTTAGGCGTGAAAGGAATAATCTTTGAGACTTGCTGGCTTTTTTTATAGAGTCTGTTCTCGAGCGATGCGGCTGCTTTTTGTGCACTATTAATGAGCATATTCGTAATCTCAGAAAGAGGTCTGTTAAACAGCATTAAATTAAAAAGCGTTACTGCTGCGTGCGGAATTTGCACAGAATAGTGATCCTTTAAATCTTTTTGAATGAGATTAGCAGGTACTGGAGTTGCTTCATCACGGAAGGTTTCAACATAATCAACGTTCCATTCTAGTTCTCTCGTAATCTCTGCTGCCATTGCATTTCCGTTCATACCGGCAAGAGGTTCTCCGACGTGCGTTTCTTTTCCATAGCAAAGAAAGCCGGGCAGAATCTTTCCAGTAGACCCCGTATACATATAAGGAGAGGTATCCCCAGGGAATTTTGTGAAACTCGGTTCGCCGTTTAAACATGCAATATATTTAACATCGTATTCCTCTTGAAGCTGGCGTAAAACACTGACCCCTGCCAGCATTCCCTCTGAATGAACTTCTTCATCCGGAACGGAAATCATCAGAACATTGCCATTAAAATGACCAGTTGCCGCTTTTTCGATCATCGAAATATGAAGGGCGACTCCTGCTTTCATGTCCATTGTTCCGCGACCGAACAGCCACTCGCCAGAGTTTAGATCATCTTGCACAAAAGGATGAAGAAGCTCCTTGTTTTCTATTATCTTTTCGGTCAATTCATCAGGACGAAAAGCCAGGTGCTTCCACTCACCAAAGTCCTCAACCGCAACAACGTCAAAATGACTTAAGAGAATGATCGTTTCTTTTACAGCTGGATCATTCTGAACAAATGCTGTTACCAGTTTCCGACCATCAGGAGTTGGGTGATGACGAAGATGATCTGGATTCTTCGTAAAATATTCAAGAGAAGAAAGAGTATGGTAGAGATGCTCAGCCATAAACATTTCTCCGTCATGGTTTGTGATACTCGGTATAGATACAAGATCTTTTAATAGTTTCGTATAACCCTCTTTAGACTGCCACTTTAACATGTATGTCCCTCCTTGATGTATGCCTTTGTTTACTATACTACTCTTTCCCTATAAATCCTTTTTTTAAAAATTACCTTGGAATGTATTGACAATTAATCGATGCGCATGGTATATGTGTATTATAATAAATAGTACACTTAGTACATAAGGGGTGGGAAAATGATTTCTGTAAGCAATTTATCTTATGCATTTAAGATCGGAAAGAAAGGAAAAGAAAATATCGTTCCTGTACTGCATGATGTTAATCTTCATGTTGGAGAAGGTGAAATCGTTGCTGTTGTAGGAAGAAGCGGCTCTGGTAAATCAACATTATTAAACTTGATCTCTGGTTTTATCCAGCCAGAAGTAGGAAACATCACGATTAATGGAACAAATTTAAGCAAGTTTTCTGAATCAAAATGGGCGGAGTTCCGCTTGAATCACCTTGGTTTTATCTTTCAGAGTTTTCAGCTGATACCGTCCATGTCAGCGTTTGAAAATGTGGAGCTTCCGCTTGTTTTAAAAGGAGTGGGCGAGCCCGAAAGAAAAAAGAGAACGGAAGAAATGTTAAAACGTGTCGGTCTTGAATCTTTCCAAAATCATTACCCAGGGGAGCTATCAGGCGGACAACAGCAGCGTGTAAGTATTGCAAGAGCATTAATTTTGAACCCGCCTCTTATTTTGGCGGATGAACCAACGGGAAGCTTAGATTCGGAAAATGAAAAACAGCTATTATCTTTTATAAAAGAACTTAACGAAAAATACGGAATCACATTCTTAATGATTACACATGACCATGAGGTAGCCTCGATCGCTCATCGTAAAGTTGAAATCATTGATGGGTACTTAAGAGAGGGGAGAATGCTTCATGAAGCTCAAAGATAAACACAGGTTTGTAAGAAGCAATATGAAGAAAAACAGAACGCGTGTCTGGATGACGATCTTAGCGTCAACGATCGGATGTGCTTTCTTGATCATGCTGGCATCCATCGGATTTGCGATTCATAAAACAGCAGTAGACGATGTGATGAGCTTTCGCATGGTGAACGAAATTCAAGTTCATAAAGAAAGCGGCATGATGACAGAAAACGATGTTAAGAAGCTTGAACAGATTAAAGGAGTTAAAGCGGTAACGCGAAAAAAATATACGCCGGCAAACCAGTTATCAATTGGTGAATATAATACATTTGCCAATGTGATGAGTGCCCATATGCCTTCTGAAGAAAAAGCGGGATTCGAACTTGATAAAGGCCGTATGCCCAAGAATAAAAATGAAATCGTAGTAGGCTACCATTTTGCAGAGGAATTGCGAAAGGATCTGCCAGAAGGTTTGAGTGAAGAAGAAGCTCAAAAAAAGATGAAGGAACTTACGTATAAAGGTAACCTGTTGAACGAAACATTAACTTATCATTTGAAGACAGATAATCCTGAAATAAAAATAGAGGGACCTGCACAAACCGTTGATGTTAAAATCGTCGGAATCGGAAAAAAGCCAACCCGAGAATGGGCTCACGATAATTCCGTATTTATTACAGAGGATTTATATAATGAGGTAATTTCAACTTTAGGAAAACAAGATCCAAAAATCGCATCAGCCGATGAATTAAAAAACTATGGCGACGTAAAAGCATTCACTGCATCAGCGGATGATGTTAAAGAAGTAACGGATCGAATCGAAAAGCTGGATTACATGACGTATTCGATTATCAAAGAGTTAAAACAGATGAACGTTTATTTCACTTTATTTAAAGCAGGATTGATTTTTATCGGTGCAATTGCCGTTCTAATAGCTTCTATCGGTATATTTAACACGATGACAATGGCTGTTACGGAAAGATCGCAGGACATCGGAATCATGAAAGCGATCGGAGCTACTCCGAAAACAGTTAAACGAATCTTCCTTTTAGAAAGCGCCTATATCGGTTTATGGGGTGTGGGATTAGGTACTCTTTTAGCTTACCTTACCAGTTATGGCGTGAACTTTGCTCTTCCTATTATTATTGAGCGTTTCATCAATGAAACACCTCCGGAAGGATTTATGCTTTCCTATATACCTTGGAGTCTGACAGCAATAGCGGTCACGATCTGTATGGGTGTTACATTGCTTTCTGGATGGAGACCAGCTGCAAAAGCAACTACTGTAGATGTTCTAAAAGCGTTAAGAAGAGATGTTTAAAAGAGAGCACCAGCCTGAAGCGGCTGGTGTTTTTTATGTGCTGTTTATCTGAGGTGTACAAATCTAATGAGGAAAAATGAACTTGCAGAATTAACTGCGATATTTCAGGAATTAAGCACAATATTTCAGGAATTACTTCTTAAATTTCAGGAATTATTAGCTGAATTTAATGGATTAGTGACTAAACCATTCCAACTATGTATGTCCCAAAAGGAAAATGATTTAAACAGAAAGGAAAATACAGAATCGTAGACGAATTTGAATAAAAAGGAGTTGGAAAACAACATGAAACAGATCATCGCAATGGGTGGCGGCGGATTTTCGATGGAACCTGAGAACAAAAAGCTCGATCACTATATACTTGCGCAATCAAAAGCTGAAAAACCTCATATTTGTTTCATTCCGACAGCAAGCGGAGATTCAGAAGGTTATATCGAACGCTTTTATAAAGCATTTGAGACGGAGAACTGTTTGCCAGGGCATCTTTCTTTATTTTCACCTCCCCAAAACTTAGAAGAGTTTGTTAAGAAGCAGGATATTTTTTACGTGGGCGGAGGGAACACGAAGAATTTAATCGCGCTTTGGAGAGAGTGGGGACTGGATAAGCTGCTCAAAAAGGCATACGACGAAGGAAAGATCTTAGCGGGTTTAAGTGCAGGCTCTCTTTGCTGGTTTGAAGAAGGGGTTACAGATTCCTTTGGACCGCTTCGCGGGCTTTCATGTTTAGGGTTTCTCCAAGGAAGTCATTGTCCACATTATGATGGAGAAGAAGAAAGAAGGCCGGCTTATCACCGTCTGATAAAAGAAGGATTAAAAGCTGGTTACGCAGCAGATGATGGAGCGGCGCTGCATTTTATTAACGGAAAACTGAACAAGGCTGTAAGTTCCCGAGAAAATGCCAAAGCCTATTATGTACAACTAAAAAATGGGGAAGTTGTTGAAACAGTACTCGAAACCCATTTTCTTTAAAATGATGTTTAAAGTTCTGATGATTGGGCGGAGAATAGAATATCGCTAATCATCAGGAGGGAAATGCTTTTGAAAAAAATACTAAAAATCATGATGCTGATGGTGCTAGTTATCATATTAGCATCATGCGGAAACAAAAAAGAAGACGAGCATAAAGATCATGAGATGGAAGAATCACAAGCGGCATCCAGTAAAGTAAAAGGCGGATCGTACATTGTGAATCTAGTAGACACGAAAGGGAATAAAACGGGAGAAGCAACCCTGACCCAGACAGCAGAAGGGGTCAACGTAGAAGTAAATGCCACTGGTTTAAAACCAGGTGAACATGGGATTCACTTTCATGAAAAAGCAATATGCACACCGCCAGATTTCAAGTCAGCGGGAGCGCATTTTAACCCGACGGATAAAAAGCATGGCTTTTTAAATCCAAAAGGACCGCATGTTGGGGATATTCATAATATTACAGCTGACGAAAGCGGCGTCGTCCACGGGGAAGTTCTTTCAACGATGGTTTCACTTAATGAAGGAAAATCAAACTCGCTGTTTTCAAACGGAGGGACGGCGCTCATCATCCACGCAGACGCAGATGATTACAAAACAGATCCTGCTGGAAACTCTGGAGACCGCGTTTTGTGCGGCGTTATTAAAAAATAAAGACTGTTTACGTAAACCTTGTTTCTTTGAAAGTGGTTGATTTCCGCTCCAGGATGCTCGCTTTCCGCGGGGTGTGCGGTGAGCCTCCTCGGCGCCAAGCGCCCTTAGAAGTCTCACCTGTCACACTGATCCCGCTGGAGTCTCGCTCCTTGCGCTCCAATCAACTTGTCAACGAAGGAGTAAAAATGACCCAAAAGCACCAATCTTTTAGAAAAGAGCCAAAAAAACAAGCCGGCTTCTCGTTGTTGCAAACGAAAAAGCCGGCTTGTTTTTAACTTCCTGTACTCGTAAAGGCTCTAAGCCCTCGATTCCAAAACCAGTATGCTAAAGCGCACGATACGATTGCAACAACAGGTGTAAGCAATGCGAGGTTTTCATATCCTGAACCTTTAATAAAGTATGCGGCAGGATAAAAAGCTGTAAATCCATAAGGAATGACCCAAGTTAATAAGTGTCTGATTCCTTTATGATAGATTGTCATCGGATATCGTGCAAAATCACTTAAATTAAAAATCGTCCACACGATCGGAAGGCTATCAACCATCCAAAAAGACAGTGTCGCAAAAAAGAGATTCACCGCTACGAAAATAAAACCAGATGCAATAATCATAATCACAAGAATGAAATATTCCATGAAGCCCCATGAAATATCTAAGTGCGGCATCGCTGTTCCGAGAACAATAATTCCAATAAACAGCTGGCCAAATCCGTCTTGCTGAAGGCGGTCTGCGATAAAATGAAACAGCGGATTAATCGGCCGGATCAGAAGGCGGTCAAACTTTCCTGGGCGTATGTATTGCCAGCCAAGTGTCCACAGGTTATCAAAGAAAATATGGTGTATCGATCTGCCGGTAGCTGCAATACCGTAAATAAATAAAATTTCATAAAACGTCCAGCCGTTCAGTTCGTGAATATGGTCAAAAACGATTTTTACAAAAAATATACCGGCAAATTGCTGAAGCATAACGGACAATACGCCGAGAAGAAAATCCATTCGATATTCCATCATGACTTTCAGATTCTGTTTACAAAAAAGGTAATATAATTTCATGTACCGTATCAAGAATGTCCCCTCCTATCCTCCAAAAATCGTTACTTTCTTCATCGCCACCGACCATAAAACTCTAAGTAAGCCAAATAGTAAAACAGCCCATATTAACTGGGATCCCACTGCAAGCCAAGCTTCTGTTCCAGTCAAAATTCCCGTGTAGATCGCTACGGGCACATACACCATGGCCTGAAACGGCAAGAAGAGGCTTACATTCTGAAACCATTCTGGAAACAAAATAAGCGGAACGAGTGCACCAGAGAAAAAAGAAACTACTGCTTCTTTCATTACTTCCAGTCCCCATAGATTAATAGTCCAAAAGGCGAGAATGGCAATTAATAGGTCAAAGAAAGTTCCAATCCAGATTCCCATTAGTGCACTAAGGAAAAATAAGATTCCAGATTGCCAGGTTGCAGGCAAAGCTACATCCATAAATACAAATGCAAGTATTCCTAAAGGCAGCGCACCTCGGATAAAGTAGATAACTTTATCACCTATATCCATAGCAATAAGGCGAGTGATCAAGTGATAAGGGCGCATAAGCTCAATGGCTATATTACCGTCCTTAATCGTATGAGCAAGTTCCCGGCCGACACCAGAAACGAACATCTGCAGAAACATTGCGATAATGATGTAGGTAATCATTCCATCAAAAGACAAACTTTCAATTTCTGAACGATTGCTGTAGACCGCCCGCCAGAAGAAATAGATAACAAGCATTCTTAACAGAACTGAAAACGTATTTGCCCAAAACCATGCAGAATAGGCCGCATGAACTTGCATCTGTACACGGGCAAACTCAATGTACTTCCTCATGCTTTACCTCCTTTTTCATCCCTTTGCCGTATATTTCTTCAACGATGGTTTCGATTTTCGGATCAGCAATCGTAAGGTCGGCAACGGAATAATGATTCATAATGATACTGATTAACTCTGCACCAGATATGTCCCTGCTGCTGAAAGTAATCGAAATTTTGTGCAGCTCCTCTTCTTCACGAGGCAGGACCTGTGCAACATGTCCAAGCTCTTGAGGCAAAGCAAAATCATCCGAGTTTTCTAATTCAAAATGAATAACGCGCTTGTCTCCAAATTGCGATTTAATATTTTGGATAGACCCGTCATAAATAACTCTTCCATCATCAATGATGATGATTCGCTGACAGATCTCTTCAATGTCCTGCATGTCATGAGTCGTTAGAAGTACAGTCGTTCCATACCTAACGTTCATCTGTTTAATAAAGCTGCGTATTCTTACTTTTACCGCAACATCCAGTCCGATTGTCGGCTCATCGAGATATACCACTTTTGGACGGTGCAAAAAGGCGGCTGCAAGCTCACATCTCATCTTTTGTCCTAAAGAGAGCTGCCTGACGGGGATACCAAGCAATGGTTCAAGATGGAGCACATCAACGAATTCAGCAAGGGTTTCTTCATATTGTTTTTGAGGAATCTCGTAAATATGCTTTAACAGCTCATAGCTTTCTCTGACCGGAATATCCCAGAACAATTGAGTACGCTGGCCAAATACAGCACCGATGTGAGAAGCATTTTGTTTACGATTTTCATAGGGAACGATACCGTTTACTTTTACTTCACCTGAGGTAGGGGTAAGGATACCAGTCAGCATCTTGATTGTTGTCGATTTTCCAGCTCCGTTTGCGCCGATGTAGCCAACCATTTCACCTGCATTAATAGTTAGACTGATTCCTTTAACCGCTTCTTTTGTTTCATATTTTCTATAAAACAATGATTTAACAGCCCCACGAAGTCCGGGGTCACGTTTTGCTATTTTATAATGTTTTCTAAGATCATTAACTACGATCATATTTGTCACTCCTTAAAAATAGGCACAAAAAAACCACAGACAAATTCCTGCGGGCATGTGTGCATATAAAATTATTTGCTCACTATGAGGCGTCAGGTCATGAAGGGATATAAAATTACTTTGAGTCTATGTATGAAGTCCACATTTAATCCCTCTCCTTTTGGAAACGTTTGCACTCGACGGCAATAACCGTATTATATATGAATCTCTGAAAATTGTAAAATATATCCTTCTAACGGTTTTTTAAGTATTTAGTTTAACTGACAATCTCATTGGGAAAGTACAGCTTATGAAGAGATATTTATATCAAGCATAAAAGGAGGAATAAAATGTACGATTACAACGGAGTAACTGATTCTTGGATGGCTTATTTAGGTAGATTGCCAGATTTGCTTCTAGCTATTCTTGTCTTATTAATTGGCTGGCTGATCGCCTCATTAGTCTCAAAAGCAGTGAAAAAAGCACTGCATAAAACAGATTTTGATAATAAAGTAGCAAGATGGATGAAACCTGACACAGATGGTGACCATGTAGAGAAAACAAGGTCCAGCAAATATTCCTCAGAAGAAATCATAAGTAAAGTGGTTTTCTGGATTCTTATGGCTGTTGCTATTGTTATGTTCTTGAACATGCTTAGTCTTCCATATGTAGCTGAGCCGATTTCAAATGCTCTAGGCGTTATTGCAGCTGCTATTCCTAATCTATTAAAAGCAGCGTTAATTGCAGCGGTTGCTTGGCTGATTGCTTCTGGATTATCAATCTTAGTAAAAAAACTAGGTCAGAATACAGCTTTTGAAAGACTTCTTAATCGTTGGAAACTGACTCGTGAACCAGGCCAGTCTAACAAAGCCGTACTTTCTGCGTCAAAAGCAGTGTTCTATCTGACGCTTCTCTTATTCTTGCCTGCAGTATTAGCTGCGCTAGGCATTGATGCCATTTCTGAACCTCTAGAAGGAATGCTCTCCGGATTCTTTGCATTCTTACCTAAACTTCTAGGAGCTGCTATTATCCTGTTTGTAGGCTGGATTGTAGCTAAGGTTGTAAAAGAGATATTAGTAAACTTTTTACAAAGCATCGGTACAGATCGTCTAGCATCCAAATTAGGTGCTGAACGTGCTTTAGATAAAACATCATTATCACAAATCATTGGTACGATTGTTTATGTATTTATTTTGATTCCAGTCGTGATCTCAGCGCTTGAGACGCTTGATATTAACGGAATTTCTGGACCTGCTATCGGAATGCTTGGCCAGATCATGGATATGATTCCAAATATCATCGTAGCGATCATTCTTGTCGCAGCAGGGCTATGGATTGGTAAATGGGTGAAGAATGCTGTAACTTCATTATTGGAACGCGTTGGTTTTAATGGTATCTTCCATAAGATGGGTCTTGGCTCTCTTCATAAGAGCGACCAAACGCTTACCATTTCACAAATTATTGGTTACGCTGCACAAGTTCTTGTTGTATTGTTATTTACAATTGAAGCACTTCAGCTTGTTAACCTTGAAAGCTTAGTGAGTATCTTATCAGTTGTTCTTGCTTATATCCCAATGGTGTTAACTGCCGTTCTTGTTCTAGGTATCGGATTCTATGCAGGTGACCTAGTGAAACGTGTAGTTATGAGCATGGTAAAACAACAGACAGAGGGCAAGCTGCTCGGCAACATTGCGAAATATACGATCATTACTCTTGCGTTCTTCATGGCTCTTGACCAGCTTGGTGTTGCGAAGACAATCGTAAACGCTGCGTTCATCCTGATCTTGGGCGGATTCACCATTGCGTTTGGACTTGCTTTCGGCTTAGGCGGACGTGAAGCAGCAGGACGCACACTGAATAAATTAAGCAGAAGAATGGAGCAGACTACGATTCAAAGTCCAGATCCGGCCGAGTGGAAAGACAAAACAAGCTTAAAGGATTTCCGTACGGACAGCTCTAAAACTGAAAACAATTCAGGGAACGTTGATTTAGAAAAACCTCATACGATTGCACGTGATCGTCAATTTAACCATTTAAATACGCCAAGTGATGAATTTGGCATTAATAAAAACACCGATCCTAAACGCAACGACTTTTAATTTAAACTAAGAATAGTGAATGCGCCCTTTGCGCATCCACTATTCTTTTTATTGTGTATAGAAAAAATGCGATTAGGAAATGGTGATAAAAAAGAGAGGGGATGAAGCATGCTGCAAGCCGCCTTTTGGGGAGGAGTGGCAGGTTCTGCTGTATTGCTGGGATGCTTTACGGGACTTGCCTTCCATATTCCAAAAAAATGGACAGCTTGGATTATGGCGTTTGGGACAGGTATATTGATCGGTGCTGTTTCATTCGAACTGCTGGTTGAAGCTGTTGAACAAAGTAACTTAAAGATAACAGCGATAGGTTTTATTCTTGGGTCTGGTATTTTTACTATTATCAATAGTATTCTTTCAAAAAAGGGTGGTCACGAAAGAAAAATGTCCGGTGTCAAAAAGGCAAAAGGAGCTGGCATGGCCATATTCTTTGGTACTTTATTAGATGCCATACCAGAATCTGTTTTGATCGGTGCTAGTTTGATTGAACAAAGCAAAGTAAGCTGGCTGCTAGTGATAGCCATTTTTTTAAGTAATTTTCCTGAAGGGTTGTCCAGCTCGATTGGATTGTTAAAAGAGGGTTTTTCAAAAAAGAAAATTATAGGAATGTGGATATCAGTGTTTATTATATCTGCAATCGCCGCTTTGTTGGGTTTCATATTATTAGACGGAGCATCTGTTTCGTCTCTTTCATTAATTGGTGCATTTGCAGGTGGAGCGATCATGTCCATGGTAGCTTCTACGATGCTTCCTGAAGCACACGAAGATGCAGGGGCTGCTGTTGGTTTGATCACATCATTAGGTCTGTTAAGTTCATTAGTTTTAACCCATTTTTCATGAAAAAAACTTCGTCGAAGCGAAGTTTTTTTTATATTACGGAAGGTGGAGCGTCTTAATATGCTGGATATTAAGAAAAACGTTCTTATTTCTCTCAATGGTAAGCTGCAGCTGGCTATTATCCATTTTAACTAATTTGCCAATTTTGTTTGGATCTTTTCCTAAATCAAAAATAACAAGCTTTCCTTCGTATTTTTTACATTGTTCAGTAAATGTTCTGGCTAATGTCATTTTGAAAGGAACCAATGGCAGCTCTTCGTTTGACAGTGTATAAGGCCGTTCACTTTCTTTATAAGGTATGAGCCACTTTAAATGCTGCAAAGGAATAAGCATCATTTTATAGACGGGTGAATAGAAAATGAAGTAATCATTCATTATGTTTGTTATATACCCATGAATGGATTGATTACTTGTGATAAACACCTCTGAAAACAGGCCTTTTGCATTCATTAATATTTTTCTTAATGAAATGGTTTCCTCTTCAAAGTTAATCGGAACACTTTTAGGTTTTTCAATTTCTGTTTCATTATCTATCATGCTGCTGATATGGTGAATATGCATTTTAGGTATATATATAAATTGGTCTCCGTCATAAACCACTATGATATCTGAACCAATATCGATAACGATTCCTGTAATACGCTTGTTACCACTGATTGAGAGCTCAACCGTCTCACCAATAAACTTGTTGAAAATACTCAAAACAATCCTCCTATCAATAAAATTTCTCAAAAAGAAAGGGAAATAAACAACCTTTCATAAAGCAAATAAATGTCCTGTTTTTATGAAAAAACAGGACAATTCATTATTACAGTCTGAACCAGCCTTGCTGATCAAGACCTGTTAATCTTGGCTGTTTACAGTGTTTTTTCTTTCTTTTCTTCCAATGGTGACTGGATGAAGATGAAGATTCACATTTTTTATGAGACGATTCTTTCTTATGAGAGGACTCTTTCTTGTGAGAGGATTCTTTCTTATGAGAAGACTCCTTCTTATGAGAAGATGACTCACACCATGAAGATGAAGAAGATTCCTTTTTGTCGTTAGATGATTCTTTCTTGCTAGAAGACTCTTTCTTATGGCTGCTTTCTTCACGACATCCGCCGATTTGGCTAAAGCTCTTAATATGGAAGATAGCGATGATTATAACTTCGTCGCCTTTAATTACTTCAATCGTGTTGTGGTTAACAGCTACAAGTACTCCCTCTACGCTATCTGGACCTCTGCGATTAATTTTCACTTTATGGTTGATGAAATGCTTTAACACATTATGGAATGTATCGTTTGTGCATTTTTTCTTGTTAGTCCATTTGCAGCAGATTTCGTCCGCTTCTAAAACGATTGCTTTTACATGGAAAAGCTGGTAGAAGATTAACTCTTTATCGTGTTTACCGTCTTTGCCTTTGTCCTTACCTTTCCCTTTGCCATCTTTATCGAATGATTCGATGGCTAGAAAGTCGTGACCTACACAGACTAATCTTCCAAATCTTGATTCTGGACCGCCTGTATTAACTTTGATCTTTTGGCCCAATAATTTGCATAGCTCTCTTTGAGAGAGTACGGGTTTATTCTTACTCAAAAATATTTCCTCCTGATAATGATTTTGACTACTCTTGTCCATGCATTATATGTATCCCTTTATGGAAAAGGCATAGGTAACCTGTCTATATTTCGTAAAAATGGTCAAACGTTTAATAGAAAATTTATATGGCAAGTTATATTTAAATTTCACTTACACAAGCTGGTGAGTATATAATGGAAGAAGAAAAGAAGAGGAGGCGGTTTCTGATGGTATTTGTACAAAAAATAGTGCAGCAAAATCAAAATATCCGCCGACTTTTAACGTGAAAGAACAGATGACTTATTCATTGTCATTTGTTCTTTTTTTTATATAGAGGAGGAGAAGAAGATGCGTTATAGACGGGTTTTAATTAAACTAAGCGGCGGAGCCCTTGCTGGAAATCAGGGAACAGGGTTTGATCATCTTTCTTTAAATCACATTGCAAAAGAAGTTTTATCCGTCATTGAAAAAGGGATTGAAGTGGCAATAGTCGTTGGAGGAGGCAATATATTCAGAGGGAATTTAGCCGAATATTGGGGGATTGAAAGGGTAGAAGCAGATCAGATCGGGACATTAGGAACGGTTATAAACAGTTTAATGTTAAGAGGGGTCTTGAAGAGCAAGATGGACCGGGAAGTAAGAGTGATGAGTTCTGTTCCAATAAGTGCAGTTGCGGAACCTTATATCAGGCTGAGAGCTGTTCATCATTTAGATAAAGGATATGTCCTCATATTTGCAGGAGGAAATGGCCAGCCATACGTCACAACCGATTATCCTGCAGTTCAAAGAGCTCTAGAAATGAATTGCGATGCCATTCTTTGTGCAAAACAAGGTGTTGACGGGGTGTATGACAGCGATCCAAACCGATTTAAAGAAGCGAGGAAATATGCTACGCTTCACTATGATGAAGCGATAAGAAATAATTTAAAAGTTATGGATCAATCCGCACTTATTTTGGCAAGAGACTACGGTTTGCCGATCCACCTTTTTGATTTTAACCAAGAGGGCTCATTCTTGAAAATCTGCAGCGGTGAAGATATCGGGACATTTATTAGCAATAACATAGAAACAGCACTTGTTTAAACAAGTGTTTAAAAAGGCATTCCAGCAGCTAGCCTTGGAATGCCTTTTTGTATATTTAACCACCTCTTTTCTCATATTAAGGAAGAGAAAAGAGGTGGCAGACATCATGATGAAATGGTTGAAAAAGAAACCGAAAGAGCAGAGTCATACGATTGATTTATCTAATAACACATATGCAGATATTACAGAATTGATTGATAATGCGAAAGACTCGGCAGATTTTATCCATTATCCTCAAAAAACGGTTCATCACAATGTGTATATCTCTTATTATAAAGCTATGATTGATGGTGAATTGCTGCATCGTGATTTTCTTCCGTACCTTATTCATAGTAAGGATTTTAGAGCCCTTAAAGACTTAAAAGATATTTTGCCTATTGAAAGTGTAACAATCACAAATGATATAAAAGAAATTCAAAACAAGCTCCTGCGAGGATTTATTGTCGTACAGTTCGGTGAATATGATGAAGAATGTGCTGTTATCCGAGCTGAGAATTTTTCTACTAACCGTCCAGTGTCTGTTTCTGAAATTGAGTTTTCCGTTATCGGACCAAAAGAAGCTTTCATCGAAAACCTGGATAGCAACCTATATTTAATTAGAAGAAGACTGCCGGTACCCGAGCTTCGATTTAAAGAAATAATAATAGGCAAGTTTTCAAAAACCCGTGTAATAATTGCTTATTTAGAAGGAATAGCAGATAAAGAAAATATCAATACCGTCATTCAAAGGATAAAAGATATTGAGTCTGAAGTGATTCCAGACAGTTCTTTTTTGGAACAAATGATCTCCGATAACACAAAATCAGTATTTCCTCAGCTCATTACGACAGAACGTCCAGACCGGGTTGTTTCTATGCTGAATTATGGACAGGTAGCCATCCTTTCAGAAGGCTCACCTCAAGCATTACTTGGCCCGACAGGAATTACAGAGTATTTTGTATCACCTGAAGATTATTATTTATCGTGGGTGCTTGGTTCACTCTTCCGGTTCATCCGGTTTATTTCTGTTATTTTTTCTACCTTCGCCACGCCTATTTACGTTGCTGTGTTAACGTTCCATTATCAGATGATTCCTAAAGATCTGCTTGCTCCTTTAATTTCATCACGTGTAAATATTCCATTTCCTCCCATATTAGAAGTATTATTTCTCGAGTTAACCATTGAGTTACTAAGGGAAGCGGGTGCACGTTTACCGACTAAGGTTGGTCAGACACTCGGTATTGTAGGAGGTATTGTAATCGGACAGGCATCGGTTGAGGCTGGATTGACAAGTAACATCTTGTTAATCATTGTATCGTTATCAGCTCTTGCTTCATTTACTACACCGATCTATAAAATGGCTAATACAATCCGTATATTGCGTTTCCCGTTTATCTTTCTTGCAGCCATATGGGGCGGGGTTGGGATCGTTCTTGCGATGAGTTTTATACTGGTTCACCTGTTAAGACTAGAATCACTCGGAAGACCATACATGGCACCGCTCTATCCGCCACGGCTTTTAGACATGACAGACACTGTAATCAGGCTTCCTTACAATAGGCTGTTAAAACGGCCAATTAGCCTAGGTACTCAGCTTCCGTCTAAAGACAAGATAAAAGAAATGAGAAAAAAGAAGGACATAGATGAATGATGAAAATGAAGAGCCTTTTCATAGTTTCTATTCTTTTTTTATTAATTGGCTGCGTACCACAACAAATTATTGATGAAGTTCAGCTGATTCATGCCATTGGCTTTGATGAGCTTCCTAACCAAAATATTAAGGGAACGATAACCTATCCGATCTTTGATCCTGATGGTACGGTTCGAGTTGAATCACTTTCAGCTGTATCACATACTAGCAGGTTTATTCGTTCAAAGCTAAACACAAAATCACCAAAAACACTGTCTACAGGACAATTAAGAATCGTGCTCTTTAACAACAAATTTGCAAAAAAAGGAATATTGGACATCGTTAACTCACTATACCGTGATCCTAACGTAGGCAATCGTTTATATTTGTCAGTTGTAGATGGCAGTACAAACGAATTGTTAACAACGAAATATACAGCTGCACCTCTTCCTTCTATGTATCTTATGGATTTGATCGAACAAAATATTAAAAGTGAAAATCTCCCGAAAACAAACTTGCACGTTTTTCTCTACAGTTATTACGGAGAAGGAATTGATCCATTTTTGCCTATCGTTAAAACAGAAAAAAAGGCAATGCAGCTTGAGGGCATCGCATTATTTAAGGATGATAAATATGCAGGCAAAATTAACCACAGTGAATCTTTTGTATTTAAAGTGATGGTCGATGGATCAACGACTGGGCACTATGAAGTTGAACTGAAAAAAGGAAAACAAGAGGGCCATGCAGTTGTTCGCAATATAAAAGGAACTACATCCTATAAGGTAAGAAAAGTAAATGGTGTTCCTGAATTCGATGTTAAGCTGAAAATTTTAGGTGAGATCCACGAATATCCTCCTTGGTTAAACTTAGAAGAGAAGCCGAATATCGACCTTATTGAAAAGACATTTAAAAAACAAATTAATAAAGAAGCCAAAAGAATAATCACTAAGTTTCAGAGGTTAAATGTAGACCCGCTTGGATTTGGGGATCAGGTGCGACGACGGGAAAAGAATTGGGATTTTAAAAGATTTCAGAAACAATATCCTGATATGAAGATAACCGTATCAACAGAAGTTGAAATCGTTGAATCGGGAGTAATTGAATAATGGAATTTGGACAGCAGCTGTTTGTGGCTGCTGGTTTTCATTTTTTAAGGGTCTCTTAAAGATTGCTGCTTTTGGTTCATTTTTTCATTCTCTTCATTGACAATTTGATTGAAGTGTAAGGTGCGAGACTCCTGCATGCCAACTACCTGAAAATACTTCTCGCAAGTTACTACAAAGAGCATTTGAGAAATTCTTCATTGAAAAGTTAATTGGAACGGAAAGGCGAGACTCCTGAGGATGAGTGGGACAGGTGAGCCCATTCAATGTCGCAAGGCGACGAATGGGCTCACCGCACACCCTGCGGAAAGCGAGTCCTGCAGCGGAAATTAACCTCTTTCAAAAGCATCAAAGTATACGAGAACAGCCTTTTAAAAAACGCGGACAAAAAATCAGATCTCTTGCGAATAGTTATAAAGTTATTCTTGTATAGAGCTATAGAGTAGCGAGAGTTTAAAGGGGGCAATTACTTTGAGAACAACAGATGAGAAAATTAAACTTCGCAATCATTGGTTTAAAATTATTTTAATCAGTCTTTTTTCAATGGTCTTAATGTTTAAAATTGCTGTAACTAAATTTACGTTTCATTTTTCCGATATGCTGGCTTTTATTCTAGCCATTTTTGCAATCGGAATCTGCAGTATGTTTTATGTAAAAATAAATGAAGCGCTCCAGGCTTTTTCAGCAGCCGGAAAATCTTTACTGCCTGTTACTAATAAAAATAAGCAGAACGTGACAGAAGAAGCGGAAGAGATGATTGAACCAGAAGTTACTCTAAATGAATCAGACAGAGAAGACCTGGAACGCCAATTATTAACGTTAGAAGAACAAGTTAAACGAATGAAACAAGTACAAAAAGAAATCACGAACAGATTAATTGATGAAGATCTTCATGAAGATGATAAGCGAGATTATATCGAATATCTGTTACAGAAAGAAAAAGAAATCATGCTGGCAAAACAAGAGATCGTACGTATTACTTCGTTGCTTGAACCAGAAGAAATGATTGAGGAAGAAGCACACGAAGATGATGAGCAGCACATGGAAGATATTCAAGATGAACATTCTGTTCAAACGGCTACCGCTAAAGATGTAGTACAGCTTTTAGGAAAAGAATTTGTTTTGAATGCAAGTCTTGAGCAGTTCAACCATAAGATGAGAGAGATACAGCATTCGATTACGTTAGAAACCGCTAACCACCTGAAGGTAGAGGGATTGATCGATCCATACTTTAATGTAACACGCAAAGGCTTAAAAGAGTTTAGACGTGCTGCAAAGAAATTTAGTTATGAAGATGGTGTAAAGTTTCTATCGAAAGTCGTTCAAAGAGGAAATAGATAAATAAGAGCTGATTCACAAAAAAAGCTGTTAAAGCTGGGTGAATCAGCTTTTTTTATCTGAATTCGTTATATTGTCAATCTTATTTTTTCGTCTTTTCCCAATCCCTGCTACAATAGATATAGACTTGTTGAGAGGGAGTTTATTTGTATGTTTATTGTTGCTAAGGCAATGCTGTATCTATGTTTTTCCATTCTGATCGGTACATTTATACTTTATTCTGTTCCTAAAACAAAACGACCTGAAGTTCGTATACAGAAACAATGGCTGCTGATCCTTATTGCCTTGGTACCTGTTTTCGGCATCGGAGAACTGATGAGGCTTACTCTTCATTTAGGAGAGGGGATCGGGTATTGGCTTACATTTCAAAATATCGTTTTAAGTTTTGAAATAGGAAAAGGCTGGCTGTTTTTAACCGGCATATCGGTGATATTATTTTTTATGGTCATGTTTAACGATATAGCTGAAGAGAGGTTCTTTGCATGGCTTTCTTTAGTTCTGTTATCAGGGATGGCACTATCCATCGGTTATGCCAGCCATGCTGCCAGTTTAAATTCATTAGGTATTTTTGCGCATTCCCTTCATTTTTTAGCCGTTACTGCATGGTCAGGTACCCTTCTTGCAGTTGGTTTTTTTAGCAAGGATAAGGGATCAGGGTTATCTTTTTATAAATGGTTTACACCTTTCGCGCTTGTTTGTCTTTTCATCGTAATCGGGGCTGGAATATGGCTGATGTCATATATAGTGCCTGAATATGTAAACGGGTATTTGCTGAATTATGGACAAGCGTTATTGATAAAGCATATTTTGCTTTTTGTTGTAATCTTTTATAGTCTGATTAACGGTGTATGGTTAAAAAAGAAGCTTAAAGATGGGGACGGCTCTTTGTCTTTAAAGAAATGGATCAGAGCTGAAGGAATCCTGTTGTTTTTTGTATTTGCTGCTACAGCTGTGATGAGCCAGCAGACTCCTCCGCATGATGTAGCGGAAACACTGAAAATGGAGAAACCTTCGCCATTATTTTCGTTCATAACGGGGTTGAATCCCGGGGGCAATCCAATGTTGAGAATCGAAATATCGCTGCTGAGCCTTGGATGGCTGTTTGCTTGTATAATTCTTTTAACAGGAGTGTTCATTGGCATTAAAAGAAAAATAGGATTCCTGCCCGTTTTCGGCGGTTCTATTTTGGCTGCATGTTCACTCTATTTAGCAGTGATGTCATCACTATCCCTATAAAGAGAAAGTGAGGAGTATATCTTGGATAAAAAACTGCAATCTCAGCTTGACGGGCTGATTGAAAAATATGCTGAACTCTTGATCGGCAAGACAGAACCTGAACATGTTGAAATGGTAAAGGCATATGTTTTGTATTCTAGTATCGCTAAAAGTATGCCGCCGCTTGTCAAGCATTGGAACGAGAGTTATCCGGATGCTAAAGATGCTATGAAGGAACTTATTAGTGAAATTAAAAAATTAAATGAAGAACATCGCCAATCGAATAAAAAATAAAAGGGAAGCAGCCATAGAGGTTGCTTTCTTTTTGTTCATGGCTCTTTCTAAAGGATTGTTGTATTTGGATCGTTATTATGAAGACGCTTCATTGTAAGGTTGATTGGAGTGAAAGGTGCGAGACTCCTGCGGGAGCAGCGTGCCTACTACCTGAGTAATCTTCTCGTAAGGCATGCGACGAGGAAGCTAGCTTCTATGTTGTTTTGCTTGTAGACGCAGGAGCAGCACTTTAACCGAAGATCACCGCACGCCCCGCGTAAAGCGAGCAACCTGGAGCGGAAATAAACTACATCAATTAGCAACAAAGGTACGAAGACAGCTTCTTTAAAAAATTTAAATTTTGCAAAATCGACAAACTTTGCAAAAAGAATGATATATTTAAAGCGGTTACATCGAATTAGAAATTAACCAATTTTAATATATATAAGAAAGTGTAATAGGGGGCAATTAGATTGGAACAAGCAATGCGTAATTTTTTCTTATTTTTAGCTAAAAACAAGTCTATGACTAGCTTGGCTAAAAAGTATGGTTTGCGTTTTGGCGCAGCACGTTTTGTAGCAGGAGCAACACTTGAGAGCTCGATCTCAGCAATTAAAAAACTAAATGAAAAAGGTATGCCTGTTACGATCGATCATTTAGGTGAATTTGTAGATAGCGAACGTGAAGCAGCTGAGATGACAGAACACTGTATTCAAGCGATCAAAGCGATTGCAAAAGAAAAGCTTGATTCACAGCTTTCATTAAAGATGACTTCGATGGGATTAGATATCAGCGATGAACTAGTTCTCAGCAACATGAAAAAAATCATGGATGCAGCTGTAAAGCATAATGTGTTTATCACGATTGATATGGAAGATTATTCTCGCTGTGAAAAAACATTGCAGATCTTTAAACAGCTGAAAAAAGAATACGATAATATTTCGACTGTTATTCAGGCATATCTGTACCGCTCATTAGAGGATGTACAGAATCTTAATGAATATCAGCCTAACCTGCGTCTTGTTAAAGGTGCCTATAAAGAATCTCCTAAAGTGGCTTATCCTGAAAAAAGTGACGTGGATAACAACTTCAAAAAATTGATTGAAACTCACCTATTAAATGGCAATTATACGGCAATTGCTACTCATGATGATGAGATCATTCAATATACAAAGGAACTTGTTGATAAGCACAACATTCCTTATGATCAATTCGAATTCCAGATGCTCTACGGCATTCGTGTAGAACGCCAGGATCAGCTGATGCAAGAAGGCTACAAAATGCGTATCTACGTACCATACGGAAACGACTGGTATGGCTACTTCATGAGAAGACTTGCTGAAAGACCAGCGAACGTTATGTTCGTACTAAAAGGTGTATTCGGAAAGTAATTTAGGATTGCAAAAGAACTCTCTAATGGGAGTTCTTTTTTTGTTAAAAGAAGATTAAGAAGTTGAATTGACTGGGGTCTGTCCCGGGACAGACCTCAGTCAATTTAGAAACAATTTAAAGAAATAGTTCTGAACTATTGCTAAAATTCTGAATATATTTTATATTGAGTATAGGCTAATTAATTTTTTTATGGATAAAAAATGAATGAGTATTCATTCAATAAAGGGGGAAGTCTATTTTGTCTCGTCAAATCCGAAAAGCCGCCGTACTGGGTTCTGGTGTAATGGGATCGGGCATTGCTGCTCATCTAGCCAACGTCGGAATTCCAACCTTGTTATTGGATATTGTCCCGCCTTCTTTAAGTGAAGAAGAAAAAGCAAAGGGGATCACGGAAGATCACCCGGCATTCCGAAACAAATTCACCTTAACAGCAACACAAAAATTACTTAAACAAAAACCAGCGCCGCTGGCGGTGAAAGAAAACCTTGATTTAATTACAATTGGAAACTTAACGGACGATCTAGAGAAGCTGAAAGAAGTAGACTGGATCATTGAGGTTGTTGTAGAACGTCTCGATGTAAAACAAAAGCTTTTTGAAAAGGTTGATCAATACCGTAAGCCAGGAAGCATTGTTACCTCTAATACGTCCGGGATCTCCATTCGTGCGATGGCTGAAGGCAGATCAGAAGATTTTAAATCTCACTTTTTAGGAACGCATTTTTTCAATCCTCCAAGATACTTAAAGCTTTTGGAGATCATTCCTACTGAAGACACGAAACCAGAGATCGTACAGTTCATTAGAAATTTTGGTGAGAATGTTCTTGGAAAAGGTGTAGTCGAAGCAAAAGATACACCGAACTTTATCGCGAACCGCATCGGCACATATGGACTTATGGTAACGATGCAGGAAATGATGAAACAAGGCTACACTGTCGGGGAAGTGGATTCTGTAACTGGACCTCTGATCGGCCGTCCAAAATCTGCAACGTTCAGAACGCTGGATGTCGTTGGTCTTGATACATTCCTTCATGTAGCACGAAACGTTTACGAACAAGTAGACGGGAAAGAAAAAGAAGTCTTTGAAATTCCTGATTTTCTAAATGAAATGGTTGATAAGGGGTGGACAGGAAGCAAAAATGGCCAGGGCTTCTATTTAAAGCAAAGAAGCAAAACAGGCAGCGAAATTTTAGAGCTCGATCCTAAAACACTCGAATACAAGCCGCGTTCAAAGATGAAAACAGCAACACTCGAAGCTGCTAAACAAATGAAAACAACAAACCAGAAAGTGAAAGCGCTTTTATATAGTGAAGATCGTGCAGGCAAGCTCCTATGGGACATTATTAAACCGGTACTTTTGTACTCAGCAGAAAAATGCTATGAAATTGCAGACGATCTTGTCGCGATCGACCAAGCGATGAAATGGGGCTTCGGCTGGGAACACGGACCTTTTGAGATTTGGGATGCAATAGGGCTGTCTGAGTCGGTAGAAAGAATGAAGTCTGAAGGAGAGACGATTCCACAATGGGTGGAAGAATTGCTCCGTTCAGAGAAAACATCATTCTACTCAAAAGCTGAAGGTGAAGTGTCGTACTACCACAATGGTACCTATTTGCCTGTAGTAGAAAATAAGAAAGTGATTCACTTAAGCCGTCTTAAAGAAAAAGGCAATGTGATCACGAAAAATGGCGGAGCTACGTTGATTGATTTAGGTGATGATGTAGCGGGCCTTGAATTTACATCACCGAATAATGCGATCGGACCTGAAATCATTATGATGCTTCATCAGGCGATCGACGAAGTAGAGAAAAACTACAAAGGGCTTGTCATCGGAAACCAAGGTAAGAACTTCTGTGTTGGAGCAAATCTCATGCTCATTTTAATGGAAGCACAAGATGATAACTTCTTTGAACTCGATATGATGGTCCGCCAGTTCCAGCAAGCGATGGCAAGAGTGAGATACAGTTCAAAGCCTGTTGTAGCTGCTAACTTCGGAATGACCCTCGGCGGCGGAGTTGAAGTATCATTGCCGGCTGCAAGATTGCAGATGTCTTCTGAAACTTACATGGGTCTCGTAGAAACTGGAGTAGGACTCATTCCTGGGGGAGGCGGAAACAAAGAGCTCTATATCCGTCTATTAGAACAGCTTCCGGAAGGTGCGAAAGGGGATCTGCAAAAGGTAGCGAATCAGGCATTTGAAACAATCGCGATGGCGAAAGTCTCAACATCGGCCCAAGAAGCTCGAAAACTAGGATTCTTACGAAACGAAGACAACATCTCAATAAATGGCGACCATCTTTTACATGATGCGAAAAGCCAAGTTCTTGCACTTTCAGACCTTGGTTACAAAGCGCCTGTTAAAAAGAAGATTCCAGTGGTTGGCGAAGCTGGATACGCAACGCTCGCACTAGGTGCACAAACGATGCATTTCAGCCAATACATTTCCGAACATGATTTAAAAATTGCTAAGAAACTAGCATTTGTTTTAGCAGGAGGAAGAGTACCTGAAGGAACATATGTTGATGAACAATATTTACTAGATCTTGAAAGAGAAGCATTTTTAAGCCTTGCAGGAGAACCAAAGAGCCAGGCAAGAATGCAGCACATGCTTGTAAAAGGCAAGCCGCTAAGAAACTAAGGGGGGAAGAAACGAATGTTAAAAGATGCAGTCATAGTTGCAGGTGCTCGAACAGCTGTCGGGAAAGCAAAAAAAGGATCTTTTGCACATATGAGACCGGATGAATTAGCGGCAGTAACGATTAAAGAAACACTACAGCGTGCTGGAAATTACGATGGTCCGATCGATGACCTGATCATTGGATGCGCTGTTCCTGAAGCAGAACAAGGAATGAACATGGCTCGTTTGATTGGAGCGCGTGCTGGTCTGCCTGAAACGGTACCGGCTATTACGATCAACCGCTTCTGTTCTTCTGGTCTGCAAAGTATTGCTTATGGTGCAGAAAAGATTATGCTTGGCGCTGCTGATGCTATCATTGCAGGCGGAGCAGAATCTATGAGTCTTGTACCCGTTGTAGGGCACGTCGTAAAACCAAATCCTTATTTGGTAGAAACGGTTCCTCAATATTATATGGGAATGGGGCACACCGCTGAAGAAGTGGCTAGAAGATTCGGCGTTTCGCGTCAGGATCAGGATGAATTTGCAGTAAGAAGCCACCAAAAAGCTGCTGCGGCTATTAAAGAAGGAAAGTTTAATGATGAGATCGTTCCGGTTTCCGTTATGAAGCGCTGGCTGGATGAACAATCAAAGCTTGTTGAAAAAGAAATTGCGGTTTCTGTCGACGAAGGTGTTCGACCTGATACTTCTTTAGAAGTGTTAGGCAAACTGCGCCCGGCATTTACTCCGACAGGTTCTGTAACAGCAGGGAACTCTTCACAGACAAGCGACGGAGCAGCCTCTGTGTTAGTCATGAACAGAGAAAAAGCGATCGCTGAAGGATTAACACCTCTGTTGAAATTCCGTTCCTTTGCGGTGGCTGGTGTGGCGCCGGATATTATGGGAGTCGGTCCTGTTGCTGCTATTCCAAAAGCATTGAAAATGGCAGGCCTGGAACTTTCAGATATCGGATTATTTGAACTGAATGAAGCTTTTGCCTCGCAGGCAGTTCAAGTTATCCGTGAACTAAATCTGGATGAAAGCAAAGTAAACGTGAATGGCGGAGCAATTGCGCTTGGACATCCGCTTGGATGCTCCGGAACGAAACTTACGCTTACATTACTTCACGAAATGAAGCGCCGAAACGAACAGTTCGGTATTGTGACAATGTGTATCGGCGGCGGAATGGGTGCAGCAGGCGTATTTGAACTTGTTGGATAAAAAAGGAGGAGAATAAGTATGTCAAACACAGCGGAAAAAGAGATTATCGGCGGAAGTTTCTTAATCGAAGACCTCGCTGCAGCAGATATTTACACACCGGAAGATTTTTCAGAAGAACACTTGATGATCGCAAAGACAACAGAAGACTTTGTTGCAAAAGAAGTGGTACCGCAGCTTGAAAAGATGGAAAACCATGACTTTGAGGTATCACGCAAATTGCTTACAAAAGCAGGTGAACTTGGTCTTTTAGGGGCAGATGTTCCAGAAGAATATGGCGGACTTGGTCTAGATAAGATTTCGTCATCATTGATCACTGAAAAATTTGCGCGCGGACGCGGTTTTTCAATCAGTTATGGAGCTCATGTAGGTATCGGATCTCTCCCAATTGTCCTATTTGGAAACGAAGAACAAAAGAAAAAGTATCTGCCAGAGTTAGCAACTGGTGAAAAGATTGCTGCTTATGCCTTAACAGAGCCGGGTTCAGGATCAGATGCACTTGGTGCGAGAACAACGGCGAAGCTTAATGCTGAAGGTACTCATTATATTTTAAATGGTGAAAAGCAATGGATCACGAACTCTGCATTTGCTGATGTCTTCGTTGTATATGCAAAAATCAACGGCGAACAATTCTCAGCTTTTATCGTTGAAAGAGGGTTCCAGGGTGTCTCTACTGGACCTGAAGAAAAGAAGATGGGTATCAAGAGTTCATCTACACGTACATTGATTTTGGAAGATGTAGCTGTTCCAAAGGAAAATCTTTTGTGGGAAGCTGGAAAAGGCCACTTAATCGCATTTAACATTCTGAATATCGGCCGATACAAGCTAGCTTTAGGATGTGTGGGAGCTGCGAAACGAGCATTTGAGGTTTCTGTAAAATATGCAAACGAACGCCAGCAGTTCAAGCGCAAAATCAGTTCTTTCAGCTTGATTCAAGAAAAGCTTGCGAATATGGCGATTTCAACATTCGCATCTGAAAGCTCTGTTTACCGAACAGTAGGGCTGTTCGAAAACCGGTTAGGAGCACTTTCAGATGAAAAGCAAAAGGACGGACGTGAACTTGCAAAAGCAATTGCAGAATATGCGATTGAATGTTCTTTAAACAAAGTATTTGCTTCTGAAACACTTGATTATGTAGTAGATGAAGGCGTTCAAATCCATGGCGGATACGGCTTCATGTCAGAATACGAGATCGAGGGAGCATACCGTGATTCACGTATTAACCGTATTTTTGAAGGAACGAATGAGATCAACCGCTTGCTTGTTCCAGGAACACTCGTTAAAAAAGCGATGAAGAATGAACTGCCATTGATTCAAAAAGCAACAGCTCTTCAGCAAGAATTGATGATGCTTATGCCTGTAGAAGTCGGTACTGAACCGCTGGATCAAGAAAAGTACTTAGTTTCTATGGCTAAGAAAATTTTCTTGATGACTGCTGGTCTTGCTGTTCAAAAATTTGGTCCAAAGCTTGAGCAGGAGCAAGAAGTATTAGCTAATCTTGCAGATATTATCAGCGAGATCTATAGCATGGAATCTGTACTTTTACGTACGGAAAAAGCCATCAGTAAGTCTGGAGCAGGAAAGGCAAAACAAAAGCTTCTTTACACAGAAGTGTATTGCCAAGAAGCATTCAACCGCATTGAAGCACATGCGAAGGAATCCATTATTGCTGTTGAAGAAGGGGATATGCTGCGCATGATGCTTTCTGCATTAAAGAAGCTGACACGCCATACACCTGTGAATGTTATCAAGAAGAAGCGGGAAATCGCTGTATTGCTTCTTGAAGAAGAACGCTACGTTGTTTAATTAATTTTTATTTACGCCAACCTTCAAAAAAAACTTTTCCCTCTTGCCTTGCAGGAGGGCCTTTTTTATTTGGTAAATAGGCTTTTACGGTAAATTTTTGTTGTTGTTAAAAATGGTTGATTTTTTAGAAGGGATATTCAATTTTTAGGGGGAAAATGAGGTGAATCTACAAAAATCTAAGCAAGTCAGGTTAAACCCATCGTTAAACGATCAAATAAGGTACAGTTTCGGGTGCCGAAACTGTTTTCAGATAATGCCTAATGGGGTATTCAGTCTTGTCCAAGAGGTCCATTCCAGAAAAAAGAGGCATCAATCCAGAAATTCGGCCAGTTTATCCACGAGTTTTAGCCCTCAATCGAAAAGTTTCAGCTGTTTATCCACGAGTCTGCAATCCTCGACAGCTTCTGCCCCTTGATATACCCTCGCCCACATAATAGAACAACAAAAAAACTGCGGTTAGGACCAGCGGGACAGATTAGACAATGTAGGTACATAGCACAAAGGTGGCCGACCGCACGCCCTGCAGAAAGCTAGCATCCTGGAGAGTGATTTATTATGTGTAAAATTTCTTGTTTTATTGGTGACACTAGTTTGTGGTACTATGAAAAGGGGTGATATAATGCTACTGACAGTATACGAATATCCAAAATGCTCAACATGCCAAAAAGCAAAAAAATGGCTTAAAGAAAATGAAGTAGCCTTTCAGCCTGTACATATCGTGGACAATCCTCCTTCAAAGGAAGAACTAAAAGATTTAGTTCAAAAAAGTGGGTTGGAGATTAAAAAATTCTTTAATACAAGCGGCATGAAGTATCGTGAATTAGGCATGAAAGAGAAAATGAAAACGGCTTCAGATGACGAACTTCTTGAACTATTAGCATCTGATGGCATGCTGATCAAAAGACCAATCGCAACAGATGGGAAAAACGTAACAGTGGGCTTTAAAGAAGAACAGTACGAAAACACTTGGAAAAAGTAAAATTGTTGCTGACTATGATAAAAAAATTTATTGTAGTTACTATAAAAACAAAGAAAAGCTGGAGGGATTACACATGGAATTTCCAAAAGAGTTACGCTATTCAGAAGAACACGAGTGGACTAAAACAGAAGACGGCAATAAAGTTCGTATCGGTATTACGGCATTTGCACAAGACGAGCTTGGAGATATCGTGTTTGTTGAGCTTCCTGAAGTTGGAGATGAGCTTACAGCGGACGAGCCTTTCGGCAGTGTAGAATCAGTAAAAACAGTTTCTGAGCTTTACGCTCCTGTATCTGGAAAAGTTGTAGAAGTAAATGCAGACCTTGACGACAGCCCAGAATTAGTTAACGAATCTCCATATGAGAAAGCATGGATGGTAGTAGTAGAACTTTCAGATTCCTCTGAGCTTGAAAAATTAATGACAGCTGAACAATATGAGGAATTAATTAAAGAAGATTAATGAAAAGAATCTCTTCAGGAAAGAATAGGCGTATTGCTCATTTCTTTTTTGGAGGGATTTTTTTATGAACGAAGATAGACGAGATGTGACTTCAAGAGTATTTGGCAAAATGAAAGGCGGCTCCATGTCGCTTTACCTAGATCAAGATGAGATCGGTCAGATTCGATTTACGAATCAAGGGAATATGTATGAAATGGCTGAGGGTTTTGAATTTGATGCAGACAAAATCTATAAACGTGAAAAGCCCGCCGAGATTCCGAACCCTACAAAATATGTAGATGAATGTGACAAAGGCTGGTGCTAGCAAAAGAGGATGATACAGTGTATCATCCTCTAGCTTTTTTAATGTAGTTTCGGTTTGGTGAAATTAATGAACAAATTGGTGAAATTAATTGGACAGTCCGTCAAATTATCAAATAAAGTTGTCAATATTTCGTTAAAAGTTTTCAAATTAACTTAAACAACTGAGAAATCACACTGGTTTTAAAGCCATTTATTTGCCTATACTTCCGCCTTTAGCACCGATGTTTTGATAAAAACTCTTGTCATGGGTTTTTGAGGTGGCTTGTCCGCCTTTTTGGCCTATTTTTTTATAAAAATCTTTGTTATGTGAAAGGGAAGTTGATTTCCCGCCTTTTTTGCCAATCTCCTGATAAAATTCTGCCTGGTGAGATTCTGCAGTAGATGTGCCCCCTTTTTTTCCGATCTTCTGGTAAAATTCCTTGCCATGTGATTTCGAAGTCTTTTTTCCTCCAAGTCGCCCTGCTTCTTCCCTCGTCATTTTTTCAGTTATAGCCATTGGTAATCTCCTCCTTTTTAATGTATTAAATTTCTGGATGTATTCCTTGAATAACCTTTATTGAAGAGAGTGAAACGCGATTTAAAGCAATTAGGCCAATTAGCATACTGCGCTAAATTTGGGGTAGTAATATAGTAAAAAGGGGAATAGTAATAAAGAACATCTCTTGCAGGATTTTAATAATATAAAGCAAATATATATATTTAAGCGATGCATTCATTTAATAGTTCTTCAATGTATAGGAGAGATGAGTAATGAATGGAAGCATGAATAAAGTAATCATTGTCGAAGGGAAATCCGATAAAGATAAGCTTTCAGCAATTTTAAATGAACCGGTTGAAATTATTTGTACAAATGGCACATTAGGTTTGGATAAATTAGAAGAGCTTGCATTAGCAATTGAAGATAGAGATGTATATATACTAGTGGATGCTGATGAAGCAGGTCATAAACTACGAAAACAGCTTCAGCGAGAGCTCCCGAATGCAGAGCATTTATATATTAATAAGATGTACAGAGAAGTTGCGACGACACCTCTTATGTACTTGGCAAAAGTATTAGTAGGTGCTCACTTTAATATTCACAAAAACTGTTTAGGATGAAATGATGCTAGCTTCACATGAATTAAATATACCTTTGCATGTTAACTGCTCCCAAAAAGAAATTCGGATAAATGAGAAAAATGGGGGGCTTGTTTCAATAGGTCGTAAGAAATCCTCTTATTCCCCTGCGTTTCATCGGTGCTTTCTGATGAAGGGAAAAGAGGTTTTCTTGTTTTTTTCACTTAGGATTTTTAAAGCAAACACGAAACAAAACATCTTAGGTATTTTAACAATCAAGGAAGAATTCGTGATATCCTTATACCAGAAATCGAAATTAAAAAATCACAAATAATACTGATGGAAGACAACAGCCATCTGATGAAGATGACAGGCTGCTTCATATACCATTAGATAAAGCGGAGTTTTATATGAAAGAAATCACAAGAACGAATTGGGAACATGTTATCGAACAATCCATACATAAGCCTTTCTTTCTTTACTTGGAAACACCATTATGCGGTACATGTAAAATGGGGAAAAAAATGATGGAAGTAGCAGTAGAGACAGTTCGAACTCAAAGGGAAAACAATCTGCAGATTGGAGTATGCAATATTAATGAGATGCCGGAACTTGCAGATCAATATGGAATTACGAGTGTCCCTTGTTTAATGGTTTTATCGAGAGGGATGGCTGTAAAAAAGATTTATGCCCTTCAATCTGCAGGAAATATTTATCAAATAATGATAGATCTCTTAAATAAGGAAAAATAATTTGTAATAAAATGTGGGAAAAGCCCCATATTTACTTATGGTCCTCCTAATTCTTTTGAAAAATGATTTTTTAGGGGGTTTTTCCTTAAGAAAAATATGGTAAATTAATGTCTTCTGCACACTTATCTGTAATATAAGATAGTGTGTTTTTTAAATGCAAAAATTAGTCAAACGTTGTCGGAATAAGGGGTTTTTAAGTTAGCGAGTTAATTATCAGTTATTTGCGTCTATTCAGTTATTTAACAAGAAAGTCACAATTGTTACGAGGTCTGTAATATTGTTATAGAACTGTATCCTACAAATGTCAAAAGTCGTGGTATAAATGAATAGGAGAGCTTGTTACATGTTTGCTCCCGGACGATTAGTGGTAAATAAGAATGATTTTATGAAAAACAAAAACAAACGAAGATCGAATAAAACAGAAGTAATTTTTTTAGCAGGGGTGATTGATAATCATGGCATCATTAAATTTAAATGCAGTATTTCCTATAGCAAAGAACAAAATGACAAGCATAGAAGACAAAGTGTTAACGATCCAGGAAAGAAACGATGAAAAATTAAGAAATGAACTAATTGGTGATTACCAGCCATTCATTAAAAAAGTTACATCAAAAGTGTGCAGTCAATATATAGATCGAACAATGGATGAGTTTAGTGTAGGTCTTTTTGCCTTTAATGAAGCGATAGATCAATATCAAGAAGGACAAGGCAGCCGTTTTTTATCGTTTGCAGATATGGTAATCAGACGCCGTGTCATTGACTATATCCGTAAAGAAGTTCGCCAAAACAGATTGATTTTTCTTCAGCCGGATGAAGAAGATGAAGAAGGCCGTTTAGAAGAAAGCTATGCTGAACAAAAAGCAGCTATGGATCATTTTGAAGATCAGATTCAAGTAGAAAACCGTGTTTATGAAATAGAAGAGTATCAAAAGCTTTTAAAAACATTTGGACTAAACTTTAAAGTTTTAAGTAAACATTGTCCAAAACATGTGGATGCACGTGAAAATGCCAAAGAAATTGCTCGTCTTTTAGCAGAAAATGAAGAACTTGCCGCATTTTTAAAGGAAAAAAAGCAATTGCCGATAAAAGATTTATTAAATATGGTCTCCTGTAGTCGTAAAACCATAGAGAGAAATCGAAAGTATATAATAGCGGTATCATTAATATATTTAGGCGATTTCCAAGCGCTGAAATCATACATTCAGCCTTAAGGTGAGGTATATATGATTGCATGGTAAGGGGGATCACTTCCTCTTGCCTGTAATTACTACTGATCCTGCAACTTGCGGGAGGGATACAATTGAAAAGCGGCAGCGGCATTGTAATAGAGGTTAACAACAGAAAAGCTACTTTGCTTATGAAAGATGGAACATTTGTAACGGTAAGAGTACCAGCAGGCAAAAATCCATCAGTGGGCAGAGAGTATCAGGCTTCTTATTTTTCGGAAAGGAAAAGAAGTCTTTTTGTGCTGCCATCTGTAGCTGCGATACTTGCCGTTGTTCTTTTATCAGGATTGATCCCAACCGGAAGCCAGTCAGCAGCAGCGGCTTATGTAAGCTTTGATATCAATCCAAGCTTAGAAGTGGGCGTAGATGAGGAAATGCAGGTTATACAAATTGATGCATTTAATGACGAAGCAAAAAAAATCATAAATAAATATGATCTGAACGTTGAAAATCAATTTTCGTTTGAGGACTTTGCTGATCAGCTTATTAAGGCTTATGAGGAAGAAGGGTATATGGAATCAGACCATTCTATGCTCATCACAACAATTTCCAGTGAAGAAAGCAATGATAAGACTGAAGCTGCTCTAGATCAAGCAGTAAATTCAATTGTTAAAAAGACTGTTGTAAAATACCCTGTCCGCATCACTGTTTCAGAGTCTAATCCTGACACTCGTGAAAAAGCAAAGCAGCTTGGAGTGTCTTCAGGAAAATACAAAGCATTTCAAACTGCAAACATAAACGACAAGACTTTAAAAGAAGAAAAGATAAAAGAGGTTAATTTTCAAGAGCTAAAAGTGAATACTTTATCCTCTAGTGACATAAAAAGCTTACCGCATCCAAGGAAAATTAAAACAGACGACAATGAACGAAAGAATGACTTAAAGATAGCAGTGCCTAAAAAAGCAGTTAGCCAACCAAAAGAAGTTAAAAAGCACAAAGAAAATCATCACAATCACGATAACCACCATAACAAGAAACAAGAAAAATTGGTGAAGCCCAAAGAGAGAAAGTTAAATAATAGCGATAACAAGCATCAAAATCGTGCGTTTAACAGCAATAAACAAAAGAATAATGAACACCAAAACAAAAACGCTAATAATCATCACAAGAAAAATCAGCAGGACCGCAATAAACAGGACCGCAATAAACAAGATCGCGACAAACATCGTAACAAACATTAGCACTAAATATGGTTAATACTGTCGTAATTACAAAAACGATTTTTACTGACTGTCGAACGCTTTATAAAGGTAAACACTCCGTTCCTCTCGAAAAGGTGAAATAACAACCAATTCGGGGGGATTTTATATGCTGGATGTCACCTTTTTTGAAAGACAGATTGGAAAAAGTCCATACTTGCCATTGTATAACATTCCGGTTAAACCTAGATTTAGTCTCAATGATGAAACTACCTTGAGGATTGATTACAGAGAAGGAGAACGTAATCGTATCGTTGTTTTCAGAGGGAATCCTAAGTATCTATCTATGATGCTAGATGGGAAAATGAAGCTTACAACACTCCTTCGCCAAGAGATGATCGAGTTTCACGGGACGTTAAGACAGCGGCTGAAATGGGAAGCCATATTCTACTTAAGCTCCCATTGGGAACAAATATCTGCAGGCGTCTTGATTAAAAGTGTTAAAAATATTTGACACGAATCGACAGTGGTGATATTATTCATCACAGTGATTCAAATGCATTACTTTAACTTAATAACGCAACGCTTTAACTTATCACGAGAGGTGGAGGGACTGGCCCTATGAAACCCGGCAACCGCTAGCTGTATGTAATCCATACTGACTAGAAAGGTGCCAATTCCTGCAAGGCATTCAAATGTCTTGGGAGATGAGGAGAACGCGCATAGAATATTATATGCCTTTCTGCTCATATTGAAGCAGAGGGCATTTTTTTTATTATTAGATTGGAAATGAGGTTAGTTCTATTGATTAATTTACATTCAGTCCGTAAAGTCTTTCAAACCAAAGATGGTGAAGTGAAGGCTGTTGATACGGTAGATTTAAACATAAAACAAGGTGAAATTTACGGCATTATTGGATACAGCGGAGCAGGGAAAAGTACTCTTATCCGGATTCTCAACATGCTGGAAAGACCGACAAGCGGTACGGTTACGATTGGCGGAAAAAATATGTCTGAGCTATCTTCTAAAAAACTAAGAGAAGCTAGACAGGAAATAAGTATGATATTCCAGCACTTCAACCTTTTATGGTCGAGAACCGTTAGAGAGAACATTGCTTTCCCGTTAGAAATCGCTGGGTATCCGAAAGAGAAAATCAAGCAGCGTGTGGACGAGTTGATTGATCTTGTTGGACTAGAAGGCAGAGGCGGTTCATACCCTTCACAGCTTAGTGGAGGTCAGAAACAGCGTGTTGGTATTGCGAGAGCACTTGCCAATGAACCGAAAGTTTTATTATGTGATGAAGCCACTTCAGCACTTGATCCAAAAACAACCGACAGTATTTTAGATCTTCTTGTAGAAATCAACCAGAAGCTAGGTCTAACTATCGTGTTGATTACACATGAAATGCACGTCATACGAAAAATCTGTCACCGAGTTGCGGTAATGGAAAAAGGTAAAGTGGTAGAAGAAGGCGATGTACTGAGCGTCTTTAAAAATCCTAAAGAATCCATTACGAAGGATTTTGTAAAACAAGTTACAGAACCAGAAGAAACGGTGGATACCATTAAGCAATTTATAGAGGAGTTTCCTGAAGGCAGAATTGTTCAGCTTACTTTTGTAGGAGGCCGTGCCGGCCAGCCTTTAATTACGGAGCTGATCCGAAATTTTGAAGTAGATGTTAATATCCTGCAAGGTAAAATTACTCAAACTCAAAATGGTCCATATGGTACGTTATTTATCCAAATAAAAGGTTCTGAAGCGGCACTTTCTAACGCTATGGAATTTTTAAATAGTGTTCAGGTAGAAGTTGAGGTGATTCATAATGGTTAGTACATGGTTCCCCAACGTACAGTGGGACGTTGTTTTAGAAGCAACGAAAGAAACTTTATATATGTCAGCTATTTCAGTTTTTGTAACATTCATTTTAGGCCTCGCTTTGGGTCTTGCATTATATTTAACAGCTCCAGGAAACCTTTGGGAAAACAAATTCCTAAATAGCATCATTGCCATTATTGTGAACGTGTTCCGGTCTATTCCGTTTATTATATTAATTATTTTGCTGATTCCTTTTACGCGCTTTATTGTAGGGACAATGCTTGGAGCAGAAGCAGCATTGCCAGCTTTGATTGTCGGAGCAGCTCCATTTTACGCGCGTATGGTTGAGATTGCTTTGAGAGAAATTAATAAAGGAGTAATTGAAGCAGCGAAATCAATGGGTGCAACAAACACTCAAATTATTTTCAAAGTACTTATTCCAGAAAGCACCCCAGCACTTGTTTCTGGTATTACCGTAACAGCGATTGCACTTGTAAGCTACACAGCAATGGCTGGCGTAGTTGGAGCAGGAGGACTTGGAAACCTTGCTTATATGGAAGGCTACCAAAGGGATAATGCAGATGTAACTTTAGTTTCAACTGTTCTGATCTTGGTCATCGTATTTGTTATTCAATGGATAGGAGATCGATTCACAACAGCTTTAGATAAAAGATAAGCACAAACAACAAGGAGGAAATCACATGAAAAAATTATTTTCTATTATTTTACTTGCTGTAGTTGTGGCAGCACTAGCAGCTTGCGGAAATGATGAGGGCGGCATCAGTGACGAAAAATTAATTGTAGGGGCATCTAACGTGCCTCATGCTGAAATTCTTGAAGAAGCAAAGCCTCTTTTGAAGGAAAAAGGAGTAGAACTTGAAATTAAGACGTTCCAGGATTATGTACTTCCAAATAAGTCATTAGCTGAAAAAGAAATCGGTGCGAACTACTTCCAGCACGTACCTTATTTAGAATCACAAATGAAAGACCATGATTATAAGTTCGAAAATGCAGGCGGCATTCACATTGAACCAATCGGTGTTTATTCAAAAAAATATAAATCTCTAGATGAACTGCCAGAAGGCGCGACAATCATCATGTCCAACTCTGTAGCTGACCATGGCCGTATGCTTGCTCTTTTAGAAAAAGAAGGCTTGATCAAAGTAAAAAAAGGCGCTGGTTTTGAGGCTCAAGTAAAAGACATTGAAGAAAATCCAAAGAACCTGAAGTTCAAAGCAGATGTTGATGCAGGAATGCTTCCAAAAGCTTATAAAAACGGTGAAGGTGACGCAGTACTGATCAATACGAACTATGCGATTGATGCAGGTCTAAATCCGCAAAAAGATGCTATTGCAATTGAAGGAACTGATTCTCCATTCGTAAACATCATTACTGTCCGTGAAGGAGATAAAGATAAGAAATCTGTTAAAGCTCTAGTTGAAGTATTGCGTTCAAAAGAAATTCAGGATTTCATTGAAAAGAAATATGAAGGTGCTGTAGTGCCTGTAACTAAATAAATGAATGAGGGGTGTCTCCACATGAGGAGACACCCTTTTTTGTTTATTTCAGGTGCCCTGAAATTGGATTAAAATGAAATTTATGTGATGGAGACCTGTTTTTATTTGATTGTTAGTGGTTTTTATATGATGAAAGGCTTTTTTTGGTTCATTTTTTCATTCTCTTCATCGACAGGGTGATTGGAGTGAAAGGTGCGAGACTCCTGCGGGATTAGCGGGACAGGTGAGACTTCTAATGGTGCAAAACACCGAGAAGGCTCACCGCTCGCCCCGCGGAAAGCGAGCATCCTGTAACGGAAATAAACCACTTCCAAGAGCAACAAAGCGAAAACAGCCATTTCTTTAAAGAAACCTTTCTTCTTACATATCAGCTACAAAAATAACCCATACTAATCCTGTTTACTAAAATGTGACAGGAGTGTAATGACATGAAACAAGAAGATCAACAAATGCCAGGATCAAACTCTGCACAATACCATCTTATCCGGTATAAAGAAGGTTTAGGAAAATATAACGAAAATATGCCTGAATTAACGCATGCATATAATGAATTTACGCGCCACTGTTTCAAGGAAGGCGAAATTTCCGAAAAATATAAGCAGCTTATTGCACTTGGAATTAGTATTTATTCACAAGATGAGTATTGTATTATCTACCATACAAAAGGATGTCTGGATCAAGGATGTTCTGAAAATGAAATCCTGGAAGCTGTAGGCGTATCTGCCGCATTTGGCGGTGGGGCAGCTATGAGCCAGGGTGTAACGCTTGTTCAAGAATGTATTAAAGAGTTAAATAAACCACGCCATTAATTTTTCCATACATTAACATGTTTTATTAATGTTTAAAAAGGTAATAGGAGTAATGTAGCGGATTCAGCAGGATTATAAAGGGATATTCATCATATATAGATGAAAGCATGTATTACCCTTTCACAAAACTTTGCATTCCATCATATGCAGGTTGTGGATCTGAAGAGCTGCTGATAAGCTAAAACTATCCAAACTCGAAAGGATTGATTCATTATCCACCCCATAAAAGTAAAGCATACATCTGAAATGGAAAAAGCAATGCACCAATCACATGGCTGCGGTTTTGCAGAGTATGAAAGGGACTTGGAGAAGCGGTTAGATGTTGAGAAAGACCGTGAAAAGGAATATAAAAAAGGTTTAGAAGTCGCGGCTGATGCAAATAGAAACCATACGCCGTAAAGCTAGGGGAATAAAAACAAAAGGCTGACTCAAAAGGTGAAATACTGCCTTATGAGTTAGCCTTTTTTCGAATTTCTCAAATAAACAATGAATTATATGAACACAATGGTAAAGTTAAGGGCTCGTTCCCTTGAACATACATTTCATTTGTTATAAGATTAGAATGAGAATAAATTGAGAATGGCTATTTATTGCCTTATTTCAAAAATCTTAAGAATGATTTCTTAATGGAGGTTGTATTATGTCAGCACCTAATTTAAAGATTGAAGATCTTCGTGTATCGATTGAAGATAAAGAGATTATTAAAGGTTTAGATCTCGAAATAAATGGTGGAGAAATCCATGCTATCATGGGGCCGAACGGTACAGGTAAGTCTACTCTTTCTGCAGCGTTAATGGGCCATCCGAAATACGAGGTAACATCAGGGAAGGTTACATTCAATGGTGAAGACCTTTTAGAAATGGAAGTTGATGAGCGTGCACAAGCTGGTCTATTCCTGGCAATGCAATATCCATCAGAAGTAAGCGGTATTACGAACGCAGACTTCCTTCGTTCTGCAATTAATGCAAAGCGTGAAGAAGGCGACGAAATTTCACTAATGAAGTTCATCCGTGAGTTAGACAAGAAGATGGATCACCTTGAAATGGATAACGCTTTCGCTCACCGTTATTTAAACGAAGGTTTCTCTGGTGGAGAAAAGAAGCGTAACGAGATTCTGCAAATGATGATGCTTGAGCCGAAATTAGCAATCCTTGATGAAATCGACTCAGGACTAGATATCGATGCTCTTAAAGTAGTAGCAAAAGGTGTTAATGAAATGCGCAGCCCTGATTTCGGATGCTTAATCATTACTCACTACCAGCGTTTATTGAACTACATCACACCAGACAAAGTACACGTAATGATGCAAGGCCGTATTGTGAAATCTGGAGGACCTGAACTCGCTCAGCGCCTTGAAGCTGAAGGTTATGACTGGATTAAAGAAGAGTTAGGTATTAAAGACGAAACTGTCGGTCAAGAAGCGTAAGCAATAAGGGGGACTATACATGTCAGTTGATACGAGCCTAAGATTTGATAAGGACTACGTAAACGGTTTTTCAAGCAGCAGACAGGAACCCGCTTGGCTGCAGGAGCTTCGTTTGCAAGCATTGGAATTGGCTCAAAATCTTCCAATGCCTAAACCGGACAAAACAAAGATTGATAAATGGAACTTTACAGATTTTAAACATGAGGCAACGGGTAATGCTGTAGCTTTCAACGAACTTCCAGAAGACGTTAAAGCATTGATCGGTTCAGAAGAAGATGCGAAAAACGTTCTTGTTATCTATAACGGAACACCAGTGTTTTTCGCATTGGAGCAAGAAGTTAAAGATCAGGGAGTTATCTACACGGATCTTTTAACAGCGGCAAAAGAACATGAAGACTTAGTTAAAAAGTACATCATGAAAGCTGTTGCAACGGATGAAAACCGCTTAACAGCATTGCATGCATCACTATTTATAAATGGTGCGTTCCTTTATGTTCCTAAAAATGTAGAACTGTCTGCACCGATTCAAGCTGTTTATTATCAAGATGATGAAGCAGCGCTGTTTAATCATGTAATCCTTGCAGCAGAAGACAACAGCTCAGTAACGTATGTAGAAAACTACCTTTCTACAAATGAAAACACAGAGTCTGTAGCAAACATCGTGTCTGAAGTTTATGCAGGCAGCGGTGCGAAAGTTGTTTACGGTGCTGTTGATAACCTTGCAAAAGGAATGACAACATACGTGAACCGCAGAGGCCGTGCTGAAAAAGATGCTCGCATTGAGTGGGCTCTAGGCCAGTTCAATGACGGAAATACCGTCTCTGATAACACGACTCACCTTATCGGAGATGGATCATTTACTGACACGAAGACTGTTACGATCGGGCGCGGTGATCAAAAGCAAAACTTTGTTGCTCAAATCTTTAACCACGGAAAACATTCTGAAGGTTACATCCTGACTCACGGGGTAATGAAAGATAGTGCCAGCTCTATTTTTAACGGTATTACAAAGATTGAGCACGGCGCTACAAAATCTCATGGTGAGCAGACAGAACGTGTTCTTATGTTAAGTGAAAAAGCACGTGGTGACGCTAACCCGATTCTTTTAATTGATGAAGATGACGTTACAGCAGGGCATGCTGCATCTGTAGGCCGAATCGATCCGCTGCAAATGTTCTATCTAATGAGCCGCGGTATTTCGAAAGCGGAAGCAGAGCGTCTTATCATTCATGGATTTTTGGCACCAGTTGTCAGCCAAATGCCTTTAGAATCTGTTAAAAATCGTCTAGTAGAGGTTATTGAAAGGAAAGTGCGCTAACATGAGTGCAAAGGAATGGAGAAAGCTGTTTCCTATCCTCAATCAGGAAGTTAACGGCAAACCTCTTGTCTACCTTGACAGCGCGGCCACTTCACAAAAACCGATACAAGTTATAGAAGCTTTAGATAAGTACTATAAGGAATATAATTCGAATGTTCACCGCGGTGTGCATACTCTTGGAACTCGTGCAACTGATGGGTACGAAGGAGCACGTGAAAAAGTTCGCCGTTTTATCGGTGCTAAATCAACGCAAGAGATTATTTTCACACGCGGAACAACTACTGCAATAAATACTGTTGCAAGAAGCTATGGAATGGCAAACCTTTCTGAAGGTGATGAAATTGTGATCACTCCCATGGAGCATCACAGCAACATCATTCCATGGCAGCAAGTTGCGAAAGTGACTGGAGCAACGCTAAAATACATCCCTTTACAGCCTGACGGGACGATTGACCTTCAAGATGTTGAAAAAACGGTAACAGAGCATACTAAAATTGTCTCAGTTATGCAGGTTTCTAATGTTTTAGGAACAATTAATCCTATTAAAGAAATCGCAGCAATCGCTCATAAGAACGGTGCTGTGATGGTGGTTGATGGTGCTCAAAGTGCTCCGCATATGAAAGTGGATGTCCAAGATCTTAACTGTGATTTCTTTGCCTTCTCTGCTCATAAAATGTGTGGACCGACAGGCATTGGTGTTTTATACGGGAAGAAAGCACTTCTTAATAAAATGGAGCCTGTAGAATTCGGCGGAGAAATGATCGATTTCGTTGGTTTGCAGGAATCAACGTGGAAAGAGCTTCCTTGGAAGTTTGAAGGCGGTACTCCTATTATCGCAGGAGCGATCGGGTTAGGTGCAGCAATCGATTTTCTCGAAGACATCGGGCTAGATAACATTTTAAAATTAGAGCATGAACTTGCTGATTATGCGATGGAACGATTATCTGAACTTGATGGAGTTACGATTTTTGGACCTAAGCATCGTGCCGGACTTGTGACCTTTAACCTGGATGATGTACATCCACATGATGTTGCTACAGTCCTTGATTCAGAAGGAATCGCAGTTCGTGCTGGCCACCATTGTGCACAGCCGCTCATGAAATGGTTAGAAGTAACGGCAACAGCCAGAGCTAGTTTTTATCTGTATAACACTGAAGATGACGTCGATGCTTTCATAAAAGGACTCACAACAGCAAAGGAGTATTTCGGTCATGTCTTCTAATTTAGATCAGCTTTACCGGCAAGTTATTATGGACCATTATAAAAATCCCCGCAATAAAGGGATTTTGGAAGATGGTGCCTTAAATATTAATATGAATAACCCGACATGCGGCGACCGAATCCAGCTTACTTTAAAAGTAGAAGATGGAAAGATCGAGTCTGCTAAATTTGACGGTGAAGGATGTTCCATCAGTCTGGCATCAGCATCAATGATGACGCAAGCAGTTAAAGGGCTTCCTGTAGAAGATGCCCTGAAACTTGCAAAGATTTTTTATGATATGATGTTAGGGAACGATTATGATGATGGATCCTACGATTTAGGTGACATCGAAGCTCTGCAAGGAGTATCAAAATTCCCTGCCCGCATTAAGTGTGCCACACTCGCATGGAAGGCTATGGAACAGGGTGTAGGAAAACAAGAGGAAGAGTAAGTTTCTCTTGAGTTTGAGAATTAGAGTGCCAATCCAGTAAGGAGGGATTCTGCAATGGCTAAGAAAATGCCGGATATCGGCGAATATAAATATGGTTTTAGAGATAAAGACGTATCCATTTTCAGATCTAAGCGTGGTTTAACAAAAGAGATCGTTGAAGAAATTTCACGCATAAAGAGTGAACCAGAGTGGATGCTTGAATTCCGTTTGAAGTCATTAGAGCAGTTCTACAAAATGCCGATGCCGCAATGGGGCGGAGACATGAAGGACTTAAACTTTGATGATATTACGTATTATGTTAAGCCATCTGAAAAATCCGAGAAATCTTGGGATGAAGTACCCGCGGAAATCAAGGCTACTTTTGACAAGCTTGGAATTCCAGAAGCTGAGCAAAAATACCTTGCAGGTGTATCAGCACAATATGAATCTGAAGTTGTTTATCACAACATGAAAGAAGACCTTTCTGATTTAGGGATTCTTTTCACAGATACAGATACAGCTTTAAAAGAGCACGAAGAGATTTTCCGTGAGCATTTCGGAACAATCATTCCGCCTTCTGACAACAAGTTTTCAGCGTTAAACTCTGCAGTATGGTCTGGTGGATCTTTCATTTACGTTCCAAAAGGCATAAAATGTGATACTCCTCTTCAAGCTTACTTCCGAATCAACTCTGAGAACATGGGTCAGTTCGAGCGTACGCTTATCATTGCTGATGAAGACAGCTCAGTACACTACGTAGAAGGTTGTACTGCGCCAGTTTATTCAACAAACTCACTTCATAGTGCGGTTGTTGAAATCATCGTTAAAAAGAACGCTTATTGCCGTTACACAACGATTCAAAACTGGGCGAACAACATCTACAACCTTGTTACAAAGCGTGCTGTAGCTGAAGAGAACGCAACGATGGAATGGGTAGATGGAAATATCGGGTCTCGTCTAACGATGAAATATCCGGCTGTTATCATGAAAGGCCGCGGTGCGAAAGGTACGATTCTATCTATCGCGATCGCTGGTAAAGGACAGCATCAGGATGCAGGAGCAAAAGTATTGCACCTTGCACCAGATTGTTCATCTACAATCGTTTCCAAATCGATCTCTAAGCATGGCGGTAAAGTAACATACCGTGGTATTGCTCACTTCGGGCGTAAATCTGACGGATCTAAATCCAACATTAAGTGTGACACGCTTATCATGGATAACCAATCCACATCAGATACGATTCCGTACAACGAGATTCTAAACAACAACATTACGCTTGAGCACGAAGCAACTGTATCTAAGGTTTCAGAAGATCAGTTATTCTACCTCATGAGCCGTGGTGTTTCTGAACAGGAAGCAACAGAAATGATCGTAATGGGCTTCATCGAGCCATTTACAAAAGAGCTTCCAATGGAATATGCAGTAGAAATGAACCGCCTGATCAAGTTCGAGATGGAAGGTTCTATCGGTTAATGCAAGGAAGACCTTGGTACAATAAGTACCAAGGTCTTTTTATGTGCAAATACATAATGTACTGATGTTGTGAAGGTTTTATATTTTCACTTACTGGAAATTTTTCAACCAGCTTTTCTTTATCAGGAAAAGATAACGTATCTAGATATGATATAATTTTGAAAAGGGATTTTTGTTAATTTGGAGGAGACCCAATGAAACCAATTACCACACCAGATCTGTCGAAAAGACCATTTAGCCTAACGGTAGAACGTCAAATGGATACAAGCCCTGACGTATTATTCCGCGCTTGGACGAAGCAGTTTGATCTATGGTTTGCTGCTCCTGGGACATTATTAATGTATGGAGAAGTTAATACACCATTTTACTTTGAAACAGTTTTTGAAGAACAGCGTCACCCTCATTACGGACGTTTTCTAAGGCTTGAACAAGACCGACTTGTTGAAATAACATGGGTAACAGGTTCTGGTGGAACAGAAGGTGCTGAAACGGTTGTGACCGTTGAAATGGAAGCGGTTCAGAGTGGAACAAGAATCCGCCTTACGCATTCAGGATTTTTAACTGAAGTTACGAGAGACAAGCATAAAGATGCCTGGCCACTAGTTCTTGAACATCTAGACAAACGAATGTTAAGCAGTTCCTGAATAATTCTTGAATTCTATATGTAATTTCAAAGCGAATCCAATTCCTTGGGTTCGCTTTTTTGTTCTCAAAAAGTATATAATGCAATCAACAATCACTATAAAATAAAGGAGCATCCACCCTCATGAATGAAGTGATAGAGACCATATTAGCTCACAAATCAATTCGTAAATTTAAAGACAAATCAATAAGTGAAGAAACAATCACGACACTTGTAGAATGTGCACAGGCTGCCTCAACATCAAGCTATCAGCAGGTATGCACCGTTATTGGGGTTGAAGATCAAGAAAAGAAAGAAAAACTTGCAGAGCTTGCAGGCAATCAGTCTTATGTTGCTGACAACGGCTATTTCTTTGTTTTTTGTATAGATTATAATCGTCATAAAGTTGCAGCTGAAATGCTGGACAAGAATATTAACGACACCATTCAATCAACAGAAGCTTTCATCGTAGGTACAGTTGATGCTTCCCTCGCTGCACAAAATGTGGCGGTTGCAGCTGAATCCCTAGGACTGGGAATCGTATACATAGGCGGAATTCGAAACAATCTTAAAGAAGTCTCCGAATTGCTCGATTGTCCTGAACATGTGCTGCCTTTGTTTGGCATGGCTATAGGATATCCAGATGCTGAGCCCGGTAAGAAACCTCGTTTGCCTATTCCGGCTGTTTTTCATAAAAACGGGTATAAGAAAAATGAGGAAACGAAAAACCTTTTAAAGCAATATGAAAAGGAAACAGCTGAATATTATACGAAGCGCACTGGCGGCAAACGCACGGAAGGATGGGTGACACAAATCACCACTTCAATGTCGACTCCGAAGCGGGCTTATATGAAAGAATTTGTTCGTGAAAAGGGATTAAATAAAACGTAAAAACTTACAGGCAGGTGAGTTTAGAGAATGATAAAAATAGGTGTAACGGGATGGGGAGATCACGATTCACTTTATCTGGACGGTACTCCTGCAAGAGATAAACTGGCGGTTTACAGCGGTCATTTCCCTATTGTAGAAGTGGATTCTTCCTTTTATGCGGTTCAGCCTGCAAAAAACTATGAAAAGTGGGTTGCAGCTACACCAAAGGATTTTTCCTTTGTTGTAAAAGCATATCAAGGGATGACAGGTCATTCGAGAGGAAAGGGACCATTTGATTCTGTTCAACAAATGTTCGAAGCGTTCATACAATCTATTCAGCCGGTGATCTCTTCAGGAAAACTGGAGATGGTCCTTTTTCAGTATCCGCCATGGTTTGACTGCAAAAAAGAGAATGTTCAGATCCTTCGATATGCAAAAGAGATGATGGGTAATATTCCATTAGCTTTAGAGTTTCGGAATCAGACATGGTTTAGTGAAGAAATGAAAGAGAAAACACTCCGGTTCATAGATGAAGAAGGATGGATACACACGGTTTGCGATGAGCCGCAGGCTGGTAGCGGATCTATACCGATTGTCATGCATACAACAGAAGAAAAAACACTGATCCGATTGCATGGCAGAAACGTATACGGATGGAACAGTTCAGGGCAGCCAAATTGGAGAGAAGTACGTTATTTATACCGTTATAATCAAGCAGAGCTGCTGGAGTGGAAAGAACGTATCCAGACGTTAGCTTCCGAAACTAAGAACCTTACAATCTTGTTTAACAACAATTCAGGCGGTGATGCAGCAGATAACGCAAAAGAAATAATTGATCTATTAGAAATACAATACGATTTTCTGGCACCGCGTCAGCTCGATTTATTTTAGTATTCATTTCCTTATATTACAAATTAGTTTCAAAAGGTAATAAATGATTCACTTTAGTAAATAGCCTGATATACTATTAAGGTGAATTAAATAACGTGAGCTGGATGAAGAAAGTGGGGATCACCTTGGATTTCAAAAAATTGATTCAGATGATGTACTACTTGCAAGTTGCCTTTGTCGTCAGTGGCGTTTATTTGCTGTTTATCTACATATTTACAAACAACTCTGAACGGATTCAATTTCTGACACTGGTGTTATGTATCAATTTAATCTCATTAAAAGTCACCAGAGACCGTTTTAAAGCATAAAGAAAACTGCGCGAACCTGCGCAGTTTTTTATTTTTAAAGCATCTTTAAAAGTGCTTTTCTCCCTTGCATACCAACCTCAATACCTTTTTCCCTTGCTTCAAATGTAATAGATTCTAAAGGTGCATCCAGCAGCTGATCGATCGTTCTTACTCCTACAGCACGCCCTGCAATAATTTTACGGTCTGCTAACTTTTCATTCAATAAGGCTACATCTAAAGCTCCGCACATAATATATCCATTCTCGTTAAAAACAGCCATAAAATTTGTTTTTGGCAAACGAAGGGTGACAGCGGTAAACGGATGTCCTTCTATCAAAATCGGGTTCATCTCTAACATGCTTCCACTCCTTTCTCCTTACTATTTTTATGTGTAAAATAGGAAAAAGTGTTAGGTGTTGACTCTAATTTTAAGGTGAAATAATGAACAAAAATGTTAAGGGTATGATACGATTAAAAGAAAAAGAGGAGGCGATAAATGATGAAACAATACTTGGATTTTCTTCAAGATATTTTACATAATGGTACGAAAAAAGAAGATCGGACAGGCACTGGAACAGTCTCTGTATTTGGACGTCAAATGAGATTTGATTTAGAGGAAGGTTTTCCTCTCGTAACAACAAAAAAGCTTCATCTAAAATCAATCATTCATGAACTTTTATGGTTCTTAAAAGGTGATACAAATATCGCCTATCTAAAAGAAAACAAAGTTCGAATTTGGGATGAATGGGCAGATGAAGAAGGGAATTTAGGACCTGTTTACGGCCATCAGTGGCGTTCATGGTCCGCTCCAAACGGTGATACAATCGATCAAATCTCAAACGTCATTGAAGATATAAAAAATAATCCGGATTCTAGAAGATTGATTGTATCAGCATGGAATCCTGCAGATGTACCAAATATGGCTTTGCCGCCATGTCATTTGCTGTTTCAGTTTTACGTTGCAGATGGAAAGCTTTCATGTCAGTTATATCAGCGTTCTGCGGACAGCTTTCTGGGTGTTCCTTTTAACATCGCCTCATATGCCTTGTTAACGATGATGGTGGCTCAGGTGACAGGTTTAAAGCCTGGAGAATTCGTTCATACAGTAGGTGATGCTCATATCTATCTGAACCATCTTGAGCAAGTTAAGCTGCAGCTGACACGTGAACCGAAGCCATTGCCAAAAATGAAATTGAATCCAGCTGTCACAAATATTTTTGATTTTACTTTTGATGACTTTGAACTCGTTGATTATGAATCGCATCCTCATATTAAAGGTGAGGTGAGTGTATGATTTCTTTTGTCGTAGCAATGGATGACAATCGGGCTATCGGAAAAAATAATGATCTGCCTTGGTACCTTCCTAATGATTTAAAGCATTTCAAGAAAACAACGATGGGTAAGCCAATCGTTATGGGCAGAAAAACATACGAATCGATCGGTAAACCCCTCCCAGGCAGAGAAAATATCGTAGTTACCAGAGATAAAAGCTATAAGGCAGAAGGGACAACGATTGTTCATTCTGTAAATGAAGTACTGCAAATGAATGCGGAAGAAATTTGTGTGATAGGCGGTTCAGAGATTTTCAAGCAGTTCCTTCCTGTTGCAGACCGGCTATATATTACTGAGATCCATTATACGTTTGATGCTGATACTTATTTTCCAGAGCTTAGTGCTGATGAATGGAAAGAGGTATCTCGGACTGAAGGAATCGTTGATGAGAAAAACAAATATCCTCATGAATTCGTAGTTTACGAAAAAATTAAGTCTTAAAACTCGAATGAGCCCCCCTCTTGTCTGCATACATTGTAGGAAAGGGGGGTTACCTTTTGTTTAAACGAAAAAAAATGAGACTGCGAAAAGGGCCGCTTCCGTTTCGATATGTCGTTTTAATTTCTTTTACGCTGTTCATCTTTATTACCCTTCAAGGTTTGTGGCTGGTGGATCGTGGAATAGAACCAACACTTATGGATGTTGCACATAGAAAAACAGAAGAAATAGCATCCCTAGCTATAAACGAAGCTATCATTAATAAATTGTTTGATTCCATTGATATGCAAGATATCTTAATTTCTAAAGAAGATAAAGATGGCAACATTGTTTATGCAGGAGTAAACCAAAAAATTGTTAACAACGTTCAAAACCAATCGGCAATCGTTGTCCAAGAGTTTTTAAAAGAAATCGAAAAAGGACGCATTCCAGAGAGCATTGCAGCTTCAGAAGGGCTTAATTTAAAAACCAGTCATTCCAATGAGCCGGGAGTAATTATGGAAATACCATTAGGCCAAGCAACAGAAAACTCTTTGCTCGCAAATTTAGGGCCGAAAATTCCGATTAAGTTTACGATCGTTGGAGATGTAAACACAGATATCGAAGAAAAAATTGAAACAGTGGGAATCAATAATACGTGGATTTCCATAAATATCATTGTCACAGTTAAAGCTAAGGTTGTAATTCCGTTTTCTACTGAAACGGCTACAGTTACGAGACCGATTCAGATCATGGGGCAGTTTATCCCTGGAGAAGTACCGATTTACTATAATCAATCAGGAGATCCCATTCAGCCGGCACTCCCGATCGACCCCGATATAAAAGACAAGGAGGATGCTAAAAAGAAGAAGGAAGATAATGCAGAGGCAGTAGAGGAAAGTGAAGTTGCAGATGAATCAGCTGAATAAGAAGATTTCCTTAATCGCTGTTTCAATAGTCCTAATAAAAAATGGTCCGGTAAAGATAGTGTTAAAGAAAATACAATAAGAGCTTAATTTGGAAGTGTCCGGTTTTAAACCGGGCACTTCTTCTTATATTTATACGACTTTTTTCGCTATATTACGACAAAATTACTAAAAACATTTTGACAGCTTTCATCAAAATGTAATATACTGAACGCAGAATAGTCAGAAAACAGTAACAATTGTAAAATTTTTGACTTTATCAAAAGGGGGAAAACAACTATGGAAGATCGGCAACAATGGGGAAGCCGCTATGGGTTTATTTTAGCAGCGGTTGGTTCCGCTATCGGCTTAGGTAACATCTGGAGATTTCCAGCTGTTGCTTACGAAAATGGTGGAGGCGCATTTTTTATCCCTTACCTTATCGCACTATTAACGGCAGGTATTCCCTTATTGATTCTTGAATTTACACTTGGGCATAAATACCGTGGATCTGCTCCGCTATCTTATTTCCGCCTTCACAAAAATGCGGAATGGCTTGGATGGTGGCAAGTATTTGTCGCATTTGTCATCTCAACTTATTATGCAGTAATCATTGCATGGGCACTTAAGTACTCAATTTACTCTTTAAATCTTACATGGGGAGACAAGCCTTCTGATTTCTTTTACGGTGAAGTGCTCCAATTAAGTGCTAAGCCAGGTGAAGTTGGCGGTCTTGTTCCAGGAGTAGTTATTGCACTTTTAATCGTGTGGGTCGTAACGTTATTAGTTTTATACAAAGGTGTTTCAAAAGGTATTGAGAGATTTAATAAAATCTTTCTCCCTGCTTTAGTTATTATGTTCTTATTTATTGTAATTCGTGCAGTAACTCTTGAGGGTGCAGGACAAGGATTAAATACGTTTTTCTCACCTGACTGGAGTATGATCAACAACGGTAAGGTATGGGTAGCGGCTTACGGTCAGATTTTCTTCTCATTATCTATTGCTTTTGCAATCATGGTTACGTATTCAAGCTATCTGCCAAAGAAATCCGATATTAATAACAATGCTTTTATTACTGGATTTGCAAACTCAGGGTTTGAACTTCTTGCTGGTATCGGAGTTTTCGCGGCACTAGGATTCATGGCAATGCAGCAAGGAATGTCAGTTGATGAAGTTGTAAAAGGCGGGATCGGCCTAGCGTTTGAAGTTTTCCCAGCTATCATTAATGAGTTCCCTGGTTTTAACGGATTCTTTGGAACAATGTTCTTCTTAACCCTTGTATTTGCTGGTATGACATCGCTAATCTCAATCGTTGAAACGTATGTTGCAGCACTACAAGATAAATTCGGAATTTCCAGAACAAAAGCAGTTCTTATGGGTGGAGGAGTTGCTTCTGTAATCTCATTACTTTTCGCAACAAAAGGCGGATTGTACATGCTAGATATTACAGACTATTTCATTAACAATTTCGGTATTACATTAGCAGGTCTTGTGGAAGTTGTACTTATAGCTTGGTTCTTCAAACAGCTGAAGGGACTTCAAGATCATGCAAATGTTATTTCGGATTTAAGAACAGGATTATGGTGGAAAATATGTCTTGGTGTTGTTACACCGATTCTTCTTGGCTACATGATGTTTGATAACATTAAACAAAACATTGCTGAAAATTATGGAGGATATCCGACTGGATTAGTCGTTACTTATGGTTTAGCAGTTGCTGTTGGTGTTATCGTACTTGGATTCTTACTAAGCTTAGTGAAAAGGAAAACAAATGCTGTACAAGAGAAAAGGGAGGTCAGCTGATATGACAGGCAGTGCAATTGCAATGATGGTTATCGGCATGGTGATCCTTTGGGGTGGCTTGCTGGCTAGTATAGCAAATGTGGTACGAGTTTCTAGAAAAAAATAAGAAAGAAAGCTGATTTCTCGTTTGAGGAATCAGCTTTTTTACATGTAAAGATCATAAATCAGAGCGCAGCTCGAGATTTATGATCGCCATACGGAATACCCGTTCATCTGAACAAAAAAGAAGTTGCTCCAGCTTCTTTTTATCTTCTCCTGCTATCGATTCTTTCCTGGCGTTCCCACGCTTTTAAGTATGGATAAGGATCAAATGCCCACTCTGTAATCCCGTTATCCCGGTACATACCAAAATGAAGATGCGGCGGAAACTTTCCGGACGTTCCAGGAGGTCCGTAACCCGTACTGCCGACATAGCCAAGCACTGTACCCGGTTCTACGATCGAGCCTTTTTCAATGCTTTTATTAAAACTCCCTAAATGAGCGTAATAATGATACACGTTATTGATATCACGAACCCCGATTCTCCATCCGCCATAGCGGTTCCATCCTTTAACTTCTACAACGCCATACGAGACAGCTTTTACTGGAACACCATAATCAGCAAAAATATCAGTTCCTTCATGGATACGAAGCCCGCCAAATCCACGGCGGTCACCCCATGTGCTTCGATAGCTGTAGTTGGATCTTAACGGTACAATAAAGCTATGTTTATCTAAAGAAACAGTACCATATGTCTCATAAATCTTTGCGTTTTCCATAATGATATCAACGGCTTTGTCTCTTTGATAATAACTCCAAAGCCCGATTCTGAAATTTTCAATATCGTGACCATGTTTTTGAATGATATCAGCGAATGTATACAGAATATCTTCATCGTTATTTCGATCAGCAATTCCATCATTGTTGCCATCTTTTCCGATTCCGCCAAACATAGCAATTCGCTCAGGGTTTGTATCATCCATTATTGGATTGATTGGTCCTGACCATTGAATAGGAGAGAAGTATATGCCGACTAGTCCTTTTCTTGCGGGAAGGTCTCGTCTCGCTTTTCGGACGCTTCTTTCATACTGATCGACACCGGCAAAATAATGCCATGGAATAAGTGTTACAGACTCCATTTTTTTATAAAGGCTCAGCCTGTCAACATCTTCTTTAGTAAATCGCTCGGCGGCCTCGCTGCTTCTTTCCGGAAGAAAGGTCATTAGAAGGGCTGCCAGAGTGAGGAACAGGACTGTGAATTTCCTCATACGTCCCAAACCACTCCTTTCTTTCATTTACCATTAGTTTGTTGAACTTACAAAAAAACATGAAGGAAAAATGCTGGAAAAAACTCATGTTTGGAGTTTTGGCTGTCGTATGGTAGAGTATTGATGGGAATAATGTTTAAATTTAAATAAAAATGTGACTTTCAGACCAAGAAAATTTGGGGTGATGATGATGGCAAAGAAAGAAGAATATGTCCGTAAACCGGAATGGTTGAAAATAAAGCTAAACACGAACGAAAATTATAAAGAACTTAAGAAAATGATGCGAGAGAAGAAGCTACATACCGTTTGTGAAGAAGCGAAATGTCCTAACATTCATGAATGCTGGGCTGTCCGTAAAACAGCAACATTTATGATCTTAGGAGATATCTGTACCCGAGCGTGCCGTTTTTGTGCTGTAAAAACTGGTTTGCCTACTGAATTGGATCTTCAGGAACCAGAACGCGTTGCTGAATCTGTAGAACAAATGGGACTTAAGCACGTAGTTATAACTGCTGTTGCCCGTGACGATTTAAAAGACGGCGGAGCACATGTCTTTGCAGAAACTGTACGTGCAGTACGCGCACGTAATCCGTTCTGTTCAATCGAAGTTCTTCCATCTGATATGCTTGGTGACATTGACGCACTGAAAACATTGATGGATGCAAAACCGGATATTATGAACCACAACATTGAAACAGTAAGACGACTATCTCCAAGAGTTCGTGCACGTGCTACCTATGATCGAACGATGGAATTCTTGCGTCGTGCAAAAGAAATGAATGCAAACATTCCAACTAAATCAAGCCTTATGATCGGACTTGGTGAAACATGGGAAGAGATCATCGAAACAATGGATGATCTGCGTGCAAACAATGTAGATATCATGACAATTGGTCAATATTTGCAGCCAACAAAAAAACATTTAAAAGTACAAAAGTATTATACACCTGAAGAGTTTAAAGAACTTCGCGATATTGCTTTCAGCAAAGGATTTAAACATTGTGAATCCGGTCCGCTAGTACGTTCCTCTTATCATGCGGATGAGCAAGTAAATGCCGCAGCCCAAAATATTTAATACAAAAAGACCAGAAGCAAAAATCTGCTTCTGGTTTTTATTTTCCTTCCATTTCACCGCGCATTGGATTTGTTTCACCATTCATTTCACCGTTTTCATTTTCTCCATAGTTCCATTTTTTACCCTGTGGAGATTTCTTCATTTCTTGAATCAGGCGGTCGATGATTCCTTCAATGTCCTCTGTATCATTATTTAAAGCTTGATATTTTTCAATTTTATTAATCATACCTTTTTCATCAGTCACATATACGTGATAATATCTCGGAACAACAGAGAACGCGGTCATTTTAACTTGGTCAGCTGCAGCATTTCTGTCTTTGTTCGTTGTCTTATATCCGATTAATACTTCTTCATCCGTCACAAGAGTCCCTACATCTTTAATATCTGGAAGCTGAAGGACCATGTCTGAGATCATATCTGCAAGCTTTTGACGGTTTAAGTAAGGTACAGCATTCCCTGTTTTAACTTTGTCCCCGGACATATGGCGCATATATCCAAAATCCCCGTAATTCTTGTTGTTGCCAATCCGATTCTCATCTTTAACATTAGTTCTTGAAAATTTATATTCCTGACCCATTTTCTTTTGATCGTCACCGCCGCACCCAGAGAGAACGATGGCTAAACATAAAAACATTCCTAATTTTTTCACAGGTGTTTTCACCTCCTTATTCTTTAGAATGACCTGAAAACGGAATACTTTACAAAGAAATTGTTGGCTGTTAATGGGCGAAACATGGTAAAATAAGTATCAGGAAATGAGGTGAAGCATTTTTGATTACAGTTGGTAATTATTCCTATAAAGTGATTGAAGATGTACGGGAAGCCTTTAATGAGGAACAATTTAAAGCGCGCTATAGTGAAATTTTACATAAATACGATTATATTGTTGGTGACCTAGGTTACGAACAACTTCGTTTGCGTGGTTTTTTTGAAGATAATCACGAAAAGGCTACATTCGATACGAAAATCAGTACATTGCCGGAATACATTTATGAATATTGCAATTTCGGATGTCCGTATTTTGTGTTAAAAAAAGTAAACCCCTGAGTTATCAGGGGTTTTTCTTATGAGATAAAAAAAGAATTAAAGGTGTTGGCGTGAAACGAAGAGCATTCTGCGCAGAACGGTGGATATTCTGCGTGAAACTCAAGGGAACTTGCGTTGAACCCTCCCGATTTGGCGTGAACGTGTAACAAAATAAAAGAACACGTACCGTGAATCGAACACAGAAACCAGAAAACCGTAAACCTTAAAGCCTCTGGCTATTTAAAGAAGGAAGATGGATGAAGATCCATCTTCCTTTTTCTTATGAGCCGCGAGAATCATCGTAAGGCTGTTCAGAATGGTATTCTGGGTCATCATGGGTTGGATGCGCACCAGGATCATGTCTTTCAAGTCCTTCATGCAAGGTTTTATTTTCGTAGTTAAAGGCACTATAGTATCGCTGCTCTTCTCTCCACGGAGTTGATTTACCTAAAGCCCTCTTTATCGGGGAACCATATGGGCCTTCAGGCAGATCTTCAGGAAGCACATAGTTGCGACCGGTCTCTACATTCGAAAAGTCAGTGTACTGCTTTGTCTCTTTTTCGAACAAAAAAACCATCCTCTCGGGGCCAGTTTAGGATAACATTCATATCCTTAACTAAAGTTTATCCCATAGAAGATGATTTTTGCTTGGTACATTTTGAATGTAACCTCATTTGTGAAGTGTTTGATTTCCGTTCCAGGATGCTCGCTTTCCGCGTGGCGTGCGGTGAGCCTCCTTGGCGCTCTGCACCATTAGGAGTCTCACCTGTCACGCTGAACACGCAGGAGTCTCGCACCTTGCACTCCAATCAACAAGGATGCTTTTTACAACACCTAAAAGCAACAACCTTTAAGAAAAGAGCGTATCTAAAGATCTTGCTACTGGGATATCTAGGAAAACTCTTCCTTGGAAAATTAATTGAAGAGGAAGGGCGAGACTCCTACAGGATGAGTGGAACAGATGAGCCCAATCAATGTCGCTAAGCGAAGATTGGGCTCATCGCACACCCTGAAGAAAGCGAGCCCTGCAACGGAAATTAATCTCATTCAAGAGCAACAAAGATTCCCCAAAAAGCCTTTAAATAACCTCCGCCAAAAATTCTCGCAGCTCCATAGCATCCTCTTCCGTTAAGTTAAAAGCATGCTCTAAATAGCCTTCTTCTTCTAAATCATCCTGTCCAATAATGGCAAAGTGACTGCCAAGCATATTCAGCACAAGTGATTTTCCGTAATGACGGCTTGTTTTCGTGATAGCTAAATCGAATCGTGTATTTTTCCCCATAAAGCTTACAAAGCGGGTTTCCGTTTTCTCTGTATCGTCATACAAGAAAAATGTTTCATCTGACATATATGAAGCCTCCTCAAATTTCTTAGCGATAATTTTCATTTTTAGGATAAATGAATTCTCTTCTTTTATGTTACACTTTACTTGAGAAACTTACAAAAGGTGATGACTATGTATTTTGTTGACCGCAAGAAAATCAACGAGCATTTAGTGTATATGAATGAATTAATATCAACATTTGAAACAATGTCTTTTCCAGAAAACCGTGTTGAAGTTCTTGCTGTAGAACGAATTGGCCATATGCTTATTGAATCTATGATGGACGTTGGAAATATGATCATCGACGGTTTTATCATGCGTGATCCAGGCAGCTTTGAAGACATCCTGGATATTCTTATTGATGAAAAAGTATTGCCAAGTAATGAAGCTGCATCTTTAAAAAGTGTAGTAAATATGCGTAAATCACTCGTGCAGGATTATCCGCAATCAGATGTTGAACAAACATACAATACGATAAAAAAATATATGCCGGAACTGTCATCTTTTCCAGCTCATGTTAAGCGTTATTTAGAAGAAGAATTAGGCCCAGTATCTGCATTTTTACCGGAATAAATGAAACAAAATAGTTTTTAAACATTTTTATTTAAAAATGTACGTTTTCTTATGTTTACGGTAAAATGGTAAAAAAGGATGGTGATGACTGTGAAGAATCACACCTCAACACGTGATGAGATCATCTATCTTTTAAAAAGAAATAAACAGATGACCGTTACGGAAATGGCTAAATCCCTTGGGATTACAGAAATGGCTGTTAGACGCCACCTCAATACATTGGAGAGGGACCATGTTATTGAAACAACGCTTGTGCGTCAAGCCATGGGAAGACCTATCCATTTTTATCATTTGACTGCAAGCGGTGATGAACAATTCCCACGAAACTATTCCGGATTGACCGTTGAGTTTTTAAAAGATATTGAAGAGCTGAGTGGAACGGAAACGGTTGATGGCTTATTTAAAAGACGAGAAAACCGGCTGCAAGATAAATATAAAGATCGTATGAACAGCCTGACTCAATTTGAGCAAAAAGTGAATGAACTGGCTAACATTCAAAATGAAGCAGGTTATATGGTTGATTGGCAAAAGGGTGAGGATCCCGGTACTTACGTGCTGACTGAGTATAATTGTCCGATCGCAATGGTAGCCAATGAATATCAGCAAGCATGTTCATGTGAATTGTCTTTATTTAAAAGAATGCTTCATACAGATGATATTGAACGGAAGACATGTATGGCAAAAGGTGGCGATTATTGCTGTTATGTCATTAAAGAAAAAAGAGCTGCATCTGAAGGATAACCTGCTTCAGGTGTGTTTTTTTTGGCAATGGGCAGAATGATAAATGTACATAAAGGAGAGAAATTATGAAAGCATATAAAGGATTTTTGATTGATTTAGATGGTACGATGTACAGAGGAACGGAAAGAATTCATGAAGCAGTTGAATTTGTTAAAAAACTGAACGAGCTTGATCTGCCATATTTATTTGTTACGAATAACTCTTCAAAAACAAAGAAGCAAGTAGCAGAAGTATTGAAAGGGTTTGATATACCGGCTACCTCTGATCATGTTTTCACAACGAGCATGGCAACAGCTAGCTACATATCTAATCTAAAAGAAGGTGCGACGGTTTACTGTATCGGTGAGGTCGGCATTAGGGAAGCTCTTACGGAAAAGGGCTTAAAGCTGGTGGATGAAAATCCAGATTATGTTGTGATTGGCATTGACCGTTCTATTACTTATGAGAAATTGGCTAAAGCTTGTCTTGCGGTTAGAAACGGAGCTGTATTCATTTCAACAAATGGAGATATTGCTCTTCCTACAGAAAGAGGGCTTCTGCCTGGAAATGGCTCGCTGACTTCTGTTATCACGGTTTCAACGCAGACTGAGCCTATTTTTATCGGAAAACCAGAGCCGATTATTATGGAGATGGCACTTGAAACATTAGGAACTAAAAAAGAAGAAACGCTGATGATCGGTGATAACTACCAAACCGATATTTTAGCAGGTATTCGAACAGGTCTGGACACTCTTCTAGTTCATACAGGGGTAACAACAAAAAAACACCTTGAAGACATCGATATCCATCCTACCTACACAGTTGACGGCTTGGACGAATGGGAGATTAAATAAACAGGCTGTACCGAAATATTTTTGTGAAGTAACCAGTTGATTGGAGCGTAAGGTGCGAGACTCCTCGAAAATAAAAATCAATTTTCTTCGTGCGATGTAACGCTGCCGAAGCCTTCCTTGTCCTGCGGGATCACAGCGGGACAGGTGAGACCCCGGCAGGCTTGATTAGCCTAGGGGGCTCACCGCACGCCCCGCGGAAAGCGAGCATCCTGAAGAGGAAATCAACTACTCCCATGTGATCTTAAATAGCAACAACAAAAAAAGGCTTAAGGGCAAAAGAGTTTCTCTCTTGTTCTTAAGCCTTTTTATTATTCTGTGTTTGCAGCCCTGTGTGCCAGACGGCTAGATGCTGCTGCAGCGATTGCACCTACAATATCATCTAAAAACGTGTGAACTTTGCCAGTAGATTTATCATTTAATTTTTCTAAAATGCCAGGTTTTTGTTTGTCGATGAACCCGTAGTTCGTAAATCCAATCGAACCATATATATTTACTATAGAAAGTGCAATAATCTCATCAATACCGTAAAGACTCTCATCTCTAGCCAATATTTCCTGAAGCGGCTGTTCTAACTTCTTTTCTTCAGCTAGAACATCAAGTCCGATGCCCGTTAATATAGCATTTTGAACTTCACGCTTTGCAATGACTCTTTCAACATTTTCTCTGCATACATCCATTTTTAAATCAGGATGGTAGGGGACTTGGAGAAAATAAACGAGTTCAGCTATATCGTTTACCGTAACGCCCCGTTCGTTCAGCAGTTTGCGTGCTGTTTCTTCGACATTTTCCACTTTTTTATTTTGCATCCCTGTACTCCTTTTCTCAGTAGTCTCCTTAGCTTTGTATAGTATATGTTTTCATGATAAAGTTATGAATTTATCAAAAAAAGCTAACCACTTCGCCTATATGGGCATACAATGGTGTATCCATATATGCGGATGTTAATGATCTTGCAGCCGTGGAAAGCTGATAGGTGGGGGGATCGCCTTTGTTTGAAAGAGATATTTTTCATCATTATCAACTTGTTTGCGAAGACAGACGATCGGAATCCGGGTACCGGACATTTACCTGCAAGGGAGACCAGTATATTGTTATTCCTCAGCAGCAGATGACATATGAGAAATTGCAGGAAATGATATTCATCAGTGATTTATTGCAGCAGCGGGGAGAAAGCAATTTGCCCGTACTCCATCCAACGATTACAAACATGCCCAGTGCATATGTAGATGGAGAATCCGTAATCATCTTCAAAAAGTCTCATAAGAAAGAAGAACAGCGAAATGTTTCATTAGGAATGGAGCTGGCAGAATTTCATAAACGGGGTAAAGGACTCGAACAATATTACCCGGTTCAGCAGGTTGCCTATGGGCAATGGCCGCTCTTGTGGATGAATCGTGTTGATGAAATGCACAACACATATGCCGAAGTGTCAGCGAGAAAACAGAAAAATGATTTTGATCATCTATTTTTAACGACTTTTCCTTATTATGAGGGACTTGCAGAGAATGCCATTCAGTACATCACAGACTATCAATTAGAGAGAGGGCCAAAGGGAATCGGTTCTGCGGCAATCTGTTATGACCGATTTAGCGAACGCTCCTGGCTGAGATCTTCAAGCGGTTTTATTAAATTGCCTGTCGGCTGGGTTATTGATAGCCCGATGAGAGATGTGGCAGAATGCATACGTGAAAAAATTTATCAGCCTCAGTTCAGAAGTGACGAAGTATTAAATTTAATTGATGACTACGAAAAGGTAAAACCTCTGTCAAAAGGTGCTTGGAGATTGTTGTATGGAAGACTCTTATTCCCTTCACAATATTTTGATACAGTTGAAGGCCATTATAAAAATGAGAGAGATATAGGAAAAGAACTATATGTACGCCGCTTTACTGACTTAATCTCGTATGAAAGACAAAATGAGTATTTTCTTAAAAGTTTTTTCAGATCGATCGGTTTGCCTGTGCGTGAATTAAATATTCCGATGGTTGACTGGCTCGTTCCAATGATTTGACGAAAAAGGGCTCTCCTTAAGAGCTCTTTTTTGTTTTTTCTGTACGCACATGCGAAAATAAAAAATAAGGAGTGAAAGCGGATGCAAAAACCATATGTATATGTCACAAGAAAGCTGCCGGAAGAAACACTTACTGTATTAAAAGAAAAAGCGGAAGTCGGCATGTGGCCGCATGAGGAGAAAGCCGTTCCTCGTGAAGTTCTTTTAAAGGAAGCGCAAAAAGCTGAAGGGTTATTAACTATGCTGTCAGACAAAATTGATGGTGAACTTTTGGATAATGCCCCTTCATTGAAAGTTGTAGCTAACCTCGCAGTAGGCTATGACAATATTGATATAAACAAAGCAAAAGAGAATAACGTAACGGTATGCAATACACCTGATGTTCTGACCGACTCAACAGCTGATTTAGCCTTTTCATTAATCTTGGCGACAGCCAGACGTATTGTTGAATCAGCCAACTACGTGAAAGAGGGAAAATGGAACAGCTGGGGTCCCTTATTGCTGGCAGGAGCTGATGTTCATCATAAGACAATCGGAATCGTAGGTATGGGGCGAATTGGTGAAGCGGTAGCCAGACGTGCAAAGGGATTCGATATGAACATCTTATATCACAACCGAAACCGCAAACCTGACACGGAGAGAAACTTAAATGCTGAATATAAGGATTTTTATGATCTGCTGAAGGAGTCTGACTTTGTTATTTGTCTCGCTCCGCTTACCGCTGAGACGAAAGGCATGTTTAACAGGGAAGCATTTCAGGCGATGAAAAAAAGTGCTATTTTTATTAACGCTGGACGAGGAGCATCAGTTGATGAAGAAGCACTGGTGGATGCTCTTCAAAACGGCATAATAGCTGGAGCTGGTTTAGATGTTTTTGAAAAAGAACCGATCCCAGCGCATCATCCGCTTCTAACGATGAATCAAGTGGTGGCTTTGCCTCACATTGGTAGTGCAAGTGTGGAAACGAGAATGAAGATGGCAGAGCTGGCTGGCCGTAACATCGCATTTGTAATAGATGGCAAATCGGCTGAAACCCCTGTCAGCTAAGGAGGAAACAAATGACAATTCGTCCTCTCGAAGGAAAAACAGCAGTAGTAACTGGAGCAAGCCGATTGAATGGTATCGGTGCTGCAATCTGTTTACAGCTTGCTGAAAAAGGTGCAAATATTTTTTTTACAACATGGGGTACATATGACAAACAGATGCATGAAGGCGATTATCAAAGTGATCCAGATATTCTGGTCAAAAAGCTTCAAAATTTTGGAGTTCAAGCTGCATACAAAGAGATTGATCTAGCAGAATCAAACCGAATTCCTGATCTCTTTAATCTGATCGAACAAAAACTTGGCTCGCCAAGTATTCTTGTTAATAATTCATGTTTTTCACAAAACCATACTTGGGAAGAAACAACAAGCGAGATGCTGGACAAGCATTATGCCATAAATCTTCGCGCGACTGCTCTTTTAAGTGTGGAATTCGCAAAACGTTTTCAAGAAACAAAGGGAAGCATCATTCATCTGACTTCCGGCCAGTCAAAAGGTCCGATGACAGGTGAACTGGCGTATGCCGCTACAAAAGGAGCAATTGAAGCTTTAACGGTAACGATGGCTGCGGAATTGGGTCCTAAAGGGATTACAGTCAATGCTGTTAATCCTGGACCGACCGATACCGGATGGATGACAGAGGACCTTAAAGAAGTATTATTGCCGAAGTTTCCTCTAGGAAGAATCGGCAAACCAGAAGATGCAGCAAGGCTTATCGCGTTTTTAGCTTCACCAGAAGCCGAGTGGATTACCGGACAAATCATCCATTCTGAAGGCGGATTTTTAAGACAATAAAAATATTTTAAGTAAAGCTGCTTAAGTTAGGTTTAAGATAACCTAATTTAAGCAGCTTTTTTACTGTCGGAAAGTGTACCTTTTGGGCACGATGATAGGGACGTAGCAGTAAGATTAGAGAGAAAGGGCTAAGTGCAGTGTAAGCTGGCGTGAAAGGCATTTCACATACCAAGTTGTCTTAATTGGGGCAGCATCGTTCAGGTGTGTATTGTCGAAAAATCTACAATTTTCGGTATAAGTGAAATTATTGAAGATAGAGGTGAAATTATAGAAGAGTAGGGTGAAATTATTGAGGGGTAAGGTGAAATTATTATAAATTGCGGTGAAATTATTTAGATGTTCTAAAAACGGGAGAGCTAAAGAAGCAGTTTTAATAGCAAACTGCTTCTTTTTTTGATGAAAAAGATATATCCATTCCAAAAAAAGCCAAAAGTTACGAAAACACCCTGTTTTTACAGAAATAAAAAAGCGAATTTTATAATTAGTTAAAAATTAATAAATATACTCTTGAATTAATTTTTATACAGTCCTATAATGAACCTTAACTTATTAAAGGAGTGATGTGGTTTGAGAGCTGGAATTATTGGAGTAACCGGATATGGTGGATTAGAATTGTTCCGGCTGTTAACCGCACATCCAGAAATCAAAGAAGTATTTTTATATTCATCCTCAAAACAAGGTCAATTACTTTCGGATGAAGCTCCTCACCTGCTTGGAATTAACGAAGATAAACTTCGCTCATTTGAGCAGTTAGAAACAGATGAACTTGATGTTCTGTTTTGTTCAGCTCCAAGCGGCGTATCATCGGAACTACTTCCACCGCTTCTTGACCAGAAGATGCGCGTGATAGATTTGGCAGGAGATTTTCGATTAAAAGAGGCAGATACATATCGAAAATGGTATGGGAAGGAGCCTCCGGACACTTCTTTTGTAAATAAAGCGGTATACGGCTTATCGGAATGGAACAAGAAGGAAATAAAAGAAGCGGCTTTCATCGCAAACCCGGGGTGTTATCCAACAGCAACGCTGCTCGGAGTATTGCCATTAGTGAAAACAAAACTGATTAACCCGAAAACACTGATCATTGATGCGAAAAGCGGACTATCAGGTGCTGGGGCTTCACCTCAAAAAGCATCTCATTTTACAAAAGCAAATGATAGTTTGAGTGTTTATAAGATGAACAAACATCAGCATATACCAGAGATCGAACAAACGTTGAAAACCCTTGCTGATACAGAAGTAAACATTACCTTTACGACTCATCTTGTACCGATGACTAGAGGAATAATGGCTACTATGTATGCAGAACTGGTGGACGATATCCAATCGCATTCTGTTAGTGAGATTTTCAATGAATTCTATAAATCAAAACCATTTGTCCGTGTATTTAAGGAAAATACAGATCTCTTTACAAAGCAGGTGTACGGTTCAAATTATTGTGATTTAACATTTACGATTGATGAACGGACAAATCGAATCACTGTTGTATCTGTAATAGACAATCTAATCAAAGGCGCTGCAGGGCAAGCAGTTCAAAATATGAATATCATGTTCGGCTTGAAAGAATCAGCGGGACTGCAGCAATCACCATTGTTCCCATAATAAGAGGAGGCAGGATAGATGCAGGCTACAAAACCATCCATACACAAGGTAACAGGAATAAACATTGCGACACCAAAAGGCTATTACGCAAGCGGACTGCATTGCGGAGTAAAACATAAGAAGCTGGATTTAGGACTAATTTACAGCTTGAAACCAGCAAACGCAGCAGGAGTTTACACGACAAACCAAGTACAGGCCGCTCCGCTAAAAGTGACACAGGAGAGCATTAAACAAGAGGGAAAGCTTCAAGCAATTATCGTCAATTCAGGAAACGCCAATGCATGTACCGGTAAAAAAGGCCTGGAAGATGCAAAGAAAATGCAGCTGCAAACTGCGAATAAGCTTGGCATTCCTCCACACCTTGTTGGCGTTGCATCTACCGGGGTAATCGGTGAACACCTGCCGATGGATAAAATAACGGCAGGCATTCAAAATCTTAAGCTGGATGCCGAGTTGAAAGGTTCTATTGATTTTTCTCAAGCCATTTTAACGACAGATACCGTATCAAAAAATACGGCTTACTCTCTTAAAATCAATGATAAAACGATTACGATCGCAGGTACGGCAAAAGGATCAGGGATGATTCATCCCAACATGGCAACGATGCTTGGATTTGTTACAACAGACGCAAACATTCATCAGGATGATCTTCACGAAGCACTGTCCTATGCTGTAGAACGAACATTTAACTGCATTACAGTAGATGGTGATACTTCAACAAATGATATGGTCCTTATGCTTGCTAACGGTATGGCCGAGAATGAGGAATTGAACAAAAATCATCCGGAATGGGATTTATTCTTGGATGCTCTTGTCCTAGTTTGTGAAGATTTAGGCAAACTTATTGCTAAAGATGGTGAAGGTGCGAGCAAACTTATTGAAGTAAACGTAAGAGGTGCCAGAACAGAGAAGGAAGCTAGAATCATAGCCAAAACGGTTGTAGGATCACCTCTTGTTAAAACGGCTGTCTTTGGATGTGACGCTAACTGGGGAAGAATCCTTGCAGCTGCAGGATATAGTGGAGTGGCTTTTAACCCAGACCAAATTAAAATATTGATTGGCGATCATGAAGTAGTGGCAGATGGAGAGCCTGTTGTCTTCTCAGAAGAAGAGATTCGAAACTACTTAAAAGGCCAGGAAATTCATATCACTGTCATCTTATCAGAAGGCTTCGGAAACGGAAGAGCATGGGGATGCGACCTAACCTATGATTATGTGCAAATTAATGCTAGTTACCGAACGTAAAAGGATGTGAGAAATTTGTTGTCTGTATTAAAAATTGGCGGAAGCACGTTAGAAAATTTACAGCCTGCCTTTTTTGAAAGCTTGCAGAATAAGATTCAAAATGGGGAAAAAGTAGTTATTGTTCATGGCGGAGGACCTGAAATAAATAAAAAACTGCAAGAGAAGGGTTTGCCGATTCAAATGAAGGACGGAATAAGAATCACATCACCAGAGACCCTTTCATGCGTAAAAGCAGCATTAAAGGATATAGCAAATACGAAACTAGTAGAGAGATTAAACCAGGAAGGAATTCAAGCTGCTGGCTTATGCGGGTCAGAGAATACACTTATTCAATGTGAGTTTTTAGACGAAGAAAAGTATGGGTGTGTCGGCAAAGTTAAAAAAGTGAACACAGACCTTTTAGAAAAATTATTAGAGTCTGGAAAAGTACCGGTTATTGCTTCTCTAGGTGTCACCGAAAACGGGGATGAAGTGAATATCAATGCAGACACCGCAGCTGGTGAAACAGCAGCAGCACTTTCAGCCGTATCAGTCTGTTTCGTTACAGATATATCAGGAATTCAAGTTGAAGGACAGAAGGCTGATTATTTAACCGTTACTCAATTAAAGCAAGGCATAAATAACGGACACATATACGGCGGAATGATACCGAAAGTAGAAGCAGCTGTGAAATGTCTAAACCTGAACATCAATGAGGTATTAATAACGGACCAAACATTGTCAGGTACACGCTGCTATAAGGAGGTACTTGCAATATGAGTTCTTTATTCCCAACGTATAAAAGAAAAGAGTTTGAGCTTCAAAGGGGAAGCGGGACATATGTGTATGATGAAAACAACAAGCGCTATTTAGATTTTACGAGCGGAATTGCAGTAACGAGCCTCGGTCATTGTCATCCGGAAGTCGTCTCGGCTATCAAGAATCAAAGTGAGAAAATATGGCATACGTCTAATCTATTTAAAATCGAACAGCAGGAAGTTCTTGCTGAAACACTTGTAAAAAACACACCATTAGATTTAGCCTTTTTTTGCAACAGCGGTGCTGAAGCCAATGAGGCAGCAATTAAACTCGCAAAGAAGTTTACAGGAAAAAATAAAATCATAACGTTTAAGGATTCTTTTCATGGGCGTACATTCGGTTCTATGTCTGCAACAGGTCAGCAAAAGATCAAAGATGGCTATGGTCCCCTTGTTTCTGAATTTGTGCACATGCCTTGGAATGAAACAGAACAGCTGAAAAAAATCGCAGATGAGGATACAGCTGCTATCATGATGGAAGTTTTTCAAGGTGAAGGCGGAGTCCGTATGGCTGATCTTTCATTTTATAAGGAAATTCAAAAGATATGCGATGAGAATCAGATCCTGCTGATTATTGATGAAGTGCAGACAGGGATCGGAAGAACAGGGAAAAGATATGCATTTGAACATTTCGATTTAAACCCAGACATCGTTACACTTGCAAAAGGGCTGGGAAATGGATTCCCGATTGGAGCTATGCTTGGAAAAGAGAAATTGAAAACTGCTTTTGGACCAGGAAGCCACGGAACGACATTTGGTGGAAGCCCCTTAGCCTGTGCAGTGAGCCAGTCGGTTTTGAATATCATTTTCCAGGATGATTTTTTACAAGAAGTTGAACGTAAAGGAAATGAGTTTAAGGAAACTCTTGCAGACTCGCTGCAATCACATCCACTCGTGAAAGAAATTAGAGGCAAGGGTTTATTAATCGGCATAGAATGTGAGAGACCTGCGGGCAGTTTGATAGAGTTGCTAGAAGAGCATGGTTTACTAGCCGTTCCGGCAGGAGAGAACGTTATTCGCCTGCTTCCGCCATTAACCGTTTCTGATGAAGAATTAGAAACAGCTGCAGCGATTATTATTCAATTGTTTAAACAGTATCATACGGTATCGAACTAAAAGGACGAATAATCCTTATTTTTTATACGAATAAATGAATAAAAATACGAAAAGATATAGGTTTTATACAAGGAGAGGAATTTACTATGAAAGGCTCTATTACATTAGCAAATGGGACTTCATTTGCAGGAGACTGGCTCGGTGATCATCAATATTGTTCGGGTGAAGTTGTATTTTATACAGGAATGACTGGATATGAACAAGTGCTGACAGATCCATCTTACCAAGGACAAATCGTTGTATTTTCTTACCCGTTTATCGGTAACTATGGCTTCAAGCCGGAAAGTATGGAATCCGCTCATATTCAAGTTTCAGGTGTCATTATGGCAGAGTGCTATCCTTTTCAGCTCGAAGGAGAACAACACTCATTGGCAGAGTATCTTAACCATCATCATATTCCTGCTTTAACAAATGTCGATACAAGAGCTCTCATTCAGCAGATCCGTGAAAAAGGTTCAGTTCCTGCTGTTATGCACACTAGCACTATACCTTCCGACTCCTTTCAATTACAAGAAAGCTGGCCGAAAACAGCACTTGAGAAATTTGGTACAGGTAAAACAAACATTGTTCTTATTGATTTTGGCTATAAGAAATCGATTGCTGATTTCCTTATAGCTCAAGGCTGCACAGTCACTGTTGTTCCGTATGACTATGAGACTGCCGAAATAGAAAAATTGAATCCAGATGGTTTCGTGTTCTCAAATGGTGCAGGTGACCCTATGAGATTTTCAAAGTATTTTCATCGTTATAAAAATATTGCAGTCCGCTACCCGGTGTTGGGAATCTGCCTTGGCCATCAAATACTGGCACTCGCATTTGGCGGAGAAACAATGAAACTGAAATTTGGTCATCGAGGAGCAAATCATCCAGTTATGAATGTGAAAACAGGAAAAGTATCGATGAGTTCACAAAATCATAGTTATGTTGTGAAAAAAGAGAGTTTACATTCAACCGGATTTAACATTTGGTTTGAGAATGTAAACGATAAAAGTGTGGAAGGGCTCTGGCACAGCCAATACGATATTTCAAGTGTCCAATTTCATCCTGAATCAGCACCTGGACCGCAAGAACACGCACAAATTTTTCAAGATTTCATCCAGACTGTTAAGCATAAAGAGAAGGTGAGAAGCTATGCCTAAAGTATCCGGCATCAAGAAAGTTCTAGTGATTGGCTCAGGACCTATTGTAATAGGTCAGGCAGCAGAATTTGATTATTCAGGGACACAAGCCTGCAAAGCACTAAAAGAAGAGGGAATTCAAGTTGTCTTAATCAACAACAATCCCGCAACCATCATGACGGATAAGACTTTTGCAGACGAGATTTACTTTGAACCATTAACCGTTGAATATGCAGAACAAATTATTCAAAAAGAAAAGCCTGACGGACTGTTAGCAACTGTAGGAGGTCAAACAGGTTTAAACCTAGCGATGGATCTCTATGAAAATGGCATTCTTCGAAAATATGGAGTAAAGCTTTTAGGTACAGATATCCAATCCATAAAAAAAGCAGAGGACCGAGAAGAGTTTCGTGCCCTTATGCACAAGCTTGGTGAACCTGTACCAGAAAGTGAAATCGTATTTTCCGTTGAAGAAGCCATTGGATTTGCAGATAAAACAGGCTATCCCGTTATTGTGCGTCCAGCCTATACGCTTGGCGGATTTGGAGGAGGGATTGCAGGTTCGAAACAAGAGCTCACAAACCTTGTCAAACAAGGTCTTTCGGCAAGTCCTATCAATCAGTGTCTGATTGAAAAAAGTATCGCAGGCTTTAAAGAGATCGAGTATGAAGTAATGCGTGATGATAATGGCACATGCATTACAGTCTGTAATATGGAAAACGTTGATCCAGTGGGTGTGCATACTGGTGATTCTGTAGTTGTTGCACCAAGTCAGACACTGACAGATGACGAGTATCAGTCATTAAGAAAAGCGTCTCTTACGATTATAAATGCACTAGAAATCGTTGGAGGCTGCAATATACAGTTTGCTCTTCATCCGCATACTTCTGAATATTACTTAATCGAAGTTAATCCGCGAGTGAGCCGTTCCTCAGCACTTGCGTCTAAAGCTACTGGATATCCTATAGCTAAAATCGCGGCGAAGCTTGCACTGGGATACAACCTTCACGAGCTGAAGAATCCTGTTACAGGAACTACATTTGCAAGTTTTGAGCCGGCTTTGGATTATGTAGCAGTAAAAATGCCTCGCTGGCCATTTGATAAATTTACTGACGCCGACCGAAAGCTTGGCACACAGATGAAAGCAACAGGAGAAGTAATGGCTTTAGAACGAAATATGGCTTCAGCTTTCCAAAAGGCGATTCGTTCACTCGAGCTAAAAACAGAAGGCATGTTTTTAAAAGAACTTGCTTTTTTAGAAGAAGAAGTGCTATTCAAACTCGCAGCTCATGCAGACGACCGCCGTTTCTTTGTCGTTCTTGAACTGCTTAAAAGAGGTATTTCCGCTGAAAAAATTCATGAGGTAACCAAGATTACGCCTTATTTCTTATCGGTATTCAGTCAAATGGTTCAGATGAATCAGACGCTGCAGAAATTAAGCTTAAATACCATAGATGAATCACATCTGAAGATGGCAAAAAAGTATGGCTTTTCAGATCACGATCTTTCTGAAATTTGGTCTGTTTCTGAAAAAGAGGTTAGAACTAAACGGGAAGAGTGGAAGATCATCCCCTCATACAAAATGGTTGATACATGCGCTGCTGAATTTGAAGCAAAGACAACTTACTTTTATTCCAGCTGGAGCGGAGTGAGTGATAAGAAACCTGATCAAAAGAAAAAAGTCGCTGTTATCGGTTCAGGCCCCATACGAATAGGGCAAGGTGTTGAATTTGATTATTGCTGTGTGCACAGTGCGTTAGCTCTAAACAGATTGGGATATGAAGCCATATTAATCAACAACAATCCTGAAACGGTAAGTACGGATTATGAAGTATCCGATTCCTTATACTTCGAACCATTAACGTTTGAGGATATTTATAACGTTTTGCAGTTTGAAGGAATAACAGATGTTATTTTGCAGTTTGGCGGTCAGACTTCAATTAATTTAGCTGAAGAATTAGAGAATGCTGGCGTCCATGTGTTAGGAACTCCAGCGGATACGGTCGATCAAATGGAAGATCGAGATCGCTTTTATCAATTTTTAGAGAAAATTGATGTTCCAAAATTAGATGGATTCACGGCTCATAATAAAGAAGAAACGAAAGCCTTTGCTGAAATATTAGGGTTTCCGATACTTGTCCGTCCCTCATATGTAATCGGGGGGAGCGGGATGAAAGTGTTTTACGCTGCAAAAGAGCTTAATGACTTTTTGCTGAATGAGGATGTTGTCTATCCTATCTTAATTGATACGTTCCTAGAAGGAAAAGAAGCAGAAGTAGATGTGCTAACAGATGGAACGGACATTTTTATACCGGGAATTTTTGAGCATATTGAAGGAACAGGCGTACATTCTGGTGACAGCTTAACTGTAACGCCGCCGCAGTCCCTTACAGAAAGTGTTCAAGACAGCTTAATCAGCTACTCAAGAAAAATTGCAATAAACATGAAATATAAAGGATTATTTAATATACAATTTGCAGTAAAAGGTGAAGAAGTATATGTGATTGAAGTAAATCCAAGGGCTTCAAGGACAGCTCCGATCATGAGTAAAATTACAGCTGTGAACTTAGTACAAAAAGCAACAGAACTGATGCTTGGAGCACCTTTAAACCAATTAAAGCTTGAAGACGAGCATAATGGCCAACCCTTTATTACAGTAAAAGCACCTGTTTTTTCAACGATTAAACTGTCAGGAGTTTCACCAGTGCTTTCTCCGGTCATGACCTCAACAGGTGAAGTAATCGGAACAGACACCGATTTTACGTCAGCACTGCTCAAAGCGTTGAAAGGGTCGGGTCTTCAATTAAATAACCTTTGGGACTTTAAAGGAAGCATTTTTATAGAAGGTGATTCAGCTCAAGTTGATTTGAAAGCCTGGGCGGACCTTGGATTTGAGATCGTTACGAAAGATGATAAGTCTTTTAATGAATGGATAAAAACGGACAATAAAACTGCTTATATAAATTTTACCGATGAGACAAACAGCTCTTCTGCAAAAAGTGCCGTGTTGGAGAGGCTGCATGTTTTTACTCGAAAAGAGACCGCACAAGCTTACCTGCAAGCAGCTGTTTTATTAAAGAACTCAAGAAAGGAAGTGTTGATCTGATGTCAATCGTTCATCCTTTACGCACAACGAGAACTAAGAAAGATTTCCTGACACTGCTCGATTATTCAGCAAATGAAATCATTGATTTGCTGAATCTCGCTAAAGACTTAAAGAAGCAAGGACCTTCCGCACCGCCTTTATTAAAAGGAAAAATCCTTGGTATGATATTTGAAAAGTCATCTACACGCACCCGAGTGTCATTCGAGGCTGCTATGCTTAAGCTTGGAGGTCATGCAATCCATTTAAGTACTCGCGATATACAAATGGGAAGAGGAGAAACCGTTTCAGATACAGCTAAGGTATTATCTGGCTATCTAGACGGACTTATGATCCGTACTTTCCACCAATCGACTGTCGAAGAGCTGGCTCATAACAGTACCATCCCAGTGATTAATGGACTGACAGATGAATTCCACCCATGCCAGGCACTCGCTGATCTTTTAACAATTTTAGAATACAAAGGATCATTCAAAGGAAAAAAAGTTGCTTATATTGGTGATGGCAATAATGTTGCTCATTCTCTGCTGATTGCTTCAGCTAAAGTCGGGATGGATTGTACCATTATTACGCCTAAAAATTATGAACCGAAAGAAGAAATCGTTTCTTATGCAAAAGAAATTGCTAAGCAAACAGGATCTATCGTGGAAGTTACAAATGATCCAATAAGCGGTGTTAGGAACAGTGATGTCATCTATACTGATGTATGGGCAAGTATGGGGCAGGAGAGCGAAGCTGAGGAACGAATGGCTCATTTTGAACCCTATCAAGTGAAACAGGAGCTTGTGTCACATGCAAAAAAAGATTATATTTTCATGCACTGTCTGCCTGCTCATCGCGGGGAGGAAGTGACAGCAGAAATCATTGATGGTCATCATTCTGTTGTGTTTCCGGAAGCTGAAAACCGCCTTCACGCACAAAAAGCATTGCTTGTTCATTTGATGTCTTGATACTTAAAGGACTGTTTCAAAAAGAGTGTTGCTTTAAGGGTGGTGACTGTAAGAGTACTTAAACAAAATGTTTGGTGCGTGGTGCGGTGATCTCCGCTTCAGGGTACATGCTTTCCGCGGGGCGGGCGGTGAGCCCCCTGCCGCTACGCGCCTTTAGTGGTCTCACCTGTCCCACTCGTCCCGCAGGAGTCAGTACCCTTCCGCTCCAATCACTACATGTTTGCATCATAAATCCAAAAAAAGGATTAAATCAACTCGCAGTGACGAGGTGTTTCTAATTTTTTGTATAATAAAGGAATCAAATTCGTGTAGCGATATAGGATGATTCAAGAACAACAATCGATTGTTTTTAGTCTATATAGAGCACTTTATGATTTGATAATCCGGTTTTTCAGTGGCCTCGCTTTCAAATAATGTTTTTTAGACTTCATTGAAAAGTTGATTGGAGTGTAAGGTGCGAGACTCCTGAAACGGAAATCAACTACTTTCAAGAGCAACATAGCTTTGCGAAAACAGCCAAAAAAAAGAAGCCGCTAGATAAGCGGCTTCTTCATAAAAATTAAAATACTTGTTCTAATTCAACGACACCAGGAACTTCTTCTAAAAGTGCACGTTCGATACCAGCTTTTAGTGTGATTGTTGAACTCGGGCAGCTTCCGCATGCACCCATAAGGCGTACTTTTACTACACCTTCTTCAATATCCACTAATTCCACGTCTCCTCCATCACGAAGAAGGAACGGACGCAATTTATCAAGAACTTCTTCTACTTGTTCACGCATCTCTAAGTTTTGAGTTTCAGCCATAACTATCAAGGCTCCTTTCTTAAAAAGAACTTACCTTTAGTATACGGGATATGGAATAAAAAATCCATGAGCAAGCATCATGATATTTGCTTCTTTTTCTTTCTAACAAAATAAGGTATGATGGAAGCAAATAAGCGCATACATTGAGGTGATTCTTCATGAAAAATTCACTTATTATTAAAGTATATGGTGCCGAGCAGAAATGTGCGAGCTGTGTACACCTTCCATCAGCTAAAGAAACTGCTGAATGGCTGGAAGCTGCAATCTCCAGAAAATTTCCGAACACTGTATTTCAAGTGCTATATATAGATATGGAAAAGCCGGAAAATGAAGCAGACCAAGCATTTTCAGTAAGAATTATAGAAGAAGACCTGTTTTATCCCGTTGTTGTGATTGACGGAGAGGTTGTTGCAGAAGGCAATCCAAATTTAAAGACTATCTATAGCATAATTGAACAAAATGGTTATGGCGCTGTAAGTTAAGCGCCTATTTTTTATGAATTGGGTTTGTACACATACTTTGTCACTTTTTCCGAATATGATGTTATGGAAAAAAAGGAGGCAAATGCCATTGTTGAACCCTTCAAAAGGTAAAAAATATAAAGATGAATCTTCACACATGGGTCACTATCACCATCATTATCATGATCTTTGTCTAAAATATATGGGACAGAACGTTACGATCGAATTGAATGATGGCAATGTGTATCATGGAAAGCTTCACAGCTATGATCAGGATAATATGTATATGATCATGCCTGGTGAAAGTGAACAGCGTGACAGCCGTATCATTTTTGTTGGTCCATTCTTTCCAGGCTTCGGAATATTTGGTTTTCCATTTTTCCGTATTCGCCGTTTCCGTCCTTTTTGGTGGTAATTATAATGAAAGCTGACACGAACGGATACCTCTGATGTTCGTTCGTGTCATTTTTTTTTGTTTTTTTATTAATTTAGGAAACCTGAGAGCTAAGTATAGGGAACTTCAAGATAAAAAAAACATCATGGAGCGCGAAAAGAAGGAGTTTCTGAGTGAAACAAAAGGTGTTTGGCGTGAAACCAGAGTCATTTGGCGTGAAACGAGGATTTTTTCGCGTGAAACTTTATCATTCTTGCGCGAACGTGTAATAAAAATAAAAACACGTACCGTAAATAATCAGTACGAACAAAAATAAGCCGGCTAACCTATTTGTTAGTCGGCTTCTCATTTATACCTGATATTTATAAAGCCATAAGATACCTGACTTTAATAAGCGCGGTACGCGGCCGATTAACGCCGCGCTTCCCATCGTGCCGAATCCGCTCTTCTTGCCAAGGGATCCCATAACACCTTTTAGTTTGATCTCGTTCATTTCTGGAAGCGGCTGATTGTTCCAGCGTGCTAATAGAACTTGGGAGATCTGTTCTGCTTGTTCCTCCGCCAGCTGTGCGCTTGGTGCATAAGGAAGACTCGCGCAATCGCCAACTACATAAACATGTTCTTCAGAAGGAAGGTGGTGATGTTCAGTTAAAACGACGCGGCCCTGGCTGTCTTTTTCAACATCTAGTTCGCGAACAATATGGCTTGGCTGAATGCCTGCTGTCCATACGATAGCATCACATTCTACCCTCTCATCATGATTATAAAGTGCGCCTTCTTCCACTTTAGTCACATTAGAATTATTGATTACTTCAACACCATGTTCTACAAACCAGTTTTGAACATAGTTACTTAGTCTCTTTTTGTATCCTGAAAGAATGATATCTCCGCGGTCAAACAGCTTAATTGATAAATCTGGGCGGCTTTCGCGAAGTTCTGATGCCAGTTCAACACCAGAAAGTCCTGCTCCAACAACACCAACAACGGCATTAGCATGTAAGTTGTTAAGTACTTGATAGGTGTGGCGGGACTTATCAATCGTTTGAATACTCAATGTGAATTGATCGGCCCCTGGCACATTATGATACTTGTCTTCACACCCAAGTCCGATAACAAGATCATCATAGGATACATCGTCCTGATCTTTTAAAAGCACTTTCTTCTCATTAATATCGATTCCTGTTACTTCACCATATTTTATGTTTAGGCGAGGATGCTCAGGAAACGTTACCCGAACATGGTGATCAGATATTGTTCCGGCAGCCAGTGCATAATATTCAGTTTTTAAACAATGATATGGCACACGGTCAATGAGTGTAAGCTGAATGTTTTCAGGGAGGTCTGAGGAATTAAGAAGCCTCTTCAACACACGCATATTTCCATATCCTCCGCCAAGTAAAACGAGGTGCTTCATTTGTCATTTCCCCTTTTCTTTCAAGACAATTCTTATCTATGTTTATAGTAGTGTATATTGATAAATAACCTTAAAATACTGTAAGTAAACGATTTCACGTTTTTGACATGTTTAAGTATAGCACTTTGCTATAAATTCACAACTATTTTTGTGGAAAAATCAATGTGTTTACATTGACTAGCCTTCAAGAAACCGTTAGGATGGATTCATTAAGAGGTGAAATGAAAGATGAGACCGATTATTGAGTTTTGCGTCAGTAACTTGGCAAGTGGTGCACAAAAAGCACTCGAAGAATTAGAGAAGGATTATGATTTAGATGTAATCGAATATGGATGTCTTGGTTATTGCGGACAATGTGCAAAATCACTTTTTGCTCTCGTAAATGGGGATATTGTCCATGGAGAGTCTCCAGAAGAACTCGTAAAGAATATTTACAATCATATAGATGAAAACTTTATGTTTTAGGAACAGCTTCTCATATTTAGACGGAGAAGCTGTTTTTTTATTGGATAGGTCTTTTTTTATTGGGAAAAATATCTAAGGTGTAAATATTAAAAAAGGGATTGCATTTTTGTCGAAATTTGTTACATTATTAAGGGGTCAGTCATTTGATGTCTGACAACTAGTTGTGAAATTGGAAGCAGTTTCAATATAAAAAGTCAAACTAGTTTTTTAAATGTATAAGGGGGAATATTGATATGTCAATTCTATTTGGAATACTTGGAATTATTATCTTAATTGCAATCGCTTTCATAATGTCGAATGATAAAAAGAACATAAATTATAAAGCTGTTGTAATTATGTTCGCAGTACAACTGGGTATTGCCTATTTCATGCTTAACACTAAAATAGGTAAAACTATTTTGAATAAGATTGTAAACGTTTTTAATAAGGTACTTTCATTCGGTAATGATGGTATTGCCTTCGTCTTTGGAGATCTGAGTGGAAAAGAATATTTCTTCATTAATGTTCTTATGATGATTATTTTTGTATCTGCCTTATTATCAATTTTAACTTACACAAGAATTTTACCATTAGCGATCAAATACATTGGTGGGGCAGTTGCTAAAATTACTGGACTTCCAAAAATTGAATCTTTTGTAGCAGTAAATTCAATGGTGTTTGGTGATACAACTGCAATTATTTCTGTTAAGTCACAGCTTCATAAATTATCAGCTAACCGATTATTTGTTGTTGTTACTTCTTCTTTGGTAGCAGTAAGCTGTTCAATCTTGGGTGCTTACATGCAAATGATTCCTGCTGAATATGTTTTGGTAGCACTTCCGATCAACGTGTTCTCTGGACTTATCCTCTCATCTATTGTATGTCCTGTTAGTGCTGAGGAAGATGAAGAGATTCAAGTTAAAGAAATGATTCCAGAAAAGTCTTTATTCGAAGCAATTGGTAATGGTGCCTTAGATGGAGGGAAAGTTGCCCTAATCGTTGGTGCAATGCTAATCACTTACATCGGGTTACTTTCAATGGTGAACTTTGCGTTCGATTCTGTATTCGGCTTAACATTCCAAGAAGTATTAGGTTATGTGTTTGCTCCAATCGCGTTCATTATGGGAATTCCAACACATGAAATTGTAAGAGCAGGTTCAGTAATGGGAACAAAAGTTGCAGCTAATGAGTTTGTAGCGATGCTAGACTTTATGAAAATGATTCCTGATATGTCTCACAAGACAGTTGGTATCGTATCATCTTTCCTAATCTCATTTGCCAACTTCTCTTCAATCGGAATTATTCTAGGTACTGTACAAGCAATAAATGGCGAAAAAGCATCAATGCTTGCAAAAGTTGGTTTGAAGGTATTACTAGTAGCTACTATGGGTTCAGTTTTAACTGGAACAATCGTAGGGTTATTCTTATAAAATAGCACTTATAAAAAGAATGCTCAAAGCACATGCTATGGGCATTCTTTTTGGTTTAATTAAACCAAATAGTTAACGTATAAGAAAAAAACCGCTGCGTACATAGAACGCAGCGGTTTTCTTTCATATATTAAGCCTGCTGAGCAATTTGTTTCATCACCCAAGGCTTCATTCTGTTGTATAAAGCTAAGAACAATAAAGTAATAATCGTACCTTTTATTAGGTTAAATGGTGTGATCCCTTTAAGAATCAGGTCCATCATCATCTGACTGGACATCGGCTCAGCTCCAAGGAACCATGTGTATGCCGGCAGGATAATAACATAATTAAGGAATCCCATCGTTAATGTCATTAAAGCTGTTCCTAAAATCAAACCGACTGAAAGACGTTTAACAGTATGTTTTTTGCGGAATAAGTACGATACTGGCAGAATAAACAGTATACCTGCTATAAAATTAGCCAGTTGTCCGACGGGAACACCTGTAAAGCTTCCTACAATACCATAGTGAAGCGTGTTTTTAATTCCTTCAACCATGATGCCTGCAATGGGCCCAAAGATTATGGCCGCCAGCAGTGCGGGAACTTCACTAAAGTCGATTTTTAAAAATGGTGGAAGCCCCGGAAATGGGAAGTCGAGCATCATCAGCACATATGCGATTGTGCTGAGCATTGACACAGCTACCATTTGTTTGATTTTTCCCTTTTGCATTGAAATCTCTCCTCTTTTGTCTTGCGCCATCTAATGATTTCAAATGCAGCACAGCCTGTATCACACAAAAAAACCTTAGCCGAAAATATTGGACTAAGGGAGTGTTGTATGAAGAACAGCATGAGAAAGAAGCATTTTAGAGTTTAAAATGCGTACTTAAACAAAGGGTTCAATTTTATAAAATGAACCGCTGTACCAACATCTTCTCCCATCCAGACTATACTGTCGGCTCTGGAGTTACACCAGATCAGCATGAAAAATTCATTGCTGAATTTTTCCGCTCACGGGCTGATGAAGAGGGAATCTTCAATTACCGCCGGTCGGGAATTTCACCCTGCCCCGAAGATGGATCGCTATTGTATTTTGTTACATGACCTATTATACTTTAAAAAATGTTAGTTGTGAATGATAATGCAATTATAACACCTTCCAAATAGAGGATGAATCACATGAAAATAACCTTTGAATATACATGGCCTTATGAACGAATGATGAATGACATCTATATCGCCGAGTGTCCTTTTTGTAAAAGTGACAACGTGCTTACAAGTTTTAAAGAAGAGCAGATGGAGCTTGCAAAAGAAGGCGTAAAGCAGCGGTTGATCATGCCGTGCTGTCACGGAAAGCTTACAATACTTAATGCTGATGACGATTATTTTTATACAGATGAAAAATTAAGAGGTCAACAATAAGGAGCTTTAAATAAAACATGAAGAAGCTGAAATTCACAAAAATGCATGGACTCGGAAATAACTATATCTATGTGAACATGTTTGAAGAAGCAATCGCTGAAGCCGACCTGGCAGATCTTACTGTTGCCGTATCAAACCCCTTTACGGGAATCGGGGCAGACGGGATGATTTTAATTTGTCCGAGTGAAAAAGCACCAGTTAAAATGAGGATATTTAATAACGATGGTTCAGAAGCAAAAAACTGTGGAAACGGTCTCCGCTGTGTGGCTAAATATGCTTATGAAAATGGCATTGTAAATGAAGAAGAGTTCACAATTGAAACACTCGGGGGACTTGTAACTGCAAAACTGACAATAGATGAAAAACAACAAGTTAATCAGGTAACCGTTAATATGGGCAACCCAATACTCATCCCTGATCAAGTCCCTGTAAAAGGATTCTCAAATAAGGACTCCGTTATCAATGAACCCGTTTCTTTTAACGGAAGCGACCTAAATATGACGGCTGTCTCAATGGGTAACCCGCATGCGATATTCTTTGTAGATGACATTGAGGAAGCACCGTTACATTCTCTGGGACCAGTGATTGAAAAAGATCCGATGTTTCCTGATTGGGTGAATGCAGAATTTGTAGAGATTGTTTCTGAACAAGAAATGCACTTTCGAGTCTGGGAAAGAGGTTCAGGTGTTACTCAAGCATGCGGCACCGGAGCATGTGCGGCAGCTGTTGCAGCAATCTTAAATGGGAAAGCGGAAAGAAACAATGATATTACCATTCATTTAGCTGGCGGAGACCTTATCATCAACTGGCAATCAAGCGGTGATGTGTTAATGACTGGACCTGCTGAAGTGATTTGCACAGGAGAATACCTTTTAAAGCAGGAATTATCTCACTCTGAGCGAAATTAGACGAGGTTTGAGCGCAGGTTGTTTATTTTGAGCGTTAAACGATTTTCTTGAGCGTACGTTCGCATTTTTGAGCATACGTGTAATAAATAAAAGAACACGTACCGTAAAAAAGATTATCATATGAAAAGCCCCGCTAATTAAATTAGCCGGGCTTTGTTTCTTCATTAATATTTTTGAATGATGTTATAGAATGTATCACGTTCAACAGGTACTTTATTTGCCGTTTTAATTAAGTGAACGAGTTCTTTACGGGTAATACCAGCTGATGTTAAAGCACCAACAGCATGTGAGATGCGCTCTTCGATTAGTGTTCCATGGATATCATCCGATCCAAATGTAAGAGCCATTTGTGTCAGCTGTACGCCGATATTAATCCAATACGCTTTAATATGGTCAAAGTTATCCAGCATGAGACGGCTGATTGCCATCGTTCTCATATCATCAAAAGCAGATGTTCTTCTCGTTAAGCCCATCGATTGTGAACGAGGCTGCATCGCAAGCGGAATGAATACCATGAAACCGTTCGTTACGTCTTGAAGCTGGCGCAGACGATCCATATGAATCAGGCGCTCTTCTTTAGTTTCAATGGAACCGTATAGCATAGTAGCGTGTGTTTTCAATCCTAAACCATGTGCAATTTCATGGGCTTCAAGCCATTGATCAGTTGATGCTTTGTCAGGACTCATTTTTAAACGATATCGTTCAGTAAGGATTTCAGCTCCTCCGCCCGGCATTGTATCAAGACCGGCTTTGATAAGCTCCTGCAATGCTTCTTTCATTGAAATACCAGCAATCCTAGAGAAGAATTCAATTTCAGCCCCAGTATATGCTTTTACGGTTACTTGAGGATAGTGCTTTTTCAATGTGCTGACAGTATTTAAGTAGTAATCAAATGGAACTTCGTGATTGTGTCCGCCAACGATGTGGAACTCACGGATATTGTCATTCCAGCGTTTTTGAACATACTCTAAGAGCTGTTCTTCATTCATTGTATAGGCGCCTTCTTCTCCAGGCTTGCGCTTGAATCCGCAGAAGCTGCAAGTCGCTTCACAAACGTTTGTTGGATTGATATAAAGGTTTTCGATGAAATAGACATGATCTCCGTTTTTTTGACGGTTCACTTCATTTGCGAGTGACGCTACAGATAACAAATCGTCAGTTTCATATAGATACAAACCATCTTCAATTGTAAGACGTTCACCATGTTTAACTTTTTCTGCAATTGCTTCCATTCGAGTATCGAACGTTAAAATATTTGCCATGTTTTTATCCCCCTAATTTTCTAGTGAAATGTTCGGATGATTTTTAAATTTTTTGGATCTTCGGCAGAGACTATGCTCTCCTTTTACAAAGACTATGCGAATACTATGTAAAATAAGGAATTAAAAAGATAATCTAAAAAAACAAGCCTATACAGGCATTCAGATGCTTTTTTCATTATAAGCCTAATCATACATTTGGACAAGGAAGTCACTTTTATAAAAAACTTTCCAATACAAAAAAATGTGTATTTTTTACTAGGGGTTTATTGTCTATTTATTGAAATAACTGTAAAATAGATATACCTTACTTGTCTTAAATATAAGAGTGGAGTGACGAAAATGAAAGCCACATCAGCTACCGCTAGACTAGAAAAAATCGAACAATTAGAAAGTCTTCGAAATAAGATGATACAAACAGCAAATACTTTTGGAATACAGCATCCTATGGTTTTAAAATATAGTAAAAAAATTGATGAAACTCATAATAAAATTATGCAGTTGCAGCATAACGAAAAATAGTGCCAAAGCCGATTCCTTGAGAGCTTATAGCGGAAACGGTATACTTAAGCCATAATCCTTATTAAAAGGAGTGAAAGTGAAATGATCGTTGAGATTTCAGAAAGTGCAGCAAGCAGAATCAAGGAAATGCTGGCTGATGAAGAAGATAAAAATCAATTTCTTCGTGTTGCTGTAAAAGGCGGAGGATGTACAGGTCTTTCTTATGGAATGGGATTCGATAGTGACCTTGCTGACTCAGACCAAGAAGAAATGATTGAAGGTATTCGTGTCGTTGTAGATGAAGAAAGTGCTAAGGTGTTAAAAGGCACTGTTATCGATTTTAAACAGAACATGATGGGCGGAGGATTTACGATTACAAATCCAAATGCCATCGCTTCTTGCGGCTGCGGATCATCTTTCCGTACAGTAACAAATGCGGGTACTCCTGAAGAATGCTAACAATACAACAAAACCTCCTGAACTTTTCGTTCAGGAGGTTTTTGTTACGTTAAGTATCATTATATAAGTTTAAATATTAATGCAAGACCGATTAAATCCGAAAAAACGGATGCACCTATAAGCAGCATTTTGTTTTGCTTACTTGTCTGTTTTAAACCAAGCGGCATTAAAACAGTTCCTAAAATAAAGAACACGATACCGAAAATTAAGTTCATTTCCATGGATTTATCTCCTCGTTTAAAAAAGGGTAAAAGAAAACCCGGCGCGCCAACGCCGGGTGAAAAAACTAATTGGTCAGCGGCACTTGTCCGCCTCACAACCTATAATAACAAAGAATGACTGCTTAATCCAGAAGGAAATTATTCCAAGGCGTATTTTTCCAGCTCGCTTAAAAGTTCATTTAAACGAGGGATTTGATCTCTTGTTTCCTCTAGGAAGGATTCGTCAGTAATGTGAAGCTGGCTTATAATTCTTTGGATTTCCTGCAAACAATCAGCAGCGTGCATCTCTTCTTCAGTAAATTGTCTATTCAATTGATTTCACTCCTTTACTACATATGTAGAAAAGGCACCAGAACCATTGTCCGGCGCCTTTCGGATATTTAAGATGGCTGTTTTCGTAAACTTTGTTGCTATTTGAAAGGGTTGATTTCCGCTCCAGGATGCTCGCTTTCCGCGGGGCGTGCGGTGAGCCTTCTCAGCGCTTTGCGCCACGTGAGTCTCACCTGTCCCGCTACTCCCGCAGGAGTCTCGCACCTTACACTCCAATCAACTTGTCAACGAAGCGTCTTTAAAAAACGATTTGAAAAAGTGCCTTTAAAATAAGCTTGTGCTGTGCATAGGCTGAGTTTTTGCGTTAGGATCGATATATGTTTTAGCGTTGTTTACTGCAGTTGGTGCTTCGCCAAAACCAGAAGCGATCAGCTTTACTTTGCCGTCATACGTACACACATCACCCGCAGCATAAATTCCTTTAATGTTTGTTTCCATTTTAGAATTAACCACAATCGAATTCTTTTGGATATCGAGACCCCACGTTTTAATCGGACCGAGTGAAGAAATGAATCCGTAGTTAACGATAACTGCATCCACTTCAATGGTCTCTTTTATGTCTCCGTTTTCTAAAACGACTGCTGTAATGTTTTCACCGTCACCGATCAATTCGGTTACTTGATATGGAGTTTTAACAACAACCTTAGAATTCATTAATTGTTCAACACTGTGCTCATGTGCACGGAACTTGTCACGTCTGTGAGTCAGTGTCACTTCTGGTGAGATAGGCTCCAGCATTAACGACCAGTCCAGAGCTGAATCTCCGCCGCCGCAAACTAGAACTCTTTTGCCTGCAAATGCTTGGAGATCATCTACGAAATAGTGCAGGTTTTTACCCTCATATTGTTGTGCAGAAGTTAACTCCAATCGGCGTGGCTGGAATGCACCAACACCTGCTGTAATCAGAACTGCTTTACTATAATGAACCGTTTTATCGGTAGTTAATTCAAAAATCTCTTCATCATTTTTTTCAACGTTTTGAACAGACTCTTCTAAGACAACTTCAGGATTAAATTGCATTGCCTGCTCTTTTAAGTTGTTAACAAGGTCTTGAGCCAGAACTTTTGGGAAACCGGCAACATCATATATGTATTTTTCAGGGTATAATGCAGAAAGCTGACCGCCGAGCTGCGGCATACTTTCAATAATCTTAACTTTCATTTGACGCATGCCGCCGTAGAATGCAGCAAATAATCCAGATGGACCTCCACCAATAATCGTAATATCGTAAATTTCTTTTGCCATCACTTTCACCTCTTCTGTTTTCTATGACTGATGAACATGAAATATGTTCTGACCAGAACTCTTTGCTATCTCTCATAAACATTCTTTATGAAGGCAAAAAGTCCTCTTTTTTCACTAGTATATTTTGGCATAGAGTGATACCCAAAAAGACAACAATCCATAAAAGAATTGAATATTTATCATAACGAAAAAAGGGTTGAAAAAACAAGAAAAAAGGAATAAGATGAGTACGTATGAAAAAAGATGTCGATATTTCGAACATTTTTTTTGCATTTATTTATATCTTATTACGTGAAATATATCACAATCTATTCCTTTTCTTCATATTTAATGAATGAAAAGGTCAAACTAAAAAAAATGAGAACTGGAAGTGAAATTTATGAGTAAGCCAAAAATACTTATTCTAGGCGGCGGTTATGGCGGAATCATGTCAGCTGTTCGTTTACAGAAAGAATTAGGATCAGATGAAGCAGAAGTAACAATTGTAAACAAACATAATTATCATTACCAAACAACATGGCTTCACGAAAATGCAGCAGGTACATTGCATCACGATAAAACGCGTATCATGATCGACAACATTATTGATATGAACAAAGTTAACTTTGTACAAGATACTGTTGTAGAAATTAAAAAAGATGAAAAGCGTGTTATTCTAGAAAACCAAGAATTAACATATGACTATTTAGTTATTGCTCTAGGATCAGATCCAGAAACTTTCGGAATCCAAGGCCTTAAAGAAAATGCATTCAGCATCCGCAGCATTAACTCAGTACGTAAAATTCGTGAGCATATTGATTATTCTTTTGCTCGCTATAATAACGAAGGTCACAAAGACGAGCTTATTACAATCGTAGTAGGTGGAGCTGGATTCACAGGTATCGAATTCGTTGGTGAACTTGCTGACCGTGTTCCTGAGCTTTGCCGCGAGTATGATATTCCTCGTGAAAAAGTACGTATCGTAAATATCGAGGCTGCTCCAACAGTACTTCCTGGATTTGATGAAGAGCTTGTTGAGTATGCAATCAACAACCTTGAGCGCCGCGGAATTGAGTTCCTTGTTAACACTCCGATTAAAGAGTGTAATACAGATGGAGTTGTTCTTGCGAATGGTGAAGAAATTAAAGCAAACACAATCGTTTGGACAGGCGGAGTTCGCGGTAACCATCTAGTAGAAGAAGCTGGATTTGAAACAATGCGCGGACGTGTAAAAGTTGATAAGGATCTTCGTATGCCAGGGTTTGATTACATCTTCGTTGCAGGGGATTGCGCGCTTATCATTGACGAAGAAGCAAACCGTCCTTACCCTCCAACTGCACAAATCGCAATTCAGCAAGCTTATACAATCGGCCGCAACATCAAAGCATTGATGAATGGCGGAAAGCTTGAAGAATTCAAACCAGATATTAAAGGTACGGTTGCATCACTTGGTAAAGGTGAAGCGATCGGTAAAGTAGGAAACAAGAAATTGTTCGGTGCTACTGCATCTGCTATGAAAAAAGTAATCGATAACCGTTACCTGTTCTTACTTGGCGGAGTACCAATGGTTATTAAAAAAGGTAAATTAAAACTTTTCTAAATCGAATCGTGTAAACTAAGAACAGGAGCTAATGCTTCTGTTCTTTTTTATATTAGCTCTGTTAAGATTGATTGAAGGTATTACATGGAAACTATTTAAAAAATATTGAAAGGGCGATCAAGCTGATGACTAAAAAAGACAGAGGAAAGATTTGGCTTGCAGCTGCTGGCCTTTTAATAGATGATGGGAAATGGCTCGTCGTAAAGAAGAAATATGGTGGATTAAAAGGCAAATGGTCCATTCCGGCAGGATTTGTTGATGCAGGAGAAACCGTCGATGAAGCAGCAGTCAGAGAAGTCTTTGAAGAGACTGGTATTTTGGGAGAAGTGGTTTCAGTACTAGGCGTTCGTTCAGGCGTAATCAAAGAAACCATCAGTGATAATATGATTGTTTTTTTACTGAAAAAGAAGAGCGGGGCATTATTTGCGGATGAAAACGAAATAGAAAGTGCTGCATTTTTGACCCCTGAAAAGCTCAAGGATGATCCAGCCACTTCTTTAATGGTTCATTATTTTATGAATGAAAAAAATAAGCATATCGAAGATAAAATTAATCCGGGGGATATATTCGGATACACTTCCTATAAAATTTTTGATTGCAGATAAAAATGTACGAAATATTCTGATAATTTAAGATTGCGCTCAATGTTTACGCTTACATCAGGTTATTTAGCCTTAAAACAGGTTTTTCAATCACCTGATTCCTTGTTATTATTATCTGAAAATTTAAACTAAAAACAAGGGAGTGTTACAACATGAGAAAACATGCGGTTCAGAAAAAACATGATCAATGTCAATATTGTGAAGGTAAAGGATATTTCCAGCTGTTGCTTGGAGGTTCTGAAACGTGTGTAGAATGCTGCGGAAGCGGAAAGAAAAGAGCTTAACGAGGTAACGCTCTCAATGTAATTGACGTAAATCCCCCCATTTAGTAAACTAACGACAGATATATGGGGGTGTCAACATCATGGATTTGCTTTTACCACAGTTTTTTATTTCAATGCTGCTTTTCATGGTTCTCTTTTTTGGAATAGGCTTTTTGTTTAATATGCTTCTACGCGCTACATGGTTTATGGTTATTTTTTATCCTCTAGTCGTCGTTATGATTGTGGATGATATAAGATTTTTTGAGTATTTTACTAAGCCAGGTTCAAGTTTTCAAAAGCTTGGGAGTGATTTAGTAAACTTATCTCCTTCAGATATAACAATATTAACTTTCGGACTTATCGGTGCTATTTTAGCAGGCGTTGCGATCAAGATACTTCGTGTCCGCGGTTATCAGATGTTTTAAAAGACTCTCCTCTGGGGAGTCTTTTTTTGTGTGCAGGGGTATCCGAGCGGCGAGAATTGTCCACGTTTGTCGACTCCGTGGTTAATTTTCAATTAACGTGCGAAATAACTCCATTTACCGTGGGAATGGTCGCTTTAATACCTTAGTGGGTATATTAAATAAGATAGTTTCGTCCAATGAAACTGACATTATCTTATCTGATGCAGATTTGTCCGTTGTAATCTCTTCTTGTTTCTGACTAAACAACTAATCCGTATACATTTTTTCATGAATGGGAAGGAATAGAAAGGAGAGGAGTGGACATTTTTTGCTTAAATTAAAAAAAATTGCAAAAAGAACAGTGCTGACTTTTCTTTTTGTCTGCGCTATTTTTACCACGTTTCGTTCTGTTTCCGGGGTTCAAGCAGAGGATATCGCTAACTGGCTGGATGAAAAACAATCCAGTGATATCCCAATCGTAGACGCTGCTTTAAAAACTTTATCACAAACCTTAAAATCAATGCCTTCATTTTATGCTCCAAACATGATGCTTTCTTCTGCTGAGGTAAAACCTCCAAAGTCGATAGAGGATACGATTGATTTTACAAAATATCCGGCAGTAAGTGTAACTGCAACGGGTTATACTGCTGGCAAAGAAAGTACAGGAAAAGAAAAAACTCATCCTGCATATGGAATAACGAAATCCGGAGTAAAGGTAAAAAGAGATTTATATTCAACAATTGCCGCGGATACAAAAGTTTTTCCGATAGGCACCGTTCTATGGGTTCCAGGATACGGCTATGGTGTCGTTGCTGATACTGGATCTGCAATTAAAGGGCATAGAATTGATCTTTATTACAATACAGTAGAAGAAGTATATGAAAAGTGGGGCAAGAAAACCATTAATGTGTATGTGGTGCAGCTCGGTGATGGCGATATAACTGAAACAGAACTTAAGGCATGGAACGAAGAGAAGTCGATGCAAGTGTTCAGACAGCAGCTTATATATTGATATAAGCTACATAACCAAAAAAGAGCTTCAGGTCATCTAATGATAACTTGAAGCTCTTTCATATCATTTTCTTCTTGCTCAGGTAAAAAAGCAGGATAATAATCAGGAAGAATAAGTGCAGCAAGTCTTTTTAGACCGAAGATTAAACGCGGTGAAGGACGGCAAAATAGCGATTCCTCAAGCTTTACAATCTCAGTTTGATGAGCGTTCAATATATCCCAACCTTCTCTTTTCTTTATATGAGAAGGATGCATTTTATCCGTCTTTACGCCAACCCATACCATGCCGATCAGATCAGGTTTGCGGTCTACAACATCTTCCCATGTTGTTTGGACACTGGCGAGTTCTACATCTTCAAATAGGTTCATACCACCTGCAAGACGTGAGATCTCAGTTAGCCAATTTATCTTACCAGGTGTGAAAACCGGTTTTGGCCACCATTCAAAATAGATTTTTTTACGTTTATTTAAAGAATTGCTTATTCTCATATATTCGTTTATTTCATCTTTCATCCATTTAACAACATGCTCAGCATTATTTGATCGGTTAAGCCTTTTACCTAAATCCAGCAAGTCATTCTGGATGTCTGTAAGAGACTGAGGATCGTAGATGACGTGTGGAATGTTTCGCTTGTTCAATTCTTCTATGTTTTTCTCCATCCCGGGTACACTTAAACTTGCTAAAACTAAATCTGGCTCTAAAGCTTCAAGCTTGTTCATATCAATCGATAAGTCAGGACCTAATCGTGGCAATCGCTCCACCTCTGATGGCCAGTCCGAAAAGTCGTCAATTCCAATCAGGTCGGGAGTTGCTCCTAAAAAATGAAGAAGCTCTGTATTGCTTGGGCAAATTGATACCAATTTCAAAACAAAGTACCTCCTATTATAAAAAGAGCCACGATAGAATTAATGTTTGTGTTATTCCAAGCAGCCCGCCAAAGAACACTTCTTTAGGGCTGTGTCCTAAAAGTTCCTTTAATTCTTTTCTTTGCTCTTCAACATCCTTTTGTTCAAATTGTTTATTAGATTTCTGAACGTGATCTCTGAATTCCTCTACTAAATCATTCAGTACTGCGGCTTGTTCTCCTGCATGCCATCGTATACCTTTTGCATCATACATTACAATAATGGCAAACATTGCTGCAATAGCAAAAAGAGAAGAGCCTAGACCATGCATGGCCCCAATTGCAGTCGCAAGCGATGTAACGGAAGCTGAATGCGAACTTGGCATTCCCCCGGTGCTTATAAATAGATCCCATTTGATTTTTTTTGTATTGAAGTAGTGGATAGGGATTTTTAAGAATTGTGCAGAAAAAACTCCTAATAATGCTGCGAATAATGGAAAATTGAAAAATAAATCAGACATAATTGGCTCCCTCTCATTGTGGTGGTTTATAGTATGGCTATTTTAGATAGTTGTTACCCGATTTGAATGGTGTTCAATCTCTGGTAACATGAATCATGGAAGGGGGTTTTAGAGATGGACTTTTTTCCTCAGGAGTATTACGAGTTTTTTGTTGTATTTAATGAAGGTGACTATTATACAGGGCATGACCTATTAGAGGCGATATGGCTTACAGACCGCAGCAACTTGTTTATTAAGGGCCTGCTGCAGATGACCGTCGCCTTATATCATTATGAGTACGGCAATGTAAAAGGTGCACGAGAGATGATGAAAGCCGCAAAAATCTATCTGACACCTTACAAACCTCATTTTTGGAATTTAGATTTAGAGCCTGTACTCCAATTTATCGAACGATGTCTAGATTTAATGCCTTTACATATTGATAGAGTGCCATTCTCAGAATCGCACACTTTGCCTATGCTGCCGACATACTATATTAATTTAGAAGAATAAAACAAGGTGAATTCGAAATATTCTAAAAGAAAGAGTATAATGAGTTTAGAAAGTAAGAATATGCATAAGGGGGAACTTTAACGTGTTTACAATAAAACATCCATGGAATGCTAAAGAACAAGAAGAAGTCCTACTGGTCGGTTTATTTCAAGAGCCTAAACTTTCAGGAGTAGTGGCTGATATAGATGAACAACTTCAAGGTCTTATTACCGAGCTAATTAAAGACGGAGACCTTTCGAATAAATTAAAAAGTATAAAAAAATTAAATACTCTGAATCAGGTTGGTACGAAACGTATTTATTTTGCTGGTTTAGGAAAACGAGATGAACTTACGTATGACAGAGTGAGAAATACCTTTGGCAGAGCAGTTCAAGAAATTTCAAAAGAGAAAAGAACGCATTTTTCAATTCTGCTGGATACCTTTAAAAGCGATCAAGTATCAATGGAAAAACTTGCACATGCTTTTAGTGAAGCGGCGGGGACTTCGGCATACCAATTTGAGAACTATAAAAAGAAGTCTAATGAACCTCAAAAAAGGTTGGAGCAAGTTACGGTTTATACGGAAAATAATGAAGCGGAAGCGGGCTTAACAAGTGGATATGCGTATGCGAAAGGTATTAATCTGGCACGAGATTTAGTTAACACGCCAGCTAACTTGCTGACACCAACAGATCTTGCTGCTGAAGCCATCGACGTAGCACTGGAATACGGTATGGAATACGAAATCTTAGAAAAAGAAGACATGGAAAAGCTGGGTATGGGAGGTATTCTGGCAGTAAGTCAAGGTTCCGACCAGCCTCCGAAGTTAATTACAGTAAAATACCAAGGGCGAAAGACTTGGGATTCCGTTGTTGCATTAGTTGGTAAGGGATTAACGTTTGATGCCGGAGGATACTCGATTAAACCTGCATTAAACATGCACGAGATGAAAAGTGATATGGGCGGAAGTGCTGCTGTGCTTGGTGCGATGGAAGCTATCGGCCGTTTAAAGCCTGAGATAAATGTAATGTTTGTTATTCCATCTTCGGAAAACCTTGTAAACGGATCTGCCATGAAGCCAGGTGACGTTATAACTTCATTAAGCGGAAAAACAATCGAAGTGCGTAACACCGACGCCGAAGGACGATTAATTCTTGCTGATGCGATTACATACGCAAAAGAGCAAGGAGCAGCATTCATAGTTGATGTTGCAACACTAACAGGGGGAGTATTGGTAGCTCTCGGAGATTGCACAACAGGTGCCTTAACGAATGATGAAAACTTCTATGAGCATATTAAACAATCAGCATCAGATGAAGCAGAACTTTTGTGGCTTCTTCCTAGTTTTCAGCCATTCAAAGATATGCTGAAAACAAGTGATGTCGCTGATCTAAATAACGCTACCGGAAGACTCGGGCATGCCATTACAGGGGGATTATTTGTAGGAGAATTCGCAGAAAAAACTCCTTGGGTACATTTAGATATTGCTGGAACAGCATACTCATCAAGAGCATCGGAACTTGGTCCAAAGGGTGCAACAGGAGTAATGGTCCGCACATTGACAACATTTGTTAGAAACTTTAAAGCATAAAATAACAAGGAAGCTGAATCTAGCGTGATTCAGCTTCCTTTTTTTAATTGACACACCCGAGCAGACATGTTAATTTATTAAAGGTTTAACAAATTAGCGATTTAGCGAAATAAAGTAATAAAGCTTTAAGGAGGAAATAATACAATGAATGCTGTGGTATTAGCAGTAGCAGTTATGCTGGTACTAAGCCTTTTACGTATACATGTAGTTGTTGCTTTACTAGTAGGTTCACTTACAGGCGGTTTTATTGCTGGAATGGGCCTTACTGAAACGATAACCGTATTTACCGAAGGATTAGGATCGAATGCAGTAATTGCACTAAGTTATGCATTGTTAGGAAGTTTTGCTGTGGCCCTGTCACGAACGGGACTTCCAGCGTTAATGGTTAATAAAGCCATCTTGCTTGTAGGTAGAGAAGGAGAAACGAGAAAAAAATCTCTTTCAAAAGTTCTTATTCTTTTTATCATATTAATGATTTCATCTTTTTCTCAAAACTTGATTCCAGTTCATATAGCAATTATTCCAATCTTCATTCCGCCTCTTCTTCATGTTTTAAATGAGCTTCAGTTAGACAGACGTCTGGTGGCTACCGTTATCACATTTGGTTTAATCACACCATATATGTGGTTCCCTGTAGGATTTGGAGGCATTTTTCATGAAATTCTTCAGACAAATATGAAGGATAGCGGATTAACAGTAAAAATGGATCAAATACCAACAGCGATGACGATTCCTTCATTAGGTATGATCGCAGGCTTGTTGATTGCTGTTTTCATTACGTATCGAAAGCCTCGTAGTTATGAAAATAAAATTGTCGACTCTGCCAATTCTGAAGCAGCAGTTTACACAAAACGATCAATCATTACAGCAGTTTTAGCGATCGCTGCAACTCTTTTCGTACAATTACAAACTGATTCAATGATCTTCGGTGCACTATCAGGTATTATATTGCTATATTTTAGTGGTCAATTAAAATTAAAATCTTCAGATGTTGTTTTAACTGAAGGTATGAAAATGATGTCATACATCGGATTCGTAATGATTTCTGCAGCAGGATTTGCAGCGGTTATGCGTGAGACAGGTGAAGTTGAAACATTGGTAAAAGACAGTGCTGCATTTATTGGCAACTCTGCCGCACTTGGGGTGTTTCTAATGTTAGTGATCGGTCTGCTTGTGACAATGGGGATTGGTTCTTCATTCTCAACTATCCCTATCATTACAACGATTTTTGTTCCGCTTGCAGGCGAATTGGGTCTTAGTGTAATGGCGACCATAGCTTTGATTGGAACAGCTGCAGCACTAGGAGATGCAGGTTCACCAGCATCAGACAGTACGCTTGGACCAACATCTGGTTTGAATGTAGATAATCAGCATAATCATATTTGGGATACGTGTGTTCCAACATTTCTTCATTACAACTTACCATTGATCGCATTTGGATTCATTGCGGCTATGGTGTTATAAGTTAAAAAAGCTGATCCACAAAGACGTAAATGCTTTGTGGGGTCAGCTTTTCTTTTTTTTTTATAAAATTTTGAATAGCAGCATGTCTAGTGATTAGGTTTTTAAGCTGGAAAAACACTTACGGGGTGAAGATGAGTGGTTATCGGGCGAAACTTCTAGATTTCGGGGTACAGCGAGGCTTGGTTGGGGCGAAACAAGGACACTATTGGGTTAAAACCCATTCAAATCGGGCGAACGTGTAATAATAAAAAAATCACGTACCGTAAAAATCAACGATTGTAAAAAATAGTCCGTCTCAATTATATAGGCGTCACCTTTTAATTTTTAAGAAAGTACACATCCTACTGGTAAGGAGGGATGTTATTATGGCGAAAAGAAAACATGCTTTAGACGCAGCGGCAAAAAATAATCAGACACCGACAGAAAGTATGACAAACGTAGAGTTTTCAGATGAAAAATTTGCAGACGAAATTCCAAAAAGAGATACACAAAGTCCGCGTTCTAAAGGAAAATAAGTAAAAGCTGGCTCACATCTGAGCCAGCTTTTCTGTTTTTTATTCAAAGAAATTCAGTTCAGGTACCCATTGCTTCATGTGTGCCTTAATCTCGTCGTATGATTTTTTCATTTCAGGCAGATCTTTCATAGGGTGAATAACGAAAGAATGATCCACATAAGTCGGAAGGAATTTAGGTTCCACCAGACCGATTGTGGTTTCTTCTCCTTTTACATGTTTTGTTACCGTGAGTTGAACGATACCGCCTATATCTTTATAGTTCCTTCTTTGTCCAGATAGGAAATTCCCTAATGAATAGGACACAAAGGTCTTTGACCCGTCACTTGCCGTTTCCCATTTCACTGGCTGAAGGACGTGTGGATGATGTCCGATGATAATGTCACCGCCAGCTTCTGTGACAACTTTAACAATTTCCTTTTGAAAATCATTTGGCATTCTTTCATATTCATTGCCAAAATGCAGAGACACAACCGATACATCTGACAAATCCTTGGCTCTTTGTATGTCATTTTTAATTTTTTCTGCCTCGATTAAATTCACAAGATGATCTTTTCCGGCAGGGACAGGTATTCCGTTAGTCCCATATGTATAGCTTAAAAAGGAAACCGTGATATCGTTCTTTTTCATGAGCCTGATGTTCTGCTGATCGTCCTGTGAAACATATGCTCCTGTATACATCACATCAATTTCGTTCCAATAATTTAACGCGCTAAGAATAATTTTTTCCCCGCGGTCAAGTGTATGGTTGTTCGCTAGTGTAACAAGATCAACACCATTTTCTTTTAATGCATCACCCACTTCGTGAGGAGAATTAAAAGATGGGTAAGAAGATAAACCAAATTGTGTACCGCCAATCATCGTCTCCTGGTTCGCCATTGTAATATCAGGCTGTGTCAGATAGGGTTTTACCGGTACAAAGTTTGGATTGAAATTATATACGCCGGATTGCTGTTTGGCTTTATTATAAACGGTGTCATGAATTAAAATATCACCGACAGCTGAGAGTGTAAGGCGTGTTGTTTTTTCGACGGGCTCTTCAACTGCTGGTTCAGGCTCTGTTTGTTTCGGCACGGCTGTATTTTCTAGCTTGGGTGCCTTTTTCTCTTCTATCGCCTGTAAATCTGCGTTATTATACATATATAAGAGTGCAATGGTAATAAAGAAAACGGAAATTATTCCCGAAAACCACAAATAACGTTTCACTGGCAACACCCCCCTTCGCTCTATCATAATGGAAGATGAGGGGAAAAGTATATGTCTTTTTACCTTGTGTTGAAAACGGTTACAAGAACTAGTCGCGGGAGGAATTAACAAGATGACCCAAATTACAGCGGAAACAGTAGAACTTTTTGATCAGAATGATGAACTGGCTTCTTTTAAAAATGAGTTTTATGTAAAAAATGATTCGATATACTTAGATGGAAATTCTTTAGGTCTCTTATCAAGAAGAGCTGAACAATCTTTATTGGATGTTCTTAACGATTGGAAAGCGCAAGGAATCGACGGCTGGATGGGTGGTAAACACCCTTGGTTCACACTGAGTGAACAGTTAGCTGAAAAGTTAGCAGTACTAGTAGGTGCAGAAGCGAAAGAAGTAATCGTAACCGGATCGACAACAGTAAACCTGCATCAGCTGGCAGCCACATTTTTCGAGCCAAAACCAGGCAAGACGAAGATTCTAGCAGATGAGCTGACTTTTCCGTCAGATATATATGCACTTCAAAGCCAGCTGAAGCTGAAAGGGCTTAATCCTGAAACAGAACTGGTTCAAGTTAAGAGCAAGAACGGTATGACTTTGGAGGAGCAGGATATTATTGATGCAATGACAGATGACGTTGCCCTAATCGTACTGCCTTCCGTTCTATACCGCAGTGGCCAACTGCTTGATATGGAACGTTTGACTAAAGAGGCGCACAAACGAAATATTCCGATTGGATTTGATCTTTGTCATTCAATTGGTGCGATCCCTCATGAATTATCCAAGTGGGGTGTTGATTTCGCTTTATGGTGCAACTATAAATATGTAAATGCAGGACCTGGGGGAGTAGGCGGTATTTATGTAAATAAAAAGCATTTCACAAAAACACCTGGACTTTCCGGATGGTTCGGAAGTAAAAAAGAATCGCAGTTTGATATGGACCATACATTTGACGCTGAAGAATCTGCTGGCGGATTTCAAATCGGTACTCCGCATATGCTCAGTACTGCTCCATTAATCGGTTCGCTTTCAATCTTCGAAGAAGCGAAGATTGAAAGGATCAGAAGTAAATCATTAAAACTTACAACGTTATTAATGGATCTGTTGGATCAAGAGCTAAAAGATGTATTTAAAATTGTAAATCCATTAGACGATGCGAGACGAGGCGGACATGTGGCATTGATGCATAACGATGCAGCCAGAATATGTAAAGCTTTAAAAGATAATGGCATAGTGCCTGACTTCCGTGCCCCTAATGTGATCCGTCTAGCTCCTGTAGCTCTTTACAATTCGTTCCGTGATGTATATGACGCTGTCCACATTTTAGCTAAAATAATAAACACACGTGAATATGAGAAATATGAAAATAAACGAGAAGTCATTGCATAAGGAGATTAGGAAGAGTGAAGATATTTGATATTTCTATGCCGCTATATAATGGTGTTCCTGGCTGGCCAGGGGACACTCCTTATGCATTTGACCTGGCTTGGACGAAGGAACAATCGGGTTCTGTTAACGTTGGCAGACTTGAGATGAGTACTCATACTGGCACACATGTCGATGCTCCTTTTCATTTTGATAATGAAGGGAAAAGAGTCATCGACCTGCCTCTTGATCTGTACACAGGTCCCGCTTTGGTGATCGATGTTACAGGTGCTTTGGAGATTACAGCTGAAAGTATAGAGGGGAAAATAAAAAACGGCACAAAACGTGTGATTTTTAAGACGAGCTGCTGGAATGACCGTACCATTTTCCCTGAAAAAATCGTACCCGTTTCTCCTGATGTGGTTCCTTTTTTAAAACAACATGGTGTAGGTTTGATCGGAGTCGATATGCCGTCAGTCGATCCGCTTGACAGCAAGGAGCTGCTGGCACATCATGCGCTTCATCAGCATAACATTCATATTTTAGAAGGATTGGTGCTTGATGAAGTTCCAGAAGGGGATTATGAATTGATTGCACTTCCTCTTCCATTAAAAGAAGGAGATGGCAGCCCTGTGCGCGCTATTCTCAAAGAAATGAGTTTTTCAAGTCTCTCTATCAAGTAGATTGTTTGTAACAAACTTTGTTGCTTTTGGAAGTGGTTGATTTCCGTTTCAAGATGCTCGCTTTCCGCGGGGCGTGCGGTGAGCCCCCTAGGCTATTCAAGCCTGCCGGGGTCTCACCTGTCACGCTGATCCCGCCGGAGTCTCGCACTTTACACTCCAATCAACTTGTCAATGAAGAATGAAACAATCGTGAGCCAAAAGCAATCCATCTTTAAAAACAAGCACATCTTTATGTGTTTGTTTTTTTACGTTAAACAGCATTTTTTGAGATTTAGAGGGATGTTCCTTATAATAGGAAAGAGATGCTTATTGGAGGAAAACTATGTACAAGTATGGATTTACAAATTATTTTGAAGGAAAGCTCAACTTTACTGGTTATGAAATTAACCAGGTAGGCCCATGGTTAAATGTTTATATATCATTCGAGATTAAAAATGTGGAAATTCTGCCTGAGGGATTAAGCGATCCAAGTGCACTTGCAGTATATGATAAAGACGGTGAGCTTCAGGAAATCATCGCACATGATGAAGGCGTGGATTGTGAGTACAAGTTTACGGATAAAGAAAAAGAGCAAATTACAAGCTATTTAGATTCTATAAATGCAGAACAGTTAATGAATAAGGAGTGAATGATAATTGAAGATTACAGGAATTGAACCAACTCCGAGCCCTAACTCCATGAAAATAAATCTAGATGAGACACTGCCAGGAACAGAGCGCCACAATTATACAAAAGACAATGCTCAGAACGCACCTGAGTTTATTCAAGAAATCTTTAAAGTAGAAGGGGTAAAGAGCATCTATCATGTTGCCGATTTTATGGCTCTGGACCGGAATCCCCGTTCGAAATGGGAAGATATTTTAGCGGGAGTACGAAAAGTATTTGGACAGGAAGAAGAATCTGCAGCTGAACAAAATGAGGAAAAAGAAGAAGAATTTACTGAAATTACGGTTCTTATTCAAATGTTCCGCGGCTTGCCGATGCAGATTAAGCTTAAAACGGAAAAGGAAGAAAAACGAGTTGGACTGCCGGAACGTTTTGCAAAAGCAGCACTTAAAGCGCAGGATTCTTCAGACAACCTTGTAATGGAGCGAAAATGGGAAGAACAAGGTGTTCGTTATGGAACATTTGAGCAAGTAGGAAATGAGGTAGCAGAAGAACTGTCAGCCGTTTATCCTCAAGAACGTCTTGATCAGTTAGTTGAACAGGCGTATAGCTCGGATGGCGAAACAAAAATGGAGGAAGAGAACGTTTCAACTTCTGAAGTAGCTGATAAGCTCCGTAACAGTGATTGGCAAACTAGGTATGCGGCACTCGAAAGAATGAATCCGACACTTGATGATGTAATGGTTTTGAAACAAGCTTTAAAGGATGAAAAGCCATCCATCAGACGTCTAGCAGTTGTCTATTTAGGAATGATTGAAGATGAAGCTGTTCTCCCATTATTGTATCATGCTTTGCAGGACAAAAATGTGTCTGTAAGACGTACGGCAGGTGATGCCTTGTCCGATCTGGGCAATCCAAAGGCCATTTCAGTAATGTGTGATGCACTCTCTGATAAAAACAAATTAGTTAGATGGCGTGCAGCACGTTTTCTTTTTGAAGTTGGTGATGAAACAGCAGTCCCGGCATTAAAAGCTGCCCAAGATGACCCGGAATTTGAAGTAGCTTTACAAGTGAAAATTGCTTTAGAGCGCATTCAAAGCGGTGAGGAAGCAGCAGGAACGGTTTGGCAGCAGATGACAAAGAGCAGAGAACAATAAAAATCTATAAAAGTAAGGGGCTGACTCCATAGTAAAAAACTTATGAAGTCAGCCTCTCTTTATTTGAAAAATAAAGAAATTCGGGCAGCCAAAAGTCAGTTTACCTGACTCTTGGGACAGCCCTTATTGTGATATCCCGGATTCCGTAATTTTAAGATTATATACAACCTTAATATCCGTATCTTGGTATTGATCGAGCCATTTTTTAGAATTGAATCCCCTTGTCTGAGAACGCACATGTTCCCCGACTCCAAGAGGATCGATATTGAGTTCTTGAAATTTACCTATTAACTCTCGGGCTTTATGTTCGAGTTCTTTTTTTATGTTTTTTTCTATCCCTTTCACTATCTTTGGATCACCCGCATTAACTTTTGTATATTCAGTTAAGCGGCCTTTTACATCTACAATGATCATGACTTTTTGATGAGGTTTCTTTATGATTTTAAAGTGCTGTTTACTTTTTAGAATTTCAAGATTGCCTTTGTATTCTTTAGTAGAAAACTGAAAACTCCCTTCGTTAAAATTTTGAAATAAGGTCTTGAAAATCAGGATTTGATGCTCATTTATTGTTCCAACCATCTTATCTTTTTTAAAAAGAGCAAGACCTATAATTTTTACTGCCTCATTCTTCTTTGATAAATATGGCATCACAGGATCCATACAATCTGCAAAAAAAGCGTATAGAAACGTATGGAAATTTAAATATGGCAGATTAGAATAGTTTTCATTTTGTTTAATCAAATTGCTGAAATAGTTGCCATCCAAATTTGTATGACCATAATCATCGGATAAAACACTTTCTGTACTTTGTTTAGTGATACCCAGATAAATGGCTCTTCCTACACCGGGATCTCTTTGTAATGTATCCAGTGTTTCCATGATTCCTTTTTTCGCAAGCACCTCGCTAAATAGCACCGTATTTAATTTTCCTATAAAGATAGGTTTCGCTGTCATTTCATTTAGTTCGTTTCTAATTTCTTTTGACGTTTCTCCAGACGCAGTTAAATATTTCATTTTAAAAGTTTGTTCGTTTATAAATATTGGATAATTGATTGTACCTTTAATTTCATTTTCTTTTTTTGCTTGATCAAATCCAATTGTTCTTACAATTGTAATGTCATCCAAAACCTCTCTTTCTGCACATCCACTTAATAAGAAACACATAAAAAGGAGAATTGTTTTTTTCATTTGTTTGCTCCTTTTTTAAAAGAACTTATTATAAAAAGCAGCGGTATATAGGCATAAAACAAATAATATCCGATTTTTCCTGTATAGTTATTAAGTACATCTACCTGAAAACGGGTTGTGAAAAATGCAGGAGCAAGAAATAAAATGATAGAAACGGGAATTACAGATAATCGGATCTTAATATCTAACACCCTGTTTAATCCTCGGCAAGATGCCCAAAGTGCTAGTGCCAGATTGATGAGAATAACAATACCGAAAAATGAAATCCCTATATATTCAAATCGCTCGATAAAAGGGAAGGTAACGATCTTCCATTCTTGAAGGGTCGGCCACGTTAACCCCTGCAGCTGTTTCGGGCTGAAATACATCAGAGTTGAAATGGTTGTAATTAGATAAATAACCGTGGTAGATGCTGAACCATAATGAGCCCATTTTTGTGCTTTTTTTGGATTTTGAATATGAGGATAATAAGCAAGTAAATATTCAAAGCCAATAAAACTTAAAACCATCACTTTAAACGCCTGATAAAAATCCCCTAACTTATGATCGAGAAAAGGCATGAGATTGATAACTTGTCCATGTTTTATAGGGAAGTAATGAGTAAACATAATCCATATTGTTAATACAAAGCTAAAAAATGCAATTCCGGTTATTACACGAAATCCCTTCGTAACGATGTAATAGGTCATTGCTGTGAAAAACAAAGAAAGAGTCCAAGTTGGTATACCTGGAAACATCCAGTTTTGCACGGCTTCAATAAATGTGCGAAGAACTACAACCGCTGTAGCCAGGTAATACAGGGAAAGCATCATACTTAACGGTATAGACAGCCATTTTCCAAAGAATTGATGGTGGATATTAAATATATCCCCGCCATGCTTGTTCAGAATGGAAAACATCATCCAAATAACGAGATGGATGCCTAAACCTCCTGCAATAACAACAAGCCAGCTGTCCTGATTTACAAACTTCGCTAAATATCTAACAAAACCAAGGATTCCAACTCCAATTTGTGCACCAATAACTAAAAAGAAAACGAGTTGTGGTGCGATTTTGGCGTTTTCATGAACTTGAGGCGGAAATTTACTTTTATTCAAATTCATCAACATCCCTCTTTTTCCACCAGCTCATTTTTCGTTTTTCTTTGACCTTTAATTGTTTAGGTCTTTCTTTTTGCACATAAAATGGCAATCTTACAAACGAATCCTTCCAGTCAGAAAGTCTGGGAGGATAAATAGGAGCAAGGTATGGTCTTCCTAATGAAGTTAAAGCCAGCAAATGTGAAATAATCATCATTAATCCCAGGGTTAAACTTAGGAGTCCCCAAAAGCCTGAAAGAATAATCATCGGGAAACGAATCAGCCGGATCGCGTTGCTCATGCGATATACAGGAGTCGTAAAGGAAGCAAGTGCTGATAAAGCGACAATAATTAAAAGAACGTTACTTGTTAATCCTGCTTCAACAGAGGCTGTTCCTATTACGATCCCCCCAACGATACCGATCGTTTGTCCGACTTTTGTAGGCAAACGGGCGCCAGCTTCTCTTAATAGTTCTATGGTTAGTTCCAAGAACAAGGCCTCAAGAACAGGTGGAAAAGGGATGTCTGTCCTTGAAGTGGTCAGCGTTGATAAAAGATCATCTGGTATCAATTCAGGGTGATAGGTAATTACGGAAACATATAAAGGTGTTGCAAAAATTGAAAAAAATACGGCAAACATTCTCATTAATCGGAAAAGAGAAGCAATATGCCATGATAAAAAGTAATCATCAAATGCCGAAAAAAATTCTAAGATCGAGACAGGTCCATAAACACCATGGGGAGAACCCTGCGTTAAGAATGCAACCTTGCCTTCTATTAAAGATGCAACAATTCTGTCAGGCCTTTCTGTGTCGATAAATTGCGGAAAGATAGACATTTTATTGTCTTCAATCATTTGAATCAAATAAGAGCTGTCTAAAATGTGATCATATTCAATTCCAGCTAACCGCTTTTTCAGTGTCATAACATTTTCATCGTTCGCGATATCTTTTAAGTAAAGAACAGCGACCTTCGTTTTAGTGCGTAAGCCGATTTCGATAAGCTCAATTTGCAAAGCAGAGGTAGGGAGCCTTTTTTGAATCAATACCAAGTTTGTTTCTAAATCTTCATTAAAAGCTTCTTTTGGACCGACTACGCTAAATTCTACTTCAGGTACACTTATGGCTCTGACAGTTTGTTCTTTCATTAGGTGAACGAAAATAATCCCTGAAGATGAATGCTTCTTCAGTGCGACACACCCCTGAAGAATCATTGTATTAATTGTTTGATTATCAGGGTTCTCATTCCAATGTTTATTTCCAAATGGAAGCTGTTCGAACATTTCTTTGCTTGAGAGCTTTTGATGGTCTTGTACGAAACGAAGTACCTCTTTGTTAAACCTTTCTTGTGAAATCAGCGTTTCAACATAGCCAGAAAACCAGTCGGAAATCCCTGTTTCTTGCCATAGGATGTTATTGTCCAATCTCTTATTTTCTTTTTCTTGTGCGAGGGGATCAGACTTAATGGACTTTCCTGTTTTAAAGAATCTCATGGCTGGCCCCTTTTGGCTGTTCGATAAAACGAAAAATTTCTTTTGTAATCTCCTCAGGTTTTTCTTCCATTACAAGATGGCCGCATTTTTCATAGACAATGAGTTCGGCGTTTGGGAGATCGTGTTTGAGCCTATAGCCGGTCTTCAAAGGAATAACTTTGTCTTCCTTACCCCAGATCATCAATACGGGCTGAGTTACCTCTTTTAACTCTTCTGAACTCATATCCCCTTCGCGGTGTCTTAAAAGCCGAATTAAACAATTGATAAAAGCCGCTTCACTTATTGGTTTGCTGTATCCGTCGATCATTTCTTGTGTGACTAATTTTGAATCATGCAAAACTGCCAATAGATTTTGTTTCACATCTTTTTTTTGAATCCAGCTTTTCATTCCCCATGTAAACAAAGGTAAATAAGAGCATGCGATTAATGAACGGCTGGCTCGTTTTACATAGGAACAGCAGCCAAGAAGAATAAGTTTTTTAATCCGTTTAGGTGCTTTTCTTGCAGCATGCATGCAAATCTGACCGCCCATAGAATGACCGATTAATATCACATCTTGAATATTAAGCTTGTCTAAAAAATCAATGATTAATTGCCCATAATTACTAAGCTTATAGATAAAACTTACAGATTTTTCACTTTGACCGAATCCGGGCAGGTCAAGAGCAATCACTTTATAATCCTTTGTCAGATTGGGAAGTAATTTTCTGAAACTGATCGTAGAAGATAAAAACCCATGAACGAGCACAATTACTTTTGCATCAGGGTTTTCATGATCGAAGTATTCGTAATAGATTTCCACATTGTTTACACTTAACCGATATCCAGGAACAAATGGATGCTGTTTATTTACGGCCATGAATTTTCACCCTCCGTCCGCAAAAATCTTATACGTAGTTTTACCAAAGCTGCCTAAAGATACAAGGTGCAATTATTTCCTTTAATGCTAAAGGTTGTTTTATCCCGGAATTCCAGCAGTCCAATCAAAATTTGTGCGTTTGTCTCTATTCCTCTTTACCTGCTTCGTACATATTTTAATAAGGAGTAAGAACGCATAAAGAAAAGAAATGAAGGAGGTAGCAGGATGGCATTTCCATATTATCCTTACTATTACCCGTATGCAGGTGGCTACGGTTATGGCGGCTATGGCTACGGTTGGATCTGGGCTGTAATAATAATCTTGTTTATTCTCATCTTGATATTTGGTGGCTGGTGGTGGTGGAACACCAGAGATTAACAGATTAAGGCTTGGAGGTAGGGTCTTCAGGCCTTTTTTTGCTTAAAGTATGAATGAAACGTTATGCGGGGATAATGAAGTAAAAAATGGAGAGATGATATGCATAGTCGTCAAACAGTCCGCTATATTTGTGAAGAGTATACTAGCGGAAACTGTTATTACTACAAAAGTGAAATTATTACACATGATAATTGGAAAAATCTTGACTCCCTTTCCTGGTCAAGGCCCCGTCCAATTTCAAAGAAAACCTATTTAAAACAAAAAAAAGCGGGCTATAAGACAGAGCATAAGTTTATTAAAAAAGAACCTGCTGTTGTCATAGCTTTGCCTCAATTATAAAACCGCCTTATCCATGGCGGTTTTGTTCTGTTCAAAAGCCTGTTTTCGTAAAATGTTGCTATAAGAAGCTGTTATTTCCGCTCACACGTGCTCGCTTTCAGCGGAGCGTTGTAAGGAAGATGTGTATTTGAGCGAAAAAGGAAGATTTTGAGCGAAGCTAGAGGTGGTTTGAGCGAAACGAGAGGATCTTGAGCGTAACATGGCGTTTTTGAGCGAAACTCAATGATTCTGAGCGAACGTGTAATAAATATAAGAACACGTACCGTGAAATCTCATCAACAAAGGGCAGGAGATCGGGGCTAAATCGACGCTTCCATTTTTCGTCTGCCCCGTTAAGCCCACAGGTGTTTCGTTAAGTAAATATTTGAAAATAGGATTACATATATTCTGTTGATGGGAATACAAGTCTTAAGAGTGCTTTAAAAAGGAGTGAACGAAGTGGATAAATTCCGAATTGCTAAGGACACGTTAGGAGAAGTAAAAGTACCTGAAGATGTTTATTACGGTGCCCAGACTCAGAGAGCGGTAAATAATTTTCCTATAAGCGGTCTCAGACTGCCTTTTTCTTTTATTAAAGCACAAGCGATTATCAAAGCAAGTGCTGCCGCAGCTAATAAAGAATGCGGTGATTTAAATGCTAAAAAAGCCGACAGTATTATTCAGGCTGCTGAAGAAATTATCAATGGCAAATGGATCGAACAGTTTGTTGTGGATGTGTACCAGGCGGGTGCAGGTACTTCGCAAAATATGAATGTTAATGAAGTGATCGCATCAAGAGCAGCTGAAATACTAGGAGGCAAAAAAGGTGATTTTAGTGTCGTTCATCCAAACGATGATGTAAATATGTCACAGTCTACAAATGACACAATTCCAACAGCCATACATATCTCAATTGCGGGTCAGCTATATGAAACGCTGTATCCTGCTATAGATCATTTACTAGAAGTCTTGGAAGAAAAAGAACGGGAATTCCATTCAGTTATAAAAGCAGGACGTACACATTTGCAGGACGCTGTTCCTATCAGGCTGGGGAGTGAATTTAAAGGATATAAAGGAGCTATTCTGTCTGTTAAAAACGGTTTAAAAGAAGCTGAAAAGTATTTATTTGAACTCGGGTTAGGCGGAAACGCAGTAGGAACCGGAATTAATGCTCATGAGAAGTATGCAGTTCTAGCCATAAAAGAGATTGCGAAACGGACGAATCTTCCATTCACACAGAGTGAAAACACGTATATGTTTATGCAAAATACCAATTCTGCGATCCGTATCAGCGCCCACTTGAGAGAACTAGCGGTTCATCTCATAAAAATCTCAAGTGATCTGCGTCTATTGAGCAGCGGACCAAGAACCGGACTTGCAGAAATAACACTGCCTGCAGTTCAGCCAGGTTCCTCTATAATGCCAGGCAAAATCAATCCAGTGATTCTAGAAAATTTATATATGATTTGTTCACAGGTAATTGGAAATGATTCTTGTGTAACAACTGCTGCCATCGGAAGCCAGCTTGAAATTAATCCCATGATGCCTGTAATTGGTTATAATGTTTTGCAATCTATTACGATTATAAGCAATGGCATGAATGTCTTTACGGATAAATGTTTGAAAGGAATCAGCGCGAATAAAGAAAGAATTAAAGAGTGGCTGGATCAAAGTCTTTCCCTAGTAACAGCATTAAATCCTCATATCGGATATGAAAAGGCAGCTGCAGTGGCAAAAGAAAGCTTTGAAACAGGGAAAACGTTGAAGGAACTTTTAATTGAAAAAGAATTATTCACACCGGAAGAAGCAGAACGTATTTTAGATCCAAACACAATGATTTAATAGGCTGTTTTGTAAACAGTGTTGTGATTAGAAGATGTTGATTTCCGCTCCAGGTGCTCGCTTTCCTCGGGACGTGCGGTGAGCCTCCTTGGCGCTTTGCACCATTAGGAGTCTCACCTGTTAGGAGTCTCGCACCTTTCGCACAAATCAACTAGTCAAAGAAGCGTACTCCATAAAAATGTTGAAAAGCAACAATCATTTTAGAAATGAGCCATTTAATAAATTGTTGTAACTTTTTTTTGTTTTTCTCGACAAATATAGTACAGATTCCTTGTTTTTCATTTTTTTAACAAAAATGTAGTGAATAGTTAAAAATAGGCGTTATAATTAAAAGGTGTTTCTCAAATAAAGGTAACAATTTAATATATTGGAAAACCTTTGGCCTTTTTAGATACATGAAAAACTTGATATTTGAACTGCTTTATCTGGGAGGAACTTTAAAATGTGCGGCTTTATTGGATATATGTTAAATACACCTGAAACTGCTGAGCAGCAGGAAACTGAAAAATTAATTGAGATGACAAACATCATTACACACAGAGGTCCGGATGATAGCGGACACTTTGTTGATCAATATGTCCGCTTTGGATTTCGCCGTTTAAGCATCATCGACCTGGAAAGCGGGAAACAGCCTTTATCATATGAAGATGATCGTTATTGGATCATTTTTAATGGAGAAATCTATAATTATGTTGAAATAAGAAAAGACCTTGAAGAAAAAGGTTTTGAGTTTAAAACACACTCTGATACTGAAGTCATACTCGCTCTTTTTAGTGAAAGACGCGAAGAGACAATGAAAGAACTTCGAGGGATGTTCGGATTTTTAATCTGGGATAAAGAAACGAAAGAGCTTTTTGGTGCGCGGGATCCGTTTGGAATCAAGCCGTTCTTTTATTTAGAGGATGAAGAGGGTTTGTATTGTGCATCTGAAAAGAAAAGCATCACTCTTGCGAAACAAAAGCCGCAAATTGATACTGAAGCACTGCATCACTATTTAACTTATCAATTTGTTCCTGAACCGATGACTTTAACAAAAGGAATCAAGAAACTCGAACCAGGGCATTATTTTGTTAAAAAAGCAGGCAGACCTTTAAGGATCAAGTCATATTGGAAGCCGAATTTCACACCAAAAGATATGACACTTGAAGAAGCTAAAGATGAAATTCGCTCTTGTTTACGGGACTCCGTAAAAGTGCACATGCGTTCAGACGTTCCAGTAGGGGCTTTCTTATCTGGCGGGATAGATTCCAGTGCAATTGTAGCACTGGCAAGTGAACTTCATCCGTCACTGAAAACTTTTACTGTAGGATTTGAAAGAGAAGGTTTCAGTGAGATCGATGTTGCAGTGCAAACAGCTGCTGCATTGAACGTTGAAAACATTCATTACTTAGTAAAACCCGAAGAGTTTATCAGGGAGCTCCCAAAGATAATCTGGCATATGGATGACCCTGTTGCAGATCCAGCAGCGGTTCCATTGTATTTTGTGGCTCGTGAAGCTGCAAAGCATGTGACAGTCGTATTATCAGGTGAGGGAGCAGATGAGCTTTTTGGAGGATATAACATCTATCATGAACCACACTCTTTACGTCATTTATCTTCCATGCCAAAAGGAATAACAAAAGGTCTTGCTGCGATTGCAAACGTTCTTCCTGAGGGAATTAAAGGAAAAAGCTTCTTGGAGCGGGGAAGCATGACGATTGAAGAGCGTTATATTGGAAACGCTAAGATGTTTTCAGAATTTGAAAAGAGTAAACTGTTGAAAGATTATCGGTCAGCATATAATTATAAAAATGTAACAAAACCTTTATATGATCAAGCTGCAGCGTTTCATGATGTACACAAAATGCAATATATCGACCTTCATACATGGATGAGGGGGGATATACTCGTTAAAGCAGACAAGATGACAATGGCTCATTCACTGGAACTGCGAGTACCATTCTTAGATAAAGAAGTGTTTAAAATTGCTTCAAGTCTGCATCCTAATCTGACAGTAACAAACGGAACTACTAAATATGCCCTAAGAGAGGCTATGCAAGATATTGTACCTGATAGCGTTCTTCACCGCAGAAAGTTAGGATTTCCTGTTCCGATCAGGCACTGGCTGAAAAATGAAATGTATGATTGGGCTAAACAACTGATTTTATCGAGTGATACGGATCAATATTTAAATAAAGATACAGTACTTAATCTACTTGAAGGACACCGTGCTGGAAGAGGAGATTACAGCAGGAAGATATGGACGGTACTGATGTTCATGTTATGGCATCAGATAAATATTGAGAAAAGATACAATTTCGGGAAGAACGAAATGTACAATCCTAGTATAGGACAGGAATTAACACTAACCGGCCGTTAACACTCCATTTATTAATTTTGCTTGTACTGTATAGTTATGTTATACTTAACAGGTTAAAAAATAGTTAGGAGTGTTTTCATGAATTTTGAAGTAGGTAGCATTGTTGAAGGTAAAGTTACAGGCATTAAGCCTTTTGGTGCGTTTGTTGCATTAAATGATAATGTACAAGGTCTTGTGCATATTTCTGAAGTTTCCCATGGCTTCGTTAAAGATATTAATGACGCTTTAAGTGTTGGCGACGTTGTGTCAGTAAAGATTCTTTCTGTTGACGAAGACAGCAAGAAAATTTCACTTTCCATCCGACAAACACAAGAAGCACCAGCGCCAGCACCGAAAAAAGAGCGCCGTCCTGGTGGTTTCAACAACAACAAGAAAAGCAGCAGCAATAACAATCAAGACGCTAACAAAGGTTTCAACACTCTTGAAGCAAAGCTTAAAGACTGGTTGAAAGAGTCAACTGATCGTCAGGCTCAACTTAACAAGCGCCTTAAAAAATAATAAAAAAACCTCTCATCTCGAGAGGTTTTTTTGTACACAAAAATGAATGAATCCGAATATTAAACTCGATTATGTTCAGGAGTTCTTTCGCCGCTTAATTCTTCAGAAGGTTTAAATAATAATGTTAAACAGTACAAACCGGAAAGACCAACAAGTCCGTATACGATACGAGCTAAAGCAGTGTCCTGCCCGCCGAAAATGGCTGCAACAAGATCAAACTGAAAAAATCCGATTAGTCCCCAATTGATTGCTCCAACAATTACTAATGCCAGCGCAAATCGCTGTAATCCACTCATTTGATAATTCCTCCTATTTTTTTAATAAAAATACTCTCTTATAGTGCCAAATTTTAACTGTATTTATACATTCCCGACTTCTGCAGGATGAAACAACATTTACTGACGCATCCTAAGTTTCGGTAAGCTGATTACTTTACTTTTTAAGGCTGAGTCCCACATAATACGGATTAAATGATGTAAGGAGGAGTAATTACAATGAATGAATATATATATTACAACCCTACCCGATTAGTATTCGGTAAAAATCAGATTAAGACTCTTAAAGATGAACTTGGTCGTTACGGTAAAAAAGTACTTGTTGTCTATGGCGGGGGAAGCATTAAGCGCAACGGATTATATGATGAAGTTATGAGTGAGTTAAATAAGATGGGGATGGAGGTAAGCGAGCTTTCTGGAGTAGAACCTAATCCACGACTGTCAACTGTAAAAAAAGGTGTAGACCTCTGTAAAGAAAACAATATTGAATGCTTATTGGCAGTAGGCGGCGGAAGTGTGATCGATTGTACAAAAGCGATTGCAGCGGGAGCAAAATATGATGGAGATGTTTGGGACCTAATCACTCTAAAAGCTCAGCCTCAAGAAGCTCTTCCTTTTGGTACGGTTCTTACTTTAGCAGCTACTGGATCAGAAATGAATTCAGGATCAGTTATCACGAATTGGGAGACACAAGAGAAATATGGCTGGGGAAGCCCATTAGTATTCCCGAAATTCTCAATTTTGGACCCAACATATACTTTCTCAGTTCCAAAAGATCAAACGATTTACGGAATTGTAGATATGATGTCCCACGTATTAGAACAATACTTTCATAATGCAGAAAATACTCCTTTGCAAGACCGTTTTGCCGAATCGATTTTATTAACGGTCATGGAAACGGCTCCTAAGCTGCTAGAGGACCTGGAAAATTATGAACTGCGTGAAACCATTCTTTACAATGGAACGATGGCGCTTAATGGAACCCTTCAAATGGGTCTTCGCGGTGACTGGGGAAGCCATAATATAGAGCATGCTGTTTCTGCTGTATATGACATTCCTCACGCTGGCGGCTTAGCCATTCTTTTCCCAAATTGGATGAGACATAACGTAGACACAAATGTGGAAAGATTTAAACAGCTTGCTGTTCGAGTATTTAATGTAGAAACAGAAGGAAAATCGGATAAAGAAGCAGCGTTGGAAGGTATTGACCGTTTATCAGCATTCTGGACATCACTGGGTGCACCAAACGCATTAGCGGATTATGATATTGACAGTTCGAAACTTGATCTTATAGCCGATAAAGCAATGGCTAGAGGTGAGTTTGGCAACTTTAGCAAGCAAAATAAAGAAGACGTATTAAACATTTTAAAAATGTCATTATAAAAGAAGGGGCTTACCCCTTCTTTTTTATGAAGGCTCATTTCTAAAGGCTCTTCTCTAAAAGATTGTTGTTTTGTGTAGTTTGGTCCTCCCTTCTTAGACAAGTTGATTGGAGCGAGCGTCCTGGAGAGGTAATCAACGACTTTCAAAAGCAACAAAGTTTGTGAAACAGCCTTTATGAAATAGTAAAGAATATTTCGTCTATTCACACGAAACCGTTTACATCGATGAGGTTTCTTGATTTGCTGAGTTCCATTGTATAAAGTGAAAGAATAAATGATTGTTAGGAGGCTTACATATGACAAAAAAGCTGAGTTTTGATTATAGCAAAGCCCTTTCTTTTATTGGGCAGCATGAAGTTGATTACCTTAAGGGAGCTGTTAAAACAGCACATGAGGCAATCCACGAAAAAACAGGTGCAGGCAATGATTTTTTAGGCTGGGTAGATCTGCCTGAGAACTATGACCGCGAAGAGTTCAGCCGAATCGTTAAAAGTGCTGAAAAGATTAAAAGTGATTCTGATGTTTTAATTGTTGTTGGAATCGGAGGCTCATATTTAGGAGCACGAGCAGCGATTGAAATGTTAAATCATTCTTTCTACAACCTGATATCCAAAGAAGACCGTAAGACTCCGCAAGTTTTCTTTGCTGGACAAAACATCTCATCAACTTATGTAAAAGAGCTTTTTGATGTATTAAAGGATAAAGATGTTTCTGTAAATGTTATCTCTAAATCTGGTACTACAACAGAACCGGCGATCGCGTTCCGTATCTTTAGAAAGTTCTTAGAAGAAAAATACGGAAAAGAAGAAGCACGCAAGCGTATTTATGCAACAACAGATAAAGCGCAAGGTGCATTAAAAACATTAGCTAATGAAGAAGGCTATGAATCATTCGTTATTCCTGACGATGTTGGTGGACGTTATTCTGTTTTAACAGCTGTCGGACTATTACCGATCGCTGTAAGCGGAGTTAACATTGAGGAAATGATGAATGGTGCTAAAGATGCATCAGTTGATTTCAACAATCCAAACCTTGCAGAAAACATTGCCTACCAGTATGCTGCTGTTCGAAATGCACTATATAACAAGGGTAAGACGATTGAGCTCATGGTAAACTATGAGCCAGGGCTCCACTATGTTTCTGAATGGTGGAAACAGCTTTATGGCGAAAGTGAAGGTAAGGACTACAAAGGAATTTATCCTGCGTCTGTGGACTTCACAACTGATTTGCATTCAATGGGACAATACGTTCAAGAAGGACGCCGTGACCTATTTGAAACAGTACTTTATGTTGATTCAGCACGTGAAGAGTTACTGATTGAAGAAGATGATCAAAACTTGGACAAACTGAATTTCCTAGCCGGTCAAACAATGGATTTTGTTAATAAGAAAGCTTTCCAAGGCACACTTCTTGCGCATACAGACGGCGGAGTTCCTAACTTAATCGTGAATATTCCAGAAATGTCACCATACCATTTTGGTTACATGGTTTATTTCTTTGAAAAAGCATGTGCGGTCAGCGGATATCTTTTAGGAGTGAATCCATTTGATCAGCCAGGTGTAGAAGCATACAAGAAGAATATGTTTGCCCTTTTAGGAAAACCTGGATTTGAAAAAGAAAAAGAAGAGCTTGAGAAGCGTCTTTAAGAAACAGAAGTCTGGTCAAACGGCCAGGCTTTTTTGTTTGGGCTGAGCAAGCAGAATTAACGAGGGATCTTATAATCTATCTATGATTTGGAAAGGCTAAACAATAGAAAAAGAAGGAGGGTGAACATGAAACCGATAAAAAGCAAACTTGAAAATCAAATGATTGCATTGAATGAAGCGGAAGACGTTCTCAAAAGCATGGGTTTTTCTTACGGAGGCAACTGGGATTATGACCATGGGTATTTTGATTACAAACTCGATGATGAAGAAGGGTACACATTTTTAAGAATCCCATTTAAGGCTGTTGAAGGGGAACTTGATAAAAGAGATACTACTGTTCAAATGGGTGAGCCATTTTTATTAGCACATAAATATCAGATTGGTCTTGATGATCATGCAGGAGCTGGGAACTTATCCGGGAGTGTAAATCAATTTTCAGAGCCGCAAGACCCGGATGCCACGATTGAAAAAAAGTGGATCGGCATAGCAAAAGAACTCGTTCAAAAAGCTGAATCACAGTTATTAAAGTAAAAAATAGATGGGCATTATTTGCCTATCTATTTTTGTGTGAGTTTATTATTTAAGCTACTGACCATTTCATTAGCAGCCAGGTTTGAAGTTTGGATAATATAATCGGCTCCAGCCCGTTTTGCATTAGTTGATTGTTCAGAAGTAAGTATTTCAGCGTGTATCAGAACTCGTTCATTAAGCCCTCTGGCAGTTAGTATTGAAATAATAGTATTCATGTCAGCATTTGATTCTTTTAAGTTGTCATCAGCTGTTATAAGTACAATTTGTGCTTTTTGAATATTCGCTTTCATCCATATTTGATCTTCACTCGCTTTTCCTTGAACAAAATGGACCCCTTCTTGATATAATGGATTCGATTTTAGCGAATCATCAATGAGAACAATTTCAGAGGCTTCTCTACTTTCCATAATGGCATAAATCGTGTTGCGTGCACGTTCGTTCCATCCAACAACGATAAAATGATCTTTATTATTGTACATATTTTTCCCCTCAAAAAAGCGATTTTCTTTCTTTACTACAGCACTCGCAAAATGAACCGTTAAAAAAGCTAAAAAAGACCCGCCTAAAAATACAAGGAGGATTGCGAGCAATCTAACCTCAAATGTGTACGGGGCATAATCACCATAACCTACAGTTCCAGCAGTAATGACTGCCCAGTAAAAAGCTTCAAATATAGTCGGGAAAGTTTTTTTTTCTAAGAAGTGTGCTAAAACAGCGCTCGAATACAAGATAAGCATAAGAATGATGCCCAGTCTAACCAGCATAGGCAGTCTTAAATAGGTATGATAAATTCTGAGCATATGCACTCTCCTCCTATTATCACTATTGCCAAAACAGATGGGGAATTATACGGATTTTACGGAGGAAAACAAAAGAAAACTCCGGATAATCTCCGGAGTTTTAAGCATTATGAAGCTTTTTGTGTGCCGATATCAGCATGGTTTTTAGCTGAATCAACTTCTTTTTCAGTTTGGCCTTTTACAGCTGCACCTTTCAATTCTTCAGTGGAAGCAATCAAAGGCTGGTTTTGTAGTAATGTATGATTTTGACTTATAATTGCTAACGCTTGTTTCTTTAAATCTTCTTTTAATAGATTAGAATCACTTTTGATTTTCACTGTAATAATCAAATTATCTATGATGATTTCAATGTAAATCCATTCTTTGGATTCGGGTTCTTCAGAAGGATCAGGTTCCGAATGAACGGGTTCCTCTGAATCAGAGGGAGGAGGATCGGCTTTAGGCTTTTCTTCTTTCGGTTTCTCTTCTTTAGGCTTTTCCTCTTTTGGTTTTTCTTCCTTTGGTTTTTCCTCTTTTGGATGTGTAACTGCTGGCATTTCTTTAGGCGGAATCTGTGCTGCGTTATCCTTTTCAGGTACCGCTGCTGTTAAAGGCGGATTTTTATGCTTGTCCTCCTCTTTTTCCGCTGCATGTTCTTGGTTTTTCTCTTCTTTTTTAGGTTCTGCGGCAATGACAGAATGAGTATTCTGAGGTTTCGCTGACCTTTCTTTACGAGTATTCTTTACTTTTTCTTGCACTGGAACAGCTGGTTTTTCTTTTTCTGCTTTTTCCTCTTCTTCCTTATCATCCAGGATTGGAAGCGGAGGCTCGTATACTTGATTTTTTTCTTCTTTTTTAGTCGAAGCTGAAATTTCATCATTTTCTTCTAAAAGGTCTTTAATCGGTCCAACTTTCTCAGATATCTCTTCAATGGTTTGACCGGCAACCTCTTTTGGGCTAATTTTAATGCCGGATTTCTTGGCTGCTGTATAAATGGCATAATGGCCTGGTGATATATTCATTTTTTTAGCTTTTTCACGCTCTTTAGAACTCATAACAATTGTTGTCATTTCAACTGATTTCTTTTTTGCAGTCTCGGTCATGACCTCATTGACCATTTCCTTCATGGCTTTTTCCTTGTTCTCAGGGATATCTTCAGAAAGAGTTGTGGTAATGAGCACTTCCTCTTTGGTTTTTAAATATCCGAGATCTTCACAAGCTTCAAATATAAGATTGGTCACATAACCAATCTCTTTTTCCTTCCATTCACCCATATGTTCAAGAACAGTGTCGCCTTGCTCATTGAAAGAGAAGATCTCGAGAACCTGCATGTCTTCGTTTATCTTTAATTCCAGACTCGGATCCATATTCATCCCGACATATGCATAAGCTCCCTCTCCTGACATTGGAGATAATACTTGAAAGAACAATAGAAAAATGGCCAATGCTGCAGCGGTTCCTGTTTTCCAGTTAATAAATACGGAGAAGATGGAATCTTTCTTTTCTTTAAGAACAGGAATCGAGATTTCTTGTCCAACCGTATAAGCAGGATTCGTATTTTTTATCTTCTTAAATTCTCCGCCTTCAGCCAGAACGATGAGGTGACGGCTGTTCACTTCTACAATAATCGCTTTGTTCATTAGTGTTTTCCTCCCGTGCCCGGCACATATTGCATCAACACTTGATAGTTTTCTATGAAAATCAATGTTAGTGCGGTTATGTATTCACGCTGCCTCTTCATGGTGAGTTTTTGACGCTGTGATTTTTCATCATGAAGAAGGGGCAAACGTTTCCATGTTAAAAAGTAGTTTCTCATCTCAGGATCTGCCGCAATTTCTTCCGCAACTTGAATCGCTTGAAGTCTATTTTCAAGTTCTTTAGGTGTACTGGATGCCAATTGGCTAAATTCAATTCCGAAATCCTTTAGTCGGCTTTTAAAATGAGAGATCTCTCTAACAGGGTCTGGATCTGCAGCTTTCTTACACAGACCTGCCGCTGTTTCTGCGGACTGAGCTTCAAGCACAGGCTGCAGGGATTTGTGTTTTCTGTTAAACCACCGGCGAATCAACTTTACCCCTCCTTCCTTCACATTTCACATATGTAAAATAATATATTTCGAGATAATAATAACCAAATTATTATAGTACACTTTTGTCTGAAAAAATAGAGAAAAAAGTCACGCCTCTCGAATGTTAAGAAGTTTGATAGTGAAAAGAGATGGAGAAACTGATGAGTGGGTGATAAACGTGAAATATAATAAAGAAGACCGTGAAAAATACAGTGATGCCATCGATCGTATGCAAGAAGGTCTGGACAGCATGATTGATTTATATAACGAAGCAGAAGATGATGAAGATCTTATTCAATATGAGGAAGATGTTATCTCTGCTATTAAGCGAGCGAAAGAAACCTTCGGAAGTGACTTCATCGATCAAAAGATCAATACCATCGTCAAAGAAGTTCTCTCCCTGATGCAGGGGGGACAGACCCGGGGACAGACCCCAGACAAAGACAAATAGCAGTTTTGTTCTTATGGAACGCACACACTTACAATAACAACATGGTAGCAGAAACAACAAAAAACGCCTTATGGTTACCCATAAGGCGTTTTTTGTGGGTCTGTAAACAAACAGGGAAGTATTAAAAAATGTGCATAACAATCGGAAACATGTTCCAGCAAATCCAAAGGGTTAAAACAAATAGTAAGGATACGGGTAAAGAAACAGAATATTGTACCCATGCAGGCATGTTTTTGCTAAGCTGCCAAAGCTTCCGGATTACAAGAGTAAAGACTGGCAGTACGAGAAGAAGAAAGAATAACTGCACCCAGAAAACGTAAGTTGTTGTGTCTGGTTTTAACGAAAGAAAACCTATTATAAACGTTATAGCAATGACCCCATAAACTGGCCATGCGATTTGTTTAAACCGCAATGAATCTTCTTTTGTTAATAGATAAAAAGCTGCTAAACATACCATTGTAAAAAGGAACATTCATAAAACCTCCGTAATGTTGTTTTTATTAAACTATTATCTCCTCATGTATTTCATGCTCTATCCTCTAAAAAATCAATATACTTTCTTTTACCTCTAAAACGATAATATAAATCCCATTCGAAAAAATAACACTTGTAATTTTTTGTATTTAATAGAAAAATAGAGAAAAGACAATTCTTGTAAAATAACTTCAAAATAAATCAACAGGGATGTAGCCAAATGAAAAAAACTCCAGCCAAATTACAGGACAATAATCAAATAATGTATACGTTATACGAGGCAGTTTCCAGTGGAATTATCGTGTTGGAGCGAACAAATCACATTCTGCTTGCAAACAAGAAAGCTTGTGAAATACTAGGGCTTTCCAAATCAGAAATGGAAGGTTCTTTTTTATATAACATGCCATTTGAAGTAATGGATCAGCTAAAGAATAAGGTTTCTTTTGAAGAACTGCCATCACAGACTACCATTCAAACTGGCACAGAAATTAATGAATGTGAACTAGGCATAACGGGCAAAGGATTTAATGGTATTCGCTGGATTCTAGTAAGTACAAAGCCTATTTTCCTAACAGAGAGCAAAGTGGATCAGGTAGTTATTACGCTAGTAGATATTACCGCTAGGAAACAAACCGAACAAGCATTAAGTCATAGTCAAGAAAGATTTCTATCGCTTGTTGATTCTATGGAAGATACCGTTTTTACATTAGATAAGAATTTAGTACATACAGGAATCTACGGAAAATGGATGGAAAAACATAACATTACACCTGAATATTTTTTAGGTAAATCGCTAAAAGAAGTTTTCGGAGAAAAAATCGCTAAAGGCCAGGAAAAAGTATGCCAGCTTGTTTTAAAAGGGAAGTCACAGATCTACGAATGGAGCAATATCCGAGACGGAGAGCGACTATATTATCAAGCCATTCTCTCTCCTATTAAAAATGAGCAAGGGCAAGTAGAAGGTATTGTTGGTGTTTCAAGGGATATATCGGAGAATAAAAGGATGGAGATCGGTCTTCTTGAAAGTGAAGAGAGATTCCGTCAATTTGCTGAAAATGCCAAAGATGTTTTTTGGATGGAAGATTATAACACACGAACACTTTTATATGTATCAAAAGCGTATCAAAAAATATGGGATATAGAAGATACAGAGGCATTTTCATCGGTTTTTACTAAAATTTGTCCCGATGATCAGCTAGAAGTGCAAGGATTTATTAATAAAATTGCAGGCGGGGAGTCACAAATTGAGTACCGTATTCAAAGTAAAAATAGAAAAGTCCGCTGGATAAGAACAAGAGCGTTCCCAATAACAAATGATGAAGGTGAAATTTATAGGATTGCCGGTATTTCAGAGGATATTACAGATCTGAAAGAAAAAGAAGAGCTGCTAAGAAAATCTGACAAACTTACTGTCGTTGGTGAACTGGCAGCTGGTATCGCTCATGAAATCAGGAATCCGCTTACGAGTATAAAAGGTTTTGTGCAATTGATGAAACCGGATATGGATGAATTGCACAGCGAAATTATACTGTCAGAAATGGATAGGATCGAGTCAATCATAACTGAATTTTTAGTTTTAGCTAAACCTCATCAAGATACGGTGTTTCAGCATCGAAACGTAAATGACTTTATTAAACAGACGATCACCCTTTTAGATTCAGAAGCTAATCTTAACAATGTACAATTTGAAACAATACTTAGGGATGTACCTCAAATACTTTGTGAAGGAAATCAAATTAAACAGGTCATTATAAATGTCATTAAAAATGCGATAGAATCCATGCTGTGCGGAGGAACAATCACTGTCGAAACCGGTACTTTTGATGAGAGCTACGTGTTTATAAAAGTGACAGACCAAGGATCTGGAATTAGTGAAGATCGTCTTGCAAGATTAGGAGAACCGTTTTATTCAAACAAAGAAAAAGGGATCGGCTTAGGACTGATGGTGAGCTTGAAAATTATTGAAAACCACCATGGAAATATTACATTTGAAAGTATATTAGACGTTGGGACAACAGTTACGGTTTTGCTCCCTACTAAACTTTTACCATAGAAATAAAAATATTTAACGCTTTTTAGCCTCAGGCTGAAGAGCGTTTTTTGCTTGCTTACTAGGTGTTTAAATCTTTTTTTAAACGGGTAAATATTGCATAGGAGCGTGGGGAATCACCTTTTTTATCGCTGTAAATTTGCGGAAAATTGAGAAAGATTACATTTCATGCTACCATTGTCTTGTGGGTGTTACCTGCTAAATGGGATTTCAAGGAGGATAAGAATGAAGGATTTCAAGAAGAAAATTAGTATTTTAGCAATCATTTTTTCAATGATGGTACTGGCTGCATGCGGCAGCAGTGAATCAAGTGACGGTGGACCAGAGTTGAAAAAAGAAGGGGAATTTAATTTTATTGTATCTGGGGAGTTTCCTCCTTTCAGTTCTGTTGATAAGAATGGTAAATTAACAGGATATGATGTAGCAGTAGGTAAAGCAATTGCAGACGAACTTGGCTTAAAGGCGGTTCCAGAAAAGTTCAAGTTTCATGGTGCAGTTTCTGCAATAAAGGCAGATCGTTTTGACGCAGCAGTGGCGAGCCATACAATCACTGAAGACCGTAAGCAAGCAGTGAATTTCAGCGAGCCATATTATTATTCAGGTCCAGTCATTTTTACAAGACCGGACAGTGATATTAAGACGAAGGAAGATTTAAAAGGAAAAGAAGTTGCTGTTTCAAAAGGTTCTACCTATGAAAAATCCGCTCAGGATTTTACAGATCAGATTAAAAACTATGACAGTGATGCAACTGCATTGCGTGCATTAAGTGAAGGAAAACATGATGCTGTTATTACAGATGCGATCACTGGTAAACAAGCGATTGAAAAAGGATTCAAAATTGTAGAGAAAGAACAATTAGGTACGAGTGAACAAGCTATTGCTGTTAAAAAAGAAGATAAAGAACTATTAAAAGCTATTAATAAAGCTTTAAAGAAGCTCCAAGACAGCGGAGAGCTTAAAAAGCTTAGTGAAAAATACGTCGGTGCTGATATCACAAAAAAGCCTGAATAACCTATGTGAGCCGTCCGCATGACAAAAGTGCAGGGCGGCTTTCTTTTTCGAGAGAGAATAGAGATGAAAAGGGGAGAAAAACTGCATGTTTGATATAGCACATATTCTAGATGTATTAATAGAAAGTTATCCGCTCTTCATGAAGGGTCTATGGATTACTTTAAAACTAACCGTTGTTTCCATTCTAATCGGAACCGGAATCGGACTTATTTTTGCTTTGTTTAAAATATCAGGAATTAAAATCCTTAATTGGATCGCTAATATTTATATTGCACTAATTCGTGGTACACCTTTAATCGTTCAGATCTTTATCTTTTATTTTGGTCTGGCTGAATTAGGTATTTCAGCATTCTGGTCTGCAGCTTTTGGTCTTGCTATGCATAATGGTGCTTATATAGCTGAGATCTTCAGAGGATCCATCCAATCTGTAGATAAAGGACAGATGGAAGCAGGCCGTTCATTAGGGATGCCATACGGCTTAACGATGCGCAGAATTATTTTACCGCAAGCGTTTAAACGTGCACTTCCTCCACTTGGAAACCAATTCATCATCGGGCTTAAAGATTCTTCTTTGGCATCTTTTATCGCTTTATCAGAGCTTTTCAGTATTGCGACCACTCAAGGATCGAGAACGTTTGATGAGATGACCTATCTAATAATTGTTGGCTTATACTATCTGATCCTAGTCCTTCTTTTCACTCTTCTCGTTAATATGTTGGAAAAGAAACTTTCAGCTGGGGAATAGGAGGAGTTTATATGAAAAGAGAAATGATTCGAATCGAAAACCTGAAAAAGAGCTTCGGTGATTTAGAGGTATTAAAAGAAGTAAATCTCAATGTTAATGAAAGTGATGTTGTAGTATTAATTGGTGCAAGCGGATCAGGAAAAAGTACGCTGCTGCGCTGTATTAATTTTCTGGAGATAAAGAATGGCGGGAAAATTGTAATTGAGGGAGAAGAAGTTGATCCTAAGTCCCATAATTTAAATGAAGTACGCCAAAAAGTAGGAATGGTATTTCAGCACTTTAATCTTTTTCCTCATAAAACCGTTCTTGAAAACGTAATGGAAGCACCTGTAATGGTGAAAAATGAAGATAAAAAAGAAGCTGAAAAAGATGCGAGGATTTTGCTTGATAAAGTAGGTTTATCGGATAAAGCAGATGTATATCCCGCTAAACTGTCCGGGGGACAGAAGCAGCGTGTTGCCATCGCAAGAGCGCTTGCTATGAAACCCGATATCATGCTATTTGATGAACCCACTTCAGCTCTAGATCCTGAACTGGTTGGTGAAGTATTAGCCACAATGAAAGAGCTCGCCCAGGAAGGAATGACGATGGTCGTTGTTACACATGAGATGGGCTTTGCAAAAGAAGTAGCAGATGAGGTTGTATATATGCATGACGGGCAGATTTGGGAAAGAGGAACACCATCTGAGTTGTTTAATAATCCAAAAGAAGATCGAACAAAAGACTTTTTAAGTTCCATTCTTTAAACAATAAAGGGTGCAGCATCATGCTGCACCCTTTTATTGTGCTTTAATTAAGGCTGTTTTCGCTCTTAGAAGTGGTTGATTTCCGCTCCAGATGCTCGCTTTCCGCGGGGCGTACGGTGAGCCTCCTCGGCGCATAGCGCCTGCGGGGTCTCACATTCAAGGGAGCTTGTGTGCTCCTGCGTCTACAAGCAAATCCTAACGAAGCATCTTCCTCGTCGCATGCCTTGCAAGAAGTATATTCAGGTGGCTGGCACGCAGGAGTCTCGCACATTAAGCTTCTATCAACTTGTCAACGAAGCTTATAATGAAGCATCCATCACTGTCTTTGTTTTTCGCTCTTGAATAAGCAGTACCGCACCAAGCACAAGCAGAATACCTGTAATTTGAATGGAAGATACGGATTCCTTATATAATAATAGCCCCATAATCGTTGCGACAACCGGTTCAACGGTCGAAACGATAGACGCTTTACTCGCTTCTACCTGTTTTAATCCCTGCGTATAGAACCAATAAGCCAGAACAGTTGGAAATAGTCCCAGTCCTGCTGTATACACGATTGCATGCGCATTGAAGTCAGCCGTTTCAAAAGAATTGATGCCGCTTAATGGAAATAACACGATCATAGCAAACAAAAACGTGTAAAAGCTGATGGTCAATGTTTCGTACTTTTTTGATGCCAGTTTGCCAAAAATGCTATAAAGGGAGTATCCGAATCCAGCTCCGAGTCCAGTAATTAAGCCTGTCCAAGATAGCTCGGAGAAATTTCCGGAAAAAATACCCGAAACAAACATACAGCCTAAAAAAGTGATGAATAATGCCGCAAGCTTCTGCCATGTTAATTTTTCCTTGAATACAAAGATAGAAATCAACAAAACAAAAACAGGTGCTGTATATAACAGGATAGCTGCGATAGCCAATGAGGAGTGCTGAATAGTTGTAAAGTAACACCAGTTAAAGAAGGAAACACTCAGCACGCCTGTACCGAAAAAATACCAGCTGTCTTTTAATTTTATTTTTAAGAGCCCGGGACGGTAAATAATGATCCATATGAAAAAGAAGATAAACGCGCTAATGGCTCTTAAGAAAACAATTTGTAAAGGTGTGTATCCAATCGAAGCCAGCTCTTTAACGAAATAACCGATAATTCCCCAAAAAGACGCACCAATCGCTACAAATAGGAATGCGATTTTAGTTTGATATGACATAGTAATACATCCTTTGTTTTGATGAAAATCTGTTCCTATTTGAACTCTAACAAAAAACACCTTCACTGTATATGACAATGAAGGTGTTGATCTTGTATTCTACTTATGAACTTTATCAGAAATTTTATCAGTTTCATCATCATCTTTTACAATATCTTCATCAATATCATCTTTAAAAGCAAATGATAGCAGAAGTGATACAAGGATTCCGCCGCCGATTAAGTTTCCTATAGAAGCGGGAATCAGATTAAGAAGTATGAATTCATACCAGCTGTATTCAAAGCCTTCTAATACTGAAATACTGAAATATCCCATATTTGCAACAGCGTGCTGAAAGTTTCCGGCTTCAAATATAATTACCGGCAATAAAATACCAAAGATTTTACCCATTACATCACGAGCTGCTGTAGCAAGAACTGCAGCTATACCAATCAGCCAGTTTGCAAGAATTCCTGAAAAAAGGACTTGAAACCATCCCCATGTTCCGCGCTCTGTAAATTCCATCTTCTTTTCCATGAATTTAAGCAGTCCTTCATAAAACTCTTTATCAAGAGAACCTGATAAATTCAGTAATAATCCAACAAAAAGGGCACCTAAGAAATTTCCGATATAACAAATTCCCCAGAAACGCAAAACGTTTTTGCTGATCCAAAACTTGCTCTGCAAAATATAAGTAGGGAGCAGTACATTAATCTCTGTAAATAGAATGGAACCAGATAAGAATATCATGGCATATCCAATAGCAAATCCTACACCTGCCAGCAAATTAAATGGTCCTGGTGTATGGACTTCCATAGATAAAAGGACAGAACCAAGTGCTCCAAATGCAATGAATGCCCCGGCCATAAAAGAAAGAATAAATTGTGCTAAGTTTGTAATCTTTAAGGATTCTTTTCCTTCTTCAATAAAGTATTCAATAATTTGTGCTGGAAAAAAATACTGCCGATCAGGTACATCTGGTGTCTTTTTTTGGTTTTTTTTCATTCATTTTCCCTCAAGTTTCATCATTCTTGTTTTAATACTCTTCCCAAAACAACTAGCATAAAAACTAAAAAAAGAAGAAAGTATTTAAAATGTAATTTAATGCTCATCCATGATTTGTGGTAAAATAGAGAGGAAGGGAAGTGCTCACTTGAAAGGATCAGGGAACATTTTTAATCAAGGTGATACAGTAACGGTTTTAAAAACGGGTGAATGCGTAACCATCTCAAAATTTCAGTATGTTAAACATATGAAGAAATATTGCTATAAAGTTAGTGAACATCCTAGTACTTTTTTCTTTGAAGAGGAATTTGAAAATGGCAAAAAGAAACGCTAAATTTGCTATTTGACATATAAAGATAAAAAAAAGAGCATTCCGCAAAAAAAGCGGAATGCTCTTTTTTTATAAGGCTCATTACTAAAAGATTGTTGCTTTTAAACATTTTTTTGTTGAGTCCGCTTCTTCGACTAGTTGATTGGAGTGCAAGGTGTGAGACTCCTCGAAAATAAAAATCAATTTTCTTCGTGCGATGTAACGCTGCCGAAGCCTTCCTTGTCCTGCGGGATCAGCGGGACAGGTGAGACCCCGGCAGGCTTGATTAGCCTAGGGGCTCACCGCACGCCCCGCGGAAAGCGAGCATCCTGTAACGGAAATCAACCACTTCTACTAGCAACAATGTTTACGAAAACAGCCTTTCATAACCAAAATACTTATCTGGAGGCTGTATGTCCAGCAGTTGCAGATGCATTAGATTTAAAGCCAACATATAAAGATGAAAATGCAATTGCAAAATGCAGAATGTTTGTTGCGACCATAAACATGATTCCAGCAAATTCATGAGTGAATAAACCTAATATTGCTACTAGCAGATACACAGCTCCAAAGATTTTTGCATAGAGAATGCTTTTTGCTTCACTTGAACTCATAAATAGAGCCACAATACCAGAAACAATGTGAATAACGTTATGATTCGGTGTTAAATGAAATAATCCTTCCATCGGAAACACAAATCCTATAACGCCCAGAATAAGAAAAACGATTCCTAAAACCTTTACAAATTTACTAGCCATTCTAATCCCTCCAAATTTTTAATATGATTACAAACATTCTTTTCCACATTTTCACAACATGTAAACCTATTGTATAGCTTTTGTTAAATAAATATATAAATATTTTTGTTGTTTATTCCAGTTGTTTTGAATCCGACAAAATTGGAGTTGTTTTTTATCCCAATCCGACAGAATTCTTACATATATAAATGTATAATCTTCAAGCAAAGCGGGTGCGGGGGGATTAAATTTGAACGTGCTGCAAAACATAGTACTTTCTACAACGATTTTACTTTCGAGTACGTCTATTGTTGATGCTAATCATTTTCGAAGTTTCTGGAAAGAGTCGATTTATGATCATTTAAATCCTGAGATATCTATTGTGTTTGCCGGTGATACAATGATGGACTGGTCAATAAAGGACACCGTTAAGACAAAGGGACCGGATTATCCTTTTCGTTATGTGAAAGAAGAAATTGAAGCAAGCGATTATGCTGTTGTAAACCTTGAAACAGCTGTTACAAACCATACTGGGGTTTTCTCAAAAGAATATAACTTTAAGTCAGATCCTATAGCTCTTCAGGGTCTTAAAAATGCAGGGTTTGACCTTATTTCTCTCGCTAACAACCACACGATGGATTACGAGACAAAAGGGCTGCTTGATACAATGCACCACATTCATACATATGAAATGTCTTATATAGGAGCAGGAAGCAACGCGAAAGAAGCATACAATTCAAAAGAAGTTGTGATTAAAGGCAAGAAATTCAGGTTTCTTGCGTTTTCGAGGGTACTGCCGAGTACATCATGGGTAGCAGGGGAAAGAAGTCCTGGGCTGGCTAATGGGTACAACTTAGATCTCTTAGAAGACATCGTCAGCCGAGAGAGCAAATTGTGCGATTATTTAATGGTTTACATGCATTGGGGGAAAGAAAGAAGCAAGCATCCGGAACCCTATCAAGTTAACTATGCAAAAACCATGATAGATGCTGGAGCAGACGCTATTGTGGGTTCTCATCCTCATGTTCTTCAAGGTTTTCAATATTATAAAGGGAAGCCAATTGCTTATTCCTTAGGCAACTTTTTATTTCCGGACTATGTAAAGGGGAATAGTGCAGAAACGGGATTATTGAAAATTAATATTATAAATGGAAAAATTGGCATGCAGTTTAAACCTTATTACATTAAAAATGACATGGTAATAAAACTAGATTCAGAAGAGGAAAAACGCATACTGGCTAAATTAGAAGACCTTTCCTATCAAATAAACTTAACTGGGTATGATTTTAACTAAAGGCATTTTTCGTAATCTTTGTAGCAACAATCTGTTAGAAAAGAGCTTAAATAAAATATTTATGTATATGAGAGACTTCAGGGTTTCTCTTTTTTTGTTGATGATTACCAAATATACATGAAATTAGTCTTAAAATAAGTAAACAAAATGAAATATTAAAGACTACTATACTCATGCGCAGAAATTTCTTCTCCTCTATATAATTTTAATATATTCAAATAATTAAAGTTTTTGGAAGGAGATGCAGCGTTGAAAAAGAGAGTTATACTATTTATTGCTTTGATGATAGTTGGGATATCAGCTATGAGCGATAAAACTCAAGCAGCAAGCTATGTAAACCCGAATCAAACGTATACATATGAAACGATGACGAGCAATATTAAAACTCTTGCACAAAAATATCCAGGGTTAGTTCAATACCGTTCTCTCGGGAAAACACCATATGGAAGAGACATATGGGCAGTAAAGCTTGGCAGAGGTGATGCGACAGTGCTCTATAACGCCTCACATCATGCTAGAGAATGGATTACAACGAATATCGTGATGGAGATGATCGATCAGTACGGTGAGAAGTATGTTTTAAATGGAACGATGGACGGATATAATGTAGCGCACGTACTAAACAACACATCCATATGGTTTGTCCCGATGACAAATCCCGATGGCGTGACTTTGCAGCAAAAAGGATTGTCCGCTTTTCCATCTGCAGCACATGCAAACCTTATAAAAATGAATGGCGGAAGCAAAGACTTTAAACGATGGAAATCCAATGCACAAGGAATAGATCTAAATCGGCAGTATCCAGCCCGATGGGAAGAAATCGATAATAACGCAAAAGTACCTTATTACAAAGATTATAAAGGAAAAGCACCGCTTCAGACGACTGAAGCAAAAGCAGTTACTGCCCTTACATACTTAGTGGATCCTGAAATTACAAACTCCTATCATACTGCAGGAAGAATTTTATACTATCATTTTAACTATGGCACCAATACATATGAGGGAGATAAGATGCTAGGAAGTACGCTATCGGCAATGACGGGGTACAGGCTTATTCCTCCTGATACGAATTTTTCCAGTGGAGGCGGATATAAAGACTGGTTCATTCAAACATTCAAACGTCCTGGTTTTACGTTTGAACTTGCACCATATGCAGGAGAAACAAATCCGCCAATCTCTATTTTTTCAGAAGAATGGAACCGCAATAAAAAAGCAGGCCTTTACATGGCGATTGAAGGAGATAAGAGGTGGGAAAAGCGAATAACACCACTGACAAAAACAATTACACTGACACAAAAAGTACCGCTGCATGATCGTCCAAATACAAAACATAAAATGGCTGCAGCGAGTCTGTATCCTGGAACATATAAAGTAAATGCGTCATATGGAAACTTTTATCGTATACAAACCATTCTTGGACCTAAATGGATCTTAAAGTAAAAATGAGCTAGAACAAGCAGTGATTTGCTGCTTGTTTTTTTATGCACTTATCTAAAAGATTATTGTAACTGAGAGATCTTCTAAAGTTCTCCATTGAACAGTTAATTGGAGCGGAAGGGCGAGACTCCTGCAGAACGAGCGGGGCAGGTGAGACCACTCAATGTACGCAGTACAGAGGGGGCTCACCGCACGCCCTGCGGAAAGCGAGCCACTGCAGCGGAAATTAACCACATTCAAAAGCACCGAGTTTTCGAAAACAGCTTTATTAAAAAAATGAATAAACCCCCGAGAGTTAGGAAAGATAATATGGAAAAAATATGAAGGAGGCTATTCTTTTATGCAGCAACAAAATCAAAATCAGATGCAAAATCAGCAGCAGCCTGTATATCAAAACCCGCCACAAGTAATAACAGGAAAAGATCTTAATTATGTCAGAGACATGCTTTCATGGAATCTGCTTGGAATGAAGAAAGCACATTTTATGGCAACTCAATGTCAGGATCCAGAAGTTAAAGCAACACTTGAAAAAGCATGTCAAATGCATGAAAGCCACTATAAACGAATTATAGGGCATATCTCATCTCAACAGTCAGCTATGAATCAGACACAAGCTAATTTACAAAACTAAAAAGGGGTAAAAGTGAATGAATGAGCCTAATAAAATTCAAAATCCAGAGTCGGCGGTACCTAAAACGCCAGACATGAATGACCGGGATTTCATTAATGATATTTTGTCATATGAAAAGTATATGACAGATTCTTATTCTATAGCTTTAAATGAAGCAAGTCATGAAGCTCTCTATCAAGACTTGCTTGCCGTTTTTAATGAAACACAAAATATGCAAAGAGAACTTTACAACATGATGTTTAAAAAGGGCTGGTATGCACTTGAAGCAGCGGATGCTCAAAAAATGCAGCAAACCTATCAGCAATTTTCGAACTATATGAATCAGTTTCCACATCAAGGACCAGCACAATAAAATAGTTAACCAGTAGGATGATCTAAAAAGATCATCCTTTTTTGTATACTATTGCCTACATTATTGATTTTTTAAAATACTACTTTTTGTGTAGGGATAACTAGTAAAGAATATGTGTTTTTATGAATAGACTAGATTTCTATTTATTATTTGAATATTATGATAATTAAATGAATGGCGACTCATTCATTTTGAAGTCTTACATACATTTGGAGGGATTCTAAATGAATACTTTTAAGTTGCTTTCCGCAGAGTTCGGCAAACTCGCTGCAAATAAGACCATTCTTTTTTCTGTTATTGCAGCTTTGCTCGTGCCTGTTGTTTATGGCGGAATACTTTTATCAGCTACTTGGGGACCGTATGACAATCTTTCTAACTTGCCAGTCGCAGTAGTCAATAATGATAGAGGAGCTCTCTCAGGGGATCAGCCTATCAATGTAGGCAGCGATTTAGTAGCCAATATGAAAGAGGGCAAGGATTTAGGCTGGAAATTTGTTGATTCGGCAGAAGCGATGAAAGGAATTCAGAGGAATGATTACTATATGGCGATTATTATACCTGAAGATTTTTCGGAAAGGGTAACAACCGTAACAGATTCAAATCCCCAAAAGCTTGAATTAGAGTACATCCAGAATGAAGGGCTTAATTTCCTGGCTTCAAAAGTAACAGAAACAGCTGCACAAAAAATGCGTGAAAAACTTGCAGATACAATTACTGAAAACTATGCAGCAAATATTTTAGGCGAAGTCTCTGGTGGATTTGGACTGGCCGCAGATGGGTCATCAAAGCTTACTGCTGGAACAGATCAGCTTCATAAGGGAACAAATGAACTCTTAACCTCTGTTACTTCCAAGCAGTCGGATATTACGAAACTCGCAAATGGAACAAAGGAACTGAAAAGCGGAACAGGGCTTTTACTAAATAAGCTTAATGAAAAATCTGGAGATATTAACAAATTGGCAAATGGCTCAAAACAGCTGCACGAAGGGACAGTCAGCTTAAAGGATGGATCTTCGCAAATCCTTGCAGGACTCCAAAAAGCTGAAAATGGCAGTGAGGAGCTGAAGAATGGTGTAGCAGAACGGCTTGTGCCAGGAAGCAGAAAGGTAGCAGATGGTACGGGCAGGCTTAAGGATGGTTCTGCTGAACTTGCAGCGGGTGCACAAAAATTAGTTGCGGGGCTTGAAGAATATAAGAAGGCAAATCCAACTGTCAATGTTGGACCATATTATCAGCAAATTATTGATGGTGCAAAAAAGATATCAAGCGGACTAAACAACCTTTCCACAAAATCTGTTGCATTGAATGAAGGGGCAGTTTCGGTTGCGGATGGAATCGCTTATAAAGTTGCGCCAGGGACAGTAGCCCTTAATGATGGACTAAATCAGCTGGTTGCCGGACAGGCAAAACTTGATCAAGGAGCAGGAAAACTTGAATCTGGTGCTGCGCAAATTGCAGACGGTAATGCAAAGGTAGATAAAGGCTGGAACGAATTAATATCAGGAGTCTCAAAATTAGATTCTGGAGCGGGAAAAATCTCAGATGGAAACGCAAAAGTTGATGAAGGATGGAAGAAGCTTTCCCAAGGAGCAACTAAACTAAATGACGGAGCAGGTAAAATTAATGATGGAAGCGAAAAACTATCATCCGGTCTTAAATCAGGAGCTGATAAAACAGGTGGTATGAATGATAAGGATAATATCAATATGTTCGCCTCTCCTGTTCAGTTGAAAAGCAAAACAGTAAATGAATATGAGCACTATCGTGATTCAACTGCACCATATGTGATTACTCTTGCGCTGTTCGTAGGAATCTTGATTATGTCTCTGTTTATTGATTTTAAAAGACCGCCGTTTATTTCGAGCTTTAACTGGTTTGCGGTAAAGTTTCTTAATCTTGCGGCTCTTGCTGTTGTTCAGGCAATCTTGCTTTTAATTGTTGTGTTAATTTTAAAAGTTAATGTAAGCAATTTTGGCGGATTAATTCTTTTTGCTCTGATTGCTAGTATAACGTTTTCTGCTATTGTTCTATTTTTAGCAGCTTTTGGTGGAAACTTAGGACGTTTTATCGCGTTAGGATTTGTCATCATGCAGCTTTCTATAACAGGTGCAAACCTTCCAATTGAAATGCTGCCAGAGCAATATAGAAGTCTTAGCCAATACTTGCCATTTACTTATTCAATCGCAGGATTTAAATCAGTCATTTCTTTAAATGATTTTGGAGCTGCTATTTCAAACATGGCAATCCTGCTAACATTTCTCATTGTGTTTGCACTGTTAGCATTTGTCGTGTTTCACTTCAAAAAGGACAGAACACAAAGTCAAGATAGAGAAGTCACAGCATAGAACGAAGAAAAAAAGACTGACCAAAGGGAACCTTTTAGGTCAGTCTTTTTTTTTGTATGCTTATGCACTGATTGTATGATTAGAATCAATTTTAGGTTCAGGAACAAAAAACAATATCGTAATACCAATAATAAACAGAATGACCAGGCTGAATACAGCGCTTGCTGAGTTTCCGGTAACTTGAGCTGTAATGGCAACTAGCAAAGGTCCCATGATGGAGGCGAACTTACCGAAAATATTATAGAAGCCGAAAAACTCATTAGCATTTTTCTTCGGTACCAGCTTAGCAAAGTAAGCACGGCTTAAAGCCTGAATGCCTCCCTGTGAAGTTGCGACTAGCATCGCTAATATCCAAAAGTCGAGCGTCGTTTTTAAAAAGTAAGCATAAATACAGACAATAATATAAACGCAAATACCTACGTACAGCATCGTTTTTCCTGTGAATCTCTCTGCTAATCTTCCATAAAGAATGGCAAATGGGGCTGCTACAACCTGAGTGGCAAACAGGATAATTAACAGGTTAGTAGATGTGATGCCTAAATCTGAACCATACGCAGTGGACATCGTAATAATTGTCCCTACACCGTCAATGTAAAAGAAATAAGCAAGCAAGAACAAAAACAATGCACGATATTTTCGGATTTCTTTTAACGTGTTTCCTAACCGCCTAAAGCTGTTAACAATCGGTTTTGGCTCTCGCTCAATTCCGTAACGCTGATACACATTTTTCAGCATTGGAATGGTGAATACGCCCCACCATACAGCTGTTATAAGAAATGCAATCTTACTTGCAATCGTTGTTGAAAACGGAAGTACTTCATTTTGAGCTAAAATGATTATGGCGATACTGATAATAAAGGGAATTGTACTTCCGATATAGCCTAAACCAAAACCTCTTGACGATACTCTGTTCATTCTATCTTCAGTTGTTACATCTGTAATAAATGCGTCGTAGAAAACGTTTGATCCGCTGGAGCCAATTGCTGTCAGTGTATAAAAAATTAATAATAAGAGCCATTGATCACTTGGTATAAAAGCGAGCGTTGCAGTAGAGATCAATCCAAGTATAAAAAAGAAGGTAAAAAAACGTTTCTTAAGTCCCTTATAATCTGCAATCGTGCCTAATATCGGGCTAAGCATCGCCAGAATAAAAGTGGCAACGGCAATCGTATAGCCGAGATAGGCTGTTGAATCTGAAGCACTCACACCGGCTTTCATGGCCGAAGCCTTATAAAATAGAGGAAACACTGCTGTTGTAATAATGATGGAGTATGCGGAATTAGCCCAATCATAGAACATCCAGCTATTCTCTTCTTTCGTAAACCGTTTCATTTGGTTTATCCTCTCTTTAACGATTTTTCGCAAACTTTGTAGCTCTTGGGAGTAGTTGATTTCCGTTACAGGATGCTCGCTTTCCGCGGGGCGTGCGGTGAGCCCCCTAGGCTAATCAAGCCTGCCGGGGTCTCACCTGTCCCGCTAATCCCGCAGGAGTCTCGCACCTTGCACTTCAATCAACTTTTCAATGAAGAGATTGACAAAATGACCAAAAGTAACAATCTTTTAGAAAAAATCCTTTTTTAAGAATCATAGATGAATTCTTCTATCACTGAACCGTCTGTGCTGCCTAAATCAAGACCAAGAAGTCTAGCAAAAGTCGGCCCTTCATCGACAAGATGCATAGAAGGGACCACAACATTTGGACGAATTCCTTTTCCTGTTGCCATGAATACCGTAGTATAATCTTCTTTTTCAGGTGAATAGCCGTGAGACGCGAGTGTATAGCGCTTTGCTCTTACATCTCTTTCGGTAATAGAATCGATAAATTTTCCATCTATTTCTTCTTTCAAGTAAAAGCCTCTTCTTGCCTCTACCATAAAAGCACAGTTTTCATCTGCTCCCATTGCTGCTGCCTCATGCTGGCTGATGACTTTTTCAATACCGCTTGTTTGATCTAATACTAGTTTCTTCAAAAGCTCTTCTACTACCTCCTTTGTTTGATGATCGGATGGATCATTTAAGTAAATATATGCGGATCCATCACAACTCTTGCAATAGGCTTTCCAGCTTTTCACTTTTCCGCGTTCATTTACATCTATTAAACCTTGTTCTTTAAATAATACGTTGAGCTTAATCGCTTTCGATTCATCAAGAGCACTATGATCTCCAAGAGCGATGATCGTAGAATTTTCATATATATCACTTTCTTTGAGCGCTTGAATGATACGTCCAAGTCGAACATCATGTCTCTTGACAGCAGCCATCGCCTCTTTAGAAGAAAAGCCATGGTAATGACGCTGTGAATCCAAATCAACAAAATGAACGAGAAGCAATTCTGGTTTTTTCGTCTTAATCGTATGAACCGTTGATTCTAATACAAAATCATCCAGTTCAGGCTGATTAAGTCCGTTCCGAAGATGACCAAAACGTCTATTTAAATCCAATTGATAGCGCATACTTCCATTTGAAAGAGAAACAGGTACCTGATGATGCCACGAACGGTTTGCAAAGATTTCAGGCATGTTGTAATCGATGTTTGCTCTAGCTGTAACTGGCCACAATAATGCTGCTGTCGTCATACCTGCTTTTTTTGCTTCATCATATAAAGTTGTGCCTTTCACATGTTTGCGATGCCAATACCAATCTGGAGATAATCTACCAGGCTGAAGAAGCGTATTATTAACGATTCCATGACGTTTTGGATAATTTCCCGTTACAATGGTTGTATGACAAGGATAGGTAACAGAAGGATATATCGTTTGAACTTGATTGCAGTAAGATCCTCTTTGTAAAAGTTCTTTGAAATGCGGAAGTTCCTGGAGCATAGGGAAATCCAGCGAAGATAAGCAATCAAAAGAGATTACGATTAAATGATCAGTAAGGCGCGACATAATGACCTCCAGCTTAAATATTGATCTGCTCTTATGGTAAATAATAGCATACTAGAAAGAACGAGATGGGAGACTGTAAGAAACTCTCTAAAAAATCATTTTGCACTTTCCAAACTTTGGCAAATGTGCTATGAATAAATTATCTAAAATGAGATGGTGATTAAATGGTTAAGTGGTGGCTTGGTGTTGTATTCATGTTTTTTATAGCGACGGGTGTAATCAGCTATTTATTTGTTATGGACTATGCCTCTGAAAAAGCGATGAGCGAGATTTCTAGAGAATTATCTTCGAATGAAGAAGAGATAAACAAGCTCCTCGAGGACCCTGAGATCAGAAAATACATAGAAACAGGGGAAACTAACTCGAAAAACCTCCCGTTTACCACGAGAAAAGAAGCAGTAAAGCTGATTTCTGAGAAGTATACGGTAACTGAATTGGCTAGAACGAGAGAACAGGTTAGCGGGGGTTTAAGTGAAGAAGAAAAGGTAGCTGTTTATGAAAAGCTATTAGAAAAATTCACCGAAAAAGAATTGCTTGCTTTAAAAGTTGTGGCTCTAAAGGAAATAAATAAGAAGAAATAAAAAAGCCCTCTAAATCGAGGGCTTTTTGCATTTATTAAAATGAAAGATAAATTCTTCCGTCTGTTTTAGAAATATGGTAGCTCTCGAATTCACCAAGTTCAACGATTGTTTCCTTGCCAGTTTCTACTACAGTTTTAATCTGCTCTTTAATTGAGGGATGCATGTCATAAAGGATGGCTGCATGCTCAACAGGAACAGATCTTGAACCTGTGCTGAACATGATAAGTGGTTCACCTGTATCATTGGAATACATCGCAAATGAGTCACTATATTCAATCGCGTATAACGCAGCATTATGCTTTTTGGCTATTTCAATTAAATCAGCTAAATTTTCTTCTGCAGAATCCGTGATATTTACAAACGTATAACCATCAATCACTCTTGTTTCAGGGTTAACTGTTTTAATTTCTTTTTCATTAATTGTTCTCCCGGTACCGCATTTAACAGGCTTCTTATCTTCAACTTGGGTTCGTTGATCATTTGACTCTTCAACCTTAGGTGATTCTTGTTTGTTAACACCGTCAACTACTGGAACTTTTTCTTCACCCATTGTTTGTTGTTTATAAGGCTTTTGACTAGGCTCATTCGAGATTATTTCAGCTGAACGATCAGATGTATGTATTTCAATATTATCTTTTACGTATAGATCAGAAGTTGCCTTGGCTTTGCTTTCAAAATCATTATAAGTAAACACACCGACTGTAAGCAGTGCTGAAACTGTAAAAATAACTGCACGATTTCTTTTCTTCAATTTAAATCCCCCTTAAAAGCTAGTTCACTTATTAGACGATAATGCCTCATATTTGGTTTCAATTATTACGAAAATATTTCACTAATGTTACATAAATTCAATGTTTTTTTAAAAGAAGCAACAGCCAGTGGTCTTTCACAGGCTATTTTTGGTAAAGCCGCGTTATTGCCATTCCCATGGACACATGTTGATCCTGTATTTTATGCTCTGCTTCTTTCAACAGTTGTATTCATTGCCGGAACGTTAATGGATAAAACCGCAAACTTAAATAAACAAAGAGAAAAAACAGAAATAATACCTGCTGTTTAGGAATAAAAAAATCCCTCACAAAACTTGTGAGGGATTCAAATTGCTTAAGTATGAACCTTCTTGTTTTGTTGCAAACTAGGAACAGAATAAGGAGGTCTTTAATTGGAACAAGCTAAAGGAATTTTAATCAAATTTATCGTCTCTTTGATCGCGTTTTGGATTGCATTGGATTTATTTTTTGATGCATCAATCAGTGATGTCATTTCTTTCGCCGTAACTGCTACAGCAGTATCTTATATTCTTGCTGATCGAATCCTTTTGCCGCGACTTGGTAAAAAGAATACACTAATGGCGGAATTTATTTTAATCTATATGATTGTATGGGTTTTTGGTTCCATTCTTCTAAACGGCTATCTCCAAATTGCGTGGGGAAGTATTATTTCTGCCGGTATTATAACAGCAGGGGAAGTTTTCGTTCATCAATACTTGTTAAAACATATGCCATCAAGAACAAAGGTGAAGCGCCAGCATAGAAGATTTAGACAGCCAAGTCTAAGATATGCGACTGAGTTTGCAGAAGAGCAAGACCCAAGAGATAAAAAGAAAAAATAAACCCCTTGAGTTCTCAAGGGGTTTTTCGTTATGTATGGTGGAGACTAGCGGGATCGAACCGCTGACCTTTTGGCTGCCAGAGGAAATCCAGAAATAAAACTGAGTTAATTCTGACTCAATAAGATTAAATAAGTCTTATTTTATAAGGGTTTTTAGAAATTCGGAATAAACATAAAACAATTTAAACCAATAGAATAAAATACGTCTGTGCACTAATTTGTGCACTGATTTTTATTAAAATTCATTTTGGAAATTAGAAAGAGCCTTTAAAAATAGCTTAGAAAAGGGCTTCTTTAATCACCTCTACTACCAATGTAATAACTAAATAGGAATCCTAACTATTTATTTTTCTGCTAAGATGAAAAGCTAATCTTAATCAACGAGGATTAGCTTTATCTTTTAAAAATAAATGTCAGAAAAATTAAAATATATACTTGCTTCACTGAATAAAGGAAGTTATAATCATAATTAGAAAATAAAGGAAAGGTATGATTATGGATAAATTACGTATAGGAAATCGAAATCTGATCAAAGATATCAACCGTGCACTGGTAATCGAAAACATTCGGGTTAACGGCCCGATTAGTCGAACAGATGTATCCAAGAAAGTAAAGCTCAGCTTATCGACTGTAACCAATATTGTAGAAGACTTGATTACGAACAATTTGGTTTATGAGGTTGGAACCGCTACTTCAACAGGCGGCAGACGTCCCATCCTCTTAGAACTGAATGACAATTTCGGCTACACGTTCGGTATCAAGATCGAAGAGAGACAAGTCATCATTGCCCTCACAAACTTAAAAGCTACCATCCTCTTAAAAAAACATTATTCTTTCATCAAAGGAAGTTCACCTGAAGTCGTTCTTAACATGATACAGCAAGGCATTGAAGAAATATTATTCCAGTTTGGAATTACAAATGAATACATCTTAGGAATCGGACTCGCTTCTTCTGGACTCATCAGCGGTAAGGATGGAAAGGTCCTACGATCGACGCTTCTCAATTGGGAGGATATCGACCTATGTGCACAACTTAGAGAACGCTATAATGTTCCTATTTTTATTGATAATGATGTAAACGCTTACACGTTAGCGGAGTATTGTCTAGGTATCGGTCAGCTGCACAAGAACTTTATCTGTCTTTCCGTCGGAGCGGGAATCGGTACAGGGATTGTAATCAACAATCAACTTTATTACGGGGAACATGGCGGGGCAGGAGAATTTGGGCATATCATCGTCAACATCGACGGTTATAAATGCCATTGCGGTCAGAACGGGTGCCTTGAGATGTATGCATCTGAACCCTTCTTAGCCATAGAAGGAAACTATCTAAAAGCTCAATATGCAAACACTCTATTAGATGAAGACTTTTCGTTTTCTAAAGTATATCAAGCGGCAACAAAAAGAGATGATTTAGCGATCGAACTCTTAAAGAGGCTTGGTAAGAACATTGGCGTTGGCATGATAAGTGCAATCAACAGCTTCAACCCTTCGATGGTCGTATTAGTCGGAGAGGGCATGATCGCAAAAGATTTCTTCCTTCCTTATGCACTTAAACTAGCTGATCAAAACTTTTTCTCAAACGCGAACTGTAAGACCCAGATCAAGTTATCTAAACTCGGTGACGATGCATGGGTGCAAGGTGCAGCTCTCCTTGCGATCAATCAACTGTTCCAAGTTCCGTTATATGAGGAATCAGAACTCTTAATTAAGTAAAGGAGGATAAAGATGGTAGGGGATAAAGGTTGGAAAAAATGGCTAGTCATCAGTTTTTTCCTGTTACCTAACTTTATCGGATTTCTCGTCTTTATTGGTATCCCTATACTCAAATCCCTCGGACTTAGTTTTACGAAGTGGGATTTATTATCAACTCCTGAGTTTATTGGCTTTGATAATTATAAAGGAATCATTGAAGACACAGAATTTTGGTCTGCACTAAAGAACACACTTCTGTTTATAATTGCATACTTACCAACAGTATTGATAGTAGCTCTTGGTATCGCGATGCTTTTAAATAAGAACATGAAAGGAAGAGCTTTCTTCCGAGCCGCTTATTTCATCCCGGTTGTTTCATCTTGGGTCGCCGTGTCCCTCATTTGGAAATGGCTCTTCAACCCAGCCTATGGTCTGGTTAACTACTTTTTATCTTGGTTTGGATTTGTCGGTCCTGACTGGCTACAAGATCCACAATGGGCGATGATCGCTATTGTACTAACGAGTGTTTGGAAAGATACAGGCTTTGTTATGGTCTTATTTTTAGCAGGGTTACAAAATATATCGGAAACATACTATGAAGCTGCTGAAATTGATGGGGCTTCACCGATAAAAAAGTTTCTTCACATCACGATTCCACTTCTTACACCTACGACTTTTTTCATCCTTATTATCTCATTGATCAATTCGTTTCAAGTGTTTGATCAGGTCATGATCATGACTGAAGGTGGACCTGCCGGTTCGACAACGGTCCTTGTTCAGAAGATTTACAACCATGCTTTTCGCTATTTTGAAATGGGCTATGCTTCAGCGGTCTCATGGGTACTCTTCCTTATCATATTTATTGTTACCCTGATCCAAAACAGACTACAAAAGAGGTGGGTTGATTATGAACAGTGATGTAACGGTCGTCACGAAAAAACAAACAACACAACCCGTCATCTCCCTCAACAAGAGAAAATGGCTGAAAAGAATCGCCTTCTACTCGACGATCAGTCTAGGGGCACTCATCATGATCATCCCTTTTTTATGGATGTTATCAACATCGATCAAAGATCAAGGAGCAACGATGACGCTTCCACCTCAGTTCATACCGGAGACAATTACACTCACTAACTACGCACAAGTAGCCGAAACCTTCCCGATCTGGAAGTTCTTGTTCAACAGCTTTTTTGTAGCTGTCACTTCAACGCTTGGACAATTGCTACTTTGTTCGATGGCGGCTTACGCCTTCTCGAGACTTCATTTTAAGGGAAGGGACACGTTATTTCTTATCTATCTTGCGACACTGATGGTCCCGATGCAGGTCACGATGACACCTCAGTTCATTCTGATGAAGTATCTCGGCTGGCTGGATACATATCAAGGTTTAATTCTTCCGGGTTTATTTAACGCATTCGGCACGTTTTTGTTGCGACAGTTCTTTTTAGGAATACCAAAATCTTTAGAAGAAGCGGCATTTATTGATGGAGCCAGTCACTTTAGGGTGTTCTTTCAGATCATCTTGCCATTATCAAAACCGGCTCTTGCGACATTAGCCATCTTTTCTTTCATGCAATCGTGGAACAATTTTCTATGGCCGTTGATCATCGTGAGTAACCAAGATCTGATGACACTGCCGCTTGGACTTTCAATTCTTCAAGGGAGGTGGGCAACAGATTGGAATCTATTAATGGCTGGTGTCGTGATTAGTGTCATTCCGATCTTAGCTGTCTATTTATTCGCTCAGAAGTACTTCATCAAAGGTATTACATTAAGTGGGATCAAATAAAAAAAGATGAGGGGTATAAACATGAAAAAATCGGGTATCTGGGCTATTATTTTCGTTCTGTTGATAGGGATTATCGCAGGGTGTAGTTCTGAACAATCCACGGGTACAAGTAAAGACGGCACCGTAACACTAAAGTACTTTGCGTTCTCACCAGGTGAAGATCATGAAGATGAACTAAAAGCGATGATTGCTGCGTTTGAGAAGAAGAATCCAAAAATTAAAGTAGATTATGAATTGGCATCTTTTGATGATTATTTTACAAAACTTCAAACCCAGATCGCTGGAAACAACGCACCGGATGTGTTTGAACTAAACTATGAGAACTTTGTGAGTTACGCTTCTAAAGGAGCGCTCTTAGAACTCGATCCACTTATCGAAAAAGATACGAACTTTAATCCAGATAGTATCAACAAAAAAGCGTATGAAGCTTTTCAGTATGATGGCAAACAGTACGGAATGGTAGAAAGTTTCTCAAATGTTGTCCTTTTCTATAACAAAGACCTTTTTGATAAAGCGGGTGTTGAGTATCCGAACGACAGCTGGACGTGGAAAGAAGAGTTAGCGGCAGCTGAGAAACTAACGGATAAAAAGAATGGTGTTTGGGGTACGTACTCACCTGTTCAGTTTTGGGAATTCTATAAGACGATCGCACAAAATGGCGGTTCGATTCTAAACGAAGACAAGACAGAAGTAACCGTAAATAGCCCTGAAAACGTGGAGACTTTAACATGGATGATGGATAAGATGAACAAATACCATGTGACTCCAACAGAAAAAGAGATGTCAGGTCAGGCAAATGAAGATTTGTTTAAAGCAGGCAAAATCGCAATGCTTCGTACAGGAATCTGGATGTTTGATGGTTTTAAAGATGTACCGTTTAAATGGGACATCGCATTAGAGCCAGGAAACACACAAAAAGCACATCACTTCTTCGCGAACGGACTCGCGGTTTCAAAGAAAACAAAGAACGCCGAAGCGGCTTGGAAATGGGCACAGTTCATGAGTAGCTCTGAGGAAGCTGCAAAGATCAGAATCGATAGTGCGTGGGAACTTCCTGCTGTATCGAACGACGCTCTTGTAAAAGGTTATTTAGAAAAATCACCACCAGAGAGCAGAGATGTTGTCTTTAAAGCACTTGATACGTTAGTAGTTCCACCAGTGATCGAAGAATGGAGCAAGATGACGGATATGTTTGGTAAAGAGCTAGATAAAGTAAAGCTCGGTCAGGCTACACCTGAAGAAGCTTTAAAGAATGTGGAGAAAGAATTAAACACTTTGATCAAAAAATAAAACAAAAAGATACAGCCAAGAATTTTCTTGGCTGTATCTTTGTAACAGGAGAGATAAGATGATTCTACAAGACACTGATAAACCATTTGTCGCTTTTTCTTCTATTATAAAAGCACATGCTCTTCAGTTAAAAAACAATTTTGATGTATCTGAAAAACTTTTAAACAACTATCAACCGAGCGAGGCAGAGGAGACGATCTACTATCTGGCTAGTTGGGTCTGGTCTGTTGTTCAGCATGACAAAAGAAGAGGCAGACCTGATCTTACACTTATACATCAAGAAAAAATTGAGGCTATCGTCGAGACGTTAAGAAACACGTGGCAACTTCCGCAATATAACTTTTTCATGAATAGTCAGGAGAAGGATGTTTATTTCTCTAATTTAGGAATTACGTACGCTGCGTTATTAGCCGTTAAACAACAACTAGGTAAGAACTACCTACAGGCAGACCTTACAGAGATACGAGATTACTTTTTTGATCAAGGCTTAAACGGTGGGATGTTAATCAGTTCGTTAAACAAACAAACGGTCTCAACAGACCTTCTCGCGACAGTAATGCCTTTTGGTCTATTCTCACCAGAAGACTTGATCATGGTCGAAGCTGTGAAAGAAATTGAATCTAGACTCGTATCCGATCAAGGAGTGTTTACGGCACCAGGAGACAACGTACATTCCTCTGCGAGCTGTGCTTGGCTGGCCCTTTATTTTACGGAAAAAGGCGATACGAAAAAAGCGAGACACTATTTTGAAGAGACGAATAGTAGAACGAAAAACGATAAAGAAAACATACTAACTGAGAGTCTGCTCGAAATCGTTAAATACTATCTTGATGAGAGTCTGAAACTTAGTACGTCGTACCAGATAATCCATAATCCATACGGACATGGAAACCATTATGAGCCGCAACCCTTTGAACGGTTCCCTAAACAGCCTCACGTAGAGCAAGATGTAACCGTGTGTGCTGAGATCTGGCCGAATGATATCGATAAACTTTATGTATCGGTAAGAAGTGGAGAAGAAGTAAAAATGGTTCCATGCATCAAGGAGAAGGGAACGACGTGGAAGGCAAATATAGGGAGTTTTACGAAAGACGTTTCGTATGAAATTAAAGCCTTAAAAGACGGTGTGGAGGTAGCGACTAGTGAAACACATCACTTCTCTCCATTACAAACGAACGCCATAAAGTTGGTTCACTATATCGGACATTTAGAGAAAACAGTTTGGTTTAAAGGGGAAGATCTTTTAGGTTACTCATCTTTGTATGTAGGTTTTCAGTTAGAACATAATCATTCTTCACTCTCTCTTCAGTTTGAGGAACCAAAGGGATTAGAAATCACTAATTCTTCTCTCGTTATTGATTGTGGTGATAGGTATGTCATGACGCAACCGAAGTATCAGTATGAACTACATAAGAATCCTTTCTCTATCGAACTTAAAGATTCAAGTGGCAAGACGCTGATACAGAGTTATGATAAAAATTTATATCCTATCTCCTGGCTGATGGACGGACATGATTCATTCAAACTGATGTTTAACTTTAAACTCAAAGACGAAGAGAAACTGTATGGGTTCGGTGAGAGATATAACTCATTGAATCAAAGAGGAAACGTACTCGATTGTTTCGTCTACAACCAATACCGAGATCAAGGAACACGAACTTACATGCCTGTTCCTTACTTCGTCAGTTCTAAGGGTTATGGTATGTGGATCGATACCTTGAGGTGGAGTGCGTTTGATCTTGGATATAACCTTCATGACCTTCTACAGATCGAGTGTGATCTCGGAGACACACCGTTAAAGATGTACTTGTTTATGGGAGAAATCGGTGAGGTCACACAACAGTTTACGTTGGAGACGGGTAAACCTATCCTTCCACCAGTCTGGGCATTCGGGCCTTGGATGTCGAGTAACAACTGGGACCGAGATAAAGTCGTGCGAGAACAGGTGAAGTTAACGAACGAGCTTAAAATTCCTTCTACGGTGCTAGTGTTAGAGCAGTGGAGCGATGAAGCGACGTATTATATTTTTAACGATGCGGAGTATACCGTAAAAGAAGAAAGCGACTATCATCGGTATGAAGATTTTCATTTTCCTGAATGGGGAAGATGGCCAGATCCTAAAGGACTCACGGACTACCTACATGAAAACGGATTGAAACTGATTCTTTGGCAGATTCCAATCATGAAATACTTAAACAGACAGCATCATCCTCAAAAAGATAGTGATGAAGCTTATATGATTCAAAAAGGATTCATGGTAAAAAACAATGACGGGACACCTTATCGTATGCCAGAAGGGTGGTTCAAAGAGAGTATGTTGATGGATTTTTCATCTTCTGAAGGAAAAGAATGGTGGTTTAATAAACGACAATATCTTCTTGATATAGGAGTAGATGGTTTTAAGACTGATGGTGGTGAGTTCGTGTTTGGTAAGGACCTGATATTCTCTGATGGACGTAAGGGAGATGTGATGCGAAACCAATATCCGAACGACTATGTGGAAGCGTACTATGATTTCGCGAATTCAGAACATAAAGGAGACGCGATGACGTTCAGTAGAGCGGGTTATACCGGCGCTCAAAACTTTCCTGCCCATTGGGCGGGTGATGAGCGTTCCACGTTCGAGGCATTTCAGCGTTCATTGATTGCTGGGTTATCATCTGGTCTTTCTGGGATTCCGTTTTGGGGATGGGATTTAGGTGGTTTTAACGGAGATATCCCTACAGCGGAACTTTTCATTCGTTCTGTACAGATGGCTGTTTTCTGTCCAATCATGCAATATCATGCGGAGAGTAAGGGAGAATTTAACCAGGACCGAACACCGTGGAACATTGCTGAGAGAACGGGAAATCCGTATGCGATTGAAGGATATCGATTCTTTGCGAACGTTAGGATGAATCTCTTACCTTATATTTATGATCAAGCAAGGCTCTCAAGTATTTCAGGCATTCCATTGATGCGGGCTCTTTGTTTACAATATCCAGAGGATTCTAGTGTTAAGACGATGTTTGATCAATACATGTTCGGTGAAAATCTGCTTATTGCACCTGTCATTGAAGAGGGAAGTACGGAGCGAAACGTCTATTTTCCTGATGGCAAGTGGTATTGTCTATGGTCAGGTGAGGCGATCGTAGGTCCACAATTCAAACGAGTGAATGCACCTCTTGATACGATACCTGTTTACGTAAAACAAGGATCTGTTCTTTTAACGAATACAGACGAGACTCTTCGATTAGGTTCTTATGTCGGCAACCAAATCGATGGGTATACAAAACCTTTAGCGAGAATTTACCTAGAGGACGGGATGGACATCTTTATCACCGATTACTTGAATCAAAAGCTCGGCGTAAGAGCAAACCTTGTAAATGCGGAGTGGGAGGTAACGGTTGATAGTGAGATTACAGAACTGAAACTATTGTTTATTGAATCGCAATTTCCACAAGACGGTCATATCACCATCAACGATAAGCGTTGTAAATTCAAAGATCTTCAAAAAAGTGATTTAGGTTATCTCTATTAAGAAGGGATGGATGTTCTAGATGGCTACGATTCATGATGTAGCAAAGCTTGCCGGAATATCTCGAACGACCGTTTCAAGGGTCTTGAATTGCCACCCTTACGTTACAGAAGAAAAGAAGCGTAAGATATTAAACGCAATGAAACAATTAAACTATGTGCCTAATAGTTCAGCGCAACGATTACGTAAAACCAAAACGGATACGATTGCTGTCTTCGTACCACGAATCACGAACCCCTTCTTTAGTCAACTGGTAGAAGTGATGGAGAACGAGGCAGCGAAGTTTGGGTATAAACTTATTCTCTGTCAGACTCATTACAACAAAGATCAAGAGAAGAAGTTTCTTGAGCTGTTAAAAACAAAACAAGTGGATGGCGTAATTCTGACTTCGATAGAAAACGAATGGAGACATTTTAAACCGTATTTGAACGATGGTCCTATCGTGATTTGTAACGAATACGATGATGATGCTTACGTTCCGTTGGTCTATTTAGACCAAGTGATGGGTGGATACCTTGGAACGAAGCATCTCATTGACCGCGGATACAAAAGAATAGCGTATTGTGCTGGAAGTGAGAGAAGGTCCAGGTTAACAAGAGACCGGAGAAAAGGGTTCGAAAAGGCTATGAAAGAAGCAAGTTTAGTAATCGATGAAGACTGGTACTTGTACAATGCGATCAGTATAGAAGATGGGAAGAATGTGTTTCACAGATTAAAACAGTTAAGAAATAGACCGGAAGCGATTTTTACGGGCAGTGATGAAGTTGCTGCGGGGCTCTTAAAAGCAGCAAAAGATAGTGGTTGGCGGGTTCCTCAAGATCTAGCCATCATTGGTTTTGATAACCAGCCTCTCGCACAGCTGCTGGGTTTATCTACAATCGCTCAACCAGTTGAGAAAATGGGGAGTCAAACAATGAAAGTAATGATTCAAGCAATCACTGGTGAAGAAAGTAAGGACCCAACAAATTTATCCTTCCATTTGATTCATAGAACAACAACATAATTAAACGATGTAAGGAAAATATCAAATATATTGTTTTATATTTTTTTCATATAAGCTAAAAGGTTCTGATCTTTAATAAAAACAGAATAAAGGAAGTCGTACAGCTAGCTAAAAATATATGTAAATTAGCTAGCTATTTTTTGTTGATCTCCTAAATTTAAAGAATTCAACTATACTAAAATGATTATTAATTTGAATCACTTTTATTCAACAATCGGGCCAGATTGTGGAGTAATGAAATGTCTATTTTGTAGTTATTTTGAATAATTATAATTGAATTAAATGGTTTATTTTTTTGGTTTTAATCCAAAATGCCCCTGTACACTTCTTAGTAGAGATGGTGAATATGAAGAAAAATGCAGATCTATATAGGAAGGTATCAAAATTTTAAAGAGCCAAATGTTCACTGAATAAATTTTAAAATATCTTTATTTTACTTACAAATACATTCCATATTCTTGTAAAATAGAGAAGTATAGTAAGTCAAACACGCAAGCGAATCAAAGGGGGAAATATTAATATGGCAACATCAGATGAACAATTTGAAAAAGAAATGGGAGAAACAAGTAAACATTTCTCAGACGATAAGTTTTGGGGGAAGTTAAAGAAATATGCTAAAAAAGCAGGTTCATCCGTTGTTTATGCGGTTTTACTCTTATACTACACACTTCAAAAGCCAGAAGTACCAACTAAGGCTAAAGCCACTATTATAGGAGCATTAGGATATTTCATTTTACCTCTTGATTTGATTCCGGATGTAATGGTCGGTGTAGGGTATACAGATGATTTAGGAGCTTTAGGGGTTGCATTATTTCAAGTCGCTATTTATATCGACACCGATATAAAACAAAAAGCAAAAGAAAAGCTTATTGAATGGTTTGGAGATGGTGTAGATACTTCAGACATCGATTCAAAAATAAACTAGGGGGATTTCCTCTAGTTTTTCTATTACAGATAAAATTATATATTGAGATGGTGATTATTAAATGAGAAATAAAAATCCAATAGATATACATATTAATTGGTATGGGCCTTACACTTTAGATCAAGTTATTGGGTTAAATAATGACTCACAAGATTTCGGTGTTTATCAAATTTACGGGAGCCATCCTGTATACGGTTCCCATATTCTTTTATATGTAGGAAAAGCAATAAAACAAACTTTCGGAGTTAGGATACCACAACATAATTGGCACTTTAACAAAGATGGCGGTAATGTCCAGATTTATATAGGTAGATTACACCAGGGGGAAATAAAATCATTTACAGAGTGGGAAGCATTGATTACTTTAGCTGAAAACATGATTTTATACGCTTGTTCTCCAGCAAGGAATTCACAAAGTATTAAACAATTGCCAGAAGGATATGATCATATTCATATCTTGAATTGGGGACAGTATCGAGATCTACTACCTGAAATGTCAGGGAAAAGGTGGTCAGATACTATTTTGGGTGATGATTTTAATTTAGGAAATTTAGACGTTATACATAAGGAATAGCAAAGTTTTACCACCAGGTATAACAAAAATTTTATGAACTTGAACTCTAGGAGTATGAGCATATGAATACAAAATTATATTACTTAAAAACACGATATCTTGAAAAAAATGGTTTTAGAAGAAAGAGTCATAACGGATGGCTACCTCAATGGACTAAAGGAGAAATTGTTCTTGAAAATACTTGGATGACCGATGATTCTATAACATTTGAAGAATTTGAATTAGAAATTGAAAAAAAACGTGCTTCTATAGCTCCAATTATGGGTGTTGATGTTTTTGATGATTCTTTTTCAGATTTAAGAAGGAAAAAATTCCAATATTTAATGGAAAAAGGTTTTAAACCAGTAACTTCTAATAATCAAAGTATAACCTTTGAAAAGACTTATCCAGGAACTGAAGTGAAAGATATAATTTCAAGCAACAAGTTAGAAGATTCTTGTACATGGAATGATTTTTTATTCGCTTTAGACATAGCTGTTGAGTTGCGTTTACAAGCCTTAGAGGAGGAAAATAAAAGAAAACGGTTGGATTACTTAGGCTATGGTCACAAAAATAAAGAGTTTAAAGGACCAGATTTGATGAGTAAGGTTTTGCCGGGTAGTTATGGAAGTAAAAAGGGATATTGACCAACTGTTGATTTAAAATAAAGTTTGATATTTTGTAAAAAAGTTCGATAGTTATAAAAAAAGATTGATAATTTATAATAAAGTTTGATTAAAAGTCCTGTATGATATGCAGGATTTTTTTGTTCCGCAATCGGGTGCTGCTATAATCTAAGATCGGCTGCCAAAATTGGTTGCTTTTATTTTTGAATAAGTACAAACAAATACAGGTATTAAACGCTAAAATAGGAATAGAACATATTTAAGGAGATTTCAGATGAAGAATGTTCCTGGGAGAATAAAGATAGTGGCAACATTTTGTGCACTCTATTTGTCAGTCTCATTTTATTGATAATTCCTTTTTTCGAGGGGGAGACACTTGGCCCAGAAATTATAGTTTCTTTTATTATATTCTTCTTATATGCCGGTATGATTATCTTGGTCTTTGGCAGCTATGTATCGTATTGTTTAGAGTTTTTGTTGAAAAAGTGGGGAAATTACACGAATCTAAGTCTATTGATGTATATACTACTCCATGGTTTATTTGGTTCTTTATTAGGGATAATGCTTAAAGAAGTTGAACTTACCATCATAGGATTCTTGGCTGCTATTGTTTATGGAATTGTGGATGTTAAGACCGGCTTAAAGTACATAAAGAACTAAATGTTCATTAACTTATAATTGTTTTTTCTTCAACAATCGGGTGCTTTAATTGAATATCAAGAGGGCTGATAATAGCATAAGAAATAAACCAGGAGCAACCCAATAAAGGTTGCTCCTATTCTATCTATTATTCTTTTTAAACAGCTGTAAAGTAAAAAAAATATCAACGAGGGCATTTATATTAACCATCCTTGTTGCAGTTTAGAACACTTTCTGGTTCTAAAAAATTAGAGTTCCTTTTTAAATAGAAAAGGATTGTAAGGATCCCTTGTGGAATGGAATGTGAAATAAGAAAACAAAAAAGGAGAAATTATGTGCCGAAACATTAGAACATTATTTAATTTCGACCCACCAGCTACTGATGAAGAGATTCATGCAGCAGCTATTCAGTACGTCAGAAAGATAACGGGGTATAACAAACCCTCAAAGGCGAACGAGGATGCGTTTTATCACGCAGTCAATGAAGTAGCAATGATTACTAAGAATTTATTTGATACTATGGAAACCAGTGCAGAACCTCGCAATCGTGAAGTCGAAGCTGAGCGTGCTCGTGTCAGATCAGCTAAAAGATTTGGTACAAGTTAGCGAGGAATAACATTCTTATAATGAGTTATTCAACAATAGGGTGCATTTCTGTAATAAGAAATGTACTCTTTTATATGAAACTTGCCATTTAATGGAATAAGGGGATTGCTCAATATTATAGTATTTGAAATAATTGGTATTGTAAGATGGTTATTAATTATATATATAGAGGGATATAGAGGTGGAATTATATGCCTAAAATTGACAATATGTTAGCAATTCTATGGATGCTTCGTTCAGGTGAAAAAATTACTGCAAAACAAATTTCAGAAAAGTTAGAGATGAATATAAGGACTGTGTATCGTTATATTGATACAATTTCAACAAGTGGCGTACCTATAATTTCAGAACCAGGACATAACGGTGGATACACTTTATTGGACAATTTTATTGAGGCTCCTCTATTTTTTGATTTTGAGGAGCAAACTTCATTATTTCACGCTGCTGTTTTTGCAGAAGAAGCCGGATATTATGGTGGTGAGGCACTAAATAGGGCCATTTCAAAACTAAGTAACTACTCAAATCAAGAACAGGAAACAAAGGTAAACCAACATTTAACGAGTCTTGAAGTAATCAGTCGATTACGTTCACTTTCTATGGAACCTTTTTTGAAGGAGTTGGAGCAGGCCGTAGCTGACGGGTACTCAGTAAAAATTGTTTACCATAAAAGTGGAGAAAAGCAATTAAATGATAGATTGGTCGATCCGTACAGAATGATCTATTGGAATAATAAGTGGTATGTGATTGGATTTTGTCATCTTAGAAATGATATCCGTAGTTTTAGAGTAGATCGAATTGAAAGTCTAATGCTGACCGAAAATACGTTTAACCGGCCGGAAGATTTTTCAGCACGTGACTTTTTTACAAGAAATCTTCTTCCAGCTATAGAAGATAAGGAAGGGATTATTGCTTTGGTTATTTCTGGGGACAAAAGTGTATTGGATGATATTTGCCAACATTGGTTTATAGGACATTATTTACAAGAACGGACTTCAAATCAAGCCGTTTTTCTTCTTGAAAAAGATGTGATTCATACATATGTACCTTATTTACTTTTACCGTACAATCAATCTATTAAAGTGATTGAGCCGATCAGTCTGAAGAAAAGACTTGTTGAAGTTCTGTCGGAATTAATAAAATTTCATGAAGTATGATCACTTCCCTGACGCTAACTGTCAGGGAAGTTTTATTATACTGGCTATATCAATTGTGATTGGAGTGTTATTGGATGCAAACAAAAAAAGTTTTTTTATATGTATTTAATACAATGTCAGACTGGGAATATGGATATTTAATAGCTGAACTAAACTCAGGAAGGTATTTCAAAAAAGATTTAGCACCTTTAAAAGTAATGACAGTAGGAGCTAATAAAGAAATGATTACGACTATGGGAGGGCTGAGCATAAAACCAGATATGTCCCTTGATGAATGTACTTTTGAAAATAAAGATCTTTTAATTTTACCGGGAGGAACTACTTGGAGTGAAGACATTCATCAGCCTATCTTGGAAAGAATCGGCCAGGCTTTAAAGCTTGGCACCATTGTTACTGCAATTTGTGGCGCAATTGAGGCCCTCGCGAATAGGGGATACTTAGATACTAGAAAGCACACAAGTAATAACTTGGAATATACCAAAATGGTATGTACTAACTACAAAGGAGAAAAGTTTTATGAGTTGGGATCTGCGGTATCTGATGCGAATTTAGTCACCGCATCAGGAATAGCTCCTCTGGAATTTGCCATGGAGGTACTGAAAAAAATAGATGTATTTACACCAGATGCATTACATTCATGGTATAACCTAAATAAGACTCATAAACCTGAATACTTCTTCCAGTTAATGAATTCAATAAATAAATGAAGTAACTGAAAAGCTCAATTTCTCTATTTTGATTTGTAGAGAAGTTGGGCTTTTTAATTTGGAATCTCCTTATCGTTGTAAATCCGCATTTTCCTGACGCTACCCCGGAAAGGAAATAATCTTTAATAAAGCCTATTATGAAAAGGGATTGGAAAATGTATTTTAAGGGATATTCAAAATATACAAGATGGTCAGTTAGTTAAAATTACTTTTATTTCTAAAACGTCGCCTCATAGACAAGGAGTTTGGTTAAGAACTGATAAAGGTATTGAAATTTCTGCATTAAAAAGTGAAATCTATAAGAGCATAAATTTGTGGGAAGACACATCTCCAGAAGAAGTCATTATTAAATGGCATACAAACGATGGCAAATTGAGTATTTATAATATTTGGGATGAAGGTGACGGTAGAGAATCTCAATCATACTCCTCAGGAATGTTGATAAGCGAAAAAGACGGTTCATTAGTTTATAAATGCAATGAATATGGATTCGATACTGAATTTAATGATTTAATATTTTCTATTGAAAAACTATGATTCGTTCTTCAACAATCGGGTGCATTTCTTCAAGAAGGAGAAGTGCTTTTTTTATTGAAGTAAAGAGTAGATTAGTTGAGAAGGGAACGGAATGAAATGTCTTATCATATTAGGGTACGAGCTGGTGCAGTAATTATTAATAATAATAAAATTTTATTAACTGAATATAACGATCCAAAAAGAGGAGTAGTTTATGATCTACCAGCAGGCGGAACTGAACCAAACGAATCAATAGTTGAAACAGTAATAAGAGAAGCAAAAGAAGAAGCAAGTATAGATATAGAGTTGGGTCCATTAGCCTTTGTATATGAGTATGCACCCCATCTTAATTCGGAAAAGTTCGGAGATACTCACACCTTGGTTATGATGTTCGATTGTACGCTGAAAAAAGGTTCTATTCCTAAGCTACCTCTTAACCCAGACCCTAACCAAACTGGTGTTAAGTGGCTCCCTATATCCGAGTTAGAAAATGTGCAACTTTATGCTAATATTGGAAAGCAAATAAAGGAATACAACTTAAATAAAAGAAATATTGAGTTACTAGAAGAACATAAATTACTGGAAGCTATAAATTAAAAAAGTTATCTCTCTTCAACAATCGGGTGCATTTCTTAAGAAAGGAATGTGCTCTTTTTTATTGAACTAATAAAGGTTTGGAACTTTATCAAAATCGAGGTGTCTTTTATTGAGGGATGGAGAATTTAAAGCAAAATTAAATGGAATTACCCATTGGATTAGGGTAGCAGGAAGTGAGAATAATACAATTCCTTTAGTCGTTTTACACGGGGGTCCAGGTGGGAATCATTATGTATTTGAACGAACAATTGGTCCTTTACTCTCAAATAGTAGAACAGTTATTTATTATGAGCAGCGCGGATGCGGTAGAACTAGCAAACCCTCAGATGATACAAATTACTCTATTGATTTGTTGGTTGAGGATTTTAAATCTTTACTGAGATGGTTAGATGTAAAGAAAGTAGATCTACTGGGGTATTCCTTTGGGGGAGAGTTAGCTCTAGAGATTGCCCATGCAGCTTCAGAAGAAATAAATAAAATCGTTCTATCCGGACCTAGTCTAATAAATACAGAAATAAATAAGATGGTTCAGATTACGGGTTTTTGTTCGGTGGTTGATCACCAAATGTATAGACTGATGCAAGATGTCCTTAATAAAGGGTTAAATATCGACGAAACATACAACAAGTTTTGGGAATTGGTAGATAGTAAATCAGTTGATTTATTATTGTTTCAAAATCAAGACATATCAAAAAAGAATAGAAAAATGTGGGAGGAAAGTAACTTAAAAAATACGGGACTCATGTTTAAGGCATTACAAAAAAATCCTGTTGCAATCCCACTACTCGAGCGTCTAAAAGACATTAATCACCAATCTATAATTATCACGGGTGTTTTTGACCGAAATACAGGTATACCTATTTCAACGTTAATACATAAAGAATTAAGGAGTAGTGAAATCATACTGTTTAATAATAGTGCACATTTCCCTGAATTAGAGGAACCAGAAAAGTTTAATGGGACAGTCCAAGAGTTTTTAGATCGAGGAGAGGAATTATGACTGAAGACTTTTATTGTGATGAGGTTTTAAGTGGTAAAACCCACGTAAACAAAGTGTTAGAGACAGAAAATGTATTAGCCTATAATCATACAAGACCTTTTTATCCCGTACATATTGTTGCAATACCAAAGAAACATATCTCTTCTTTAATTGCATTAGAGGATAGTGATAACGAATTATTATTGGAACTACTGAGTGTAATTAAAAAGGTTGCGACTAAGGTTACAAAAGAAAATGGAGCTTGTAGAGTTATTACAAATTTAGGGTCCTATCAAGACTCAAAACATTTGCATTGGCATATTGTCTCAGGAAAACCACTGAGATAGTTATCCGCAATCGGGTGCATATCTCTATGAAGGAGAAGTGCCTTTTTTATTGAATTTCTTAATGAACAAATGATAGGAAGCTGAATAACCAGATAGTAAGAAAAGGGTGGAAGAATGACTACCATAGGACTAATTCGTCACGGATTAACTGAATGGAACTCCTTAGGTAAGGCTCAAGGAGTAAGTGATATTCCTTTAAATGAGATTGGCAGAAAACAAGCTACCAACATTGGAGATAGGCTATCTCTTGAAGAACAGTGGGATCTGATTATTACGAGCGACTTATCTAGGGCAATTGAAACTGCGAAAATTATTGGAAGTAAAATAGGTTTGCCCATTAGTCATATTGATGAAAGGATAAGAGAAATAAATTGCGGGGAGATTGAAGGCACTACGGAAGAACACAGAGTCAGGCATTGGGGTAGTGAATGGCGTAATTTAGATCTTGGTATGGAAAACTTTGAAGACGTATCTAACAGAGGAATAGGCTTTTTAAAAGATATAGTTTGTAAATATAAAGGTAAACGCATATTGGTTGTCAGCCACGGTGCTTTAATCGGATTAACCTTACAAAAGTTACTTCCACAGAAATTCCAACAGACTTATATTGATAATACTTCAATTACTATTTTAAGTCATATAGAAGACAAATGGGATTGTTCTTTGTATAACTGTACGCGGCACTTAAAACTTTCCCATTAAGGTGTGCGCTGATCTAGCCATATTATTATGGAGCTTATGAAACAAACGAGCAGGATTGTTGAATATGGATGGTTAAATATTAATTGCAGAATGAAATAAACCGAAAAACAATAAGGTGGAATGATGGAAAATAATCCTTAAAAAATAGGTGATATTTAGAATGAAATGTCCAGCAATCAATTCTTTATCTAATAGCTATAACGAAGAATATTGGAATAAATTCGCTAGCAGTTTTCCAAGTGTAGAAATAAAAGAAAATTTTAATTCAAATATTCCAAATGATATCCTTAATGCACTGGTTGGGGTCTTAGGTGAAAGTGTAATTGAACAATGGTTAAATACAGAACTTAAATTGTTAGATAATAAAAAAGCTATTGATTTAATGCAATCAGAAAAGGGTCTTAAAGCATTAAAAATGTTAATAATTAGCCTTCCAAATTAAAAATAAATATTCAACTAAAAGGTAATTTAGTTGAGTAAATTCCTTTAGGTTAAGATAAAATATTCTTCAGCAATCGGGTGCGTGTGTTCAAATAGGAGAAATGCATAACGGTTCAGTTTAGCGACAGATACACGTATCTAATATAGTGTGCTTATCTAGTTGAATGGAGGGACTAATCTTGGGTATTAGGAATTATCTGATTGAAGGCGTTTCCGGCGCCGGTAAAACTACGGTCTGTAACGAACTACAGCGGCGCGGCTACCATGCCATTCATGGTGACCGTGAATTGGCTTATCAAGATGATCCGAAAACTGGTATCCCGACGGATGGCTCTAATCCCGAACACCACATTTGGCATGTAGATAAAGTAAAAGCTTTGGTCGCCAATCAGGATGAGGCGGTAACATTTTTCTGCGGTGGTTCGCGGAATTTTCCCAAATTCATCGATCTCTTCGACGGCGTGTTTGTCCTTGAGGTCGACTTGGAAACCTGTCTCAGGCGGATTGATGAACGAGTGGCACTGGACCCAACTGACTGGGGTGGCAGACCAGAGGAAAGAGAAATCATATCGCGCTTGCATCAAACGAAAGAAGGCGTTCCCAAAAACGGGATTATAATCGACGCCACCGCACCGATCAATCACGTCGTTGACGAGATCATCCGTCAAAGCGAAGAAAATAAACATTAACGACGGTAAACTTACGGTTGCGACAGCACAATACTCCGGTGCACCTGGATACGAATTTTATTTCAGACGATGTTATATTACATAGGAAATACACTAGATATTTATATTGGCACTGATTTTAGGGATAGGGTATTTGTTTTGGGGAGAAATTTATGCCTATCCAGATACCAAAAATCAAAAAAATGAAAAAACCGTTCTTCAACTATCGGGTGCGATTGTTGAATAAGTATGATGTGTAATTTCAGATACAATTCCACCCACCAAACCACCCACATTTTACCCACGAAAGTATCAACTTTGATATATTTTAATACACACATATTTATTAAAAGTATTGATTTTAAAGGGTACTAGCACTTATTTGTGCTTAATAAAACACGTAGTATATGTTCCGCACACAAATTCACCATTGGGATCACAAACAAAAAAATCCCCAGATATTATTTATATCAAGGGTGTAATTACGCAAGAAATTAAGAAAGTAAAAAAATTATTTATGAAACTACTCACTTTAGTAAACTAAAGGTGAACCAAATGTGAACTAAGTAGATTAACTTCAGTTTTAATAAAAAAATATGTAATTTATAAAAAACAAAACCCTTGATTCCTCAAGGGTTTTTGACTGTTATGTATGGTGGAGACTAGCGGGATCGAACCGCTGACCTTTTGGCTGCCAGCCAAACGCTCTCCCAGCTGAGCTAAGCCCCCATATTTGTCCTAACAAATTGAATTATATATTTTTAGAAAATAAGCCGCAAGCTTTTTTGGTTAATTTTGCATAAATATATTCTCTTTTCTAACAATAAACAAAAAGATGGTCTATTAGCTTGTCCAACTTGGATAAAGCTTTTTATATGAGGCTTTCTTACCTGTAAAAAACAGTAATTTAAATTGGTATAGACAACTAGTCCTAGTACTGTGAAGGACTTAAGTTCTGTTTTAACAGCATGTGACAGGAACCTCCTTTTTTCTACCGAAAAGTGTCAAAGAAAGAAAGCGCTACCAAAAAAAGAGGAGGCTAGAAAATTGAACGCATTTAAAATGATTCGATTTTTAATTTTAGTTGCTGTATTGATCATTCCGTTGTTCAGCGGAATGGGAAAGAGTGATTCTGCTTCTGCCGAACAAGCTAATAAAGGGTATTTAATCATTGCACAGAACATTCCACAGCTGAATGATGAAATTAAAGGCGAAACCTTTGATCTTTCAGCTTTATTAGCTTATGAGAATGGTAAATATGTTGAAGTAAAAGAAAATCTTAAATGGGGATCCTTGAACAAAAATGTAGCATCTGTTTCAGATGATGGTGTCGTAACGTTAAGTGGCCAAAGCGGAAAAACATTCATTTTTGTCATGAATGGAAAATCATACGACAGAATCGGTATACATGTTAAACATGGTGAAGCGAATTTTGACAAACAAAAAGGACAGAAATATGACATCATTTCCAAAGCTGTTACATCTATGAACGTAAAAGAAAAAGTGGGTCAGATGTTAATGCCGGATTTCCGTAACTGGAATGGACAGCCTGTTACAGAAATGAATGATGAAATTAAAGAGCTAGTTAAGAAATATCATCTTGGCGGAGTCATCCTGTTTCGCGAAAATGTTGTAACAACAGAGCAAACGGTAAGACTTGTTGATGAATATAAAAAAGCAAATGAAGACTATGGCTTACTCCTTTCAATCGACCAAGAAGGAGGAATTGTGACACGTTTGCAGAGTGGTACCGATTTCCCAGGAAATATGGCGCTTGGTGCAACAAGATCAACAGAACTGGCGGAATCTGTCGGACATGCAATCGGATCAGAGCTTCATTCATTAGGTATAAACATGAATTTAGCGCCTGTATTAGATGTGAATAACAATCCTGATAACCCAGTTATTGGAGTTCGTTCGTTCGGTGAAGATCCACAGCTTGTTGCTGACTTAGGAACAGCTTACACAAAAGGGCTTCAAAATTCAGGCATGGCTGCAACTGCTAAGCACTTTCCAGGTCACGGAGATACTGCAACAGATTCACATTTAGGACTGCCTTCTGTCCCACATGATAAAGAGCGTCTATTAGCAGTTGAACTTTATCCTTTTCAGCAGGCAATGAATGAAGGGATAGATGCAATTATGACTGCGCATGTAACTTTCCCTAAGATTGACCCGACAACAGTTATTTCAAAAAAGGACGGAACAGAAATTGCGCTGCCTGCAACATTGTCCTATGAAGTGCTAACAAATTTAATGAGAAACGAAATGGGATTTGATGGTGTCATTTCTACAGATGCGTTAAATATGAAAGCAATTGCCGATCACTTTGGTCCTGTTGATGCTGTAATTCGAGCAGTTAATGCCGGTACAGATATTATCTTAATGCCTGTAGGATTAGAAGAAGTGGCTAATGGATTATATGAAGCAGTTGAAAAAGGTGAAATTACTGAAGAAAGGTTAAATCAGTCTGTTGAACGGCTGCTGACATTAAAAGCTAAGCGCGGAATTTTTAAACAAGTAACAGAGACTCCAGTAGAGGAAAAGATCGAACATGCAGAAGAAGTGGTTGGAAACATCACTCATAAAGAAACAGAACTAGAAGTTGCCCGCAAATCGATTACTTTAGTACAAAACAATGGCTTGTTGCCTGCTGATAAAAATAACTTAGACTCTATTGTAGTTATTGGAAACACATATAGTGATAGTCTGCAGAAAGCTCTAGCTGCTCATCACTCGTCAGTTGAATTGATTAAATCAACACAGCCTCTAAGTGAAGCGCAATTAACAAAGGTAAGAAATGCTGATTTAGTAGTGCTCGGAACGTACACATTCAATGTATCTGGCCGTTCGCCATCATCTCCTCAAATGCAGATGGTAAATCAAGTCATACAGACTGCACCTGAAAAGACTGTTGCTGTAGGAATTAGAAATCCATATGACATTATGGCTTTTCCGGAAGTTACTGCTTATATCACTCAATACGGTTTTAGAGATGCAAGCTTCAAAGCTGCGGCAGAAACAATTTTCGGTTTAAATAATCCATCAGGAAAGCTTCCAGTAACGATTTATAGAGATGCTGATACTGTACTTTATCCATTTGGACACGGTTTAAGTTATTAATAGAGGAGGAATATCGAGATGAAAAAATGGGGATTGTTTTTAACAGTTTTGGCTCTGGTTATAAGTATGCTCCCTGGCACACAAATTTTGAACGCAACGATGGGTGAAAGCTTTCAGCATAGACAAAATTTTAAGACCGGTCTAGAGATGTTGATGAGTGATCAGGTTTCTTTATTAGAAGGTAAAAATGTGGGCTTGATCACAAATCCAACAGGTGTTGACCGTGAATTGAACAGTATAGTTGATGTGCTATACAATCATCCGGACATCGAATTAAAGGCATTATACGGTCCCGAACATGGAGTAAGAGGAAGTGCCCAAGCAGGTCAGTATGTTGAGTTTTATACAGATCCTAAAACAGGACTTCCTGTGTATAGCTTATATGGGAAAACAAAAAAGCCAACTCCTGAAATGCTTGAAGGTATCGATGTATTGGTTTTTGATATCCAAGATGTAGGTACTCGATTCTACACATACATCTATACGATGGCATATGCGATGGAAGCTGCTAAGGAAAACAATATTCCATTTGTTGTATTAGACAGACCTAATCCGCTTGGTGGAGAACAAGTAGAAGGACCAGTATTGGATCCATCATATTCATCGTTTGTAGGTCTTTATCCAATCCCATTAAGACACGGGATGACGGTTGGTGAACTTGCGAAATTATTTAACAAAGAATTTAATATCGGTGCTGATTTAAAAGTTGTTGAAATGAAAGGCTGGAAGAGATCTTGGACATATGAGGACAGCGGACTCGAATGGGTGCTTCCATCTCCAAATATGCCAACAAAGGATACAGCTATCACTTATCCTGGTGCAGCCTTAATTGAAGGGACTAATGTTTCAGAAGGACGAGGAACAACGAAACCTTTTGAGTTGATCGGAGCTCCTTTTATAAATGGAGATGATCTTGCTGAAGCATTAAACGAACAAGCACTTCCAGGAGTGAAGTTCCGTTCCGCATCTTTCATACCATCATTTTCAAAACATGTAGGTAAACTATCTCATGGGGTAGAAATACACGTAACAGATGAAAAGTTATTCCAGCCAGTGCTTACTGGAATTACATTAGTGAAAACGATTCATGACATGTATCCTCAAGATTTTGCTTTCCGTGTTGAAGACAGTGCAGGTAAATCTTTCTTTGATTTATTAATCGGAAATGGATGGGTAAGGGATGCTATTGAATCTGAAAGTTCTGTAGAGGAGATCGTAAACCGCTATCAAGATGAATTGAACGAATTTAAAGAAACAAGAAAGAACTATTTGCTTTATTAATGTACTGGAGCTAAGGCTGATCACTTGGCCTTAGCTTTTTTTGTTTGAATTTTCTGACTGGTATAGACAACTAGTCATAACAATGATACGCTTGGCATAAAGTGATAAAGGGGAGTGGACATGAAGCCTGGAGTATTATTGCATGGAGATTATATAGATGAGAACGGATCTCTTGTTAAAAATGGCTATCTTTTTATTAAAAACGGAAAAGTTGAATACGTTGGCGGAGTGAACCCATTAACGGAGGATGAAGAAGCAGAGACTTATGAGATGCCTCCAGGTTCCTTTATGATTCCAGGTATGATCGACATTCATATTCATGGAGCATCAGGTGCAGATGTGATGGATGGAGCAGAGGATGCTTTATCAATTATGGCAAAAGCCTTGCCTGCTGAAGGAACAACTTCATTCTTGGCAACAACGATGACGGAAAACCCTCTTCATATTGAAGAAGCATTAGCACAGACTGCATCCTTTATTGAAAACCAAAAACCTGGATCAGCTGAAATTGTTGGAATTCACTTGGAAGGACCATTTATTTCTCCTAAGCGTGCAGGTGCTCAGCCAAAAGGATTTATAGAATCGCCAAATATAGAAATGTTTAAACAGTGGCAAGAAAGAGCTAAAAGTCATATTCGATTAGTGACACTTGCTCCAGAGATGGAGGGAGGTTTTGATTTAGCTTATTATCTATCGAGCAATGGCATTATAGCTTCAATTGGCCATAGCGACAGTAATTTTGAAGAAGTTAAAGAAGGAATTAAATCGGGCATCTCTCACGTTACACATCTATTTAATGGAATGAGAGGTATGCATCATCGTGACCCTGGAGTTGCGGGTGCTGCACTTATTCAGAAGGAATTAAACGTTGAGATGATTGTTGACGGTGTGCATGCCAGCCCGGAAATGATAAATCTTGCATACCATTCAACAGGACCAGACCGTACAGTTCTCATTACAGATTCCATGCGAGCTAAAGGGTTAGGTGAAGGTACTTATACGTTAGGCGGGCAGCAAGTAACTGTAAAAAATGGAAGAGCTTATTTAGAGGACGGTACACTTGCAGGCAGTATTTTGAGCATGAATGATGCAGTAAAAAACATGATGAAATTTACGAACTGTTCCATTGCAGATATCGTAAAAATGACAAGCGTGAATGCTGCGAAGGAATTAAACATTTATGACAAAAAGGGAAGCCTGTCAAAAGGTAAAGACGCTGATATAACAGTATTAACAGAAGATTATAATGTGTGCATGACTTTTTGCCGAGGAGAACTTGCGTATCTGAGAAAGGAGGAGAAAGTTTGAAACTAATGTCGGTTTCAGATGAAGAAGAACTCAGCAGAATAGCGGCAGAGATTTTATTTGCAAAAGTAAAGTCTGCTAAAAGATTAGTTCTTGGCCTCGCAACCGGTAAAACGCCACAAGGCATGTACCGCTATCTTTCAAAATATAGTAAAGAATGTAAGCAAACTTTTCAGCATATACACACTGTTAATCTGGATGAATACGTGGGATCTGCAACATACCACGCTTACATGGAGGAGCACTTATTCCGACATATTGATATTTCTAAAGACCAAACTCATATTCCAGATGGTGAGGCAGCTAGTTTAATAGAAGAGTGCAGCAGATATGAACAGATGATTAAAGAGCTTGGCGGCATAGATCTGCAAGTATTAGGAATTGGTGAAAATGGCCATATCGGTTTTAATGAACCGGGTACCAGTTTTGATTCAAGAACACATGTTGTACAGCTTACAGATTCAACACTTAAAGCGAATGCTAAATATTTTGTTGAGAGTGAACAGCCTAAACAAGCGATTACCATGGGGATTGGAACGATATTGGAGAGTAAAGAGGTTCTTCTTCTCGCGATCGGTGAGAGGAAAGCGAATGCTGTAAAAGAACTTTTTAAAGGATCATTAAATGAAGATATACCTGCAACAGCATTAATAAACCATCCAAATGTTACAGTGCTTGCGGATAAAGGTGCTAGAAAGCTTTTAGATAAGGAGCGTTGACCCATTTTTATGATTGATAAAACATCACCCCTGCCACTTTATTTTCAGATAGAAGAGGCGATCAAGCAGAAGATCGATAAAGGAGAATGGGAGTCTGGCAGCATGATCTCCTCTGAAAGAGAATTTGCTGAGAATTATGAAGTAAGCCGAATGACTGTTCGTCAAGCCATCAACAATCTAGTCAATGACGGATATTTAACAAGGCGCAAAGGTAAAGGCACTTTTGTTTCCGGAAAAAAAATTGAGCAAAAATTATTAGGGCTTACGAGTTTTACAGAAGATATGAAAGCTAGAGGTTATAAACCTGCATCAAAGCTAGTATCCTTTCAAAAGGTTGAAGCAAATCACAAGCTGGCCAAGGCACTGGAAATCTCACAAAACGAAGAAGTTTACGAGATTAAGCGTGTTCGTCTTGCGAACGAAATTCCGATGGCAATCGAAACAACCTTTGTTCCTGTACAGCTTATCCATTTAAATGAGATTCATATAAAAGAAGGCTCCTTGTATTCACAGGTCGAGAATGCAGGCTTCCATATAGATTATGCAAATCAAAGTTTAGAAGCTTCCATTGCCCGAGAGGCAGAAAGTGAGATTCTGGAGATTGCCAAGGGCGCACCCGTGCTGCTGATTCAAAGGCAGACCTATTTAACTACAGGGAAACCACTTGAAGTGGTCCATTCAGTTTATCGAGGTGACCGATACAAATTTATGATCGATATGAAGCGCTAATGCGTTTTATATAAAAAAAATGAAAGCGTTTACGTGAAGGGGGAAGGAAAAATGGGGAAAGAGCAGCAAATGGCTCACAGCATCATTGAAAAGCTGGGTGGCGCATCCAATATCCAGACATTGATGCATTGTATGACAAGAATCAGGGTGAATTTACATGATCCGTCAAAAGCAGATCTAGCAGGATTAAAAGACGTGGATGGGGTTTTAGGTGTCGTAGAAGATGATACATTGCAAATCATTGTCGGTCCTGGAATCGTCAACCGTGTCACACTTGCTATGAGTGAAGAAACGGGTATGAATATTCATTCAGTAGACGAAACAAACCCAATGGACCTAGAGCAGATGGCTCGAATGAACAAAGATGCCATTAATAAGAAAAATGCTACGCCTTTTAAACAATTTTTAAGAAAGATTGCAAGTATCTTCATTCCGTTAATTCCTGCTATCGTCGCTTCAGGTTTAATTGCCGGAATTACAAATGTAGCGATAAGAATGGGTGCAGATCCAGAATCTGCATTTATACAAATGTTAGGTTTGATTGGCTGGGGTGTTTTTAGTTATCTAGCCGTTTTTGTAGGGATTAACACGGCCAAAGAATTTGGAGGAACACCTGCATTAGGTGGTGCAGCTGGGATATTAATCATCAACCCTGGTCTTGCAAACATTACCCTTTTTGGAGATCCGCTTGTAGCTGGACGCGGCGGTTTAATCGGAGTAATGCTTGCAGCTGTATTTATTGCCTTTTTAGAAAAACGTATCAGAAAGTTTGTTCATCCATCAATTGATATCATTGTTACACCTACACTTGCGTTACTAATTACTGGTTTTGCTACACTTTTTGTACTTCAGCCTGTAGGAGGCTTCTTGTCAGATCTAATCACTAAAGGATTGCTGAATTTAATTGATGTTGGCGGTATTTTCTCTGGACTTATTTTAGCAGGTACATTCTTGCCATTAGTTGTAACAGGACTTCACCAAGGTTTAACACCTGTACACATGGAGCTTATCAACACAATCGGAGATGACCCGTTATTGCCGATCCTTGCAATGGGCGGTGCCGGTCAAGTAGGTGCTGCGTTTGCCATTTACTTTAAAACGAAGAACCAAAAACTTCGTAAAGTAATTAAAGGCGGTCTGCCAGTTGGTATGCTAGGCATCGGTGAGCCATTAATCTTCGGTGTAACACTGCCGCTTGGACGTCCGTTCTTAACAGCATGTTTAGGGGCTGCAGTAGGCGGAGCATTCCAGGCATTCTATGAGGTTGCTACAATTGCGATCGGTGTATCTGGAATCCCGCTAGTGTTCTTAGTGAATCCAAATGAAATGGTTCTCTATTTAGTAGGATTAGTCATTGCTTACGTCTTTGGATTCTTGTTTACATGGACGTTTGGATTTAAAGAAAGCATGGCAAAAGACATCTAACCAGGAGTGAATGACTTTTGTGTTATGGTATATCCATTTATTTAAGTGAACCTGATTCTATTAATAAAGACTGGATTCAGAAGGCGGCTAAAAATGGTTTTCAGTACATTTTCACCTCTCTTCATATTCCAGAAGAAGAAGGATTCTCTTTTGTTGAAAAAGTTAAATGGCTGGGCGAAACAGCACAGGATGTTCATATGGAAGTTATGGCTGATGTTTCGCCAGCTTCACTTCAGCGGCTCGGTCTTAAGTTTGAGGAACTCTCTCTGCTAAAAGATTGGGGTATTTCTGGAGTGAGGATGGACTATGGGTTTGCAGCTAAGCAGATTGCTTGGCTGTCCCATTCTTTAAAAATCGGATTGAACGCCAGTACTGTGGATGAAGCTCAGCTGTCAGAACTTCTGGATGAAGGGCTTTTGCCAAATCAATCAGAAGCATGGCATAACTTTTATCCGAAACCGTTCACCGGCATTTCTAAACAAGCCTTAAAAGATCGAAACGCATTGTTTCATCGTTTTGGAATAAGAACGATGGGATTTGTTCCAGGAGACGATCGATTAAGAGGACCTTTACATGAACGTCTTCCAACGATTGAGGATCATAGATATATTTTACCTTTAGATGCAGCTTTAGAACTTCGTGCACTTGGCACGGATAAGATTTGCATCGGTGACCCTAATCTCTCAGAAGAGACTGCAAAAGGATTTAGCTATTTAGCTGATGGTACAGTTCCCATTTATGCTTCTTTTAATAAAGGGTATGAGCATTTTTGGAACAGCATCCACACGAATAGGATGGATGCTGCGCAATATGTTATACGATCTGTAGAATCGAGGGGGATGGACGCTGTCTATGAGCCAGATCCTTCATCCGCTGATATGTTCGAGAGAGGCTGGATTACAGTGGATAATAAGTTGTATGGAAGATATTCAGGCGAACTACAAATTTGTTTAGAGACTCTTCCAGCCAGTCCAAAAGTGAATATAGCTGGATACGTAAGAAAGGAAAGCGAGTCACTTTTGAAATGGATCGGAAGCGGACAAAAGTATATTTTCTTAGATTAGCAGATCAAGAGTTATGAACAAACACCGAAGGGAGAACGTGATGGATTTAACAAAATTGGCTACAGAAAAAAGAAATCCAGACACAATAAATATTGATGAACTTTCAACTTTAGAAGTGGTCAAAAAAATACACGAAGCAGATCTTGGCGTAGCCAGCTGTATCACCCCGGTATTATCTGAAATTGGCATGGTAGCAGAAAAAGTGGTCGAGGCATTTGAAAATGGCGGCAGGCTGATCTATATAGGCGCAGGTACAAGCGGAAGACTTGGTGTATTAGATGCATCAGAATGTCCGCCGACATATGGAACTGATCCAAATTTGGTAGTTGGTCTTATCGCAGGAGGAGATTATGCCCTTCAGCATGCTATTGAAGGAGCAGAAGACGATTCCGAGCTTGGTAAGAAAGATTTACAAAAAGTAAATGTAACTAAAAAAGATGTTGTTGTAGCAATCGCCGCTTCCGGAAGGACTCCTTATTGCCTTGGCGCAATGGAATATGCAAAGAATCAAGGAGCCTTTACAGCTGCAGTGGTTTGTTCCCTTAATTCTCCTATGGAAAGTGCTGCAGATACGAGCATTACGGTTGTTACAGGACCTGAAGTGGTTACAGGTTCAACTCGCATGAAGGCAGGGACTGCACAAAAACTTGTCCTTAATATGATCAGTACAACAAGTATGATCAAATGGGGAAAAGTGTACAGCAATCTAATGGTTGATGTTCAGCCTACTAACGCAAAGCTGAAACAGCGTGCCAGAAATATCATTATGGAGGCAGCTGGAGTATCAGAAAAGGAAGCAGAACAAGCTTTAAAAGAACAGAATGGAAACACGAAGGCAGCTATCTTTCAGCTTGTAACTGGAGTTTCACCATATGAAGCAAAAACACATCTGGAACAGCATAATGGAAGATTAAAAGAAGCAATCAAAAACTACACTCAAAATTGAAAGGGGTAGGTCGTGATGTTGGGATTTCTACAGCGTATTGGCCGTGCACTAATGCTGCCGATTGCCGTTCTGCCGGCAGCAGGGTTAATTTTGCGTTTTGGCCAGGATGATTTATTAGGTATACCTTTTTTAGCTGCAGCAGGTAATGCGATTTTTGGTCATTTGGCATTAATATTTGCGATCGGGGTTGCAGTAGGACTTGCAAAAGACGGAAACGGTGCAGCAGGGCTTGCTGGTGCCATCGGTTATTTTGTTTTAACAGAAGGAGCAGTAAAGTTTGCCGAAGTTAACCTTGGCTTTGAAGGCAAGTTTGACATGTCCGTTCTCGGAGGTATTCTGGCAGGGGTTGTAGCAGGGCTCTTATATAATAAATTTTCTAATACGAAGCTCCCAGAATGGTTATCTTTCTTTGGCGGAAAACGGTTTGTACCGATTGTTACAGCAGGTACGATGGTCGTTCTCGCGTTAGTTTTCGGTTTCATCTGGCCTTATATCCAAATGGGATTAGAAAATGTCGGTACATGGATTACAAGTGCTGGAGCCATTGGGGCAGGAATTTTCGGGTTCTTTAACCGTTTATTAATACCGCTCGGGCTTCATCACGTTTTAAATAGTTTCTTATGGTTTGTTTTCGGTGAATTTACTGGTGAAAACGGAAAAGTAGTTACAGGTGACTTGGCGAGATTCTTTGCAGATGATCCAAAAGCAGGTTTCTATATGGCAGGATTCTTCCCTGTAATGATGTTCGGATTGCCAGCTGCTTGTTTTGCAATGATAAGTGCAGCAAAAAAACACCGTAAAAAAGCAGTTGCGGGAATGTTGGGAAGTATGGCTCTTACATCCTTTGTTACGGGTATTACTGAACCGATTGAATTTGCTTTTATGTTTTTATCACCGCTTCTATATGTTATCCATGCTGTATTAACAGCTGTATCAATGTCAGTAGCCGTATTGTTTGACATCCATCATGGATTCACGTTTTCTGCGGGAGCGATCGACTATTTCTTAAATATCGGAAAAGCTCAAAATGGCTGGTTATTACTTCCGATCGGTGCAGTGTACTTTGCAGTGTATTATGTAATCTTCCGTTATTTGATCGTAAAATTAGATCTTAAAACACCAGGAAGAGAAGATGAAGAAACAATCGTGGCCGAAGCAGCAGCAACGGGTACAGCAGCCGATTCCAAATATGATACGACCGCGGAAGCATATCTTGCAGCACTGGGCGGCAAAGAGAACATCGTTCAGCTTGATAACTGTATTACTAGATTACGTCTGCAAATCAAGGATATTAGTAAAGTAGATGAAGAAGCTCTCAAAAAAGCTGGATCAAAAGGTTTAATAAAACTTAATAATCAAAACATCCAAGTAGTAGTGGGAGCAGAAGTTGAGCCAATTGCAGACAGTATGAGAGATAAGCTGTAATAAAAGAAAACACCGTTCCCAAAGGAATGGTGTTTTTTCTCAATTAAGCGTTCCAATAACCGCTTACCGGTACATTTGCAGCATATGAGTATGGGTAAGGACATGGATACGAATATACGCAGCAATTCCCGCTGTACGAAACGGCTCCGACAATAATGAGCAGCACGAATAGTACCACATAAAGCGTAAAGCTATCAGAACAGTACTTTCTCGACGACATGGTTTCACTCCTCTTCTTGCACAATGAGAAGCCGATTTCTCTCCTCATCCCATTTTATGCAGACAGGATAAGCATAGAAACGTGATAGGTGCGGATTTATAGAAACCAAATGTCAGTTTAGTAGTTACTTATATGCTTCATCTAGAATGATATATAGATAGTCTGCAAATTCACCTTTAGAGAACATCGTTACCTCATGTACACCGCCAATATCGTTCCATACAAAAGCTGTATCGGTATCTGTTGTTTCTTCAACATCTGTTGGCAGACCAGCTAATTCTAGTGCCTTTGTTTTATCATCATCAAATAAGATTTCTTCATCAATTACCGAATAAACAAGACGAGCGGCTTTTCCTTCAACAAAAGTAACAGCAAACTTTTCATTTTGATAATAGTTAACAACAGCTGGAATAAAGTTCGATGTTCCAGAATAACGAAATTGAATTTTTTCAGTTCGTACGGGTTCTCCCCACATGTTGCTGACTTCTTTTTCCGAAAGGTTTGTCACTTCACTTGCAACAAATTGGTGATGGCTTGTTAAGTAATCTTTTTCTTCTTCATCCTGATTTTCGTTCGTTGCATCTTCTTCTGAAGTATTTTCTGAATCATCAGCTGCTGCAGTTTCTTCTGCTTCTTCATCGCCTGAAGCGGCAGGCGGAGAAGATTCATCTTTATTATTTTCTGCTTTCGTCTCTGCAGTTGGTTGATCTTTCTGTGTATCATCTTTGGAACAAGCTGACATTGTTAAAAGCACAGCAAATAATAATAAGAATAAAGATTTTTTCATTATAGATCCCTCATTATGTAATTCATTTATTTAAAACAGATAACAATAATGTTAACAAAAGAAAAAGTAAATTGAAAATGAAAAGTTTGGCAGATTAATAAACATTTACGAATGGAGAATAGATGACATGTAAGCTGATCATAATCATAAAATAATGTTAATGATGAAGCTAAATAAGAAGACATAGCAATTATATCAGCTTGCAACTAATAAAAACCATGGAAATATTTCATTTTGTTAACAAATCATCTACAATAATAGTAGACATTCACCAAAAGGGCGAAATGATGAAAGGCAGGTGTGGTGGAGGATGCAATATATTGTTTATGATTTAGAAATGACTAACCGTTTGTCTGAAATTATTGAGATTGGTGCGATACGTATGAAGGTAGTAAATGGAGAACTTATGCATCTTGATACGTTTCAATCCTTTGTTCAGCCGAAAATGGATAAATTAAATACACGCATCACAAACCTTACAGGTATTACAAAAAAAGATTTAATTTCTGCTCCTTCTTACACTGAAGCCATTGAAAGCTTTCGAGCATGGATAGGTTTAGAAGACTATTATTTATGCTCCTGGGGACCTGAGGATAAATGGGCTCTCATAACAGATTCTACTTTTCATCAGACAGATATTGAATGGATTATAAATCACAATGATCTGCAATTCCATTTCAGTATGCTGCATGATAGTGGAAAAGGTTTTCGCTACGGATTATCACGTGCACTTCAAGCATTAGAACTATCATATGTGGGATCTAAGCATCGAGCGTTAGATGATGCAATTAATACAGCTAAAATCCTTCAAAAGATTTTCAGTAATGTAGAGTTTACAATGAATCCGGCTTCCTACATGGAATCTAAACTCTTTGAACCTGAAAAACTAGTATATAAAACAAAAGCTGAAGAGGAAATCTCTCCATTTGCTTCATTATCAAAGTTATTTAACTAAAGTAATTACACGAAGATATGTAAACTTCTGAAAAATATAAGTTAACAAAAGATTTAATAATAGGACTTTGTTCCTGAAAATACGACCCGTTTCGACAAAAAGCATTAGGTATAATGGGTTAAAATCCATATAAAGTAAGATATGTCGTCATTTGACGAATTGTTTTTGTAGGAAAATGACCTTAGTTTCGATAATAATGATAGTGGGGGGTGTTTATTGGTGAACACTACATATTACATTACCAATAAAAATAATCAGTTGCTGGAGTTATTAAATACAATTGATTATTGCTTGAGTGATGCGCGGCTAGAAGAAGTGGATAGGATCATACGTCTTAAAGAAGAATTATTAGCTAACGATGGAATACATATTACTCCAGAACAAATTAATAACATCATTTCTTTGTTATTATCATTTGTTCCAATGACTGTTAAAGAAGTAGGATGAGAATTAAAGACGGCAACACCAAAAGGACCTCCCCGAAGAGGTTCTTTTTTTATATACTTTCTACTTTTTCGAAGATCTTCTATTGGCTTTGGGGGTTGTTTTTAATTTTTATGGTAAAAAAATTAACAATTTTATATACTTATAGTAGAAATTAGAATTTTTTGATAGTTGTCAACTTAATTATCGGGGAGACTAAAGTATGTTTCGGATAGAAGATCAAACAGAGATCAACACATTATTTAATGGATTTCTCGATATGATGTTTTTAATGAAAGTAGTGGATGAAGGAAAGAGATTTCAATATGCAGCAGCAAATGATTCAGCTCTTAAATATGCTGGGATCAAGAGAGATGTTATTGGCAAGTTTATGGACGAGGTACTTGATAGGAAACTAGCTGAAGAACTGCAAGCGGTCTATGAACAAACGGTATTCTCCGAAGAGTCGATTCAGTTTGAGACAGAAACGTTCCATAAGGGTATGCGGCAAACAGCCTTGACATGCTTAACCCCTATACATAATCAACATGGCGAGTGCACACATTTATTAGCATCTGTTAAAGACGTTACTGAAACCAAAAACATCGCAGAAAAACTAGAAAGATCTGAAGAACAATATCGTATCCTATATGCAGAACAAAAAAATGCTGAATCTTTGCTTATCGGCCAAAAATTAATATTAGAAATGATTGCGAAAGGAAGCAGCTTGCAGGATGTGTTTAAAGCCATTTCTTTAAATTTTGAAGCAGCGATGCCACAATCAGAAGTTTGTATCCATTTGGCTAATGAGCGGGATAAAAGACTTGAGTACGTCTATTCTGCAAATCTGTCTGAATCATTCATTCAAGATATACATCAGATTGAAATAAGCTCTGCTGAAGAGAGCTGCGGCAGAGCGGCGTTTACATACCAGCCAGTTATTTTAATGGACATAGAGAAGGAATTGAAAAATGATAAAAAGAAACTAATGGCTTTGCAGCATGGAGTAAGAGCCTGCTGGAGCAATCCGATTCTTTCATCTTCAAATCAGCTGCTTGGAATCTTAGCCGTTTACTTTAAAGCACCAACTTCTCCTGACGAAAAAGAATGGGGAACAATGGAAGCGTTTACGCATCTCGCAGGTTTAGCGATTGAACAAAAGCAAAAAGAAGAGGCACTTCGAAAAAGTGAAGCTAAATTCAGAGCGATGACTGAAAATGTAACAGACCTAATCGTCACACTTGATACGAGCGGAAAGGTTAAGTATACGTCACCTTCTTACAAGCTTATTTTTGGGGCAGAAGCCAATTTGGGAAACTCTTTTCTGACCTATACACATCCGGAAGATATTCCCGCGGTATCTGATAAATTTAGAGTTCTTTTAAAAGATAAAAAGCCGTCAGAAGTTCAGTTCCGTTATCTTCACGCAAATGGGCATTACGTAACGATTGAAGCCAGGGCCATGCCAGTCTTGAAAGAATCAGGTGATATTGAGAACATTGTTGTTGTGGCAAGAGATATTACTGAAAGAAATAAACACGAAGAACTTATTAAAAAGATGGCTTATCAGGACCAGCTTACAGGCTTGCCAAATCGAAGGTCATTTACAGAAGAATTTGAAGGTCATATACGAAACGCTGAAAATAAGAGCCAGCAGCTGGGAGTCCTGTTTTTAGACTTGGATCGTTTTAAATTTATTAATGATTCTCTCGGGCATTCTTTTGGCGACCTCGTCTTAAAAGAAGTTTCTTTAAGATTAAAAATGTTTACTAGAGGTTTTGGCAGAGTGTACCGTATGAGCGGAGATGAATTTACAATCATTCTTGAAGATGTAAACGAAGAGAAGCTTAAGCAGAAAATGACTAACCTTCTAGAAATATTTTCGGAACCTATTTTTATTAAGGACGAAATGATACATATTACAGCGAGTATAGGAGTTTCTATATTTCCCCTAGATGGTCACGATCCAAAAGCATTATTGAAGAATGCAGATCTAGCCATGTACCGTGCTAAGGAAGATGGTAAAAATACGTATCAATATTATAAAAGTACACTTGACAGCAACAGTTATGAAAGACTGCTTATGGAGAATGAACTGCACGGAGCCATTGATAATGATGAACTGCTGCTTCATTATCAGCCAAGGTTTTCAATTGATCGAACATCTATCATTGCTTTGGAAGCCTTAATTCGATGGAATCATCCGCGCTGGGGGATGATCTCTCCAGGGGAATTTATTCCTTTAGCCGAAGAAACAGGGCTGATTACTAAAATAGGAGCATGGGTTATTCGCACAGCATGCAGACAAACAAAAGAGTGGATGGATAGTGGATATCCTCCAGTTAGAATCGCGATAAATCTGTCTGCTAGGCAATTTTTGCAAAGAGATCTTGTTGCATCTATTCAATCGGTACTGAAGGAAACGGGTTTGCCTCCGGAATTTGTAGAGCTTGAGATTACTGAAAGTACATTAATGAAGTATGAAGAAACTATACTTTACTCCATCGAGCAATTAAAAAAAATGGGTGTGCATTTTGCGCTGGATGATTTCGGGACGGGCTATTCCTCGATGGGGTATTTAAAGAAATTCCATATTGATACATTAAAGATCGATCAGTCATTTATTAGAGGAATTGGTACGGAAACAGATGATTCTGCTATTGCTACTGCAATCATCACTTTAGCTCACTCATTAAAAATGAACGTTGTAGCAGAAGGCGTTGAAACTGAAGAACAATATAATTATTTAAAAGAGAAGAACTGCAATGAAATACAAGGATTTTATACTTGCCGACCGATGGAAGCTGAAAAAATTGAGTTGTTGATTATCAATCATATGACTGAGGTAAAAGCAAACAAACCTATTACAGTTTAAATGAAAAAGGGGCTTAATAGCTCCTTTTTTACCTTTTCTTTTCTTTTTCTGTTTTTTCTTTTAGTTCTTCCATTTCTTTTTTAAACCTTTTTGTAAGGGAGTTTTGATTACCGTACAGGAAAATCATATCTCCTTCTTGGATTTCAGTTGTATAGCTATCTTTTCTTAATGTAACATCACCGCGTTTAATAAATAACACCAGCATGTCATCTTCCATTTCAATAACGTCTTTTAATTTCTTGCCGATGACTGATGAGTTTTTATGGATTGGCAGTTCAATCACGACATCATCTTCATCAAAATACATCACATCACGCAGAGGCAGATCAGCTAGATTGTATTGTTTTTCAAGATGTCCTTCAAACGATTTCTCCAGATAACGTTTAAACTTCGGGATACTCATAATGAGGTAGAGTCCTATAAGAACCAATGTAATCATCCCAAGTTCAATAGAGCGAAACTCATCAGATAATATATTGCTAATCGCAGAAATGATTACAGCAAGAGAGAAAACACCGAAAAGAATAAGAAAAGTGCTCAGTCTTCTTCTGATTGGATGTTCTAATATTAGTTCTGATTCTCCTGTAGTGAACCCTGTTGCAGTGAACATAGAGATTACCTGGAAACGGGCTATTTCTTTTTTTAATCCTGTAAGTGTAAATAAAAGAACATTAATTTCAATTACGACTGCAATAATTGCAAAATAAAGTAAAGTAAACACAAAACCCACGAAGGCACCTCCGACTTATACTTTCTATAGCTATATACCCTAAAAATCTATATGTAATTATTTATATCCCCTTTTTTTCCGTTTCATAAAAATTTGATGCTTCACATATAGTTTTGTACAGGAGGGGATTAAAATGACAGGCTTTCTGATTGCCTTATTACCGGCAGGACTATTATGCGGAGGAGTGGCTTTGCTCATACATTCATTCGTGAAAAAGGACACCTATCATTATGATAAAGATCATCTTTGGGAAGATGCACCGCAAACTTCAGAAGATTATCGTATTAAATAGCACATTCATTACTTGATATTTTCCTTCAATATGGTAAAAAGTAATAAAACCATAACTAGAATTGAGGACGTAATGTGAGGAAAGTGTCAAAAAAGTGGTTAATTGGAGGGACGATTCTTGCCATACTTCTATTTGCCATATTTCAAGTAGGAAAAACAGAAGGTGCTAATAAGACAAAGACAATAAAAATAGTCGCTCTGGGTGATTCATTAACGTATGGGGTAGGGGATCCTTCAAAGACAGGATATATTGGCGTTGTACGTCAAAATATCCAAAAGCAAACTGGCAGAAATGTAATTGTTAATAATTTTGGGATCAGCGGACAAAGATCAGACCAGCTTTTACGTCAATTAGACAATGGTGTCGTAATAAAAGCCCTTAAACAGGCTGAATATGTGTTTGTATTTATAGGTACAAATGATTTTAGACATGCGGCTGGCTGGAACTTCCGCCAGCTTCCGCAGCAGCCGCTTCTGCTTGGAAAGGAAAAGCTGCGCAACAATTTAAGTAAAACACTTGCTGTCATTAGGGAAAACAACTCTTTTGCACAAGTATATGTTTTAGGTTTATATAATCCATATTTTGGCGAGGAGTATGATACAAAAGCTCCTGAAAGTATACGTTCGTGGAATGAAGCAATTATTGAAGCGAGCAAAGAAAGCACATTAACGAAATACATTTCTACGTATGAACTTTATGAAAATATCGAGAAAGACATGTATTTTGCAGATACTTTGCATCCGAATCGAAGAGGTTATTATAAAATGGGGAACTGGGTTTATAATCAGTGGAAGCCATAATAAAAAGCTGACCAATTTGGTCAGCTTTCTTCATGCTATTTTTTAAATTGAGCATCCAATTTGCCGTTCATGTCAATTAGGAATCCAATTTCTCGGCCTAATAACTCACCAAGTTCTTTAGCCTTTTTTTCACTTTCATTTTTTATCTGCTCAATTGTTAATTCACCTTTTAATTTTGAAGCACCAACGATAATGCTTAAATCACCTTTTTCATAAAATACGATCTTCATTTACAATACCTCCCTGAAAAATAGAACCTTTTACATAATTCGCTTATTTGTTCATGCTTATGGGGTAGAAAAGAAGTTTTGGAAAAACCTTCATGATGAAACATTTAAATGGAATAAATATGCATGTTCAGAAATCTTGACAAATTTTTATGTATGTTGATAAGATTAAAGCATGTTAATATGATTCGCTGAATTCTTTTGTTCTATTCTGAACTTAAAAGAAGCGGGGGAACCACACTTTGGCACTATGCCTGGGATGAATTTGTTAAAAGCAGAAGGGATAACTCTCAATTCCCTAATCCGACAGCTAACCTCGTAAGCGTTTTTGGAGAGAGAGCTTATATACATGGCTAAGTCTATGTGTTGCAGTGTACCCCACGGAAAATTCCTCTCTAATTTTCGTGGGTTTTTATATGCAAACAAAAATTTAGACATGTATTAGGACACACTCCTCACACTATAGTGATAATAGTGAGAATTTTCTAAATAAAGGGGGATGCGTTTATGAAATTATCAACAAAAATCTTGATTGCATTGGCACTTGGGGTTGTTGCGGGACTTATTCTTAACTTAGCCTTGCCAGATGCTTTCGCAACACTGGATAAGTATGTATTAAAACCAGTGGGAACATTATTCTTAAACCTTATTAAAATGCTGGTTGTACCAATTGTATTTTTCTCAATCGTTCTAGGTACTGCTGGATTAGGTGATCCGAAAAAATTAGGCCGTGTGGGTGCAAAAACTATAACTTACTTCCTTGCAACTACAACCATCGCCATCATTATTGCTATGGCTTTAGCACTTATTTTTAAACCAGGCGTTGGTGATTTTGAAACTGAAGGAGCAAAGTTTGAGCAGCAAGAGGCACCTGCAGTTGCAGACACATTACTGAATATCATTCCAACAAATCCTGTTGAGGCAATGGCAAACGGAGATATGCTGCAAATTATTGCCTTCTCGGTATTTGTTGGTTTTGCTCTCACAATGTTGGGAAGCAAGACAAAAGGAATTATGGATTTAATAGAACAAGGTAACGATATTATGATGTATCTTGTAAACGTTGTTATGAAATTTGCTCCGTATGGGGCGTTTGCTCTAATTGCTTCTGCTGTCGGAAGCCAAGGGATGGACGCTGTAAAGGCGATGGGCTTATATATGAGTGTAGTTATTTTAGCGCTGTTTATCCATTCTATCGTTGCATATGGTGGATCTATTGCACTATTAGCAAAAAAGAACCCAATTTGGTTCTTTAAAGGATTTGCACCTGCAATGTCAGTAGCGTTCAGTACTTCAAGTTCTAATGCTACACTTCCAATCTCAATGAAAACAGCACAAGAGAATCTTGGGGTTCGTAAATCCATCAGTGGATTTGTTCAGCCTCTTGGTGCTACGATTAACATGGATGGAACTGCGATTATGCAAGGGGTAGCAACTATTTTCATAGCACAAGTTTACAATGTGAACCTAGGTGTTACTGAAATGCTAACCGTTATCTTGACTGCCGTATTAGCTAGTATCGGTACAGCAGGAGTTCCTGGAGTTGGGCTTATCATGTTAGCGATGGTATTAAACTCTGTAGGATTGCCTGTAGAAGGTATCGCATTGATTCTAGGAGTAGACCGTCTATTGGATATGCTTAGAACAGCGGTTAATATCACTGGGGATGCTGCTTGTGCAGTTATCGTTGACAAAGGTGAAGATAAGCATGTTGGGGAAAGAAAAGAAGAAGCAACTGCTTAATAAAGTAATTGCAAGCCGCAGGAATTTCCTGCGGCTTTTGTTTATGCCAAAATCCCTAGTTTAGTAAAAATGAGTAAATAAATGTAAGCATAAACGGAACTTCATGTTAAAATAGATAAATACATAATGATGTTTCGGAGTGATATTTTTGGAAAAATGGCTTGAATTAATAATACTTGCTGGAAAAGTTATTTGGGTGCAGCTGCAAACCGTCATTAATCCCGTTGTTGAGTTAATGGAAAGCGGCATGAATTCTTTTTGGTTCGTGTTTGCTTTAACAGTAATAACAGGTTACATAATCTTGGAGATATTATATAAAGCTATTACTTTTTATCAGGCGCATAATTTCATTCACCGTAAGATGGTCAGGGAACCTGCCCGTGATATTGAATTTAGTCTCTTTATTAAGACTCTTTGGCAAACAGACCGATCTAAAGGGCTAGTAGCAAATGCGAAAGCGGCTAAAAGCCGATATTTACAGTTTAATTTACAAGAACGACTTTTTATTCAGAATAACTTGCAGCAGCGAATGAGATTTCTGAGAAATAATCAGCCTTTATTTTTATTGGCAGCTCTTTTTACAGGATTACTCTCGAGCGTTGCAGCAAATGTACTGCCTATCAATTCTGTAAGTTTTACGGGAGAAAGTGTTTTAAAAACTGCCTTATTCTTACTTGCATGGCTTTTTATCATGCAATCAAAATATGTTTCCATGAAAAAGCAGACCTATTACCATCTTGCATGGATGCAAGAGACGAACAGGACTGCAGCTGTTGACTTAATTCAGGATGATGCAGCTGTATCTATCAATGAAAGCAACCCTACGTATTAACGCGATACGTAAGGGTTGTTTTTTATCCAAAAACGATAGGGGAAATATACGGCCTCTTCCGCATATTGAATGCCTATCCTTGGTCCGGACTCTATTTCATGTGGCTGGATCTCAATTTTTTCTTTAATACTTATTCCGCACGTATTCATTTTTTGACCAGAATGCTCCAGCGAAAACCCCATACTTTTTGAAAGCTTGCCAGGACCATTTGTGAGCTGAACCTCTTTTCTCACTCCGCCTCTTCTTGCCTTCATGATTTCTATTCCTCTGACAGGCTGAATAGCTCTAATTAAGATTGCTTCGGGTTTATCTACCGGACCGGTCACAATATTGAAGCAAACATGCATGCCATATATGAAATAAGTATAAATTGTTCCTGCTTCATGGAACATGACTTCAGTTCTTGGGGTTCTCCGGTTTCCAAAAGAATGGGCAGCCCGGTCTTCAGGGCCTAAATAAGCTTCTGTTTCGACAATTATACCAGAAGTTAAACCATCTCGATTTTTATGAATAAGTTCCATTCCAAGAAGTCTTTTTGCCAGGTCTAATGTTGGCAGATTCCATAAATCCATTTTTTTCTCCTATTATGTATGACATGAGCATCATATTAGTAAAATAACCAATAGAATTTGTAGTATTATGTTACCTTTTGTCGGAGTTTTGCAAACGTAAAAAAAAGGAAATCATAAGTTTAGAAAGAAGTTTTTATAAAGCAAATAAATAGGAGGCGTTTAATGTGGATGGTTGGGTTAATGAAACAGGAATTTATCAGAATCTCTCCAAAAGACGCTGGGAATACTGGGAAGTGAGCCAGCACGGAGTAAAAACTATGGTTTCATGGCTTTGCTGGAATGCGCCTAACTCTGTTTATGAACAATGGAGTAAATCTGTCTTACATTAAACGAAGTACGTTTGAAGTTCCTTTCTGATGGAAGGGACTTTTTTATTTTCCTTGAATGCTTGAATCTTCTTTAAGGTGGTTAAAATGGTTAAAAAAAAGGAGATTGAGGAATGAATCATAATAAGGGTCAATTGAGAAGAGCTGTAGAAGGAAGAAAACAGCGTTTGATTCAGCATCTTATTCATAAAGGGCTATATGGTTATGAAGACCATAGACACTTAACGGAATTCACATTAACAGAATTAGAATCTGAGTGGAAAAATGCTCAGCTTATAGGAAGAGAGGATCATATCAGTTAAATATTTTTTAAATATTTAAAAAATAAATACTTATTTATTTTATTTTTGGTATAATATCCCTATGGGTAGGGAAAAGGGTTTATTTTTACGACAAAATAACAGAAGAAATACCATAAATCGTTTGATAAAGGCAAATTCACTGAAAAGTGGGGACGCAAAGCTAAAGGGGCTTCATTTTCTTACAATATGCCAGCCAGCTACCTTACGAATCATTATCCTCGATTTATGAAGTAAATGAGGGAGGATATGTATATGGAAAATCAAATTTTGTTCTTATCCTGGTCTGTGATCGGTTATTATTTAGCTATATTCTTTTGTTTTGGATTGCTTCTGTATTTTACAGCGACAATGGTAAAAAAAGATACTCGGATTATTGATTATTTTACTAATGTATTGATAATTATAGGTGCGATTGCATGGGTAGTTATCACGAGTTAGCATGAGATTGGAAATTTCCAAATTTTTAGTAAGGATATACTCTAAAGCCCCGCGTTATAATGAATGCATACATGGAAGGGGGGCTTTAACATTGAAATATAAAGAAAGACTTAATCTCTCTGAAGAAGATAAGGAATTACTAGTCGAAGCGTTACTTAGCCAGGGTTATGCATATGAGGTTGTAGATTCTGAGTTAAAAGATCTTGAATATGAGCTGAAACCCGGTTATGAATCTAAAATGAGAAAATTGAATGTATTATTAAAAAAATTACATAGCTAAAAAAATAAAGAGGTTGACTCAAAATAAAAACTTTTGAAGTCAAACCTCTTTTTATTTGGCTGTTTTCGTAAACATTGTTGCTATTTGAATATGTTGATTTCCGCTTCAGGATGCTCGCTTTCCGCGGGGCGTGCGGTGAGCCCCGGTGAAAGATATATGAAGTGCTGCTCCTGCGTCTACAAGAAAATCCTGCCGAAGCGAGTTTCCTCGTCGCATGCCCTGCGAGAAGAATACTCAGGTAGTCGGCACGCTGATCCCGCAGGAGTCTCGCACCTTGCGCTCCAATCAACTAATCAAAGAAGCGTACTCAACAAAAAAGTCCAAATGCAACAATCTTTTAGAAATGAGCCTATTATTCAAACCTTTTAGATATTGTCCATAATTCTAACTTAAGTATCTAGTAACCCTTTCCTTCTAGCTTCCATCCGCCATTCAGCTTCTTTTACTAATCTTCTAGGCAGTTTTCCTCTATTTTTCAAGAAAGACCAATATGTTAAATACTGTGGCGGTCTTGAAACAGGAGACACATTCCTCGCATATTCCCACCAAGAGATTTCATTTGCTTCTAGACGTATAAGAAAAAGATCGTCACCTTTTACCATAAAACTCACTCCTGTCTTGCCTTTCATTACCCATAGTATGGACCGATTTAATAAAAATAACCGAAAAAAGTCATGGCACTTCAGTTTATGCAAAAAGGTGCATTATGATTAGGACAAAAAGTAATTTTTTAGTTAGGCAGGATTTAAGTTATGCAGCTTGAATCTTTAAAATACATAAAGGATGGAAGAACGAGCTGTGAAAAAGAGGAGGTGGTCCGGTTGGAGCAGGTACTCATGTTTTCATCGCTTCTGGCCCCATTAGTTACTGCACTTATGGAGCTGTTAAAACGTACTTTCCCGATTCCTAAGAAATATATCCCTATTAGCAGCTTTTTTGTTGGTTTAATAGTTGGAATTCTTGCTTACCCTTTTACCGATATGGATGCAGAGCTAAGGCTATGGTCTGGAGGAATAGCTGGCTTGGCAGCAACTGGATTGTATGAAATAGGGAAGAAAAGTAAAAAATCAAAAAGAACATGCTAAAAAATACAAGTATTTATACTAAATGTTTAGAATTTGTAAGACAGTGAATAGATTATAGTAATAAAACAATGACGGGTGGTGGATTTCGTGAAGGCTTTTATAGCACTATGTTTTGCTGTTATGTTGTCCTTTCTATTTGTCCCTAACATCCCAGATCAAGTTCAAGAGAATTCCGGTACGAAGGATAAAGCGATCTCACAGCCAGTTAATGCTGAAGAGAAAAAGACTGGAGAGAAAAAAATTCCTTCATTCAACGAGGATCTTGCAAAGAAAAATGCAAGCCTTTTCATGGAAGCTCTAAAACAGGAAACAGATGATAATTATAAAGTAATAAATTATTCTACAAAAGATGAACTTATAACTTATTTAACTAACTTTGTTTCTGAAGATATTGCTGCATACTATACAGATGGTTTATTTGAAGAAAAAGAAAGTTCTTTGTATATCATTCCGACTGAATTGCCTCCTTGGTTAGAAGAAGAGGAACCGGTAAATATCAAGCAGCTTTCTGATACATCTTATCGCGTTTATCAAAAGAACAGTTCTGATCTTTACGGTATCTATGAAATTACTCTAGGATATGAATATATTGACGGCAAATGGATCATTACATTTGCTTCAGTGGATTAAGCATGGGGCTACCCATGTTTTTTCACGATTATCTGAATGACCGATTAAAACAAATGGACTTTAAATGTTGTGAACTTTACAATAGAGGAAATAGTCGAGATGGAGTAGTGCGATGGATATTATTACATTTAAAGATTTCTATAACAACACCGTACAATTGTCGTTTTCTGACCACCCATTTTCTGATACTCCAATGCATGTATGGTGTATTTGTAAATTCAAAGACCAGTGGTTATTAACCGAACATCCAAGGCGAGGTATAGAATTTCCCGGTGGGAAAGTAGAGCCAGGCGAAACAGCAGATGAGGCCGCAATCCGAGAGGTCTATGAAGAAACAGGAGGACGTGTTTCTGAATTAAAATACATTGGCCAGTATTACGTAGACGGAAAAGGCGGAAAAATCATAAAAAATATCTATGTGGTCAACGTAGATAAAATTTTATTGAAACATCGTTATTTTGAAACGAATGGTCCAGTCCTAATGAGTCAACTTCCAGAAGATGTAGCAACCAACAAAGCCTTTAGTTTTATGATGAAAGACCAGGTATTATCAGAAAGCATGAGGTACGCTCTCGAACAGTCCCTGGTCTGATCAGAATTTATGAATGGTGCTTTATAAGTTTACTCTCTAGGTACTCGACTCCTTGATACATTACCGTAGCCATTACAGCAATGATTAAAAGGCTCATTAATACAAGTGTGAAATTGAACACTTGGAAGCCGTAAATGATCATGTAGCCTAACCCTTGTTTTGAAAAAAGAAACTCGCCGACAATAACTCCCACCCATGATAAACCGACGTTTACTTTCAGAGACGAAATAATACTTGGGAAACATGCTGGAAGGATGACCTCTTTAAAACATTGTTTTTTATCCCCGCCGAATGAACGGACAACTTTAACATAGTTTTCATCAACGTTTTGAAAAGCCGTATACACGACAAGTGTTGTAATAATAACTGAGATGAGAACTCCCATTGCTATAATCGATCCAAAATTAGGTCCGATCGCAACTATCAGAATAGGACCTAAGGCAACTTTCGGCATAGCATTAAGAACAACCAAATATGGATCTAATACTCTTGATAAAAAAGGTGACCACCATAGCAATGCTGCTAATAAGGTACCGATAAGGGTACCAAGTATAAATCCAAGAACGGTCTCGCCAAGAGTAAATGCAACATGGATATAAAGAGATCCGTCACTTGTCTTTTCGAGAAACAGAGTCCAGATTTTAGTTGGAGAACTAAAAAGCAATGGATTGATCCAGCCTTGTTTTGAAGAGATTTCCCACATTGAAAAAAAACTTAGAAAAATGAGCAGCTGGACAATCCGGATGTTTCGTTTTTCTTTTTTTATGGATAAAAGAAACTCAAGATGTTTCTTGTTCGTGATCGTTTTGCTCAATGTGTTCCAACTCCTCCCATATTTGCTGAAATGTTGCTGAAAAATCAGGGTGCTGTCTCGCTTCGAATGGCAGGAGGCCATTTAGAGTTTCTGGAATTTTAAACGTGCGGAAAATACGGCCGGGATTACTCGATAATAATATGACATTATCACTCATCGCAATTGCTTCACCAATATCATGGGTAACAAGAATAGCCGTTTTACCGTGTTCTTTTAGAGTAGAAGATACTAAGTCTTCTAGCTTCAGTTTTGTTTGGTAATCTAAAGCTGAGAATGGCTCATCAAGTAAAAGCATCTTTGGCTGGGTTGCTAATGTTCGAACAAGTGCCACCCTTTGCCTCATTCCACCTGAAAGTTCTGAAGGGTATTTACTTTTTGTATGTTCAAGTCCGATTTCTTTTAATAAACGGAAGGCAGCTTGAATGTGTTCGGCTGTATTTTGATTTCTGAGCTTTAGGCCAAGCGTAATATTATCTTCGATCGTCTTCCATGGAAAAAGATAATCTTGCTGAAGCATATAGCCAATCTTTGGATGTGGCTGATTGACTGGCTGATTGTTTACCATAACCGATCCAGCGGTTGGTATTAGAAGACCTGCGATAATAGATAACAAGGTGGATTTTCCGCATCCGCTTGGACCGAGAATGGAAGTGAACTCTCCTTCATTTATTGAAAGTGAAATATCTTCTAAGGCCGTTGTGGCGGATGTTTTTGAGAAGTAAGTTTGACCGATTGATTTTAGCTGCAAAAAAGCCACGACGATCCCTCCTGCACTTTATTTAATAGCTTTCTTCGCTAACGTTGTATCAACGAGAACATCATAATCGATCTTTTTTGGAAGTTCTCCAGCCTCTTCCATTATGGTTTGCAGGTTGTTCCACTCTTCTTCATCCAATATTGGATTTAATGCAAAGCTATGCTGGCTCTTATAACGATCAACTACTGTTTCAATTAATTCGACAGGGGTATCTTCAAAATATGGTGCGATGACTTCAGCAATTTCGGCAGCGGAATGGTTTTCTACCCATAACTGAGCTTTGTATAAGCCTTTTGTGAATTTCTCAAGAGTTTCTTCGTTTTCTTTCATGTAACTTTCTTTTGCCATGAAAGTCGTGTAAGGGATTTTCCCCGATTCTGCTCCAAAGGAAGCAACGATGTGACCTACACCTTCTTGTTCAAAAAGACTAGCTTGAGGTTCAAACAATTGAACATAATCACCTGTACCAGAAGCAAATGCATTAGCGATATTTGCAAAATCAATGTTTTGTATCATTGTCAGATCGTTTTTAGGATCGATCCCGTGTTTCTTAAGACCAAATTCACCAGCCATTTGAGGCATACCGCCTTTACGCTGACCTAAGAAAGTACTGCCTTTTAACTGTTCCCATGAGAAAAAATCGGGCTTATTGCGTGCCACTAAAAAAGTTCCGTCCGTTTGCGTAAGCTGTGCGAAGTTGATTACAGGGTCTGTAGATTCTTGAGCGTGAACATAAATGGTTGTTTCTGAACCTACAAGTGCAACATCAGCACCGTCTGACAGTAAAGCAGTCATCGTTTTATCTCCGCCCCAAGTTGTTGTTAATTCAACGTTAATCCCTTCATCTTCAAAAAAACCCTTTTCAATGGCTACATATTGAGGGGCGTAAAAAATAGAGCGGGTAACCTCTGCTATACGGATTTTTTCCTGTTTAGAACTGGAAGTGTTACAACCAGCCAGAAGCAAGGAAAAGGCAAGCAGGGAAGTAAACAGTAAAGTGAATTTCCTTTTTAAATGTTTCATTGCAATCCTCCTGCACAAATAGGGATGAAGTCATGACTTTTATGTAATAATGTATGTGATTACTGAAAATGTGTGTTTGCCCACTAAATAAACAAGGAGTGTCGGAATGAAACGAGCAAAAATCATAGAATGGCAGCGATTTCCTTCCCCACATCCAACCATTAAGCTGTATGTTGTAACGTATTTAAATGACGGTTTGAGAATAAAAGGTCTGGCTGCTCTGCCTGAGGGGAAAGGGCCTTTTCCGGGATTTCTCTATTTAAGAGGCGGTATTAAGTCAGTTGGCATGGTTCGTATCGCAAGGATTATTCAATTCGCATCACAAGGATTCGCAGTAATGGCTCCATATTACAGAGGAAACCTAGGTGGAGAGGGAAACGAAGACTTTGCCGGTAAGGACCGGACTGATGCCTTTACTGCATTTGAAGTACTGAAACAGTTTCCAAAAGTTGATGACAATGAAATCCATGTGTTTGGTTTTTCTAGAGGCGGTCCAATGGCGCTGTTTACTGCTATGAAGTACCCTGAAATTAAATCTGTAGTTACTTGGGGCGGTGTAACAGATATGGCTGTCACTTATGAGGAAAGAGAAGACTTGCGCCGGATGCTGAAAAGGGTAATCGGCGGCACCCCAGAAAAGTATCCTGAAGAATACGAATGGCGTTCACCCTTGTATTACTGTAGTGAATTACAAGCGCCTTTATTATGTATTCACGGAATGAGAGATGAAAATGTGAGTGTACAGCACACACTTAAGATTGAAAAAAGGTTAGAAGAACTCGGAAAACCATGTGAAACTTGGATCTATCCCGAATATACGCATTACTTTCCGCCAAAGGAAAACAGAAAAATTACATATGCGTTATGTGAGTGGATGAAGGAGCATGGAAAAAGGAGCTGAATGAAAACAGCTCCTTTTATTTTTGTTGGTTTACACCTAACATACTGGCTAAATGAGACAAGAAAATATCAATTTGAGCGTTAAAGTTTAAATCTTTTTTATTGAGGAAGATTGTGGCTATATTTATTCCATCGTTAAAAGTTATGAAATACCTTGCAATTGTATCTAAAGGATATTTAGGGTTGAATTCTCCCTTTTTTACACCTTCATCAAATAATTTCATCAGATGTTCAATAGCAAATTCATAACGTTCTTTCATGTAGATTTTTTTCTCAGGAAGCAATCTATTGATTAAGAAGTATTCGATTTGTACAGCTCCAAACAAATCTTCTGTATCACTCGCAGATTTATAATCTTCGAAATCTTTTACTAATGAATTCCAAATTGAAGGATGTTTAGCCATATCTTTAATCTCTTTGCTGTAAGTTCTATTCGAATCTTCTAATATTGATAAAAACAAGTCTTCTTTACTGGAGAAGTAGGAATACACGCCACCTCTGCTTAAATCGACAGCATCAATTACATCTTGCATGACAAAGGCTTCGTACCCTTTTTTTATAAATATTTTTTTTGCTGCTTCTAGAATGCTACGCTTCCGCTCTTCTTTGTGGCTCTCCGTTACTTTCGGTGACATATGGTTCTCCTTTTTTTGCTTCAATCTTTCCTATTAAAATAAAAGCTATCACACTTATGAGACACAATCCACTTGAAGTAATAATAAAGATCGGAATGACACCGAATATCTCTGCTAACAATCCGCCAGCAACAGGACCGACTAAAGAGGAAAACGTCATGATGCTGCCGATTGTACCGAATGTACGGCTGGTCATGTGTTCGGGAGTTAGCTTTAATACATTAGCCTGAAAGGGAATAAAAACATACCCAGCCCCAACACAAGCTAAAAATGTTATAGAAGGTGCCCAAAACATAGGATTGGAAAGACTAATATCAGTAAGGATAGCAAGACTACCAAATCCTAAACCGAGTGCCAATATTCCGCCTGCCATAGCCTTAATCGCATTTTTAATTTCAAACTTACTCAAGATGATTCCCGTAACTAAAAACCCTGCTCCAGAAGCGGTCATAACAGTACCAATTAATCGGGGTGACACTTCTTTTAATTCTCTAAAGAGAGTAACGAACTGTGAATCTGACATCTGAATAACGAACATAGTAACAGCCATTAAAAGCGTTCCGTACATAATAGCGGGAATCCCCTTAATAAATGAGAAACCATCAAGCATTTCTTTGATAAAGTTCTTCTTTAGCTTATTCTCTTCGTGTTCTTCATTAAGAATTTGTGAAGGGTTTGCTGGAATCTTAAGCAGGAGAAGAACGGATAGCAAAAAGGTTATTGCATCAAGAATAAAGATGATCTTGAAACTCCATAGTGCAAGAAGAAGGCCGCTTACTGCAGGTCCGATTATTTTCGTGCCGCTCTCAATTATGGAACTGATTGAGGCAGCTTGTTGCATGTGGTAATCCGGCACAATTTCTTTCAGCTTTCCGTTTTTGGCCGGTGTAAAGAGAGCCGAAAAAATACCTAATCCAAATAATAATGAATACACATGCCAAAGTTCATTAGCAAAAACGAGACCAAAAATAATGAAACCTCTTGCCGTATCAGAAATAATCATAATGTATTTGCGTTCCCAACGATCAGCCAAAACACCTGCTACAGGCCCCAGTAAAGTCATTGGGAGGGCAAGAGATAAGATAATTAACGAAACTTGTAGTGGTGTTGCTTCCCATTTAAGCCCCACCAGTGTGAACACAGCAAGAATTGATAGCCAGTCTCCAAGATTGGAAATCAGTTGAGCAGAAATTAACAATTGATAGGGTTTGTTTTTTAATAATTTTTCCGATTGTTCCATGTAATCAGCTCCCGGTCATTAAAGTGACATTCATGTCGTTATTATAAATGACATCGATGTCACTTTTCAACTCTTTTTTTCAAATAAATACCAAAAAACCCTCCCGCTGGATAACGGGAGGGTTGATTTAAGATGATTACGCGAGTGGTCCTGCTTGCGTGATTTCAGAAGAAACGGATTTGAATTTTTCAAAGTTAGCCTTAAATTTAGCAGCAAGTTCTTTTGCTTTTACATCATATTGTTCAGGGTTATCCCATGTTTTCTTTGGCTGAAGAACTTGATCAGGTACACCTGGGCAATGTGTTGGAATGTGAAGTCCGAATACAGGATCTACAACAGTTTCAACAGATGTCAGCTCACCTTCAAGTGCCGCTTGAACCATAGCACGAGTGTAAGATAAATTCATACGGCTTCCGACACCATATTCACCGCCGGACCAGCCTGTGTTAACAAGGAATACTTGAACATTATGCTGATCGATTTTCTTGCCAAGCATTTCTGCATAAACAGTTGCAGGCAACGGAAGGAATGGAGCACCAAAGCATGTTGAGAAAGTTGCTTGCGGTGAAGTAACTCCTCTTTCAGTTCCAGCAAGCTTGCTTGTATATCCAGATAAGAAATGGTACATCGCTTGTTCTTTTGTTAATTTACTGATTGGAGGCAATACTCCAAAGGCATCAGCTGTTAAAAAGATAATTGTATTTGGGTGACCTGCCACACTTGGCTGAATGATGTTTGGAATCGCATCAACAGGATATGCCGCTCTTGTATTTTCAGTTAATGTGGAATCCTTATAGTCAGCAATACGGGAATCCTCATCGATCATTACATTCTCTAATACACTTCCAAAACGGATGGCATTCCAAATCTGCGGCTCTTTTTCTTTTGAAAGATCGATTGTCTTTGCATAGCATCCGCCTTCGACGTTAAATACACCAGTGTTAGCCCATCCGTGCTCATCGTCACCGATTAAGCGTCGGTTAGGATCAGCGGAAAGTGTTGTTTTCCCAGTTCCGGATAAGCCGAAGAAAAGAGCTACATCACCTTCGTTTCCGACGTTGGCTGAACAGTGCATAGAAAGGATTCCTTTTTCAGGAAGCAAGTAATTCATAACAGAGAATACTGATTTTTTAATCTCACCAGCATATTCAGTACCACCGATTAATACGATTCGTTTTTCAAAAGAAATAATAATAAACGTTTCAGAGTTTGTTCCATCCTCAGCAGGATTTGCTTGGAATCCAGGAGCTGAAACTACTGTAAATTGAGATTCATGTGAAGCAAGTTCAGTTTCATTAGGACGCACAAACATTTGATGTGCAAATAAATTGTGCCATGCATATTCGTTAATAACTTGAATAGGAAGACGGTACTCTTGATCTGCCCCTGCGAAACCCTTAAATAAGAATAACTCTTCTTTAGTGCCTAAGTATTGAAGTACTTTTTTATATAATTTATCAAAGTTTTCAGGTGAAAATGGTTTGTTTACTTTGCCCCAGTCAATGGATTTTTTTACGGATGCATCTTCAACGATAAATTTATCCTCAGGGGACCGACCTGTGTATTTCCCCGTGGTTGCTCGAAGTGCACCTGTAGAAGTAAGAATGCCTTCTTTTCTTGTTAATGATTTCTCTACTAAAACCGGAACAGGCAAGTTCTGGTGAGTTGTTTCACGGGTCACAAGTTCATTTAAGGTTGTCGTAAATTCCAAAGTATTCATATCAGACAGTACCATCCTTTATCCTAGAGTGATATATTCGAAAATTAGTATAACACATTAATTTAAATAATGTATACTATTTTATGAAAGCGCATCAGAAAAGTTCTTAATCCTAAAAAAAAGGCTTAAATACACCAGGAATCTCCATCATATTGAAAGCGATATCAAAAAAATACAAAATTCAGCTTCTTCTTATTGATATTAAAGGGATTTCTATTGACATCATAAAGTCATTGCGCTATTATATTTCGAGAACGGCTACTCTTATTCTGAGTAGGTGGAGGGACAGGCCCTATGAAACCCAGCAACCGACATGAAAGCGGAGATTATGGATCTGCTTAAAATGAAAAGGTGCTAACCTGCAAGGTGAAAATAACCTTGGACAATAAGAGGATGAAGGCATTTTTATTTTAAACCTTTTCCCTCGTGAATGATATGTGAAACAGGGAAGGGCTTTTTTTATGCCTTTTTCAAGGTAAGAACATAAACAATGCAAAATAGATAAGAATAAAGTACCGTATCATACTGAAAGCAATTAAGGGAGGATATTAATTTGTCCAAAAAAGTTAGTCGTCGTTTATTTACATCTGAGTCGGTAACAGAAGGTCATCCGGATAAGATTTGTGACCAGATTTCAGATGCAATCCTAGATGAAATTTTAGCTAATGATGCTAATGCTCGTGTAGCATGTGAAACATCTGTTACAACAGGTCTTGTACTTGTTGCTGGTGAGATCACAACTTCTACTTACGTAGATATCCCAAAAGTTGTACGTGAAACAATTAAAGAAATCGGATATGACCGAGCAAAATACGGTTTCGATTCTGAAACTTGTGCTGTACTAACTTCTATCGATGAGCAATCTGCTGATATCGCAATGGGTGTAGACCAAGCGCTAGAAGCAAGAGAAGGCTCTATGTCAGATGCTGAGATTGAAGCAATCGGTGCAGGTGACCAAGGTCTAATGTTCGGATTTGCTTGTAACGAAACAGAAGAGCTTATGCCTCTTCCGATTTCATTAGCACACAAATTATCTCGCCGTCTTACTGAAGTACGTAAGTCTGAAGAAATTCCTTACTTGCGTCCAGATGGAAAAACTCAAGTAACAGTTGAATATGATGAGAACGATAAGCCAGTACGTATCGATACAATCGTTATTTCTACTCAGCACCACCCAGAGAACACACTTGAAGAAATTCAAAAAGATATTAAAGAAAAAGTAATCAAGCCAGTTGTTCCTGCTGAGTTAATTGATGAGAACACAAAATACTTCATCAACCCTACTGGCCGTTTCGTTATCGGCGGACCACAAGGTGATGCTGGTCTAACTGGACGTAAGATCATCGTTGATACTTACGGTGGTTATGCACGTCATGGCGGTGGAGCATTCTCTGGTAAGGATGCTACTAAAGTTGACCGTTCAGCTGCGTACGCTGCTCGCTATGTTGCGAAAAACATCGTAGCTTCAGGTCTTGCTGACAAAGTTGAAGTTCAGCTTGCATACGCGATCGGTGTGGCTCAGCCTGTATCAATCGCTGTAAACACTTTTGAAACAGGTAAAGTATCAGAAGAAGTTCTTGTAGAACTAGTTCGCAACAACTTCGATCTTCGTCCGGCTGGAATCATCAAGATGCTTGATCTTCGCCGTCCGATCTACAAGCAAACTGCTGCATATGGTCACTTTGGCCGTACAGATATCGACCTTCCATGGGAGAAAACTGACAAGGCAGAAGAACTTAAGAAACAAGCAAATATTTAATCTGATAAAACAGACTCCTTTTACATGGGAGTCTGTTTTTGTTTTGATGAATATAGCGCTTTGTCGAAAATTCCGTATTTTTTAAATAACGTGCGATTTTCAGATTTTCACTCAGCATCTCAAACAAAATAATATTAAAAAGCCTGCCATTTTTAAATGGCAGGCATCCTTTTATACAAATAGCTGATTTTTAACACCTAAACTTCTAACTTGTGGTCTTCCAATTGACTCATAATGTAGAGGATAATGTTCAGCAACACGTTTGACCTCTTCAAGAGTAAACATGTTTCTCCCATCAAAAATAACAGGCGGCTGCTTCATTCTCCTGATATTTTCAACCAGCAAAAGTTTTTTAAAATCATCCCATTCAGTAATGATAACTGTAATTTCCGAATCAGTTATGGCTGATTCAAAAGAATGAGCAATGTACACACCTTCTACGGGGAAATCTCTCACTAGTGGATCGAATGCAGTCACTCGAGCTCCCTCATTCACGAGTTTTTCTGATAAAACAATTGATGGGGCAGAACGTATATCATCTGTATTTGGTTTAAATGAAAGTCCAAGGAGTGTTATTTTCTTATTTTTTAAATCTTCACCGTAAGCCATTATTTTTTCGAAAAAGAGCTCACCTTGTTTTTCATTAATATCGAGTGTCTTTCCGATAAAAGGCAGTTTAACACCAATGTCTGCTGCCGCATTTTCAATTGCTTTCAAATCTTTTGGAAAACATGAGCCGCCAAAACCAATTCCGGCTTTTAAAAAGTCACTGCCGATCCTTGGATCTAACCCAATTCCGGAAGCTATATCATCAATGTTTGTTCCTAATTGATCACTTAGCTGTGAGATCATATTAATGTATGAAATTTTCATAGCCAAAAAGGAATTTGCAGCATATTTAAGCAGTTCTGCACTTCTTGCATCTGTTTGCAAAATCGGCGCATCCCAAGCGCTGTATAAACTTTTCAATATTTTTTGTACTTTTTTGTCTGAAGCTCCAATTATAATTCTTGAAGGGTTCATAAAATCATATACTGCTTTTCCTTGCCTGAGAAATTCAGGGTTGTGGGCAAAAGAAAAGTTTGAATCACTGGTTTGTTTATTTGCTATCTGCTCCATTTTTTCAGTTGTACCAGGGGGAACAGTACTTTTAATTACAATAATCTTATCTGATAAACTATGCCTGGCTATCTCGTTTACAGCAGACTCCACCTGTGATAAGTCGGCTTTGCCATTTTCGTCCTGAGGGGTGCCGGTACAGATGAAAATAATATCACATTCAGAAATAACTTCCCGGGCATCATGAGTAAAAGATAATCTGTTAAAATTTTGGTGAAGCAAAGGCTCAAGTCCGTCTTCAAATATGGGTATGCCTCCAGATTGCAAGGTAGCTATTTTTTCTTTTGCTGTATCATGAATGAATACAGTATGACCTCTAGCAGCTAAGCTTGCTGCCGTTACAAGTCCTACGTATCCAACACCAAATATGCCAAGTTTCATGATTTCTCCCCTTATTACAATTGTGTATAGTCTGAATGATACTGCCTCTACGTATTGTAACAACAGAATACCTAAGATGGTAGAGCACGATTTTTCCATTTCATAACGTCTCAGGTCTGTACGGGGAATTCTGGTATTAAATTAGGTTAGCCAAGTTAAAAGCTTTAACTAAGAATATTGAAACAAAGCTTGAACTTATGCCAAGAACTATCCCAGCTAGAACATCGGTAGGGTAATGAAGCCCGAGATACATCCGTGAAATAGCTACTAAAAGAGCTGCGAAAAGCAGAAACACTCCCAAAAACGGGTTTAATAGGATAAGAGGTGTCACAATGGAAAAAATGGCTGTTGTATGACCGGAAGGGAAAGAATGATCTTTCAACGGATTGTCTCCTATATTCGTATCGGGAAGGCTCATGTAGGGCCGCTTCCGAGGATATATTTTTTTCGAAATCATAACTGGAATGTGACTGATGATGAGTGAAACCATACAGACAGCTCCCCATGATTTTAAGTGTGCAGGGAGGAGTAATAAAAGCAGAACAGCTGTTGAGATCGTAGCAGTTGCGCCGCCAAGATGAGTCCACACATGAAAGAAACGATCAATGGAACTTCTGTGCATTCGTCCATTAATAAGCCGGAAAAATGTACACTCTTTTTCATAAAGCCAATTAAAAACTTTTGCCACTAATATCCCCCTCTTCTTTAATAATTTGATATGTTCATCATAAAATACAATTGTTATGGGAAAATGAAGGCAGTGTAAATATTTATAAAAAAACCGTCCTAAAACGCTGGGAGTGGATAATCGGATAATCCCTCTTTCTCTTAGGCTGTTTCCGCAAACTTTGTTGCTCTTGTAAGTAGTTGATTTCCGCTCCAGGTTGCTTCGCTTTCCGCGGGGCGTGCGGTGAGCCCCCTCGCCGCTTTGCGCCTATGAGTGGTCTCACCTGACCGCTCGTCCCGCAGGAGTCTCGCACCTTCTGCTCCAATCAACTTGTCAGTGAAGGAAATGAACAAAATTACTTAAAAACAACAATCTTTTAGAAAAGAGCCTTCTCTTAAGAAGCGAAGAGACTCATTTAGGGAGATGTTTAAGCCCTTATAAATCTCTTTTTATGATTAATTATGATAAAATAATGGGCAAATCATGATTTGAAAATGAGGTGTAGAGGACATGTACAAAGGAATACATCATGTTTCACTGCTGGTTACAAACTTGAAGGAATCATTGGATTTTTACGAAGGAATCTTAGGTTTTAAACAAAATAAAAAACGCCCTCAATTTGATTTTCCGGGCGTTTGGTATGATATTGGCGATACACAGCTTCATTTAATTGTCCACAATAAAGGAAAAGCCAGAAGAAACACAACTGAGATTGACAGCAGAGACGGTCATTTTGCGGTAAGGGTTGAAGATATGGATAAACTAATCAAGACTCTTGATGCTCACGGTGTTAAATTTGTAAATAAACCAAACAATAAAACCGATTGGCATCAGGTATTTGTGAGTGATCCTGACGGCAACTTAATCGAATTTAACGTTTAGACTGAAGTGACTTATAATATTGTCCTTTTTCATAATATTCCCGACGTATACGATCCATATCTTTAATATCTTCTTCTGTCAATTCACGTATTACTTTTGCCGGTCGTCCGAATGCAAGAGTATTTGGCGGTATCACTTTTCCGGGAGGTACAAGACTTCCTGCACCTATAAAGGCACCTTTGCCGATATGTGCTCCGTCAAGCACCAATGAACCCATGCCGATTAATGCATTTTCCTCAACCGTACAGCTATGCAGAATAACGCTATGACCAACTGTTACCCCATCTTTTAATTGAAGTGTGCGATTCGGACTTTGATGAAGTACAGAATTATCTTGTACATTTACATAATTGCCGATTATTGTGGGGGAAACATCCCCACGAATTGATGTGTTGAACCAGATCGAAGAGTACTCTCCAATCTGAACATCACCGGTAATTGTTACATAGTCTGCAATAAACGCAGTTTCAGAAATTTTAGGCTTTTTGTCTCCATAAGGATAAATCATGGTATACACATCCTGTATTTTTATTAATTAGGCTGTTTTCGTAAACATTGTGGCTATTAGAAGTTGTTGATTTCCGCTCCAGGATGCTCGCTTTCCGCGGGGCGTGCGGTGAGCCCCCTAGGCTCTTCAAGCCTACGGGGTCTCACCTGTCCCGCTAATCCCGCAGGAGTCTCGCACCTTGCGCTACAATCAACTAGTCAAAGAAGCGTACTCAACAAGAAATGTTCAGAAGTCCAGCAACAATCTTATAGAAATGAGCCATTAATTAAGTATAGTTTAGCAAATCGGATACCTTTATGAATAGGAAAGAGGATGGTATATATGTGGACATGGACAACAGATCGGGAAGCTAAAGGTACGATTGTAGTCGTACATGGTGCAAACGAACATCATGGAAGGTACGACTGGGTTATAAAACAATTAAATGAGTCCGGTTTTCACTGTGTTTCTGGAGATCTCCCTGGCCAAGGTACAACAACGAGAAGAAGAGGGCACATCGATGCATTTGATGAGTACATCTTTACAATTGAAAACTGGTTTCTAGAGGCTAAAAAACTTGGCTTGCCAGTGTATATATTAGGTCACAGTATGGGCGGACTCGCTGTTATTCGCACGTTAATGGAGAGAAATCTGGATGTTCGGGCTGTTGTTTTATCTTCACCATGTCCTGGGTTAGTTCATTATCCCTCAAGAGGAAAAGAAGCCCTTTCACGGTTATTGAACAAACTCGCCCCTGGTGTAAGGCTTGCTACAAACTTGCCAGAAGGCAGTGCAACAAGGAATGAAGAGATACGAGTAAGGGACAAAGAGGATAAATTAATCGTTAAGAAAGTTTCGGTAAGGTGGTATCGGGAACTGACGTCATCGATTAAGCATGCATTTGAACACTATAAAACCTTTCCGAACATCCCATTACTGCTGCTTCAGGCAGGTGACGATTTAATTGTAGATAAAGAAGCCGTAAAACGCTGGTTTAACGGAATTTATCTGGAAGAGAAATGGTATAAAGAATTTCCTTCACTGTATCACGAAGTTTTAAACGAACCTGAGCGGGAAAATGTCTACGAATACGTAAAAAGATTTTTAGATCTGCATAGTGAAGCCAATAAAGGAAAAAGGTAAAGAAAGAATAATCAAAAGGAGCATCTATATGAACAAAGTTCCGGTTCACCCATGGGGATTGATGTATTCTGTTTACACCAAAGTTTTTCCGGCTGTCAGCCAGCTGCTTCAAAATTGGCATGATAAAGCAGAAAAGATACCTGATCCTGAATTGAGGCAGCAGGCTTTAAGCAGCATCTCCAATAAGATGTTTCACTGTGAAGGCGGCGCCATCCTTACTCTTCTCGCCGGACAGCATCGAAAAAAAGCCATAGAATTTGTAGTAGCTTACCAAACGATCAGTGATTATTTAGATAACCTCTGTGATCGGAGTACCTCTCTTAGTGAAAAGGACTTCAGGGCACTTCACGAAAGTATGTTCCATGCACTTAGTCCAGGGGTAAAACCAGTTAACTACTACAGGTACAGGGATGAGCAAGAGGACGGCGGATACCTTGCTGATCTTGTATTAGCCTGCCAAAAGGTATTATCGGAAATGCAGGCATACCCGAACATTGCAAGTGAGCTGATAGGACTTGCCCAAATTTATTGCGATCTTCAAGTTCATAAGCATGTTGTTGTGCAGGAAAGGGAACCTCGTCTGATCAGCTGGTTTGGGGAATATCAGTCTGTTCTGCCTGATATAACATGGTATGAATTCTCCGCTTGTGCTGGTTCGACACTTGGTATCTTTTGTCTAGTCAGCTATGCTTTTCAAGGCGATTTCACAAAAGAATCTGCTGAAACAATCACAAAAGGTTATTTCCCTTGGCTGCAGGGATTACATATTCTGCTGGATTATTTTATTGATCAAAATGAGGACAAGCTTGAAGGGGATCTTAACTTTTGTACGTATTATAAAAATGAGCAGCACATGCTTGAGCGCATGGTTTATTTCGCAAAAGAAGCGGAAAGCAGCTGTTCGAAATTACCCAATTCAAAATTTCATCGTCTTATCCAGAGAGGCCTGCTCGGAATTTATTTAGCAGACCGCAAAGTTTCTGAATGCCCTGTGATTAAGAAAATGGCGTCACAACTTGTAAAAGTAGGAGGCGCAACGAGCTACTTCTTTTACGTGAATCGAAAAGTTTACCAGAAATTAAAACCAGCTCTTTCGTAATAAAAAGATTGTTATTGCAATCTTTGTTGCTCTTGTAAGTGGTTGATTTCCGTTCCAGGATGCTCGCTTTCCGCGGGGCGTGCGGTGAGCCTCCTTGGCGCTTTGCGCCATTAGGAGTCTCACCTGTCCCGCTGGTCCCGCAGGAGTCTCGCACCTTGCACTCCAATCAACTTAACAATGAAGAGAATGAACTAAGTAAGCAATCTTTTAAAGAAGAGCCAAATAAAAAGGCTGAATCAACATAAGTACGTTGATATCAGCCTCTTTTTTCGATCGCTACAACAAATGGAGGATCGTTTTTTTGATTAATGAATTCATATTGCAGAACGTGTGCTTTTTTCTGATCAAGGTTTTTAACAAAGTCCAAGACATGATTTTTCTCGCGTTTTCCTTCTTCATGACCATGATAGATTACCAATATGATGATTCCCTCAGGTTTTAAAATATGAAGCAGCTGTTTAATCGCTTCGATAGTAGAGGTGCCTTTTGTTGTAATGGATTTATCGCTTCCTGGCAGATAGCCTAGGTTAAAAATAGCAGCTGAAACTCGTCCGAATAAAGTTTCAGGAAGTAAGTTCATCATTTCATCATGCGAAGCATGAAAGAATGTTACATTATCATCAGCTAGGTTTTCTGTTAACCGCAGTTTAGATTTTTCAATTGCCTGCTCCTGAATATCAAAAGCAAATACTTGTCCATCTTTACCTACTAGCTTTGATAAATACAAAGTATCATTGCCGTTGCCGCATGTAGCATCAATAACCATATCACCTTGCGAACAAAATGAATGAAGAATAGTTCTTGCAAAAGGGAGAACACCTTCTAATTTCATAAAGAGTTCACCTCTTCTTTTAAATAAAATTTCCCCTGAAAGCTGTTTCTGCGTTTCAGTTCACTTTCGATGGCATTAAGCACTTTCCACTTATTTAAGCTCCACATAGGCCCAATCAAGAGATCGGAAGGACCATCTCCTGTTAATCGGTGAATCATCATATCTGGAGGAATGATTTCGAGCTGATCGCATACAAGGTTTACATACGTGTCAAAATCAAGAAAATCAAGCATGCCTTGTTCATATTGCTTTACCATCGGAGTCTTTTTTAATAGATGCAATAGATGTATCTTAATACCTTGAACATCCAGTTTTGCAACTTCACGTGCAGTTTCCATCATCATTTTAGGCGTTTCGAGCGGTAGTCCATTAATGATGTGGGAGCAGACTCTAATATTGTGTTTACGCAGTTTGTTAACACCCTCAACGTAGGTCTGATAGTCGTGCGCACGATTAATAAGCATAGCCGTTCTTTCATGTACGGTTTGAAGCCCCAGTTCAACCCACAAATACGTACGTTTATTTAAATCAGCCAGATATTCCACTACATCATCAGGAAGACAATCAGGACGTGTAGCGATAGCTAGACCAACAACATCTTCTTGCTCGAGAACAGTCTCATACATTTCTTTTAACTTTTCAACAGGAGCGTATGTGTTCGTAAAAGCCTGGAAATAGCCGAGATACTTTCCTTTTTTCCACTTAGAATGCATGCGTTCTTTTACTGTGTGAAACTGTGTAATAATATCATCTCGGCGATTCCCCGCAAAATCTCCTGAACCGCTTTGGGAACAAAACGTACAGCCGCCGTAAGCTGCTTTTCCATCTCGGTTTGGACAATCAAATCCTCCGTCTAAAGGGATTTTGATAATTTTTTCTCCGAAGTGAGATTTTAAATGGTGATTCCATGTGTAATATCTTTTATCGCCAAAATAAGCCGGCTTTTCAATAAGGTGTGTCAACCTGTTCACTCCTTTTTTCCGGTGATGAGCACCAAGCCAATTGTAGCATGTACTAGGGATGAGCGGCAAAATAGCTGTAATTTATTTTCGTTGTAAAGTTCAGGAAAAAGGACTAAAATACAGAAGGGTTTTTATGACATCATGGTAAGCGGGGGATCTTCATGCCAGCGAAAGTGTGGCTGCTCATAATAGGTATGGCACTGAATGTTACAGGCTCAAGTTTTCTTTGGCCGATCAATACCATCTTCATGCATGAGCATTTAGGTAAATCTTTAACCATAGCCGGGATCGTATTATTACTGAATTCTGGTGCAGGGATTATTGGGAATTTAACAGGCGGTTTGTTGTTTGACAAACTAGGCGGATTTCGCACGATCATGCTTGGGGTTTCTATTTCATTTACCACTTCATTTTTATTAATTTGGTTTCATGATTTCTGGTCCTACAGCATCTTGCTGGTCTTTATGGGATTCGGTATGGGAATTGTTTTTCCTTCCATGTACGCCCTTGCCGGTACGATGTGGAAAGAAGGCGGAAGAAAAGCTTTTAATCGCATCTATATCGCGCAAAATGTAGGTGTCGCTTTAGGTGCAGCGCTTGGCGGATTAGCTGCCTCATATTCTTTCACATTATCATTTATCAGCTGTTCTGCTCTTTCATTTCTTTTCTTTATGATCGTATTATTTGGTTTTAAAGGGATAGATGAACAAGAAAGCGGCAGTGTTCAGACTGTTTTCTCACAAAAAAAGCGTATTCATAATAAACAGGCTTTCTTCGCCTTGCTCATCCTTTGCGGGGGATACCTGTTAGCCTGGATTGGTTATGTTCAATGGCAATCGACCATTGCTTCATACACGCAGGATTTAGGTGTGACATTAAAGATGTACAGTCTATTATGGACCGTGAATGGATTGTTCATCGTTCTCGGACAGCCTTTAATAAATGTTTTTCTAAAGAAATGGCTGCAGTCAACAACAAGCCAGATACTTGTCGGATATGTCATATTTATCATCTCGTTTGTGATTGTTGGAAACGCGAAGGACTTTAGCGGATTTATAATTGCGATGGTGGTGCTGACAATCGGTGAGATGCTAGTTTGGCCAGGTGTTCCGAGTATTGCGGCAGAACTTGCTCCTCAGGGCCGGGCAGGATTCTACCAAGGAATTGTTAATAGTACAGCGACAGGCGGCAGAATGCTTGGCCCTTTATTTGGAGGAATGATCGCAGACTTTTTTAATATAAGTATATTGTTTCAAACTATCATTGGGTTGATGGTCGTAGCATTTATTCTGACCATTGTTTACATCCGAAACAGACAATCTATTAGAAAAACAAATCCATCTCAATCCGCAGCTGTTTAAAAAAATATGGGCAGATCATTTTGCCTAGTAGGATTTGAGTTTAAAAAAGGAAAAAATAGGTTATATTAGTTCAAACAACCTTGACATTTTTTAAAAGAATTCATAAAATACAAATTAACATCTTTTATTCGTTAATAACGATGAGAGGGACTAGTAAAAAAAGAATGGCATTTAGAGAGTTGACGGCTGGTGCAAGTCAACCCGGACTTTTTTGAACTCACCCTTTAGTTGCAAGTGTGAATAAAGTAATGCTTGCCGTCCCGCCGCGTTAAGGTTAGTTTGAGTGAACGTGATTTTTGCGTTAATCAGGGTGGTACCGCGGCAGGTTCAAAATTTGTGATCTAACCTTTCGTCCCTAATGTTTTATTAGGGATGGGAGGTTTTTTTATTTGGCTTTTTAAAAGATTGTTGCTATAAGAAGGGGTTGATTTCCGCTCCAGGTGCTTCCTTTCCGCAGGGTGTGCGGTGAGCCTCCTTGCGCTCTGCGCCTTTAGGAGTCTCACCTGTCCCACTGATCCCGCAGGAGTCTCGCACCTTGCGCTCCAATCAACTTTCAATGAAGAAGCAACAATCCTTTAGATAAAAAGTCTGTTATTTTCACCAAAAAGCAGGGTCTATGAAGGAGGAATGGTTATGTATTATAACCACAAAACAATCGAGAAAAAATGGCAGCATTTTTGGGATGAAAACAAGACATTCCAAACGAAAGAAGAATATGACAAAAAGAAGTTTTACGCATTAGATATGTTTCCATACCCATCCGGAGCAGGTCTTCACGTAGGACACCCGGAAGGATATACAGCAACTGACATTCTTTCCCGTATGAAACGCATGCAAGGCTATAATGTACTTCACCCAATGGGCTGGGATGCATTTGGTCTTCCTGCTGAACAATATGCTCTTGATACAGGTAATGATCCTGCAGAATTTACAGAGCAAAACATTAATACCTTCCGCAGACAGATTAAAGAATTAGGTTTCTCTTATGATTGGGACCGTGAAGTTAATACGACAGATCCATCTTATTACAAGTGGACGCAATGGATTTTTATCCAGCTTTATAAAAAGGGTCTGGCGTACGTTGATGAAGTTCCGGTTAACTGGTGTGAAGCGCTGGGAACAGTTCTAGCTAACGAAGAAGTTATCGATGGAAAGAGCGAACGCGGAGGTCACCCTGTAGTCCGTAAACCTATGAAACAATGGATGCTTAAGATTACGGCTTATGCGGACAGACTTTTAGAAGACCTTGAAGACTTGGATTGGCCAGAGAGCTTGAAAGATATGCAGCGTAACTGGATCGGACGTTCAGAAGGTGCAGAAGTTCATTTTGACGTAGACGGCCACTCTTCTAAAATTACAGTGTTTACAACAAGACCAGACACATTATTTGGTGCAACATATCTAGTGCTTGCTCCTGAAAATAAGCTTGTAAAAGAGATCGTTACAGACGAACAGCTTGAAGCAGTAACAACTTATCAAAAGCAAGTAGAGACAAAGTCCGACCTTGAGCGTACAGAGCTTGCAAAAGAAAAGTCAGGCGTATTTACTGGAGCATATGCGATCCACCCCGTAACAGGTGCAAAGATTCCAATCTGGATAGCCGACTATGTACTAGCAAGCTACGGTACTGGCGCTATTATGGCTGTTCCTGCTCATGATGAGCGCGATCACGAGTTTGCTGTTAAATTTGAGCTTCCGATTGCAGAAGTAGTTGCTGGAGGAAATGTAGCTGAAGCTGCTTATACGGGTGATGGCGAGCATGTGAACTCTGACTTCTTAAACGGCATGCAAAAAATCGAAGCAATCGAAAAAATGAATGCATGGCTTGTTGAGAACGGCAAAGGTGAGAAAAAGATTACTTATCGTCTTCGTGACTGGCTATTCTCCCGTCAGCGTTACTGGGGAGAACCAATTCCGGTCATTCATTGGGAAGACGGCACAATGACAACTGTTTCTGAAGAAGAACTACCATTGCTTCTTCCTGTAATGAAAGAGATCAGACCTTCAGGAACTGGTGAATCTCCACTTGCTAATGAAGAAGAATGGGTGAATGTTGTCGATCCTGTAACAGGCAAGAAGGGCCGCCGTGAAACAAATACAATGCCGCAGTGGGCAGGAAGCTGCTGGTATTACCTTCGCTACATCGATCCTAAAAATGAAGAGCAGCTGGCATCTCCTGAAAAACTGGAGCATTGGCTGCCGGTAGATATTTATATTGGCGGAGCAGAACACGCAGTATTGCACCTTCTATATGCGCGTTTCTGGCATAAAGTACTTTACGATCTTGGAGTTGTTCCAACGAAAGAACCGTTCCAGCGCTTGTTTAACCAAGGTATGATTCTTGGTGAAAACAACGAAAAGATGAGTAAGTCAAAAGGCAATGTTGTTAATCCTGATGAGATTGTTGTGAGTCATGGAGCGGATACACTTCGCTTATACGAAATGTTTATGGGACCGCTAGATGCTTCTATCGCATGGAGTACGACAGGTCTTGATGGTGCCCGTCGTTTCCTTGACCGTGTATGGAGATTGTTAGTTTCCGAGGACGGAGAGAGCCTGAATCCGGCGATCCAAGATACTAAAGGAACAAATGCTTTTAACCGTCTTTACCATCTGACTGTTAAAAAAGTAACGGAGGATTATGAAGGTCTTCGTTTTAATACAGCTATCTCACAGCTTATGGTATTTGTTAACGAAGCCAATAAACAGGAGACACTTCCTAAGGAATTAGTTCAGGGCTTTGTAAAAATGCTTTCTCCGATCGCTCCGCATATTTGCGAAGAGCTTTGGGAAAAGTTAGGTGGTACAGGAAGCATCGCATATGAAGCTTGGCCTGTATGGGATGAAGCGCAGCTAGTTGAAAATGAAGTTGAGATCGTCGTTCAAGTAAACGGTAAATTAAAAGCGAAAATGACGATTCCGGCAAACAGCAGCGGACAGGATATGGAGCAAGTCGCTTTAAATGAAGAAGCTGTTCAACAAAGCATAGAAGGCAAAACGATTCGCAAAATAATCACTGTACCTGGCAAACTCGTAAATATCGTGGCAAACTAAAGGAGGCTTTTCCAATGGACTATGAATTAGAAGAAATTTCACCATCTGAAGTGAAACAATTATTAAAAGATGGCAAGAAAGTATCCTTGATCGATGTTCGTGAAGACGAGGAAGTAGCTGAAGGTAAAATTCCTGAAGCAGCCCATATTAAAATGGGTGAAATACCAGACCGATTAGCTGAGATCGATAAAAACGAAGAACATATCATTATTTGTCGTTCTGGACGAAGAAGTGAAAATGTAGCATACTTCTTATTAGATCAAGGCTATAAAGTAAAAAATATGACTGGCGGCATGCTTGAATATAATAAAGAATAACCATGAAACCCTCTGCTTTAATAAGCATGGGGTTTTTTACATGAAGAAATAATTTAACATATCTAATTATCAGGAAGAGTGAAAAATTAAGGAGTTTCAGCCGATAGTAAGGGTATACTGTGTACCCTGGAGGCTCTCATGGCATTTATACATTCAAATAAAAAGAAGTGGTTAAGCATAATTGCTGCTTTTTTTACTATTCATTTAGCGGGCTCAATAGGGTCGATCTATATTCAAAATATATGGATATATGTTTTAGATATCGGCGCTGTTTTTGTGTTTGGAATTTTTGTCTACAAAATGCTGAAGGAAAAAGACAGCTATGCCATAGATCTTGAGAAGGAAATAAAAAAACATAAAGAAACCCATGCAGAATTAGAAGCAAGCAGGGTCAATCTTCAAAACGTTTTTGACAGCATTGATGTAGCGATTTGGTCACATAACCTGCAAACGAATAAGCTTCTTATCACCTCTGGTATTGAGAAACTTTATGGCTATCCGCTGCAAGCTTTTTATGATGATGTGGATTTATGGAAAAAAGTGATCCATCCTGATGATCTTGAAATTACTATTACGCGTGCATCCGATATTGAAAAAGGGATAATCGCTACTAGTGAGTACAGAATACTTCGTCCAGACGGAGACATCAGATGGATTCAGGACAGAGGAATACCATTTTTAAATGATAAGGGAGAACTTGTTGATTTTAATTCAATTCTGATTGATATAACAGAACGCAAACATGCTGAAATGACAATTAATCAAATGGCTTATTTTGATGAATTAACAGGACTGCCAAATCGTAATGGATTTATGGAGACCTTCGAACAGAAAATGAATGAAGTTGATTTGAAACAGGGGAACCTGGCTTTACTGTATTTAGATCTGGATCGCTTTAATGTGCTCAACGATACACTGGGTCATAGCTTTGGAGATCTTTTACTTCAAAAAGTTGCGGATTTGCTGAAATCAACAGTCGCAGGAAAAGGTCAGGTGTTTAGGAGAGGCGGAGATGAATTTCTCATTCTCCTAGAATTTAAAGATGCAGCAGAAGTGAGAACAGTGGCTGAGGATATTATATGTTCTTTTACAAAGCCATTCTTATTAAGCGGTAAAGAAGTCTTCACGACACCAAGTATCGGAATAAGTTTATACCCAGGAAACGGATCTGACAGTGATACTCTTTTAAAAAGAGCAGACGCAGCCCTGTATCAGGCAAAAGACCGCGGCCGAAACACGTATCAATTTTTTACCGAACAGCATGATGGCAAAATGGAAAGAAGGCTGAACCTTGAACACGGTTTGAGAAAAGCCTTGAAAAAGAATGAACTTTTTCTTGTCTATCAGCCGCAAGTTCAATTCCATACAAAAAAAATATCTGGTGTAGAAGCTTTATTAAGATGGAACAAAGATTCGGAAGGGATCATTTCCCCAGGAGAATTTATTCCTATTGCAGAAGATACAGGAATGATCTTGCCAATCGGCGAATGGGTATTAAAAAACGCTTGTTTGCAGGGTTCTAAATGGCATCAAAATGGCTTTAGTGATCTCCTGATATCCGTAAACATTTCGGTAAGACAGCTTTTGGAAGAATCGTTTGTAGATAGAGTGGAAAGTATTTTAATCGAGACCCATTTTCCGGCATCTTCTCTTGAACTAGAGATTACGGAGAGTACAACGATGGAAAGCATGGAAGAAACATTACCTGTTCTCAACCGTTTAAGAGAGAAAGGGATTCGGATATCAATTGATGACTTTGGTACAGGCTATTCTTCCCTAACGTACTTAAGGCAGCTGCCTGTAGATACTCTAAAGATTGATAAAATGTTCATTGATGATATCCTGACGGATCCTAAAGCAGGTGCAATCGTAAAAACCATAATTGATATGGGTCATAATCTTAGTTTTCATGTTATTGCTGAAGGAATCGAAAGTTGTAAACAAATTGATTTTCTATTAGAACAAGGCTGTATGTACGGGCAAGGATACCATTTGTTTAAGCCTTTAAAACCTGAAGAACTAGAAAAGTATCTTCAAGAGAATATGGTAATCAATTAGTAATAGACTCAAAAAGCCAGTAAAAAACGGCTTTTTGGGTCTTTTTTGTATTTTTGAATTTAGGGGAAGGCTATTTTACGAGCGGTTCTCAGGATTTATGAGCGATTCTTGAGATTTACGAGCTTTTCTCAAGATTTACGAGCGGTTCTCGAGATTTATGAGCGGTTCTCGAGATTTATGAGCGGTTCTCAAGATTTACGAGCGGTTCTCGAGATTTATGAGCGGTTCTCGAGATTTATGAGCGGTTCTTGAGATTTATGAGCGGTTCTCAGGTTTTTTGAGCGATTCTCAAGATTTATGAGCGTTTCTCAGGATTTACGAGCGATTCTCGAGATTTACGAGCGATTCCCTAGGATTACAGACTCATCTCAACCCCCCAACCTAACGATGTTTTACAAAAGCCGTTTAGTGAAACAATACATAAGTACTTAAGTTGAAGGAGTGGATCATAATGAACGTTCTTATTATTGGAGCAAATGGGAATATCGGAAAACTTACAAGTGTCATACTTGCTGAACAAGGTCATACAGTTAAAGCGATGGTTAGAAAAGAAGAGCAGCAAGATCACTTTAAACATGAAAATATTAAAGCTGTCCTTGGTGACTTAGAAAGAGATTTTGAAGATGTATTTGATGGAGTAGACGCTGTTATATTTACAGCTGGTTCTGGTGGGCATACAGGTCCCGAGAAAACAGAAGCAGTAGATTATGAGGGAGCGGTAAAATCAATCAAGCTTGCTGAAAAGCATTCGGTTCAGCAGTTTATCATGGTGAGCTCGTTAGCAGCTGATACACCAGAAAAGGGACCGGAAAGTCTTCAGCACTATTTAAAAGCGAAGGGAAATGCTGATCAGGTACTGATGGAAAGTTCATTAAACTACACGATCTTGCGTCCTGGTGCATTGACAGATGAAGACGGGATGGGATTAATTAATGCGCAGCAAAAATTAAATGAACACGGATCTATTCCAAGGGCGGATGTAGCGAGAACAATCGCAGCTTGTTTGGGCAATGAGCATATGTACCGCAAATTTTTTGAAGTGATAGAAGGAGAAACCCCAATTCAAAATGCAATCGAAAACATATAGACAAAACTAGTCAAAGTCCAACAAAGGAAAAGCATCCTCACTGAACGAATGCTCATGAAGAGATTCATTCTAAGAGAGGATGCTTTTTATGATACAGGTTAAAGTTTTTGATGAAGAACATGAAGATGATCTTGAAGAAAACATAAACGAATTCTTAAGCGGTATTCCCCATGATCAAATTATTGATATTAAATATCAAATTGCGGTTTGTGAAAACGTACATGAAGAAAACTCTACTATGTTTTCTTTTTCTGCCATGATTATTTATAAAAAATAGATTAGCCGAGAGCATGATAAGCGGCATTTGTACCCGCTATGTTGCCGGTGACAAAAGCTACTGTTATGTTGTAACCACCTGTGTATCCATGCAGATCCAGAATTTCCCCGCAAAAGAATAGACCTTCCTGGATTTTAGAAGCCATTGTTTGAGGTGCGATTTCTTTTACAGAGACTCCGCCGCCTGTTACAAAAGCTTTCTCGATGGATAACGTTCCATTAACATGAAACGAAAAACTTTTCATTTGCTGAGCTAGATTACGCAATGATTGCTTAGGGATTTGATCAGCTGTAATGTCGCCATCAATGCCGGCCTTTTCAATTAAGAATAAAAGATACTTCTCAGGAAGCATTCCTTTCAGAACGTTTTTCACAGCCTTTTTTGGTTCCTCAACAACTCTTTTTTCGAGAGTGGAAAGAAGAGCTTCTTCATTTTCATCTGGAAATGAGTCAATTCTCATTTCAATCGAAGGGACGCCGAATTTTTTTAGAGCTTTTACTACATATTGGCTGCAGCGCAATGCGGCTGGTCCAGATACTCCGAAATGGGTGAAAATCATATCCATTTGATGGGCTTTAATCATTTTACCTTTAGGATTCCAGACTGAGAGCGCCACATTTCTTAGTGAAATACCTTGTAATGTTTTTTGTTTTACAAAGCTTTCATTTGATGTGATAGGTACTTCTGTCGGGTACAGTTCTGTAATCGTATGGCCAGCTTTTTTTGCCCATGCATAACCATCACCTGTTGATCCTGTATGCGGAACAGACTTTCCTCCAACAGCGATTACGATAGATTTTGTTTTTAGTATTTCTCCATTCAGTAAAATTACTTCGTGTAATTCTTCTTTATAATTAATAGTCTTAACAGGTGTATTTGTCCGGATTTGAACACCTAGCTCTTTAATCTTATTTAAAAGCGCTTGTACCACATCCGTTGCTTTATTTGAAACAGGGAACATGCGCCCATGATCTTCTTCTTTAAGTTTAATTCCTAAACTTTCAAAGAAAGAAATAATATCCTCATTGTTGAATACAGAAAAAGCACTATACAGGAAACGTCCATTGCCAGGAATGTGTTTAATGATCTCATCTACAGGCAAACGATTTGTAACATTGCACCGTCCTCCGCCAGAAATAGCAAGTTTACGGCCAAGTTTTTCTCCTTTATCAATCAGAAGAACACGAGCGCCGTTCGATGCAGCTCCAACACTGGCCATCAGACCTGATGGACCTCCTCCAATGACAATACAATCATAAATCATAACATCCCAACTTTCTTAATCGTTCAGTTAAAAATCATTTCATACAATAGCACAGCTTTATAAAAAAGGCTATGTATTTTCAATTCCTTACTTTTTTGCAAAAAGTTAAATGAGGTTACACGTGCTTTTAATGTGATACAATACTAATAATGTTTTTTAGTTTATGTATTAAGCCTGACCGTACACAAGGATGTCAGGCAAATTATCTTTATTGATTTTTAGTAGGAGCTGAAAAAGTTTGTCGCGATTACTTCGTGGAACATTGATCTTATCTGCAGCTACATTTTTCTCAAAATTTATTGGATTGATCTTTGTTATTCCGTTTACCAATTTAGTAGGAGAACCAGGCATGGCTTTATACGGTTATGCTTATATTCCATATACGATTTTGCTTAGTATTTCCACAATGGGAGTACCGCTTGCTGTTTCTAAATTTGTTTCTAAATATAACGCTCTAGGCGATTATGCAGCAGGAAGAAAGCTGCTTAAATCTGGATTGCTAGTCATGACTTTAACTGGTTTTCTAGCATTTCTCATCCTGTATATGTTCGCCCCTGCGCTTGCACATCAGATCATTGATGAACGCGGCTCGAAAGGGAATAGCATTGAAGATATTACTTTGGTTATCAGGATGGTTAGTACAGCTTTAATTATCGTACCATCAATGAGTTTGATCCGGGGATATTTCCAAGGCTTTCAATCTATGGGACCTACAGCTGTCTCCCAGGTCGTTGAACAGATTGTCAGAATTCTGTTCATTCTCATAGCAAGCTTCATTGTGATGAACATATTAGACGGAGAGACTACAACAGCTGTTGCATTGTCAACATTTGCCGCAACACTTGGTGCTGTTGCAGGGCTTATTGTCTTGATATGGTATTGGGCAAAAAGAAAGCCTCATCTGCAAAAAATGTACGATAAAAGCAAACCTGTTGCAGATATTTCATTAAAAGATATTTATTTAGAAACGATTAAATATGCGATACCTTTTGTTGCGGTTGGTCTTGCTATTCCGCTTTATCAAATGGTTGATCAATTTACGATTGTAAAAACACTATCAGACTATGGGTATACACAAGAAGAATCAGAGTCTGTTTTTGCGATTATTACACAGATTGCACATAAGCTGGTGATGATTCCTGTATCTCTTGCAACTGCACTTGCACTGACTTTAATACCTGTCATCACTAAATCTTTTACACAAAACAGCCAAGATCTATTGCATAAACAAATTACTCAAACATTTCAGATGGTATTGTTTCTAACAGCACCAGCAGCAATAGGTTTAGCGGTACTGGCATATCCTGCATATGGAGCACTGTTTGGCATGCCGTCAATGGAAACGGGAGGTTTCTACCTTAGATGGTATGCGCCTACAGCAATTTGGTTTGCGTTGTTTACTGTTACTGCAGCAATTTTACAAGGTTTGAATCAGCAACGGTTTGCCTTTATTAGCTTAAGCGTTGGATTTTTAGCTAAACTGCTGCTTAACAAACCTCTTCTATTAGTATTTGCCGGAACAGGATCAATCATCGCAACCAATATCGGATATACCTTATCTATATTGTTTAACCTGTATATCATCAAAAAATACAGCGGATTTTCATTTAAATGGGTTTATCGAAGAACGGTATTAATGACAGTATTTATTGCGATCATGTCGATAGCAGTTGTGGTGATAACATCACTATTAGGAAAGCCAGATACAAGGCTGGATACCATTATAGAGCTTACAGTGGGAATCCTTACTGGAGGAGCGGTATACATCTTCTTAAGTTACCGATCAGGGCTGCTGACGATTATATTAGGAGACCGGGTACCATTTCTTAAACGAAGGAAATAAGGGGAATGAAAAAGAAGGCTGATGCAGCCTTCTTTTCCCATGAAGATTATTATTTTTTTACCTCTTGCTGTTGTTCATCGTACCATTTAAGCTGATTGCCGATGCTGTAGCCTTCAAGCGGCACTTCGAATTCGAAACCTGCTTTTTCTAATGCTGGCTGAAGGTACTCACGGTATACCCAGCCGCCATGAATGAAAATTCTGCATTGAGTGGGTTTAACATGCTGTTCTAAAGCATTGATTACTTGTTCTGCCCACTCCCTTTTTTCAGAAGTAGAAAAATTTTTGATGGACACATTATATGGTTCAATGTATTGATCTTTCGTTAAAAGTCCTTCTTTTGCACTATAAAAATAGAAATCATCATAATGATTCTGTGCGTATTGAACGGACTTAACGAATAACGGGCTTATGTATAAATCTATAGCTGCCGAAGGGGTAGAAGCTTTTTTCCGTGCAGTTGCTAGAAGACCTATTTTCCTTTTCATTCCAATTCCTCCTATAGTACTAAATTACCCCGTTTATATAAAATTCAATCAATTTTTTACAATAATATAGGAAGAATAGATCATATAACTGGAGGTTCTTATGAGAATTGATAAATGGCTTTCCAATACAGGCTTTGGAAGCAGAAAAGAAGTTAAACAATTATTAAAATCTGGTGCAGTTACCTTAAATGGAACTGTGATTAAAGATCCGAAAACTCAGGCAGATCCTGATAAAGATCATGTACTGGTTCATGGTGTGGAAGCAGTTTACAAAGAGTTTATATACTTAATGATGAATAAGCCGCAGGGCGTCATATCTGCTACTGAAGATTCACGGCATGAAACAGTAATCGATTTATTGGAACTGGAGGATCAAGGCTTTGAGCCGTTCCCTGTTGGGAGATTGGACAAAGATACGGAAGGGCTTCTTATTTTAACGAACGATGGCCAACTGGCACATACTTTGCTGTCACCCAAAAAACATGTTCCTAAAACATATTTTGCAAAAATAAATGGGTCTATTCCTGAAAACACTTATGAAAAATTTAAAGAAGGTGTTGTTTTAGAAGATGGCTACCAGACGCAGCCAGCAAAATTAAAAATCGTTCAGGACTCGATGGATGAATCAGAAATCTACTTAACCATTACAGAAGGCAAATTCCATCAAGTAAAAAGAATGTTTGAAGCGGTGGACAGAAAAGTGACCTATCTTCAAAGAGTACAAATGGGTAACTTAAAACTTGATGAAACATTGCCATTAGGTACATATAGAGAGTTAACAGAGGAAGAACTCTCTCTGCTTTCTGAAAAAGAGAATGTTTTTGAATAAATTATAAGGGGTATCTTCCAAATAAAAAGGAGGATGATTCCTAATGAGGTTATATGCTGATAAAATAATTGGTGCAAAAGCTGAACATGATGCGGCTCCTCTTGATGAACATAAAGTAAACGATATTCTTTTCAACATGTATGATCATCGTTTATGTTATTTTACTTTCACGATTGAAAACAGAAGTCCTAAACGTGAGGAAATGCCTGCCGACAGGCATATGGAATCTGTTGTTGCGGCAACATCAGGGATTGGAACGCAAAACACACCTATGACAGGGAGTGCTTATCCTGAAACAAATTATAGTGAGGTTAAAGAAACTTACTTTATTCCTTGGCACCAGATCGTAGATATTAATGAAGACAAGCTTGTGTTTGAAGGTAATGAACGGCAAAAGGAAGAACCGATTGAATGCTATTCTTATCTCGCGGTAAAGGATTGGTCAGTTATTGACCAGAGTGGTGAAAAGATCGGTAAGATTAAAGACCTTGTCATGGATACTGAACGTCAGCAGGCTGTTGGTTTTGTCCTTTCTGAAGGATTTTGGAAAAGTTTATTAGGCCACGATGAAAAATATATGCCGATTACAGGTCAGCCAGATTGGAAAACACAAGAGTGGAAAATTGAACGTACTCCAGATTTGCTTCTCAAGAACAATCCTGAAGAATTATAAAAAAACAAAAAAGTTCCCGCATTCATATAGCGGGAACTTTTCTTATGCTTATCCATATTTGTATATCTGTTTATGATACTTTTACTTTTTTTGCTGTTGTTTCCCACATTCCGCGGGCAGGACTTGTTACTAAATTGTTATAAGAAAGTACATTCAAATCCCTTTGGATTGTTCGCTGCGTAGTTCCAAATTCTTCAACTAATTCTCGTGTTGTTACAGTACCTTTCTTGCGTATAAACAAATACAGGGCTTTCACACGATTCAACATTCTGTCAGTTGAAGGACTCAAAAAACCACTCCTTGTTTAAATTAGTTGTTAACATACTATATGATATCAATCAAAAGTTAATGAAGTATGAATGTTAGATTACAATCTCTTTAATTCTGGAAGAACCATTGTTTCAAAATAATAAAAAGCGAAGAATCCATATCGGTTTCTTCGCTGCGTAAGCCAATTGTTATAATGTGTGAGTTCAAAAAGATGTCTGTGCGGCTATGCAGCAAAACCTTAGTAACGAACATATAATCCTCATTTAAGGAATATTTGTCAGTACAGGTAACACACCACACCTCCCATTTACGCATCATTATACACGAAAATCCGAAAATGTCAATGTTGGTTATTTTCCAATACTTTGAAAAAGAACGATAACAAAAAAGAATGATATAAGGTACAATGAAAAAAGTTATGTATACCGTTTAAAGTTAGGAGGGATGAAAGTGTATATCTTGCAAAAATTTTTCAAGCAGCTAGTTGTAAACAAACTAGGAATTTTCTCCTTTACTTTTTTTATCGTCATTTTTTCTTCAATTGTTATGCGCATATTAGAACCGGAAACATTTCCTGGATGGTTTGATGCTTTATGGTATGTAATGACAACCGTTACGACTGTAGGTTACGGGGATTTCTATCCGGTAAGTATAGCAGGCAGAATTTACGCTATTTTTATCTTTTTGGTTGGAATTGGCATTGCGGGCTTAGCAATTGGGAAATTGGTTGAAGCTTTAGGAGCTCACCGGAAACGAAAGGAGGAAGGAAGGTTGAATTTTAAAGGAAAAGGTCATTTTATTATTATTGGCTGGTCTGAGAAGGCAAAATATGCGATTTCTGAGATTATTGAAACTCACCCGGAATTAGACATCGTTCTCATCGACCAATTAAATGTAACACCTATAACACATAAAAATGTACATTACATACAAGGCGATCCTTCCAGTGAGTCTGTGCTGCTGCAGGCTAACATAAACGATGCTCAATCCGTTCTTGTTTTTTCAGATGATTCTATCCAAGATTCAGCATTAGCAGATGGAAAAACGCTATTGGTAGTAACCTCTGTTGAAAGGCTTAACCACCATATACATAGTACCGTTGAGATAAAAAAAGAGGAAAACATTAAAAATTTCAGGCATGCTAAAGTAGATGAGTTTGTTTTGAGTCACGAGACTGTTTCTCGAATGGCTGTACGCTCTGCCTTCTCGAGGGGGATTACCGAAATTTATACGCAGCTTTTGTCATATAAAGAAGGCGAAAACCTTTTTGAAGTAAAGAAAAAAAGCGATTGGATGACATATAAAGATGCTTTTGAAGGACTTTTAAAAGAAGGAGCTACACTAATTTCTGACGGAAGTGATTTAGGTATTAATAAAAAATTAAATGAACCTATACGTGAAGATGCCAGACTTTATATTATTTGCAGTAAAGAAGTGTATGAATCTCTCACTTAGGCTTTATATGAAAGGGTGTAACGCGTGTCAAATATTAATTGGACAGAAGAAGTTGAAAGAAGAAAAGAACAGCTTTTAGAAGATACAAAAGGTCTATTGAGGATTCCGAGTATCTTAGACGAAACGAAAGGAACAAAGGATGCTCCATTTGGTCCAGAAATTCATCAAGCTTTAACGTATCTGCTTGATCTTGGAAAAGTAATCGGTATGTCTGCAAAAGATGTTGATGGATATGCAGGTCACTTAGAAATGGGAAGCGGAGAAGAATTGGTCGGTATTCTTTGCCATGTGGACGTTGTGCCGGCAGGGGAAGGATGGACGGTCGATCCTTTTGGAGCTGAAATAAAAGATGGTAAGATCTATGCAAGAGGCGCAATTGATGACAAAGGACCAACGATGGCAGCTTTTTATGCAATGAAGATTATTCAAGAATTAAAGCTTCCTTTATCGAAAAGAGTTCGTATGATTATAGGATGTGACGAAGAAAGCAATTGGCAATGTGTAAGACATTATTTTAAAAATGAAGAAATGCCTGATTTCGGCTTTGCTCCTGATGCGGATTTTCCGATCATTAATGCTGAAAAAGGGATATTTGATGTTGAATTTACCTTAGCTAGCGATAACGGGAACAACGATGGTCTTCAACTCATGTCATTTGAATCCGGGCAGCGTTTGAATATGGTTCCTGATCGTGCTGCTGCAAAAATAAAAGGCAGTGATCTAGAAAATATCGAAAAAGCATTTGCTAGATATGCAGAAAGTAAAGGCGTGCAATGTAATTCTTTTATTGAAAACGGGGAATTAGCGCTGCAGACAGAAGGGAAATCTGCGCATGGAAGTACACCGGAAATCGGTATCAATGCAGGTTTAGAGCTAGCGGAATTCTTGAACGGATATACTTTTGCAGGTCAGGGAAATGCATTTTTGTCCTTACTCGAAGCTGTAACAGGGGAATACACAGGCAATAAACTTGGGATTGCAGCTGAGGATGAAGCTAGCGGGAAATTAACCGTAAACGCCGGAGTAATGAAATTTAATTCTGAAGGCGGCAAAGTTGGATTGAACATTCGTTATCCGGTTACACATAACAGTAATGAAATAGAAGAAACACTATTTAAGAGGGCGAAGGATGATAATTGGGATCTCAGAATCATCGAAAATAATCCTCCAAATTATGTTGATGAAAAACATCCATTGATCAAAACACTGCAAAAAGTGTACGAAGAGCAGACTGGAGAAAAAGGCGAATTGATTGCAATCGGAGGCGGTACTTATGCTAGGTCTCTGAATACAGGAGTTGCTTTTGGTGCATTGTTCCCAGGCAGAGAAGATGTGGCTCACCAAAAAGACGAGTATATGTATATTGACGATTTATTGCGAGCTACAGCTATTTATGCTAAAGCTATTTATGAGCTGGCAAAATAGGTAAGAAAGAGAAGAGGAAAACATCATGAACAAAACTTTTGATCAAACCTCAATCAGTTTAAAAGGCTTTTATTTGCTTTTCTTTTTTGGTCTTGGAAGTTTATTTCCCTTACTGGGTGTTTATTTTAAGGAAGAAGTGGGACTTAGCGGGACAGAAATTGGTACATTAATGTCGATCAGTCCTGTTGTAATGATTTTTGCTCAGCCGCTTTGGGGAATGGTCACGGACTTTACACGACGTCCGCGGTCCGTACTGGGCTTAACCTTATTATTAACAGCCGGATTGGGTTACAGTATATTATTGCTGGATTCTTACTTATGGTTATTGTTATTACTTATCTTATTTTCTTTTATGCAAAGTGCGCTTGTTCCCGTCTCTGACAGTATATTGCTTAATTATGTTCAAAAGGAGAACAAGCAGTATGGGAATTATCGGCTGTTCGGTGCTGTAGGGTTCGCTATTGCCGTATATATCGCAGGAAGACTTGCTGAAATTTTTGGTACCCAAGTGATATTTTATATGTTTACAGCAGTTCTTTTTCTTTGTATTTTGTTTGTATTTAATATGCCGAAAGAAAATCAATCACTTAAAACGGATATGAAAAAGGGTATTGATAAGCTAATGAAAATGCCCTCTTTTATTATTTTTCTTATCGCTACATTCCTTGTTTTTGGACCGATTTTTGCAAATAACTTTTATTTTGGGTTTTATATTCAGGAAACGGGAGGCACTTTAGCTGGAGTCGGATTAGCTTTTTTATTGGCTGCAGGCAGTGAAGCTCCTTTTATGAAATTTGCAGGACTTACGATCAAAAAATGGGGTATGATGCAAATCATGATGTTTGCCGCTGCAGTCTCTGCTGTTCGCTGGACGTTCTACTTTTTCGAACCATCTTTTTCGATAGTATTGGCAACCACCATTGCACAAGGATTTTCAGTCGGTCTATTCATTCCGGCTGCTATGGAGTATGTTCGAATGTATACCCCTAGTGAAGTTAGAGCTACTGCGGTCTCATTATATTCAGCTGTGGGAAATGGACTTGGTTCTTGGTTTTGTACGTTTGTTGGCGGAGTTATTTTTGATAAATATTCGATCTTTTATACGTACCTGTTCTTTGGAGTCCTTTCATTTGCGGGTCTGCTTATGGTTATTCTTCTTTCAAAAATGGAACAAGAACCCGTACTTGTACACAGATCTATTTAAATGGCTGTAGATCCTTCGTTGATAAGTTGATTGGAGCGCAATGAGAAGGCACTGTCATTTTAGAAGACGAAGAACTAGCATACAAAATCAATTATGTGAGATTACTGTGCATTGAAAAAGACATCCCGAACGTATTCTGGGATGTCTTTTTATCTCTTTTTTCTAACTCTCTATTCTAAAGGCTGTTTTCGCATACATTATTGCTTTTGGAAGTGGTTGATCACCGCTCCAGGATGCTCGCTTTCCACGGGGCGTGCGGTGAGCCTCCTGCTGCTTTGCACCATAAGGAGTCTCACCTGACCGCTCGTCCCGTAGGACAAGGAAGGCTTCGACAGCGTTACATCGCACGAAGAAAATGTGATTTTTCATTTTCGAGCAGTCTCGCACCTTGCGCTCCAATCAACTTGCAAATGATGATTATTGAAAAGCCAAAAGCTACAATCTTTTAGAAAAGAGCCTTTTTAAAAGATTGTTGTTGCTGAGAGATTTTGACATAAATTGCTTCAATGAAAAGTTAGTTGGAGTGAAAGGGCGAGACTCCGGCAGGATGAGTGGGACAGGTGAGACCATTCAATGTCGCATGGCGACGAATGGGCTCACCGCACACCCTGCGGAAAGCGAGTCCTGTAGCGGAAATTAACCTCTGACAAAAGCAACAAAGTTTAAGGAAACACCCTATGAATTAAATTGAAATAGATCGCTTGTGAGGTAGCGTTCGCCTGAGTCACAAGTCATGCAGACAACTACTTCTCCCTTTTTTCGTTTTTTAGCAATATTTAAAGCTGCGTAAACAGCAGCACCGGAAGATGGACCTACTAGTATGCCTTCTTCTGAAGCAAGACGTCTTGTAATGTCATAAGCGTCCTCATCATTTACTTGAACAATTTCATCATAGACGTTTTGGTTTAAAATCGAGGGAATAAAGCCGGGACTAGTTCCTACGAGCTTATGTTTTCCAGGTTTTCCGCCAGAAAGTACAGGAGAGCCTTTAGGTTCTACAACGTGAACGGAAAGGTCAGGAAACATTGATTTAAGGGTTTCACCTGTACCCGTTATTGTTCCGCCAGTTCCAGCGGGTGCAATAAATGCAGTAAATGGTTTACCTATTTCTTCGATGGCATCTTTTATTTCAATCGCTGTACTATGACGATGAGCATCTGGATTAGACGGATTTTCGAATTGCATAGGCATGAAGCTGTTTGGAATTTCTGCTACAAGTTCTCTTGCTTTCTTTATCGCTCCAGGCATTTTTTCATCCCCTGGAGTCAATACTACTTTTGCTCCATAGGCTTTTAATAAATTTATTCTTTCTTCAGTCATCGTATCTGGCATAACGATTATAGAATTATAGCCTCTTGCTGCAGCATTCATTGCAAGACCGATTCCTGTATTTCCGGAAGTCGGTTCAATAATTGTAGAGCCTTCTTTTAAATCGCCTTTTTTCTCGGCTTCAATAATCATATTATATGCAGCTCGATCTTTCAGACTTCGGCTCGGATTATAGTACTCAAGCTTAACGTACACATCTGCACCTTCTGAATAAGGCAAGCGGTTTAATTTAACAATAGGTGTATCTCCAATCAGTTCCGCGATGTTTGTTACGACTCTCATAATTTGCACTCCCTTTTTATTACTCTCATTAGTATAACAAATATTCCATTCGGTAAAAAAGCAGATAGAGGGATACGATTATCTGATAAAATAAATAATGGAAAGCGGTGAATTTTATGGATAGGCATTTATTTATTGCTCTGCAGCTTCAGGCTGATGTGAAATCAACACTTAATCAAATGTGCCAAGAAATAAAAAAGGATCACTCATTTAAGACATGGGTTCATCCTGATGATTATCATATTACACTCGCCTTTTTAGGAAAAGCATCACGTGATCAATTAAAGAAACTAAATCCTTTAATAAAAGATACAGTGCGAAAGCATGAAGCTTTTGCATTAAATATTAACCATTTTGGTTTCTTTGGAAACAAAGAGAACCCAAGAATCTTTTGGACTGGTGTTGAAGAACAGGTTAGACTATATAATCTGCAAAAACAAGTGGCATATTCATGCAAACAAGCTGATTTTACCTTAGAGAAAAGATCCTACTCACCGCATATTACGCTTGCACGAAAACATTTGGATTCTTCAACACTGTATGTTGATTCAGAGAAATGGTGGGATACCTATGGGAGAGAAATTCAATTCCTGGCAGAAAATGTAGTTCTTTATGAAACACATTTTGAAATGCAGCCGAAATATCAGATTGTACAGTCCTTTTCATTAACTAGATAAACAGTAAGAGGAGGGGAGAAAAGGATGGCACAGCTTGTTAAAATACAAGATTATGTTTCACGGTATGAAAAGAATCTTTATCATTATCAAACTCTATTTATGCGTATTAAGGAAAACCGCTGGAAAGCGTTTAATCCTAACAATGAAGTAGATAACCGTAAACTTTTGCATAAGGAATTTAGAAAAGCCCTTTTTCAAAACCAAATGAACTGGGCAACTTCTACTGTGAAAGAAGTTTCGAACGTTGATCAGAAATATTTAAGAGACCAGCAGCTGCAATTTCTGACACAAGAAATCCCTGATAATTACTTTTTATTTTATGAGCCTGTATTACGGATTAAAAGTGCTCCCGTTGAACTTGATGTAATCTTAGCTGGCCCTGCAACGATATCACTTATCGTCTGGGTGAGTGGTGAAGGGATTTGGCAGGAAGCGGAGAATAAGCGTTTTTGGAAAAATGTCAGCCCTGAGCAAGAGGAAACAAGATTAAGTCCGGTTGTCAGGCTTGATAGGATGAACAGTGTAATCAAAGGATGGGCTGATCCATATAAAGAACAGCTTTCAATCCAACAAACAATAATAGCACCTGATGCATTTATTGATCTTTCAAACGACTGGAGAAAAATAAACTACGTTGATAAACGGAATTTTAAAGAGTGGCATATGAAGATCATTCATGAACCAGCTCCAGTAAAGAGTCAGCAATTAAAATTTGTTGCGGATATCTTAAGATTTGGTGTGACTAATTCTCTTTATAGAAAAGATCCTCTAACAAACGAGTCTGAGTTAAGTTTTGAAGGAATTTGATACATATTGTCGAATTGAGTGTAAAACAAACAATCGAGGACTTAATTGATGAAAAGATACTTTTTTATAATTAATACAAATAACTCAAAAGCAGTTAGAGCATTCAATCGGTTAAAAAAGGAATTAGATAAAGAAGAGATTTCATATAGGACTTTTTATACAGAGCACAAAGGTCATGCTGTTGAAATAGCTAAGAAAATTATATATATAAACAAAGATTCTATTAAAGCGATCATTGCAGTAGGCGGAGATGGGACAATTCATGAGGTGTTCAATGGGATAAAGGATCACCCTGAAATCCCACTTGGCTTTATTTCGGGTGGTTCAGGAAATGACATTGTTCGTGTACTTGCAAAAAAAATCAGAGGCAGTAAAAGTCAAATTGCCTATTTAAAAAGAAACAAGCTAATCAAAAGTGATGCCGGACTTATCCAATTGATCGGAAGAAGCATGAAGGATCAAGTTTTTTTAAGTGCGATCGGAATCGGACTTGACGGAGAAGTTGCCAGATATACAAATGAAGCCCGTTATAAAAAAGTGCTTCATAAGTTGAGACTAGGAACTTTTGCATATGTAATTACACTATTTAAAGTTTTGAAATCCTATAAACCAGCTTCTGTGGAACTACAGATCGATGGGCAGATACATGCTTTTGACACAGTATGGCTTGTAGCGATTGGAAACATGCCCTATTATGGAGGGGGTATGAAAATTTGCCCAGAGGCTCGTTACAACGATGGAAGACTGGATGTGTGTGTTGTACATAATATCTCGTTAACAAAACTTCTTATGCTATTTATTTCAGTCTTTTGGGGCGGACATGTAAAAGTGCAAGGAGTTTCACAGTTTACATGCCGTAATATTACAGTGAATACTAATAGACCAGTTGCGATTCATGCGGATGGTGAATATAAAGGAACAACACCAGTTTCCATTGAAATAAATCCTCTGTCTGTGCCGATAAAAGTTTAAAATCTATGAATACTTGAGTGGTGAAGAAAATGAAATGGACTGACTTTTTTAATATTGCTCTTTTTTCGATCCTTTGGGTTGCGTTGATTCAAAAAAAACCAGGCATAAAAGAATGGGTGTCAGAAGTCACTAACGATAACCTCATTTGGGGTATCATTATTCCAATTATCCTTTATGCAGCTTTGGTGATTGCGGGAAGGATTCTTAAAAATAAATACTTAAATGATTAATGAGAGCGGGTCATCCCTCTCTCTTTTTCATATTTACGAATAACAAAATGAATTTAAGTTCAATATGATGTAATAGCTGACTGAAGGAGTGTGAACACAGGTTGAAGAACTTTGAAGCAAAAGCTTATATTGATGACTTTTCACTAATAACAATAGTAGCTAAAAAGTCTTTTTCAATCGTCCCGTCGTTTGGTTTATTACAAACGGATGGTATTGTACATTCCTTAACGATACTTAAACAAGAAAATTATAACCAGCGATATATATATAAATGCAAATCTCCCATTCAATTAGATATGGGCAAAGATTATTGGATAAAAATAAACGGAGACCAAATTCCCCTTAAAATAGGCAGTATAGTAAGGACAGATCAATTTGATTCACTCTTTTTTGATGATGGTCTTCTTGGTGCACAGTATACACCTGATTCCACAGTTTTTAGAGTATGGTCTCCTGTAGCTGTTGAAATGCAGATTAGGTATAAAGGATTCGGGGAATCAGATTTTTCAGAAGCGAGCATGGAAAGAACAGAAAAAGGAGTTTGGCACTTTACTTTACAAGGTGATCAGCATTTAACTGAGTACATTTACAGAGCTAAGGTTAATCACGAATGGGTCGAGGCACCAGATCCATATGCACGCTCCGTAACAATTAATGGTGAGAGATCGGTTGTTATTGATTTGCAGAAAACAGATCCTGACAAATGGCAGCGTTCCGAAAAAAGAATGAACCTTCGTTCAAAAACCGACAGTATCATCTATGAACTTCATATTAGAGATTTTACGATACATCCTGAAAGCGGTGTGAGACATAAAGGTAAATATCTTGGAATTACGGAAAGGGATACAAAAACATACAAAGGAAATATTACGGGGCTGGATTATTTAACAAGCTTGGGAATTACTCATGTACAGCTGATGCCGGTCGCGGATTTTGGAAGTGTAGATGAAACAAAACCAAATACCCAATATAACTGGGGGTATGATCCTGTTCATTTCTTTGCTCCAGAAGGATCATACGCAACCGAACCAAATGACCCGGTCTGCAGGATCAAAGAGCTGAAAACTTTAATTCGAACACTTCAGGACAATGGGCTTTCTGTTATCTTGGATGTTGTATTTAATCATGTATATAAATTGGAAGAGTCATCTTTTGAGAAGCTAGTTCCAGGTTATTATTTTCGATATGATGGCGGCGGCAATCCTGTAAACGGTACAGGGGTTGGCAATGATACAGCCTCAGAACGAAAAATGGTAAGAAAGTTTATTCTAGATGCGCTTTTATACTGGCTAAATGAGTATAAAGTCGACGGTTTTCGTTTTGATTTAATGGGAATACATGATGTAGAAACGATGAACATTGCTGCTCAAAAACTAAAATCATTAAACCCTGGAATTTTTCTGCTCGGAGAAGGCTGGAATTTAAATACGAATCTCGAACCGGAAAAGAGAGCTACCCTATCTTCGGCAAAAGTTCTACCTGACTATTCATTTTTTAACGATTCATTCCGGGATAGTGTAAAAGGAAGTATATTTACTGGCGGTACTGCGGGGTTTATAAACGGAAATCAGGAACGTTCTGTTAAGAATCAAATTATGAGATCTATAAAAGGGTATGCCGGTAAAAATGACAAGTTTTTATCTGCAAAACAAAGCATCAACTATACAGAATGCCATGATAACCATACTTTATATGATCTTCTGAAAATTCGTCACCCGCATGAAAATGAGTTGCAACGAAAAAAACGGCAGCAGCTTGCGCTGGCATTTACCTTGTTTTCACGCGGCGTTCCATTTATTCATTCGGGGCAAGAGTTTTATCGTACGAAGTATGGGGTTGAGAACAGCTACAATATGCCTGATCGAATAAATGCTTTTAATTGGCATGATTGTGAAAAATACGAGAACGATGTTAAGTACTTTCAAGAGCTTATAAAAATTCGCAATGAACAGCCTGTTTTTCGTGATGAAGCAGGCAGTATCAATCAACTGCATGAACTTCCAGAAGGTATTTTTGGAGTGGAAATTAATCATCCCCTAACCGATAAAAAAGTAAAGTGTTCTAATTGGCAAAAAGTATTACTGCTATTTAATCAATCTCTAAAAGCGATAGAAATACCTATTCAGCAGGATTCTTGGAAAATAGCAGTTGAAAACGAGAAATATGCTGTAAGAAATTTAGATTCAAATACGTATCTCATTAATTCATTGTCGTTTTCATTGTTATTTGTAAAAAGATGATAATTGAAGTCGTAATATTCAGGTGCTTTTATTGATCTTTTGTGTTAAAATAATGACTTCGCAGTATTTTATTTTGATACGGAAATTTATTCTATTTGCTGAATGAACATAAATGAAAAACGGATCTAACTAGACAAGAAGGTGAACATTTTGGAACAGATTTTGGGAGAAGATTGGCAGGTTTCCCCTGCTGGCGGAGCAACAGGAGAAGCATATATAGCTGAATACGGGAACCAAAAACTGTTCTTAAAGCGTAATTCCTCTCCGTTTTTAGCTGTTCTTTCGGCTGAAGGCATTGTACCCAAATTGTTATGGACAAAAAGACTTGGCAACGGTGATGTTATTACTGCACAGCAATGGCTTAACGGACGGGAATTAAAAGCAGCTGATATGAAGAGCAAAAACGTTGCAGAACTGTTAGCAAAAATCCATCAGTCTCAAGAGCTGCTGGGAATGATGAACCGCTTAGAAAAAAAGAGACTGACTCCTGTTGATATGCTGAATGACATTCAAAAGCAGATGCGGAAAGAAAAAGATTATCTCGAAATAATTAATGATTCATTTGCTTATCTAATGGAAACTGCATCAGAAGTTGAAGTTGAGAATATGGTGGTATGTCATTGTGATGTAAATCATAATAATTGGCTCTTAAGTGATACTAATGAATTATTTCTTATTGACTGGGATGGTGCAATGATTGCAGATCCTGCTTTGGATTTAGGAATGCTGCTCTATAGCTATATTCCTTATGAAGAGTGGGATAACTGGCTGGAAATCTATGGTCAGACTTTGGATGATAATCTAGAACGCAGAATGCATTGGTATGTTCTAGCACAAACTATCAGTTCTTTTTTCTGGTATAAAGAAAAAGGACAGTCAAAGGAAACTGCCCAGTTTGCTGAAAGTATTAAGGAGCTCGCGGGGACGATCTGACAATTAAAATGTAAATCTGACACTATTTCCTAGGGAATAGTGTCTTAATATGGGTGGTGTGTCTGAATCGTATTAATCCACGATTCCAGATGTGGAAGATGATTAGAAATATGTTCTTCCAAGTGCTGATGTGAGAAACCTGTATGACTGTATTCATTAATGTTTGTTAAAATATTTCTTACTTCTTCGTGGATTTCACCATTTTCAATCAAATGTGCAGCCAAGCGTTCAATTTGTGCACATTCTGATGGTGAACCGGCACAATCCGTGTAATGGTCTTGCAGAAGATCTCTGATTATATGCAATTGATCATTATGAGTTAATGGCATTTGCTGCACATCCTTTCAATGCATAGGTTATGGAGTTAAGAAAAAAATATCCTTGAAATATTGAACTGATCTAAATAACATCATTGATAAAAAACATATTGTAAGGCGGGAGAAATTGTTATGCGTCAACGATTTAAGCCTTGGGCTAAAGAAAAATTATTGGACAACCCCGGAGTAGTATCACTTGATCCTGAATCCATGAAAGGAAAGTGGAGTTCTTTCTTTGGAAATGATAATCCGATTCATATTGAAGTTGGAACAGGTAAAGGTCAATTTATAAAAGGCATGGGTAATCAGAATCCATCCATTAATTATTTAGGAATGGAGCTTTATGACAGCATCATCATTTCTGCATTGGACAGAATCTTAGAAGATGGAACATCCAATGTAAAATTAATTCGTGCAGATGCAACCCATATTTTAGATTATTTTGAAACGGGAGAAATTGATCGTGTTTACCTTAATTTCTCTGATCCATGGCCAAAGAAAAAACATGCTAAAAGAAGACTTACACATGAAAGCTTCTTAGAACGTTATGAAGCCATTCTTAAAAAACAAGGTGAGATTCATTTTAAAACGGATAATCAAGGGTTATTTGAATATTCACTTCATAGCATGTCTAAATACGGAATGATTTTTCAGGATGTAAGTCTTGATCTTCATAAAAGCGGTATGGAAGATAACGTTATGACTGAATATGAAGAAAAGTTTTCGGAAAAAGGATTTCGTATATACAGAATGGAAGCTCAATTTCGTTCGTAAAAAACTCGGTGAAAACACCGGGTTTTTCTTTTATTCCGAATCAGGTTCTTGTGATACACTTGTAAAAGGAGTGAAGAGAAAGGAGATATGATAAATGGATCAGTGGAAAATCGGCGAGATAACACTAACTTGGCTGGACGGCGGAGTAACACATATGGACGGCGGTGCAATGTTTGGAGTTGTTCCAAAACCTTTGTGGGAAAAAAGATATCCCGTTAATGACAAAAATCAGATTGAGTTAAGAACTGAACCAATTCTTATTCAAGGACTTGGAGGTAAAAACATCTTAATTGAGTCTGGAATTGGTGCTGGTAAATTAACGGATAAGCAGCTAAGAAACTATGGTGTTTCTGAAGAATCTTTAATTCATAAGAGCCTTGAAAAAGAAGGTCTGACTCCTGGTGATATTGATATCGTCCTCATGACACATATGCATTTTGACCACGCATGCGGACTATCCAAGTGGCAAGAAGATAAATTGGTACCGGTTTTCGAAAACGCTGTCATCTACACATCGGAAATAGAATGGGCAGAGCTTAAAAATCCTAATGTTCGTTCTCAAAATACATACTGGCGTGAAAATTGGGAACCTATTGCCCACCAAGTCAAGACATTTGAAGAAGAGATTGTACCTATTGAAGGTATTAAGATGATACATACTGGGGGCCATAGTGATGGGCATTCAATCATCGAGCTAAATGTTGGCAGCGAAAAGATATATCATCTAGGTGATATCATGCCGACTCACGCTCACCATAATCCTCTTTGGGTTTTAGCATATGATGATTATCCAATGACATCTATTTTTGCAAAGCAGAAATGGATCAAACCTGAAACATGGTATTTCTTCTATCATGACTGTATTTACAGAGCAGTAAAATGGGATAAAAATGGGAACTTATTGGAAAGAGTACCGCGTTCTCCAAAAATGTGAAAAAAAAGTCATACAATTTCCATTTTCAAGTGAATGTCGAAATCGACAAGATATGTTAAAATATGAAAGGTATGAAATTATATTTTTCTATAAGCAATTCTAGAGGTGAATTGAAAGGGGATTAAGAAATGAAAAAACAGTTAATTGCCATGTTTACCGTATTTGCACTGTTTTTATCAATCGGTTCTTTTGCATCTGCAGACACAGCAACTGATGAAATGAAGAAAACAATTGAAAAAGGGATTAAAAGTAAGCACAAAGATTTAAAGTCAGGTTCACTGACACTATCTGACGTTCAGTCTTTTCCAAATGAAGACCCGGAGCTAGAGGCTTCTGAGGTTACAGTTGCCATTGCAAATTACGATACTGTAAGAGATAATATTTTTTATTTCGACCATACAGAAGTTGTTTTTTATGATGCAGACAAAAATGAATTATTAGCCGAAGGTGCAGTTGCAAAAGCTAATGATAAGATTAAAGATTATAAAAAGAAGCATGAGTCTGACCTAGGGACTCATATGGATGTTATTGTTGTTACGGCATTATTGTTTGTCTTAATTCTTGTTCCTTTATTTATTTTGTCAGTTTGGGAAAAGCGTCAGTACCTTACTACAAAATTCAAGATTGAAAACAATCTTTACAACCAAGACAATCTTTATCGATAAAACAAAGCCCCACATTGGCTGATTAGCCAATGTGGGGCTTGTTTTTTATTTTTCTTCGAGTTGTAGAAGGGTTCCTGTTTTTGCATCGATTAAAAATTCATAATGTACAGGGGCATTGCCATAACTTGAGTCAGAAAAGCCGCCTTTATAAACCGTGTATGGGAGACCAAAAACAGAAGTGCTTTCCCGACTGACTAAAATCCATGAACCTGAAATGTTATAGGTTTGATTTGCTTTTTCTTTTAACATTTTTAAAGCTTTTTCAGGTGAGAGCCACTCTGTTTGTTTTTTAGTAACTGCATATCCTACTGCAGCACCTGCAAGCCCGGCAAAGATCAAGTTTCTCCATTTCATAATCATTAACCACCTTATGTAGAGTTTCTTTTCTTCTATTTTTTAGTATAACAAAGAAAAGCCTTCTTTTTCTTCTCTGTTTTTGTTAAGATACTCATGATACAGATGGAGGGTTCGAGATTCCCACCCCTCCTAAAACAAAACTAGGGAGCGTGAAGAATGATATTCCACACTCTCTGCATGTGCAGAGATTTTTTTGTTTTCGTGCTCTCCATTGAAAGGATGAAACGGAATGACCTATAAAATTCCTAAAGATGTTCAAATGCTTGACCGTGATATAAAGCGTGAGCAATTAAAATATCACAATAAACGTGTTGCAGTCTGCAAAGAATTTACGTTTGATGCAGCCCATCACCTTCACTGTTATGAGGGAAAATGTAAAAACCTTCATGGCCACACATATAAACTTGTAATCACTATGAGTGGATATGTGAACGAGATCGGTATTTCAGTGGATTTTGGTGAAATTAAAGAAATTTTTAAAACAGCAATTGATGAAAAACTTGATCATAGATACTTAAATGAAGTGCTTCCTCCAATGAATACAACTGCTGAGAATATGGTTGTATGGATGTGGGAACAGATTGATGCTGAACTAAAACAAAGAGGGTTATCTGAACAGGGGCACAGAATCGAAGAATTAAAACTGTATGAAACTCCAACAAGTTTTGCCGTTATGAAAAGAGAATGGATGGTGGGAGAATGAAGTCGTTCGATCTGCCTTCTAAAGACATCTGGAGACACTGGAAACTCCCGATGGTTGAAATTTTTGAAACAGTAGAGGGGGAGGGGCTTCAGGCAGGCTATCCAACTGTATTTGTAAGAGTCTTTCATTGTAATCTGCGTTGTACATGGTGCGATACGACTTATAGTTATGCACCTGCAAAGCCTGAATTTGAAGCATCCATTGATGAGATCATTTCAACTATTAAATCTTTCCGTTCTTCCCGTATTTGTTTCACGGGAGGCGAACCGCTCATCCATCGAGAAAAGTCTGCAGCTTTGCTCATGGCAATGGCTGATTTAGAACACATCGTAGATATCCATATTGAAACAAATGGTGCCATCGATTTAGTTCCTTTTGAAAAACTGCGTAATTCCCACCCAGAACTTCAAAGAAAAATGAGATTTGTGATGGATTACAAACTTCCTGCTTCTGGCGAAATGGACAAAATGAATTTAGGTAATTTTAAGGAACTTCAAAATCAGGACGAAATTAAATTTGTAATCGGCTCAGAAGAAGATTTTGAAATCACACAACAAGTGGTGGAGCAACATTACCGGAAAGGACAAATTTGTGTAAGTCCAGTTTGGGAAAGTATGCCCCCAAGAAGGTTGGTGGAACTTTTATTAGAAAGTCATTTGCCGAATGCTAAGTTGAGCTTGCAGCTTCATAAAGTAATCTGGCACCCAGAAGAGAGAGGGGTTTAATTACATGAGTAAAAAAGCAGTCATTGTCCTAAGCGGAGGACTTGATAGCACGACATGCATGGGGATCGCGAAAGCGGAAGGCTATGATCTTTATCCTATAACGTTTCATTATGGACAGCGCCACAATCGGGAAGTAGAACAGGCAATAGAAGTGGGTAAGTATTATGAAGTTGCTGACCATAGAATTGTTGATCTTACTTTCTTAAAAGATATTGGCGGAAGTGCTTTAACAGATGAGACTTTAGATGTTCCAACTGAGGCTGAAGAAGGCATTCCGGTCACATATGTGCCTGCCCGGAATATGATTTTCCTGGCATTAGCGAGTGCATATGCAGAAGTCATAGGTGCAACAGCAGTTTATACAGGAGTCTCTGCTGTTGATTACAGCGGATACCCTGACTGCCGGCCAGAATTTATTCATAGCATGGAAGAGACGATTAACCTGGCAACAAAAGCTGGGGTTACTGGGAAGAACATCCTTGTAAAAACTCCTTTAATTAATCTTTCAAAAAAGGAAACGATTGAAGCTGGATTATCTCTTAACGTGCCTTACGAAATAACAACCTCTTGTTACAACGGAAAAAAATCGGCATGCGGTAAATGTGACAGCTGTCTGCTCCGTCTTAAAGGATTTAAAGAAGCCGGTTCTTTTGATCCCATCGCATACGAAAACTAGACAATATTCATAAACCTAGAAAACCCCTTCTGATAAAGTGTACAATAAACGTGTACATAGGATTATTTAGAAGGGGTTGTTTTCATTATGAATAAAGAAACACTCGCATTGTTTAAAACGTTAACCGAGATGCCTGCTGCACCAGGATTTGAAAGAGATCTTCGCAAGTTTGTCCGCCAGGAAATCGAACCAGTTTCTGATGAAATTATTCAAGACGGACTAGGGAGCATTTTCGGAGTTAAAAAGGGTAACGGCGGACCTAAGATCATGGTTGCCGGTCATATGGATGAAGTAGGTTTTATGGTTACAAAAATTACGAAGAACGGGATGCTTAAATTTCAGGAATTGGGAGGCTGGTGGAGCCAAGTTCTTTTGGCACAGCGTGTAAATATATACACAGATTCTGGAGAAGTTATCACAGGGATTATTGGATCAACCCCTCCGCATCTGCTTTCCGAGGATCAGCGCAATAGACCGATGAGCATTAAGAATATGTATATTGATATCGGAGCAGATGATGATAAAGATGCTTATAACATGGGAGTCAGACCGGGTCAGCAAATCGTTCCAATCTGCCCATTCACTCCGATGGCGAACCCTAAGAAGATTATGGCAAAAGCTTGGGACAACCGTTATGGTGTAGGTCTCGCAATTGAATTGTTAAAAGAATTAAAAGATGAAAATCTTCCAAACGAACTTTACAGTGGTGCGACAGTACAGGAAGAAGTAGGACTTAGAGGATCAAAGACAGCTGCGAACTTAATTCAGCCGGATTTGTTCTTTGCACTTGATGCGAGTCCCGCAAATGACATGATGGGTGATAAAAGTGAATTTGGCCAGCTTGGAAAAGGGGCTTTATTAAGAATCCTAGACAGAACAATGGTTACACACAGAGGGATGAAAGAATTTATTCTAGATACGGCTGAAACAAATAATATTCCTTATCAATATTTTATCTCTCAGGGTGGAACAGATGCTGGAAGTGTACACGTTTCAGGAAACGGTGTACCATCTGCTGTAATTGGTATTTGTTCCCGTTATATTCATACACATGCTTCAATCATTCATATCGATGATTATGCAGCGGCAAAAGAATTGCTGGTTAAATTAATTAAAACTGCCGATGCTTCCACGCTTCAAACAATCTTGGAAAACAGTTAAGGATGAATGTTTAATGAAAATTGGAATTGGGTCGTCCAATCCCGCAAAAATTAAAGCTGCCAATGCGTTTTTAAACTATTTTGAGAATGCGGAACTTGCTGTTTTTTCTTCTGATTCACTCGTTTCTTCACAGCCATTTTCTGATGAGGAAACGAAGACAGGTGCAGTCAATCGTGCAAAAGATTGTGTACAACAAGGTGCTGTAATCGGTCTTGGTTTTGAAGGTGGAGTAATGGAAATGGAAGATGGCATGTATTTGAGTAATTGGGGAGCGGTCGCGGATAGACAAGGAAATATCCTAACTGCCGCTGGGGCCAGAATCTTGCTTCCACCTCCAATAGTTGAGGGATTGCGCCAAGGCAAGGAACTCGGACAGCTTATGGGAGAATGGACGAATGATCCAGAAATCAGGAAAAAGGATGGAGCAATCGGCGTATTTACAGCTGGACTTCTATCCAGAGGCGAAATGTTTTCTCATATTGCAACAATCCTATTAGGTCAGTATGTGTATATGAATAATAAGTAAAGGAAGTGTCTCATTTTGAGGCACTTCTTTTTATTTAAAGGCTGTTTTCGCAAACTTTGTTGTTCTTGAAAGTGGTTAATTTCCGTTCCAGGATGCTCGCTTTCCGCGAGGCGTGTGGTGAGCCTCCTCGGCGCTTTGCGCCATTGCGAGTCTCACCTGTCCCGCTGATCATCCCACAGGAGTCTCGTACCTTGCACTCCAATTAACTTACCAATGAAGAGAATAAAAAATATGGTCCAAAAGCAACAATCTTTTAGACAAGAGCCTTTAGAAAAGACCCATTCAAAAAGAATGATTTACAGTGTTCTGGGCAGATTAGAAACAAAAATGTGAGGCGGATTTACTTTGAACACACTGTTGAAGAGAATTTTACTAGTCTCTCTAATCGTTCTTGCCTGTTTCTCAGTATGGATAGGATATGAGACACGGCCTGTAGAAGGCAGGGCAGAAAAGCCTTTTATTCTTAAAGAGAAGAATGATTTTCAAAAATTAGCTGAGAATTTAGAGCAAGAAGGATTCATAAAAAATAAGCTTCTTTTTTCTATCTATGGAACGATAACAGGTGAAGACTCTGAGATTGTTGCAGGTGAACATACATTAAAATATGGTTCAGACTACAAAGAATTGTTAGCAGATCTTTCTACATTGGATAGGGAAACAGAAGCTGTTGAAATGATTATTCCAGAAGGGATTACTGTCATAGAGATTGCTGACAGGTTAAGTAAAAAGGGTATCACTTCGAGAGATGAATTTATAAAAACAGCAAAGACGTGGGATAATTTAAGGGAAGATCAACTGGAGATATTACAGTTAGAAGATAAAAAACTGAAGAAGGGAACAAAATATGCGATGGAAGGTATTTTGTTTCCAGATACTTATTTCTTTGAAAAACAACTTGATGCTGCAGAAGTAATCCGTCAAATGACAGATCGTTTTATTGAAAAAACAGAATCTATTGATATAAAAACTGATCAAACACCGTATGAGTGGGTAACACTTGCTTCAATCATTGAAAAAGAAGCCTTATTGAATAAAGAAAAGCCTATGATAGCAGGGGTTTTTATGAACAGAATTCAAGATAGCAAAAAGCTTCAATCCTGTTCAACAGTCCAGTATTTACTGGATAAACCTAAAGCAACGCTGCGCAGAAAAGACTTAAAGATAAAAAGTCCATACAATACTTATTTAAATGATGGACTGCCGCCTGGACCGATTGCCAGCCCTGATCTTCAGTCGTTAAAAGCGGCCGCAGATCCTGAGAAACATGATTATTATTACTTTGTAGCCAAACAGGACGGTACATGGAGTCATTATTTCTCAAAAACATACAAGGAACATCGTAAATACACGAATTTAAGCGGGAATTATTAAGAGGGTGCCTCACCATGAGACACCCTCTTAATAAGTCGTACTATTTTTGATTCTCATCCTTAAAATCTGAAGGAATCTCACTTTCTGTATTTGGTTCCTTTTCAATCATCTCTTTTTCAAAGGAATCAGATTCTTCAGTGAGTTCTTTTTCTTCGTAAACTGTGTCTTCTTCAGAAAAATCATCTTCGTATTCTTCTGCTGTTGCTGCAGCTTCTTGGTATTCTTCCATAAACTCGATTTCTTCTTCAACAGCCAACGTTTCACCTAAACTGAATTGATCGACTTCTTGCTGAAGTGTTAGAGCAATTTCCTGCAATTCAGTGGCAGCCAGGTTAACTTGGTGAATCGCTTCTTTTTGATGGACACTAGAAGCACTTACTTGTTCACTTGTTGCAACAGATTCTTCTGAAATTGCACTTACCTCGAACAATTTTTCTGATAAGTTTTCATTTGCAGATTCAACACGGCCGATAGCACCTTTCACTTGAGTGATTCTGCCGTTTATCTTTGAAACATTATGAATGATGCTTGTAAAAGCTTGTTCTGTTTGTTGTACAGAAATTTGCTGATCGTTTCTGTATTGTTCAAAACGAACTGTTTCTTTTGATAATAATTCCATCTGGCTTGTCATTGATTTTACAAGCTGCTGAATTCTAAGTGCCTCATTTTTAGATCGTTCTGCAAGCTTTCTAACTTCACTTGCTACTACAGAGAAACCTCGGCCAGCTTCACCTGCTCTTGCAGATTCAATGGCAGCATTTAATGCAAGGAGGTCTGTGCTGCCCGCAATTTCCTGAATGGTTTCCACGATAGAATTAATTTGTTTAGACTGCTGAGAAGCATGCTGAATTTCAGATATTAAGCTCTGAGCCAGTTCCAAAAATTGTTCAGAATGCGTATTAAGTCTCTTTACAGTATCAGAGCCAGCCTTACCGTCGTTTTCAGCTTTTTGGGCATCCAGTGAAATTTCATCACTTATCGTCGCTGTTTCTTTGATGGATTCAGTAACTCCAGATAATAAAACGGTACATTCATGTAGGTGATCTGCCTGGCTTTGAGCACCTGTTGCTACTTGGGAGATAGCTTCTGTTACTTCATCACTTTGTGCTGTTGTTTCTTCAGATACAGCTGCAAGATTTTGAGAAGAACTTGTAAGCTTTTCAGCAGCATTCTTTACTTCGTTCATGGATTTTTGCATCTTTTCTGCCATTGCATTAAAGGTATGAGCAAGGTCTGCCATTTCGTCTTTTGCTGAAGTATGTACACGGTAAGAGAGGTCACCTTCACCGATAATGGTAGCACCTTCTTTTAGTACAGAAATAGAAGATTGTATGGAGCGCAGCAGCCATACACCGATAACTCCTAAAATACCAAGAATGATTACACTAAGTGCTATTAAGCAGATTGTCAGCCAGAATTTAACCGATTTTTGCTTTTCTGAGAGAGCTGTATTTTCCTTTTGTAAGGACTTTTCAGCATCTGAAGTAGATTGATCTACCACTCCAGCAATTTTTTCAAATGTTTTTATGTCATCTTCGATTCGCTTTGTGATCGTTTGTATGGAATCTGCAGAATTTGTGTACTTTAATAGTTTTGATTTAAAGTTTGATAATTGATCTGCAGGTATATTTTTTGTATCCAGCATTTGGTCGAATGCAACTGCACTTTCTTTAAAGTTCTTTACCGAAGTGCTGTCGTATTTAATATGAACATCTTTTTCATACGTTTGCATTTGAAGCAAGTTTACGAGTAAAGCCTGATCATTCATTGTTTTTACTGTTCCAGCAAACTCATCAGAAGTTTCTGCCATCATCTGTTTTAATGAATTAAGCTGGCTGGTTAGCCCAGTTGCAGATTCAAATGATGTTTGATAAGCAGTTAAATCGCTCTCAATTCCTTTGATGGATTTATCTCCAGTCTCTTTTGCGAGCTTGCTTGTTTCGTTCTGCAATGTCTTTAAATAAGTAAGAACGTTCTGTTTGGAGTCTGCGCTTGGAGTGCGCAGGTATTCTTGTTCCATTTTGCGTACTTCATTAAATGAACTTCGAATATTGCTGCTTGAAAGAAATGCACTTTGCACACTTTCTCTTTCATTTTCCATTTGTGAATTCTGCCATAAAAATAAACCGATAAATGCAAGTAATACTATCATTCCGGCTAAACTGATAAGAAGCATCAGCTGAACTCTTTTTCGTATCGTCATGTTCATATGTATTCCCCCCTGCAATTTTATCGGCTTTTTTTTAAGTTTTTAAAGTTTTTCTATAAAAGATAATGAAAGAGACTCAATGTTGTATACATGTGTCTTTACACCCGGGTGAAACAAGATATAATGTGATAGTGTTATGTTTTTAAACTAGAATTAAAGGAGTAAAATCATGCGGGATTTTTTACATAAAAAAGGGATAAGTTTGTCTCCAAAGGTTTATTTCATTACAGGCTTTCAATATTTCGCTCTTGGGTTGATGGCTTCCCTTATCGTTGGACTGATTTTTAAAACCATAGGGGAGCAGCTGTCTATTCCGTTTTTTGTTAAAATGGGACAATTAGCTATGACATTAATGGGACCAGTTATTGGTACGGCGGTTGCTTATGGATTAAAGGCACCACCTCTTGTCCTCTTTTCAGCTGGAATTGCAGGGGCAGCAGGGGCTGAACTTGGAAGTGTTGCAGGCTGTTTTGCAGCTGCTCTAATCGCGGTTGAGATTGGAAAAATAGTATCGGGTGAAACCAAGTTTGATATATTAGTCACTCCTGCTGTAACCATTTTAACCGGTTATAGTGTGGCTGCTTTTGTAGGACCGGGCATCGATCAATTCATGAAAACATTTGGACAGCTGGTTATGTGGTCTACTGAGCAAAGACCTTTAATAATGGGAATATTAGTTGCTTTATTATTAGGTCTTGCTTTAACAGGGCCCATCTCATCTGCGGCTATCGCAATGATGTTAGGACTCGAAGGTATTGCAGCTGGTGCCGCAACAATCGGCTGTGCTGCGCAAATGATTGGCTTTGCCACGAGCAGTTATAGGGAAAATGGCTTTGGAGGCTGGTTAACACAAGGGATCGGCACATCCAAGCTTCAGTTTCCAAATGTCGTGAAAAATCCTTACATCCTAATTCCTCCAACAATTGCAGGGATAATCCTGGCTCCGATAGGAACGATGTATTTTAAAATGGAAAATATTCCAGCTGGCGCTGGGATGGGGACAAGCGGACTGGTTGGTCAGATTATGACACTCAGGACTATGGGCTTTACCTTTGAAACATTTCTTGCTATATTTATTTTGCATTTTGCAGGCCCTATAATAATTAGTCTGCTGTTATCAGAGTGGCTGAGAAAGACTGGCCGGATAAAATTCGGTGATATGAAACTGAATCAATAAGGAGCTGCTAAAAATGGAGAATATTAAATCAATCGAACAATTTCGTGAAACGATAAAATCTGGTGTAACTGTAGCTGTTTTCTCTGCAGATTGGTGCCCGGATTGTGTTGTTATTAAACCAATCCTTCCTGAGCTAGAGGAAGAATATTCAAACTATAACTTTGTCTATGCAGACCGGGATGAACTAATCGAATTATGCCAGGAGCTGGATATCTTCGGAATTCCTAGTTTTGTAGCATTTAAAGACGGACATGAGATCGGCCGGTATGTGAATAAAGAGAGAAAAACAAAAGAGCAGATCACAGCCTTTTTAGAGGAATTAAATATCCAAAACAAATAGGATAAAAGGGTATGTTATAATAGCGATATAGCGATTTTTATAATTGAAGGGAAGTATTTCAGTATGGCAAAAGTTGAGGTAAATCACAGTAAATATGAAGGGATTCGTTTTGATATACAAGATGAGAACGTTATTTTAGTAGATATCTTAGAAACGATTCCATTCGAATATGCAGGTAAAGAAACAATGGTTACGATTCCGACAACAGAATTTACTTCTGTATGTCCATGGTCAGGACTTCCGGATTTTGCAGATATTATTATCAGCTATATTCCGAACAAAGATTTAGTTGAGATGAAGTCTTTAAAATATTATTTAACATCTTACAGAAACGTAGGAATCTATCAAGAACATGCAACCAACCGCATTAAAGAGGATTTGGTAGAACTTTTAAAACCTAAATATTTAAAAGTTACTGGGAACTGGAATGCACGCGGCGGACTAGGAACTGAAGTAGTAGTAGAATATAAAGAAGATAGCAGCAACTAAATGAAAACCTCCTTTTGGAGGTTTTTCACGTTAATATACTTTTTCATTTAACGAAAGGAGGCGGTCGGTTTGAGCAATACGATTAAATTAAAAAAGGCATTGGAACAAAAACTCTCAAATCCTGAACGAGAAATTACGTATATGAGAGAAGAAGAAACGTTGAGAGTACAAGATACGCAAACAGGTAAAGGGGTTTCTCTTTCTTTAGGCGGACTTAGTGCGAAATGGGATAAAGAAAAAGATCAGCTTTTAGAGGAGCTCGTCTATTATGTTGAGGAAGGCTTAAAAGCCGCTCGTCTATCTGCTGATGAAGAGTCTCTTTCACGTATTTTTCCTGTTATCCGGTCAGCATCATTTCCTGCTGAAACACCAGAGGGTGAAAAGCTCTTCTATCAGGAACACACTGCAGAAACCAGAATTTATTATGCTTTAGACCTAGGCAAAACTTATAAACTTTTGACGAATCATAAGATGAGGGAATTAAATTTAGAGGAGTCTCAGGTTGTTGATGCTGCAAGATTTAATGTGAAGCGGCTGTCAACAGACTATAAGCAGGACCAGGTAGCCGGAAATACTTTTTTCTTCTTAAATCATAATGATGGGTATGATGCGAGCAGGATTCTGAATATAAGTTTCTTAGAAGATATGAAGAAGCGTATATCGGGTGAGATGGCTGTAGCTGTACCTCATCAGGATGTATTAATTCTTGCTGATATTCAAAATAAGCAGGGGTATGACATATTGGCGCAAATGGCTATGCAATTTTTCATGAATGGCCGCGTACCAGTAACTGCTTTACCATTTATCTATGAGAATAAAGAACTTGAACCAGTCTTTATTTTAGCGAAAAATAAGCCGGTAGAAGATGAAACGAACGAGTAATCAGTAAATGTATGTTGCTAAATAAAAGCCGCTAGAACATTCTAGTGGTTTTTATTCTTCTTTTTAGGGCGTATGTGCTCAAATAAATATTTATACTATTGTTTCTCTTCTATTTTCGCTACAATAAAGAAACAACCAACAGAAATAGGTGAGAAAATGAGTTGGATAAAAAAATTAATGAATACATTTTTTGATGATGATAATGAGGATGAATCCTTATATGAAAAAGAAGAGCAGTCTGTAAAAAAACAGCCTGCAGATGTCAAAGGCACTCCAACGCATAAGCCGGTCAGAACACCAGCTTTTAAAAACAGCGGGAGAAAGCCTGTTCAACCGAACAATCAGCATTCTGCCAAAATGCTGCATAAGTATCCTGAGAACGGTCCTTTCCGGTTCCCGGTCATACCTGATGAAAAAACAAGTCAAAAAGCTCCAGTCCAGCGAAATACATATCAGCCAAGAGAAAACAGTTTTGAAAAAGAGCAGGTAGTGCGCAGAGAAGAAAGAGCGGCTCGAAGCGAAAGCCGAAGATCACCCTCTTCGACTTCTAGTCAAATGAGACAAGAACCAAAACGTCCTGCTTTTAAAGCTACACACGTTCCATCGCCGGTTTATGGTTTTGAGAAGAATAAAAACTCACAAAAGCCAACAAACGATGCAAAAGATTCGGTTTCAGAGGTAAAATCAAGGTTTACTCCTACTGATGTGCCCTCACCTGTCTATGGCTATGGAAAGCGGAAACCTGAAGGGATTTTATTTATTGGCAGAGACATACCGCCAAAGAACTCGATTGCGGAAGAACTTTTGAAATCAGTAGATGAAGCACTTCCTGCAGCACCTGAAGAAATTGTTTCTGTTTCAGAAGAAATTAGAGAAAGTGCTGTATTGGATCCTGTAACTCCTGATGAAGATTTTGTGGATCAAGAACTAATTGTTCAAGAAACCCGAGGAGTAGAATTAGAACCTCTAGTGGAATTAGAACAAGAACAAGAAATGATTACTGAGAAAACACAAGTTTTCCATCAGGAAGAAGTGCCAGTGATCTTTGAAGAGCCAGTTCAGCAGGAAGAAAAAATAAATGGCTTAAATGAGTTTTCTTCTACTGAAGCTGGACCAGTTCAGCAAGAAAGAATCGAACAAGAGAGACCAGTACAAAAAGAATCAGCTGCAGTTATAAAACGTGAAACACCAAGAAGCGGCGGACAGTATGTTCCTTTTAATGTGCTGATGCTTAAAAAGGACAGACAAACAAGCGTGTCCCAGCTTAAAAAAGAACAAACAACAGTGAGAACTCAACCACCTGAATTTCATACAAGACCAGAAAGAGCGGTAAATGAGAACAAGCAGCTATTTGTTCCATTATCATTTTTAAATAAGGCGGCTGTTTCACTAGAAGACGATGATATTTGGCTGAATGAACAAAAACATACTCTTCAGTCAACCTTGGATAATTTTAATGTGAATGCAAAAGTTGTTCACATGACGAAAGGGCCCGCTGTAACTAGATTTGAAGTTCAGCCGGCACCGGGAGTCAAGGTTAACAAGATTACGAATTTAACGGATGACATTAAGTTAAGTCTTGCTGCAAGGGATATCCGTATTGAAGCGCCAATACCTGGTAAAAACGCAATAGGTATTGAAGTGCCGAATCAGCATAGCAGGGCGGTATTCTTACGTGAAATTATTGAACATGAGGTGTTCAGAGACTCAGCTTCGTCTTTAACAGTTGCTTTAGGTCTTGATATTTCTGGAGCTCCTGTTGTAACAGATCTGCAAAAGATGCCGCACGGTTTGATTGCAGGTGCCACAGGCTCAGGAAAGAGTGTCTGCATTAACTCGATTTTAGTAAGCTTGTTATATAAAGCGAAACCAGATGAAGTAAGGCTGCTGCTCGTTGACCCTAAAATGGTTGAACTTGCACCTTACAATCATATTCCTCATCTTGTTACACCGGTTATAACCGATGCAAAAGAAGCAACTGCCGCTTTGAAATGGGCTGTTGAAGAAATGGAAAGACGTTACGAAGAGTTTGCTAAAACCGGTGTCAGAGAGATCAAACGCTATAACGAAAAGATGGAGCAGGAGCGACTCTATCAGAACAAGATGCCTTATATTGTAGTTGTCATTGATGAGCTTGCTGATCTAATGATGGTTTCTCCACAGGAAGTAGAAGAAGCCATCTGCCGAATTGCCCAAAAGGCTAGAGCTTGCGGTATTCATCTGCTTCTCGCGACTCAGCGGCCATCAGTTGATGTTATTACTGGTTTGATCAAAGCGAATGTGCCGACACGAACAGCATTTGCAGTATCATCTGCTATTGATTCACGAACGATTTTAGATATGAGCGGTGCTGAACGTTTATTAGGCCGCGGTGATATGCTATTTATGGAAAACGGATCGAATAAAGCAGTCCGTATTCAAGGTACCTTCGTTTCGGATGAAGAGATCGAGGAAGTAACGCGATATGTGAAAGAAGAATATAAAACAGATTATCTATTTACACGTGAGGAACTGATTCAGCATCAGCAAACGACGGAGGTTGAAGATGAGCTTTTTGAAGAAGCATGCTACTATGTGATTGAAGTAGGGGCAGCGTCTTCTTCCAGTCTGCAGCGCAGGTTTAGAATCGGCTATAACCGAGCAGCAAGACTTGTTGATATGATGGAGAGCTTCGGATTAGTTTCTGAAACGATGGGAAGCAAACCAAGACATGTCCTTCTTACACAAGAGGAATTAGAGAATCGTTTATACAGTCAAGTAGATTAAAGATGGCTGATTTTGCAAACTTTGTTGTTATTGGAAGTAGTTGATTTCCGCTCCAGGATGCTCGCTTTCCGCGGGGCGTGCGGTGAGCCTCCCTATCGCTTCGCGCTGACGGGGTCTCACCTGTCCCGCTAATCCCGCAGGAGTCTCGCACCTTGCGCTCCAATCAACTTGTCAACGAAGTGTTTTCGCAAAAAGATCATAGAAAAGAGTCTTATAGACAGATTAAACTGGCGGACAATCCGCCAGTTTTTCTATTTTCCGGTGAATGTTCTGCATCCAATGAAGAAGCCCATCATAAATGATTTTCTTGAGTTATTGGGACTTGTCGGCTATTATAGTGTGGGGAATAGTTCCCTTCTGTTATTAACCATGAAAAAGTCATGAGGAGTAAATAGATGAAAGAAATAGAATTAAAGCTGCAGGGAAAAATTAAGCGGCTGACGAATAAAACATTTAAATTTGATGAACGGATCGGAGAGGGATGGTTCTCTGCTGTTTATTTTCTTAAAACATGTGAAATAGTAGAATCGTTTAAACCTGATAATGTGGTAACCATGCAATTTTTTCAAAAAAGCGAGGCTGTATTATGCGGTTCAGATGAGGCAATCGCTCTTATAAAGACGTTCGCTAAAGATCCTGACTCCTTAGAAATCTATTCGCTGAAAGATGGCGATAAAATTTCTCCTTTTGAAACAGTGCTCACTATTAAAGGACCCTATCAGAATTTTGGCTTTCTCGAAGGGATGATTGATGGAATCCTAGCCAGAAGAACGTCGGTAGCTACGAATGTTTATAATGTAGTTAAAGCTGCGAGCAAATCCGGTATCCAAAAGCCTGTAATTTTTATGGGTGACAGAGATGATCACTTTGCTCAGCAGGCTGGTGATGGATATGCTTCCTATATTGGTGGCTCAACTGCACAAGCTACACATGCTATGAACGAATGGTGGGGCAAAAAAGGTATGGGTACTATGCCTCATGCTCTTATACAAATTTTTAATGGCGATATTGTTGAAGCTACTAAAGCATACCATGCAAAATATCCGGAAGACGATCTTATCTCACTTGTCGATTACAACAACGATGTAATTACAGATGCTCTAAAGGTAGCGAGAGAGTTTGGGGAAACGCTAAAAGGGGTAAGGGTTGATACTTCCCGTACGATGGTCGACCAATACTTTTTTAGAAACCCAGACGTGCTTGGTTCTTTTGATCCAAGAGGCGTTAACCCCGAGTTAATATTTGCACTTCGTAAAGCTCTGGATGAAGAAGGCTTTCAGCATGTGAAAATCGTTGTAAGCGGCGGATTCAAAAAAGAAAGAATCGAACAATTTGAAGAGCAAAAGGTTCCAGTAGATATTTATGGTGTAGGCAGTAATCTATTAAAGATCAATATTGGATTTACAGGCGACAATGTCCTAATGCATGACAATCATCAAGCAAAAGCAGGAAGAATCTATCGACATAATCCAAGACTTGAACGTGTAGAATAGGTTTGGATTAAATATTCATTTTTTTGGTGAAGTTATAGGAAGGTATTCTTTTAATATCGGACTATTAGAATCTTATCATCTGTCTATCATGGTGATGAAACTTTATTTTTGCTATAATGGTTCAAGTATTTGAATCAGCCTGTGATTTGTAAGATATAACCATTCAAGTAATCAGGCATATAATAATACAAATAGGCCTTTTAGAAGGTGTTCTTTTTGTGGAGGGCTTTACATGACACAATACCATTTTATTGGAATTAAAGGGACAGGAATGAGCCCGTTGGCACAAATCCTTCATGACATGGGTCATGATGTACAAGGATCTGATATTACTCAATACATTTTTACGCAGTCAGCGCTGGAAGAGAGAAATATTCCTGTTTTACCGTTTGACAAAAATAACATTCAAGAGGGTCAGACCATTATTGCAGGTAATGCATTTGGGGAGCAGCATGAAGAAATTCAAGCTGCAAATGAAAAGAATATACCGATCCACAGGTATCATCATTTTCTTGGTGAATTTCTTTCTAACTTCACTTCTATCGCCGTTACAGGTTCACACGGAAAAACTTCAACGACAGGACTGCTTGCACATGTAGTAGGAGCAGCAAAGCCTACTTCTTTCCTAATTGGAGATGGAACCGGAAAAGGCAGCATGGACAGTGAATACTTTGTGTTTGAATCGTGTGAATACCGAAGACATTTTCTTTCATATGAACCTGACTATGCAATCATTACAAACATCGACTTTGATCACCCTGATTACTTTTCTGACTTGAACGATGTAATCAGCGCATTCCAACAGATGGCGATGCAAGTGAAAAAAGCGATTATCGCATGCGGAGATGATGCAAATCTTCAACAAATACATGCTCAAGTTCCCGTTGTATTTTACGGATTTGAAGATCATAATGATTTTCAGGCTAAAAACATTCAACGCGGAGATGAAGGTACGACTTTTGATGTATTTGTGCGCAATACCTTTTATGGTACGTTCCAGATTCCTGGATACGGAACTCATAATGTATTGAATGCATTAGCAGTTATCGCGATTTGTCATTACGAAACACTGCCAATGGATATTATTAAAGAGCAGTTAAAGAGCTTTGCAGGTGTGAAGCGCAGATTTTCAGAAAAGGCAGTTGGCGATCAAATCTTGATTGACGACTATGCACATCATCCGACTGAAATTAAAGTTACAATTGAAGCTACAAAATATAAGTATAAAAATCGTGAAGTGGTTGCTATTTTCCAGCCGCATACGTTTACCCGCACAAAAACTTTCCTGGATGAATTTGCAGAGAGCCTGAGCGAAGCAGACCATGTATACCTTTGTGATATATTTGGTTCCGCAAGAGAAAATGCAGGTAATCTCTCAATCGATAATCTTAAAGAAAAGATTCCTAATGCGGAGCTTATATCAGAAGATACCATCGATGTTCTTAAGAAATTCGATAATGGTGTACTTCTGTTCATGGGAGCTGGTGACATTCAAAAGTTCCAAAGAGCATACGAAGAAGCACTTACAGCAACTCCATAAAAGAAAAAAGAAGCTGACCCATAAGATAAAACTTTATGGTGTCAGCTTTTTTTGGATTAAGATTTAAAGGCAACGCGTGAAACACAAAGCAATTGGCGTGGGGCTAGCAATGTTCTGCGTGAACACACAAGTTTTTGCGCGAACGTGTAACAAATAAAAGAACACGTACCGTAATATTCAGCTATCTATTAGAAAGACTTTTCTCTAAAAGCTTTTTGCTTTGAATAATTTTGTTCCATTCTCTTTTTTGACACGTTGATTGGAGTGCAAGGTGCGAGACTCCTACGGGACGAGTGTGACAGGTGAGCCTCCTAACGGCGCAAAGCGCTAGGAGGCTCACCGCACACCCCGTGGAAAGCGAGCAACCTGGAACGGAAATCAACTACTTCCAAAAGCAACAAAGTTTTCGAAAACAGCCACTAGAAAAGACCGCCTAAATTAACTTTAGGCGGTCCCATTTATATTACTTTAAGTTCTCTGGATTCAACTGTTCAAGCTCTGGCAATACGAAAACACCATCTTTACGGATTAAAACATCATCAAAATATATTTCTCCACCGCCGTAATCAGGGCGCTGAATCATTACCATATCCCAGTGAATGTTAGATTCATTTCCGTTATAAGCTTCTTCATACGCTTGACCTGGTGTGAAGTGGAAACTTCCGTCGATTTTCTCATCAAATAAGATATCTTTCATCGGGTGTTTAATAAATGGATTTACACCGATTGCAAATTCACCAACATAACGAGAACCTTCATCAGTATCAAAGATTTTGTTGATACGCTCTGAATCGTTTGCTGTAGCCTTTACAATTTTTCCATTTTCAAAAGTCAATTGTACATTTTCAAATGTGAAGCCATTGTAAGGTGAAGGAGTATTATAAGAAATCGTTCCGTTTACTGAATCCTTAACAGGAGCTGTAAATACCTCTCCATCAGGAATATTGTTCTGTCCCGAACACTTGATAGATGGAATATCTTTAATAGAGAACGACAGGTCTGTTCCTGGTCCCGTAATACGAACTTTATCTGTTTTATCCATTAAATCTTTTAGTGCAGTCATTGCTTCATCCATCTTGCCGTAATCAAGGTTGCAGACTTCAAAATAGAAATCCTCAAATGCTTCAGTACTCATGCTGGCTGATTGTGCCATTGATGCATTTGGATAACGAAGAACACACCATTTTGTTTTCTTTATACGAATCTTGCGGTGCATTGCAAAGATTGTTTTTTCATAGAGTGCCATCTTTTCAGAAGGAACATCTGACATTTCATTGATGTTGTCACCTGAACGCAAGCCGATATAAGCATCCATCTGGCTCATTAGCTCACCTTCGTGCTTTGCAATCATCTCCATTTGTTCATCAGATGCTTGTGTATACTGTGCACGCATTACTGAATGATCCTTTAGTAATACAAATGGATATCCACCAGCAGCATATGCTTCCTGTACTAATGCATTTACTAATTCTTTTTGCAGTCCAAAGTTTTCAATAAGAACCTTCTCACCATGTTGTAAGTTTACCGAGTATGTAATCAAGTTTTTTGCGAGTTGCTGAATTCGCGGATCTCTCATGTTGAATAATCCCCCTATATATATTTAATATCTTCTTTATTTTAACTTAATTTAAACAATTTGTAATGTTCTATTAAAGGAATTTAGCTTTAAGCCAAGAATACTTAATAAAACACGTTTCCTTTGATAAAAACTCGGGAAAAGCAAATAATATACTTTCAGGAGGTGTCTCGTATAATGGAAACCATTATTTCAATCAGTGTAGCTATTATTGCAGTAGCATTTGTTGTACTCGTTTATTTTTTGTCAAGAGCTCTAAAGTCCTTGCAAATAACCCTCGATAATGTCGCGGTAACGCTTGGAAGTCTGGAAAAACAACTGGACGGCGTGACGCGCGAGACAACCGATTTGTTACATAAAACAAACCAGTTAGCCGAGGATGTTCAAAAGAAATCTGATTCTTTAAATCACGTTTTCTCTGCAGTACAGGATTTTGGTCAATCTGTTCAAAAGGTGAACCAATCTGTCCGTAAAGTTACTGACCAGATCACGGTAGAAACAGAGCGGCAGTCTAAGCAAATATCGCAAGCGGTTCAATGGGGGAATGCAGCATTGAATTTATGGGAGAAATATAAGCTCAAAAAATCCAATGTTGATTCAGCAACAAACCAATATTCAAGAGGAGGAGTGTAAATGAGCAACAACAATAACAACAATCAAAACATTGACAGCAAGGATTTTATGATCGGTGCTCTCGTTGGAGGAATGTTAGGGGCGGCGGCAGCATTATTACTTGCTCCTAAAGCAGGAAAAGAGTTGCGAAGTGATTTAAATGAACAAGCTGTGTATTTAAAGGATAAAAGTAACGAGTTTTCTCATTTAGCTCGTGAGAAATCCTCAAATATTGTACGTACTGTTTCCGAGCAATCGAATCAAGTAGCTACAAGAGTTAAAGATTTAACTTCCAACCTGCGCAAAGACATTGATAAATGGCGTGCAAAAGAAGAAGAGAATGCGTCCGAATTGTATGGTGAAATTACAGACGATATCCAGGACGAAAAGCAATTAGATTATGATCCTGCAAATGAGCAAGAATTAGTAGAGCAAAAATATTGATAAGTAAATAACAAATATGAAAAGATAAGAAAAAGAATCTGATTCTTTTTCTTGTCTTTTTATTATGGAGGTAGATTATTAATGTCACTTATTCAACTGCAAAATGAACAGGATTGGAATTTAGTTAAGGAGCAAAAAAAACGTATCATTATTATGAAGAACAGCACTACATGTCCTGTTAGTCATGAAGCGTTTAAAGAATACCAAAAATTCGCTTCTGAAAATGAAGAAGAAACGCTATATTACTTAAATGTTCAAGACTCCAGACCGCTCTCTAATCTAATTGCGGAAAAAACAGGAGTAAAGCATGAATCACCACAAGTACTTATTTTTGAAGATGATACAGTCGTTTGGCATGATTCACACTGGAATATCACAAATAAAAAATTGACTCAGGCAAATGAAAAAACAAAAGCGTAGCAGTTAGACTGCTGCGCTTTTTCTTTAAATAAGAACCTCGAACTTTAATTCTAAAACATCTCCTGTTTCAATTTCTGTTTGAAAGCCTGCTTTTTCTTTGTTTTTTAATATGACTAATGTTTCACCTGGCCGTGGGGAAATCGTAATATCAACCTTTGTAAAAATATCCTGAAAAATAAAAGGCTGCTGTTTTGTTTTTTCCATATTAAGTTCGTCATTTGGATAAAGAACTGAATCTTCCATAAGTGACTCACCATTACGGTAGAACTTGAATAAAGACCTGGTCATTGATACTTCTTCATTATTAAATGTGACCGAACAGGATTGAAGAAGATTTAATTGAAGAACATCAAGTAAATCTTTTAAGGTTACCTTCTTGTCTTTATCTGCTTCAAAAGTGAGATGATCACCATCGTTCCAGTTTGATCCTCTATCCATGACGCAGCCGTTTAAATAAGTGGAATTATTTATACTGCTGGACAAAAGGATTGGCTTGCCGTCAACTTTTATAGAAAATGAAGAGTTGTTGTCGATAAGGTGCAATCCTTTTAACTCTAGGATTTCTTCTATAGTACCAGGAAAATAAGAAATAAGTTCATCACGGTCATTTAATAGAGTTTCAGGTGTAACAGATTGATGATTGACATAATATTGCGTTTCGATGGTTGTTGGTTCCCCATCAATAACGATCGTTTTGATTAAATGTTCTTGAACGGCTTCTTTTGTGGCAATAGAGGCATTTGCTCCATTTATACCTGCTTTATAGGAAATAACAGCTCCGTCAAAAATTTCATGCGAAAGAGAAGCTTCCTTTCCGCTCATAATAATTTGCGGTGGAGTGCCAAGACCGCCTTTAAACATTTTTACTTCCCCATTGACCTTGATCATCAGCCCCATACCAGGTCTTCCATATAGCTTAGAAAGGTCAGCGCCGCCAGCTATCAGTGCATCCCCAATCGTTAGCTTTTTCACTTCGAATAACCTTATCGTTTTTTCGTTAACAATGACGGTTACATATTTAACAGGATTTTCTCTTGCTGCTATCCCAATTCCAACAGGGGTAACAAATTCAGGACCGGTCTGTTCAATGGATGAAGTAAGTGATGTTATCGCATCAATACCGCGGATAGCTGCACGTTCTGTAGGTAAATTAAGCTTTTCGGCAATTTTCTCACGCAGTCCTGGTGTCATACTTCCTCCGCCGACAAGCATGACAGCTTGTGGTGGTTTTGCATTCAGATGAAGAATTTCTTTCGTTATTTTTTCAGCAAGATTATCAATAGCTGGGTGTATTTTTTCAAGAACTTCGAATTTAGGTTTCTTTGAAGAAAATCCTAAAATATCGGTATATTCCACGAAATCATTTTTGTATAGGGAACGCTTCATTTCTTCAGCTACCGGAAAATCCAATAGAAATTCTGAGCTGATCGCTTCAGTGATTTCATCCCCTGCTACAGGAACCATACCATAAGCCACAACAGTACCTTCAGCAGTTAAAGCTATATCAGATGTTCCTGCCCCTATGTCAACGAGAGCCACATTTAATTTCCTCATAGATTGGGGTATCAGTACATTGATTGCTGCAATAGGCTCAAGTGTTAAAGCTTCCATCTCAAGATCTGCTTCTCGTAAAGCTCTAATTAAGGATTCTACAACCACTCTTGGGAGAAAAGTTGCGATGACCTCTACTGAAGCTGTTAAACCTTGCTGACCGATAAAGCTTCCGATTTCTTGATCATCCAGGTAATAATGAAGAACCGAATATCCTACACAATCGTAGATGTGATTAGATTTTTCATCCAGCATGCTAGCCAGCTGGAACTGGGCATGCTGAACGGCAGCAAGCTCCATATGTATAACTTCTTCTTGCATTGATACAGCAACTGTTGATATGTCTCTTTCTGATCTGCCTTTAACTGTTTTTAATGCTCGTCCTGCAGCAGCGACACAAACTTTTTGGAGCGGTCCAGTTTCCATTTCAAGCTGTTCTTTAATTTTTTTAATAACTTTAGCAACTGCAGGTATATGATGGATTTGTCCATCCAGCATAGAACGCTCTTCATGTTCCATGACTTTCATATGCAAAACTTCATATTTTCCATCAGAATGCTGCTTTAATATCATACCGACAACTGAGCGAGTGCCGATATCCAGTGCAAATAAAAGATTTTTGTCCACGAAGGCACCTCTTTTTGATACGATAGACGTAAGGAATTGTTTAAACGATTTAAGCTGATAATTTTATAGCCTAATTATTAGAAATGTATCACATTTTTTACATTTTATAAATACAGAGGTGTATATAGATGAATCATCCAGAATTAAACACATTACGGACTGAGCTTGATGAAATTAATAAAGAGCTTTTGGAGCTAATCAGTAAACGCGGCGAGCTTGTTCAGAAGATCGGAAAGATTAAGACCGCACAAGGCATGAAAAAATATGACCCTGTACGAGAAAGACACATGCTGAACTTAATTGCATCAGAAAATGAGGGTCCGTTTGAAACAGCTACAATGCAGCACCTTTTCAAAGAAATATTTAAAGCAGGTCTGGAACTGCAAGAAGACGATCATAGAAAAGCGCTGCTCGTTTCCAGAAAACAGCGATCACAGGATACTGTTATATCGGTAAAAGGGACTGAAATCGGAAGCGGAAGTCCGATTCTAATTGCGGGTCCTTGTGCTGTAGAAAGCTATGAACAAACAGCAGAAGTAGCCCAAGCTGTAACGGACAATGGTTTGAGAATTCTTCGTGGCGGGGCGTTTAAACCTCGTACTTCTCCATACGATTTTCAAGGGCTTGGTATTGATGGGCTGAAAATATTAAAAAAAGTTGCAGATGAGTACAACTGTGCAGTAATCAGTGAAATCGTTCATCCAGATGATTTAGAAATGGCTTCTGAGTATTTGGATGTCATCCAAATCGGTGCAAGAAATATGCAAAACTACGAATTACTTAAAGCGGCAGGGAAAATAGACAAGCCTATTCTTTTAAAAAGAGGGTTATCTGCTACGATCGAAGAGTTTATCAATTCAGCTGAGTATATCATGTCTCAAGGAAACGGCCAGATCATCCTTTGTGAGAGAGGAATCCGTACCTATGAAAGAGCAACTCGAAACACGCTGGATATAACAGCTGTTCCAATTCTAAAACAAGAAACACATCTTCCTGTATTTGTAGATGTTACACATTCTACAGGGAGAAAGGATCTGCTTCTTCCTGCGGCTAAAGCAGCATTAGCAATTGGAGCTGATGGAGTAATGGCTGAAGTACATCCTGATCCTGCAGTGGCTTTATCAGATGCAGCACAGCAAATGAACATTAGCGAGTTTGAAAAGTTCGTTAGTGAACTTGTTAAAACAGGCTTTATTAAAATGAATCAGATGGTATAGAGTGTTTCGACTAGCCGGCAGCAAATAACGCTGCCGGTATTTATTATGTTTCAAAACTAAAAGAGAGTATGATAAACCCTAATTTCGCCAAAAATAAGCAAAATAGGTATGTTTTCTTTTAAAATCATTTCAATTATTGAATAAATCGTGAAACATGCTCCTATTCGTTGCCTACTTTACTACTTTATCGTATGATATTAGCATTCATAGCTGTCGGACATGCAGTAAAAAAGGAGGACTTTTTTTGAATACAACAATTTATGATGTGGCACGCGAGGCAGGCGTTTCAATGGCAACGGTTTCACGTGTTGTTAATGGAAACCCAAACGTTAAGCCATCTACCCGTAAAAAGGTATTAGAAGCAATTGAAAGATTAGGCTATCGCCCTAACGCAGTAGCAAGAGGACTAGCAAGTAAAAAAACTACGACTGTAGGGGTTATCATCCCAGATATCTCAAGTATCTTCTTTGCTGAATTAGCAAGGGGTATTGAAGATATTGCGACGATGTATAAATACAATATTATTTTATGTAACTCTGATCAGAACAAAGAAAAAGAAATCCATCTGTTGAACACACTGCTTGGAAAACAAGTAGATGGAATTGTGTTCATGGGCGGAAAGATTACAGAAGAGCATGTAGAAGAGTTCAAGCGTGCTCCGGTTCCGATTGTTATGGCAGCAACGGTGGACATGAACGAAGAAGTTCCTTCAGTTAATATCGATTATGAAAATGCTGTTTACGAAGCAGTTACAAACCTTCTTGAAAAAGGACACTCATCTGTCGCTATGGTGACAGGACCTCTAGAGGATCCAATCAACGGTTACTATAAGTTTAACGGCTACCGAAAAGCGTTAGAAGAACACGGGAAAAAAGTGGATGAGAGCCAAGTTTTTGTCGGTGAATACACGTACGATTCAGGTATTGAAGCTGTCGAGTCTTTCCTTGACAGCGGTAATAAACCATCTGCTATTTTTGTAGGAACAGACGAAATGGCTTTAGGTGTTATTCATGGCGCCCAGGATCGCGGTTTAAAGGTTCCTGAAGATATTGAAGTTATTGGATTCGATAATACCAGACTTGCGACTATGGTTCGTCCAACCCTTTCAACAGTCGTACAGCCTATGTATGATATCGGAGCGGTAGCAATGAGATTGCTGACAAAGTTAATGAACAAAGAAACGGTGGAAGAACACACTGTTGTATTGCCTCATCGTATTCAATTTAGAGATTCTACAAAATAGAGGATTTTTTTCAAAAGATTGTTGCTAGGGCATTTTTTATCCTCTTCATTGAAAGTTGATTGGAGTGCAAGGTGCGAGACTCCTGCGGGATCAGCGGGACAGGTGAGACCCCGCCAGTGCAAAGCGCTAGGGAGGCTCACCGCACGCCCCGCGGAAAGCGAGCATCCTGGAACGGAAATCAACTACTTTCAAAGTAACAAATTTTGCGAAAACAGCCAAATAAAGACGATTTGATGAGGTGGGAGAATTGAGAATTGGTATTATCGGTGCAATGGATGAAGAAATCGTATATATGAAAGAAGCACTTGATATATATGGGGAAAGCATTTTCGCACAAAATAAATTTTATGAGGGCACACATCATAATAAAGAGGTAGTACTCTGTAAATCAGGTGTAGGTAAAGTTAATGCAGCGATTACTACACAGATTCTGATCGACAGATTCCAAGTTACTCACATCCTATTCACTGGTGTTGCTGGTGCACTTGACCCTGTTCTTGAAGTCGGGGATATCGTCATTTCTTCGAGCGCGATGCAGCATGATATCGATGCATCTGCATTGAGTCCTGATTTTCCAAAGGGAACAATTCCTATGTTTGCCTTTGATTCTGAGTTTAAAGCGGATGAGAAGCTTGTTAAACTGGCAGAGACAGCGGCTGAAAATCTTTCAGGACCACAAGTAAAGGTTGGCAAAGTATTAAGCGGTGATCAGTTCATTGCAGATCGTGAGCTGGTGGAAATTTACCGTACACTGTTTAATGGATCTTGCATCGAGATGGAAGGATCGGCTGTAGCTCAAGCTTGCTTCTTAAACGAGGTACCATTTGTTATTATTCGCTCCATCTCAGATAAAGCAAACGGTGAAGCTCCGGCAAGCTTTGGAGAATTTACCGCACTTGCAGCAAGGCGTTCATCTGATATGGTTGAATCTATTATAGAATCCATATAAAATTATACAGCTGGCTCAACATAGGCATATATCTGGCCAAGTTGAGCCAGTTTTTTTGATATGGAACGTTTCTATATTGCAGAAGGAATACGATACTTTGTCGAAAATCGTTTATTGTTAAAATAACGTGCGATTATCAATAATTGACATAGAATAGTATTCAAAAAGGAGGACTCGCTGCAGAGTCCTCCTACTTTTATGAGCTTTTTCGAATGGAATACAGGCTTTTTTCAAGAGTTGACCTGTTTTTTGAAGTGATTTCATCTTTTCTTGGAATCGGCTTATAGATGCCAGCTTCATCTTCCCATGTACGAGGCAATGGATGCTTGGCTTCTTTATCCCAGCGTGTAAGCCAGCTCTCTGCGATCGGACCAGTTGGTGCATTATCATTCATCACACACCATAAATAAGACCATGCTCTCGGCACGACGCGCCAAATATCATATCCGCCTCCGCCTGTTGCTATCCAGCGCCCGCCACAGTACTTATCTGCTACTTCTTTTGCTATTCTCGGTATTTCAGCATACGTTTTCATCGTCACAGACAAGTGGGTTAGAGGATCATAATAATGAGCATCTACACCATTTTGGGTGATGATTACATCCGGTTTAAAAAAGTCAGCAACTTCCCACAGGCTCTTTTCATAGCATTCTAAAAAAGATTCATCTTCAGTAAATGCATCAACAGGAACGTTAAAAGAATAGCCATAACCTTTCCCAGCACCTTTTTCATGAATGGAGCCTGTTCCAGGAAATAAATATCTTCCCGTTTCGTGAATTGATAACGTACATACATCCGGATCGTCATAGAAAGCCCATTGAACACCGTCTCCGTGGTGAGCATCTGTATCTACATACAAAACACGTGCTTTATACTTTTGCTTCATATATTCAATGGCGATAGAGCTGTCATTATAGATACAAAAACCAGATGCTTTACCTCTGAATCCGTGATGAAGACCTCCGCTCAAACTAAGAGCGTGCTTTGCTTTCCCTTCCATGACCCAATCGACAGCCGTAAGTGTAGCCCCAACAATCCAGCTGCTTGCTTCATGCATGTTTTGAAAGATCGGCGTATCTTCCGTACCAAGTCCGTAATTAAGCCCGATTTCTTTGCTGAGTTTTCCTTCTCCCGCTTTTTTAACAGCTTCAACATAACCTTTGTCATGAATAAGCATGATTTCTTCGTCTGTAGCCTGTCTGGGAAGGACAATCTTGCTGTCATCCAGACAGCCTGAATCTTTAAGCAGCTCATAAGCCAGCTGAACTCTAAGCTGGTTAAAGGGGTGTGTATCATTAAATTTATAGCCTAAGAGATCTGGTGAATAAACAAAGACAGAATCATTTCCCATTGTTCTCACCTGGAACAGGAGGCCACTTCACTTCATAGCCATGGTCAATTAAATGCTCAATTACTGGCAAGGGGTTCATCGTTCCAACTCTGAAAACAACAATCTTCTCTTTTTCATCATGAGATGGGTAAACGAGTACAGAGCTGATATTTAAATGAAAATCCTTTAATACACTGGCTACTTTCGCTAGCTGGCCCGCTTCATTAGGTACAGCAACCTCCAAATGAGACCCTGGCTGATGAGTACCTGTTAACTGAATAAAAGCATGGAGCATTTCTCGTTCCGTAACTAAACCTACTAGTTTATTATCTTCTAAAACTGGAATGCAGCTAATGTTATGTTCGTAAAAAATAGTTGAGAGTTCTTCTGCAATATCTAATGGATGCGCTGTGAAAACGGCATTTTTCATAATCGTTGACACAGGCTTCTCAAAGTCTTCAGGATGTTCATTTTGATGAAAAATGGATGGACTTGCATCTTTTACTTCCCGGTCAGTAACAAGACCCAACAAATTGCCTCTGTCATCAACAACAGGGAGATAACGTACATCTTTATCAAGCATAAGTTTAAGGGCTGTTCCAATCGTTTCTTCCGCATGAATTGTCACTGTGTTTTTTTGCATCATATTTTGAACGATCACAATATACCACTCCCATGTAAATTCTCTCTGTATTGTCGGTCGAATTAATACATAAATCGATTCTTAAAACGGATTCGATCAAACCGCTGGACGCTATCAAGGTCGATTCGCTTTCCGATCCGCACCATTAAACAGTTTGCTGGGTGTGAACTGATTTCTGGATCATCTGTGGCCATATATTCAAGGTCACCTGCATTCATCATTTTTTCCATGATCTTTCTATAATCCCAAACAGAAAGCTTTGTCCCTTTTAAGTCCCAATGCCAATAGTACTCAGTTGTGATGATGATGTAGTCTTCCATCGCATCATCCATCATTGAAACTTTTAAAAGCGTCTTGCCAACTTTAAAATTTCGGTAGTCAGGTATTACTTCAATAGCACCAAGTTCCAGCAGATTGTCCATGTTGCCCTCTGACCACCGTTCAAGAGGGTCTGGATACACATATGTAACATAACCGACGACTGTATCTTTATTTCTTGCGATAATAATTCTTCCTTCATCCAGCTTAGCAATTTCAGTAACAGCCTTTTTTTGCTCGTTAGCTGGCCTGAACGCCTTTAGATCTTCATGAAAATAAAGACCCTCCAGTGTTTCGGCTGACACGGGTCCTTCAACGGTTATTGTGCCATGAGATGTTTTTAAAGCAACGCAGTTATATGTTTTATTGTGTTTCATGTCTACACCACCTAGGTTTGTTTCCATCTTCTATTATACATGATATTGTCACGTTGTAAGGGGTTTCATAACCCTTTTTATAGATAGTTCTAATAAGTTAAAAAATTTTGATAATATGTTATACTTGAAGGGATATTCAATAGGGAAGGGAGAAATAGCAATGAAACTGGAAGCGCTTCCGATAATAAAAGGTGATTTTAATTTACAAGATTATGAGGCAGCATACGGAGCATTTGATTGGAAAGACATTGAAAAAGAATTCTCCTGGCATAAGACAGGTCGAGTAAATATGGCATATGAAGCCATTGACCGTCATGCTGCATCCCATCGAAAAAACAAAGTCGCTCTTTATTTTTCAGATCAAAAGAGGGACGAGAAGTACACGTTCAAAGAAATGAAGGAAATGTCTAATAAAGCAGGAAATATGCTGCGTCAGCTAGGAGTAGAAAAAGGGGATCGTGTGTTTATTTTTATGCCGCGTTCACCTGAGCTTTATTTCTCATTCCTTGGTGCCGTCAAATTAGGAGCTATTGTAGGTCCTCTTTTTGAAGCATTTATGGAAGGTGCTGTAAGAGACAGACTTGAAGACAGTGAAGCAAAAGTGCTGGTGACAACACCTTCACTTTTAGAACGTGTACCTGTCAGTGAACTGCCTAACTTAAAAAATGTAATTCTTGTTGGAGAAGATGTAAAAGAAGAAGGTCCATTTGTAAGTTACTATGACCGCATGGCTAAAGCCTCTAAAGATCTCGATATTGAATGGGTTGACCGCGAAGACGGATTAATCCTTCATTATACATCAGGTTCAACAGGTAAGCCGAAAGGTGTGCTGCATGTACACAATGCAATGCTTCAGCATTATCAGACTTCTAAATGGGTTCTGGATCTAAAAGAAGAAGATGTATACTGGTGTACAGCAGATCCTGGATGGGTAACTGGAACATCTTATGGTATCTTTGGACCATGGCTGAACGGGGCTTCCAGTGTCATTAGAGGCGGACGTTTTTCACCAGAAGACTGGTATGGAACCATTGAAAAATACGGCGTAACAGTTTGGTACAGTGCACCTACAGCTTTCCGTATGCTGATGGGTGCTGGTGATGAAGTTGTGAAGAAATTCGATTTGTCCACTCTGCGTCATATCCTGAGTGTAGGTGAACCTCTAAACCCTGAAGTCGTCCGATGGGGGATGAAGGTATTTAATCTTCGTATCCACGATAACTGGTGGATGACTGAAACAGGCGGCCAATTGATCAGCAACTATCCTGCGATGGAAATTAAACCAGGCTCAATGGGCAAACCATTCCCTGGTGTTGAAGCAGCCATTATTGATGATCAGGATAATATCTTGCCTCCGTACCGTATGGGTAACCTTGCGATTAAAAAGGGCTGGCCGTCTATGATGCGGAAAATTTGGAATAACCCTGAAAAGTATGATTCATATTTTACTCCTGGCGGCTGGTATGTATCAGGCGATTCAGCTTACATGGATGAAGACGGATATTTCTGGTTCCAGGGAAGAATTGACGATGTGATCATGACTTCTGGAGAACGTGTAGGACCTTTTGAGGTAGAGAGCAAGCTTGTTGAACATCCCGCTGTTGCAGAAGCAGGTGTAATTGGTAAGCCAGACCCTGTTCGCGGTGAAATTATTAAAGCATTCATCGCCTTGCGTTCTGGCTATGAGCCAAACGACGAGCTTATTGAAGAGATTAGAAGTTTTGTAAAATCCGGACTCGCAGCGCATGCGGCTCCTCGTGAGATTGAATTCCGCGATAAACTTCCAAAAACACGAAGCGGTAAAATTATGCGACGTGTACTAAAGGCTTGGGAGCTTGATCTTCCTACAGGCGATCTTTCTACAATGGAAGACTAATTGAATAAAAGACAGCAAAAACCCTCGAATCAATTCGAGGGTTTTTTGTCTTTCTTTTTATTTTGTGTAGTTGCTGGGGGAGGATCTCCTGTGCCTGGATCAGTTGGAGGCGGTGGAGGATCCTGTGGTTCACCCGGTTTATCTCCATCACCTGGAGGAGTAGGCGTCCCTGGCTCCTCCGGTTTCTTTTCCCCGACTTGAACCTTTGTCTGAGCAGCTGATTCTTTTCCAGCGATATCAACGGCTGTTACATAGACAACTCCGTTTGGAACTTTCGCAGAAGTTTTATCTGCTGTAACGGATCCTATTTTCTTAAACGATTTGCCATCTGTTGAATGATAGATACGGTATCCGATCACATCATTCTCACCATGTGCTGACCACGATAATACGCCATCAGACATTTTCGCTCCTGAAACTGGTGAAGGCACTTTGCCATTCTCTTTTAACTCTTTCTCAGGAACAATGTTGCTCAAGAGATCAATTTTCTGGGTAAGCTTATTCAGAGTTTCTAATCCGAGTTCCTTTAAGAATTCTTCTTTTATAAGCACACCCTCTTTAGTAAATTCTTCAGGTGTTGTTGGCAGTGCTTTATATTTTGCGTCTCCTACAACTACATAACGGCCTTTTGTTAAAGTATCATCGACTTCTTTAGGAGTGAACTTTGCATTAAACAAATCTGTTGTTACAAGACCCGCACTTCGACAAAGATCTGATGGAAGTTTACCTGAGATTCCGCAAATTTCACGGCGTACAATTCCTGATGGCATCGCAAATCTTTGTTCAGGGTCAACTAATTGTGGTGCATGTTTATGAGCTGCATTTATAAGCTGAGCCCATATGGTCTGATTTCTTTGGCCGGTATTACCAGCTAAATCAGCAGGTGTGTCATAACCGATCCAAACTCCGAATGTAACATTAGGATTAGAGGCAACAAACCATGAATCTTTATCTTCATTGGTGGTTCCTGTCTTACCAGCCCAATCAGATTGGAATGCCAGTTTTCGAGGTACACCTGCGGCAGTACCAGATGAAAGTACATCTCTCATCATATCAATCATTAGATATGATGTTTGAGGACTATAAACTTGTTTCGGTTCACTTTTGTGCTGATAGATCACTTCACCGTCATTTGTTTCTATTCTATCAATCATATAAGCATCAACAAATTTACCGCTGTTTGCAAATGTAGAAAAAGCATTCACGTTTTCTTCGACTGTAATCCCTACATCTAGAGCACCTAGTGCCATTGCAGTGTGGGCTCTATCACCTTTAGTAAGAGTAGTTACTCCCATTTGAATCAGCTTTTCTGTAGCTTTCGCATGATCGACTCTTTGATAAGATCTGATAGCAGGAATATTTCTAGATTTCTTAAGTGAATGACGAACAGAAACTAGACCATCGAAATCTTTATCATAGTTATTAGGTTTCCAGCCATTTATGTCGATTGGTGTGTCAGGTACAATCGTACCAGGTTGAACTTTGCCTGTTTCGACAGCATAAGAGTATGCGAGTAATGGCTTCATTGTTGAACCGTTTTGTCTAGGTGCGCTTGTGGCATGATTAGTTTGTTCTCTATTAAAATCACGCCCGCCAACAAAACTGATTATCTTTCCTGTTTTATTGTCTATTAATGTTGCTCCGACTTCTTCAGGCTGCGGTTTCTCGAGTTTTATTCGTTGCCCTTTATTATTGTATACATACTGATTAGCTGGTCCGAATAATCCATCATTTTTAACGACCTGCTGCATTTCATCATAAATTTTTTGATTGATAGTTGTATGAATTTTAATTCCTTTTTGCCTGATCTGAACACGTGCGTTATCCTGATATTCTTTTAATTCTTCAGGAGTTAATTCTTCTACTTTCTTACCGTCTTTTTCAGCCTCTAATTTTGTAAGAACTTCAACTGTACGCTTTTGAACTTCAACTGTTAAGAACGGATACTTTTCAAAAGAAGATTGCTTATTGGTCGTTAAATTTTTCTTAATGTCATATTTAATCGCTTCATCATATTCAGCTTGTGTAATCGTTCCAGCTGAGAGCATGCGGCTTAGAACAGTCTTCATCCGTTTTAAGCCTGCTGAAATATCTTCTTTTGGCTCACCGCCATTGTTGAAAGGCGTGTACACAAACGGGTTCTTTGGAAGTCCTGCTATGTAGGCTGCTTGTGCCAAATTAAGCTTGGAAGCTTCTACTCCAAATATACCTTCAGATGCTGCCTGGATTCCAGCCACGTTTCGTCCAGAAGAATTACGGCCATAAGGGACAATATTGAGATAAGCTTCAAGAATCTCATCTTTCTTTAATACTTTTTCAAGACGCATAGCTAGAAGTATTTCTTTTGCTTTTCTATCAAATGAAACTTCATTAGTAAGGATTTGATTTTTTATTAACTGCTGTGTAAGCGTACTTCCGCCTGTTACGATTGAGGCACCCGAAAATTCTTCATACATTGCACGCAGAATCGCTTTCGGCACTATGCCTTTATGTTCATAAAAATATTGATCTTCTGTAGAGATAATCGCTTTAATTACGTATGGAGAAACGTCTTTTAATTTAATTTCTTGCCTGTCCAAGTCTGATTGAAGTTTACCCATGTATTGATCGTTATCAAAATAAACAGTGCTTGTTTCCTCGTAGTTGTAGATGTCTTCTTTCATAGCGGAGTAAGCGCGTACTGGTTCATCCTTTACTAGTGACGCAAAGAATCCTGCTCCGACTCCAGCTGCGAAAACACCACCCAAAACAAAAAGAACTGTGACGATCAAAAACATGTTCCAAGTAACGTTATATGTAATTCGTGCTGTTCGAATAATACTTTTTTCATTCAAAAAGTGGACAAATTTCTCCCATTTTTGTTTAAGTCCATCAAAATGAGACATCATTTGGTACTCCCCCCCCGTGTATAAGTATAACATACGGTCGAATTGTGAAAATGGGCAGTTTTTTTGAAATTATAAGATTGACATGAATTTCGTCCATATGGTAAAAATAAAAGAACAATAATAATGATAAAGCAAAGATAGGAATAAGTAGCAGATGTCTCCCTGTTTCAGAAAGCTGGTGGTTGATGCAAACCAGTACAAAGACAGTTTGTGAATTACCTCCTGGAGCTTTCCTTGTGAACCGTTTAGTAGCAAGGAACGGATAGAAACCGTTACGAAATGAAGTGAAAAGCTTTTTTTAGCGAGCTTTTAATTAGGGTGGTACCGCGAGATTGTAATCACGTCCCTTTCAATTTGAAAGGGACTTTTTTTATTGCCATTAAAAAGAGAAAGGAAAGAAAGAGATGAACATATTACAAGACTTAGAATTTAGAGGTCTGCTTAATCAGGTTACAGATCGAGAAGGGCTTGAAAAAGAACTTGAAAGCGGGAAAGTAAAGCTTTACTGCGGATTTGATCCTACAGCGGACAGCCTCCATATTGGTAACTTACTGCCGATTCTTACATTAAGAAGATTTCAGGAAGCAGGGCATCAGCCTTATGCTCTTGTTGGCGGAGGTACAGGTCTGATTGGTGACCCAAGTGGAAGACAGACAGAAAGAACATTAAACGAAGCTGAAATCGTCGTTCAATGGACAGAAAAAATTAAAAGCCAGCTTTCGAGGCTCCTTGATTTTGAAAAAGAAGGTAACCCTGCAAATACAGTGAATAACTACGACTGGCTAAGCCAGCTAACAATGATTGAATTTCTGCGTGATGTAGGGAAGAACTTCTCTATTAACTACATGCTTGCTAAGGATTCTGTAGATTCACGTTTAGAAGGCGGAATTTCTTTTACTGAGTTTTCATACATGATTTTGCAGTCTTATGACTTCTTAAATCTTTTCCAAAAAGAAGATATTAAGCTGCAGATCGGTGGCAGTGATCAGTGGGGCAACATTACTGCAGGAATGGAGTTAATCAGACGATCTGGAGAAGAAGAAAAGGCTTTTGGATTAACCATACCTTTGATTACTAAAGCGGATGGCACAAAGTTCGGGAAAACAGCATCAGGAACAATTTGGTTAGATGCTGATAAAACGACGCCATATGAGTTCTACCAATTCTGGGTGAATGCAGCAGATGCTGACGTTATTAACTGGCTGAAATACTTTACATTCTTATCTAAGGACCAAATTGCAGAACTTGAAAAATCAATGGCTGAAGCTCCTGAAAAGCGTGAAGCACAAAAAGCTTTAGGACGTGAAGTAACAACGCTTGTTCATGGAGAAAAAGCATACCTTCAAGCAGTAAAAATTACTGAAGCATTATTCAGCGGGAATCTTAGCGACCTTACTGCAAGTGAAATCGAACAAGGATTTAAAGATGTTCCATCGTTTTCTGTAGAGAACCAAGCAGACATGAACATTGTAGATCTTTTAGTTGAAGCTAAGATTTCACCATCTAAGCGTCAAGCAAGAGAAGATGTAACAAACGGTGCTGTTTCTGTAAATGGCGAAAAGGTTCAAGACCTCTCATACACGATCGATGCGAAAGACAGAATCGAAAACCGTTTTGTTATCCTTAGAAGAGGGAAGAAGAAGTACACATTAATCAGATACTAAATTTATAAAGGAAAGAACCCTTTAACATATAGGGTTCTTCTCTATTTTCGTAAAGGATGTGCAGCTATGAAAAGAATTCAAATTGCAGAAGACCTGTCTTTCTCACAATTCATTCATGGACACTGGAGGTTAGCTGAATGGAATTTAACCTCAGAAGAATTACTCCATCTTGTCGAGCAATGTATAGAAGCAGGCATTACGACATTTGACCATGCAGATATTTATGGAAATTATATGTGTGAAGAAATCTTTGGACAAGCTCTTGCTTTAAAACCATCATTAAGAAAAGATATTCAAATCGTTACAAAATGCGGAATTAAACTGATATCGGAAAACAGACCGCATCATAAGATAAAATCCTACGACACAAGCAAAGAGCATATCATTACATCTGCTGAGAATTCATTGCAAAAGATGAACACAGATTATCTCGATGTTCTTTTGATTCATCGCCCAGATCCTTTTATGGATCCCTACGAAACGGCTGAAGCTTTTCATCAATTAAAAGAACAAGGAAAAGTAAGGCACTTTGGCGTTTCAAATTTCACGCCGCGCCAAATGGAAATGCTGCAGCGTGAATTCAATGGACCATTAGTAACAAATCAGATCGAATTATCAGTACTGCATGAACAGCCATTCTTTGATGGCACGATTAACTATCTCCAAAAAGAAAACATTAAACCTATGGCTTGGTCTCCTTTAGCTGGAGGAAAACTTTTTAAAGGGCAAGATGAAAAAAGTCTAAGAGCAAGGAAAGTTCTTGAGAAAGTTGCAAAAGAAACAGGTGCTGTGTCGATTGATGAAGTTGCCTATGCATGGCTTCTGGCTCATCCGGCAAAAGTGATGCCGATTGTCGGCAGCGGACAAATGAAACGGATTCAGTCAGCGATCAATGCTGCAAATATCACTTTAACCCGTGAACAATGGTTTGATATTCTTCAGGAGAGTATGGGAAAAGAAGTAGATTAATAAAAGTATGAACCTCTTAACTAATGACATTCAGTTAAGAGGTTTTTTATTTATCCAAAATCGGATTTATAATTAGTAATGAATAACTTATTAGTATAATATTAGAAATAAATACTACTTGAAAATGGGGAAAAGAAATGTCTTTGATCATGGATAGAAATTACACAACTAGTACGCAAGTTTTAAATGAAGGTGCTGTGCTTGCTGCTATCGAAAATTCGGTAGCTATGATTGAATTTAACCCGCAGGGCAAAGTGCTATGGGCTAACAGTAATTTTGCGAAAACAGTGGAATATGAACTGGATGAGATGCCAGGCTTGTTACATAAACAATTTTGTACAGAAGAATTTGCTAGAAGCAAGGAATATGATATCTTTTGGAAAAGCTTGCGTGAAGGAAAGGCTTTTCAGGAAAAGATTCAAAGATTGACAAAATCAAACCGGCTAATCTGGCTTGAAGCAACTTATACACCAGTAAGAGATGAAGATGGAAATGTCATAGCTGTTGTTAAGATTGCAACTGAGATAACAGAAAGAGAAAAAAATACGATGGAAGTCGTTTCTCAACTGCAGCAAATGGCAGCTGAACTGCTTAATCGTGCTGAAGAAGGAATAAATAAAAGCGGAGAAGTAGCTGCTGCTACGGAAAAGCTTGTCCATGAATCTACTGAGAACCTAGAATTTCTAAATTCTTTAAAACAGCAAGCAGCTTCAATAGAGGATATTGTTAAAACGATTCGTGAAATTGCTACTCAGACAAATCTTTTAGCTTTAAATGCAGCTATAGAAGCTGCCCGTGCAGGAGACCATGGGAGAGGCTTTAATGTGGTTGCAGTAGAGGTTCGTAAATTAGCCAATCGCGTACAGGATTCCATTCAGGAAGTTAATTCGCACATTGAAGGCATTTCAAGTGAAATCAAAAGAATCAGTGATGTGACGCACCGATCTCAGCAAGGAATTTCTAACAGTCAAAAGCTTATTACGCAAGCTATGGGAGAATTTACTGGAATTGAAACAGCAGCTCGCCAGCTAGACATAAAAGCAAGTATGTTTAAGGATATATTATAAAAAGAGCCGTCTGTTTTTCAGACGGCTTTTCTTATTGCAGGAAATTAGTGTCGGTCTGTTTTTTGCGTGGACAGTAGAGGAAACGGGATTTGCCTAAAATTGTATACTCGCGGGAAAATAAGTAAAACTCGCGGGAATAATGGATGAATTTCAGGGATTATGGATGAAACTCGCGGGAATATGACCAAAACTTCAGGAATTATGGTCTTTTTTTCGCTGCTGCAATTTCAGATAAGGAGAATCGTGCTCTCACTTTTCTTGGTTGTTCATAGTGGAAAAAGAAAAAACCTGAAGCCCATAATGGGTTTCAGGTTTTTTAAACTCTTAACGAGAGTAGTATTCAACGATAAGTTGTTCTGTGATCTCAGCTGGAAGCTCAGAACGCTCTGGTAAGCGAGTGAAAGTACCTTCCAATTTGTTTTCGTCAAAAGTTAAGAAGTCAGGTACGAAGTTGTTTACTTCGATTGCTTCTTTAACAGCAGTAAGGTTGCGTGACTTTTCACGTACTCCGATTACATCTCCAGCAGAAAGACGGTAAGAAGCGATGTCAACACGCTTTCCGTTTACTGTGATGTGACCGTGGTTTACTAATTGACGAGATGCACGACGAGTGCGAGCAAGACCAAGACGGTAAACAACGTTGTCTAAACGAGCTTCTAATAGAGCCATGAAGTTTTCACCATGGATACCAGGCATTTTACCAGCATCATTAAAAATGCGGCGGAATTGACGCTCATTTACACCGTACATGAAACGAAGCTTTTGCTTTTCTTGTAGTTGTAAACCATATTCAGAGATTTTCTTACGTTGAGTAGGACCATGTTGTCCTGGTGCGTAAGGACGCTTAGATAATTCTTTTCCTGTTCCGCTTAGAGAAATTCCAAGACGACGGGAAACTTTCCATGTTGAACCTGTATAACGAGCCATTAATGACTCCTCCTTCACTTGTTTGTTTTGTGTTAAAACAATACAGTGACTATGACCTTTTCAAGAGCTTATTTTGTATGAAAAACACTTTCACTTCAGCAGCCACGAAGCTACACGGTGTTCCCTGATTTAAAAATCAAGGTACAAAATAATAACTGTTGATGGGCACAGTGCTACTTATTTTACACAAAGAACAGTATAAACTTTTTTTGTCCCTTGTGTCAACCATACCTGCTATATACATAAAATTTAAGAGGACAATTTGTAAAAAAGTACTCAATCATATATGATAATAATAAAGAAAGCGCTTACATTTTAAATCGTCCTAAAAGGAGAAGTCGAAATGGATACAAAACGCTTTGAGACAGAAGTAATTCATAAAGGGTATCATGCTCTGCAGCACCATGGAAGTTTGTCTCCTCCAATATTTCAGACGTCTACGTTTGTGTTTGATACAGCTGAAACTGGAGCAAGCCGTTTTGCTGGTGAACAAGAAGGATACATCTATTCACGGTTAAGCAATCCTACTGTTTCAATGCTTGAAGAACGGATTGCTTCCATGGAAAATGGCGAAAAGGGTCTGGCTTTTGGATCTGGAATGGCTGCAGTATCAGCTATTTTGCTGGGGCTTACTAAAACAGGTGATCATATTCTTTGTTCAGAAGGTGTATATGGCTGTACGTTTGGTCTTTTGCAGCTTATGGAAGAGAAATATCATATCACACACGATTTTCACTCCATGAATGATGAAGATTCTATTCGAGCAGCTATAACGGATCATACAACTGTCATTTATATAGAGTCTCCAATCAATCCGACAATGAAGCTTGTGGATATAGAAATGGTAGCAAGGATCGCGAAGGAATACGGTATACCTGTTGTGGTAGACAATACTTTTTCTTCGCCATACTTGCAGCGTCCGCTTGAATTAGGGTGTGATGTTGTCATTCACAGCGCAACAAAATATTTATGCGGCCATGGTGATGTTATAGGCGGGCTGGCAGTAGGAAGCAATGAACTTATGAGTCATCTTGCTATGACAACTCAAAAAGATATTGGCGGTATCATGTCTCCATTTGATGCATGGCTGCTGCTGCGCGGTATAAAAACATTGCCTGTACGAATGGACCGTCATTGTGATAATGCAAAAAAACTTGCAGAATTGCTAAAAGAACATCCGGCAGTAGAAAAGATTCTGTTCCCTGGTGATCCTGAATTTCCTCAATACGAACTGGCAAATAAGCAAATGAAAAATGCAGGAGGTCTTATCAGTTTTCAGATTAAAGGAGATAAAGCTGCTGCTCAATCTTTTATGAATTCGTTACAATTAATAAAAATTGCGGTAAGCCTGGGTGACGCGGAAACTCTGATTCAGCACCCGGCAACCATGACACATGCGGTAGTTCCTGAAGAAAACAGAAAGCAAATGGGAATTAATGATCAGCTTCTGCGTTTATCTGTTGGTCTAGAAGCTTGGGAAGATATATGGAGTGACCTGGAACAGGCATTAAATAAAATATAATCAAAAAGCACTGAGCAGTTTTTGCTCAGTGCTTTTTGATTTGATTAAATGTATTGAAGCAATATATTAGTAAACTTTTCTAAATTCTCCCGATCCACTTCATCGAATCTTTCTTTTTCAGGGCTATCGATATCTAGAACGCCTAAAAGCTTCCCGTTTTTTACAAGAGGAACGACGATTTCTGATTGAGACGCTGCATCGCATGCGATGTGCCCAGGGAATTCGTGTACATCTTTAACGACGAGAGTTTCCTGATTCTGAGCAGATGTACCACAAACACCTTTTCCTAGAGGGATTCTTACACAAGCAGGGAGTCCTTGAAACGGTCCTAAAACAAGCTGGTTTGATTCTTCTTCAAATGTGTAAAAACCAACCCAATTCACTCTATCCAAGAATTGATTTAACAAAGCAGATGCATTAGCTAAATTTGCTGTTGCATTTGTTTCACCTTCAAGAAGTGCTGAAAGCTGTTTGCATAATAGATCATAGGCTTTATTTCTGTCAGTACTATATTGTTGAACGGAAAACATCAAGATTCCTCCAAACCTGATAAATTGTTTATTCTATCCTATCAAATTATGTTGAACTATACACCCTTAAGCCCTTATTTGTCGAGCGATTATTAAAGGTTTATGTCTTCCGCCCAAGAATTTTATACATTAAGGAAGGACGGTGAAAAAAATGAAGAAAGATACAGCAGAAACGAAGCTTAAAATTGCTGAAGCGGCCATTTATCTTTTTACAAGCCAAGGGTTTAAAGGTACGACTGTAAGACAAATCGCAAAAAAAGCAGGTGTGAACCTCGCACTGATCTCATACCACTTTGGCGGTAAAAAGGGGCTGCTTGAAGAACTAATCACTTCATTTTTTGAAGGGTATATCAGAAGAATCGAAATCGTGTATCATACTTCAAGTTCTTCATCGGTTAAAGGCAGTTTTATTGAACTTGTTGAGACGCTATTGATTTACCAGCAAAAGAATCTGCCGCTTGCTCGATTCGTTTATCGGGAAATGACGCTCGATTCAACTCTTGTTCGTGAACTAATGTCAACTTATCTTGTAAAAGAAAAATATTTTTTGCAAACGATGTTTGAGAAAGGTATGAAGAAAAAGGAGTTCCGGAAACAGCCAATAGATTTTTTGACGATTCAATTTAAAGATATGATGATGCTGCCTTTTTTGCATCCTTTGTATTTAGCTGAAGTCTATCAGATTTCAGCGGAAACGGAGACTTTCATTAAACCGTACAAAAAGTGGATGGTTAATTGGTTTGATAAGTGCGTGTGCCAAACCGAAAGAAAAAATCCCCTGCTGTCTGCTGTTCAAGCGCCATTATTTGGCTCTATCCAAGAGAAGTGGGGAAGTTAATTTTGCATATGGTTCGAGCTGTTCAAACCCTTGACCAAGTCCCTTAGCGCTATGGGCGTCTGACCCGTATACGAGAGGGATTTTTCTTTTGTGCGCTTCTTTTATAATCCAGCCTGGAGGATAAGGCTCCCCGCAAAAAGGTTTAACAACACCAGCGCCGTTGTAGTCTAATGACATTCCACGTTCAGAGATTTCAATTAAAATGTTATGGATGTCTTCTTCGATACTGAAATCTGCTGGAAACAGCTTCTGAAACTTTTTAGCTAGAGTTAGATGACCGATCCTAAGCGGCTGAAAGCTTTTAAAAGAGTGTTTAACAGATTTTTCAACCGCAGAAAAATAATTTTTATAAACAGAAGCTATACTTCCCGATTTCCTGACCATCTCTTCAAAAACATTCTCATCATAATCCATGCAAAAATGTTTTCCTTCGATCTGCAAAAAGTGAACAGAAAGAATGGCATCGTCCAGTTCCGGCGAGACTTCCCGAAGCAATTGTTCTGTCTCCTGTTCATATCCTTCAATAAAATCAATTTCAAGACCTGTTTTAATAGTGATGAATTTTTTGTAAGTATTTTTTACTTCTTGCAGTTTTTGAAAATAATTATTTAGATCTGAATACAGCATTGCACTGTCTTTAGCAGGAGCAGGATCTGCAAAATTTTTAGGCAATGGGGCATGTTCAGTAAACGAAATGCCTTTTATTCCAAGTGATATAGCTCTATCAATATACTTTTCAAATGTGTCATTAGACCCATGGGGACAAAATGGAGTATGGACGTGTCCATCATAATACATCCTTTTTCCTCCTCCTTTCGACAAAATCTTCATTAATTTGGAAAAAATTTATCAAATTATGCAATTTTTTTGCGTCAAATGTGTGTTTACATGTTATCATAAAAGCATTAAACTGCAATTTTACACGCAGATAAACCTATTAAATAGAAAATGATATTCTTAATACATAATACAAGGACTTAAAGAAATAGAACAGTAGAAGGGGTGCCTCCAATGATATACATAGTCATTGCCATAGTTACATTCCTAGCATTAATCCTTTACGGTACCATGTCGCGCCGAAGAATATATAAAGAAATTGACCGCTTGGAAGCATGGAAGATGCAAATTATGAACCGTCCTTTAACAGAAGAAATTTCAAAGGTTAAGGGAATGGCGATGATCGGGGAAACGGAAGAAAAATTTGAAATGTGGCGTCAGGAATGGGATGAGATGGTTACGACACACCTTCCAAATCTAGAAGAAGACCTTTTTGACGCAGAAGAGTATACTGACAAATACCGATTTAAAAAAGCCCGCACCATATTAACTAGTGTAAATAAAGCTCTAGACGGCATGGATGCCAGAATGAAAGAAATAACTTCTGAAATCAATGAATTGGTGACGAGTGAAGAACTTAATAGGGAAGAGATCGTAGAAGCGAAAGAAAAGCTGCAGGAGACAAAAAAGTATTATTTAACACATATTCGCGCACTTGGACAAACTGCAACGCTTTTTGATAAAGAATTAGATGAAATTAAATCGCTGTTTGAAACATTTGAAGCACTTACGATTCAAGGCAGTCATCTTGAAGCGAGACAAAAACTTGTTGAAAGTTTAAACCGCATATCTGAGTGCAAAACCAAGATGCAAGGTGTTCCTGAGCTTCTTGTCATTTTGCAGTCTGATATACCAGTATCTTTAAAAGAGCTTAGTGCAGGCTTTGGAGAAATGGAACAGCAAGGTTATGTACTGCATCACATTGGAATTGAAAAAGAGATTTCCTCTTTAAAAGAATTAAATGATGTAGCCTTAAATAAAGTATTTGAATTGGAACTAGAATCTGCTCAAAAAGATATGGATGAGCTTATTCATAAAATGGACCAGCTTTATGAAATGCTAGAAAATGAAGTGCATTCCAAACAGTTTGTTATTAAAGAGAGAGAGATCTTTACATTTAACATACAAAACCTCCAGGAACGCATTGAAAATCTTAAAGTGGAAACAGAAGTTGTTTCTTCCACTTATTTAATTGAACAGAATGAAGCTGACATGCAAAAGAAAATTGAAAAGCTTTTCTACAAGCTTCAAAGCCGATTCATTATTATTCAAGAATCAATCGATGAGAAAAAAGAGTCATTTTCTGTTATTCGTGAAATGATGGAAGAAATGCAGAAACAAATGGAAGAACTGCAGCGTTCTCAAAAGGTGTATGAAGAGATGCTGCATAATCTAAGAAAAGACGAATTAGAGACAAAGCAGAGTCTTAAAGAATTAAGAAGAAAGCTTCTGGAAGCAAGACGAATGGTTCAAAAAAGCAATCTTCCTGGTCTTCCAGAACATTATTTAATTACGATTGGAAAAGCAGAGGAATACATTATAGAAGTTTCAAAAAAGCTTGATGAAAAGCCTTTAGAAATGTCTGATGTATCCTATGTACTCAATAAAGCCCATGATGCTGTAAACGAAGGCTATGAAGAAACATCCCAAATGATTGAGAATGCTTTCCTGGCAGAAAAGCTTATTCAATATGGAAACAGATTTAGAAGTTCCTATCAATCAGTTTCCATCAGATTGATTGAAGCTGAAATTGCGTTCCGGAATTATCAGTATGATGACGCACTTCAGATTGCGGCTTCCGCCATTGAAAGTGTGCAGCCAGGAATACTAAAAGAAATGGAAATCAATATGAAATCACATGTATAAGAACTGTCAGGATCTATTTCCTGCAGTTTTTTTACTGTTGTAAAAGAGTGAATTTCACCTTCTTGCAAAGACTATTTAGTAGGAATTGCATAGATGCCATGGTATTTGAATTATGATATGATATTGTAATGTGCATTTGTGGACGGTATGTTTTAATTGGAGGATTCAACAATGATTTATCTTGATAATAGTGCTACAACAAAGCCATATAAGGAAGTGCTTGATACATTTACTACGGTTTCTGAAAAATATTTTGCTAATCCATCTTCACTCCATTCTAAAGGTGGAGAAGCGGAGAATCTGCTTACAGCCGCTAGGAAGTCAATTGCTGATTTGTTAGCGGTCTCGTCCTCTGAAATAGTTTTTACTTCAGGTGGAACCGAGGGTAACAATATAGCTATAAAAGGAATTGCATACCAGCATCAAAATCGCGGAAAACATTTAATTACTACAGTTGTAGAACATGCTTCATCTTTTGAGTCCTTTCAATACTTAGAGACACAGGGCTTTGAAGTTACATATTTGCCAGTGAATAAGGCAGGTATGATTTCATTAGAAGATTTAAAGCAGGCCATACGTCCAGAAACTGTTCTCGTTTCAATGCTGCATGTAAATAATGAGACAGGAACGATTCAGCCCATAAAAGAAATCGGTGAAATTCTAAAAGATCACAAAAAAATCTTTTTTCATGTCGACAATGTTCAAGGAATCGGGAAAGTACCCCTGCAGCTAAAAGAATGGGGAATAGACCTTTGTACCATATCTGCTCATAAGATACACGGCTTGAAAGGAACCGGTTTGCTTTATATAAAAAACGGTGTAACTCTTTCTGCCCTCTTTACAGGCGGTGAACAGGAATATCGAAAACGTGCAGGAACAGAGAATGTGGCAGGAATTGCTTCCATGGCAAAGGCATTACGGTTAACACTGGATGAGATGCGCATAAAAAAAGAAAAGATGCTGGCAGTAAAGCAAGTATTTACAGAAGGATTGAAAAAAATAGAGGGTGTAGAGCTCAATACACCAGAGAAACATTCAGCTCCTCATATTGTTAATTTTTCTGTGGAAGGCATTAAACCAGAGGTGCTGATTCACTCTCTTGATAAAAGAGATATATTTGTTTCGACAAGGTCTGCATGTTCTTCTAAACAAGGAGGAGCGAGCAGGATACTGTTGGAAATGGGTCTTGGTGAACCTCGCGCCTCTACTGCGATTCGTATTAGCACATCTTATGACAACACAGCGGAAGAGGCAAAAAACACGTTAACCGTATTAGAAGAAGAAATTATAAATTTTAAAAAGGTAATGAGGTAATATAAATGCTTTATGATCATTTAGTAGTACGTTATGGAGAATTATCTCTAAAAGGGAAAAACAGAAGACATTTCGAATCTCAATTATTTGTCACTGTAAAAAGAAAGCTTCGTCAATATGACAAGCTTAAAATGGCTAAATTATTTGACCGAATCGTTGTTGAATTGAATGGCGAGCCACATGAGCCTGTTGTAAAAGCACTTCAGGACATCTTTGGTATTCACTCGATCAGCCTTGCACTTAGAGCGGAAAATGATTTAGCAGAAATCCAAAAAGCAGCTTTACTTGCACTTAAAGAAGCGATGATTCAAAAAGGGACTTTTAAAGTGACAGGTAAGCGTGCATTAAAATCTTTTCCTGTAAACTCCATGCAGCTTAACCGCGAAGTTGGCGGCTATCTTTTAGAGCATACAGATGGTCTTACAGTAGATGTTCATAATCCTGATGTAAATGTGAAAGTAGAAGTTAAAGATTCAGGAACTTATATCAGCTGCCAAACTTATGAAGGTGCTGGTGGACTGCCGATAGGCGTTGGCGGAAAAGCAATGCTTATGCTTTCAGGAGGGATTGACAGTCCTGTTGCAGGATATCTAACAATGAAACGCGGTGTCCGAATAGAAGGGGTTCATTTTCACAGTCCTCCGTTTACAAGTGAACGCGCTAAACAAAAAGTTGTTGATTTAACACAGGAATTGACACGTTATAGCGGAGGAAAGATCAAGCTTCATATCGTTCCGTTTACAACGATTCAGCAAACGATTAAAGATAAGATTCCTGCAAGCTATAGCATGACCATCATGAGACGTGTGATGCTGAGAATAACGGAAAAGCTTGCTGAAAATAACCATGCAATGGCAATTGCAAACGGAGAAAATCTGGGACAAGTGGCCAGCCAGACGATGCACAGCATGTATGCTATAAACGAAGTAACAAACATGCCGATTCTGCGCCCGGTTATCACAATGGACAAGCAGGAAATTATGAATATCTCCCATAAAATCGGAACTTATGATATCTCAATTCGACCATATGAAGACTGTTGTACAATCTTTTTACCATCTGCTCCAAAAACAAAGCCGAAGCGTGACAAGGCGATATGGTTTGAAAAAAATATTGAGAATTTGGAAGAACTGATAGATGAAGCGGTTCAAAATGTTGAAACCATAATTCTCGAAGAAGGCAAGACAACAGAAAATACTTTTGAAGATCTGTTTTAACCTTAAGCCTGCACATTTTTGTGCAGGCTTTTATTATTGACTTACGTTTCTAACTGAACTGTAAGAAAGAGACAAAACCTTGTGAAATGGCAATACTCACAACAATTTCCAAGAATTGAAACGGCCATTTCGTCACACATTATTAGTACGAAGGAGGTGAAACAAAATGGCAAACCAAAACAACCAATTAGTAGTGCCAGGTGCACAACAAGCTGTTGACCAAATGAAATATGAAATCGCTTCTGAATTCGGTGTAAACCTTGGACCAGATTCAACTTCTCGCGCTAACGGATCTGTAGGTGGAGAAATCACTAAGCGTCTAGTTGCTCAAGCTCTAGGTGGATACAAAAAATAAATAATAAATGGCTAACGGAGCGGGTTGTCCCCGCTCCTTTTTAATTTGTTCTTATCTGCTGACTAAATTTTAAAAATTTTCTAAAATATATTATAATGTAAATTGTAGTCAACTATGATTCATACGAAAGGGTGGATGTTGAAATGAATTTGACAGCTCCAAGTATCTACAATTTAACAGAAGAAATTGAAAAATACGCAGAGAACCCTGAAAAATCCGCTTTAATTTGGATGAACGAAAGCAATGAAAGACAAACCATAACCTATAAAAAATTAATAGAACGATCAAACCAAATCGCTAATTCACTTGAAGAATTGGGTTTAGCTAAAGGCGATCGAGTTCTTATTATCATGCCGCGGTTAATTGAAACGTACGCTGTTTATATCGCGTGTTTAAAAGCAGGCATTACAGTTATTCCTTGTTCCGAGATGCTTAGAGCTAAAGACTTGAGCTACCGTGTTCAGCATAGTGAAGCAAAAGCAATTATTGCAGACCATCAGTACACAGAACAGGTAAACGAAATACAAGACTCGCTTCCGACTCTTACATACAAAATTAGCGCTAACGGTGATACAGAAAATTGGTTAAGTTTAAATGCAATAACAGAAAATGTAAGTGTTTCCTATAAGGCACCTGAAACTTCAAAAGATGATATGGCTTTTCTATCCTACACATCCGGAACAACTGGACAGCCTAAAGGTGTTGTCCATACACACGGATGGGCATATGCACATATTCGTACTGCTGCTAAAAGCTGGTTAAATATTTCCGAAAATGATAAAGTCTGGGCTACGGCAGGACCTGGCTGGCAAAAATGGATTTGGAGTCCGTTTCTTTCCACTTTAGGTACAGGAGCTGCCGGATTCGTTTATCAAGGGAAATTTGATCCTCAAAAATATTTAGCCCTGCTAGAGAATGAACAGATTTCTGTTTTATGCTGCACCCCGACAGAATATCGATTAATGGCAAAAGTGGACAATCTCGATCAGTATCGTTTACCGCATTTAAGAAGTGCTGTTTCCGCAGGCGAACCTCTAAATAGAGAAGTAATCGATACTTTTGAAAAGTATTTCCATATTAAAGTCCGTGACGGATATGGCCAAACGGAAAATACTTTGCTGGTTGGGACTATGGAAGGAATGGTAATAAAACCTGGGTCTATGGGGAAACCAACGCCAGGAAATGATGTTGAGATTATTGATGAGAATGGCGTTCCAGTAAAGGCTGGTGAAGTCGGTGATATTGCGGTACACAAAAATTGTCCAGCACTTTTTAAAGAGTATTATAAAGATCAAGATCGAACGTTAATGGCATTCAGAGGAGATTATTACGTTACAGGGGATAAAGCGAAGAAAGATGATGACGGGTATTTCTGGTTTGAAGGAAGAGGAGATGACATCATTATTTCATCAGGCTATACGATCGGTCCATTTGAAGTGGAAGATGCCCTTGTAAAGCACCCAGCAGTTAAAGAATGTGCAGTTGTGGCAAGTCCCGATGAAATTAGAGGACATATTGTAAAAGCATTTGTAGTATTGAGAGATGAATCAGCAAGCAAAGAAGCTTTAACACCAGAATTACAGGAACATGTTAAACAACTGACAGCACCTTATAAATATCCCCGCTTGATTGAGTATGTGACTGATCTTCCGAAAACGACTTCAGGAAAGATCCGACGCATCGAGCTTCGTCAGTTAGAAGCATCGAAAATGAGATAAGGTTGAAAAAAGCAGGCTTTTGTCTGCTTTTTATTCTGAAAACCGTTATAATACAAAAAAAGCAAATGTACAAAGGTGGTAGTATAGTGGGGACTTTGTTTCACAACGGAACAATATATACGATGGTCAGTGAAGGTGATCAATGTGAGGCAGTATATGTAGAGGAAGGGAAGATTGTAAAAACGGGAACAAAGAATGAGCTTCTTGAATTGTATGGCAGCGAAAATACTCATACTGTTGATTTAGAAGGCAATGTGATGTTTCCCGGATTTGTGGACAGTCATCTCCATCTCATCGGCCATGGTGAAAAGCTTATAAGATTAGATCTCTCAGAAATGACTTCTGCAGAAGAAATGGAGAAAGCCCTTAAAGAAAAAGCACAAACTTTGGGTAAAGATGAGTGGCTGCTTGGCGAAGGATGGAACGAGAACAATTTTATTGACCGGAAAATTTTTCACAAGTTCGAATTAGATGCTATTGCTGATGGACGTCCGGTTTTATTATCAAGAGTATGCCGTCATGCATTTTTAGCAAATTCAAAAGCTCTTGAGTTAGCTGGTATTACGAGTGAAACACCCGATCCTGCGGGAGGCATTATTAAAAGAGATGCTGACGGGGAACCTACTGGTTTATTGCATGACAGTGCAGCTGACCTAGTTAAAAAAGCAGTTCCGGAAGTTTCGCAGGAATATTTGAACAAAGCTTTGAAAACATCCGTTGAATACTTGCTCTCGTTAGGGTTAACCGGCGGCCATACAGAGGACCTTAGTTATTACGGAAATGTTGAAAGGCCTTTAAAAGCTTATAAAAAGGTTTTTGAAGAAAATCATATAAAATTTAAAGCCCATTTACTCGTTCATCATGAGGCACTTGATGATTTTAAGAAGGTTAAACTAAATTATCAGCTGCCGTTTGTAGAATATGGTGCCATGAAAATTTTCGGGGATGGAGCTTTTGGAGGACGGACAGCATGGCTTTCTCATCCTTATAATGATGCTCCCGAAACCTCTGGTGTCTATATTCACGAAGACGATGAACTATTAAACCTGATTCAAAAAGCACGAAAAGAAAACATGAATATCGCTGTTCATACCATTGGTGATATGGCTCTGCATAAAACGATTGAAGCGATTAAGAAATGCCCGCCTCATGGTGGCAGGGACCGTCTAATTCATGCAGGTTTAGTATCAGAGTTTTTGATTGAAGAGATGAAAGGACTATCCGTTATTTTAGATGTTCAGCCAGGATTTGTTGCATCCGATTTCCCATGGCTGATTGAGCGTCTCGGTACCGATCGGATTCCCTATGCTTATGCTTTTAGAACCTTACTGGATGAAGGTATTATTTGTGCGGGAGGATCAGATGGACCGATAGAACCAGTTGATCCCCTATTAGGCATTTATGCAGCAAATGCACGAAGAAAACCTGGTGAAGACCATGAAGGGTATGTTCCAGAGCAAAAGCTTACGAGACATGAAGCGATCGGCCTATACACTTATGGAAGTGCTGCAGCTATACAGCAAGAAAACTATAGAGGATTTATTAAAGCGGGCTATGCGGCAGATTTTACGGTTTATGACCGTGATTTGTTTACTGTGCCTATTGATGATTTACTGAATGCTGAAGTAGTTTACACAATAGTAGATGGTGAGATCGCATTCAGCCAATCTGCTAAAAAAGTACGCTCTGAATAAGAAACAGCCTGCATACCAATGCAGGCTGTAGTTTTTTTACTGAGAATAGCAAGCTAACATTGTCGAAAAGCCTATAAATTCATTTGAAGGCTCATAAAAAATTTTGAAGGCTCATAAAAAAAGTTGAAGGATCATAAAAAGTTTTGAAGGCTCATAAAAAAATTTAAAGGCTCATAAGTTCAATTTTGCACATGGATAAGCTATATATATCAGATTAAAAAAGCAGGTTCCCAGACGGAAACCTGCTTTTTTCATGTTATTAAACTTAAACGAACTCATTTAGACCTCTACAAAAAGCTTCTTTTCACTTTATGCCAGAATGAATTATCTTTTAATTTTACCGTTTTAATTCTTTTCTCTGTAAGTTCAAAACTCAGGCTCTCGCAATGTTTAATACTCATTGCTTCGTTATCCATTCCGATAATTGGATAATGGCTGTTATCATGTTTGATCTTTAAGGACATTTTTCGGTTATCACTCAAAATAAATGAAGAACCGAGCGTACGGTACTGTTTGTTATTTAAAGAAGCCAGTTCACTGATCTGATAGCATGCCAGCATTGGATCAACCACTGCACCGTTAACTGATTTGTTATAGGCTGTACTTCCAGTAGGGGTGGATATGATTAAACCGTCGCCGCGGAAAGTTTCAAAATAAAGATCATCAATAAAAACATCAATTTCAAGTGTTCTAATAATAGAGGAACGAAGTGAACATTCATTCAGGCAATAAAAAGATCCTTGTCCATCTATCGTAACGGAAAGTGCCGGATACTTACGAACTTCGATCTGTTCGTTTTTCATTGCTTCGATCATGCCTGCTTGATCGTCGATATGGAAGTCACAATAAAATTCCGAATCTAGTGTGCTTACTCCCACGTATAAACAATCTTCTCTAAATCCCGTTTTGCGTACTGCCTGTAAAAACGAACCGTCACCGCCAATACTTGCAATAATGTTGGCTTCCTTTTCATTCTCCACAACTTCAAATCCTTCTCTTTCAGCTAAAGATTTCAAACCTTCAGCTTTTTCAAGAATAGACTCTTCTCTTTTATAGAAAAAGAAAATCTTATTTCTTTCTGGCATCTTCCATTCCTCCTTTAAATGATTTTCCACAGTTATTGTGTTCGGTCTTAAAATATTGATTCCTATTATATTGTATCAGACATTGTCATTACTTTTGGTTCATTTTCTAAGAGATTCTTGACTTTGACATTTTTTTTGGTGCAGGCTTCTTCGTTTGTTGATTGGAGAGCAAGGTGCGAGACTCCTGCGGGATTAGCGGGACAGGTGAGACTCCTAACGGCGCATAGCGCAGAGGAGGCTCACCGCACGCCCCGCGGAAAGCGAGCATCCTGGAGCGGAAATCAACACTGACAAGAGCAACAATATTTACGAAAACAGCATTACGTTTAGATTAAATGTCGCTTGCCTATACTGAAAAAAGAGAAGGGAAGAGCTTTTATGGAATGGATTTTAATCATTTTAGGAATTTTTTTATTCTTATTTACTATTTTGATATTCTCGACGCTGAATGTAGTGCTTCATTTTGTTCATCGTAACGATAACAGTGATATACAGATCACGCTGCGTATGTATCGGATTATTCGATACACTTTGCATATACCGATTGTCCAAATTGATGCAAAAGACCATTCAGTAAAGATAAGAGAAGAAAAGCAAACGAGTATGGGGCAGAAGAAAGAAAATAAAAAGAAAATTTCATTTAAACAAATAAAAAATCAGTATGAATCGTTTCAAAAAACATTAAAACATGTTCAAAACCTGTATCGGATACTTGCATACTTCTTAAAAAAGATAAAAGTTTCTCAGCTGGAATGGCATAGCGCTATCGGTCTCGGTGAGGCTTCATCATCAGCAATTGCAGCTGGAACAGTATGGGGAATTAAAGGGATCGTCTTGCAGCTGATCAATACCTTCTTTCGTTTAAAAGGAACGCCATCGATTTCTGTAGTTCCCGTTTTTCAAGGAATGCACAGTGAAACAAGGCTATCCTGTATGGTTTCTTTTAAAATCGGGCATGCTATTGTCGTTATGTTAAAAATGTTAAAGTCTTGGCGAAAATCAAGACGTTCATCTCACTTAAATTCTGAATATATGACTGGAGGAGTGTAAAAATGAGTGAACATCCAATCCAGGGTTTAATGAAAACCGCTATGGAAAATCTTAAAGAAATGATCGATGTTAATACAATTATCGGAGATCCTGTTGAAACTCCTGACGGCAGTGTGATCCTTACTGTCTCAAAAGTTGGATTTGGATTTGCTGCTGGAGGAAGTGAATTTGGAAACCAGCAGGAATCTCAACAATCATCTCAAGGGTCTCAAGGCTCTCAGCAAGGGTCTTCGAACGGTTCAAATGAAATGCCGTTTGGTGGAGGAAGCGGAGGCGGAGTTTCAATCACTCCAATCGCATTCCTTGTCGTAAGCAATACTGGTATAAAAACCATACACCTAGACAATAGTACGCATCTATATGAAAGAATTTTAGACTTAGCTCCTGGCGTTATCGATAAGCTGCAGCATTTGATGAATAAAAATAAGCAAAAAGGGTCTGCAAACACATAAACAAATGAGTTTTAAAAAGGAAGCTAACATCTTGTTAGCTTTTTCTTCTGTGATGTTTTAAGATGAATATGGAAGTACATAAATTTAAAGGAGGAGTTATAGATCATGAGCGTAACATTTAAAGATAAACCAGTCACTTTACTAGGAAACCAGTTAAAAGCAGGGGATCAAGCTCCAGATTTTAAAGTTCTTGCAAATGATATGTCAGAAGTTACTTTGGCAGATTCAAAAGGCAGTGTAAGATTAATTGCAGCTGTACCTTCAGTTGATACAGGTGTATGCGATGCAGAAGTTCGCCGTTTTAATGAAGAAGCTTCAAAGCTTGGAAATGTAAAAGTATTAACGATCTCTGTAGATTTGCCATTTGCACAAAAAAGATGGTGTGCTGCAGCGGGTATTGAAAATGTTCAAACACTATCTGATCACCGTGATCTTTCGTTTGGTAAAGCTTATGGTGTTGCAATTGAAGAGCTTCGTCTTCTTGCTCGATCTGTATTCGTTATCGATAGCTCGGACAAAATTACATATGTTGAATATGTAGACGAAGTAACGAGTCATCCAAATTATGAAGCAGCCATTGAAGCTGCTAAAGCTGCAAAATAAACAAATCAGTCATCTCCGGTGCAACTTCTGTACCGGAGATTTTTTATAAGCGCTTTTTTCTTATCGTTGCTCTTGAAAGTAGTTGATATCTGCTCCAGGTTGCTCGCATTTCACGGGGCGTGCGGTGAGCCTCCTGCCGCTTTGCGCCATTAGGAGTCTCCACCTGACCGCTCGTCCCGTAGGAGTCTCGCACCTTGCGCTCCTATCAACTTGCAAATGATGAGACTAGAAAAACAATAGCAACAATATTTAGAAAACAGCCTTTCTTAGAGATTGTTGCTACTGAGAGGCTATCACAAAGTGCTTCAATGAAAAGTTAATTGGAGTGGAAGGGCGAGACTCCAGCAGGATGAGTGGGACTGGTGAGACCGTTCAATGTCGCAAGGCGACGAATGGGCTCACCGCACACCCTGCGGAAAGCGAGTCCTGTAACGGAAATTAACTACTTTCAAAAGCAACAAAGTTTACAAAAACAGTCTTTATAAACCTTTAGATTGTGTATCATGCACTTCATTTGTTAAAATGTTTCCTGTGCAAACATAGGAGGACGCGGTAATGAGTAATTTTAAAGATGTAGAAAAATTGTTTATAGTAATGGATAATACTGCAACGGTAATTAAGGAGAAGCTTGATCTCCCTTATTTAGATGCTCTCGTTGATACAGGAGAAAATCTGTTTTTTCAAGAGATTCCTAAAGAATATCCAAAAGAGCTAATAAGTGCATTAACAGATGAATATAAAAAGGTTAATTTTGCGGAATATGACAAGGAAGAATTGCGAAAGGCATTTCAGCTTGCTGTATTAAAAGGCATGAAGGAAGCAGTGCAGCCGCATCACGCGATGACTCCCGATGCTGTAGCTTTATTTACGGGCTATCTCGTTCAAAAGTTTATGAAAAAAGCTGAACATCTTACACTGCTGGATCCTGTAACAGGTTCAGGTAACTTATTGACGGCTGTATTAAACCAGCTTAAAGAAAAGCAATGTGAAGCTTTTGGTGTGGAAGTAGATGAAACACTATTGCGTTTAGCTTGGGTAAATGCAAATATTCAAAAACATAAAGTAGAACTCTTTCATCAAGATGTGATTAAACCTCTTTATGCTGATCCAGTAGACGTAGTCGTAGCTGATCTTCCGGTTGGATACTACCCAGATGACGAAAGTGCTAAAGTGTTTAAAGTCAGTGCAAAAGACGGCCACACATACGCACACCATCTTATCATTGAGCAAGCTGTACATCATCTGAAGGAATCTGGAATCGGAATATTTATCGTTCCTAACAACCTTTTTGAAAGCGAGCAATCAGGTTTGTTGAAGGATTGGATTAAAGAAAATATAGCAATTTTAGGATTGCTTCAGTTGCCTGAATCTCTTTTTAAATCAACTGTCCATGCAAAAAGTATCCTTATTCTTCAGAAAAATGGCGAAGGAGCTATAAAACCTAAACAAGCAATGCTAGCGCAGCTTCCCTCCTTTTCGAATAAAGCAGGACTTGCGAATGTGATGGAACAAATAAATGAGTGGTTTAAAACTGAATGGGAACGTGAAAAATAACAGCGTGGGATAACCTATGCTGTTTTTTTGTTAAGTTGCAAACGCATTCAAATCTGAATTGCATGAATATAAGGTGTAAGCGTTTTACAGCCTTGATTATAAATAGGGGCAATGTTTAAATAAGGAAGGATTATAGTATTAATGAGTTAGAAGTGTGCACCAAAGCGCTCTTCTTTTTCATTGAATATGAAGGAGATGGCTATTTTGGCTAAAATTATTGCAATTAATGCCGGAAGCTCGTCCTTAAAGTTTCAGCTTCTGCAAATGCCAGAAGAAGAAGTTTTAACTAAAGGACTTGTCGAACGTATCGGTTTGAACGATTCTATTTTCACAACCGAAGTAAATGGTGAAAAAGTAAAAGAAGTAAAAGATATTCAAGACCACTCTGAAGCTGTATCTATGCTTTTAGATAAATTGATCAAACATAATATTATTTCTTCCCTTGATGAAATTGAAGGAATTGGCCACCGTGTCGTACACGGAGGAGAAAAGTTTAATGATTCAGTATTAATTACAGATGAAGTTTTAAAAGAAATCGAAGAGATTTCTTATCTTGCTCCATTGCATAACCCTGCTAACGTTGTGGGCATTAAGGCATTTAAAAATGTATTGCCGAATGTACCAGCGGTTGCTGTTTTTGATACAGCTTTCCATCAATCAATGCCGGAAAAATCATTCTTGTACAGCTTGCCATATGAGTACTATGAGCAATACGGAATCCGTAAATATGGTTTCCATGGTACAAGCCATAAGTATGTTTCTGAAAGAGCGGCTGAACTTCTTGGCCGTCCTGTGGAGCAGCTTCGCCTTCTTTCTTGCCACCTTGGTAACGGAGCAAGCATCGCCGCAATTGAAGGCGGGAAATCAATCGATACATCTATGGGATTCACACCTTTAGCTGGTGTAACAATGGGAACACGCTCTGGAAACATTGACCCATCGTTAATTCCTTATATCATGCAAAAGACGGGTCAAAGTGCTGAAGAAGTATTGAATGTTCTAAACAATAAAAGTGGTATGCTTGGCGTTTCTGGTTTCTCATCTGACCTTCGTGATATTGAAAGTGAAGCAGAGCAAGGAAATGAACGTGCTGAGCTCGCTCTAGAAGTATTTGCAAGCCGTATCCACAAATACATCGGTTCTTACGCAGCGAGAATGGCAGGAATCGATGCTATCATCTTTACAGCAGGAATCGGTGAAAACAGTACAGCAGTACGTGAGCGTGTGCTGCGCGGATTAGAATTTATGGGTGTTTATTGGGATCCTGCTTTAAATCAGGTTCGCGGAAAAGAGGCATTTATCAGCTATCCTCATTCACCTGTAAAAGTAATTGTCATTCCTACAAACGAAGAAGTTATGATCGCTAGAGATACTATGCGTATCGCGATGTAGTTGATAAACAATCTTTTTTCATGGTTGCATACATGAAGAAAGGTTGTTTTTTTAGGCTCATTTTTTTAAAAGATTGTTGCTTTTGAACAATTTTTTGAGTAGGCTTCTTTGAATAGTTTATTGGAGCGCAAGGTGCGAGACTCTTGCGGGATCAGCGGGACAGGTGAGACTCCTAAAGGCGCAAAGCGCGAGGAGGCTCACCGCACGCCCCGCGGAAAGCGAGCATCCTGGAGCGGAAATCAACATCTACAATTGAAACAATGTTTACGGAAACAGCCTTTTTTATATTTATAGAAGGAAAACAGATCAAGATAGCGTAAATCCTTTTAAGTACCTTTAACTGAGTTGGCTCAAACTGAAAAGGGAGAGATATCTATTCATGTACAAAAAGGAACAATACTTATATAGGAAAGAAAAGAATGTAAAAGCAATTGTCCGAAATTATGTGAAAGAAGATTTTGATGAACTAATTCAAATACAAAAGGAAAGCTTTCCGCCTCCATTTCCTTCAGACCTATGGTGGAACGAAGAACAGCTGAATAATCACATCACACTCTTTCCAGAGGGAGCATTATGTGTGGAGATTGACGGAGTTCTTGCGGGATCCATTACCGGGCTGCTAGTAGGCTTTGATCCTGAATCTCCAAAGCATACTTGGGAAGAGATTACTGATAGCGGCTATATTAAAACACATAACAAAAAAGGTAATACTCTTTATATTGTTGATATATGCATACGTCCCTCTTTTAGAAAACTTGATCTCGGCAAACTTCTTATGCAATCCATGTATGAGGGAGTCATACATTTGAATCTTGATCGATTGTTAGGCGGGGGAAGAATGCCCGGCTATCATAAGTATGCAAATGAACTGACGCCAGAGCAATATATTGAAAAAGTAGTGAATGGAAAAATATATGATCAGGTCATATCATTTCTGCTGCGCTGCGGCAGAACACCTCTAGTACTAGTACCGGGATACCTAGAGGATGAAGAGTCCCATCATTATGGTTTGCTGATGGAATGGAAGAACCCTTTTAAGTCTGGCTGCTAAAATACATTACTGCTGATTTTTTACTTAATCCAGCGGTTATTATAAACTATAAAAAAGGTTAAAGGAGGAGCGGCATGCCATTAACAGAACGCGAAGAACAAATTTGGCTGGAAATCAAAAACTGGGAAGATAATTTTTTCACATATGAACCAACAGATTTTGGACGTACATATGAAAAATGGGCAACAAGACAGATGGATCTTTTATCAGAAGAGATGCAGGAAACAATCGGTGAATATGTTGATTCTGTTCTTTTTCATATCCATGCTCTTATACAAAATTCCCAATTTCAGCTGGATATGAAACAAAGACTCCTTTCTGAAGCGCGGGTCTTTCGAGATGATATTTTTGAAATTGAAGATTTAAAAAAATGTTCGATTGATCAATTATCTTATATGGCAGATCAGCAAATTGCACGCAACCGTATTTTATCTTTTTCTCAAGGAGGACTCGCCGGTACTGGAGGATTGCTTTTTCTAGGAACGGATTTTCCAGCTATGGTCGCTCTCGGTATACGGTCAGTTCAGTCTATTGCCATGCACTATGGCTATGATATTCAAAGACCATCGGAAATGATGCGCTCATTAAAAGTGTATCACGCAGCTACGATGCCGAAACGTTATCAGCAAGAAAAGTGGGATGAACTTATGGAAGAGCTTCGTGAAGAAGAAGATCCTATTTTTTATTCAGGCAAAGAGGTAATAGCTGATATATCATGGATGTCTCATCCTATACAGCAAATCGTAAAGATGATGGCGATCCTGCTTCTCAGAAAGAAGCTGACTCAAGGACTGCCGATTTTCGGTATGGCTGTAGGTGCTGTTATGAACTATCAGCAATCAAGAAAAATAACTGAAATCGCACATAAGTTTTATCAAAAAAGATATCTAAATGAAAAATATAACGGATAGGTGTTCATTTTATGAGTATACAAGAACATAAGGCGCTTGCACCGGAAAAAGCAAGATGCATGATTGTAACCGTAAGTGATACGAGAAATGAAGATACGGATAAAAGCGGCAAGCTCATCCGTTCATTCCTAATTGAACAAAATCATGACATTCGTGATTATAGAATTGTAAAGGATGACAAGAGCCTGATTCATGAAGCTGCTCAGACCGCTATTAAAGATGAAAATATTGATGTCGTCATATTTAATGGGGGAACAGGAATTGCTCAGAGAGATGTAACGATAGAATCCTTATCGACATTATTTGAAAAAGAAGTCACCGGGTTCGGGGAGCTTTTCCGTATGTTGAGTTATACAGAAGACATAGGGTCAGGAGCTATGCTGAGCCGTGCTGTTGCCGGTGTGCATGGGAAAACGGCCATTTTCGCATTGCCAGGTTCATCAGGTGCTGTAAAGCTCGGAATGAAAAAATTAATTTTGCCGGAACTTACGCATATCGTACAACAGCTGCATAAATAAAGCAGTTGTTGTTAACTTACTTCTATGAGAAGTGTTGATTTCCGCTCCAATCAACTTATCAAAGAAGAGTCTCCACAAATAATCCAAAAAGATTATCTTTTTAAAAATGCTATTTTCTTAAAGTTTGTTGCTTAAGGGTCAATTCTACTTGCAAGTTGATTGGAGTGCAAGGTGCGAGACTCCTGCGGGATCAGCGGGACAGGTGAGACCAATCAATGTCGCAAGGCGACGAGTGGGCTCACCGCACGCCCCGTGGAAAGCGAGCATCCTGGAACGGAAATCAACTACTTTTAAGAACCAACAATGTATGCAAAAACAGCCTTTAAGAAAGCCTAAATAAAAGAGGATGCATAAGCACCCTCTTTTTTCTATTTTATCCGTGTATTTTAGATGTTACCTGCTGGTTTAACCTGTACCAAAGCCAGAGATCATTAATGATGGATGCTTGGCATGCAATTTTTTCGTTAAATTCACAGGATAACTCAAAGTTTTCTTCTATAGATAACCGGTCTTGAAGTTTATTAATTTGTGTTTCAATTTCTCTAATTCGGTCTGGAATCGTGCCTCTAATCTTTTCCCATTGCAGCAGAATGGCTGCTTGTTCGGCCCTTTCATATGCTTCCCATGATTTATGCAAATTAGGAACTGAAATTCCAAGCTTCTCATCCCAAATAAAATTGTTATGCATCCGATCATCACCTCTCCCTCCATTGTACAAAAGGCGCAGCTGTGAAGCCAGAATAATCATTGATATTATTTTTATACATTTTTAAGAATAACCTTGCATTTTCTTCTCTCCTTTTGTTATAGTATGAATTATTATAAATGGTATTTTTATAAACAATTATGTATAAAAATAAATAAAATATACATTATCAGGTTTCAGGAGGAGAGATATCATATGGGAAAAAAGGTAGTTTTAGCGTACTCTGGGGGATTAGATACATCGGTGGCAATTCCGTGGCTGGCAGAAAAGGGCTATGAGGTAATTGCATTATGCTTGGATGTTGGCGAAGGCAAGGACCTTCCATTTATTCAGTCAAAAGCTTTATCGATTGGAGCTTCAGAATCTATCGTATTAGATGTCCAAAAAGAATACGCAGAAGAATATGCATTAGTTGCACTGCAGTCACATGCATTGTATGAAGGAAAATATCCGCTGATTTCTGCATTGAGCAGACCTTTAATCGCAAAAAAATTAGTAGAAACGGCTAAAAAATACGGAGCTACTGCAGTTGCTCATGGATGTACTGGAAAAGGGAACGACCAAGTTCGATTTGAAGTTTCAGTTGCAGCTTTAGCTCCGGATCTTGAAGTATTAGCGCCAGTGCGTGAATGGAGCTGGTCACGTGAAGAAGAGATTCAATATGCAAAACAGCATGATATTCCTGTTCCGATTAAAAAAGAAAATCCTTTTTCAATTGACCAGAACTTATGGGGAAGAAGCAATGAGTGCGGGATTTTAGAAGATCCATGGGCAGCTCCTCCAGAAGAAGCATATGAGATGACAGCTGCACTGGAAAATACACCAAATGAGCCTCAAATCGTCGAAATCGGATTCGAAAAAGGTGTTCCAGTTTCATTAAACGGAAAGAACGTTTCACTTGAAAAGCTTATTGATCAGCTTAACGAATGGGGCGGTGCACATGGTGTTGGACGTATTGACCATGTTGAAAACCGACTGGTTGGAATTAAATCACGTGAAGTGTATGAATGTCCTGCAGCTACGACCTTAATTAAAGCCCATAAAGAACTTGAAGATTTGACACTTGTAAAAGAAGTGGCTCATTTTAAGCCGATCATCGAAAAGAAAATGACTGAATTAATCTATGAAGGCCTTTGGTTCTCTCCATTAAATGCATCTTTAAAAGCCTTTTTAGAAGAAACTCAAACTTATGTAACTGGAACTGTGCGAGTTAAATTCTTCAAAGGCCACGCAATTGTGGAAGGAAGAAAATCACCTTACTCACTCTACGATGAAAAACTTGCTACTTATACATCTGACGACATGTTTGATCACGGTGCTGCAAAAGGATTTATCTCATTATGGGGTCTGCCGACAAAAGTTAGCAGCATGGTTCAAAAAAATGAGGTGAAAGTGTGAAAAAATTATGGGGAGGCCGTTTTTCGAAACAGCCGGAAGAATGGGTAGATGAATTTGGAGCTTCCATTTCTTTTGATAAACAACTAGCTAGTCATGACATTAAAGGCAGCCTTGCTCATGCCAAAATGTTATTCCAAAGTGGAATTATCGAAGAGAGTGCATATGAAAATATAAAAAATGGTCTTCAAGATCTTCAAGTACAAGAGCAGGAAGGCAAGCTGGATTATTCAGTAAAGTATGAAGACATACATTTGAACCTTGAGAAGCTGCTTACTGATCAAATCGGTCCGGATGGTGGAAAACTCCATACGGCAAGAAGCCGAAATGACCAAGTGGCAACTGATTTTCATCTTTTTGTAAAAGAAGAAACCCTGGTGATTATAGATCATATTAATGAACTTCAAAACTCGTTGCTGAATTTAGCTGAAGACCATGTTGAAACAATCATTCCTGGGTACACGCACCTTCAGCGTGCACAGCCTGTTTCATTTGCTCATCATCTATTAGCTTATTTTTGGATGCTTGAACGAGATAAAGAGAGACTGCAAGACAGTTTGAAAAGAACAGATATTATGCCGCTTGGAGCAGGTGCACTTGCTGGAACAACATTTCCGATTGATCGAAATGTAACAATGAACGAACTAGGATTCTCTAAAAAATATTTAAACAGCTTAGACGCAGTCAGTGATCGAGATTTTGCTATCGAATCCTGCAGCAATGCTTCCATGATCATGATGCATTTATCACGTTTTTGTGAAGAATTGATCCTCTGGTCATCTGAAGAATTTGGGTTTATCGAAATCAGTGACAGCTTCACAACCGGCAGCAGCATGATGCCGCAGAAAAAGAATCCGGATATGGCTGAGCTGATTCGCGGAAAAAGCGGAAGAGTATATGGTTCTCTTCTTTCATTGCTTACATTAATGAAAGGTCTTCCCCTTGCATATAACAAAGACATGCAAGAAGACAAAGAGCCGGTATTTGATGCTGTAAAAACAGTCAAAGGCTGCTTGAGCATTATGACTGGCATGATGAATGAAATAAAAATTAATGAAGACCGAATGAACAAAGCCGTCCATCAAGATTTTTCAAATGCAACAGAACTTGCAGATTATCTTGCGAAGAACGGGATTCCTTTTAGAGAAGCACATGAACTAGTAGGGCAGATGGTTCTAAATTGCATTCAGAAGGGATGCTATCTGCTAGATATAAGCCTTGAGGAATATAAAGAATGGTGTCCGATCGTAGAAGAGGATTTGTATGAGGCTCTTTCTCCTAAGAATGCAGTTGAAAAAAGAAATTCTGAAGGCGGAACCGGATTCCAAGCAGTGCGCCAGCAGCTTGAGGCAGCAAAATCAGCTGTATATATTTCCAGTAATTAACCGAGATAACTTTCTTCTTAAGACAGAAACTAATGACAAGGTTTCAATATCGAAGGAGGAAGTTATATGGAAAATGAGAAGCATCCTAATCAGCAGCTGGAATATGATCAAGAAGGCGAAATGACCGTTCATCAGCAGATTACTGAAGCTTACCAAAGCGGAGTTGTTGATAAAGTTGATCAAGGCCAGCAACGCACAAAGTTAGACGAAGAGGAAAGTCTTCAATAGGTAATAAAGTAAGGATAACTCGCAGGGAGTTATCCTTTTTTCTATTTTATATATATATCGCAGACGACATAATCACACGTTATTTCTAAAAATCGCACGTTAATTAAAATATAAGTGATTTTCGGCATGCTTCGACACGTACTCTCTCCCTATAATCACGTTCAATGAATGTTTCTATATTAATTCGGGAACATTAAAAGCTGTCTTACATATAGAAATAAATCCGTCTTTTTATTTTAGTTTTTTGGTGGTATGGTAACTATAGATATGAAGAAAAAATTTCCAATAACTTTCAGGGAGGGAATGCAGTGAAGATCGGTGTACCGACTGAAATTAAAAATAATGAAAACAGAGTTGCAATGACTCCTGCTGGTGTACTAAATTTAGTGGCGTCTGGCCATGAAGTTTTTATACAAAAAGGTGCTGGTATTGGATCTGGTTTTTCAGATGAAGAATATGAAGGTGCAGGCGGAGTAATTGTTGAGACTCCGACCCAAGCGTGGTCAATGGAAATGGTTATGAAAGTTAAAGAACCATTGCCGGAAGAGTACTGTTTTTTTCGTGAAGGTCTGATTTTATTCACTTATTTGCATCTGGCTCCTGAACCTGAATTGACAAAAGCTTTAACTGAAAATAAGGTAATCGGAATTGCGTACGAAACCGTTCAGCTTCCAAATGGAACGCTCCCATTATTGACACCGATGAGTGAAGTTGCTGGAAGAATGGCCGCACAAATTGGCGCACAGTTTTTAGAGAAGCCTAAAGGCGGACTTGGGATTCTGCTAAGCGGAATTCCAGGTGTAAGGCGCGGAAAGGTAACTGTTATTGGCGGTGGAGTTGTGGGAACGAATGCAGCTAAAATTGCTATGGGTCTTGGTGCTGACGTTACCATTATCGATTTAAACCCTGAACGTCTTCGTCAGCTCGATGATATTTTTGGTGTCGAGATCAATACTCTGATTTCGAACCCCCTTAACATAGCACTTGCTGTTCAAGAATCGGCTTTAGTTATTGGTGCAGTTCTAATTCCGGGTGCAAGGGCACCGAAACTGGTAACAGAAGAGATGATTAAGGGGATGCAGCCGGGATCTGTTATCGTTGATGTAGCTATTGACCAAGGTGGAATTTTTGAAACAGTTGATCGCATTACGACTCATGATAACCCTACTTATGAAAAACATGGTGTGCTGCATTATGCGGTGGCGAATATGCCTGGAGCTGTTCCGCGAACATCCACAATTGGTCTGACTAACGTAACGGTTCCATATGCATTGCAGATTGCTAACAAAGGATATATTAGAGCTTGTCTAGATAATGAAGCATTATTAAAAGGTATAAATACACTCGATGGCTTTGTAACCTATAAAGCAGTTGCAGAAGCTCATCAGTTAGACTACAAAGACGCAGGTTCAATTCTAGCTCAAAAACAATAACTGAAAAGAATAAAAGTCCGATTTTCAGCCTTTAATTCCTTCTGGCTGGAATCGGACTTTTTTTATGTCCTATAATAGGGTATGAAAAGGAAAGTAGGATGCAATAACGAATTCTATTATTTGAAGGAAGGTGTATTTATAATGAAAGTGACGTATCATGGACATTCTGTACTTGAAATTCAAACGGGTGAGCACTCCGTTTGGATCGACCCTTTTATTAATGGAAATGGTCAATGTAAAATCAGCGTTGAAGATATTAAAGCAGATGTAATTCTTTTAACGCATGGTCATAATGATCATGTTGGCGACACAGTGGAAATTGCAAAGAAAAATAACAGCTTGGTTGTTGCGCCGTTTGAACTTGCAAACTACATTGCTTCAAAAGGTGTAGAAACACACCCGATGCATATCGGAGGCAGCCGTAAATTTTCATGGGGAAAAGTTAAATTCACACAAGCCTTTCATGGATCTAGTTACGAGGAAGAGGACGGAACAGTCGTCTATACAGGTATGCCTGCAGGAATTTTATTCTCCTCTGACAATAAAACCCTTTATCATGCAGGGGACACTGCACTTTTTTCCGATATGAAAATGATCGGTGAACTGGAGAAACCTGACGCAGCTTTCTTGCCGATCGGAGATAATTTTACGATGGGACCAGAAGATGCCTTAATCGCAGCTAAATGGATCGGAGCTCCAATAACCGTTCCTATTCATTACAATACCTTCCCGCCTATCGAACAAGATCCAGAAAGCTCTTTTGTGTCCAAGCTTGGAAGTAAAGGAAAAGTGCTTCAGAGCGGTGAAAGCTTAAATATATAAATGATTCTAACCTCCCTTTCTATGCATACGAATGATAGTAAGGGAGGTTGTTTTATGAGTCAGGAAAAAATAGCAAAGTTACTTATGCTTGTCGTATTGTTTTACGTGGGATTACCTGCATTATCATTTGAAGGACTTACGATGCAAACCTTTTTTTCAGTTGCATGGACAGGGTTTGCTGGCATGCTGGTGTTAAGTTTACTGTTTAATAAAAATGAAGCTAGAAAAAGAACAGTTAAGAGACAGCCTTTTGTTAATCAAAAGTCACGTAAAAGGGTGCACATGGAAAGTTGAGTTTCTGTTCCATTGCCTGTATAATCTGTATTAGTCAAATAACTGAAACAGATAGATACAGGTAAAAGGAACGGTGAATGCAATGCTAACAAAGCATGAACAAATATTGCAGCATATTATTGAGCTTGATGTTGGGTCGAAAATCTCCGTTCGGCAAATCGCAAAAGATTTAACAGTTAGTGAAGGAACGGCCTATCGAGCGATTAAAGAAGCAGAAAACCAAGGGATTGTCAGCACGATTGAACGTGTAGGGACCATTCGCATTGAACGGCAAGCGAAAAGCAATATTGAAAAATTAACATTTGCTGAAGTTGTTAATATTGTTGAAGGACAGGTACTTGGAGGCCGAGCTGGACTTCATAAAACTTTGCACAAATTTGTAATCGGTGCAATGAAACTAGAAGCGATGATGCGCTATGTTGATGCGGGGAGTTTATTGATTGTCGGTAACCGTGTTAATGCTCATGAGTTAGGGTTGAAGGCTGGCAGCGCGATTTTGATCACCGGTGGATTTGACACAGAAGAAGAAGTGAAAAGACTTGCTGACGAATTAGAACTGCCGGTTATCTCTACGAGTTATGATACGTTTACTGTGGCGACAATGATCAATAAGGCGATTCATGACCGGTTAATTAAAAAAGATATCGTACTAGCTTCAGATATTCTAATTCCAATTGATGAAACACATTATCTTTTTCAGAACGATAAGGTCGAGCGCTGGCATGAACTTAACCGTGAAACAATGCATAGCCGTTATCCTGTAGTAGATCAATCGAATCGTGTAACCGGTGTAGTAACATCGAAAGATATTATTGGTGTATCCGAGGACATGAATATTGAAAAAGTGATGACACGATCACCATTAACCGTAACTGAAAAAACATCTGTCGCAGCATGTGCACACATGATGATTTGGGAAGGCATTGAGTTGCTTCCGGTTACAGGTTCTTCACATAAACTGATTGGAATCTTAACCCGGCAAGATGTGTTAAAGGCGATGCAGATGATGCAGAAACAGCCTCAAGTGGGTGCGACATTCGATGATTTAATCACGACAGAATTAAAAGAACATAAGTATGAGAATGAAGTTAACTTCACTTGTAAAATTACTCCGCAAATGACGAATCATTTAGGAACAGTTTCATACGGGGTATTAATGACGCTAGTAACAGAAACAGCTCGCAAGGCTTTAAGAAGAATTAAAAAAGGTGATGTAGTCGTTGAAAACGTAACCTTTTACTATATTAAGCCTGTTCAAATTGAGAGTGAAATACAATTTGTTCCAAGAGTGCTGGAAGTGAGCAGGAAATTTGGAAAAGTAGATGTTGAGATATATCATGACGGTAAGATTGCAGGTAAGGCTATGATGATGGCTCAATTAATCGATCACCGTTCTTAAAGTAAACAAATCAAAAGCAGCATTCTTTTAGAAACAATCTTTTCAAAGGCTGTTTTTCGTAAACTTTGTTGCTTTTGTAAGAGGTTAATTTCCGTTACAGGACTCGCTTTCCGCAGGGTGTGCGGTGAGCCCATTCGTCGCCATGCGACATTGAATGGTCTCACCTGTCCCACTCATCCTGCCGGAGTCTCGCCCTTCCACTCCAACTAACTTTTCATTGAAGCAATTTATGTCAAAATCTCTCAGCAGCAACAATCTTTTAGAAAAGAGCGTTTTTTTAAAATTGTTGTTTAAAAGACATCACTGACAAGTTGATTGGAGTGTAAGATGCGAGACTCCTGGGGGATCAGTGTGACAGGTGAGACACCTAAGGACGCAAAGCGTCGAGGTGGCTCACCGCACGCCCCCGGAAAGCGAGCATCTGAAACGGAGATCAACCACTTCCACGAGCAACAAAGCTAACGAAAACAGACAAAGAAAAAAGTCCCCTTCGGAGGGACTTTTTAATACTATTTTCAGTTCGTTTCTTTTGCTTCTTGACGAGCAAGTGTTAAAAAATGCTTGTACATTTTCCAGTTCATCAGTAAAAGAACGATTCCGTATGCCAGGAAAATAAGAGCAACCCACAGCTGAACACGGCCTTCTACAGCTGTTAATTCGTTTAAACCAAAGGAAGCTAAAAATGCCCCAAGCGCCATCTTTGCTTTTGTCCCAGTCCATTGTTTATAAAAAGGCTCTTTTGCACGTACTTCACGAACTTTATAAAACACATAAAGAGCAAAAGAAAGTATAATAAGGATAATAAAAATCGGCATTGAAAATTCCCCCAAGTATTTACTCCACTATATTGTAAACGTTTAAAACAAGAATTGCCACAACTAGGTGTAAAAGGAGTTCATTATGAAAGAGGAAATTTTAAATAAAATTAAACAATATGAACGAATTATTATTCACAGACATGTAAGACCAGATCCCGATGCGCTTGGTTCACAAGGCGGACTTGCGGCCATAATTAAGGCAAGCTTTCCTGAGAAGGAAGTTTATGCAGTGGGGGAAGAGGATGGTAGCCTTATCTTCTTAAATAAAATGGATACTGTCGAAGACGACATGTACAGAGGATCTTTAGTCATAATATGCGATACGGCGAATTCGCCAAGAGTCAGTGATACGCGCTACACTTTAGGTGAAACGGTTATAAAGATTGATCATCATCCTAATGAAGATCCGTATGGTGATTTAGTTTGGGTAGATACAGCGGCAAGCTCAACAAGTGAAATGATTATGGATTTTTATCTCTATGGAGCTGATAATGGCTTAAAGCTGAACAGTAATGCCGCGAGACTTTTGTATGCTGGTATTATTGGTGATACAGGGCGGTTCTTGTTTTCGAATACAACAGAAAAGACACATAGATATGCAGGAATGCTGATTGAAACAGGTTTTTCACCTTCTGAGATTCATGAGAACCTTTATAAAATTTCAGAGAAGCTGGTAAGATTAAATGGTTATGTTCTTCAGCATTTTTCAATTGTAGATGAATGTGTCGGTTATATTCATCTCACAGAAGAAACTTTAAAGAAATATGATGCAAGTGCCAGTGAGGCTTCACTTTTAGTCAATTCATTCTCGCATGTTGAAGGCCTGTTAGCATGGGTTTTCTTTGTGGATGAGCCTGATCAAATAAGGGTCAGACTTCGTTCAAAAGGACCGGTTGTAAATAAGATTGCAGCTAAGTTTAATGGAGGAGGACACCCTAGAGCATCAGGAGCTACTGTATATACGAAAGAAGAGACTCAGTCTGTTCTTTCAGAATTAAGGAAAGCTTGTATTGAATATAAAAACAAATAAAAAAGGCCTCATCGGGGGGCCTTTTTACACTTTCGAAGACTTGCAATCAAGCCTTACATTGTGTAGTTATTAATTTTTTTCTGGGGTAAACCAAGAGCCTAGATCAGTAACATCTTCATGAACTTTCAAGTTTAACTTAGCGAGCTCTCTTTTAATTAATTCTGCTACTTCTTTCGTTTCTGCGAAAGCAGAGAAACCATTCTGCAATTCTTTAACCTTTTCACGTGCAAGTTCTTTTCGATTAATAATCATTTTAGTTTCCCCCCAATATTCACTCTTTTAATAATATTGTATACAAAAAATGGGGTGAATGCTATTCTGCTGCCTAAAGATTCATAAAAACGTAATATTTAGACCATAATTTATGCATATTCATTCAATCACACGCGCAGAAATATAAATTCGCAGTATTCCCGTATAGAGATATAAGTGATCGATATTCACTTCATATTTTTGTTCATCATCAAACTGAAACAGTTTATTTTCGATAGCTTGTACGAGTAAAACGTGACTTTTTGCGATTGTCTCGGTATCCTCACCTATCAGATGCTCCAGATCATCCTCGACTGCTTTTGTTAAATGCAGTTTAGTCAGGTTAGACAATTTATCAGATGTGGTATTTGAAAAACGGACATTAATTTCATGCAGTTTAAATTTCTTTGCCAGTTCTTCATTTGCTTTCTTATCATCAGAAGTGAGAATTTCATTTTTTTTCTTATAATCATCTAACTCAGTCTTTTGTTCTTTTACTAATTGAATTAGTCGTTCATGCGCTAACCCGCCTTGAAAAAGGAAAAATGCCCAGCCAATGATGAAGCCGATGGCGACTCCTGCAAAAAAACGCTGATAGCCTTTTCGGTGATAGAGCGGCGGAATCCTCATTAGTTCATATGCTCCTGGCTTAGCCATTGAATTAATATAATTGCTGTATTAGCACCTGCAATTGCAACAAAGATATAAGTGAGCTGCTTAAAAATCTCAAAAGTTGCTCCAGTTTCAAAGCTTCTTTCAAAGTTTGATATGGTATCAAATGTACCTCCGATTGCTGCAACAATCGCCCAGATTTTTAGTTTTTTAGCCAATTCCATCATTTCGAGAATAGGGGCTTTTCCAACAAGAAATGCTGCGAGTCCGCCTATTAGCGCACCTCCTAGAAGCACACCAAATGCAATAGCAAAATCAAGAATAATATTTGCAAAAAAATCGCGTACCATGAGAACCCTCCTCTCTTATCCAATGTATGGATAATAAAAGAAGAGTATGCTCGTTTTACAGATAAAGAGTTTAACGGACATCGCATAGCCTGTTTCATTAACACACTCTGACTTCTATATTATAATGGAGTTGGAAATAGGTGCAAAAAAGGAAGTGAAGGTATGGGATTTGTTCCACTGCATATACATAGCGAGTATTCTCTTCTCGAAAGCTCTTGCCGCATAGAAGCACTTGTAGAACGAGCAGCTGAATCAGGTTTTTCTGCAATGGCATTAACAGATAAAGCCAATATGTATGGAGCATTAAAATTTTATACGGCGTGCAAAAAAGCGGGTATAAAGCCAATTTTAGGTTTAGAGGCGGAAATTAGAGAATCAGATTCGGAAAGTGATTTACATACAAAACAATGGAGTAAGATCCTTTTATATGCACAAAACAAAGAAGGGTATCAGAATCTTCTAAAGCTATCGACACTAATGCAAACAAAGCAGGGGGGAGATATCACACCTGTAACACATGAAGAACTTTCCATGCATTCAAAAGGTCTTATTGCTTTATCGTCAGGTCCAGAAGGGGAGATTCAACAGTATCTTTCCGCTGAAAGACGTGAAGCGAATTTGCTGGAAAGATGTATTCGTTTTTATCAAGAAGTTTTTCCGGATCGTTTCTACCTTGGTCTGGAGGATCATGGTACAGGCTTTGAGAAAACATTAAATCTTCAACTTCAGTCCCTTGCAAGAGAATTTAATCTTCCGCTCCTTTGTGCGCATGAAATCTATTATTTACATGCAGAGGATGCAAAGGCTCATGATGTTCTTGTTTGCATCAAAAATGGAGAGAAGATAAATAATCCTGACAGGTATAAACTGCCTACAGGAGAATTTTATTTTAAATCTCACAGTGAAATGGAACGATTATTCTCCCATTCATCAGAAGTATTAGAAGAAACTCAAAGACTAGCGGACATGTGCAACCTTGAGCTCACTTTAGGAGAGACTGCACTTCCGAAATATCCTGTTCCAGGTGAAAGAGACAGTTTTGAATATTTGACAGAGTTATGTTTAAAAGGTGTAAAGAATAGATTTGATACGGTGACTTCTGAAATCGAAAACCGTCTCCAATATGAACTTAATATTATTAAGAACATGAATTTTGAAGATTATTTCCTGATCGTATGGGATTTTATGAAATATGCACATGATGTAAAGATGATAACCGGACCTGGAAGAGGTTCGGCTGCGGGATCTTTAGTTGCATATGTGCTTGAGATTACCAATGTGGATCCGATTCATCACAGTCTCATTTTTGAACGGTTTCTAAATCCTGAGCGGATTACGATGCCTGATATTGATATAGATTTCCCGGATAATCGCCGCGATGAAGTTTTGAGGTATGTAGCGGAAAAGTACGGTACAGATTATGTAGCTCAAATTATTACGTTCGGTACTCTTGCTGCAAGAGCTGCTGTGAGAGACGCAGGCAGAGTGATGGACTTGCCTCCGGGCCTTATTGATCAAACTGCGAAAAATATTCCTTCTAGACCAGGCATCTCTTTAGAAGACGCATTAAAAGAATCACATGGTTTGCAGCAGACTTATCAATCAGATCAAAGTGTGCAAAAACTTATTGAAATTGCGATGAAGCTTGAGGGTCTCCCGAGGCATGCATCAACCCATGCTGCAGGGGTGGTACTCTCCCGAACCCCTCTTGTACAGACGGTTCCCTTGCAAACAGGGCATGATGGAATTCCGTTAACTCAGTACAGTATGGAATGGCTTGAAGCTGCCGGGCTATTGAAAATGGATTTTCTTGGCCTGCGCAATCTTTCATTAATTGAAAATATTTTGCTATCTATAGAAAAAAATGAACAAATCAAGATCAATCTGAATGAAATATCGTTTACTGATCCAAAGACTTTTGAACTTCTTTCACAAGGGGATACGACAGGAGTATTCCAACTAGAATCAGACGGTATGCGAAAAGTTCTGCAGCAGCTTAAGCCTACTGAATTTGAAGACATTGTTGCTGTCAATGCCTTATACAGACCAGGACCCATGAAGAACATACCAGATTATATCGCTGGCAAAAACGGTCTGAAAACAGTGGAGTACATGCATCCTGATCTGGAGCCAATTTTAAAGAGCACGTACGGAGTAATTGTATACCAGGAACAAATTATGCAGATCGCGACAAAAGCAGCTGGCTTTACACTGGGTGAAGCAGATTTGCTGAGAAGAGCAGTCGGAAAGAAAAAGCGTGAAATTTTGATGAAAGAACGCGAACATTTTGTTGCAGGCTGTTTAAAACAGGGATATGATGAAAAGTCTGCAGATGCTTTATATGATCTGATTGTACGGTTTGCTGATTATGGTTTTCCAAGAAGCCATGCAGTAGCTTACAGTGTTATCGCATATCAGCTCGCCTTTTTAAAAGCCAATTACCCCATTCATTTTATGGCAGCATTACTTTCGAGCGTTATTGGCAATCATGATAAAGTAAATCAGTATATTAAGGAATCGATGCAAAAGGGAGTTCAAATTTTCCCACCCTCTATTAAAAAGAGTACAGCAATTTTCACACCTGAAGAATCAGGTATCCGCTTTGGTCTTTTGGCTGTTAAAAACGTAGGGATAAATGCCATTCATACCTTAATGCACGAAAATAAAAAGGAGCCATTTCAAGACCTTTTTGAAATATGTGCACGGTGTCCTCAAAAAATTGTGAACAAAAGAACACTGGAGTCCTTGATTTTTGCAGGAGCGATGGATGATTTAGGCGAAGACAGAGCTGTATTGCTTGCTTCGCTTGAAACAGCAATTGAATATGGTGAGGAATTTCAGGAAATATCGAGAAAAAACCAGATGTATCTGTTTGATGATGATATTAATCTCCCTAAACCTTCTTACGTCCATGTTCAGCCCTTTCAGGATAGTGAGAAACTGAAATTTGAGAAAGAATCATTAGGCTTTTTCTTCTCATCACACCCTTTAGAAAGATTCCGCACTGTCCTGAAAAGCTGGGCAGCAACTGACATAGCTGGTATTAAGGGGAAAGATCCTTCTATACGACTTGGTGTATTAATAGATAAAGTCCGTGTCATAAAAACGAAAAAAGGAGAACTAATGGCCTTTCTTTCGATAAGTGATGAAAGCGGAGAGATAGAGGCTGTCGTTTTCCCAAAAGTGTACGAGTCATATCATGGGCTTCTGCAAAAAGGAGAGCAACTGTTTTTGGAAGGAAGTGTTGAACAGCGAAATGATGCTTTGCAAGTATTGATAAATAAATGCAAGTCACTGCATGAACTGAAATCAAAAGAGCAAGCTGCTTTGTTTATCAAAATCGATAAACAGCATCATTCACCTGAACATTTGAACGCGATCAAGCAAATACTGGATCAATCAAAAGGAAGTATTCCCGTTGTTTTGATCTATGAAGAAACAAAACAAAAAGTACAGATATCACAAAAGATTAATGCTACAGAGGATTTGCTCTCGGAGCTTCAATCCGTTGCAGGCGAAGGTAATGTGGCATTTAAAAGAAATTAAAAAACTTTACAGCTTGTTAACATTTGATATAATGGATGAGTCAATAACAGTGGTCTGACCACCTCCTAATTTGACTCATCAACCTTAAATATAAAAACATTAGGAGATGAAACGATGTCTACTTTACGAGAAGAAGCTCTACACATGCACAGAACACATCAAGGAAAACTGGAATCAAAATCTAAGGTGCCAGTACGTAATGCAAAGGATTTAAGCCTTGCCTATTCTCCTGGTGTTGCAGAACCTTGTAAGGATATTTATGATGACAAATCAAAAGTCTATGATTATACGATGAAAGGGAATACTGTAGCTGTTGTCTCAGATGGAACAGCTGTATTAGGTTTGGGGAATATCGGTCCTGAAGCTGCTCTCCCTGTTATGGAAGGTAAGGCAGTATTGTTTAAAAGTTTCGCAGGCGTTGATGCTTTTCCAATCTGTTTAAGCACAACGGACGTTGATAAGATTGTTGAAACGGTTAAACTGCTGGAGCCTACATTTGGCGGTGTGAATTTAGAAGATATCGCAGCACCTAATTGTTTTGTAGTTGAAGAACGATTAAAAAAAGAAACAAATATCCCTATCTTTCACGATGATCAGCACGGTACAGCTATTGTCACCTTGGCCGGCCTCGTTAACGCACTGAAATTAACCGGCCGTGAAATGTCCAAAATCAAAGTAGTCGTAAACGGTGCAGGTGCAGCTGGCATTGCGATTATTAAATTATTAGACCGCTTTGGTGTTAAAGACATCATCATGTGTGACACAAAAGGCGCTATTTATGAAGGCCGCCCATTTGGTATGAACTCTGTTAAAACAGAAGTTGCATCATTTACTAATCGTACAAAACAAGAAGGTACCCTTGCTGATGTCATCAGTGGTACAGATGTATTTGTGGGTGTGTCTGTTGAGGGGGCACTGACAAAATCTATGGTCGAATCTATGAACCCAGAGCCAATCATTTTTGCAATGGCTAACCCAAACCCTGAAATTATGCCTCACGAAGCACGTGAAGCAGGCGCAATGGTCATTGGAACAGGCCGTTCCGATTTCCCTAACCAAGTTAATAATGTACTAGCTTTCCCAGGTATTTTCCGTGGAGCTTTAGATGTACGAGCAACCCATATAAACGAAGAAATGAAAATCGCAGCGGTTCATGCTATTGCAAATCTTGTAAATCCGATGGAATTAAGCGCAGAATATGTTATTCCTGCTCCTTTTGATCCAAGAGTAGCTCCTGCGGTCGCAGCTGCTGTAGCAACAGCGGCTATGGAAACAGGTGTAGCGAGAATTCGTGTGAATCCAGCAGACATCGCTGAAAAGACAAAGAGACTGGCCATCATCGGAAAAGATGAATGAAACCGGTAAAGGAGAGAGGAATGTCTGTCCAGCCTACCGAAAAAGTATATATTGAAATTTTAAAGAAAATCCAGGCAATTATTGTTGAGGACCGTCTTCAAGCAGGTGACAAGCTTCCATCAGAAAGGGAGCTAAGTGACCGCTTAAATGCAGGAAGGTCTTCCGTACGTGAAGCTTTAAGAGCTCTTGAGCTGCTTGGCTTAATCGAAACGAGAAGAGGCGAGGGTACTTTTATACGTGAGGCAACAGGACACAGACTGGTAGAAGTACTCGCTTCCTTTATTCTTAACGATGAAAAGGCCCGGCACGATCTGCAAGAAACACGAAATATAGTCATTAAAGACTGCATGGAACTTGCAACAATCAGAATCTCTTCTCTAGAGATAAGTAAACTCGAGCAGTTAACTCAGAAGATGGAACAAAGAGCTCAAGAAATTAATAATCTTTGTAAAACATTCGAAAAAAATGTAATACAGTCATGCGGCAATCATCTTCTTTATCGTTTATATGTGGAACTTACGGGTTATGGGTCATCATTACAAGGAACAGATTCACATTGGTCTCCAGAATTGTGCAAGGAAGTTCTTTCTCTTCTTGCAGATAAGAATGCACAGAAGTTAACTGATCTGTTATCAAAACAAAACGATGCCCTAAACGCAATCGAATAGGTGGTGTTATTCATTCATGATTAAAGGATTGTTCGTAAAAAAGAAAAAATATGCCACAATTCCTACTGGTAAAGTAAAACAAGATGTACCAGAAGGGATTATGAGTAAATGCCCGGAATGCAAGCATATTATGGTCACAAAAGAGTTAAAGAAGAACCTGCTTGTATGCCAAGGCTGTCAGTACCATTATTCGATGTCTTCGCAGGAAAGAATAGCGAGTCTGATAGATGAAGGTACTTTTACTGAATATGACGCAAATATGATTTCAAAAAATCCATTGGAATTTCCTGATTATCTTGAAAAACTTGAGAGTGACCGAAAGAAAACAAAAATCAATGAAGCTGTAGTTACAGGAGAAGGACAATTAAGCGGTATGGACGTAACGCTAGCTGTAATGGATTCCCGTTTCAGAATGGGAAGCATGGGTTCTGTAGTAGGTGAGAAGATTACACGTGCTATCGAGAAAGCGATCGAGAATGAAAATCCGTTTATCATCTTCACTGCTTCAGGCGGCGCACGTATGCAAGAAGGCGTTCTTAGTCTTATGCAGATGGCGAAGACAAGCGTGGCTTTGAAGAAACTCAGTGACAAGGGACTTTTATTTATTTCCGTTATGACTCATCCGACTACTGGTGGTGTTTCAGCGAGCTTCGCATCAGTAGGAGATTATAACTTTGCCGAACCAAAAGCCCTTATAGGATTTGCAGGCAGAAGAATCATTGAACAAACAATAAGACAGGAACTGCCGGATGATTTTCAGACAGCAGAGTTTTTATTGAAGCATGGTCAGCTGGATGGTGTAATTCACCGTAGCGATATGAAGAAAACGCTGGGCACATTATTAAAAATCCACTCAGAAGGGGGGCGTTAAGCATGGCGGCAGAGCTAGAATTTGAAAGACCGATACACGAACTCGAAAAGAAAATAGCAGAATTAAAGTCTTTTATGGAAGAGAAAGATATTGATCTTACAGATGAAATTCAAAGACTTGAGGAAAAGCTTTCTAGATTGGAAAACAGCACATATTCCGAGATGAAACCATGGGATCGTGTTCAAATTGCCAGACATGCTGAACGCCCTACTACCCTTGATTATATCAGCTATTTATTCACGGACTTTATTGAACTTCATGGAGACCGTCTGTTTGGTGATGATGAAGCAATCGTTGGAGGAGTAGCTTTTTATAAAGGTCTTCCAGTTACTGTGATCGGGCACCAAAGAGGGAAAGATACAAAGGAAAATCTGCGCAGAAACTTTGGTATGCCTCATCCAGAAGGTTATCGAAAAGCTTTAAGATTAATGAAACAGGCTGAGAAGTTTAATCGGCCGATCATTTGTTTTATCGATACAAAGGGAGCATACCCTGGTAAGGCTGCAGAAGAACGAGGACAGAGTGAAGCGATCGCCCGCAATCTGGTAGAAATGGCAGGATTAACAGTTCCTGTTATTTGTATTGTGATTGGTGAAGGCGGAAGCGGGGGTGCATTAGCTCTTGGTGTGGGTAACTATGTTCACATGCTTGAGAACTCTACGTATTCTGTTATCTCACCAGAAGGTGCAGCTGCAATTCTCTGGAAAGATGCTTCACTAGCAAAAAAAGCAGCTGAATCTATGAGAATAACTGCTCCTGATTTAAAAGAGCTAGGAGTTATTGATGAAATTATTGAAGAAGTAAAAGGCGGAGCTCATAAAGATCCAAAACGCCAAGCAGAAGAAATTGACAGTGTCTTAGAGTCTTCATTGAACAATTTACTTTCAATGTCTCAAGATGAATTAATTGAGCAGCGTTATGAAAAATATAAAAATATCGGACAATTTGGGATTGTAAACGATTCCATTGTTGTTAAATAAGGAATGTGCTCTTCCGCTATAGGAAGGGCGCATTTTTTTGCCTATTGTTGTCTATTGTGTTCAACATTTGAACATGATATTTTAATAAGACGAGAGAACTAGAGAGGTGAAAGGTTTCATGAAACGGATTGGAGTTTTAACAAGCGGCGGCGATTCTCCGGGCATGAATGCCGCGATTCGTGCGGTTGTCCGAAAAGGTATATATCATGATTTAGAAGTTTATGGGATATACAATGGTTATGCAGGACTGATTTCAGGGAATATAAAAAAACTAGAGCTTGGCTCTGTTGGTGATATTATTCATAGAGGCGGAACGATGCTTCATTCTGCCCGCTGCCTGGAGTTTAAAACACCAGAAGGACAGCAAAAAGGAATTGAACAGTTGAAAAAATACGGAATTGAAGGTCTAGTTGTTATCGGTGGTGACGGCTCATTCCAAGGAGCGAAGAAACTATCTGAACAAGGATACCCTACGATTGGAGTTCCTGGAACAATTGATAATGACATTCCTGGAACTGATTTCACAATTGGTTTTGATACAGCACTTAATACAATTATTGATGCGATTGATAAAATTCGTGACACAGCTACATCGCATGAACGGACGTATATTATTGAGGTAATGGGACGCGATGCAGGTGATCTTGCACTTTGGGCAGGACTTGCTGATGGGGCTGAGACAATTCTTATTCCAGAAGAAGACCATAAAATGGAACAAGTTGTACAGAAGCTGCAAAGAGGACACGAGCGCGGTAAGAAGCATAGTATTATTATCGTTGCAGAAGGCTGCGGCAGCGGTGTCGATGTTGCAAAAGAGATTGAGACTTTAACAGGCTTTGAAACGAGAGTGACCGTTCTGGGTCATATTCAGCGCGGCGGATCACCTACTGCATTCGACCGTGTATTAGCCAGCCGTCTCGGAGCTCAAGCTGTGGAACTGCTATTGCAAGGCAAAGCTGGACGAACTGTAGGTATTGAAAATAATAAACTTGTGGATTATGACATTACAGAAGTTCTATCTAGAAAGCATTCGATAGATAAAGATATGTACAGATTATCTCAGGAACTATCCATATAACCCGCAGAATAGCATCGTATAGCTGATGTTTATCTTCAGTCTGTACGATGCCTTCTTGCGAAAAAGAAAATCAGGAGGCCATTTACATGATGCGCAAAACAAAAATCGTTTGTACTATAGGTCCGGCAAGCGAAAGCATTGATAAACTAAAAGATTTAATGAACGCCGGAATGAATGTTTCCCGTCTTAATTTTTCCCACGGTGATTTTGATGAGCATGGACAAAGAATCAAAAATATCCGTGAAGCCTCAAAAGAACTTGGCAAAACTGTTGCTATTCTTTTAGACACAAAAGGTCCAGAAATCCGTACTCAAACACTTGAAGGCGGAGTTGCAGAGCTTGTAGCTGGAAATGAACTTATCATATCCATGGAAGAAGTAATCGGAAATGATAAAAAGATTTCAGTAACCTATCCAGGTCTTGTTGAAGATGTTGAAGTAGGATCAAGAATCTTGCTTGATGATGGACTTATTGAACTTGAAGTTATGGAGATTGGCAGCAAAGAACTGACAACGAAAATTTTAAACTCTGGAACTTTAAAGAACAAAAAAGGTGTTAACGTACCTAATGTCAGCGTGAAGCTGCCTGGCATAACAGACAAAGATGCAAAGGATATTGAGTTTGGAATTCAGCAAGGGGTTGACTTTATTGCTGCATCTTTTGTTCGCCGTGCAACAGATGTTCTTGAAATCCGTGAAATTTTAGACAGACATCAAGCTAATCATATCCAAATCATCCCTAAGATCGAGAACCAAGAAGGTGTCGAAAACATCGATGAAATTCTTGCTGTTTCTGATGGTTTGATGGTAGCGCGCGGAGATTTAGGTGTTGAGATTCCAGCTGAAGAAGTGCCGCTTGTTCAAAAAATGCTTATCAAAAAGTGTAATGAACTTGGAAAGCCGGTTATTACTGCGACACAGATGCTTGATTCTATGCAGCGCAACCCGCGCCCGACACGCGCAGAAGCGAGTGACGTAGCAAACGCTATTTTTGACGGTACAGATGCAATCATGTTATCTGGTGAAACAGCTGCTGGTAATTATCCAGTTGAAGCAGTATTAACGATGCATAAGATTGCAAGCCGTGCTGAAAGTTCATTAAATTATAAGAACCTTCTATCTTCAAAGAGCAAGGAAAGCAAAACAACGATAACAGATGCGATCTCACAATCTGTTTCATTTACTGCTTTGAATTTAGAAGCTGATGCTGTTATTACTGCTACAGAAAAAGGTCAAACCGCACGCATGATTTCAAAATACCGTCCAAAAGCACCAATCATCGCTGTAACAAGCAATGAAGATGTTTGCCGCAAGCTTGCATTAGTGTGGGGTGTTACACCTGTTTTAGGTGAAAAAGCAGCAACGACAGATGAAATGTTCCAGGTGGCGATTGATTCTGCACTTAAAGCAGAAGCCGTTAAGCATGGCAGCTTGGTTGTTATTACTGCAGGAGTTCCTGTTGGTGAATCTGGATCAACAAACTTGATGAAGGTTCATATCATCGGGGATGTACTTGCTAAAGCGCAAGGAATTGGACAATCATCGGCGTCAGGTAAAGTAGTAGTAGCGAAGACAGCAAAAGAGGCTATGGAAAAAATGACAGAAGGAGCAATACTTGTTACGGTTGGAACAGATCGTGATATGATCTCTGCATTTGAAAAAGCCGCTGCTGTCATAACAGAAGAAGGCGGTCTTACAAGCCATGCTGCTGTTTGCGGAGTATCTATGAGCATACCTGTAATCGTTGGGCTTCAAAATGCTACAGATATCTTCACTGATGGTCAGGAAATTACGATCGACGCATCTGTTGGATATATTTATGATGGCAGGAAGAATGTAATCTAATATCTAAAAGAATGTTTTTTGAATTAGTTTTGTGAATGTGCATCTAGGTAAAGTTGATTGGACGCAAGGTGCGAGACTCCTGCGGGAGCAGCGGGACAGGTGAGCCTCCGCAGGTGCAAAAGCACCGAGGAGGCTCACCGCACGCCCCGCGGAAAGCGAGCACCTGGAGCGGAAATCAACTCTCCCACATTTCTTAAACAAAACTTTCGAGAACAGCCTAAATAAAAAGAGAAGGAACGAAACCTTCTCTTTTTTCATACGTAAAATGGTCTATGAAAGACAAAAAAGAAGCAGCAAGATCAAGAATATGCGCTTTTTTCTTTGTCAAGTGAAAGCGGTGAATATAGTATGTTTAGAATATTATTGCTTATTTTTATTCTTGTGCCAGCCATCGAAGTTGGACTTTTCATTTTTGCAGGACAGTATATTGGAATTCCAGCTACTATAGCAATCATCTTTTTAACAGGAATAATAGGAGCTTTTCTAGCAAAAAGAGAAGGAACAGAGGCGATTAACAAAATTAGAATGCAAATGGCAAGCAGCCAGATGCCAGGGGATGCAGTCCTTGACGGTGCCTGTATTCTAGTAGGTGGTGCATTGCTTTTAACACCTGGATTTCTAACAGACTTTGCGGGATTCTCTCTGCTGTTCCCTCCGTTTCGAAAAGCAGTGAAGATTTGGCTCAAAGCTAAACTTTATAATAAAATAAAATCAGGCCAGTTTTTTATTATTAGGCGACCATAGATCTCCTTTAAATAAATAGCTCTTTTCTAAAAGATTGTTGCTGATGATTATTTTTATTTCACTTGATTGAGAAGTTGATTGGAGTGCAAGGTGCGTGCCAACTACTCGAGTATTCTTCTTGCAAGGCATGCGACGAGGAAGCCCACTTCGAAAGGATATCTATTAGACGCAGGAGCACACATACTTCCTTGAATATGACATCTTACATGCTTACATGTTTCACCGCACGCCCCGCGGAAAGCGAGCGACCTGGAACGGAAATCAACTACTTTCAAAAACAACAAAATTTGCGAAAACAGCTAATAAAAAAGAACGCTGCAGATTACAGGCGTTCTTTTTTATATTTATTTTACTGGTTTTATAATAAATTGATAGATTTCATGAAAGAATTTTGCTTCATATAATGCACGGATAACAACAAGGAAGACAGGACCTATAATCAAACCGACGAATCCAAACAGCTGAAATCCTGCAAAGAGTGCAGCTAATGTAGCCAGTGGATCTAATCCTATCGTTTGTGCAAGCAGTTTAGGCTCCATGATCTGCCTTTGTATAACAACAATTCCATAAAGAATAGATAACCCAATGGTAAGTGTGTAGTTGCCAGTTAAAAAACAATATGCGATCCATGGAAGAAACACAGCTCCTGTTCCTAAATAAGGAAGAAGATCGATAGTACCTATCAAAACAGAGATCGTAACGGCATAATCAATTCTCAGAATAAGAAGACCGATTAAAACGATGAAAGCTGTTATTGATATCAAAGTCAGCTGTGCTTTCAAAAAGCCAAATAGAGCTTTTCTAAGCTCGAAATATACTGTTTTAACAGTAAACGTAAGTTTCTCTGGAAAGATGCCTGTTAAAAAACCTGTTAATCGATACCAGTCCTTACTTATAAAAAATGCTGCCAGCAGTGAAAAAATAAATACAGTTAAAAATGTAGGCAAACTTACTATCATTAATGACACACTATTAATAATAGCTTGCGTAATTCCAGTTACGTTTGTAGTGATGCCTGTTCCTATTTTTTCGATGTTATCCATCACGGTTTCCTTCTGATCGGTACCCAATTTACTGTAAATAGAAAGTAAATCATGATAGAGGGGAAGTATTTGGGTTTTAAAGTAGTTCTCAAAATAAAAAACAAGCTCCTGAATATAGGAAGGCAGTTCATGAGCAATATAAGCAAATCCAGTCATCATTTCCTGGATAAGCAAGGTGAGAATTAAGATCAGAAACCCGAGAAGAGCTATAATCGAGATTATAACAGCAAGTGCCCTGTTCATTTTAAAACGATATGATAAAAATCCTACTAATGGATTTATAATAAGTGCAATTAAGGCACCTGCTATAAATGGATAAAGAATGGCTGAAACATAATAGCCTGTAAAAATAAGACCAGCAGCAATTATAATAATATAACTGAAGCGGATAATCCGCTGTACCATATCGGGCTGCAAGGTTATCACCTGCTTTCTGGTTACTAAAAATAGAAAGGAATTTATTATGGAATCTTTACTTTTTCTAATTGGTTTATTAATTATTGGGGTGGCCGCAAAGAACCAATCCCTCATGATCGCTATCGCATTTTTATTAGTGTTAAAATTTACGGGTTTAGGTGATAAATGGTTTTCGGTTATACAACAAAAAGGTATAAATTGGGGAGTCACCATTATTACGATAGCGGTACTAATTCCAATTGCAACAGGTGATATCGGGTTTAAACAGCTGCAGGAATCACTCCGCTCTTTCTATGCATGGATTGCGCTGCTATCAGGTATTTTCGTTGCTGTTATCGCCAGCAGAGGACTGGTGCTGCTTCAAAATGACCCGCATATTACCGCTGCTTTAGTCTTTGGTACAATACTCGCAGTGGCACTCTTTAAAGGAGTTGCTGTGGGTCCATTAATCGGTGCAGGCATTGCATATCTTGCCATGAGAATAGTTGGAATGTTTACAGCATAATCACCTTAATAGGCATGAATTAAGCGTTATCCGTTCACAAAAATCAGATTTTTGTTTATAATTGATGTGTATGTCCCATTTCCTTTAAATAGTCTTTCATTTTCTTCTCTCTTTTTTTGAGAAGAAAAATGTAAGCTCTTTCTATTTTTGAAAAAATGAAACAATTAAAGGAGAAGAGAGAATAACAGAAAAAAAAGGAGAGATAGCCATGACAGCTACAAGAGGATTAGAAGGAATTGTTGCAACAACATCTTCTGTCAGCTCTATCATTGACGATGTTTTAACCTATAGAGGATATAGCATTGATGACTTAGCTGATTATGCAACTTTTGAGGAAGTTGTATACTTGCTTTGGAATGGTAAACTGCCTAACCAATCTGAACTAGATGAGTTCAAATCAGAGCTTTCAGAAGCGAGTGAGCTTCCTGCTGAATTGTTGGAACAAATGAAATCGCTTCCTTTGAAGAACGCACATCCAATGACAGTTTTGCGTACAATCGTGTCTACACTTGCGATGTATGATAAGGACGCAGAGGATATGTCTACGGAAGGAAACTATAAAAAAGCCATCCGTCTTCAGGCACAAATGTCTTCACTAGTAACGGCATTTGCACGTATTAGAGATGGAAAAGATCCTTTATCTCCTAAAAAAGATTTAAGCTATGCTGCTAATTTCTTATATATGCTAACAGGTAAAGAACCTGATGAAATTTCTGAAACTGCTTTTAATAAAGCACTGGTACTGCATGCAGACCATGAATTAAATGCTTCTACATTCACTGCACGTGTATGTGTTGCGACACTTTCTGATATCTACTCAGGCATCACAGCTGCAATCGGCGCTCTTAAAGGGCCGCTTCATGGCGGAGCAAACGAACAGGTTATGAAGATGCTTTCTGAGATAGGTGAAGAAGCTAACGTTGAATCATACTTGGATAAAGCTATTGAAAATAAGCAAAAGATTATGGGCTTTGGACACCGTGTATACAAAAATGGAGATCCTCGTGCGAAACATTTGCGTGAGATGTCTAAGCAGTTAACTTCAATTACTGGTGAAGAAAAATGGTATACAATGAGTGTGAAAATTGATGAAACGTTAAAGCAAAAGAAAGGCTTGCTTCCAAACGTTGACTTCTACTCTGCGAGTGTTTATCACAGCCTGGGTATTGATCATGACTTATTTACGCCAATCTTTGCTATCAGCCGTGTTTCCGGCTGGATTGCACACATCTTGGAGCAGTACGAAAATAATCGTCTGATCCGTCCTCGTGCTGAGTATATCGGACCTGATATGCAAAAGTTCGTTCCATTAGAGGAAAGATAAACGAAAAAAAATCATTTAAAAAGAGAAGGGATTCTTCTTCTCTTTTCACTATGTTTTTTAGTAGACTAGTATGGTAAATGTATTTGCAGAAATAGGAGGAATTTAGAATGTCTAACGGAGAACGTATTACAGTTGACAACGGAGTGTTGAATGTACCAAACCAGCCAATTATCCCTTTCATCGAAGGTGACGGAACTGGACCAGATATCTGGGCTGCTGCTTCAAGAGTATTAGAAGCTGCTGTTGAAAAAGCATATAACGGTGAGAAAAAGATTGTTTGGAAAGAAGTTCTTGCTGGAGAAAAAGCATTTAACCAAACGGGAGAATGGCTTCCATCAGAAACTTTAGATGTTATTCGCGATTACATAATTGCGATTAAAGGACCTCTAACCACACCAGTCGGCGGAGGAATCAGATCTCTAAACGTTGCACTAAGACAAGAATTAGATTTATTCACTTGCTTGCGTCCTGTTCAATATTTCAAAGGTGTACCTTCACCAGTAAAACGTCCTGAAGATACTAACATGGTTATCTTCCGTGAAAATACTGAAGATATTTACGCAGGTATCGAATATGCGAGCGGTTCTGACGAAGTGAAAAAGCTTATTCAATTCCTTCAAGATGAAATGGGTGCTAACAAAATCCGTTTCCCTGAAACATCAGGAATCGGTATTAAGCCTGTATCTTCTGAAGGTACACAGCGTCTAGTGCGTGCTGCGATCCAATATGCGATCAACGAAGGCCGCAAGAGTGTAACACTTGTTCACAAAGGAAACATCATGAAATACACTGAAGGAGCTTTCAAAAACTGGGGTTATGAGTTGGCAGAAGCTGAATTCGGTGACAAAGTATTCACTTGGGCTCAATATGACCGTATTGCTGAAGAAAGCGGCAAGGATGCAGCTAACAAAGCACAAGCTGATGCAGAAGCTGCAGGCAAAATCATCGTTAAGGATTCAATTGCTGATATCTTCTTGCAGCAGATTCTTACTCGTCCAGCAGAATTTGACGTAGTAGCAACAATGAACCTGAACGGTGACTATATTTCTGATGCTCTTGCTGCTCAAGTTGGCGGAATCGGTATTGCTCCTGGAGCAAACATCAACTACGAAACAGGACATGCTATTTTTGAAGCAACTCACGGTACTGCACCGAAGTATGCAGGTCTTGATAAAGTAAACCCTTCATCTGTTATCCTTTCAGGTGTACTAATGTTAGAACACTTAGGCTGGGGAGAAGCAGCCAAACTAGTTCTTTCATCGATGGAAAATACGATTGCAAGTAAAGTAGTAACATATGACTTTGCACGTTTGATGGACGGTGCTACAGAAGTTAAATGTTCTGAGTTTGCAGACGAACTAATTAAAAATATGTAAGCAACTGCCCCTTTAACTAGGGGCTTTGCTGAAATTAGTTTAGTAAACGTTTTCTATAATGTTTCTGGAGGGAAAGACATGGCAAACAAGCGTAAAAAGATTTCAGTTATTGGTGGAGGATTTACCGGAGCAACAACTGCTTTCATTTTAGGGCAAAAAGAAATCGGGGATGTTGTATTAGTTGATATTCCTCAAATGGAAAACCCTACAAAAGGGAAAGCGCTTGACATGATGGAAGCAAGTCCTGTTCAAGGTTTTGACGCTGCCATTACGGGTACTAGCGATTACGCTGATACTGCTGGGTCTGATGTTGTAGTAATCACTGCCGGTATCGCACGCAAACCTGGTATGAGCCGAGATGACCTTGTCAATACGAATGCAGGAATCATGAAGAGTGTTACAAAGGAAATCGTTAAACATTCACCTGACTGTACGATCATCGTATTAACTAATCCAGTGGATGCCATGACTTATACAGTTTTAAAAGAGTCTGGATTCCCTAAACAGCGTGTAATCGGTCAATCTGGAATTCTTGATACAGCTCGTTTCCGTACTTTTGTTGCTATGGAGTTAAACCTTTCTGTAAAAGACGTAACTGGTTTCGTTCTTGGCGGACATGGTGATGACATGGTTCCTTTAGTCCGCTACTCTTATGCGGGTGGAATTCCTTTAGAAAAATTAATCTCAAAAGAACGTCTGGATGCAATTGTTGAGCGCACACGTAAAGGCGGCGGTGAAATCGTTAACTTATTAGGTAACGGATCAGCGTATTATGCACCAGCTGCTTCATTGGTTGAAATGGTAGAAGCCATCGTGAAGGATCAGCGCAGGGTGCTTCCTTCAATCGCCTATTTAGAAGGCGAATATGGCTACAATGGTATCTGTCTAGGAGTACCTACAATTCTAGGCGGCAATGGCTTAGAAGAAATCATTGAATTAGAGCTTACAGCTGAAGAAAAATCTGCACTTGATCAATCTGCAGAATCTGTAAAGGCTGTAATGGAAGTTCTGGCATAATGAAAAAGAAGATTCGGGAGCTTGTCCCGAATCTTTTCTCCTATTTACAATGAAAGCGTTAACATTAAGGGGGGAACTAAAGTGCTGATCGGAAAAAAGAGAAAGCTTGGCCGGAAAATTAATGAAATCCAGGCCGGAGAGAAACTCGAGATGCAAGAAACGATTGAAGATAAAGACCTTTTGCTGTATCTAGGATTAACAAACGATAACAACCCTCTCTTTATACAGCATGATTATGCGACACTTACACCATTTAAAAAGCCTATAGTACCGCAAATTATGCTGATGGGGATGGTAACTTCGGCAGTATCAAAATACCTGCCTGGCCCAGGAAGCTCTATTACACAATCACACTTTCATTTTGTAAAACCTGTATATCATTATTCAAAACTAACGTTCTTGTTTGAAATTACAGAAGTAGACAGGGATAATCATTTAGTTGCGATGAAAGTAACTGCAAAAAATGAAGAGGGAAATGAAGTGTTGTACGCTGACCTTCAAGTTTGCCCACCATATCCGCCAAAACCTATTACATCAAATACGATGGAAAACTTTTAAAACCCTTTCTGATGAAAGGGTTTTATTTTTGTGAAGGGTGTTTTCGTAAAGCTTTGTTGCTATTTAAAAGTGGTTGATTTCCGCTCCAGGTGCTCGCTTTCCGCGGGGCAGGCGGTGAGCCACATTCGTACGTTTCACTTATAAGTGTCTCACCTGCCCGCCTGTCCCGCAGGAGTCTCGCACCTTCCCCTTCAACCAACTTTTCAATGAAGAACTTCAAAACCTCTTTGTAGCAATAATCTTCTAGAAAAGAGCCTTTTTGAAAGGAAAAATCTGTTGCTCTTGAAAGTTGTTGATTTTAGGTCCATGTACTCGCTTTCCTCGGGGCGAGCGTTGAGCCTCCTTCGCGCTTTGTGGCCATAGGAGTCTCACCCTGAAAGAAAGTTTGTGTGCTCCTGCGTCTGCATGGATATCCTGACGAAGCGTGTTCCTCGTCGCATGCCTTGCAAGTAGTATATTCAAGTGGCAGGCACGCAGGAGTCTCGCACCTTGCACTCCAATCAACTATTCAGCGATGATAACGCCTTCTAAAGCAACAAGGATTAAGAAAACAGATTTTGTGAATGTAAAAAATATGTAAAGAAAATGTTAAGCAAGTGTGAAAATTTAGCGATTTTTGTACACACTAACAAAAACATAGTATGATAAATTTGTAAAAGTCGCTATAAAGGTGGGAATTTGAATGAGCCAAAAGTTACTCGTTGTAGAAGATGAAATTTCAATTTCAACATTGTTGCAATTCAATCTAGAACAAGCAGGATTTCAAGTAGTAACAGCTATGGATGGCAAAAACGGACTAGAAAAAGCAGAAAGCGAAATTCCTGACCTGATCATATTAGATCTAATGCTTCCAGAAATGGACGGGCTGGAAGTCTGCAAAGAGCTGCGCTCAAAAAAATTAAACATTCCAATTCTTATGCTGACGGCTAAAGATGATGAATTTGATAAAGTGCTGGGTCTTGAATTAGGCGCTGATGACTATATGACAAAACCTTTCAGTCCAAGAGAAGTAGTTGCACGAGTGAAGGCGATTCTCCGCCGGACTGCAGCAGCGGAACCTAGTGCAGAAAAACATATAAAAGATGAAGTGGAACATCTTCAAATTGGAGAGGTAGATATTTACCCTGAAAATTATGAAGCTTATTTTAAAGATAAAGCGCTGGAATTAACACCAAAAGAATTTGAATTGCTGGTGTACCTTGCGAGACATAAAGGGCGCGTTCTTTCGAGGGAACAGCTTTTGTCAGCTGTCTGGAACTATGATTTTGTCGGAGATACTAGGATTGTTGATGTTCATATCAGCCATCTTCGGGAGAAAATTGAGACGAATACTAGAAAGCCGATCTATATTAAAACAATTAGAGGACTAGGATATAAATTAGAGGAGCCTCAATAATGAACGAATTTAAAAACCGGGTACTTACGTTTTTTTTACTCGGGATTTTACTGGTTTTTATACTCCTGGCACTCATTATGGGCAATATTGTTCATCACAGTGTTAAAGAAAAAAGAATGCAGTTTTATGCTGGAGAGTTAGGGTTAATTGAACAAGTCTTAAATACAGAAGAAGAGCCTTCAACAATTAAAAACCTATTAAGATATGCTTCAAAGGATTTAAATGGAGACATTTATGTTTTGGATTCGAACTGGAACGTTAAATATACTTCGGATGGAAATAGTCCTAGAAACATGTCGTCCTATTACCCGGAAAAGCAATCTTCAGATAATGAACTGGTTCAAAAAAATGAGAGCGGAAAAATTTATTATACGCTCGAGCGAAAGCAAAAAGAAAATACGGGCTATATACAGTTAGCTATTCCAGAAGGTGCAGCAGAAGCCGCTGAAAGATCCATCTGGATTATGATGTCTATTGGTTTTCTAATATGTTTTGTCATTATTCTATATGTATCAGTAAAGGTCATTCATAAAATTGTCCGCCCTGTTGAAGAAGCAACGCAAACTGCAAAAGAGCTCGCTAAAGGAAATTTTAAAGCTAGAACATATGAATATTACGGTGAAGATATTGGGGAACTGAACTATTCACTTAATGTTCTGGCACGTAATCTTGAAAAAATGACGAAGTCTCAGGAGTCTCAGCATGACAGGCTAATAACATTGATTGAAAATATGGGCAGCGGATTAATTTTGATTGATTCGAATGGATACATTAACCTGGTGAATAAAGCTTTCAAAGAATTATTTAAAGAGCACGCTGACTATTGGACAGGTCACCTGTTTTACGAAGTTTTCCCGCATGCTGAAATTAAAGATATCGTTAAAGAAACATATTTAACCGAAAGGAACGTCAAGAAGAATGTAGTCATCCCGATTCATATTGAGCGAAAACACTTTGATGTATACAGTGCTCCAGTCTTAGATGTGAAAGGTAAGCTTAGGGGCATAGTACTCGTATTTCACGATATAACTGAATTGAAGAAGCTTGAACAGGTCAGAAAAGATTTTGTTGCGAACGTATCCCATGAACTGAAAACCCCGATCACATCTTTAAAAGGTTTTGCGGAAACCCTTTTAGATGGAGCAGGAGAAAATGAAGAATTTCGCAATAAGTTTTTAACGATTATTTTGAATGAGAGTGACCGTCTTCAAGCTTTGATACAAGACTTGCTGGATCTTTCAAAAAGTGAGCAAGGATTCCACCTGGATGTGCAGAAAGTTAACCTGGAGGATTTGGTTAAAGAAACAATAGAGATATTGCTTCCAAAAGCAGAAAAGAAAAATATCACACTTTCAATATCCGTTTCTGGTAATCCAATGATGGATGGGGATGCCCCGCGTCTAAAGCAAATTATCATTAATCTCGTATCTAACAGTCTAAACTATACACCAGCAGATGGATCAGTATCTGTAAATGTAGAAGAAAAGAAAGAACAAGTGATGCTGACTGTTAAAGATACAGGAATAGGTATTAAAGAAAGTGAGATTCCCCGAATATTTGAACGATTCTATCGGGTTGATAAAGCAAGAAGCAGGAATTCTGGCGGAACAGGTTTAGGGCTTGCTATCGTAAAGCATCTAGTAGAAGCGCACCACGGGACAATTAAAGTAGAAAGCAAGATAGGAGAAGGTTCTCATTTTATTATACTCTTCCCAAAAAAGTTAGAGTTATAAGATTTACAATTCCTTTACACCGTTGTTTTCTTTAATTAATAGTTAAACCGTACTATAAAAGTATCCTTTTTCAGTACCCCCTTAGCGAGAGTCCTCCATGGATTCTCGCCTTTTTTTTGTAGATTGATAAGCGGCGAATTGACGAGTAATACCCAATCTTAAAGGCTGTTTTTCATTGTTGCTATTAAAAGATGTTGATTTCCTCTCCAGGTGCTCGCTTTCCGCGGGGCGTGCGGTGAGCCTCCTCTGCGCTTTGCACCGTTAGGAGTCTCACCTGTCCCGCTGCTCCCGCAGGAGTCTCGCACCTTCCGCTCCAATCAACTTTGCAGTGAAGTAAATAAAAAAACAATTCAAAATTTGTAGCTTAGAGCATTCGTGAAATCAATAAAGCTCTCCGAATGCTTACATACCGTTTCTTCTTTTTTGTTTCTTTTATCCGTCATGATACAATAGAAACTAGAGAAATGCCCTCAGGAGGTAACGGACTTGGGAAAAAATAAATTAGTTTTAGTAGATGGAAATAGTATTGCATATAGAGCTTTCTTTGCTTTGCCGCTGTTAAACAATGATAAAGGTGTTTATACAAATGCTGTTTATGGCTTTACACAAATGCTTCTTAAGATTTTAGAAGATGAAAAGCCCTCGCATATGCTTGTCGCTTTTGATGCGGGAAAAACGACTTTTCGCCATAAAACGTTCGGTGAATATAAAGGCGGCCGTCAAAAAACACCGCCTGAGCTTTCTGAGCAGTTCCCTTTTATCAGACAGCTGCTGGATGCATTTAAGATTAAAAGATATGAACTTGAGAATTATGAAGCGGATGATATCATCGGAACACTCGCGTCAAATGCCGCAGATGGCAACTGGGATGTAAAAGTATTTACGGGGGATAAAGATTTGCTTCAGCTCGTAACGCCAGATGTCGAAGTAGTTCTGACGAGAAAAGGTATAACTGAAGTAGAAGCTTATACTGTCGAACAAGTAAACGAGCGATATGGGATTACCCCACATCAAATTATCGATATGAAAGGTCTTATGGGCGATCCTTCCGATAATATTCCAGGTGTTCCGGGAGTAGGAGAAAAAACGGCTATTAAGCTCATTAAAGAATATGGCTCTGTAGAAAAAGTGTTGGATTCGATCGATCAGATTTCAGGGGCAAAATTAAAAGAACGGTTAACAGAAAATAAAGATCAGGCATTAATGAGTAAAGAGCTTGCAACGATTACAAAAGAAGCACCGATCGAGCTAGGATTAGAAGATACGAACTACGAAGGTTATGAAAATTCTTCTGTGTTTCCGTTGTTTAAAGAGCTCGGTTTTCAATCTCTGCTGGAACGCTTAGGCGGAGATGAAGAACTTCTTCCAGAGATCGAAAAAGAAGAATTGAATTTTCAAACGGTTTCTTCTATTGATGCTGAAATGCTGCAGAATCCATCCGCATTAATTGTAGAAACGCTGACTGAGGATTACCATAAAGCTGACATTCAAGGTTATGCGATAAGCAATGAGCACGGAACGTATTATATTTCATCAAGTCTAGCTGAAGCCTCAAATGAATTTAAAGAATGGCTTGAAGATGATGATCAAAAGAAGAGAATGTTTGATGCTAAAAGAGCTCACGTTGCTTTAAAAGGACAAGGGATTCAATTAAATGGCATCGAATTTGATATCCAGCTTGCTTCTTATCTTCTGAATCCGTCGGAGTCATTAGACGAAGTGGCTGATGTGGCTAAGCAGTATGGAAAGCTAAACGTTGACTCAAATGAGAAGATATATGGAAAAGGGGCAAAGAAAAAACTGCCCGAAGAAGATATTCTAGCAGAACACCTTAGCCGAAAAGCACATGCTATCTTCATTTTAACTGATGTATTAGCAGATAAATTAAAAGAAAATGAACAAAGCAACTTGTTCTATGATTTAGAGATGCCATTATCTTTGGTACTTGCGAAAATGGAAGAAATCGGTGTGAAGGTAAAAGCAGATACCCTGAGAGAAATGGGCACTGACTTAGAAGCACAGCTTTCTACGCTTGAAAAAGATATACATGAACTTGCAGGTGTTTCGTTCAATATTAATTCACCAAAACAGCTCGGGGAGATTCTTTTTGAAAAATTAAATCTGCCTGCAGTTAAAAAAACAAAAACAGGTTATTCTACCTCCGTTGATGTTTTAGAAAAATTAGAAGGCAAACATGAGATTATCAATAAAATTTTAATATACCGCCAGTTAGGTAAACTAAGATCAACTTATATTGAAGGCTTGTTAAAAGTTGTTCATGAAGATACAGGGAGAATTCATACTCGTTTTAATCAAGTGCTTGCTCAGACAGGACGCCTTAGTTCGATCGATCCGAACCTGCAGAACATACCAATTCGTCTGGAAGCAGGGAGAAAAATCAGACATGCTTTTGTACCATCTCAGCCTGGATGGAAAATACTAGCTGCAGATTACTCTCAGATCGAGCTTCGTGTACTGGCCCATATATCCCAGGATGAAAATCTGATGGAGGCTTTCCAAAGCGAGATGGATGTTCATACAAAAACAGCCATGGATGTTTTTCATGTCAACCAGGATGAAGTGACATCTGAAATGCGAAGACATGCGAAAGCTGTTAACTTTGGTATCGTTTATGGAATCAGTGATTATGGTTTATCTCAAAGCTTAGGGATAACTAGAAAAGAAGCTGGTGAATTTATTAAGTCCTATCTGGAGAGCTTCCCGGGTGTACAGCAATATATGAAGGATAGTATTGCTGAAGCTAAACAAAACGGATACGTTTCTACATTGCTTCATCGACGCCGCTACCTGCCGGAGATCAACAGCAGAAATTTCAATTTACGCAGTTTTGCTGAGCGGACTGCCATGAATACTCCTATTCAAGGCACAGCAGCCGATATTATAAAGAAAGCAATGGTTGATATGGACAACCGTCTCAGTGACGAAAAACTCGAAGCAAAAATGCTGTTAACTGTTCATGATGAATTAATTTTTGAAGCGCCAGAACAAGAGATTGAAAAGCTGAAGAAAATTGTCTGTGAAGTGATGGAACAGGCTGTTCAACTCGATGTGCCTCTTAAAGTTGATGTAAGCTGGGGCGATTCGTGGTATGAAGCGAAATAAATAATAAGACAGCATCCCCGTGCTATGGGGTGCTGTTTTTCATAGTAAAGTGTGGTGAAACTCGTGCCTGAATTACCTGAAGTAGAAAATGTGAAAAATACACTCAATAAATTTTTACCTGGGAAAGTCATTGAGGAAGTAAAAATTTATTGGAATAATATCATCAAGCATCCTATAACTGAAGAATTTGCTGTAAGGCTTAAAGGTCAGAGTTTTGAAGAAGTATACCGGAGAGGGAAGTTTTTAATTTTTCATCTAAATGAGGATTCTCTTGTTTCTCACCTGAGAATGGAAGGCAAATATGGGCTGTTCAACAAGGAAGAACAAGCTGACAAGCATACTCATGTTATCTTTTCTTTTACGGATGGAACTGAACTCAGATATAGAGACGTCCGTAAATTCGGTACAATGCATCTATATCCTAAAGGTACAGAAGAAAATCACCTTCCGCTAAGCTCATTAGGTGTTGAGCCGCTATCAGATTCCCTTACAGCGGGACTGATGAAAAAGTTATTCTCCAAGACAAAACGCAGCATTAAAGCGGTGCTCCTTGATCAGACATTCATTGCAGGTCTCGGAAATATCTATGTTGATGAAGTATTATTTAAAGCGAAAATTCATCCTGAAACACCCGCTAATGAATTATCTATACACAAGTTAAAAAAATTAAAGAATGCAATTACTGATATTTTAGCTGAAGCGGTAAAACATGGTGGAAGTACGATCCGTTCCTATACGAATTCGATGGGTGAAGCTGGAGGCTTTCAGCTGAAATTGTTTGTGTATGGAAGAAAGAGTGAGCCTTGCCGTATCTGCGGGAATGAGATTGAGCGCATGGTTGTAGCAGGAAGAGGCACTCACATTTGTAAGAACTGTCAAAAATAAACCAAATTTATACTCCTTTCATATACTGCTTTTACCGTTAACTGAAAGGAGTACAGGGACATGGTGGCTTACTCATTTGTATTACTGGCACTGGCCGTCAGCCTGGACAGTTTTGGAGCCGGATTAACGTATGGAATGAAGTCCATTAAAATTCCTTTTCGCTCCATATTAATCATCGCAATATGTTCAGCTGTTACCTTTTTATTTTCAATGTTCCTCGGATTTACCTTAGAACAGTTTATTACTCAAAAAACAGGTGAAGTGTTAGGCGGCTTAATTCTTCTTGGAATCGGAATCTACTCTCTTTGGCAGGTTTTTTTACCAGAGAAAGAAAACATCGAAACAGAACCAAAAAATTTAGTGCTATTTGAAATAAAATCATTAGGAATCGTCATTCATATTTTGAAAAAACCAGTCATGGCTGATATAGATAAATCTGGTTCCATTACTGGCTGGGAAGCAGTTCTGCTGGGAATAGCTTTGTCGCTTGATGCTTTTGGAGCAGGAATTGGAGCTGCGTTAATTGATCTTTCGCCTCTTTTGACCACAGTGTCAATTGCAGTTATGAGTGCTCTGTTCTTATGGGGCGGTATGGCATTAGGGTTATATTTTTTTAATAAAACGAATTGGATGAAACGGTTATCAGTTCTACCAGGTATTTTACTGATTGTAATGGGTTTATTAAGAATGTAACAGGAGGAAAACCATTGATTATTGGATTAACAGGCGGAATCGCAACCGGGAAATCTACAGCCAGTCTTATCTTAAGCGAACAAGGAATACCTGTCATCGACGCTGATATTATTGCAAGGGAAGTAGTAATGCCTGGAAAAGACGCTTACGAAAAAATAGTCGCTTTTTTTGGAGATGACGTTCTTCTTTCTGACAAGACCTTAAACAGGGCAAAACTAGGGGAAATTATATTTAATAACTCTGAGAAACGGCTAAAGCTGAATGAAATCGTGCATCCTGCTGTGCGGTCAGAAATGAAAAAACAAGCTGAACTGCATTTGAGCGACGGCAATCCTTTAGTAATCATGGATATCCCTTTATTATTTGAAAGTAAACTTACTCACATGGTAGATGAAACATGGCTAATTTATACTCATCCAGACATACAGCTTAAGCGTTTGATGGAGCGGGATGGGTATACAGAGGAACAAGCTGAGTCAAGAATAAAGTCTCAGATGCCGATCGAAGAGAAAAAGAAATTGGCTGATGTTGTAATTGAAAATAATAATACAAAAGCAGATTTAGAACAAAAATTACTTAAACAACTTCATGAAGTTAAAAAAACAGACTCTATTAAATAGAGCTGTTTTTTAATTTGCTCTTTTCTAAAGGCTGTTTTCGTAAACATTGCTGCTCTTGTAAGTGGTTAATTTCCGCTGCAGGATGCTCGCTTTCCGCGGGCGTGCGGTGAGCCCTGTGAAGATATATGAAGTTCTGCTCCTGCGTCTACAAGAAAATCCTACCGTAGTAAGCTTCCTCGTCGCATGCCTTGCGAGAAGAATAGTCAGGTAGCAGGCACGCTGCTCCCGCAGGAGTCTCGCACCTTCCGCTCCAATTACCTTGTCAATGAAGAGGAGTAACAAAATACTCAAAAGCTAAAATCTTTTAGAAGATCGTTGCCTGGAGTGGAAATCAACAATTTCTAATAGCAGCAACGTTTAATTACAATAAATGCCCCTTTTTTGCCTAATTTCAATAAAAGTATGTTCTTTTGGAGGGTTATTATGATATACTAATTGCAGATAGAAACCTTAAAGAGTATAACACATTGGAAGGAGCAGCTTCATGAAAGCAAAAATTGCAATTAATGGCTTGGGGAGAATCGGAAGAATGGTCTTCCGCAAAATGATGGAGAATGACGATTTCGAGGTTGTAGCTGTTAATGCCAGCTATCCAGCAGAAACACTTGCTCATATGGTTAAATACGATTCCATACATGGGACTTTTCCAGGAGATGTTGTAGCTGCAGAAGATGCCCTTTTTGTTAATGGAAAAAAAGTTGTTTTAGTGAATTCCCGTGACCCTCGTGAGTTGCCTTGGGGTAATCTCGGAATTGATATCGTAATTGAAGCAACAGGTAAATTTGTATCTCAGGAAACTGCAGGACTTCATATTGAAGCCGGTGCTAAAAAGGTAATTATTACAGCTCCAGGCAAGAATGAAGATATTACGATTGTTATGGGCGTAAATGACAGCGATTACATTCCGTCAGAACATCATATTATTTCAAATGCTTCTTGTACTACAAACTGTCTTGCACCTGTTATAAAAGTGCTTGACGACCAGTTTGGTGTTCAATCCGGTATGATGACAACGGTTCATGCATATACAAATGATCAAAAAAATATTGATAACCCGCACAAGGACCTAAGACGTGCCCGTGCCTGCGGAACATCCATTATTCCTACTTCAACAGGAGCAGCTAAAGCAATTGCTAAAGTTCTTCCACATCTAGAAGGCAAACTAAATGGAATGGCACTTAGAGTTCCAACACCAAATGTATCTTTAGTTGATGTGGTTGTAGAATTGAAGACTCCTGTTTCAAAAGACCAAGTGAATCATGCATTCCAATCAGCAGCAGAGGGATCAATGAAAGGCGTATTAGGGTATAGTGATCTGCCTTTAGTATCAATTGATTATAACGGAAATGAAAACTCTTCTATTGTTGATGGTCTATCGACTATGGTGATGGATGGAAATAAAGTCAAGGTATTGGCTTGGTATGACAATGAGTGGGGCTATTCTTGCCGAGTTGTTGATTTGGCGAAACATGTAGCATTTGCACTTAACAGCAAAGTGCCAGTAGAGAAAAACGCTTCCGTTTCATAAAGATGAATGAAGGATAAATATAACGAGCCGGGAAAATTCCCGGCTTCTTTATGTTTAATACGGATATGCTTTTTTGTTGAAAAAAACTATTAAAAAAATTTACCCAGAATTATTGCAAATCAATTTTAAAAGAAGTATACTATGTTTCGTGAACTTCAAATAAAGCAAATTAAGGCATTGAATGCTACTTAAAGGGTTAGGACCTCTCTGGACTAACTTGCCCCCGTGGTAGATGTTCGATACCGCATGCTTGAAGGCATGATTATTTTTAAAAGGGGGACTATGCTAATGGATACAATGGGAAGACACGTAATTGCTGAGTTATGGGGTTGTGATTCTGAAAAATTAAATGACATGAAGTTTATTGAAGAGACTTTCGTAGATGCTGCATTGAAAGCAGGTGCAGAAATTCGTGAGGTTGCTTTTCATAAATTTGCTCCGCACGGTGTAAGTGGAGTAGTCATTATTTCTGAATCTCATCTAACTATTCACAGTTTTCCTGAGCATGGTTATGCAAGTATTGATGTTTATACGTGTGGAGATCGAATTGATCCTAACGTAGCTGCTGATTACATTTCAGAAGCATTAGGCGCTAAAAAACGTGAAAATCTGGAAGTTCCACGCGGAATGGGTCCGATTGCCGTTGCCAAATCAAAAGTTACAGCTCAATAATTAAAAAACAGAATGTAAGCGAGGTGTGAAATTTCACACCTCTTTTTTATTTCTTATGAAATAGGGAATAATACGTTACAAATTATGGCGTTTTGGAGGTTTATTATGTTTAGAAAGCTTCAAAATCTAATGGAAAATCACGCGGAAACGAGTGAACAGCATGTGGACGAAAGACTTCGAACCCATTACTTTAAAGCTAACAAGACGGAAGTGATGAAAGTTATAAAACAAATCTTGGATGAAGACACGAACTTTACAAAGCTTGGATTTTCTGAGGAAAGGGGAGAAGCGACATTTGAAGTAAGACAGCCCAAAGTTGCATTTGTTGTGGTCAGTGTAGTAACAGTAAGACATAATCATACAGCAGTAGATCTAAATGTTTCAACAGAGTCTGCTCTTCCTTTTAATTTTGGAAATAATCAGCGCCTGATTACTAGCATATATGAGATTTTAAAACAAAGACTCCCGTTTTTGGGGACATCTATGGCTGAAAATTTATAGGAATAGCTTGTCACAAACCTCCCTTTTCTTTAAGATAGATATAGAATAGAAAATTTTTTGGGGATGATTACAATGAGGTGTCCTTCTTGCCAGCATAATGGAACAAAAGTGCTTGATTCCAGACCTGTTCATAGCGGCCGGTCTATTCGCCGAAGACGGGAATGTGAAGATTGCAGCTATAGATTTACTACATTTGAAACGGTAGAACAAACACCGCTTATCATTGTTAAAAAGGGCGGAGAGAGAGAAGAATTTAGCCGCGAAAAGATTCTTAGAGGGCTTATTAAAGCTTGTGAAAAAAGACCTGTCCCCTTAGAAACACTTGAAAATATAGTGGATAATATCGAAAAAGAACTGAGAAACAGCGGAGCGTCCGAGATTTCCAGTACAGCAGTTGGAGAACAGGTAATGGAACATCTTTCAAAAACTGATGAGGTGGCATATGTAAGATTCGCCTCTGTTTATCGCCAATTTAAAGATATTAATGTATTCATACAAGAACTAAAAGAACTGATTAACAAAGATGAGCGTTAAAGCTTCAGTTGAACAGCTATAACGCTCTTTTATTTTCGTAATAGTGCAACTTTGGCTGACGGACAAATGAAACGTCAGCCAAGTTTCTTTCATAGTTAAGAGAATTTTATGTATATAAAGGGTGAAGACGATGACGGTACATTTTCAGGAAGTAGTGCCCGTTGATACTTATTCCGTCCAGAGCAAAGGCGTATTGAATGAGATAGATCAAAACGTACTGACTTTGCTCTATCAGCCATTAATAGGAGCATTTGCACACAGCTTATATTTGACTTTATGGTGCGAAGCTAAAATGAACCATCAATCAAAAAAGCATCAGCATCTCATGAATCTAACGCAATTTTCTTTAAAAGATATTTTATCAGGGAGAAAAAAGCTAGAAGCGATTGGATTATTAAAAACGCTGAAAAAAGATGGTGAGAGCTCCCGGGAATATATATATGATCTGCAGCTGCCGCTTTCTCCAAAAGCTTTTTTCACAGATGGATTTCTCAGCATCTATTTATTCAACCGTCTTGGACAAACAAAGTTTAATGAGATAAGGGAATCATTTTTAATTCCGCAAGCAGATTCATCTGGTTTTACTGAAGTAACAGCTTCGTTTAGCGATGTTTTCACTTCTTTGCATCCTTCTGAAATGACATCAAAAAGTTATTCTGAGATCAATGAGAATGTTGTTTCCGAAAATGTATCTCTTTTAGAAAAAGGAGTGCAGGGTAAAGTTACCTTTGGTGAGACAGACTTTGATTTTGAAGCAATGGTTAATCAAATCTCTACTTTTGTAGTGCCTAAAGAAGTTTTAACTCCTAAACTAAAAGAATCGATCTATAAACTAGCATATATCTATCAGCTTGAACCAATGGATATGAGCAGACAAATACAAAACGTTTATTATTCAACAGGAGAAATCAATGTTGAAAATCTGCGCAGAGAGATTCAAAAATGGTATCGTTTTGAACACGAAGAAGGTCTGCCTGTGTTAGCATTAAGAACACAGCCCGTTCACCTTAAAGCACTTCAAGGGATGGAACCAAAATCAAAAGAAGAAGAACTTATTAAATACTTTGAAGAAGTATCACCGTTTCGTCTATTAGAAGATTATAGCGGAACAACACCTTCTGAAGTTGATTTGAAGCTTGTTGCCTATTGTTTGCTTGATCAAAATTTAACACCGGGTGTTACGAATGTTCTATTGGATTATGTTTTGTCTGGTAATGATATGAAACTTGCAAAGGGTCTAATAGAACGAATAGCATCACATTGGGCGCGAAAAAAAGTACAGACGGTGCCAGAAGCAATGGCGCTTGCGCGGGATGAAAAAAGAAAATCAAAAGAGTGGCAAGAAAAGAAGACATCAAAATCTAAGTTTTATAATGGAAATCAAAAGCCAAATGTGTCTGTTCCAGATTGGCTGAAGCCAGAAACAAATTTGGCAAAAGAGGATGAGAGCAGCTCTTCAAACGAAGATGAAAATCGAAAATGGCTTGAAAGCTTGTTAAATAATTCGAAATAAGGGGGGATTAACGTGGAATCAATAAAGGAATCTGTTAAGCAAATGCCGGGATTTGAAAAATTTCAGGAAAAATACGAATTAATGAAACAACAAGTCCTTACAGATCCAAAAGTGATGCGTTTTTTAAGAGAAAACCCTGATATTTCAGATACCCATGCAGATAAATTATTATCTAGTTTCTATACTTTTAAAAATGAACAGCAGGCATGCAGCAATTGTCCTGGCTTAGATAGATGCCCTAATTTGATGCAAGGTTATAGATCTGAACTTACAAGAGTGAGACAGACTGTAGAATTACGATACAAGCCTTGCGAACTGAAGTTACATGATGAACATAAAAAATCGATGGCCTCGCTCATAAAGAGTTATTTTATACCGAAAGAGATACTTGGTGCTACATTTGACCGACTTTATAAACATAGCATTGATGATACAAGACGAAATGCGATTTCTAAAGCGTATGAATTCGTACAGATGGCAGGGACCAACCAGCCGGTAAAAGGCATTTATTTTTATGGAAAGTTTGGTGTGGGAAAAACATATCTTCTTGGGGCAATCGCGAATGGACTGGCTGAAAAAGGAATTCATTCACTGATGGTTCATACACCGGAATTCTTACGAGAGATGAAGCAATCTCTCTCTGATGGAAGTTTTGATACGAAAATGGAGCTCTTAAAAACTGTTCCAGTACTGATGCTTGATGATATCGGAGCCGAGAACATGACAAACTGGGTTCGTGATGAGATTATTGGAGTCATCCTTCAGTATAGAATGATGGAAAAGCTTCCAACTCTTTATACGTCAAATTGTGATTATGACATGCTGCAGCAGCATTTATCATACTCGCAAAAGGGCGGACTTGATGAAGTTAAAGCTCTAAGAATTATGGAACGTATTAAGCACTTAAGTTCTCCTGTTTTCATGGGCGGCAATAAAAATTTCAGAGAAGAATTCTAATAGACTTCTGTCCGTTATGCGGGCAGAGGTCTTTTTTCACTGTTTTTCTTTTTCTTTCTCGTACAAAGCTGTCTCTTCTATCAAAATATGATAGGATAAGTACATAAGAAATTCGATTCGGAGGTTGCCGATGAGTATTGAATCAATTTTACAAAAAGCATTAGATGGTGAACGTTTATCTGTAGAAGATGCCGTTAAACTATATGAAAGTGATGAAGTGGAGCGAATGGGAGAAGTTGCTGACATCATTATGAAAAGATGGCACCCAGAACCTGTCACTACTTTTGTGATCGGACGCAACGTTAATTACACTAATTTTTGTGATACATATTGCAGATTTTGTGCCTTTTACCGTCCTCCTGGAAGTGAAGAAGGATATGTACTTGATGATGAAGTGATTTTTCAAAAGATCCAGGAAACAGTTGATGTTGGCGGTACAGAAATTTTAATGCAAGGCGGGACGAATCCAAACCTGCCGTTTAGCTATTATACAGATTTATTGAGAGAGATAAAAAAGCGTTTTGATATTACCATGCATTCTTTCTCACCAGCTGAAGTCTGGAAGATGGTTGAAGTATCTGGATTATCACTAGAAGAAGTTCTTCGTGAATTAAAAGAAGCGGGTCTTGACTCACTTCCTGGCGGAGGAGCAGAGATTCTTGATGATCGTACGCGCAAAAAGATCAGCAGACTAAAAGGTTCATGGACAGAGTGGATTGAATGTATGAAAACAGCTAAAAAAGTTGGTTTGCATTCAACTGCTACGATGGTAATCGGATTTGGGGAAACTTTTGAAGAAAGAGCACTTCATTTACAAAGAGTCCGTGATGCTCAGGATGAAACGAATTGTTTCCTAGCTTTCATTTCGTGGACTTTCCAGCCGGATAATACAAATATGAAAGCAGAGAAAACAACACCAAGAGAATATCTGAAGAACGTAGCCATTTCACGCATTTTCTTAGATAACATTCCAAACTTCCAATCCTCATGGGTAACGATGGGACCAGAAGTCGGTAAAAAATCTCTTCATTACGGCTGCAACGACTTTGGAAGCACGATGATGGAGGAGAATGTTGTTTCTGCTGCTGGAACTACACATAAAGTAAATACAAACTTAACGTTGCGTCTTATTCGTGAAGCAGGTAAAATTCCTGCTCAGAGAAATACGAAATATGAAGTTCTTCGTGTTTTCCAAGATGAAGAAAATGCAGAAAAAGATTTTGTTATGCAAAACTAATTCAAGAACACCTGACACTGTATTTTAAAACAAGAGTCAGGTGTTTTTTATTTGGCTAATTTCTAAAAGATTGTTGCTTTTGAACATTATTTGTTGAGTAGACTTCTTTGACTAGTTGATTGGAGAGAGAGCATCCTGGAACGGAAATCAACATCTACAAAAGCAACATTGTTTACGAAAACAAATTTGTATTTTTTACCTTTTCTAAGAGTTTGTGGTTTTGTATAAACTTCCATGAAGTGCATTGGAGTTATTGATTACTCTCTGTGACAGAGTTTACAAAAAAGCATATTCAATACCGTTATGACATTTGTCACAGCGGTATTTTTTTATTGCGCTTATTCTTTAAGTGTGAAACCTAAGGAGGAATGAAGATGCCGCAGCTGCAAAGTAAGACTAAAGAAAAAGTAAAGGTGAAAAAGGAAAAAGAATTGTTAGGAACTCTTCTTTCTGTTATGGGTGTTGGCTTGTTTATCGTTTTGTCATGGGCAGCAGTTTACTTGCTGTATCTATCTAGATAGGAGGTTTTGAAGATGCATATTCATAAATACGAGAAGATCTGGCTTTGGTCCGGAGCAGTGTGTTTAACAATCTTTTTATTAATTGTAGGTGTCTCCGCCTATGCTATGGGGAACCAGCCTCCAAGTCACATGGAAACAATCGATCCCCAAAAAGCAACGTTAACGGCACCATTCGATAAACCAGCTCTGACGAAGGTAGGGGATAAGGAATATGAAGCAGTCATGCTTGCTCAAGCTTTCACATTTACACCATCTAAAATGACTGTTCCGAAAGGTTCAACCGTTCATTTTAAAGTGACAAGTACTGATGTTGTCCACGGCTTTGAAATCCCTGCAACAAATGTCAACATGATGGTAACGCCAGGGTATGTGAGCAAAATTTCACATACATTTGATAAACCCGGCAAATATCTTATTTTATGTAATGAGTATTGTGGAGTTGGTCATCAAGTAATGGCGGTAACTTTGGAGGTGACGTCATGATTGATAAAAGAGATGCACAGTTAAGTCTTGGTTTTCTAAGTGTCAGTTTTATTGCACTATTTATTGGTGCCATAGCAGGTCTTTTGCAGACATTGGTTAGAAGCGGTACAATCGAGCTTCCGCTTTCTATCGGATATTATCAACTATTAACTGCTCATGGTGTTTTATTAGCACTTATTTTTACAACTTTTTTTATTGTTGGTTTTTTATATGCCGGAATAAGTAAAACTATGGGAGCATTTTATGATGTTCCGAGAAGAACAGCATGGCTTGGATTTGCCATGATGACTTTCGGAACAATATTGGCAACCATATTTATTCTGCTGAACAAAGCAACTGTACTTTATACGTTCTACGCTCCGCTGCAGGCATCACCATGGTTTTATGTAGCACTCGTTCATGTTGTGGTGGGAAGCTGGCTTTGCGCTTTCTCTATGTGGAATCAGTATTATATTTGGAAGAGAAGAACGAACAGCAAGCTGTCTCCTCTCTTTAGCTACATGGCTGTTATGACGATGGCTTTATGGTTTATCGCAACTTTAGGCGTTGCAGCAACAGTAATCCTTCAGTTCATCCCTTGGTCGATCGGCTGGGTAGATAAAATTGATATATTAATCAGCCGGACGCTGTTTTGGTATTTTGGACACCCGCTTGTGTATTTCTGGCTTCTTCCAGCTTATATGTGCTGGTACGTGGTAATCCCTAAAATTATTGGAGGGAAAATATTCAGTGATGCATTAGCAAGGCTTTCTTTTGTACTCTTTCTTTTATTCAGTATTCCTGTAGGCTTTCACCATCAGCTTTTAGAGCCTGGTATCTCGCATTCATGGAAGTTTTTCCAAGTAGTCCTTACGTTTATGGTAATTGTTCCTTCGTTAATGACTGCATTTTCAATGTTTGCCGTTTTTGAAACAGCAGGAAGAAAAAAAGGCGCTAAAGGTCTTTTTGGATGGTTTAAAGTTTTACCTTGGAAAGATGTACGTTTTTTTGCACCAATGATGGGAATGCTTATTTTTATTCCTGCAGGAGCGGGTGGAATCATTAACGCAAGCCATCAATTAAACCAGGTTATTCATAATACCTTATGGGTCACCGGACATTTTCATCTAACTGTTGCTTCAACAGTTGCTCTTACTTTTTTCGGAATCGCCTACTGGCTTGTTCCGTATCTGAGTGGGAGAACTTTAACACCGCAAATGAATAAACTTGGAATCATTCAAACAATCATGTGGACGGTAGGTATGGCTTTTATGTCCGGTGCAATGCATTTAGTAGGTTTGTTTGGAGCACCTCGCAGAACGGCCTATACGACTTACTCAGACCATCCTCAAGCCCTTGATTGGGTTCCTTATCAAGCAGCGATGGCAATCGGAGGAACGATCTTATTTATAGCAATCTTGCTCTTGATGTATATCATAGGTTATCTGGCTTTTAAAGCACCGAAAGGAGAAATGGATTTTCCAGTAGGAGAGGTGGAGGAGGAAGCGGTAGCTACTCCGGTAATATTAGAGAATTGGAAGCTCTGGGTAGGCATTTGTGCTGCGCTGATCTTAATAGCTTATACGATTCCTTTTTGGCATATGATAGATCATGCGCCGCCAGGATCACCTGGTTATAAGTTTTGGTAGAAAAAAGCTTGCAAACTTTTTCAAGTTTGCAAGCTTTTCTTTTTTTGTAATGGAAAATAAGTACAGTCTATATGATTAAAAAAATCTGCTATTCTATTACTATTCGTATTAATCGCTTCATCTAGAACATGAAGAACTCTTTTATCAAGTATACTGTATAAAAGATTCGGATTCTTCTTATCATATACTGCACATTGTGAATTGCTGTTTTCTTTAAGTGTCTTTATTTCCTTAAAAGTGTTAATACCGGGAAAAGGAAAAGCCTCGTGAAGAATCCAAACATCGTCAGAGATCGCTAGAGATAAAGCAGCATGCAGAGAAGATAGTGGATCCATTCCTTTGTAAAAAGGGGTTAGAATACGAACGGTATCTTTTACATAAGGCAAATAAACAGCAGGATGATCACTAACCACTATTATTTCTTTGAAATAGGGCTGAAGTTCGCTAATTAAGCTGACAACAGCTGATTTTTCATTTTTTGATAAAGTTTTAGTCTCACTGATTTCTGTTAGTATGACTGCGGCAGTCACTTTGATCCCTCCTTTTAAAAAAGAATAAAACAAATTTCCAAGTAAAGATGTATCAAAAATCACACATTGTTCACAGCTAGTGTGATTAAAATCACACTTAAATTTTTTATTGTGGATTATAATGGAAATATGAGAAGCGGGGAGGTTTTAAATATGGGTGCCTGCACACAGCAACAAAGTTTTTGTTCCTATCAAAATACAGATGTTTTTTCAAAAAACACTTTTCAATATTTAGAAAGTATTATGTATCCCAAGAAAGTGGAAATAGATCAATACTTATTTTTAGACAATGATACAGCAGACAAATTGTTTTATTTAAGAGAAGGCCAGATTAAAATTACGAAGGTGACAGAAGAGGGTAAGGAACTGGTTCTTTACATCTTTCAAGAAGGAGATTTAATCGGTGAACTGGGAATTTCTCCGGATTCACGCTATAACTATAGTGCAAAAGCGACAAGAGATTGTGATGTGGGTGTTATTCAGCAGCAGGATTTAGAAACAATCATCTGGCAGCATGGCGAAGTTGCTGTAGAATTCATGAAGTGGATGAGTAACATGCATGCTATTACACGTTCAAAGTTTAGAGATCTAATGCTTTATGGAAAAAAAGGAGCATTATGTTCAACGTTAATCAGACTGGCTAACTCTTATGGTAAAATGACTCCTTCAGGTATCACTTTATCACAGCATTTTACGAATACTGATTTAGCAGAACTTATAGGGACATCGCGTGAAACGGTTAACCGTATGTTAAGTCAGCTGAAAAAAGACGGTGTTGTGACTTTTGAAGCTGGAGGGAATATTAAGATTACAGATTTAGCTTATCTAAAAAATGCATGCAGCTGTGAGGACTGTCCTTTAGAAATCTGCAGAATATAAAGTTTTAACTGAGGTCCCAAACAATTGGGATCTTTTTCTTTTAAAATTATTATTTGAATTTTCCTTAAATTAAAAATTTTGTGTATAATATAAGAATATTTAGCATAAAGGGGGAAACGAAATAATGAATATGAAACAGAAATTAAAAATGGGTGTCATCGGGTTATCTGCAGTATTCCTGGCAGCCTGCGGAGCTGGTTCTGGGGATAAATTAACAATCGGAACAGATGCAGCATACGCCCCTTTTGAATCTTTGGATGGGGACAAGATTGTTGGTTTTGATGTGGATTTGCTTGAAGCGGTTATGAAAGAAGCTGGTCTCGAATATGAAATGAAAAACACAGGATGGGAGCCGCTATTTATTGCTCTTAAAAATGAAGAGGTTGATGCAGGAATATCTGCTATCACAATTAATGATGATAGAAAGAAAACCTATGACTTCTCATCACCTTATTTTGAATCTATTAATATGATCCTTGCAAAAGATGGTACTTCTATTACAAGTGCTAAGGATTTAGAAGGAAAAAAAGTAAGTGTTCAAAATGGTACTACAGGTCAGGAAGCGTTAGAAAAAATGTTTGGTAAGAGCGATAACATTAAGAAATTTGAGAATAACACTTTAGCTATTCAAGCTTTATTAAACGGGGAAGTTGAGGCAGTCGTTGCAGACAATGCAGTTGTTCAGGAATATGCAAAGAATAATCCTGATAAGAAGCTAGTCACAATTACTGACAAAGAGAATTTTGAAAGTGAGTACTATGGCATTATTTTTCCTAAAAAAGGCGAGCATCAAGAAGAAATTAACAAAGCTTTGAAAAAAGTAATTGAAAGTGGCAAGTATGCAGAAATCTATAAAACATGGTTTGGTGAAGAACCCAATGTAGATGCATTGAAACAATAAACTTTCAGGAGGTCTACATGGAATTTTCTTTACAAATCATAGGTGAATACATGCCATTGTTTTTAAAAGGAACTTGGGTAACAATTCAGCTTTCGTTACTTGGCATTCTTTTTGGAACAATACTTGGTTTATTTATCGGTTTAGGAAAAATTGTGAAAAAGCCATATATTAATTTACCATGTATGTGGTATATCAGTTTCTTTCGGGGAACACCATTGCTTGTTCAGATTTTACTGATTCATTCAGCGCTGATGCCGCTCATAATGAAGCCGCCAAATGTTTTTATTTCGAGTGTGTTAGCATTATCTCTTAATGCTGCTGCCTATATTGCAGAGATTTTCCGGGCTGGAATTCAGTCGATTGATAAAGGACAGATGGAAGCTGCAAGGTCATTAGGCATGAATCACGTACAAGCTATGAAACATGTTATTCTTCCCCAAGCTTCAAGAAGAATGATACCGCCTCTTGGAAATGAATTTATCGTATTGATAAAAGACTCATCACTCGTTTCAATCATTGCCACACCTGAACTAATGTATTATGCCCGGGCGATGATGGGTCAGTATTATCGTCCATGGGAACCATACATGACTGCAGCTCTCATGTATTTGATCCTGACTCTTGGTATGGCTTATATCCTTTCCAAAATTGAACGAAAATTTGTTTATGATTAAACAACTCGGTTTCCGGGTTGTTTTTTCGTTGTTTAACTAACATTTTTCACATTTTTTATGACCTGGTCCCATATATTGTATTATTGAGATTTTATATGGGGGGGACTTGCTTGGTCACGATCGCTTTTTCACACCCGTCTGACGGAATCGCCGTCCTAAAAAAAATAATCCGTTCGGCAGCAAAAAATAAAATTAATCCTTCCTTTGCCAAATTATCTGATGCTTCTTCAAAAATTCTTGAACTGCACATACATGAACATAAAGAATTCATTTTGGATGTGTTAACGGAATTTACAAGGAATAAGGTAGAAGATATTTGTTTAAAGGAAATGATTGAACATGCCTTTTTTTATAGTGACTCTGCTGAACAGAAGGAAATATTCTCAATATCTAAAAGCATTATCTTAGGGGAAATTGAAGGAATTCCAGAGGTCAAAAATCTGCCAAGTCTGTGGGGACTCATACGAGGTCAGTGGCAGTCTATCTTAGCCGAAAAAAGAAACTTCTTAGAGTTTGAAGCTTTTTTAAAGTTTCGTCTTAAAGATTATTTAGCAACTTTGCTTAAGATTGTTGAATGTGCTATTGATGAGTATAAATTAGAGCTTGAGTATCAATTATTTATTGAACAATTACGTACGTGCTTATCAAAACAAAAATCTATTTTGAAAAATGATATTGTAATCATTTTTGATTGTGAGAATGTGGTTATATTTGATGAACAGCAAAATCAGCTATCAAAAACTGACCTAAAGAACTTGCATGACAGGGCATTGAAATTAACGAATGCAGTGAACTTGGATGAACGACTTCTCGGTCCTTTAATCGGATTAGCACCTTCATCTGCCCGGATTTATGCATATGATATGGATCATCCGCTTCTGCAAACGGTAAAAAATATTTTTCAAGAGAAGGTTATAATATCACCAATTGAAAAGATGTCTTTAAAGGATAACCCGTATCCGTATAAAAAAAAGTCATAAACTGTCATTGGCCTCTTGCTTTTTGAAAAGCATCTGCATATAATAAGTTTATAATTTTATCATTTAATCTGTATTGATGAGGACATGAAGCAGCTTTTACGGTTTTTAGAGAGGGAAGTCCCGGCTGAAAGCTTCCTAACACGAAAATTTGCTTTACCACCTTTGAACTTTAGCGGTGAAAAATTTCGAGTAATCGCTGACGGCAGCAGTCCGTTATCCTGTCCGAGTGCCGTAATTTATTATTATTTTGCGGAACAAGGGTGGAACCACGAGATAATCACTCGTCCCTTCTATAGGGACGGGTGTTTTTTGTTTTATATAAATTAAAGGAGATGTTTATTATGTCGTCAATTTCAATTACATTCCCAGACGGATCGGTCAAGGAATTTCCAAAAGGAGTAACTTCAGAACAAGTTGCTGAAAGTATTAGCTCCAGCTTAAAGAAAAAAGCTGTTGCAGGAAAAGTAAACGGGCAATTGTTTGACTTTTCACGCCCAATTGAAGAAGATGCATCAATAGAAATCGTAATGCAGGATTCACAAGAAGGTCTTGAGATGACTCGACACTCAAATGCCCACTTGCTTGCTCAAGCGCTTAAGCGTTTATATCCAGATGTGAAGCTTGGTATCGGACCAGTCATCGATAATGGTTTTTATTATGATGTAGACATGGCTCATAATTTAACACCAGAAGACCTTCCAGCGATAGAAAAAGAAATGAAGAAGATTGTAAATGAAAATCTTCAAATCGTCCGAAAAGAAGTAACACGTGAAGAAGCACTTGAAATATACGAGAAATTAAATGATCATTTAAAACTTGAGCTTATTCGCGATCTTCCTGAAGGAGAAAAGATTACAATCTATGAGCAAGGTGAGTTCTTTGACCTTTGCCGCGGACCGCACGTTCCTTCAACTGGAAAAATCAAAGCTTATAAACTAATGAGCATCTCTGGAGCTTACTGGCGCGGGGACAGCGACAACCAAATGCTTCAGCGTATTTATGGAGCTGCATTCTTGAGCCAAAAAGATCTTGATGAGTATCTGCACTTTATTGAAGAAGCACAAAAGCGCGATCACCGTAAACTAGGAAAAGAATTAGAACTTTTCATGTTCTCAGAAGAAGCGCCGGGAATGCCTTTTTATCTTCCAAACGGTCAAACAATTCGTACAGAGCTTGAAAATTTCTCTCGTGAACTTCAGCGTCAAGTTGATTATGATGAAGTGCGTACACCATTTATGATGAACCAGCGCCTTTGGGAGCAATCAGGACACTGGGATCACTATCATGAAAACATGTATTTCTCTGAAGTAGATGATACAAAGTTCGCGATGAAGCCGATGAACTGCCCAGGCCACATGCTTATCTTTAAAAATAAGCTTCACTCATACAGAGACCTTCCAGTGCGTATGGCTGAATTTGGCCAGGTGCACCGCCACGAATACAGCGGTGCATTAAACGGTATGATTCGTGTACGTACTTTCTGTCAGGATGATGCACATATTTTTGTAACACCACAACAGATTGAAAGTGAAATTAAAAACGTATTTAAGTTAGTTGATAAAATTTACAGCACATTCGGTTTTGAATACTCAGTAGAACTTTCCACTCGTCCTGAAGATTCTATGGGTGATGACCGTTTATGGGAACAAGCTGAAGGTGCATTGAAGAATGTATTAGAAGATCTGGGTATGAACTACCACCTTAACGAAGGTGACGGCGCATTCTATGGTCCTAAAATCGACTTCCACATTAAAGATGCACTTAAGAGAAGCCATCAGTGTGCAACAATTCAGCTGGATTTCCAGATGCCTGAAAAGTTCGACCTTACTTACGTAGATGAAAATAACCAAAAGGTTCGTCCTGTTGTTATTCACCGTGCGATCTATGGTTCGATCGACCGTTTCTTAGGAATTTTAGTCGAGCATTTTGCAGGTGCATTCCCAACTTGGCTGGCACCCGTACAAGTGAAACTGATCCCTGTATCTGATGTTCATAATGAATACGCATATAAGCTGCAGGAAGACTTGAAAGAACATGCCGTACGTGTTGAAATCGACACAAGAAATGAGAAGATGGGTTATAAGATCCGTGAAGCTCAAATGAAGAAGATCCCTTACATGCTTGTTTTAGGCGATAAGGAAATTGAGGATAACGCAGTAAACGTACGTAAATACGGAGAGCAAAAATCTGAAACTGTAACTTATGAAGATTTTAGAGAGAAGATTTTGGCTCAAATTAATGAAAAAAGATAAATAAGATTGAGAGCAGCCGTAGAATAAAGGCTGCTCTTTTAATTTATAACCGCTTGGACAGAAAATGAACGAAGTGGACAGGTTACTGGCTTTTTTAAAAAAACTCTTGCATTACTTTTCAAAACGAAGTAAAATTAATTTCGTTGCTTATTACATTCGCTGTTTGACACATTTCACGCCAATATGTTATAGTATGTAAGGTTAATAAAATAAGCTTAAGCATCAAACAAGCAGAAGCACCCGCTTCTCACCTGATTCGACGCCTATTCGTGGCTGTTGATGGGTAGATGGAATTCAGGCATGTCATTAGTACATAGCCGGTTTACGTGTGGGTGATATATGCGCCGACGCTTTTTTTATTTGCAGAAATAACAAGTCGGGTGTTTTTAACACTCACTGAGAAAATTTGGAGGTGACTTACTATTAGTAAGGACATGTCTGTCAATGAAGGCATTCGTGCACGTGAGGTACGCTTAATCGGTCCTGATGGAAGCCAGCTTGGCATTAAAACAAGACAGGAAGCTTTAGACCTTGCGGCAAACGCAAATCTTGACCTTGTACTCGTTGCTGCAACTGCTAAACCGCCAGTATGTCGTATAATGGACTACGGTAAGTTTAAATACGAGCAACAGCGTAAAGATCGAGAAGCACGAAAAAATCAAAAAGTCATTACGACTAAAGAAATTCGTTTAAGTCCAACAATTGAGGAAAACGACTTCAATACGAAGCTTAGAAATGCCCGTAAGTTCCTTGAAAAAGGCGACAAAGTAAAAGCAAGTATTCGTTTCCGTGGACGTGCAATCACTCATTCTCAAATCGGAAAAACGGTATTAGAGAAATTAGCGAAAGAATGTGAAGATCTTTCTACGGTGGAAACATCACCAAAAATGGAAGGCCGAAGCATGTTTCTTATTCTAGCACCTAAAGCCGAAAAATAATTTTTACCAGGGAGGTAACCATTATGCCTAAAATGAAAACTCATAAAGGTGCTGCAAAGCGCTTTAGAAAAACTGGATCAGGTAAATTAAAGCGTGCGAGCGCTTATACAAGTCACTTGTTTGCTAACAAGTCTACTAAAGCTAAGCGTAAGCTTCGCAAAGCGAAACTTGTTAACAGTGGTGACTACAAGCGTATCCGTACATTGTTAACTTACAAAAAACGTTAATCATACGAAAAGTTGATTTAAAAATAGGAGGTTTTTAATATGCCAAGAGTAAAAGGTGGCTATGTAACACGTCGTCGTCGTAAAAAAGTCCTTAAGCTAGCTAAAGGCTATTTCGGTTCCAAACATAAATTATTTAAAGTAGCTCAACAACAAGTATTCAAATCTTTAATGTACGCTTACCGTGACCGTCGTCAAAAGAAGCGTGATTTCCGTAAGCTTTGGATCACTCGTATTAACGCTGCTGCTCGTACAAACGGTCTTTCTTACAGCCGTTTAATGCACGGTCTTAAATTAGCAGGTATCGACATCAACCGTAAAATGCTTTCTGAAATCGCAATTTCAGACGAAAAAGCTTTTGCACAATTAGCTTCAAAAGCAAAAGACAGCTTAAAAGCTTAAATTTGACTAAAAGAAAAGATCATTTCCTCATTTGATGGAGATGATCTTTTTTACATTCTGAAAGGAAAAGGGAAAAGGTGTTAATCTTATATTTGATCATAATGAATACAGTTGCTTACTTGGTCATGAAAAAAGACAAAATTTATGCACAAGAAGGAAATTGGCGTACGCCTGAATCAAGACTATGGATGCTTGCTATTGCTGGAGGAGCTCCTGGTATGTGGCTTGCAATGAAGAAATTCCGCCATAAAACGAAGCATACGTCATTTCGTAATGGCTTGCCGATTCTAAGTATTTTTATTACCGTTATTGCAGGATGGTTTTTGTAGATTATTAATCCTGCTGCAAATATCGTTTGTCTTTTAAGAATAGCCGCCAGAAAACATAGAAACCTGGTGTTAATATGGCGAGACCTGCTATATACATAATCATTAATGAGTAGAAAGTTTCCGTAGCAGTGAAAGCCTCATAGATGGTTAGATCGGGATAGACGATATATGGCAGATGTGCCATTCCATATCCGACGCTTGCCAGCCCATATTGTAATACTGTTGCGAGCAGTGTAAATCTTGGCCGTCCAATCCCTGGGCGGTTTTGTTTTGGCCACCAAAGAGAAGCGTAGGCGATGCAGAATGCGATTAATGATAAAATGAACCATATTTTTTGATCCATAAGGTTATCAACAAGCCAGCCAGCTTCTGGCGCCATAAATAAAAGGGTGAATAGAGCGGATAACAGTGTCAGCGGTCCAAGAAGTATCGCATTTCCGCGATATAGCCGATATGCATCCTCTCTATTGGAAACACGCGAATAGTCAGCTAGAAAAAGAGAAGATAAGTACAGCTCAGAAGTTAATCCGAATAGCACGTACAGATATAAAGTAGGGCTGGAAAAAAGCTTCCCTAATAAAAGGCTTTGAATCTCTCCATCAACACTGATAAATCCTCCTTGTGAAATAGGAAGTACGGCGATTAGCAGGGATGGGATTAATAGTCCGGAAATTCCTGAAATAAAAAACATCGTCTTCCGGTAGCCTTGCACAGAATAGGAAAATACCATAAAAGCACTCCGGATAGCCAGAAAAAATAGGATCAGCGATACTGGGACAAGCATTACTGTTCCAAGCATATAGGCACCTTTTGGAAAAAAACCTACGAACGCTACAACTAAAAGGACAAGGAAAGTATTCGTTATCTCCCATGTCGGCGAAAGAAAACGATTTGCGATCTTTCCTGCCATTGTTTTGTGATTGTTATAAACCATCGCCCAAAATCCTGCGCCGAAATCAATTGAGCCAAAAATACTGTAGACAAAGATGAAGCTCCACATGATGAGTATCGCAAGTACCTCTTCACTCATACCCATTCCCCTCCTTCCTATCCGTATAGTTTATCCATATCTTTAGACACTGGATTGCGTTTGAAATAAGCAGTCAATATTAAAATCGTCAAAACACTCAATAGAGCATACAAAAGTAAAAACAAGAGGAAAAGCATTCCAAGATTTTCATTCCTCGTGGCTGCTTCTGCAGTTGTTTGAACTCTGTAAATGGTCCATGGCTGTCTGCCGCTGCAGCTGAATACCCAGCCAAATTCAATGCACAGCATGGAAAGCGGACCAGATAAAACGAGAGACCAAAGCAGCCATTTAGGGAAAGGTTTGCCCCTTTTCTTAATAAAGAACCACCAATATAACAATGCGATACCCGCAAGTCCTAATAAAAGTGTTCCAATACCCACCATTAAGTTAAATAAAGTATGCACGTAAAAAGGCGGCCATGTTTCCCGGGGGAATTCATACAAACCTTTTACTTCTGTATCAAACTTTCCTGCTGCAAGCCAGCTCAATGCCCAAGGAATTTCGATGCCGTATTTTACTTCTTCTGTCTTCGGATCGGTGAAGCCGCCTATCGCCAGCGGTGCATATCGCTGTGTTTCAAATAAACCTTCAGCAGCTGCTAGTTTCTCTGGAGAATGCTGATGAAGAATCTGCGCTGAGTGATGCCCCGATAGAGCAGATACGAAACTCATCGTAAAAGCAACCGCAAGAGACATGAACAATCCTTTAAGGTGATAAGCTCGTTCCCGGTCAGAACGCTTTTTTAATAGTTTGAATGCTGCTACTGATGCTACAGCAAAAGCACCTGTCATATAAGCAGTAATCGCTACGTGGAACGCAGAAGATACGAAACTTGGGTTAAAGAATGCGTCCCAAGGATGAACATCATAAATCGTACCATCTGGCTTAATCTTAAAGCCGTCAGGTGTATTCATCCATGTATTTACCGCAGTAATGAGAATAGCTGAAGCAACTGCCCCAAAGGCAACAAAGAAGACTGAGATCAGGCGGAAGTATCTTGGAAGTCTGTCAGCGGCATATACATAGATTGACATGAAAAGAGCTTCTAAGAAAAAAGCAAAGATCTCAATCTGAAAAGGCAGTGAGATTACTTTGCCTACAATTTCCATGAATCCTGGCCAAAGTAAAGAAAGCTGGACACCTACTATTGTTCCAGAGGGAATAGCAACACCTAATAAAACAGCAAACGCCTTAGTCCAGCGCTTTGCCATAATGGCATAATCATTGTCCCCTTTTACTTGGTGGATAATTTCAGCGATAACAATCATTAATGGAAGACCAACACCGAGGGTAGCAAAAATGATATGAAAACCGAGTGATGTGCCAAAAAAAGCTCTCGCGAGTACAACTGTGTCCATGCCGAATCCTCCTAAAAAATAAAACTATGTAAACAAACAATCTATGTTTAAGGTGTCATAAAGCACATAGGTTTATTCATGCGATAAAATTGTCATATAGTGCTCGTCTGCTGTCATATGTTGACTTAAAGGGGAGGTGCGGCGTGTTAGAGGATACTAGTGTTTACATGGAAGTCCTTAAGTTCAGCGGGATTTTTGCCCCTTTGCTCTTTATCCTTTTGCAAGCGTTCAGGCAATTTTTTTTCTTGCCAGTCGGTTTGATCTGTCTTACAGGAGGGATTTTATTCGGTGCAGTAGCAGGCACTTTGTATTCTGTCATCGGGATTACCCTGTCGAGTGTACTCTTTTATTTTGGAATGAAAAGTATGCCGAAGCTTATGGAAAAAGTAAAAAGACTTCAAAGAAAATGGATCGGAAAAAGAATGCCTTTTTCAGTAGGTCAGATTGCCATTTTAAAGATGATTCCATTCATGCATTTTCATCTGTTAAGTCTTTGTTTGATTGAAATTTCGTCAAGTTTTAAAGAATATACGAAAGCGAGCATCATCTCAAACATTCCCATAGCCATCTTTTACTCATCATTCGGATCTATAATGCTTTCCCTGTCTCTTTTAACTTCAGCCATACTGCTTGTTGTGCTTTCAGTCCTGTTTTATTTGCTAAGACGGAAAGAATGGGTCATAAAATGGAGTGAGTTTTTTGAGGAAGAAGCTAAAAATAGAGAAAAACAGCGCATGCCTGCATGAGGCATGCGCTGTTTATGGTAAAAAGTATCACATATGCACTAGATAAATGATAATCCTTCAAATTTTATAAGTAATCCCTGCAATTTTCTTGTTAATTCCGCGAGAATGGATAAGAATCCTGCGAGTTTAAGTAATAAAGCCGCTAGTTTTCATTTTTCGACAACAATATCGGCTATCAGCTTTTTCGAAAATTCATCCTCGAATGTATGACTAGTTAACGTTATAATAGCTTAGGAATGAAAGGCAGGGGACGAACGTGAAAATTAAAAAACTTTTTTCCATGCAGAATGAATTAAATACTCGAATTGTAAAAGAACATAACCTTGAAAATGTTACATTATCCGATCAGAGAAGATTAGCATTTCTTGTTGAGCTAGGGGAGCTTGCCAACGAAACAAGATGCTTTAAATATTGGAGTAAACGTCCAGCATCTGAAAAAGAAGTAATCTTAGAAGAATATGTAGACGGACTGCATTTTGTTTTATCAATTGGACTACAACTAGGTTTTACAGAAATTGAATTGCCCATTGAGGTTGAACTTACAGAAAAGATGGACAAGATAGAGTTAAACCACTTGTTTCTTTCTCTTTATCAGTGGGGAGCTAAATCGTTATCGAAGCAAGAATTTAATTTATTTTTGAATGAATTTTTGGGATTAGGTGTAAAGCTTGGATTTTCGTTTCAAGAGATTGAAGCGGCTTACTTAAATAAAAACGCTGTAAATCACGAGCGTCAGGATTCGGGGTATTAATTAGGAAGATTCCCTATTTAACAAAGTTTGCAAAAACACTTAAAAGTAAAAAACCCGGAAAGACCGGGTTTTATTTTAAGCCGTTTGATAAAGTTGTTAAGATTTCTTCCTTCTTTTGTTCGTCTGAATTCTTCCAGATTACTTCGAAAAGGACACCTAGACCAGGAAGCATTTTTTCTTCTCCGCTCTCTATGGCATCAACGATCGTATCTTGCAATTGTTCTTTATTGTTGCCAGTAACGTTATGCAATACAGCTTTTCTCAAATCAAGATTCATGGATAAGCACCTCTGTTAATATTTTTCTTTTTTTATTGTGCACGTTCTGAACTTGTTTTATGAAAAAATTAATAAATATTTATGATTTAAAGGAGTACTTATTATGAAACACATCGAATCCGACTCCAACGCTTCATTAAAGCAATGGAAAAAACTGCATACAAGAAAGGAAAGAGAAAAAACAGGTACTTTCCTGCTGGAGGGTCCTCATCTTATTGAAGAAGCAATTTCCTCTGGTGCAAAACTTCAGCATGTCATTATTGAAGAGAACTTTGAGATTAGAGAGGATTGGCTCAAAGAGAAATTCACGTTATGGTCTGTTCCTGCAAAGTTAATGAAACAGCTTTCTGAAACAGAGAAACCCCAAGGTATTATTGCTGTGTGCGAAATGACGGAACAGCCCGAAGAACGAATTAAAAGAAATGGACGCTATTTGCTGATTGATGGCGTTCAAGATCCAGGGAACTTAGGAACGATCATTCGTACTGCAGACAGTGCAGGACTTGATGGGGTTTTCTTAGGTGAGGGTACAGCAGATCTTTATAATGGCAAGACAGTTCGTTCTACTCAAGGATCACTATTCCATTTAACGATCACAAAAGCCGATCTAAAAGAAATAATAACAGAATGTAAAGCTGAAGATGTTCCCGTGATTTCAACATCCCTGCAAGAGGCAGTTGATATGAGAGAGCTGCCTGAGATGAACGGATTTGCACTTATCGTGGGAAATGAAGGACAAGGTGTAAAAGAGATGTTTCAAGAAGAATCATCGATTAATGTGAAGATTCCAATATTTGGTCAAGCAGAGTCACTTAACGTTTCAGTTGCAACGGGTATTCTTCTTTATGAGCTTCAGCGCAAAAGATGATGTTTTCTTGTTTTTATATGAGATTCGTTGCAATTCTTGATTTTGTTCATATATAATGTAAAAAGACGAATATGAATAGATCGAAAAAACGCAGATGGAGAAGAGTAGATAATGATTCCGCCAAAAAGGGAGGAAATGTCCTGGACTGTAAGCATTTCTTTGGTAGGTATTATTGAATTCACTCCTGAGTTGCCACCTGAACATTATGGAGTAGGGCTGGCCGGTGAAGAGCCGTTATTAAAATGAAGTGAACAGTGTAATTTCATTGTTAAATTGGGTGGTACCGCGAACTCCTCGTCCCTTATTGGATGAGGAGTTTTTATATTTTTAAGGAGGGGTTGTACTTGAAAGACCGTTTAGAAGCACTAAAAGTAGAAGCGATCGAAAAAATCAATCAAAGTCATGATTTAAAAGATCTTCAAGCTGTTAAGGTAGCTTATCTAGGAAAAAAAGGACCCATTACTGAAGTTTTAAAGGGAATGGGGAAATTGTCAGCAGAAGAAAGACCGGTGATCGGTGCTTATGCGAATGAAGTGCGTGACAGCATTCAGCTTGAACTAGAAAAAAAGCAGACAGAATTAGAAAATGCTGCGATTTCTGAGAAGTTAGCGAAGGAAACAATTGATGTTTCTTTGCCTGGAAGACCTGTAAAACAAGGAAATGCGCATCCGCTAACAGCAGTTGTAACCGAAATTGAGGACTTATTCCTAAGTATGGGCTTTACGATTGCAGAAGGTCCAGAAGTTGAGACAGATTATTATAATTTCGAGGCTCTTAATCTGCCTAAAGGCCATCCGGCTCGAGACATGCAAGATTCTTTCTTTATCACTGAAGACATCTTACTTAGAACACAGACTTCACCGGTTCAAGCTCGTACGATGGAAAAGCATGAAGGTCAAGGTCCTGTGAAAATCATCTCTCCAGGGAAGGTTTATCGAAGAGATAACGATGACGCTACACATTCTCACCAATTCATGCAGATTGAAGGACTTGTGGTTGACCAGAACGTGCGTTTAAGTGACTTAAAAGGTGTTCTTGAAACGTTCGCGAAAAAAATGTTTGGTGAAGACCGTAAAATTCGTTTGCGTCCTAGCTTTTTCCCGTTTACAGAACCGTCTGTAGAAATGGACATTTCTTGTTTTAAATGCAGCGGAAAAGGATGTTCTATCTGTAAACAGACAGGCTGGATTGAAATTTTAGGAGCAGGTATGGTTCATCCAAACGTTCTTGAGATGGCTGGCTTTGATTCTAAGAAGTACACAGGTTTTGCATTTGGTATGGGGCCTGAGCGAATCGCAATGCTTAAATACGGCATAGATGATATCCGCCATTTTTATGCGAATGATATCCGGTTCTTAAAACAATTCAAAAATGCATAATTAGGGAGGGGAAATTTGATGCTAATTTCTTATAACTGGCTAAAAGAGTATGTAAATGTAGAAATCAGTCCGTCAGAACTAGCGGATAAAATAACGAAGAGCGGTATCGAAGTTGAAATGGTTGAATCCTTGAATAAAGGGATCAGCGGAGTTGTTGTCGGGTATGTACAAGAGTGCATACAACATCCAAACGCTGATAAGCTGAGAGTCTGTAAAGTTGATATCGGACAAGGGGAAGTTTCTCAGATCGTTTGCGGTGCACCGAATGTTGCTCAAGGACAAAAGGTAGCAGTAGCAGTTCCTGGAGCAGTGCTGCCTGGGAACTTCAAAATTAAAAAAGCAAAGCTTCGCGGTGAAGAATCCCTTGGAATGATCTGTTCCCTGCAGGAGCTCGGAGTTGACACAAAGCTTGTTCCAAAAGAGTATTCTTCAGGAATTTTTGTGATGCCTTCTGATGCAGAGCCCGGGAGCGATGCATTGGAATATTTAAACTTGAATGACCATGTGCTGGAGCTTGGTCTTACGCCTAACCGCGCAGATTGCCTTAACGTTTTAGGTGTTGCTTATGAAGTAGCCGCTATTTTAGAGCAAGACGTTAAACTTCCAGATACATCGATCACGGCTTCCGAAGAAAAAGCTGAAGAATTTATCTCTGTCAGCATTGAATCTTTAGAAGACAATCCTTATTATGGGGCGATGATCATTCGTAATGTTAAAATAGGACCATCTCCATTATGGATGCAGAATCGTTTAATGGCTTCAGGAATTCGCCCGATCAATAATATTGTTGATATTACAAACTATGTTCTACTTGAATATGGCCAGCCGCTCCACGCATTTGACTACAACCGTCTGGGTTCAAAGGAGATTGTAGTTCGGCGTGCTGCAGAAGGTGAACAAATTCAGACACTCGATGATCAGGACCGCTCATTGAAAGACACTCACTTAGTGATTACAAATGGCAAAGAGCCGATTGCAGTTGCAGGTGTTATGGGTGGAGCAACTAGTGAAGTGCAAAATGATACAACGAACGTGCTCCTAGAAGCAGCATATTTCGCTTCAAGCCGTGTGAGAGCAGCTTCAAAAGATCTAGGCTTGCGAAGTGAAGCAAGTTCAAGATATGAAAAAGGAATCGACCGCAACCGTGTTTATGCAGCAGCGAAAAGAGCGGCAGGGTTAATGGCTGAATTAGCTGGCGGTAAAGTAGCAGATGGAATCGTAGAAGCTGGAAAACGCGAAGTGAATACGTATTCTGTAAAAATGGATGTTTCTAGAATGAATAATCTGCTTGGAACGACTATCACAGCTGAACAAACTTCTGCTATTTTTGATCGTTTAGGTTTTTCGTACAAAGAATCAGACGGTGTATTTGAAGTTGTTGTTCCTACTAGAAGACCTGATATTACAATCGAGGCTGATTTAATTGAAGAAGTTGGGCGGATTTATGGATACGATCGCATCCCTACGACGTACCTTTTATCAGAGGCTCGTCCTGGAGGTTTAACAGCAAGTCAGGCTAAGCGCCGTGAGATTCGTAAATATTTAGAAGGTGCCGGTCTTTATCAAGCAGTAACTTACGCATTGACAACACCAGAAAAATCTACGCATTTCTCATACACTGAAGATGCTGTTTACCCAATTTCAGTTGCTCATCCGATGAGTGAAGAGCGCAGTACTTTGCGTATGAGTTTATTGCCTCAGCTTCTGGAAGTGCTTCATTATAACCAGAATCGCTCTATGGAAGATTTGGCAGTTTATGAAATGGGATCAGTTTTCATTAATCGCCAGAAAGTTTTAAACGATCTTCCTGAAGAATACGTGTTTGTTTCAGGAGCTGTAACAGGCGTATTCAACGAACACTTGTGGCAAGGCGAAAGGAAAACAGTAGATTTCTATGTGTTAAAAGGGATCTTAGAAGGTCTAATGAGTGAATTGAATCTTTCTGAACGCATTACGTATGAGTCTGCTGAAATTGAAAACATGCACCCTGGAAGAACTGCGGTTGTAAAACTGGATGGTATACCAGTTGGGCTTGTAGGTCAGCTTCACCCAGCACTTCAAAAAGGGTTGGATTTAAAAGACACTTACGTGTTCGAGCTGAACGCAACGAGTCTGATCGAAGCAGAAACAGAGCAAATGGTATATCAGACATTGCCGCGTTATCCTTCAATCACTCGTGACATTGCTTTAGTCGTTGATCAAGACTTGCCTGCAGGCGATCTGTTCACAGTAATTCAAGCTGCTGGCGGTGAGCTGCTAAAAGAAGTAAATCTGTTTGATCTGTATCAAGGAGAGAAGATGGAAGAAGGTAAGAAATCACTTGCTTTCTCTTTAAAATATTTTGATCCAGAACGTACACTGACTGACGAAGAAGTTGTATCAGCACACAATCGCGTTTTAAAAAGTTTAGAAGAACACTTTGGAGCGCAGTTAAGAAAATAAAGGTAAAAAGAAACTGGCTTGCTTTCATGCAAGCCGGTTTTTATTTGATTTAGTATTCATTTTAAGCTTTTACGGTACGTGTTCTTTTATTCCTTACACGTTCGCCCAGTATTTTGGACTTACACCCAAACAAGTACACGTTTCACCCCAATGCGGCCTGGTTTCACCCGAACGCTGCCGAGTTTCACCCAATATCCATACACGACCGCCCCAGACGCATTTTTTCAAGCATCACAGCCCAATGCCATATTGGATTACGCCTCAAACCAGTGTTTCTGCTTATAAATGCAGATCATGTTCGCTTTTTCTTCAACAGATTCAACGCTTTTTGAGTGTTTGCAAAATGTTTTTTTGTTGCTGTATCGAAAACGGATTCCCCAAACTTTTCTGCTAGTTCAGCCGCTTTCACATCAACATGAGGTCCGGCACCTTTTGGGATTATAGTGTTAAATCGTGCTCCGAGTTTATCCATTTCCTTTAAAAAGCTGTATCTTGCTAAAATAGAGGCTGCAGCCACTGCAAGATGAATAGATTCACCTTTTGTAGCAAAATAGATGCCTTCTTTTAAAAGGTTTTTCTCTTTCGTTAAGTAGTTAAAATACACACCGGGTTCGCAAAACTGATCTACTAATATTCCATCGATCTCTTCTCCTTCTATCTTAGCCTTCACATTCTGAAGAGCGCGATTATGCAGGATCGCTTTAATTTTCCCCTGAGTCATTCCTTTTTGCTGAAGCTCATTGTATTTTTCGTTATTAAGAACAAGGAGAGAATAGGGAACTGTGTGAATAAGTTCTTTCGCAATCTGGATAATCTGCTTATCGTTTAAATGCTTGGAATCTTTAACGCCAAGTTCCCTTACCAGTTCAAGCTGATCGCGTGATACATAAGCTGCTGCAACTGTCATTGGTCCGAAATAATCACCTGTACCAACCTCATCGCTTCCGATCATCGATAATTCTGCAGCATTTTGAGGCGGTGCATAACGATGCGGAGGTTTAGATGTTTTGCTTTTTACTTTAGATGGTGAGACTTGACCTGAAAATTTTTGAGAAGCTTCTTCTGCTCCTTTACCTTGAAACAGTACTTTCCCCGAATTGTAAGCTGTTACTGTACAATCTGGAAGTTTTGCAGAGAAGACAGCACCAGGCGGAGTTTTATCCTGAACGGCATGAGCCAGATCTTTTTTCATTGCTAAGATTTCGGTATTCGTCATTTTTTTTACAACATGAGCCATTATAAATGCCCCCTAAAGTTATTGGATTTCCAAATATATCAAAATTTCTCTAGAAATGAACAGAAATATTTTCAACTATGTAAGATATTTGATAAGATGTAGATTAGAGTATTCATCAAATGATCGATCCTTTTTATGACAAGGAGGTTTTTTCGTGGCGGGAGACAAAAATAAAAACCGTACGACGGTCGAGATCTATGGACAGCGTTATGTAATTGCAGGGACCGAACCTTCCAGCCACATTCATTTAGTAGCTGATAAAGTAGATTTGAAAATGAGAGAAATTCAGTCTCATAACCGGTTTCTTGATTCGAAACAACTCGCTGTACTGACAGCGGTAAATACAATGAGTGAATATTTAAAGATTAAAGAAGAGCTGAAAAAATTGCAACAAAGAATTGGAAAAGAGGAAAGTTAACATGTTGGATTTAATTCTGTTTATTGTATTATTGGGTGGCTTTTTGATCGGATTAAAACGCGGGTTTATTATGCAGCTCGTACACTTGATCGGATTTATCGCAGCTTATATCGTTGCTTATCTGTATTATGATGATTTGGCTCCAAAGCTTGAACTATGGATTCCGTATCCGTCTTCAAATGAGGGTTCTGTCTCTTTATTACTTAATAGCATCTCACTGGAGCAGGCCTATTACAATGCGATCGCTTTTGCCATTTTGTTCTTTGCAACAAAAATCATTCTTCAGATATTAGGCTCAATGCTGGATTTTCTTGCAAATTTGCCGATTCTGCATACTGCAAACAGATGGCTTGGCGGACTTTTAGGCTTTGTAGAAGTTTATCTGATCGTATTTATTTTACTGTATATCGCCACATTAGTGCCTATCGAATCATTTCAGGCGCATTATGATAATTCATGGATTGCACAGGGAATGGTCAAAAACACCCCCGTATTTTCTGAGTCAGTTAAGGAAATGTGGATGAAACATATGGCGTAAAACTTCTCCCTCCTTGGAGAAGTTTTTTTATTAAATGGCTGTTTTCGTATACATTGTAGCTCTTTGATAGTAGTTGATTTCCGCTTCAGGTTGCTCGCTTTCCATGGGGCGTGCGGTGAGCCCTCCTGCCGCTTTGCGCCATTAGGAGTCTCCACCTGACCGCTCGTCCCATAGGACAAGGAAGGCTGCGGCAGCGACACATCGCACGAAGAAAATTTGAAGTTTAATTTTCGAGGAGTCTCGCACCTTACGCTTCAATCAACTTGCCAATGAAGGAAATGAAAAAATACCCAAAAACAACATTCCGTTAGAAGAGAGCCAATTATATAAATCGAGATCGAAAGAAGGGAGTACATTATGGCTAATAAAAAAGAAATTGTACGTGCGTTAGAACAAATTGCTCTTTATCTCGAAATTCTAGGAGAAAATTCTTTTAAAGTTTCCGCTTACCGAAAAGCAGCAAATGCTCTTGAAGGTGATGAGCGAACGATGGATCAAATTGAAGATGTTTCGAAAATAAAAGGCATTGGCAAAGGAACGGCCACGGTTATTATCGAAATCATGGATAAAGGTGAATCTGAACTTCTTATTGAACTTCAGGAAAAAGTACCCTCTGAACTTATTACATTATTACAAGTGCCTAATTTGGGCGGAAAAAAGATTGCGAAACTTTACTCAGAACTGGGCGTAACAAATATCGAAACATTAAAAGAAGCTTGTAATGCTGGTAAAGTAAGAGAACTTGCCGGATTTGGAGCTAAGACAGAAGAGAAAATTCTTGCTTCTTTAGACGATATTGGAAAAAGACCGGAAAGACTGCCGATCGCTTATATGCTTCCAATAGCTGAAAGTATTGAGACCCAGCTGGAATCGATGGAACATATCGTAAAATATTCGAGAGCTGGTAGTCTAAGACGGTACCGGGAAACGATTAAAGATCTTGATTTTATTATCTCTTCAAAAAATCCTGGTAAAGTGAAAGAACAGCTCCTAAACTTGCAGGGAGTTACGGATGTCATTGCAAGCGGTGAAACGAAGGTTTCACTCGTTTTAGGAGAGAAAGTGGCTGTTTCAGTAGATTTTAGAATCGTTGAACCCGAGCAATTCGCAACGACACTGCATCATTTTACAGGCTCAATGGAACATAACGTTAAAATGAGACAGCTGGCTAAGACCAGAGGAGAAAAGATTAGCGAATACGGTGTTGAAAATACAGAGACAGGTGAAGTTCGAACGTTTAAAACCGAAGAAGAATTTTACGCGCACTTCGGGTTGAATTGGATACCGCCAGAAGCGAGAGAAAATGGTGAAGAAATCGAACTTCTGATGGAAGATTATGAGTTTGTTCAATTATCGGATATTAAAGGAGATCTGCATCTGCATTCTACATGGAGTGACGGCGCATTCTCGATAGAGGAAATGGCAGAAGAAGCAAGGAACCGTGGATATGAGTTCATGGCTATTACAGATCATTCACAGTATCTGCGAGTTGCAAACGGACTCACTCCAGAGAGGATCCGCATGCAGCGGAAAGAGATTGATAAGCTGAACGAAAAATATAAGAACTTTAAAATATTTGCTGGAATTGAAATGGATATATTACCGGATGGTACACTAGACTATGATGATGATCTTCTCGATGAGATGGATTTTGTTATTGCGAGTATCCATTCTGCTTTTTCACAAGATCAAAGTAAGATTATGAAACGTTTAAAAACGGCGCTTGAACATAAAAAGGTAGATTTAATTGCTCATCCGACTGGGCGGCTGATCGGCCGAAGAACAGGCTACGATGTTGATGTGGATATGCTGCTTCAGCTCGCGTATGAAACAGATACCGCAATTGAGTTAAATGCTAATCCAAACAGACTGGATCTATCGCCGGACTGGCTAAGGAAAGCACAGGAGCTCGGTGTGAAGATTGCTATTAATACGGATGCGCATTACAAAGAAACGATGAAACATATGGAGATTGGGGCTGCGGTAGCACGAAAAGGTTTTATTAAAAAAAGTTCTGTTATAAATACTATGACTTTAAAAGAATTTGAAACCTATTTAAACCGTAAAAAATAGCTCTATATCCTCGGATCAGGAGGAAGTTTAACATGCAAGAAAAAATGTTGCGAGTTTTAGAATTGAAAAAAGTAATTGAAAGATTAAAGAAGCATGCAAGCTGTTCATTAGGAATAAATAAGATTGAAGCTCTTGCCCCTTTAACAGAACTTGAAGAAGTGAACGCCGCACAAGAAGCGACAGATGAAGGTGTAAAGGTACTCCGTCTAAGAGGGCAGGTTCCTTTTGGCGGGATATTTGATATTCGTTCAAACGTAAAACGCTCGAAAATCGGGAGTCTTTTAAACGAGGAAGATTTGATGGATATTGCGTCAACTCTTTATGGCGGAAGAAGATTTAAACGTTTTATAGAGGGTTTAGTGGAAGATGGCATCGAGCTTCATATCTTGAAAAATGCTGCTGAACAGATCATTCCTTTGCAGGAAGTTGAGCAATCTATTAAAAATTGCATAGATGACCACGGAAATATGATGGATAGTGCGAGCTCAGAGCTAAGAACAATTCGCCAGCAGCTCCGTACTTTCGAAGCTAGAGTCAGAGAAAAGCTAGAATCAATCGTCAGATCTTCAAGCTATCAAAAGATGCTGTCTGATTCTATCATAACGATCCGTAATGATAGATTTGTTATTCCTGTTAAGCAAGAGTACAGAGGGAACTTTGGCGGTATGGTGCATGACCAGTCTGCCAGTGGTGCTACGCTATTCATTGAACCGCAATCAGTCGTTACCATAAATAATCAGGTGAAAGAAGCAAAAGCGAAAGAAACACGTGAAATAGAGAAGATATTAAGAGAACTCACTGCACAAGTTGCTGAAACAGCTGATGATATTCTCCTGAACGTGGATGTTTTAGCAGAGGTTGACTTTATATTAGCAAAAGCGCGATTTGCAAATGAACTAAAATGTACTAGACCGATTATGAATGACAAAGGCTTCATTTCTCTCTATAACGGCAGACATCCGCTGCTGGATCAGGAGACAGTAGTTCCAACGAGTGTGAAGCTGGGAGGAGAGTATCAATCTCTTGTTATCACAGGTCCAAATACGGGAGGGAAGACTGTTACTTTAAAAACGATTGGTCTTCTTACATTAATGGCCCAATGCGGATTGCAGATACCAGCACAGGAAGAATCTGAGATGGCTGTCTTTAAAACTATTTTTGCAGATATCGGCGATGAGCAGTCTATCGAACAGTCATTGAGTACATTCTCATCCCACATGGTTAACATTGTTGATATCTTAAACAAGCTGGATTATGAATCTCTTGTCCTATTTGACGAGCTTGGCGCAGGAACAGATCCGCAAGAAGGTGCCGCACTCGCGATTTCTATTCTGGATTTTGTATTTGCAAGAGGAGCTCGCGTTGTAGCGACAACACATTACAGTGAATTGAAAGCCTATGCTTACAACCGCGAAGGCGTTATGAATGCCTCAGTAGAGTTTGATGTACAGACATTACGTCCAACATACAGGCTGTTAGTCGGCGTTCCAGGACGAAGTAATGCTTTCGAAATATCGAAAAGACTCGGTTTACGTGAAGATATTATCGATTCAGCTAGATCTCAGATCAGTGAAGACGAAAATAAAATTGACAATATGATCCGATCTCTTGAAGATAACCGCAAACAAGCAGAAAAAGAGATGCAAGAAGCTGAGATTAAAAGAAAAGAAGCTGAAGCGATTAAAGCTGATCTTGAACGCGAGTTAGAGCTTTATCAAAATGAGAAAGAGCGGCTGTATCAGAAGGCAAAAGAAGAAGCGGAACGAGCTGTTGAAAAAGCACGGGAAACAGCTGAAGAGATTATTGTTGAAATTCGTGAACTTCAAAAATCAGGCGGACAGATCAAAGAGCATAAACTGATTGATGCAAAAAAGAGATTGGAAGAAGCTGTTCCAAAATCAAAGACGAAGAATAAGAAACCAAAAGCTGCATCCACAAAAAAAGAATATGTTCCTGGTGATGAAGTAAGAGTGTTAAGTGTCGGCCAAAAAGGACACATCGTTGAAAAAGTCAGCAGCAGCGAGTATCAAGTGCAAATCGGTATCTTAAAAATGAATGTATCAGAACGTGATTTGGAATGGATAAAAGAATCAAAACCAAAACCTGAACCGCGTTCATTTGTAAAGGTTACAGGTTCAAATGATTCTTCACGCCCAGAACTGGACTTAAGAGGTAAAAGGTATGAAGACGCGATGCTTGAGGTTGACAGATATTTAGATGAAGCCATGATGGCAGGCTTTAACCAAGTTTATATCATTCATGGCAAAGGTACTGGAGCGCTTCGTAAAGGCGTACAAGAGCTTTTAAAATCTCATCGCAATGTAAAGTCTACAAGAATGGGTGCCGCAGGTGAAGGCGGAGGCGGAGTAACAGTAGCTGTGTTAAAATAATCCAGAGTATAATGCAGATTCAACTGCTCTGAGGTATTTACGAAATGAGCCTATATATAAAAAAAGCCATCTACAAAGGGGAACTGCCGATGGATTTTATGGGAAATGCTTTTATAAAAACTGCAGCAAACTATAGCGTTGTAGTTCTTTGTCTAGTCCTGTTTTTAGCTGTATTCGAGCTTGTGACACGTTATAAGAACTGGGTTGAAATTAAAAACGGAAATCTTTCAGTTGCAATGGCAACAGGCGGGAAGATTTTTGGAATCGCAAATATTTTTCGATATTCAATTTCCCAGAACGACTCTTTGCTAATGATGGTCATGTGGGGAATATTTGGATTCATTTTGCTTTTAATCGGTTATTTTATTTATGAATTTTTAACGCCAAAATTCCAGATCGATAAGGAAATTGAAAATGATAACAGAGCTGTAGGTTTTATTTCGATGGTTATATCAGTCGGTCTGTCATTTGTTATTGGTGAAGGCATTGAATAGTTGAAGGGATAAAATATGGAAACGTTATTTAAAGTGCTTTTTGTTCTGAGCGGAGTATTTATTGCTGCAGGTATTGTTTATTTATTATTTTTCACATGATTAAAAATCCAGACCTTCCTATAGGGGGTCTGGATTTTTTTGGCTGTAATTTTACCGATTATTTTTAATTTTTAAAAAAGTATATAAAATTGTATACGTTTTCAATATAATAGGAATAAAGATATAGAAATTTTTGAAGGAAGGCGTGAATTAAAGGAGGAGATGCAAGTGGAAAGAAGGTGGCTTAACAGTTACCCAAGTGAAATTCCGGGACATCTTGATTACGACAGCAAACCTTTATTCGCGTATTTAGAAGAAGCAGCAGAACAGAAAAAAGATAATACTGCTGTTCATTTTTTAGGCAAGACTTTAACGTTCAGTGAACTGTATGAGAGCTCTTTGCGGTTTGCACATTCACTTTCAGCATTAGGAGTGAAAAAAGGCGACCGAGTAGCAATCATGCTGCCAAACTGTCCGCAGGCTGTAATTGCTTATTACGGTACTTTGTTCTTAGGCGGGATAGTTGTCCAGACGAACCCTCTTTATACGGAAAGAGAGCTGCGCCATCAGCTTTCGGACAGCGGAGCAAAGGTAATCGTCAGTTTGGATCTGCTCTTTGGAAGAATATCGGCTGTAAGGAATGATACGAATGTTGAGCACGTAATAATAACGGGTATCAAGGACTATTTGCCATTTCCCAAAAACCTGCTTTACCCGTTTGTGCAAAAAAGACAAAATCCAACGGTTGTCGTCAACATTTCTTATAATCATGAAGTTCATTCTTTCACAGAACTGCTTAAGCGTTCAAAACCAATTAAGCCCGAAGTCAGCATCTCACCCGATGATGATCTTGCTTTATTGCAATATACGGGCGGCACAACAGGGCCGGCAAAAGGTGTAATGCTTACGCATAAAAACCTGGTCGTCAATGCTTTGCAATGCAACGCGTGGATGTTTAAGAATCGGGATGGAAAAGAAAAGATACTTGGGGCTCTGCCATTTTTCCATGTGTATGGGATGACTTGTGTGATGAATTTAGGAATCATTACGAAGGCGCAGATGATTATCCTTCCGCGATTCGATCCGGCACAAGTTTTGAAGACGATTCATAAAGAACGTCCAACACTATTTCCAGGTGCTCCGACCATGTATATTGCACTTCTGAACCATCCTGATTTAAAGAAATATGACCTTTCTTCGATCCAGGCTTGCATAAGCGGTTCAGCAGCTTTGCCTCTGGAGGTTCAGGAAAAGTTTCAGGCTATAATTTCGGGTTCATTAGTTGAAGGGTATGGCCTAACCGAAGCTTCTCCAGTAACTCATGCAAATTTAATTTATGGAGAGCAGGTAAAAGGAAGCATCGGTCTGCCTTGGCCGAATACTGAAGCAGCTATTATATCTGCCGAAACTGGTGAATGGGCAGAACCAGGTGAGATTGGCGAACTGGCTGTAAGAGGTCCTCAAGTCATGAAAGGGTACTGGAATCAGCCTGAAGAAACAGCTTCTGTATTTAGAGACGACTGGCTTATTACGGGTGATATGGGCTACATGGATGAAAGAGGCTACTTTTACATTGTTGATCGCAAAAAAGACCTTATCATTGCGGGCGGTTTTAATATTTATCCTCGTGAAGTCGAGGAGGTTTTATACGAGCATGAAAGTGTAAAAGAAGCAGTAGTCGTTGGTGTACCTGATGAATATCGCGGAGAAACCGTAAAAGCTTTTGTTGTACTGAAAGATGGAGCGGAGTGTACAGAAGAAGAGCTGAATAAATATTGCCGTGAACATCTCGCATCATTTAAAGTGCCGAGACTGTATGAATTTAGAGATGAACTGCCTAAAACAATGGTAGGAAAGATTCTGAGAAGAGTACTGCTTGAAGAAGAACGGGAAAAAGCAAAACAAAACAACTGATTCACTATATAAAACCGCCATCGGGCGGTTTTTGTTTTGGCTTGAACACCCCGCGGAAAGCGAGCACCTGAAGCGGAAATCAACCACTACCAAAAGCAACAAAGTTTGTGGAAAACAGGCTTTTAAAAACTTCCTGCTTGTCAACATAGATAAAAAAATGACATAATGAAATTGACAGAAAAGAAAGATTTGTTTTACAATTATGAATGAACAATCATTCATTTTTTATATGGTTGTGCTATACACAAATGAGGCGATAGTTATGAAACGAAAAGGTCCAAAATACGAAAAAATAATTGATGCTGCTGTTAATGTCATTGCAGAACACGGCTACCATCAATCCCAGGTTTCAAAGATAGCGAAAGAAGCAGGTGTCGCAGATGGCACCATCTATCTTTATTTTAAGAACAAAGAAGATCTGCTTGTTTCTGTTTTTAATGAGAAAATGGGGACCTTTATCGAAAAAACAGAAAATGAGCTCAAAAGCAATGATTCGGCGATTGAAAAACTTAGAACACTCGTCGAGATGCACTTTAAGCAATTAACTGCAGATTACGAATTATCAATCGTAACGCAATTAGAGCTGCGCCAGACAAACAGACAGCTTCGGGCCAAAATTGGGGAAGTATTAAAGAGGTATTTAAACTTAATAGATTCCATACTGACAGATGGCATGAATGAAGGTGTGTTTGTAAGAGATATGGATTACAGGCTTGCTCGACAGATGATATTCGGAACAATAGATGAAACGGCTACGAACTGGGTAATGAATGATCATCGTTATGATCTCCCTGCTCTCTCCGGTCCCGTTCATCAAATGCTCGTTAATGGTCTGGCAGTCAGATCTGCACAGCCAGAATAAATCGTTCTTGAGGAGGATTGATAAAGTGAATTATTTGCAAGTTGAAAAGCAAGGTAAAGTAGCCGCTATAAAGCTTAACCGAGCACCTGCTAATGCCCTTTCAACCGGTGTGATCGAAGAAATTGACGGAGCATTAGATCAAATAGAAAATGACAACTCGATAAAATCGGTCGTTATTCTTGGAGAAGGGCGTTTTTTCTCAGCGGGAGCAGATATAAAGGAATTCACGGAAGTTCCTGATGAAAAAGGTTTTGCAATGCTTGGTAAGAAAGGCCAGGACGTTTTTAACCGCATTGAACAATTTTCAAAACCGGTTATTGCAGCAATTCACGGGGCAGCTCTCGGCGGCGGTCTGGAACTGGCGATGAGTTGTCATATCAGACTAGTTGCAGAAGATGCAAAGCTTGGTCTTCCTGAACTGACTCTAGGTCTAATTCCAGGATTTGCAGGAACTCAAAGGCTGCCTCAGTTAGTAGGTGTTCCAAAAGCATGTGAGATGCTCTTATCCAGCCAGCCTATATCAGGAAAAGAAGCTGTATCTTTTGGATTAGCGAATGACTCCTGTCCTGCTGAAGAACTTTTTGAAAAGGCTTACAAAATGGCAGAGAGCTTTTCAGAAAAAAGTGCTGTATCCATTAAATACACATTAGAATTACTGAATTATGCTAAACATGGTCTCTATGAAAAGGGAGCAGAGAAAGAACAGGAACTGTTTGGAAAAGCTTTTAAGAGCCATGATGGCCAAGAGGGGATCCAAGCATTCATAGAAAAAAGAAAGCCTGTATTTCAGGACCGATAATTTTAGGAGGGGTAATAATGAATATTTATGTTATTTTAAAACGTACTTTTGATACAGAAGAAAAGATCTCTGTTTCAAATAATAAAATTTCCGAAGACAGTGCTGAATTCATCATCAATCCTTATGACGAGTATGCGATTGAAGAAGCGATCACATTAAAAGATGCACATGGCGGAACAGTTACAGTTGTAACTGTGGGCGATGAAGACTCTGAGAAAGAGCTTCGTACAGCATTAGCTATGGGTGCCGATCAAGCGGTGCTAATTTCAAACGAAGACTTAGACAGCCAGGACCAATTCACAACTTCTTCCGTTTTAGCTGCATATTTTAAGGATAAAGAATATGACATCATTTTAGGCGGAAATGTAGCGATTGATAACGGAACTGGTCAAGTGGGTCCGCGTTTAGCAGAACTGCTTGATATTCCTCATGTAACTACGATAACTAAAATTGAAATTAATGGTACAACAGTAAATATTGAGCGTGACGTAGAAGGAGATCTAGAAAAGATTGAAACTTCCCTTCCGTTGCTGGTTACAGCACAGCAGGGCTTGAATGAGCCACGCTACCCATCGCTTCCAGGGATTATGAAAGCCAAGAAAAAGCCGCTTGAAACTTTAGAGCTGGATGATCTTGATATCGATGAAGACGATGTAGAAGCTAAAACAAAAACAGTAGAAATTTATCTTCCTCCCAAAAAGGAAGCTGGAAAAATCTTATCTGGTGACACTGCAGATCAAGTGAAAGAACTTGTATCTCTGTTAAGAAACGAAGCAAAGGTTATATAAGGGGGAGACATCATGGCAAAAAAAGTTTTAGTACTTGCAGAATCTCGTGACGGTGCATTGCGTAATGTATCATTTGAAGCAATTGCAGCAGCAAAAGAAATTTCAGGCGGAGGAGAAGTATTTGCTGTATTGTGCGGCGACTCTGTACAATCCCTTGCAAATGAATTAATTTATTACGGGGCTGATCGTGTACTGACAGCGGAAAATGAAAAGCTCGCAAACTACACAACAGATGGCTACTATCAAGCTTTGAAACAAATTATCGATGAAGAAAAACCTGAAGCAATTGTTTTCGGACATACATCACTCGGAAAAGATTTATCACCAAGGCTTGCAGCACGTTTAGAATCCGGTCTGATCTCAGACGTAACTGGATTAGAACAAGCGGGTGAAAATACTGTGTTTACACGTCCTGTATATTCAGGAAAAGCATTCGAAAAGAAATTAATCAATGATGGACTAATCTTTGTTACAATTCGTCCAAACAATATCCCGCCATTAGAGAAAGATGAATCACGTTCTGGAGAAGTGAAATCCGTATCCGTTGAAATTAAGGATCTAAGAACGATTGTTAAAGAAGTCGTTCGCAAAGCTTCTACAGGTGTTGACTTATCAGAAGCAAAGATTATCGTTGCTGGCGGACGCGGAGTGAAATCTGAAGATGGATTCAAGCCTCTTCAAGAACTTGCAGACGTACTAGGTGCAGCAGTTGGGGCATCCCGCGGAGCATGTGATGCAGATTATTGCGATTACTCACTTCAAATCGGCCAAACAGGTAAAGTTGTAACACCTGACTTGTATATCGCTTGTGGAATCTCTGGTGCTATTCAGCATTTAGCAGGGATGTCGAATTCAAAAGTCATCGTTGCCATCAACAAAGATCCAGAAGCAAGCATTTTCTCAGTAGCTGACTACGGAATTGTTGGGGATCTCTTTGAAGTAGTGCCTTTGTTAACAGAAGAGTTTAAAAAAGTGTTAGTATAAAATGAATACTCAAATACGTCCGGTTCGCTGGACGTTTTTTTACGGGGAAATGTAGCTATTGAAAGTGGTTGATTTCCGCTCCAGGTGCTCGCTTTCCGCGGGGCGTGCGGTGAGCCCCTTAGGCGCTGATGGTATTCAATGAGGTATGTGCTCCTGCGTCTATACGCAAATTCTGTCGATGCAGGCTTCCTCGTCGCATGCCTTTCGAGATGAATGCTCAGGTAGCTGGCACGCTCCAATCAACGAAGAGTCTTTAAAAACGATTCTAAAACAACAATCTTATTCTTTATAAAGTTACGAAGGTACTTTTGATGTGTAATTAAGAGGGGGAGTTTTTAGTGACGACTATAGCCTTTATTCGCCATGGAGAAACGGATTGGAACATTGAAAGAAGAGCTCAAGGATGTATGGATATTCCTTTGAATGATAAAGGAATAAAGCAGGCTAGAGCACTAGCGGAACGTCTTCGTGCAGAAAAATGGGATGGGATCTATGCGAGTCCATTATCAAGAGCTTTTAAAACGGCAGAAGCGATTCAGGAATTAACAGGACTGGACATTGTGCCGGATGATAGGCTGCGCGAGATCTCATTTGGAGAAACAGAAGGAACTACTGAAGCTGAAAGAATAGAACGCTGGGGAGAAGATTGGATTAAGCTTGAGCTCGGAAGGGAAACAAATGAGCTAGCTGATATACGCTGGCAGGAAGTATTAAAGGAAATTGTTCAGAAGCACGAAAACCAGAAAGTTCTCGTCGTGACACATGGCGCACTCCTTGTGAGGATTTATAAATCTCTTTTACAGGACAAAACAGATAAGTGGTATGGATTGAATAACACGTCTCTTTCTATCTTTAAACTTCAGGATCAAAACTGGTCTTGTGAATTGTTTAATTGTCAAATGCATTTAGAAGAGGCAAAAACCATTTAACGTTTGTCATAATTAAAACTTGGGTACCATAAGGTTGAGCAAACTATTAGCAACTGTGTAATTTGTGGTGATATACTTTGTTTACACTTTGTTAATTTAAAAGGAGGGCCAAATAAATGGCTATTGTAAATGCATCAGATCAAACATTTAATACAGAAACGAATGAAGGTTTAGTACTTGCTGATTTCTGGGCACCTTGGTGCGGACCTTGTAAAATGATCGCTCCAGTTCTTGAAGAACTAGACCAAGAGCTTGAAGAAGTTAAAGTTGTTAAACTTGATGTAGATGAAAACCAAGAAACAGCTGGGAAATATGGTGTAATGAGTATTCCTACACTTCTAGTATTCAAAGACGGCCAAGTCGTTGATCAAGTTGTAGGCTTCCAGCCAAAAGATGCATTAGTTGAACTTTTAAACAAACATAAGTAAGCATCGCCAAAGCCCGGTATTCCGGGCTTTTTTCTATGTGAACTGTTGACGCCCAATTTGATTATCGATATAATACTATCGGTAATGAAAATCATTATCATTAAAAAGTTTCAGGGAGGATGAACCAGCGTGAACATACTGGTAACAGGTGGGGCAGGCTTTATTGGGAGCCATTTGCTTCGTTCCCTAAACTTGTACAAAAACTTTACTATTACGGCTATTGATTCCTTTCATGGGTATTACAGCCGTGAAAGAAAATTGGATCAGCTAGAGATGGCTGGTGCCGGATTTGAATTTATTGAACTAGATCTGCTTAACGAAAAAAAAGTCATGCAGCTTTTTGAAAATAAAAAGTTTGATACGGTTATTCATTTAGCAGCGATTCCTGGAGTACCTAAATCGATACAAAATCCTCATGAATACATAGACTTGGATATAAAGGCAACAGTGAACATTTTGAACGCATCAGGACGGACCAATGTTAAGCATGTTATATTTGCTTCTTCTTCCTCTGTGTATGGAAACCAAGGTCACCGTCCATTAAAAGAAAGTGATGCGAACGGTCAAGTTGTTTCTCCGTATGCAGCTTCCAAATGGTCGGCTGAATCATTTTGCCATGCCTATCGTCATTTGTACGGCTTCGATTTAAGTATACTGCGCTTTTTTACCGTATATGGTCCATGGGGAAGACCAGATATGGCGATCCCGCTGTTTGTGAAAAAGCTGCTAAAAGGTGAGCCGGTCTCCGTTTTTTCTAAGGGGACAGCTCGTGATTACACATATATTGATGATATTATCAGAGGTGTTCTTTCCGTTATCGAACACAAAAAAGACAGCCAAGTGTTTAATCTTGGAAGCGGAAAGCCAGTTTCAATAGAACAGCTCATTGAAACATTCCGCTTGTTTTTTCCGCAGCTCGAAACAATTGAGCTTCCGCATCGTTTAGGAGATGTACAATCAACTTGGGCTGATATTAATAAGGCTGAAAAAGATTTGGATTTTAAGCCATCAATCTCTATTTCAGAAGGCATTGAACGAACAATTGAATGGGCTAAAACCTATGAAAGGTTTTAAAACGATAAAAATTACTGCTGCTGTCAGTCTTATTGCTCTCTTTGTCTGGCTTTCGATACGGTATTTTAGCTACGGTCTCTTTCTTGAGGGATTAACAAATCTAATACGTTCTCCTTTTTTATTGCTATTTATGTTTTTTGGATATCTGGCTGCATTTTTTCTGAGAGCACTAGGCTGGCAGATGTATTTATCAAAAAATATTAAATTTGGGCATTACCTTTATGGCCTCTTTTATAGTCTTTTAGTGAATCATCTCTTGCCTGTAAAAGCTGGAGATCTTATGCGAATTGGGTATTTAAGCAGCATTAAGACTGATATCGGAAAAACTGAGATTATGGAGTCAGTTGTTGTTATGAGAATCTTTGATCTAATTGTCCTAGGGGCAGCTGCCATAGGGTTTGGATCATTTATAGGTATTTCTCTAGCTCCGCACTATTTTTATGTATTTGTGGTCACTGTCTTTACAGGAATCCTTTTACTATATCTTTTACGTAAGAAGATTCCTTTCATCGATCATTTATCTAAAAATCTGTTTTCTATACTTTTATCAGCCCGGTCAATTGTTATATTATTGATCACCTTACTCAGCTGGATCCTTGAAGCTGCAGTTGTTTATGGCACTCTTTTATCATTTTCTGAAACGGCTGGTGTGTGGGAAAGTATATGGGTAAATTCTATTACGATCGCTGGTCAGGTATTTCATTTTACACCAGGAGGAGCAGGAACATATGAAGCGACGATGTCATCAGCGCTGATTGCAGCTGGCATCACACCTGCTGTAGCCTTGCAGGCTGCGATTATAAGCCATCTGTTTAAATTTGTTTTCTCTTATCTAGCGGGAGCTTTTACGATAGTAAGGGCACCGATATCTTTTAAAGAACTGTGGCTTTCGCTGAAACAAAAGAAAGAGGTTAATCAAACATGAAGAAAGCGTCAAAATTTGAAAAAGTTGCTGCACGCTGCTGGAATCTGTTAAACGAAGGGAAACCTTTTACTCCGATTTTTACAACTGGTGTTTTCTTGTTGTTCTTTATCGGGCAATGGAGTGAAACCTCTTTTTGGTTTTCATTTTTCTTAAGTTTGGCAGGAACAATACCATTATTTATTCTTTGTTTTTTATATGATTTTCCGCTCTTTTTAAGAAATTATTTATTTATCCCTTTAATAGCCGCATTGCTGTTATTGCAAGCTCCGCCATTATCACTTTGGCTATTGGCTGCAGGTCTTTATTTCTTTTTTACCGTGTTCTTTTGGGGAACACTTTATTACCATTTGAGAATTGGGACAACATGGCTGAACTTCACTCGCTTTTGGAAACTTGTATTAAAGAATAGTGATTCTACAAGTGGAAATGCCCAAGAACAGCTGCCAAAAGTACTAATGCTTTTATTGGTGTGGCATTACCTTTTTGAAAAGGTAAAGGATGGCGGATTAAGTCTTGCGCAATACTCCCCAGTCCTTTATGTAACAGCTGGTTTTGGCTTGCTTGCATGGATCTTGCACCGTTATTTATTTGATTGGAAGCCTGCGGAATATGAAGAGTTCACTGAGAAGGAAGCGATTCAGGCTAAATCAGATAAAGTGATTGTAATCGTGGTGGACGGAATGAGAAAAGATCGTTTTGAAAAAGCTCAAACTCCATTTTTGAATGCGTTAAAAGCAGAAGGTACAGAATACCGACAGATGGAAACAGTTTACCCTGCAAGAACAGTTGTATGTTTTTCTTCTATGTTTACAGGGACTTATCCTCGGGAGCATGGGATTACATCAAATATGGTTTGGCGTCTTGGAATTAAAGTAGAAAGCATCTTTGATTCCTTGCGAAAGGTTGGTAAAAAAGGCAAGCTCCTTGGCATCGCACATTTAGTTGACGCGATGGGCAATGATGTTGAAACGGTAACAGCAGTAATGAAAAATGATGTGGCAGATCCCTCTATCATGCAGCGAGCTAGGCAAATCATGGAATCAGATAATCCTGATCTCTTTATTGTCCAGATGATAGCAACGGATCAAACCGGTCACAGCAGAGGTGTTTTCTATGATGAATACCTTCAAAAGATTAACGAAGCAGACAAGCTCATCGAAGATTTTGTCCACTATCTTGAAAAAGAAGGCCATATGGAGAATACAACACTGATCATATGTGCAGATCACGGACAAGCTGACGGAATAGGCGGACATGGTCACTTAGATGAAGGAGAACGCTTTGTTCCATTCATTATGCATGGACCTCATATCCGTAAAGGTATAACAGTGGAAGAAAAGCACAGCTTAGTTTCTCTTGCACCGACCATCGCTCATCTTCTTGGTGCACCATTTCCGGAAAACAGCAGAGGTCCAGTTTTAAAGCAGGCAATAAAAGAAAGCAGGGAAATGTAATACATGAAAAAAGTAACGAAAGTCATAGTTTTTTTACCTGCTTATAATGAAGAAGATTCGATCGGAGAAGTAATACGAAAAATCCCTCGTGATTTTCATTCAACTGTTGATGTTGAAGTCATGGTTATTGATGATGGGTGTTCAGATCGAACAAAAGAAGTTTCTCTTGAAGCAGGCGCAGATCATTATATTTCACATACCGTAAACAAAGGTCTTGGAGCAGCTGTTCGAACGGGATTAGAATCGTGTTATTTACATGGGGCAGATATAGCTGTAATGATTGATGCTGATAACGAATATCCAGCTGATGAAATCCCTGAACTTATTCAGCCGCTGCTTGATGGCCGGGCAGATTATTCAATGGGATCTCGATTTTTAGGAACGATTTCAGGAATGAAATTGCATCGCCGCCTAGGAAATTACTTTTTCACATTGCTGCAATGCCTCTTATTAAGAAGATGGATTCGTGACGGCCAATCTGGTATGAGAGCTTTTAACAGAGAAACGATGAGAGACTTTGAAATTATTCATGATTACAACTATGCACAAGTATTGACGCTCAACCTCGTTCGAAAAGGATATCGGATGACAGAAGTTCCGATCACCTACAAAGTCAGAACGACAGGTACTTCATTTATCACATTCAAGAAATATTTAGGGAATGTGATCCCAGGTATATGGAATGAAATGAGAAGACCCGTAAGAAAGATGAGAGAGTATCCTTCCTGCGATACAAATGAATGATTACCAGCCAAGGGGCTGTCCCAAAAGCAAGGTAAACTTACTTTTGGCAGCCCCTAATTTTTTATTTTTAACAAAATAAAAAATAAATAATATCGTCAAAATTTAGCTATCTAATCGAGTTTATTTGATAACCTGCTATCATATTATAATAATAGGCCTTATCTAAATAGGATTAAATAAAAAGAGGCATGACATCAAAAGTTTTTATACTTTTGAGTCAGCCTCTTTTTTATAAGATTAGAAAAAAGTGATGAGCGGTAAAGAACTAAAAAAGTCATTTTCTATGATATTATGATTAAATAACAGGTACACCAGAGGGGTGGATAGATATTGACCTCAATTAAACAAAAATTAATGCTGCTACCAGATCAGCCTGGCTGCTATTTAATGAAGAATGAATTTGGAAAAGTAATATATGTAGGGAAAGCAAAAGTATTAAAAAATAGAGTAAAATCATATTTTTCTGGATCGCATGACGGAAAAACCCAGCGGTTAGTCAGTGAGATCAGAGACTTTGAATATATTGTTACTTCAACTGAAATGGAAGCTCTAGTTCTCGAGATGAACTTAATCAAAAAACATGATCCACGTTATAACGTCATGTTAAAAGATGATAAAAGCTATCCATATTTAAAAGTTACTTCCGAAAAACATCCTCGTCTTTTATATATCAGGAAGATAAAAAAAGACGGCGGAAAATATTTTGGCCCCTTTGTGAACGCATATGCGGCACAAGAAACGAAAAAACTCCTGGATCGTATTTTTCCGCTAAGAAAATGTGATACGATGCCGAAAAGAGTATGCCTCTATTATCATATTGGTCAATGCCTTGGTCCATGTGTTTATGAAATTTCAGATGAACAGAACAAACAAATGGTAGAAGGTATCATAAAGTTTCTGAATGGCGGTTACCAGGATGTGAAGACGCAGCTGTCAGAAAAAATGCTTGAAGCATCTGAAGCCTTAAACTTTGAACGCGCAAAAGAGCTGCGTGACCAGATCCAGCATATTGAAGCAGTTATGGAAAAACAAAAGATGATGACTTCGGATTTAGTCGACAGAGATGTATTCGGTTATCATTTCGATAAAGGCTGGATGTGTGTACAGGTGTTTTTTATTCGGCAAGGGAAAGTTATTGCTAGAGATATATCTGTATTTCCTTTTTACGGAGAGGCACACGAAGACCTGCTTACATTTATTGGCCAGTTTTATCTTCAAAAAAATCATCTGCTTCCAAAAGAAATTCTTTTGCCGCAGCAAGTTGACGCTGATATGATCCAGCAGCTTCTACAAGTAAAAGTTCTGCAGCCTAAAAAAGGGCAGAAGAAGGAACTAGTTGAATTGGCGACAAAAAATGCAACACTTGCACTGCACGAAAAGTTCGCATTAATTGAGCAGGATGAAGCACGTACAATAAAAGCAGTTGAAAACTTAGGTGAGAGAATGGGAATTGCTCCGCCTTACAGAATTGAAGCTTTTGATAACTCTAACATACACGGGACAGACCCAGTTTCAGCTATGGTTGTCTTTGTTGACGGGAAGCCTTATAAAAAGGATTATCGAAAATATAAGATTAAATCTGTAGAGGGTCCTGATGACTATGCTTCTATGAAGGAAGTTGTTCGCAGAAGATATTCCAGATTGCTGAGAGAAGAAGGTGAATTGCCAAGCTTAATCCTGATCGATGGCGGAAAAGGCCAGATTTCAGCTGCTCAAGATGTACTTGAAAACGAACTTAATCTTTTCATCCCTGTTGCAGGGCTGTCAAAGGACGAGAAGCACCGTACATCTCAATTGTGGCTCGGTGATCCGCCTGAGACGATTCACCTTCCGAGAAACAGCCAAGAATTTTACTTGCTTCAAAGAGTGCAGGATGAAGTGCACCGTTTTGCCATTTCTTTTCATCGCAAAGTCCGGTCAAAAAGTATGTTCGAGTCTACTTTGGATGGGATTGCTGGGATAGGAGAAAAAAGAAAGAAGATGCTGCTCCGTCATTTCGGGTCAATGAAAAAAATGAAAGACGCAACCGTAGAAGAGATTCAGGAAGCGGGAGTTCCAAGAGCAGTTGCGGAAGAAATAAACAAAGCATTTTTATCAAAAGACTAGTTGCAGTCATTTAGTAACTTTGTTAAAATGAGACCAACTTTATAAATATGCCATGCTTCTAATGAAGTGATGGTAGAGGAGCAGGAACCAATAGTATCCCATCTGAAGAGAAGAAGCTCTTGTGAGGGTGGAAGAAAGGGGATTCTTGCCGAAGTGTAAAAGGACTTCTAGCCTTTTATGCTGGACCTGTATTGAATAAATACAGAGCTGTCACACAATTCCCCCCAGGACTTGTGTGGAGGACTATCTCACTAGGGGGAAACAAACTTGGCTTGCTGCGGATATAGCAACAATAGGGTTTTTCCTTATGGTTGCTTTTTTATTTCAGTTTTTATCTTAAAGATTGTTGCTTATGTTCAGTTTTCTAATTTCTTCACTGACTAGTTGATTGGAGTGCAAGGTGCGAGACTCCTGCGGGATCAGCGGGACAGGTGAGACCATTCAATGTCGCAAGGCGACGAGTGGGCTCACCGCACGCCCCGCGGAAAGCGAGTATCCTGTAACGCAAATCAACTACTTTCAAAGAGCAACAACGTTAGCGAAAACAGCCTTTGTTTTAAAAAGAGATAGAAAAACACAACAGGAAAGGATTTGGAGAAGATGGGGAGAATCGTACAAAAATTTGGCGGTACAAGTGTCGGTTCGGTTGAACGGATCCAAAATGCTGCAAAAAGAATTATTAACGAAGTAAACAATGGCAATGAAGTCGTTGTTGTCGTATCTGCAATGGGCAAAACAACAGATGAACTTGTTAGATTGGCTGGAGAAATCAGCAAAAATCCTTCTAAACGTGAAATGGATATGCTCCTCACAACAGGTGAACAAGTCACTATAGCCTTATTAACGATGGCTTTGCATCAGGAAGGTTATAAAGCCCTTTCCCTGACAGGCTGGCAAGCAGGCATTCAAACAGAAAATAATCATTCAAATGCAAGAATACTAGACATTGATTCTGAACGGATCAATGGTTTGTTAAAAGACGGGAATATTGTGGTGGTTGCAGGATTTCAAGGCTTGATTCCTGAGACGAATGATATTGCAACACTTGGAAGAGGCGGATCAGACACAACCGCTGTAGCGCTGGCGGCCGCTCTGAAAGCTGACCGCTGTGACATTTATACAGATGTTACCGGTGTTTACACCACTGACCCTCGTGCAGTTAAGACAGCAAGAAAAATACCATCTATTTCTTATGATGAGATGCTTGAAATGGCTAATCTTGGGGCAGGTGTCCTGCACCCGAGAGCTGTAGAATTTGCAAAAAACTATTCGATTGTTTTAGAAGTCAGATCGAGTATGAGTGATGAACGAGGAACGCTAGTAGAGGAGGAAGCAACTATGGAACAAAACTTAATGGTTAGAGGTTTAGCTTTTGAAGGTAACATAACAAAGATTACGGTAACCAACATGCCAAACGAAATTAATGCTTTGTCGGATTTGTTCACGATCTTGGCAAGCAACGGAATAAATGTAGACATTATTATTCAAAACGTGATGAACGAAGAAAAGACCAATATTTCTTTTTCCATTGACTCCAGTATATTATCAGAAACTCAAGAAGTACTTGCTGAAAATCAAGATAAACTTGGCTTTGAATCTATCAGCTATGAAGGCAACCTTGCTAAAGTATCCATCGTTGGTTCAGGAATGATCTCTAACCCTGGTGTAGCGGCAATGATGTTTAAAGCGCTATCCGACCAAGATGTAATGATTAAAATGGTTAGTACATCTGAAATTAAAGTTTCAACTGTAGTGAAACAGGAAGATATGATTAAATCAATCGAAACTCTTCATGACACATTTAAATTGGATGCACGTGTTCCTGTTCAAAGATAAGCATTCTTTGCATTTGGCTTTTTTCGTGAACGGTTACTAGTAGAAGCAGTTGAATTCCGCTTCAGGATACTCCCTTTCCGCGGGGCGTGCGGTGAGACTCCTCAGAGCTGTGCGCTCTAAGGAGTCTCACCTACAAGGAAGTTTGTGTGCTCCTGCGTCTACAAGCCAAACAGCATCGAAGTGTGTTCCTCGTCGCATGCCTTGCAAGAAGTCTAATCAGGTGGCTGGCACGCAGGAGTCTCGCACCTTGCGCTCCAATCAACTTTCAAGGAAACGTACTCATTTAAAATTTAAAAGCAACAATCTTTTAGAAATATGCCTTTAGAGAAGAGCCTTACAATTAAAGAAAGCCGGCATCAGCCGGCTTTTGTTTATTCAATCGTATCTTTTTTGTCCCATTGGACCGTAATGGAAACTTTATTGCGTTTCATTGACTCAAGCGCTTCAGTTGTACATTTTTTTTGCAGCTGAATTTGTTCTGCTAGAAAACCAGCTTCTAAGCTGAAAGTGTGGTGCTGGAAATTCTCGATTCGCTGTTCGATAAGTAATGAATGAAGTGAAAACACCATTTCTGTTTTAGATGCTTCAATCATTTCGAGATTTCCCCAGCCTGCCTCATTGAAAAAAGCACTTACTTCTTCCATTGTATGTAAAGGGTATTTTCTGGCAAGGTGTCTGCCGGCCCAATATAGAATATTTCTTTCTTGTTTACCAAGAAGTTCAGGTAACAAATCGCTGCGAAGGATCTCGTACCCAAAAGCTGAAACAGAAGGCTTTTCGATAGGGGTAGTCTCGTCCTTTGTTTTTTGTTTAAACATTCTGCATCCCTTCTTTCTAATTTTCATTATAACGGGTAAAAGGAGCAAACTCTATAGCAACTCGGTAATTGTCGAAAAAGTAATAAAGAAAAAACGCTGATGTATCAATAAAATATCAAAATTAAGTTGTTAGCGTTTTCTTGACGGTGTCAAACGATGGGAGTAAAATGGACATGTTGCTAGTTGATTAAACTAATTGTTTAACACTTTTTTCTCTAATAAAGAGGGAACTTAAAACGCTTACATGTGGAGAGGAACAAAAGATTAGCAGCCAGAGAGAGGCTAAATTTGAAGGGGGCAAGAAAATGGCTGGCAGTAAGGATTTTGTAAACAGAAGGATTCATTCACTTTTAGGAGTTATTCCTATAGGGCTTTTTCTCGTTCAGCACTTGGTTGTAAACCATTTTGCAACTAGGGATGCTGATGCATTTAACGCCGCAGCACATTTTATGGAAAATCTGCCGTTTCGTATTTTCCTAGAAACTTTTGTAATTTACTTACCAATTTTATTTCATGCGGTTTATGGTCTTTATATAACATTCCAGGCTAAGAATAATGTTAGTCGTTATGGATATTTCCGCAATATGATGTTCCTTGTTCAGCGTGTAACAGGAGTTATCACATTAATATTTATTGCATGGCATGTATGGGAAACTCGCGTTCAGGCTGCGCTGGGGGCGGAAGTAAACTTCTCTATGATGGCTGATATTTTAAGTTCTCCCTTTATGATCGCGTTCTACTTAATCGGAGTATTATCTGCAGTATTTCATTTTGCTAACGGACTATGGTCGTTCTTTGTCAGCTGGGGCCTTACTGTTTCGCCTCGTTCACAGAAGATTTCAACTTACGTAACGATGGGTGTGTTCGTAGCACTTGCTATCGTTAGCGTACGTACTATTTTTGCATTCATTTAAAAGGGGTGAGACAAATTGAGTAATCAAAAAATAATCGTTGTTGGCGGAGGTCTCGCCGGGTTAATGGCTACAATTAAAGCAGCTGAAGCTGGTGTAAATGTCGACCTCTTTTCAGTAGTTCCAGTAAAACGTTCGCATTCTGTTTGTGCTCAAGGCGGTATAAACGGTGCTGTAAATACAAAGGGTGAAGGGGATTCACCTTGGGAACACTTTGATGATTCAGTTTATGGCGGTGATTTCTTAGCAAACCAGCCGCCTGTAAAAGCTATGTGTGATGCTGCTCCTGGAATTATCCACTTAATGGACCGTATGGGTGTTATGTTCAACAGAACACCAGAAGGTTTGCTGGATTTCCGCCGTTTCGGAGGAACTCAGCATCACCGTACAGCGTTCGCTGGTGCAACAACAGGACAGCAATTGTTATATGCACTTGACGAGCAGGTTCGCCGTCATGAAGTTGCCGGACTAGTTACAAAGTACGAAGGATGGGAATTCCTGTCTGCCATCATTGATGATGAAGGACAATGCCGCGGTGTGACTGCTCAAAACTTAAAGACTATGGAAATTGTCAGCTTTGCAGCAGATGCTGTTATCATGGCAACAGGCGGACCTGGTATCATCTTCGGCAAATCCACGAACTCCGTAATCAACACAGGTGGAGCAGCGTCAGCTCTTTATCAGCAGGGCGTACATTATGCAAATGGTGAATTTATTCAAATTCATCCTACTGCTATCCCTGGTGACGATAAGCTTCGATTGATGAGTGAATCTGCACGTGGTGAAGGCGGTCGTGTTTGGACGTATAAAGATGGAAAGCCGTGGTATTTCCTTGAAGAGAAATATCCTGCTTATGGAAACCTTGTTCCGCGTGATATTGCAACACGTGAGATCTTCCACGTTTGTGTAGATTTAAAGCTTGGTATTAATGGAGAGAACATGGTATATCTGGATCTTTCACACAAGGATCCAAAAGAACTTGATATTAAACTTGGTGGAATCATTGAGATTTATGAAAAGTTCATGGGAGATGATCCTCGTAAAGTTCCAATGAAGATCTTCCCTGCGGTTCACTATTCAATGGGCGGCATGTGGGTAGATTATGACCAAATGACGAACATACCAGGTCTTTTCGCTGCAGGTGAGTGTGAGTACCAATACCACGGTGCTAACAGATTAGGAGCTAACTCTCTATTATCTGCTATTTTTGGCGGAATGATGGCTGGGCCGTCTGCGGTAAAATACATTAGAGGTCTGGAAAAGACAGTTGAAGATGTTTCTTCTTCTGTATTCGAAAACCAAGTTAAGAAAGATCAAGAAGTATATAACAACATCCTTTCTATGGATGGAACTGAAAATGCATATGTGATCCATAAAGAATTAGGAGAATGGATGACTGATAATGTAACAGTTGTTAGATACAATGATAAATTGAAACAAACCGATGAAAAGATTCAGGAATTAATGCAGCGCTATAAGAACATCAATATTAATGATACTTCTAAGTGGAGCAATCAAGGTGCATCGTTCACTCGCCAGCTATGGCACATGCTTCAGCTTGCACGTGTTATTACTCTTGGAGCATTAAACCGTGATGAGAGCCGTGGTGCGCATTACAAACCTGATTTCCCTGAACGTAATGATGAACAATGGTTAAAGACAACAAAAGCGAAATTTAATCCTGCAACAAACGGACCTGACTTTGAGTACGAAGATGTAGATGTTTCGCTTATCCAGCCGCGTAAACGTGACTATTCTAAGAAGAAGGCAGGGGTTTAAACATGAGCACAAAAATGGTGAAATTCATCATCTCAAGACAGGATAACCCAGAGACTGCCCCATATTTAGAAGAGTTTGAGATTCCACATCGTCCAAATATGAACGTTATATCTGCTCTTATGGAAATTCGTAGAAATCCTGTAAATGCAAAAGGTGAAGCTACGACTCCCGTAACATGGGAGATGGGATGTCTTGAAGAAGTTTGTGGTGCGTGTTCAATGGTTATCAACGGAAAGCCCCGTCAATCTTGTACGGCTCTTGTTGATCAGCTTGAACAGCCGATCAGACTTGAACCAATGAAGACTTTTCCGGTTGTTCGTGACCTGGCAATCGATAGAAGCAGAATGTTTGATGCGCTTAAGCGTGTTAAAGCATGGATTCCGATCGATGGTACGTACGATCTTGGTCCAGGACCGAGAATGCCTGAAACAAAACGTCAATGGGCATATGAACTTTCAAAGTGTATGACTTGCGGTGTTTGTTTAGAGGCTTGTCCGAATGTTAACAGCAATTCAGACTTTATTGGACCAGCTCCGCTTTCACAAGTTCGTCTGTTTAATGCACATCCAACTGGCGAAATGAATAAAGAAGAACGTCTGAATGCTATTATGGATGATGGAGGACTTGCAGAGTGCGGTAACTCTCAAAACTGTGTACAGTCTTGTCCAAAAGGAATTCCTCTAACAACTTCTATCGCAGCTCTTAACCGTGATACTACTTTCCAAGCGTTTAAGAACTTCTTTGGAAGTGACAGATAAATTATTGATGAAGGCTTCTCTCAATAGGGAGAAGCTTTTTTACACTTTCAAAAAGTATAACTTGTTTGCAGGATGATTTTTCGACGTAGCCAACAAGTCAAAATAGATAGTATAAGCGCAACTAGAACTGACGCAAAAGTATTGGCGTCAGCCAAGTTTTCTGTAACTATACGAAACGATAGCTTGTTGTATGAATACGTCAGCAAAGATTTCTATAAAAGGTGGTAAGGTAATGGCCAGACAAGATTATATTTCAAATATGGAAGAGTGGAAAAAAGGATTTCATTTTTTTCATGAATTGAATGTTCGCTTTGGCGAAATTGATGGTTTTGGACATGTAAATAACACTAACGTATTTATTTATATGGAAGAAGCAAGAATTGCGCTGTTTAAAGAACTAGGTTTGATGAGATCGTGGGGAGCGCATAATTCATTGGAAATTCCTGTTGTCGCAGATCTGCAATGCGATTACCTTGCTCAAATCATGTATGATGAGAAATTAAAGATATATGTAAAAATTAATCAAGCAGGATCATCATCTATTGATCTGCATTACTTAGGAATTAATGGGGAAGATAAACCGGTTTTCACTGGAAGAGGAGCAATTGTTCAGATTTCCAGGAAGAGCGGACGCCCTTTAAAGTGGACTGAAACATTAAAAAAACAATTGGATAACTTTTCACAGAAAGCCCATATATAAAAAATGGGCTTTTTTTTTAATTTATTATGGAATATTATGGGGACTTTTTAACTTAACCAAGTCACTTACACATGTGTTATGACATAGTATATGTTGACTAAATACTTCCAATATTCGTTGGCGGTTCCTAAACCCTAGCAAGGAGGGGTGAATTCATTGAAAGATAAACACTACCGACCGAAGCCTCTACTTACAAAAAGAGAGAGAGAAGTTTTCGAACTATTAGTCCAAGACAAAACCACAAAAGAAATTGCGGAACAATTATTTATTAGTGAGAAAACAGTTCGAAACCATATTTCGAATACCATGCAAAAGCTTGGGGTTAAAGGACGCTCTCAAGCCGTTGTAGAGTTATTGAGGCTTGGAGAACTCGAGATTTAGTCAGGAAGCGGCTTTCACGTGAAAGCCGTTTTCAGTTTGCGTTTATGTTCAACTAAGACTAAATAGGCAAGACTGTTGTAAGCAAAGTTGCTATACAGGTAAAAGTTGCAATTGATTTTTTATCTCTTTTTCAGATATGATGACTAAGATGTCTATGGTTTCTGGCCAGATAATGAAAAAGGTGAAAATCATGAATAATAGCCTGCAAGTTAAAAAGGTACTAAATAACAATGTCGTCATCGTGACAGATTCCTCTGGAAAAGAACAGATTGTGATTGGAAAAGGAATTGGATTTGCAAAAAAACAAGGCGATACAGTCCTCTCTGACCAAATTGACAAATTGTTTGTTTTAAGAAATGAAAATGAACAAGAGCAATATAAGACACTCCTTACTTATATAGATGAAGAAACGGTTGAGTTGATAAATGATGTTATCCTTCATATAAGAACACGTTTTGAGAATGATTTGAACGAGCATATACATGTCGCTTTAACAGATCACATCGCTTTTGCCATTAAACGCCTGCAGCAAGGAATGGATATAAAAAATCCATTTCTGACTGAGACGCAGACGTTATATCCTAAAGAATATACGGTAGCAGAAGAAGTGATTGAGGTCATTAACAAATCCCTTGAAATCCACCTTCCTGAAGGTGAAATAGGCTTTGTTGCCCTCCATATCCATAGTGCGATTACAAATAAAAGTGTTAAAGATATAAAAAAACATTCTGAGCTTATTAATACACTCATGCAGATGATTCAGCATTCACTGGATCTTGAAATTGATACGAAGAGCATAAATTATCTCCGTTTAGTTAGACACTTGAGACATGCTATTGAACGAATCTCGATGGGAGATATAATGGAAGAACAAGAAAAGTTAGCAAAAGTGTTGAAAGAAGAATATCCGGTGTGCTACAATTTGGCTTGGAAGTTGATCAAGGTTATGCAAAATTCCTTGAACAAGCCCGTGCCACATGCAGAGGCAGTGTACTTAACCATGCATTTGCAAAGGCTTTCGCGATATGACAATTAGACAAAATGTAACGAGTAATTAAATATATACAGCGTTTTTACGTGTTACTGATTCGATCAGGCATAAGTAAAGAACAAAGTGTAGCGAATGCTTAATTAGGATATATTATATCTGATTAGGTAAATTTGCTCATGTTCTTTATTTATGTCTTTTTTGTTTTTAGCGGAAGTAAATGGAAGGGTTATCATAATAAAAAAGGAGGACTTCCTATGTGGAAAAAGCTTTTTGGTGTACTTCAGCGTGTAGGTAAAGCTTTAATGCTGCCTGTAGCGATCTTGCCAGCAGCTGGTCTGTTGCTTGCGTTTGGTAATGCATTTAAAAACCCTGCATTGATTGAACGAATACCAGCATTAGATGCAGCATGGTTTCAGCTTGTTGCAGAGGTAATGGAGAAATCCGGAGACATCGTATTTGCGAACTTGTCATTATTATTTGCAGTAGGTGTTGCCGTTGGTCTTGCAGGCGGTGAAGGCGTAGCAGGTCTTGCAGCTATTATCGGTTACTTAATTATGAATGTTACGATGAGTGTCATTGAGGGTGTTACACCTGATATGATCGGAAAAGATCCGTCATTTGCAAGCGTTCTTGGAATCCCCACTCTTCAGACTGGGGTATTCGGAGGTATTATTGTCGGTATTCTTGCCTCGTATCTCTACAAACGTTTTTACAACATAGAACTTCCTCAATACTTAGGTTTCTTTGCCGGTAAACGTTTTGTTCCAATTATTACAGCTGTATCAGCATTAGTTCTTGGTATTTTAATGACATTTATTTGGCCTCCTGTACAGAATGGTCTTAACACTTTCTCTGAGAGCATGATAAATTCAAACCTTACAGTTGCAGCCTTTATCTTTGGTGTAATTGAAAGATCATTGATTCCTTTTGGTCTTCACCACATTTTTTATTCACCATTCTGGTTTGAGTTTGGTTCCTATAAGTCAGCTGCAGAAGGTCTTGTACGTGGTGACCAGGCCATCTTCTTTGCTCAATTAAAAGATAATGTAGAACTCACAGCTGGTACATTCATGACAGGTAAGTTCCCATTTATGATGTTCGGACTTCCTGCTGCAGCACTTGCTATGTATCATGCAGCTCGTCCTGAGCAAAAGAAAGTAGTTGCAGGTATCATGGGTTCTGCTGCCTTGACTTCATTCTTAACAGGTATTACAGAACCAATTGAATTTACTTTCTTGTTTGTTGCGCCAGTTCTTTTTGGAATTCATGCCATTTTTGCAGGACTTTCATTCATGGTTATGCACATTTTAAATGTTAAAATTGGTATGACTTTCTCTGGTGGAGTAATCGACTATTTACTATTCGGAGTTCTTCCAAACCGTACAGACTGGTGGCTTGTGATTCCAGTAGGTTTAGTATTCTCAGTAATCTATTACTTTGGTTTCCGTTTTGCAATTCAAAAATGGGATTTAAAAACACCTGGACGTGAAATCGTTGATGATGAAGTAGAAACAAACGTTGGACCGTCTAATAAAGATTCATTAGCTGCGAATATTTTAGAAGGCTTAGGCGGAGAATCTAACATAGCTGATTTGGACGCATGTATTACACGTCTTCGTGTTTCTGTACGCGATCCTAAGGAAGTTGATAAAGATCGCTTGAAAAAACTAGGTGCATCAGGAGTTCTTGAAATGGGGAACAGCATTCAAGCTATTTTCGGAACTCGTTCAGATACAATCAAGAGCGAAATACGAGATATTATGAACGGCAAGACAGTTGCAAAGCCTAAAAACAATGAAGCAACTCCTGAACAAGGAGAACTTGCTGATACTTCTGAGCAAGGAACTGTAAACCCAACTTCTTCAATTTCAACTGAAGAACGTTTTGTATCACCGATTAAAGGGAAAATAATTCCGATTACCGAAGTTCCCGATCAAGTTTTCTCAGGTAAAATGATGGGTGACGGATTTGCAATCGAACCAGCAGAAGGTTTGGTTGTATCACCGGTAAATGGTAAGATAATTAATGTCTTCCCGACTAAGCATGCGATCGGAATTGAATCAGATAACGGAAAAGAAATTTTGATCCACTTTGGAATTGACACTGTTAAATTAAAAGGTGAAGGTTTCGAAAGCTTTGTTTCTGAAGGAGATAAGGTAACAGCCGGTCAAAAACTTCTACAAGTTGATCTGAACTTTGTGAAAGAAAATGCACCATCTATTATTACACCGATTGTGTTTACAAACTTATCGGGTGAAACTGTTTCAGTCGAAAAAACAGGAACAGTGGCAATTGAAGAAGAAAACATTATTACATTCAAAAAATAAAGGGGTAATTAAAATGGCAGAAAAAACATTTAAAGTAACTAGTGAATCAGGAATCCACGCTCGTCCAGCAACAACATTAGTAAACCAAGCAGGTCAATTCAGCTCTGATATTACTCTTGATTATAACGGAAAGAGTGTTAACTTAAAGTCCATCATGGGTGTTATGAGCTTAGGTATTCAATCAGGAGCTGAGATTACGATCAAAGCTGAAGGTTCAGATGCAGACGAAGCAATTGCTGCACTAGAAGATGTAATGAAAAAGGAAGGGCTTGGTGAGTAATGTCTGAAAAAATTTCAGGTATTGCAGCATCAGCCGGCATTGCAATTGCTAAAGCGTTTGTACTTCAAAATCCAGAATTAACGATTGAAAAAAAAATAATTGAAGATTCATCTCAGGAAATCGAGCGATTCCAGTCAGCTCTTGAAAAATCCAAGGAAGAGTTGACTGTTATTAAAGATAAAGCAAATGAAGAACTGGGCGAAGATAAGGCAGCGATTTTTGCTGCCCATCTTCTTGTCCTTAGTGATCCTGAACTGGTTGATGCTGTAAAACAAAAGATCGAAAACGAAAAAGTAAACGCTGAATCAGCTATGAATGATGTTTCTTCCATGTTTATCAACATGTTTGAACAAATGGACAACGAATATATGAAAGAGCGTGCTGCAGATATTCGTGATGTATCTAAGCGTGTATTAGCTCATCTATTAGATGTTCAATTTGCAACACCAGCGAGTATTTCTGAGGAAGTTGTTATTCTCGCAGAAGACTTAACGCCATCAGATACAGCACAGTTGAACCGTAAATATGTAAAAGGTTTTGCAACTGATATCGGCGGAAGAACTTCACACTCAGCGATCATGTCCCGTTCAATGGAAATTCCTGCAGTTGTAGGAACCAAGACCATTACAGAAAAAGTGGAGAATGGTGTTATGATTATCATCGACGGTTTAGATGGACAGGTTATTGTTGATCCAACACAAGATGAAATCGCAACCTATCAAGAGAAACAGAAGCAATATCAGCAGCAAAAGGAAGAGTGGGCGAAGCTTGTAAACGAAAAAACCCTTTCATCTGATAACGTTCAAGTAGAACTTGCTGCGAATATTGGTACTCCTGCAGATGTAAAAGGAGTTCTGGAAAATGGGGCTGAAGGCGTTGGGTTATATCGTACAGAATTCTTGTACATGGGCCGTGATCAGCTTCCGACTGAAGAAGAGCAATATAAGGCATATAAAGAAGTTCTAGAAAAAATGGAAGGAAAGCCTGTTGTCATCCGTACATTGGACATTGGCGGCGACAAAGAACTTCCATACTTAAATCTTCCTAAAGAAATGAATCCGTTCTTAGGGTTCCGTGCGATCCGTCTTTGTCTGGAAGAACAAGATATCTTCCGTACACAGCTGAGAGCACTGCTTCGTGCCAGCACATTTGGCAACTTGAAGATTATGTTCCCGATGATCGCGACTCTTGACGAATTCCGTACTGCAAAAAGCATTCTTATCGAAGAAAAAGAAAAACTTGTTAAAGAAGGTACAGAAGTTTCAGAGAACATCGAAGTAGGTATCATGGTTGAAATTCCATCAACCGCTGTAATGGCAGATACGTTTGCGAAGGAAGTAGATTTCTTCAGTATCGGAACAAATGACCTGATTCAGTATACGATGGCTGCGGACCGAATGAATGAGCAAGTATCATATTTATACCAGCCATACAGTCCGGCGATTTTAAGACTTGTAAAAATGGTTATCGATGCTTCTCATAAAGAAGGTAAATGGACTGGCATGTGCGGTGAAATGGCAGGAGATCCCATTGCTATTCCTATTCTTTTAGGATTAGGCTTGGATGAATTCTCTATGAGTGCCACTTCAGTTCTGCCCGCAAGAAGCCAGATAAGAGGCCTTTCAAAAGAAAAAATCAGTGCGCACATCGATGAAATTCTCCAAATGGATACAATGAAAGATGTTGTAGAATTTGTAGAGCAGAATTTTAAATAGGCTGTTTCCGTAAACTTTGTTGTTTTTGAAAGTAGTTGATTTCCGTTACAGGATGCTCGCTTTCCGCGGGACGTGCGGAGAGCCTCCTTGGCGCTATGCACCATTAGGAGTCTCACACCTTGCACTCCAATCAACTTGTCAAAGAAGAGAAAAAAAATGATCATTAGCAACAATCTTTTAGAAAAACCTTTAAATAAGAGTATGTATTCTAGTTAATTTTAAAATAAAAAAGGACTATGGGATGTTTCCATAGTCCTTTTACGTACATTCGAACGATTTTTATTGCATTTTCATAAAAATATTAGCAGAATAGAAAACAATGATAAACGCCTTTTGTTTTCAGTATTGTGTATAGAGATGAGGCGATGTATGTTTTGAATAGACCTATAGGCGTAATAGATTCTGGAGTGGGCGGGTTAACCGTTGTCAGAGAGCTGATGAAACAGCTCCCAAAAGAAGAAATCATTTATTTAGGTGATACAAAGCGGTGTCCATATGGACCTAGACCTTTTGAAGAGGTAACAACATATACATGGGAAATGATTGACTTTCTTATAGAGCAGGATATTAAATTACTTGTTATCGCATGTAATACCGCTACGGCTGCTGTATTAGATGAAGCGAAAAAGAAACTCGATATACCTGTAATAGGGGTTATACACCCTGGGGCACGTTCTGCCTTAAAAGCAACTAAAAATAACCATGTAGGTGTGATTGGTACGATAGGAACAATAAATAGCGGAGCGTATAAGCAGGCTCTTCAGCAGATCCGCAGTGATGTAATCGTGGAGAGCCTGGCTTGTCCATTGTTCGTTCCTCTTGTTGAACAAGGGAAGCTTTCCGGAGAAGAAACATTGAATGCTGTTTCAGAAACATTATATCCTCTCAAGGATGTTTCAATAGACACGCTGATTTTAGGCTGTACACATTACCCTTTGTTACGGCCGGTAATTCAGCGCGTAATGGGTGAACATATCAAAATCTTATGTTCAGGTGCAGAAACTGCACGGGAGGTTTCTGTTATTCTTGATCATAGCGGATTATTGAACACTGGAGAAAAGAAACCGGTGCACCGATTTTTGGCGACTGCAGAAAGCAGCCAGTTTTTAAAAATAGCCAATCATTGGCTTAATACAAAAATAGATAAGGTAGAATGTATCAAGCTTTAAAAAGGACCATTTCGGTGATCTTTGTTGCTCTTGTAAGTGGTTGATTTCCGCTCCAGGATGCTCGCTTTCCGCGGGGCGTGCGGTGAGCCCCCTAGGCTAATCAGCCTGCCGGGGTCTCACCTGTCCCGCTGCTCCCGCAGGAGTCTCGCACCTTCCGCTCCAATCAACTTTCAATGAAGAGAGATAACAAAAATACTCAAAAGCAACAATCATTTAGAAACGAGCCTAATAAAAAGAGCAGACTCACATTTTTGTGACGCTGCTCTTTTTATTTTTGTACAAGTGGTCTATCAGATGAAGATAGCTCGTATACATAATAGTACAAACCACTTGAGGAGGGAAAGTATGCGCAAAATAATGAAGTCAGGGGCTCCGCTGCTTTTTTTATCAGTGTCATTACTGGTATCAGGTTGCGGAATAGGGGGAGAGAAAGCAGGAACTGAGCTTGATCCCCCAAAAGTGAATTACGTGAAGGAAGGAAAGTCGCTTGATAAAAAAGAAAAAACAGCCAAGACCGAGAGCACTCAAAAAAGACAGCTGTTTTTATTCGACAGCAACGGTATGGTTGTACCTCAAGTACTTGCTTTGCCGAAAAATGATGAAACGGCCAAGCAGGTTCTGCAATATCTTGTAAAAGATGGCCCGGTAAGCAATATGATTCCGAATGGCTTTCAAGCTGTATTGCCAGCAGATACGGAAGTTCTATCGGTAAATATAAAAAAGGGTACAGCGACTGCAAATTTTTCAAAAGAATTTACGGAGTATAATGCAAAAGATGAAATGAAGATTCTTCAAGCCATAACATTTACACTTACACAGTTTGATAATATTAAAAAAGTAAAGATACAGATCGAAGGCAAGAACCAAAACTCAATGCCAGTAAATAATACACCTGTTGGAGAAGGTGTCAGCCGAGTAGATGGAATTAACCTCGAGAACGGCAGCGTAGCAGATATAACAAACAGTGAACTTGTAACACTTTACTTTTTAGCCCAAACACAAGATCAAACGTACTATGTGCCTGTAACACGGCGTGTAGCTAAAGAAGGAACTGACAAGGTCACAGCAACAATTGAACATTTAATAGATGGCCCTTCAGCTGAAAGCAATCTTCTGACTGATTTTAGAACAGATGTAAAACTATTGAGTACTCCTGTTGTAAAAGATGGAGTGGTTACACTCAATTTCAATGGTGCTGTATTGGATAACAAAGAAGAAAGTATGATTGCGGATGAAGTATTAAATTCAATTGTTCTTTCTTTAACTGAGCTTTCAGAGGTTAAAAAGGTCGCTATAAAAGTAGATGGAAAGTCTAAGATCTTTACTGAGAAGGGAAAAGAGCTTACAGCCCCGGTTTCCCGTCCAAAAGAAGTTAATACAGGTGAATTTTAAATCAGCAATCGATGTGATAAAGTAAAGAGACGAGAAAATCGTCTCTTTTTTGCGCTTGCTTTAGCAAAGTTTCTTTATTTACGAAGATAGCGGAGGACTATATATGAAAATTTTAATTGCTACAAAAAACATAGGTAAAGTTAAAGAGTTTCAAGCCATGTTCAAAGATTTAGGAATAGAAGTCATATCGCTGCTTGACATAAAAAATAGTCCGGATGTTGAAGAAACAGGGGTAACTTTTGAAGAAAATGCGATTATAAAGGCAGAAGCCATTTGTTCCATGATGAAAATTCCAGTTATCGCTGATGATTCAGGTCTTGAGGTAGATGTACTTGAAGGAAGACCGGGAGTTTATTCTGCAAGATATGCGGGAAGCGAGAAAAGTGATGAGGCTAACATGGATAAAGTTATAAACGAACTTAAGGATGTAGCTGAACTTAATCGGACAGCGCGCTTTGTTTGTGCATTAGCTTTTGCAAGACCCGACAAAAAAACATTTGTCGTAAGAGGTACATGCGAAGGTGAAATATTGTCAGAAAGAAGAGGTAATGAAGGATTTGGATATGACCCGATCTTCTATCTTCCCCAATTAGAATGTTCCATGGCAGAATTGTCAAAAGAAGAAAAGAATAAATTCAGCCACAGAGCTGTCGCATTGCAAAAATTAAAAGATTTTATCAGCAAGGAGGACATGCTATGGCAAAAGCCTTGATTGTTAGTGACAGTCATGGATTAAAAGAAGAATTAATTACGATAAAAAAGCGTCATGAGAATGAAATTGATTTAATGATTCATTGTGGAGATTCTGAACTTGAAACAAATGCAAAAGAGCTGTCTGGATTTGTTGCTGTAAGGGGAAATATGGATTTTATTGGCAAGGATTTTCCCAATGAAGCAATTGAGATGCTTGGAAATAAGTGTTTGTATATTACTCATGGACATTTGTATGATGTAAAGATGTCTCATATGTCTCTTGCATACAGAGCAGAAGAAACAGGTGCAGTTATTGCTTGTTTCGGTCATTCACATATTGCTGAGGCTTACCAGCGAGAAGGCATGATCTTTATTAACCCTGGAAGCATAAGACTGCCTAGAGGAACTTTTGAAAAAACGTATGCTATACTAGAAGTTAATGATTTAGATATCTCAGTAATTTTTTATTCACTGCAAGGAAAGAAAATAGACCATCTATCAAAAGAGTTTAAAGGGAATTAAAGAGAAATCGCGAAAATTTTAAAGAAATAGGTTGACTCTTTTGTGGATATCATGTATATTAAGTTATGTCGTCGCGACAAGATCTAATATGTCTGCGGGTGTAGTTTAGTGGTAAAACAAGAGCCTTCCAAGCTCTGGTCGTGAGTTCGATTCTCATCACCCGCTCCATTTGTTTTTCTCACGTTCAAATGGCACAAAAGAGTTACATCTGAAGTTTACAGATCTTACATTTAAAATGCATGTTATAAAAAACATATTTGTATCCACGGTCGACAGGTGGAACAAATCACTGTGTGCCCGCAGCGCATGGTAATTGCGGAAAGCGCATTGCTATGCGAAAGGGGCTCCAATACATATGTCCCAGTAGCTCAGCCGGATAGAGCATACGCCTTCTAAGCGTACGGTCGGGAGTTCGAATCTCTCCTGGGACGCCATATAACTATTTTTTCTTACATAATCAAACACGTTTCATGTCCTCTATTAAAGGATGTGGAGCGTGTTTTTTTTGTGTTTCCTTCCTTTTTATTGTAAGCGCTTTATAAATGTTTACAAATATGGCTGTAAACTATTTGTTTGCCTCAACCATGGGAATGAAAGCGCCTACAAAATATCAGAAAAGTCAGAATTAAATAATTTTAATGAAATTCATGGTTGACCCTGCATTGATATGGGCGTAATATTGTCAACAATTATTAATTGTTTTTAAAAAATTCTAATAATTCAATTCCCGAAGAAAAGGAGGATCACGATGCAGGAGCAATGGGTTTATGTAAATGGTGAGTACGTATTAAAAGACGATGCTAAGGTTTCAGTTTATGATCATGGTTTTTTATATGGAGATGGGGTGTTCGAAGGCATTCGAGTCTATAATGGCAACGTTTATCGGTTAGATGAACATCTTCAGCGCTTATACGAATCAGCTCAATCCATTATGCTAAACATTCCACACACGAAAGAAGAGTTAACAAACATCATTGTAGAAACGCTCCAGAAAAACCAATATCGTGATGCTTATATCCGATTAGTTGTTTCACGAGGTAAAGGCAATTTGGGTTTAGATCCGTTTACATGCGGAAAACCTGGAGTCATTGTAATTACAGAGCAGCTTGCTCTCTTTCCTAAAAAACTTTATGAAACAGGTCTTGAAATCATCACTGTTGCTAGCAGAAGAAACAGACCTGATGTATTAAGTCCAAAAGTGAAATCATTGAATTACTTAAATAATATTTTAGTAAAAATTGAAGCGAGCCTGGCAGGTGTTAGTGAAGCGCTGATGCTTAATGATCAAGGATATGTAGCAGAGGGTTCTGCAGATAATGTATTCATCGTTAAAGGAAACACGATCAAAACTCCACCTGGCTATCTAGGAGCATTAGAAGGAATTACGAGAAACGCAATTGTTGAAATCGCTAATGAACTTGGATACAAAATGGTGGAAGAACCGTTCACGAGACATGATGTGTACGTAGCAGATGAAGTCTTCCTTACCGGAACCGCTGCAGAAGTAATTGCGGTTGTAAAAGTTGATGGAAGGGTGATCGGAAACGGAGCACCTGGTGAACATACAAATAAATTATTAGAAGCCTTCAGGAAAAAAGTTGTAGAAGAAGGTGTGAAAGTTTATTCAGGACAGACCGTGCAAGCAGGATAAAAGTTGTATAGGAGTGTTTCAAACATGCGCAGTAATATGATCAAACAAGGAATCGATAGAGCCCCGCACAGAAGTCTTCTCCACGCAGCGGGTGTTGCACCAGAAGATATGGATAAACCATTTATCGGTGTTTGTAATTCCTATGTTGATATTATTCCGGGGCACATGCATTTAAATAAAGTGGGTCAATGGGTTAAAGAAGCCATAAGGGAAGCAGGCGGTATACCATTTGAATTTAATACGATTGGTGTCGATGATGGCATCGCGATGGGACATATCGGAATGCGCTACTCGCTACCAAGCCGAGAAGTCATTGCAGATGCAGCAGAAACAGTAATCAACGCTCATTGGTTTGATGGCGTCTTTTATATTCCGAACTGCGACAAGATCACACCAGGTATGCTGATGGCGGCTGTAAGGACAAATGTTCCTGCCGTATTTGTTTCAGGTGGACCGATGGAAGCCGGAAAATCGATGGCAGGAAAATCACTTTCACTTGCCTCGGTTTTTGAAGGTGTTGGCTCTCATTTTGCCGGAAAAATGACCCGAGAAGAGCTGCTGGAGCTTGAAACAAGTGCTTGTCCAACATGCGGATCTTGTTCAGGAATGTTTACAGCTAACAGTATGAATTCAATTATGGAAATGCTGGGAATTACTTTGCCGGGTAACGGGACAATCGTTGCAACATCAGATGAGCGGAGAGAGCTAATCCGCGATGCGGCAAATTCTCTCATGAATCTAGTAAAAGAGAATGTCCGCCCTAGAGATATTATTACGAAAGAAGCGATCGATGATGCTTTTGCACTCGACATGGCAATGGGAGGCTCGACTAACACAGTTCTCCATATGCTGGCGATAGCGAATGAAGCTGAAATTGATTACGATCTGACACGGATCAATGAAATTGCAGAAAGGATTCCATACTTGTCTAAGATCTCTCCTGCTTCGGATTATTCCATGCAGGACGTTCACCGGGCTGGAGGCGTAAGTGCGATCATCAATGAACTTTGCAAAATGGAAGATGCAATTCATAACGACCGTATTACGATTTCCGGTGAAACTCTTCAAGAGAGGGTCCGTAACGCTGAGATTTTAGATGATGATGTCATTCGCCGAAAGGATAATGCTTATTCACCAGTTGGCGGGTTATCTATCCTTTATGGAAACATAGCACCAGATGGCTGTGTTATCAAAGTGGGAGCGGTTGACCCTTCAATCAAGACGTTTCAGGGAGAAGCGATCGTGTATGAATCTCAGGACGAAGCGATCCAAGGAATCAACAATGGTGAAGTTCGAGAAGGCCATGTTGTAGTTATTCGCTATGAAGGACCTAAAGGTGGACCGGGAATGCCTGAGATGCTTACTCCGACATCTGCTATTGCAGGAATGGGATTAAGCACAAAAGTTGCTCTAATAACAGATGGTCGCTTTTCAGGGGCATCCAGAGGAATTTCTATCGGTCACATCTCACCGGAAGCTGCTCAGGGAGGTCCAATTGCATTTATCGAAAGTGGAGATCCGATATTAATTGATTTAGTAAATAGATCGATTCATGTAATGCAGACAGAAGATGAGTTGAAAGAAAGGAAACGAAACTGGGTTAAACCGGAGCCTAAGATTAAAAAAGGCTACTTAGCTCGTTACGCTGCTTTAGTTACTTCAGCCAATACTGGCGGAATCCTAAAAATTTAAAACCTTAAAACGATGACGGAGAACAATGGTAGATGTGGAATACACAGAGAGCCGGGTTGCTGTGAGCCGGTTATTCCTAATACCAGGACATCCCTCCTGAGTGTCCTTTTGAATGAAACATGAGTAGGAAGGGCCAAGCGGTTATTTCCATTTTTAAACCGCTTGTTATCAAATGACGGCTTGTTCGTCACGAGGCGGTGTCTTTATACGAAGATACCGTGAAAAAGGGTGGTACCGTGAAAATGAAACTTTTTCACCCCTTTGGATAGGATTTCCCTGTCCATTTGGGGTGGGGAAGTTTTTTTATTGGCTGTTTTCTTAAAGACTGTTGCTATTAGAAGCTGTTGATTTCCGCTCCAGGTGCTCGCTTTCCGCGGGGCGTGCGGTGAGCCTCCTCTGTGCAATGCACAGTTAGGAGTTTCACCTGTCCCGCTGATCCCGCAGGAGTCTCGCACCTTCTGCTCCAATCAACTTGTCAATGATGTCTTTAGAAAAGAGTCTATTAAAATAAATGGGTTCAAAAGATGAAGGAGGAATGAAAATGAAGGCCAGTTGGGTGGCTGAACAAAAAACGGTTGAATCTTCATTAGTCTCTGGCGCTGAACTATTTATTCAAGGACTGCAGAATGAAAACGTAGAGGTTGTTTTTGGGTATCCAGGAGGTGCGGTGCTTCCGATATATGATGCTCTTTACAAAGCAGAAATGAAGCATGTACTAACAAGGCACGAACAAGGTGCGATTCACGCGGCTCAAGGCTATGCGAGAGTGACCGGAAACCCAGGTGTTGTGCTTGCGACTTCAGGTCCAGGTGCTACCAACCTTGTAACCGGCATTGCTGATGCCATGATTGATTCCATCCCTCTTGTTATTTTTACCGGGCAAGTGGCTACAAAAGTAATTGGAACTGATGCTTTTCAAGAAGCGGATATTGTAGGGATTACGATGCCGATCACAAAGCACAATTATCAAGTGCAAAAGGCGGAGGATCTTCCTCGAATCATGAAAGAAGCTTTTCATATTGCGAACACTGGCAGAAAAGGACCAGTGTTAATCGATATACCAAAAGACATCGCAGTAAATAATGCGCCTTTAAAAGAGGTTTCAGACATCCATCTGCCCGGTTATCAGCCGACTTTGAAACCAAACATCCTCCAAGTAAAAAGGCTGAACGAAGCTTTGCAAATGGCAAAGATGCCTGTTCTCCTTACAGGAGCAGGTGTACTTGCTGCTAATGCCGAGGAAGAGCTTTTAGCCTTTGCGGAATATTATCAGATTCCTGTTGTTCAAACACTGCTAGGACTTGGAGGTTTCCCGGCAGATCATCCTTTATGCTACGGAATGGCAGGTATGCATGGCACATATGCAGCAAATATGGCGCTCTATGATTGCGATCTTTTAATAGGTGTTGGTGCTAGATTTGATGACCGGTTAACCGGAAATCTAGAGCATTTTGCTAAAAAAGCGGTCGTTGCGCATATTGATATTGATCCCGCGGAAATCGGGAAAAATGTAGCGACAGAGATACCTATTGTAGGGTGTGCCAAAGAAACCTTGTCGGCTTTAAACCAGACATGCGGTGAAAAAGGCAATTCGAATGAATGGGTGATACAGCTTTCAAAATACCGAAGCGAGCTTCCACTCACGTATAAATCCAATGAAAAAGAATTAAAACCGCAAAAATTAATGGAAATTTTACACGAAGTTACAAAAGGTGCTGCAATCGTTTCGACAGATGTTGGACAGCATCAAATGTGGGCAGCACAATATTATACGTTTTCAACTTCAAACAGATGGATTACATCTGGAGGGTTAGGAACGATGGGCTTTGGCTTTCCGGCAGCAATAGGAGCAAAAGTAGGAAGACCAGATCTTCCGGTAGTGGCTGTTGTAGGAGACGGAGGATTCCAGATGACCTTGCAGGAACTGGGTGTTCTGCAGGATTGGGAACTTCCGGTAATCGTAGTGATTGTTAACAACAAATCACTTGGTATGGTCCGTCAATGGCAGGAGATTTTTTACGAAAAAAGATACTCGCATTCTCTCCTTGATATTCAGCCTGATTTTGTAAAATTGGCAGCAGCATATGGGATTGAAGGCAGGCGTGCTGAAAACGAAGCTGAAGTAAGGGAGGCATTAGAGACTGCACTTTCTTCAAAAAAACCTTTCGTATTAGATTGCGCAGTATCGGCTGATGAAAATGTATATCCGATGATTGCTCCAGGAAAAGGACTTCATGAAATGATTGGAGTGAGAGGATGAGACGTATTATTTCTGCAACAGTGTTAAACGAAAGCGGTGTTCTGAATCGCTTAACCGGTTTGCTTACAAAAAGGCAATTTAACATTGAAAACATTACAGTTGGACATACGGAGGACCCTGCCGTTTCAAAAGTGACTTTGACAGTTTGGGTAGAGGATGACAGAAAAGCTGAACAGCTGGTTAAACAGCTTCATAAGCAGATCAATATTTTAAAAGTCCGTGACCTCACAAATATGGCTCTTGTTTCAAGAGAGCTGGCACTTATTAAAGTATTAACCACTCCGGATACACGAAGTGAAATAAAAATGCTGATTGAGCCATTCAGGGCTACAGTTCTCGACGTTTCATTAGAGAACGTAACGCTGGAAGTAACCGGCGACAGTGAAAAAGTAGATGCTCTGATAGAACTGCTTCGTCCTTATGGAATCAAAGAAATTTCAAGAACTGGCATTACAGCTATTCCAAGAGGAACACAAAAGAAAGTTTTGGAGCTTCACCCCTATTCTATTATGTAAAGGAGACTATTAAAAATGGCTAAAGTATATTACGAAAACGAACTATCAAATGATGTATTAAAAAATAAGAAGGTAGCAGTAGTTGGTTATGGTTCACAAGGTCATGCACACGCACTGAACTTAAAAGACAGCGGCTATGATGTTGTAGTTGGTGTCCGAGAAGGAAGATCTTTTGATGAAGCAGTTAAAGACGGATTTGAAGTATATCCCGTTCGCGAGGCTGCTCGTCTAGCCGACGTTGTTATGGTATTGCTTCCGGATGAAAGACAGCCTGAGGTATATAAAAATGAAATCCTGCCAGAGCTTTCTCCAGGAAATGCTCTTGTATTTGCACATGGATTCAATGTTCATTATCACCAAGTTGTGCCACCTGAAGATGTGGATGTGTTCTTGGTTGCCCCTAAAGGTCCGGGTCATCTAGTACGCAGGACTTTTGAAGCGGGTGAAGGTGTACCTGCATTGTTTGCGGTCTACCAAGATGCTACAGGTACTGCCAGAGAAATTGCTCTTTCTTACGCAAAAGGCATCGGTTCGGCTCGTGCTGGTGTACTGGAAACAAGCTTTCAGGAAGAAACCGAAACAGATTTATTTGGAGAACAGGCTGTCCTTTGCGGCGGATTATCTTCACTTGTTAAAGCTGGATTTGAAACACTTACTGAAGCAGGATATCAGCCAGAGGTTGCTTACTTCGAATGTCTGCATGAGTTAAAGCTCATCGTTGACCTTATGTATGAAGGCGGATTAGAAGGAATGAGACATTCTATCTCTGACACAGCTCAATGGGGAGATTTCCAGTCAGGTCCCCGTGTTATTGATGGCAGAGTAAAAGAATCGATGAAGGAAGTATTAAAAGATGTTCAATCTGGTGAGTTTGCAAAGAATTGGATCTTGGAGAATCAAGCGAATCGTCCTGTATTCCATGTAGTAAATTATCAGGAAAAAAATCACCCAATCGAAAAAGTAGGGAGGGAATTACGTGCGATGATGCCGTTTGTTAAAGCAAAACAAAAGAAGGAGGCTGTCGTCAGTGCGAACAATTGAAATCTTTGATACGACGTTGCGTGATGGAGAACAAACAGCAGGTGTTAATTTAAACACAGAAGAAAAAATAGAGATCGCAAAAAGGCTAGAAAGATTAGGTGTAGATGTTATGGAGGCTGGCTTTCCTGCAGCCTCTAAAGGAGATTTAGATGCAGTAAAAAAGGTGGCATCTATTATTAAAAATTCCTCTGTGACAGGTTTGGCAAGGTCGAATCAATCGGATATCGATCATGCATGGGAAGCACTGAAAGAGTCTGCAGAACCGAGGCTGCATGTATTTATCGCAACCTCCCCGATTCATATGACTTACAAATTGAAAAAAACACCTGATCAAGTAGTAGAAGCTGCAGTTGAAGCGGTTAAATATTCAAAGAAGAAATTCCCGGTTGTTCAATGGTCTGCAGAAGATGCGTGCAGGTCAGATCTTGTTTTCCTTGCACGAATTGTTGAAAAAGTTATCGATGCAGGGGCGAGCATTATCAATATCCCTGATACAGTGGGATTCACGAATCCGGAAGAATACGGGAAAATATTCCGCTATCTATTAAACAATGTACCGAACATACAAAAAGCTGTTTTATCTGCTCACTGTCATGATGATCTTGGAATGGCTGTGGCAAATTCACTTTCAGCTGTTGAGAACGGAGCAAATCAGATCGAATGCACGATCAATGGGATCGGAGAAAGAGCTGGAAATGCTTCTTTAGAGGAGATTGCAGTAGCGTTAGCCATCCGAGAAGACTTTTATCAGGCAAAAACCAACCTGGTGTTAAAGGAGATCAGCCGTACAAGTCAGCTAGTCAGCCGTCTAACAGGTATTGCGGTTCCGCCAAATAAAGCTGTTGTGGGCAAGAATGCTTTTGCTCATGAGTCGGGTATTCATCAAGATGGCGTGCTAAAAGAAAAATCGACCTATGAAATCATTACACCTGAGCTTGTCGGAGTACCTTCTAACCAGTTAGTGCTTGGCAAGCATTCCGGCCGTCATGCATTTAGAGATTATTTAGCCAAATTAGGCTTTCAGCCAGAAGAAAGCAAAATAAAAGTTTTGTTTGAAGATTTCAAATTACTTGCTGACCGGAAAAAAGAAATGACAGAAGAAGATATTTTCGCACTTTTAATTGATCATAGAATCCAGCCGGAAGTTCCGCTTTACCAATTAAAAGATTTACAGGTGAACTATGGAACTAACCAGATTCCTACTGCGACATTAAGACTCCTAACTCCTGATGGAAAGGTGATTCAGGATGCTGCAACAGGTTCTGGAAGCGTAGAAGCTATTTATAATACTCTCGGAAAAATGCTTCCATCATCATTGAAGCTGAAGGATTACCGTATTCAATCTGTTGGAGCCGGCAGGGATGCACTTGCTCAAGTGTTTGTGCAGATCGTCTGTGATGGTCATGAAATCAACGGAAGCGGAACAGCGCAGGATGTTCTTGAAGCTTCTGCTAAAGCTTATGTTCATGCATTTAATAAACTTCAGCTTCATTCAGATAAAACAAACTATGAAAGAATGAGCATTTAATTTAGGGAGGGATGTTAGATGAAAAAGAAGATAACAGTTTTGCCTGGAGACGGAATCGGTCCTGAAGTGATGAAGGGAGCTCTGCAAGTATTAGACGGTGTTGCTGCAAGATTCGGCCACGAATTTCAAACAACAGAAAAATTGTTTGGAGGTACGGCCATTGACCAAGATGGCAAACCTCTGCCTGACGATACTTTAGAAACTTGTAAAAATAGTGATGCTGTTCTGCTAGGAGCAGTTGGAGGACCTAAATGGGACGGTCAAACTGTGAGACCCGAACAAGGACTTTTGGCATTAAGAAAAGAATTGAATGTGTTTGCCAATTTAAGACCTGTTACAGTCTTTCCTGGTCTTGAAAATCTATCTCCCCTTAAATCAAACAGAGTTAAAGGTGCGGATTTTGTATTTGTAAGAGAATTAACGGGTGGAATCTACTTTTCAGAGCCGAAAACAAGAGACGAAAAACTTGCTGTTGATACGCTTTCTTATACGAGGGAAGAAATTACAAGAATTATTGAAAAAGCGTATGAATTGGCGAGAGTGAGAAGAAGAAAAGTTACTTCAGTTGATAAAGCGAATGTTCTGGAGACGAGTAAGCTGTGGAGAGAAATCGTTGAAGAAACAGCAAAGAAATACAGCGATGTTGAAACAGAGCATTTACTAGTTGACTATGCTGCAATGAGGATGATCAGCAGTCCTACAAGTTTTGATGTCGTTGTAACTGAAAACATGTTTGGTGACATTTTATCTGATGAAGCATCTGTTATTCCAGGATCTCTTGGCATGATGCCTTCTGCTTCTCTTAGTCAGAAGGGTCCCGGCCTGTATGAACCGATTCATGGTTCAGCACCAGATATTGCTGGAAGCGGGAAAGCGAATCCTATTGGGATGATTTTAAGTACAGCTATGATGCTGCGCCATTCGTTCAAGCTCGAAAAAGAAGCTGCTGCTGTTGAACTGGCAGTTTTTGAAACATTGCAAGCAGGTTACCGAACGCAAGATATTTATGATGGAACGGGCAATCTTGTTTCCACGAAAGAGATGGTTAATCAGATTCATTTCAGGATGATTGAAGATTCAACAAGTGCAACACTGCTTGAGGTGTATGTGTAAGAAGGGAGGACAGAGCCATTGGGTAAAACAATAATAGATAAATTATGGGATAGTCATGTTGTAGCAAAAGAAGTGAATAAACCCGACCTCTTATATATTGATCTGCATTTGCTTCATGAAGTCACTTCTCCACAGGCGTTTGCTGGTTTAAGAGAAAAGAACAGGAAGGTAAGAAGACCAGATCTATGTTTCGCCACTATGGATCATAATATCCCGACCGTAGACCGGTTCAATATTAAAGATGATACCTCTCGACTTCAAGTTCAGACGCTCGAAAAAAACTGTGAAGAATTCGAGATTAAACTGGAGGGACTTGATTCCCTTCAGCAAGGAATCGTTCATGTAATCGGTCCTGAACTGGGGCTGACTCTTCCAGGGAAAACGATCGTTTGCGGCGACAGCCATACCTCGACACATGGAGCATTTGGAGCACTTGCCTTTGGAATCGGCACGAGTGAAGTAGAACATGTTTTGGCTACGCAAACGCTCTGGCAGAACAAACCAAAACAGATGAACGTAAAGATTGAAGGAGAGCTGGGCTATGGAGTTACAGCAAAAGATGTAATTTTATGGTTTATCGCCAATTATGGTACAAATGCAGGAACAGGCTACATCATTGAATTTTCAGGGAGTACGGTTCGTGATTTTACGATGGAAGAAAGAATGACGCTTTGTAATATGTCAATTGAAGCAGGTGCAAAGGCCTCTGTTATTGCGCCGGACGAAAAAACGTTCAGCTATATTAAGGGGAAACCTTATGCCCCAAAAGAAAGTGAGTTTAACGCAAAATGCGAGGCTTGGAAAAAGCTTGTTTCAGATACTGATGCAGTATTTGATCATGTAATCGAAATTAATGCTTCTGACATTGAACCTATGATTACATGGGGAACTACTCCATCTATGTGCCTGCCGATAAGCGGGCAGATTCCCGCAGCAGAATCTTCTTTATCAATAGAAGAAAAGCAATCGATAGAGAGCGCGCTCTCTTATATGGGTTTTCATGGTCATGAAAGGTTAGAAGATGTAAAGGTACAGCATGTTTTTATCGGGTCATGCACGAACTCCAGATTAAGTGATTTAATAGATGCTTCAGCTGTGGTTGAAGGTGAAAAGGTTCATCCTGATGTGAGGGCTATCGTTGTACCGGGGTCACAATCGGTAAAACGGGAAGCAGAAAGTCTGGGGATTCATAAGATTTTCCTGAATGCAGGTTTTGAATGGCGGGACTCTGGCTGTTCCATGTGTTTAGGGATGAATGATGACATTGTTCCTGAAGGGGAAAGATGTGCATCTACTTCGAACCGGAACTTTGCCGGAAGACAAGGAAAAGGAGCAAGAACGCATCTCGTTAGTCCGATTATGGCCGCCGCAGCTGCAATTAACGGGAAATTTACGGATGTCCGAACAATGCTGCAAACAAAAAATCCGGAGGTGGACCGATATGTCGGGATTTAAAACACATACGGGAAAAGCCGCTTTCTTAAAAAGGGACCACGTGGATACCGATCAAATTATCCCGAAACAATTTTTGAAAAAAATCGATAAAGCGGGATATGGAGAATTTTTGTTCTTTGATTGGAGATATCATTCACAAGGACAAGAAAATCCGGATTTTGACCTTAATAAAGAAGAAACAAAAGGTTCTTCTATTTTAATTACAGGTAAGAACTTTGGATGCGGTTCATCTCGAGAACATGCCCCCTGGGCGCTAAAAGATTATGGTTTTCATATTATTATTGCAGAGAGTTTCGCAGATATTTTTTTTAATAACTGTGTAAAAAATGGCATTTTGCCAATAAGGCTTTCGGCAAATGAGATTCAGCAATTATATACCGATCGTTCCGCAGCTGTTATCCATCACTTAACCGTCAGTTTGGAGAACCAGCAAGTTGTGAATGAACGCGGTGACCGGTTTGATTTCGAATTCGATCCGTATTGGAAAAAGATGCTCTTAAATGGCTGGGACGAAATTTCAGTAACACTTCAATATGAAGATAAAATAAAAAAATATGAATCTGAAAGGATTGTGAATTGACATGGGGATTTAACAGTCACGAATGAAAAGTTATTTCATGCGATGGAGGAAGTCTCGAAAATTGCACACCGTACACCTTTAAAACAATCTGCTACTTTAAACAAGTGGACGGGCGGCAAGGTTTATATGAAGTTAGAAAACCTTCAAATAACAGGGTCGTTTAAATTAAGAGGTGCTTATTATAAAGTTTCTACTCTCAACGACTTTGAAGCTGCTCGAGGTGTAATTGCAGCTTCTGCAGGAAATCATGCGCAAGGCTTGGCTCTTTCATGTTCTAAGCGGGGCATTAAGTCAAAAATCTTTATGCCGGAAAATGCTCCTCTATCTAAAATAGAAGCTGTAAAGTCTTATGGAGCAGATATCGTATTGCACGGTGAAAACTATCAAGCTGCCTTTGAAGCTGCTAAAAGGGAAGAACAATTGAACGGATCCAAGTTTGTTCATGCATTTGACGATTATGACGTTATTGCAGGACAAAGTACAGTAGCGCTTGAAATGCTGCAGCAAAAGCCTGAATTGAAAACGATCATCGTCCCTGTTGGAGGAGGAGGTCTTCTTGCTGGCATCAGTCTAGCGGTTAAAAGGCTGAGACCTGACGTCCGAGTCATTGGGGTTCAATCTGCAAATGCGAGTGCCGTCTATCAAGCATTCACAGGTGCGAATCTAAAAACATTGTCTCGCTCTTCGATAGCAGATGGAATTGCGGTGAAAAAACCAGGAGAGCTTACAGTCCCCATGATTTCAAAATATGTAGATGAAATGGTTACCGTAACAGAAGAACAGATTGCATTTGCGATGATGTTCATGCTGGAGCGTGAAAAAGTAGTAGTTGAAGGAGCAGGAGCGGCGAGCCTTGCAGCTGTACTTTTTAACAATCAACTCGCTAAAGATCAAAAAGTAGGCGTGATTATTAGCGGCGGTAATGTCGATCCTCACAAATGGTCACAATACAAAGGAATGGCTGACAAACTTAACATGAAACTGATCAGCTGATATTAAGGAAACTCTTAAAGGAGAACTTGCTCCTTTAAGAGTTTTTTACTGTGAAAAGGTATAGTGAGTGTCTTTCTCATGCGGACCTTTATTTTCCAATAAAAGTAATTTTATGTGATGAACAGTGATTTATATATGATTAATAGAAATTTTTATGTGATTATTTGAGTTTTTTATGTGATGATTAACTCTTTTTATGTGGTTACTCTTTACTTGTCAGTTTCGATGTAATTCTCAAAAAGAATCATCCTTATAGGGGTTGAGTTAATGGGAATAGTCATCCCTTTCTTGAGTTCCGAAGTCGAAACTGATATTCTTTAGTCAAATCTATACGGAAGCGGAGAATTGTGATGACAAACGACAAGGAAAACAAAAACAATATCATTCGGTTTCCAAATTTAACAGGACGGCTTTTAGAAAAAGGTATGGATTCTTTGAAAAACAAGCACTATGATGAATCGCTGTCTTGTTTTGAACAGCTGCTGCATACGGATCCGATGCATTCACAAGGAAATCTCGGACTTGTCTTAAGTTTGGTCGAGTTAGGAAGATTGCAGGAAGCAAAAACACGCTGTGACAGGATGCTTAAAGAGGGAATTGGGGAGTATTATGATGTGCTTCAAATCTATTTAAGCATACTTGTTCAATTATCAGAGTACATAACGGTCGTATCAGTTATTGAAGCAGTTTTAGAAGAACAAAAAATCCCGGCTGATAAAGCAGAAACCTTCTATCAGCTCCTTCAATTCAGCAGGAAGGTCATCGAACAAGAAGGAGTTCCAGAAGTAAAGATAAATCCTGAAGAAACAGTGTCAAATGAAAATCCTAATTTAAGTGCTTTAAAGGATATGCTCCAAAGTGAAAGAGCGGACTCTCAATGGATGGCGGTTCAACAGCTAAAAAAACTAGGACCCGAATTAACGGTGCCTTTATTTGAATCTTTTCTGCTTGATGAATCGAAACACCCAGCTGTAAAAAGTTTAATTCTCCAATATTTAAAAGAAAATCAAATTAATAAAGTCGTCAAGCTTGAAAAGTATGGGCGGGTAGAGGATGTAGAAATCCAGGAATTAATGGATTGGAACGAACATCCCTTTTATAAGGAAGTAAAAGCTTTAATTCAAGATGAATTGGAACAAGAAAACCCGTCTTTACTTGATATAGCATTGGCTGTCTGGAAGGACTACACGTTAGCGATTTATCCATTCGTTCCTCAGCCGGAAAATAAACTTTTGTGGTTCGAAGCTTCTGTAATAGCTGCTTCTGTCTTATGCGGAATTGAAGAAGACATGGAAAATGAAGACTCTGAAATACATAAAGCAGTAAAGCTTCTGGTCGAACTGGAAAGATTTTATTTGCAGACTTGATGAGAAAGTGATGTAACTTGTTGAAATACAGTACGTCTATGCTATAATGGAATGGTTGTAATCTATATGATATTTATGGAAATACCGATGTTGGAGGGAATATATTAATGAGTGCTAAATGGGAAAAGTTAGAAGGTAATCAAGGTGTCTTAACTGTTGAAGTTGAGGCTTCTGAAGTAGATACAGCGCTAGACCAAGCGTTTAAAAAAGTGGTTAAAAAGGTAAACGTGCCAGGTTTCCGTAAAGGGAAAATGCCGCGCAGACTTTTTGAACAACGTTTTGGTGTAGAGTCTCTTTACCAAGATGCTTTAGACATTTTATTGCCAAAAGCTTATGGTGATGCAGTTGAAGAAACAGGAATCGAGCCTGTAGATCGTCCAGAAGTTGATATCGAAAAAATGGAGCAAGGAAGCAACCTTGTATTCACAGCTAAAGTAATCGTTAAGCCGGAAGTTAAACTTGGCGAGTACAAAGGTCTTGAAGTTGAAAAGACTGAAACTGAAGTAACTGATGAAGATGTTCAAAACGAACTTACTCGTTTACAAGAACAACAAGCTGAATTAGTTGTTAAAGAAGATGGCGCAATTGAAAATGGCGACACAGTAAACCTGGATTTCGAAGGATTTGTTGACGGAGAAGCTTTCGAAGGCGGAAAAGCTGAAAACTATTCATTAGAAATTGGATCTGGTTCATTCATTCCAGGCTTTGAAGAACAACTAGTTGGTGAAAAAGCTGGAGCGGAAAAAGATGTTAACGTTTCTTTCCCTGAAGAGTACCATGCTGAAGAATTAGCTGGTAAGCCTGCAGTTTTCAAAGTGAAAATTCATGACATCAAATCAAAACAGCTTCCGGAACTTAACGATGAGTTCGCAAAAGAAGCTGAAGGCGATGCTGAAACACTTGAAGACTTGAAAAAAGAACTTCGTACGAAGCTTGAAGAAAGCAAAAAACAAGAAGCCGAAAATCAAACACGTGAAACTGTGATTGAAAAAGCTTCTGAAAATGCTGAAATCGAAATTCCAGAAGCTATGGTTAACACTGAGCTAGACCGTATGGTTCAAGAGTTTGGTCAACGCCTTCAAATGCAAGGCATGAACCTTGACCTTTACTACCAGTTCTCTGGAACAAGTGAAGAAGCACTTCGTGAGCAAATGAAAGAAGACGCTCAGAAGCGTGTTCGTACAAACCTTGTACTAGAAGCAATTGTTGAAGCAGAAAACATTGAAGTTTCTGAAGAAGAAATCGATGCAGAGCTTAACAAGATGGCTGAAATGTACAAGATGGAAGTTGAACAAATTAAGCAAATGCTTGCTATGCAAGGTGGAAACGATGCAGTTGCTGCTGACTTAAAAGTCCGCAAAGCAATCGACTTCCTTGTTGAAAACAGCAAAACAGTTTAATTACAATAATATCAATGCAAGAAATGAAACAAGGCGCGATCCTTACTATCGTGCCTTGTTTTGCAATACATAACATTATTTAGGTATTTTCTACTGCTATTTGAAAAATAGGTTTTAAAACACGCAGGTTTGTTCATACTTATATAGAGCCATACCATACATATTTAATAAGGGTTTTTATTTCCGTTTTATTATGGAAGTGTGATACAATCCATTATAATCAACGGAATGCTTAAGCAGTAGAAATAAATACAGACCTGTACTATAGAATTTGCAAAAAAGGTCAAGCGTTTCATCCATATTATCGTTTTAGGGGTGATATCATTGTTTAAATTTAATGATGAAAAAGGGCAATTGAAGTGTTCTTTCTGTGGTAAAACACAAGATCAAGTTAGAAAACTGGTTGCTGGACCAGGTGTATATATTTGTGATGAATGTATCGAACTCTGTACTGAAATTGTAGAAGAAGAATTAGGTACAGAAGAGGATGTAGAACTAAAAGAAGTACCAAAACCAGTAGAAATCCGTAAAATTCTTGATGAGTATGTAATCGGTCAGGATCAGGCGAAGAAATCGCTTTCTGTAGCCGTTTACAACCATTATAAGAGAATTAATTCTTCTCAAAAATCCGATGAAGTTGAACTGGCAAAAAGTAATATCGCGATGATCGGACCGACAGGAAGCGGTAAAACGCTGCTTGCACAAACTTTAGCGCGAATTTTAAATGTGCCTTTTGCTATTGCTGATGCTACATCTTTAACAGAAGCTGGTTATGTAGGTGAGGACGTAGAAAACATCCTTCTTAAATTAATTCAGTCTGCTGATTATGATGTTGAAAAAGCAGAAAAAGGAATCATTTACATTGATGAGATCGATAAGATTGCACGTAAATCAGAAAACCCATCGATTACACGTGATGTTTCCGGTGAAGGTGTGCAGCAGGCTCTTCTTAAAATTCTAGAAGGCACGGTTGCGAGTGTCCCTCCGCAAGGCGGAAGAAAACACCCACATCAAGAATTCATCCAAATCGATACTACGAATATTCTATTCATCTGTGGCGGAGCATTCGATGGAATCGAGCAAATTATTAAACGCCGTTTAGGTAAAAAAGTTATTGGGTTCAGTTCAGATTCAAAACAAGCGGATTTAAAAGCAGGTGAATACTTATCTAAAGTACTTCCTGAAGATTTACTTCGTTTTGGGTTAATTCCAGAGTTTATCGGCCGTTTGCCAGTAATCTCTAACTTAAATCCATTGGATGAGGATGCGCTGATCGAAATCCTGACAAAACCTAAAAACGCTTTGGTAAAACAATATCAAAAACTTTTAGATATCGATGGAGTAGAGCTTGAGTTTACAGATGAAGCACTTCGTGAAATCTCAGCACAAGCCATTGAACGCAAAACAGGTGCGCGCGGACTCCGTTCGATTATTGAAGGTGTAATGCTTGATGTAATGTTTGAGCTTCCTTCTCGTGAAGATGTTGTAAAATGTATAGTTACAAAAGAAACAATTTCTGACAAAGTACCACCAACTTTAGAACTTGAAGATGGTACTGTTATCGAACAATCAAAAGAAACTCCTAAAGAGAGTGCTTAATAGAGGCTGGCTCATGGCTGTTATCATTAAAGGCTGATTGAGTCAGTCTTTTTTTGCCTTATTTTATGCTAAGCCAAATCAACTTTGTGAAAATGGACGAAGGCTCATAAATTTTTTGAAGGACTATAAATACATTTGAAGGCTCATAAATAACTTTTAAGGACCATAAAACTTTTTTAAAGCTCATAAGTTTCCTTGTAGGCTCATAAATAGAAATTTATAGTGTGGGCTTGTTCCCTTTACTTCAGAACTTCCTAATCTACTTCCATCTCCCCACAAACTTCCATATAAACAAAATTTGTTTTAGCATTATTACCGTTTAGGTCCTCATATCCTCGGAGATACTATGGTTATCACTACATATGTACCGGGAGGAAAACGATGAACTGGACAGGGATAGCGTTAATCATTCAATTATTCTTTGGGATTATAATCGGTCTGTATTTTTGGAATTTGCTGAGAAACCAGCGGTCCCAAAAAGTAAGCGTAGATAAAGAGTCAAGAAAAGAGATGGAACAATTAAGAAGACTGCGGTCTATCTCACTATCTGAACCATTGTCTGAGCGGGTACGCCCAGGAAAATTCGAAGATATTATTGGCCAAGAGGATGGCATCAAGGCATTAAAAGCAGCATTGTGCGGTCCAAACCCGCAGCACGTAATTGTGTATGGACCGCCTGGGGTTGGTAAGACTGCAGCAGCAAGATTGGTTCTTGAAGAGGCAAAAAGGAACAAAACATCGCCATTTCGTTCAACTGCAGTATTTGTTGAATTAGATGCAACAACGGCTCGTTTTGATGAACGCGGAATAGCTGATCCGCTGATTGGTTCAGTTCATGATCCTATTTATCAAGGTGCAGGTGCAATGGGGCAAGCCGGTATACCGCAGCCTAAACAAGGTGCCGTTACAAATGCACATGGCGGTGTTCTTTTTATTGACGAGATTGGAGAACTGCATCCTATTCAGATGAACAAGCTATTAAAAGTATTAGAAGACCGCAAAGTATATCTTGAAAGTGCTTATTATTCAGAAGAAAATGCAAACATACCTCACCATATTCATGATATTTTTCAAAATGGACTTCCGGCTGATTTTAGAATGATCGGTGCCACTACTCGTATGCCGGACGAGATTCCGCCTGCAATCCGATCAAGATGTCTGGAAGTCTTCTTTAGAGAGCTTCAGCCTGTGGAAATAGAGCAGATTGCAAAGCGTGCTGCAGATAAAATTCAGCTTGGTATTGACGATGAGTCTCTAAAATATATGGCTCAATACGCTAAAAACGGACGTGAGGCAGTTAATATGATACAAATTGCCGCCGGATTAGCCATTACTGAACAGCGAGAGAACATTACAAAAGGTGACGTTGAATGGGTTACTCATTCAAGCAGAATGGCGCCAAGGCCTGAGAGAAAGATTGGCAGCAAACCGAAAATCGGGTTAGTAAATGGACTAGCTGTTTACGGTCCGACAAGCGGTGCGCTTCTTGAAATAGAAACAACTGTACTTCCAGCTAAGAAGCAAGGATCGATTACGATTACAGGAATTGCTGAAGAAGAGAGCATCGGCAATCAGTCTAAGTCAATTCGAAGAAAAAGTATGGCTAAAGGATCAGTTGAGAATGTTATAACAGTCCTTCGATTTATGGGTGTTGATGCTTCCATCTACGATATTCATGTGAATTTCCCTGGAGGAGGACCTGTGGATGGTCCATCAGCAGGAATCGCGATTGCTTCATCAATCTATTCTGCGATCCATAAAGTACGCGTTGATCATGAAGTAGCAATGACTGGTGAGATAAGTATTCATGGTAAAGTAAAACCAGTTGGCGGTGTAATGGCAAAAATATTAGCTGCCAAGGACGCTGGAGCGAAACGTGTGCTCATTCCATTTGAGAACAACCAAAAGATATTTGAAAGCATTGAAGATGTAGAAATCATTCCGGTGAAAAAACTCACAGAAGTGTTTCAATATGTGTTTTTAGATGACAGCTCTGAGGAGTCAATTCCAGCTTCAGCAGCTTTAAATTCCCCTCCTTCTTCAGTTTAAGGAGAAGAAGGGGTTTCTTTTTTGTTTAATAAAAGTTTTTGGGATAGCTAACATTAGACAAAGTTAAGCATTATCGGTAGAATTGTACAAAGACTATGCATATAATTAATGATTACACAGTAGTTTTCGGAGGTGTTTTTAATGGGGGAAAAACGAGTTCTTCCGCTCCTCCCTCTACGCGGATTGTTGGTCTATCCGACAATGGTGCTTCACTTGGATGTTGGAAGAGAAAAGTCGATTCAAGCACTTGAAAAAGTGATGCTCGATGACCAAATGATTTTTCTTTCAACTCAAAAGGAAGTTTCTATCGAAGATCCAGCTGAAGAGGAAATTTACAATGTTGGGACTTTATCAAAAGTCAATCAGATGCTTAAACTGCCTAATGGCACGATAAGAGTGTTGGTAGAAGGTATTCAGCGTGGGAAAATTACTTCTTTTATGGATGAAAAGACACATGTTGAAGTAGAAATAGAGCTAACAGATGAAGTGGAAGAGAAAGAAGCTCAAACGGAAGCGTTGATGAGGGCAGTTTTGGCGCAGTTCGAACAATACATAAACCTTTCTAAAAAAGTAACTCCTGAAACCTTGGCGTCTGTACAAGATATAACAGAACCTGGCAGACTTGCTGACGTTATTTCTTCACACCTTTCCTTGAAAATTAAAGAAAAACAAAAGATTCTAGAGATCTTTAATGTTAAGGAAAGACTTGAACATTTGCTGGCACTTTTAAATAACGAAAAAGAAGTGTTGGGACTTGAAAAGAAAATTGGCCAGCGGGTAAAAAAGGCGATGGAAAAAACGCAAAAAGAGTATTATTTGCGTGAACAGATGAAGGCCATTCAGAAGGAACTGGGCGACAAAGAAGGTAAAATAGGCGAAGTCAGCTCATTAAAGGAACGTATCGAAGCATCTGATATGCCTGAACACGTTATGGAAATAGCAAAGAAAGAATTGGACCGATATGAAAAAATGCCTAATTCTTCTGCGGAAAGTTCTGTAATCCGGACTTATATAGAATGGCTTGTTAACTTGCCATGGAAACAAGAGACTGTAGATAATCTGGACATCCCGCATGCGGAAACAGTTCTGAATGAAGATCATTATGGGCTTGAAAAAGTGAAGGATCGAGTTTTAGAGTATTTAGCTGTTCAAAAACTGACGAATTCATTAAAAGGCCCTATTCTATGCCTTGTAGGACCGCCAGGAGTTGGTAAAACTTCTTTAGCGCGTTCTATTGCCCGGGCCATCGGCCGCAACTTTGTTAGAATCTCCTTAGGCGGAGTCAGGGATGAAGCAGAAATCAGAGGCCACCGCAGAACGTATGTAGGTGCTATGCCAGGCAGATTGATTCAAGGTATGAAGAAAGCTGGAACAGTAAATCCTGTATTTTTGCTGGATGAGATCGATAAGATGTCGAGTGATTTTAGAGGTGATCCATCTTCAGCTATGCTTGAAGTGTTAGACCCTGAGCAGAACAGCAGTTTCAGCGATCACTACATCGAAGAGCCTTATGATTTATCAAAAGTTATGTTCGTGACGACTGCAAACTCACTTTCTACAATTCCTGGACCGCTCTTAGACAGAATGGAAGTAATTTCGATTGCTGGATATACAGAAGTTGAAAAACTTCATATCTCCAAAAATCACTTAATTCCTAAACAATTAAAAGAACATGGTCTTAAGAAGAGCCAGATTCAGTTCAAGGATGATTGTATTTTAAAGCTCGTCCGTAATTACACACGTGAAGCTGGTGTGCGTAATTTAGAGCGTCAGATTGCTGGTTTATGCAGAAAAGCTGCAAAACAGATTGTGTCGTCTGAAAAGAAAAAGGTAATCTTGTCTGCTAAGAACATTGAAGAATACCTTGGAAAGCCTCGTTTCCGATATGGTCAGGCTGAGCTTGAAGATCAGATTGGAGCCGCTACAGGCCTTGCCTATACGACTGCAGGCGGAGATACGCTTTCTATTGAAGTAGCCTTGTCTCCTGGAAAAGGTAAGCTTATTTTAACAGGTAAACTAGGCGATGTAATGAAAGAGTCTGCACAAGCAGCATTGAGCTATGTCCGCACGAAAGTAGAAGAATTGGGGATTGCTCCAGACTTTTACGAGAAAACAGATATTCATATTCATGTCCCAGAAGGTGCTACTCCAAAAGATGGACCTTCTGCGGGGATTACAATTGCCACAGCCCTTGTTTCTGCCCTTACAAAGAGAGCGGTGAGGCGTGATGTTGGCATGACAGGTGAGATAACGCTAAGAGGGCGTGTTCTGCCTATTGGCGGTTTGAAAGAAAAATCTTTAAGCGCACACCGAGCGGGTATAAAGACAATCATTCTTCCTAAAGAGAATGAAAAGGATATTGAAGAAATTCCGGAAACTGTAAAAGAAGGTCTTTCATTTATTCTAGTCTCCCACTTGGATGAAGTCTTAAAAGTAGCATTAGCAGGTGATGAAAAGTGAAAGTTAATACAGCAGAGATAGTTATATCAGCCGTAGGCCCGAAACAATATCCGGAAGGCAATCTTCCGGAAATTGCCCTGGCAGGCCGGTCAAACGTAGGAAAATCTTCCTTTATCAATAAAATGATCCACCGTAAAAATTTAGCGCGTACTTCTTCAAGGCCAGGAAAAACGCAAACTCTTAATTTTTATATTTTAAATGAAAGCTTTTATTTTGTAGATGTGCCAGGCTATGGATTTGCTAAAGTTTCTAAAACAGAAAGAGAAGCCTGGGGCAAGATGATCGAACAATATCTTGTTGAGAGGGATCAGCTGAAAGCCGTTGTCCAGCTTGTCGATCTTAGGCATCCTCCTTCAAAGGATGATTGTTTGATGTATGATTGGCTTAAGTATCATGAACTGCCGGTTATCATTGTGGCTACAAAAAGTGATAAGATTCCAAAAGGGAAATGGGATAAGCACAAAAAGGTAGTTAAAGAAACATTAAACATGGATCCGACCGACAAGATCGTTCTTTTTTCTTCTGAAACAGGACATGGGAAAGACGAAGCGTGGGGAGTGCTGAACTCTTATTTAACAAAATAAAAGGCTGATTTCAAATGCTTTGTTGCTTTTGAACGTTATTTGTTGAGTACGCTTCATTGACTAGTTGATTGGAGCGCAAGGGTGCGAGACTCCTGCGGGCTCACCGCACACCCCGCGGAAAGCGAGCATCCTGGAGCGGAAATCAACATCATCTCTTAGCAACAAATTTTATGGGACAGCCAAATAAAAAAGCAGTGTTCGAATCGAACACTGCTTTTATTTTTTCTTGAAAAATATGAAATAGGCACCTAGAACCATAAGGATGATCGGCCAGAAACTTTCTGCTTTTGCAAATATACTTTCTACAGAAGGGGTATTATTGTTAAAAAAGATAAGCCAAAGTGACAAACTAGTTAACAATAGTCCAGGAATAAGACCGTCCTTCGCCTTTTTATACTGGATTAAGAATGCTATCCCTGTAAGCAAAGTAATCATTTGCAGCGGCTCCGGCCAGGAAGGAATCTTTGAAACAGCATGAAAATGGATGCCGAGTCCTGTAAGGAAAACACCTGAAAACAGACTTGCTGAATCTTTTCCGGAACCTGCTTGTATAAGGAGTGCCAGTCCAATTATTAGAATCAATGTTGGCCATGTTAGATAAGGCTGGATCACTTCAATGTTCATCTGAATTGCGAAAAAGAATAAACCAATACCAATCAAAATAAATCCGCTGAATTTGCTTTGTTGTTTCATAAGTCCTCCAATATTGCGTATAACCTTTGCTAATTTGGTCGAAATTTGTTATTTTAAATAATGGTGTTAAGTTTTAGAAGTTCAGGAAATCATAAGACAGTTACATACCATAAAATTATTAACCCTATCATAGCATAAACGTTTAAATTCTGTTCACAATATACCGGCAATTTGTATTTTTGTCCATGGTATAATAAACACAGAAAACATACATAAAAAGGAGGTGAGCGCATGCATATCTTAGTGGTAGGACTTAATTACAAAACGGCTCCCGTGGAAATCCGGGAAAAAGTTGCGTTTCAGCCCGCTGAAATACAGGATGCGATCTCTTTACTCCGTAAACAAAAAAGTATACTTGAATGTGTAATAGTTTCTACATGTAACCGTACTGAAATTTATGCGGTTGCCGATCAGCTTCATACAGGAAGATACTACATCAAATCGTTTTTAGCAGATTGGTTTAACATTGACAAAGAAGAACTTTCTCCTTTTTTAAGCATAAGAGACGGAGAAGCGGCTGTGGAGCATTTATTCCGTGTATCAGCTGGTTTGGATTCAATGGTAATCGGAGAGACTCAAATTCTTGGCCAGGTAAAAGACAGCTTTCTTGAATCACAAAAGCTATCAGCTACAGGAACCATCTTTAATAAATTAATGAAGCAGGCAATTACATTTGCGAAAAAGTGCCATTCCGAAACTGATATTGGCGAAAACGCAGTTTCTGTCAGCTACGCGGCTGTTGAACTTGCAAAGAAAATCTTTGGCGGACTGCAGAATAAGACGATTCTAATCGTTGGGGCAGGGAAAATGGGCGAGTTAACAGCTAAACATCTTCATGCCAGCGGCGGCAATGAAGTGCTGGTAATTAACCGTACATTCGAAAAAGCAAAAGAAGTAGCAGAAAAGTTTTATGGCGTCGCTCACCCTTTTAACGATTTAGAGAAATTACTTGTTAGAGCCGATATAGTTATTTCGTCCACAGGAGCAAGTGATTTTGTTATCACAAAAGAAATGGCTGCACCTGCAATTAAGAAACGGAAAGGGCTTCCGCTATTTATGGTGGATATTGCAGTTCCGAGGGATTTAGATCCTGCATTGCATGATTTGGACAGCGTTTTCTTATATGATATTGATGATTTAGAAGGAATCGTTGAATCAAACTTGGCAGAGCGCAAAAAAGAAGCGGAAAAGATTGAGATTCTCATTGAATCAGAAATCATTGATTTCCAATCCTGGATCTCAATGCTTGGTGTAGTACCTTTAATTTCTGCTCTTCGTGAAAAAGCATTGAACATTCAAGCCGAAACGATGCAGAGTATAGAACGCAAATTGCCTGATTTAACGGATCGAGAGAAAAAGATCTTAAGCAAACATACGAAGAGCATTGTAAACCAGCTTTTGCGTGACCCTGTTACGAGAGCTAAAGAAATAGCAGGACAAGCTGATGCAGAAGAACAGCTGCAGTTATTTACAGAGATTTTTGCATTGGAAGATTATTTAGATAAACAAAAGCAGTTGGAAACAGGTTTTGCTGCAAACAGAGAAGACAAAGCATCTTTATCTGATGAGGCTGTCAATCCTTTTACAGCAAGAACTTAATTTATTGTTTCCCTCGGGCTCATGGAGTGTGAGCAAAATGAATTGGATATATGATCTTACAATTGTCTTATATGCACTAAGCATCACAGGCTATTTTATAGATTTTCTTCAAAACAACCGGAAAGCGAACCAGTTTGCTTTCTGGTTGCTTTCTATTGTCTGGGTGCTGCAAACGGTCTTCTTTGTGTTACGGATGCTGGAAGATCAGCGGTTTCCAATTTTAACACCGTCAGAAGGCCTGTTTTTTTATGCTTGGATCCTCGTTACTTTTTCTGTTGTAATGAGTAAATTTTTTAGAGTGGACTTCCTCGTATTTTTTACGAACGTACTTGGATTTTTGCTTGTATCCATCCATTTATTTGCACCAACCGGGCAAGCGAGTGCGGTTATAGAAAAACAGCTCATCTCAGAACTATTAATCATTCACATTACGATGGCTTTTATATCTTATGGAGCTTTCTCTTTATCTTTTATTTTTTCTTTTATGTATTTAATTCAGCACGGCATGCTGAAAAAGAAAAAGTGGAGCAAAAGGCTGCAGCGTTTCGGAAGTCTTTCTTATCTCGAAAAGCTTTCGTTCCGTTTAAATACAGTGGGTGTTCCGCTGCTGCTGCTTAGTTTAATATTAGGTGTGATATGGGCATTCTGGAAGATAAATAACTTTACACTTCTCGATGTGAAAGTCATCTCATCGTTTATCGTACTTTTGGTTTACAGCACTTACTTATACCAAAAAGTAGCCAGAGGTGTTCAAGGCAAAACCCTTGCTCTCTGGAACACAGCAGCATTTCTGGTAGTCCTTATAAATTACTTTTTAGCATCTACATTTACTGAGTTTCATCTTTGGTATAAGTAAAGAGATAGGAGTTTTATAAAATGAGAAAAATAATAGTAGGTTCAAGGAGAAGCAAACTGGCTCTTACTCAGACGAACTGGGTAATCGACCAGTTAAAGAAAACAGGTCTTCCTTTTGAGTTTGAAGTGAAAGAGATTGTAACAAAAGGTGATGTCATCTTAAACGTTACCTTATCTAAAGTAGGCGGAAAAGGTCTTTTTGTTAAAGAAATTGAGCAGGCTATGTTAGATAAAGAGATTGATATAGCAGTCCATAGTATGAAGGATATGCCTGCAGCTCTGCCAGAAGGTCTTGAGATCGCATGTACGCCTAAGCGTGTGGATCCGCGAGATGCTCTTATTTCTGAAAAATTCTCTTCTTTACGTGAATTGCCAGAAGGTGCTGTTGTTGGAACAAGTTCTTTAAGAAGAGCGGCACAGCTTTTACATACCCGCCCTGATTTATCGATTAAGTCCATAAGAGGAAATATTGATACTCGATTGGAAAAGCTGAAATCCGGTGAATTTGATGCTATTATTCTCGCTGCAGCTGGGTTAGAGAGAATGGGCTGGTCTAAGGATGTTGTAACGGAGTTTTTGGATACAGATCTTTGTTTACCTGCAGTAGGACAAGGTTCGCTGGCGATTGAATGCAGAAGTGAAGACGATGAAGTAAAAGAGTTATTAGCCACTTTAAATGACTCGTATACGTTTCAGACGGTTCAGGCGGAGCGTGCCTTTTTAGATACTTTAGAAGGCGGCTGCCAAGTACCTATCGCTGCATATGCAACTTTAACGAATGATCAAGTAACGTTAACAGGACTAGTTGCAGACCCGTCAGGAAAAAAAGTATTAAAAGAAATAAAAACAGGAAAAGACCCTCATCAGGTAGGGGTTGAACTCGCTCAAAAATTAAAAGAAATCGGCGCAAAAAAGATTCTTGATGATGTGAAAAAGGACCTGGACATTTAATGAAGACACCAGAAGGTCCATTAGCAGGTAAAACTGTACTTGTTACCCGGCCTAAAGAGCAAGCAGATTCATTGTTATCACTAATCAAAGATCAAGGGGGCATCCCGCTCCCTTTTCCGGTTGTGACAATAATAGGAACGGACAAAACTTTAGATGAGTATCCGATACAGCATCTATCCCGCTTTAAGTGGATTATTTTCACCAGCAAGAATGGTGTTGATCATTTTTTTCGGATAATTAAAGATAAGGAATTATCGTTTGACCAGCATAAATTTGCTGCAGTTGGAGAGAAAACTGCACAAGCGATGCAGGAGTGGGGAATCCATTCAATCCTTGTTCCGCAGCGTTATGACGCTGAAGCACTTGCTGAACTTTTAAAAAAAGAAGTTAAAGTTGGAGAAAAAGTACTTTTTCCAAAGGGAAGTCTCGCTCCTTCTTTCATTAAAGATCAACTTAAAGATAAAGCAGATGTGGAAGAACTAGTAGTCTACGAGACAAAACCCGCTGAGGAGCTTGACTGGGGTTTAGTCTTAAAAGCAGATTGCTGCTTTTTCTTAAGTCCTTCAGCTGTCTCATTTATGACTTCGTATTATGAAAAGAAACAAAACAGCAGGATTTTGAAAACCCCTGCTTTTTGTATTGGGCCGACTACAAAAAAAGCAGCGGTCGAGAAAGGGTTCCAACATGTTTTTATGCCTGAAAGATATACAGCTGAGGACATGGTGAAACTTGCTGCAATTTATTTTCAAGGAGGAAGCTAATATGAATTTCCAGCGTCATCGCCGTTTAAGAAGAACTGCCTCATTGCGTTCACTTGTACGAGAAACACATCTTCATGTATCTGATTTTATTTATCCATTATTTTTTGTGGAAGGTGAGAATGTTAAAAAAGAAGTTCCTTCAATGCCAGGCGTTTATCATCTTTCACTCGATTTATTGGAAGAAGAAATTAAAGAGGTTGAAAGCTTAGGTATTCAGTCTATTATAGTTTTCGGTGTACCTGGTGAGAAAGATGAATGCGGAAGTTCTGCATATGACCATAACGGAATCGTACAAAAAGCCATTCGTCAAATTAAAGAGATCGCACCCTCTCTAACTGTAATCGCAGATACTTGTCTTTGTCAGTTTACAGATCACGGCCATTGCGGTGTTATTGAGAACGGCTATGTACGTAACGACGAAACGCTTGAACTTTTGGCAAAAACAGCAGTTTCTCAAGCAGAAGCAGGAGCTGATATTATAGCGCCTTCTAATATGATGGACGGTTTTGTTGCTGCGATCAGACAAGGATTGGATGAAGCGGGTTATACAGAAATTCCAATTATGTCTTATGCTGTAAAGTATGCTTCATCCTTTTACGGTCCGTTTCGTGATGCTGCACACAGCACACCGCAGTTTGGTGACAGAAAAACCTATCAGATGGACCCGGCAAACCGCCTGGAAGCTCTTCGTGAAGCAGAGTCAGATATTGCTGAAGGAGCAGACTTCTTAATGGTTAAACCGGCACTTTCATATCTGGACATTCTTCGGGAATTAAAGGATAGATATCCTCTTCCGCTCGTTGCTTATAATGTGAGCGGAGAATATTCCATGATTAAAGCAGCAGCCTTAAATGGCTGGGTAGATGAAAAAAGTATCGTCCTTGAAAAATTAATTTCTATGAAAAGAGCTGGAGCAGATCTCATCATCACATACTTTGCTAAAGATGCGGCAAGATGGCTGAAAGAGAACCAATAAATGGGGGAGGGTTTCAGTATGAGAAACTTTGAAAAATCAATCGCGGCGTTCAAAGAAGCGAAAGAATATATGCCTGGCGGCGTTAACAGTCCTGTACGTGCTTTTAAATCAGTGAATATGGATCCTGTATTTATGGAACGCGGCAAAGGATCTAAAATTTATGATATCGATGGAAATGAATATATTGATTATGTACTATCATGGGGCCCATTAATTTTAGGTCATGCAGATGAAGCAGTGGTAAAAGCTCTTAAAGAGACTGCTGAACGAGGAACTAGTTTTGGAGCTCCTAACGAGATGGAGACGAAACTGGCGAAACTTGTTATTGACCGTGTTCCCTCTATAGAAGTGGTTCGTATGGTCAACTCCGGAACAGAGGCAACGATGAGCGCGCTTCGTCTTGCGCGTGGATATACAGGGAGAAGCAAGATAGTTAAGTTCGAGGGCTGTTATCATGGTCATGGTGACTCATTGCTGATTAAAGCTGGTTCAGGTGTAGCGACTCTTGGTCTGCCAGACTCTCCAGGTGTACCTGAGGGGATAGCTCAAAATACGATCACGGTTCCGTACAATGATCTTGAAAGTCTCCAAGTTGCTTTCAATCAATTCGGAGAAGATATTGCCTGTGTAATCGTTGAACCTGTGGCAGGGAACATGGGTGTAGTACCTCCTCAAAAAGGGTTCCTTGAGGGAGTCCGCAAAATGACGGAACAACATGGCTCTCTATTAATCTTTGATGAAGTTATGACAGGTTTCCGAGTGGATTATGAATGCGCTCAAGGGTATTTCGGAGTCACACCTGACCTTACATGTTTAGGGAAGGTAATTGGCGGGGGGCTTCCTGTCGGTGCTTATGGAGGCAAGCGTGAAATCATGCAGCAAATCGCACCTAGCGGACCTATTTATCAGGCAGGAACATTGTCTGGCAATCCATTAGCAATGGCTGCAGGTTATGCTACTCTTTCTCAGCTAACAAAAGAAAGTTACGATTATTTTAAAAAGCTTGGTGATCAGCTTGCTGCAGGAATATCTGAAGCGGCAGAACATTACGGGATCGACCATACGATCAACCGTGCAGGAAGCATGATTGGTTTCTTCTTTACTAATCAAGATGTAATTAATTACGAAACAGCTAAGTTATCAAACTTGGATCATTTTAATTCTTGTTTCCGCATGATGCTGCATGAAGGGGTTTCTCTTCCTCCTTCACAATTTGAGGGATTATTCTTATCCACTGCACATACTGAAGATGATATTAACAAGACAGTTAATGCATTCAGAAAAGCTTTTTCAAAATTGAAGTAAGAGCAGCTAATAGCGTCCGTTTATCAAAGCGGATGCTATTTTTATTTTTGCCGATGGAACTCTGAATCATATTTCGTCCTGTTCTCTCATACACCTATATTGTATAACTATATGCAATTGAAAGGAGGAGAAGGGCATGAGTCAATCAAAGCTGCGTTTCTCCATTGAGGAGTCTGTTTGGCTTAAGAAAGGACAGGAAGTAGCTGAAGTTTTGTCGATGTCACTTAATCCTGAAATAAACATCAGTGAGGAAGCCGGACAGGTTTATATCAAGGGAGCTCTTATTTTAAGCGGTAAATACCGTGCAGAAAATCAAGTTGATAACGACGGATCAAATTTAGAAGGGAATCCTTTATCTGAAGGTGTATCATATCGTTCCCTTACTCAGTTGAATGTTGCAGAAGATGGTGTTACAGAACTGGTTCATCGCTTTCCTGTTGACATTACGATTCCGTCCTATCGTGTTGAAGATTCAAACCAGGTGAAGGTTGAAGTAGAGTCTTTTGAATATGAACTTCCTAACTCGACTTGCTTTGAACTTTCAGCATCAATCTGTATTTATGGAATAAAGGATGAAAAACAGCGCCAGGAGAGTCAGGCCTTTGAACTGCCGAAAGAAACAGTACGCACAGCTGTCGAGGAACGTTCTGATCAGAATGAAGAGAAGTCAGAGATATTTACTCCTTTTCAATTTGAGGCTCGCCAAAGCGGAGGTGTACCTTCTCAGTCTGAACAAAATGAATTTCAAGCTAGTTTTAGAGAGGAAGCTTCTGAAGTTAGATCTGAGAAGAAAACAGCTTTCGAATTCAAACCGCATTTTGAAGTAATTGATGATACAACGATGGATGCGACCTTTGATTCATTAAAGTCAATTGCTTTCTCTAATGAGGATATGAGAAATTCGAATAATGAGGAAGAAACAGAAGAACCAGAAACAGAAGAACATTACCTGCCGGAATATGAAGACGCTCAAGAAGAACTCAAATTTAATGAGAGCCATTCAGAAGAGCAGGAATACGCGAGTTATGATCAGCCGTATGCAGAACAGAATTATCAAGCTCAAGATGCCTATAATTATCAGCAGAACCCTTATCAGAATCAGCAATCCTATCAACAACCAGAAAGACCGTATGAATATAATCCGTATCAGCAGCAATCTTACTCGGCGCAAGAAAACAATTATCAGGATTACCAGGTACAAAATTACGGAGACCGTCCATATGAAGCAGGAGAGTATGGAGAACAAACGTATCATGATGAACAAGAATACCATGATCAAAGCTATCAGCATACAGAAGAACAAGATCAGTCCTATGAATATGAAGCAGAAGCCAGCAGCTATGAAGAACAAGAAGTACAACAAGCAGAGCGGGATGATGAACCAAAGGATGAAAATGCCTTGTATTTAACGAAGATGCTGTCAGGCAAAGAAGATCGCTTCTCAAAAATGAGAATGTATATTCTTCAGCGCGGAGATTCTTTAGAACACATCTGTGAAAGATATGATATCTCCCTAAATACGCTGATGCGCATGAATCAATTGCAGCAGGGTGAAGTATCTGAAGGTCAAATTATCTATATTCCTGTAAGTTCACGCTAAAATGAGGTGCTGCCATGGGGCTCATTAACCTCTTAGAAAATGAATATGATTTATATGGGGTGAGATGGAAGCAGGAGCCTCATATTATCATGACAGATTTTGGAGAGAAACGATTAAGGTATTGGAAAGATGATGAGATGTTAAAATGGCATGTCAGATGGCGCGATGAGTCTTCAAAAGGCTCTGGCGCCGTACCTGACAGAATGATTCGAACAAGAGACGGAGAAGCAGCGGTGTTTGACGGCAAGCACTGGATTACCCTTCATGACTATGCAGATACTTTGTTTGGCTGCGAAGAAGTAGAACGGTGGGGACAATTTATTGGTCAGTTGTTAACGGCTTCTGTACAAGGAAACTATAAAAAAAATCTATCTGTTGAACACCCTGTATTTGATTTTAACCATTGCTTGGAATTAGCTCAAAAATACACGGATGGAACTTTCCAAATTTTAAATACAAGTTTAGCTGAAGCTAAAAAGAGGCTATTATTCTCTGAAGCGCTTAATAAAAAAGTTCAAAACACCGAAGTTCCAATTTTGGAAAATGAAATAAGTATTGCCAATGGAAAACGAATCTTTCACTTTTTATTTTACCAAGGTGGTGATTCCAAACCGGTACAAAGTTATATGCCGATACGAAATTTCCTATTCGAATGGCTGGAACACAATTCACCCTTGTCATTAAAAATGCTTCTGTCTGAAATTGATCGTATATTCCCATTAAATGGTGATCATGGGTTACTATTGTTAGCCGAAATTACAACACCTTGGGAACTAACTGAATGTCTGAATCGATTAGACAATACCAGTTTAGAAAAGATGGTTGAAGGCATGAACATGTACGAAGCCATTTGGGTTGCAAACCGGACTCTTCTAAAAACAGTTACTGAATGGTTTGATGAAAACAGAAGGAAGGTGGCCCTATGACAACGGAAAAGGAAACATTAAATTACGGGCCCGTCCTTTTTCATTATGATCTATTTCCTGAAAAGCTTGAACGTCACGGAAAAGTAAAGAAGGTCATAACGAAAAGAGGAACTTTTGCACTTAAAGAAGCAGAGATGAACGAGGAAGAACGAAGCTGGTTCACACATGTTATTCAAAGGCTTTCAGAAATTGGTTTCCATCAGGTAGTACCATTGTATCCAACCAAATTTGGTGACTATACCGTTCAGCTTGGACCAAAAACCTACTACCTCATGCCATGGTTTGCATCTGATGAGAGAAATGAAAGAGCAAAGGATGAAGTGCTGCTTGATCATCTTGGCAAAGTGCATGCTCTGACACTCAAAGAACAGGACTTTTCAAATGAAGTCGTCGAACATTCTTATCAATATTTAATGAACAGATGGGAAAACAGGCAGTTTGAAATGGAAAGGTTTACGGAGGAAGCTGAACAAAAAACGTATATGTCTCCTTTTGAATTAACCTATTTAAGCCATTTTCATCAAATAATGAGAATGACTGAAGAAGCCAAAAGAAGATTAAAAGACTGGTACGATACTTGTCAGCGTGAAAAGCGATATAGAAGTGTCTTATGCCATGGCAAGGTTTCCCGTAATCATTTGATATTTAATCCTACTGGGGAAGGTCATCTGCTGAACTTTGAAAAAGCTGTGCTGGACACACCTGTAAGAGATTTGGCTGTATATTTCCGGAGAGCTGCACATCAGAGAGACTGGGCGATTGAAGAAGGTAAGTTATTATTGGATTTATATGAGAAACATGTACCGCTTTTAAATGAAGAACGAGGATTATTAATCAGCTATTTATCATATCCTGAGCCAGTATTTAATACAGTTGATTTATACTGCAGCAAAAGAACTCAATATTCTCAAATTGAATTGGTGCACAGACTTGAGAGCAGGATAAGAGCGATGAAAAAAATACGAGATTTTTGTGATGCTATTATGATGGCTCCTCCGCCAGCTCTTGAAGAAAATGCACCAAATAAAATTCATATAAATAATGAAGAAGATCACATATAGCAACATATATGTGATCTTCTTGTTTAGTTTGATCTTAAAATAGTTCATAGGCAATACCAAAATGCAGTGCAAGGAGAATTAAAATAATGAAAAAATCTACAGCTGAAGGAAATAATAAAGTCCGGATCAGCTGAAAGATAATAAGCGGCACTGTTAATTGTCCAATTGCGTTTTTAACGGTTAAAAGCCAGCCAGGAAAGCGGGCTTTCCTAAAATATCTCCGAGCCAAGAAGAAGCCCCCCCATTCGCCCTTTTTTATAACTTATGCATCGGGTTTGAAGACGTGAAAGACGGGCTTCACCAAATTTATTTTTCTGCATAGAATAACTTTTACAAGTTAAGGTTATCCTATTGACTAAAATTAGCACTCTTGTATAAAATATAATCAGATTCTATATTGTGCGTAGACAGGGAATAGTACAAATGCAACACCTTTTAGAGAAAGGGTTCATCAGCTGAAAGAATCCTTAAGGCTAGTTGGTTGGAAGTCGCCCTTGAGCATCTTCTTTGAACGATGAAGTAGAAGAAGACGGTAAATCCGTTATCGATTAAGAGTACAGCAGGTTTATTTGAACTTGCCGTAAATTAAGGTGGTACCGCGGAAAAGTCCTTTCGTCCTTTAAGACGATTGGGCTTTTTTTGTTTTTTTAGCAATAAAAGGAGGAGAAATGATGACGAACGAACAGAAAGAACTGACAATGCCGACAAAGTACGATCCAAAGGCAACAGAAGAAAACCGTTATGAATTCTGGTTGAAGGGTAAATTTTTTGAAGCAAAAGGCGACAAGGAGAAAGAGCCATATACGATTGTAATTCCCCCGCCTAATGTAACAGGAAAGCTTCACCTTGGTCATGCTTGGGATACTGCACTGCAGGATATTCTTACGCGTACAAAACGCATGCAAGGCTATGATGTTTTATGGCTGCCTGGAATGGATCACGCAGGTATTGCCACTCAAGCTAAGGTTGAAGGAAAGCTTCGTGAAGAGGGAATTTCGCGCTATGATCTTGGTCGTGAAAAGTTCCTTGAGAAATCATGGGAATGGAAAGGGGAATATGCTGATTTTATCCGCCAGCAATGGGCTAAGCTTGGTCTTGGGTTAGATTACTCCCGTGAACGTTTTACATTAGACGAAGGGCTTTCAGAAGCAGTAAAAGAAGTATTTGTAACGTTATACGAAAAAGGTTTGATCTATCGCGGTGAATACATCATCAACTGGGATCCCCAAACCAAAACAGCACTTTCTGATATAGAAGTTATTCACCAGGACGTTCAAGGTGCTTTCTATCATATGAAATATCCTCTTGCAGATGGTTCTGGACATATTGAAGTAGCTACAACTCGTCCTGAAACAATGCTCGGTGATACAGCTATCGCAGTACATCCGAAAGATGAACGCTATCAGCATCTCATCGGCAAAAAAGCAATCTTGCCAATCGTTGGACGTGAGATTGAAATCGTTGGTGATGATTACGTAGATATGGAATTTGGTTCAGGTGCTGTAAAAATTACACCTGCTCATGACCCTAACGACTTTGAGATCGGAAACAGACATAACCTTGAACGTATCCTGGTAATGGATGAAGGCGGAAAGATGAACGAAAACGCCGGAAAATATCAAGGGCTTGATCGTTTTGAGTGTCGAAAACAAATTGTAAAAGACCTCCAAGGTCAAGGAGTTCTATTTAAAATTGAAGAGCACATGCATTCCGTTGGTCATTCTGAAAGAAGCGGTGCTGTTGTAGAGCCGTACTTATCTACCCAATGGTTCGTAAAAATGAAGCCACTTGCAGAAGAAGCAATCAAGCTTCAAAACAGCGGAGACAAAGTTAATTTCGTTCCAGACCGTTTTGAAAACACTTATATGCGCTGGATTGAAAATATCCGTGACTGGTGTATTTCACGCCAGCTTTGGTGGGGACACCGTATTCCTGCTTGGTTCCATAAAGAAACAGGTGAAATCTACGTTGGAAAAACAGAACCTAATGACCCTGAAAATTGGGAGCAGGATACAGATGTTCTGGATACATGGTTCTCATCAGCTCTTTGGCCGTTTTCAACAATGGGCTGGCCGGATGAAGAATCGGCTGATCTTAAACGCTACTTCCCTGGCAATGTGCTCGTAACGGGATATGATATTATTTCATTCTGGGTATCAAGAATGATTTTCCAATCACTTGAGTTCACTGATCAAAAGCCGTTTAATGATGTTTTAATTCATGGACTTGTTCGAGATTCTGAAGGGCGTAAGATGAGTAAGTCACTTGGAAACGGTGTAGATCCGATGGATGTTATCGAAAAATACGGTGCAGATGCACTAAGATTCTTCTTAACAACCGGAAGCTCTCCTGGAAACGACCTTAGATTCTATTGGGAAAAAGTTGAGTCTACTTGGAACTTTGCAAATAAAATTTGGAACGCATCCCGTTTTGCACTTATGAATATGGATGGTATGCAATATCATGAGATTGATTTGAACGGTAAAAAGTCACTTGCTGACCAATGGATCCTGACACGCCTGAACGAAACGTCAGAAAACATTACAAGACTCATTGATGCTTATGAATTTGGAGAAGTTGGACGTCTTCTTTATAACTTCATTTGGGATGATTTTTGTGACTGGTATATCGAGATGGCAAAGCTTCCGCTATATGGGGAAGATGAAGAAGCTAAGAAAACAACTCGTTCTGTTTTGGCTTATGTTCTTGACCAGACACTTCGATTGCTTCACCCGTTCATGCCGTTTATTACAGAAGAAATCTGGCAGCATCTGCCGCACGAAGGGGAATCTATCACTGTTGCCTCTTGGCCGGTAAAACGAGATGACCTTCATTTCCCAGAAGCTGCAAACGAATTTGCTCTTGTAACTGAAGTGATCCGTTCTGTTCGAAACATCCGCTCAGAAATGAACGTTGCACCGAGCAAGCCGATCGAACTTCAAATAAAGCCAAAAAATAAAGAGATTTTAAAAGCTCTGGAAACAAACCGCAACTATTTAGTACGTTTTTGCAACCCGAGCGAGCTTTTGATTTCTGATGAAATATCAGCACCAGAAAAAAGCATGAGTACTGTTTTAACTGGGCTCGAAATGTATCTTCCTCTTGAAGGATTGCTGAATATTGAAGAAGAGATCAAGCGTCTTGAAAAAGAAGCAGAAAAATATGCGAAAGAAGTAGAGCGTGTACAGAAAAAATTAAGCAACGAAGGTTTTATGAAAAAAGCACCTGAAAAGGTTATTGCTGAAGAGCGTGCAAAAGAAAGTGATTATCAGGAAAAATATGATAACGTTCAGGCACGTATTAAAGAGCTTCAAAGCTAACAGTTTACGATTACGAGGCGGATCCTTTCTATGCAGGATTCGCCTTCTTTTACGTTATGAAAGGCGGGCTTAAATTTGAATTCTTATAATGAAGCATTAACATGGATACATGGTTTATTGAAGTTTGGAATAAAGCCAGGATTAAAGAGAGTGGAATGGCTGCTGCAAAGAACAGGGAATCCAAAGAAAAAAATTAAATGTATACATATTGCCGGTACAAACGGAAAAGGATCTACCGTTGAGTATTTACGGAGCATTTTTAATGAAGCTGGATACAATGTTGGAACCTTTACTTCTCCATATCTCATTACTTTTAATGAAAGAGTTTCAATTAATAAAGAACCTATTAAAAACGATGAATTGCTGGAATATGCAAAATTGCTAAAACCGTTGGTTGATGAACTAACTGAAACTTCATTAGGCAGTCCGACAGAGTTTGAAGTGATCACTGTCATATCATTGCTATATTTTGCAGAAAAACAGCCGGATATCGTTATTTATGAAACAGGATTAGGCGGTTTATATGATTCAACAAATGTAATTACACCAATTTTAAGTCTGATTTCAAATATTGGATATGACCATATGGGAATTTTAGGGGACACAATTGAGGATATTGCATTTCAAAAAGCTGGGATCATAAAAAAAGATGTTCCGGTAATTACAACCGTCGAACAAATTGAAGCTTTAAATGTGATAGAGAAGAAAGCTAAAACAGTGAATTCTGACACATATATTCTTAGCAGAGATTTTTCTGTTCTGCATAAGAAGAGTTCTGACAATGGAGAAGGTTTTTTATATACGGGGCTTAAAGATTTAAATATTTCAGCGGAAATATCGATGAAAGGCACACATCAAGTGAAAAATGCGGGACTTGCTCTGGCTGCCGTTGAATATTTGACTGGAAAGGGTTTTTACAGAATTGATCCAGAAAAAATAAAAGCGGGATTGTTTCGTGCAAATTGGGCGGGCAGGTTTGAAAAAGTTTCATCTTCACCCGATATAATCATTGACGGTGCTCATAACCATCAAGGAATACAAGCACTGAAACAAACAATAGAAAACCATTATAAGGGCAGAAAAATGTATTTGCTGTTTGCCGCATTGCATGATAAAGCCTATAAAAACATGATGAAAGAGTTAGAGAATATTATAGATGAGGCATATTTCACTACCTTTGACTTTCCAAGAGCAGCATCAGCAGAGCAATTATTGGCTGAAAGTCCTTTTCGAAAGTCGTGTGCCATCTCTTCTTGGAATGATGCCTTAAAAGAGGCAAAGAAAAAATTAAAAGATGAAGATGTCCTTGTCATTACTGGATCTCTTTACTTTATTTCAGAAGTTAGAAAAAGTTTTCAAAATATGGAATAACATTTATTGTAATTTTTTGAACTTTTGATAAAATAAAAAGATAAGATAAATGTACTAGTAAAATAGATGTGTATACAGAACATTAATAGGGGGAGGGAAAAGCCATGGGTTCACAGATGAATAATATGAGAAAACGCAAATATCTAGTAGTTGCATGGCTGATTTTATTCCCTTTGGCTTTGTGGACTGCCGTGCAAATGACAAATAACCAGCCGGATATAAATTTAATCGACTTGGGTATTATTTCGCTTTTAGCGATTATCGTCTCTTTGTTTCCTATTAAGGTTCTTAATGCGAATATTTCTTTTATGTCGGGTATAAATTTAGCTGTCTTTTTATACTATGGTTTGACAGTTGCTTTATTTATGACGCTTATATCTGTAATGGCCATGTTTTTTTCACTTAAAGTTCACATTTTCAAAGAGTATTACAGATATATGGCCAATACCCTTATGTTATCCTGGATCATTATTTGTGAGGCTAGTGTTTTTTATTTACTTGGTGGGGAAACAGGTGCCTTTGATTTAAATGAACCGATCAATCTAATCCCTGTTTTAGGATATGTTTTAACAGGGCTAGTGCTGAATCATGTCGGATTGTATTTCATTATTACTGTACTATACGAAGAATCCAGTCGTTTTATTGAGCGAGATGCATTATGGGATCTAGTTTCAGAAGTTCTTGCTATACCAGTGGGACTAATGCTGTACGTTCTATATTCCCAATTAGGGCAGCCTGCTATTTTTTATGTAGGGCTTCCGTTTATATCACTTTCAATTATTATTAAACTCTATCATTCTAGTGAACAGATTAACGTTTCTTTGCAAAAAGCGAGCGAGATCGGTCAGCAGCTTTCGGAACATTTAAAAGTAAATAATATTTTAGATATTTTTATTGAAAAACTAATTGCATTTATGTCTGTTGATTTTGCCTTTATTTATGACGCAGATGCTGGTGAACATTTGAAAATTATTAGAAAGTATGAAAGTGAAGAAGGTATTCTGGCATCTGTCCCTATTAAAAAGCATGAAGCGATCAGCGGAAAAGTTTGGTCTACCGGTAAAAGTATCAGGTACTGCAAATTAAAAGCCTGGAGGGAAATATCTGAAACCTTCTTTCAGAGTAAAGCAGAATCTGTAGTGGCCGTTCCTATGATTCGAAATCAAAAAATTGTTGGAATTATTACTTTTGCTTCTAAGAAGAAACATGCATACCAAAAACATCACCTGATTATTTTAGAGATTTTAGCAAACTATTTAGCGGTTGCCATTGATAATGCTAGAAACTATGAATCCACAAAGCTCAAAAGTGAGCAGTGTCCATTAACAGGTCTATATAATTACAGGTACTTTGAGGATCTTCTGGCTAGTATGTATAACAACTACGAATACTTCAGAAAACAATTCTCTGTTATATTGCTAGATATCGATCATTTCAAAGCAGTAAATGATTCTTACGGTCATCAAAGCGGCAATGATGTACTAATAATGCTTGCTAGAAGGCTGGAAAATTTTATTGGAGAACGTGGAACTGTAGCCCGATATGGCGGGGAAGAATTTATTATTCTTCTGCCTGAATCTGGCGGGAAAGAATGTTTAGAAATAGCTGAACAGCTTCGTTCTGTAATTTCGGACAATGGATTTGAAATACACAACGATTTAACCGATCAGTGTAAACATAAGATATACATAACTGCGAGTATTGGGGTAGCTACTGCACCTCATCAAGGAGAAGACCCTTTAACACTAATAAGAAATGCCGACAGAGCAATGTATACAGGTGCAAAACAGCAAGGCCGCAATAAAGTGGCAGCTTATATAGGATAGTCCCGAAAGACCTCAGGAATTCATCTGGGGTCTTTTAATGTGGTTTTTTCTAAAAGATTGTTGCTATGGAAAGATTTTTTATCATTCCTTCATTGAAACGTTAATTGAAGTGGAAGGGCGAGACTCCTCGAAAATGAACTTCACATTTTCTTCGTGCGATGTTAAGCTGCCGAAGCCTTCCTTGTGCTGCATGATGAGTGGGACAGGTGAGACCATTCAAAGTCGCAATGCGAGGAATGGGCTCACCGACACCCTGCGGAAAGCGATCCCAAAGAGCGGAAATTAACCTCATTCAAAAGCAACAAAGTTTACGAAAACAGCCTTTAATTTTAAGTTTGAATCTCTTTTTCAGTTCTATTAAATTTCAATTTGCATATGATTTAGTAGATGCTAGAGAGGAGCGGATGGACTTGAAACAGGAAATTTCTATATTAATAAATGGTAAGAAAAAACGATATAGTGAAAGTAAATTCAACAATGAACAAGAGCATTCAAGCAATGAGATAGCAGCGGCTATTGAAGTTCTAAATAAAGATAAATACATGGTGCTTGCAGAACCGTTAAAGAAAAATGAAATAGCATTTAAAAGAAAGAAAATGAATTTGTTTTCTAAAAAAAGGACAGGCTTTTATCTCCCTCAAAAAGGCAAATCACTGCCGAAGCAGATATTAGCAGCAGTTATGGCTGCAGTAGTAACTGGAACCGTTTTAGGAATTATGGTTTTGATGGTATTTTCAACAGATATCACAGAAGCTGGAAATTTTAAACCTGAAACTGCTCCGGTTCAAAAAGAAGAGGCTCCATCTGGAAAAAAACTTGTCTCATTACCTCCTATAAACTTAGAATTTTCCGCCCTGCAAGCTGGAGTATTTTCAACAAAAGAAAGAGCTGAAGATGTTGTAAAATCCATTGAAGATAAAGGTTTTTCCGCAGTGATCATCTCCGCTGGTGATGAAAAATCTGCTGTAATTGTAGGGATAGCAAACGAAAAACACCAATTAGAAAGCTATGGTGAAAGCTATCAAAAGAAAATGGAAAAACCACTCGTTAAAACACTGTCTTTCTCATTCGATAACCTAAAAACACCGAGTAACTTAGACGAAACATATTTCACTAATGGCCAGATTCTTCTGCAGAATGTATTAACCCTTTCACAAATGCCTGGCACCAAAGAATCTGGACTTGATCAAACTTTAAGTGATTTTAATAAATGGAAACAATACGGGCAGAAACAAAAGAAAAACTGGAAGGTCGAAACAGCTAATGCTGCATCAGACTTCGAAAAACAGCTAGAAGGTGCTTTTCTAGCTTTGAAAGATACAAAGAAAGGTGAACTTAACTGGGCATTTCAGCAAAAGGCTATGGACAGTCTTCAATCTTATAAACAATTGCTTCAGACATTAAAATAAATAAGTTTTTTAGAAAAGCAGAGATATCTCCCCTTTCTCTGCTTTTTTATCTGGACTTTTCTTATAAATAAGGCACTACTTTATAATTTTTTTGTTTTTGGAGGTTTTGTGATAGACTTCTTTGACTAGTTGATTGGAGCGGAAGGTGCGAGACTCCTGCGGGATTAGTGGGACAGGTGAGACTCTTAAGGGTGCAAAGCGCCGAGGAGGCTCACCGCACGCCCCGCGGAAAGCTAGCATCCTGCAGCAGAAATCAACGGCTTAGTCTATCTGTTTTCCCAGCATGGATGTCTTAAATTCTATAAATGCAACTGCTGTGTCTGACTTTTTAACCACTTTCGAGAAATTTGTCAAAAATCGTCTATGATTTTTTCCATTTGCCCACATAAAAAAGCCAAAAATGCCGAAAAACTAATAGAAGTAAGTTTTTGGCGTCGTTTGTCTATTTTTTACAAGTTTGTTATTGTAAAACTGTACAAATTTAACATCAACGAACGAATTGAAAGGTGATTACATGAAACACCTCATTTTAGCCTCTTCTTCACCTCGAAGATATGAACTTCTGTCATTAACGCTTCTTCCATTTGAAACATATCCTAGTACACTTGAAGAAAAAATGGATCCCAATCTTACTCCAAGTCAATTGGTAGAATCACTTGCAGAACAAAAAGCATCAGATGTTCTTACATATAAACCAAATGATGTTATTTTAGGTGCTGATACAATTGTTGCGTATGGAAACAAACGGCTTGGGAAGCCTCAAAATGAACAAGAAGCTGCAGAAACGCTAAGGATGCTCTCTGGTCAGACACATGATGTTTACACCGGTGTTTGTATTATGGATCAAGAAAAGAAACGTTTGTTTTCAGTAAAGACGAGTGTGACTTTTTATCCGCTTAGCGAAGAAACGATTTGCTGGTACATCAGCACAGGTGAGCCTTTTGACAAAGCAGGAAGCTATGGCATTCAAGGTTTAGGTTCTTTACTCGTAGAAAAAATACATGGTGATTATTTTAGTGTTGTTGGTTTGCCGGTATCCAGAGTGGTAAGAACACTGAGTGAATTCGGCTTTTTCTTTCACCGGGTCAGTCAGATAGACTGAATTAACGAGGGAGGAACGTAAGTGGCAACAAAACCGCTTATGATAAAAGATTATCCATTACAGGAAAGACCAAGGGAAAGGCTGTTGCAAGACGGTCCTAATACGCTATCCAACTATGAATTATTAGCCATCCTTTTACGTACAGGAACAAAACAGATGTCTGCAATACAGCTTTCACACCATATCATACAGCATTTTGAAGGTTTAAGACATTTGAAAGATGCTTCTATTGGCGAGCTGAAAGAAATCAACGGCATTGGGCCTGCCAAAGCGGTAGAACTAATTGCTGCTATTGAAATAGGCAAACGGATCAGCCGTCTTCAATTTGAAGAGAGATACACGATCCGCTCCCCAGAAGATGGTGCAAGATACTTAATGGATGAACTTCGCTTTTTGCACCAGGAACACTTTGTATGTTTGTATTTAAATACAAAGAATCAGGTCCTGCATAAGAAAACAGTCTTTATTGGCAGTTTGAATACTTCTATCGTACATCCGCGAGAAGTGTTCAAAGAGGGTTTGAAACGATCGAGTGCTTCGATCATTTGTTTTCACAACCATCCCAGTGGAGATCCTGCTCCCAGCAGGGAAGATATTGAAGTTACTAAAAGGTTAGTAGAGTGTGGAAAAATGCTGGGGATTGAAGTGCTGGATCACATTATTATAGGTGATCAAAAATACGTAAGTTTAAAAGAAAAAGGATATGTTTAACATTGTCTTTTGATTCTTTTATAGCGTATAATCAAACTTATGAGTTTTGCTTGATGAAAGGAGTTTACATAAATGTTTGGTGGATTTTCAAGAGATTTAGGAATTGATTTAGGAACTGCAAACACACTTGTTTACGTGAAGGGCAAGGGTGTTGTTGTGCGTGAACCTTCCGTTGTTGCTTTGCGTACTGACACAGGTTCAATTGAGGCAGTAGGTAATGCTGCTAAAAATATGATCGGCCGTACACCGGGGAATATTGTGGCTGTAAGACCAATGAAGGACGGGGTTATAGCGGACTTTGAAACTACTGCTACTATGATGAAGTATTTTATTCAGCAAGCACAAAAGAACCGTTCTGTATTCGCGCGTAAGCCTTATGTAATGGTTTGTGTACCGTCTGGAATTACAGCTGTGGAAAAACGTGCTGTTGAGGATGCTACAAAGCAAGCTGGTGCTCGTGAAGCTTATACGATTGAAGAGCCGTTTGCGGCAGCAATCGGCGCTGATCTTCCTGTATGGGAGCCAACTGGAAGCATGGTTGTTGATATCGGCGGAGGTACGACAGAAGTTGCCATTATCTCTCTTGGAGGTATCGTAACTAGTCAGTCAATTCGTATCGCTGGTGATGAGATGGATGATGCAATCATTGCTTACATTAAAAAGACTTATAACTTAATGATAGGTGAAAGAACGGCAGAAACTCTTAAACTAGATATTGGTTCTGCAGGTACGCCTGAAGGTATTGAAGATATGGATATCCGTGGACGCGATTTATTGACAGGTCTTCCAAAAACAATTACGATTACGGCGGAAGAAGTTTCCAGCGCGTTGCGTGATACGGTGAACAGTATTATGGATGCAGTAAAAGTGACTCTTGAAAAAACACCGCCTGAACTGGCTGCTGATATTATGGATCGCGGTATCGTTCTTACAGGTGGAGGTGCTTTATTAAGAAACTTGGATAAAGTCATTAGCGAAGAGACAAAGATGCCTGTTATCGTGGCGGAAAACGCATTGGATTGTGTAGCAGTCGGAACTGGCCGAGCGCTTGAAAATCTGCACCTTTTCAAATCCAAAGCTGGTATAACTTCTAGATCTAAATCCAAGTAAGTAGGTGTATTTTCATGCCACATTTTTTTTCGAATAAACGGCTTATCATCCTGCTAGTAAGTATTATTATTCTAGTAGCTTTGATTGGTTTTTCGATGAAAAAAAGGGAAAGCCTAACCTTACCTGAACAGTTTTTAAAAGATTCTGCAGGACTAACACAAACGATTTTCTATAAACCCGCTAATACAATAGCGGGTTTCTTTGAGAATTTAGCTGAAATGAAACAGCTTTACAAAGAGAATCAAATGTTAAAAGCAAGGTTAGATGAGTACGCAAAATTATATGTTCAGTACAAGGAAGTTAAGAAAACAAACGAAACGTTAAAAGCGCAGCTTGATAAAGAAGAAGATTTAACTGACTTCAAGGTGCGGGAAGCAACTGTGATCGGCAGATCTCCTGATCAATGGAATCAATTTATTTATATTAACAAAGGGGAAAAAGACGGAATCAAGCCGAAGATGGCAGTTATTTCACCCCAAGGTTTTATAGGTAAAGTGACGAATGTTTCTCTGTTTCAATCCACTGTTCAGCTTATAAGTGATAATGATCGGACAAACCGTTTTTCTGCAATTGTTCAAGGAGAAAGAAACATTTTTGGAACAATAGAAGGATACGATCCGAAACGCCAGGCTTTGCTGTTTAAAAAGATTCCAGTAGATGCGAAGATTAAAAAAGGTCAAAAAGTTATTACTTCAGGTCTCGGAGATGTTTTTCCTCCTGATCTTCTAATTGGGGAAGTTATTGATATTGAACCGGATGAAGTTGGTTTAACTCAGACAGCTTACTTAAAGCCGTCTGCTGATTTGTATGATTTGGATCATGTGATGGTTCTCGAAAGAGAGATGCCGGCAGTAGATGAAAGTTTAAAAGAAAAGGAGGAAGAATGATGAAAAAAATCCTTCTTCCTTTTCTTATCTATTTAGCATTTATTAGTGAGAGTTCCTTGATGCAAGCTTTATTGCCGCAGGAGAACAATATGGAATGGCAATTTATTCCTCGGTTTTCAATGGTAATGATCTTATTTATTGCCATGTATTTAAATTCAACGTATGGACTGGTCTATGGGTTAGGATTTGGACTTCTTACTGATTTGCTTTATACAGATATTATCGGTGTTTACTTATTTTCAATGGCTGCAACTGCGTATATTACATCTGTCTTTTCAAGATATCTTTTCGGAAATCTTATTGTAACTCTGCTTCTTTCCATTGTTGGTGTTTCTATTCTGGAGTTTTTTGTATATGGTTTAAACAGTCTTATCGGGATCAGCAATCAAATGATAGATATGTTTCTCTATAAAAGATTGTTGCCTACCCTCATCTTAAACGGTTTCTTCGCGATACTCATTTATTATCCATATGTAAAGCAGCTAAACCTGCTGAAGGATACTATAAAAGAAAACTAACAGCAGCAAAGAGGAATTTAGACCTAGCTGTCGAATGTTAGTACGTTGAGGTGAACAATGGCAATGGTACAGAAACTGCAGCACAACGTAACAATAAAAGGTACAAAAGACGGCCTCATTTTGTTGTTGGATGATAAATGTTCCTTCGAAAAAATTATTGAGGAACTCTATGATAAATTAACTGCAAACAGTGGACAGCTGCTTAATGGTCCAGTTATTTCTGTGAAAGTGAAAGCAGGAAAGAGATATGTTACTGCTGAACAAGAAGAGAAATTGCGGGAAGTTTTAAAACAAAAAGAGAATCTAGTCTTAGAACATATTGAATCAGATGTTATCACCAAGGCAGAAGCTGAGGAACTGAGAAAAGACGCACAAGTTGTAACCGTTTCAAAGATTGTTAGATCCGGACAGGTTTTAGATATTCAGGGCGACCTGCTCCTGGTTGGTGATGTGAACCCAGGTGGAACAGTAATCGCTACCGGTAACATTTATATTCTAGGTGCCTTAAAAGGAATCGCTCAATGCGGAAGCAAAGGGAATGAAGAAGCGATAATTGCTGCTTCTGTCATGAAACCTTCTCAGCTAAGGATTGCACATCATATTAATAGAGCACCAGACTCTTATCCGGATTTGGGGAATGAGATGGAGTTTGCTTACATATCCAAAGAAGAACAACAGATTCGGATTGATCGGATCAGTGCTGTCCACCGAATTAGACCGACGTTGAACAGCTTGGTATAGAAAGGGGAATGAAGCATGGGAGAAGCGATTGTCATTACGTCTGGGAAAGGTGGAGTCGGTAAAACGACGACTTCAGCCAATATAGGGACTGCTCTAGCTCTTTCTGGGAAAAAAGTATGTCTCGTAGATACCGATATTGGGTTGCGTAACCTTGATGTATTAATGGGACTTGAGAACAGGATCATTTACGATCTGGTAGATGTAGCAGAAGAACGCTGCAAACTTAATCAAGCCTTAATTAAAGATAAACGCTTTGAATGTTTGTATTTGCTGCCAGCAGCTCAAACAAAAGATAAGTCTTCTATTCAGCCTGAACAAGTTAAGAAAATTGTACAGGAATTAAAGCAAGATTATGATTATGTTATTATTGACTGTCCAGCTGGCATTGAACAAGGCTTTAAGAATGCTGTAGCAGGAGCAGATAAATCGATTGTTGTAACAAATCCAGAAATTTCATCTGTTCGAGATGCTGACCGTATTATCGGTTTGCTTGAACAAGAAGAAGTAGAAGCACCAAAACTAATCGTAAACAGACTGCGTAATCACCTGGCAAAGAGCGGTGATATGCTCGATGTTGACGAGATCGTATCAGTACTTTCCATTGAGCTTTTAGGTGTAGTTATTGATGACGAAAATGTAATTAAGGCAGCGAACAAAGGCGAACCGGTAGCAATGCAGCCGGATTCTAAAGCTTCAATTGCCTACCGTAATATCGCTAGAAGAATTTTAGGAGAATCAGTTCCTCTTTTGTCTTTAGAGGAAGAAAAAGGATTCTTTGGCAAGATTAAAACACTATTAGGTATGAAATAAAGCATTGGCTCAGGCCAGTGCTTTTTCATTTTTCACAAACTTTGTTGCTATCGGAAGTTGTTGATTTCCGCTCCAGGCTGCTCGCTTTCCGCGGGGCGTGCGGTGAGTCTTGGTGAAAGAATCTATGAAGTGCTGCTCCTGCGTCTACTAGAAAATCCTGCCGTAGCAAGATTCCTCGTCGCATGCCTTGCGAGAAGAATAATCAGGTAGTCGGCACGCTGCTCCAGCAGGAGTCTCGCACCTTCCGCTCCAATCAACTTGTCAACGAAGTGTCTTCACTAAAAAAGTCATAACCAACAATCCTTAAGAAAAGAGCATTTTTAAAAGATTGTTGTTTTGGGATTGTACATGTGAATACTCTTTAAAAACACCATTCCTCTAATAATCGCTTTTTAGGATTTCATTTTACTCATAACTTCAGCGGACAAGTCATAGGATGTACATATATATGAGAAAAAATGGAGGAACGGTTATGAAAAATAGAGCAGATGAAATCCGAAAAAAGTATGGAAACTTATCAAAACAAGGAACATCAAAAGAAAAAAATGTGTCTATAAACAGAGATGACTCGGAGAAAAATCACCCTCTATTTAACCGTCATGCCTTATTAATGCAAGTGATGTTTTCTATTATTTTATTCTTAATCGTTGGCATTATCTTTAAAAATAATGGTGAACAAACGGCTAAAGCTCAAAATTTCATTAAGCATGTGTATGAAGACGAATTCCATTTTGCAGCCGCAAAAGACTGGTATGAAAATCAATTTGGAAAACCACTTGCATTGCTCCCGAAAGATAAATTGATAAAAGACGAATCCGAACAAGCAAGTGAGGTGTACGCTGTTCCGGCTGATGGGAAAGTATATGAAACCTTCAGTTCAAATGGCAAAGGAATATGGATAGAGACAGGAAGCAAGGAAGAGTCAGTGGAGACTGCAAAAGACGGGTATATCGTTTTTGCGGGCAAAAAAGAAGATCTCGGGTATACCGTTATTATTCAGCATTCTGATGAACAAGAATCTTGGTATGGTGATCTAAAAGAAATCGATAAATCCATTAAACTCTATAACTATGTTGAAAGCGGAACACGGCTTGGGAAAGTTTCAGAAAATGACGGTGGTAAAACAGGGAAGTTTTATTTCGCAATAAAAAAAGACAAGAGCTTCATTGATCCAAGCAAGGTGATTGATATTGATTAACCTGATTGTACAATTTATCCGAAAAATAAAGGTTAATCCGGCATTCTGGATTGTTATTTTCGGCGCTGTTTTTACAGGACATTTCAGAGAAATTATCGTATGGTTTTTCGTTGTACTTATACATGAGATGGGTCATTTTGCCGGGGCCCATCTTTTTAAATGGAGAATTTCCAGAATTGATTTGCTTCCTTTTGGTGGAGCTGCCGTTGTAGAAGAACACGGCACAAGGCCATTTCATGAGGAGATTTGGGTAGCTATACTTGGGCCTCTGCAACATGTATGGATGACAGGATTGGCTTTAATGCTTAACAGCATGGGCATCATATCTCCAGATGATTTTACTTGGTTCCTGCTTTTGAATTTTACCTTATTCACATTTAACTTATTGCCTATCTGGCCATTAGATGGCGGGAAGATAGCTTTTGCGTTATTTACGAAGTGGATGCCTTTTAAATTTGCACAGCGTCAATTTCTGCTTTGGTCAGCATTCCTTTTAATTACTGGAGGAGCTTGGCAGCTCTATCTCCAGCCAAATCATTTAAACCTTTGGGTTATTTGTGCCTTTTTATTAGTTGCTCATATTTTAGAATGGAAAAGAAGACATTATGTGTTTATACGTTTTTTATTAAGCAAAATGCAGCAGAATCCCTCAAAACGAACTCGTACACTGATCGTACCCCCAACAATGCCATTATCCAAAGTCACTAGCCGATTAATTAAAGGAATTTCACACTCCATTGTTGTCAAAGACCACAACCCGATAACATTAGAAGAAAAAGAACTATTAGAAGCGTATTTTCATAAACATTCTCCTGAATGTGCAATTGGCCAGGTTTTTCGTTAAAATAGAGAAACGAACCATGGACAGGGAGATGTGTAATAAATATGCAACAGGTAGTAATCAATGCGGCTGGTCTGGAAAAAAGAACGGCGCTCCTTCAAAAAGGGAAACTTGTAGAATGTGCCTATCAGAGACCAGATGAAAAGCCTTCAACAGGGAGTATATATAAGGGAAGAGTCCAAAAAGTGCTTCCAGGCATGCAGGCTGTCTTTGTAGATATTGGAACGGAAAAGAACGGATTCCTGCATAGAGATGACCTGCCTGCATTCCAGATGTTATCTAATGAAGATAAGAAGAAAATATCAATTTCCAGCCTGATTAAAGAAGGGGAATCTATCCTCGTTCAAATAGCAAAAGAAGAAAGCGGGGATAAGGGTGCGAAACTTACGTCCCTACTATCTTTTACAGGACATCTCCTCGTATATTTCCCGTACACTCCGCATATTGGGATTTCAAAAAAAATAAAAGAATCTGAACGAGAGGCTTTATTAAAGTGGGGTTCTGAACAAGTCAATGAAAAAGAAGGAATGGTTATCCGGACTGGCTGTGAAACCTTTCCCGAAAAAGAAATGAATCTGGAATTAAAAAACTTAAAGAAACAATTTTTAGAAGCCGTGAAAATGGCTGAGGGAATGAAAGCGCCAAGGTTAATTATCCGTCCGCCATTTTATTATACTTTTTTAGAAAGATGGCTTAATTCAAATGTGGAAGAGATCATTGTAGATGATCATGATACTTATTCACACATTAAAGAGTACTCAGCTACGTATCGTACACCTTTTCAAGTTAAACTATATAACGAAAAAGAACCGATTTTTAAAAAGTATGGTATTGATGTAGAAATTCAAAAAAGTTTGTTGCCCCATATTTGGCTGAAAAATGGTGCTTCACTTTATTTCAATGTTACAGAAGCTTTAACAGTTATTGATGTGAACACTGGGAAATTTACCGGAAAAAAAGACCGGTCAAAAACCGTGGCAGAGACAAACGCTTTAGCTGCTAAAGAAATTATGAAGCAGCTGCGGCTGCGTAATTTAGCGGGAATGATTGTGATTGACTTTATCACTATGCAGTCTAATTCAGACAAAGACATGATCTTCTCTGCGTTAAAAGAAGAAATCAAAAAAGATTCTTCAACAATTAATTTGTACGGCTTCACAAAAATGGGGCTTTTTGAACTGACCAGGAAAAAAGAGCGGCCATCGTTATTAGAAACGCTTACCGAAAAACCAAAAAGCGATATAATGGACAGTCACCAGCTTCGACCGGAAACCTTTTATTATGAGCTTGAAAGAATAGCTATGGAATATGAGTATCACGCTGATGAAGCAATTTGGCTAGATGTTCCGCAATATTTTGCTGAATGGCTCCAAAATCATCAGGACAAGCTCTCTTATATCGAGAAAAAGTACGGAAGCATGATATTTGTGTCTCCTGGTTCGATAAATCGTGAAATTATTGTCAGGCAGACAGGCGCTGCAAATGATATAAAAAAGCGATTTTCACATTGACACAGCAGTCCCATACATGGTAAACTTTTTTCGTTAGTGTTTGGAGCACCCGCTCCAACCGCACAGACTAGGTTTTAAGTATTTTATATACACCTAGGATGGCGAGTCTGAGTATAAGAGGAGGTGCACGTTGATGTACGCAATTATTCAAACTGGTGGTAAGCAAGTTCGAGTTGAAGAAGGTCAAGCAATCTATGTTGAGAAACTAGATGTTGAAGCTGGTGAAACAGTAACATTCGAAGATGTATTGATGGTCGGTGGAGACAGCTTGAAAGTAGGAGCTCCTTTAGTTGAAGGTGCTACAGTTACGGCAAAAGTTGAAAAGCATGGCCGTGGCGAGAAGGTCGTTGTCTACAAGTTTAAGGCGAAGAAGAACTATCGTCGTAAGCAAGGACATCGTCAACCATACACAAAAGTTGTGATTGACAAGATTAACGGGTAATTCTCATGATTTCAGTTTCTATTTTCAGAAACAGTGATCAAAACGTACTTTCGTTTACGATGGATGGACACGCTGATTTTGCTCCACATGGCCAGGATTTGGTTTGTGCAGCCGCAACAGCAGTGTCGTTCGGTACAATTAATGCTATTGAAAAACTTTGCGGCTATGAGCCTGAAGTGACCACTCATGAAGATGGTGGATTTCTAAAGTGCAAAGTACCGAATAATCTAGATGATTCGACCTATCATAAAACGCAATTGCTTTTGGAAGGCATGATTGTATCTCTTGCTTCGATTGAAGAAGGATACAGTGAGTATATAAAATTGACTGAACATGAAGGAGGTGCAACGAATGCTTAAATTAAACCTTCAATACTTTGCCTCTAAAAAAGGGGTAGGTAGCACAAAGAATGGTCGTGATTCACAGTCTAAGCGTTTAGGCGCTAAGCGTGCTGATGGACAATTCGTTTCTGGTGGTTCAATTCTTTACCGTCAACGCGGTACTAAGATCTATCCTGGTACAAACGTTGGTAAAGGCGGAGATGACACTCTATTTGCTAAGGTTGACGGAATCGTTCGTTTCGAGCGTTATGGCCGTGACCGCAAAAAGGTAAGTGTTTACCCAATCGCGCAAGAAGCGTAAGAGGGAGATAAAAACTCTAACCAGATTGGTTAGGGTTTTTTCTTTGCACTATAGCAAAGTAAGCCAAGTTTTCTTTAGTATTTACAAAAGTTTGAGTACTGCGCTAAATTTGTTGGTGTAAGGTATAGCCATATTAAAAGGAAAGGCTGGAAGTGCGATGATGTCAAAAAAATGGACGACTGTCGATCTTTTGCGCCATGCCAGGCATGACTGGCTAAACCAGCTTCAGCTTATTAAAGCAAATCTGTCTCTTGACCGCACTGAGCGGGCAAAAGAGATAATGAATGAAGTTATTGAATTATCCCGGGAAGAATCCAGAATCTCTAACCTGAAGACCCCGAATTTATCAGAGTACTTACTAACCTATAATTGGCTGAAGCATCCGGTGAAATTGTATGGAAAAGTTAAAGGTGAAAGCGGAGATTTTAGTTTATTTGAAGATGAATTGTTACATACAACGGATGAGTTATGCGATGTGCTGAACAATTCGATTTCGGGATATGAGGAATACTCACTTACTGTTACATTTGAACCTGAAGATCTTCGTGTTAGTTATACATTTGTGGGTAATCTCTCCGAACAGGAGAATACACTCGAAAAAATGAAGAATATTTTTTCAACACATAAAAGCATGGCACTCATCGAAAGCTATATTCAGGAGAATAAGTGTTATTTTGAATTTCAGTTAACTTCCTAATGAAAGGAGGAGAATTAAATGTTTGTCGATCAGGTCAAAATTTATTTAAAAGCTGGTGACGGCGGTAACGGGATGGTTGCATTCCGCCGCGAAAAATATGTGCCAGACGGCGGTCCTGCCGGTGGTGATGGAGGAAAAGGCGCGAACGTTATCTTTGAAGTGGAAGAAGGACTTCGTACACTGATGGATTTTCGTTATAACCGCCATTTTAAAGCACCTCGAGGCGAACATGGAATGTCTAAAGGCATGCATGGAAAAAAAGCTAACGATATGATCGTAAAGGTTCCTCCAGGAACAGTTGTAACGGATGCGAATACGGGAGAAACAATTGCTGACTTGGTACATCACAAGCAGCAAGCAATTATTGCAAAAGGCGGCCGAGGCGGCCGAGGCAACACTCGTTTCGCGACTCCTGCAAACCCAGCACCTGAAATTGCTGAAAATGGGGAACCAGGTGAAGAACGTGAAGTAACATTAGAATTAAAGGTTTTAGCAGACGTTGGACTTGTTGGGTTCCCGAGTGTAGGGAAATCAACTTTTTTATCTATCGTTTCTGCAGCAAAACCTAAAATTGCGGCTTATCACTTTACAACAATTACACCTAATTTAGGAGTTGTACCGGTTGAGGACGGCAGAAGCTTTGTTATGGCTGATTTGCCGGGATTAATTGAAGGTGCTCATGAAGGTGTAGGACTTGGACATCAGTTCCTGCGTCATATTGAAAGAACACGTGTAATTCTTCACGTTATCGATATGTCCGGTATGGAAGGCCGAGACCCATATGAGGATTTTGTGAAGATCAATGAAGAGCTTAATCAATACAATATGAGATTGATGGAACGTCCTCAGATTGTGATTGCTAATAAGATGGACATTCCTGGAGCGGAAGAAAACCTAGAGGCGTTTAAGGAAAAAGCAGGAGACGACGTTAAAGTTTTCCCTGTTTCAGCCATTACTCGTCAAGGAATTCGTGAAGTATTATTTACAACTGCAGATATTCTTGAAGTTACTCCTGAGTTCCCTCTTATCCATGATGATGGGGTTGAACAGCAGCGTGTTCTTTATAAGCACGAAAAAGAAGATGCAGGTTTCTATATTACTCGTGATCCGGCTGGAATATTTGTTATCAATGGGCCGAAGATTGAGAAATTATTTAAGATGACAGATTTCTCGAGGGAAGAAGCAACTAAGCGTTTTGCGCGTCAAATGCGTACGCTAGGTGTTGACCAAGCACTTAGAGATCGCGGTGCGGAACACGGTGATGTTGTACGAATTCTCAAATATGAATTTGAATTTATTGATTAAATTGGGCAGCCCCGCCAGAGGGCTGTCTTTTTATTGAAAGAAAGTATAAAAAATCAGGGGGCTCATAATGTTTTTCTGATTTTTATGTTGTTAAAAGAAAGAAAACAGCTCTTTTATAGAAAATACATACTGATTACATAAAAAAAGCAAAGTTGACATGAGAACCTACTAGTAGATATGGTTCAAAAAAAAGTGATCCAACCGTTATAAGTCCTAAACAACACCTTATAAGTCTTCATAAAAATTTATAAGTCTTCAAAATTTTTTATAAGTCCTCAAAAAAATTTATAAGTCTTCATCATTTTGAATTATTAAAAATAGATAAACCCTCAAGAAATCAAAGGACAAAAATTCTTCTTTGTGTATATGTCCGTGTGGAATAGACATTTTCTTTTGCATTTATTATAATGAGTGTAAGATTTACACCGGAGGAAATTCTTATGAAAAATGATAAACAGTACTATATGGTAAGAGAAGATGTATTATCAGAATCCATGCAAAAAGCGTTAGAAGCTAAATCTTTATTAGATCGCGGTAAAGTGAAAACTGTAGCTGAAGCTGCTGAAAAAGTAGGATTAAGCCGCAGTGCCTTTTATAAATATCGTGATGGAATTTTTCCATTCCATACGATGGTGAAAGAAAAAATTATTACACTGTCCATCCATCTAGAAGACAGATCCGGTGCTCTCTCAAGTCTTCTAACCGTCGTTGCCTCACAAGGATGCAATGTATTGACCATTAATCAAACGATTCCTCTCCAAGGACGTGCGCATATTACACTGACCATCGAAACGAATATGCTGCAAGGAGATATTAAAGACTTATTAGCAACTTTAAATCGAATGGAAACTGTTGAAAGAGTTGAAGTGGTAGGAACAGGAGCTTAATTTTAAGAAACCGGGCTGTCCCAAAAGTAAGGTAAACTTACTATTGGCAGCCCCTAATTTTTTATTTTTGTCAAAATAAAAAATAAATAAAATCGCCAAAATTTAGTTATCTAATCGAGTTTATTAGATAATCTACTATTTTATAACGATGTACGTTATCTAAATAGGTTTAAATAAAATGAGGCATGACTAAAAAGTTTTTAAACTTTTGAGTCAGCCTCGTTTCTGTTCGTTTGGCTTTATAATAAATATCCTTTTTTGCGCAATGCAAGGCATGCTTTGTCTAATTTTTCTTTAGAATCTGCAGATAGGGTGTGCATGTGTATTCCGTCTGTAAGTTCACTTAAAAGAGGAGCATTCGTTTCCTTTAGACGATTCATTAAATCCTCTACATCGTTACGATTTGACAGCTTAAGTGATGCTTTGATATCACCGTAAACAGGGTGATCAACAGTTACATCTTCAACAGTTACTCCATGATCTACGATTGTGTACAATTCTTCGATGGTTTCTTCAGGGGAATGGACAGATGCGACAACACAAGAGAATGAATTTCCCTTATCAGGTTTCATGTAAATATAACCTTGAGCAGTTGCCATAATTGGTTCACCGCTTGCTTTTAAGAGCGACATATCCTGTACAATTACTTGTCTGCTGACATTCGTCTTTGCTGCGAGTGATGAACCGCTCAAGGGCTCTGAAGATTCTTTTAGCCAGCTCATAAGCTGTGTTCTTCTATCATCGCCTTTTAATTTTTCTGCCTTATTCATTTTAATGCAACCTCTCTAACTGATAAAAATTGATTCGTTATATCATTTAGTGCTTTGCAGAGCGTGTAAATATCTTCTGCAGTAGTAAGGTGACTTAACGAAACTCGTACAAGACCATGTGCCTCACTATCAGTCCAGCCAAGAGCAAGTAAGGTTTTAGAAGGAGATTGCAGTCCATTCTTGCAGGCTGATCCTGTTGAAACAGCAATCTTTCTCCTGCTTAGTTCCTGCATTACGATTTGTCCTTCTATTCCTCTAACTCTAAATGGAAGTATATATGGCGAACCGTCCAAACTTCCTTCTAAAATAACCTCTCTATTATTAAGTATAAGCGAAATAAACAGTTTTCGCATTTCTGCTACTTGAACATAATGTGATGATTGTTTATTTATAGATTCTTCAGCAGCCGTCACAAAAGAAACGATAGAAGGGAGATCTACTGTTCCAGGTCTAAATCCCCGTTCATGGGTAACCCCTGCAAGAAGAGGAGAAATGTGGATAGCAGGTGATATATATACGGCTCCTGTTCCCTTTGGACCATGAATTTTGTGGGCTGAAACTGTAAAAGAATCTATGTTTATGGAATTAAAATAGTTTTTGTCTACTTTTGAAAAGGATTGAACACAGTCACTGTGAAACAAAATATCGTTTCTCTTAAAAAAATCACTCATGGATTTAAGATCTTGGATGATGCCCGTTTCACTGTTTACATGCTGTATTGTTGCTAATACAGTATCTGGTCTTAGATTTTCCTTTATTCTTTCAATGCTGATCTTACCTGATGAATCTACGGGAACCCGAGTGACTTCAAACCCTTGGCCCTCTAAAAACTTGAGAGCGTAATCGACAGATGGATGCTCAACATTAGATGTAATAATATGTCTTCCATTTCGTTTTGAACCAAAGGCTAAAGATGTGATAGCTAAAAAGTTTCCATCCGAACCTCCCCCCGTAAAATAAATTCCGTTTGAATCTTTGCCAGCCAGCTTTGCAAAAGTAGTTCGAGCATGTTCTAATAGTTCCTTCGCATTTAGTCCTCCATCGTGCAGACTCTCTGTATTTTCAAAGTAATTTCTTGAAGTACGGATAAAAGCTTCGATAGCATTTTTTGACATAGGTGTTGTAGCTGCATAATCCAAATATATCAAGGCGTTCACCTCATTAAATAATAAAATTCTTGTAACAAGTTTAATTCTATGTAAATATAGGTGTCAAGACACATGTAAAGTTGAGGTGTTTGTGATTGCATATAGTTGAAGCTGAAGTGTTAATAATCGGAGGTGGCATAGCCGGTTTAATAGCTGCTGAATATTTAAGTTTGAATAAGAATGTGATAGTTATCACAAAGTCTGATCTCAAGCATTCAAATTCATATTTGGCTCAAGGCGGAATCTCAGCTGTTATTGATAAGAACGATACATGGCAAGAACATTATATGGATACCCTTCAAGCCGGACATTTTCATAACGAACCGGAACTGACTGAGGTTCTTGTGAAAGAAGGAAGTAATGTTATAGATTCTCTTTCCTGTTGGGGAGTTCCGTTTGACCGTAATCTAAATGGACAATTTATGTTAGGAAAAGAAGGCGGCCATCATCGTAATCGAATTGTACACGCAGGCGGCGATCAGACAGGAAAGAAAGTCATGGAAGCCTTAATTCGTCGTGTTAATGACAAAGTGAGAATCGAAACAGGTCAATATGCAGTTGACTTACTGGCTGCAAACGGTATTTGTTATGGCGTTTATTGTAAAGATGATGATGGCAGCATCACGTTATACAAATCAACTCATACCATTTTAGCCGGAGGTGGATATGCAGGAATCTATTCTGCAACATCAAATGCATATGGATCTGACGGAAGTGCAGTATGTATGGCTTACCGTGCTGGTACTGAACTTGCAGACTTAGAATTTGTTCAATTCCATCCTACATTACTAAAAAACAAAAAAATAAGCGGTTTAATTACTGAAGCTGTAAGAGGTGAAGGTGGAATTCTTGTAAACTCAAACGGCTCTCCTATTATGGATGAGGTCCATCCATTGAAAGACCTTGCACCAAGAGATATTGTTTCAAGGAGAATATTTGATGAGATTCATAATCAAAGAGCGTCTGTTTTTTTGAACATAAAAGGTATTTCTAATTTCGAAAAAAAATTTCCCGGCGTAACCACATTGTGTGAAAATGCTGGAATATCTTTAGATGCCGGTTTAATTCCGGTGGCTCCAGGTGCCCATTTTACGATGGGAGGAATTAAGACTGACCTATTTGGGAGAACATCTCTGCGAGGTTTGTATGCTGTTGGAGAATGTGCAAACACAGGTGTTCATGGAGCGAACAGACTTGCGAGCAATTCTTTGCTGGAAGGTGCAGTTTTTGCTAAACAGACAGCTCAATGCATTCTTTCTGAAAAGCATGAAACGACATTCTCCTTTTCCTTGTCATTATTACAAGAATCCTATTCTGCTGGTTACTGGTTAAATGATGCACTGCTTGAAACAAACGATATCCAAGAAATAATGGATAAATATGCCGGAATTTGCAGGGATGAAGAGGGTTTGAAAAAGGCTAAAGATAAATTGCAGCTAAGGAATTTCAATCCTCCTCTCCTTGATCAGCCAATAGCGTTAATCAAAAGATTAAATATGCAGACAATGGCTTGGTTAACTGTAACAAGCTGCCTTAATCGTAAGGAGAGCAGAGGCAGTCATTATCGAAGAGATTTTCCCTTCGCACTAAAAGAGTGGGAACAAAAAAAGATAATAAGGAGTGTGCTGCGTGATGAATCACTTATTGCTAAAAAAGCAGCTGCAGGAATTCTTAATTGAAGACATTGGGACTGGTGACTTATCAGCAGCTCTTTTTGAAGATGAAACAGAGATCTCAGCTTCCATAATAGCAAAAGAGAGTGGGACATTCGCTGGGTATCAAATTCTGACCCTGGGATATGAATTAATTGATTCGAGTATAAAAACTAAGCTTTATGTAAAAGACGGTGATTACATCCAACGCGGTATGATATTGGCAGAAATCAGAGGCAGAAGAAAAAGTATCTTGACAGGTGAGAGAGTATTATTAAATTTACTGCAGCGGCTTTCTGGAATTGCAACTGTCACGGCCCAAGCAGTTTCACTTGCCAATGGAAGAACACGCATATGTGATACAAGAAAGACAACGCCAGGATTAAGGATGCTTGAAAAATATGCTGTGCGCTGCGGCGGCGGATATAATCATCGCTTTGGATTGTATGACACTGTAATGTTAAAAGATAATCACCTTGCAGGATTTTCCTCTATCCAAGAAGCGATAGAGACAGCTCGTGAAAAATTAGGTCATACAATAAAAATTGAAGTAGAAACCGAGACAGAAAAGCAAGTGTTAGAAGCTGTTTCAGCAGGTGCAGACATCATAATGTTCGATAATTGTACACCTGAAGAAATAACTCAAAGACTAAAACATGTGCCACAAGGAATTGTAACAGAAGCTTCGGGTGGTATTACTCTTGATGCGATAGATGCATACTCCCGGACTGGAGTTCAATATATATCTTTAGGTTTTCTCACACACTCAAACAAAGCGCTTGATATTAGCTTAAATGTTAAAGGAGCTGTAAAAGCATGACTATTCTTGAAACATTTATTAAGACTGCTGCTGCCATCCCTGCTCATTACTCCAAAATGACTTCTTCCGAAATGGAGATGAGGATTCGTGAAATTAAGGATCAATTAAAAGATAAGTTATTTTTACCTGCCCATCATTATCAAAAAGATGAAGTCGTTCAATTTGCTGATGTTACAGGTGATTCTCTGCAATTGGCCAAAATTTCTGCAGAAAATAGAAACGCCGATTATATTGTGTTTTGCGGTGTTCATTTTATGGCTGAAACAGCTGATATGTTAAGTCATCCTAATCAGACTGTCATACTTCCTGATTTAAAAGCTGGTTGTTCAATGGCTGATATGGCCGATATTCATCAAACGGAAAGAGCATGGATTGAATTAACTAAATTATTTGGAGATAGTATTCTTCCTTTAACTTATGTCAATTCAACGGCTGATATAAAAGCATTTTGCGGTAAAAATGGGGGAGCGACAGTTACTTCCTCAAATGCTAAATCCATGGTTCGATGGGCATTTCAACAAAAGAAAAGACTTCTCTTTTTACCTGATCAGCACTTGGGCAGAAATACAGCGTTTGATCTTGGTATTAAACTTCAAGACATGGCTGTTTGGGATCCCATCCAAAACAAATTAATTTTTGAAGCCTCTGATTTAGAAGATATAAAAGTGATTTTATGGAAAGGGCATTGTTCTGTGCATGAAAAGTTTACAGTCGAACAAATTCATGAATTTAGACAAAATCACTCAGATTTTCAAATCATTGTACATCCAGAATGTACTCACGAAGTTGTAAGAGCAAGTGACTACAATGGTTCCACTCATTTCATTATAGAAACTATTAAAAATGCGAGTCCTGGAACGAAATGGGCGGTGGGGACTGAGATGAATCTCGTTAACCGGCTGGCAGCACAATTCACTGATAAGGAAATTGTATCGCTTAATCCGAATCTTTGTCCGTGTCTAACGATGAATCGTATTGATCTAGCACATTTGCTATGGTCATTAGAAAATATCATTGAAGGAAATCCTCAAAATATTATTTCTGTAGATGAGGAAACGAAAAAGTATGCAATAATCGCTTTAAACCGCATGATGTAATGGAATTACCTCCTGTCATATCCTCCTTTTAACAGGCATAAAGTGATAAAGGAATAAATATTGTGACTTCAATAAGATGTAGCAATATGCCCAAATGTTCATATACTGTAAGGAAATTTGGCAGGAGGGAGTTTTGCAGCGTGAGAATTCACATTGTGCAAAAAGGGGACACACTTGACAAAATAGCTGAAAAATATGATGTTCCTGTGAATGAACTAAGAAAAGCAAATCCTGGTTTTTCTAGAACGGATGTAATCGAGCGGGGGGAAAAGATTAAGATCCCTATAAAAATGCCGGGAGTAAAGAAAGAAGCACCTATAAAGGAACAGCCTAAACCTGTGGCTCCTGTTCAAGAGGTACCAGTTGCACCTGTTCAGGAAAAACCAAAGCCTGCTCCGGTAAAACCAGCGCCAATGAAGCCGGCCCCAATAAAACCAGCACCGATGAAGCCAGCACCGATGAAGCCTGCACCGGCAAAGAAAGAAATGAAGCCGGCGCCAATGAAGCCAGCACCAATGAAACCTGCACCGGCAAAAAAAGAAATGAAGCCAGCACCGATGAAACCATCACCAAAGATGGAACATAAAGATGCTCCAATGAAAAAAGATACCTATACTGCTCCAATGAAAGCACCAATGGCGCCTTTGCATGATAAAGATTTTGCAGGAATGATGGAATCTTCAAACCTTGGTCATTATGTTCCAATGGGCTATCCTAATGCAGCAAACCAGCCTAATATGGCTAACCAGCCAAACATAGCCAATCAACCAAACATAGCGAATCAGCCAAACATAGCAAATCAGCCGAATGTTTCAGGGAAGCATGGTTTATATCCTTCCGGGAAAGACAACTATCAACCGAATAAACATCCATTTCTGATGGAAGAATCTTCAGGAATGATGCAAAATATGTATGGTTCAATGCCGCCGATGTTCCCTAAACCGCAAACATATTCACCTATTCCGCAAGGCTATGGAATGATGCCTCCGCAAGGATTCAGCGGAATGCCGCAACTGTATGGTGGCGGATACCCTCAGGGTGGTCAGCAAGGTACAGGAATGCAGCAGGGAGGAATGCCTTTTGGTGAATTTCCAGACTCCGATATGGATCTAATGCCAGCTGGTGAATATACCCCTGGGGGACAGCAAACCCAGCAAGGTATGCCGATGGGAATGCAGCAAATGGGTATGCCAGGCGGTGATATGTCACAAATGGGTCAAATGGGAATGCAGCCAATGGGTATGATGCCGGGAATGCCTCAAATGGACCAGATGGGTATGATGCAAGGTATGCCTCAAATGGGCCAGATGGGCATGATGCCAGGAATGCCTCAAATGGGTCAAATGGGTATGATGCCGGGAATGCCTCAGATGGGTCAAATGGGTATGATGCCGGGAATGCCTCAAACGGGTCAAATGGGTATGATGCCGGCAATGCCTCAGATGGGTCAGATGGGTATGATGCCAGGAATGCCTCAAACGGGTCAAATGGGATTGATGCCAGGAATGCCTCAAATGGGTCAGATGGGCATGATGCCGGGAATGCCTCAAATGGGTCAAATGGGCATGATGCCGCAGCAGAATGGCGGGTCGCCAATGGGTATGATGCCAAGTATGCCTCAATTGGGCCAGATGGGAATTCCTCAAAACGGTGGAATGCCGCAGATGGGCCAAATGGGTATGATGCCACAAGGCCAAGGTATGGATAATATGCTAAACCCTTATTCTCAAGCACAATACCGTGAATCTGAACAAGGTGATGCAGAGGAATCGGAAGAAAATGAATAGGGATAATAGAGACGGTTTCCATGGAGATCGTCTTTTTTTAAAAAAAATGAAAGAGGTCGGTTTCGACATTGTTGATTTTGGCTTTTTTCGTGAGAATGTAATATGGATAAATACATTAGAAGGGAAGTATGTTTTAAAAGGATTTCGCCGTGAAGAAACATGCAGAAAACAATTGAAGATCTCAAAATTGTATAAAGGCCAGAAACCTAGAATTATGGGTACGTATACCGTGTTCCCAAACGATAAACGGTATATAGAATTTGGAGAATACTTTTGGGCAATTATGCCATTTTATAAAGGTGATGGTCTTCATTTCGGTAATCAGAAAGACGTTATTGCTGGAATGGACGCTATAAGCAGATTTCATTCCTTTTCAAAAAATCTTCCGTCCGATGTATATAACAGTCTTTCATCTTATTCACTCTATAAAAAATGGAGTGAAAGATACGATGCTTTTAAATATCATGCAAAAAAAGCTCGATGGAGCAAAGAGATGCAGCCTTTGATAACAGATATCCTTATGTGGGGAAAATGGTGTCTGGAACATTTTGATCATTCTGCGGTTGAATCCCTTGAACAAAAAGCATATAAAAAAAGGGAAATCACACATGGTGATGTAGCGCCTCATAATTTTGTGCTGAATAAAGAAAAATCAAAAGAAGCATATCTAATCGACTTTGATCTTTTTGCAGCTGTGCCACAAGCCTATGACTGGCTTCAATATGCAAACAGGATACTTCCTTTTTGGTATTGGTCCTATTCAAAAATGGAAGAGATGGGCAATCAAGACTATTTGAAATGGTTTAATAAAAAGTGGTTCGTTATTTGTTTGGTCTTCCCCACTGATTTATATAGAGAGTGGAACCGTGCTCTGAAATCCGGAGATCAAGATATGATTGAAGGAGTAGAAAAGTTTACGCTCCGTGATTTTTCGCACAGAAAAAAATTCGTGGATAAAATTATAAAAAAGATAAATTGATTCTATCCTACATTTAACAGATTATTTCAAGCCTCCTCTTGCCACCCTAATAGGTGAAAGGAGGTTTTTCCATTGAAAACAATAGCGAAAACGCTCGCCTTTACAATCCTCGCTGGAGGTCTTGTGGGCTGTAACGGTGTAAATGAATCTCAGGACAGGAATGACAATGATGTTCGCCCAATTGGATATTATTCTAATGAGGGTGATAATCGCGGTGATCTTGACCGAGGCAGTGGATTCATTTCCGATATGGCAGATCGAGATACAAAAGATCATACCTCAACTTATCACGAGGATTATGATGGTGCCCTTGCTGAACGTATCGCCAATAAGGTGAATGACATTCGTGGTGTAGACGATGCTCACGTTATTCTTGAGGATAACAACGTCATTGTAGGAGTAGACACGAAGGAAAACAAAAAGGAAGAACTGACGAAAAAAGTCAGGGAAACCACAGCTAAGATGGCACCAGATCGTGACGTAAAAGTTGTTTCAGATCAAAAGATTGTTGACCGTATTGAAAATGTCGATAATGATCTGCGTGATGGCCGTGCCTACACGGAAGTTGAAACCGATGTACGCGGAATCATGGGAGACATCGTAGATGCAGGCAGCGACCTTGGAAATGCGATAAAACGTCCTTTCGAGAATAATCGTTAGAAATATTAAGGGAACAGTTCACTGTTCTCTTTTTTTGTTCATTGATAAGGAATTAAGGGGTGTGCTATGTTACAATAAGAAATAGAAACATACGCTCGGGTTTAAGAGTTTAAGGGGAGAAAAAGTTGATAGAAAGCATTACAGGAAATGTAGATTACATAACAGCGGAATACATTGTCATAAACAATAACGGTATCGGATATAAAATAATTTGTCCGAACCCATTTATATATAAAATGAATGAACAAAAAAGTGTTTACACTTATCATTATGTCAGAGAAGATGTACTTGCTTTATATGGATTTATTAATAGAAAAGAACGGGATCTGTTTTTAAAACTTTTAAATGTTTCGGGAATCGGTCCAAAAGGCGCTTTAGCTATTGTAGCATTTGGACAGCCAGAACAAGTTGTAAATGCTATTGAACATGAAGATGAAAAGTTTTTAACTAAGTTTCCGGGTGTTGGAAAAAAGACGGCTCGCCAAATGATATTAGATTTAAAAGGAAAACTGTCTATTTTTGCTGATGCTGATATAACAGAAGGTCTTTTTGCAGAGGTTGAGACTACCGGTGATGAACTCGATGAGGCAATAGAAGCTCTTACGGTTTTGGGATACGGAAGAAAAGAAATCCAAAAAGTTTTGCCGGAGCTAAAGAAAGAAAAAATGTCTGCGAATGAGTATGTAAAAGCAGCTTTAAAAAAGTTAATGAATGCATAAGGACGTGAGGATGGATGGAAGAGAGAATAGTTTCTTCAGAAGAACGCCAGGATGAAGCGGTCATGGAACTAAGTCTGCGTCCGGAGGCTCTGGATGAATACATCGGTCAAACATCAGTTAAGGATAACCTTAAGGTATTTATTAAAGCTGCAAGACTGAGGAATGAGCCGTTAGACCATGTGCTTCTTTATGGTCCTCCTGGCCTTGGAAAGACAACACTTGCTTCAATTATCGCGAATGAAATGGAAGTTAACCTGCGAACGACAAGCGGTCCCGCTATCGAGCGGCCAGGGGACCTTGCTGCCATACTGACATCCCTTGAACCAGGTGACGTGCTGTTTATCGATGAAATCCATAGGCTTTCACGTGCGATAGAAGAGATATTGTATTCTGCGATGGAAGACTTTTGTCTAGACATTGTTATTGGAAAAGGTGAAGTAGCCAGATCTGTTCGTTTGGATCTGCCCCCATTTACTCTTATCGGTGCAACTACAAGAGCTGGTTCATTATCTGCGCCACTTAGAGATCGATTTGGAGTGATGGCAAGACTGGAGTATTATAAACCAGATGAACTTTCTGAAATCGTGAGACGTACCGGTGATGTGTTTGGAATTAAAGTTGATGATCTCTCAGCTGAAGAAATAGCTAGAAGATCGAGAGGGACACCAAGGATTGCAAATAGACTTTTAAGAAGAGTGCGGGATTTTGTCCAAGTCGAGGGCAAAGATATGATTTCACTTCCAATTTGCCAAAAAGCACTGGAGCTGCTTCAGGTTGACCGTTTAGGTTTGGATCATATTGACCATAAATTATTACTAGGGATCATTCATACATACAAAGGTGGTCCTGTAGGTCTGGAAACCATATCGGCAACAATCGGTGAAGAATCCATGACGATTGAAGATGTATATGAACCATACCTTCTGCAGATTGGTTTTTTGCAGCGGACTCCTAGAGGGCGAATGGTTACTGGACAGGCCTATCAATATTTTGGACTGGAGGCGTCCACTGAATGAACCGGCTTTTTATTATTGCAGGAATTGTCCTGATTATTATAGGATTAATAGGTACGTTTATCGGGAAACTCCCTGGAGACATGGTGTGGAAAAAAGGAAACACGACCGTTTATTTTCCTATAATGACCTCTATTATCATTAGTTTTGTACTTTCCCTTATCTTTATGATTATTGGACGATTTAAATAGAAAGCAGGAATTATATCAATGAAAGTAAATGATTTTGATTTTCATCTGCCAGAAGAACTGATTGCTCAAACACCACTTGAGAATAGAACTTCATCAAGGCTGATGGTTTTAGATAAAGAAAACAAAAGTATAGAACATAAACATTTTTACGATTTGAAGAACCATTTAAAAAAGGGAGACTGCCTAGTATTAAATGATACACGTGTTCTTCCAGCCAGACTTTTTGGCCAAAAGACGGATACTGGAGCTAAAGTTGAAATTCTGCTTTTAAAAGAAGAAGGTCAGGATACTTGGGAAACGCTAGTTAAACCAGCTAAAAGGGTAAAACCAGGAACGGAAATCACGTTTGGTGATGGAAGGTTGCAAGCGGTTTGTGTAGGCGAAAGTGATCATGGAGGAAGGCATCTTAAATTTATCTATTCAGGGATTTTTTATGAGCTTTTAGATGATCTCGGCCAGATGCCGCTGCCTCCTTATATCAAGGAACAGCTTGAAGAAAAAGATCGTTATCAGACCGTGTATGCTGTTCATCAAGGTTCTGCTGCAGCTCCTACTGCAGGTTTGCATTTTACTGAAGAAATGATTGAAGAAATTAAAGCTTCTGGCGTTCATGTAACTTTTATTACGCTGCACGTAGGTCTTGGAACATTCAGGCCTGTAAGTGTTGAAGATATTCTTGAGCATGATATGCATGCAGAGTTTTATCAAATAACAAAAGGGACAGCTGAACTTTTAAATCATGTCCGTGAATCAGGTGGAAGAATTATAACGGTTGGGACTACAAGTACACGCACTTTAGAGACCGTTGCTAATAAATTTGATGGAAAGTTTGAAGAGGACTCTGGATGGACAGATATATTTATTTATCCAGGGTATGAATTTAAAGCTATTGATGGATTGATTACGAATTTCCACTTGCCCAAATCAACTTTAATCATGCTGGTAAGTGCATTTGCAAGTAAAGAGTTTGTTATGAAAGCATACAATGAAGCCGTTGAAGAAAAGTATCGTTTTTTCAGTTTCGGTGATGCGATGCTTATACTTTAAGGGGGATAATCTTTAGATGAAACCAGCTGTAACCTATGAATTAATAAAAACATGCAAACAGTCAGGTGCAAGACTTGGAAAAGTTCATACACCTCATGGCTCGTTTGAAACTCCTATCTTTATGCCTGTTGGCACGTTAGCTACTGTTAAAACAATGAGCCCCGAAGAGTTAAAAGAACTTGGTGCTGAAATTATCTTAAGCAATACGTATCATCTATGGCTAAGACCAGGTCATGATATCGTTAGGGAAGCCGGCGGACTGCATACTTTTATGAACTGGGACCGTCCGATTCTTACCGATTCTGGAGGCTTTCAAGTCTTTTCATTAAGTGATCTAAGAGAAATAAAAGAAGAAGGTGTTCATTTCAGAAACCACCTTAGCGGTGAAAAGCTTTTCCTGAGTCCTGAAGGGGCGATGGAAATTCAAAATGCTTTAGGTTCTGATATAATGATGGCTTTTGATGAATGTCCTCCTTATCCAGCTGAATATGAATATATGAAGGCTTCAGTAGAACGGACAAGCCGATGGGCAGAACGCTGTTTAAAAGGACATGCCCGCCCACAGGATCAAGCGTTATTCGGCATCGTTCAGGGCGGAGAATACGAAGAACTTCGAAAGCAGAGCGCTCGTGATCTTGTTTCTTTAGATTTTCCCGGGTATGCAGTTGGAGGGTTGTCTGTTGGGGAACCGAAAGATGTGATGAATCGTGTTTTGGATTTCACAACGCCGCACTTGCCTGAAAACAAGCCGCGCTATCTAATGGGTGTTGGATCTCCAGATTCATTAATCGACGGAGCTATTCGAGGAATAGACATGTTTGATTGTGTATTGCCAACACGTATTGCGAGAAATGGAACATGTATGACAAGTGAAGGAAGGCTTGTCGTGCGAAATGCAAAATATGCCCGTGACTTCCGTCCGATCGATGAAAATTGTGACTGTCATGTATGTCGTACTTATTCCAGAGCTTATATCCGTCACCTTGTGAAAGCAAACGAAACTTTTGGTTTTAGATTAACAAGTTACCATAATCTTTATTTTTTGGTAAACTTAATGAAGCAAGTCAGACAAGCGATCATGGAAGACAGACTTCTTGATTTTAGAAATGAATTTTTTGAAATGTATGGATTTAACAAACCGAATGCTCGTAATTTTTAACCAATAGAAAGGGGTGAAGAAGAATGGATGCAATTAAAAGTTTATTGCCGATTATTTTTATGTTTGCAATTTTTTATTTCCTGCTAATCCGTCCACAGCAAAAGAGACAAAAAGCTGTTAAAGATATGCAGTCTAATTTAAAAAAAGGCGACAAAGTTGTAACAATTGGCGGTTTACACGGAACATTAGAGAGTATTGATGATACAATCGCAGTTATTCGTTCAAATGATGGAGCAAAATTAACATTTGACCGTAACGCTATCCGTGAAGTGAAAGAAGAAGCTGCACTATAACAAAAAAGTAAGACCCGTCGATCGACGGGTCTTATTTATATGCTTGTTTATGGCTGCTTAAATTAACACCCATTATTCCACCGATCATCGCTAATACAAGGAACAGAGCATGATACATATATTGCGATGAGTTAAATGTGCTTTGATACCCTAAATACTGTATTAGAAAAACAAGAAATGAAAACAGAAGACTTGTTCCACCTCCGAGCAGCCAGCCTTTGCTTTGTCCCTTTTTCCCTGAAATAAATCCTCCGATAAATAAAGATAAAAAAGATAATCCAATTGTTACCCATTTTAAAGACGACTCTGTCAGGCCAGTAAATCGCAATAAAAGTGAAAGAACTAAGCTGCAAACCATAATCATAAGAAGAATTGCTGCCAAACCGCGTCCCATTGAAGAAAACATATGTTTCATCCCCATTTTGTCCTCCTTATCCTGCAAGCTTTCTATATACCTTATTCATCTCTAATTAGAAATAGAAGTACAAGCAATTGATTTTCCCTCTACTTTCCATAATTTCAATACTTGGCAAAACCTTCGTATCATGATTTTTCATATCTGTGCCACACTAACAAAGAAAATAATATGGAAGGAGGGGAATTTATGGAGTTATATACGATTATCTTCAGGACGCTTTTTATATATTTTTTAATTGTTGTCGTATTTCGTATGATGGGTAAAAGGGAAATCGGAAAATTATCAGTGATCGACTTTGTCGTATCCATTATGATAGCTGAGCTAGCCGTTATTTCAATTGAAGACCCGAAAATCCCAATGGTAAATTCCCTTGTATCCATATTTGTCTTACTGGGAATACAGCTTATCCTGGCAATTGTCTCTTTAAAAAGCAGAAAAATGAGAGAGCTGGTTGACGGGAAGCCTTCCGTCATTATTAAGGAAGGAAAAGTAGACGAACTAGAAATGCGAAAACAGCGATATAATTTTGATGACCTGCTAACGCAATTAAGGGAAAATAATATTAGAAGCCTGAATGAAGTTGAATTTGGCGTATTAGAAACGACAGGTAAATTGTCAGTTATAAAAAAGAATGAGGACACCGAAAGAAGTCCTCTGCAAATGATCCTTCCTCTTGTGCTGGACGGAAAAGTTCTGGAAGACAACTTGGAAAAAGTTGATAAAACAACGTTTTGGCTAAGGCAGGAATTAAAGAAAGCTGGATTTAAAGATATAAAAGGCATCTCTTTTTGTACGTTAAATGAGGATGGTTCCTTATACGTGGACGAAAAGAATGAAAAAAAATAAAACAGCCTATATTGGCTGTTTTAAACCCACCTTTTGATTATAGGTAAATGCTTAAGATCTTCCTTTCCTAAAAGTCTAAAGAAGATGAGTGTGAATAAATAAATTCCGCAAGTAGCTGTAACGCATATTGCGAGCCCTTGTACAGGAGTGAACTTCGGCATCATGAAGCGGTATAGATAGACTGCACCTGCTCCTGTAATAAATATTGAAAACAGAGAATAGGCAAAATCCTTAACCACAATCGTATAACTTATCGCTTTAATAACGGTAGCAAAATGAAGCAATGTTACTACAACAATGCTAATGACGATAGCAAGCGCAGCACCCATTATGCCGAATTCAGGACGGGTGGCAAGTGCAAAAATAGCTGCAAGCTTTACTAAAGCACCAATTAGGCTGTTAATCATAGCAGATCTGGCAAGGTCGAGTGCCTGAAGAACGGCTTGAAGAGGTCCTTGAAAATAAAGAAAAAAGAAAAAAGGCGTCATGATTTTTACATATGAAGCTGATGCCGGAGAATTGTACATTAAATCCATGATTGGCACCGCAAAAACATATAAGATAACAACAGCAATACCTCCAGAAAGCATAGACAATTTTAATGCCTGATTCAGTCTATGCTCGATAAGATGGTATTTTTTTTGTGCGTTTGCTTCACTGATAGCAGGGACTAAAGAAACAGACAGCGAATAGGTTATAAACGTTGGCAAAAATAATAAAGGGATAACGTAACCTGCAAGCTCACCATATTGCGCAGTTGCGACAGCAGTAGTAACACCTGCAATCGCTAGACTGTTAGCAACAACGATCGGTTCAAAAAAGTATGAGACCGATCCGATCAGTTGACTTCCTGTTGTAGGAAGTGCGATATTCAATAAATCCTTAAGTGTCTGATGACCTTGTTTTAATTGTTTGAAAAAACCTTTTCGGATTCGCATCTTCTTCTTAACCTTAAACATGGAAAACATGTATAGAAGAGAAGCTAGCTCACCAATGATGACGGATATCATGGCTCCAGCTGCAGCGAAATGTACACCGTATGGAAGGAATAATCCTGTAAGCAGTGCTACCAGTGCGATTCTTACTACTTGTTCAATTACCTGTGAGTAAGCGGATGGCCGCATATTTTGAAGACCCTGAAAATATCCTCGCAAAACGGATGAAACAGCAACAACAGGTACAACGGGCGCAATCGCAAGTAATGGCCATAAAGTTCGATCGTCTGTAAAAAAGTGATCAGCTAACAAAGGTGCAGCAATAAATAACCCTATCGTAATAACGAAACTTAAAACTCCTGTTATCGCTAAAGATACGATTAAAATTTTTCTTACCTTTGATCGATCTCCTGTTGCGTCGGCTTCAGCGACTAGCTTAGAGATAGCGATTGGAAGACCTAGGCGGGTCAGGGTAACAGCAAGCAAAAAAGTCGGGACTGCCATCATGTAGAGTCCGACACCTTCGTGTCCCATTACCCTGGCCATTACAATTCGGTTCACGAATCCGAGAATTCGCGTAATGAGCCCTGCTAAAATAAGCAATAATGTACCTTGTACGAGTGTTTGTTTAGTCATGTTAACCTGTCCTTTCTGGGACAATCTCATATCTAACTATATGCACGATGAGTGAACCGTCATGACAGCTTGTTTCATATTGAAAGGGGAGAGCGAATATGGAAAACATACATTTTACGGAATGGAAAGACGAAGTTCGGCCAGCAGTTAAAAGTAAAAAAGAGGAATTTCATTATATGGGGTATGAAAGTGTTACAGAGGAAGAAATATGGAATTGTGTATTGATCAGATTGAAAAAAAAGAAAGAAGAACCTCGTCTGCATATACTAGTAGATTATATTTTGTCACTTTCACTTAATGATTTTATGACTTGGCTGACGATCCAGTCTTATAAAGAGGATGTTAAAAAGTAAAAGGGGCTGTTCCAAAAGTAAGGTAAACTTACTTTTGGCAGCCCGATTTTTTATTTTTACAAAATAAAAAATATATAAAATCCTCGGATTCCAGTTATCTTATAAAGGTTTTGAGGTCAAATTATTTTCATTGAATAAACACTTTATCTCTCTAAAGATTGGTGCTTTTGAGGTATTTTTTTTTCTTTATTGACAAATTGATAGGAGTGCAAGGTGTGAGACTCCGGCGGGATCAGCGGGACAGGTGAGACTCCTAAGGGCGCATAGCGCAGAGGAGGCTCACCGCACGCCCCGCGGAAAGCGAGCATCCTGGAGCGAAAATCAACTACTTACAAGAGCAAAAGAGGCATGACCTAAAAAGTTATGCTTCTAGCCATCCATTTTTTGTTTTATTTATGAATATTCCCAGGACAAATTGACAGAAAAAAACAACAATCGCTATAATGGGAAGGGTTAGTATTCGTACTTATACATAGTGTTGTTTTTGATGCAGCATGAAGGAGGTTTCTTGAAGTGGTAAAACGGAGTAAGATTGTTATCTTTTTTGTGGTGCTTTTTATGTTTGCCGCACTTATAGGGCTTACAACAGAAAAGATTGTAAAGGGAACAAAGCTCGGACTGGACCTTCAAGGCGGGTTTGAAGTGCTTTATGAAGTAAAACCAGTCAAAAAAGGTCAAAAGGTTACAGAAGATACGTTAAAGAGTACTGTAGAAGCATTAAATAGCCGTATCAATGTCCTTGGAGTTTCAGAACCTGAAATTCAAATTGAGGGTGATAATCGGATTCGGGTCCAGCTGGCTGGTGTTTCTGATCAGAACAAAGCCCGTGAACTACTGTCTACACAAGCTGAATTAACATTTCGTGATGTGGATGATAAAGTGCTCCTCGATGGGTCCGATCTCAAAGGGAACGGAGCAAAGCAAACTTTTGAACCTAATAGCAATAAGCCAATCGTTTCCTTAAAGCTTAAAGATGCTGATAAATTTGCTCAAGTAACAGAAGAAATCTTAAAGCGACAGCCGCAAGGAGAAAACCGTTTAGTCATCTGGCTGGATTATGAAAAAGGCGATTCATTTAAAGAAGAAGTTAAAAAAGAGATGGCAGGAAAAGAGCCTAAATATATTTCTGCTCCTTATGTTAATGAAGTTCTGACTCAGGAAGACGTAACGATAACAGGTGACTTCTCAGTTGAAGAAGCGCAGAGTCTCGCTAAGATTCTAAATGCTGGTGCACTTCCTGTTAAACTTGATGAGATATATTCTACTTCAGTTGGTGCTAAATTTGGAGAAAAAGCCTTGGATGAAACAATCTTTGCAGGCTTTATCGGTATAGCTGTTATCTTCTTATTCATGCTGATCTTCTATCGTATACCAGGGATTATCGCAGTTTTAACTTTATCTATCTATATTTGGTTGATTCTGGCCATTTTCTATTTGATGAACGGCGTTTTAACATTGCCTGGCATCGCCGCCCTGATTTTAGGAGTAGGTATGGCTGTTGATGCAAACATCATCACATATGAGAGAATTAAGGAAGAATTAAAAAGCGGTAAATCTGTATTAAGTGCGTTTAAGGCTGGTAACCGCCGATCGTTCACAACGATTTTTGATGCAAACATTACAACGATCCTTGCCGCTGCTGTGCTATTTGCATACGGTACAAGCTCTGTAAAAGGATTTGCGTTAGTTTTAATTATTTCAGTACTGGCAAGTTTTATCACTGCTGTATTCGGAACAAGACTATTCCTAGGGTTATGGGTACAGTCCCGTTTAATGGATAAAAAGCCAGGTTTGTTCGGTGTAAAGGAGAGTGACATCCGTGAGCTTTAATTACGACTTTGTAAAAAACAGAAACCTTTACTTTATTATCTCGGCTCTCCTGACAGTTGTAGGAATCGTCTTCTTGTTAACAATAGGTCTGAAACTTGGTATTGATTTTGAAAGCGGATCGCGTGTAAACATTCAAGCAGATGAGACACTTACAAACGAAAGAGTAGAGGAAGAGTTTAAGTCATTGGGTATTGAACCCGAATCCGTTGTGCTTGCTGGAAAGAATGATCAAGCCAATGTTGCTTTTAAAGGCGTTTTATCAAAAGAAGAAATCGCAAAGTTGAATACACATTTTGAAGAAAAATACGGAGAGACACCAAGTGTCAGCACCGTTACGCCGACTGTCGGGCGTGAACTAGCTCAAAATGCGCTAATCGCTGTGTTGATTGCATCAGTAGGTATTATCATTTACGTTGCTTTCCGATTTGAATGGTCGATGGCATTTTCAGCGGTAACCGCATTGCTTCATGATGCTTTTATGATCATTGCAATTTTCAGTATGTTCCGGATTGAGGTGGATCTGCCTTTTATAGCCGCCGTACTTACAATTGTAGGTTATTCCATTAACGATACGATTGTAACGTTTGACCGTATCCGAGAGAACATGAGGCTGGAAAAAGTTAAAACACAAGAAAAGCTAGCTGAAATTGTAAATCGAAGTATTCATGAAACATTAGGTCGTTCAATAAACACTGTTCTAACAGTTGTTATTGCAGCCGTAGCATTATTGATATTCGGTGCAGATTCAATACGGAATTTCTCAATTGCACTATTGATCGGATTAACGTTTGGTGCTTATTCCTCAATTTTTATTGCTTCACAGCTCTGGTATGTGCTTAAGTCACGCCAGCTAAAAAATAAGAAAGTGCGCCCTGTTGAAGCAGAACCAGAAATCTAAATTAAATATCGATTCATAAATTGTCACCTCTTATCCTGTTTTGTATAATGAATAGGTTAAGAGGTGATTTTTATGCTGGAGCCAAGAACGAGGTGGAAGATTCAAGAAACTTCGGAAGAAAAGGCAAAATGGTTGTCGCAAGAAATGGATATTCCGCTATTGATTGCAAATCTATTAGCGATACGAGGAATAGATTCTATAGAGAAAGCTCAAGCTTTTTTGAAAATAGATACAAATCAATTTCATGATCCATTTTTATTAGATGGAATGAAAGAGAGTGTTGATCGGATACATAAAGCGGTTGAATCGAATGAAAAGATTCTTATTTTTGGTGACTATGATGCAGACGGTGTAAGCAGTACAACCGTTATGTATTATGCACTTAAAGAATTAGGTGCCGATTTCAACTATTATATTCCAAACCGGTTTACAGAAGGCTATGGTCCAAATGAGCCAGCGTTAAGAAAAGCAAAGGAAGACGGATATACACTTGTGGTTACAGTTGATACCGGAATTTCAGCTGTTCATGAAGCTGCAGTTGCAAAAGAGATTGGGCTTGATTTCATTATTACCGATCATCACGAGGCCCCCCCTGTATTGCCAGACGCTTATAGCATCATTAACCCTAAAAAGCCTGGTTGTACATATCCATTTTCTGGTCTTGCAGGTGTTGGTGTTGCGTTTAAAGTAGCTCATGCATTACATGGAAACCCTCCAATGCACTTGCTGGATTATGCATGTATAGGAACAATTGCAGATCTTGTTCCTTTGGTAGATGAAAATAGAATTATAGCTAAGCTCGGAATTGAAGCTTTATCAAAAACAGACAAAATAGGATTGCAGGAACTTTTAAAAGTTGCAGGGCTCTATGAAAAAGAATTAACAGCAGAAGATGTTGGATTTGCTGTTGGTCCTCGAGTGAATGCTGCAGGCAGGCTCGGATCAGCGATGCCTGTAGTTGAGTTGTTTACTTCAAATGATCGTGACCAATCAGCCATGCTTGCTGAAGAAATTGATTCTGTTAATAAAGAACGCCAGGCGATCGTAAATGAAATAACGAAAGAAGCGATTGCCATGGTAGAAGAGAGTTTTCCTCCTGAAGAGAATGAAGTGCTTGTTCTTGCGAAAGAGGGCTGGAATCCAGGGGTAATCGGGATCGTTGCATCAAGGCTTGTAGAGAAATTCTACCGCCCGACCATCGTGTTGTGTTTAGACCCGGAAAAAGGAACGGCAAAAGGGTCAGCACGAAGCATACAAGGCTTTGATATGTTTGAAAATCTTTCTGAGTCCCGCGACATCCTGCCTCACTTTGGAGGGCATCCGATGGCAGCAGGTATGACATTGGCTCTTGATGATGTTGGGGAACTAAGAGAGCGGTTAGTAAAGCAGGCGAAAGAAATTCTAAAACCAGAAGATTTCTTGCCAGTGACGATGATCGATCTAACAGCTTCTTTAGATGAGATTTCTTTAGATACCGTGGAAATGCTTAGTACGCTGGCTCCATTTGGTATCGGAAATCCTTCGCCGAGGGTGCTTATTGATCAAGTGCCGGTCCGCGAGATGAAAAAAATAGGGAGTCAGTCTAACCATCTAAAATTACAAGTCGGAAATGGCGAGATGTCTGTCCTGGATTGTATTGGATTTCAAAAAGGCCATTTACTTGATGAGATGACGCCTTACTCCATACTTTCACTTGTTGGCCAAATACAGTTGAACGAATGGAACGGATACAGAAAACCTCAAATGCTGCTGGAAGACCTTTCAGTTCCACATTTTCAGCTGTTTGATTATCGCGGTTTAAAAGATGCAGGAAAAAGGCTAAAGGATCTGCCAACAGCAAAAACACATTATATAACATTTAACGATAATACTTTGACAGAGCTGGGATTGGAGAGCTTGTCTTCGCAAACAATAAATGGAAAAGAATTAGCAGGACTCCCAAATAACAGTTTTCAAAATAAGTATATTGTCCTTTTAGATGTTCCTTACTCACTTGCAAAGTTTGCTGAAATACTTGAAACAAAAGGTGAACCGGCCAGGATCTATGCTGTTTTTCACCAAAACGCAGATCACTTTTTTACAACACTGCCGACACGAGAGCATTTTAAATGGTACTACGGTTTCTTGGCTAAAAGAAAAAAATTCGATGTTCAGAAAGATGGAACAGAACTGGCAAGATGGAAAGGCTGGTCTAAAGAAACAATAGAATTTATGTCACAGGTGTTTTTTGAGCTGGATTTTGTTACAATAGACGATGGTGTAATTACAATAAATAGTGAACCAGGAAAAAGAGAACTTGATAGCTCTGAAACTTATCAGAATAAGTTTGAACAGGCAGATATAGAAAATCAGCTCGTTTATTCTTCCTATCATTCATTAAAAAGCTGGTTTACAGAGCAAGCTCGTCCAAAAGCGAGTTTGTAATTTTCAGGAGGCAAAGATTCATGGATTATAAGCCGTATATTTCAGTAGTAAATGATTTTCCTATCGAAGGTATTCGCTTCAAAGATATTACCTCTCTTATGTCAGATGGAGCTGTATATAAAAAAGCGATGGACGATATTGCAGAATATGCAAAAGAAAAAGATGTTGATGTTATTGTCGGACCTGAAGCACGAGGTTTTATTGTAGGCTGTCCGGTTGCATACACGCTTGGATTAGGATTTGTTCCAGTTCGTAAAGAAGGCAAGCTTCCCCGTGAAGTGATCAAAGTTGATTATGGTCTTGAGTATGGTAAGGATGTACTTACAATGCATAAAGATGCTATCAAGCCAGGACAAAAAGTTTTAATTACTGACGACTTGCTGGCAACTGGCGGAACGATCGAAGCAACGATCAAGCTTGTTGAAGAGCTTGGTGGAATTGTTGCAGGGATTGCATTTATGATTGAATTAACATATTTAGATGGCCGCAGCAAGCTTAATGGTTATGATATTTTCACATTAACCCAATACTAAGTTTAAAGAGAAAGAGCACTAGTTTTGTGCTCTTTTTTACATTCCTGTCACAAAAATTGCCCATTCATTCGACAAATTTCGTTTTTCACTTTACATGAGGGTTCAATTTAACGATAATAGAAGCAATATACAATGACAACGTAAGGTGATTCCATGACGATTGAGCAAGTGTTGCAAAAAGCGGAAAGCTATCTGTCAAAAGACGATATCGCTTTTATAACAAAGGCTTATGAATACGCAAAAAGTGCGCACGAAGGACAATTCCGTAAATCCGGAGAGCCGTATATCCACCATCCCGTTGAAGTAGCGGGTATTCTGGTGAACCTGCAAATGGATCCTGTAACAGTAGCAGCAGGTTTTCTTCATGATGTTGTTGAGGACACGTCCATCACATTAAAGGACATTTCTAATCAATTTAACGAAGAAGTGGCAATGCTGGTTGATGGTGTTACAAAACTTAAAAAGATTAAGTTTAAATCCAAAGAAGAGCAGCAAGCAGAGAACCATAGAAAAATGTTTGTTGCGATGGCGCAGGATATACGCTGTATTTTAATTAAGCTCGCTGACCGGCTTCATAACATGCGTACGCTAAAACATATGCCAAAAGAAAAACAGATACAAAAAGCGAACGAAACTTTGGAAATCTTCGCTCCGCTCGCTCATCGTCTCGGTATTTCGACGATTAAGTGGGAATTAGAAGATGTTTCTTTGAGATACCTAAATCCTCAGCAATATTATAGGATTGTTAATTTGATGCAGCAGAAACGGGCTGAGCGTGAAGAGTATGTTCAGCAAGTTATGGACGAGATGAAATCCAAGCTGAAGGAAGTCCAGATTACCGTTGATATTTCTGGAAGACCGAAGCATATATACAGCATTTATCGGAAGATGGCGAAGCAAGGTAAACAGTTTAATGAGATCTATGATCTTCTCGCTGTTCGGATTATCGTTCAAAATATTAAAGACTGCTATGCGGCACTAGGTATTATTCATACATGCTATAAGCCGATGCCTGGCCGTTTTAAAGACTATATAGCTATGCCTAAAGCAAATATGTATCAGTCACTGCATACTACTGTAATCGGACCAAAAGGCGATCCTCTGGAAGTCCAGATCCGTACTTCAGATATGCACCGTGTAGCAGAATACGGGATTGCTGCACACTGGGCTTATAAAGAGGGAGCTACAAAGGCTCCTGTCAGCTCTTTTGAAAATAAACTGACTTGGTTCCGTGAAATATTAGAATGGCAGAACGATGTTGTTGATGCGGAAGAGTTTATGGAATCGTTAAAAGTGGACCTATTCTCAGACATGGTCTTTGTTTTCACCCCTAAAGGGGATGTTTATGAACTGCCGTCTGGGTCTGTACCGATTGACTTTGCTTACCGCATTCATACCGAGATCGGAAACAGGTGTATTGGTGCCAAAGTAAACGGAAAGATGGTTACACTTGATTACCGCTTGAAAACCGGAGATATTATTGAGATCTTAACGAGCAAACATTCCTATGGTCCCAGCCAGGATTGGCTTAAGATTACGCAAAGTTCTCATGCAAAGAATAAGATCCGCCAATGGTTTAAACGTGAGAAAAGAGAGGAAAACGTAGCTAAAGGGAAAGAGCTTGTTGAAAAAGAAATCAAGAACCGCGGCTATGATTTAAAAGAAATTTTCACAACTGAAAATCTGCAATATGTAGCTCAAAAATATAACTTTGCAGGCGACGAAGATATGTATGCTGCTGTCGGATATAATGGCATTACCGCAGCACAAATCGCTACTCGCTTAACCGATAAAGTCCGACGTAAAAAAGAGCAGGATCCTGATAATTCCGAACTCCTGGATGCAATCAGGGATTCGGCAGATAAGCCTGAAGTAAAACGAAGAACGGACTCCGGCATCGTTGTAAAAGGCATCGATAACATGCTGATTCGTCTATCTAAATGCTGCAATCCAGTTCCTGGTGATGAAATTGTCGGTTATATCACAAAAGGGCGAGGCGTTTCTGTCCATCGTGAAGATTGTGTCAACGTCCACAATGAAGATGCACAAGTACGATTGCTACCTGTTGAATGGGAAGGCAATCTTGAGCAGCCGAAGAATTATAATGTTGACATTGAGATTAATGGATTTGACAGACGTGGTCTGCTTAATGAAGTCCTTCACGCTGTTGCCGAAACAAAGACAAACATTACGGCTGTAAGCGGGAAATCAGACCGAAATAAGATGGCCACAATCAGTATGTCTATTTCAATTCACAATGTTAGTCATTTGCAAAAAGTAGTTGAACGTATTAAGCGGATCCCAGACATTTATGCAGTAAGACGTATTATGCAATAGGTATAGGGAAGTGACCTCAATATGAAAATAGTGCTTCAGCGAGCCAAAAATGCAGCTGTTTCTGTAGATTCTGAAGTAAAAGGGCAAATAGACAGAGGCTTGATGCTTTTGGTAGGCGTCACACATGAAGATACAGAAAAAGACGCTGATTATTTAGCTGAAAAAATTATTAATTTACGTATCTTTGAAGATGAAAACGGCAAGATGAATCTATCATTAAAAGATACAGAAGGCAGTATCCTTTCGATTTCACAATTTACGTTATATGGGGATACGAAAAAGGGCAGAAGGCCGAATTTTATGGAGGCTGCTAAGCCGGACCATGCTAAACAAATTTATGATTATTTCAATGAAAAGATAAAGACATTAGGAGTCCATGTCCAAACGGGTGTTTTTGGTGCGATGATGGATGTTGAATTCACTAATGACGGTCCAGTGACATTAATCATTGATTCTAGAGTTTAAGAAAAAGAAATGAATGAAACCTTCGCCTTGATGGACAGACTAACCAAAAAAGGCGGAGGAGTTTTTTATGAGACAGAATCGCAAGGGCATTGAAGGAATATCACAATGGAAACAGGTAAGTTTTCATGATTTTATTTCTTTAGAAAAATCGGCAAACAACATGGAGCTTGCTGAAGAATTCGGGTTGGATCTTTATCAGGTCAATCAGCTAAAGAAAAAAATAAAACGAGAAAACTATTGACATAAAGCCCCTTTGAAAAGTATGATAGTCTACAATTCCAAAATGATAAAACTGATGACGAAGAAAAGTATCTTTACCCCACAGGGTTAGAGAGGAGATGCCTCGGCTGAAAGCATTTCTACCTGATGATAAAGTGAAAGACACTTCATAGGTTTTAATTCGAACGGTTAGTTTAAACCTCAGTAGAGTTACACGTGGGCAATCGTTACTTGCAAAATGAGGAAGCATTTTTTGCTTCGAAGCAGGGTGGCACCGCGGGAACTCCCGTCCCTTATGAAATCGTTGATTTCATGAGGGATGGGAGTTTTTTTATTTGCTCTTATCTAAAAGATTGTTGTTTTTGGATATTTTTTATATCTTCATTGACAAGTTGGCTGGAGTGCAAGGTGCGAGACTCCTGCGGGATGAGTGGGACAGGTGAGACTACTAATGGCGCAAAGCGCAAGGAGGCTCACCGCCCGCCCCGCGGAAAGCGAGCATCCTGGAACGGAAGTCAACCACTTCCAAGAGCAACAAAGTTTGCGAAAACAGCCTTTTATTTTTAATTAATTTTAATTAACATTCGGGAGGATGAAACGAAATGAGTATTAATATTCCAAGGGGAACGAAAGATATTCTCCCAGGAGAAGTGGAAAAGTGGCAGATAATTGAGAGAAAAGCAAAAGAAGTATCTGCAAGATTTAATTATAAAGAAATCCGCACACCTGTTTTTGAGCATACTGATTTGTTTCAAAGAGGAGTAGGGGATTCTACAGATATCGTTCAAAAAGAAATGTATACGTTCACGGACCGAGGAGACAGAAGTTTAACTCTTCGTCCAGAAGGAACGGCACCAGTAACACGATCTTACGTTGAAAATAAGATGTTCGGACTTCCAGGCCAGCCTGTAAAGCTTTATTACATCCAGCCGATGTTCCGCTATGAAAGACCACAGGCAGGACGCTACCGCCAGTTCGTTCAATTCGGGATTGAGGCAATGGGTTCAGCTGATCCAGCGATAGACGCAGAGGTTATTTCCCTCGCTATGACGGTTTATCAAGAACTCGGATTGAAGAAACTTCGATTAGTGATAAATACACTTGGTGACGCAGATAGCAGAAAGGCTCATAAAGATGCATTAATTGCTCACTTCGAACCAAGAATTGAAGAGTTTTGTTCTGATTGTCAAAACCGCTTAACAAAAAATCCGCTTCGTATTCTTGACTGTAAAAAAGACCGCAATCACGAACTTATGAAGACGGCACCTTCTATTTTAGAGTATTTAAATGAAGAATCTAAAAGCTATTTTGATCAAGTAAAAACATCATTAGATGATATGAACATTCAATATGTAATCGATCCAACACTAGTGAGGGGTCTAGATTACTATAATCACACAGCATTTGAAATTATGAGCGAAGCTGAGGGCTTTGGTGCAATAACAACATTAAGCGGCGGAGGAAGATACAATGGTCTTGTTGAAGACTTAGGCGGCCCTGCAACGCCAAGCATCGGTTTTGCGATGAGTCTCGAACGCCTTCTATTAGCACTTGAGGCTGAAGGCATCACATTAGAAACTGAGGAAGACCTAGATTGTTATGTTGTCGCACTTGGAGACGAGGCAAAGAAAAAGTCAGTTTCTATCTTAAATGACCTCCGGAAAGCTGGAATAAAAAGTGATAAAGATTACTTAGATAAAAAAATGAAAGCACAGTTTAAAGCAGCGGACCGCTTAAAAGTAAGATTTGTAGCTATTTTAGGGGAAGAAGAACTCTCTAAAGGAATTATTAACGTGAAGAATATGGAATCCGGGGAACAAAAAGAGGTTCGTATAGAGGAATTGAGCACTTTTGTTAAGCAAGGAAAATAAGGAGGATACATCTTATGGAATATCGCACACATCAATGCGGAAAAATTACTGAACAATATATTGGTGAAAAAGTAACAATAACTGGCTGGGTGCAAAAAAGACGCGATCTTGGCGGACTGATCTTTATCGACCTGCGTGACCGATCAGGGATCGTGCAAATCGTAATTTCACCTGAAGTTTCTGCTGAAGCTTTGGAAACAGCTGAGAACGTAAGAAGTGAATATGTACTCACGGTTACAGGAACGGTTCTAGAAAGAGATCAAAGTACGGTGAACCCTGCAATGGACACAGGTAAGATTGAAATTTCAGGAGAAGAAATTAAAATCTTAAACAGTGCGAAAACACCTCCTTTTTCCATTAGTGAAGATATTGAACTGAATGAAGATATACGTTTAAAATATCGTTACTTAGACCTTCGGCGTCCAGTAATGCAGGAAACTTTGAAAATGAGACACGAAGTTACCCGTTATATCCGTAACTTTTTAGAAACAGAAGAATTCATGGAAATGGAAACTCCGATGCTTACGAAAAGCACACCTGAAGGAGCACGTGACTATCTTGTGCCAAGCCGTGTACATCCTGGAGAATTTTATGCTTTGCCGCAATCACCTCAATTATTTAAACAGCTTTTAATGGTTTCAGGGTTTGAAAAATATTATCAAATCGTTCGCTGTTTTAGAGATGAGGATCTGCGTGCAGACCGTCAGCCTGAATTTACTCAAGTCGATATCGAAACATCGTTCATGGGACAGGAAGCGCTTCTTTCAATGATGGAAGAAATGATGACAGGATTAGTAAAAAAAGTGAAAGGTGCGGATATTCCAAAACCTTTCCCGAGAATGACTTACAAAGAAGCGATGGACCGTTATGGTTCAGATAAGCCTGATACTCGTTTTGGACTTGAACTCATCAATGTTTCTGATGTTGTAAAGCAATCTGGTTTTAAAGTATTTGCTGCTGCTGTTGAAAACGGTGGAAAAGTTAAAGCGATCAATGTAAAAGGAAAAGCTGCTGATTATTCCAGAAAAGACATTGATGGTCTTACTGAGTTTACGGCTCGATATGGAGCTAAAGGTCTTGCATGGATGAAAGTGGAAGCGGACGGTTTGAAAGGTCCAATCTCTAAGTTCTTTAACGAAGAAGATGCAGCTAATCTTACAAATGCATTAAATGCTGAAGAAGGAGATTTGCTTCTGTTTGTAGCGGATAAGTCTTCTGTTGTAGCAGATAGTCTCGGAGCTCTTCGTCAAAAATTAGGAAAAGACCTGGGATTAATTGATCAGTCAAAATTCAACTTCTTATGGGTCGTTGACTTCCCGCTTGTAGAGTATGATGAGGATGCAGAGCGCTATGTTGCATTGCACCATCCTTTTACAATGCCAAAGACTGAAGATCTTCATTTAATGGATTCAGATCCATCAGAAGTTAGAGCACAAGCATATGACCTAGTTCTTAACGGATATGAGTTAGGCGGAGGGTCACAGCGTATTTACGAACGTGATGTACAGGAAAAAATGTTTAAAACATTAGGATTTAGTGAAGAAGGTGCTCGCGAGGAATTTGGTTTCCTTCTTGATGCTTTTGAATATGGTACCCCACCACACGGCGGTATAGCACTTGGTCTGGACCGTATGGTGATGCTGCTGGCAGGAAGAACTAACTTAAGAGACACCATTGCATTCCCTAAAACAGCATCCGCATCATGTCTTCTGACAAATGCTCCATCACCTGTAAATGAAAAGCAACTGGATGAGCTTCATTTAGGTTTAAAATTAAAGCAAGAGTCAAATTAATGAAAATTTAGAAAAATAAGAATTGTTTTTTACAAAGACACATTTTGTCTTGTAAATGATGATTTCCTATGATAGTATTTATTTAAACGATGGGTCCTATGATGACCGTTAACAACCCGAAAGTTTTGAGCCAACATTATTTACTTGGGAGCTTGTGTTTTCTCACAGCGTCCACGCCCTGAAAGATAGGGGACGGACAAAATGCGAAACAGGGCACCCACCTGCGAGAGCAGGTTCAAAACTAAGGGAAGACGGCATTTTTGGGGCTCATTTTTTGTGCGTCTAAATTAAACCGAGTAAGCATATTGATTTTGTTTTGAAAAGTGGATATGCTGATAAAGATGCATTTTCTTTATTCATGTGCACTTTGAAAGGAGATTTCAATTAGTTATGCTTTATCAATTTTCAAGAAATGAACTTGCAATAGGAAAAGATGGAATTAACGTTCTAAAAAACACAACTGTAGCTGTACTGGGAATCGGAGGAGTTGGTTCATTTTCAGCAGAAGCTCTTGCCCGATCAGGTGTAGGACGTTTAATCCTTATTGATAAAGACGATGTAGACATTACCAATGTCAACCGTCAAATACATGCTCTAGTTACTACAGTAGGACAGCCAAAAGTGGATTTAATGAAAGAAAGGATTGCATTAATTAATCCTGAGTGCGAAGTTATCGCCCTCAAGATGTTCTATACAGAAGAAACATATGAACAAATTTTTGAATACGGCTTGGATTTTGTAGTTGATGCATCTGATACGATTTCTTATAAAATTCATTTAATGAAGGAATGTCTTAACCGTAAGATTCCGATCATCTCAAGCATGGGTGTAGCAAATAAGATGGATCCAACAAAGCTCCAAATTACTGATATTTCTAAAACCAGCTATGATCCAATCGCAAAGGTTATTCGCCAGCGACTTAGAAAAGAAGGAATTACGAAAGGTATTCCTGTAGTATTTTCAGATGAAAAACCGATTCAGATTCGTGAGGAGATCAGGCAGGAAATCGTTCCTGAGAATGCACCAGGAATCCGTAAAGCTAAAATGCCCCCATCATCCAACGCATTTGTTCCATCCGTATCAGGATTGTACATGGCTGGGTATGTAATTAATAAAATTATTGAGAAAAATAACATAAAAGTGGAACGAATTCGATAAATTATAAAGCTGACCGTAAAGTACACGTCTGATTGTACTTTTGCAGGGCAGCTTTTCTGCTTTTTAAAATTTATTAATCTTGTTTTGCGTGAAAATGCTTGTTTTCTGCGTGGAGTAAAAGGACTTTGCGTGAAATAGAAGGTAAAACGCGTGAAAGTCGAAGCAGTTGGCGTGGAAACTTAGATTTATTGAGCGAACGTGTAAAAATTTTAAGAACACGTACCGTAAAACATTACGCATATTCCGGAATTACCTAAATAAAAAGGCTAAACTCAAACAATTCATCATCTGAGTTTAGCCCTAATTTATTTCGCCAGCTTCTCCAAGTTCCCGTTTTTATCCATACGGAAGCTTTGATTTGATTCTTCATCCTGAAACAGAACCATCTTTCGTGCTCGGTCCATTATTTGAATAAGAGCTTGATAATCTTCTTGAACAGTTTGATGTTCTTTCTCAAGGACAGAAAGCTGTTCTTTCATTACCTTGTTCTGCTGAAGCAATTCGTTCATCTGCAAACGAAGCTCCATGTTTTCCTGTACAAGCTTTCCACTCGACATTCCGTTTCTTTTTAAGCCGCTAAGGAAGTCTATTACTTCATCCAATGTTAATTCTTCTTGTTTACTAGGTTGCGGCGCTTGATAACTAGAATTGGCAGATGCAACTGGTATATTGTTTACTGTTGGTGAAGCAATCTGTGTGTCATATACATTTGAAGATGCAGCTGCTCCTCTATCATACGTATAAGGGGTTTTAAAGAATTCCTCAGGATGATAGGTTTCATCATCATGCATCTGCGGTGTTTGAACTGGCTGAATGGCTGGCTTCGGTACAGTTTTGGACTGTGACTGCTGCGGCTGCTGCTGTGACTTAGCTAGAGCACGCTGACGTTCTTTTCTTTGCTTTTTAGCAATCTTTAAAGCTTGTTCATATTTCTTCCTGACGATCGCATTCCACCTGAAACCAACTGCAGCACTCGTCCGTTCTAATTTATCACCAACCTCTTCAAAGGCATGAAGCTGTGTACTTCCTTCACGGACATGGCGCAAAACCGTTTCGGCCAAGAGCAGATCGTCTTCTTCTGACCAAGCGTCCTGTCTGATTTTTGACACGTAAATCCTCTCCTTAGCTATAAAAAAATATCGTTTAATATTTTCATGTTTACCAAAGAGAGAAAATCCTATACACTTAGGAACAAAAATTTTGCTAGTTTGATAAGACAGTTAAAAGAATGATAGATTTACTCACCTTTTTTCTTACGGTCATTAAAATAATCCAATCTTCTTTTAATATTTTTTTCATAGCCCCGTTCAGTCGGTTCATAAAATGATTTTCCAAGCATGTGCTGTGGTAAATATTCTTGCGGTACATAGCCATCCTCAAAATTATGAGGGTATTTATAGTCAGCGCCATGGTTCAATTCTTTGGCACCTTTATAATGAGCATCACGAAGATGAATTGGTACAAGGCCAGTTTTTTCTTTTTTTACAGCTTCCAATGCTTTATCAATCCCTAAAATAACTTTGTTGCTTTTTGGAGCGGTTGCTAAATAAAGCGTTGCTTCTGCAAGCGGTATTCTTGCTTCTGGCATTCCGATAAAGTCAGCTGCATAGCTGGCAGCCTGTGCAACCAGTAAAGCGTTAGGGTCAGCCAGGCCAATATCCTCTGCTGCATGAACCATTAGACGGCGTGCAATAAAACGTGGATCTTCGCCTGCATAAATCATTTTGGCAAGCCAGTATAGGGCAGCATCAGGATCTGAACCGCGAATGCTTTTAATAAATGCAGAGACTGTATCATAATGATTGTCTCCTTTTTTATCATATTGAAGAACTCTTTGCTGGATAGATTCTTCTGCAATTTCCAGTGTGATATTGATATCACCATTCTTATCCGGGTTTGTCGTAAGTACAGCGAGTTCCACAGCATTAAGTGCAGTCCGGGCATCTCCGTTTGCTATAGAAACGATGTGATTCAATGCTTTTTTTTCCATCTTAACCGGGTGATTTCCATATCCTCTTTCTTTATCATTCAGTGCTTGCTCAATAATTTTTGCGATATGTTGGTCTGTTAATGGTTCAAATCGGAATAGCCTGGATCTTGACAATAGTGCTGGATTGATTTCAAACATCGGGCTTTCCGTTGTGGCGCCGATTAATATTACTGTTCCATCTTCTACAAAAGGAAGAAGGGCATCTTGCTGATTCTTGTTGAATCGATGAATCTCATCAATAAATAACACTGTTTTTTTATCCTCTAATAAAAGCCGTTCTTTTGCTGCATTCATTACAACTTTTAAGTCAGCAACTCCAGAAGTTACGGCATTTAATTGTTCGAACCATGCTGATGTGGAATTTGCTATGATTCTGGCCAAAGTAGTCTTTCCTGTTCCAGGCGGACCAAAGAATATCATAGGAGTCAGCTGGTCAGCTTCAATAGCTCTTCTTAAAAGCTTGCCTTTTCCAGCAATATGCTCCTGACCGATAAACTCTTGGATTTTCCGCGGACGCATTCGATTGGCAAGCGGTCGTTTTAATGAATGAGAACTTTCATCTTTATAGGAAAACAAGTCCATATATGTTCATCCTTCCGTACACTTGTTCTTAATTGTCATATGACAATACTATACATCAGTCCTTCATGCAAGGTGAAACTATTTCGTGCTATAATAAGCTTTAGATTTATCATTTTAGGTTGCTTTAAGAGCTTCAGGCAGGAAGGAATTTGGAAAATGAAAGACCAAAAGCAATCAAGGCCGAGCAAATTTTTGTTTGAGTGGTCTGTTTTTTTTGTGGGCTTATTTATAATGGCCTTTGGAATTGCTCTCATGATCAAAGCTGAACTGGGCAGTGCCCCTTGGGATGTTCTTCACATTGGTCTGTTTTCACAGTTTGGATTAACGATTGGAACTTGGTCGATCATTATGGGCTTTTTCGTTATTTTAGCAACAGCGATGCTGACAAAGAAGTTTCCTCAAACAGGAGCTTTTTTAAATATGATATTTGTCGGACTGTTTATCGATTTTTATTTATGGCTTCCTTTTTTCCATAACCCGATAACTTTAGCAGGGAAATGGTTTTACCTTTTAATCGGAATATTAATCTTAGGATTTGGAATCGGTCTGTATATCTCCTCTAATCGAGGAGCAGGGCCACGGGATAGTCTAATGCTGGCTTTAACAGAAAAGTCAGGAATGAAAGTTTCCAGAATTCGTTTATTCATGGAGATGTTTGTTCTTTTTTTCGGATGGGTTCTGCAAGGGCCTATCTCTTATGGAACTATTCTATTTTGTGTTACTATTGGCGCACTCGTAGGCAGAACATTGCCTTTATGTCAAAAAGCAGTAAAGTTTGTTTTAGAACGGAGTGAACATTATGAAAATATCAACAAAGGGCAGATACGGATTAACCATCATGATGGCATTAGCAAAGAGATCAGGTGAAGGTCCTATCGCTTTAAAACTGATTGCTAAAGAGCACAGTTTATCAGAACATTATCTTGAGCAGCTTATCGCACCGCTAAGAAACGCAGGTTTGGTTAAAAGTATAAGAGGTGCATACGGGGGTTATATTTTAGCTAAAGACGCTTCCACTATAACTGCAGGAGACATTATCCGTGTACTTGAAGGACCAATATCACCCGTAGAAGTGATGGATGATGAGGAACCAGCAAAGCGTAATCTATGGATAAAGATTCGTGATGCTGTAAAGGATGTGCTCGATTCTACAACATTAGAAGATCTAGCGAACTATGAAGACGAAGGCACACAGGATGCCTACATGTTTTATATTTAGGAAGGAATCTGATCATGAAAAACGTTTATTTGGATCACGCTGCAACATCACCTGTTCATCCTGAAGTGATCGAAGAGATGATCCCATATTTAACGGAGCATTTTGGAAATCCTTCTAGCATACATCAATTCGGAAGACGTGCACGCAAAGTTCTTGATGATGCTCGTACTACTATAGCCTCTTCTATTAATGCTGCCCGCAATGAAATTATATTTACTAGCGGGGGAACAGAAAGTGATAACCTGGCAATACTGGGTACAGCTTCAGCTTTAATGGAAAAAGGAAAACATGTTATCACGACACGAGTGGAGCATCATGCTGTTCTGCATACCTTTCATGAGCTTGAAAAGAGAGGCTTTGAAGTTACTTATTTATCAGTCGATAAGAACGGAAGGATCTCCCTTGATGAATTAAAAGCGTCCCTGAGAGAAGACACGATCCTAGTTTCTATAATGTATTGCAACAATGAAACGGGGACAAGACAAGACATTAAAGAGATCGGGAGCTTATTAAAAGATAAGAATATAATATTTCATACTGACGCAGTTCAGGCTTACGGACTTATTCCGATAGATGTTGCAGAACTGAACATCGATTTATTGAGTGCGTCAGGACATAAGATCAACAGTCCAAAAGGGACAGGCTTTCTATATGTAAAAGAATCGGTACCTTTTCTTCCCCAAGGCTTTGGCGGTGAGCAAGAACGCAAACGCCGTGCTGGTACAGAGAATGTCGCGGGAATCGCCGCACTGAATAAAGCAGCAGCCTTAGCAATGAAAGAGCGTGATGAACGCTTCGTACAATACATGAAGTATCGGGAAACGATGAAAAAAATATGGGATGAAGATAACATTCATTACTTAGAGAATGGCAGTAACGAATACTTTCTGCCGCATATTTTAAATGTCAGTTTTCCTGGAGTAAAGACTGAAGTGCTTTTAGTTAATCTGGATATAGCAGGTATCGCAGCTTCAAGCGGATCCGCTTGTACAGCTGGTTCTCATGAGCCTTCGCACGTATTGGCTGCCATGTTTGGAGAAGATGAACGTACGAAATCTTCCGTTCGATTTAGCTTTGGATTAGGTAATGAATTGGAAGATATTGAATATGCTGCCCGCGAGACAGCAAAAATCGTGAAACGTTTAGCAAAATAAGTTACAATGTTTGTCATATGAAGAAATGAGGTGGACAGCATGCAAACTGAATCAAACAAAAAGGCACCTCAAGATACACGAGTAGTTATTGGAATGAGCGGCGGTGTGGATTCTTCAGTTGCCGCACTTTTACTAAGAGAGCAAGGCTATGACGTTATCGGAATCTTTATGAAAAACTGGGATGATACCGATGAAAATGGCGTCTGCACAGCAACAGAAGATTACAACGATGTGATAGCGGTCTGCAACCAGATCGGCATTCCATATTACGCTGTGAATTTTGAAAAAGAATACTGGGATAAAGTATTCACGTACTTTTTGGAAGAATATAAAGCAGGAAGAACACCTAATCCTGATGTGATGTGCAACAAGGAGATTAAATTCAAGGCCTTCTTAGAGCATGCCATGAACTTAGGTGCAGATTACGTAGCTACAGGCCACTATGCACGTGTGGCTGAAATAGATGGAGAAGTTAAGATGCTTCGCGGTGTGGATGAAAATAAGGATCAAACCTATTTTCTTAACCAGCTTTCACAAGAGCAGCTTAAAAGAGTCTTGTTCCCGATCGGTGAACTAAAGAAGCCTGAGATTCGCAAAATTGCTGAGGAAGCAGGTCTTGCTACTGCAAAGAAAAAAGATTCCACAGGTATTTGTTTTATTGGTGAGAAAGACTTTAAAGAGTTCTTAAGCCAGTACTTGCCTGCAAAACCTGGCGAGATGCAAACACTGGACGGGGAAGTCAAAGGAAAGCATGACGGATTAATGTATCATACGATCGGTCAGCGTCATGGTCTAGGAATCGGCGGGAGCGGGGATCCTTGGTTCGTTGTCGGAAAGAATTTAAAAGACAACGTGCTGTACGTTGAACAAGGATTCCATAACGACAAGCTTTATTCAGACAGTTTGAAGGCAGTAAAACCGAGTTTTGTTTCGGATAAACCTTTAGCTACTGAATTCAAATGTACAGCAAAGTTCAGATACCGCCAACCTGACATGGGTGTAACCGTGCATATGATGGAGGACGAAACGCTTAACGTTGTCTTTGATGAACCGCAAAGAGCGATCACTCCGGGACAAGCGGTTGTATTTTACGATGGCGATGTTTGCTTAGGCGGAGCAACGATTGACACTGTTTATAAAAACGGCGAAGCTATCACATATCTATAATAATTAGCGAAAAAGCTTGCGATTCGGTTGGAATAACTCGGAACGCCAGCTTTTTTTTGCTATAAAAGATCATCCAGCGGCATTTATGCTCGCCATCCGAGATTTATGATTTACGATAAATAAGCTAGAAACTCTGTGCGATTTTCGGACTGATTTGATATACTTTGGTAGGAAATAAAGAGGGGGTATAGAAATGGAGCCTTCAAAAGGACTTGAATACTTAAAAAAAGGGAAATTTGAAGAAGCGGCAAAAAGCCTTGAAGCAATGATTGAGGCCGATCCTCATAATCCGGTTCATTATATTAATTTTGGAAATCTGCTTTCTGCCGTACATGAACATGAAAGAGCGATACATTTTTTTGACAAGGCATTATCACTTGATGAGAATGCTGCAGCTGCTCTATATGGTGCAGGTATTGCATGCTATCATCTCGAACAGTTTACGAAAGCAGCTAAGCTCTTCCAAGAAGCAATTAAAGGTGGTCTTCAAGATGCTGATACGTATTTTATGACGGGTATGTCGTTCGTATCACTTGGGGAAAACAAACTAGCATTTCCATACTTAATGAGAGCAACTGAATTGAACCCAAATGACAATGAGGCACTTTTCCAGTTTGGACTGTGCCAGGGAAGAATCGGCGATGTTAAGTTTGCTTTAAATACATTCGAAAAAGTAACGGAACAAGATGAAAAGCATGCAGATGCCTGGTATAACTTAGGTGTTTCTTTGAGCTTTTTTGATCGTAACGATGAGGCTCTTGCTGCATTTGAAAAAGCTTTAGATATTCAGCCTGATCATTATTTGGCAGGTAATGGCAAAAGGAATATCGAAAATAAGAGTACAAAACATTAAAAGGGGATGCTTTATGGCACAGCAGCCTTCCTTTAACTTAGAGGATGAGACGTCTCAAACATCCCGTTATATAAAAGGGACATTGATTTCCACCGTATATCATCAATCTGAAAGCCTTTATACAGTAGCAAGGGTGAGAATTAAAGAGACAAATGAAAATTATGATGAAAAGGAAGTCATGATAACGGGTATACTTCCTCCGTTAAGGGAGGATGAACTCTACCTGTTTTCTGGAAAATTTAAAGAACATCCCAAATATGGGAAGCAGTATGAGGTTGAATATTTTAAAAAAGAAATGCCGCAATCCAAAGAAGCGATGATTCAATATTTATCGAGCGACTTGTTTAAAGGAATCGGCAAGAAAACTGCTGAGCATATCGTTGAGGTTATGGGTGACGATGCGATCACGAAGCTCTTAGAATCTCCAGAATACATCAGCCAGATTCCGAAGTTAACAGAAGAACAAGCGAAAAATCTACATGAAGCACTGCTGCAAAACAGAGGGTTGGATCAGGTTATGATGGCAGTTCAGCCATATGGAATCGGTCCTCAGCTTGCGATGAAAATCTTCCAAACGTACCAGGATGAAGCGGCATCTGTTGTTAAGAACGAACCGTACCGGCTTATTGAGGATGTACCAGGTATTGGGTTTCACAGGGCAGATGAAATCGCAAAAGGCAATGGCATGCAAGTGAATCATCCTGAACGTATTCAGGCGGCGTGTCAATTTCTTTTAAGAGATCAAGGTACTGATCTGGGACATTCTTATCTACCACTTGAAGAACTTCTTGCTGGGGTAAGAAAGCTTTTAGCTGATGGGAAAAACACGGTCGATGAGATGAGTATTTTCAGGGAAATTCAAGACATGGAAGCTGAAAAACGATTGATTTTAAAAGAAAATGTGGTGTATTTGCCTTCTCTTTATTTTGCTGAACGAGGATTCGCTCAAAAAATCAATCATTTATTTCAAAGTCAAAAAACAGATTACGAAATCCCTGTTGAGCAAATTGAGAGAGAACTGGAAAATTTAGAAAAACGTCTGAATATCAAATACGCAAACAGTCAAAAAGAAGCCATTAAAAAAGCATTAACTTCCTCAATAATGGTACTTACTGGCGGTCCCGGCACAGGTAAAACCACCGTAATAAAGGGAATCGTAGAACTTTATAGTGAGATACATGGAGTAAGTCTAAATATAGAAGATTATCGCGGAAAAAAGGAACCATTTCCTGTCCTGCTTGTTGCGCCTACAGGACGTGCAGCAAAGCGCATGACTGAATCTACTGGTATTCCGGCTCATACCATTCATCGTCTATTGGGATGGAGAGGCGCAGGTCACTTTGAAAAAAATGAAGATGTGCCAATAGAAGGAAAGCTGTTAATCGTAGATGAAATGTCGATGGTGGATATTTGGCTTGCATACTCACTTTCAAAGGCACTTCCTGAGCATATCCAAATTATTTTTGTTGGAGATGAAGATCAGCTTCCTTCTGTAGGACCAGGTCAAGTGTTAAAGGATCTGCTCGAATCAGATCATATTCCGCAAACCCGATTGATTGATATTTACAGACAATCTGAAGGGTCTTCAATTATTCGTTTAGCACATGAGATGAAAAAAGGGAATCTTCCGCAAGACTTGCTTATTCCTCAAAAAGACAGGCGCTTTTTTTCTTGTTCAGGAGAGCAGGTTTTTCAAGCCATCATACAAGTTTGTGAAAATGCGATAAAAAAAGGGTATACTTCGAGAGATATTCAAGTGCTTGCCCCTATGTATAAAGGTCCAGTAGGAATCGACCGGTTAAATTTGGAACTGCAGCGATTATTTAATCCTGAAAAGCAAAAACAGCGGCAGCTGCAAGTTGCTAATGTTTTTTACAGAAAAGGGGATAAGGTGCTGCAGCTTGTAAATCAGCCTGAAGATAACGTTTTTAATGGGGATATAGGGGAGATCGTTGCTGTTATTTATGCAAGGGAAAATACAGACAAAGAAGATCAGATTGTGATAAGTTTTGATGAAATTGAAGTAACGTATAAAAGAAGTGAATTTCACCATTTCACACATGCTTTTTGCTGTTCCATACATAAATCTCAAGGCAGTGAATATCCGATTGTCATTCTTCCCATTGTGAAAAGCTACTATAGAATGCTTAAACGCAACCTGATTTATACAGCTATTACGAGAAGTAAAGAATATCTGATTTTATGCGGAGAACAAGAGGCATTTTCTTGGGCGGTACAGCGGTCTGATGAATCAGAAAGATATTCGGGCCTTAAGCTTCGTCTGCAAGAAACCTTACTGGAAAAAGATTTTATGAATGATACACTCTTTAATGAAACAAACTAGAAATGTTCGGAGGATGACGAAAAGCATCTTATCGGACATTTCTTTTTTCATATCTATAGGCAGGACAATACTTCAAATCCAATTATGGCGTATATTTTATAAAGTTTCAGGACACCCTTGTAACAGTAAATTTAAAGGAGAGAAAGCAAGTGGAATGTCCGAACTGCAGCCGTAAAGATATTGGGAAAATCGGGGTGAACCAGTATTATTGCTGGAACTGTTTTATTGAGCTTTCCATTGAAAAAGGAAGACTGTCCCTTCATCAAGTGGAAGAAGACGGCTCTTTAACATCACTCGACGATTTATTTGAAGATCATGACCTGACTTATAGAGAAAGTACTTCGTAAATTTTTTATTACTCTGATGTCGAGGTGATAAAGCATGAATAGGACGATGAGTTCTCTTTTCGCACTTGGTATTGGAGCGGCAACATATGCGATGAGAAACAGAAGGATGTCTAGAATGTCCAGAATGAACATGAATTTTTCGGATATCGGTGATCTTTGGACATCGAGACGTGCAAAAAAAATCCGAAAAAGAATCGCAAAGGCCATTTATTAAATGTATTCCCCGTCTATTTAAGACGGGGTTTTTTAAAAAAAGGGTGAGGAAGAATGACAAAGGAAAATCGAATGAAGTGGATTTACCGGCTGGCGCTTCTTTTATTGCTGTTTTTATGCTTATTCCTTCTCATGAAGTTAAATCCTTTATACCACCCATTATTAAACGCGCTTCAAGGTGTTTTTTTGCCTTTCTTTCTCGCCGCTCTAATTACATATCTGCTTCATCCGTTAGTAGAGTATGTGCATGAGAAAGGTGTTCCGCGATTTGTTGCGATTTTAACGATATACCTATTGTTCTTTGGAGGGTTAGGCTATACCATCTTTAAGGGTTTTCCTTATTTTGTTGTTCAATTAAAGCAGCTGTTAGAAAATGTGCCTGCTCTTGCAAAAGATTACAAAGAGCTTTTATCCAAAGTCGATAAAGGAACTTCAGCCCTTCCTTATTCAGTCCATTATAAAATTGAACAATATATTGTTAAAATGGAAATAAGCGCACAAAACCTCCTTACGAATGCAATTTTTTCTTTAAGAAAAATTGTAGATTATTTCTTCGTAATTATCGTAGTTCCTTTTTTAGTTTTTTATTTTCTGAACGATTTTGAAAAAATAAAAAAAGCTGCGTGGTATATTACACCACGCAGATTCCGCCATGAAGGAAAGCATCTTTTAGAAGATGTAGATAAATCACTGGGAGGCTATATAAGAGGACAGCTGTTTGTAGGAGCTATTCTTGGTGCTGCAGCGATGATTGCCCTTTGGATTGTCGGTATGCCTTATCCGATTTTATTAGGGATTGTGATTGCAGTTACTGATATCATTCCTTATTTTGGTCCGATTTTAGGAGCTATTCCTGTCATTCTTATCGCTTTGACGATTTCTTGGAAGATGGTATGGATAACCGTAGGAATAATGCTTGTATTGCAGTTTATTGAAGGGAACATTCTTGGACCATTTATTGTGGGTAGAAACCTCCATATCCATCCTGTCTTTATCATCTTTTCGCTCCTTTTAGGCAGTGAAATTGCGGGAGTACCTGGAATGATCTTAGCTGTTCCGGTATTTAGCGTAATCAAAGTTATTGTCATACACATTCGGGAGCACCGATTAAGACAACATCCGATTGACAAGTCAGAATAAATAAACGTATACTAACGCTAGAAGAACAAAAATCGTTGAAAGAGATAAGTACGTTTTAGTCCTTTCTAAAGAGAGAAACATCCACCGGCTGAAAGGTGTTTCAGAAAGAAGGAAACGGAAAGCTACTCTGGAGTGCAGAAGGAAAATCTGCCGTTAAGCCGCGTTAAGGCTGTAATCAAGGTGACATGCTTCTTGCATGTAACCAGGGTGGTACCGCGTGAATTCAAACTCTCGTCCCTGTTTTTGGGGATGAGAGTTTTTTTATTTTATCTAAAGGCTGTTTTCGCAAACTATGTTGCTCTTGAAAGTGGTTGATTTCCGCTCCAGGTACTCGCTTTCCGCGGGGCGGGCGGTGAGCCTCCTGGCGCTTTGCGCCTTTAGGAGTCTCACCTGTCCCACTCGTCCCGCAGGAGTCTCGCACCTTGCGCTCCAATCAACTTGCCAATGAAGAGAATAAAAAAATGACCCAAAAGCAACAATCTTTTAGAGAAAAGCCTATCTAAAAAAGTTTAAAGGAGAATGAAAACAATGAAAACTTTGACTTCAGCTCAAGTCAGACAAATGTTCCTCGATTTTTTCCAAGAGAAAGGCCATCGTGTAGAGCCTAGTGCTTCTCTTGTTCCGCACGAAGACCCAACTTTGCTTTGGATCAACAGTGGGGTAGCTACGCTTAAAAAGTATTTTGACGGCCGTGTGATTCCAGAGAATCCGCGTATTACAAATGCACAAAAATCTATCCGTACAAATGATATTGAGAATGTTGGGATTACTGCAAGACACCATACTTTCTTTGAAATGCTAGGCAACTTCTCAATCGGTGATTATTTTAAAGTGGAAGCAATTCTCTGGGCTTGGGAGTTTTTAACGAGTGAAGAATGGATCGGATTTGATCCAGAAAAACTTTCTGTTACGATCCACCCCGAAGATGATGAAGCTTTTGACATTTGGACAAAACAGGTAGGATTGCCTGAAGAACGAATCATTCGTTTAGAGGGGAACTTCTGGGATATTGGAGAAGGCCCAAGCGGACCGAATACTGAGATCTTTTATGACCGCGGTGAGTCTTATGGAAATGATTCGTCAGATCCTGAATTATATCCTGGCGGTGAGAATGAAAGATACCTTGAAGTATGGAATCTAGTGTTTTCTCAGTTCAACCATAATCCAGACGGCACATACACACCACTGCCTAAGAAGAATATCGATACAGGCATGGGGCTTGAAAGAATGGTATCTGTTATTCAAGATACGAAGACAAATTTTGAAACTGACCTTTTCCTGCCGATCATTAAGGAAACGGAGAAGCTTTCAAATACGTCTTATGGAAACAGTCCTGAAAGTGATACAGCTTTCAAAGTTATCGCAGACCATATTCGTACTGTAAGCTTTGCGATTGGTGATAACGCACTGCCTTCTAATGAGGGAAGGGGCTACATCTTAAGACGCTTGATTAGAAGAGCGATCCGTTTTGCTAAAAAGATCAACATCAATAAGCCTTTCATGTATGAATTAGTGCCTACTGTTGCTGATATCATGGTTGATTTCTATCCAGAAGTGAAAGAAAAAGTACCTTTTATCCAAAAAGTTGTAAAGACAGAAGAAGAAAGATTCCATGAAACAATTAACGAAGGATTAGCTATTCTAGAAGATGTGATCACTAAAGAAAAATCACAAAACAATAAAATTATTTCCGGTAAAGACGCATTTAAACTGTATGATACATTCGGATTCCCATTTGAATTAACACAAGAGTATGCAGCAGAAAATGGAATGGAGGTTGACTTGGAAGGCTTTGAATCCGAAATGAAAGCTCAGCGTGAACGTGCACGTGCTGCAAGACAAGAAGTGGACAGCATGCAGGTACAAGGCGGCGTTCTTTCAGACATTACTGTAAAAAGTGAGTTTTCAGGTTATGAGTCCTTGAGCGGGGATGCAAGAATTCTTGAAGTTCTGCAAAACGGAGAGCGTGTTTCCATGGTATCAGAAGGCGATGAGGCTCAGGTTATTCTTGATGAAACGCCATTCTATGCTGAAAGCGGAGGTCAGATTGCTGACCAAGGAACAATTACAGGAAACAACCTTGAGTTACGAGTAAAAGATGTGCAAAAAGCTCCAAATGGACAAAATCTGCATACAGTTATTGTCGAACAAGGTGTTTTGGAAAATAACATGCAAGTCTCTGTACAAGTTGACAGAGAAACACGAGCAAAAGTAGTAAAAAATCATACAGCAACTCATTTGCTTCATCAGGCTTTAAAAGATGTTCTAGGCACACACGTTAATCAGGCGGGCTCACTTGTTCAAGAGGGCAGACTGCGATTTGACTTTACGCATTTTGGAAGCATCACTGCCGAAGAACTTGAGAAAATTGAAGAGATCGTAAACGAAAAAGTATGGGCAAACATCCCTGTTGAAAAAATGGTAAAAAATATTACTGAAGCAAAAGCTATGGGAGCTATGGCTCTTTTCGGTGAAAAATATGGTGAGACAGTCCGTGTAGTTAAAGTTGGAGATTACAGCCTGGAATTATGCGGCGGATGTCATGTGAACAATACTGCGGAGATTGGATTGTTTAAAATCGTATCAGAATCAGGAATTGGTGCTGGTACAAGGCGTATTGAAGCAGTTACGGGTGAAGCAGCTTACCGATTAATGAATGGTCAAGTTCAGCTGTTAAAAGATACTGCAGCAAAATTAAAAACAAATCTTAAAGATGTTCCTCAGCGTATTGATGCACTGAACGATCAAATTCGTGAGCTGCAAAAAGAAAAGGAATCATTAGCTTCTAAACTTGGAAATCTGGAAGCCGGAAGTCTTGTTGACGAAGTACAAACGATTAACGGAGTATCTGTTATCGCTAAAAAAGTAAATGCTTCTGATATGAACGGGCTGCGTTCAATCGTAGACGACTTAAAGAACAAGCTTCAGAGCGGGATTGTTATTTTAGGTGCTGAAAGCCAAGGAAAAGTAAACATTGTTGCAGGTGTTACAAAGGATTTAGTGTCAAAAGGATACCATGCAGGCAACCTTGTTAAAGAAGTTGCGGTTCGCTGCGGCGGAGGCGGCGGAGGCCGCCCTGACATGGCTCAGGCAGGCGGGAAAGACCCTGAAAAGTTAGAAGAAGGCATAGATTCTGCAGTTGAATTGATTAAAACGGTTTCCTAAGCGTTCATCTATCATGTACAATAGAGAAAATAACTAATTTGTCCCTTAAGGGAGATCTTCAGAAAGAGGTGTTCGCAAGTGAGTTCAATGGACAAGACGATGAAGTTTAATTTCAACGAGGATGATGCTTATAAGACGAATGTTGAAACTGTCCTGTTTTCTGTTTATGACGCCCTGCAGGATAAAGGCTACAACCCGATCAACCAGATTGTTGGTTATTTACTCTCAGGTGACCCGGCATATATTCCGCGCCATAATGATGCGAGAAGTATGATTCGTAAGCTTGAGCGGGACGAGCTTATCGAAGAGCTCGTAAAATCATACCTTTCAAATCAAAAAGAAGGAAGCCGTTAATGACAAGAATACTCGGATTGGACGTCGGTACAAAAACGATTGGTGTTGCCGTATCAGACTTACTTGGCTGGACAGCTCAAGGCGTAGAAACAATTAGACGGCGTCCTAACCATCCTGAAGAAGATTTCAACAGAATTAAAGAGCTGATTTCTCAATATGAAATCGGCGAGATTGTTGTCGGTCTGCCTAAGAATATGAACGGGTCGATCGGTCCGAGCGGTGAGGCTTGTCAAAACTTTGCAAAAGAACTTGAAAGTCTTACTGGCCTTTCGGTTATCCTATGGGATGAGAGGCTGACTACAATGGCAGCTGAACGTACACTTATATCCGCCGATGTAAGCAGAAAAAAACGCAAACAGGTTATTGATAAACTTGCTGCTGTAATTATTCTGCAAGGGTATATGGACAGCCAAAAAAATAAAAATTGAGGTGAGCCTATTATGGCAAAAGAAGAACGCGAGCGCATTATTATTCCAGATGAGAATGGTGACGAAAATCTATTTGAAGTTTTATTCAAATTCGATGTTGACCAGACTGGGAAATCATACATGGTAACTATACCTGTAGCTGATTCAGAAGATGATGATACGGATGAAGTAGAAGTATTCCCTTTCCGCTATGAAGAAAAGGGAGAAGCAGATGATGATCTTGCTTTGTTCCCTCTTGAAACAGATGAAGAGTGGGATATGATCGAGGAAATGTTAAATACATTCCAAGATGACGAGTACGAAACTGAATAATCATTAAAGGGGCTGTTCCAAAAGTAAGGTAAACTTACTTTTGGCAGCCCCAATTTTTTTAATTTTTTACAAATAAAAAAAACGGACCGATGTCGAACTATGTCTATGAATGCAAACTCGTGGATATAGAGGTAAAATTTTTGGATTGGGGCAGAAAACTCGTGGATTCAAGACCCTTTTTTGTGGATTCACGCCCAAAACTTTTGGATTGGGTCTCGCAATACTACTAAAACCACTATCACACATCTAAATTTCCCTCTCAAGACTGTTAAAAACGAAAGGATAACTCTTTGATGAGTTATCCTATTTTTGTTATTACTGCTAATCTCGACAATTTCTGCTAGCAAAAGTATAATTAAACAGATGGAAGGGGGAAAAGGGATGATACAACTCCAGTCGTCTGGGAATTACATACAAAACAAGAAAAAGAAACGCACAAAATCCATCATATTAACGATAATTGCTTTATTTTTAGCAGTAATTGTTCTTGCTGCTGGCATACTATATTTTTATTTCAATAAAAATATCGGAGCATTTGATTCAGCAAATCAAGAAAATTTTACTGTTGAGATCCCAATCGGCTCTTCAACAGCGAATATCGGAAAAGAGCTTGAAGATAAAGGGATCATTAACAGCGGTCAATTCTTCAAACTTTATACGCGAGTTAAGGGAGAAGGAGATTTTCAAGCAGGAGTTTATCAATTATCTCCATCTATGAACCTTACTGAAATTATCGCAGCTCTTAAAGAGGGAAAACTATTTAAAAAACCAGAACTGACTTTAACAATTCCAGAAGGGTTTAATGTTCCTCAAATTGCTGGTGAGATCAGTGCGAGTACTGGTTATGAAAAAGAAGAAATATTAAAAGTGATGACCGATAAGGCATTTCTAAAAGAGCTTCAAGACAAATATAAGAATATTCCAGATGATATTTACAAAAAAGGTCTTTATTATCCATTGGAAGGATTTCTTTTCCCGGCAACTTATGAATTTGATAAAAAGAAGCCTGAGCTGAAAGAGATTGTGGATAAAATGGTAGAGCAGTCCTCGACTGTTATTGCCAAATATGAGAATGACATAAAAAAGAGCGGATATTCAATGTTCGAGATGATCACCTTAGCCTCTCTAATTGAAGAAGAGTCTCAGCGTGAAGAGGATCGAAAAAAAATCTCTGGCGTTTTTTATAATAGACTTGAACAAGACATGAAATTGGATTCAGATCCAACTGTTAAATATGCTAGAAAAGATTTTGATGTACAAGTATTATATGAGCATTTAGAAATTGATTCTCCATATAATACGTATCGCTACAAAGGGATTCCAATCGGTCCTATCGCATCTCCAGGGGAAAAATCGATTGAAGCTGCATTAAAACCAGTAAAGATGGAAGAATTATTCTTTTATGCAAGACCGAACGGAGAAGTTATATATACGAAAACATTGCAAGAACACAATGCCGTATACAAGAAATACAGAGATGAATGGAAAGTATGGCAAGAGCAGCAATAATGTTTTCTTAGGATACTAACTTATAGTATCCTTTTTTTAATAAGGCTCTTTTCTAAAAGTTGCTTATGATTATTTTTTTGTGAAGACACATCGTTGACAAGTTGATTGGAGCGCAAGGTGCGAGACTCCTGCGGGATCAGCGAGACAGGTGAGACCCCACAGGCCCCTTGCGCCGAGTAGGCTCACCGCACGCCCTGCAAAAAGCGAGCATCCTGGAGCGGAAATCAACCACTGACAACATCAACTACGTTTGCGGAAACAGCATTAATAACAATATTAACGACTAAGAAATGTTCATAATAGGTTGAAATATACAGGACTCTCGCCTTCATAAAAAGATTATGTTACAATATACCGGTTAGTGTGAAGGAGGCGTGTTACTTTGGTCTCAAATGAAGTAAACCAATACATCGAAAATTTAATCCCGGCACGCTCTGAACATATTTTAAAAATGGAGGAGTATGCTAGGCAGCATGATGTACCAATCATGGAATTATCGGGTATGGAGACCCTTTTGACTTATGTCAGATTAAAAAGCCCTAAACGTATTTTAGAAGTTGGTACAGCCATCGGGTACTCTGCAATAAGAATGGCTCTTGCGAATGAGATAACCGAAATTGTTAGTATTGAAAGAGATGAAGAACGGTACAATATAGCAAAAGAAAATGTTAACGCACTAGACCTAAACGATAGAATTACATTATTGCTCGGCGATGCGAATGAATTACAGAGTCAAGTAGAACAATATGCCCCATACGACTTTATTTTTATTGATGCCGCTAAAGGACAATATCAAAATTTTTTTGATCATTATTCCGCAATGCTGTCACAAGACGGTATGATCATTACAGATAATGTTCTCTTTAGAGGTTATGTCGCGGATGAAAGCGGCTTAGAGAGCAGAAGACTGCGTTCTCTTGTTAAAAAAATTAGAAGTTTTAATGAATATATCATGCAGCATCCAGATTATTATTCTTCAATCTTGCCGGTGGGAGATGGTATGATGGTGAGCATACGAAAAACCTAAAGGTACAGCAGTTTGGAGGAGTAATAGAAATGGCACAAAAACCTATCGTAATTGGGGTTGCAGGTGGATCCGGATCAGGTAAAACAACGGTAGCTAAAGAAATTTACAGGCAGTTTGCAAATCAGTCTATTCTTATTATTGAGCAAGACGCTTATTATAAAGATCAATCTGAAAAATCAATGGAAGAGCGTTTGAAAACGAATTATGATCACCCTCTTGCTTTTGATAATGATCTGTTAATCCAGCATATCAAGTCACTTCAAGCATATGAATCCGTTGAAAAACCAGTGTACGACTATACAGCGCATACAAGAAGTGATAAAATTATCCCAGTTGATGCTAAAGATGTCATTATATTGGAAGGTATTCTTATACTTGAAGATGAACGTTTACGTGATTTAATGGATATTAAGTTGTTTGTCGACACAGATGCTGATGTGCGAATCATCAGAAGAATGGTTCGTGATATACGTGACCGCGGCAGAACTTTAGAATCAGTAATCGATCAATATACTTCAGTAGTGCGTCCTATGCATAATCAGTTTATTGAACCTACAAAAAGGTACGCGGATATTATTATTCCAGAAGGCGGTCAAAACCGCGTTGCAATTGATTTAATGGTTACTAAAATTAAGACTATTTTAGAAGACAAAGCATTATTGAAAAAATGAGGAACTTTCCTCATTTTTTCGGTATACTTGGACAATCTTTGCTATAAAACAGCATGGCATTCAACTATTGTCCTATTTTTTATACATACCCTGCCGGAATTATCATATAACGTAACAAGGGTACTGATTATTGAAGGAGTGAATAAACATGGCAGACGAGAAAAAACACTATATGACCCTAGAGGGTAAGCAAAAGTTAGAAAACGAATTAGAATTTTTAAAAACAGAACGCAGAAAAGAAGTTGTTGAAAGAATTAAAGTAGCACGAAGCTTCGGAGACCTTTCTGAGAACTCTGAGTATGATGCAGCAAAGGACGAGCAGGCTTTTGTTGAGGCGCGTATCGTTCAATTAGAAAAGATGATTCGTGATTCAGTCATCATTGAAGACAATAAAGATCAATCTGATAACGTTTCCATTGGGAAAACAGTTAAATTCCAAGAGCTTCCTGATGGGGATGAAGAAACATATGTAATCGTTGGAAGTGCTGAAGCAGATCCATTCGAAGGTAAAATTTCCAATGATTCTCCAATGGCTAAAAGTTTATTAGGCAAAAAACCTGGAGACAAGGTTTCTGTTCAAACACCAGGCGGAGAAATCAGCGTAGTAATTTTAGAAGTAAAATAAGTCCATCAGAAAGAAGGCTTGCTGCGGCAAGTCTTCTTTTTTGTTTAAGAAGATAGAGATGCGGCGAAAATGTGGTTAGGGTGGTGACCGCATTGTTATCTCGAAAAAGAACAATAGCTGCAGGTGTTAGCATTTTATTGCTTATTCTCTGTCTGATGTACCGATTAGCAGATATACAGCTGATTTCGACAAAATCTTTTTCAAAAAATAACGTTAATTTAATACAAGAGAGTGTAAACCAGCGAACTCACCGTTTTACAATTAATGATGGAAGAGGTTATTTTCTGGACCGCAATGGTGAGCTTCTGTCTACAGATGTAAAACCTCAAATTGTTGTGTTCCCTAACCTCTATACACAGGATTGGCCGATAGACACCATTTCAGCAATTCTTCAGCTGCCATCACAAAAGATAGAAGAAATGATCTTTCAGCTGAAAAAACCTTCAGCACTTTTATTGCCAGAAGAGCTAACTTTGCAGCAGATGAGTCAAATCAATGAACTGGAAATCCCGGGTGTGTATGCACAGCTTGTAACAAGAAGAAAGCCCCTCCCATTTGCGAATCATATTATCGGAGCAGTTGGCGAAGACCCTGATTTAATAAAGCAAAAATATAAAGATAAATTAGATAAGGGAACAGTAAGCACTGCTACCAAAACAGGGAAAAATGGAATGCAATATACTTTTGACCCTTTTTTAATATCTGAAGGTGAAACTCAGTTTATTTATCATGTGGACCGGCAAGGAAATCCCTTATTTGGGCTCGATGTAAAATATCGTACTCAGACGAATCCGCTATATCCTCTGCATGTTAAGACTACTATTGACAAAAAAATGCAGGAAGCTGTTGAGAAATATTTAAGGAATCATCAGGTGGAAGCGGGCGGAGCTGTCTTGCTTGACGTAGAAACAAATGAACTTCTGGCTATGGCAAGCCGACCTGTATTTAATAGTCAGACGATCTATGAACATGAAAACAAGATGACCACCCATCAAATTCCTGGTTCGATTTTTAAGGTTGTTACTGCTGCTGCTGCAATTGAGGAAAATAAGGTTCAGAATGATAAACGATACGACTGTAATGTAAATATTTATGGAAAGCAAGATGAGAGACAATTAGGCATGCTAAATTTTGAGGAAAGTTTCTCTCAAAGCTGCAATAAAACGTTTGGAGACCTTGCAAATGAAATGGCAGCAGAGAATAACAACATTATTGAGGAATATGCTCAAAAGCTAGGTCTTCTTGAGCTAAATGGCTGGAGAGGACAAGTATATCATTTTGATAACTTTTCACATTTCTATCAGGAAGAACATGGACAAATAAGAAATCCTAATAAAAAGATGCAGGATTATCAATCACCCCTCGCCATTTCGCAGACTGCAATCGGACAGCTGGATGTTAAAATTACTCCGCTGGCAGCAGCCAACATGATGGCAACAATAGCGAAGGGCGGCACTTGGTCAGAAGTAAAAGCTGCTAAATCAGTAAATTTTGCAAATGGAACAGAATTGGTAGAATTTAAGGATCATACTGGCAAAAAAAAATCGTTATCCCCATATACGATGATGAGACTGCAATCTTTACTGGTAAATGCAGTAAAGGATGAAAATGGGACAGGGCATGCTTTGCAGTCACTTCCTTTTCAGATAGCTGGCAAGACAGGTACAGCTCAAAAGGGAGAAGAGGCGAATGTTTATAATAAATGGTTTGCAGGTTATTTTCCCGCCGACAACCCTAAATTCGCTTTAGTAGTAGTTGATATGAAACACGATACAGTAAACAGGACAATCCCTGTATATGCTGATATTGCAAAAGCAGTTATGGAGATATCAAACAAAGTAAGATGAATATTGGAATAGAAAAAAGGAAAAAGTGTCCTCGATCACTATGCTCGTGGTAAAATAAAATGAGCTTATTTACTGGGGAGGATAACATGAAACGAAATCAACGTTATGAAACGAGATTAGAAAAGCGAAAACAAAATCGTTTTTTAAACATAGCAATCGGCTTGGTATTTTTGCTGATTGTTGTGGTTGCGTTTAATCTTTTCTCTGGTGATGAAAACGAGACGGCATCAACATCAGAAAATGAACAAACTCAGAGCAAGAATGAAACGAAAGACGATTCTTCGATTGAAATGGAATCTGATAAAGAAGATCAAAATGATGATCGTTCTTCTGATGAATCCGAGAATCAGTCAGATGATACTGAAACAAATACGGATGAGGAAACGCAATCTGAAAATCCTGAAGGAGGAGGCCCTGAAGGCCCGTGGGAACCAATCGGAACTTCTCAAGCAGAGCCTCATCAGAAGTCGTACGAAGACCAGTCTCAAGACTGGAAAGAGATGATTCAGGCACTTTCGTACGCGACAAACATTCCAGAAGACCAAATGACAATTTTCTGGCTCGGTAATGGCGGTGGTCCTGATTTATCCAAAGGCACCGTACAATCCAATACTGAAAAGATAAAATATGATGTTGTTCTGCAGTGGATTCCTGAAAAAGGATGGCAGCCGATAAGTGTAACACAAGTACAATAATGATTAACTAGACAATCTGCTCATAAGCTGGTTGTCTTTTTTCTTTTCATTCTTTATTGTTAATGCTTCAATAAGGGTATGAAATAACTAGGAGTAATTATGAAGAAAACAAACTATATTATTGGAATCTTATTTCTTGCAGTATTTTTGACATCTTGCAGCGTAACCAGCCAGCAAAAGACAGTTGTTTACATATCTGCTGCCTCTAGTCTGAAAAAACCTGTTACCGAGTGGAAGGAACGGTTTGAAAAAACACATAAGGATATCGAAATTAAGATGAACTTTGGTGCATCAGGAGTTTTAATCAATCAAATAAATAACGGCGCACCAGCTGATTTAATGTTTTCAGCGCAGTCACTTCAAAGGTTTATGTCTGACGATGATAAAATTGATATTAAAAAAGAAGGAATTATTGCATCTAACGAGCTTGTTTTTGTTTCTGGAACGAAGGTCGATACACCGGTTGATTCTATCGAAGATATACCTTCAAATGCCAAACTCGGAATCGGCAATCCTGATATGGTGCCCGCAGGATATTATGCCGAAAAAGCACTGCAAAATGTAGATCATAAACAAATTAAAATCATATACAGCCAAAATGCAGTACACTTAAAGGGATTAATTGAAACGGGAGCTGTAGAATATGCCATCATGTATCGTACAGATGCCGTTGAAAATAACCGGATTAACATTATAAAAAATATGCCGCCTAACTCGTATCCAGCCATTCAATATCCTGTATATTCGATCACCGAAAAGAAAGCTGCTAAACAATTTTTAAAATACGCTAGATCAAAAGAAGGGCAGAAAATTTTAAAGAAATATAATTTTAGAGAGAGTGTTAAAAATTGATTCATCCATTGGTACTATCTTTAGAAACTGCGTTTATGGCTACGATCTTCGTAGTGGCAGCAGGGTTGCCGCTATCCTATTTGTTTGCTCGTTTGTCTTTTAGAGGAAAAACAATCTTTGAAACAATCTTTAGCCTTCCATTAATTCTGCCTCCTTCGGTAGTTGGATATATATTATTGCTGCTGTTAGGAAAAGATGGTTTAGGCAGATTTGGCGTACAATGGGTGTTCACTTGGAAAGCTGCTGTTCTAGCGGCAGCAATCGTCGCTTTTCCTTTGTTTTTCCGCACAGCCAAAGCTTCCTTTGAAAATTTAGATGACAACATAATTGATGCAGCACGGCTGGATGGATCGAGTTGGAATATTTTTTGTAGAGTAGGCATTCCCTTAGCGAAACATGGAGTAATTGCTGCTGTAATGCTGTCCTTTTTAAGGGCGATTGGGGAATTCGGTGCAACTCTTATGATTGCGGGTAATATTCCGGGTGTTACGCAAACCGCTCCGCTTGCTATATATGATCATGTTCTTTTAGGAGATGAACAAACAGCACTGATTTTATCCTTGTTCCTTACACTGTTTTCATTTGTTATGTTAGCGATTAGTTCAATTTTTGCAAAAAAATCAATTTGACCATGACTCTGAATGTATTTCAGAGTTTTTTTATTTGTTTTATTTACGGATGTTCTCGAAATACTTGCAGCTGTTGGAAGCGGTTGATTTCCGCTCCAGGTGCTCGCTTTCCGCGGGGCGTGCGGTGAGCCTCCTGCCACTTTGCGCCCTTAGGAGTCTCCACCTGACCGCTCGTCCCGCAGGAGTCTCGCACCTTGCACTCCAATCTCCTAAATGAACCCTAAACAACAATCTTTTATAAACACCCTTATTTATTAGCAAATAGATGAATGGTTTACAGGTTCATACATTTGAAAAAAACATGAATTTGTGTTAATTTGGAACCTGTAAACATTTAATTCATAGTATATTGATAGGAATAATATATTTTAATAATTTGGAGTGACAAAAATGGGACGAGAGTTTATTGAACTTTTTGATGAGTGGTCAGCTTCATATGATGAAACAGTGGCTGGTGATAATCAGGAATACAAGGAAGTTTTTCATAAATATGATCATATTTTAGAAACTGTGGTGAAAAAATCAGGGAGTGTCGTTTTAGAATTTGGCGTAGGGACAGGAAACTTAAGTGAAAAACTGCTTTCAAAAGATAAAACCGTTATTGGAATCGAACCTTCAAAAGGAATGCGTGAAAAAGCATTAAAACGAAATCCAAAACTAGTGCTGCATGATGGAGACTTTTTAACTTTTCCCAAATTAGACAAAGAGATCGATACGATTGTCAGTACGTATGCTTTTCATCACCTGACAGATGAGGAAAAAGATGCGGCAGTTAGACACTATAGCCAGCTGCTTAAAAAAGATGGTAAAATTGTTTTTGCAGATACCGCATTCCTTCATGAATCAGATAAAAAAGAACGCCATGAAAAAGTCAAAAAACAAGGATACCTTAATCTTTTAAAAGACTTGCAGACGGAATATTATACAACTCTTGGGGTACTCGAAGAAATTTTCAAAAAACATGATTTTGATATCTCATTTGAAAAGCTAAATGAATATGTCTGGCTTATGGAAGCGGTAAAAAAATAGATATTGGAGAATTAACATGAAGAGAATTGGAATTATTGGTGCAATGGAAGAAGAGGTTGTTCTATTAAGAGAGCAGCTGTCAGACCTTCAGGAAAATAAGCTTGCAGGATGTGAATTCTATCAAGGATTTTTAAACGATCAGGAAGTCGTTCTGTTGAAATCCGGAATCGGAAAAGTAAACGCAGCTATTGGTACTACACTAATGATTCAGCTGTATGAACCTGATGTAATTTTAAATACGGGATCTGCAGGCGGATTTCATACTGATCTAAACGTAGGCGATGTTGTGATATCCACTGAAGTTCGACACCATGACGTAGATGCAACAATTTTTGGATACGAATATGGGCAAGTTCCTCAAATGCCTGCAAATTATATGCCTGACCGAACACTTGTAGAAGCAGCTGTAAAAGCAGGTGCTCGTGTTGAAAATATTCAAGTTGCAAAAGGTTTAATTGCATCTGGTGATTCGTTTATGAGTGATCATGAGAGGGTAGAAGACATACGCAAGAAATTTCCAGCCTTGTATGCAGCTGAAATGGAAGCTGCAGCGATTGCACAAACATGCTATCAGTTTAATGTACCTTTTGTTATTATCCGGTCATTATCAGACATCGCCGGGAAAGATGCCCGCGTATCTTATGACCAGTTTTTAAAAACTGCATCAAAGAATTCCGCGGAACTTGTTCAACAAATCGTAGAGGAGCTGAAATCATAATGACAAAAAAAATGAACGTTGAAAGTTTTAATCTTGATCATACAAAAGTCGTTGCACCATACATCCGTTTAGCAGGTACGACTACTGGAGCTAACGGAGATGTAATTCATAAATACGATATCCGCTTCTGCCAGCCGAACAAAGATCACATGCCTATGGAAGGTCTTCACTCAATTGAGCACTTGATGGCAGAAAATATCCGTAACCACCATTCTACTGTTGTAGATATCAGCCCGATGGGTTGCCAAACAGGCTTCTATTTATCTGTTATTAACCATGATAACTATGATGAAATTCTAGAAGTTTTAGAAAAAACACTTAACGATGTATTAGAAGCGACTGAGGTGCCAGCTTGTAATGAGGTACAGTGTGGATGGGCAGCAAATCATAGCCTTGAAGGCGCTAAAGAGATCGCACGCAAGATGCTATCTAAAAAAGATGAGTGGCATGTTGTTTTCGCTGAATAGAGGGCGTGAGAATGAACTATTATAAAAATGTGCATGAAATGATCGGCAATACTCCCCTGATGGAGATTACGCAGTTTTCTCTACCAAAAGGAGTACGCCTTTTTGCAAAACTGGAGTTCATGAATCCAGGGGGCAGTGTGAAAGACAGATTAGGAATGGAACTTTTAGAATGTGCCCTGTCTTCTGGACAGCTTAAACCTGGCGGAACAGTTATAGAACCAACTGCGGGTAACACAGGAATTGGCCTTGCACTTGCTGCAATTAATAAAGGAATCAATGTTTGTTTCGTTATCCCTGAAAAGTTCAGTATCGAAAAACAGGAGCTCATGAAAGCTCTCGGTGCAAAGATTATTCATACTCCGACTTCAGAAGGAATAAAAGGTGCCATAAAGAAAACGAAGGAACTCTTAAATAATGTGCCAAACTCTTTTTCACCTGCCCAGTTCTCAAATCCAGACAATCCTAACACGTATTACAAAACGTTAGGACCGGAAATCTGGAATGATCTAGATGGAAAAGTAGACATTTTTGTAGCAGGAGCTGGCACTGGCGGAACATTCATGGGAACAGCACGGTACTTGAAAGAAAAGAATCCTAATGTGAAAACAGTTATAGTCGAGCCTGAAGGATCAATCTTAAATGGCGGAGAATCTGGTCCGCATAAAACCGAAGGCATCGGAATGGAGTTTCTTCCAGACTATATGGAGCCTTCCTATTTCAACAGCATTCATACAGTAAAAGATGTAGACGCCTTTAATCGTGTTGCAGAACTTGCAAAAAAAGAAGGTCTGCTGGTTGGCAGCTCTTCAGGAGCAGCACTTCATGCTTCATTAATTGAGGCACAATCCGCAAAAGACGGAGATATAATCGTAACCGTTTTTGCAGACAGCTCAGAGCGTTATCTAAGCAAAAAAATTTATGAAGGAGGCATCTGATATGAAAAGAAAAACACAATTAATCCACGGAGGCATTCCTTCTGATAAAAATACAGGAGCGGTTGTCTATCCGATCTATCAGGTAAGCACATACAAGCAAGATGATGTGGGGGTTCATAAAGGTTTCGAGTATTCCAGAACGGGAAACCCTACACGCCATGCACTTGAGGAATTAATTAAAGATCTTGAAGGCGGAAAGCGCGGATTTGCTTTTGGTTCAGGCATGGCAGCTATTACTGCAGTTATGATGCTGTTTGATTCAGGAGATCACGTAATTTTAACAGATGATGTATACGGGGGAACTTACCGTGTTATGTCAAAAGTATTAAACCGTCTCGGAATCGAGTCAACTTTTGTAGATACAACAGATATCAATCAGATCGAAGCAGCTTTAAAGCCAAATACAAAAGCTCTTTATGTTGAAACACCAACAAACCCGTTGTTAAAAGTTACAGACATTGAAGCAGCAGCTAAATGGGCTAAATCAAAAAATCTTCTCTTTATGGTAGATAACACGTTTAATACACCTTACTGGCAAAATCCAATCGAACTTGGTGCTGACATCGTACTACATTCAGCTACAAAATATATTGGCGGCCACAGTGACGTTGTAGCAGGCCTTGTCGTAGTAAACGACGATAAGCTGGGCGAAGACTTGCATTTCGTGCAAAACTCAACAGGGGGTGTTCTCGGGCCTCAGGATTCTTGGCTTTTAATCCGTGGAATTAAGACATTAGGTTTAAGAATGGAAGCTCATGAGAGCAACACGCAGAAAATTGTTGAGTTCTTAAAAGAGCATCCTTCTGTTGAAAAAATATACTATCCGGGTCTTGAAGATCATCCTCAGCATGATATCGCCAAAAAACAATCTGGCGGTTTTGGCGGCATGGTATCGTTTGATGTTGGCAGCGAAAAAAACGCAGATGCAGTCCTGAAAAAAGTGAAGTATTTTACATTGGCTGAAAGTTTAGGAGCGGTTGAAAGTCTGATCTCAGTACCGGCAAGAATGACACATGCTTCTATTCCAGCAGAGCGCAGAGCAGAACTTGGAATCACAGATGGTTTAATTCGTATTTCTGTAGGGATTGAAGATGCAGAGGACCTGATTGAAGATTTAAAAAATGCATTGAACAACTAGTCGTAATGAGCAGGCGCAAATGCGTTTGCTCTTTTTTTATCACTATTTAGCCATAATTTTTTCACTAGATTGTCAAAAAGTGCTTGGCAGGTAGCTTACTTACCTATGTTATTCTGTTGATAGAGGTTAGGAGGTAGAAGCTGCATGACAAACAAAATTGAGAAAGAATTACAAAAAAAGATGGCTGACTACCAGCGCTTTGGCTTTATTTTGTTGGCAGTAAGCACATTCTTCTATTTAGGATTAGTTCTTCCAGTGGAAGACAAAAACTTTATCCAATCGATTACTTTAGGTATTGCTTCATTAACATGTTTAGGCTTTACCGCACTTATGTACAATGTTGTTAGAAAGTGCAAAGTGCAATTACAGGAAATTACAAAATAAAAAAATTAAACATTAATTTCACGTACCGTCCCTTAAAAAGGGGCGGTATTTTTGTTTTTATGAATCGGAAATAGGGGTATGAATACTGAATAACCGTAAAAGGTCATACTAAGTTTTAACAATTTCAAGAAAAGAGAGAAGTGGTTTTTTGGGTATCATATGGGCACTTATTACAGCAGTTTGCTGGGGAAGTATCGTATTAGTCAGTGAAAAGCTCGGGGGCGATTTTCATAGCCAAACCTTTGGAATGACTCTTGGGGCATTGCTATTTTCACTTGTTGCGTTTTTTATTGTTCAGCCTGACCTTAACATGGCTGTGGTTGCTATTGGTGTGGTTTCAGGGATTTTTTGGGTAATTGGACAGCGAAATCAATTTGCAAGTGTTGATTATTTAGGAGTATCCAAAATTGTTCCATTATCAACAGGAATGCAATTGTTTGGAACAACGCTCTTTGGAGTACTGGTTTTTCATGAATGGAAAACAACAACTGAGATTATGATCGGTCTTGCAGCGATCTGCGCGATAGTAGCAGGCGCATTACTGACTTCCCGCCGCAGCAAGAAAGGGAACGAGAAAGATAATCAAAATTTCAAAAAAGGAATTACAATTCTTTTAATTTCAACTGTTGGATATGTTACATATGTCGTAATAATAAGGTGGTTTGAAGTAAACGGATGGCAGGCTATTCTCCCTCAGGCCATAGGAATGTTTCTTGGAGCACTAGTGATGTCACTTAAACACAAACCATTTAATAAATATTCAATGAGAAACATTTTGACAGGTTTGATCTGGAGTACGGGTAACTTAACTTTACTTCTTGCATTGCCGATAATCGGTATTGCGACAAGTTTTTCTTTATCACAAACAGGGATAATTATTTCAACACTCGGCGGTATTTTTATTTTAGGTGAAAAACGAAGTAAAAAAGAAATTATATGGGTCATTTCAGGATGTGTACTGATCATTCTTGGCGGTGTGATGCTAGGATTTACGAAATCATAGAAAGAGGAGTGGATTGGATGTATCCAGATCTAGAAGGAAAAACGGTAATCATCACAGGAGCGGCTACTGGAATTGGGAAAGCTTGTGCCATACGCTTTGGACAAGAACAAGCGAATGTTGTGATTAACTATCATTCTGATAAGCAAGTGAAGGAAACTGATGCAATTATTGAAGAAATTAAGCAAAACGGCGGAAATGCAATAGCCGTTCAAGGAGACGTAACAAAGGAAGATGATATCAAGAACTTGATACAAAAAGCGGTAGAAGAATTCGGGTCGCTTGATGTCATGATTAACAATGCCGGAATTGAAAATGAAGTACCATCACACGAACTTACTTTAGAAGATTGGAACAAAGTCATCTCTACAAATTTGACCGGTCAATTTCTAGGATGCCGGGAAGCTCTTGACTATTTTCTCGAAAATGATATTCAGGGATCAATTGTAAATATGTCGAGTGTTCACGAAATTATACCATGGCCACACTTTGTCCACTATGCAGCAAGTAAGGGCGGTATTAAATTGATGACGCAAACTCTTGCATTAGAATATGCGCCTAAAAAGATTAGAATTAACAGCATAGCACCAGGTGCAATCAATACACCTATCAACGCGGAAAAATTTTCAGATCCAAAGCTTAAAGAAGGAGTATTAAAACTAATTCCGATGGGGTACATAGGAGAACCTGAAGAAATTGCTGCAACTGCTGTTTGGCTCGCATCAAAACAGGCAAGTTATGTAACAGGGTTAACATTGATTGCTGATGGCGGAATGACGCTGTACCCGGGATTTCAAGCAGGAAAAGGCTAAAACGGGCTGTCCCAAAAGTAAGGTTAACTTACTTTTGGCAGCCCTAATTTTTTATTTTTAACAAAATAAAAAATAAATAATATTGACCAAATTTAGCTATCTAAACGCGTATATTAAATAACCTACTATCTTATAAATGATGTACGTTATCTAAATATAAAAAAAAACGAGGCTTGACTTCAAAAGTTTTTATACTTTTGAGTCAGCCTCTTTTTGTTATAACAGAATGCCTGTTAGTGTTCCGATACATAAAAGAATTCCAAAAGCCATATGAAGCATGGCTGTTAATCCTAGAGCTTTGTTAAGCTGTTTGGCTTCCCAAGTGGATACTGCAATCTGCAGCCCTTTTAATGCAATAGGAAGGGTAATAGCAGCTATCAGACTCCAAACAGGTAAAATATTTAAAAGGACTAAAGCAATTAAACTAACGTACGTACCAAGCATTAGAATATAGTATTCGATACGGGAGGCTTTCCTGCCGATCAGTCCCGCAATTGTTGTTTTTCCGATTTGTTTATCTGTTTCAAAGTCTCTTAAATTGTTAGCATGCAGTATAGCCATAACAAGAAGAGCATTTGGTATGGCTGCCAAAAAGACTTCCATATTCAGATTAAGTGTTTGTGTATAAAAGGAACCAACAACAGCTAAAATTCCTAGTGTACTTCCAGAAGCTACCTCACCTAATCCGTTATAAGCTAATGCATAACGTGTAGCTGTGTAAAAGTAACCTACCAATAATGATGGAATACCGATATAAAGAACAACTGGTCCGGTTAATGCTGTTAAAATTAATCCAATAATAATACTAAGGCTAAAGAAAATAAGTCCTGTAATGTATACTTGTCGAGGTGTCATTTCTTTTCGGTCTATAACACCAGACGGGCTTAAAGAACCAGGAATATCTGCTCCTTTAACATGATCAAAATAATCATTTACAAGGTTTGTGCCGCATTGCAAAAATACAGCTCCAAAAAGTGTAAGTAAGAATGCAGTCCAATTGATGCTTGTCCATTGCAAAGCTAAAATCGTTCCAAATATAACAGGTATGACTGACGCCGTTAATGAAAAAGGTCTTGTAGAAGCGAAAATGACCTTAGGATGTATCATTTGTGTTTCCCCCTTTACGATTATTATTATAATAAAAGTTTGTGAAAGTGTACACATAAATAACTTTCATAAATAATACCCAATTTTTAAAAAAACAGGAAACTTTCTGAGCAAAATGAATATCCTTTTAAAGGCAAAAAAAATTCTTTACAACACTTGGTAAATTGTGTATGATTTGCTAAGTAAAGTAAAATTACAAAAAGGAGGTTGAACAAAATGATTTTAAAAATACGTACAACAATGAAATTGAATAAAAACTTACGTTCGACCGCCAACTGGAGCAGTATGTCTATTTAATCTGTTTAAAGGACACCGCGGGTCGAATGCCTGCGGTTTTTTTATGACCATTTTTGCACCGCAGGGATTTCCTGCGGTGTTTTTTATATAAAAATTAAAAGGAGGAGATTGCAATGATTATGGTAGGAATTACACTGCTTACATGGCTGTTAACGGAGAAAGACTCAACCTAACCGAAAAAATAAAATAATGAATTAGGAGTGAATAACAATATGTTTACATTACATTTGTTTTTTGTAACGATTACCTTTTCAATTAAAAGAACCCATAGATCAGAGGAACAATACATGGTTGATAAGAGAGTAAAATCTCTATATGATCGGGCTAAAGAAAAGGCATCATATAATATATCTTCAATGCTTTAATAAAAAAATCAGCGCCCTCCACTATAAAGTGGAAAGGCGCTTTTTATTTTATACAAGAGGGAAGGAAGTAAGAAAGGTTATCTGTAATACGGTTTCCTACACGGTAACCGAAAGCACTTGGTTTACCGTTAATGACAAATGTACCTGTCATACGATGTCCTTCAATCGTTCCTTTTTGTGATTCGAACTTCATTTTTGGAAGGGGAACGTACTTCTGATAAACACTAACGTAATGTTCATATGTTGTATGTTTGTCCTGATCGAGCAGCATTCCTTTATCATCATATATTCGGACGGTATCACCTTCACGGCCAAATACAGGCTTTTGCACAAACATTTCTTTATTTTTTAGGAAAAGATCAGGTTCTAAATAGGTTGGTAAAAAATATTGACCGATCCATTCGTGCTCTTCATCTGTAAAAAATGAAGCACGTTCTTCATGCATACCCCAGATGACGGCAAGTACTGCTTTACTCTGTAATAAAAATGCAGAGGGTGGATTTACAATAGCAAGCTTATTTTGAATAACAAGATCAGTCAGCTGAAGTCCTATTTCCTCATCTGTCGCTAAGTCTTTATCCTGAATAAGCAATTCTATCGGAAATGTCTGCCGGTACAAGACATCAATCTTTTTCCCTTCAGTATCATAAAGACCTTCATTTTTTCTGATAATAAGCTGGTCTAACGGAATGTATTGAGAAGGAAAACCGCATAGCTTTTTCAAATAAAGGACGGTTTCTTTATCTTCTATATTGTCATCATGCGATGTAAATGCAATGTTTGGAGAATGCGAAGTTTTTAACCCTCGATAGGAAGTAAGAATCGCAGATCGAACTGCACGTTTCAGTTCCTCATCCGAACCTGCATTGGGGTCATTACAGCCAAAATGTTCCGAAATCAGCCCGTTTACTTTAAAGCATTCATAGATAAATGTAGGTGTATCACTGTTAAATTCCATTACTTTGTGTCCTTCAAGAGTTTCAATGGAGTCAATTCTGCCGATCACTGTTTTTGGGAGCTGTGTATGAAACCGGAGGAACGGAAACAGTGAATCCGGAAACCCTAAAAGCTTTAAGATCTCATCATCCAAGTTCTGTGATTGAAGAAGTGCTGCTGTTTTAAATAGAATTTGACTCACTCTGGACCCAAACTCCTTAACTGAATCTGCTTCTTCTTTTTCAATAAAGAGCGGCTTAAATAACGCATACTCTTGCCCATACATATCTGCCCAAAACTCAGGAATCTTCTCATAGAATTTTTTTCTTTCTTCAATATAGCTCATAATAATAAAAACCTCCGGCAATACATACATTCATGAAAACTGATATCATAAACATAACAAATAATAAAAGGGATGAGAATAATGGAATTAACTTATTACATAGAGAAATCAGATGGATATGAACCTTTCTTAACCTATAAAATACCTGAAAATATGCATAATGATGAAAAATATGCGAGACAATTATGTGAATTTTTCGTTACGGGACAAAAAGAATATGAACTTCAATCAAATGAAATGAAAGGGAGCGAAGAGATTTTAATCGTTAAAGAAAAAGGTCCTGCCAGACGTTTCACAGATGAGACAAGCTACAAAGGAAGAGGAATCTTTTTAGAGTTCAGGCAATATCAAAATACAGGTGATATGCCCCTTTTACATGTCCAGGCATTAAACAGCCATTGGGATGTTATGAGGTATCTTTTAAAAGACGTAGTAGAGATTCCGAAGCAGGGTCAATTTTTAAGAGATTCAGCAGAACTTGATGAAGACCGTGCTGTTTACGTCATGTATGTAGGAGAAAAAATATAAGCATGCGGCAAAAGCTGCATGCTTTTTATTCGGCTCTTTTCTAAAAGATTGTTGCTTATGATTATTTTTTCTTTCACTTCATTGATAAGTTGATTGGAGTGCAAGGTGCGAGACTCCTGCGGGACGAGTGTGACAGGTAAGACTCCTAATGGTGCAGAGCGCCAGGAGGCTCACCGCACGCCCCGCGGAAAGCGAAGCAACCTGGAACGGAAATCAACTACTTTCAAAAACAACAAAGTTTGCGAAAACAGTCTCATATTAATATGTAAGACATTGTGCGATAACCCATCCAACAGAGAGGCTTAGAAACATTACGAGCAATCCGACCGCTTTGTTATCAGCATCTATGGCTTTTGAAATACTTGAACGAATAGCCAGATGTTCTGCAACGAAAAGCGCTGCAATCTGAGAAATGATTCCTACTGCTCCCCAAATAAGCAAATCGATAATGCTTAATGAGTTAGCTATTGAAGAGCCGATTACAAAAGCAAGACCAAACAGTCTTCCGCCAAGCGATAGAGCAGCTGCTGTATTACCTTTGCTGATCAACTGAAGTTCCTTTGTTTTTGTTGATAATTCAAAGATAATAAATCCTGCAAATAAAAGTCCGAGGCCTGTAGCCGCATATAACGCAAAATTAATAAATAAGTTCATCTTTACAACTCCTTAATTTTTATCCTCCAAAGCCTTTACTGCTCCCGAATCCAGTACTTCCGCCTTTAAAGCTGGAGCTGTTTTTGTAAGCCTTGTACTTTGAGTTTTTCAACAAACTGCTCGTTCCGCTAAAATATCTGCCGCCAAAGAAGTAATAGCCGAAATAACGGGAATTGGTATCGTCACATTCATAGACGCCGTCATCTTCATCCCATTCCCAATCCTGGCATTCAGTATCAGTAGGTTCTGGTGGAAGCTCCTGAGCTTGATCATTACAGCCAGAAAGCATAACCGCTACAGAAGCAGATGAAACACCTGCAATAAGTTTCTTTGTTTTATTCATGTTTTCACCCCATTCAAGCCTAATTATAGATGTAATCCCAATTCTTGAAAACCATTTATTTCTATTACGTCAATGAAATAAAAAGGTTCCATTTTTGATGTACAGACACACCCAAGCCCAGCTTTGCATAAAGATAAAGGAGTAAGAATTGTCTTGGAGGTGCTGTTATGTCATTAGTAGGTGTGTTGGCCTATTTCTTTAAAGAAGTCATGCTCTTTGTGTCATACGTAAAAAATAATGCTTTTCCCCAGCCACTGTCTGAGAATGAAGAGAAGCAGTACTTAAAAGATATGGCAAACGGTGATGAAACAGCTAGAGGATTGCTGATCGAGCACAATTTGCGGCTTGTTGCTCATATTGTAAAAAAATTCGAAAATACAGGGGAGGATACGGAAGACCTTATCTCCATCGGTACAATAGGACTTATCAAAGCAATCGAAAGCTATTCACGAGGAAAAGGAACGAAGCTCGCAACTTACGCAGCCCGTTGTATTGAGAACGAAATTTTGATGCATTTGCGTGCCTTAAAGAAAACCAAAAAAGACGTATCACTTCACGACCCAATTGGAACGGACAAAGAAGGAAATGAGATTACGCTCATTGATGTCTTAAAAGCTGAAACTGAAGATGTTGTGGATGCGATTCAATTAAAAATGCAAAAAAAGAAAATTTACGATTATATTCATGTTTTAGATGACCGGGAAAAAGAAGTAATCGTTGGGCGATTTGGCTTGGATCTGCAAAAAGAAAAGACACAAAGAGAAATTGCTAAACAGCTGGGAATCTCACGGAGCTATGTTTCAAGGATTGAAAAGAGAGCGCTCATGAAGCTGTTTCATGAATTCTACAGAAGCCGTCAGCAATCTGAACGATAATATATGAGAACAAAGGCTGGTAACATTTACAGCCTTTTTATTTTTTGCTTCGGGCAAACTAAAGAAAAAAAGGAGTTTTTTAAATGGCAAGAAGAAAAAGACAGCCTATCGTACCAGAAGCACGTGAAGGACTGGATAAATTAAAAGCAAAAGTAATGAGAGAAGCAGGATACAACGTTTCTGACCAATCCCCGGATGATGTGAAGTATGAAGTCGCTAAAGATATGGGTGTACAGTTAGGCAAAGGGTACAATGGGCAGATCACTTCAAAAGATGCAGGGCGTGTAGGAGGACAGATCGGCGGAAGGATGGTTAAAGAACTAATACAGCAGGCAAAAGCAAACCTTGGTAAACAAGCCCGTTAAGAATAAAAATGAATAACTGTGTTTAAATCATAAAAACAGGGAATAGAATAGGTAAAAAACAGGAGGCGTTGATATGGAGGAAGCTGTTTTATATGGATCATTCGTAGTGATGTTAGCCTATTTTATTTATGCGGCAATCGCAGAATAATAAAAAATCTCTCCAAATAGGGGAGTTTTTTTATGTGAAAAAATAAAATTTAATAAAAATAAACTTCATAGTCGATTTTTGTTTGAATATTTTTTATAATAAGAAAAGAGTGTAAATACGTACATAATAGGGGGAAGAATATGCTATTACAAGATTTAAGGCAAACATGGGAACTTGATTCTGTTTTTCCTGGCGGCAGTGAGTCAAAAGAGCTATTAGCAGAAATAAAATGGGCGGAAGAGGAAGTTAAAGTCCTTGCAAAAAAAGCGGATGAATTTACATTTTCAAATGAAAGCTTTTTAAACCTAATTTCAGAAATGCAGAGTTTTTCTGAAAGACTTTCAACTACAGGTTCATTTGTGGGTTGTTTGATCGCACAAGATGTTAAGGATAAAAAAGCGATGGCACTACGCGGACGATTAGAATCTGTATATGCTTCGTTTTCCAATGTAGGATCAGCACTTGATAAGCAGTTGATGGAAATCTCCGAAGATACATGGAAAGAAGTAGTCAGCATACCAGAGTTTAAAGATATCGCATTCTCACTTAACGAGAGAAGAATGCAAGCTAAAGAAAAGCTGGGCATTTCCGAAGAATCTTTAATCAATGATCTTGCTGTAGATGGATACCATGCTTGGTCCACGCTTTACGATTTAGTCGTAGGAAGAATTAATATTAAAGTTGAAATCGACGGAAAAGATGAAGAATTATCTGTTGGCCAAGCAGAAAACAAATTTTCTAACCCTGATCGTAAAATAAGAAAAGATACATTCGAAAAGTTCGTTGAGGCATGGGATAACGAGGGAGAATTTTGCGCAGCATCACTTAATCACATTGCTGGATTTAGAAATGAGATCTATAAACATAGAGGGTGGAAAGAAACGTTAAAAGAGCCTCTTGCGATCAACCGTATGAAAGAAGAAACACTTACGGCCATGTGGGACGCTATTTCATCACAAAAAGATATTTTTGTGAAATATCTAGATCGTAAAGCAGAATTACTCGGTTTAGAAAAGCTAAGCTGGTACGACGTTGATGCACCGCTTTCTTCTGCAAACAGCAAAATGAGCTATGATGAATCGGCTCAGTTTATCGTTGAACATTTCCGTTCGCTTGCTCCTAAAATGGCTGATTTCTCAGAGAAAGCTTTTCTTAAAGGATGGATTGAAGCAGAAGACCGTGCTGGAAAAAGACCTGGAGGTTTCTGTACAGGTTTCCCGACTAAGAAAGAAACTCGTATTTTTATGACGTTCTCTGGTACGCCGAGCAATGTTTCTACATTAGCACATGAGCTAGGCCACGCATTCCATTCAGATGTATTGAAAGAATTACCTTATTATGCAACGAATTATGCGATGAACGTTGCTGAAACAGCATCTACTTTTGCAGAAATGATTGTAGCTGATGCAGCTGTTACAAATGCAAAAACAAAAGAAGAAAAGATTGCTCTTTTAGAAGATAAAGCTCAGCGTTCTGTAGCTTTCTTTATGAACATCCATGCACGTTTCTTGTTTGAAACAAGAATGTATGAAGAAAGAAAGAACGGTCAATTATCAGTTGAGCGTCTGTGTGAATTGATGGAAGAAGCTCAAAAAGAAGCATTTAACGGAGCTCTAGCTGAGTATCATCCTTATTTCTGGGCATCTAAACTTCATTTCTACATTACAGATGTACCGTTCTATAACTTCCCGTATACATTCGGATATTTGTTCTCAGCTGGAATCTACGCAAAAGCGAAAGAAGAGGGACCTTCATTCGAAGAGAAATATATCGCGCTTTTACAAGACACTGGAAAGATGGAAGTAGAAGAGTTAGCACAAAAACATTTAGGAATCGATATTACGAAGCAAGATTTCTGGTTAAAGGGAATTGAATTGGCAGCTGCAGATGTAGAAGAATTCCTTGAATTGACTCAAAAATAATAATAAAAGGCTGTTTTCGCTAGCTGATGTTTTTGGAAGTAGTTGATTTTCGTTCCAGGTTGCTCGCTTTCCGGGGGGCGTGCGGTGAGCCTCCTCTGCTCTTTGCGCCGTTAGGAGTCTCACCTGTCCCGCTAATCCCCCAGGAGTCTCGCACCTTGCACTCCAATCAACTTGTCAATGAAGTGAAAGAATAAGCAACAATTTTTAGAAATAAGCATAATAAAAAAACCGCAGATTCATATTCTGCGGTTTTTTTTATCTCTTTTCTATGGATATTGTACTGATCATTAATATGGCCAAGCCGATCGTCAGGAACATATAGAAGAATCCAGGTAAAAAGTTAATCGCCAGATATGCCGCAGCCATTAAACAACCGGCAACCGTAATCGGCACTCCAACAAACGATCCTGTGAATTCTGTAATGTTAAATCGTGCTAGACGAATTGCTCCGCATACGATAAATATAATCGTGAATATAATGCCAGGAACACCAAACTGATGAAGTACAGCTTGATAAATTAAAAATGCCGGTGCGATGCCAAAGGAAATTAAATCACAAAGTGAATCCAGTTGTTTACCAAACTCGGATTCAATATTCAGTTTTCTTGCAACCATTCCGTCAAAACGATCAAACAAACCAGCTAAAAAGATTAAGATAAATCCGATTTTTAATTCACCATTCATCATAAATAACAAAGCTAAGGCGCCTAGTGATAAGTTGATCAATGTTAAGAAGTTTGCAGTTTGTCCCTTCACTTTCTTAACAGTTGAATCAATGCGCTCCCTTTCAATCATAAACATTCGATCACTCCTCAAATGGAACACAAGCAGGATATAAATATATCCTGCTACGGTTAGTTGCTTAAAAGTATATAACCATTTTATTCATTATATGCCAATTAGGCACTGTTTGAAAGAGCAAAAAGTTTATGATTCCTTAATATTGTTATTTTCTTCCAGTTGATTATAAACGGTCTTTTCGGATAATGGCACTCCTGTCCGGTAGGCAGCTCTAGAAATCATATGACCTGCAACTGGTGCTGTCAGGAGGACAAACAGAATTCCTAAGATCAGTTTTCCGCTGAAAACATTCATATCTGAATAGACATAAATAGCAGAGCCGATAAGGACGCCAGACACACCTAATGTTGAACTTTTAGTTGCTGCATGAAGCCTTGAATAAACATCTGGAAAACGAAGTACACCTAACGTTCCGGATAAAATAAAAAAGGTGCCAATGATAAGGAAAAAACTAATCACGATCTTGATCAATGATAACACCCTTTTCCAAGAATTTTGCAACAGCGACCGTTGCAATAAAAGTCAATATTCCGATAAGCAGTATAATATCGTTCAATTGAACTGTATCTAATAGGATAGCCATTAACCCGGTAATCGCAATCAGATTAATACCAATTGTATCAAGTGCAACAACACGATCAGGGTTCGAAGGGCCGACAACAGCTCTGTATAAAAGAAGAAGAATAGAGATGGTTATCACGAACAAACAAATATAGACTACCATAGAGAACCAATCTGTCACCGTGTTACCTCCCTTATTGCTTTTTCAAAAGTATCTTTAATCCCAACGATCGTTTGATTTACGTCAGGCAGGTCTATAGCATGAATATAAATATATCGCTGGTCTCTTGAGACATCTACAGAAAGTGTCCCTGGAGTAAGTGTAATTAAGTTAGCGAGCAAAGTAATTTCCCAATTCTTTTTAACATCAATCGGCAATGCGATAATTCCTGGCTGGAAATCAAGTTTGGGCTTGTATACCCATTTTAGTACTTCGATATTGGCTAAAATTAATTCCTTTATAAAAAGAAAGATTAAATATCCGATAGCTTTAACATGTTTAAAGTAATAAGAATCCGGTATAAAGCGATTAAGCAGAAACAGCAGCGCCGCCCCAATCACAAATCCTACCAAAAAACTTGCGAATGAGTAGCTCTCAGATAAGAACATCCAAATGACGCCGATCAGCAAATTTAAGATAAGTTGAAATGTCATGGAACTACTCCTTTAAAACAAAATCAATATAGATTTGAGGGTCGATAAGACTATCAGCTGCTGATTGGATATATGGATAGAACCATTCAGCTCCTACCCCAAGCAGAATTGAGATAGCGATTAATAATCCAGAAGCGGCTAGCCCGGAGCGTCTAACTTTTTCCTTAGGCTCTTCATTAACCTCACCCCAGAATGCTCCAATAAAAATTCGGATTACTGAAAACAAGATTAACAGACTGGATAAAAGCCCGATCCCGGCAGCCATATAATGTTCTTCGTCAAAAGCACCTCTTAAGAGAAGGTACTTGCCGATAAAGCCGCTAAAAGGAGGGATCCCCGCAAGTACGAGGGCAGCGATGAAAAACATCCATCCTAAAAGAGGGGATGTTTTAATATATCCGCCCATCTTATTCAAATTGGAAGTGCCTGCATGCCATACGAGTAAACCCGCAAGGAAGAACAATGCGGCTTTTATTGCCATATCATGCACAAGATAATAAATCGTACCAGCAAGTGATTCAGCTGAGAATGTTCCGATCCCAAGAAGCATGAAACCAATCGCCGGCATAATGTTGTAGGCAATAATCAGCTTTACATTTGAAGTAGATAAAGCACCTATTACCCCGATCAGCATCGTAATCGCCGCAACCCATATGAAGAAGGTATGCGTCAGCTCAAGTTTGTGAGAAAAAATAAGTGTATAAACTCTAAGCATAGAATACACGCCAACCTTAGTCAGGAGAGCTCCAAACAAAGCCGAGACAACAGGGGATGGAACGATATATGACTTCGGCAGCCAAAAGTACAGCGGAAACAAAGCCCCTTTGGTTGCAAATACAACAAATAATATTATGGCTATTCCTGTTAATATGCCTTGCTGCTCGACCTCTGCTACACGTTCACCAAGCTGTGCCATGTTAACAGTACCAGTCACTGAGTAAAGAAAAGCAACTGTAGTTACAAATAGAATGGAAGAAAATAAGTTTAACAATATATATTTTACAGATTCACGAAATTGATGCTTTGATCCTCCAATGATAATTAGCCCATATGAAGCCATCAAAAGAACTTCGAAAAACACAAACAGGTTGAATAAGTCACCTGTCAAGAAGGCTCCGCTCACCCCAGCGATTAATAGAAAGAAAAGGGGGAAAAAATAATGCTGCACCATCTTGCTGTTAACAGAAGAGGATGCAAAGATTACTGCAGCTAATGCAATAACATTTACAGAAAGTATCATAATAACAGAAAGCTTATCTGCTACAAGAATGATTCCATAAGGTGCTTTCCATGCTCCTGTTTCAAGAATCAGAGGATTATTTTTAAATACATAATAACTTAAATAAATGGATACCCCTAAACTTAGAAATACTGTCAAATATGAAATCTTCATTGTTAGCTGATGCTTTTTATTAAAGAAAACGAGAAGAGCACCAACGAACAATGGAATAAAGATAGGCAAAAATACTAAATTACTCATCATCCGTTCCCCTTAGCTGATCCATCATGTCAGTCTTATTGCTTTGGTATGTCCGGTACGCAAGCACCAGCAAGAAGCTGGTTACACCGAAACTGATTACGATTGAAGTCAAAATAAGCGCTTGAGGTAGAGGATCCGTATACACTTTGATCCCTTTTTCCAAAATAGGCGGAGCACCACGGTTTAATTTCCCCATAGTTAATATGAATAGATGTGCACCGTGAGAAAGCAGCGCTGTTCCCAGAACAATTTTCAAAAGCTGTTTTTGAAGCAAAAGATAGACGCCGGCCGCAAATAAAGTTCCGGCAAGTATAGACATTACAATTTCCATTAGTGATTCATGTCTCCTTTATCCCGGTATTTTATCATGGCAAAAATGCCAAGCGCAGCTAGTCCAAGAACTGCAATTTCAAAAAGTGTATCCAAGCCGCGGAAATCAACTAGTATTACGTTTACGATGTTATCTCCGCCGCCAAGCTTATAAGAATTATCAACAAAATATTTTGCGATGCTATCGAACGATTTAGAGCTATGTGAAGCAATAGCTACTATTGTAAGCAATGCACCTGTTGAAACGGCAATAATTAAATCGATAAGTTTTTCAGAGGTACTTTTATCTGATTTCTTAAGTTTCGGCAAATGAGCAAAACATAATAAAAATAAGGCTACAGTTATTGTTTCAACGATAAGCTGTGTTAATGCCAGATCAGGCGCCCTGAAAAATACAAATAACAGGGAAAGTCCGTAACCTACCACTCCGATTACAATAATTGCTGCTATTCGCTGATTCATCCAAATGGTAGCAATTGCGGCTGCAGCCATCACAAAGCCAACGAGTACTTCTGGCCATGTAATAGGTGCCAAATCATCAACCGAAATTGTAAATCCGTCCGTAATGTACATAAAAATGGAAGTCGATACAACTAAAAATACTAAAATGATAGAAAAATACAGACGTAATGAACCTGTCATATAAAACTCAGTAAAGGATCTAGAAGTTCTTAATAATCCATAAACGATTGTCTGATACCAATGATCAGATGAAAATTTCCCTGGAATCTTATTATAGAAAGGCTGCCATCTCTTTAACGTATATGCCAGCAAAGCACCAACACCTACAACTATTAAAGACATATAGAACGGTGTGTTCAGACCATGCCAGAATGCCAGGTGTGTATGAGGCAGATCTCCTGTTACTGCAGCAGCTGCGGGAGCTAGTAATGGCTCATTAATAAGGTTTGGAAGCAGACCAACAGCAATAACAAAAATAATTAGAATGATTGGTGATAAAAGCATACCAATCGGTGCCTCATGGGGTTTTCTCTCTAATTGATCTGTTTTTTGTTTACCGAGGAATGTTCCAAATACCAAATACATGGAATAGACAAACGTAAAAATGCTGCCTAAAACAGCGATAATAGGTATCCATTCAGCAAAGGTCCCAGCAAGTCCAGTTGATTGTTCTAATTTCAGCGAAGAATCAAAGAACATTTCTTTACTTAAGAACCCATTAAAGATCGGCAGGGGAACACCAGCCATTGAAAATGCTCCAATAAACGCAAGCGTAGCTGAAATCGGCATAAAGGTATATAATCCGCCTAGTCTTCTTATATCTCTCGTTCCTGTTTCATGATCTACTATACCTGCAATCATAAACAGACTGCCTTTAAATGTAGCATGATTAAAAATATGAAAGATAGCAGCAAGAATAGCCACACCAGTTCCAAAACCAAGCATCGCCATAATCATCCCAAGCTGACTGATTGTGGAGTACGCCAATATCCCCTTTAAATCGGTTTGTCTTGAAGCTAAAAATGAACCCAAACAAAGTGTAATCAGACCAATACCAGAAACGATAATAAAAAACTCGTCCGTTCCGCTGAAGATTAACGAGAAACGGGCTACTAAATATAGCCCAGCTTTAACCATTGTCGCAGAATGCAAATATGCGCTGACAGGTGTAGGAGCTTCCATTGCATCAGGAAGCCAGCTGTGGAATGGGAATTGTGCTGATTTAGTAAATGCCCCAAGCAATAACAAAATTAGAATAGGGATAAACAGGTCACTTTCTAATATATCTGACCGGTTAGCGATCATCATCCGAATGCTGTTAGTCTCTGCTGTAATAGAAAGTAGAATAAGAGCACCAAGCATCGATAATCCGCCAAACACTGTTACAAGCATTGATTTTTGTGCACCGTATGTTGAACGTTCACGGTAGAACCAAAACCCGATTAATAAAAACGATGATATACTCGTAAATTCCCAAAACGTATATAGAACAAAGACATTATCCGACAATACAACTCCGAGCATCGAGCCCATGAATAAAAGCAAGTAAACATAAAAATGGACCAGCTGCTCTTTTCGCGATAAATAAAAAATGGAATAGAGTACAACGAGTGAACCAATTCCAGTGATTAATAGTGAGAACAGCATGCTTAGTCCGTCCAAATAAAAGCTTAACTGGATATCCAAAGAGGGAATCCAATCCGCAGAGCTTTGTACGATTTTACCTTTCGCTAAAACAGGTAATTTAGAACAAAAAATAATAAATAGAACAGCTGGAACAGGCAATACTAGCCATCCAGTATGTATCCGGTTCACTTTCCTTGCAGACAAGCCTATCAGAAGAGCTGCTAAAAAGGGAAGCAGTATGTAAAAATGCAGCATAAAAACCGGTAAACCTCCTTAAAACCTAAAAATAGTCGTCATTTGTCCATTACATTGTAAGCAAAACCTTTCCGATTAAGCAAATCATTTACTGTAAAAACTCTCTCAAAATCCGGTTTTCATGAACTCTTGAATATCCTTCCCGAAAAATACCTAACCTATTTGAGAGGTGATTGTAAATGAGACTACTAATTACATACGGATTACTTATCATTATGTTTCAATTATCAGGCTGTTTTAATGATTCTGTTTATAAAAAAGACAAAGGCAGTCCTGTATTTCAGCCGAGAGAGTATTACAGAAAACATATCAGTTTTTCTGAAACAGGTGTATTTACTGCTTCTTCCCTCGCTGAAGAAATGAAAAATGAGATTACAAAAGAGACTCTAGTGAAACATGCAATAGTAGTAAAACAAGACAGCAAATATTTAATAGCAATAAAAATAAAGGCTTATCATCAGAAGAAAGCAGAAGCCTTAAGCAAACAATACAAAGAGTACTGGGAGGAAAAATGGAAGATTCCTGTCGAAGTAACATTTACCCCTAATGATTATCGTAAAGCGGAAAAATTGCTGCGCACAAAAAAAGAGCGTAATTTACGCTCTTTAAACAATCCTACATTAGAACCTGCTGCAATCTGACATGCAGTGATCTTCTATCGATTTCTTTTTTTATAAGTAAAATAAAGTCTTTGCTAAGTTTAAGTTCTCTAGCTTTCAGGTAAGATTCAATTAACAGGTCGTCCGAGAGTTTTTCCATAATAGAGCCGTTTTTTAAGCGGCTTGGTCACCTCCTGTTTTTTCATTATAAATCTTCAATTTAAGTATTCTAAAATGCTATGGAATTCATAAAATGATAAGTTAATGTTTTATGTATCTGAAGCTTACCATGTATTGTAAAATAGAACAATCGTTCGTTTATCCACAGTGTTTGGTGGATAAGTTGTGGGTAAAGTGTTAACATCTTTAGAAAAGGTAACTAAATACTAGGTGGATAATGTGAATAAGATTATCCACATTGTAGAGCAGGGGAACAATTTGTCGAAAACTTTTTTTAGCAAGGGCGAAAAAGAAGTTCTTTTGTCTAATTAAGTTGAAAAACCGTTTGTTCTTCCTTACATTACTGGTAAAATAGATACGTTCATAAGGAAATGTGAAGAGGTGCTAGAATGTTAAAACATTTTTTGCCGGATCAGCATGTTCAAAATATATTGGACATTACACCGGAAATGTTAGTAGAACGTGGAGTGAAAGGGATTATCACAGATTTAGATAATACGCTTGTAGAATGGGACAGGCCCGAAGCAACTCCTGAATTAATTAAATGGTTCACTTCTATTAAAGAAAAAGGCATTTTAATAACAATTGTTTCAAATAATACTCAACACAGAGTAAAAAGCTTTTCTGATCCTGTAGGGATCCCATTTATCTATAGTGCAAGAAAACCGATGACTAAGGCTTTCAAAAGAGCGCTGAAAGATATGAAATTAAAAAATCAACAGGTTGTTGTAATCGGCGATCAGTTGCTGACAGATGTACTGGGAGGAAACAGAATAGGATTACATACAATTCTTGTTGTTCCTGTAGCGAGCAGTGACGGATTTTGGACAAGGTTTAACCGTAAAATTGAACGTATTATATTGTCTTGGATGAAAAGAAAAGGCATGATTCATTGGGAGGAATAGGTTTGGAACAAATAAAGTGTGTGGGCTGCGGTATTTCCATACAAACCGAGGACAAAGAAGCGCTTGGATACGCACCTCTTTCGGCATTAACGAAAGAGCTGCCTATTTGCCAGCGCTGTTTTCGTTTAAAACACTATAATGAAATACACGATGTGAGTTTGTCTGATGACGATTATCGCAAAATTGTCTCCAGTATTGGAGAGGAAGATGCACTCGTTGTAAAGATTGTAGATATTTTCGATTTCAATGGAAGCTGGCTGCCTGGCCTTCACCGTTATGCTGGTAAGAACCCTATATTACTTGTAGGTAATAAGCTGGATCTCCTTCCGAAATCTGTAAATCCTAACAAAGTTATTCATTGGATGAAAAAAGAAGCGAAAGAGCTAGGGCTTAAGCCGATCGATGTTCAGCTTATTTCTGCTGAAAAAGGATATGGCATTGAAGAATTAGCTGATAGCATTGACCAATACAGGCAAGGCAGAGATGTTTATGTTGTAGGCTGTACAAACACAGGTAAATCTACGTTCATAAACAGATTGATAAAGCAGTTTGGAGAGGAAACTTCCGACTTTATTACAACGTCTCATTTTCCTGGAACAACTCTGGACTTAATCGATATTCCCCTTGACGCAAGAAGTCATATGTATGATACACCTGGAATCATTAATCATCACCAAATGGCCCATTATGTATCTAAAAAGGAACTGAGTATCATAATGCCCAAAAAAGAAATCAAACCAATGGTGTTCCAGTTAAATGAAATGCAGACTTTATTTTTTGGCGGACTTGCAAGAATGGATTATTTGAAGGGTGGTAAACAATCCTTTGTTTGTCATTTTTCTAATCATTTAAACATCCATCGAACGAAGACTGAAAAAGCAGATGAAATATATGAAAAGCATCTTGGTGAAATGCTGGCTCCTCCAGAAGATGCAGCTAATTTCCCAAACCTGAAACGCTATGAATGGATGATAAAGGAAAGCAAAACAGATGTGGTTATTTCAGGATTAGGATGGGTTACATTCCCTGAAGCAGGTGCTAAAGTTGCTTTCTACGCTCCAGAAGGTGTATCAGTTACGATTCGAAAATCCTTAATTTAAGGAGGATTTTATAGATGATCAAAGCATTGGTTATCGGAGATCCAATAGAACATTCGTTATCGCCCGTGATGCATAACGAAGCTTTTGTACAAGCGGAAATTCAGGGATCTTACGAAAAAAAGAGAGTGACTTCGGAAGAATTGCCCTCTTTTATACAGTTTTTAAAAGAGAGTGATTACGCGGGCTGCAATGTTACCATTCCGCATAAAGTTGCAGTTATTTCTTTTTTAGATGAAATCGATCCAGAAGCAGAAAAAATAGGAGCGGTTAATACTGTTGTAAATAATAATGGAAAACTGATCGGGTACAATACCGATGGAAAAGGCTTTCTATTAGGTCTGAAAGAAAAAATCAGCAGACCAATAAGTGAAATGAATATTCTTTTAGTTGGAGCAGGAGGAGCTGCGAGGTCGATTGCTTATGCCCTTTTAAAAGAAAATCCAAAAAAGCTTTTTATTGCAAACCGCTCAGCAGAAAGATTAACCCTTTTAGTAAAAGATTTAAATAATACATGTGTAGAGCCCTTATCATTAAAGAAAGCGGAGAGTGAGTTATCCCGCTATGATATATTGATTAATACTACGAATGCAGGTATGCATCCAAATATTGAAACAATGCCTATACAATTAGCTCAATTAAAAGATGATACTGTTGTATGTGATATTGTCTATAATCCGCTACAGACGAAGTGGCTGCATACAGCAGAAAGTAAAGGTGCCATTATAGATAACGGCGTTTCAATGCTTGTCATGCAAGGTGCAATGGCATTTGAAAAATGGACAGGCACTTTTCCGGATACAAAAAAAATGAAAAAAGCAGTCATTGAACAGCTCAGGAGGTAATTATGCTAACAGGAAAACAAAAACGTTTTTTACGTTCAAAAGCACATCATATTCAGCCCATCTTTCAGGTAGGAAAAGGCGGAGTGAACTCGAACTTGGTTAAGCAAGTAGAGGAAGCGCTAGAAGCACGAGAATTAATTAAAGTGAGTGTTCTTCAAAACTGTGAAGATGATAAAGAAACGGTTGCAGAAGAACTTTCAACTGGATCAAAAGCTGAGCTGGTACAGGTTATTGGAAGTACGATTGTCCTTTATAAAGAATCCATCAATCAGAAACGTATTGAACTCCCATAAGGAGTGAGTGACTTGGACAAACATATCGGTCTTTTTGGAGGAACGTTTAATCCGCCGCACATTGGGCATTTAATTATTGCCCAGGAAGCATTAAAACAGCTGGATTTAGATGAAGTGTGGTGGATGCCTGCTTCTAATCCTCCACATAAGAATAAAGTGGAAGATGTTTCAGACGGACATCGCATAGAGATGGTTAAGAAAACGATTGGAAACAATAATCAATTCTCCCTTTCTTTACTTGAGTTTGAGAGAAGCGGTCCTTCATATACTATTGATACAATCCGGCTGTTAAAAGAGAAGTTTCCAAAAAAGGAATTTACTTTTATTATGGGCGGAGATATGGTTCACTCTCTAGGCAGCTGGCATCAAATCGACCAGCTGAATGAGCTTGTCCAATTTGCAGGAGTCGGCCGTGAAGGCTTTCCGGTTGATGAACATTGGGAAAGGTATCACGTGAAACTTGTAGAAATACCTAATATCGGGATATCATCTACATTTATTCGTTTAAGGGCAAAAAAGAACGAAAACATTCGATATTTTGTTGCAGATGACGTCTGGAAGTATATTAAGGAGCACTTGCTTTATGGATAGAAATAAAGCACTTGAAATAGTTAAAAAACATTTAACTGAACACAGATATGTACACACATTAGGTGTGTTAGAAACGAGTTTGAAATTAGCGCAGCTGTATGGCGCAGATTTAAATAAAACAGAAACCGCAGCCATCTTTCATGATTACGCAAAATTTCGTCCCAAAGATGAAATGAGAGAAATCGTTAAAAAAGAAAACCTTCCGCAAGATCTTTTGCTTTTTGGAAGTGAAGTGCTGCATGCTCCAGTTGGTGCTTTTTTAGTAGAGAAGGAAATTGGGATACAAGATGAAGAAGTTTTAAGTGCCATTTATTATCATACAACGGGTAATGGTAATATGAACACATTAGAAAAAGTCATTTTTTTGGCTGATTATATTGAGCCAAACCGTCAATTTCCAGGAGTAGAAGAAGTAAGAGAAGAAGCTGAAAAAGATTTAAATAAAGCCTGTTTAATGGCTGTAAAAAACACTATAAATTTTTTGATGAAGCAAAATCAAAAGATCTATCCGTTAACCCTTGAATCTTATAATGGTCTAATGGATAAGACTCAAAATAAAAAATAGGAGGAGTGCATTGGATGAATGTTAAAGACCTTATGGAATTAGTTGTTAAAACAGTAGATGATAAAAGGGCGGAAAATATTGCTGTTTTAGACATGGAAGGAATTTCTTTAGTCGCAGATTATTTCGTAATCTGCCATGGTAATTCGGAAAAACAAGTACAAGCAATTTCAAAAGAGCTAAAAGATGTAGCTCTAGAAAACGATATTCAATTGCGCAGGATGGAAGGGTATGACCATGCTCGATGGGTATTGATTGATTTAGGATATATAGTCGTACATGTCTTTCACCGTGATGACCGCAGCTATTATAATCTAGAGAAGTTATGGGGAGATGCAAATTCTGTAGATGTTGACGCCATTCTTGCATCCCAAGAAAATATGTAATGAGTTATCAGCAATTCGCTTATCTTTATGATGAATTAATGGCAGATGCACCATATTCGAAGTGGCTGTCATTTATTAAAAATGCTGTTTCTGCTTATCACCCGAATACCATCAGGTTATTAGACGTAGGCTGCGGAACCGGTTCGATTCCAATCTTGCTAGCCAAAGAAGGCTTTGAAGTTACTGGTGTTGATCTCTCTTCAAATATGCTTATGGTTGCAAAAGAAAAAGCTGAAAATGAAAATGTTGCACTTTCACTTTTTCAGCAGGACATGAGAGATCTGGAAGGGTTGGGATCATATGATTGTGTGACAATCTTGTGCGATTCCCTTAATTATATTTTAACGGAAGAAGACGTAAAACAAACCTTTCTTTCAGCATGGAATCATTTAGAACCAAATGGTTTGTTTCTTTTTGATGTTCATTCCTTACATAAGGTCAATGATATATTTATTGGCAATACTTTCGGCAGTAATAATGAAGAGCTTTCTTACATCTGGCAATGCTATCAAGGTGAATACGTTAACAGTGTAGAGCACGATTTATCTTTTTTTATTCTAAACAAAGATAACTATGATCGATACGACGAATTACACATTCAAAGAACGTTTTCAGCAAAAGACTATTCTAAATGGCTTAAAGAATGTCAATTTGAAGTTTTAAGTATTACAGCAGATTTTGAAGATCAGAATCCAAAAGAACAAAGTGAAAGAATATTGTTTATTGCTAAGAAATCTTAAAAGATGACTCAAAAGTATATTTTGGGGTAATGATTGTTTTGGCATTGTTGCTCTTGAAAGTGTTCGATTTCCGTTCAGATACTCGCTTTCCACGGGGCGTGCGGTGAGCCACCTCGGCGCTGTGCACCCTTAGGAGTCTCACCTTCAAGGAAGTTTGTGTGCTCCTGCGTCTACAAGCTAAGCCTGACGAAGCGTGTCCTCGTCGCATGCCTTGCAAGAAGTATATTCAGGTAGTTGGCACGCAGGAGTCTCGCATCTTACACTCCAATCAACTGTCAATGAAGAGGATAGTTCTCCGTGAAATCTTTGATTGGATAACAGGAATCTGAGATGTTATTTATTTTTTATTTTGTAAAAATAAAAAATTGGGGCTGCCAAAGGTAAGTTTACCTTACTTTTGGGACAGCCCCTTTTTCCATATGAAGAAATATTCATTGTACGGTACAATAAGTTACAAATAAAAGCAATACGTTTTCTAGGAACGAGGTATAGGAAGCCATGTTGAATAATGACCCTTTGTTAAAACACAATATTTTAGAGACTATTATTGACAGTGCTTACGAATGGATTGTTGTAGTTGATCACGAAGGTATCGTTCAATACATGAACAAGACCTATTGTGAGTTTTTAGGTGAAAATCCTAGAGAAGTAATCGGTAAGCATGTAACAAATGTGATAGAGAATACAAGGATGCATAAAGCAGTACTTCAAGGGAAAGTTGAGATCGCTGATTTGCAGTTTATCAGGGGAAATTATATGATTGCAAACCGAATTCCTATTCTTCATGAAGGAAAAGTTATCGGTGCAGTAGGAACTGTAATCTTCAGGGATACAGAACAATGGAAGAAAATGAATTCCCATATTAAAGCACTTTTGCATGAACTTGATTTTTATAAAAAAGAATGGCATGAAATAAATGGAGCAACTTATACCCTCAATGATTTTATAGGAATATCCCGTGAGGCTGAAAAAATCAAAGAGCGTGTAAAAAACATCGCGAGTGGTGATTTATCAGTCTTAATTCGCGGTGAAAGCGGCACAGGAAAAGAATTGCTGGCCCATAGCATACATCAGCTGAGTGAAAGAAGCGCTAAGCCATTTATAAAAATAAACTGCGGAGCGGTACCAGAACATCTATTTGAATCTGAGCTTTTCGGCTATTCTGAAGGCGCATTTACTGGGGCGAAAAGAGGCGGAAAACCAGGTAAGTTTCAGATGGCTGACGGAGGCACATTATTTTTAGATGAAATTGGAGATCTTCCGCAAAATATGCAAATTAAACTTCTCCGTGTACTGCAAGAAAAAGAAGTGGAGCCTGTGGGTTCTTTAAATTCCCATAAAGTGAACGTTAGAGTCATTGCAGCAACTAACCGTCCCTTAGAGCAGCTTATAGATAGTAATAAGTTTCGAGAAGACTTGTTTTACCGAATCAATGTTTTGCAGATTCAAATACCGCCGCTTCGTGAGAGGAAAGAAGATATATGGCCTTTAGCCGAAAGCTTCATTCGGTCTAATTGCAGGGAGACGGGGAAAAGGATTGTGAAAATTGATGATGATGTTAAAGAAGCTTTTCATCAATACACTTGGCCAGGAAATACGAGAGAGCTGAAAAATTTTGTTGAGGCAGCTATTCAGCTGGCACAAAGTGACCAAATTTCTCTTGACGCTTTTCCGGATTTTCTTCGAGAGAAACTCGGAGTTCATGAAACTCAAAAATCATTAAAAGATTATGTTCATGAAACGGAGAAAAAAGTAATTTCATCTTATTTAAAAAAGATGGACGGAGACATAAAAGCTGTAGCTAATGCTCTTGGCATCGGAAAAACAAATTTGTACGATAAAATAAAAAAATATAAAATATAAATCAATTTTTGTATTCCGAAAAACCGGAAAGCTATTCCGTTTTTTCGGAATTGTTCATTTTATTAACTTTTGACTGCTAGTATAGAGTAAAATAAAAAATTATAGAGAGTAGTAAGCGCTTTTTGTTATTATTTTTCCGATTTTTCGGAATATATAGAGCAAGAATTCATGTGGTTTGCGGGTTTAATAATTGGCACAAAACTTGCAATAGTATAATTGGGAGTATATAAGTAGAAAGGAGATTACTTTTTTAAAAATGTAAGCGCTTTTAAGGATTCAGAACTTTTATTTAAGAAATGGGGGAAAGAAAATTGGACATTATTATTATTTTATTATCATTATTTTTCCTGATGTTTGTAGCTTATCGTGGTTTTAGTGTCATTTTATTTGCACCGATTGCTGCCTTGTTTGCTGTTTTGCTAACAGAACCAGGCCATGTACTTCCGTTTTTCTCAGGTGTATTTATGGAGAAAATGGTTGGCTTTATTAAGTTATACTTTCCGGTCTTCTTGCTGGGAGCAATATTTGGTAAAGTCGTCGAGATGTCTGGATTTGCAAAATCAATCACTCAGTTTGTAATCAAACTAATCGGACCGTCTCGTGCAATGCTGGCAATTGTACTGGTAGGAGCTATTCTTACTTATGGCGGGGTATCACTTTTCGTTGTGGCATTTGCACTTTATCCATTTGCTGCAGAATTATTTAAGCTTGCAGATATTCCTAAGAGGCTTATTCCCGGAACAATTGCACTTGGTGCCTTTACATTTACGATGGATGCTTTTCCAGGAAGTCCTCAGATTCAAAATATTATTCCGACATCATTTTTCGGAACAACCACGTGGGCTGCACCTTGGTTAGGATTTATAGGCGGTTTGTTTGTTTTTATTCTTGGGATGGTTTACTTAGAATGGAGACGAAGACAGGCAGCAGCTAAAGGTGAAGGGTATGGTACAGGCCATAGCAACGAACCTGAGAAACTCGAATCAGAGAAGCTCCCAAATGCTTTTATCGCGATCTTGCCTCTTATTTTAGTAGGTATTTTTAATAAATGGTTTACGGTTCTTATACCAAAATATTATGGTAAGACATTTGATTTCTCAGCAATTGGTATGAAAAATGTACCGGAGATCCAAATTCCAACACTTGCTGCTGTATGGGCTGTTGAAGGAGCTCTAGTTATTGGGATTATCACAGTACTGCTGTTTTCTTTTAAAAGAATCAAGAACAACTTTAACAAAGGAATCAATTTATCCATCGGCGGTGCACTGCTTGCTACTCTAAACACTGCGTCAGAATATGGGTTTGGCGGTGTTATCGCAGCACTCCCAGGTTTTACAGCTGTAAACAATGCTATGTCAAATACGATTAAAGACCCATTAGTAAACGAAGCTGTTACAACCACTACGCTAGCGGGTATTACAGGTTCAGCTTCAGGCGGTATGAGTATTGCACTGGCAACTATGAGTGAAACCTATGTCGAACAAGCAAACAAGCTTGGAATCGATACAGAAGTTCTTCACCGTGTTGCATCCATGGCGAGTGGCGGCATGGATACATTGCCTCACAACGGTGCAGTAATTACTCTTTTAGCGGTAACTGGTCTAACTCATAAGCAGGCGTATATCGATATCTTTGCAATGACTCTTATTAAAACAGCAGCTGTATTTGTTATCATCGGATTGTACTATATGTTCGGGATTGTATAAGTCATTCAAGTTAAGGAGCGGATATCTGTGGAATCGTTCGTACAAGATAAAGTTGTTTTTATTACAGGGGCAGCAAGCGGAATCGGGCTTGAGTTAGCTAAATCTTTTGCTGAGAACGGAGCAAAAGTTGTAATTAGTGATCTGAATGATGAGAAAGCAAAGGCTTCTGCGGATGAACTTAAAAATAAGGGGTTTGATTGTTTAGGCTTAGGCTGCAATGTAACAGATGAAGACAATTTGAAAAGTGCACTCGATGAAACTCTTCAGCACTATAATCGGATTGATGTATTGATCAATAATGCTGGACTGCAATATGTATCACCGCTAGAAGAGTTTCCGACTGAAAAATTTCAGCAGCTGATAAGTGTTATGCTTACAGCTCCATTTATGGCAACGAAGCACGTGTTCCCAATCATGAAAAAGCAAGGGTTCGGACGTATTATCAATATGGCATCTATAAATGGGCTAGTCGGATTTGCTGGAAAAGCAGCTTACAACAGTGCTAAACACGGCGTTATCGGTTTAACGAAAGTAGCTGCTTTAGAAGGGGCCGAATTCGGAATAACGGTAAATGCTGTTTGTCCTGGTTATGTAGATACTCCACTTGTTAGAGGCCAGCTTGAAGACCTTGCAAAAACACGTAAAGTGGAACTTGAAAAAGTTTTAGAAGAAGTCATCTATCCTTTAGTTCCTCAGAAACGCTTATTAGATGTACAGGAAATTGCTGATTATACGATTTTCCTCTCAAGTGAAAAAGCGAAAGGTGTTACTGGCCAAGCGATTGTAATTGATGGTGGTTATGTGGCACAATAATAGAAGTCTTTGAAAATACTTTTTCATTGACAAATACTATATTTGGTGTCAAAGTAAATGATACAAACCTATATATGGAGATTTCAGGTGCCGGCTTTAATCCGGCTTAAAAGGGAATTCGGTGAAATGCCGAAGCTGTCCCCGCAACTGTAATTGTGGACGAAATGGAACTGCCACTGTACAGATTAGCTATGAAAATGGCTGCTGTATGGGAAGGCCCAAAGTAGGATGAAGCATAAGCCAGTAGACCTGCCTGAATCTCTTGTTTTCTTTTCCTCGGGGATTGGGAGAAAGAACGGTATTTAACTCAAGCAATAGTCTTGTAAGTTTTCTATACGTTCCTTACCCCTCTTCCTGTATGAAGAGGGGTTTTTATATTTTACTAAGGAGTGAATCGTAAATGGAAAATACAGTAGCGAAATCTTCTCTCGGGGAATGGCTGCAAGATTGTGTTGCATCTTTTCCTGAACTTCAGGGAGAACTGTTTTTAAAAAGAGCTGAAGACTTAGAATTAAAAAATAACAATCGTTCTGCGCTATTCAGGCAGTTAATCATGGAGGCTTTAAATTGTTTAAGTATGGAGGAACCACAATGGACATTTGTAGCAGCACGCCTCTATTTAAAGCAGCTGTATGAAGAAGTGCAATTAAATAAAGGATCTGACGAGAAACCACCATATTCTAATTTATACGGACTTATTGAGCATTTAGTAGACCTGAAAATTTATAATGATACGATTCTCTCTTCTTATAGCGCTCAGGAAATTAAAGAAGCCGAGAAGTGTATTAAACCTGAAAAAGATGAACTTTTTACATATATCGGGTTAAAGACACTGGCTGACAGGTATCTCGCTAAAGGATTTAACCATGAGTTATATGAACTGCCGCAAGAACGCTGGATGGTGATTGCTCTTTTCTTAATGAAAGATGAGGATCGTAAACATCGGATGGAGCTTGTAAAAGAAGCTTATTGGGCACTTTCAAATCAGTACATGACTGTCGCTACTCCAACTTTAGCGAATGCAGGTAAAAGCTATGGACAGCTTAGTTCTTGTTTCATTGATACAATCGACGATAGTCTTCGCGGTATTTTTGATTCAAATACTGATGCGGCAACTGTATCAAAAGGAGGAGGAGGACTTGGGATTTACCTTGGCAAAATTCGTTCAAGAGGTTCTGATATAAGAGGGTTTAAAGGCAATTCTTCGGGAGTTATACCATGGATGAAACAATTGAACAATACAGCCGTTTCCGTAGATCAGCTTGGACAAAGGCAAGGGGCAATTGCAGTTTATCTGGATGTGTGGCATAAAGATATATTGGAATTTTTAGATGCAAAATTAAACAATGGCGATGAAAGAATGAGAACGCATGATCTTTTTACAGGAGTCTGTATTCCGGATTTATTTATGGAAAAAGTGGAAAAGCGTGATGACTGGTATTTATTTGACCCGCATGAAGTGAGACGTTTCAAAGGCTATTCACTGGAAGATTCCTATGATGAGCAAAAAGGAAAAGGCAGTTTCAGAGAAAGATATGCTGAGTGTTTAAACGATGAAAGAATATCAAAAAAATGTGTTCCTGCGATAGAAGTAATGAAAAGAATAATGAAGTCTCAGCTTGAAACGGGCACTCCATTTATGTTTTATCGTGATACGGTTAATAGATTTAATCCTAATCCGCATCAAGGGATGGTTTATGCATCTAATCTATGTACCGAAATTATGCAAAACATGTCTGCAACCACAGTTCAGTCAGAAGAAACGGAAGATGGAGAGATCATCATTCGAAAAACTCCGGGAGACTTTGTTGTCTGTAACCTATCATCTCTCTCGCTGGCAAAAGTAGTTGGAGATAATGTGTTGAAAAAAGTGATTGATATTCAAGTCAGAATGCTCGATAACGTAATTAACCTTAACTCCATAGATGTTCCGCAGGCAGTTCTTACGAATAAAAAATATAGAGCTATAGGTGTAGGGACGTTTGGCTGGCATCATCTTCTCGCTAAAGAGGGAATCAAATGGGAAAGTGAAGAAGCAGTCACTTTTGCAGACAAACTCTATGAAAAGATTAATTATTACGTTATAAGTGCGAGCAGTGATTTGGCGAAAGAAAAAGGTAAATACCCTGCTTTTGCAGGTTCGGATTGGCATTCTGGAGACTATTTTGCAAAAAGAAATTACGAAGCAGAAGAATGGCGTCATTTAAGAGAAAAAGTAAGAAGCCAAGGAATACGGAACGGTTATCTGATTGCGGTTGCACCAAATTCATCGACCTCAATCATTGCTAATTCAACGCCTAGTGTAGACCCGATCTTTAAAAAGTTTTATTCAGAAGAAAAGAAAAATTATAAAATACCTGTAACTGCTCCAGATCTGAACGCAGAGACTGCATGGTTCTATAAATCAGCTTTTCATATTGATCAAAGGTGGAGTATAGTACAGAATGCAGCTAGGCAGAGACATGTTGATCAGTCTATTTCATTTAACCTTTATGTAACTCACAACATAAAAGCGAAAGAACTGCTGGACCTTCATCTGCTTAGTTTTGAAAAAGGACTTAAAACAACTTATTACACAAGATCAACTTCAATTGAACTTGAAGGGTGTGAAAGCTGTGAAAGTTGAAGTGAACACAAAATTACAAGAGAGAAAAATATATGATACCAGTGCGCCAAATGCTTCTACAAGTGTTATTAATGGACATAGCTCCAACATCCTGAATTGGGACGACGTCCGTTTTCCGTGGGCTTATCCATTATATAAAAACATGCTGTCAAACTTTTGGACGCCATTTGAGATCAATATGTCCAGTGACAGTAAACAATATGTTAATCTATCTGAGAAAGAGCAGGATACATTTAATAAAATTATCGGACTGCTCGGTTTTTTAGACAGTGTACAAACTGATTATTCAAGCAGAGTTTCGGCTTATTTAACAGACTCGAGTCTTTCAGCGCTAATGGCAACCCTCTCTTTTCAAGAGGTTGTTCATAATCAATCGTATTCTTACGTATTATCATCACTAGTTCCAAAGTGGAAACAAGATGAAATCTTTGAATATTGGAAAACAGATCAAGTACTGCGTGAGAGAAATGATTTTATTGCAAAAGGTTATGAAGAATTTATAAAGAACCCTAACCCGGAAACTTTCATAAAATCTATTATTTATGATGTGATCTTAGAAGGATTAAATTTTTATTCTGGTTTCAGTTTCTTTTATAACTTAGCAAGAAATCAAAAGATGGTATCTACTTCAACGATGATCAATTATATAAACAGAGATGAACAGCTTCACGTGTACTTGTTTTGCAATATATTCAAGGCTGTACTTCAAGATTTTCCGGAAATTGATAATGAAGAACTGCATCAATTTGCAAAGGGAACGTTTAAAACGGCCGCAGAGCTGGAAATCAAATGGAGCAAATATATAATTGGTGATTCATTCGAAGGGATTAATAAAACAGACTTGGAAGACTATATCAAGTTTATGGCGAATAAAAGATTAAACGAACTAGGGTTTGAAAAATTATACCCCGAATATAAGAAAAACCCTCTTCCTTGGATTAAAGCATATTCAGATGTTAATTCAGGAAAAAGTGATTTTTTTGAACAGAAATCAAGACAATACACTAAAGTTTCTGACGAAAATGGATTTGATGAATTATAAAAAGCCGGATATTCATTCCGGCTTTTTTCTTTAAAGTCTTTTATAATGAACTGCATAAGAAAAATTACTTTAGTTCTTCCTTTACCTCGAATTGCTGATTAACTTTTTCGCATTCTTCGTGATATTTTTCATGTGTCCGCTGTATGACATGATCGAATACTTCATCCATTTCACTGCTTAAGATCTTAATTCCTTCTCCAGTAATACCACCTTTTACGCATACTTTTTGTATAAGTGTAGGGAGCGTATATACTTCTTTTTCAAGTAATTTACCCATTCCAATAATCATGTCGCTGGCTAGCTGAGTTGCTTGGGCTTTCGTTATGTCGGTTTGATTAACCGCACTATTAATAAAACATTGCAGCACGTAGCCGATAAAGGCAGGACCGCAGCTAGCAATATCAGAAGACACCCGAGTGATATTCTCATCTATAACTAAAGGGGTTGAAATGGAAGACATCAGATTAAGCAATTTTTCTCTGTAGTCAGGGTGGCAGCGGCTTCCAAACGAAATAAGAGATGATCCGGACAAGGCTCGATTATTTATGCTTGGAATGGCTCTTGCTATATTGCAGTCAAGAAGTTCTTCAAGCTGTTCACATGAAATAGGACTTGTAATAGATACAAGCAGCTGATGTTTTGAAATATAGTTTTTATTAGTTGAAAGCAAAGAATAAAATTCATGAGGTTTAACACAAATAAATACGATATCAGCGAACCGAAATACTTCTTCTGGTGTATTCCCTATCTTAATCTTTGGATAGGCATGCTGCAGCCTTTCCGCTTTGGACAGGGTGCGGTTAGTAACCATCAACCGTGATGGGGAAATGGCTGAAGATTCTATGAAAGAAGCAACGAGAACGCTTCCCATATTCCCGGTTCCGATAATTCCGATCTTCATACCTTAACCTCCTTCCTCTACCTTAAAATCTATGCGCTCAATGTTTTGTTTATGATTTTGTAACGTTCCACCTTCACAGAAAAAAGGAGTGGACTTTTATGATTCAGCTGAAAAAGCATATTAACTTGGTGCTCGGAGCTGGTTTATTACTTTTAATTTTGTTTGGAGTGTACATTTATAAAAATATAAACAGTCATACTGAGACGGTGAATTCACCCGACCAAATGCCTATGATTAAAGACGAAACAATTGAATCTGAAACTGAAAAAAATGAGAAAAAAGCTGATAACTCAGATCCTATTATGGTTGATGTTCAGGGAAGTGTTAAAAGACCTGGTGTGTATGAAATGAATAATGGTGATCGCGTGATAGACGTAATTAGAAAAGCGGGTGGTTTTTTAGAGGAAGCAGAAGCGCGATCCGTAAACCAGGCCGAGAAAATTGCTGATGAAATGATCATATATGTTGCAGCTAAAGGGGAAGAAATTCATCCATTATCTTCTAATATGGGAAATGATAAAGAAGATTTATTAAATATTAATTCTGCTGATCTATCTGAGCTGCAGACGCTTAGCGGCGTCGGCCCCTCTAAAGCTCAAAGTATCATTTCCTACCGTGAGGAATTTGGACCGTTCAATTCAATTGATCAGCTTTTAGAAGTTCGGGGAATTGGTGAAAAAACGATTGAAGATTGGAAAGATAAAATTAAATTCCGATAATGGTTTTTATTGACCCGCTTTTTTGCTGAGTCTACACTATACATTATAGAATAAGGAGGGGATAAGATTTGAAACGAATTTCCTGGAATGAATATTTTATGGCACAAAGCCAGCTGCTTGCTTTGCGCAGTACGTGTACCCGCTTAGCTGTAGGTGCTACGATTGTAAGAGATAAACGTATAATCGCAGGAGGCTATAACGGTTCAATATCTGGCGGCGTTCATTGTATAGATGAAGGATGTTATGTAATTGATGGGCATTGTGTAAGAACCATTCACGCTGAAATGAATGCACTCCTTCAATGTGCGAAGTTCGGCGTGCCGACTGATGGCGCTGAAATGTATGTTACACATTTTCCTTGTCTGCACTGCTGCAGATCAATAATCCAAAGTGGCATAAAAAAAATTTATTACGGTGAAGATTACAAAAATCATCCATATAGTATTGAACAATTTAAAGAAGCCGGAGTGACTGTTGAGAAAGTTGAAATGACTATCCCTCCATCAGCATTTATACCTAGCTGATTTATGAATCCAAGGCTTGCTGTTCTAAGTGCGCTCTTTGCTTTGACTGGTGTATGGCTTTCAAAAATGATATCGGTAACTGGGATCGTTCTAATTACTTTCCTGGTTATCGTAATCATCTTTCAGTTAAAAAGAAAAACAATTGTTGTTCTCATGTTTCTTCCGCTTTTCTTTTTGTATACCCAATGGTATGAACTGAAAAATACCTCCTTATTTCCTTTGCATACAACTAATTTTCAAGGCACAATTGAAACGATCCCAAAGATAAACGGCAAAATGATCTCTTTTCAATATAAAACCTCAGGAGAATTTCTGGTTGTACGATATAAAATGAACTCAGCTGCTGAAAAACATACTTTGGAAAAACTTAAAATCAGCATGCATTGTTTTCTTAATGGAACACTTAAAGAACCTGAACCACAATCTCATTATTATGGTATGAACTATCGCGAATATCTGCATAACAAAAACATTCATTGGATTCTTGAACCGTCTCAGGTTGATGCAGGCAGTTGTGTCACAGATAAAAAGGAAAGTTTAATTTCCAGAATAAAAATATGGAGAAGCAAAAGTATTAAACAATTAGAAGCTGACTTTTCTCAAAATACTGCAGGATTAATGAATGCTCTTGTTTTTGGATACCGTGAGAAGATTGAAACCGAGACACTGGAATCCTATCAGAAATTAGGACTGACACACCTTTTAGCAGTTTCAGGCTTTAACGTAGGCATCATCTCATATTTCTTATATTTATTTTTCGTAAGATTGGGAATTGTGAAAGAACTGGCTTATGTATTAATCGTCATTTTTCTCCCCATATACATAGTATTAACAGGCGGTGAAAGCTCAATAGTGCGGGCAGGAATTATGGGGATGCTGGCATTATGTTTTATAGTTTTTCGAAAAAAGATTAACCCAGCTGTGCTGTTGTCATTTGTTTGTATCACGATGCTGTCTTGGAATCCGTTGTACGCATTTGATCTTGGTTTTCAGCTTTCCTTCTTAATGACCTTCGTCTTGATAACATCAATTTCTTTGTTTAAAACCAAATCGAACACTCAATTGCTCATTATCACCTCTTTTATGTGCTCTCTATTTTCATTTCCTATCATTCTGTATCATTTTTTTGAATTCTCACTTTGGTCACTTCCAATTAACATACTATATATTCCTTTTGTATCTCTTGTTTTATTTCCTGTTTCTTTTTTTGTGTTCGGTGTCATTCATTTATTTCCTAGTGCTATATATTTGCTTAAATTTCCGGTTCAATTTCTTTTTGAGAGTTCTGCATCCATTTTAAAAATAGCCCAGAAATTCAACGGAACGCTTCTTTTAGGACGACCGTCTTTATGGCTTTTTTTATTCTATTTTTTAGCCATCCTTTATTTATTCTATGAATGGGAAAGAAATGATCGTCTTTATCTTCGCTTCTGTATACCTTTTATGTTTATCATATTGCTGCAAGCATGTATCCCATACCTGAATCCCTCTGCTAAAGTTTCCTTTATTAATGTTGGTCAAGGGGACAGCGTTCTGATTGAACTGCCTTTTCGGAAAGCGGTATATCTAATTGATACGGGAGGAGCAATCCCTTTTGAAAAAGAAAAATGGGAAGAACGTTATGAAGAATATGATGTTACAAAAAAAGCTGTTCTTCCATATTTAAAAGGAAGAGGGATTAGGAAGATAGATGGTTTGATATTAAGTCATGCTGATATGGATCATGCTGGCGGAACGGTATTTTTATTAAATAACTTTCCGGTTGAAACCATTTACCTGCCTAAGAATAATAATCTTAGCGAGCTCGAAGCGGAAATTATTGAATCAGGTAAACAAAAGGGAATTCATATGAAGTATTTGAGAAAGGGTATGCAGTGGGGCATTGGTAATTCTCGATTTATAGTTCTGCATCCGAGCGAAAAAAATACATCATCAAACAATAGATCTGTTGTTCTTTGGGTAAAGCTTTACGATACGTCGTTTTTATTAACAGGTGACATAGAAAAGGAAGCAGAACACGAAATCATTAATAATTTTTCGCAGCTAAAAGCTGACGTGTTGAAAGTTGCACATCATGGAAGCGGTACTTCTACAACGGAACAATTTTTAGAGCTTGCAGCGCCTGAATTTGCAGTCATAAGCTCTGGGAGAAATAACATTTATGGACATCCTGCAAAAGATGTTATTACCAGATTAAAAGAGAAAAAAGTGACTATTTACAGGACAGATAAAAACGGAGATATTATTTTTGAAGCTGCAAAAAGAGGTTTGAAGATAACTACAGTTCAATAAAAAAGAGCCGAATACGAGTATTTGGCTCTTTTTTATGTATTATGCAATAGCTTTAAGAATGACTCCGATGGCAAAAATAACTGTAAAAAATCCAAACGCTACAACAAAGCCAACTCCGGAATCTATAAGGTCGTTACGCTTGCTCTGTACATCTTTTTCGAAATGGTTCATGTGACAACCCTCCTAATCCATCCTTAGTATACGTTATCATTTTCAAAAAATCCATACTGAAAATGCTTTCTTTCACTCTTTTATCAAAAACATGCCAGGGTTGCTATTCGCTGTAACCAATAAAAATTTTGCGCATAGGATATCCTAATTAAAGCCGGCTCGTGAGCTGTAAAAGTTCAGGTGTTGGTGTTTATCATAAATGAAGGAACGGGCTTGTGCTCTGTTCCTTCTTTTGCTTGCAAAACACTTCTATTCACCATAGGATTAAAGGGAGGTGAAAAAGGTGCTTACAGTCGATGCATTGAAAAAAAACATAAAAAATAAAAACACATCTCCTATTTACTTAATATGGGGAACCGAACTTTACTTAGCTGAGGAAGCCATACAAGCGATTTCTTCCTTGTTGGCTCCAGATGAAAGAGACTTCAATCTAAGTATACATAATCTGGATGAAATTTCGGTGCAGGAGGTTATGGAAGACGCCGAGACGATGCCTTTTTTAGGTGACCGCCGGATTGTTGTCATGAAAAATGCTGCTTTTCTTACAGCGGCTAAAGATAAGGCTAAATTAGAACATGATTATAAAGTGTTCGAACAATACATACAAAATCCAGCAGAATATACAACGCTTGTGATCGTTGTCCCTTATGAAAAACTTGATGAACGAAAAAAAATAGTCAAACAATTAAAATCACAGGCTGAAATCATTCAAGTATCTCAATTAAGCAATGAGACTGCAGAAAAGTGGCTCTTTAAGGAAGCTCAATCCTTGAATGTTTCAATTGAAACGGATGCAATTGAACTTCTTCTTTCAAGATTGGGCACGAAAATGTCTGTTTTAGCAAAAGAAATTGAGAAAATGGCCTTGTTTGTCGGGGTGAACGGTAACATTACAAAAGAAACTGTGGATGAGCTAGTTGTTAGAACTTTAGAAGATGATGTTTTCGGGCTCGTGGATCACGTTGTACATAAACGTACAGAGCATGCGTTAAGAAGTTTTTATGATCTAATGAAACAAAATCAGGAACCTATTCAAATACATGCTTTAATTACGCGTCAGTTCCGAATAATCAATGGAGTGAAAGAGCTTCAAAAAAAGGGTTATGGAGAGAAGCAGATTGCTTCTGCACTCAAACTGCATCCATACGCAGTAAAATTAGCAGGTAAGCATGCCAGTCAATTTGATGAAAGATTTTTAAGAAATTGCCTCGATGATTTTGCAGAAACAGATTATAAGATGAAAACAGGACAAATGGATAAGACACTGCTGTTAGAAATGGAAATTATCAAACTCTCACAAGCGCAAAAAACCAGCTCCCTCGTGTAAGGGGGCTGGTTTTTTGTACTTAATATAAAATAAAAGGCTCTTTTCTAAAAGGTTGTTGCTATTAATTATTTTGTTACTTTTCCTCATTGATAAGTTGATTGGAGCGCAAGGTGCGAGACTCCTTCGGGACAAGCGGTCAGGTGAGACCCCGCAGGCTCATGAGCCGAGGAGGCTCACCGCCTGCCCCGCGGAAAGCGAGCATCCTGGAGCGGAAATCAACCACTTACAAAAACATCAAAGGTTTCGAAAAAAAGCCAAATAAAAAAACGACCTATTGGTGTAAGGCCGTTTTTCAGGTTTCATCCTTAAATTTATGCGTTAACACCGTTTAAAGCCTTCGCTAGACGAGACTTTTGGCGAGAAGCTGCATTTTTGTGGATAAGTCCTTTGTTTGCTGCTTTGTCAATCTTCTTAGAAGCAGTAACAAATGCCGCTTGAGCACCTTCTGCATTGTTTGAAGCTGCAAGTGCTTCAAAGTTTTTGATCGCAGTACGCATGCCAGACTTTAGTGAAGCGTTGTGAGCACGACGCTTTTCGTTTGTTTTTACACGTTTAATCGCTGATTTAATATTAGCCAATCCATTCACCTCCCTAAATGAACCATGATGCAACAAAATTGCTATCCGTTGCAAAAAATAGGACACAAAGTATTCTATCAAAATCGTGATTTAAATGCAATACAAGAATGAAAAGGAACAGTTGCGGCAAAAATAAGAGAAAAGGACGGTGGCAGATTATGGGTAAAGATTTAGATCTTCAGGCTTATTCAGTACGTACGGATTTAGCTATTGAAGCACACGATATGTTATTAAAAGAAGATGAAGTTGTAAATAAAAGTACTCTTGAAGGTGTCATTATAAATGAAACAAACAAAGATGGAATTAAGTGTGTGAGAGTAGAAATCAATGAAAAAGGCGCAGAAACTACAGGGAAAAAACCAGGATTATATTTAACTTTTGAAGTTCAGGGAATCCGTGAAAAAGACTCAAAACTTCAGCAGCAAGTACAGGAAGTATTCGCAAGAGATTTTCATCAATTTTTAAAAGAAGAAGGCGTGAAACAGGACGATACATGTTTAGTAGTTGGATTAGGAAACTGGAATGTAACGCCGGATTCACTTGGACCGCTCGTGGTAGAAAACTTAACGATTACTAAGCATCTTTTCGAGCTGGCGCCTGAGAATGTTGAAGAAGGTTTCAGGCCAGTCTGTGCAATCTCTCCGGGTGTTATGGGAATCACAGGAATCGAAACTAGTGATATCATCGACGGGATTGTAAAAAGGGTTAATCCAGACTTTGTAATTGCAATTGACGCATTAGCTTCGCGGTCAATTGAAAGAGTGAATGCAACGATTCAAGTATCGAATACTGGTATTCACCCAGGTTCCGGAGTCGGAAATAAGCGTAAAGAATTGAGTAAAGAGACTCTCGGTATCCCTGTGATTTCAATTGGAATCCCTACGGTTGTTGATGCGGCTACCATTACAAGTGATACAATCGATTTTATTTTAAAGCACTTTGGCCGGGAAATGAACGAAAAAGACAAGCCGTCTAAGTCCCTCCTTCCTGCTGGTATGACATTTGGAGAAAAGAAAGTCTTAACAGATGAGGATATGCCAAAAGATGAACACAGAAAGTCGTTTCTAGGAATTGTCGGGGTGTTGGAGGATGATGAAAAGCTGCGTTTAATACGTGAGGTATTGGCGCCGATCGGGCATAATCTGATGGTTACTCCTAAAGAAGTAGATGTGTTTATTGAAGATATGGCGAACGTTTTAGCAAACGGTCTGAATACTGCACTTCACGGGCAGATAGATCAAGGAAACACTTCTTCGTATACGCATTAAAAAAGCCTAGTTTCTAAAAGATTATTTTTTGTTTTGTGAAGCCTCCGTTGACAAGTTGATGGGAGCGGAAAGTGAGCATCCTGCAGTGGAAATCAACCGCTCCTAATAGCAACAGAGTTTAAATAAACAGTCATGTTTGGACAAGCTGCTGCATAAATTTGAATCGTACATCCTCGTATACAAGGGGGAAAACCAATGACGAAATTTATGTTAAAGTGTTTTGGAATTACAGCCTTACTTTTGTTCGGTGTTTTATTTGGTATTCAAAAAGCACATTTCGAAATGAATGAACTAAAAGGTGCTTCAAATAAAGAGAGCATAGAATCTATGAATGATAGCTTTTCTTCAGAAAATGAAGGTGTTGATAAAACATCTAGCCATGATATAAAAGCGAAACAGGAAACTTTAAATAAGATTGATTCGTTTAATGTTTTTTCTGCTTTAGGACAAAAGCTCACTTCATGGATCTCATCAGCTTTCAGTGTCATGATTTCAGTGCTAGGCATCATTATTCAAGAGATGCTTGATGTATTCTCTCCATAAGAACCTTTAAAGGGCAGATCTTTAAAGGTTCTTTTTTGTTCAAATCCCTATTTTTACAGGTTGTGATTGAAAGAGGTATCTTGTATTGCTATAATCAAAGCTAGTGACTTTTCCTAAAATTGTAGGAGTGAACGTATAATGAACAGAGAAGAAAAATTAAAAAGACAAGCTAAGATCAGAAACTTTTCCATCATTGCACATATTGACCATGGGAAATCTACTTTAGCTGACAGAATTTTGGAAGAAACAAGTGCTCTAACACAGCGTGAGATGAAAGAACAGCTGTTAGACTCAATGGACTTAGAACGTGAACGTGGAATAACGATTAAATTAAATGCCGTTCAGCTTCAATATAAAGCAAAAGATGGTGAGATTTATACGTTCCACTTGATTGATACCCCAGGACACGTAGACTTTACATACGAGGTGTCTAGAAGCTTAGCAGCTTGTGAGGGAGCGTTGCTTATCGTAGATGCTGCTCAAGGAATTGAAGCACAAACGTTAGCGAACGTGTATTTAGCTCTTGAGAATGACCTAGAGATATTGCCAGTTATTAACAAAATTGACCTCCCGAGTGCTGAGCCAGAGCGAGTACGCCAGGAGATTGAAGATGTTATCGGACTGGATGCATCAGAAGCAGTACTTGCTTCAGCGAAAGCAGGCATTGGTATTCAAGACATTCTAGAGCAGATTGTAGCAAAAGTGCCAGCTCCTCAAGGTGATCCTGAAGGTCCGCTTAAAGCGCTTATCTTCGACTCTTTATATGATCCATATAGAGGGGTAGTTACGTATATTCGAGTGGCAGAAGGAACTGTTAAGGTCGGCGATAAGATCAAAATGATGGCAACTGGTAAAGAGTTTGAAGTACTTGAACTGGGGGTGTTTACTCCAAAAGCTGTTCAGAAAGACTTTTTAACGGTTGGTGATGTTGGTTTCTTAACGGCATCCATCAAAAACGTTGGGGATACACAAGTCGGTGATACGATTACTAGTGCCGTAAAAGGGGCAACAGAACCACTTCCAGGTTATAGAAAGATGAACCCAATGGTATATTGCGGACTATATCCAGTAGACACGGCAAAGTACAACGATCTTCGTGAAGCGTTAGAACGACTTGTATTGAATGATTCTGCTCTTCAATATGAGCCAGAGACATCTCAAGCCCTTGGATTTGGATTCCGATGCGGATTCTTAGGACTTCTTCATATGGAGATCATTCAAGAGCGTATTGAACGTGAGTTTAACATCGATCTAATCGCGACAGCACCAAGCGTTATTTATAACGTTACGATGACGGATGGGGAAAAAATAGTCGTCGATAACCCTGCAAATATGCCTGAAGCACAGAAGATTTCTGTCGTTGAAGAACCATATGTAAAAGCTTCAATCATGACACCGAACGATTATGTCGGAACGATTATGGAGATCTGCCAAAAGAAACGCGGTATCTTCATGACGATGGATTATTTAGAAAACAATCGCGTAAACGTTCTTTACGAGATTCCGCTTTCTGAGATCGTGTATGATTTCTTTGATCAGTTAAAATCAAGTACAAAAGGGTACGCATCTCTTGACTATGAGTTGATTGGTTATAAACCTTCAAAGCTGGTTAAAATGGAAATATTGCTGAACAATGAAAAGATTGATGCATTGTCTGTTATTGTTCATAAAGACTTCGCATATGAGCGTGGTAAAGTTGTCGTTGAAAAGCTAAAAGAACTGATTCCGCGTCAACAGTTTGAAGTGCCAATCCAAGCTGCAATTGGTCAGAAGATTGTCGCTCGTTCTAACATCAAGGCATTAAGAAAGAACGTTTTAGCAAAATGTTATGGCGGGGATATCTCACGTAAACGTAAGCTATTAGATAAGCAAAAAGAAGGTAAGAAGCGAATGAAGACAATTGGTCGAGTGGATGTACCGCAAGAAGCGTTTATGGCCGTTCTTCGTATGGATGATACTAATAACAATAAATAAAAACCATTATAAGACCGCGAAGGCAATTTTAGCGGTCTTTCCTAATTTATGAGAATAAAAGGCGGTGAACATCGTGCTTAAAGCGGCATATCTTCATATACCATTTTGTGTCCAAATTTGTCACTATTGTGATTTTAACAAGATTTTCATTCATCAGCAGCCAGTAGATGAGTATTTAGCGTCCATGAAAAAAGAGATGCTGAATACGACGTCCAGGTTTAAGAGCTATGAAATGGAGACGATTTTTGTAGGAGGGGGCACCCCCACTTCTTTAAGTGAAAATCAACTGAATACCTTTTTAAATGATGTAAACGAAGTGTTAGGAAACAAATCCGTAAAAGAATTCACTGTTGAGGCGAATCCTGAACAAACAACAAAAGAAAAAATTGCAGTTCTAAAAGATAACGGGGTTAACAGACTGAGTATAGGCGTACAAGCATTTCAATCATCTTTGTTAAAAAAATTAGGTCGAACACATAACAGGGAAGATGTGTATTCAACTGTTGCTGAAGCTAAAGCAGCAGGAATACACGATATGTCGATTGATTTGATGTTTGGTTTACCTGGACAAACGATGGATATGTTCAAGGAGTCAGTGGACGAAGCGCTAGCCTTAGATGTTCCGCACATATCGTCTTACTCATTGCAGATTGAAAAGAAAACCGTATTCTATAATTTAGCCCAAAAAGGTAAGCTTATCTTGCCAGAGCAAGAGCTTGAAGCCGCTATGTACGAATATTTAATTGAAACTCTTGATAAAAAGGGATACAAGCAATATGAGATCAGCAATTTTGCGATTCCCGGGTTTGAGAGCAAGCATAATCTCCAATACTGGAACAATAACGAATATTTTGGGATTGGAGCAGGAGCACACAGTTATGTGGAGGGTATTAGAAGAAGGAACGCAGGTCCTTTAAAGCAGTATATGAATTTGATAGAGGAACAAGGCTTTCCTTATATAGAAGAGCATCCTGTTCCGATTACAGAAAAGATGGAAGAAGAAATGTTTATGGGCCTTCGTAAACAAGAAGGAGTCTCAGATCAAGATTTTATTAATCGGTATGGCCGTTCGATGTTCGATATATATAAAGAACCCATTCAAAGAATGATTCAAAAAGGCTGGCTTGAAAAACATGATGGAAGGCTCTTCCTCACAAAAGATGGTAGACCTCTCGGGAATGAAGTATTCCAAGAATTTATTGGTGTAGTTTTAGATTGACAACGAAGACTACCTTTTGGTAACTTATATTATAGATTTAGCACTCGCTTCTGATGAGTGCTAACAAATGGGGTGATGGGATGTTATCGGAACGCCAACTCTATATCTTGCGTGTTTTAATAGATGATTACATTAAGCATGTTGAGCCTGTAGGTTCCCGTACAATCTCCAAAAGAGAAGACATTACCTACAGTCCTGCCACGATTCGCAATGAACTGGCAGATCTTGAGGATCTTGGATTCTTAGAGAAAACCCATACTTCTTCTGGAAGGATTCCGTCTGAAAAAGGATATCGATTCTATGTGGATCACCTGCTGCCTTCATTGTCTGTTTCACCGAACGAAATGGACAGAACTGAACTTTTATCTACTGAAAAGGTTCAAGAAGCTGAAGTATTATTTGACCAATCAGCAAAAATCTTATCAGATTTAACAAACTATACTTCTGTTGTTCTAGGTCCAAACGCTCTTGATATGAAACTTCGGCACATGCAGATCATTCCTTTGTCATCCCAGATGGCAGTAGCGATATTTGTAACGAACACCGGTCATGTTGAAAATAGACAGATTGTGCTGCCCAATTCTATCGAGCCGTCTGATTTGGAGAAGCTTGTTAATATTCTGAATGAAAGACTTGCAGGTGTCCGATTAATAGAACTGAACAGCAGAATACAGATGGAACTGTCAGCTGTATTTAAAAAACATCTGAAGGATTATCAAAATATGAGCGTTTTCCTGGATCAGCTTCTTTTGTGGAGCAAAAAGGAAAAGCTGTTTTACGGCGGGAAAACAAATATGCTTTCCCAGCCAGAGTTTAGAGATCTTGATAAGGTACGGCCGCTTCTAGACTTTTTGGAAACACGCGACTTGATGGAGAAGCTTGTTTCTTCGACCGAAAAAGGTGTAACGGTTAAAATCGGGACGGAGAACGAGCATGAAGCGATGAAGAATTGCAGTGTCATTAATGCTTCATACACGATGCACGGCAAACATATCGGTACGATCTCTTTAATCGGTCCGACAAGAATGGAATACAAAAGAGTGATATCTTTGCTTGATTCCTTATCCAGGGAAATGACGAACCGTTTAAATGATTTTTCTAAGTAAAGCATTTTAGGGAGGTGAAAGCATGAACAAAGAGGAAATGACACAGAACAAAACAGAGACTGATCTGAATGAAGAAACAGTAGATACTGCAGTTGAAGAAGAAGTTCAAGAAGATAATATTCCTGAAGAAACTGTTGAAGAAACATTAACAGAAGAGCAGTTGCGAATTCAGGAGCTTGAATTAAAGCTTGAAGAAGCGAGTCAAAAGAACCTTCGTCTGCAAGCGGATTACGATAATTTCCGCCGCCGTACAAGAGAAGAACAGGCTGCAAGCCTAAAATATAAATCCCAAAGTTTGCTTGAACAACTATTACCTGCTCTAGATAACTTTGAGCGTGCTTTGAAAACTGAAGCTACGAACGAACAAGCCAAAACCTTGATTCAAGGAATGGAAATGGTATATCGCCAGTTAGCTGATGCGTTAAAGCAAGAAGGTCTTAAAGAAGTACCAACAATTGGTGAAAAGTTTGATCCAAATATGCACCAAGCTGTAATGCAAGTGGAAGATTCAGAATACGAGTCCAACACTGTTATTGAAGAATTGCAAAAAGGCTATATGTTAAAGGACCGTGTTATACGTCCTGCTATGGTAAAAGTAAACGCATAAAACTACATAATTTTTATGGAGGGAAAAAACATGAGTAAAATCATCGGAATTGACTTAGGTACAACAAACTCTTGTATTGCTGTTATGGAAGGTGGAGAAGCGGTAGTTATTCCTAACCCGGAAGGAAACCGTACAACACCATCTGTTGTAGCTTTTAAAGATGGAGATCGTTCTGTTGGGGAAGTAGCGAAGCGTCAAGCTGTTACAAATCCAAACACAATCATGTCTATCAAGCGTTATATGGGTACAGACCACAAAGAAACGGTTGAAGGAAAAGATTATACTCCTCAAGAGATTTCAGCTATCATCCTTCAAAAACTTAAATCACATGCAGAAGATTATCTTGGTGAAAAAGTTGAGAAAGCTGTTATTACAGTTCCAGCTTATTTCAACGATGCTCAACGTCAAGCTACTAAAGATGCTGGACAGATTGCTGGTCTTCAAGTTGAGCGTATTGTTAATGAGCCTACTGCTGCAGCGCTAGCTTATGGTCTTGAAAAAGATGAAGACCAAACAATTCTTGTATTTGACCTTGGAGGAGGTACTTTCGACGTATCAATCCTTGAACTAGGTGATGGTTTCTTCGAAGTAAAGTCAACTTCAGGCGACAACAAACTTGGTGGAGATGATTTTGACCAAGTAATCATTGATTATTTAGTAAGTGAATTCAAGAAAGAGAACGGTATTGATCTTTCTCAAGATAAAATGGCTCTTCAACGTTTAAAAGATGCTGCTGAAAAAGCGAAAAAAGATCTTTCTGGTGTAAATTCTACACAGATCTCTTTACCGTTTATCACAGCTGATGCATCTGGACCGAAGCACTTAGAGTTAAACTTATCACGTGCTAAATTTGAAGACTTATCTTCTGATCTAGTTGAGCGTACGATGGCACCTACACGCCAGGCATTAAACGATGCGGGAATGTCGCCATCTGACATTGATAAAGTTATTCTAGTAGGTGGATCAACTCGTATCCCTGCAGTTCAAGAAGCGATCAAAAAGTTTACTGGCAAAGAGCCGCATAAAGGTGTTAACCCTGATGAGGTAGTAGCACTTGGAGCTGCGATTCAAGGTGGAGTTCTAGCAGGAGATGTTAAAGATGTAGTTCTTCTTGACGTTACACCGCTTTCACTTGGTATCGAAACGATGGGTGGCGTATTCACAAGATTGATTGACAGAAACACAACGATCCCTACATCGAAATCACAAGTATTTTCAACAGCTGCAGACAACCAGACATCTGTAGACATCCATGTCCTACAAGGTGAGCGTGAGATGGCTGCGCACAACAAGACTCTTGGAAGATTCCAATTATCTGAGATTCCTCCGGCACCACGCGGAGTACCTCAAATCGAAGTAAGCTTTGATATCGATGCAAATGGTATCGTTAACGTACGTGCGAAAGATCTTGGTACGAATAAAGAGCAATCAATCACGATTAAGTCTTCTACAGGACTTTCAGATGATGAGATTGAACGCATGGTAAAAGACGCTGAGGAAAATGCTGAAGCTGACAAGAAGAAACGTGAAGAGATTGACACAAGAAACGAAGCAGATCAGCTTGTATTTACAGTTGATAAAACATTGAAAGACCTTGAAGGTAAAGTAGATGAAGCTGAGGTTAAAAAGGCAGAAGAAGCTAAAGAGAGCTTGAAGAAAGCACTTGAAGGCAGCGACATCGAAGCAATTAAGAAAGAAAAAGAAGCATTAAGTGAAATCGTACAGCAGCTATCTGTTAAACTTTATGAGCAAGCGGCACAACAAGCACAAGCTCAACAAGGCGATGCAGAAGGCAAAAATGATGATAATATCGTAGATGCTGATTATGAAGAAGTAAACGACGATAAAAAATAAGAACTAGCAATAAAAAGTCAAAGTCAGGATATCTTGACTTTGACTTTTTTTCTGAAAAAGCTGTTTTCGCAAACTTTGATGCTCTTGAAAGTGGTTGATTTCCGTTACAGGATGCTCGCTTTCCGCGGGGCGTGCGGTGAGCCTTCTCGGCGCTTTGCGCCATTAGAAGTCTCACCTGTCCCGCTAATCCCGCAGGAGGCTCGCACCTTGCACTCCAATCAACTTGTCAATGAAGAGAAAAAAATGAGCCGAAAGCAACAATCTTTTTAGAGAAGAGCCTTCTGAAAAGCAATGATTTTTTTTTACAGACTCTTGACTCGCTGGTGTTTGCAGTTTCGTCTTGAGTCAGGTGGTATTCAATGGTAAGATAACTTTTATGTGAGAATTCGGGAGTGTCCTATTATGAGTAAAAGAGATTATTACGAAGTACTTGGATTAGATAAGAACGCCTCCAATGATGAGGTGAAAAAAGCATACCGTAAGCTTGCCAGACAGTATCACCCTGATGTGAATAAAGAGGCAGATGCGGAAACAAAGTTTAAAGAAGTAAAAGAAGCATATGAAACGTTAAGCGATCCACAGAAAAAAGCACACTACGACCAGTTTGGACATACTGACCCTAATCAGGGATTCGGTGGAGCGGGAGCTGGCTTTGAAGGATTCGGTGATATATTTGATATGTTCTTTGGCGGTGGCGGCGGAAGACGTAATCCAAACGCACCGCGACAAGGAAACGACCTTCAATATGGGCTACGCCTTTCATTTGAAGAAGCGGTATTTGGTAAGGAAACTGAGATTCAGATTCCAACTGAAGAAACTTGCGGTACATGTCATGGTTCTGGGGCTAAGTCAGGCACAAAACCAGAAACATGTTCACACTGTAATGGCAGCGGCCAGCTGAATGTTGAGCAAAACACTCCATTTGGACGCATCGTTAACAGAAGAGTATGTAATCATTGCAGCGGTAAAGGGAAAATTATTAAAGAAAAATGTAATACATGTCACGGAGCAGGAAAAGTACGCAAGAATAAAAAGCTTTCCGTAAAAGTTCCTGCTGGTGTAGATAATGGTCAGCAGATCCGTATGTCAGGACATGGTGAACCTGGAGTGAATGGAGGTCCTGCTGGTGACCTTTATGTTGTTTTCCAAGTGGCTGAGCACGAATTTTTCGAGCGTGACGGGGACGATATCTATTGTGAAATGCCTTTAACTTTTGTTCAGGCAGCATTAGGTGATGAAATAGAAGTGCCTACTCTGTACGGTAAAGTAAAGTTGAAGATTCCTGCTGGAACACAAACTGGAACACACTTCAGGCTGAGAGGAAAAGGCGTGAAGAATGTTCATGGACGCGGTCAGGGAGATCAGCACATACAAGTAAAAGTTGTTACACCGAAAAATTTAACAGAAAAACAAAAGCAGCTGCTTAGAGATTTCTCTGAAATAAGCGGAAGTCTGCCCGATGAACAGCAAGATGGATTTTTTGATAAAGTCAAACGTGCTTTTAAAGGTGAGTAAAAAAACCTTCTTAATCTTAAAAACGGAGTTGATATGATGAAATGGTCAGAAATTAGCATCCACACTACTCAGGAAGCTGTTGAACCAGTATCAAATATTTTACATGAAGCAGGAGCAAGCGGAGTTGTGATTGAGGATGTGGATGACCTCTCAAAAGAGCGCCAATCCGTGTTTGGTGAAATCTATCAGCTTAATCCGTCTGACTATCCTTCTGAAGGTGTCATTTTAAAAGCATACCTTCCTGTAAATAGTTTTTTAGGAGAGACCGTTGAAGAGATTAAGCAGGCTATTACAAATCTTGTAAAATACGATATCGATATTGGTGCGAATACCATTTCAATTTCTGAAGTTAACGAAGAAGAATGGGCGACAGCATGGAAAAAATACTATAAGCCAGTCAAAATATCGAAGCGAATTACTATTACTCCGACTTGGGAGGAGTACGTACCTGTCCATTCTGACGAGTTAATTATTGAATTGGATCCTGGAATGGCGTTTGGAACCGGAACTCATCCCACTACCGTCATGAGCTTGCAGGCAATCGAAAAATATATTCAAGAAGGCGATACTGTTATTGACGTAGGAACAGGATCCGGAGTATTAAGCATTGCATCTGCAATGCTCGGTGCAGGCAAGGTAGATGCCTATGATCTGGATGAAGTAGCAGTTAACAGTGCCCGTTTAAATGTAAAGCTGAATAAAGTGCATAATAAAGTTCATGTTGATCAAAATGATTTACTGAAAGGAATATCAGGTCCTGCAGACCTTATTGTCGGCAATCTTCTTGCAGAAATCATTCTCCTATTCGTCGATGATGCAGCCAAAGTGTTAAAACCAGGCGGCTATTTCATTACTTCAGGCATAATACAAGGAAAGAAACGTGATGTTAAAGCAAAGTTAGAACAGCAAGGATTTACGATTATTGAAATCTTGGAGATGGAAGATTGGGTGGCGATCGTCGCTCAAAATCAGAAATAAGAACAGGAAGTGCTCGAAATGCAAAGGTATTTTGTTCCCGCTGAAAGCTGGGAAAATGACCGTGTTTTCATAAAAGATGAAGATGCAAAACACATTTCTAAGGTTATGAGAATGCAGCCGGGAGACAACATTATATGCTGTGACAATAATGGCAGGTCTGCGGTTTGTGAGATACTTGACCTAGGCGGGAACGTTGTAGAAGCAAAGGCTGTAAATGAGCTGGAATCAGATTCAGAGATGCCTATTACGGTCACCATTGCACAAGGCCTTCCAAAAGCAGATAAGCTTGAATACATTGTTCAAAAAGGAACCGAGCTTGGAGCTTCAGCTTTCTTTCCTTTTTCTGCTGACCGCTCAGTTGCGAAATGGGACGATAAAAAAGCAGCTAAAAAGAAGGAACGTTTAGAAAAAATCGCTAAAGAAGCAGCTGAACAATCGCATAGAAACAAGATTCCAGTGATTATGAATCCTGGGTCTTTTTCTGATTTGCTAAAAGTAGCAGAACAGTATAATATAAAAATCGTTGCATATGAAGAGGAAGCTAAACTGCAAGAATACAGCCGTTTTTCTTCTGCTTTAAAGAAGATTGCAAAAGGAGATAATCTTCTTTGCGTTATAGGTCCAGAAGGCGGGATAAGCGAAAAAGAAGCGATGGTCCTTAAAGAACATGGATTTGAATTATGCGGACTGGGTCCAAGAATTTTAAGGACCGAAACAGCTCCATTATATATTTTATCTGCTATTTCTTTTCATTTTGAATTAAAGGGGTGATGAAAATGCCATCTGTTGCTTTTCATACTTTAGGCTGTAAAGTCAATCATTACGAAACAGAAGCGATCTGGCAGCTTTTTCAGTCTGAAGGATACGAAAGAACTGACTTTGACAGCACAGCGGACGTTTATGTAATTAATACATGTACTGTAACAAATACAGGGGATAAAAAAAGCCGGCAGGTAATTAGACGTGCAATACGAAAAAATCCTGATGCAGTTATTTGTGTTACAGGATGCTATGCTCAAACCTCACCTGCTGAGATTATGGCTATTCCTGGAGTAGATGTTGTAGTCGGTACACAAGATCGGTCCAAGATGCTTACGTACATTCAGCAATATCAGGAAGAAAGAATGCCTATTAATGGTGTATCCAACATCATGAAGGCTAGAGTATATGAAGAATTAGACGTACCAGCTTTTACTGACAGAACTAGAGCATCTTTAAAGATTCAGGAAGGCTGCAATAATTTCTGTACATTCTGTATCATTCCTTGGGCAAGAGGGTTATTGCGTTCAAGAAAACCAGAAGATGTTCTGTCTCAAGCACAGCAATTAGTGGATTCAGGCTATAAAGAAATCGTTCTGACGGGGATTCACACTGCTGGTTATGGTGAAGATATGAAAGATTATTCTTTTGCCAAATTGCTCCGTGATTTAGATGAAAATATTACAGGACTTAAACGTATACGTATATCATCTATTGAGGCGAGCCAGATTTCAGATGAAGTAATTGAGGTTATGGGTAATTCTGAAAAAATCGTTCCTCACCTCCATATTCCTTTACAATCAGGTTCAAATACGGTTCTTCAGCGCATGAGAAGAAAGTATTCTATGGAAATGTTCGGTGAACGTCTTGACCGGTTAAAAGAAGCTTTGCCAGGACTTGCAATTACATCTGATGTCATTGTAGGTTTTCCAGGAGAGACAGAAGAAGAATTTATGGAAACGTATCATTTCATTAAAAACCATAAATTTATGGAACTTCATGTGTTCCCTTATTCAAAACGTACTGGTACACCTGCTGCCAAGATGGAAAATCAGGTTCCTGAAGATATAAAGAACGAACGAGTTCATAAATTGATCTCTCTATCTGATCAATTAGCAAAAGAATATGCATCAGATTATGAAGATACAGTAGTTGAGGTAATTCCGGAAGAAGAGTTTAAGGATGAACCAGGCAAGAATTTATTTGTTGGTTACACGACAAACTACCTAAAGGTTGTCTTTGAAGGAAATGAAGACATGATAGGTAAATTAGTAAAAGTGAAAATCACAAAAGCTGGGTATCCTTATAGTAATGGTGTATTTGTTAAACAAGAAATGGAAGAAATCCTGAAGCAAGCTGTTTCAAGCTAACATCCTGGAGTTCATACCAGGATGTTTTTTGTGAGTAGCTCGATTTATTTCGATTAATTTGGTATGATACTACGGTATTTAATTTTTAAGTTTAGAAAGGATTGTTTTTTATGAGCAATTTAAATGTAGCAAGAATGATTGATCACACAGCTTTAAAAGCAGAAACTACAAAGAAAGAGATCTTGACTCTTTGTGAAGAAGCTAAAAAATATAATTTCTTTTCTGTATGTGTAAACCCTACTTGGGTATATACAGCATTTGAACAGTTGAAAGATTCGGACGTAGCAGTTTGTACTGTAATCGGGTTCCCTCTAGGTGCGAACACTCCGGAAGTAAAAGCATTTGAAACAAAGAATGCAATTGAAAACGGTGCTACTGAAGTTGATATGGTTATTAACATCGGAGCTTTAAAAGATGGCAACTATGAACTAGTTGAACAAGATGTTCGTGCAGTTGTTGAAGCAGCAAAAGGCAAAGCACTCACAAAGATCATCATCGAAACGTCTCTATTAACGAATGAAGAAAAAGTAAAAGCATGTGAAATTGCTGTAAAAGCTGGAATTGACTTCGTTAAGACATCAACAGGTTTCTCTACTGGAGGAGCAACTGTTGAAGATGTTAAGCTAATGCGTGAAACTGTTGGACCAAACATCGGTGTAAAGGCTTCTGGAGCAGTTAGAGACCGTGAGACAGCTTTAGCTATGATCGAAGCTGGTGCGACACGTATTGGTGCAAGTGCAGGAATCGCAATTGTTGAAGGCGGAACATCTACTTCAGATTATTAATTTTTATTCTAGAATAATTACCTTTTCTCTCCGACCAACTTGTTTAAATTAAGTTGACCGTATTGCAAGGATATATTATAATGGCAAAAGATATGTGACGCATCTTTACTTTATGTAAGGATGGTCTGGAGGGAGGGAAATACAAATGGCAGAAACACGTATTCGCAAGAATGAATCCATTGATGATGCTCTTCGTCGTTTTAAAAGATCCGTTTCCAAAGATGGAACATTGGCTGAAGTTAAAAAGCGCAAGCATTATGAAAAGCCAAGCGTAAAGCGTAAGAAGAAGGCTGAGGCAGCAAGAAAGCGTAAGTTCTAAGGCGGGGTGTAAGTAATATGAGTCTTCTTAATGATTTAAACCAAGATATGAAACAAGCGATGAAGGACAAGAACAAGCAAAAGCTTTCTGTTATTCGCATGCTAAAGGCATCTCTTCAAAATGAGGCTATTAAGCAAGGCCGCGAATTAAATGAGGAAGAAGAGCTTACCGTTCTTGTACGCGAAATGAAACAAAGAAAAGACTCCCTCCAAGAATTCGAAAAAGCTGGCCGCGATGATTTAGTCGCAGGTCTTCAAGATGAAATTGCTGTTCTTACGCCATATCTTCCTAAACAGCTGAATGAAGAAGAACTTTCTGAAATTGTTGCTCAAACAATTTCAGAAACTGGGGCTGCTTCTAAAGCTGACATGGGTAAAGTTATGGGTGCACTTATGCCTAAAGTTAAAGGGAAAGCCGATGGCGGTCTCGTTAACCGTATAGTGCAGCAACAATTATCATGATTGAAATTGACAAACGCTCTGTATTTATACAGGGCGTTTTCTTATTTTATTGAAACTTTTCCCACAAATTAACGTAAAATAGAAGGAGAAGGGGGGATTTTCGTGAAAAGGACCCGATTGCTGATCTATACCTTATGTTTTATATGGGGAATTTACGGTTTATTATCAACTCAGCAAGTTTTTTCAGCTGGTCAAGGGAAAACCGTAACATTTATTCCAGTTGAGCACGAAGTTGAAAGAGGTCTTGAGGCTTTTTTAGAAAGAAATATTAAAGAAGCTGAAGAGGATGGTACTGACCATATCGTACTCGAGATCTATACTCCAGGCGGACGGGTAGACGCAGCAATACATATAGCAAAACTGATGAGGGAAACAGATATACCAATTACTGCGTACATTGTGAAAAATGCTTTTTCTGCAGGTGCTTATATAGCTTTAAATGCAGATGACATCGTTATGAAACCTTCTACTACGATTGGTTCAGCCGCTGTTATAGACAGCCAGGGAAATACAGCAGGACAAAAGGCAGAATCAGCATGGAAGGCAGAGATGCTGGCGGCAGCAGAACTTAACGATCGTGATCCATTATATGCAGAGGCTATGGTCGATCCTGATGTTGAAATTCCTGAGCTTGAGTTAAAGAAAGGCGATCTTCTTACATTAACTGCAAGTGAAGCTTTAAAAGTGGGCTATGCTGAAAAGATTGCTGAGGATCGACAGGAACTATTAGCCTATTTAGACCTGGAAGATGCTAAGATTTTAGAATCGGAACCTACTTTTGCTGATAAAATAGCCCGTTTTGTAACAAATCCAGTTATCGTGCCGATACTGCTTTCTTTAGGAAGCTTAGGGCTTGTTCTTGAGTTATATACACCAGGGTTTGGTATTGCAGGATCTGTAGGGGCACTGTCATTATTTTTGTTTTTCTATGGTCATATGATAGCTGGTTTAGCAGGCTGGGAAGCAATCATTTTGTTCGTGATAGGATTTATTTTAATCATAATGGAGATATTTTTGCCCGGAGGTATTATGGGCATAATTGGGGTGGTGGCCATGTTAACTGGTTTGATACTCGCAGGTGGTTCTTTATCAGGAATTCTTATCGCAATTGCGATAGCCATTATTGTAACAATCATTGGCTCATACTTCTTCATCCGCTCGTTTGGTTATAATGGTCCGCTAAAACGTTTAGTGCTCTTCGATTCAACAAGTTCTGAAAAAGGGTACCTTTCGCACAGTGAGCGTATTGATCTAACCGGAAAGACTGGGATTACTGCTACCCCGTTACGGCCTGCTGGCAGTGTGAAAATTGATGACGAGTATATTGATGTAGTATCTGAAGGCGCTTTTATCGGAAAAGATGAAAAAGTTAAAATTGTAAAAGTGAGCGGAGGCCGTGTCGTAGTGAGGCTGGCCGAAAATAAAGAATGAATGGAGTGTGTTGTTAATGTTAGAACTTAGCTCGATTGCAAGTATTGTAATCATTGGTCTTATAGTAATTGCTTTAGCAGTATTGTTTACTTTTGTCCCCGTAATGCTTTGGATTTCTGCACTGGCTGCAGGAGTAAGAGTAGGCATCTTTACATTAGTAGGAATGAGATTAAGAAGGGTTATTCCAAACCGTGTCGTAAATCCATTGATTAAAGCAGTAAAAGCGGGTTTAGAATTAAGTACAAATCAGCTTGAGAGCCACTATCTCGCAGGAGGAAACGTTGACCGTGTAGTAAATGCATTGATTGCTGCACACCGAGCTAACATCGAACTTAGCTTTGAAAGAGCGGCAGCAATCGACCTTGCAGGCCGTGATGTACTTGAAGCAGTCCAGATGAGTGTTAATCCAAAAGTGATAGAAACTCCTTTTATCGCTGGTGTAGCTTTGGATGGTATTGAAGTGAAAGCAAAAGCTAGAATCACGGTACGTGCCAACATAGACCGGCTTGTAGGTGGAGCTGGTGAAGAAACAATCATCGCTCGTGTTGGTGAAGGAATAGTTAGTACAATCGGTTCTTCTGAAACACATAAAAAAGTACTTGAAAATCCCGATATGATTTCTCAAACAGTCCTTTCAAAAGGTCTAGATGCAGGAACAGCTTTCGAAATTCTTTCGATTGATATTGCAGATATTGATATTGGCAAAAATATTGGTGCAGAACTGCAAACAGACCAAGCAATGGCAGATAAGAATATTGCACAGGCAAAAGCAGAAGAAAGACGTGCGATGGCAGTAGCGAACGAACAAGAAATGAAAGCAAGAGTCCAGGAAATGAGAGCAAAAGTTGTAGAGGCAGAAGCAGAGGTACCTATGGCATTAGCCGAAGCTCTGCGTTCAGGTAATATGGGCTTTATGGATTACATGAACATGAAGAACATTATGGCAGATACAACTATGAGAGAATCAATTAGTAAGTCTTCTAATCCAGATAAAGAGAACGATGATAAAGGACGGAAAATGTAATCATGAATATCATTGAAGCGATTATTGATATCCTGATTGCAAATATCGCTTTTGTCGTTATTATCGCTGGCGGGTTATACAGCTTCTTTAAAAGATTGAACGATACAAAGAATGCGAATAGACCTGCACCTGCAAAGCGGACGAATGAGCAGCCTAAACAAAAAGCTTCTCCATTTGGAGTTCCGCGCGAAGCTGTTAGTCAGCCCGAAAGAGAGATTACGATTTCACCGGAAAAGAGCCCCGATAGAAAAGAAGCACTCACTAAGCGGTATGAGGATTTAAAGCATAAAAGCAACTCGAATCGTTATCAGGATAAAGAAGAAGCTATCCTGGGCAGCTTCAAAGCAGATCAAAAAGAACTTCAAAAAGCAGTTATATGGTCAGAAATTCTTTCGAAGCCTAAAGCACTGCAAAAACGAATGTAACTGAAAGCTAACAAAGAAATAATGTGATAGTTTGCCCCCTTCTCTCATAAAAATGGAGAGAGGGGGTTTTTTTATGGGAAAATTGCGGCAGCAAGTAAGCAAATGGATGATGCAGAACCTTGAATTACCAGCAGATGTAGTAATGGATTTACCCCGGATAACGATGATTGGACAACTACACATTTATATAGAAAATCACAGGGGCGTAAAAGCTTTTTCCAATGAACAGCTCAAGCTCAAATTGAAACAAGGCACTCTCGTCATTTCGGGCAGGGAATTTGTCATTAAAACCATTCTTCCAGAAGAGATTCTATTAGAAGGAAACATCTCTTCAGTGGATTTTGAAAACGATTAAAAGTTTTTAGGATATGGAGGGACAAAATGAAAAGCAAATGGAATAATAATTTTAAAGGATATGTGAGAATTGAAATTATTGGACAAGAGTCCAGCTCTTTCATCAACACTTGTATCCAGTCTGGAATACAAATTTGGGACATCAAACCCCTCGATGGTGAGCGTGTGCATGTGTCAATTTCAGTTCCTGATATCCAGAGAGTGAAAGCTATTTTAAAACAAAATAAGCTGAAAATTAGAATTAAGGAAAAAAAGGGAACGCCGTTTCTGCTTAAAAAAATGTGGAAAAGAAATGGTTTTATACTTGGCATGGTCTCATTTATTTTCATTCTGTTTTTATTATCTAATATGATTTGGAATATTAATGTCATCGGCGCAAATCCTAAAACTGAATATGAGCTTAGAAAAGCTGCATTAGAAATAGGAGTAAAAAAAGGAAAGTTTATTTTTTTACTGCCGAATGTAAGAGAGGTCCAGAGACAGCTAACAAAAAAAATGGGAAATGTCACTTGGATAGGCGTTACACAGCATGGAACATCGTATCGATTTGAAGTCGTAGAAAAAGAGATACCAAAGGAAAAACCAATTACAGGTCCGAAACATCTCGTCGCTACAAAACAAGCAGTTATCCATTCTTTATTCGTTGAAAAAGGACAACCAGTAGTAACTGTAAATGATTATGTACAAAAGGGAACTTTATTGGTATCCGGATATATCGGCAAAGAAAAAAAACCGGAACTTGTAAGTGCAAAAGGTGAAATCTTAGGTGAAGTTTGGTATGAAACCAAGGTGGAAATCCCTTTAAATACTTCTTTTCAAACGTACACAGGAAAGTTTGAAAATAGACATTATGTTTCTTTGTTTGGATTAAATATTCCGATTTATGGATTTACTGATGGAGAATTTCAGGATAAAACGGAAACACTAAACGAAAGTCCTCTTTATCTGGCAAAGTGGAAGATGCCCGTTTCTTATATAAAAATAGAGATCCGGGAAACAGACGGAGTAAAACGGACTTACACGAAAGCAGAAGCTATAGAGGTTGGGAAAAAGATGGCTAAAAAAGAATTGCTTAAAAAACTCCCTGAAGATGCAAAAATTAAAGGTGAAAAAGTTTGGCAACAAAAGGTCTCGAATGGTAAAGTAAAATTAACGATGCTCTACCAAGTAATTGAAAATATTGCATCTGAACAACCTATACCTATCCAACAAGGAGAATGAGTAGTTTGTCAGAAACGAAAAGACTTAATTCATTACAACTCGAAAATACAACGGAAGCCGCATCACTCTTTGGGCCGAACGACGCCTTTTTAAAGGTTATTGAACACAAGCTCAACATAGGTATAGTCACCCGCGGAGAAGAAATCTTAGTGACAGGGGAACTAGCGAAAGCTGAAATGGTCGAGGAGACGCTCTCCGTGTTATTGAAATTAGTGCGCAAAGGCATAAAAATATCTGAGAGGGATATTGTTTATGCAGTTCAGCTCGCAGAAAAGAACATGCTGGATGAATTAAGTGAGTTATATGAAGAAGATATAGCAGTTACAGCTAAAGGTAAGCCAATTCGTGTTAAAACGCTGGGGCAGAGACATTACGTTCAATCCATGAGAAAGCGTGATCTTGTGTTCGGCATTGGACCAGCGGGAACGGGTAAAACCTATCTTGCAGTCGTCATGGCAGTAAATGCCTTAAAAGACGGCCGGATTAAAAAAATTGTACTAACACGTCCTGCAGTGGAAGCTGGTGAAAGCTTAGGTTTCTTGCCAGGAGATTTAAAAGAAAAAGTTGATCCGTATTTACGCCCGCTTTACGATGCGCTGCATGATCTTCTTGGTGCAGAACATACTGAGAGACTTATCGAACGGGGAACGATTGAAATTGCCCCATTAGCGTACATGAGAGGCCGTACCCTGGATGAAAGCTTCGTAATTCTTGATGAAGCTCAAAATACATCACCCGAACAAATGAAAATGTTCCTGACACGTCTCGGATTTGGATCGAAAATGGTGATCACTGGTGACCTTACACAGATTGATCTGCCTAGAGGAAAAGAGTCCGGATTAAAAGTTACCGAAAAAAGACTAGAAGGCGTTAATGGAATTGATTTTATATACTTAAAACAATTAGATGTTGTAAGACATCCGCTGGTTCAGCGGATTATTGAAGCATATGAAACATATGATAAATAAGGACTCCTGTTTCAGGAGCCCTTTTTTACTTTATATAAGTACCATATTTGTCCAACTTTTGCTAAGATTAGTATAGGATTCACAGTTTAGGGAGTGGTAGCGTTTGGCCAACTTGAGGCACATCCTTTCAAATTATTTTCGTTTAAGCGTAGCAACCGTATCATTTATCGTAATGGGGATTATTTTATTTGCTATATTAGTCAGCAATGTAACTCCTAATGTCGTCGACGTAAACGTCTATGAACGTGCTCCTCGTGATATACAATCTCCAATTACGATCCCTTTGGAAGAACAGACTGAGGCAAGAAAAAGGCTTGCTGAAGAAAATGTAAAAAATGAATACACTTTTAATAACGACATCGCATTTGAGCAGGCTGATGCGATGAAAATACTGATCAATACAATCATTTCAATAAATAAAACAGAAGAAAAGAAAAAAGATGATGAACCACTATTAACACGTGAACAAAAGATTGATCAATTAGAAGATTACATAGATACTTCAGAGATTTCTGATGAGACATTTGATACATTATTTCGGGCGAGTGAGACTGAACTGACAAATGTAAGAAATCTTGGACCTGATGTTGTAAACAGTGTACTTGAAGAACCTATCATGGTTGAAGAGGTTGATGGAAAAAAAGATGAAGCGGTTCGATTAATCCGCGAAAACGGAAATTTATCTTACTCCCTCAGGAACGCGACAGAGGAAATAACAAGAACTTTTATCATTGCAAACCGGACACTCGATACAGAAAAAACAAGACAAAAACGTAAAGAAGCTAGTGAAAAAGTTGAAGAAGTATTTATAAGAGAAGGGGAAGTTTTAGTTAAAAGCGGTTCAGTTATCACGCCTGAAATCTATGAAAGATTAAAGATGGTCGGCCTGCTTGATCAAGAAATGAAAACATATCCTTACTATGGGCTGTTCTTATTTGTTTTACTTGTAATGGCAGGGCTTTATTATTTTATGAAAGAAGAACGGAAGAAAGAGCATTTTAGAAAATATGTGACCATTTATGCACTGCTGTTTACACTGACACTTGTTGTGATGAAGCTGATAAGTATCAGCACTGAAATTGGATTGAACAGTTTAATGTATTTAGTTCCAGTGGCAGCTGGTGCGATGATGATTAAGATGCTGTTTAATGAGGAACTTGCTGTCGTTTCATCTGTGATTTTTGCACTCAGTGCTGCACTGATTTTTAATGAACAAACAACAGGTAACTTTAATTTCATAATGAGTTTGTATGTATTATTTAACGCAATTTCCGGGATCGTATTCTTAGGGAAAACACAGCAGCGTTCTAAAATTCTTCAAGCAGGATTTTTCGTTTCTTTTATAGCCATCCTAACAGTAGCAAGTGTGCTTTTGCTTCAAAACGGGAAATTTACATCTTGGCAGATTGGGTTAGATCTTGGCTGTGCTGCTTTATCTGGTTTTATATCAGCAGTACTTACACTAGGATTGCTGCCGGTGATTGAATCATCTTTTAATATTTTATCTGTTACGAAACTGATCGAGCTGTCAAATCCGAATCACCCAATCTTGCGAAAAGTCCTTATGGAAGCTCCAGGTACTTATCATCATAGCATTATGGTAGCAAACCTATCTGAAGCTGCATGTGAATCGATTGGTGCTAATGGGCTCCTGGCAAGGGTGGGTTCTTACTATCATGATGTCGGAAAGACAAAACGGCCGCATTTTTTCATTGAAAACCAAATGAATATGGAGAATCCGCATGATAAGATTGCACCTCAGTTAAGCAAAACGATCATTACGGCTCATCCTTATGATGGAGCGGACATGCTTCGTGCAGACAAAATACCTAAAGAGATTATCGATATAGCGGAGCAGCATCATGGGACGACGCTGCTGAAATTTTTCTATCATAAGGCTACTCAGTTAACGGAAAAAGAAGTTGCTGAATCAGATTTCCGTTACCCTGGACCAAAAGCTCAAACGAAGGAAGTAGCAATCATAGGTATTTCAGATGCAGTAGAAGCTGCCGTTAGATCTTTATCAAAACCTACACCAGTAAAAATTGACCAAATCATTCGAAAAATAATTAATGACAGACTTGAAGATGGCCAGTTTGATGAATGCGATCTTACACTTAAAGAGTTGGATACCGTAGCGAAAACTTTAACAGAAACACTTCAAGGAATATTTCATTCCAGAATTGAGTATCCAGAAGAAACGAAAAAGGTGGAAAAACAATGACATTACATGTTGAGTATTTAAATGAAATTAACGAAAACAGTGAAGAGTTCCAAGAGTTGTTAGCTAATGTGCTGCAGAAGGCAGCAGAGATGGAAAAAACGGGATCGGCAGAGGTATCTGTGACGATCGTTACGAAAGAAAGAATTCAAGAAATTAATAGCGAATACAGACAAAAAGATGCCGTGACAGATGTAATTTCTTTTGCCATGGAAGAGATGGGCGAAGATGAAACAGAGATTATCGGCGGTGAAGAAACAAGGTTCTTAGGGGACATCATCATCTGTTTAGACGTTGCAAAAGAACAAGCAGAAGAATATGGACATTCAATTGAGAGGGAAATGGGATTCCTTGCCGTTCACGGATTCCTTCATCTTTTAGGTTATGATCATATGAATGAAGCAGATGAAAAAGCTATGTTTGGCAGACAAGAAGAAATTTTGGAGCAGTACGGATTGAAAAGATGATCGCATGGAAAAAGTTATTCAATAGCTTTACATTTGCTTATACAGGGATAATAAAAACATTTAAGAGCGAGCAAAATTTCAAAATACACATTATGATAAGTGTAATCGTTATCTTAACAGCGGTTACACTTGATTTTTCAGTCTTGCGCATGGCAGTTTTGCTGATTGTTATCGGGATTGTGCTTGGCTTAGAACTCATGAATACTGCTGTTGAAAAAACAGTTGATTTAATGACTTTGGAACGTCATCCTTTGGCAAAGGAAGCAAAAGATGCTGCTGCAGGTGCAGTTTTGGTTTTTTCGATATTTGCTGTTATAATCGGTATACTGCTCTTTATAGAACCTCTATTAAGAAGCATAGAAAGTTAAGAAGGTGAAATGTATTATGAACAAAGATCAATTAATGGAACAAGCAAAGAAAGCAAGAGAAAGAGCTTATGTACCTTATTCAAAATTTAAGGTAGGTGCGGCATTGCTTTCTTCTGAAGGAAAAGTTTATCATGGTGCAAATATTGAGAATGCAGCTTACAGCTTAACTTGCTGTGCTGAAAGAACCGCTTTATTTAAAGCGTATACAGAAGGCGATATTAAATTCAGTGCAATAGCTGTCGTTGCCGATACAAAACGCCCTGTCCCGCCTTGTGGTGCATGCCGCCAGGTTATTTCAGAATTATGTCCTCCTGACATGCCGGTTTACTTAACAAACCTGAATGGAGATGTTCAGGAAATTGCGGTTAAGGACCTGTTGCCAGGTGCTTTTTCACCGGAGGATTTAAATGACTAAAGATGGGTATAAATCAGGATTTGTAACCATAATTGGCCGTCCAAATGTAGGCAAATCCACTTTGTTAAATCAGGTTATCGGACAAAAAATCGCTATTATGAGTGATAAGCCGCAGACCACTAGAAATAAAATTCAGGCTGTCTATACAACAGAAGAAGCACAAGTAATTTTTATTGATACGCCTGGTATCCATAAGCCTAAGCATAAGCTTGGGGATTTTATGACAAAAACGGCACAGCAGACATTAAACGAGGTAGATCTTATTCTTTTTGTAATCAATGCTGAGGAAGGCTACGGCAGGGGTGATCAATTTATCATAGACAGACTGCAGCATGTGCAGAACCCTGTTTTTTTAGTAGTAAACAAAATTGATAAAGTCCATCCAGATGATTTGCTGCCGCTGATTGATATGTATCGAAATAAGGTAGATGTTGCAGAAGTTGTTCCAATTTCCGCTTTAAAGGGAAACAATGTTGATACATTATTGAATCAGATTGTTTCTTATATGGAAGAAGGGCCGCAGTTCTATCCGGAAGATCAAGTAACGGATCATCCTGAACGATTTATTACAGCAGAATTAATCCGTGAGAAAGTTCTGCATCTAACACGGGAGGAAATTCCTCATTCTGTTGCTGTGGTAATTGAAGAAATGAAAGTGCGGGAAGAGAAGAACGTTGTGTTTGTAAATGCTACTATAATTGTTGAACGATCATCTCAAAAAGGCATTATCATAGGGAAACAAGGGAAAATGCTAAAAGAGGTCGGAAAAAGAGCGAGAGCCGATATCGAAACTCTTTTAGGATCAAGAGTATTTTTGGAACTCTATGTAAAAGTTCAAACTGACTGGAGAAACCGTCAGAAACAGCTTGCTGAATTTGGCTTTAATGAGGACGATTATTAATAGTAAAAAACTGTTAATATTTCCTTCACATGAAAACAATGTTTAAGGTGAACCTAGTTATATCAGGAGAAAAACAAATAGAAAGGTGTGTCCAAACCATGAAAGAATTTACTTGGAAAGTATTCTGTGAAACGGGCAATATTGATACCTATTTGTTATACAAAGAACTTGACCTTGAAATAACAGCATTATCAGCAGTTATTCCTTATGAAGAGTCTCTAGAGGAACCTCCATTTCATTAATTAACTAAGTGCCTTCTTGACGAGAGGGTGGTGATATACCTTGCTATATAAAGTGGAAGGAATAGTCATAAAAACCATTCCGTATGGAGAATCAAATACGATTATTACTCTGTACACAAAGGAACTTGGAAAAATTGGCGTAATGGCAAGAGGAGCGAAAAAGCCTAAAAGCCGCTTCACCTCCATTACGCAGCTTTTTACATACGGAATATTTGTGTTTCAAAGAGGAAGAGGACTGGGAACTTTGCAGCAAGGAGAAGCATTGTCTTCCTTCAGGCATATACGCGAAGACTTGGTTAAGACTGCCTATGCAGCTTATTTGGCAGAGCTTCTTGATCGGTTTACATCCGAAGAAGAAATGAAACCCGACTTGTTTGGCTGGCTGAAGCAGGCTTTAGAATATATCAACCATGGAATTGATCCAGAGGTTATTACCTTTTTATTCGAGATGAAAATGATGAAAACAGCCGGCATAGTACCAGAACTAAGCAGATGCGTCTCGTGTCATGCAGCTGAAGGGAATTTTTCTTTTTCGATTCGAGAAGGCGGTTTTCTCTGTGAAAGATGTGCCTATAAAGATCCTTATAGAATGAATATCTCTAAAGGAACTGCACGGCTGTTAAATATGTTTTATCATCTCGATCTCGCGAGACTTGGAAACGTATCATTAAAAAAGGAAACAAAAAGAGAATTGAGAATGCTGTTTGATGCCTACATGGAAGAGTATTCGGGTGTATTTATAAAATCAAAGAAATTTTTAAAACAACTTGATGACTTAACGTGAATTCAACTGTGAAGACTATCTTTACAGTTTTTTTGTTCGCATTTTCTCCTTAATGAGTTATAATAATGAAAAATAAGTATAACACATTGGATGCAGCAAAAGGTGGTGTACAAAATCGAACTAAACAAAAGGCAGCAGAAGATTATTGAGATCGTCAAGGATCACGGACCTATAACAGGAGAACAAATTGCTGACCAGCTTGATTTAACTCGGGCGACACTTCGTCCAGATCTTGCAATTTTAACGATGGCGGGTTACTTGGATGCCAGACCGAGAGTGGGCTATTTTTATACGGGCAAAACAGGTTCACAGTTACTGACAGAAAAAGTTAAGAAAATTAAAGTAGCTGAATTTACTTCTATGCCGGTAGTCGTACAAGACTCTGCAACAGTATACGAAGCAATCTGTACCATGTTCTTAGAAGATGTAGGAACACTGTTCATTATTAATAAAAACGGACATCTTGCTGGAGTTGCTTCACGAAAAGATTTGTTGAGGGCAAGTATGGGAAAACAAGAGATAAATAGTATCCCTATAAATATTATCATGACAAGAATGCCTAATATCACGTATTGTTATAAAGAAGACTTTCTGCTGGATATTGCCCACATTCTGATCGAAAAGCAAATTGACGGGCTTCCGGTAGTTAAACGTTCTCAGAATGAGAGCGGACTAGAGGTAGTTGGAAGAATTACTAAAACCAATATTACTAAGGCTTTTGTGGAACTTGCTCACGACGAAATACTTTAATAAATGGGGAGGCCAATATGACAGGACGTCCAATCGTATATGTCGTTTCAGATTCAGTTGGAGAAACGGCAGAACTGGTTGTAAAAGCGGCTGCGAGCCAATTTAATTCAAACGGAATAGAGATAAAGAGGGTTCCCTACGTAGAAGACAAAGAAACAATCGATGAAGTCATTTCCTTAGCAAAGGATCACAATGGAATCATTGCATATACTTTGGTTGTTCCCGAAATCAGCGAATATGTAGCTAAGCAGGCAGCTGCTAACGGAATACCAACAGTGGATATTATGGGACCTATTATGAATCAGCTTCAATCCAGACTTAATCAGGTACCGAGGTATGAACCTGGAGTCGTACATAAACTCGATGATGAATACTTTAGAAAAGTTGAAGCTATAGAATTTGCAGTCAAGTATGATGACGGAAGAGATCCACGGGGAATATTAAAAGCCGATGTTGTACTAATTGGTGTTTCAAGAACTTCAAAAACACCGCTCTCTCAATATCTTGCGCATAAGCGCCTAAAAGTAGCTAACGTACCTATTGTTCCGGAAGTAGAACCGCCTGAAGAATTATTTAAAGTTTCGCCAAATAAGTGTTTTGGGCTTAAAATAACTCCGGAAAAGTTAAATGATATTCGCAGAGAGCGCTTGAAAGCATTAGGGCTGAATTCAGAAGCAAACTATGCAAACATGGAAAGAATAAAACAAGAACTCGTTTATTTTAATAAGATTGTAGACCGAATCGGATGCAGAGTTGTAGAGGTATCAAATAAGGCTGTTGAGGAATCAGCGAACGTTATATACAATCTTTTTCAAGGGAAATCCTATAAATAAAAGCGCAAATTTCTGCGCTTTTTTAATTTCAATCTTTTTACTGGTAAAATCATTCCGTTTTTATTATAATATTACATTGTGATTAAAAATAAAAAGTTTGACTAAAATAGTGATACATTCAGAATGCAATTTTTATGTAAATGCCAGCAAATGAAGGAGAATCAATGGAAAAGTAGAACATAAAAATATGGAAAAATTCAAAGCGGATATATACGTAGATGCAGATGCTTGTCCTGTAATGATAAAAGAAGAGATTAATAAATATTCAAAAATGTATTGGTTCGAACCTATTTTTGTGACTTCATTTGCACATGCAAGCAACACAGACCAACCTGGACGCTGGATTCTTGTTGATGCCAGACCAGAGGAAGTTGACATGTACATACATAATCATTCTAAGAAAAATGACATTGTGGTAACCCAGGATCATGCTCTTGCGAGTCTGCTTATCCCAAAAGGGGTTTATGTTATCACCCCAAGAGGGAAACATTTTCAAGAGAATGAAATGGAAAGAGTGCTTCATGAACGCTATCTGTCTGCAAAAGCAAGGCGCTCAGGAAAACATTCTAAAGGACCTGCTAAATTCACAAAGGAGGATGCAGAAAGATTCAGTTCAGTTTTTTGTGAAATCCTGTCGAATGTTGAAGGAAAATAGACTTGCGGCACGAATATATATCTAGTGTCAATAGAAACAGAGATTTTGTGGTGGTAATATGGAACGCATACCAGAGGATTTAATTGAAAAAGTCAGGTCATCAAACGATATTGTAGATGTGATAAGTGATTATGTTCCCTTAAAAAAGCAAGGACGAAATTATTTTGGTTTATGCCCATTTCATGGCGAGAAATCACCTTCATTTTCTGTATCACCGGAAAAACAAATCTACCACTGTTTCGGATGTGGAGCAGGCGGGAATGTTTTTTCATTTTTAATGAATATCGAAGGATATTCATTCATTGAAGCCGTAACTCAACTCGGGAAAAAGAGTTCGATCGAACTGCCTCAAATGCATCAGCAAAATTACTCCTTAAAAAGTACTGACGAAAAAAGAAAAATGGCTGAGATTCATGAGTTGCTGGCTAAGCTGTATCATCATTGCCTTCTCCATACTAAGCAGGGTAGACCAGCACTGGACTATTTGGAAAACAGAGGATTTACAAGAGAGTCTATCGAACGCTTTCAAATAGGGTTTGCTCCTGATTCATGGGAAACCGCTTCGCAATTTATTCAAAAGCGGGAATTGGATATTACTCTTGCTGAGAAAGCGGGGTTGATCGGAAAGCGGCAATCAGATGGAAAACCTTATGACCGTTTTCGAAACAGAATCATGTTCCCGATATGGGACCGTACTGGTACTGTTGTTGCCTTTGGAGGAAGAGTTTTAGATGGGAACGATGAACCGAAGTACTTAAACAGCCCTGAATCAAAAATCTTTCAAAAAGGGAAAACCCTCTACGCTTTGAACCTATCCAGAGCAGATATCAGACAAAAACAGCATGCTGTTGTTTTTGAAGGCTATGTAGATACCATTGCTGCTTTCAGAGCGGGTGTTACAAATGGAGTTGCGACGCTAGGTACTTCATTAACAGAGGATCATGCTGCAATATTGAGAAGAAATGTTCAATCTGTCACAATCTGTTATGATTCTGACCGAGCAGGTGTTGAAGCCGCTTTTCGTGCATCAGAAATACTGACGAAACAAGGCTGTACAGTTAAAATCTCGCAGATGCCAGACGGAATGGACCCCGATGACTATATCTCCAAATTTGGAGGCGAATCATTCCAAAAGGATATAATAGGGGCTAGTCTTACAGTTATGGCATTTAAAATACAATACTATAGACGCGGTAAAAACCTTCGTGATGAAGGAGAACGGATGATCTATATCGAAGAGATTATCAGCGAAATAGCGCGTCTTCCAAAAGCGGTTGAAAGAGATCATTATCTCCGTCAGATCGCTTCAGAGTTTAATTTGTCATTAGATGCATTAAAACAGCAGCAAATACAGACTTTCAAGCAGCAGCAAAAGTCAAAGGATAACGGCCCAAAAAAGCGGGATAATAATTTTAGAATACAAACACTTTTGCAGAAGTCTTTATTGCCAAAAAATTTAAATGCTGAAAGAATTGTTCTAGCTCACATGCTTAAAAGCGAGGAAACCGCTTTTCTAATTCAGGAAAAGCTTGAAACGGGCTTTAATGTAGAAGAACATAATGCAATCGCTGCGTACTTGTATGCCTTTTATGAAGAAGGAAATAAACCCAATGTAGGGTTGTTCATGCAGCGAATTGACGATGACAAATTAAGAAAACTAGCATCAGAATTAGCAATGCTCACGATCAGTGATGAAATGAATGAAGTTGAGCTTGCAGATTATATTCGAATTATTTCTAGCTATCCATTATTGCGGGAGATACAAGAAAAAGAGAAACAGCAGGAAAACGCAATAAGAAGGAATGAAATAAAACTGGCAGCCCAAATTGCCCAAGAAATTATGAGAATGAAAAGATCTCTAAAATAATCGGGACGCAGGATGGTTGAAGTTTTGGAAGGAGGGGATCGAATGGCTGAGAAACCAAACCGTCAAGGGACGGAAGGCGAATTAACCATCGATCAAGTTAAAGAACAATTAGTTGAAGCCGGTAAAAAGCGAGGACGGCTGACATATACAGAAATCACAGGTAAACTTGCTCCATTTGAACAAGATTCAGATCAAATGGATGAATTCTATCATTATCTTGAAGAACAAGGGGTTGAGGTAGCAGAAGCCTCAGAAGATTCAGATGATGAAGATGATCCAAAGTTCGAAATGGAAAAAGACGAGGAAGAATTTGATTTAAATGATCTTAGTGTTCCTCCAGGAGTCAAAATTAATGACCCAGTACGTATGTACCTAAAAGAAATCGGCCGGGTTGACCTGCTTTCTGCAGATGAAGAAATTGAACTCGCGAAAAGAATTGAAAATGGCGATGAAGAAGCAAAACGCCGTTTGGCAGAAGCAAACTTGCGACTGGTTGTAAGTATTGCAAAACGTTATGTCGGACGCGGAATGCTGTTTCTGGATCTGATCCAAGAAGGAAACATGGGATTGATCAAAGCCGTTGAAAAATTCGATTACGATAAAGGGTTTAAATTCAGTACGTATGCAACATGGTGGATAAGACAAGCTATCACACGTGCAATCGCTGACCAAGCTCGTACAATTCGTATCCCAGTTCATATGGTTGAGACAATCAACAAATTAATCCGTGTTCAGCGCCAGCTTCTTCAAGACTTAGGCCGAGAACCTTCTCCTGAAGAAATTGGAGCAGAAATGGAACTTACACCAGAAAAAGTTCGTGAAATCTTAAAGATTGCCCAAGAGCCAGTTTCATTAGAAACACCAATTGGTGAAGAAGATGACTCCCACTTAGGTGATTTTATTGAAGATCAGGATGCACTTGCTCCATCTGAAGCAGCGGCGTATGAGTTATTAAAAGAACAGCTAGAGGATGTTCTCGACACTCTTACAGACCGTGAAGAAAACGTTCTTCGACTTCGTTTTGGTCTAGATGATGGACGCACACGCACTCTTGAAGAAGTAGGTAAAGTTTTCGGAGTTACGCGTGAGCGTATCCGTCAGATCGAAGCAAAAGCACTTCGTAAGCTCCGCCATCCAAGCAGAAGCAAACGTTTAAAAGATTTTCTAGAATAGAAAGCTTGCCATTTATGGCAGGCTTTTTTATTTGATTTTATTTTACTGATTATTCCACTTCAATGCAAACACCCCAAAATCTCAATTAATACTTCATTTTGCTCGCAATAACTAACATTTCCTTATGTATTCTGCTAATTATTAAATTTAAAATCGTTTAAATCTTGTAAAAATTCAGCCTTTATATCTATAATAAATATGAAAGCGTATACAATAGAGAGTAAATTAATTTTAAAAGGGTGGGAAACAGCCATGAATTTTACTTTAACAGAAGAGCAATTAATGATTCAGAAAATGATGCGGGAATTTGCTGACGAAGTGGTAGCACCGGGTGCAGAGGCAAGGGACAAAAATAAAGAGTTCCCAGTGGAGATTTTTCAAAAGCTTTCTAAGCTTGGTATGATGGGACTTCCTTTTCCTGAGGAATATGGCGGCGGCGGAGCTGATACGATCAGTTTTGCGATCGCTGTTGAAGAATTAAGCCGTGCTTGCGGCTCTACAGGTATTACATATTCTGCACACGTTTCTTTAGGGGGAGCACCTTTAAATTTATTTGGTACACATGAACAAAAGGAAAAATATTTAACACCGATTTGTACAGGTGAATCGTTCGGTGCATTCGGACTGACAGAGCCAAACGCTGGATCTGATGCAGGAGGTACTGAAACTACAGCTGTACAGGAAAATGGTGAATGGATAATTAACGGAAGCAAGTGCTATATAACGAATGCAAGCTATGCGAAACATTTGGCATTAACGGCAATTACTAATAGAAATGGCAGTGATAAAGAAATCTCTGCGATTATCGTTCCTACGGATGCAAAAGGCTTTAAAGTGATAGACAACTACGAAAAAATGGGACTTCATTCTTCTAACACTACAGAACTTTTTATGGAAGATGTAAGAGTACCTGAAGAAAACTTATTAGGAAAGCGCGGAGATGGCTTTAAACAGTTCCTGGTAACTCTTGATGGGGGAAGAATTGGTATTGGTGCTATGGCGGTAGGAATTGCTCAAGCAGCCTATGAGAAGGCGCTGGCATATGCAAAGGAACGCAAGCAGTTTGGAAGATCGATCTCAAAGTTTCAGGCGATTCAATTCAAGCTGGCTGATATGGCTATGAAAATTGAACTGGCAAGAATGATGGTGTATAAAGCTGCATGGCTGAAAGACCAAGGTAAGAAGTTTTCAAAAGAAGCATCTATGGCGAAATTATATGCTTCTGAAGCTTGTATGCAGATTTGTTCCGAATCGGTACAAATACATGGCGGAAATGGATATATGAGAGATTATCATGTTGAACGCTATTTCAGAGATGCTAAGCTTCTTGAAATCGGAGAGGGAACATCAGAGGTTCAGCGTATCGTAATTGCGAGAGAGATTGGCTGCTGATTTTCATAATTGTATATGATGGGGTGAATTATGGCTGAGTTAATGAAGGTAACTGTTGGAGAGTGTTTAAAGAAACAGGCGCACAAGAACAAGGCCCGAGAAGCCATTGTTTACAGTAAACTTGGAATTCGCTACACCTATCAAGAATTTTATGAATTAACATCAAAAGTTGCAAAAGGCTTAATGGCTATGGGAATCAAAAAAGGTGACCATATCGCTGTGTGGGCTACAAATGTTCCGGAATGGCTGCTACTGCAATTTGGTTCTGCAAGGGCTGGAGCTGTTTTAGTTACGGTGAACACAAATTATCAAAGTGCAGAACTGGACTACCTGCTAAAACAATCTGACACAAAAGCTTTATTTTTTATAGAAGAATTCCGATCAACTTCCTACAGAAAAATGGTTGACTCTGTTAAAGAAAGAATGAAAGAGTTTCCGCATTTGAAACATTTTGTTCAAATCGATAATATTAAATCTTCAACTTACGATACGTTTCAGGAAATGTTAGCGGCAGGTGAAGCTATTTCTGATGAAGAGCTTAAGGAAAGAGAGGACTCTCTTCACTATGATGACGTTATAAATATGCAATATACCTCTGGAACAACAGGATTTCCTAAAGGTGTAATGCTTACACATAACAACATAGTGAACAACGCGCGCCAGATTGCTGAGAGCATGAATTTAACAAATGCTGACAGATTGTGTATACCCGTTCCGTTCTTCCATTGTTTTGGATGTGTTCTTGGAACAATGGCAGCAGTATCAGTTGGTGCAGCGATGGTGCCTATCGTTCAATTCGATCCAAAAGAAGTTTTAGAGACTGTAGAAAAAGAAAAATGTACAGGATTGCATGGGGTTCCTACGATGTTCATAGCAGAACTGAACCTCCCTGACTTCGATACTTATAATCTGAGTACACTAAGAACTGGAATAATGGCCGGGTCGCCTTGTCCGATAGAAGTGATGAAGAAAGTGATCAATAAAATGGGTATGAGTGAGATAACAATTGCATATGGTCAAACTGAATCTTCTCCTGTTATCACACAAACAAGAACGGATGATCCAATCGAACGAAGAGTAGAAACTGTAGGTAAGAAGCATGCACAAGTAGAAGCAAAAATCGTTAACCCGATTTCTAACGATGAAGTAAAAGCAGGTGAACAAGGTGAGCTTTGCACAAGAGGCTATCACGTCATGAAAGGTTATTACAAAATGCCTGAAGCGACGAAAGAAGCCATAGACAGTGATGGGTGGCTGCATACAGGGGATTTAGCCACCGTAGATAAAGATGGCTATTACAGAATCACCGGGCGCTTAAAAGACATGATTATCCGGGGAGGAGAAAATGTCTATCCAAGGGAAGTTGAAGAATTTCTTTATTCTCACCCTGCAATCTTAGATGTGCAAGTCATTGGAGTACCCGATAAAAAGTTTGGTGAAAAAGTAGCTGCTTGTATACAGTTAAAAGAAGGTCAATCACTATCATCTGATGAACTGAAAAATTACTGCAAAGGCCAAATAGCTAATTTTAAGATACCTGAATACTTTTTATTTGTTGATGAGTATCCGATGACAGCTTCGGGAAAAATACAAAAATACAAACTTAGAGAACAAGCATTAGAGGCTCTATCTGTAACCCATGAATAGCCACCAGTTGTGTGGCTATTTTTACTTTAGGGAGTATATTTTCAAAGTGATTGATCAACGGCGAAGCAAAGATGATAGAGATAAAGTATAAGTCCAACTAATGCTAACGGATAGGACACTGCATCAGGGAAGTTTTCTTTATAATTTCTGTAATATCTTGTGACAAAACTGGGAAAAATATAGTTTGCCCTTCCCAAGTAAACGCTTTTAAAGTACAATAGGTTATGGATTGTTAACCAATACATAGTAAGTTTTGAAGACAAACAACAAATGTGCTGTACAGAAGAAGGAGGAATTTGAATGAAACGTAATCCACTCATTCCTTTTGCCATTATAGGAGTTATTGGAATTGTTCTTATGCTAACAATGGGCGGATATGGTATCAACAAGATTCATCAAGCAAGCCAGGATAAAGAAAAGGCTGCTATGGATCCTGAAGCTATTTTCAAACAGAACTGTGCTTCATGCCACGGGCAAAATCTTGAAGGCGCATCGGGTCCGGCACTTGATAAAATTGGCGGAAAATACTCAGAAGAAGAGATTGCCGATATCGTAAAAAATGGTAAGCCTGGTGGAATGCCTGCTGGTGTTGTTAAAGGTGAAGAAGCAAAAATAGTAGTGAAATGGCTCGCAGAAAAAAAATAAAATAAAAAAAGGGCTTCTTGTTTTTTGGACAAGAAGCTTTTTTCATTCAGCTTTGCAATAAATGCTGAGGAAAACAAATACTATACTATCGAAAATTAAAGCGGTGATAAAATATGAATTCTGAAAAACTATCTCAAAGGCTTGAGAAAGTCTCAAATTATGTATTGCAGGGGTCCGTACTTGCTGATATCGGATCAGATCACGCCTACCTGCCTTGTTATTTAGGTCTGAAAAAAAAGATCAAAAAAGGAATTGCGGGCGAGATTACAGAAGGTCCATATTTATCAGCAAAAGAGCAAGTAGTACTAGATGGATTATCCGATATTATTGAAGTAAGAAAAGGGGATGGACTTTCCGTTCTTAAAGAAAATGAAGCAGAAGTTGTAACAATTTGCGGCATGGGCGGATCTCTTATTACTTCTATCCTCGAGAAAGGAAAGGATAAACTAGGGAGTGCAAAACGATTAATTCTGCAGCCAAACGTAGGGGCTAAGACCGTAAGAAATTGGCTTTTAAAAGAAAATTGGGTTCTTTCTGCTGAAGAAATAATAAAAGAAGATGGTAAAATTTACGAAGTTCTCGTTGCAGACCGGTCTGGTGAACAGCCTTATTCGAATCATAATATCGAAGCGGAACTGCTATTTGGCCCGTTCTTATTAAAAGTTCAAAATGAAGCGTTTAAGGAAAAATGGGCTGGGGAAGTCAAGCAATGGAAGGCAATTTTGGACCAAATGGAAAAAAGCCAGGGGACAGCTGCTGAAGCAAAAAGAAAAGAACTTTTAGACAATATCAATCTTGCAGAGGAGTGGATCGATTGAGCAAAGCAACAAACGGACAGTTTGTTATTTCACTTTTAGAAGGCTTCGCACCTAAAAAGCTGGCAGTCGAAGGCGACCCAATCGGATTGCAAGTTGGGTCATTAAACCGTCCGGTCAAAAAAGTAATGATAGCGCTGGATGTTCTTGAAAATGTAGTAGATGAAGCAATTGAAAATGAAGTAGATCTGATTATAGCTCATCACCCCTTGCTGTATAGACCATTAAAGAAAATTGATACCAGTACGTCAAAAGGAAGAGTAATTGAAAAGCTGATCAAGAACGATATTACAGTTTATGCTGCTCATACGAACCTCGATGTAACAGCTTCAGGAGTTAACGAATGGCTCTCAGAGCGATTAGAACTTAGTCAAACTGAGGTGTTAGCACCTACACATGAAGAACAACTAGTTAAGCTTTCCGTTTTTGTCCCATCGTCACATGAAGAAGCTGTGAGACAAGCTCTGGGCGATGCGGGTGCAGGCCATATCGGAAACTACAGTCATTGTAGCTTTTCATCAAGCGGATGGGGGACCTTTACACCGCTAGAAGGTACAAATCCATACATTGGAGAGCAAGGTAAACTAGAGCGAACAGAAGAAGTGAAAATCGAATCTGTTTTTCCGGTTTCCATCCAGAATTCAGTTTTATCAGCAATGAAAAAAGCTCACCCATACGAAGAAGTAGCTTTTGATCTTTATCCGCTGCTAAACAAAGGAAACGAACTTGGAATTGGTAAGATCGGAAAGCTGAATAAAGAGATGAAAATTGAAGAATTTGTTCAGCATGTTAAAAACGTTTTTGGAATTTCGGGGGTTCGGGTGATTAAAGGGCACAATCATCTTATAAAAAAAGTCGCGGTTGTTGGCGGAGATGGCAACAAATACATTTATCCTGCTGTCAGAAAAGGGGCAGATGTTTTAGTGACGGGAGATATTTATTACCATAACGCTCATGATGCGCAAGCAGAGGGGCTGACCATAATTGATGCTGGTCATCATATTGAAGAAATAATGAAAAGAGAACTAAAAATCGTGCTTGAGAAGGAACTTTCAGAGAGAAAGTACGATACAGTTGTTATAGAATCCACTATTCAAACAGAGCCTTTTACGTTTATGTAAAAGGCTGTTTTCACAACTTTGTTGATAGTGGAAGTAGTTGATTTCCGTTCCAGGATGCTCGCTTTCCGCGGGGCGTGCGGTGAGCCTCCTCAGCGCATAGCGCCTGCGGGGTCTCACCTTCAAGGAAGTTTGTGTGCTCCTGCGTCTACAAGCAAATCCCGACGAAGCGTGTTCCTCGTCGCATGCCTCGCAAGAAGTATATTCAGGTGGTTGGCACGCAGGAGTCTCGCACCTTGCGCTCCTATCAACTTGTCAATGAAGTGTTTTCACAGAATAAAGCTATGTAAAAAAGCAAAGCTGTATTAAACCAGCTTTGCTTTTTTGTTATTTTTTCTCTTTTACTTTTGGAAGGATACGGTTTAACTGAACCTTGCGTTCTTTTTTCCAAGTTTCTTGATTGTTTTCATCATAATTTTTAAGGAAATCGATGACTTCTTTAGTAATCGGTGTTGGCGTAGACGCACCAGACGTAACCCCAACTTTTTCAACTCCCTCTAACCACGCTAAATCAATCTCAGATACATCAGAAATTCGATAAGCTTTTGTCCCAGCAATTTCTTCTGAGACTTGGGCGAGACGATTAGAGTTATTGCTTCGAGGGTCACCAACTACAAGAACTAAGTCACAGTCACCAGCTTGATTTGCCACTGCCTCTTGACGGACTTGTGTAGCTAAGCAGATTTCTTTATGCACTTCAGCTTTAGGATAACGAATTAACAGCTGTTTGATAAGATCTACAACATCCCATTGGCTCATAGTTGTTTGATTGGTAATAAGGATTTTTTCACTTTGTACATTTAATGATTCCAAGTCTTCCTGATTTTCAACAAGATGAACGATATGAGGTGCAATTCCTATTGCCCCTTCAGGCTCAGGGTGTCCTTTTTTGCCGATATAAATAATTTCATAGCCTTCTTTTTCTTTTTCTCTGATCAGGTCATGCGTTTTTGTAACATCCGGACATGTTGCATCTATTTCATAGAGTCCTTTTTCGTGAGCGATGCGTCTGACTTCTGGAGAGACACCGTGCGCCGTATAAATTACCGTTCCTGATTCAATGTTACGAATGATATCTAATCGATTGTTTCCATCGAGTGTAATGATTCCTTCGTCTTCAAAGGCATCTGTTACGTGTTTGTTATGGACAATCATACCAAGAATATAAATGGGTCTTGGCAGAGTTGGATCGTTTGCTGCCTGACGAGCCATTACCATAGCATCTACGACTCCATAACAATATCCACGGGGAGATATTTTAATAATTTCCATATTGGACCTCTCCTTTATTCATATAAAAGACAGCACAGATGTCTATGCTGTCTTGGGAGATTTACTTCTGTATTCCTTTATTATAAAGGAGAGAACATAAGAACTCAAACACTATACTTATACGTATAGCTTCGGTCCTGAGAGGTGATAACCTTTAGGCATATTTGTTTTTGGCGCTGCAGGTACTAATTTGGTATTAGCCGGTGCCTTTTTTAATTTTTGAGCTTGCGGCTGCTTAGTAGTTTTTGAGGATATTGGACCTGACACAGTTACTTTTTCTTCTGTATCTTTCTTTCTTTTTTCCTTCTTTTTTGGTTCTGTATTTTCATTCACTTCAGCATTTTTTTCATTTTTATCCGCTTTCTTGGAGGTGTCTGCCTCAGCACTGTTCTCGGCTTTAGTTTCAGAACCACCGCTTTGAAAGTCTTTTAATGCTGACATTATGGATGGCAGGTTTCTCATTGCAGGTCCATACTGTTTAATCATAGGTCCCATAGTTTCAGCAACTTTTAAAACCTTTTGGACATTATTTAACATCGTGAAAATACTTGTTCCGCCAGTTATACTTCCTCCGCTGCCAATGGTCCCTAAGAAACGGTCAACAGACCCTGCATGACGCGGCATTTCATGCATGCCATTCATATTTTGCATATGAGGATTTACCTGAAATGGCTGCATTGGATGCTGAGGCTGAGTTGGGTATCTGTAAAAAGGCTGCATAATTCCCCCTCCTTTCCAAAATAATACGCTCATAAACAGAATATGAATTCAAGAAAACATGTGTGATATTTATCCCTGTTTTCTTAACGAAAATCAAGGATGATTGGCGGAAATACAAAACTTACTCTATAATACTAAAAGTGAATAGATTTATATTTGAAAAAAGAAAAGGTGAGCGTATGAAATCTCCGTTTGAACGGTTAAAAATAAATGAATCGCTCCAAGCTGCATTAAGTGGTATTGGATTTGAAAAACCAACTGATATTCAAGAACGTGTAATACCAGGAATCATTAATGGACAAGACATGATCGGGCAATCCCAAACTGGATCTGGGAAAACATTTGCATTCTTGCTTCCGTTAATGCACAGGATCGATATCCAAAAAGAAGAGGTTCAAGCTGTAATTACAGCACCTACACGTGAATTGGCACAGCAGATCTATAATGAATTCTTGAAAATTTCAGAGCATATGCCTGAAGATAAACAGATTAAAGCTAAAGCAATAGTTGGTGGTACCGATAGAAAAAGGATGGCAGAAAAGCTTAAGACAGTTCCTCAGCTTGTTATAGGTACGCCAGGACGGATTAAAGACCTGGTGAACGCACAAGAACTAGTTGTTTATACTGCAAACATGCTCGTAGTAGACGAGGCTGACCAGATGCTGGACATGGGCTTTATTGAAGATGTTGATATGATCGCATCCCGCATGGCAAATGAACTTCAGATGATGGTTTTCTCAGCAACAGTGCCAGAGAAGCTGCAGCCTTTCTTGAAGAAATACATGAAAAATCCAAAACATGTTCATGTTGAACCTCAGCATATTACAGCTAAAGATATAAAGCATGTTCTTATCCAGACAAAACATAATGATAAGCTTCCTATGCTGATTAAAACTGCAAAGAACTATAATCCGTATTTTGCGATTATTTTTGCCAACACCAAAAAAACAGTAGATGAAATTGCAGATGCGATGGCTGCTGAAGGATTGAGCGTAGAGCGTTTACATGGTGATATACCACCTCGAACGAGAAAGAACATCATGAAGCGAGTACAAAAGGCTGAATTTCAATTCTTAGTTGCAACTGACCTAGCTGCACGGGGAATTGATATTAAAGGTGTCAGCCACATTATTAACTATGAGTTTCCAAAGGATCTTGATTTTTATATCCATAGAGCCGGACGTACTGGCCGTGCAGGCATGTCAGGTATCTGTGCCTCTCTGTTTGAACAAACGGATCAGCATTCTGTACAAAAACTGAAAGAGAAAAAAATCAGTTTTACGTATGAACAATATAAGAATGGTGAGTGGGTAGCTGTAAAGCAAAGAGAAAAGACTACAGTTTCCAAGGAGCAGGATGGTATTTATGTACCTAAACCTCGTAAAGTTAAACCGGGCTATAAAAAGAAGATGGATGAGCAAAAGAAAAAGTTAATGAAAAAGAAAAGAAGAAATCAAAGATAGAGATTCTTTCGTGGAGAAGAGGGGAAAGTATGATTAAAATCGGTTCACACGTCTCAATGAGCGGCAAGAAAATGCTCTTAGCTGCCAGTGAAGAGGCTGTTTCTTATGGTGCAAACACTTTCATGATCTATACAGGAGCACCTCAAAACACGAGACGAAAAAAGATTGAAGACCTTAATATCGAAGCTGGCACGAAACACATGATTGAAAACGGCATCGCTGATATTGTCGTTCATGCACCTTATATTATTAATATAGGGAATGCAGTAAAGCCTGAAACTTTTGAACTGGGTGTTGACTTCTTAAGAAGAGAGATTGAACGAACAGAAGCCTTAGGTGCAAGACAGATTGTTTTGCATCCGGGTGCACATGTAGGGGAAGGCTCCGAAATTGGAATTAAAAAGATTATTGAAGGTCTCAATGAAGTGTTAACTAAAGAACAAAACGTTCAAATCGCATTGGAAACGATGGCAGGCAAAGGATCCGAATGCGGAAGAACATTTGAAGAATTAGCACAGATTATTGATGGGGTTACCCTTAACGAGAAACTTTCTATTTGTTTCGATACATGTCATACACATGATGCAGGGTATGATATCGAAAACGATTTTGATGGGGTAATAAATAAATTCGATAAAATTATCGGCAAGGACCGGATTAAAGTCTTCCATATTAACGACAGCAAAAATATTTGCGGTGCATCAAAAGACAGACATGAAAACATTGGATTTGGCCATATCGGTTTTGATGCTTTAAGTTATATTGTCCATCATGAATCGTTTAAGGATATTCCAAAAATCCTTGAAACACCATATGTTGGTACAGATAAGAATAATAAGAAACCACCTTATCAATTAGAAATTGAGATGATTAAAGCAAAAGAGTTTGATCCTGATCTTCAGAACAAACTTCTTGCTTTATAACTTTACGTAAACTTTGTAGCTCTTGAATGTGGTTGATTTCCGCTCCAGGATGCTCGCTTTCCGCGGGGCGGGCGGTGAGCCACCTCGGGCGCTATGCGCCATTAGGTGTCTCACCTGTCCCACTGATCCCGCTGGAGTCTCGCACCTTGCACTCCAATCAACCTGCAATGAAGTAAGATTACGGAAATTCTTCGAGAGCCTTTCGTAATCTCTCGGTTGCCTTTGAAAGTAGTTGATATCCGTTACAGGATGTTCGCTTTCCGCGGGGCGTGCGGTGAGCCTCTTCGGCGTCATGCGTCATTAGGAGATTCACCTGTCACTCTGTTCCCGCTGGAGTCTGGAACATGCCGTTCCAATCAACTAGTCATGGAAGCTTACTCCACAAAAAATGTTCATAAGCACAATCTTTTTGAAATAAGTAATAAAAAAGACCGCACAGCTGTAGCTGTGCGGTCTTTTTTATCTGTCAATGTATGTCTGGATTAAGTACTGAATGTAGTTCGCTTTTTCAGGGCTGACTTCTTTTGCGATCGTTGCAATAATTTGTTTACGCTGACTAAGATTTTTTATATCAATTGTCTGCCGGCGTAATATGTTTACGATTTGAACGCCTTCGCTTTGTGAAATGGGAAGCTGATATTGTGCTGCAAGAGATATTAATTCGTTTGGACTGATTGTATTCAGTTTTTGGTTAACAAAGTGCACAATAATTGGATTCATAAGGAACTCCCTCCTGACTTTTTCATTGTATGAGCCAGGAGCGAAGAAAGTGCTAAAAAAGACTCTGGAAAATATCCAGAGTCTTAAAAATTCACTATTTAAATAATGGTGTGAAGTACAAAGTTCATAAAAAATAAGAACGCTATTACATACATTGTAGCGGGAACTTGCTTTTTCTGGCCAGACATCCATTTAATCAAAGGATAGGCAATAAATCCAAAAGCAAGACCATCAACTATACTGTATGTTAAAGGAATCAAAGCAATAATTAAAAATGATGGAAACATTTCAGTGAAGTCCGCTAATGGAATATGTTGAATCTGCTGAACCATAAGGCCGCCAATTATGATTAAAACCGGCGCAATGGCACCATCGGGAATATAAGCAATGAATGGAGCTGCAAAAATGGATCCAATAAATAAGACAGCAACCGTAATGCTTGTTATTCCAGTTCTTCCGCCTTCCGTTATTCCAGATGCACTTTCTACCGTCGAAATAGTTGGACTTGTACCAAATAATCCAGATACGATAGAAGAGGCAGCATTGGCTTGAAACGCTTTAGGAAACTTTTTCTGGTCTGGCAGCAATCCGTATAACAATCCCATATTTTCAAAAGTAATGATCATGGTGAGTGAAAAGGTAGCGATCCAGAAAGATAATTCAGTAATTCCAGAGAAATCAAAAGCGAACAGCAATTCACCAAAAGGCTTGAATGAAAATCCTTCAGACATTCTTTTAACTTCTTGAGTATGTCCCATCATGAAACCAATCAAAGTTGTTAAAGCAATACCAATCAGGAAACTTCCTTTAACATTTTTTAAGAACAAAGCAAGCGTTATTGCCAGGCCAGCCATTGTGAGAATAGCATCAGGACGGTCTAAATGTCCTAATTTAACAAAAGTAGCAGAGCTTGCTTCAATAATACCGCCTTTTTGAAGTCCGATAAACGTCAAGAATAAACCAATACCTACAGTAATGCTATGCTTTAAAGATTGAGGGATACTTTTGGAAAGTATGTCCTTTAAAGGGGTAGAAGCAACAATTAAAAATAAAATACCTGATAAAACAACAGCGGCGAGTGCTTCTTGCCAGCTTAAATTCATTCCTTGAACAATCGTATAGGTGAAAAATGCGTTCACACCCATACCTGGTGTCAGAATTATAGGAGCATTTGCATACAGCCCCATAATTAAACACCCAACTACAGAAGTAAAAATTGTCGCTAATACAACACCTTCATAAGGCATTCCAGCATCGGCTAAAATTAATGGGTTAACAATAATTATATAAGCGATCGTGAAAAATGATGTTATACCTGCGAGCACTTCTTTTTTGATTGAAACTTGATCTTGTTTCATGTATTCCTCTCTTAAAAACTAAAAACAAACCCTCTCCCACCCAGCAGTTGCCTGCCAGAGATGATTATATAGCAAATGTAGAAATATGGCTAGAAAAAATCATTTACAATTTTGTGTCCACACTATATAATTTGACTTAAGTAAAAAAGTTGCCTAAAGGAAACATTTACTTTCATTCAAATTTAGTCACTTTCATCCTTTTCGAAACATACAGTGTGAAGGGATTATTTTTTTAATTAAAAGTTGCACGAAGGCAAAAGAGGTTGCCAAGCGAAAAAGGAGGTCTTTTTTCTATGGAACATGCATTAGAGATCGAGCGATTGTTCGTCTCATATTTAGGAAATCAAGTTGTAAAAGACATTACGTTTTCTGTGAAAAAAGGAAGTCTTGTCGGTATTATCGGACCAAATGGGGCAGGTAAATCCACCTTGATGAAGGCGGCTTTAAACTTAATTTCAAAAGATAAAGGCGATATAAAAATATTTGGTGAACCGTTAAAGAAGTGGAAAAAGAACATTGCTTATGTTCCTCAGCGTTCAGATATTGACTGGGATTTTCCTATCACTGTAATCGATGTAGTGCTGCTGGGCACTTATCCTAAACTAGGTCTGTTTAAACGGCCTTCCAAAAGTGATAGAGAGTGGGCTCAAGAATGTCTGAAAACGGTCGGGATGGAAAATTTCAGCGGCCGTCAGATTGGAGAACTTTCAGGAGGACAGCAGCAAAGGGTTTTTCTGGCGAGAGCTCTTGCTCAAAAAGCAGAATTATTTTTTCTCGATGAACCTTTTGTTGGTATTGATGTGGCTAGTGAAGAAACCATTATTAATATTCTTAGAGATTTAAAAAAGGAAGGAAAGACAATTCTTGTCGTACACCATGATTTAAGCAAAGCGGAATCTTATTTTGATCATCTGCTTTTATTAAATCAGCATATGATCCACTATGGTGCATCTGAAGAAGTGCTTCAGCCGGAAGTGATTACGAAAGCGTACGCAAATCAATTTTCATTTCTTCAGCCAAAAGGGGTGAATGTTACATCATGAATATGATCGATTTTTTTGAAGCGCTATTTCAGTATGAATTTCTTCAAAAAGCGTTATTTACTTCAGTAATGGTCGGTGTTATATGCGGAATCGTAGGATGTTTTATCATTTTAAGAGGCATGTCATTAATGGGGGATGCAATCTCCCACGCTGTTTTACCTGGAGTTGCAATCAGTTATATGCTTGGAATCAGCTTTTTCTTCGGAGCAGTTATTACTGGAGTATTAACTGCCATTGGGATAGGTTATGTCAGTCAAAACAGCCGAATTAAGCATGATATGGCGATTGGTATCATGTTCACGAGTATGTTCGCAGTAGGGATCGTAATCATCACTCTCATGAAGAGCAGTGCAGATTTGTATCATATCTTGTTTGGAAATGTTCTGGCTGTTCGGATGAGTGACATGTGGATAACAGTTGGAATTGGTGTATTAGTAATAGGCCTTGTTACCTTATTTTATAAGGAACTGCTTGTTTCGACATTTGATCCGACAATGGCTCAGAGCTATGGACTTCCGAATAAATGGATTCATTATGCACTTATGGTGGTCCTTACAATGGTCACAGTAGCTTCTCTTCAAACAGTAGGTATCGTTTTGGTAGTGGCAATGTTAATTACTCCGGCAGCAACCGCTTATCTGCTTACAAATAGATTGTCAGTCATGATTTATCTTGCGGCATTCTTTGGGATAATCGCTTCTGTGCTCGGATTGTACTTTAGTTTTATTTATAATCTTGCATCAGGTGCTACGATCGTTTTGGTTTCTGCATTTATGTTTGCAATGGCATTCTTCTTTTCTCCTTCTCAAGGATTAGTGTGGAAAGCACTAAAAGCGAGAAAGAACAGAGCCGGGCTGATGCAATAAAAGGGAGGCATATAAATGTTTAAAAAAGCTGCAAGTATTATTTTAGCTGGAGCATTATTAGCGGCATCGGCAGGATGCAGTTCAGGGAAAGGTGAATCTGAAAAGGTAGAAGTAGTTACGACCTATTCCATTATCTATGATTTAGTAAAAAATGTAGGCGGAGATAAAGTAGATGTACACAGTATGGTACCGATTGGATCTAATCCGCATGAATATGATCCGCTTCCTGAAGACGTTTTAAAAACCACTGATGCGGATGTTGTATTCTATAACGGGCTGAATCTTGAAGAAGGTAATTCGTGGTTTGAAAAGCTTTTAAAGACTGCAGATAAAGATGGGAAAGATGCCCCTGTTTATCGGGTAAGTGAAGGCGTAAAAGCCATTCATCTTGAATCAAAAGGGTTGGAGAAAGAACCTGATCCTCATGCATGGATGAATATCGATAATGGAATCATCTATGTTGAAAACATTAGAGATGCACTCATAAAAGAGGATCCAGAAAACAAAAAATATTACGAACAAAACGCAGAAAAATATATTTCAGAATTAAAGAAACTGCATGATGAAACTTTAACTGAAATTGCTAAGATTCCAGAAGAAAAACGTGTTCTGATAACGAGTGAAGGTGCTTTTAAGTATTTTGGAGAAGCATACAATATGAACACAGCATACGTTTGGGAGATAAACTCTGAAAACCAAGGTACGCCGCAGCAAATCAAAAGTCTGGTTGACTTTATTAAACAAGGAAATGTTTCCGCTCTATTTGTAGAAACAAGTGTTGATCCAAGAAGTATGGAAACCGTATCTAAAGAAACTGGAGTACCTATAAAAGGAAAAGTCTTTACTGATTCTTTAGGTAAGCCAGGTGAAGATGGAGATTCATACAAAGAAATGATGGAATGGAACACGAAGACTGTTATTGAGGGAATACAATAAATAGTTTTTAAACAGAAGCTGAATCAAATTTCAGCTTCTGTTTATTTATTCTCGGACATTTTGTTCTATAATAATAAAATATGTCTTATTGAATATTGGATTTATACATAAAAGGCAGGTTGGAAATATGAGTATTAAAGCAGTTTGTTTTGATATGGATGGTGTTGTTGTCCATACTATGCCGCACCATGTAGAAGCATGGCGCTTTGCATTCAAAGAAAAAGGATACGATCATAATGAGCTTGAGTTTTATTTAAGAGAAGGGATGCCTGGCCGAAAGACGATAATGGATATTTTCAAATCCTCTCAACTCCCAGTTACCGAAGAAGATATTGAAGATATTTATGTAATAAAAAGAAATTATTTTAAGGAAAACGCAAATTATACATTTATTAAAGAGACCTTATCTCTTTTAGAGTACCTATATAAAAAAGAAATACCAATTTCTTTAGTAACAGGAAGCAGAAGAGAGTTTGTCGATGAAGTGCTTGAAAAGCTTCCTGTAGAATTTAATTCTGTTATAACAGGTGACGATGTAACAGAGGGGAAACCATCACCTGAACCATATTTGAAGGCAATGAGTAATCTTTCCTTTGCTCCTTCAGAATGGCTAGTAATTGAAAACGCTCCGCTTGGAATAAAATCGGCAAAACAAGCTGGGGTTTTTTGTCTCGCTGTTGAAACAACACTTGAAGAAAAATATTTAACGAAGGCTGATGTGATTGTTTCACCGTCACAATTAGAGCAAACGGTGAAAGGTTTATTAAGTGCAGATTCAGGACTCTAAAGGATTATGAAAGTGATGCAGCATGCAGATTGATCAGGCATGTTGTTTTACTTTCTATTTTTTTCGTGTATACTATGAGACAGTTTTAAATCGTACTCATTACTACTTATATTTTTTACAGGGAGGATTATTGTGGAGAAAAAAATAAATAATCCAGCGATTCTAGTGGATGATTTATCCTTCCATTATGGTGAGAAAAACGTTCTTGAACATGTAACGATGGAAGTTAAACAAGGTTCTTTCTTGGGACTTGTAGGCCCAAATGGATCAGGGAAGTCAACACTCATAAAATGTATTCTAGGGCTATTGAAACCGCAGCAAGGCAGCGTATCTCTTTTTGGCGAAAAAGTTCAAAAGTTTAATAAGTGGGAAAAGGTCGGATATGTTTCCCAAAAAGCTAATAGCTTTAATACCGCATTTCCAGCTACTGCATTTGAAGTTGTTTCAATGGGATTGTTTGGAAAGGTAGGCTTATTCCGCTTTTTAAAATCTTCTGATAAGCAGAAGGTATGGGATGCTTTAAAAGCTGTTAACATGGAAGATTTTGCGAATCGAAATATAGGAGAACTCTCAGGGGGCCAGCAGCAGCGCATCTTTATAGCTCGGGCTTTGGTCAGCGATCCTGAACTACTTATTTTAGATGAGCCTACAGTTGGTGTTGATATCGAATCTTCAGAGTCATTTTATAAAATGCTGAAGAATTTACATCGTGAAAATAAAATGACACTCGTTTTAGTTACACATGATGTTGGCGTTATGACTAACTATGTTACTGATGTAGCTTGTTTAAATAAGCAGATACATTTTCATGGGAATACAAAAGAATTTGAAGAAAGTTCTTCAGAAAACATGTCTGCTTTTTATGGGCATCATGTTCATGTTATTCATCATGACCATGATCACGAGTAAGGGGATGAACGGATGTTACCTTTTTTAAAATATGAGTTTTTACAAAATGCCTTTTTAACTGGGATTATGGTCGGTCTGTTAGCTCCTGTTTTAGGAGTGTTTATTGTCGTTAGACGTCAAGCCCTTATAGCAGATGCTCTTTCGCACATAACCCTGGCTGGAATAGCAGCAAACCTGTTACTTGGAAAGTGGTTTACAGTATTTGCAGGAGCTAATCCGGTATATATGGGTATGGCTTTCTCTGTTGGAGGTGCTGTTTTTATTGAACAGCTTCGAAAAGTTTATAAACATTATGAAGAATTAGCAATCCCGATTATCATGTCAGCTGGAATAGGTTTAAGTGTTATTTTTATTTCAATGGCAGACGGATTCAATACAGATCTGTTTAATTATTTATTCGGCAGCATTATAGCGGTTAAGCAATCGGATGTTTGGACAGTATTTGCAATATTAGTGGTAGTACTCGCATTTGTTTTCTTTATGTATAAGGAATTGTTTGTTCTGTCATTTGATGAAGAACAGGGTAAGCTTTCAGGAATCAGAAGCAACTGGATTTTAATTGCATTTATGGCTATTACAGCGTTAGTTATTGCTGCATCCATGAAAATTGTAGGAATCCTTTTGGTTTCTTCTCTCATGACTTTGCCCGTAGCGGCAAGCATTAGAATAGCTACTGGATTTAAACAAACGATATGGCTTTCAGTTCTTTTTGGCGAAACTGCGGTTATTGCTGGTATGTTTTTATCATATTATTTAGATCTTGCTTCTGGTGGTACAATTGTAGTATGCCTTATTATTATTTTGAGCTTGTCTATATTCTATAAGAAGCTTATGGGTTCACGGAAGGCGGGATAACTGTGAGATTCACATTAACAATTGAAGATGCAATGGTTTTGTTAAAAGAAAAAGGATACAAATACACAGAAAAACGAAAAGATCTTCTTACCCTCTTTGCACGTGAAAAAAGATATCTTTCAGCAAAAGATGTTCAGGAATCCCTAAAGAATCAATATCCTGGATTAAGTTTTGATACGATCTACAGAAACTTAACAACTTTCGTGGAACTTGGACTGCTTGAAGAAACAGAATGGGAAGGCGAACGAAAATTCCGGTTCACTTGTTCCCATAATGAGCATCATCATCATCTAATTTGTTTAACTTGCGGAAGCACAAAGTCCATTCATACGTGTCCGATGGAAGTGTTAAACAATGAATTGAATGGGTTTGATGTGACAGGTCATAAATTCGAGATCTATGGTTATTGCAAGGAATGCAAAAATTGAAATTATGATTTTTATAAGTATGTTCCTCCTTTAATTTAGCCAAGCTATAGTTAAAGGAGGTTTTTTTATGCCTGAAGTTAAATGTAATGTATCGAATTGCACCTATTGGGGCGAAGGAAACAACTGTATCGCTGATGCGATCCTTGTTGAAATTGACAGACATGCAAATAATTCTTATGACATGAGTGCCAATGGAGAATTAGTTGGAGATGCTTCTCACAAAGATCATGCACATGATCCAGCTGAAACGTGCTGTCATACTTTTAAATCAAAACATTAAGGAAGGGGCCTGCTATATAGGCCTTTCTTTTTTGAATCAATCCCCATAACTTAACATCTATGAAATGCCTCGATTAATGCCATAATAAGAACGCTCCTTAAGACTAAAAGAGGGGGAAACATGATGGCAGATGACAGATATGAACGTAATATAAATGAAGCTGACTATCGGGAAGAGATGGCAGCTGAAGCTGTACCAGTAAAAAGTGACATGGTTTATCCTGAAAGCGAACGTCCGCGTTATGCAGACAGGGACCATAGACGCGGGCATGAAGAAGAACGCGAAAGAGAAGGCGGAAAAGCGACAGGTGTTATCGCTTTAATCCTCTCTGTTCTTTCTTTGTTTATTGCTCCAGTTTTATTTGGGGGAGCAGGTATTATCGTTGGATTTGTGGCCAGAAGACAAGGTGCAAAAACCCTGGGAAATTGGGCAATTGGACTCGGTATCGTTTCCATAATTATTTCCTTATTTTTCGCACCATTCTTTTAATGTAAGAAGGAGCAAAGAAGAAGCTGCGGCTTCTTCTTTTTTATTATCATTGAGTTTCAGCGTTTGTCGAAAATTCGATAAATGCAATTTAACATGCGATTCTAGGTGCCTAACGTGGGATTGTTTAAATTAACGTGCGATTTTTTGGAATCTTAATTTAGCTCCTCAATTGCAAAGGAGTCCATATACTTTGTTAATTTACACAGAAAAAAGCCCCCGTAACGGGAGCTTTTTTTATGCTTGCTGTGCTTTTAATTTTTCTTCATGAGCTTTGGCTAAAATATCGACTTCTTTTTTCAGTTCATCCAGCAACTGATCCTCTGGAATCTTTCGTACGATTTCACCATGACGGAAAAGCAAACCTTCTCCGCGAGCACCGGCAATGCCGATATCCGCTTCTCTTGCTTCCCCAGGACCGTTAACTGCACATCCTAAAACGGCTACTTTAATCGGTGCGCGTACTTTTGAGATATACTCTTCGACTTCATTTGCGATTGAAATAAGATCTATTTCTATACGTCCGCATGTTGGACATGAAATTAAAGTTGCTGCATCTGAAAGAAGGCCAAAGGATTTTAATAATTCCCGGGCAACTTTAACTTCTTCGACAGGATCAGCACTTAGTGAAATGCGGACCGTATTTCCAATACCTTTATGGAGGATTACTCCCAGGCCTGCTGCACTTTTTACAGTTCCAGCGAAAAGTGTGCCTGATTCAGTTATTCCAAGGTGTAATGGGTAATTGAATGCTTTAGATGCTTTTTCATATGCTTCAATCGCTAAATTAACATCAGATGCTTTCATCGAAACGATAATATCGTGAAAGTCTAGTTCTTCTAAGATCCGGATGTGTTCGAGAGCACTTTCTACCATACCATCTGCTGTAGGGTAGCCGTATTTTTCAAGATACTTCTTTTCTAATGACCCAGCATTTACGCCAATGCGGATTGGAATACCTTTTGCTTTCGCAGCTTTAACAACGGCTTCAACTTTTTCCCGTCTTCCAATGTTCCCTGGATTAATTCTGATTTTATCAGCTCCGCCTTCAATTGCTTTTAGGGCAAGCTTATAATCAAAATGAATATCAACAACCAAAGGTATGCTGATCTGCTTTTTAATATCTGCAATTGCTTCAGCAGCACGCATATCCGGACATGCAACTCGGACAATCTGGCAGCCGGCTTCTTCTAAACGTTTTATTTCAGCGACTGTAGCTTCAACATCGTGTGTTTTTGTAGTCGTCATACTTTGTACGATAACCTGGTCAGATCCTCCAATTGTTAAAGGTCCGACTTTTACAGGTCTTGTTTTAGAACGGTGGGTGATTTCACTCATTTGGTGAATCGCTCCTTTTATCAAATTGACAGTATTATTCTGTCCTATCATCAGTTCATTTTAGCAGGGATTATTTTGTTTTGACAAGTATTGTTACCTTTCTGTCTTTTTATATATAGGAAATTTATATGTTTTTCCTAATTGAATGTTTTCAGGATTCACTCCTGGATTCAGGGATTTAAAGTCTTTTATCATTGTTGTGATGGTATACCCGCCATGAGAATTTAATGCCTCTACTACTGAAATCAATGTATCTCCAGGGCCAGCTTCATAAGTTTTATAATTATTATTTTTTTCTGTTGTTTGAATTTCAGCATTCACCGGCTGAGCTTGAGGGAGTGTACCAATTTTAAGATCGTAAGCAACCACATATAGAATTAGAAGAATTGAACAGCCTGTCAAAAAGCGTTTCATATTTTCCCTCTCCTTTCTCATATTGAACTATATGCTTGTCCTATTGTTTTATGACAAGTTAAAAGTGACTTTGATACGAGCATTGGTGTAAAATGGAAAGGTGTAATGGACACAAAATAAATTTTCATACGTATCAATGTAGTTGTACCGAGGGGAGAGGTTAACTGTATGAAAAAGGCAAAAATATTTGCATTGCTGTCAATCATGGCTGCTGCTCTATTTATAGCACCATTAAAGATGTTTGCAGATGCAGCTCCAGGAGACGTAATTGTCACGCTTGGACAAAATCTTACAGATGAACAGAAAAATTCTCTTTTAGAAGAGATGGAAGTATCAGCTGATGTCCAAACCGTAACGGTAACAAATGAAGAAGAACACAAGTACTTAGGTGATTATATATCGAAGGCTCAAATTGGTTCGAAAGCTATATCATCTTCTAAAATTACAGTAGGCGAAAAAGATCAGGGGCTCTCTGTTAAAACGAACAATATCAACTGGGTAACTGAAGAAATGTATATGAATGCATTGACTACTGCAGGTGTTACAGATGCTGAAATCTATGTAACAGCACCATTTGAAGTTTCAGGAACAGCTGCATTAACTGGGATTCTTAAAGCATACGAAACAACAGCACAAATCGAAATACCAGAAGCTCAAAAGCAAGTAGCGAATGAAGAAATGGTCAAAACTGCAGAACTTGGGGAAAGAATTGGTGCAAAAGAAGCAACTGAGCTTATGACTCGAGTAAAAGAAGAAATTGCAAAAAATCCGGTACAATCTGAAGACGATCTTCGAGCATTGATTGAAAAAGTTGCGAAGGACATGGGGATCGAACTTACCCAAGAAGAGCTAAACGGGCTGATTGCTTTGTTTAATAAAATGAAAGACTTAAATATTGATTGGGATCAAGTTCAAAACGATTTAAAGAACATCAGTGAAAATCTTGGTGATTTCTTAAATAAAGAAGAAACACAGTCTTTCTTCCAAAAGATAATTGATTTTCTAATCGCAATCATAGATGCGATCAAATCACTCTTTAAATAGGCATAAAAAAAGCGGCTCAGTAGCCGCTTTTTTATTTTTTTTGGGGTGTTTTTGTAATAGCAAGAATACAAATGAAAAAAGCTAACATCCAAAACCACATAAATGAATCAGGGATATGCAGATCCATCATAAAGAATATCGTCAATAAGACTGATGGCAAGGTGATGGAATAACAGGATAAAACCCAAAGATGTCTATAGGAAAGTCGTTTTCCAAAGATCTTAGTTACAGGAATCGAAAGTCCAGCTAATATTGAAGCGCCTGAAAACAAAATTCCTGAAAACAAGACGTACATTACTAAATATATGACCGCAATAATAATCGGGAAGATTCCATCCAATGTAGAAGCAAAGTTTTGCATTTGATCAGGATTTAATCCGAAATTTTCAAAATTATTTAACGGCTGTTTATCTGATATAAGATTGATTAAAAAAAGGATGAAAACAGGTAGCATGCATAAGAGGGTTAACAATAAAACGTACAGAATGGTGCTGCCCACACCTTGAAAACGAAAACTAGCGATGGATTTAATAGAATATAAACTTTTAATAAAACGAATATGTAATTTCATAAAAAACTCCTTTATTTGTTAGGCATAATTAGTGTACATGAACATATATCAATCGACAATAAGAATTGATTGTAAAGGTAATATTACAAAACTCATATTTTTATTTACATAAAGTTTATAAATAGAGATAATGGCAAAGGTTTACATAGATAGTAGTAGGGAGATGTAATGATTGGATTTTCAAGAAATGCTATTTCAATTTCTAGGTGGATTAGGGATCTTCTTATTCGGAATAAAATATATGGGAGATGGGCTCCAAAATTCCGCTGGAGACCGCTTACGTGAAATACTTGATAAATTAACAACTAATCCTTTTATGGGTGTTTTAGCTGGAATATTTGTAACAGTACTTATTCAGAGTAGTTCAGGGACAACAGTTCTGACGGTGGGGCTAGTAAATGCAGGATTTTTAACACTACGGCAAGCAATTGGTATTATTATGGGAGCGAACATTGGTACAACGGTAACTTCTTTCATAATTGGTATTGAAATTGGAGAATATGCACTGCCGATAATTGCTGTAGGATCTGTTCTTATTTTCTTCTTTAAAAATCCTAAATGGAATTATGTAGGACAAATTATCTTTGGGTTTGGATCACTTTTCCTTGGATTAAAACTAATGGGTGAAGGTATGCAGCCATTAAGCAATTTAGGAGCTTTTGAAGAGCTTACGGTATCTATGAGTGATAGTCCGATCCTCGGAGTAGTAATCGGTACATTATTTACATTAATCGTTCAGTCATCTAGTGCAACTATTGGTATTTTACAAGAATTATATGCTCAGGATTTAATTAGTCTAAAAGCGGCTTTGCCTGTTTTGTTTGGAGACAACATCGGTACAACGATTACTGCAGTCCTAGCAGCAATCGGAACCACGGTTGCCGCACGTCGCGCGGCTTTAACACATGTGATCTTCAATGTGTTAGGTACTATAATTTTTATGGTCTTTTTAGTGCCTTTCCAAAGATATATTGAATATTTAGCTGGAAAACTCAATCTGGAACCAGCGATGCAAATAGCATTTGCTCATGGAACGTTTAATCTAACCAATGTCTTAATTCAGTTTTGGTTTATTGGAGTGCTAGCTTTATTAGTAACAAAATTAATAAAAGGTGAAGATAATATAATCGAATATAAAGCGAAACATCTTGATGAAATCGTTTTAGCAACCTCACCGACCTTAGCCATAAGACAGGCGAAAAAGGAAATCATTCGAATGGCTAATTTTTCACAAGCAGGTTTAAAAGAGGCAATAGATTATTTAACTAAGATGGACAAAAAAAATTCGGTTCTAGCTCTTCAATACGAAGAAGCTATTAATAATCTCGACCGCCAAATAACATCATATCTTGTAAAACTGTCTGCTCATCCGTTAACACCACAAGAATCTAATGAACACTCGATGCTTTTAGACACAACTCGTGACATCGAAAGAATCGGGGATCATATGGAGAATATCATTGAGCTTGTTGATTATCAGTTGCGAAATAACGTGCGGCTGACTGCCATTGCTAAACAAGATTTAGATGAAATGTTCAATTTAACTGTTTCTACAGTAGATAAAGCTGTTAAGGCATTAGAACAAAATAATGTGGTACTTGCAACAGAAGTTCTTGGCATGGAAGACAAAATTGATAAGATGGAGCGAACACTCCGTAAACAGCATATTATGCGTATGAATGAAGGCGCCTGTGACGGAAATGCAGGTATTGTATTCGTTGATATCGTAAGTAACCTTGAAAGAATAGGTGACCATGCAGTTAACATTGCAGAAGCGGTATTAGAGAAGTAAAATGAAACCCAGGAGATTTTTATCTTCTGGGTTTTTGTTTGGCATTATTTTTGAAAGGTGATGGTGATTTGGAAACTGTTTATTGGGTCTTAATTGCTGTTGTATTTGTTATCAGTTTTTTAGCTTTGATTTACCCAATCCTGCCGGGTGTATTATTTTTAGCAGCCGGATTCTTAATTTATGGATTTGCTTTTTCTTTTGAACCATTTTCACCATTATTCATTATCATCCAGATTTTATTGTTAATCAGCTTATTTGTTGTAGATTATGCTGGTAATGCATATGCAGTGAAAAAGAAAGGAGGCTCTAAAGCAGCGTTGTGGGGGAGTACAATAGGACTGATCGCTGGTCCCTTCGTTATACCAGTAGCAGGGATACTCATAGGTCCTTTTTTAGGTGCTGTGCTTGCTGAATTGATCTTCCATAAAACAGGTTTTAAGTCTGCAGTTTCGATTGGTATAGGAACTGTTCTTGCTTTTGTAGGAACGACTATCATAAAAATATTTAATCAGGCTTTAATGATTGGTTATTTTTATTACCAAGTACTATAATTCGACCTTGCTTAATCCTCTATTGCATGCTATATTATTTTTGTTCAAAAAAAGTACATGTGTTCGTTTGAAGAACTTTTAAAATGTTATTGACATTAATTAAGACAACATGCTATAGTAGTTCTTGTCCTTAAATAATGTTAATTCATTATTCCACAGTAGCTCAGTGGTAGAGCTATCGGCTGTTAACCGATCGGTCGTAGGTTCGAGTCCTACCTGTGGAGCCATTTTGGCGGTGTAGCTCAGCTGGCTAGAGCGTACGGTTCATACCCGTGAGGTCGTGGGTTCGACTCCCTCCGCCGCTACCAAAATGTTTTTTTTCTTCACGATGGCGGTCGTGGCGAAGTGGTTAACGCATCGGATTGTGGTTCCGACATTCGGGGGTTCGATTCCCCTCGTCCGCCCCATTTCTTACTTACATAACCTATATTTTCACATGGACCCTTAGCTCAGTTGGTCAGAGCGGTCGGCTCATAACCGATTGGTCGTAGGTTCGAGTCCTACAGGGTCCACCAAAGTCGAGGAGGTATACCCAAGTCCGGCTGAAGGGATCGGTCTTGAAAACCGACAGGGGTGTAACAGCCCGCGGGGGTTCGAATCCCTCTACCTCCTCCATATTTTTTGGCTCGATAGCTCAGTCGGTAGAGCAGAGGACTGAAAATCCTCGTGTCGGCGGTTCGATTCCGTCTCGAGCCACCATATGTATACATACTAAAACCTTACGCTAATCGTAAGGTTTTTTTGTTTTATAAAAGGGTACAGTGTTTAAGAATTGAAAGTTTAGACTAAATTTGATAAGGTAAAATTGTTAAATCACTTTTTAAACAAGTAAGTTGATTAAATGGTTTCACTTTTCAAGATTATCCTTGAAAATGAAAATAAAAAACACTACATATTATAAGGAGGAAATGAACATGGCTAAATTTGAACTGCCTGCATTACCTTATGAATCAAGCGCACTTGAACCGCATATTGACAAAGAAACAATGGAGATCCACCACGGTCGTCACCATAAAACTTATGTTGATAACCTTAATGCTGCACTTGAGGGTCAATCAGAATTTGAAAATAAGTCTCTAGAAGATATTCTTTCAAACCTTGATTCTCTTCCGCAAAACGTTCAAACAGCTGTAAGAAATAATGGCGGCGGACATGCTAACCACAGTCTTTTCTGGGAAGTAATCGCACCAGGCGGAGCAAACGCTCCATCTGGCGAACTTGCTGATAAAATCAACAGCAAGTTTGGAAGCCTTGAAGCGTTTAAAGAGGAATTTGCAAACGCAGGTAAAACAAGATTTGGATCTGGCTGGGCTTGGTTAGTTGTAAACAATGGTGAGCTTGAAGTTACAAGCACTCCAAACCAAGACAACCCAGTAATGGAAGGTAAGACACCTATTCTTGGTTTGGATGTTTGGGAACATGCTTATTATTTGAAATATCAAAACAAGCGTCCTGATTACATTGCTGCATTCTGGAATGTAGTAAACTGGGATGAAGTTGATAAGCGTTATAACGAAGCAAAATAAGTTTAATGAAAGCTGCTGGCATCCCAGCAGCTTTTTATTATGCCTTTGTCATGGATTTCATAATTCTTTGCTAATTTTATTAGTAAGTCATCAAGTAATAAATTGCCGTCTCCAAAAGGAACACTAGACTGAATGACAAAAAGATTTCTTGCTTTGAAAAACCAGATACGATCCCCGTTAGGCTCTATGGAATTTTCATTTTTCCTCGAATATAAATCATCTTCTAAAACCAAAGGTATACCAAAGTCCTGATCATGATAAATCCAATATTCAAACATATTTCTGTCTCCTTATACAATTAAAGCCAATTAGTTAAATAATGAATAGCCCTTTTACTCTTGAAAGACACTAACGACGATATGTAAAGGGGCGAAAAACATGATATGGAAAAAATTCATGGAAGACGACCAATACCCTAGAGATCTTTTTTTACTTCTATTTGTCGGCGGTTTATTTACTCTAAGCACAGCTTTATCTAACACATTTGTTAACATTTTTTTGTGGAAGCAATCCGGCGAACTGACAGATATCGCTTTTTATAATCTATCTATTGTAGTCATGCAGCCTGTCGCATTTTATTTGGCAGGGTGGTTTGCTAAAAAAATTGACCGGGTTATTGTGTTAAGGATTGGTGTTGTCATTCTTGCGTTGTTTTATATAGGTGTTCTTTTTATGGGTTCACTTGCAAGTCATTATTTGTTTGCGTTAGGAGCAATGTTAGGTTTCGGTCTGGGATTTTATTGGCTTGCCTTTAATGTTCTGACTTTAGAAGTGACTGAACCTGAGACTAGAGATTTTTTCAATGGCTACCTGGGTGTATTGAATTCGTTATCCGGTATGATTGGTCCTTTAAGTGCAGGATTTATTATTACAAGGATGGACAAACATTCAGGATATGAAACCATTTTTACGATTTCAATGGTTTTATTCTTAGTTGCTGTTGTGATCAGTTTCTTTTTAAAACGTAGAAAAGCCGATGGGCATTTTGGGTTAAAAGAAGTTTTTCAAGAAAGAAGAGAAAACAAAGCCTGGTTCCAATTGTTAAATGCTCATTTCTTTCAAGGTTTGCGGGAAGGGACGTTTATTTTTTTAATCGTGATCTGGGTTTATACAACCTCACAGAGCGAATTTGCACTTGGAACATTCGGATTTGTTCAATCAGTTGTATCTTTTATTGGTTACTATTTCGTTTCTCATTATTTAAAGCCATGGCATAGGAAAAAAGGGATCTTCGCTGGGGGTTTATTATTGTTCATCTCTCCATTCATGCTTCTTGTACCTGTTTCTTTTACACTGCTAATAATATACGGCATATCTGTATCTATAGCGTATCCGCTTCTTCTTGTTCCTTATGTTTCATTAACTTATGACATTATTGGGAAATGTCGGGGAATTCATGAAAAAAGGATTGAGTATATTGTAGTTCGTGAATTTTTCCTTAACGCAGGAAGAATATTTTCAATTCTTATATTCTTGCTTGTCATAAATTATCTTTCAGAAGAAAAAGGTATTCCGCTTTTATTGCCAATATTGGGTGCAGGGCATTTTCTGATTTATTTTTGCTTAAGAAATATATCTGTACCAACCAGTCCGGCTGATCAAACAATAGAACTTGCTGAAACTCAGCAAGATGGCAATAATCCAAATAAACAATAATTAACTTTTGACATACTAACTAGTCAAAGGATACTATTGTTATGTAAAGATAATAACCGGTTGGCTTTAGGACACCTTTTTTTAAAGGTGTCTCTGCTGTTTTAAAGGGAGATTTACAATATTATGAAAACAAAATCAAATAAAAAGAAAAATCACGTACCGATTCGAATGAATGCCTTGTTTTTATCGGTATTTTTTCTCTTCTCAGTGCTTGTTCTAAGATTAGGCTACATACAAATTGTAAAAGGTGAAGAGTACAAACGGACCGCCTATTTGACGGAAAATGTGACTACAAAGCTTGATGCCCCACGCGGCAAAATGTTTGATGCTAATTATCGAGTAGTAGTGGATAATGAGCCAGTATTTTCGATAACGTATACAAGAACACGTGAAGCTGATGCTGAAAAAAGACACGAAATTGCTAAGAAAATGGCTGAATTGATCGATAAAGACTCGGAAGAATTAACAGAACGAGATAAAAAGGATTATTTTATCTTTCTAAATGAAGAAGAAGTGAAAAAGAGAATTTCAGCTGCTGAAAAAGAAAGTACTCCTCCAGAAGAGCTCTATGATTTAATGCTGGAAAAAGTAACTCAGAAGGACATTGAATCATTAACGAAACAGCAGCTTGAAGTGCTGGCGATTAAAAGTGAAATGGATAGAGGCTATACACTTTCTCCTCAAAGAATAAAAATTGGTGCAACCAAAGAAGAAATCGCTTTGATCAGTGAACACCTGCCTGAGCTAGAGGGTGTTGATATTAAACCTGATGCAGAACGTTCTTACCCATTTAAAGATTCGTTCAGGGATATATTCGGTCAAGTAAAACAAATACCCAAGTCAAAAATGGATTATTACACTTCGAGAGGTAATGACCGAAATGATATGGTTGGTACGAGTTTTCTGGAAGAACAATACGAATCGGTTCTTCGAGGCACGAAAACAAAAATTAAATATGTTACGGATAAAGTCGGGAATCCGGTGGGTGATCCTGTCGAAGAAGATGGTGCAAGAGGAAGCGATCTTGTATTAACTGTAGATATGGAACTTCAGCAAGAAGTCGAAAAGGTTATTGAAGAAAAATTAAAGGAAGCCATTCGAGGTAAGTATGCCTATGATAACAAGGAATTAAAAAATGCTTATGTTGTTATGATGGATCCGAATACAGGCGAAATCTTATCCATGGCTGGAAAAGAGTACAATCGGAAGACAGGTGAATTTAATGATATTCCATTCGGCAACATCTATCATTCGTATGCGATGGGGTCAACTGTAAAAGGAGCTACAGTTTTAACTGGATTACATGAAGGTGTAATTGAACGAAATACAGTAATCAATGATGCGCCGCTTAAATTTGGTGATGGAAGACAATTAAAATCACATGCGAACATGGGACCTGTTGATGCAGTAGAAGCATTGGAAGGATCTTCAAACATTTTTATGTGGCACATTGCGATGCGTCTTTCAGGCTATGATTATACAAACAAACGATTTAATGATCATAAAGTTAAAGAAGCTTTTGAAATTCTGAGAAATTCTTATAGTCAATTTGGTCTTGGTGTACCTACTGGTATCGACTTGCCATCTGAAGCAACAGGCTATAATACAGGAATGAGTAATGAATTGTTCCAAGCAATGTTTTTCTCGATTGGGCAATTTGACACATATACACCGATGCAGCTGGCACAATACGTTTCAACAATTGCTAACGGTGGTTTAAGGATGCAGCCGCATTTATTAAAAGAGATTAGGGAACCATCTGTAAATCCGAATAAATTAGGTAAACTTTTGTATCGTTTTGAACCAAACGTTATGAACAAGATTGAAATGAACCCGAGTCACATTGAAGTCGTTCAAAAAGGTTTTTACGAGGTAATGCATGGATCTAATGGAACAGCAGCTTGGATATTTAAAGACAAAGAATACAATCCTGCAGGGAAGACCGGGACGGCAGAAGTCGATAAGGAAACAGGTTTAGTCAACAAAACACTGATTGGCTATGCCCCATATGAAAACCCTGAAGTGGCGTTTGCGGTAGTTGTACCAGATATACGAGAAGGGTATACAAACAATGAAATTGCAGAAGGTGTGCTGGACGCATATTTTTCAATGAAAAAAGAAGGTATACCAACCGAACCTGAATCTAATCAATTAAACGAGAATAAAGAATCGCGCTAATTAGTGCGATTCTTTTTTTTGTATAGTTTCAAGCATTCAGTAAAAGAATAGGATTATATTCAATAAAATTCAGTCTTAACAATCTCTTTACAATTCATTAAAACCTAATTAATATTCCAGGTTTATTGTAGTAAGTGTAAGAAAGAAACAAGCTTTAAGGTTTCATGTGACCCGAGATAAAATCTCTAACATGAAAAAGTTGAAAATTACATTTAGGGGGACCTATCAAGATGAAGAAAATGAAGTCTGTGTACCTATTAGCTGTAATGTCACTTATTTTAGTTTTCGCAGCAGCATGCGGAAATAAGAGTGAAGATGGAGCAGCTGGCGGCGGAGATCTAAGCGGAAAAATTAAAATTGATGGATCATCCACAGTATTCCCAATCATGGAAGCTGTTTCTGAAGAGTTCCAAGCTGCGAATCCTGATGTGCAAGCACCAGTTGGAGTTTCTGGTTCTGGAGGCGGATTTGAGAAATTCACTCGCGGGGAACTAGATCTTGCAAATGCATCACGTCCTATTAAGGAAGAAGAAAAAACAGCAGCAAAAGAAAAAGGAATTGAATTTACTGAATTTGAACTTGCAAAAGACGGATTATCTGTAGTTGTAAGTAAAGATAACGACTTTATCAATCACCTGACAGTCGATGAACTGAAAAAGATTTACCTTGAAAAAGATGCAGCAAAAACTTGGGCTGACGTTCGTGAAGGATGGCCTAAGAAGAAAATTGAAGTATTTTCACCTGGAACTGATTCTGGTACTTACGACTACTGGAACGAAGTAATTCTTGAAGAAGAGCCTATGCGACGTGATGCTCAGCTTTCAGAAGACGACAATGTACTTGTTCAAGGTGTTTCTGGTTCTGAAGATGCGATCGGATTCTTCGGTTATGCATACTATCAAGCAAATAAAGATAAGTTAAAAGCTGTTCCGGTTGACGGAGGCAACGGCCCTGTTGAGCCAACTCCTGAAACAATCGAATCTGGTGAATATGCTCCACTATCGCGTCCGTTGTTTACTTATGCGGCTAACAAGTCAATTAAAGAAAACGAAGCGGTATATGAGTATATGAAGTTTGCTCTTGAAAATGCTGGGGAGCTGGCATCATCTGATACGATCGGATATGTTTCTCTGCCGAAAGAAAAATATGAAGAGCAGCTTAAAAAACTCGATGAACTTGCAGGTAAGTAATTGTCTAATCCAGAATAACTTAAAAAAATAATACAGGGTGAGGAGTGAAATCTCCTCACCTTTCACCTGTTTTAGTATTGGCGATTTATAGGAGGTTTTGTTGGTGTCAAGAGAGAAATCAAACCAAAAATCCATCCGCTCTATGATTCAGGAGAATAAATCCACTAGAAGTCAATCTGCGGTAATGGAAAAGGTAGTACCAAAAATATTTTTGATATGTGCAGTTATATCTATTTTCACAACATTAGGTATCGTTTTTACACTGTTAACAGAAACTTTTACATTTTTTAATCGAATCTCAATAGTTGAATTTTTTACGAATACACACTGGTTCCCTTTTACTTCAGATAAAAATGCTGATTACGGTATTCTCGCACTTGTAATGGGTACTCTTACTGTAACGGCTATTGCAATGGTAGTTGCAATACCGGTGGGTCTTGCTGCGGCGATTTATTTAAGTGAATATGCTTCAGCAAAAACAAGAAAATTTATTAAACCTATTTTAGAAGTATTAGCAGGAATCCCAACAATCGTTTATGGGTTCTTCGCACTGACGTTTGTTACACCTTTATTAGATAACATCATTCCTGGTGGAATCTCAATTTTTAATGCATTAAGCCCAGGTATTGTTGTTGGTATAATGATTATTCCGATGATCGCTTCTTTATCAGAAGATGCAATGAATGCTGTTCCAAACTCTATGAGGGAAGGTGCAATGGCTTTAGGAGCAACACGTTTTGAAGTTGCTATGAAAGTCGTGCTTCCGGCTGCTCTTTCAGGTGTAATGGCATCATTCGTATTAGGAATTTCCCGTGCCATCGGTGAAACGATGATTGTTACGATTGCTGGTGGTTCTAGACCTACAGCAGATATTAATGTTACAGAATCTATTCAGACAATGACTGCGTATATCGTCCAAGTCAGCCAAGGAGATACTGGGTATGGCACGACGATTTATTACAGTATTTATGCAGTAGGGATGACATTGTTTGTATTCACCTTGATTATGAATTTACTTGCTCAGTTTATTTCCCGCAAGTTTAGGGAGGAATATTAATGAGTTTAATTAATAAAGAGTCGGTTAAGAAAAGAATGGGGAACCGAGTTGCTGTCAACGGGTTTGCTAAGTTTCTTTTTATTCTTGCAACTAGTTTTTCATTAATTGTTTTAGGTGTATTAATCTATAGAATATTAGCAGAAGGATTGCCATATTTAAGTCTAGATTTTATTACAAACTTTGCTTCAAGAATGCCCGAACGCGCTGGTATATGGGCAGCACTTGTAGGTACCGTATGGATTATGGCTGTTACGGCCCCTGTTTCGTTTATCCTTGGAGTCGGAACAGCAATTTATCTAGAAGAATACGCAAAGAAAAATGCTTTTACAAAATTTGTTCAAGTAAATATTGCTAACCTAGCTGGCGTTCCATCTATTGTCTTTGGTCTTTTGGGATTAACGATTTTTGTTAGATTAGCGGGATTAGGATCAAGTGTACTTGCAGGTGGATTAACAATGAGTTTATTAATTCTTCCTGTCATTGTAGTTGCATCTCAAGAGGCAATTAGAACCGTACCAAGAGAAATTAGGGAAGCTTCTTTCGGAATGGGAGCAACAAAATGGCAAACAATCAGAAGAATTGTGTTTCCTGCCGCACTCCCTGGAATACTCACAGGCACGATCTTAGCCTTATCACGTGCAGTAGGGGAAACAGCTCCGTTGTTAGTATTAGGAGCATTAGCGTATGTAGCGTTTGTACCTGAAACTCTGTTTTCACAGTTTACTGTGCTCCCGATACAGCTATATAACTGGACGAGCAGACCGCAAGAAGACTTCCATATGCTTGCGGCAAGCGGAATTATCATCTTAATGATTATCTTGCTCATCATGAATTCAATCGCTGTTTACATTCGAAATAAATTTCATAAGCGCTTCTAACAGAGAGAAGGAGGACAAAAAACATGGATATTACAATTAATAAACAATTGGTACAAAAGGATAATGAAAAACAAGAGCAGTTCACACCTGTTTTCAAAATAAACAATTTAAACTTATGGTATGGACAAGATCATGCTTTAAAAGACATTAAGTTTGATATACCTGAAAAGCAGGTTACAGCAATCATTGGGCCGTCTGGCTGCGGTAAATCAACATTTATTAAAACACTTAACAGAATGGTGGAAATGGTACCAATCGTTCGTATGTCAGGAGAAATTGTTTACAGAGAAAAAAATATCTTTGATCCGAAGTACGGAGTAGAAGAACTTCGTACACAAGTAGGCATGGTGTTTCAAAAGCCAAATCCGTTCCCAAAATCGATCTATGATAATGTAGCTTATGGACCTCGAATCCATGGCATCAAAAATAAAAAAGTTTTAGATGAAGTTGTTGAAAAAAGTTTAAGAGGTGCGGCTATCTGGGATGAAGTTAAAGACCGATTAAACGAAAATGCTTATGGGTTGTCAGGCGGTCAGCAGCAGCGTTTATGCATTGCGCGTTGTCTTGCAATTGAACCAGACGTAATCTTGATGGATGAACCAACGTCTGCACTAGATCCAATCTCAACATTAAAAGTTGAAGAGCTTGTTCAAGAATTGAAAAAGGATTATAGCATTGTTATCGTTACACATAACATGCAGCAAGCAGCGCGTATTTCAGATCGTACAGCATTCTTCCTTAATGGGGAAGTTGTAGAGTACACAGATACCAGCACATTGTTCTCAAATCCATCTGATAAACGAACAGAAGATTATATTACAGGACGTTTTGGCTAATAAAAGGGAATAGGAGTGGGATAAATGGTTGTTCGTGAAAATTTTCAGCTTCAATTAGAAGAAATGAAAAAAGCTATTATTCAGATTTCAAAGCTAGCAGAAGAGGCTTTGCTCGAATCTGTAGAAGCTCTAAAAAATCAAGATCTTGATAAAGCATTAGAAGTAATTGAAAATGATAACAGGATCAATGTCTTAGAAGATGAGATCAATGATATGGCAATTCTTTTAATAGCAAAACAAGCTCCTGTAGCGTCAGATTTAAGACGTATTATTGCAGCTATTAAGATTTCATCTGATATTGAAAGAATGGCTGATTTCGCAGTAAATATTGCAAAATCAACGATTCGAATCGGCAAGCAAGAATTGATTAAACCCCTTGAAGAACTTCCGAAAATGGCGCATCATGCTATTAAGATGCTGACTGCAGCTACGAAAGCTTACGTGGAAGAAGACGTTGCACTTGCAAAAGAACTTGCTGATATGGATGACTACGTTGATGAAACGTATGGAAAAATTATTAAAGAGCTTTTAGAGTTAATGACCAAGAATCCTGATCACCTTTCACAGATTAGCCAATTGTTGTTTGTATGCAGATACATCGAACGTACAGCAGACCATGCAACGAACATTGCCGAAAGTATTATTTTCTTAGTAAAAGGCAAACGATACGGATTGAATGATTAAAAAAGACTGATTTCTAATAGATCGTTGCTGTTGAACATTTTTGTTGAGTACGCTTCTTTGACTAGTTGATTGGAGCGTAAGGTGCGAGACTCCTGCGGGATTAGCGTGCCAACCACCTGAGTATACTTCTCGTAAGGCATGCGACGAGGAAGCACGCTTCAATAGATTTAGCTTGCAGACGCAGGAGCACAGATACTTCCTTATGAGACCCCGGCAGGCTTAATTCGCTTAGGGGGCTCACCGCACGCGCGGCGGAAAGCGAGCATCCTGGAGCGGAAATCAACATCTTCTAATAGCAGCAATGATTACGAAAACAGCCTTTAAAAAAGAGAGCAGGCGTGATATACGCCTGCTCTTTTTATGTAATAAATTTATGAACTTGTAATTTCTTTAGCTAATTCATCAAAGTTCATGCTGCTGTTCACCTGATGAGATTCAGCTCTGACAGCACCTTCTAAGTTATTGGATCTTAAATACTTTAAGAATTCTTTGCTGTCCTTGATGATGTTTCCTTTTTGCAGAAGGTCACAAACCTCGCCAGTACTCATACCTTGTGAGATCGTTAAAGTCATTTGAAAGACTTTCTCTTCTTCCTTTTCAGGTTCAGCTTTGGCTTCTTCTTTTGCAGGAGCAGCCGCTGCACTTTCAGCTTCTGTTAAAGAAGTGTATTCCTCTGTTGAAATTGCCAACTCGCCTTTTTCAGAAAGATATTGTTCCACTGCAGTATCCGTTAATTCAGTACGGTTTTCTGTATCCGCTGTGTAGTATACACCAGCTAATATTCCAGTAGAAATTATAATACCAGCTGAAAATCCGCGAAGGTTTTTGCTCGTCATACTAATTTCCCCTCACAAATTTAGTTCTTATCGTTAATCATCATTTCATCTTCAAGAACTTTTAACTTCTTTTTAATTTGATAGATTTCTTTCATTAATTGAATCGTAAAGTTTTCAAGCTGTGTTTCAACTGAGTTTTCACGATTTTTTCGAAAGGAAAGAATCAAAAGAATAATACCAACTAGCAATAATCCAAAAATTGCAAACTCCATAATATCCTCCCTGTAAATAAAGCTATACCCTTTACTTTTATAACATAGTATCTATTTGTGGTATAGGTTTTTTCACAAAAGTTTACACAAAATACGACAATTCGACTATATTCATGTCTTACCAAAAATATAAATTCCATAAATTAGAAAAAAATAGTGTATTTTTGTGTTATTTTGTCTTAATTTCAGAATAATCTGATGAAGCAACCGGTTACAAAAACTTTACATAAACTGTAATCTCAAGCAGGAGATGGAACCGCCAATTTTCGACTTTTTTGACACATTGTACATAAAAATATCTAGTGATACGATTATTTAAAATCTAAGAATAAGTATAAGTTTACTAGAATAATTGATTAAGATGAGGTGATGAACTTGATCGAAGATATTGTGAAGTTGAAGGAAAGAGGACTTACGCTGCAAGAAATTGCTGAAAGAATGAATATGTCTATAGGCAAGGTTCAGTACCGCTGGAATAAATACCGGCAGCAGCAATTGCCGCCAGGAGAAAATTCTGCTTCATCAGTAGAAATGAAGAAAGAAAATTGGACAATGCCGTTTGAATATAAGGAAGAAAATGCTTGTCTTATGCCGCGCACTCCAGAGAGTTTGTATGTATATTGGAGTTTCTCCGAATCTATCAAGAATATGGCAGAACACCACTTCCGTACAAAGTGGGAAGAGCTTCCTGGCGTTTTAAAAATATATGATGTTACGGATATCCTATTTTATGGGCATAACGCACACAGAACATTTGAAATAGATCTTCCTCCTATGACAAACAACTGGTTCCTGCATTCGTTAGAGCCTGACCGGACATACATTGCTGATATTGGAACCCGCACATTTGACGGCAGCTTTTTTACATTGTTGCGTACAAATCCAGCTGAAACTGGTGCAGCCGAAATGAGCAGTTCTTACGATGAAAAGATAGAACGATGGAAACAGCAGGATATAACACAGCCTGAATGGCTTGAGAATTTTTCAACTTATTCATACTATCAAAAAATAAGATAGGAGATTACACAATGTCTAACGGGTATTTCGCATTGGTTTTGCACGCTCACCTTCCTTATGTGAGGCATAATGAAGCAAATCGTTTAGAGGAAAGATGGGTTTTTGAGGCACTTACTGAGTCATATATCCCGTTATTATGGGTTCTCGAAGAACAGCCTGAATCCTTATCTTGGACCTTATCATTTTCCCCTCCATTACTTGAACTATTGAATGATCCAGTTATTCAAAAACGCTATTTAGAGCATCTCGATTCCACTATAAAACTCATCAAAAAAGAAAAAAACTTTTCAAAAAACAAACAAGAAAAAGAAGTCATCAGTTTTTACGAAAAACGCTTTAAAAAGATCATGGATACGTATCAGAATCATGACTGCCAGATTATTAAAGCATTCAAATCTTTTATGGATGAAGGAAAAATCACATGTATAACATCCGCTGCAACTCATGCGTTCTTGCCGTATGTTCAGACTGAGCAAGGAGTAAAAGCGCAAATTCTTGCTGGTATAAATACGTATGAGAAATATTTTGGTAGTAAACCAACAGGATTTTGGCTTCCGGAATGTGCGTATTCTCCTGGGGTAGATAAAATATTAGCTGATGCAGGAATCCGCTACACGTTTGTTGATGAACAAACACTACTTAAGAGCAAACCTGTTCCAAGTAAAGGAATAGGAGCACCCGTTTATTCACCGCATGGGGTAGCGTTATTCCCGAGAAATCAGTTTATTTCTGAGACTATTTGGAATTCTTCTGTTGGATATCCGGGTGATTTCGATTACAGGGAGTTTTACCGCGACGTTGCTTATGAACGTGACTTTGATTACATTAAAGGATTTATTCATCCTGACGGGATCAGAGTAGATACCTCGTTAAAATATTGGCGAATTACTGGTGAAACTGAAAATAAAGACTGGTATAACAGAACGTATGCTGAAGAAAAAATAAAGCAGCACTCCAAAGATTTTAATATTCGCATCAAAGACTACTTACATAACAACAAACAATCTTTTCCTCCTCAACTTATTACGGCACCTTTTGACGCAGAACTTTTTGGACACTGGTGGTTTGAAGGACCAGAATTTTTACTGCAATCTATGGAAGTTTCGAATGAACAAAACATTAGCTGGATCACACCACAAGAATTTTTACACAGACATTATCAAGACCTTGAAACCGTTAGACCTTGCTTTTCAACATGGGGAAGGAATGGGACTGGGGAAGTTTGGCTAAACAATGCAAATGCCTGGATGTATCGTCATCTTCATTACTGTGAGAAGAAATTAGTTGAACTAGCTGCCAAGCTTTCAAAAGAAAAAGTGAATATTGTGATCGAACGTTATGCTAACCAAATGGTAAGAGAATGGATGCTTGCTGCAAGTTCTGATTGGGCATTTATTATTGAAGGCAATAGCGCTTCACAATATGCAAAAGATAGATTTCAAGAACACATTGAAAGGTTTCATACATTATATGAGGCTATTCAAAATGGAAGTTATAACGTTAATGAAATCTCAGAATATGAAAATGAATATCCATTTATCATGATGAATTTATGGCATTACTTTAAAAATCAGCATGATTTATATGTGAATATGCAGTATACAAAGGAAAACCAAAAAGGCAAAAAAATACTGATGCTCTCTTGGGAATTTCCGCCGATGGTAGTTGGCGGGCTATCGAGGCATGTATTTGATTTATCACGTAAATTAACAGATTTGGGTCATGAAGTGTATGTGCTGACTTCTGCAGTCGAGGGCTATCCAGACTACGAAATAATTAATGGCGTTCACGTATATAGGCTCAAAGGAAAACAGCCATCCTTTGAATCTTTCTTTCATTGGACCGGCAGCTTGAATTTAGCAATGGCTGATTATGCTGTTGAGCTATCCAAGAAAATTAAGTTTGATTGTATCCATGCCCATGATTGGCTCGTATCCGTTGCAGCGCTAGCGGTAAAAAAAGAATTAGAACTTTCGTTAATTACGACTATACATGCCACTGAACATGGAAGAAACAACGGGATCACTTCACCTCTTCAATATGAGATTAATCAAAAAGAGTGGGAGCTTATGGACGGTTCTGATAGCCTCATTGTCTGCAGTACTTACATGAAAAAAGAACTTACCGATGTCTTTCAAATTCCTGAGGATAAAATTTCGATCTTGCCTAATGGCATAGATCCACAACAGATAATAGCTGAATCAAATGAAAAACTTAATGATGAAAATCGCTCTGATAATGAACTATTGCTATTTTCGGTAGGTAGGCTCGTAAAAGAAAAAGGCTTTCAAACTATTGTTGAAGCTGCAGATATTATTAGAAATAAAGGACTTCAAGTGAGATTTGTAATTGCCGGAAAAGGACCTCTATTTGATGAATTAAATGAAATGGTGAGGAAAAAACAATTAGAAAGTTATGTTCATTTAGCTGGTTTTATCAGTGATGAGGAGAGAAATGTGTGGTTTGCAAAAGCGGATGCGGCTCTTTTTCCAAGTCATTATGAACCTTTTGGAATCGTTGCACTTGAAGGGATGGCTGCAGGAAAATTAACGATTGTCTCAAATACCGGAGGATTAAAAGAAATTATAGAGCATGAGGAAACCGGCTTGAAGGTTTACCCGAACGATCCTCACAGCATTGTTTGGGCAGTAGAATATATGTTCGCTAATCGTGAACATTGCAAAGAAATGGCTCGAAAAGGGGAAGAAACAGCTAGAACCATCTTCAGCTGGGATTCAATTGCAGAAAGAACCGCTGACTTATATAACAAAATTCAAAATAATACAGCAAAAGTAGGAGGAATGGTGTAATGAAAGGTGTAATCATGGCTGGCGGAAAAGGAACACGTTTAAGACCTCTTACATGCAACATGCCAAAACCTATGGTGCCCATGCTTCACAAACCGGTTATGGAATACGGAATTGAGCTGTTAAAAAGGTATGGAATAACTGATATTGCTGTTACAGTTCATTATCTTCCAGATGCCATCAAGAACTATTTTGGCGACGGACGGAATTTTGGTGTTAATCTTCATTATTTCGTTGAAGATTCTCCTCTTGGAACAGCAGGGTCGATTAAAAATGCTGAAGATTTTTTAGATGAACGTTTTATTGTTATTAGCGGAGATGCTTTAACTGATTTTGACCTTGAAAAAGGGATTGATTTTCATGAAGAAAAGGATTCTCTTGTCACAATTTTTATGAAACAAGTAGAATCACCTCTGGAATATGGTGTAATCATGACGAATCAGGAAGGAAAGATCATCCGATTCTTAGAAAAACCTAGCTGGAATGAAGTTTTCAGCGATACAGTGAATACTGGTATATATGTTCTTGAGCCCGAAGTTTTCCAATATATAGAAAAAGATGTACCTGTAGATTTCAGTAAAGATTTATTTCCCTTATTAATGAAGGAAGACAAAAATTTGTTCGGCTATCAAGCAGACGGTTACTGGTCCGATATCGGAAGTCTGCAGCAGTATCGCCAGTCTCACTATGATATGTTAAATGGTCTTGTCAATCTTCCTTTTGCCGGAAAAGAGCATGAACCTGGAATTTGGATTGGTGAGAACGTTTTTATTGAAGAAGGAGCTAAGATTGAGGGTCCTGTAAGTATTGCAGATGGGGCTGTTATTAGAAAGGGAGCTCACGTTGGTAAACTGTCTGTTGTTGGGAAAAACAGCGTTGTGAGTTCTGGCAGCTCATTGAAAAAAACGGTGCTATGGAATGACGTTTTTGTTGGCGATCAATGTGAGCTGAGAGGTGCTACTATTGCGAATGGAACAAAAGTTGAGAAAGATGCCTCGATATTTGAGCATGCAGTAGTAGGGAATCATTGTACGATTGGTAAAAATGCTACTTTAAAACCGGATGTGAAAATATGGCCGGAAAAAGAAATTTTTGAAGAGGCACTTGTTCATACATCGATCGTTTGGGGTAAAAAAGCGACCAAGTCCTTATTTGGATCACGGGGAGTTTCCGGCATAGCGAATGTGGAAATCACTCCTGATTACATCGCGAGGCTTGCATCTGCATACGGAGCGGTTCTTCCATATGGTTCACAGATTCTGATCGCAAGTGATTCACATGATTTTTCTGTAATGATCAAGCAATCTTTTATACAAGGACTTCATTCTTCAGGTGTCCATACACTTGATATCAGCCCGACAGTGGCACCAGTTGTCAGGTTTTCAATTGAGGAAGAACGTTTAGAAGGCGGGGTTTACGTCCGTTTCTCAAACCCTACTGGCGAAAAACAATTAATGATCGAGTTTTATGATAACAAAGGTTTGCCGATTCACTCCGATCTTGAAAGAAAGATTGAAAATGCATACTGGCAGGAAGATTATAGACGGGCATCGTTTGATAGAATAGGAAAAGGTGCGGTACAGGCGAATAAGCATGAGGATTATATTTCTGCACTGCTTGAAGAAATACAGGAAAAAAGAATACAAGAGGCAAAATTCAGGGTAGTCGTGAATTATAATCATCAGCCGTATTTGAATTTTATTCCGAATCTCTATAACCGCCTTAACTGTGAAATTCTTACTGCCCCGTATCAGACAAAGCCTGAAGAAATGGCTTCATTTGTTAGAGTAACTAATGCCAACATAGGTGTTCTGATTGGTGAAGCAGGAGAAACCTTGCGCTTGATTACAGAAACTGGTGAAGTCTTAGACGAAGAAACCATGCTAGCTCTTTACGTTTTCACAGCATTCTCTCAGGGCAAGCAAAAAGAAATGGCTATTCCTGTGTATGGCTCTTCTGCATTAGATTCAATCGCAGAACGGCTAAAAGGGAAGCTGATCCGTACAAAAGCTAACCCAAGGTCCATAATGGAAGTTGGGGAAGGTGTACTAAACTATCAATATGATGCACAATATGCATTTGTTCATATCCTGGAAGTGATGGCGATGCAGCAAATCACACTTTCAGAACTCGTAAAAATGCTGCCTGATGTGCATATGCTAAGAGAATATGTACCATGTCCTAAGGATAAAAAAGGGCGTGTGATGCGAAGGTTAATGGAAGATATTAGGGACAACAATGTAGAATTGCTCGATGGAATCAAGGTATTTCATCCAGAAGGCGGCTGGACATTAATTTTACCTGATGTGGAACAACCTGTTTTTACGGTTTATTCTCAAAACACGAACCCTGAACAAGCAAAACAGGCTGCATCACAGTACATCGAAAAAATCCAGCTGTATCAGCAGGTGTAACGTATGCCAAGACATTTAGCTTTAGGCAACGGAAATTTACTGATCAACTTAGACGAGTTTTTGCAGATTAGAGACATATATTTTCCCTATGTTGGTCAGCAAAATCATGTGCAGGGACATGTAAACCGTTTGGGAGCCAGTATCAATGGCTCCTTTTCTTGGCTTTCTTCTAAAGAATGGGTGATAGAACCTGGTTACCGCAGCGATTCTTTAGTCACTCAGTCATATGCAAGGAATAAAAAAGAAGGTGTGTGCCTAAAGATTGAAGATGCTGTACATCAAAGAGAAAACATGTTTATGAGGAGAATAAGTATTATCAATGAAACAGATGAAGAAAAGAAGATTAAGCTTTTCTTTCATCAGGATCTTTCTATTTACGAAACCGAAGTTGGCGATACCGCCTATTACGATCCTCATAAGTCAGTCATTATCCATTATAAAAAGAATCGATATTTTTTGTTCCATGCTTCTTTTGAAGGAAAAGGAATGGATCAATACACGACAGGTATAAAACGATTTTTAAGCGCAGAAGGGACATGGAAAGATGCTGAAGACGGCCATTTGCATGTGAATCCAATTGCTCAAGGATCGGTAGACAGTACATTCTGCGTCACTGGAGTCATACCACCGAATGAAACGAGAGAAGCATTTTATTCATCAACAGTTGGGAAAAGCAGGGAAGAGGTTTTTTCTCTTTTTGATTATCTGATGGAGATAGGTCCATCCTTAACCCTGGACAAAATCGATGTTTATTGGCGGAGGTGGGTTAATAAAACGAAGATTGATCCATGCAACCTTTCAGACGAACTGCTGGACCTATACAACCGGAGTCTGCTTATTATACGTACGCAAACGAATGAGAATGGTTATATCATCGCAGCAAATGATTCAGATATACAGCAATATAACCGAGATCATTACAGTTATATGTGGCCAAGAGATGGAGCATTAATAGCTGCTGCTGTAGCGAAAGCGGGATTTCATGGCATGGTTAAAAATTTTTATCGAAGATGTGCTGATGTTCTAACGAAAGAAGGGTACTTGCATCATAAATATAATCCAGACGGTTCAATTGGATCATCCTGGCACCCTATGATTGATAAAGATGGAGCAAGCCAGCTGCCTATCCAAGAAGATGAAACAGCACTCGTTTTGTGGGCCTTCTGGGAGCACTATAAAGAAACCGGTGATATTGAATTTGCTCAATCTCTTTATCGCTCTCTTGTCAGACCAAGTGCTAGATTTTTGCTCCAATACATGCATAGCGAACTTGATCTTCCTTTTCAATCTTATGATCTTTGGGAGGAAAGGAGAGGAATATTTACATTCACAGCGAGCAGTGTGTATGGGGGATTGATGGCTGCATATTCATTTGCTACGCTGTTTGGTGAAGACGATCGGGCAGAACGATATAAAAAAGGTGCTGAACGCATCAAAGCAGGCATGGAAAAACACCTATATGATGAAGGTGCGGGCAGATTCATCAGAGGCATCTATTTATTAGATAATAACGCTTATAAAAAAGATTTTACGATGGAATCAAGCATGTATGCCCTATTTGCCTTTGGCGTATTTTCAGCAGATGATGAAAGAGTCATCCGCACGATGCATCAGATGGAAGAAGATTTAAGTATAAAAACAAGTGTCGGTGGAATAGCAAGGTACACAAATGATTACTATTTTCAGCAAACACATGAAGTTGCAAGGGTACCAGGCAACCCGTGGCTGATTTGTACACTTTGGGTAGCAAAATGGTACATTCAAAAGGCAAAAACAGTACATGATCTAGAACGGCCGCACGAAATTTTGCGCTGGATTCAAGAGCATAGTTTTTCAACCGGTGTATTGCCAGAACAGCTACACCCCTTTACAGGTGAAGCATTATCAGTAGCTCCTTTAACATGGTCACATGCTACTTTTGTCGATGTTTTAAAAGAATATACGACCGTATATCAGAAACTTTCACAAAACTCTCTTGCCCGTTAGATAAGAATTTGTTATCATGTTAAAGTATGGTTTAATAGAGAATAATGACTGTTAGTAACCATTAATATGTACTTTGGTAAAGATGTGGAGGGAAACAACAATGCGTGTAAACATTACTTTAGCTTGTACTGAGACTGGTGATCGTAACTACATCACTACTAAAAACAAGCGTACAAATCCAGACCGTTTAGAGCTTAAAAAATACAGCCCGCGTTTAAAGAAATACACAGTTCACCGTGAAACTAAGTAATTTCACTTAAGAACGCCTGACTCCCATGAGAATGAGGAATCAGGCGTTTTTTCGTACATAAAAATAAATCAGTGGTAATGATTGGGGAGCGGATAGAATGAAAATTGGGATTTTAGGCGGTTTGACTCCACAGGCTACAATAGAGTACTACAAGCTGATTATCAGCAAATATCAAATGGTAATTGACTCCGCTACTTTTCCTGAAATGGTTATTGAAAGCGTAGATGTGAGTAAAGTACATCATTTAACAATGGGAAAGAAATTTCAGCAGCTTATTCAATATTTATCTGAATCCATGAATAATCTTATGAAAGCTGGTTCTGATGTCATCCTAATTGCTTCTAATACTCCTCATCTCTTTTATGAAGATATTACAAGGAATGTTGGTGTTCCTGTGATCAGTATATTAGATGCGACCTATAACGAAGTAATAAAAAGCAAAAAGAACCGCATAGGTCTATTAGGTACAATTCCAACTATGCAGAGCGATCTATACAAGAAACCATTTAAAAACACTGAAATCCAAATCTTTGGTCCTGAAATAACTCAGCAAGATTTCCTGCAGGAGAAGATTTTTAAACAATTTTCCAGAGGTATATTTATTGAAGAGGATATAATGGCTGTGGGGAACATGATTCATCAGTTAAAAAGTCAATATAATATAAATGGATTGATTTTAGGGTGTACTGAACTACCAATCTTTTTAAAACAAGAGGACTGGGATGATATTACTTTATTCAATACTACAGCAATTCACGTAGACAGCTTAATTCGTTTTTTGAAAATGTTATAAACGTAAACATTGTTGCATTCCTTGCGATATGGTTGGCACGCTAATGTAGTTATTAGCGTTTTTTTTTGTCTCTTACAAGACACATGCTATGATTAAGGCATAATTCAATTCATAAGAGGTGCTGCAAATGACGAAGGCAGAATGGCGAAAAAAGATAAAGAATGAGTTGCTCTCTATGGAAGCAAAAGATCGGAAAGCGATGAGCGAAAAAATAGCTGAACAATTATTTGAAACAAAACTATGGCAAAATTCAAACTGTATCGGAATCACTGTTTCAAGAAAATTTGAACTAGACACGACTTTTATTATAAAAAAAGCTTGGGAGGAAGGGAAAAGAATTTGTGTGCCAAAATGCTATTCGGCTAATAAAAAAATGGAATTTAGAGAACTGAGTTCCTTTGATGATTTAGAGAATGTGTATATGGATCTCTATGAACCAATAATCGAAAAAACGAAGGATATTCCTAAAGAAAATATCGACTTGCTTATCGTGCCCGGGCTGGTCTTTGACAAAAAAGGATACAGGATTGGTTACGGAGGCGGCTATTATGATCGTTTCTTACAGGACTATCAAGGGTCAACATTATCTATTGCATACTCATTTCAGACAGCAGAACAACTGCCTTTTGAAGAATTTGATGTTCCAGTAGAACAAATCATTACTGAAGAAGGACGCCATATTTAAAATGGAAGCTATCTTTTTTGCAGGGATCGCTCTGCTCTGTATGGTCTCCTTTATTTTTAAGCTGCTTACACTTCGGGGAAGTTTAGCAGCATTTTTAACAGGTGCTCTAACTTTTTATTCTTTTCAATGGCAGGGTCTAGTCATTTTAGCAATATTTTTTCTAACATCATCCCTTTTAACCAAGTGGAAAAGAGAAGTAAAAGAAGATTTTAACGCTGAACCTTTAGAAGACAAAAAGGGGAGGACAGCCGGTCAAGTGTTTGCAAATGGAGGTACATCCATGCTTGCTGCAACAGGTGCTATTTTAATCCCAGATCCAGTTTGGCTAATAATGTTTGCTGGTGCATTTGCAACCGCTACAGCAGATACGTGGGCCTCTGAGATAGGGGTACTGTCAAAAACAAAACCCTTTCACTTAAAGGAATGGAGAAAAGTTGAAGCAGGACTTTCAGGAGCTGTTACACGATTAGGGACGATCGCTGCGGTTATAGGAGCTGCAGCAATTGGGGCAAGTTATTATTTCCTATATGATACGTCAACTTTTATGGCAAGTGGGATTATCATTTTTGCAGGTTTTTTTGGAAACATTGCAGATACCCTTTTTGGAGCGTGGTTTGAACAGAAGTTTTATTGTCAAATTTGTAAAACAGAGACTGAGAGTAAGTGGCATTGCAAAACGAAAACAACGAGAATATTCGGTTTGCCATGGGCAACAAATAATCTGGTTAACTTTAGTTCTACAATCATTGGCGCGTTAATAGCTGGAGGATTATACATATGGACAGTCAAGTAATGTGTGCAGGTATAGTTTTGGCTGGCGGTGAATCCCGGCGGTTTGGAAGTCCCAAAGCATTAGCTGAGTGGAATAACAGAACATTTATAGATTATTCTATTGAATCATTAGCGCCGCATGCGGATAAGATCTTAATTATTACGCGTGAGGAATTATTGACACCTTTAACTAAAAACAGCTCAATGCTCATACGTATTCTTGAAGATGTACCCCGCTATAAAGGAAAAGGACCGTTAGCAGGAATTTATACCGGAATGATCAGCCAAAAAGCAGATTACTATCTTATCACTCCGTGCGACATGCCATTGATGAGCAGCAGTATGTACGGAAAATGGCTTGCCGCTGCACGAGAGGGAGAGTATGATTGTGTCATTCCTGTATTAAATGGCAAAATATATCCGTTAAACGGAGTATATAAAAAAACATGTTTACCTGATATTACTTCCTGTTTACAAGACAATATCTATAAAGTATTAAAACTCCTCCAAAGAAAAAACACCAAGTATATAGAAGTAAATGAAGAGGAAATACATTTTTTTAAAAATGTAAATACAACAAATGAGTTAAACGGGATCATTGAGGGGGAAGACAATGAATCGGTATGAAAAACAAGAGTTTTTTCGTCCAATTGGTAAAGAGGGACAAACTGTTTTACAAACAAAAACAGCCGTGATTGCAGGGGTTGGAGCTCTTGGCTCAGCTTTAGCTCATCAGCTGACACGTGCAGGCATAGGACGTTTAATATTGATAGACCGTGATGTTGTAGAAAAATCGAATTTACAGCGACAGACTCTTTTTATTGAAAAAGATTCAAAAGATATGATTCCGAAAGTTATTGCAGCTAAAGAACGATTGAACGCTATAAATTCTTCTGTAAATATTGAAACACATTTTAAACAAATTACAGGTCATAACGCAGAAACGCTGCTGAAAGATGCAGATGTGGTTTTGGACGGAACTGACAATTTTGAAACGCGGTACATTTTGAACGATGTCTGCATGAAGAATAACATTCCATATGTATATGGAGGGGTCGCAGGATCTACAGGCACTGTGGCTGTATTTCTTCGAGATAAGACTTGTTGTCTTCGCTGTTTATTAGGAGGACGGATGTCAGGGGAAACTTGCGATGCAAATGGTGTAATCATGCCAGCCGTTGAAATAACTGCATCCTATCAGACAGTTGAAACGCTTAAAATTCTTATAGACAAATCAAACCTAATCACTCCAACGGTGTTAACTTTTGATGTCTGGAACAGAATGAATATGGAAACGAAACTGCCTCTTTCTAAAGCGGATTGTCCCGTTTGCATCCATCATCTGTACCCGGCTCTTCAAAAAGATTTTTTGGAAGCAGTCGTTTTATGCGGAAGAAAGACTGTGCAATTATCAACGAATAGAATATTTAACCTTAAACAGTTAGAAACTGAACTTGCAATGCATCATCCTGTTTTAACTCCCTTTTTACTAAGAGTTTCGGTAAATGGATTAGATGTTGCTGTTTTTAAAGATGGACGAATCCATGTGAAAGGAACAGAAGACACAAAAATTGCCCAAGAAATGTATGATGAATATTTTGCAAGACTTGTTTACGAATAAAAAAGCCTTCAATCACAGAAAGTATAAGCAAGGAGGTTTTTTTATGAAAGGATTTATGATTAAAGGATTTCTGTTATTCCTTGCTGTAATGCTCGGTTATAGAATGCGTTATCGTCTTATCAACATGACTCTCGGACAACCTTTTATTAGACGTTTTGTAGTAGGAAGTGCTATGTCTTTCCCAGGATTGCGTTCAAAAATGATGGATGAACTGATCTAATATGAACGTTTTAAATAGCAAAGCTTTCTTTTTTGATCTGGATAATACGTTATTTGACTATGAAGCCTCCTTTAAGCAGGCTTCTTTATTTGCCTTTAAATCAATTTTTCATCCTTTTTTGAAGAAGCCAGTAAATGCTGATAAATGGTTTGAAGCTTACAAAATCTATTGTGATCTGTATTGGCCAGCTTATGAGGATAAAACGTTAACACGTGAGCAATATCAAAGAAACAGGCTTGTTTCTTCATTAATATCACTAAATATCCAATCGATTGATATGAATCAAATTGATTATTTCCGAAAACTTTGTGAAGAGATAATCCCTTCATTTGTCATACCTTATCCTTGGATCAAAGAAATTATTGATTTATTATACAAGCGAGGGTTTGTGGCAGGGATCATTTCAAATGGAGGGTCCGAACTGCAAAGAAAGAAGCTCAGTATGCTTGGGCTAAGCTTTTCAGAAAACAACATTTTTATTTCCTCAGAACTTTCTTTCGCCAAACCTAGTCTTGAGATATTTGAATATGTGAAAAGCAGAATACACGCGGCAAGTTTTTATTATATTGGCGACTCATTCAGTTTTGATATCCACCCAGCTGTAACAGCCGGGTGGACAGGGATATGGTGGAATCCTTCAAAACAAATGTTAGCACAAACAAATCCACTCATATATAACTGCTGTTCTGCAAATGAATTAAAAAATGTATTTAAGAAATGTATTGAATGAGCTGTATGTTCTCTCCAGTTGCGGTTTGAAATAAAACAAATAAGTGAGTTTTATCTTTGCTTAATAAAATATAAGGCATGCTGCTTCCTAGGGGACTGATCTTTTGGCCAGTTTTTGTTGTGATGTTTATAAAATAATTTTTATAAAGTCCTTCCCATAGTTTCCCGATAATCTCCTGGCTTTTAAGCTGGTTAAATCCGGGCAGTGTTTTTTCGTTATAGCCTGTTAATGACTGAAGTGAAATAACGTGGTAATTGTTTCGGTTTATCTGATAATAATCCAAAAGCTGAGCTAAAGTATTTTGAAGGTATTTATTTGTCTCTTGATCTAACATGTTTTTTAAACGCCGTTCTGATGCAGAATTAGGTTTTTTAAACCCGGTAAATGTGTTATTTGGTTTAACCGTATAGAGATAGTCACTGCTCATTCTTTGAACCGAACGATATTTTTCCTCATTAATATGAATTTCACCCTGATGATATGAGATGCCCTCCCATAACCCAGGGGTTTTCCCGTGTATATCTTTCTCCAGATCAATTGATTTTGCATTTGTTTTCCACTCGGTCATTTTGTTAGCTAGTTTTCCGTTTTCATAGATCATGGCGATGTCTTGTCTTAAATAAACACTTTCCGAGGATTTTGACTCAACGTCCCATTCCAATTCATAGTTTGAAGCAGTTCCCTTTTTAAATTTTATGGATGTTATTGCATCTGTAAAAGAGAAAGAACTGTCTATCGGAAAAAACGTAATACTTTCACGAGCCTCTTTTTTGACAAACGGCTGGTAGATGATACCTATTACAAGTATAATTATCAGCATAAATATTGAAATTTTCCACTTCATTACCTGTGCCTCCTCTAGGACAAACTAGTTCCTAAATTGTATGCGCTATCACTTAAATTAGAAGATGGAAAATTAAAATATCAAATTGTAAAGTTTGAATATAAGGAGGAGAAAGAAGATGGAAATAAAAACGAATGAAATTGTAAGATTTATTAAAGAATTAGTACATATCCCAAGTCCTTCTGGAAATACAGAAGCTGCCATTCAGTACATGAGAGAGTTCTTTGAAGAAAATGAAGTGCCTTTTAAAATCACAAACAAAGGAGCATTGCTTGCTACAATTAAAGGAGAAGATGATACTAAACACCGATTATTAACAGCTCATGTTGATACACTTGGTGCGATGGTAAAAGAAATTAAAAGTGATGGCCGCTTAAAATTAGATAAAATCGGCGGATATTATTGGAACACGGTTGAAGGGGAATATTGTACGATTCACACTTCAAAGGGGGAACGTTTCTCGGGGACAGTGTTGATGCATCAGACCTCAGCGCATGTATATAAAGGGATGGATGACTTGAAGAGGGATGAAAAAAACATAGAAGTAAGAGTTGATCAAGAGTTTCATTCCAAAAAGGATGCTGAGGAAGCGGGGGTTTCTGTTGGTGATTTCGTTTCGTTTAATCCGCGTTTTGATGAAACAGGAAGCGGTTTTGTAAAGTCCAGGCATCTTGATGACAAGGCTAGCGTAGCTATTTTGATGCATCTTGTTAAACAAATTCAGAAATCATCAATAAAATTACCTTTTACGACACATTTCTTGATCAGTAATAATGAAGAGATTGGTTTTGGAGGCAATTCCAATATACCAGAACAGACTGTCGAATATTTAGCAGTAGACATGGGTGCAATCGGTGATGGACAAACAACTGATGAGTTTACTGTAAGCATTTGTGCGAAGGATTCTGGAGGACCTTATCACTTTGGATTACGAAAGCATTTAGTTGAATTAGCTGAGAAGAACGGAATTGACTATAAAGTAGATATTTACCCTTTCTATGGTTCAGATGCTACTGCGGCTATTAGAGCGGGAGCTGATGTCGTTCATGGTTTAATCGGACCTGGGATCGATGCTTCACATGCTTATGAGCGGACACATGTTAAATCATTGGAACACACAGCTAATCTTATAAAGTCTTATTTGCAATCACACATTGTATAGACGAAATAAAATCCCAGCCATCGGCTGGGATTTTATTGATAGAAGGTATGAAAAGATTTGAGAAAGTAAAGGATGATAGGCAGAGGAGTGATGAAAATGTCATATCTGCCAAAAAAACAGCCTCTTTCACACGATTTTGACATAAACGTTCAATATATGAAGAAACAACTAGGTGTTGATATTAGTTTTGACTGCATCCATTTGGACTTAGAATATGCAGGCCGAAGAATGGCGCTTTTCATGGTGGATGGATTTGTGAAAGATGATATTCTTCACTATTTAATGAAGCTTTTAGCAGATCTTAAACCCGATCAGTTAGATCCCGATCCGCTTTTGAGATTAATGAAAACGTATATCCCATATGTTGAGATTTCTAAATCTGATGATCTTAATCAGGGGATAGATTGGGTTTTGAGCGGACCGACTGTTCTTATTGTTGAAGGCGTAGCTGAAATCATTCAGATAGATGCCAGAACATACCCTGTCCGTGGTCCAGAAGAGCCTGATGTTGAACGAGTAGTAAGAGGAGCAAGAGATGGCTTTGTTGAGACGATTATATTTAATACTGCACTAACAAGAAGAAGGGTACGTGACCGGTCTTTACGAATGGAATATTTGAGCATCGGAAGGCGCTCCAAAACAGATATCTGTATTTCCTACATCGAGGACATAGCTGATCCGCATATCGTGGGACGAATTAAAGACTCCCTAAAAATGATTGATACGGATGGACTTCCAATGGGAGAAAAAACAGTAGAGGAATTTATTTGCGGAAGGCATTTTAATCCATATCCATTAGTGAGGTATACAGAACGTCCCGATACTGCAGCTGTTCATCTATTTGAAGGTCATGTTCTCGTTTTTGTAGACGGGTCACCATCAGTTCTTATAACTCCAACTACATTTTGGCATCATCTTCAGCATGCAGAAGAATACAGGCAAAAACCAATCGTAGGTGCGTATTTAAGATTTGTCCGATTTCTTGCGGTATGGATTTCCATTTTTCTGCTGCCGCTTTGGTATTTATTCTCGGTTCAACAAGAATTGCTCCCGATAAATCTCAGTTTTATTGGTCCTGAGGAAATAGGCGTTGTTCCACTTTTTTTACAGTTTATAATAATCGAACTTGGCATGGACATGCTTCGAATGGCTACCATTCATACACCTACATCTGTATCCACAGGATTAGGACTTGTATCAGCAATCGTAATCGGTCAAGTTGCGATCGAGGTTGGTCTGTTTGTAAATGAAGTCGTATTGTATATTTCAGTAGCGGCAATAGGCACTTTTGCTACACCAACTTATGAACTTAGTCTTGCTAACAGATTATTAAGGCTTTCATTATTGGCACTTACTGCTTTATTAGGAGTGCCAGGTTATATGGCTGGGTTTACGTTAGCCATTTTATTTTTTGTTTCTTTTAAATCTTTTCATATCCCATATTTATGGCCGTTTATACCTTTTAACTATAAAGCGATCAGAGATGTGATATTTAGAATTCCTATGCCTTTGAAAAACAGAAGACCTGTTGTCCTGCACCCTAAGGATCCAGATCGTTAATACAAAAAACAGCTAGAGAAAAAAAGAGGGCACTGAAAAAGTACCTAAATAAAATGTTGAATGCGGGAATCTCCGCTCCAGGGTACATGCTTTCCGCGGGGCAGGCGGTGAGCCCCCTGCCGCTACACGCCTTTAGGGGTCTCACCTGTCCCACTCGTCCCGCAGGACAAGGAAGGCTTCGGCAGCTTTGCCTCGCACGAAGAAAATGTGAATTTAATTTTCGAGGAGTCAGTACCCTTCCGCTACAATCCTTACATGTTTGTATGCAAAAAAAAAGGATCAAACCATCTCTTATCGAGGTGGTTTGATTCTTTTTTCTGTTCAACCGGTTTTTCAGTGCCCTCAGAAAAAACTGACTATTTTTTGTGATAATATTGTGCAAAGGCTTGCATTCGGTCCCGTAATTTTTGTTATAATGACGTAGGTGATAGATTATGAAAACAATGTATGATGTGCTGCAGTTATTAAAAAGGTTTGGAACCATTATATACACAGGAAATCCAGCTGCAGATTTAGAATTAATACAAGAAGAAGTTCGAGAGCTTTACAACCAAAAACTTATTGATGTAAACGAATACAAAACAGCGATTCTTATTATTCGTTCAGCAAACAATAAATTACAATAGAGGATGAAGAGAAATGGAAAAATGGCTAGTTGGAGTAGACTTAGGCGGGACAACAATAAAAGTAGCGTTTATCACACTTGATGGTCATATCGTCGAGAAATGGGAGATTCCTACAAACATATCTGAAGACGGCAAACATATTGTCAGTGACATTGCTCAATCCATAGATGCAAAATTAGATCAGCTTTCTGAAAAACGCGAAAAGCTCGCTGCGATTGGTATGGGGGCACCAGGATTTATAGATATGAAGACAGGATTTATTTATCATGCTGTTAATATTGGGTGGCGAGATTATGCATTAAAAGATGAGCTTGAAAAAGCTACAGGTCTTTCGGTTACGATAGACAATGATGCAAATATTGCAGCGATAGGTGAGATGTGGCGCGGTGCAGGAGATGGTGAAGGAAATCTGCTGATGGTAACACTAGGAACTGGTGTTGGAGGCGGAATTATTGTGAATGGACATATCATGCATGGCACTAATGGGATGGCAGGCGAGATTGGGCATATTACATCCATTCCAGAAGGCGGAGCACCTTGTAATTGTGGAAAGTCAGGCTGTATTGAGACAATTGCATCTGCTACAGGAATAGCTAGAATCGCGAAAGAAAAAGCAGCAGATGATTCATCTTCATCTCTTAATGAAATTTTAAAAAATAATGGTGAACTAAAAGCAAAAGATGTAGCTGAAGCAGCTGAGAATGGCGATCAGGTGGCAATTGATACGCTAGACGCAGTAGCTTTCCATTTAGGACTTGTAATCGCAAATCTTTCCAACAGTATTAATCCAGGAAAAATTGTTATTGGCGGAGGCGTTTCAAAAGCTGGCCACATACTTATGTCCAGACTTGAAAAAGAATTTAAACGTTTTGCACTTCCTCGGGTAGCAGAAGGAGCAGCGCTTACTGTAGCAACTTTAGGCAATGACGCTGGTGTGATCGGCGGGGCATGGATGGCAAAACATAACATATAAATACTATATAAAAATAGAGAGCCACATGAAGTGGTTCTTTATTTTTTTGAAACTTTTTCGGCATAGGTTCGTCTAATTGTTTATGGATTAAAAAAAAGGGTAAAACTAATATAGTTTTGTTGTCCTATTTGTCAGAATCTTGAAATAGTGCGTTAGGGTATTGAATTCTTGTGCAAAACCATATATTATACTCTTTATGTAATCCTTTAGTTAAGGTTTTGTAAATGGTGATTTACATTCCCGATGGATACAGTGGATACGGTAGAGTATAAAAAATTACATTTAAATTTAACTGCACAAGTTCTTTTTGATTGAGGAGGTCAGAGAACATTATGAAAGAAAAAATGAAACAAGCTTTTGCTGATTATAAGTTCTTCTTTATCGCAATTGCTTTATTATGGGTTAAAACGTATATCGTGTATAAAACAGCATTTGAATTGCCAATGGACAACAAAATTCAGGAACTGATCCTATTTATTAATCCGATCAGTTCGGTCATCTTATTCTTAGGTATTACCCTTTATTTTAAAGGTAAAGCACATAGAAGAATGATTATTGCCGTTAGTGCAATCATGAGTTTTGTTATGTATGCAAACATGGTATTTTACAGATTCTTTAACGACTTTATTACCATTCCAGTATTGTTTCAAACAAGCAACATGGGTGATTTAGGTAACAGTGTTTTTGAATTGATTCAGCCTACAGATGTTTTAGTATTTGTTGACATCGTAATTTTGGCTTACTTTATGAGACGTGCTGATTACCGTCCTGCTCGTGCGTCACGCAAACAGATTACACTGACTTATGCAGCAGCGATTGTATTCTTTATCGTTAACGTTGGAATTGCTGAAACAGAGCGTCCACAGTTATTAACACGTACTTTTGACCGTGAGATGCTGATTAAGAATATTGGTTCATACAACTACCATATTTACGATTCAATCATTCAGTCTAAAGCGAAAGCTCAGCGTGCATTCGCAGATGGCAGCGAAATTACGGATATTGAAAACTATACACGTGCCAATTATAAAGAACCGAACCCTGAAATGTTTGGTAAAGCGAAAGGCAAAAATGTTTTCGTTATTTCCGTAGAATCAACACAAAACTTTGTTATTAATGAATCAGTAAACGGAAAAGAAATCACGCCGTTTATGAATGACTTGATTAAGGACAGCTATTACTTCCCGAACTTCTATCACCAAACAGGGCAAGGGAAAACATCAGATTCAGAGTTCTTGTTAGATAACTCACTATATCCGCTTCCAAGTGGAGCAGTGTTCTTTACACATTCACAAAATCAATACAATGCGACGCCAGAGATCTTGAAAGAGCAAGGCTATTACTCTTCAGTACAGCATGCTAACAACAAGAGTTTCTGGAACCGTGATATCATGTATGATAATTTCGGTTATGACCGTTATTACTCATTGAAAGATTTTGAAGTTACACCTGAAAATTCAATCGGATGGGGATTAAAGGATAAAGATTTCTTTAAACAGTCTATCCCTCACCTGAAAGAAATGCAGGCAATGAATAAGCCATTCTATACAAAGTATATTACTTTAACGAATCACTTCCCTTTCACATTGGAAGAAGAAGATGAAACGATTCCTGAATGGACTTCAAATGACGGAACAGTTAACAGATACTTTACAACTGTACGTTATACGGATGAAGCACTAAAAGAGTTCTTTGCTGATGTAAAAGCAGCTGGATTATATGAAGACTCTATCTTCATCATGTATGGTGACCATTATGGTATTTCTGAAAATCACAATGATGCAATGGGTCAATTCTTAGGAAAAGAAATTACGCCATTTGAATCAACTCAGTTACAGAAAGTACCATTGATCATTCATATGCCAGGTGAAAAAGGTAAGCAGATGGATACAGTCGGCGGACAAATCGACTTAAAACCAACAATCTTGCATTTGCTAGGAATTGACACTAAAGGTGACATTCAATTAGGATCAGACCTTTTCTCAAAAGACCGGGAAGATTTCGCAGTACTTCGTGATAACTCTTATATTACGAAAGATAATGTCTTTACAGATGGTAAGTGTTACGACAAAGCAACTGGGAAGCCAGTTGAAGGCGAAGAAAATGCATGTGAACCTTATGCTGAACGTGCAAAAACGGAGCTGGATATGTCAGACCGAATTATCTACGGTGACTTGCTGCGCTTTTATGATAAAGACAAAGCAAAACAAGATAAATAGTATGAGAAAGCACTTAGCTTCGGCTAAGTGCTTTTTTTTGCATATATGAGCGCAGCAATCATACATCTTTAAGAGAACGTTTTTAGGGAGGGCTTTGATTGGAAATTCTAGTTAGGAACGGGGACTCGCTTTGGTACTATTCCAGACTCTTGTCTATCCCTTACAATTTAATTAAAGATTCAAATCCCAATGTGCATTCTGGAAATATTGAAGCAGGAAGAAAAGTTCATATACCTGGAATCGCTGTTCAGCGCTATAAAATAAAAAATGGTGACACATTCTTTAAAATTGCTGAGGAAAAAGATATACCGATTGATGCGCTTTACTTATTCAATCCCGAAGTCCATCCTAAGAAAATATTTGTGAAAGATGAAATTAAAATTCCTTATGTCCTTCCGTTTCCTTGTATTCAAGGAAAACGAAAATATGACAGCCAAGTGCTAAAGAAGGACATTGATCAATTAATGCAAACTTATCCTTTTATCAAAAAACAAACCATCGGACATTCCGTACAGGGAAAGCCAATCGAAATGCTTATAGTTGGGAAGGGAAAGAAGAAAGTGCACATTAACGGTTCATTTCATGGGAATGAATGGATCACAACAGCTATCCTTATGAAGTTTATTAATGAGTATGCTCGAGCCTTAACAAGTGAAGCTTCCATGAATGACGTCTCTTCACTCGATCTATACAAGAATACCACTTTGCTTGCCGTACCAATGGTTGATCCCGATGGTGTGGACCTCGTTTTACATGGTCCACCAGAGGATGCAGAATTAAAAGATTTTGTATTAAATTTAAACAAAGGAAGAAAAGACTTTTCATCATGGAAAGCCAATATTAGAGGTGTGGATTTAAATAACCAGTTTCCTGCAAGATGGGAACTGGAACAGCCAAGGAAACCAAAAAAGCCTGCACCTAGAGATTATCCTGGAAAAGCACCTTTATCGGAACCAGAAGCAATTGCCATGGTTCAGGCTGCACAAAAATATGATTTTGACAGGGTAGTTGCTCTTCATACGCAAGGAAAGGAGCTTTATTGGGGATTTGAAGGGGAAGAACCTATGCCGATCTCCCAGCATATTGCAGAGGAATTTGAACGGGTCAGCGGTTATAAAGCCATCAGGTATGTTGACAGCTATGCAGGATATAAAGACTGGTTTATTCAGGAGTTTAGAAGACCAGGCTTTACTATTGAACTTGGTATCGGAGTTAACCCATTGCCATTAGGACAGTTTGATAAAATTTATGAAGACACACGAGGTATCCTGATTGCCAGCTTGTATATGTAAGTTTATATAGAAAAACCATCAGAATAATAATTCTGATGGTTTTTCGGATTTTAATGGCCTGTTGAACCGCCGCTGCCAACTAATACGTCAAGTACAGTCATGACTGTAAACCAGCCAAATACAGCAAACGTTAAGAACGCGAAGCCTGCTGCCATTAAGTTTTTAATTTTTAACGAACGTAATAGTCCTAATGCAGCTAGAATAGCTACTAAGCCGAATATAATGGCTAATCCCATTATTCTGTGCCCCCTTGCTTTGGAGTGATACCAATCCTATGTATAACGCTTTCACACAGGTACAACCTTGTATTATTTTACTTGTTTTATCCCTGTTTGTCGAGTGAACATTTATAACAATATGAATTCAGGCTTAACCTGATAGGATGCTGCCCATTTCAGAATAAGCAGTTTATTATGCTGGCTAAAAAAATAAATTGCCTCCGTTTCTTTTTCAACGGCAATTAATTCTTCTTCTGCTTGTAGAAGAAACATTTCTATTTGCTTCTGATCTCCTTCCTTAACAGAAAATGCACAAATCATATCAAGATATAAATAACATTTCCCACTTTCAGAAAAGAATCCATAATCCTCAAAAAGAAGAGAAGTTTTAAAGGGCTTTATTAAAAGTAAAGGAATCGCTTCATTTGAATCAGCTATACAATTATCTGTAATGATGAAGTCATCATCCCGGTCCAGTACAGGAAAACTTTCTAAATTGTTTTCAAAACCATAATAGACATTCATGTATTTCCTCCGTATATATGACTATTTTAGTGTAAGATAGAAAGAAAGAACTTGCAATTGGAACTGGAGGCATAAAATATGAGATGGAAGAAACTCACTGTAGGACCTGTTCAAGAAAATACATATATTCTTTATGATTCAAATAATGAAGCAATAATTATAGACCCTGGCAGTGAAAGTTTAAAAATTATTCAAAATATTGAATCTCAAAAGTTAAAACCGCTGGCTGTTTTGCTGACACATGCTCACTTTGATCACATAGGTGCAGTAGATCCAGTTCGCGAAAAATACCAGCTGCCACTATATATTCATAAAAAAGAACAAGATTGGCTCACTAATACAAAAAAGAACGGATCAATGCATTTCGGACAAAATATCACAGCTAAGCCTGCGAGTCACTTATTAACGGATAATGACAAAAGCTTAAAGATTGGCTCATTTTCTTTTGAGGTATTGTCTACTCCTGGACATTCACCGGGAAGTGTTTCCTATTATTTGAAGGGTGCAGGAGCTGTATTTTCCGGGGATGCACTATTTGCCGGAAGCATTGGGAGAACCGATCTTTATGGAGGCAGCCAGGATACATTGCTAAAGAGTATTCATGAGAAGTTATTACAGCTGCCAGAAGAAACTGTTGTACTATCTGGCCATGGTCCTGAGACGACAATTGGAATGGAAATGGATTCAAATCCTTTCTTAGGCGGTTTTTAAAGTTGAGTCTAAAAGATGTTATAAAAAGATATTTGGAGCAGAACCAATGGATGACGATGGAGCAATTTATGGAACTGGCTCTCTATCATCCGGAATACGGTTATTACATGAGTGAACAGAAGAAGATTGGAAAAAACGGTGATTTTTATACGTCCAGTTCAGTATCAGATGTGTTCGGAAAAGTTTGGGCTGATGTTTTTGCAAAAACCATTCATGAACACAAATTAGATCCTATCGTAGTTGAGTTTGGAGCAGGAACAGGCCGATTCGCGAAACAAGTTTTATCCGGCTGGAAAGATAACGATAATGGGCAGCAAATATCTTATATCATCGTTGAAAAAAGCCCTTATCACCGTCAGCTTCTCCAAAATGAATTAACAGGATCCTCTGTGAACATTTTTTGTTCATTTGAAGAACTGAAAGAATCTTATCCGGATTTTAAAGGCATTATTTTTGCAAATGAAGTACTAGATGCGTTTCCATTACGGATTTTTCAAAAACAAAAAAATGACTGGTTTGAGAAAGTAGTTATTCTTGATGAAGATAAAGATGAGATTCGTTTTAATTATATAAAAGCATTTGATCATTCTTTACTGTTAGATAAACTATTTGCATCAAGGAGAAGTGATTTTGAGCTTGAAGTGTCGTTTCAGATGATGAATTGGCTGAATGATCTATATGAATGGACTGCCGAGAAAAGTATCTATTTCTTTGTTGATTACGGCTATAGAGGCGAAGAATGGAATAGAGAAGCTTTAAAAGAAGGCAGTATACGCGGATATCATAAGCATAAAATTGAAAATAACACTCTTTCTTATCCTGGTAAAATGGATATAACTTATCATGTAAACTGGGATCAAGTTGAAAATGCTGCTAAAAAACAAGATGTTGAAACCATACATTTTAGCATGCAAGGTGAATTTCTCTTGAAAGAGGGGATGTTATCACTTTTAAATGATGCCAAGGGTACAGACCCTTTCTCTGCTGAACATAAAAGGAACAGGGCGATCAGGTCATTCCTTTTAGATAGTACGCTTGCTAACGGCTTTCAAGTTATGAAGCAACAAAAAAAACGGACCGTTTTATAACGGTCCGTTTTTCATAAGCTGATATGAACTTTTTTAATATTAATGGCCTCCGCCAGCTCCAGGAGTCATCATAAATGTTGACCAGTATGTAAATCCGACAAAGAAAACTGTTAAATAAGCACCAAAGATATAAATATACATACGTTCAGATAAGTTCAAATAACCTAATGAAACGAACATAATCGTTTGTCCTAAGAACAATAACGCCATGTCCTGCATATCGCCAAGATAAGCCATGACACCAATGATCCCTGTCCAAAAGCCCAAAACCTTATACATTCTTGACATATGTATCCCTCCTTTTTTCGCCAATACTTGTATCCTTTAGTATTATATATGAGTTTCCACTCTCTTGTAAATGACAATTGTAAGCGGATAAAAAGACAATTCAAATATAATTACTCGAAGTAGGTTAATTTTGGTTTATTATGCCTCTTTTAAAGGTAATGTAAACCAAAAGGAGTGAAGTCATATGAATTCAATTACGTTTTACACATATCCCAGCTGCACTTCATGTCGCAAAGCGAAAATGTGGCTTAAACAAAATAAAGTATCATTCGAAGAAAGACACTTATTTAAAGAAACCCCTTCAGTAGAAGAACTCAGAGAATTATTAAAGCTGACTAAAGCGGGAACTGAAGATATTCTGGCTAAAAGAAGCCAGTCCTTTAAATCGCTTGATGTAGATGTTTATGAACTATCTACAAACGAATTGCTTGAACTTTTAACAAAGAACCCTAAGCTGCTTAAACGTCCGCTCGTAACTGATGGAGAACAGCTGATTGCGGGATATAGCCCTGGCGATATGAAAAAATTATGCCATAAAAAAGAAAAAGAACACATTTCAAGTCATGTGTCCTGATTGATGCACTCTTAAAATCTTAAGAGTGTTATTTTTTTGGCTGGGCTAGCTGGATTCGAACCAACGCATGACGGAGTCAAAGTCCGTTGCCTTACCGCTTGGCTATAGCCCAATGCAACAATAATAGTATGAGCCGTGTCGAAATTTATATGCGCAATTTCTAAAAAAATGGCAGGAATTTTAATTTGTGTGAAGTATTTTTATAACACGAAACAAAAAGGAGGTCGATAATGCTTGCCAATAAAAATTTTAGGCATTTCTATTTTGCATGATGCTGTAACACAAAATGCATCTGACATTCATTTCATCCCATTAAAAAAAGGAGGAATAGTACAATTTCGTATTGATGAAAGATTGCTCGAATACAGATCTCTTAATTTCGAAGAGTACGTACGTGTCATTTCTCATTTCAAGTATTCAGCCAGAATGGATATTGGTGAACACCGTAAACCTCAAAGCGGTGCTATGGATGTGCTTATAGATAATATTAACGTACATCTTCGACTTTCTTCCATTCCTTCTGCATTTAATGAATCTCTCGTAATCCGCATCCTTCCTCAGCAAGAATCCTTTTCAATTAATGAATTATCTCTCTTCCCACATGCACTTCAAAAACTCATTTTTCTCATTAAACGTTCAAGCGGTTTGTTATTATTTACTGGCCCTACTGGTTCAGGCAAAACGACAATGCTATATTCTTTGCTGCAATACCTCCAGCACCACTACAAGCGCCAGATAGTTACTTTAGAAGATCCTGTTGAGCGAAAGGTAGATACATTTCTCCAAATGGAAATTAATGAAAAAGCTGGTGTGACTTATGGTGAAGGTTTTAAATCTTTATTGCGCCACGATCCAGATGTCATCATGATAGGGGAGATTCGTGATGAAGCTGCAGCCCGGCTAGTTATTCGTGCGTCTTTAACAGGGCATTTAGTACTCTCGACGATGCATGCCTCTGATTGTCTAGGCTGTTTAGAGCGTCTAAGGGAATTTGGAATCCGTGAAGCAGAATTGAAACAGACATTAATGGGAGTGGTTTCTCAGAGACTGATTTCAAAGCCTTGCCGTTTTTGCGGTGATAACTGCAGCGACTTTTGCTTTAAATCACGGACGTTCAGAAGAGCAGGGATTTATGAAATCCTAAGCAATCACGATTTGGAAACCGCTTTTAAGCAAGACATTTCCGTCCCTCCGTTTTATAAAAGTCTCCCTTATTACTTTAATCACGCATATGCAGCAGGGTTTGTAACGAAAGAAAGTTATGAAAGGTGGATGGGGGGGCAGGGAAATGTTCAAGAAGAAGTGGAAAAGGGCGTCTCAAGGAAAATTCCTTTATAAACTTGGACTTTTATTAAATCAAGGCTACTCGATCAATAAAAGCATAGAGCTTTTAAGATCGCAGTTTTCTGATAAAGAACAGCATTTAATAGATGAATTATTAGAGAGATTGTCAGCAGGTAATTCTGTGCTAGATGTTTTCTCAAAATTAAATTTACCGGATGAAGTAACTAGTTCATTATCCATAAACAGCGTTAACGGAAATTTAACTGATAGTTTGATGGAAAATGGTGCTTTTATGAAAAAAAAAGCCGAATGGCGAGATAGATTAAATAAAGCGGTTAGATATCCTTTATTTTTGTTATTTCTTACAGTATGGATCGGAATCCTTTTTTACTATTTCTTATTTCCTCAATTTTCTCTTCTGTTTTCTTCACTGGAAGTTAAGACACCCGCGTTCACCTCAATAATGCTGTCTTTTCTATCTTTGTTTCCTTACCTCCTAATTGCTGCTTTACTAATTGTCCTGCTTGGATGGATTGCTGTTTATTTTGTAAAAAGAAACACAAGTTATTCTGATCAGATGAGTTTATTAATATCGATACCCCTTTTAAAGAAATTTCTTTTGCTTATGAACTCACACTATTTCAGCATTAACTTTGGTTCGATGCTAAAAAGCGGTTTGCCGGTAACAGATGCATTAATGGTGATGGAAAAACATATGAAAAAAGGGTTTTTTCAAGAAGAGAGCATAAGGCTGCAAAAAGGTTTGATTGATGGAAAAACATTGCCTGAGCTATTGCTTCATAAACCTTTTTATGCAAAAGAAATGACTGAGATTATTCGTTTCGGACAAGCACATGGGGCACTAGGTTCTGAATTAATACAATATGGAGAGTGGATATTTATAGAATTGGAGGAGAAAATTCTTTCTAATATGCAAAAAATACAGCCTATCCTTTTTGCTTTAATTGGTGGTTTTGTCCTGCTTATGTTTGCTTCTATGCTCTTGCCGATGTTTCAACTAATGGATGCCTTATAGGGAGGGAAAAGACTTTTATGAGTAATGAAAATGGTTTTACCCTGATTGAAATGATGATTGTCCTTCTTATTATTTCAGTTTTGATGCTGATTGCCTTGCCGAGTATGACTAAGAATAATGCTATCGTCAAATCTCTTGGTTGTGAAGCAACGATAGATCTCGTGCAAGGGCAGGTTGGTGCTTATGAAGCTGAAAAAAATGAGCTGCCTACAATAGACCAGCTTTTTGATGAGAAATATATCGATACAAAAGTATGCCCCGATAAAGAACCATTGCTCATCGATAGTGAAGGGAAAGTGTATGTGAATGAGGATGAAGAGGATGAAACACCCTGAGCAAATATAAGCAGTCTGGTTATTTATTGATTGAAATGATAATTGTTCTCTTGATAATTGGATTAATCGGCTCTGCAGCTTATCCGAAGTTCAATTCGTTTGTAAAAAACAGAAAGACAGAGTACTTTTTAAATTCTCTTGAAAAGGACATAATCTATACTCAGCAAAAAGCAATTAATGAAAGTAGTGTATACCGTCTAACCTTCAATAATGAAAAAGATATGTACCAGGTAGGAACCTATAATTCAAATCAGGTATTAAACCGGCCTATTCCAAAACATATTACCATTGAGGGACAAGCCATGGAATTGACTATCCAATTTAATCAAAACGGAAACATCAGCCGTGCAGGAACACTTTATATATATTCAGGAAATGCTGTGTATAAAATGGTGTTCCAGCTTGGTAAAGGGAAATTTTATGTTGCGAAACAATAATGGGTATTTGCTGCTTGAATCCATGTTAGGTTTATTGCTGTTTTCAGCTATAGCTTCCATTTGTCTCCCATTTGTTTATATATTGCATCAAGAGCAAAAGACTACCGAGCAGCTAATGTTTGCTATCGAAGAGGCTGATCGGCTTTCTTTAATGAAAATACAATTGCAAGGTAGGGAGTGGACGCGAAACGGAACATCATATTCGTTAATAACTAAAAGGGGAGTTACAGATGAGTATGAAATCTGTATTAAATTTGTGGCCACAAATCAAAAAGAATATACAGCGTGTTCAAGCTATTATTAAATATGCTGATTCTCAAAAGGGCCATAGCTTAATGGAAGCCTTCATAGCTTTGACAGTGCTCCTTATGCTCTCCTCGCTCATACCATTACTGTTTATTCCTATCCAAAAACAGCCTCCAACTCCTCAGCTGGAAGAAACCTCAATATTTTTCTCTATGTTAGGAAAAGAAATAAGGGAAGGAAAGTCTATTGAAGTGAATAACAACTCCTTGTACGTCACACTTTCAAACGGCAATATACTAAGTTTCTCAAAATATCATTCTCTTATTCGTAAGCAAGTAAATGGGCTTGGACATGAAGTGTGGGTGCAGAATATTAGTGAAATGGTACTGGAAAAGCATTCAGATGTACTGTTATCCGTAAAGCTTATTGATACACAAGGAAATGAATATCAGCGTTTTTTTCGGAGGATCGAGTAATGAATAATGAAAAGGGGTTAATTTATCCTCTCGTAATTACATTATGTTTAGTTATCCTTATCTTTTTTGGATACCTTACAGGGAAGGTTTCCTCTGAAAGGCAGTTTGTTTATATGCAGGAAGAACAATTAAAGCAAACACGTCTTCTTCAGCAAGGGGTGGAGCGGGCAATCATTTATGCAAAGGATGCTTCTGTATTTCTCCCGATGGAGAAGAATTTAATCTTGAATCAAGGAATCGTTAATTTGGTGATCGAACAAACGACAGAAGAAGAAAGGCTAATCATGATCGAAGCATTTACAGATAAGCAACATACAAAAAAGGTGAAAGTATATTATAATGTAACCCAGAATAGCGTTACAAAATGGGTGGAGGGTTAAAGTTGAACACCATATATTTAGTAGGCTTCATGGGATGCGGTAAAACATCTGTTGGAAAACATCTTTCCAAACAGCTTGAAGTTCCGCCATATGATGTAGATTCTGCAATAGAGAAGCAAAGAGGACAAACGATAAAAGAAATTTTTCATCACGAAGGAGAAGAAGCTTTTAGAAACTACGAATCTCTAGCCATTCGTCAGCTTCCACTGAAACATGCAGTTGTCATGACAGGAGGCGGAGCGGTTGTTCGTGAAGAAAATCTTACTTATATGAAGAGTAAAGGGACAGTAATATATCTAAAAACAAGCTTTCCTGTATTGTGGAACCGGTTAATGAAAGAAGAGGAACGAAAGAAAAGACCATTATTGCTGACAAATACTAAAGAAGATATTTTTCAGCTGTATAATGAGCGGCGAAAGCATTATGAAAAAAGTGATATCACGATTTTAACGGACGATCTGACAGCACAAGAAGTATGCGAGCAAATACTTATTGAGCTGCAGCGGTTTAATTCCTGAGCAAATAGACAAGACTAGACATTGAATGGTTAATTAAAGGAGTTTTGTTAATGGCTGCGGGAAACGATGTCGTAAAGTATCTAACTCAGAAAATAGTAAAATATTTAGACGAACCAAAATCGGTCCGAAAAGAAAGAAAGCGCACACGAAAAAACGAAAAAGAACCGTTGTTAACATACCTTTTTGGTGTTTTACCAATGAGTTTAGGTCTTATGTTCAGGAAGAAACGAAAAAATAAGTAATGGCTGGAAAAAGGATTAAGCCGGGTGCCTAACCCGGCTTTTTGTTTTGGTTACATGGCTCATATCTAAAAGATTGTTGCTTTCTAACATTTATTATTGAGTAGACTTCTTGACTAGTTGATTGGAGAGCAAGGTGCGTGCCAGCCACCTAAAATTACTTCTCGCAAGGCATGCGACGAGGAATTAGTTCTTCGACAGGGTTTAACTGCAGACGCAGGAGCACAAATGCTTTGTTGAATTCGAGACTCCTAAAGGCGCAAAGCGCGAGGAGGCTCACCGCACGCCCCGCGGAAAGCGAGCGTCCTGGAGCGGAATCAACATCTTCTAATAGCAACATAGTATACGAAAAAGTCTTTATGAAAGATAAAAGAGCCCTCCGTTTATGATTTCTACTATGATCTTAGGCTCGTATTGAGTACGAAGTGCTTCTTTTTCAACATGGTAAGCTTCTGGCTTAGTTAAAAGATCCTCATAAAAACTTTCTAAAAGGTCCTGATCTTCCTTCCAGCGATTCTTTGCATCATCTGCCCAAGTATGATCATCCTGGTCGATCACTTCCTGTATTTTAGATTCAAGCCTTTTAATCGCACTTTCCGGCTTTATAAATGGAGTGAGTGTGTAACAAAAATCAGGAATTCTTTTAGTTAATAATAGCTTCTGAAGCCGGTTATGAAACTGGTCTTCTATCGTCCCGTTAATAAGCTGAATGCCATACGATAGCACTTGATCCTTTTTCTGATCACATTGATAGGTAACTTTCACATTTAAACACAGCCAAGGCTGAAGAGGAACTTGAGCACCTTGCTGCGGCACAGATTCGTATAACCGGATAAAAGAAGCGAGTTTTTTTGTAGATCCAAATATTTGATGGAGGCGGGGAGAGCCAAAATGAATAAACTCTCCTTTACCATCTGGTGACTGCTGCTGTCCGGTAACCAGTGTTAATGTCATGGGATTAGGGGTTCCGCCGGTTTTTTCAAGATAGTGCCAATAGAATGGACGATTCATAAGTACTTTGTCCAGCTCAGTCGTTAATTGAACCTTCATATAACTAAAGTTCTTCTCCAGAATCCGGCATTCGTTAGCATCAAAATACCTTTCAAGAAATCGATGTATCTCGTGCTGCTGCATGCTCTTCCCATCCTTTCTGCTTTATTCCTCCATCTAAATTGATAAGGGAAGCGAGGTTATCCATCTTTACTCTGATTTCTCCTTCACTGTCAGAAGTGTTCAGGATATCGGAAATATGGCGCTCAATATTTTTAATTTCAAACTTCGTTAAGATCTCATCAAGTTCCCCAATGACACTCTCAAACAAGTTAATCTTGTTGTAAAGAAGGTTTAAGATGTGTTCTTCAATAGTGTTCTGAGTGGCAAAATTATAGATGTGAACATCTCCCTGCTGGCCAATTCTATGGATACGGCCGATACGCTGTTCAATCCTCATCGGATTCCAAGGCAGATCATAGTTTATGATGTGCTGACAAAATTGAAGATTTATTCCTTCGCCTCCAGCTTCAGTAGCGATCAAAACTTGAGCACGAGTTTTAAATAGATGTGTCATCCAGTCTTTCTTGCTTCGTTTAAAGCCCCCTCTGAAGGGAACAGAAGAGATGCCGTGCTGCTGCAGAAACCATTGTAAATATAATTGGGTGGCACGATATTCAGTGAAAATGATAACTTTTGAGTTAATTGACTGAATAAGCTCAAGCGCATTCAATGCTTTAGAGTTTTGATCAACCAGTTCGATTTTCTTCATCAGTTCAACGATACGGTTTTCCATTACTGCAGATGGAACATCCTTCTGAAGCATATTCTTAAGCGTTAAAAATACAGCTTCTCTTGAACTGCAAGCTTCACGCTGCAAGGTAACAACAGAGAACTTGCTTCTGTCAAAGTAGGACTCTTTTTTAAGTTTTGATATTTCATCGTAAAGGTCCCGCTCTGTTTTTGATAATATTATAGGTATGGTTTTTACTAGCCGTTTTGGCCACTTTAAGCCAGTTTCTTCTCTTCTGTTTCTGACCATTACTTTATTGACCAGCTGCTTTAGTTTTTCTTCATTTTTCAAAGAATACTTATCTTCTTTAAAATCTTTATCAAAATTTTCTCTGTTGCCAAGATGTCCTGGCTTTAGAAGAGAAACAAGATTAAAGATTTCCTCGACTCTATTCTGTACTGGAGTGGCAGTTAATAATAAACAAAATTTCTTTTTCAGAAGCTGAACAAATTCATAGTTTTTCGTTTTCTTATTTTTTAATTTATGGGCTTCGTCGATAATGATAAGATCATATTCCTGATTCAAAACAATATCGCGGTGCGGGGCGCGTTTTGCTGTATCAATCGATGAAACGACAACATCACATTGCTCCCAAACATAAGCTTTCTTTTGAGCAATCGCAGGTATAAAAAACTTTTGATTAAGCTCATTCGTCCACTGTATAACTAAAGAAGCAGGTACTAGAATCAAGATTTTCTTCGCAAGGCGGCGAATCATGTATTCTTTTAAAATTAATCCAGCTTCGATCGTTTTCCCTAAACCGACTTCATCTGCTAGTATCGCTTTTCCGTTCATTTGTTCAATAACGGTTGTTGCAACGTCCAGCTGATGAGGCAGAAAAGTCATCTGTGGGAGATGGGCTGGAGCTTGCAGCCCCAAAAACTCAGGTATTGCAAGATGATGTTCGGCTTCAAGTGCCAAGTTATACAACTCCCAGTTGGCCCATGGTCCGTCTTCTTCCACACGCTTTAAAAAATCATCATGCCATTCTCGCTGAAACTGAACGTCGATTTTCATACCGGATTTCCTTTCCATAAAAAAGTTCATTGCCATTCCGTTTATAAAAATGATAGGATAATAATGTAGTAAACATAGTAATAGTATGTGCGACCTTGGACAATAACATACTCGCGAATGAAAGTAAGAGGAGAGACTGCTTTAGCGGCGCCGAAGGAGCAAACAATTGTGAAACTCTCAGGCAAAAAGACTCTTGCTAGACGCATCTCTGGAGAGAGCTTTTTAAATAGATGAAAGCCACCAACGAAGAAACTCAGGAAGTATTTTGAGAAACTTACCGGTTGCAGGACAGAGGATTCCTATTTTTCAAGGGGTCTCTCTGTCCTTTTTTTGTCCAAAATTGATTGAAAATTTTAAAGTATGAAAAAGGAGGAATTCACATGGCTACATTGTTGCGCACACCGTTATTTAACACATATAAAGAACACGGTGGAAAAGTTATTGATTTCGGTGGCTGGGAATTACCAGTTCAGTTTTCAAGTATTAAAGAGGAACATGAGGCTGTACGTTCTCAAGCAGGTTTATTTGATGTTTCTCACATGGGTGAGTTCGAAGTAAAAGGACCAAATGCACTATCATTCTTGCAATATACAATGACGAATGATGTTTCTAAACTTCAAAATGGACAGGCTCAATATACGGCGATGTGCTATGAAAACGGCGGAACTGTAGATGATCTCTTGATTTATAAAAGAGATGAAAATGACTATTTGCTAGTTGTGAATGCCTCAAATATTGAAAAAGATTTCGAATGGCTAAACAGCCACAAAACAGAAGGAGTAGAGCTTGTTAACGTGTCACCTGAATATGCGCAGCTTGCTATTCAAGGACCAAAAGCTGAAATGATTCTTCAAAAGCTGACAGACACTGACCTTTCTGAAATCGGTTTCTTCCGTTTCAAAGAAGACGTATCGCTAGCTGGGATCCCTTCTTTAGTATCTAGAACAGGATACACAGGTGAAGATGGATTTGAGATTTATTTAAAAACAGCTGATGCTGAAAAACTATGGAAATCCGTATTAGAAGCGGGAAGCGAAGATGGATTGCTGCCAGCTGGTCTAGGAGCACGTGACACGCTTCGTTTTGAGGCGAAACTTGCACTTTACGGGCAGGAGCTGACAAAAGATATCACACCGATTGAAGCTGGAATTGGATTTGCAGTGAAGACGGAAAAAGAAGCAGACTTTATCGGGAAAGAAGTGCTCGCTGATCAAAAGAAAAATGGAGCACCTCGTAAGCTTGTTGGTATTGAGATGATCGATAAAGGTATTCCTCGTTCTCATTATGAAGTGTTTAAAGGGGATAAGAAGATCGGAGAAGTAACTACTGGTACGCAGTCTCCTTCACTAAAGAAGAACCTGGGACTTGTACTTATTGACAAGGAATACAGTGAACTTGGCACAGAAGTTGAAGTGCAAATACGCCAAAAACGCTTAAAAGCAAAAGTGGTAGCATCACCATTTTATAAACGTGGAAAATAAATCGTTTTAATAAGGAGGAGAAACAATGACGTTCCGTTACTTGCCGATGACTGATCAAGATAAAAAGGAAATGCTTGAGACGATTGGAATTGAAACAACTGAAGAGCTTTTTAAAGATATTCCTGAAGAGGTTCGTTTTAAAGGACGCTTGGATATCGAAGAAGCTTTATCAGAACCACAGCTTGTAAAAGAAATGGGCAGGCTTGCTGCCATGAATAAAAACACGAAGGATTATGCTTCCTTTTTAGGTGCAGGTGTTTATGACCATTACACACCATCCATCGTAAACCATATGCTTTTACGTTCAGAATTCTATACAGCATACACTCCTTATCAGCCAGAAATCTCCCAAGGTGAGCTGCAGGCTATCTTTGAATTCCAGACAATGATCTGCGAATTAACAGGAATGGATGTAGCAAACTCATCTATGTATGATGGTGGAACTTCACTAGCTGAAGCTGGATTGTTATCAGCTGCACAAACACGAAGAAAGAAAATCGTGGTTTCAAAATCCGTGCATCCGGAATCCAGAGATGTTCTGAAAACCTATGCAAAAGGGCAGCATCTTGAAGTAGTGGAAGTAGATGCTGAAAACGGTCTAACTTCATTGAACGGATTGCGTTCAGCGGTTGATGAAGAAACAGCTTGTGTTATTGTTCAATATCCTAACTTCTTTGGTCAGATTGAGCCATTAAAAGAGATTGAAGAAATCATTCATGAGAATAAAGGAATGTTCGTTGTTTCCTCTAATCCACTTGCATTAGGAGCATTAACCCCTCCTGGGAAATTTGGAGCGGACATCGTTGTTGGTGACGCGCAGCCATTTGGTATTGCTCAAGGTTTCGGCGGACCTCATTGCGGATACTTTGCGGTAACGAATAAGCTCATGCGTAAAGTCCCAGGCAGATTAGTGGGACAGACTGTTGACGAAGACGGCAAACGCGGATTTGTATTGACTCTTCAAGCGAGAGAACAGCACATCAGACGTGATAAAGCAACAAGTAACATCTGTTCAAACCAGGCGCTAAATGCTCTTGCTGCTTCTATTGCAATGACAGCACTTGGTAAAAAAGGTGTTAAAGAAGTTGCGCACCAAAATATTCAAAAAGCACACTACGCAAAGAAAGTGCTTGAAGACAAAGGTTTGAAAACTGCATTTACAGGATCATTTTTCAATGAATTTGTCATCGAACTTAAATGCTCTGCTAAAGAAGTAAACCAAAAGCTATTAGAATCCGGTATTATCGGAGGATACGATCTGGGTCTTTCTTATTCTGAAATGAAAAATCATATGCTTATCGCGGTAACTGAGATGAGAACAAAAGAAGAAATCGATCAGCTTGCAAATGTATTGGAGGGATTGTCATGCGTACAGAACATCAGTCACTAATTTTTGAATTATCAAAGCCGGGGAGAGTTGGCTATAGCATTCCGGAACTTGATGTACCAGAAGTAAATGTAGAATCCATTATTCCTTCCGATTATTTGCGTATAGAAGAACCTGAACTGCCTGAGGTTTCTGAACTCCAGATCGTCCGTCACTACACGGCATTATCAAATCGTAACCATGGTGTAGATTCTGGTTTTTATCCACTCGGATCTTGTACGATGAAATACAACCCTAAAATTAACGAAGACGTTGCACGTTTCCCTGGATTTGCTCATATTCACCCGCTTCAAGAAGAAGAAACCGTTCAAGGTGCAATGGAAATGATGTACCGTCTGCAAACTTCTTTAGCCGAAATTACGGGTATGGATGAAGTAACATTGCAGCCGGCAGCTGGCGCTCACGGTGAGTGGACAGGGCTTATGATGATTCGTGCTTACCACGAAGCAAATGGTGATTTTAACCGAACAAAAGTAATCGTACCTGATTCAGCTCACGGAACTAACCCTGCTTCTGCAACAGTTGCTGGATTTGAATCGATTACAGTTAAATCAGATGAGCGCGGACTAGTTGACTTAGAAGATTTGAAACGTGTTGTGGATCAAGACGTAGCAGCATTAATGTTAACCAATCCAAACACTCTTGGTCTTTTTGAAGAGCATATTTTAGAAATGGCGAAAATTATTCACGAAGCTGGCGGAAAGCTCTATTATGACGGGGCAAACGCTAATGCTATTCTAGGTTTTGCAAGACCTGGGGATATGGGCTTTGATGTTGTTCACCTTAACTTGCATAAAACATTTACTGGTCCCCATGGCGGCGGAGGCCCTGGTTCTGGTCCGGTAGGTGTAAAAGCGGATCTTATCCCGTTCTTGCCGAAACCAGTCCTTGTAAAAGAAAACGATGTATATAAGTTTGAATACAACAGACCGCAATCTATCGGACGAGTGAAGCCGTTTTATGGAAACTTCGGAATCAATGTTCGTGCTTTCACGTACATCATGACAATGGGTCCAGATGGTCTGCATCAAGTTTCAGAGAATGCTGTACTGAATGCAAACTATATGATGCGCCGATTAGAACCGCACTTCGATCTTCCTTTTACGCAGCACTGTAAGCATGAGTTTGTGTTGTCTGGACGCCGCCAGAAGAAACTTGGGGTAAGAACACTCGATATTGCAAAACGTTTGCTTGACTTTGGCTACCACCCGCCAACGATCTACTTCCCGCTTAGCGTAGAAGAGGCGATTATGATCGAGCCGACTGAAACAGAATCAAAAGAAACGCTTGATGAATTCATCGAAAAGATGATTCAAATCGCAAAAGAAGCTGAAGAAACTCCAGAATTGGTGCAAGAAGCGCCTCATACAACTGTTGTAAAACGACTGGATGAAGCAACTGCTGCGAGAAAACCGATTCTAAAATACAGCAAACAAGCTTAATAACGAAACAAAAAAGCAGCCTGCAATGGGCTGCTTTGTTTTTTTAGTTCGATTTAACACGGCCTGTCCATTTGCGGAATCCGCCTTGTAGATGATGCAGATTGCTGTATTTCTTCTTCTTTAAGAAGTTTGCCGCACGTGCACTTCTAAATCCGCTCTCGCAGTATAGGTACACTGGCTGGTCGTTTCTAACTTCCTTTAATCGCTGTCTCATCTGAGATAACGGAATATTTCTAGCACCAAGAATGTGGCCTTTTTTAAATTCTTCAGGCTCACGTACATCAATTAGCTGAGCTTTACGATATCCTGCTTTAAACTCTTCTTCATTTAGGGTTTTTAAAAATTTCTTTTGATAGAGCCCCATTGTAACAACATAAGCAAGTATTGCTACAACAACAATAACTATTAAAATAATCCATTCCATAATGCTTGCACTCCTTTAAACAATCTACCCCAATTATAGCGGTGCTGGACCCGATAGGCAAAGAAAATAATAGGAATTAAGCGATTGTTTTTGACACAATCACCGAATTTGGTACACTAGTTACGATAGAATTGCAGGGAGACGAAAACATGGAAAAAGAAAATTGGTATTACATTGATTCAGGTAACTGTGAACCAGCGATTAATATGGCGATGGATGAAGCTTTATTAACATGGCATAGCGAAGGGGAAATCCCTCCTGTTATCCGTTTTTACGGTTGGAATCCAGCAACATTGTCCATTGGGTATTTTCAAAAAGTAGAAAAAGAGATAAATCTTGATGCCGTAAAAAAATATAATTTAGGCTTTGTAAGACGGCCAACAGGCGGTCGGGGGGTTCTTCATGATCAGGAGCTGACATACAGTGTAATCGTTTCTGAAGATCATAAAGCGATGCCGCAATCTGTTACAGAGGCTTATAGAGTTATCTCTGAAGGCATTAAAGAGGGATTCCAAGGATTAGGACTGGATGCATATTTTGCGGTTCCAAAAACCGATGAAGAGCGAGAAGGATTAAAAAATCCTCGTTCAGCCGTTTGTTTTGATGCACCTTCGTGGTATGAATTAGTTGTTGAAGGAAGAAAAGTTGCTGGAAGCGCTCAAACAAGACAGAAAGGCGTCATCCTTCAGCATGGTTCTGTTTTATTAGATCTAGACGAGGATAAACTCTTTGATTTATTTAAGTATTCCAGTGACCGTTTGCGAGAAAGAATGCAGGATGCTTTTAAGAAAAAGGCAGTAGCCATTAATGATCTGCTAGATTCACCTGTTACGATTAATGATGCAAAAACAGCTTTCAAAAAAGGATTTGAAGACGGGTTGAACATTAATCTAATTCCCTATACGTTAACGGAAGAACAATGGGCTGAAGTCGAACGTATTGCAGACATAAGATATAGAAATGACGAATGGACTTTTAGAAGATAAAAAACAGAAAATCGAAACCTCAAAAGAGGTCTCGATTTTTTCTTTTGGGAAAAGAAGTAAAGTTATTTTCTTAAGCTTTGTTGCTATTAGAAGTGGTTGATTTCCGCTCCAGGATGCTCGCTTTCCGCGGGGCGTGCGGTGAGCCTCCTCGGTGCTTTGCGCCATAGCGAGTCTCACCTGTCCCGCTGGTCCCGCAGGAGTCTCGCACCTTGCGCTCCAGTCAACTCGACTTCGAAGGTTATTCACAAAAACAACAATCTTTAGAAAAGAGGCAAGTAAAAAAAAGAAGTCAAGATATTAATTTTTTTTGGCAAAAAGAAGGATTTTGAGAAAACCTTTGTCTTATATAGGGTTATAAAACTTCCATATAATACAAATCTAGTATTTAGCCAAATATTAAATAAAATCATATAAATTATTCTTTTCTCTTTGATATTCTAGTAATTACTCTTGATTTCAAGTTTGACAAGATTTTTTCTTTGACACGGTGTTTACGTATATATAGTATAGGGGTAGAAGAACTACATACAAGATATAGATATTCATCGTGTGTGAGAGTATGAAAAAGGAGGAGAAATATGGACACAGTTGCCACTGTTAAAAAGGGTATCGATTACGAAGCTCTTAATCAAGATATAGCACAATTTCCACAAGTACATCCCGTATCATCCACAATGAAAACGACTCATAAAGGTGTTTCACGACTGGTGATGCTTGATCGATACAGTTTCAAAGACACAGAAAAGAAAACACTCAAACCGGGTGATTTTGTTGTTTTAACGGTCAAAGAAGATCCGAAATTTCCGGCGAGAGGACTTGGTTACATTCAATCAGTCAACTGGGACGATAAGAATGCAGTCGTTTTAGTTGAGGATGAATTCAAAGCAGTGCTTGAAAAACCGGAAGAAGCAGAAACAGGACTTATTACACGTTCACTCGATGTGATGGACAAGCCGCTGGAAGTATTCTACGAGCAGATTGCGCTAAGGAATGCCACAGGGTTATCATCTGTTGAAACGACAGAGGAAAAGCGCCAGGAATCGTTCGAGAAGTTCTATAAAGAACTTTCTGAAATGAACTTCGTACCGGCTGGACGAGTTCTTTACGGTGCAGGAGCAGAAACAGATGTAACGTATTTTAACTGCTACGTTATGCCGTATGTAAAAGACTCGCGTGAAGGAATCTCAGATCACCGCAAGCAAGTGATGGAGATCATGAGCCGGGGCGGCGGTGTTGGAACGAACGGATCAACACTTCGACCAAAAAATGCGTTAGCACGAGGTGTTAATGGTAAATCATCTGGGTCAGTTTCATGGCTGGATGATATTGCGAAACTGACGCATCTGGTTGAGCAGGGCGGATCGCGCAGAGGGGCCCAAATGATCATGCTTGCGGACTGGCATCCTGACATTATTGACTTCATTATTTCTAAAATGCAAAATCCCCGTATTTTGCGTTACTTGATTGAAAACACGAACGACGAGAAGATTAAACAAGTTGCTCAAGATAAATTGAAGTTCACACCGTTAACACCAGCTCAAAAGGCAATGTACGAAGGAATTCTACGTTACAAAGATATACCGGGAACAGGCGGTTTTGACTCTGATGTTTTACGCGATGCAGAAACGATGCTTCGCGACGGAGGTACTTACAGTGTTCATAATTCAGAGTTCCTGACAGGAGCTAATATCTCAGTTACGATAACCAAAGAATTTATGGAAGCTGTTGAGAACGATGGAGAATATATGTTGCGTTTCCCAAGTGTTGAAGCATACTCTCCTGAAGAAATGGAAGCTTACAATAATGAGTGGCATGAAATTGGAGATGTTCGTGTTTGGGAAGAAAAAGGTTACGGAATTCGTGTATATAAACGTATTAAAGCACGTGAACTTTGGAACCTGATCAACATTTGCGCAACATACTCTGCAGAACCAGGAATCTTTTTTATTGATAATGCCAATGACATGACGAACGCTACAGCATATGGACAAAAAGTTGTAGCTACTAATCCGTGTGGAGAACAACCACTTGCACCATATTCTGTATGTAATTTAGCAGCTGTGAACCTTGGTAACATGGCAGACAAAGAAAACAAGAAGGTCGACTTTGAGAAGTTGAAACAAACGGTTGAAGTCGGCGTACGTATGCAAGACAACGTAATTGACGCAACGCCATATTTCTTAGAACCGAACCGTGTACAAGCTTTAGGCGAACGCCGTGTTGGACTGGGCGTAATGGGACTTCATGATCTACTCATCTACTGCGAGACAGTTTACGGATCTGAAGAAGGAAATAAACTTGTTGATCAAATTTTTGAGACGATCGCTGTTACCGCTTATAAAACTTCGATCGAGCTTGCAAAAGAAAAGGGAAGCTTCCCATTCTTAGAAGGTGAGACAGAAATAGCTACAAATGACCTTCGAAATCGTTTTATTGAAACAGGATATATGAAAAAACTTCCTGAAGAAGTACGAAAAGATATTTTACAATACGGTATTAGAAACTCTCACTTATTAACGGTGGCTCCTACGGGAAGCACCGGGACCATGGTTGGAGTCTCAACAGGACTTGAACCTTACTTCTCATTCTCATACTTCCGCAGCGGACGCCTTGGGAAGTTTATTGAAGTAAAAGCTGATATTGTAAAAGAATATCTCGATAATAATCCGGAAGCTAATGAAAACGAACTTCCTGAATGGTTTGTTGCAGCGATGGAGCTTGCACCAGAAGCACATGCGGATACTCAATGTGTCATCCAGCGCTGGGTGGACAGTTCAATCTCCAAAACGGTAAATGCACCAAAAGGGTATACTGTTGATCAAGTTCAAAAGGTATATGAGCGTTTGTATAAAGGCGGAGCAAAAGGCGGAACTGTTTATGTTGATGGAAGCCGTGATGCGCAAGTTCTGACTCTTAAAGCAGAAGAAACATTTGAACAAACTGAGATCGACCTTGGAATGGAAGAAGAAAAGAAAAAAGTCGTAATTCTTGATACGATTACTGACCTTCGTTCAACAGATGTAACAATCGGTAACGAAGTAGGCAACACATGTCCTGTCTGCCGAAAAGGAAAAGTAAAAGAAATCGGCGGCTGCAATACTTGTACGAACTGTAATGCACAATTGAAGTGCGGTCTATAAACGAAATGCAAGAAGGAACTGGAAATGGTTCCTTCTTTTTATATGCCAATATTCGGACATACTAATCTCATCATTTGTGAAATTTTGGGGGTATGTAAAGTGGCCGGAGCTAATAAACCTTTTATGCCGCAGCTCATTTATTTTGAACCGCGTGCACTTGAATATCCATTAGGCAAAGAGCTGTTCGATAAGTTCAGTAAGCTTGAGGTTGAGATAAGAGAGACAACTTCACATAATCAGATACGTGATTTGCCTGGAGATAACGATTTTCAAAAGTACAGAACAGCAAAGTCAACGCTTGTTGTGGGTATACGAAAAACATTAAAATTTGATACGTCAAAACCCTCTGCTGAATACGCAATTCCGCTTGCAACTGGCTGTATGGGACATTGTCATTATTGTTATCTGCAAACAACACTTGGCAGCAAGCCTTATTTAAGAACGTATGTAAACACAGACGAGATCTTTGCTCAGGCTGAAAAGTATATGCAGGAAAGAGCACCGGAGATTACGCGATTTGAAGCGTCTTGTACATCGGATATCGTTGGAATTGATCATCTTACCCACTCCCTGAAAAAAGCGATTGAATTCTTTGGCCAAACGGCCTTGGGTAGGCTTCGGTTCACAACGAAATATCATCATGTTGATCATTTACTGGATGCCAATCATCAGGGACGGACAAGGTTTCGATTTAGTATAAATTCACATTATGTGATTAAAAACTTTGAATTAGGCACAAGCCCACTAGAGGAAAGAATTAATGCGGCCATAAAAGTAGCTGAAGCTGGATACCCATTAGGTTTTATAGTGGCACCGCTTTATCTTCATAAGGATTGGGAAGAAGGGTATAAAGAGCTTTTTGATATATTAGAAGCAAAGCTCCCAAAACATTTAACAAACGATTTAACTTTTGAACTGATTCAGCACCGTTTTACAAAGCCAGCAAAAAGGGTTATCGAAAAAAATTATCCGAAAAGCAAGCTCGAAATGAATGAGGAAGAACGTAAATACAAGTGGGGGAAATATGGAATAGGCAAGTATGTATATCAGGACGATCAGGCCACAAGGCTTCGTGAGACGGTAGAAAATTATATTAATACCATGTTTCCGCAATCCAAGATAGAGTATTTTACGTAATATTCCGGTAAAGGGTATTCCCTTGTCACTCAAACATTTCTATAGTATCCTTTTTATAGAGACCAATCGGTTTTAGTATAGGGAGGGAACATTTTGCCGCCAACCCCAAGTATGGAAGACTATATTGAACGCATCTATGCCCTAATAGAAGAGAAAGGGTATGCAAGAGTATCAGACCTTGCAGAAAACCTTGAGGTACATCCCTCTTCTGTAACCAAAATGATTCAGAAACTCGACAAAGGCAAGTATGTCGTTTATGAAAAATACAGAGGCTTTGTTTTAACGCCGAATGGAAAAAAACTAGGTAAGCGTTTAGTATACAGACATGAATTGTTAGAAGAATTTTTGAAGGTAATCGGGGTAGATGAGGAAAACATCTTTCAGGATGTTGAAGGAATCGAGCACCATTTAAGCTGGAACGCTATTGATCGAATAGGAGATCTCGTGCAATTCTTTGAAGAAGACAAAGATCGCCTGAATGAATTAAGAGAAGTACAAGCTAAAAACGAAGAACAAGGACAATCATAATTTTTTATGGTTGTTTTTTATTTTGAAAAAATTGGTTATAAAGGACATCTTCTTGCGATTAGGATAGTAGTGGAGGAGATGGTCAATGCGAATAGACGGCGTATTTTCAGGTGGAGGAATTAAAGCTCTCTCGTTGATAGGTGCGGTTGAGGCGGCAGAACACAGAGGACTTTCTTTTGAAAGGGTTGCGGGGACAAGTGCCGGTGCGTTAATGGCTGCTTTAGTAAAAGCCGGGTATAAAGCTGATGAAATGAAAAGCATTATCGATGCACTTGATTTTAAAAAGTTCTTGGACACAAGTAAGGTTCCAATACCGTTTATGAACTGGTTAAAGCTTTATTGGAAACTAGGTCTCTTTAAAGGAGATTATTTAGAAAATTGGGTGGCAACCCTTTTGGCTAACCGGGGAATCGTAACTTTTGCTGATATTCCTTATGGAAGCTTAAAGATAATCGCATCAGATATAACCCGGGGCAGACTTATTGTACTACCGGATGATCTTGAAGAATACGGCTTGCTTCCAGAACGATTTCCAATAGCCAGGGCTGTTCGGATGAGCTGCAGCCTTCCCTACTTTTTTTATCCTATTAAGCTGTTTAATCGGGTTGGACAAAAAAGCTATATTGTCGATGGCGGTGTCTTGAGTAATTTTCCGATGTGGCTGTTTCAAAGAAAAGACCGGGTACCGATACGTCCCGTGTTAGGTTTTCAGCTTAGTTCATATATCAATGATCATATTCCGACACATCAGGTTAAGAATGCAGTACAGCTTTTTAAAGCTTTGTTTGAAACCATGATGCAAGCACATGATAACCGTTATATTGACTCACACGATGCCAGAGATATTATATTTATGCCTGTTAAGCATGTATCTGTTATCGACTTTCAGCTGTCTGCTGAAGCGAAAAATGAACTTTATCAGTTTGGGTATGACAGGGCAGAACACTTTCTGCAGGGCTGGATCGCAGGGAAATCATATCCGCATCCAGCATACAAAAATCGAGCCTGATCCTTAAAAGGAGGCTCGATTTTTTTTCTTGTTCTTTTTTCCTTCAATAACAGTTAAATGATGTTCTCTTGCTCGTTTTTTCTGAGCTGTACTTTTAACTTTCTTGTTAGAAAATAACGGTGAAGTTTTTGAAGGCTTCTGGTTGGAACCATACCGTTTTTTTGATTGTTTTACTGCTTTTCTATATTTGCCGTTTACTCCTGATGAAGTTCTGCGAAATATAAAGTAAAAAACGGCGACCACTGCTGCTCCGATCAGAAGGGTTGTAAATAGTTGGCGAGGTGAAGTGATCAGTTGATATAGGATTCCGACAACAGCCAGTGAAATGACAAACCAAATGATAGGATGCAATCTTCTGCTATTCTGTTGCAACAGGTCCACCTCCTTAAAATTAAACAATTTGACTTTGCTGTTTCTCACTTTCATAGGATGCGTCACGTTTAAGCATTTCATTAAAAGATAGTATAGAAACTTCTATTTGTTTTTCGTCAGGTTCTTTTGTTGTCAATAATTGCAGCCAAAGTCCCGGATATCCTAAATATCGAAGTACTGGAACGTCTCTTAATTTGTTTGTCAGCTGTAATACTTCAAAAGATACCCCTAAAACGACAGGAATAAGCGCAAGTCTGGATAAAATTCTTTGCCAAAGTACATCAGAAGGTACAAAATAATAGATCACCATTCCAACAAGTACTGTAAACAGGATAAAACTGCTGCCGCAGCGGTAATGAAGCCGTGAGTGGCGCTTAACATTTTCAACAGTAAGTTCATCCCCAGCCTCAAAAGTATTAATCACTTTGTGCTCGGCACCGTGATACATAAATACCCTCTTAATTGCGGGGGTTAAGGAAACAAAATAAATATAGCTTAGTAAGAAGATAAACTTAAACAAACCTTCTAAAAGATTTTGCCCAAGATGTCCTGGAACAATAAAACGAAATGCTTCTGCTAAGAACACTGGAACAAGGGTGAACACGAATTTTCCGAACAGAAAAGATAGGACACCGATTATCGCCAGGCTAAAGAAAAAAGTAAACTTCGAAGTTTTTTCCTCTTCCTCTTCTGCTTCTGCCTGTTCTTCACCAGGATTAACACCAAATCGTTCAGCGGAAAAATTTAAGTGCTGCGTGCCGTTCATACTGGCTTCGATAATAGCGATAAATCCCCTTACAAAAGGAATCTTTTTAAGTTTTGCTAACACAGGAGCTGGTTTCTTTTTAAGTTCAAAATACTCAATTGAATCATCGTTTCTTCTAATTGCCGTGACATATGTGTGTCTTCCGGCAAACATAACCCCTTCTAGTACAGCTTGACCGCCGTAAACGGGTTTTTTCTCTTTTGTCATGTTGGACCCCCAGCCTAAAATTTTGTAGGTACTTTCTATTCTACAGTAAAGCTGGATATTCCTCCAGAAGGTATGATTTATTTGTATTTTTCCCATTCTATACATGTTTTACACGGATTATGATTGATTAAGCCTAATAGAGTTTGACGTGGTATTTTATGGACATACTAGAGGTGTTGGAGGTGTTCGTTTATGGACGAAAAACAATTAGAGCAAAACAAACAAGAATCCCAATCTTCGTTTATGAGCCGGGTTGTAGGAGTTGGTTTTTTTGGAGGACTGATTTGGTCTTCATTTAGTTTCATTGCATACTACTTAAATTTTTCTAAGGTAGGACCAGCTCTTGTATTGGCACCGTGGGCATTAGGGAAATGGAAATCTCAATGGATTGGGCAGCTTATCAGTATTCTGATTATTGCATTGCTCTCGATCTTAGTGGCGATCGGGTATCGTTATGCTTTTGCAAAAATTAAATCCATGTGGGGCGGAATTGTCTTTGGAGCTGCATTATGGGGTATTGTATTTTATTTGCTTCATCCCATCTTTCCAGGATTGGAGCCGATGAATACAATTGGTAAAAATACAATTACAACAACACTCTGTATTTATATATTATATGGTGTTTTTATAGGGTATTCTATTTCATTTGAATATAGAGAACGATTCGGTGAGGCTCAGGAAAAGAAGCAGTCTGCACAAAGTTCGTAACTATCCAAAAGATCAAACGCTATGATAGAATGTTGTAAGAACATTCTATTTTTTTTGTGTAAAGGCGAGGTGTCGTTTATGGACTACGAAAAGTCTATTCTTGTTATTAACGGTCCTAACTTAAATCGCTTAGGAAAACGGGAACCAGGAATTTACGGTGCGAAAACATTAGACGATCTTCAGTTAGAACTGGAAAAAACAGCTTCTGAGCTTTCCTTTGATGTCTCATTTAATCAGAGCAATTCTGAGGGGGAAATTATCGACTGCATACATGAATCTTCCGGTAAGCATGAGGGAATCGTTTTAAACGCAGGGGCTTATACTCATTATAGTTATGCGATTAGAGACGCAATTGCCAGTGTGGATGTCCCTGTAATTGAAGTTCATTTATCAAACGTTCATGCCAGGGAGGAATATCGCCGGCACTCTGTAATTGCTCCTGTTACGATCGGACAAATCTCAGGTTTTGGATTTGATAGCTACAAACTTGCACTTCAGGCTTTCAGCAATATTGTTAAATTGGGGGAATGAAAATGGATCGTGTAGAAAGAGCAAGGCAATTATTTGAGAACTTCGATATTGATGCATTACTAGTGACATCTACTTCAAACCGATTCTATTTAAGCGGTTTTAAAGGCAGTTCAGGGGTGCTTCTTATTACAAAAAATGACGCTATTTTGGTAACGGACTTTAGATATAAGACACAAGCCGCGGAACAAGCAAAAGGGTACCGTGTAGTTATGCACACTGCTCCTATTCCTGAAGAGGTTGCTAAATTAGCAAAAGATCTATCTATTAAAAAACTAGGATTTGAACAAGATAATGTTACATATTCTACATATCGTACATATGACAGCCAGTTAAATGAAGCAGAAACAAAGCTCGTTCCTGTTACAGGATTAGTGGAAAAGTTGCGCTTGATAAAGGATGAATCAGAGATTAAGATAGTAAAGGATGCCGCGTCTATTGCTGATGCCGCTTTTTCACATATTATCGAGTTTATACGTCCTGGTTTGACTGAACGGGAAGTTTCAAATGAACTTGAATTTTTTATGAGGAAAAACGGAGCTATCTCTTCATCATTTGATATCATAGTGGCTTCGGGTTATCGTTCAGCTCTGCCGCATGGTGTAGCATCAGATAAAACGATTGAGACTGGTGAATTAGTAACTTTGGATTTTGGAGCATACTACAAAGGCTATTGTTCAGATATTACACGTACCGTGGCAATTGGCAATGTCTCAGATGAACTGAAAGAAATTTATCAAGTTGTATATGATGCACAAATGCTTGGCATGAAAGGTATTAAACCGGGAATGACTGGTAAAGAAGCAGACGCGTTGACAAGAGATTATATAGCTTCTAAAGGTTATGGAGATTATTTTGGACATTCGACAGGTCATGGAATCGGGTTAGATGTTCACGAAGGCCCTGCTTTGTCAGTTAAATCTGATACAGTCCTAGAACCAGGCATGCTTGTAACAGTCGAACCTGGAATCTATATTTCAGGTCTTGGCGGAGTACGAATTGAAGACGATGCCCTTATAACGATAGATGGTAATGAATCACTTACCCATTCTACAAAGTCTCTTATAACGATAAGTTAACCAATCAGGAGGAAAAAACATGATTTCAGTAAACGATTTTAAAACAGGCTTAACAATTGAAGTTGACGGAGGAATCTGGCAAGTTCTAGAATTCCAGCACGTAAAACCAGGAAAAGGTGCAGCTTTCGTACGTTCAAAACTTCGTAACTTGCGAACTGGCGGAATTCAGGAAAAAACGTTCCGTGGCGGAGAGAAAGTATCTAAAGCACACATTGAAAATCGCAAAATGCAATATCTTTATGCTTCAGGTGATACACACACATTCATGGACAATGAATCTTACGAACAGATTGAACTTCCTGCATCTCAAATTGAGCATGAACTAAAGTACTTGCTAGAGAACATGACAGTTCATATCATGACATACCAAAGTGAAACAATCGGAGTTGAGCTTCCGAACACAGTTGAATTGGTTGTTGCTGAAACAGAGCCTGGAATTAAAGGTGATACTGCTTCAGGCGGTACAAAACCGGCTACACTTGAAACTGGTTTGATTGTCCAAGTTCCTTTCTTTGTTAACCAAGGCGACAAACTTGTGATTGATACTAGAAATGGAGCATATGTTTCACGCGCATAAAATAATGAATAAAGATATGAAAGTCTTATTCCGTTTCGGAATAAGGCTTTTTTTATTGCTTTTTTTCTATGCTGATTTCGCAAATTTTGTTGCTCTTGGGAGTGTTTGACTTCCGTTCCAGGTTGCTCGCTTTCCGCGGGGCGGGCGGTGAGCCTCCTGGCGCTTTGCGCCTTTAGGAGTCTCACCTGTCCCACTCGTCCCGCAGGAGTCTCGCACCTTGCACTCCAGTCAACTTGTCAATGAAGATATAAAAATATCCAAAAACAACAATCTTTTTGAATAGAGCCTATTTCTAAAAGAGGAACAGGCAATTGAAGAAGATGTCCAAGTTTGACAAAAGACCTAATTTTATAAATTCAGACTATATGTTCCTGCGATTAGACCTAATTCTATCTCACTTAGACTTAATTATTTTAAATCAGGTCTAATAAGAAAACTTCTGCACATCTTCCCCATACTTAACTAAGGCAGGCTCTCTTTATTGGCATAAAGCTTAAGGATAAGCCATACGTTTATAGTACGAGCCTTTAAAAGGAGACCCCGGCTATGGAAAAAATATTTAGATTGTTTCCAGAAGAAATTCAGCAGATGTTACGTAATCTTCCTGCAGCCATTATTCAATCTGTGGAAGAAATAAGGATTAGGATCGAACAGCCATTAGAAATAGTATGTTCAAGTAATCCAATCTATCCATCTGATAAGCCAGTTTCCGCAGAAGAAGCACAAGTTCTTCTTAATCGGCTGAGCCAGCACTCGTTATATGCATTAGAAGAAGAACTAAAACGCGGATATATTACGATTTCTGGCGGTCATCGTGTAGGTCTTGCTGGAAAAGTAATAACTGAGCAGGGATTTGTAAAAGCCATTAAAGAAATAAGCTCTTTTAATATCAGGATTGCCAGAGAAAAAATAGGTATTGCCGAGCCGCTTGTTCCCTATCTTTTTCAAAAAAATTGGCACAATACCTTGCTTATCGGACCTCCGCAAACAGGGAAAACGACTCTTTTAAGAGATATTGCGAGACTGGTCAGCTGCGGAATAAAACAAAGAAACATTCCATCTTTTAAAGTAGGGATCGTGGACGAGCGTTCTGAAATAGCAGGATCTATTAAAGGAATCCCTCAGCATTCACTTGGTAAACGAGTAGATGTGCTTGATGCCTGTCCAAAAGCTGAAGGTATGATGATGCTCATACGATCAATGAGCCCTCAAGTCTTAATTGTGGATGAAATAGGAAGAAAAGAAGATGGTGAAGCAATCCAGGAAGCTATGCATGCAGGTGTGCAGATGATTTTCACGGCGCATGGCAGCAGTTTGGAAGATGCTCTTAAAAGACCGGTGATGAAACCTTTATCTGGTCTTTCATTGTTTCAAAGATATGTTATTTTAAGCCGCGAAAAAGGACCAGGTACGATTCAGCGTATTTATGACGGTTCATTTAATGAGATCTACCGGTCGTCAGGAGGTGCAGCATGATGAGCTGGTTCGGTGCCGTTGCTATATTGTCAGCTACAACTATATTTGGTTTCGAATGGGCTCAGCGTGTCAGAGAAAGACCGAAGCGGCTGCGAGAACTAAAAGTTACGCTGCAAGCACTAGAAGCTGAGATCATGTATGGTTCAACTCCTCTGAGTGAAGCGTTTCAGCATATAGGAAAACCTTTAAAAGAGCCGTTATCTTCTTTTTTTCTAATAATTTCTGATTTATTAAACGATGGAGACCTTACTGTTCAAGAAGCCTGGGAATGTCAGCTGGAGGTTTTGGCAAAGGAAACATCGTTTAAAAGCGGGGAGATCGAAGTGCTTCGCCAGTTTGGATCTACCCTTGGCAGACACGATAAAGAACATCAGCAGAAGCAAATTCAACTGACCCTTGCTCATCTAAATCGTGAAGAAAAAGAAGCAAGGGATATACAGGAGCGTTATGAAAAAATGTGCAAAAGTCTCGGCGTACTGATGGGACTTTTAATCGTAATCCTTTTAATGTAACAGGGGGAACTTTACATGGGACTTGATGTTAACGCAGTGTTTCAAATCGCTGGTTTAGGAATAATTGTGGCTATGCTGCATACCGTCTTAAAAATGATTGGGAAAGAAGATTATGCTCATTGGGTAACTTTATTGGGGTTTGTAGTTGCTTTATTCATGGTGATCACTTTGCTTGATGATCTTTTTCAGAAAGTAAAAGGAGTCTTTTTGTTCCAGAACTAAGGAGGGAGACCAATTGGAAATTATCCAAATAGTTGGTTTTGGACTGGTCGCAGCTTTCTTAGCCTTAGTCCTGAAAGAGCAGAAAGCGAATTTTGCTTTTTTGATCACCCTTATGGTAGGCGCGGGAATTTTTTTATTCCTGATTGATAAGATCGGACAGGTTATTACGATGCTTCAAAGGCTGGCAGTTAACGCCAATGTAAATATGGTTTATGTTGAAACACTATTAAAAATTATTGGAATTGCTTATATTGCAGAATTTGGAGCCCAGATTACGAGAGATGCCGGACAAGGGGCAATTGCATCTAAGATAGAGCTTGGAGGTAAGATCCTAATTTTAGTCATGGCAATTCCAATCTTAACGGTAATTATTGAAACGGTGCTGACGCTTATTCCCAAATAAGAAAGCGGGTCGTAAGGATGAGGAGAAGTATGATGCGGACAGGCTTTTTTTTACTAATATTTGTGATTATGATGACTTTCGGCAGCCATGCATCTGTTTCTGCAGAATCAATCACTTCTGAAATAGTAGAGCATCAGATCTCATCTATGCAGCTTGATGAAATTAAAGATTTTTGGGACAGCGTCTCTAATGAATACGGGGGCTTCTTGCCGGAGAGCCAGAAAGGTACTTTTTTTGAATTTGTAAAAGGTGATAAAGAATTCTCTATAAAAGCGTACTTGATGGGTCTATTAAAATTTTTGTTCCATGAAATGGCTGTTCACGGAAAACTACTCGGTACATTAATCTTACTGACAGTGTTCAGCATGCTTTTGCAATCTATACAAAATGCATTTGATAAATCAGCAATATCTAAGGTTGCTTATGCAATTATCTATATGGTTTTGATCATACTGGCACTTAATAGTTTTCATGTGGCCATTTCATATGCTGTAGAAGCGATAGATACAATGCTCAGTTTCATGATTGCACTCATCCCTCTCCTTTTGGCTTTAATGGCGACTGTAGGAAGTATAGCTTCTGTCGCCTTTTTCCATCCAGTCATCTTATTTTTAGTTAACACGAGCGGTCTGCTCATTAAAAATTTTGTACTTCCTCTGCTTTTTTTATCTGCTTTATTAAGTATCGTCTCTACAATGTCAGAACATCACAAAGTTACTCAGTTAGCAAAGCTGCTGAGAAATATAAGCATAGGCTCATTAGCATTTTTCTTTACCGTCTTTCTTGGAGTTATGAGCGTTCAGGGAGCAACAGCAGCAGTAGCTGATGGAATTACAATTAAGACTGCAAAATTTATTACGGGCAATTTTATTCCGGTAGTAGGAAGAATGTTTACCGATGCAACCGATACAGTCATGAGTGCCTCCATACTTCTAAAGAATTCGGTTGGAATTATAGGTGCAGCACTCTTATTGCTGATAGCAATATTCCCAGCTATTAAAGTATTAATCTTAGCTTTCATTTACAGTATGGCATCAGCCTTGCTGCAGCCGCTTGGCGGAGGACCGATCGTAGAGTGTTTAGGAATTATCGGCAAAAGTGTCATGTTTATCTTTGCAGCACTAATGACGGTGTCGATCATGTTTTTCCTTGCGATAACCATCATAATAGCTGCTGGAAATGTCACGCTGATGGTTCGGTAGGGAGGCGTTAACAGTGGGATTTTTAACTGAATGGATCACGAACATCATTGTACTTGTTCTGCTCGCAGGGGTAATCGAGCTATTATTGCCAGGCAACCAATTTCAGAGTTATATCAAAATGGTAATCGGCCTTCTTATTTTGCTTGCTATGCTGTCTCCATTATTTAAACTATTAAATTCTGATATGGATCAAGTGTTTCAAGCTATGGATCTGCCAGCTGCTGCGAAAGAAAATGAAATAAAAAATTCGATAGAAAAAAATAAAAGTGAAATACAAGGCGCACAACGTGCATATATATTAGAGCAAATGGCTGTCCCAATGAAAAAACAAGTTCAGGAGGAGTTGAATAAGACGTATGAATTAGAAATTGTCGATCTTCAAATCCATACGAATAGCGGTACGGAGTCTTTAAAGCCTGAAGATATAACCGGTGTAAAAGTTGTACTAGCTAAACATCATGAACCAGCTGGTGTCTCAGAAGTATCAGAAGTGGATGTGACCATTTCTGAAAAGAGAGACCAAGCTGAAAAAGATGGGGTACCTGAAGAAATTGTAGATTTCTTGGCCAGCCAATGGCAGCTAGATGCACAGCAGCTTGAGGTGAAAATGGAAGGGGGAGAGGAGTCATCCCAATGAAACATTCATTTTGGGAACAGATAAAAAAATGGCTGCAGCTGAGTGATAAAGCAGGGAATAAACAAAAATACTTACTTGTACTGCTACTATTGGGAATTGCTCTTATGTTTATAAGTAAAATGATTGACTCCCCTGCTAAGAATGTTTCCATGCAAACACTTTCTAACAACACACAATCTAATGAATCAGAAGCCGTATTCAAGGATACAAAAGAAGTCACCAACAAGAACATTCGATCTTATGAAGACAGATATGCGAATCAGCTGAAAGATCTGTTAGAGCAGATCCAAGGAGTCGAGAGTGTTTCCGTTTATGTAGAGCTTGAAACAACTGAGAGAAAAGAAGTTGCAACTGACGAGAACATTCAAAGGCAAACAACATCAGAAACAGATAAAAGTGGAGGGAAACGAACGATTGAAGATCAAAAGACAGAAGAAAAGATTGTAATCGTTCAAAACGATGGAAAAGAAGAACCTATTGTAATAACAACCGAAAAGCCAAAAATAAGGGGTATAGCGGTTGTAGCTCAAGGAGCGGAAAATCTGCAAACAAAAGCAATGATCATCGATGTGATAACAAAAGTATTTGATATCGGCAGCCACAATGTATCTGTGGTTCCAAAAAAATACGAGGGGGATTAAAAGAATGTTACTTAAAAAACAAACAGTTTGGCTATTAACAATGCTTAGTTTGATTATTGTATTATCTGTGTATTACATTACTGCACCAGGTGGAACTGATGATCTTGCATACTTGGAGGCAGGTAAAAAATCTGGTAAAGATGCTACAGTTTCAGGTGTTGCCAACGATGATATGTTCACTGCCCTTCGTTTAGAGCGTGATGAAGTTCGTGACGAGATGAGTGCAGATTATGTAGCTGTAGCAGGTTCAGAAGATGCATCCGCAGAAGTGCAGGCGGAGGCTTGGGCTAAAATGACTGAATTGCAGTCACTTACAATGAAAGAAGCTACTCTCGAAACACTAATTAAGTCAATGGGCTTTAAAGATGCACTTGTCAGCACGATGAACAATGAGATTAAAGTGATCGTAAAAGCAGATAAATTATCCAAAAAAGAAGTTGTTGAGATTATGAATTTAGCAAACGAACATCTGGGCAGCAGCAAAACAGTAGCTGTTGAATACCATGCCGCAAAGTAAAATGAAGCCGGAGTGATTCCGGCTTTTTTTATTTTGTGGCATTTCGTGTTATATTTTTAGAAGAATCAGATGTATTTCCGGTTTGTATTTATTTTATATAGGCAAAAATAGAATAATAAAGGATTCATAGCGTAATCGCTTACAATCTCTTTAGGAATCGTGTACTATTAGATTTGTACATCAAACTAATGTATCCATGAAAAAAGAAATATGGTATATTACTTTTGTTAAGACCTAGTCACAATAGAAGGTGCTAAATCAAAATAAACCTAGACAGGATTGTTTAAAGGAGTCGAGATCTCATGCTAAAAATACAAGAAATTCGAGAACTAATTAAACTTATCGACAAATCAAGTATTAATGAATTCAAATATGAAAATGACGGTTCGAAAATCGTTCTTAAAAAGAATGCTGGAACTGCTGTTTCATATCAGACAGAAGAAGTACCCGTTCAGCATGTAGTAAATCAAGCACCACCTGCAAGAGAGTCAGCTCCTGCTGCAGAACCGGTAAAGGCTAGTCCGGAAGTACAGCAAGAGACAAAGGCTGCAGAAGAAGATTCATCTTTACATAAAGTTGTGTCACCGATGGTTGGTACATTCTATGCAGCATCATCTCCAGAAGATGATCCTTTCGTTAAGCCTGGAGACCAAGTATCAAAAGACAGCATCGTCTGTATCATTGAAGCTATGAAATTATTTAATGAAATTGAATCCGAAGTTAACGGTGAAATTGTAAAAGTATTGGTGGAGAACGGACAACTAGTAGAATATGGACAACCTCTGTTCCTCGTGAAAGCAGAATAGGAGGGTATGTCAATGATTAATAAGCTATTAGTAGCGAACCGTGGTGAAATTGCAGTCCGGATTATTCGAGCATGCAAAGAACTAGGTGTTGAAACGGTAGCCGTTTATTCAGAAGCTGACAAGGATGCCTTACATGTCCGTTTGGCAGATGAGGCTTATTGTATCGGACCTACTGCTTCAAAAGACAGTTACTTAAATTTCACAAATATTATGAGTGTAGCCACATTGACAGGTTCAGATGCGATTCATCCAGGATACGGATTTTTAGCTGAAAATGCCGATTTTGCTGAGCTTTGCAGAGAATGCAATGTAACATTCGTAGGACCTAGTGCTGAAGCTATCAACAAGATGGGAATTAAAGATGTTGCCAGAGCAACAATGGCAGATGCAGGTGTACCAATCGTTCCTGGTTCTGAAGGGATTATCAGGGACAAGGAAGAAGCCGTTGAACTCAGCAATAAAATTGGCTATCCCGTTATTATTAAAGCGACTGCCGGCGGCGGGGGAAAAGGAATTCGTGTAGCCAAAAACGAAGCTGAACTGTTAAAGGGTATTGCTATCACTCAGCAGGAAGCTGCAACTGCTTTCGGTAATCCAGGCGTTTATATCGAAAAATACATTGAAGATTTCCGTCATGTAGAAATACAAGTTCTTGCAGATAATTACGGACATGTTATTCATTTGGGAGAAAGAGACTGCAGTATCCAAAGACGCTTGCAGAAGCTTTTAGAAGAAACACCATCTCCTGCAATTAGTCCGGAAAAACGCCAAGAAATGGGTGAAGCTGCTGTTAAAGCAGCAGAAGCCGTTCAATACTCCGGTGCTGGTACTGTTGAGTTTATTTTTGACCATAATACTGGTGACTTTTATTTCATGGAAATGAACACACGTATTCAAGTTGAGCATCCTGTAACAGAAATGGTTACCGGGATTGATCTTATAAAAGAACAGATCAAAGTAGCATCAGGCGAAAAATTAAAATATAAGCAGGAAGACATTGAGTTTAATGGATGGTCGATCGAATGCAGAATTAATGCAGAGAATCCTGAAAAGAACTTTATGCCTTCTGCCGGAAAGATTGACATGTATCTGCCTCCAGGAGGACTAGGCGTTCGCGTTGATTCAGCCGTGTATCCTGGATATACAATACCGCCATTCTATGATTCCATGATTGCAAAAGTAATCACTTATGGGAACACTAGACAAGAAGCAATCGATCGTATGAAGCGCGCGTTAAGTGAATTTGTTATTGAAGGAGTTCACACGACCATTCCTTTCCATCTGCGTCTTTTAAACCATGAAACATTTGTGAATGGCGACTTTAATACTAAGTTTTTAGAGAATTATGATTTAACTTCAAAAAGTGAATAACAGTGGAGGTGCATAAAATGAATGAACTGTCATTTGAGATGGAGAGCTATTCATCAGAGTTAGGTAAAGTTGAAATCTCACCTGAAGTAATTGAGGTTATTGCAAGTATTGCAGCTTCAGATGTTGAAGGTGTAGCGTCAATGAGAGGGAGCTTTGCAAGTGGAGTTGTAGAGCGACTAGGAAAGAAAACGCACGGTAAAGGCGTTAAAGTTGAGCTGTCAGAGTCAGGTATTTCAATCGATATTTATGTATCTATGAAATATGGCGTTGCGATTCCAGATGTTGCTCAAAAAATCCAAGATTATGTCAGACAGGCATTGTTAGATATGACTGCACTAGAAGCAACAGACATTAATGTATTTGTGGTAGGCGTTCAATTCGACTCCAAAGAAAAACAGTATGAAGCACCGGAAGTAGATTGATGCAGAAAATCAAAGGGGGATTCCTCCTTTGATTTTTTTCTTTCTTAGCCTTTTTCTTAGGCTGTGTTACTAAAGGCTGTTTTCTAAAGGATTGTTGCTTTTGGCTTTTTAAATTCTCATCATTTGCAAGTTGATTGTAGCGCAAGATGCGAGACTCCTACGGGACGAGCGGTCAGGTGGAGACTCCTAATGGCGCGAAGCGGCAGGAGACTCACCGCACGCCCCGTGGAAAGCGAGTAGCCTGGAGCGGAAATCAACTACTTTCAAAAGCAACATTGTATTCGGAAACAGCATTTTTTAGATAAAAAACTGAATGTTTTGAAGGGTTTTAGTATTAAATGTTCGGATTGTAACCTCTCGTCTGAATATGGTATTATGCTAGATAGAAATTGTTCGCATATAGAAAGGAAGTCGAATTATGAAACGTAGACTTGCTAGAGAAAAAGCCTTTCAAACGCTTTTTCAAATTGAAGTGAGTGACATTAATATTGAAGAAGCAATGGAGCACGTATTAGAAGGAGAACCATCTGATGATTTTCTTAATGAAATCGTGAGTGGAACCGTTGAAAATAAAGCAGAAATAGAGAGATTTCTAACTCCTTATTTAGAAAAATGGAGCTTTTCAAGACTTGCTAATGTAGAACGCGTAGTTCTGCAAATGGCAGCTTATGAATGGCTTTACATGGATGAAGTACCCAAGAACGTTACTCTGAATGAGGCGATAGAAACTGCTAAAATATTTGGCGGTGAGGAAGCCGGACGCTTCGTTAATGGTGTATTAGGAAAGGTAATCTCAGATATCCGGAAAAAATAATAATTTTTGAGGGGGACCTAGAATGACTGTATTAGATGGAAAGCAAATTGCAAAAGAGATAAGAGAGCAGCTGGCTAGAGAGATACAGGAACTGAAGCTGGAAGGAAATGTGCCTGGACTGGCTGTTATTCTAGTAGGCGATCACCCTGCATCACGTTCATATGTTCTTGCAAAAGAAAGAACATGTAAAGAACTGGGGATGCACTCAGTATTAACTGAATTGCCTGAGTCCATTTCTGAAAATGATTTGTTAGACTGCATTCAATCCTTTAATAATGATGAACAAATCGACGGAATTCTTGTTCAGCTCCCCTTACCCTCACATATAAGTGAATCAAAAGTTATTGAAACAATCCTGCCTGAAAAAGATGTTGATGGCTTCCATCCTATAAATATCGGAAGAATGCATGCTGGTGATGAGCATGCGTTTATTCCATGTACACCGCTTGGTATATTAGAGATGGTTAAACAGACAGGTGAAGAGATTTCTGGAAAGCATGTTGTTGTGGTAGGCAGAAGCAACTTAGTTGGAAAACCTGCAGGGCAGCTATTCTTGCAAGAGAACGCAACGGTTACGTTTTGCCATTCAAGAACAAAAAATCTGGCAGCACAAACACTGCAAGCCGATATTTTAATTGCCGCAGTAGGAAAACCAAACATTATTACCGAAGATATGGTTAGACCTGGTGCGGTTGTTATTGATGTAGGTGTAAACCGTCTTGAGAACGGTAAATTATGCGGAGATGTTGATTTTGAAGCAATTAAGCCAAAAGCAAAACATATTACTCCTGTTCCTGGCGGGGTAGGTCCAATGACGATCACGATGCTGATGAATAATACAGTGCTTGCATCAAAATGGAGAAAGAAGACAAAGGAAGTTCACTAATGCAAAACGATCGGTATGTACCAATATCTGCTGTAACCAGATATATAAAACGATTATTTGAAAATGACGGCAATCTGCAGGATGTATGGGTTAAAGGTGAGTTATCCAATGTTAAGCTGCATAGCAGAGGTCATTTGTACTTCACTTTAAAAGATGCAAATAGCAGAGTAAGCGCAGTTATGTTCGCAGGAAATAATAAATATTTAAACTTCAAGCCTGAAGAAGGTATGAATGTTTTGATTCAAGGTTCCTTTTCCGTATATGAACCACAAGGACAATATCAGCTTTATGCAAGAACGATGCAGCAGGATGGTGTTGGTAATCTCTTTTTAGCGTATGAAGCATTGAAAAACAAGCTTGAACGCGAAGGGCTTTTTGATACATCACGCAAAAAGCTGCTGCCAAAGTTTCCTATAAGAATAGGAGTTATCACATCGCCAACAGGAGCTGCGGTCAGGGATATCATCACTACGATTAAACGCCGCTTCCCTTTAGCGACTGTTACATTGTTTCCGGTTCTAGTACAAGGGCCTGGTGCAGCTCCATCAATTGTTCGTGCAATTGAGCAGGCGAATGAATTAAATAAAGCTGATGTATTGATTGTCGGCCGTGGCGGGGGTTCAATCGAGGAGTTATGGGCATTTAATGAGGAAATCGTAGCACGCGCTATTTCTTTTTCACGATTACCGGTTATTTCTGCAGTTGGTCATGAAACAGATTTTACGATTGCAGATTTTGTAGCTGACCTAAGAGCGCCTACTCCAACCGCAGCAGCTGAGTTAGCTGTCCCGCATTTGGATGAACTCGGTGACCGGCTGCACCAAAGAAGTGTAAGGCTGAAGAGAGTTATGGGTGATTTTTTAGCTGGGCATCAGCAGCAATTAAGCCGTCTGCAGAAATCATATGCTTTTAAATATCCGACTCAGCTTGTGAAACAGAAGGAACAGGAATTGGACAGACACATAGACAAGCTTAAAAGAACTGCTGAAACCTTTCTTGGAGAGCATCAGAAACAATTAACACAGATGCAGCGTCAGCTAGCTCTATTCTCACCAGCTGGCCAGCTGCAAAAAGCAAATGAAAAAGTAAATTTGCTTCATAAGAACTTAATCAAAGAAACAAACAGACATATGAGACAGCACCAAACGAATTTTTCCAATAAAATTTCAAGGCTGTCCTCATTAAACCCGTTAGCTATAATGGATAGAGGATACAGTCTTACTTATAAAAAAGGAAAAAACGAACTCGTCAAGTCAGTGAAGCAAGTTAATTCTGGTGAGTCGTTAACGATAAAACTTAAAGACGGACAGATCAATTGTCACATCACTGGAACGGAGGGTCTTTAACCAATGGCTGAAAAAACGGAAAAAAAATTAACATTTGAAGATGCAATGCTACAGCTTGAAGAGATTGTTGAGAAACTTGAACAAGGTGATGTGCCTTTAGAAGAAAGTATTGATCTTTATCAGCAGGGTATGAAGCTTTCAAAGCTGTGTCATACAAAGCTTAAAAACGTTGAGAAGAAAATGGATACGATCATGCATGAAGATGGAAAGGAAGAACCATTCGTCATCCAGGAGGAAGATCATTGATTGATTTTGAACAATATCTTCGCGATAAGAAACAATTAGTAGAAGATAGGATGATCGGTTATCTTAATAGGCTTAATGCTCCGGCTACTTTAAAAGAATCAATGCTTTATTCTATTTCTGCAGGAGGAAAAAGACTGCGCCCCATATTAGCACTTGCAGTCATGGAATCTTTTCAAAAAGACCCTGAATTTGTATTAGATGCAGCTTGTGCCATTGAGTTTGTACATACGTATTCTCTTATACATGATGATCTTCCATCTATGGATAATGATGATTATAGAAGGGGAAAGCTTACTTCCCATAAAGTATATGGAGAAGCGCAAGCTATATTGGCAGGAGACGCCCTTTTAACAGAAAGCTTCTCTTTGGTTACGGATAATGTCTTCCTTAATACAGATCAAAAAGTCAGATTGCTCTCAGTTCTTTCCCGTGCAGCAGGTGCAGAAGGAATGGTTGGCGGCCAGGTAGAAGATCTTGAAGGAGAAAACAAAGAGCTTTCTCTCAAAGAGCTAGAGAGCATCCACGAAAAGAAAACAGGTAAAATGCTGGAGTGCTCTGTATTAACTGGTGGAATTGCGGCTGATGCAACTGAAGGGGAGCTTTTGGCTTTACAGCTCTATGCTCGGCACATAGGAATCGCATTTCAAATCCAGGATGATATCCTGGATATCACGGGTAATCAGGATGAACTTGGTAAGCCGATTGGCAGTGATGAAGCAAACTTGAAGACAACATATCCGAAATTGCTGGGTCTTGACGGCGCACAAAAAGAAATGGAAAATCACATTCGGATTTCTTTGGAACATTTAGGTAAAATCAATAGAAATACAGGCATATTAGCATCCATTGCGGACTACATTATAAAAAGAAACCACTAAGAGATTGTTGAGCAATTGGAAGTATGATATGATATTATTTGCTTTGGAGTGGTGCAGTATTCTAGTCAGTCCCCCGTTCCTGAAGGCGGGCCTAAAAATCCGCCAAAGGGCACATCGATGAAGTTCCTTGTGTTGGCTTGAGGCGCCCAGCCTTGGGTTAACGCTGGGAGTTAAGGTTGAAGGGCGATCCACAATGGCATGTGGGCGATGACCCTTCTTCCGCGGAGGCCCCCATATTTGCGGTTTGTGTTCAAAAGACCTTACTGCGAAATGGGGTTTGAACCTGCTTTGCCGCTTTTCTTGATCTTCAGGAAAAGAAAAGGCGAGCAGCGTAGCCTGCCTTGAGTGGAGCTAGAGGGGATTATGGTGTGAAAAGCCTGTATCGGTTGGCCGCTGATTTTGAGCTTTATGCCATATGAAATCTACTCTGCAAAAGAGGCTAGGGAATGTGCGAAGGGCTGTTGAGGAAAACTCCTAGACTGTTCTGCTATCTAGACACCTGTTAGGGATTATAGTGCGGACTAAGTGGTAATCTAGTCTAACGTTTGGCGACAGCGTTAAGAAGAGAGTAAAGGGAAACCGCGAATATGGCGACATTTCGTACTCTTCTGGGAAAACCTACTGGACCTAAGCCGCAGTCTTTACTTAATAAGGTGACCACTCCTTATTACATAAAGTTACCAAAAAAGAAGGAGTTATGCATGAAGCATTCCTTTTCTAAAACACTCAAATGGAGTACAAGCATTGCCGTTATCACTCTTGTGTTAGCGGCTATTTTTACAGTTGTCTCTTCTGCCCTCCTTAATGGTGTTTCGTGGGGCATCGGGATGGGAATCGTCTTTTTAATCGTGTTAACCGGTGTTATCTTTGATATTATCGGAGTAGCATCCACAGCGGCTCAAGAAGTTCCGTTTCATGCGATGGCTTCAGAACGAGTACCAGGTGCAAAACATGCTATTCTAATAACAAGAAACGCAGATCGTGTAGCGAACTTTTGCAATGACGTAATCGGGGATATATCTGGTATAGTTAGTGGTACAGCGTCTGCTGCAGTTGTGGTAGAGCTGACGCTTTCAATGGGTCGGAATAATGGCTCAAATCTCGAGTACTTGATTACAATAATCTTTACAAGTGTTGTTGCTGCACTGACAGTCGGCGGTAAAGCGCTAGGAAAATCTTATGCGATCAATCACTCAACCTTTATTATTTTTCAGGTTGGGCGTTTATTATATTTTATAGAGGAAAAATTAAGAATTAAACTGCTATCGCCTGCTAAGAAAGAGAAAAAAAGGCGTTAATGGAAAGAGAGGCATATTCCATGAACCTGGAAGACATTCAGAATCCTCATTTTTTAAAATCATATGAGACTGAACAATTAAATAAATTAGCCGGTGATATCCGTTCTTTTTTAATCGAGAAACTTTCAGTAAGAGGAGGCCACTTAGGCCCTAACCTGGGAGTTGTTGAATTGACACTCGCTATGCATAAGGTATTTGACAGCCCGAACGATAAATTTATATGGGATGTCGGGCATCAGGCGTATGTTCATAAAATCCTGACAGGCAGAGCGTCTCAGTTCGATACACTGCGCCAATATAAAGGCTTGTGCGGATTTCCTAAGAGAAATGAAAGTGAACATGATGTATGGGAAACGGGTCATAGTTCAACATCTCTTTCTGCTGCTATGGGAATGGCAATTGCACGTGATCTCAAAAAGACTGATGATAAAGTAATCGCAGTTATCGGAGACGGTGCATTAACAGGCGGGATGGCTCTGGAAGCTTTAAATCATATCGGTCATGAAAAGAAAGACCTGATTGTCATCCTAAACGACAATGAAATGTCCATTGCACCAAATGTTGGTGCTCTTCACAACGTTCTTGGACGTATGCGGACAGCCAGAAAGTATAATAAAGCGAAAGATGAGCTTGAAGCATTAATCCGGAAGATACCAGCGTTTGGAGGCAAGCTTGCCGCTACTGCTGAACGTGTAAAAGACAGCTTAAAATATTTATTGGTGTCAGGCATGTTCTTTGAAGAGCTTGGATATACGTACTTAGGTCCTGTAGATGGGCACGACTTGGACGATTTAATTGAAAACCTTTCATATGCAAAGAAAACAAAAGGTCCTGTTATCATTCATGTTCTTACGAAAAAAGGAAAAGGATATGAACCAGCTGAGAGTGATAAAAAGGACAGCTGGCATGGTGTTGGACCATATAAGATCGAGTCCGGTGAACAAATCAAGCCTCAGCAATCAGGTCCTTCATACAGTGGTGTTGTTAGTAAAACATTAGAAACGCTCTCACATAAAGATGAGAGGATAGCAGTTATTACACCGGCAATGACAATTGGTTCTAAGCTTGTGGACTACGGAAAAGCTTTTCCAGACCGCCTTTTCGATGTAGGGATTGCTGAACAGCATGCAACTACTATGGCCGCAGGTCTTGCTACACAAAAAATGAAGCCTGTGCTTTCCATATATTCTACTTTCTTGCAGCGCGGGTACGATCAGGTAGTTCATGACGTTGCAAGACAGAACTTGAATGTTCTTTTTACTATTGACCGTTCAGGTTTAGTTGGTGCAGATGGAGAAACGCACCAAGGTGTTTTTGATATTGCGTTTTTACGCCATATACCAAACATGGTGCTAATGATGGGAAAAGATGAAAATGAACTTCAAAATATGGTTTATTCAGCGCTGAAATATGAAGATGGTCCAATCGCAATCCGTTTCCCAAGAGGCAATGGAACTGGTGTTCAAATGGACGATGAGTTTGAAAATATTCCAATTGGGTCTTGGGAAGTCCTGAAAGAAGGCGATGATGTTGCCATTCTTACTTTTGGAACAACGATACCGATGGCGCTTGAGGCTTGGGAAATTCTCGCGAAATCTGGAGTATCTGCTCGGGTGATTAACGCACGGTTCATTAAGCCGCTTGATTTTAAAATGCTGAACGAACTATATGCTCAAAACATGCCGATTCTTACTTTGGAAGAAGCTATCTTGCAGGGCGGGTTCGGGAGTGCTGTGCTGGAACATGCTGCTGACAATCAAGCGAGCGTTTTAATAGACCGAATGGGTATCCCTGACTGCTTTATCGAACACGGAAGTGTAACAAAGCTTCTTGAAGAGATCGGTCTAACGACTCCTGATCTGGTTGAACGTGTTAAAAAGCTGGTTAAGAGAAAAGCAGAAAAGGGTCTTTTTACATGAAAAAAGAACGTGTAGATGTCCTGCTTGTCAACCGCGGGTTGTGTGAAACAAGAGAAAAAGCAAAAAGGTCTGTTATGGCAGGCCTTGTTTATTCTGGAACAATACGTATGGACAAGCCTGGAGAAAAAATTGAAACAGATGCCCCTTTACATGTTAAAGGCGATTTAATTCCTTATGTGGGAAGAGGCGGTTTAAAGCTAGAGAAAGCATTAAAAGTCTTTTCTTTTGATGTTAAAGATAAAACTGGTATGGATATTGGGGCTTCCACAGGGGGCTTTACTGACTGTGCCCTGCAGAATGGTGCTAATTTTATTTATGCCATCGATGTTGGGTATAACCAATTAGCCTGGAAGCTGCGGAATGATCCCCGTGTTGCTGTAATGGAAAGGACGAATTTCCGTTATGTAACTCCTGACCAGCTTGAAAATGGAATTCCGGATTTTGCTACAATTGATGTTTCTTTTATCTCACTAAGAATTATTCTTCCAGTTCTCGCTCAGCTTATGGAGGAGGGAGAAGTTATCGCTCTTATTAAACCTCAATTTGAAGCCGGCAGAGAAGAAGTAGGAAAAAAAGGAATTGTCAGAGATCCGAAAGTTCACGAAAGAGTTATTACAGAAATCATTGAATTTGCGAAAAAAACAGGGATAAACCCTGTGGATTTATCCTTTTCACCAATAACAGGAGGAGACGGAAATATTGAGTTTCTTCTTCACGGGGAAGTGAATAAACAGGATAGATCACCTATCTCTGATGAAAGAATTAAGGAAGTTGTTACTGAAGCGCATAATACTTTTAGAAAAGAGCGGGAATAACCAAAATCCTGCTCTTTTTCTTTAGCTTTTTTCTAAAAGATTGTTGCTTAAGATTATTTCTTTCACTTCATTGATAAGTTGATTGGAGTGCAAGGTGCGTGCCAACTACATGAATACTCTCCTAGCAAGGCATGCGACGAGGAACAAGCGCGTCAGGATTTGCTTGTAGACGCAGGAGCACATATACTTCCTTGAAAGTGAGACTCCTAATGGTGCAAAGCGCCAGGAGGCTCACCGCACGCCCCGCGGGAAGCGAGCGACCTGAGAAGGAAATCAACTACTTTCAAAAACAAAAAAGTTTGTGAGAACAGCCTTTTCATTTTATTCCATTAATGAAAAATTTACATCCTATGCACAATAGTATAAGATAAAGGCAGAATGTGACAGTGTGAAAATTGAGGTGGATTTACTAGTGAATAAAGGACAGCGACATATTAAAATTCGAGAGATGATCAGCAATCATGATATTGAAACGCAAGATGATCTTGTTGAACTTTTGAAGAAAGCAAACTTTAATGTTACTCAAGCAACGGTTTCACGTGATATTAAAGAACTTCACCTTGTGAAAGTTCCAATGAATGACGGGCGTTATAAATACAGTCTTCCGGCTGACCAGAGGTTTAATCCTCTTCAAAAGCTTAGAAGAACACTGACAGACAGCTTTATAAGCATAGATCATGCCGATCATTTGATTATTATGAAGACCCTTCCAGGTAATGCAAATGCAATAGGTGCATTGATTGATAAGCTGGATTGGGAAGATCTGATGGGAACGATTTGCGGTGATGATACAATCTTAATCATTTGCCGTTCAAAAGATGTAAGTTCGGATATTTCGCAGCGTTTTTTAGATATGCTGTAAATCTTTTAATAAGGTGTGATGTACTTGTTAGCAGAATTAAGTATTCGTAATTTTGCTATTATCGATTCTTTAAGTGTTTCTTTCAAAAAAGGGCTAACCGTTTTAACAGGGGAAACAGGTGCAGGAAAATCGATCATCATTGATGCTATTGGTCTTTTAATTGGAGGACGCGGCTCAACTGAGTTTGTTCGTTATGGAACACAAAAAGCAGAAATCGAAGGATTATTCCACATTCATGAGGACCATCGCGTTTATGAGAAATGTGAAGAAGTCGGGATAACCATAACTGATGAAATGGTTGTACTTAAACGTGATATAACTGATAGCGGAAAAAGCATCTGCCGAGTAAACGGGAAGCTCGTCACACTTTCTGTATTAAAAGAAATAGGACAAGCTCTAGTTGATATTCACGGTCAGCATGAAACTCAATATTTGATGCAGCCGGATAAACACCTATTCTTATTAGACAGCTTTGGTGACAAAGATTTTAAGAAAGAGCTCTTTACCTATGAAGAAACATTTAAAGAATATAAAGATATAAGCAAACAGCTTTCAGAACTCTCAAGAAATGAGCAAGAGATCGCTCAGCGAATTGATTTATTAGAGTATCAATACGAAGAGATTGATGGGGCAAATTTGCTCGAAGATGAGGATATCAAGCTCGAAGAAGAAAAGAGAATGCTCGGCAACTTTGAAAAAATTCATGGACACCTCCAGGACGCATATCACAGTCTTTATGGAGAAGGTAAAGGTCTGGAACTTATTTCTAGTGCCATGGCTGATTTCTCGCAGGTAGCAGCGCTGGATGAATCCCTTAAGGCAGATGAAGAGCAGTTTGGCAGCAGCTTCTACGTGCTCGAAGAACTGACGTACAAAATTCGCGATATGTTTGATTCACTGGAGTATAACCCGGAAAGATTAAACAGCATCGAAATGCGGCTTGATGAAATCAGTAAATTGAAACGCAAATACGGTTCTTCTGTTAAGGAAATCTTACGGTATGGGGAAAAGGTTAAAAAGGAACTTGAACTCATTCAAAACAAAGATAACCATATAGAAGAGCTAAAAGCTAAGCAGTCAAAGGTTATATCAAAATTAGAGACCTCAGGCAAAAAGCTTACAAAAAAGCGATCAGAAACAGCGAAAACATTAAAGAAAGCCATTCAACAGCAGCTTAAAGAGCTTTATATGGAAAAAACGGAATTTGAGGTTGTAATGGAAAGTACGGAAGAAAATCAGTTCTTGAAGACTGGAATGGATTCTGTTGAATTTTTTATTTCTCCCAACCAAGGTGAACCTTTGAAACCTTTATCAAAAGTGGCTTCTGGCGGAGAATTATCCAGAGTTATTCTGGCTTTAAAAACCATTTTTTCTGAAAATCAAGGAATTACTGCTATTATCTTTGATGAAGTGGATACAGGAGTTTCAGGACGAGTTGCTCAGGCTATTGCAGAGAAGATCTATCGTGTATCAGTTGGTTCCCAAGTGCTATGCATAAGCCATCTTCCTCAAGTTGCGGCTATGGCTGATACACATCTCCATATTTCAAAATCAACTCTTCAGGGAAGAACTGTTACGAAAGTGCTTTCTTTAAAAACGGATGAAAAAGTTCATGAAATCGGCCGGATGATTTCTGGCGTGGAAATTACAGATTTGACCAAACAGCACGCACAGGAATTGCTCCAGCTTGCAGAGACCATAAAAAAATCATCTTAAAACAATTATGCATGAAAAAGCTATCCATTTAAGGAATAGCTTTTTCTTTTTTGCCGGTTATAATCTTATGGTCCGTAGGCTAAATTAAAGGTACAGCCATGGTGAGGGTGTGAGCTTGGAGCGAGGAGAGTGAAAGATGTTTAAGGATTTACTTCGGCGAATGATCGGCGTTATTCTCCTTGGAAGTTTAGTGGGAATCGGTTTTTTGTCTCCTGTGCGTGATTATGTGAAACTGCCTGAATCTGTTACAATTTTTGAAGGACAAAATTCGATTCAGTCACTTCCTGCAGGTACATCTATTCAGCAGGAAGAGAATGAAATTTATACAACAGCAATGGAAAGTGAAAAAATCGTTTCGATACAAGCCAAAACAAATGGTGATCGTATGGCAACTCTCGAAGCAGCAAGTTTTCCCATTAAAAAGATGGATGTAAAAGTACTTTCCGATTTAAAGGTTGTACCAGGCGGACAATCTATAGGTGTAAAATTAAATACACTCGGAGTCCTTATTGTTGGTCATCATCTTGTAAATACGAATTCAGGTAAGCAGTCTCCAGGGGAAATTGCCGATATTCAGGTAGGAGATATTATTACCAAAATCAATGGAAAAGATATAAAAAAGATGGGCGATGTCAGCCCTTTTGTCAGAGAGTCTGGGGAATCTCAAAAACCGCTGGATGTAACAATCATCAGAGACGGCAAATCCCTGCACAAAACACTTAAACCCCTTCAGGATAAAAATGATCAGTCATATCGAATTGGATTGTATATTAGAGACTCTGCTGCTGGAGTCGGTACACTTACTTTTTATGATCCAGCATCATTTAAGTACGGAGCTTTAGGACATGTTATTTCAGACATGGATACCAAAAAGCCAATCAAAGTAAACAATGGCGAGATCTTAGGTTCGACAGTAACTTCAATTGAAAAAGGTTCAAATGGACATCCTGGAGAAAAATTAGCACGTTTCTCAAATGATCAAAGAGTTTTAGGGGATATTTCAAAAAACAGTCCTTTTGGTATATTTGGGAGATTGAACGATAAGATTTCTAACGGCAGCTGGAACAAGCCTCTGCCAATTGCATTGTCAGATCAAGTAAAAGAAGGCCCTGCAAAAATCCTTACCGTAGTCAACGGTTCAAAGGTAAGGGAATTTGATGTAGATGTGATCAGTTCTGTTCCACAAAAGTTTCCAGCAACAAAAGGGATGGTAATCAAAATCACTGATCCCGAACTTTTAAAGATTACCGGGGGAATCGTACAAGGTATGAGCGGGAGTCCAATCATTCAAAACGGAAGAATTATTGGTGCGGTAACACATGTGTTTGTAAATGATCCAACTTCAGGATATGGTGTTCATATTGAGTGGATGCTTGATGAAGCTGGTATAAATATATACGAAGAAAGAAAACAGGCGAGCTGATGCAGTTGCCTGTTTTTTATTTGTTGCTATTAGAGTTTCCGTTCCAGGTCGCTCGCTTTCCGTGTGGCGTACGGCCCCCTCCGTTCTGCGTACATTGAGAGGTCTCACCAGCCCCGCTCGTTCTACAGGAGTCTCACCCTTCCGCTCCAGTTAAGAATTCAAAGAAGAACCTCTTGATGAAAATCTCTCAGTAGCAACAATCTTTTAGAAAAAAGCCTTTCAAAGCTTAAAAATTTAACCTAATGAAAAGGTTTTCTTTATTGTTTAGACATCTTTAAGAAAATTTTGTATAATAGGATTTATAAAGAAAATTCGACAAACATATATGTTTACATACCAATAACTGTCGAAATTCGAAGTAAATTGAAGAAAATAGGTTTTTCTACAACAAAAATAAAATAATTTTAAAAAATTTAAAACAAAATAAAGGGATTTACGATTTATTGTTGAAATCTTACATTGGGAAAAACAAGAAATTGTTGGATGGGGAGGAATTAATGGTGCAAAAAGTTAAAGTGTGTCTAGCTGATGATAATCGTGAACTAATTAGTCTTTTGAGGGAATATCTTTCAAGTCAAGATGACATGGAAGTAATTGGGGTAGCTTATAACGGTCAAGAATGTCTTTCCGTTTTAGAAAATAAAAATCCTGATGTACTCGTACTCGATATTATCATGCCGCATTTAGACGGATTAGCTGTTTTAGAAAAAATCAGATCAAGTGATGATCTGCCTCAGCCTAATGTAATTATGCTAACTGCTTTTGGACAAGAAGATGTTACGAAAAAAGCTGTTGATCTTGGAGCTTCTTATTTTATCTTAAAACCATTTGATATGGATAATTTAGCTAGTCAGATCCGCCAGATTTGCGGATCGGAAAAAACAACAGTTCAGCGTGCATCCGGAAATCGAAGCAGTTTCCAATCAATAAATAAACCGCGTAATCTAGACGCAAGTATTACGAGCATCATCCACGAAATTGGTGTTCCTGCTCATATTAAAGGCTATATGTACTTGAGAGAAGCAATTTCTATGGTATATAACGATATTGAACTATTAGGATCAATTACAAAAGTATTGTATCCTGATATCGCTAAAAAGTTTAACACCACTTCAAGCCGTGTTGAACGCGCGATCCGCCATGCGATCGAAGTTGCTTGGAGCCGTGGAAACATCGACAGTATCTCTTCTTTATTCGGCTATACCGTTTCCATGTCTAAAGCAAAACCGACCAATAGTGAATTCATTGCAATGGTTGCGGATAAATTAAGAATCGAACATAAAGCTGGATAAAAAATAAAAAGGGCTAACTCATTTGAGTTAGTTCCTTTTTCTTTTTACGGTACGTGTTCTTTTAATTTTTACACGTACGCTCAAAAACCTTAAGTTACGCTCTAAATCCCTGAATTACGCTCAGAAATCTTTATGAGCGCTCAAAATAGTCGAGTTACGCTCAATCTGCCTGCCGCTTCGCTCAACTTAAAATAACCAGCCAATTTCTTTCATTGGTCTGGTTATTTTTTCTTATACTTTAACTGTACTTTATTTCTTTTTCGATCACGGTAAAATATAAATCCTCCCACAAAAGCCAGTCCAGCTGAAAAGCTGATAAATCCTGCGATAAACTGGAGCCACAAGAATGGGAAAGGAAATTGCAATACTCCAAATAATGTGTCCCTCATCCATTTTATGCCCATTACGGCCATGATACCAGGAATTAAAACAATTACTAATGCTGCATACCTGCTCATGATTGTACTCACTCCTCTACATGTATTGTACATAAAGTTTATTTTATTGTCGATGAAATTACAGTTTGCAAACCCTTTCATGCTACGGTATGATAAATGTGTGAAAAATATTGCACATCCACTTTACATAGAATTTGGAGGGGTAATGTTGCAAACTGTATTGTTAATGACCGCTCCTGAAGAAACACCAAAGATTCTTCGTTTAATAAGGTCTTCAGCTTTTTTTGAACCAATCGGAGTTTTTGTTGAAATGGGTGCGGATAAAACGCATGATGATGTGCCGATTTTTTCATATTCATCTCCACCTCAGCTTGAGCCAGACTATGTGGTGTATTCACCTTCAAATAAAAAAATAGCCAATCAGCTGCAGGAAGATGTTTATCATGAATCAGACATTATTTCAGATTCTCAATTTTATAAATTAGCAGATCACCTTAAACAATCTAAGGCTGCCGAAGCTAATCTTCAGCAGTTCAAAACGATTTTAGATAATACTCATGATGGTATGATTGTTATTGATCAAAGGCTGAACATCACTATTTTTAATAAAAGTGCCGAAAGAATGACAGGTCTATCTGCTAATGAAGCATTAGGCAGATCTATTCTGGAAGTAATGCCGAACAGTCAGCTTCCAAGAGTCTTGGATTCAGGGATTGAGGAAGTAAATCAAGAACAGATACTTGCGAACGGTACAAAAATTTATACAACAAGAACGCCTATTTTAGATCAATCTGGACGGAAACTTGGTGCATTTGCAGTTTTTAAAGATATTACTGAAATCGTAGACCTTGCAGAAGAAGTCACAAACTTAAAAAGTATTCAAATTATGCTTAGTTCTATTATTAATTCATCAGAGGAAGCTATATCTGTTGTGGATGAAGAAGGAAAAGGGATTATGATAAATCCTGCGTACACAAAACTTACTGGCTATACAGCAGAGCAGGTAATAGGCAAGCCCGCAACAACAGATATTTCTGAGGGTGAAAGTATTCATATGCAAGTTTTGAAAACGAGAAAACCAGTTAGGGGAGCAAGGCTGCGAGTTGGTCCAAAAAGAAAAGATGTAATCGTTAATGTCGCGCCGATTATAGTTGATGGTTTATTAAAAGGCAGCGTTGGTGTGATTCATGACGTTTCAGAGATAAAAGGCTTGACTGAGGAATTGAATCGGGCCAGGCAGATTATCCGGACACTTGAAGCTAAATATTCTTTTGAAGATATTATTGGTGAATCAGATGAGATGAGGTTTGCGGTTGATCAAGCTAAGCTTGCAGCTTCAACGCCTGCAACTGTTCTTCTGCGCGGCGAGTCTGGTACTGGAAAAGAACTTTTTGCTCATGCGATCCATAACGCGAGCGACAGGAAGTTCAATAAATTTATAAGGGTTAATTGTGCGGCACTCTCTGAATCACTCTTAGAAAGCGAACTCTTCGGTTATGTAGAAGGCGCATTTTCAGGTGCTTTAAGAGGGGGTAAAAGAGGTCTCTTTGAGGAAGCTAACGGTGGAAGTATCTTTTTAGATGAAGTGGGAGAACTTTCACAAAATACACAGGCTAAACTGCTGCGAGTATTACAAGAAAATGAAATTAGACGAGTGGGAGACACGAAAGCGATTCCCATAAATGTCAGAGTTATTGCCGCCACAAACGTTAACCTTGAAAAGATGATAGCAGATGGCACTTTCAGGCAGGATTTATATTACCGTCTAAACCGGATGCCGATTTATATTCCGCCACTTAGAGCAAGGAACAGTGATATTGTAATGCTGGCAAATCATCTTTTGCAAAAACTGAATCAGGACTACGGACGAAATATTGACATTATAAGCAGTGACGCGGAAGATTTCCTGCTTAAATATCATTGGCCGGGAAATGTTAGAGAACTTGAAAATGTATTGGGCCGGGCAATCATCCATATGAGTCATACAGATTCAAAAATTAACCGAGAACATATTTCTCTGCTTCAGCAAATTGATCATAATAAGCCGAATTCAGAATCGGGCGGTTCTTTTAACGAATTAACGAAAGAGATCACTTTAGCGGAACAAATGGACGAGTTTGAAAAAAACATTTTAACAGATGCTATTAACAGATATAAAGGCAATAAAACGAAAACTGCGAAAGCATTAGGTATCTCATTGCGTAACTTTTATTATAAACTTGAAAAATATGGATTAGACGATAAAGTGCGCAAATAATTTCATGCAAAATTTTGCGCAATTCTTGCAAATTATTGCAAAAAAGTAAGCTGAGTATTAATAATCTTTATGAATTAATTTGGCATGAAACTTGCATATCTATATTTGTGTTTAACAAGGGGGGATAACATGCATTTGGAAGACTTGGTCAGCCAAGCCAAAAATCAGCAAGTGAAACCAGTCATCGCAGTGGCAGAAGCAGGCGATCAAGAAGTTATGGAAAGTGTTTTACGGGCTTATAAAGAGGGCATTGCCCATTTTATATTATTTGGAAATGCGGAAGTAATTTCTGACTGGCTAGAAAAGAATACAAACGATTCTACACCGGGAATTGAAATTGTTCCAACTAATACAGCGACAGCCGCAATAGAGGCTGTAAAAGCAGTACACGATGGCAAAGCGGATATCCTGATGAAGGGACTCGTTTCAACTTCCGTACTCTTAAAAGCTGTATTAAATAAAGAATTTGGCTTAAGGACAGGTAAAGTCCTGTCACACGTAGCCGCGTTTGAAATCGCGGGGTATGACAGACTGATATTTGTTACAGATGCTGCAATGAATATAAATCCTGACCTTAACCAGAAGAGTCAAATATTGCAAAATGCAATAGATTTTGTTCAGCAAACAGGTGTTGATCAGCCTAAAGCTGCCGTTTTAGCTGCAGTAGAAAATGTAAACCCTGCCATGCAAGCAACTCTGGATGCTGCCAGCCTTACTGTAATGAATTTAAGAAACCAAATAACTGGCGGAATTGTGGAAGGTCCTTTAGCCCTCGATAATGCCATCTCAATGGAAGCGGCAGCACATAAAGGAATCGCAGGAAATGTAGCAGGAAAGGCAGATATTTTACTTGTTCCGACCATTGAAACGGGCAACATTTTATACAAGTCACTCATTTATTTTGCCCGTGCAAAAGTTGGAGCAGTCATTTGCGGTGCTAAAGCGCCAATTGTTCTAACTTCAAGAGCTGATTCTTCTGAGAGTAAATACCTCTCAATTGCTTTGGCTGTGAAATCTGTCATCACTGATAAGAAACTTTAGGAGGAATACAAAATGGAAATTTTCAAATATATGGAGACTTACGATTACGAACAAATGGTGATCTGCCAAGATAAACAATCTGGTTTAAAAGCTATCATCTGTATCCATGACACGACATTAGGTCCTGCTCTAGGCGGAACAAGAATGTGGACATATGATTCTGAAGATGCAGCAATTGAAGATGCATTGAGACTTGCAAGAGGAATGACTTACAAAAATGCTGCAGCTGGTTTGAACCTTGGCGGCGGTAAAACAGTTATCATTGGAGACCCTAAGAAAGATAAAAACGAAGAAATGTTCCGTGCATTCGGACGCTACATCCAAGGTCTAAACGGCCGTTATATTACAGCAGAAGATGTTGGTACAACGGTTGAAGATATGGATTTAATCTATCAGGAAACACCATTTGTCACAGGCGTTTCACCAGCTTTTGGTTCAAGCGGAAATCCTTCTCCAGTAACAGCTTATGGTGTTTACCGGGGTATGAAAGCAGCAGCTATGGAAGCGTTTGGAACAGATTCTTTAGAAGGAAAAGTGATTGCCGTTCAAGGTGTAGGGCATGTTGCTTATACACTTTGTAAACACCTTCATGAAGAAGGAGCTTCACTAATCGTAACAGATATAAACAAAGAAGCTGTTCAGCGTGCTGTTGAAGATTTCGGTGCCAAAGCTGTAGACATCGACGATATTTATAGTGTTGACTGCGATATCTTTGCTCCATGTGCACTTGGTGCGATTATTAATGATGACACGATTTCAAAAATTAAGGCGAAGGTTATTGCAGGTGCTGCAAACAACCAGCTAAAAGAAACAAGACATGGTGATGCTCTCCATGAAATGGGTATTGTCTATGCTCCAGATTATGTAATCAATGCTGGCGGAGTAATAAATGTTGCTGACGAACTTAATGGCTACAACCGTGAGAGAGCACTTAAGAAAGTTGAAACAATTTATGACAATATTGCAAGTGTTATTGAAATTTCAAAGCGTGATAACATTCCTACTTACCTTGCAGCTGACCGTCTTGCTGAAGAGCGTATTGAGCGAATGAGAAAATCAAGAAGTCAATTTTTATTAAATGAACGACACATTCTGTCAAGCCGAACTCGCTAAGAGTTTGTATTAATGGAGGTTTGAAACGTGCATCAAAAAGAATTTCGCATACTAGTGATCAATCCGGGCTCAACCTCTACCAAGATAGGTATTTTTGATAACGAAAGGCCTGTTTTTGAAAAAACAATCAGGCATGATATAGATACCATTAATCAATTTGACTCTGTCATTGATCAATATTCATTCAGAAAAGAAACCATTCTAGAGGCATTGGATTATGAAGGAATAAACATTTCAAAGTTAAGCTGCGTGGTTGGCCGCGGGGGATTATTAAGACCGATCGAAGGTGGAACTTACAGCGTAAACGAACCAATGCTGCAAGATTTAAAAACGGGGTTTGCAGGTGAACATGCTTCTAATTTAGGCGGTATTCTTGCATATGAAATAGCAGAAGGATTAAATATTCCTTCATTTATCGTAGACCCTGTTGTAGTTGATGAAATGGATGAGATTGCACGTATATCAGGTGTACCTGATATCGAACGAAAAAGTATATTTCATGCATTAAATCAAAAAGCGGTAGCAAGAAGAGTATCAAAAATGCTTGATAAATCCTATGAATCACTACGTCTCATTGTTGTTCACATGGGCGGAGGAATTACGGTTGGGGTTCATAAGGACGGCCGGGTAATTGATGTAAACAATGGCCTGCATGGAGAAGGGCCTTTTTCACCTGAACGTGCAGGTACAGTTCCAATCGGAGATTTAGTCTCTCTTTGCTTCTCTGGAGAATATTACGCGGATGAAGTAATGAAAAAGCTCGTTGGACAAGGCGGACTTGTTGCTTATCTGGGAACAAATGATGCAAGAACAGTGGAAGAGAAAATTGAGAACGGCGATGAAAGAGCAGCACTTGTATATGATGCAATGGCTTACCAAGTCGCTAAAGAAATCGGGTCAGCGAGTACGGTCCTTCACGGTCAAGTTGATGCGATCGTTCTAACTGGCGGGCTAGCTTTTGGCAAAGAATTTGTTAAAAAAATAACAGATCGTGTTGAGTGGATTTCAGATTGTATCATTCAGCCTGGAGAGAATGAACTTCAAGCGTTAGCAGAAGGTGGACTTCGCGTTTTAAGAAATGAAGAGAAGGCGAAGGAATATCCAGGAGGGAAGACTCCTGCAGAATTGCCGCTGGATTAACAGCAAAAGGAGATATGAGCGATGTCAAAAGATTTTGATTTGGTCATATTGGGCGGAGGAACAGGCGGCTATGTAGCCGCCATCCGTGCTGCTCAATTAGGTAAAACTGTTGCAGTTGTTGAAAGAGGAAAGCTTGGCGGAACATGCCTGCATAGAGGCTGTATACCGAGTAAAGCATTGTTGAGAAGTGCTGAAGTCTACAAAACAGCTAAAAAAGCTGCTGACTTTGGTGTAGATATAGAAGGATTAGGTCTTAATTTTTCAAAAATGCAAGAACGAAAGCAATCGATTGTCAATCAGCTTCATATGGGCGTCCAAAGCCTTATGAAAAAAGGTAAAATAGAAGTTTTCGAGGGAACAGGACGCATTCTAGGTCCTTCTATCTTTTCTCCAATGCCTGGAACTGTGTCAGTAGAATTTAATGACGGTACAGAGAATGAAATTTTAATCCCGCATAATGTAATCGTTGCCACAGGTTCTAGACCACGTTCTTTACCTGGATTAGAGATTGACGGTAATTATGTTATGTCCAGTGATGAGGCTCTTGAGATGGAAACGCTGCCTGCTTCTATCATTATTGTTGGAGGCGGAGTCATTGGTATCGAATGGGCTTCTATGCTTAATGACCTTGGGGTTGAAGTAACTGTATTAGAATATGCAGACAGAATTGTACCTACCGAGGACGAAGAAATCTCTAAAGAAGCGGCTCGTGTGTTAAAGAAAAAAGGCATTAAACTTGTTACATCTGCAAAAGTACTTCCTGAAACATTAGAAAAAGGAAATGGCGTTATGATCTCTGCTGAACATAAAGGGGAAACGAAACAGTTTTCAGCTGAAAAAATGCTTGTCTCTGTTGGGCGTCAAGCGAATACAGAAGGTATTGGCTTAGAGAACACCACCATTAAAGTTGAAAACGGATACATTCAGACGAATGAGTATTTCCAAACTGCCGAAAGTCATATTTATGCCATTGGCGATGTCATCGGTGGCCTTCAATTGGCACATGTAGCTTCTCACGAAGGAATAACAGCTGTAGAGCACCTATGCAATTTAAAACCGGAACCGATTAATTACGACAATATCTCAAAGTGTATTTACTCGAGTCCAGAAATGGCTAGCGTAGGTCTTACAGAAAAACAAGCTAAAGATCAGGGCTTCAATGTAAAAATTGGAAAGTTTCCATTTAAAGCAATTGGAAAAGCACTAGTATACGGGGAAAGTGACGGTTTTGTAAAAATCGTAGCAGACAAAGATACAGATGATCTTCTCGGGGTACATATGATTGGTCCTCATGTTACAGATATGATCTCTGAAGCAGGGCTGGCGAAAGTACTTGATGCAACACCGTGGGAGATTGCACATACCATCCATCCGCATCCTTCTCTTTCAGAAGTTTTTGGTGAAGCAGGATTAGCAGTTGAAGGAAAAGCAATTCATTTTTAAGGAGGTAAAAACAATGGCAGAAACACGTCATGAACAATTAGGTTTAACGAATGAAGATGTTATCCATATGTTTAAAACAATGCTTTTAGCAAGAAAGATTGATGAGCGCATGTGGTTATTAAACCGCGCTGGTAAAATTCCATTTGTAATCTCATGCCAAGGCCAAGAAGCTGCACAAGTGGGTGCTGCAATGGCGCTTGATAACGAAAAAGACTATGTGTTGCCTTACTATCGTGATATGGGTGTTGTATTGCAATTTGGAATGACTGCAAAAGATCTAATGCTTTCCGGATTTGCAAAAGCAGAAGACCCAAACAGCGGCGGGCGTCAGATGCCAGGTCACTTTGGATCTAAAAAGCTTCGTATTGCTACAGGTTCGTCTCCTGTAACTACACAAGTTCCTCACGCAGTAGGTATTGCATTAGGCGGAAGAATGGAAGGTAAAGATATTGTGACGTTTACTACGTTTGGAGAGGGTTCTTCCAACCAAGGAGATTTTCATGAAGGAGCAAACTTTGCCTCTGTTCATAAATTGCCTGTTATCTTTATGTGCGAAAACAATAAGTATGCGATTTCAGTTCCGATTTCAAAACAATTGGCATGTGTAAACGTTTCTGACCGTGCGATTGGCTATGGTATGCCAGGTGTAACAGTTGACGGAAACGATCCATTGGCTGTTTATGAAGCAGTAAAGGAAGCAGCAGATCGCGGAAGACGAGGAGAAGGTCCTACACTTATTGAAACGGTTGCTTATCGTTTAACGCCTCACTCTTCTGATGACGATGATCGTGCATACAGAACACGTGAAGAAGTAGAAGAAGCAAAAGCAAAAGATCCGATTCATACGTTTGCTGCATACTTGAGAGAGAATGGAATTTTAACAGAAGAGTTAGAGCAACAGATCACTGAAGATATTCAAAAAGAAGTGGATGAAGCAACAGAATACGCAGAAAACGCAAAATACGCTGATGCTGAAAGTGCGCTTCTGCATGTTTACGCAGAGTAAAGGGGGAAAACGAGATGCCGGTAATTTCATATATTGATGCTGTAACGCAAGCGATCCGCGAAGAGATGCAGCGTGATAAAAAAGTTTTCGTTGTAGGAGAAGATGTTGGGGTACGCGGAGGAGTTTTCCGTGCAACTACTGGTTTAATCGAAGAATTTGGTGAGGAAAGAGTAATCGATGCACCGCTTGCAGAATCAGCAATCGCTGGTGTAGGAATTGGTGCAGCTATGTATGGCATGCGTCCGATTGCAGAGATGCAATTTGCTGATTTCATCATGCCGGCTGTAAACCAAATTGTTTCGGAAGCTGCTAAAATTCGTTATCGCTCAAATAACGACTGGTCTTGTCCTATTACGATTCGCGCTCCTTATGGCGGCGGTGTACATGGTGCACTATATCATTCGCAGTCAGTTGAAGCATTGTTTGCTAATGTTCCAGGTTTAAAGATTGTTATGCCTTCAACACCTTATGACGTAAAAGGTCTATTAAAGGCAGCAATTCGCGATGAAGACCCTGTATTATTCTTTGAACATAAGCGTGCATACCGCTTAATTAAAGGGGAAGTTCCAGAAGAAGAATACACTTTGGAGATCGGAAAAGCAGATGTTAAACGTGAAGGTGATGACATTACGGTAATTACATATGGACTTTGTGTTCATTTTGCATTACAGGCTGCTGAAAAGTTAGAAAAAGACGGAATCTCTGCTCATATTCTGGATCTTCGTACTGTGTATCCATTGGATAAAGAAGCAATCATTGAAGCTGCTTCTAAGACGGGTAAAGTCCTTCTTGTTACAGAAGATAACAAAGAAGGAAGCATCATGAGTGAAGTTGCAGCGATTATTGCTGAAAACTGCTTGTTTGAATTAGATGCCCCGATTCAGCGCCTTGCTGGTCCTGATGTTCCAGCAATGCCATATGCACCGACTATGGAAAAACATTTTATGGTGAATCCTGATAAGGTAGAAAAAGCCATGAGAGATCTTGCGGCATTTTAACAAAAAGGAGGGAACTTAAATGGCTACAGAACAAATTACAATGCCTCAACTCGGGGAAAGTGTAACTGAAGGAACGATCAGTAAATGGCTCGTACAACCTGGTGATACAGTAAAGAAATATGATCCTTTAGCTGAAGTGATGACTGATAAAGTAAACGCAGAAGTCCCTTCATCATTTAGCGGAACAATTAAAGAACTTGTTGCTGGAGAAGGAGATACACTTTCTGTAGGGGAACTGATCTGTTATATCGATACAGAAGAAGGAAGCAGTTCCGCTGAACCTGCTCCTGCTAAAAAAGAAGAAAAAACGGCTGATACAGCGCCCGCTCCAGCGAGCAATGCAGCAGCAGCTCCCAAAAAAGATACAGCTGCAAGAGGCCGTTACTCGCCAGCTGTTGTCCGAATGGCGTCTGAGCACGGAATTGACTTGAGCCAAGTTGAAGGAACAGGTCAAAGCGGAAGAATTACAAGAAAAGATCTGCAGCAGATTATCGATTCTGGTCAGATTCCAACTGCAGAAAACAAACCAGCAGCTGCATCTGCTCCAGCAGTTTCTGAAATTAAACAAGAAGCGATTGCTCAATCAAAAGAAACTGCATCAGGCTTAAAACCAATCACTGTTGAATCTATGCCAGGCGATGTAGAAATTCCTGTTACAGGTATCCGTAAAGCGATCGCTCAAAACATGGTACGTTCAAAACACGAAGCTCCGCACGCTTGGACGATGGTTGAAGTAGATGTTACAAATCTTGTGGAATACCGTAATTCTGTAAAAGGTGATTTTAAATCAAAAGAAGGCTATAACATTACTTTCTTGCCATTCTTTATTAAAGCAGTAGTAGAATCGTTAAAAGAATTCCCGCAATTGAATTCTATGTGGGCTGGAGATAAGATCATCCAGAAGAAGGATATTAATATCTCTATCGCTGTAGCTACTGATGATGCACTGTATGTGCCAGTAATCAAGAATGCAGATGAGAAGTCGATCAAGGGAATTGCTCGTGATGTTAAAGAGCTTGCTGATAAAGTAAGAACGAATAAACTTTCAGGGGATGATATGAAAGGCGGCACGTTTACAGTAAACAATACAGGCTCTTTTGGATCTGTTATGTCAACGCCTATCATTAACTACCCGCAGGCGGCAATTCTTTCCGTTGAATCCATTGTGAAGCGTCCCGTAGTAATGAATAATGGGATGATTGCAGTACGTGATATGGTAAATCTTTGCTTGTCACTTGATCACCGTGTACTTGACGGACTTGTTTGCGGCCGTTTCTTGGCACGTGTAAAAGAACGTCTTGAAAACATGACGAAAGAAAACACATCTATTTATTAAAAAATTTTTTAAAAGTGGTTTATGCAGGTTTAAAACGGGGTAGAGTTTAACATCAACACCTCCAAACCCCATAACCCCCTAAGAAAAGTGCCGTAAATGTTACGGCATTTTTCTTTTTTATATTCCTCTTATTGAGTACAATAAGAAGGAAAGGAGCTGACGAAATGAACTTTCAATTCAATTTATTTAATGATGTAGTAGAAACGGCTCGTAAAGAAATGGCTGAAGCTGGCTATACACAGCTTTTTAAGCCGGAGGATGTAGAAGAAGCATTTAGTAAAAAAGGTACAACACTTGTGATGATTAACTCCGTTTGCGGATGTGCAGGAGGAATCGCACGTCCAGCGGCTTCATATTCTGTAAAACAAGATGTTCGTCCAGACCATCTCGTTACCGTTTTTGCTGGTCAGGATAAAGAAGCAACTGAAAAAGCCCGCTCTTACTTTACAGATTATCCTCCTTCTTCGCCTTCATTTGCTCTATTAAAAGATGGAGAGATTCAAATGATGGTTGAACGCCACGAGATTGAGGGACACGAACCAATGGAAGTTGTAAATAAATTAAGAAGCGCTTTTGAAGAGTATTGCAAAAAGGAAGCGTAAAAACGGTGATAAGCTGTCTCTTATAAAAGAGGCAGCTTATTTTTTGCATTTAGAGCTCATAAATCAAGGCGCAGCCGAGGATTTATGAGCGTTCGCAGAGATTTATGAGCGTTCGCAGAGATTTATGAGCGTTCGCAGAGATTTATGAGCGTTCGCAGAGATTTATGAGCGTTCGCAGAGATTTATGAGAAATTAAAAACTATCTTTTAATTAATGTTTTCTTTACAGCCCAGAGGTGTGAATCATGAAAAAGCATTCGTTTCGCTTCACCAAGCTCCATCCACACAAGTTCATGATCATCCTCTATTGGTCGTTTTACAAATTCTCCGAAGTTACCTGCATAAAAATACCCATTATTCATTATGTACTCATTATGTCTTGACTGAAAATATTGTTTTGCATTTCCGATGTAGCGTTCAATATACATATTAAAACCTGTTTCTTCTATGCATTCTCTCATAAGGCATGACTCATGTTCTTCTGATTTTTCCATTCCACCGCCTGGCAGAAAGCCTTTTCCGTTCTGTACCATAATAGCGACTTTCTCTCCCTTAGCATCCAGAATAACAGCATAAACGGCATCTCTTTTTCGATAATCGATCCCCGGAACAACTTCGCCGAAGTCCATTGTGAATCCACCTCTCTTGAATAAAAATACATTCAGAATTATTAAAATACTTAGTTTTGAACATTTATGTGTTAATATTCATTTTAACGAATAAATATAACTACATTGTATAAGGGGATATGCAAAATGAAACGCAATTTCTTAAGCATTTATTTTATCATAATCATCGCTATTCTGGCGGGATGTGGTGCAGTAGAAGAAAAAAGTTCATCTGACACAGGAAGTGATTCTTCCGGAAAAAAATTGATCATGGCTACTTCTGCAGATTATCCGCCATATGAATTTGTTGATACAGCTAAAGGCGGAGATGTTGTAGGGTTTGATATTGATGTAGCTAATCATATTGCAAAAGAGTTAGGTTATGAAATAGAGATTAAGGATATGGACTTTAACGGCCTTATTCCAGCTTTGGACAGCGGAAAAGCAGACTTTGTCATTGCAGGAATGACACCTAATGAAGAGCGTAAAAAAACAGTTGATTTTTCAGATGAATATTATGCAGCACAGCAATTAATCGTAACAAAAGACAAATCAATCAAGTCTATTGAAGATCTTGAAGGTAAAACACTTGGAGTCCAATTAGCTTCCATTCAAGAAAAAGAAGCGGACAAGCTATTAAAAGAACATAAATTCGAAGTAGTACAACGAAACAAAGTAACTGAATTGGTGCAAGAAATGAAATCTAACCGAGTTGATGCAGCTATTATTGAAGATGCTGTAGCGTATGAGTTTTTAAAGAAAAACAAAGAACTTTCATCATTTGCTTTGCCAAATACCGATGCAGCAGGTTCAGCTATCGCATTCCCGAAAGATAGCGAACTGACTAGCGAATTTAACAAAGAGTTAAAGAAGATGAAAGAAGACGGTACTTTGGACAAACTCGTTGAAAAATGGTTCGGAGTAAAAAAATAGAAGAGAAAGAGAGTGATAGGCATGAACTTGGATTTTGCCCAGCTCGTGCCTTCTATTCCTTATATATTGTATGGAATATGGGTTACGTTGCAGTTTGTGGCGGTTTCATTAGTACTTGGTTTCTTATGGGGAACAGTACTTTCCTTATTTAAGATTGGAAAAGTAACTATACTGCGGTGGTTTGCAGATGCTTACACATCAGTATTCAGAGGAACGCCTTTAATTTTACAAATGCTGATCATCTATTATGCAGTCCCGCAGCTGACAGGAATGGATATCGGCGCTTTTACAGCAGGGGTACTCACATTTGCATTAAATTCGGCGGCTTATATCTCAGAAATCATTCGAGCAGGGATTAATGCTGTTGATAAGGGACAAAAAGAAGCGGCAATCGCTTTAGGTGTACCATACCGTTCTATGATGCTGAAAATTATTCTGCCTCAGGCGATGAAAAATATTTTACCTGCACTTATGAATGAATTTATTACACTGACTAAAGAATCTGCGATTGTATCCGTTATTGGTGCGCTCGATATTATGAGACGTGCTCAAATCGTTGGAGCAAGCAACTATCGCTTTTTTGAACCATTGCTTCTTGCAGGATTAATCTACTATCTGCTAATCATGCTGTTAACCTTAGCAGGACGTGTTATGGAGAGGAGGCTCGCCAAAAGTGATTGATGTTAATGGATTAAGAAAAAGCTTCGGACACAATGAAGTTTTAAAAGGCATTTCTACTAAGATCAGCAAGGGTGAAGTGATTGCTGTAATCGGTCCTTCTGGATCTGGGAAGTCAACTTTCCTTCGCTGTTTGAATCTGCTTGAAACACATAATGCCGGTTCAATCAAAATTGATGGAAAAGAGATAGGACAGCTGGAAAATAATCTCCGTAAAAAGATAGGAATGGTATTTCAGCATTTTAACCTCTTTCCTCATCTAACGGTTTTAGAAAATATCACTTTTGCACCTCAGCAAGTTTTGAAAACGAGCAAAAAAGAAGCTGAGAAATATGCACTTGAACTGCTTCAAGCTGTTGGACTTTCCGATAAAGCGAATTCTTACCCATCAAGGCTGTCAGGCGGGCAGAAACAGCGTGTTGCTATCGCCCGAGCCTTAGCCATGAACCCGGATATTATGCTCTTCGATGAACCGACTTCCGCTTTGGATCCTGAGATGGTAAAAGAAGTGCTGCAGGTTATGAAGAACCTTGTAAAAACAGGCATGACAATGGTTATCGTGACGCATGAAATGGGATTTGCCAAAGAAGTAGCAGACCGTGTTCTATTCATGGATGACGGAAGATTGGTAGAAGATGAACAGCCGTCGATATTTTTCGAAAATCCGAAAACAGAGAGAGCTCAAGCTTTCTTAGAAAAAGTGCTATAATAACGAAAGGACTTCAACTCGAGGTCCTTTTTTTATTTTTATAAGTAATTAAATTTTTTAATTGTGGGAAAAGATTAAGAAAGTAGCATGAAAGAAGGCGTCAATTCATGAAATTTACGATTGGATACCGAACTTTAAAAACAGCAGTTGGTGCAGGTCTTGCAATTGCTATTGCAGAATGGCTAAAACTCGACTTTTACACGTCAGCCGGTATATTAACGATTCTTTGTATTAAAATTACGAAAAAACGCTCCGTGATCAGTTCATGGGAGCGGTTTGCGGCATGTCTTTTAGGTATCTTGTTCGCTGCTGGCTTTTTTACTCTAATAGGCTATCATTTTTATGCCTTAACTTTGTTGCTGATTTTATTTATACCAACAATTGTAGCCTTTAATTTGAAAGAAGGCATTATCACTTCTTCAGTAATCATTTTGCATCTATATACACTGCAGAAAATCTCCTGGTCTATTGTTCTAAACGAAGTAAGTATTATAGTCATTGGAATTGGAATGGGTCTTATTATGAATTTATACATGCCTTCAATGGAGAAATCACTTTTAACCATGCAGAAAGAGTTGGAGAACAGATATAAGAAAATTTTTCATGAATTTCATCTTTATCTGGCTCATAACAACCATGAATGGGACGGGAAAGAAATTACAGAATGTGCAGATTTAATCTCTAATGCGAAAAGTCTTGCTTTTCGTGATGTTGAGAATCATTTTTTACGTTATGAAAATCAGTATTATCACTATTTTAAAATGAGAGAGAAACAATTTGAGATCATTCAGCGAATGCTTCCTATCCTATCTTCCATTGATAAAACATATATTCAAGGAGAAAAATTAGGAGAGTTCTTCGAGCGTCTTGGCGCAGCGGTCCATCCAGGCAATACGGCAGCATTATTTTTAGATGAACTTGAAAGAATGCGGCAGGAATTTCGGGAGATGCATCTGCCAAAAGACAGACAGGAATTTGAAACACGGTCTAAATTGTATCAATTGCTTCAAGATATAGAAGATTATTTGCTCATCAAAAAAAGGTTCAAAATAAATGACGGTCCAAATTCATGAGAAACCCTGAAATAACAAATACTAAGTAAAAAAGACAGGGTGGATGCCATGATAAACTTCAAAATTGTTTTCCTTTTGTTTTTATCACCTATGTGGCCATTAGGAAATGCCGAAGACCTCGGTGACCCATATGTAATTGTTAACAAAACAAGCAATAGATTGGCTTTTATAGAAGAAGGAAAAGTAACAGAAGTCTATAAAGTGGCGACAGGTAAATCGAGTGAATTAACACCAGAGGGACAATTTACAATCACAGTAAAGGCTGTAGATCCTTATTATCGCAAAAAAGATATTCCAGGAGGGGACAAATCCAATCCGCTCGGAACACGATGGATTGGGTTTGATGCAAATAACACAGATGGACGTACATTTGGGATTCACGGAAACAATAACCCTTCCTCCATCGGAAGGTTTGTAACGGCCGGCTGCATCAGGATGTATGAAAAAGACGTACAAAAAATTTATAGCAAAATTAAAATAGGTACAAAGATTAAAGTCATTTCAACCGATAAGAGCTTTCAGGAATATATGAAAGAACGCTCGGAATAAAAAAACGAACAAACCCCAGTCACTTGACTGGGGTTTTAATTTGTATTTTGAGTTTTAATAATAGGCTTTTCTCTAAAAGATTGTTGCTTTAGAGGAATTTTTTTGAGATTCTCTTCTTTGACAAGTTGATTGGAGCGCAAGGTGCGTGCCTACTACTTGAGTACTCTTCTCGCAAGGCATGCGACGAGGAAGCCCGCTTCGATAGGATTTCTAGAAGACGCAGGAGCACACATGCTTCCTATTATGTGACACCTCACATGCTTACATACCAAGAGGCTCACCGCACACCCCGCGGAAAGCGAGCATCCTGGAGCGGAAATCAACCCTTCCAAGAGCTGCAAAGTTTGCAAAAACAGCCTAATTATAAGAACAATGCTACTCCCGTCAGCAGACTGCTTAATACAAGAGAAATAATCATAATATATACAATCGTTTTCATCATTTTTTGAGACACAGCAGATTCCCTCCCATAGCTTTTCCTATTCAATTGTATCGTTTTTGCAAATGAGAAACAAGAATTCTATAAACAGACACTTGCAATTTTCGTCGAAAATTTGCGGATTCAAGCAGGAAAAAGCGCTTTCAAAACGAAAGATATTATGTTGAGAATATTTTTCTTTGTTAACAGGAGGCCTCTAATGGATAAACAACAGCGTTTAAAGAACTGGCAAGAAAAAACTGAGCAGTCAATGAATAGATTTCCCGAACGAAAAGAACGGTTTCATACATCATCTGATATTGAAATTAAACGCCTTTATGGTGCTGAGGAAGAAAACTATCCTTTTGATACTTTAGGGCTACCTGGAGAATATCCATATACACGCGGCTCTCAATCTACAATGTATCGAGCTCGTTTTTGGACGATGAGACAATATGCAGGATTCGGTTCCGCAGAAGAGACGAATAAACGATTTCGCTATTTATTAGAGCAAGGTCAGACGGGTCTTTCTGTTGCTTTTGATCTGCCGACCCAGATCGGCTATGACTCAGATCATCCGATGGCACGCGGTGAAGTAGGTAAAGTCGGAGTGGCTATCGACTCATTGGAGGATATGGAAGCTCTATTAAAAGATATACCGCTTGATAAAGTCAGTACTTCCATGACGATCAACGCACCTGCGTCAGTACTGCTCGCCATGTATATAGCAGTTGCCCAAAAGCAAGGAGTAGAGGCAGATAAGCTATCTGGAACCATTCAAAATGACATTTTAAAAGAGTATATTGCCCGCGGGACTTACATATTTCCGCCAAAGCCGTCAATGCGCTTAATTACTGATATTTTTGCCTATTGTCAGTCACATGTACCAAAATGGAACACGATCAGCATATCTGGTTATCATATACGAGAAGCAGGAGCCAATGCGGCTCAGGAGCTGGCATTTACAATCGCTAATGGTCTTGCATATGTCGATGCAGCACTAGAAGCTGGTCTAAAGATTGATGACTTTGCACCGCGTTTAGCATTTTTCTTTAATGCGCATAATCAATTTTTTGAAGAAGCTGCTAAATTCAGAGCAGCACGAAGAATGTGGGCAAAATTAATGAAAGAACGTTATGGAGCGAAAAATCCGAAATCGTGGCAGCTTCGGTTTCATACACAAACAGGTGGCTCCACTCTAACAGCACAGCAGCCCGATAATAATATTGTCAGAGTGACGACACAAGCATTGTCTGCTGTACTTGGAGGAACGCAAAGTCTTCATACAAATTCAAGAGATGAGGCGCTTGCCCTTCCAACAGAAGAATCAGCAAGAATAGCTCTTCGGACACAGCAGATCCTAGCACATGAAACAGGTGTGGCTGATACGGTAGATCCTCTTGCTGGTTCGTATTATGTGGAAAGTCTTACAGATGAACTGGAAAACAAAGCAAACGAGTATCTGAATAAGATTGAGCAGATGGGCGGAGCTGTTTCAGCTGTTGAACAGGGATATATGCAGCGTGAGATTCACCATACTTCCTATGAAACACAGAAAAAAATTGAAAATGGCCAGGAAATTATCGTTGGCATGAACAAATTCACGATTGATAATGAGCCTCAGCCAGAGCTTTTAAGAGTTGATCCTGAATTAGGTGAAAAACAGAAAGAAAAACTTAAAACATTAAAGTCTAATAGAGACCAGGACCGAGTGAGCGCTCAGTTGGAGATGCTGCGATCGGCCGCAAAAGGTCAAGACAACTTAATGCCTGTCATTTTAGAGTGTGTTAAATCCTATTGTACTGTGGGAGAAATATGCGGTGTCCTTCGTGAGGAATTTGGAGAATATACCGGCGTCTAAGAAATAGAAGGAGTGGAGAGAGATGAAAAAAACAATCCGTGTATTAATTGCGAAACCAGGACTGGATGGTCATGATCGAGGTGCCCTCGTAATATCTCAGGCACTTAGAGATTACGGAATGGAAGTTATCTATACAGGCTTAAGACAAACACCAGAACAGATTGCGTCTGCAGCTATACAGGAAGATGTGGATGCTATTGGGTTGTCTTGTCTTTCTGGTGCACATAACGAACTCTTTCCAGAAGTGATGCGTCTTCTTCAAGAGAGAGGAGCAGATGATATCATTGTCGTGGGCGGAGGTGTCATTCCATGGGAAGACATTCCTTTCTTAGAGTCAAAGGGAATTAAAAAAGTATTTACCCCTGGAACACCGACTATAGAAACGGCTAAATTTATTGAGAAAACGGTTTTTGAACGCGATGGGATATCTACTTCTAAAGTTTCCGCAACACCGCCTGAAAGAATCGATCATATTGGCATTGCTGTATCTTCACTAGACGAAACACTGCCTTTTTATGTGAACCAGTTAGGACTTACCCTTGAAGCGATCGAAGAGGTTCCTTCACAAAGAGTAAAGGTGGCTTTTATTAAAATTGGGGAAACACGGCTTGAATTATTAGAAGCAATGTCTGATGACAGCCCGATCGCTCAATTCATTGAGAAGCGGGGTCAGGGAGTACATCATGTCGCTTTAGGAGTTTCAAATATTCAGAGCCGTATAGAGGAATTGAAATCTAATGGCATCAAAATGATTAATGAAGCTCCTGTTATTGGTGCAGGAGGGGCTCAAGTTGCATTTATGCATCCTTCTTCTTCCCATAAAGTGCTGTTCGAACTTTGTGAAAAGAGTAAAAAGGAGGAAGCTTAAAAATGGACATCTATGAAAAGATAAATGAACTTTACGAAAAGAAGACTGAGATTGAACTAGGTGGCGGAGATGACCGCATTGATAAGCAGCATGAGCGGGGAAAACTGACAGCACGTGAACGAATCGATCTTTTATTGGATGAAGATACCTTTGTTGAACTTAACCCTTTTATGGAACACCGCACTCATGACTTCGGGCTTTCCGGTATGAAAGCACCTGGCGAAGGGGTTGTAACAGGGTATGGAAAAATACATGGCCGTCCTGTTTACTTATTCGCACAGGATTTCACTGTGTTTGGCGGTGCGCTAGGTGAGATGCATGCCAAAAAAATAGCTGCCGTAATGGACCTTGCAGCTAAGAACGGTACTCCTTTTATCGGTCTTAATGATTCGGGCGGTGCACGAATACAGGAAGGTGTTATGTCACTTGATGGCTATGGGCATATCTTTTATAGAAATAGCATCTACTCAGGAGTAATTCCGCAGATTTCCGTTATTATGGGACCTTGTGCAGGGGGCGCAGTATATTCTCCGGCGATCACCGATTTTGTTTTCATGGTTGAAAAGACAAGTCAGATGTTTATCACCGGCCCAAAGGTAATTGAAACGGTAACAGGAGAGAAAATCTCTTCTGAAGATTTGGGCGGTGCTGAAGTCCATGGATCTAAAAGCGGGAACGCGCACTTTACTGCACCATCTGAAGCTGAAGTACTAGAAGATGTTAGAAGATTAATTTCATATCTTCCGCAGAATAATAGAGAGAAGACGCCTGTATTGCCTTGGGGCGATGAAAAAGATTACCGTCCTGATCTTACTGAGATCATTCCATTTGATTCAACAAGACCTTATGATGTCAGAACTGTCATAAATGAAGTTGTAGATAAAGATTCTTTTATGGAAGTGCATTCTCAATTCGCAAGGAATATAGTTGTAGGTTTTGCAAGAATCAAGGGTGAAGTGATAGGATTAGTATGTAATCAGCCAAAAGTCATGGCTGGAGGACTTGATATTGATTCATCTGATAAAGCATCCCGTTTTATACGGTTATGCGATTCATTTAACATTCCGATCATCACATTTGAAGATGTGACCGGATTTTTCCCTGGAGTTAAACAAGAACACGGTGGAATTATACGGCACGGAGCAAAAATTTTATACGCGTATTCTGAAGCTACTGTACCTAAGATCACGATTATTCTTCGTAAAGCATATGGCGGAGCATATGTTGCACTCAATAGTAAATCTATCGGTGCAGATTTAGTTTTCGCTTGGCCGAACGCTGAGATTGCAGTAATGGGACCTCAGGGAGCTGCTAATATTATCTTCGCTAGAGAAATAGAAAACAGTGAAGACCCTGAGAAAACGAGAGCAGCAAAAATTGAAGAGTACCGCACGAAGTTTGCTAATCCTTATATTGCAGCTGCAAATGGGATGGTTGATGATGTAATTGATCCAAGAGAAACAAGAATCAAGTGTATTCAGGCGTTGGACATGCTGCGCAACAAGAAAGAAGACAGACCTTACAAAAAGCATGGAAATATACCACTATAAGAAACGAGGGAATACATATGGTAAACGCGGATCGTTTATTAAACGAGTTTTTAGAGCTTGTTCAAATAGATTCTGAAACAAGATATGAAAAAGAAATTTCAATCGTACTTAAGAAGAAATTTGAAGAGCTTGGGGTTGAAGTATATGAAGATGATGCTGAATCTAAAACAGATCATGCAGCAGGAAATTTAATCTGTACTTTAAAAGGCAACAAAGAGGGAGTGGATACAATTTATTTCACTTCTCATATGGATACCGTAACTCCAGGTAAAGGAATCAAGCCTTCTATTAAAGACGGCTATGTTGTAACAGATGGTACAACAATCCTTGGCGCAGATGATAAAGCGGGTCTGGCTGCTATGTTTGAAGCGATTAAAGTTCTAAAAGAAAAAAATATCTCTCATGGCGATATTCAGTTCATCATCACAGTTGGTGAGGAATCCGGCTTAGTAGGGGCAAAAGCAATGGACGCTTCCAAAATCACAGCAAAATACGGGTTTGCACTAGATAGTGACGGACCTGTTGGCGATATTATTGTAGCCGCTCCTACACAGGCAAAAGTACGAGCAACGATCTACGGTAAATCTGCACATGCTGGTGTTGCGCCTGAAAAAGGTGTCTCAGCTATAACAATTGCGGCAAAAGCGATTTCACGCATGCCCCTTGGCAGAATTGATGAGGAAACAACAGCAAACATCGGCCACTTCCATGGCGGAGGTCATGGTGAACAAACAAATATCGTTTGCGACACTGTATTTGTTTTAGCTGAAGCGCGTTCTTTGATTCATGAAAAGATGGAAGCACAAACTCAAAAGATGAAAGAAGCCTATGAATCTGCTGCGGCAGAATTGGGTGGACGTGCTGAAGTTAAGGTTGAAGTGATGTACCCTGGGTTTAAGTTTAGTGATGGAGACCATGTTGTTAAAATTGCTAAAAAAGCAGCTGAAAAAATCGGACGTCCACACAGACTTCTTCATAGCGGCGGCGGAAGTGATGCAAACATAATCGCCGGTCACGGGATCCCTACAGTAAACCTTGCTGTTGGTTATGAGGAAATTCATACTACAAATGAAAGAATGCCTCTTGAAGAACTGACAAAAACTGCAGAAATGGTACTTGCAGTAATTGAAGTTGCTTCTGGAAATTAAATGAAATGACGAAACTTGGCGAATTTTCGCCAAGTTTTTGTTTTTATATAGGTCAGGATGCCTGTTTTTGTCATAAAAATTAACAAATTGATCTTTTAAAGTTGACAGTCTATTTAAGCATTATGTAAGATGTTTTTATCATGTAAAAGAAAATATTGGTAATTATTTAAAATCTTATTTCGGGGGAGGAAATGGGATGAGTCAGTTATCGGACATGCATATGATGGTTAATTATATGCGTGGTGTGTATAAAGTCCTGGAAGAGGACTGGCAGAAATCCGCAAAAGCAATCGGATTAACACAAGCAGAACAGCATATTTTATGGATTGTTTCTCTTGAAGAGGATATTACAATCTCTAAGATCGCCTATTATGGATTATGGGATGTTTCTACTGTAATGCAGGTGATTAAACGGTTAAAAGACAAAGGTCTCGTCACACTAGAGAAAAAGAATGATGACCGCCGTATCTCTTATGTTTATTTAACTGAAAAAGGTGTTGAAAAACATAAAGAATCAACAAGCTTCAACTGCCAAATATATGGTTTCCTGCAAAAGTGGCTCGAAGATGGAGACAAACGAGAGTTTTATCGGGATCTTATTCAATTACATAAGGATTTAAATAAGCATTTTCATGGCGAAGAATTTGTTGATTGGGTTGAGGATACTGGAAAGAGACTGCATGAGGCAAGGTAGATACCTTGTCTTTTTCTTTTGTTTTTAAAGCTCATTCGCTAACATATACTAATAAACATAGTTTCGAAAAAAGGAGTTTTCATGTTGTATCAATCCCCCACGCCAAAAAGAAGAATCATTTTTCATGTTGACATGAACAGCTTCTATGCATCTGTTGAAATGGCAGAAAATCCAGATCTGCGTGGAAAACCGCTTGCTGTGGCAGGTAATGTGGAGGAACGTAAAGGGATTATCGTAACCTGCAGCTATGAAGCAAGAGAAAAAGGAGTCAAGACGACAATGCCGCTTTGGCAGGCTAAAAAGCTATGTCCAAACCTGATTGTTGTTCCGCCTGACTTTGAAACGTATAAAAGTTATTCCTCGAGAATGTTTCAGCTTCTGCAAGAATATACAGAATGGGTTGAACCTGTTTCAATTGATGAAGGCTATATGGATGTGACTGAATGCAAACAGCCGTTAGAGGCAGCTGAAGAAATTCAGAACAGGCTTTTGAATGAGTTGAATCTACCTTGCTCGATTGGTATCGGACCTAATAAATTTCTGGCTAAAATGGCTTCCGATATGAAAAAGCCGCTAGGGATCACCGTTCTAAGAAAAAGAGATCTTGCTAAAAAACTATGGCCGTTACAAGTAGGAGATCTGCATGGCATCGGAAAGAAAACAGAAGAAAAACTAAATAAGTACGGAATTATTACTGTTAAAGACTTAGCAGAAGCGGCAGATTATGAACTTAAACAGCGTTTTGGCATCAATGGACTTAAAATGAAGGAAAGAGCCAACGGCATTGATCCGCGGCCCGTCGATCCAAGTTCTGCAAGTGATTATCGTTCAATCGGAAGTTCCACAACATTAAGTGAGGATATTATAAGCACAGGTGAAGCAGAACCGGTTTTTAAAAGACTCGCCGAAAAAGTAATGACGCGTCTAAAGACAAAAGGATATGTAGCATTAACTATTGCCATCACAATTAGATACAGTGACAGGAAAACAATTACACGCAGTAAGATGCTTCTAAATGCAACTCAAGATCAACATGAAATTTCAAAAACTGCCTTACATTTGTTTAAGCAGCACTGGAACAGAGAACCGGTAAGACTATTAGGAATAACTGCAACAGAGGTTGTGGAAAGAGAGAATGCTACTTATCAGCTCGATCTATTCTCAGTTGAAAAAAATGAAAAAGAAGCTTTACTGCATGACGTGCTATCATCTATCGAAAGAAAACATGGTGAAGGAATAATAAAAAGGGGAAAAAATAAATAGGAGCTGGAAATTTTAATGACTCTTAATAGCAGCGTGAAAAGAACATTCATTTTAATTACAGTTTTTATGGTTTTCTTTATGATGTTCGCCTATCTGTATCACAAGCCCTTTATAGAAGCCGTGGATGTGTGGTCGATGAAGAATGTATCGGACTTGCATCAGTCACGATTAAACTCATTCTTTATATTTATTACTGATGCAGCTTCTCGGCCGTACCAATATGGAGTCTTGATTTTCTTTTCAGTAATTTGGCTATTAGCTGAAAGGAAATGGAGAGAGCCGCTAGTTTTGTCGATATGTTTGATCGGGGTGAGATACGGAAACCATTGGTTTAAGATATCGTTTGAGAGGATCAGACCCGAATTTGACCGTGTAATTGAAATAACAGGCTATAGCTTCCCGAGCGGCCATGCGATGATCTCTATTGCTTTTTTTGGAATGCTATCATACTTACTTGTTCACAATTATTCATTTCTGCAACCCTATAAAAAAATAATTTATATCATTACGGGTTTATTTATTTTTATGGTGGGTTTCAGCCGTGTTTATTTAGGTGTACACTATCCAACCGATGTGTTTGGAGGTTATCTTGCAGGCGGAGCGTGGCTGCTTGTATGTGTTTTGCTTTATAAATGGTTAAAGATGAGATGGAGCGGCTGAAAGTTGAAGAGTTTGATGCTGCAGCATATTGAGATTTGTCGACTCGTGGTTTTTTAGTGATTTTCGTGGAATTTTGTTTGCCTTTCGTGGGATTATTTAAATTAACGTGGGATTAATGAAATTCTGGTCTTCTCACACATAAAAACTGGCATCTCAACCTGCTAACTCGGTGTGGATGCCAGTTTTCTTATCTTCTTACACTCATTTACCAGCCGCGCTCATACTGTTTCGGGCTCTGGATGTCGATTCCTAGATCTTCGGCTGCTGATCGAGGCCAATAAGGATCTCTTAAAAACTCACGGCCGATAAAGATTAAGTCTGCTCTCTGGTTTTGCAGAATCTCTTCTGCTTGGCGTCCTGTTGTAATTAATCCAACAGCAGCTGTAGCAATATCCGCAGAGTTCCTAATCTTTTCTGCAAAAGGTACTTGATAGCCGGGGTATACATTAATTTTAGCTGGAACAACTGCGCCGGAGCTGCAGTCGATCAAATCAATTCCATCCTCTTTCATCCATGAAGCATAGGTTACATAATCTTCTGGGGAGTTTCCTTCAGGATGATAATCATTCGCTGAGATCCTTACAAATAGCGGTCCGTCCCATTCAAGTCTCATCGCAGCAATGATTTCCTGCAGGAAACGGTATCTTTTTTGCTGATTCCCGCCATAAGAATCTGTTCTTCTATTAGATAACGGAGACAGGAATTCGTTAATCAAATATCCGTGAGCTCCGTGGATCTCTATGACATCAAATCCTGCAGTCTTAGCTCTTTTTGCTGCAGCTCTAAATTGATTTACAGTTTCTTCAATTTGCTCCAGAGTCATTTCTTCCGGAGTTTTCATTTTATCCGAAAACGCAATAGCTGAAGGGGCGATAATCGGTCCGTCAATCATTGCTTTACGGCCAGCATGCGCAATTTGAATGGCAGCTTTAGAGCCATTTTCGTGAATGGACTTTACAAGAGAAGACAGCCCTTCAATATGACTGTCATCCCAGATACCGAGGTCTTCTGGACTGATTCTCCCTTGAGGACTTACAGCTGCTGCTTCAGTCATGATTAGACCGGTCTGTCCAACTGCTCTGGACGTGTAATGAGTCATATGCCATGGTGTTACCATTCCATCTTGTTCGTAGCATGAATACATGCACATAGGTGACATAACGATACGGTTTTTTAAAGTGACACCCCGGATCGAATAGGGTTCAAATAATAACGGTTGAATAATAAACATCTCCTTTATCTGCTAAAAAGAAACTTTAGTTTCATTCATTGTAAAACGAATTACCACCATTTTTGAAGAAATCTGCCTTTTGGAGCTGGTCCATCACCATTCCGTACATTTCTTGCGATTATTGGATAATCGGTAATAATCGCTTCGATCCCCCATTCAAACAGGTATGCCATCCACTTTTGGCTGTTTACCGTATAAGGACGTATCGGTATATTATGTCGTTTAAATCCCTCCAAAATGTATGGATGAAGTGACTTGTAATTTGGATGAGCGGATTGTGAACATACCGCTCTTACATACTCCCAAGGTTCAAAAATACCTGAAGAATAAAGCGGTGCTGTTTCTATGTACGGGTTCATCTTCCTGATTTTCACCAGGCTGTAATGATTAAACGAGGAAATGACCGTCCGTTTCTCCATTCCATATTGGTGCAGGAGCTGCAATGTCTTATCTTCAAGACCGCTGTATTCTATCACATTATTTTTTAACTCTATATTAAGAAGGATAGGCAGGGGAGCGATCCACTCTAAAAACATTTGCAGTGATGGAACATGTTCACTGCCAAACTTCTTTGAAAACCAGCTTCCCGCATCAATCTTTGTAAGTTCTTCATATGTAAAATCTGCAACATTGCCTTTTGTATTGGTAGTCCGATCGAGTTTTTCATCATGAATAATAACAGGAACACCGTCTTTTGAGAGCTGTACATCGAGCTCGATGCCATCTGCGCCGTCTTTAAAAGCTTTTTTAAATGCTGCCATCGTGTTCTCAGGACAATCTTTGCTTGAGCCTCTATGGGCAAAAATATAAGTCATTTAAATGAGCACCTTCCTCGACAGTTCATTTTAGTTATAGATAGTATAGGCGAAAATAATTGGCAAGGGAAATAAAATAAACCCCTCCTGTCGCAAGGAGGGGGGATGGTTATTTTCGGCGTTTTGACCGTTTTTTTGTTTCTTCTCTTTTATGTTCTTCAACGTTGGCACCTTTTTCAGTAAGCCAGCGGATAAAAACTAGCTCTTTTTCTGTAAGAGATCGTTTCGTGAACTTTTCAAACTGAATGCGCAATTCAAGGTATCTTTGGGAAATTTCCGTTTCTACCACATAAATCCCTCCCTAAATCTAGCTCTTCTTTAAATGATAAGAGTGAGGGACTGGGCTTGTCAATTTTTTCTAATCGGCAATTTTCGCAGAAAAATAAAGGATTTTGAACAAAATAAACAAAAGGAGCTGACTGAAATGAAAATTTTTCTTAAATTATTTCCGCTGCTGTTAGCCGGGATTCTGATATCTTCGTATATTACACCCGCTGTACACGCGGCATATCCTGGCATGCAGGAGCCAGCCTATGCAAAATGGGGAAGACTGGCTGTTTTCGAAACCGGAAAACGCTATCCGGATTACGATATCGTTGATTATTTATATATGGGTCGAAATTTAGCTCAAAACGAAGATATTGTCGAAAAGTTTAAGCTGTGGCTCAAAAAAGGTTCCTCTGAAAAAGGAGTTATTATAACTATTACACTAACTCCTAATGGTGTATTTAAAACAATAGCCTTTCAAGAAACTGACCGTTAAATTTATTTAATATTACCTAATTCTTCAGATCGTCTTACTGCTTTCTTGATACAAGCTATGAAAGCATCATGTACTTGGTATTGATCCAGCTTTCCTATACCCGCTTCAGTTGTTCCGCCAGGACTTGTTACTTTTTTTCGGAGTTCTATTGGAGATTCTGATGTGTTCTTTAACATAAGAGAGGCGCCGAGGAGAGTTTGAGAAATTAATGTTTTAGCCTCTTCATGGGACAGACTTAATTCTTCAGCTGCTTTTTGCATCGCTTCCGCAATATAATAAATATAAGCAGGACCGCTGCCAGAGAGCCCTGTAACGATATGAAGCTTATCTTCTGGCACAAGTGTTACGGTTCCGATCGTTTCAAAAAGCTCAACTGCTTTTTGTACATGAACATCTGAAGCAGATATACCTTTGGAAAGAGCGGTTGCAGAATATCCGATTGATGCTGATGTATTAGGCATTGCCCGAAGTACAGGATTGTCATTATTCGTCCATTCTGTAATGGTTCTTGTTGATATTCCTGCCATTACAGAAATAATGAGCTGCTCTTTCTGTATAAAAGGTTCAAGACTTTTGACAGCTTGCGGAGCATCCTTCGGCTTAACAGCTAAAATGATAATTTCAGCATCTGATACTGCTTCCTTTATAGTTGGAGCAGGGATTACACCGTACTTTGTCTGAAGCTCTTTAAGCCTCTCAGAATTGCTGCGGTTTTTAATCGTGATAAGATTTGCTTGCCATTTATTTGTTTTAATAAGCCCTTCCATAATCGCTTCAGCCATAGCACCTGCACCAATAAATGTGATTTTTTCTTTTTTCACGACAGATCCCTCCCTCAATTTTTGAGTATAAAAAAACTCCCAAGTCCTGGTTAAAGGACGGATGGGAGTGATCCGTGGTACCACCTTTATTGGCAAAAGTTCTTGCCCGCTCGAAACGCCTGTATCGCAGAACTGCGCTGGATTTCTCCAGATGCTCTAAGGGCAGGTTCAGCATTTCCTTTTCCGATGAAATCTTGCAGCCTTCGGATTCCACTCTCTGATCGGGGGAGAATACTTACTGATCCCTTTCAACGCAAATTATATTATCCAAATCTTTTATATTTTAAAAAACATTATGCTATGATTTCTATATGTATGTCAACAAGTAATTTTTTGGAGGAAATCATGACAAAAGCTGCAACTATTATTCCGATTACCCTGCCTACACCATTTGATGTGGGTCCTGTCAATTGCTGCCTCCTTATAGGTGATGCGGTTACTCTTATCGATTCTGGTCCAAGGACCGATGAAGCAAGAGAGGTCCTTTTATCTTCTTTAAAAGAAAACAGACTCTCATTTAAAGATTTGGATCAATACATATGCACACATTATCATCCTGATCATGCTGGTCTCTCTAAAGAAATTCAGCAGGCAGGTGTGGATACTCTGATGCTCAAAGAAGCTGTTCCTTATGTCAGCGGCGACAGCGATTTTTTGAAATGGGCTGATTCATTCTATATAGAGCTTTATCGTGCTTTTGGTGTGCCAGATTCATTAGGAAGGCTGGAGCTATTGAAACTGAAAAAATACCGTGAGTTTATTACTCCTTTCATGCCTGATCTGACACCATTGCCTGGGGAAAGTGTTCCTGGACATGAAGGATTTGTTTTTTTAAAAACGCCGGGGCATGCTCCGGATCATTTATCTCTTTACAATGAGGTGCAAGGTGTTTTTATTGGCGGAGATGTTCTTTTGCCGCATATTTCATCAAATGCACTACTTGAACCGCCGGCACTTCATGAAAAAGACCGGCCAAAAACTTTGCTTCAGTACCGTGAGACACTTCAAAATCTATTAACGTTAAATCTTCAAACGGTTTATCCTGGGCATGGCGAGCCTTTTGAAAATGCACATGAATTAATACGTAAAAGACTGCACGATCAGAACGAGCGCGCAAAAGCCATTGAAAAGCTGTTAAATGATGAGCCATTAACTGTATTTGAATTGTGTGTCCGTCTTTTTCCAAAGCTGTACGAAAAACAGCTTGGTTTAGTCGTATCTGAAGTATCAGGCCATCTTGAGCTTCTTCAAGAAGAGGGAAGAATTATAAAAGCAGAAGAAGAAGGGCTATTTTATTTTAGACAGACAGGAGCAGTTCGATGAGTACACTAAAAAATAAAGTGGTTGCGATTACAGGAGCTTCAGGCGGACTCGGAGCATACCTTGCGCTGGATGCTGCGAAAAAGGGGGCTTTGCCAGTATTGTTCGCAAGAAGGGAAGACCAGTTGAAAATCGTTCAGGATACAATCTTTAAAGAAACTGGAATTAAAGCCCCTTTCTATACATTGGATGTTTCTGACCCTGATAGCGTTGAGAAAGTTTTTACCCAAGTTTTAATTGATCAAAAAAACGTACATATTTTAGTTAATAATGCTGGTTTTGGAGTCTTTGAGGAATTTGCAGATGCTCCCTGGAAGAATATTGAGGGGATGTTCTCTACAAATGTTTTAGGCTTGATGGCATGTACTCGTGCGGTTCTGCCGCATATGCTCCAGAGAGGCAGCGGGCACATCATCAATATCGCATCACAAGCTGGAAAGATTTCAACACCAAAATCAAGTGTGTATGCAGCAACAAAACATGCAGTTCTTGGCTTCTCCAACGGACTGCGTCTTGAAGTAGCGCATAAAGGTGTTCATATAACAACAGTTAATCCAGGCCCGATCGCTACCGATTTTTTCACGCTTGCTGACAAATCGGGCAACTATGTAAAAAATATTCAAAAGTTTATGCTTCAGCCTTCTCACGTTTCACAAAAGATCTTAGAGGCTATGCAGCGTCCTGTACGTGAGATTAATCTGCCATGGTGGATGAATATTGGCAGTACAGCTTATCAAGTTATGCCGCGATTAGTGGAAAAACTCGGGGGAAAATCATTCCGGCAAAAGTAGGATACCGTAATAATATTATGTAAACTAAAGGAGACGATTGTATGTCGATTCAAGTTCGAAACTAAGATTTGTGGATTCAAAGCCAAAACTTTTGGATTGAAGAGCAAAACTCGTGGATTGAGACCCGAAATTTTTGGATTGAGATCCAAAACTCGTGGATTAAGGTCCAAATCCTATGGATTATTGTCCGGAATTCCTCGCATAAAGGCAGGTTCTGTTTTCTGGAGCAGAACCTGTTATTTATTTGTAAAATAGTCATAAACAACGTCTTGAATTATAGCGTACATCGCTTCTTCCTGATCTTCCTCTTTGATTTGCTCCATTATTTTCATTTCCAGCTGACTCCATTCTTGTTCGGTCAGCATGCAATCCTCTTCCTCCCATAAATAATCCTTTAATGCTCGTAAAATCATTTTGCGAAGCAATGAACGATTCATATTTTTCACCTGCCTTTCCTTTATAAATCCTAGACTTATGAGCCCAAAACGTCAATCTGCAAAAAATGCTGAAAAAATTACCATTGTTATAAGAACATATATTCGGTTAAAATGGGTATACATATAAAGAACAGATGTTCGTATTGTGATAAGGGGGCTTGTGACAAATGAACTATGAAAATATGCCAGAGCGTACCATTTTGTGTATGGATATGAAAAGCTTTTACGCCAGCTGTGCTGCTGTTCGCTTAGGGTTAAACCCGCTCACATGTTATTTAGCAGTGGTGGGAGATACAGAACGGCAGGGAAGTGTCGTTCTTGCTGCCTCTCCGCGATTAAAGGCAGATTTCGGCATCCGCACTGGAAACCGCTTGTTTGAAATTCCTAAAAATAAAGACATCATTGTAGTGAACGCCCAAATGTCCTTTTTTCTTGAGAGGTCAATGGAAATTACAAAGCTGCTGCACCGTTATGTCCCGCCTGAATCTATTCACACATACAGTGTGGATGAAAGTTTTCTTCAAGCAGACGGAACGGAAAAGTTATGGGGAAGTCCTCAGGAATTAGCTGAAAAGATCCGCCGGGATATCTGGAGGGAATTCGGATTGCCGTGTGCGATCGGAATTGGACCGAACATGCTGATGTCAAAGCTTTGTTTAGATCTTGAAGCGAAGAAAAAAGGTGTTGCCGAGTGGGGATATGAAGATGTTGAAACGAAACTCTGGCCTCTATCGCCTTTAAGCAAAATGTGGGGAATCGGGTCAAGAGTGGAGCGGACCTTAAACAGGATGGGGATTGTGACAGTTGGTGACCTGGCACATTATCCGCTCGAACTTTTAGAGAAAAAATTCGGCATCATGGGAAATCAGCTTTACTATCATGCATGGGGGGTCGATTTATCCGAAATCGGTGCTCCCATCATGCAGGGACAGATCAGCTATGGGAAAAGCCAGATTTTGCTCAGAGACTATACAGATATTACCGAGATCAAACATGTCATTTTAGAGATGTGCGAAGAGGTGGCAAGACGTGCAAGAAGAGCAGGGAAAGCAGGGAGGACGATAAGCTTTGGAGTAGGGTACAGCAAAGATGAAGGAGGCGGAGGCTTTTATCGCTCTAAGACGATCGAGCAGCCGTCTAATATTACGATGGAGCTTTATCAAGTTTGTCTGGAATTGTTTCGCACCTTTTATCAGGGGCAGACTGTACGCAAAATATCGATTGCTTTGTCAAACGTGTGTGAGGATACGGAAACACAGCTCACTCTCTTTTCTTTAGATCATCCAAAAAAAAGACAAATCGGCTATGTCATGGACGAGATCAGGCAAAAATATGGTTCGAATTCTCTCTTACGGGCTGTTTCTTATACAAAAGGAGGGACTGCTCTATACAGAAGCCGTCTCTTAGGCGGACATAAGGCATAGGGAGGGAGAAACGGTGATTCGTGACAGAGGAACGATAAAATGGACTGCTATGATGCTTCCAGAGCACGTGAAAATGTTAAGAGAACATCAGGATGGTCTGGATTATGGAAGAAAACCAGAGCTTGATGAACAAAGATATGAAGAATTTAATGAAATCATCTGTGTGGCGATGGAGGAGAACCGGAAACTGAAATTCAAGTATTATCAAAAAGGAAAGATAGCCGAACTCGCCGGCCATGTTCATTATGTGGATGAAATAAAAAAAGAACTGCGCGTGATGAATAAAATGGACACGATGCATCTTTTAAAAGTGATGGACATCGTGGATATCGAATACACATATTGAAAGAAGCTGGCTCAAAATTCTGAGCCAGCTTCTTAACATCAGCCAAAAATCTGTGTTAAATATATCATGATTAAAAGTCCCGCAATAAATGATAATGTTGCTGAGCGGGCATGTCCGTCTCCATGACTTTCAGGAATAAGCTCTTTATAAACAATAAACAGCATCGCACCGGCAGCAAAAGAGAGCCCATAAGGCACAAGGTTTTCAACGTATGAAGTTAATACGTAGCCAATCATAGCCGTAACGATTTCAACAGCTCCAGTTAAAGTGGCAATAAAAAAGGCTTTTAGTCTATTCATCTTTTGATGTATTAAAAAGAGTGCAACAAGCAGTCCTTCAGGAGCATTCTGCAAACCGATTGCAAACGCGATCAACCCTCCAAGGCCTGCATCATCACTCGCATAGCTTACACCTACTGATAGTCCTTCAGGAAGATTATGAAGCGTTATGGCAGCAATAACTAAAGCTGCTTTCGCATCAATGCCTTTAAGGATTCTAGTATGATCTAAGTCTACATGCGGGACGAATCTTTCTAAGATCATCAGTGTCAATGTACCAAGAGTAATACCAATTGTAAGCACAGTTAAGTTTGATAGTTCGAGCGCTTGAGGTATTAAACTAAAAGTTGATGCAGCAACCATAATACCTGCGGTAAGAGCAAGCAGTATATCGCGGAACCGGTGTGTCACCTGAGACCAGAAAAGAACAGGTAATGCACCAAAGCCGGTTGCTAATGCAGATAAAACACTTCCAAATAAAGCAGCTTCCATTCAGTTACCCACCTTAGTCAAATATCCATTTTTGATGAAAATATTCATATGGCTCTTTTAGTATACCTTCTTTTCGTTTTTAATAGAAGTAAGCGCAACGAAAGCGTTTGAAATGGATTAAAAGAAGGTGACACTTTGAAAGTCATTATTATTGATCCGAGCCATGGAGGAAATGATCCAGGCGCGGTAAATAAGAGCAGTTTTGAAAAAACATTTAACCTGGCGATCGCCAAGAAAATACAGTTGTATCTGCAGAATAATTATGAAGTGAAAGTATTGCTGACTCGCAGCTCAGATACAACTGTTTCATTAGATGACAGAACTGATTTTGCTAACAAGCAAAAGGCAGATTTTTATTTATCGATTCACCAAAACAGTGGTGGCGGGGAAGGTTTCGAAAGTTATGTATATGTAAACGTCGGGGCTGAAACAAAAAAAATCCAAAATGCGATACATGCTCGTACTGCAGCAGTAATGAATAAATACGGAGCTCAAAATAGAGGGCAGAAGCAGGCGGATTTTCAGGTCCTTCGTGAAACGAAGATGCCAGCTGTGCTGCTGGAAGTTTTGTTTATCGATAACGCTGGGAACCTTGCTCTATTAAACAGAGAAGATTTCCAAAATGAAGTGTCCGCTGCCATTGCATCAGGGGCTGCTGTGGGGCTTTCATTAAAACAAAAACAGCAGGAAACGAAAGAGCTTTTTATCGCGGTAGCAGGTGCGTTTGAACAAAAACAAAATGCTGAAGCAAGAGTCCGACTTTTAGCAGATAAGAAGATTTCAGGATTTATTGACGAAGAGACCATAATCAATAAAAAATATTACAGAGTACAAGCTGGAGCTTTTCAAAAAAGAGAAAATGCTGAAGCTCACGTCATGAAGATACGCGCTTTAGGAATAAAGGATGCCAATGTAATAGTAAAGGGAGAAGATAAGGGGCAAGCACCTGCTCCAGAGCCTCCAAAACCAGCACCTACAGCTGGCCTAACAATACAAGGGATAACATTGCTTTCTGCCGATGAAATAGAAAGATTTGTCCGTAAAGTAAATCCGAATGCGCCAGAATTAGCTGTATTATATGTTCAGATTGGACAAGTATACGGCATCAGAGGAGACGCGGCATATTCACAAGCTATTCATGAAACAGGATATTTCCGCTTTCAGGGCAGTGTAAAAGCTTCTCAAAATAATTTCGCCGGAATTGGCGCAACCGGGAAGGCAGAAGGAGCAACATTTAAAACACCAGAAGAAGGTGTATTGGCTCATATACAGCATCTATATGCATATAGTTCCACAGAGCCTTTACCTCCGCAATATCCTTTGGTTGACCCGAGATTCGACCTCGTTCAAAGAGGAAGTGCAAAGACATGGAATCAATTAAACGGAAAGTGGGCAGTTCCGGGTACAAATTACAGCAATATGATTCTCGAAATCTATAAATTAATGCTCAATGAAACAAAAGCACTTTTGCAAGAAAGAGTAAATCAGTTAGACAAACAACTAAAAGAAATATAAAGCCGGATTATTTTCCGGCTTTTTTGCACGATCAGAAAGTATAATTTGTTAGCACGATGATTTTCGAGTGTGGCAACAAGTTTAGGTCGATAGTATGAGCGCAACTAAGGCTGACGTGAAAGGGTTGGCGTCAGCCAAGTTTTCTTTATATGCATCCAGGAAAAATTAGCCAAGAACTTGGGGAGATTATATAATATAAATTGCTGAATTCGATATTAATGTTACACGTTACAGGAAGCAAAAAGCCCTGATGAGAGAATCTTATCTTTCAGGTGAGTACTGGGCGGATCACAAATAATTTCAATCGGATCATCTGGATAGATGGAGAGAGCAATAATGCCTAAGAAGCTCTTTCCATCAGCTGTGCGGTCTCCTTTCTTAATATAAATAGATTCTTGAAAACTGCCTGTAAGCTCTACAAGTTTCGCAGCACGGTCTGCAAAAATAGGTGCTGTTGCTTTTACAATCACAATATAACCTCCTTTGCCAATCACACATATGTATGGATATGTGCAGAAGAAGGAAAAATGCTTACTAAATTAGATTTCTCATGGAGGAAATATGAAAATCACAAAAAAATGGCTGATCATCATGTTAAGTACGGCTATTCTAGTCTTATTAGTTTTGTGGCTGCAAAAAAATTATAAAGGGTTTAGTCCTGAAGAATTTAGAAATTGGATCATGCAATGGGGGCTGCTGGCACCGTTTCTCTTTATATTGCTCTATACGGTGAGGCCGTTTGTATTATTTCCATCGTCTATATTTGCAATAACAAGCGGTCTTTCTTTTGGTTTCTACTGGGGTTGTTTGTATACATATCTCGGCTCGCTTGGAGGAGGGCTGGTCACTTATTATGCTGTTAACCGGTTAGGCCGATTTAAGAAAAGTAAGCAATGGAAAAATGAAAGGTATAATAAAATACGCAGCAATATTGAGAGAGAAGGGTTTCGTTATGTACTGCTGCTGAGGCTGCTTCCTGTATTAAATTATGATCTTGTAAGCTATTTAACTTCGATTACTAAAGTGAAATTTAAAGATTACGCAATTGCAACAGCAATCGGGATAATTCCCGGAACGATAGCATATACCTATCTTGGTACTTCTATGACATCTCAAAGCAAGGAAGTCATTTGGATCGGAACAACCTTGCTTTTTGTTATTGTGGGATTACCCCTTATATTCAAAAAGAAGATGAAGGCAAGGATTGGATTATAAATAAACCTAATTGCTTAAAAAGCAGTATCTTTTGTTATGACATTCAGAGCTGATTCAGCATCTGCTCCTTCAACGATATACAGAAAAGAATCGCCTTCTTTTAAAGTAAGGAAAAATGATACGAGCTGGGAAAGTCCTGATGCGTGAACGGTATGGCCGTTTTTGGACAAAAAAAGCTGACTGTTAATAGATTTAGCAGAGTGCATAATTTCAAGTGCTTTATTTACGGTATATTTAGCTGTAACTTTAACTTTTTTTGAACAAATCTGTTTCATTTTTATAGCCTCCTGAGGTTGTGAATTGCTGATATATTTCCCATTAATTTTAAAAGTGAAACATGGCCTATAGTCCTGATTTTTTTTCTTCCAATAAAAATTACAGCAATTTGGCCCATATAAAAAGAGTACCGCCTCTTCAGGGAGGGTAGGTACTCTTTTTGTATGGCTCTTAAAAGGTTGTTGTCTTTAAATCGTTTTTGTGAAGACCCTTCGTTGCTAGTTGATTGGAGCGCAAGGTGCGAGACTCCAGCGGGATCAGCGGGACAGGTGAGACTCCACAGGCGCCTTGCGCCGAGGAGGCTCACCGCACGCCCCGCGGAAAGCGAGCATTTTGGAGCGGAAATCAACCACTATCAATTAAGCAGAAGTCTTTGCTTTTTCGCGTTTTGCCTGTCTTCTAAAGAATAATTCGTAAAGCACTGGGACAATAATTAATGTTAGCAGAGTGGAAGTAGTGAGTCCTCCGATAACCACAATTGCCAGTCCTTTTGAGATTAATGTTCCAGATGAAGTAGTCAATGCGAGCGGTATAAGTGCCGCAATTGTAGCAAAGGCCGTCATTAAGATCGGTCTTAGACGAGTTTTCCCTGCTTCAAGAAGTGCTTCACGCACTGGCATGCCCTTGACTTCTCTGTTCTGTCCAATACGATCAACTAATACGATCGCATTCGTTGTTACGATACCGATAAGCATCAATATTCCAATCATAGCACTCACAGATAGCGGTTCATTGATTAAGAATAATCCCCCGATTGCCCCGACGGGAACAAATAATAGAGAAGAAAGAATAATAAACGGTATACGTGCACGGCCAAACGTAATCAGCATCGTTAAGTATACGAGACCGATTGCAACAAGCATTGCTAGACCGAGATCTTTAAAAGTATCCATTGTCTCTTCGCTTCCGCCGCCGCCTTCTGTTGATACAGATGATGGCAGATCAACATTATCTTCTACACCTTTTATTACTTCTTGCGTTACTTTTTGAACATTATCACCTTTTACTTGTGCAGAAACTTGAGCATAGACTTTGCCATCAAGTTTTTGGATGGCAGTTACCGTTTCTTTTTCAGATACCTCTGCAACCTCAGAAATCTTTACAGGGCCTGATGTTCCAAAGACAGTGAGATCTTTAATTTCATCAAGAGTTTTTACAGCTTCATCATATTTAACTCTTACGTTCTTTTCGTCACCATCAAGTGTCAATTCCCCGACTTCAACTGGCTTCGTAACATCAGAGACTGCACCAAGGACAGCGAATCCTGAGACACCTTTTTCAGCTGCTTTTTCAGTATCGATATCAACTGCCCATTGCTTTTGTGTATCTTTGAAGTTATTTGACACATATTTGATAGAATCAAGTGTCTTCATATACTCTTCAACTTGAGCTGCTGCTTTTTGAAGATCATCCAAATCATTGGAATAAAGATCGATGTTTACTTCATTGTTAGAAGGAGGTCCTCCGCTTGAAACTTCCTGTAAGCTAAGAACTGTTCCTTTTGCTTTTTCGTCTGTAATTTCTTTTATTCCGAATTCTAATTCTTTTAGTTCTTTTTCAACGTTTGTTTCTTTTTTAAGATTAATAAAATAGTTTGCTACGTTCTGCCGTTTAAGACCGGTTTGGAAATCACGGGAACCAATACCTGCGGTAACATCTTTTATAGTGTCGCGTCCAGCTAAATATTTTTCAACTTCCAGGGAAATTTCATTCGTTTTAGAAACATTTGTACTCGCTGGAAGTTCAACATTGACTGTCAATGTTTTTTGCTCTTCGTTTGGAAGGAATACCATTCCTAGTTTTGTAGCAAGGAAGAATGATCCTCCAAGGAGAATAAAGGACGTTAACAGAACGATAATTTTATGATTCAGTGATGCTTTAATCAGTTTTTCATATCCGCGCTGCATAGGACCGTCATTTTTTTCAGGCTTTACCTTTTTAAATGCATATTTTGCAAGTATAGGTACAATTGTAACGGCTACAATCAGTGACGCTAATAAAGCAAAAACAACGGTTAATGCAAATGGAAGGAAGAATTCTCCCGTGACACCGCCAACAAGTCCAAGCGGTAAGAAAACTACAACTGTTGTAATGGTTGAAGACACGATCGCTTTTAAAATTTCCCGTGTAGAATCAATGATTAATTCATCACGGTCAAACGCGCCATCAGCTTTCCTGATTCGTCTGAAAATATTTTCGATAACTACGATACTATCATCTACTACACGGCCGACAGCTACGGCCATACCGCCAAGAGTCATAATGTTAAGCGTAATATCAAGACGGTCTAAAAAAATTGCCGATACTAACAATGAGAGCGGGATAGATATAATCGCAATAATTGTTGCACGGAAGTTTCTTAAGAAGATGAGTACAGCAAGTGATGCGAATATGGCACCGAAAAGACCTTCTTTAACGAGTGTATTTACAGAATCTTTAATGCCTTCTGCCTGTCCGAATCCAATTGCATAATTTAATTTATCGTCATATTTTTCTTTGTTAAGAACTTCTATAACTTTTTCTGCTACCTCAACCGTATTTGCATCTTGTTTTTTAGTAACAGCCATAGATAGAGAAGATTTTTGATTGAAACGTGTAATTTCATTTACATCTTCAGTTTCTTTAATTTCAGCAATATCTCCAAGCTTAATGCTAGGAGAAGATACAGGTGCCTGTGCTTGCGCAGGAGCTCCTTGGTCTCCGGCAGCAGGAGGTCCGCCGCTTTCTCCAGGACCGTTTGCTCCGCCTTGGCTTCCTGATGGAGCTGCAGCAGCACCCGAAATCGTAATTTGTTTTAATTCTGCAATCGTATCAACCGCTTCTTCTACACGAACAGGAACAGTAATAGAATCATCTGTAACGGTTCCTGCTGGGAATGAGAGATCTCGGCCTTTAATGGCGTCTTTGACAGCGTTAAGTGAAACACCAGCTTGCTTTGCTTTCTCACGATCGAGTGTAATGGATACGAATGTTTCTTTTACACCGCCGACAGATACGTTATTTACACCTTGAATCTTCTTTAGTTCAGGTACGAGTTGGCTGTCAACAAAGGCTTGAATATCTTCGCCCTCCTTTTCAGGGAACAAGGAGATGTTGTAGATCGGAATTGTACCGAAAGAAAAGCGGCTGACATCTGGCTCAACAGAGTCTGGCAGATCAGTTTCTGAAATAATGGATTTCACTTGATCTTCAACATCATCCATGTTTGCAGAAAAAGGAAAATCCATACTAATGATCGAAACACTTTCTAGTGAAGAACTCTTCACAGATTTTACATCTTCTACTTGTTTTAATTGAGTCTCAAGCTTGTCAGTAACTTGCTTATTTACATCCTCAGGTGAAGCACCAGGGTATACCGTCTGGATCGTTAACTGGGGAAACTCAACATTAGGAAGCAAATCCACTTTTAAATTTGTGAACGAAAAAACACCGCTTACAATCAATAAAAATGAAAAGATAAATATTGCTACCGGGTTTTTCAAACTAAATTTTGTTAGCCAGTTCATAGATTCCTCTCCTACGTTTAGATTAATATGTGTATTTTCACATATGTATAACTATAATATAATAAAAGTATCAGTTTTATATCAAGTAAATTGAATAAAGAATTTGTGAAAAGTATGTTACAATTCAATTCAGTACAGTGAGAAAGAAGGGTAACAAATGGCGTTAAGGTATGCGCTGTTAGGTTTATTAGCAAAAAATGAAGCAACAGGTTATGAGCTTACACAGCAATTTAAAGAAACAGTTATCCATTTTTGGACAGCCCATCATACTCAGATTTACCGTGAACTTCTTAAAATGGAAGAAGAGGGGCTGGCAGATTCTAAAATCATTCAACAAACTGATTATCCAGATAAGAAAATATATAAAATTACTGACAAAGGATTTGAACAGCTGCTCGAATGGATGCTGAATAAGCCTGTAAATGTTCCTAAGCTGAAGGATGATCTGCTCTTAAAAGTTTCGATGTTTCATTTTATTCCGGTTGAACAGGCAATAGCCTTTCTGGAAAAAAGCAAAGAGCATCATCAGATGGGACTCATGATGACGAAAAAATGGCAAGATGAAAATTTCCCAAAGGGTACTTATAAAGAAAAGGAACTTGGAGAATATTTAACGAGTGAATTTGGGATTCGGTATATGGAGAGCTGGTTGTCCTGGTGCGACTGGGCGATAGACGTTTTAAAAAAGAAAGGTGAGTTTTAATTTTATGGAAGTCGTGTTTACTGATGCAGCGCTAGAAAGACTGCAAAATAGAATGCAAGGTAAAAAGGGGTCCCTAAAACTGAAGCATGATACAGAAGGGTGCGGATGTGTCGTGAGCGGGATTCCAGCACTTTGGCTGGTTGAAAAACCGGAGGATAATGATACGAAAATCCTGACCAACGGGCCTGATCTTTATATGGATTACAACACAGAGGTCTTCTTTGATGAAAAGATGACGATTGATGCAACGGCAGGCAATCATTTTTCCTTAAAAAGTCCAAGCGAGATCTTAAATTCTGCGATGAAATATTATGATAAAACAGAGCAAAACACGGGCAGCTAATAAGCCCGTGTTTTTATGTATCCTTACATTGATATTGTAAAAATTGAAGTCGCTTCATTGCTAGTTGATTGGAGTGTAAGGTGCGAGACTCCTGCGGGATCAGTGGGACAGGTGAGACTCCTAATGGTGCATAGCGCCAAGGAGGCTCACCGCACACCCCGCGGAAAGGGAGCACCTGAAACGGAAATCAACTACTTCTAAAAGCTACAATTTAATAATTATCCTTGAAGAACATTTTTCAGAAGACCGAATTGCTTGCTTGATACTGGTTTTGAAAGAAGCGGGGAGATAAAAGCAGATGCTTCTAAAAGTTTATCAAGCTGTATGCCTGTAGAGATTCCCATCTGGGACAGCATGTAGACTACATCTTCAGAGGCAACGTTTCCTGAGGCGCCAGGTGCGAAAGGGCATCCCCCAAGTCCTCCTGCAGATGTGTCAAAGCGGTCTATGCCAGCTTGCATACTCGCGAAAATATTCGCAAGTGCCATACCGCGCGTGTCATGGAAATGTCCTGTTATAAGTGTAGTAGAGCGCAGGTGATGCTTTAATAAAGTAAACAATTCAAAGCATTCAATAGGATTTGCCATTCCGATCGTATCAGCCACGCTGAGTTCATCAACACCCATTTCCTCAAAGTCCTGACAAACCTTTAAAACAGCGTGCTCATCTATCTTTCCTTCAAATGGACAATAAAAGCTGGTAGAGATACAAGCTCTTACAAAATAACCTCTGCGTTTCAGATCCTCGATCAGCGGTCTTAACTCGCTCATGCTTTCTTCTGTTGTCTTATTGATATTTTTTTTGTTAAATGAATCACTTACACCTACAAAAACAGCAATGTGCTTCACTCCAGCTTCAACTGCCATATCAATTCCTTTTTTATTCGGTGCCAGAACAAAGTTACGCAGGTCATCCATACAATGTTCAATAACTGTACCAGCGTCCTGCATCTGAGGGACCCACTTCGGTGAAACGAAAGAGGTAAGTTCCATCTCTTGAAAGCCAGCATTTTTTAATAGAGATATAAATTGAATCTTATCTTTTGCGGTTATAAAATTTTTCTCGTTTTGAAGTCCGTCCCGCGGGCCGACTTCGATCAGAGTGACTCTCTCGGGTAATTCCATCTTTGTAAAAACCCTCCTTGAAACCGTTTTCTTGTTTTTATTTTAACTGTAAAAAATCGTTGTTTGCAATACTTTTGAATTGTTATGGTATGATATAAAGGAATTTTCAGAAATTTTTACGTTTTAAAGAGGAGGAGACTACAAATGGTTTCAAGAGAGAGAGAAGCTGTCATTGTAAGCGCTGTCAGAACGCCGATTGGAAGCTTCATGGGAAGTTTAAAAACGGTAGCAGCGACAGAATTAGGAGCAATTGCAATCAAAGACTCTTTAAAGAAAGCAGGTATCCCGCATGATGCTGTAGATGAAGTCATCATGGGGAATGTTCTCCAAGCAGGATTGGGACAGAATCCGGCTCGTCAAGCAGCAATGAAAGCAGGACTCCCGATCGGTGTATCAAGTATGACAATCAATAAAGTATGCGGCTCTGGATTAAAAGCACTTCATCTTGCTTGCCAGGCAATTTGGCTGGATGAGGCCGATGTAATCGTCTGCGGCGGGATGGAAAATATGAGCCAAGCTCCTTATTTGCTGAACGGGGCTAGAGATGGACTGCGCATGGGCAATGCCCCTATGGTCGACTCTATGATTAATGACGGCTTATGGTGCGCATTTGGCGATTATCATATGGGAATTACAGCTGAAAATCTATGTGAAACGCACTCGCTTTCCCGTGAGGAACTGGATGAGTTTGCAGCTGAAAGCCAAAGGAAGTGTGCTGAAGCTCAAGAACAAGGAAAGTTTAATGATGAAATTACAGCAGTGGAGATCCCTCAAAGAAAAGGAGATCCATTGATTATAGATAAGGATGAATATCCGAAAGCAGGCTCTACAAGTGAAAAGCTTGCTAAATTAAGACCTGCCTTCAAGAAAGACGGAATGGTTACAGCAGGGAACGCTTCAGGGATCAATGATGGTGCAGCTGCGCTTGTTGTAATGAGCAGAAAAAAGGCAGAAGAACTTGGATTAAAACCACTCGCTGTCGTAAAGGCGAACGCTAGTGCAGGTGTAGCTCCAGAAGTAATGGGCATAGGACCTGTTGAAGCGGTGCAAAAAGTGCTGAAGAAAACTAACATGAAAATGGATGATATTGATCTTGTCGAGGCAAACGAAGCTTTTGCGAGTCAGTCACTTGCTGTAGGAAAAGATCTTGGATTTGATAAAGAAAAATTAAACGTAAATGGCGGTGCAATTGCACTTGGACATCCGATCGGAGCAAGCGGTGCAAGAATTGTTGTTACATTGCTTCATGAGATGAAAAGAAGAAAATCCAAATGCGGTTTAGCAACGCTTTGTATCGGCGGAGGCCAGGGAGTAGCCTCTATCTTTGAAAACGAAGAAAATTAATGTTTTAGAAGGAAGAAAAGAGAGATTCGGCACTAATAAAACATCAAAAAAGGAGAGATAGCTCATGAAACCAATATTGAATTCAGCGTTAGAAGCTGTAGCGGACATTAAAGATGGATCAACTCTTTTAGTAGGCGGTTTTGGATTAGTAGGCATTCCCGAAAATTTAATTCTTGCTTTAGTGGAAAAAGGAACAAAAGATCTTACAGTGATTTCAAACAACTGCGGAGTGGACGACTGGGGTTTAGGTCTGCTTCTTAAAAACAAACAGATTAAGAAAATGGTAGGGTCATACGTTGGTGAGAATAAAGAGTTTGAGAGACAAGTATTATCAGGTGAAATTGAAGTAGAACTCATCCCGCAAGGAACGCTTGCTGAAAGAATTCGTGCAGGCGGTGCTGGAATTCCAGCGTTCTATACACCTGCTGGAGTTGGAACACCGATCGCAGAAGGAAAAGAAACACGTACGTTTAACGGAAAAGAATATCTGCTTGAAGAAGGAATTGTTGCAGATTTCAGCTTGATTCGTGCCGCAAAAGGGGACAAAGCAGGAAATCTGATCTATAACAAAACAGCTCGTAACTTCAACCCGATGATTGCTGCTGCAGGTAAAGTAACAATTGCAGAGGTAGAAGAGCTTGTTGAAATCGGAGATCTTCATCCGGATTACATACATACACCTGGTGTGTACGTACAAAAGCTAATCGTAGGAACTCAAGAAAAGCGCATTGAACGCTTAACAGTAAAACAAGGCTAAGAGGAGGGGAAACCGTTATGAATATCAGAGAAAGAATCGCGAAGCGTGCAGAAAAAGAGATTGAATCAGGTTTTTATGTAAACTTGGGAATCGGTATGCCAACGATGGTAGCCAACTTCATTTCGGATAATAAAGAGGTTGTACTGCAATCGGAGAACGGGCTCCTCGGTATCGGACCGTATCCTCTTGAAAGCGAAGTAGATCCTGACCTGATCAATGCTGGGAAAGAGACAGTAACGGCCATTAAAGGCGCATCTTATTTTGACAGCTCTGAATCATTTGCTATGATCCGCGGCGGTCATATTGACATTGCCATTTTAGGCGGAATGGAAGTTTCAGAGGATGGCGACCTTGCTAACTGGATGATTCCAGGCAAGATGATCAAAGGAATGGGCGGGGCAATGGATCTTGTTCATGGCGCGAAAAAAATCATCGTAATCATGGAACATGTAAATAAAGCAGGAGAAAGCAAAATCTTAAAGAGCTGCCAGCTTCCTTTGACAGGAAAAGGCGTAGTTGAGCGAATCATTACTGACCGGGCTGTAATGGATGTATCCGAAAATGGTCTTGTTTTAAAAGAAGTTGCAGAAGGATACTCCGTTGATGATGTTTTAAATTCAACAGAAGCTAAACTTACAGTCTCAGATGATATTAAACTAAACGCATATTAAAATTCGGGCGGGGGACAGTAGGCTGTTCAGGCGAATGTAGTCCTTGATGCGGCAGATGAACTTGGTGCATCTCAAGCCAAGACTGCTATGGCTGTGGCATGGGGTGATGCTTGGACGAACTTGATCCAGCCATTCTGGACGCTTCCTGCGCTTGCGATTGCAGGAATAAAAGCAAAGGATATTATTGGATTCTGCTTAATATCCCTTTTTGTAAGCGGGATAATCATTTGTGCAAAGTTCTTAATCTTTTAAAAGAGGTGCAGAATTGATATGAGTATCTACTTAATTGATGGTGCCAGAACCGCATTTGGTTCTTTTGGAAAATCTTTAACAGATATATCCCCGACACAGCTAGGAGAAACAACGGCAGTTGAAGCAATGAAACGAGCCAATGTAACTCCTTCGGATGTGACAGATGTGGTATATGGAAATGTTATTCACTCTAGTAAGAATGCGGCTTATGTTGGGCGTCATACAGCGCTAAAGGCAGGTGTTCCTTCAAGTGTTCCCGCAATGCTGGTCAACAGGCTATGCGGATCGGGACTGCAAGCTGTTGTCTCTGCCATGCAGAATCTTCGAGATCATGAAGGGGGCATAGCATTATGCGGTGGGATTGAAAACATGTCCCAGTCTCCACATGCTTCATTTACTCACCGATTCTACAATCAAAAATTCGGTGCAATCTCTTTTGAGGATATGCTGCTTCAAACATTAAGTGATGAGTATATAGGATGCGGGATGGGGATTACTGCAGAAAATTTAGCACAACAGTATAACATCTCAAGAGAAGAACAAGATGAATATGCAAGTCATAGCCATCAAAAAGCTGCAGAAGCACGTGAAAGCGGTCGATTTAAAGATGAAATCGTGCCTGTAACCTTAAAAAATGGCGAACTTTTTACTGAGGATGAAGGGATTAAACCGCATACTTCCTCTTCAAACCTTGGACAGCTGCGTCCTTCTTTCCAGAAAGATGGAACAGTAACTGCAGGGAATTCGTCATCGATTAATGACGGTGCTGTTTCTTTAATTCTTGCTCATGAAAAAGATATAAAGGCAAAGAAATTAAAACCCCTAGCAGAGATCGTTTCATGGGCAGTGACAGGTGTCGATCCTAACGTCATGGGAATCGGTCCAGTTCCTACAATTAAGATGGCTCTAAATAGAGCGAACCTGTCTATTGACGATATTGGATTGTTTGAAATAAATGAAGCATTCAGCTCCCAATACTTAGCTGTGGAAAAAGAGCTAAAGCTAGATCGAAGCCGTACAAATGTAAATGGAGGAGCTATTGCATTAGGTCATCCCGTTGGAGCAAGCGGTGCGAGACTTTTGTTAACACTTGCATACGAAATGAAGAAGCGGAATGAAACATACGGCGCTGCAAGTCTTTGTATCGGTGGTGGCCAGGGAATTGCAATGATTTTGAAACTGGCGAAATAAAAAAGGGGGCTGCCAAAAAGTAAGGTGAACTTACTTATGGCAGCCCCAAATTTTTTATTTTCGATGCGTTTCATAAGTTTCTGCTGGAAACAAAGCCTCAAGTTCTTTTCTTTCACTTTCAGTCAGCCCCGGAGATTTAAAGGTATTGATATTTTCTAACAGCTGTTCAGACGAACTTGCTCCAGCTGCAGCGGTTGCTACAACTGAGTGACTGAGAATAAATTTTAATGCTGTTTGAGTAAGTTTTTCGCCTTGCGGGATGAGCGCTTTAACCTTTTCTAAGTTCTGTTGAATATCAAATCCACTAAAAGATAGAAACTTGTCGTCCCGATTCTTCTCAAATGCCTTCTCGCTAAGCCATCCTTTTGCGACAGGTCCCCGTGCCACAACACTGATTTCTTTGGATTTTAAGTAAGGAAAAAGTTCTTCCGGTCTTCTGTCAAGAAGGCTGTACTGCATCATTACGCTTTGGATGTTAGAATGCTCAGCATAATATTGGATTGTGTTCGGACGAATTGACGATATGCCGTAATAACGAATCAATCCTTCAGATGCCAGTTCTTCAAAAGCTTCAATCGTTTCATCCATCGGATCTTCGATAGTTCCGCCATGCAGCTGATAAAGATCGATATAATCCGTTTGCAAGCGGCGCAGGCTTTCTTTAAGAGCAGATTTTATGTACTTTTTAGACGGATTCCAATTCCAGCTATCCTTAGCTTCATTCCAGTCATTCCCGCCTTTAGTTGCAAGGATAATATCTTGCCTTACCTCTTTTAAAAGCTTTCCTACTAATTCTTCATTCCAGCCAAAATTATATAAATCAGCTGTGTCAAAATAGTTAATACCATAATCGAGAGCTGTCTTCACAATGTTCTCGTTTTCCTTTCCAAGGTCAGGAGAAAGGGACATGCAGCCAAGTCCAAGTTCACTTGCATAAAGTTCAGAAGTACCAATCCTTCTTTTGTTGATCATTTTTTTCACCTCCAAATGGTATTTTACCGGAAATTATTTTTATTAAACGTATCACATAAATAGACAAAAATAAAAACTCCCCGATTTCTGGGAAGCTACTTTTTGGGTGCTGTTGCATCAATCCAGTCTTGAACAAGCTCGTGCTGCCGCATATAGTTTCTTAACATATATTTGATCTGCCATGCTTTACCTACTAATGTAATTCCTTTTGGCTGCAAATAGATCTTCATTCTTACCCCCCCTTTTACTTGCTAGTAATGGAAGTATTCCAAAGTATGATAGACTTTATGTAGCGAAAGAAATAAATAGACCATTGGAGTGTGTAAAATGGAAAATTTGACAGAGAAAACGATAAGCAAAGAACAGATATATAATGGAAAGATTATAGATTTATATGTAGAAGAAGTAGAACTGCCTAACAAAAAGATCGGAAAACGTGAGATTGTTAAGCATCCAGGGGCTGTAGCTATACTGGCTGTTACAGATGAAGGGAAAATCCTCATGGTGGAACAATTTCGCAAACCTCTAGAGAAGACCATCATTGAGATTCCGGCAGGCAAGCTCGAAAAAGGGGAAGACCCGCTGGAATGTGCAAAACGGGAGCTGCTTGAAGAGACAGGGTACAGCTGCGAAAAAATGGAGTCGATCGGTTCCTTTTACACTTCACCAGGTTTTGCTGATGAGCTGATTCATTTATTTTTCACAGATTCATTAATAAATAAAGGTGCTCAGATGACAGACGAAGATGAATTCTTAAATGCTATGGAAATAAGTGTTGATGAAGCGAGACAAATGGTGAGAGACGAAAGAATTCATGATGCGAAAACCGCCTACGGTGTAATGTATATGGAGCTAGCTCGTGCAGCAGGCAGATAATCTGCATCCTTATTTTGCCGATATGCATATTCATATCGGTGCATCACGAACAGGAAGACCAGTTAAGATAACAGGTTCTCGTACATTAACACTTTCGAATATTTTATATGAAGCGAAATACAAAAAAGGTATGGATATCATCGGAATTATAGATTGTCATGCACCTGAAGTTTTAGATGAATTGAAAGAAATGAAGGAAAACGGGCAGTTAAATGAACACAAAGACGGTGGATTAGAAGTGGATGGACTCACTCTCATTCCCGGAACTGAAATTGAAATTAATGATGAAAACTGTCAAGGACCACTTCATGTCTTAGTATATATGCCTGATCTGAATAAAATGGAAACATTGAGCAGCTGGCTAGGTGCTCGTATGAAGAATATTAATTTGAGCTCACAGCGAATGTACGGGAGTGCAAAAGAGCTGCAAAATACAGTTCAGCAATTAGGAGGATTATTCATCCCCGCTCATATTTTTACTCCATTTAAGAGTTTGTACGGAAAAGGGGTTAAATCTTCTATCTTTGAAGTTCTCGATCCAAATTTAATAGACGCTGTTGAGCTGGGACTAAGCTCAAACACAGAAATGGCATCTCGGTTACATGAATTGTCGCCTTATCCGTTTTTATCAAACTCAGATGCTCATTCTTTAGAAAAGATTGCCCGCGAGTATCAGATGATTACTCTTGCTGTACCTACTTTTAAAGAATTTAAAATGGCTTTAGAAGGAAAAGAAGGAAGGGGAATCATCGCTAACTACGGGTTAAATCCTTACTTGGGGAAGTATTATAACTCAGTATGTGAAAAATGTTTGGATACTTTCGATTATAAAAACATGAATACTTGCCGGAAATGCGGCAGCAGCAAGTTTATAAAAGGAGTTCATGACAGAATCCAAGAGCTAAAAAGCGATTCAGAACAAAATTCAGTAAACCGCCCTCCATATGTACACCAAATACCATTGGAGTTCATACCAGGTCTTGGTCCAAAAACACTGCTCAAATTACGTGAAGCATTCGGTACAGATATGGATATTATTCATGCTGCACCTGCTGAGCAGTTAAAAAAAATCATAAAACCATCACTTGCAAATCACATCCTTTCTGCGCGTTCTGGAGAACTGTCCATCCAGATGGGCGGAGGGGGAACATACGGCAAGATAGTATCGGGTAAACCTATCAATTCATAAAAAAGAGACATACCTCTTCTGCTGATTCATAGAATAGAAATAAGAGTTTTGGTAGAGGAGGGCAAGGCCACATGGATAATCTTCGTTACTATATGCATCAGCACTTGCAGGAAAATAAAACGCTGTACGCTTTTGTTGGCGTTTTATTTTTAATGGGAGTAATATTTGGAGCAATCATCGTTAATTCCTTAAGCCTTAATCAAAAACAAGATCTTTATACGTATTTATCCCGTTTTTTTATTCAGGCATCAGAAGGCGGGTTTACTAGCAGATCGGATATGTTCTTTCAAAGTTTTGGACATTATTTAAAATATATGGGGCTTATGTGGCTGTTAGGTTTATCAGTTATCGGGCTGCCAGTCATTTTGATCATGTTATTTTTAAAAGGTGTAGTAATCGGGTTCACAGTAGGATTCCTAGTTAATCAGATGGGCTGGTATGGTTTTTTATTATCTTTCGTTTCGGTGCTTCCGCAAAATGTGCTTTTAATCCCTGCTTTTATTATCGTTTCAGTAGCTGCGATTTCTTTTTCTATTAAAATGATCCGTCAGCTCGCTTTCAAGAGACATCATGTTCCGTTTTTGCCACAGTTGCTGCGTTATTCCTTGCTGGTAGCAGGGGTTGGCATCATGGTATTTTTAGCTTCAACTCTAGAAGCGTTTTTCACGCCCGCCTTAATGGAACAAGTCATAAAGTGGTCGATACATTAGGTAATAATAATTGTTTTTTAATAATAAGTTTAAATCGTTAATTAAAATGACTTTAAATTGACAACTTTTTTTTCCATGCTTATAATTGTCTTGTGTATACATAAGGAGGAAACGGGTATGGAAAGCAGAATCGACCGTATCAAAAAACAGCTGCATTCACAAAGTTATAAGCTGACTCCACAGCGTGAGGCGACCGTGAGAGTCCTCCTCGAAAATGAAGAAGATCATTTAAGTGCGGAAGACGTCTATTTACTCGTCAAAGAAAAAGCGCCAGAGATTGGTCTTGCAACAGTCTACCGTACACTGGAACTTTTAACAGAACTTAAAGTAGTAGATAAAATAAACTTTGGTGACGGTGTTTCCCGTTATGATCTTAGAACGGAAGGTGCCGATCACTTTCATCACCATTTGGTGTGTATTGAGTGTGGAGCTGTTGATGAAATACAAGAAGACCTTCTTGGTGATGTGGAAAAAGTTGTTGAAGAGGGCTGGAATTTTAAAATTAAAGATCATAGGCTGACATTTCATGGTATTTGTCACAGATGTCACCCAGACGATAATAATGAAGGTGAAGGAAGCGGAGAGTAGCGCTTCCTTTTTTATCATTATTTATTACTTTTCTAATGGAAAGAAATATTTACAAAAGTTTATGAATCAGGTAACGTATGAGGTGTAGTTTTAACTTTTACGTATAATATGGGAGCATGTGGGCATAACCTGTACTATTAGAGGGACAGGGGTGGACACGATGGTTTCCTGGATGAAAATCGTTTGGAATACGGCGAAAGTTTTTTTAGCCTTTTCTTTATGCACGCTGGTTTTCTATTTTGGTTTGCTTTGGATTAACCAGGAATATGAAAATTATCATAAGTATGACGAACCTAAAGGGAAAGCGGTTAAAGTTTTCAATTTAAGTACCGATAAAGATTCGAATATTATAAAACGGCTTTTTTATTTCTATCAGACGGGTGAATAAGGAGGGGTATAGTGAACAATCATGTTCAGGATTTTCTTCAATATATTATTGTTGAACGAGCCCTTTCAAAAAATACGATAGACTCTTACAGAAGAGACTTGACTCAATATGTTCTTTTTTTAGAAAAAGTGGAATCAATAGAAACAATTGATCAGATTGAACGCAATAATATTATGGGATATCTTTTATTTTTAAAAGAAAATGGTAAGGCTTCCACAACGTTAGCACGCAACATTGCATCCATACGTTCATTTCATCAGTTTTTGTTTAGAGAGAAGGTTTCGCTTCAAGATCCTTCTGTACATATTGAAACACCAAAAACAGAAAGAAAACTGCCAAAAGTGCTGTCTCCACAAGAAGTTGAGGCATTGCTCGAAACACCAGCTTCCAACGATCCTTTCTCGCAAAGAGATAAAGCTATGCTAGAACTACTATACGCTACAGGTATTCGGGTATCTGAATTAGTTCAGTTAAACATAAGTGATATCCACCTTAATATGGGGTTCATACGCTGTATGGGTAAAGGCAGCAAGGAAAGAATTATTCCGCTCGGAAAAATGGCTCAATCAGCAATAGAGCGATATATTAATAGCGGCCGATCGGAAATGTTAAAAGGCAAGAAAACGGAAGCCCTGTTTCTTAACCACCATGGTAATCGATTATCCAGGCAAGGCTTTTGGAAAATATTGAAACAGTTAGCGAAAAAGGCTAGAATAGAAAAGGATTTGACCCCGCACACTCTTCGTCATTCTTTCGCAACACATCTCTTAGAGAATGGTGCAGATTTGCGTGCAGTACAAGAAATGCTTGGCCACGCTGACATTTCAACCACACAGATTTATACCCATGTCACTAAAACCAGATTAAAAGATGTTTACTCCGCCTTTCATCCGAGGGCGTGAGCATCTTTTTTGTTTTTAGTTGTCAGACTTCCGACATCATGGATAATTTGTTTGTTGTACGCTTTAAAAGGAAATAGTAAATAGAGTGTAGTTAAGAATTTCAGGAGGAAAAAATGGAACAATCTCGTTTTAAACGCACATTTTTAATCGTAATGGATTCTGTAGGTATCGGTGAAGCACCTGATGCTGACAAATTTGGTGATAAAGGAGCTCATACGCTAGGTCATATCGCAGAACATATGAATGGACTGCAGGTGCCAAATTTAGAAAAATTGGGTCTTGGAAATATTGATCCAACAATGAAAGGTATTGAAAAAACAGAAAACCCGCTTGCACATTTTGCAAAACTTCCTGAACTATCAAATGGAAAAGATACTATGACAGGACACTGGGAAATCATGGGTCTTCACATTCAGGAACCATTTCAAACGTTTCCTGAAGGATTCCCTGATGAGTTAATAGACCAATTGACTGAAAAGTGGGGAAGAGGCATTCTAGGAAACAAAGCTGCTTCAGGAACAGAGATTATTACTGAGCTTGGAGAAGAACATATGAACACTGGAAAACTAATCGTTTATACATCTGCTGATTCAGTTTTACAGATTGCAGCTCACGAAGATATTGTTCCGATTGAAGAGTTATATGAAATCTGCGAAACAGCGAGAGAAATGACACGCGAAGGCAAATATATGCTTGGACGAATCATCGCTCGTCCATTTACAGGGAAACCAGGTGCGTTTGAAAGAACGGCAAACCGCCACGATTATGCATTAAAACCATTTGGCAGAACTGTAATGAACGAACTTCAAGACAGCGGCTTTGACAGCATCGCTTTAGGTAAGATCTCAGATATCTTTGATGGTGAGGGTGTAACAAAAGCAATCCGTACGAAATCAAATATGGATGGGATGGACAAGCTGGTTCAATCAATGGAAGAAGATTTCACAGGTCTTAATTTCTTGAACCTGGTAGATTTTGACGCACTGTACGGCCACAGAAGAGATCCGAAGGGATATGGTGAAGCGCTTCAAGAGTTTGACCTTCGACTGCCTGAAGTCCTAAATAAATTAAAAGATGAGGATCTTCTCATTATTACAGCCGATCATGGAAACGATCCAGTTCATCATGGGACTGATCATACGCGTGAATATGTGCCTTTATTGGTCTATCACAATGGAATTAAAAAAGGAAAAGAATTGAATATAGGAAATACATTTGCAGATATAGGTGCAACAATCGCAGAAAATTATAATGTGAAAAAACCAGAGATAGGAAAAAGCTTTTTAAGCCAGCTTTAAGGGGGAAAAGACATGTCAACTAAATTACAAACATCAGCCGAGTTTATTCAATCAAAATTAGATTCTTCACCTAAAATCGGATTGATTTTAGGATCGGGATTAGGAATTTTAGCCGAAGAAATCAAAAATCCTGTTGTAATTCCTTACTCAGAAATTCCTGAGTTCCCTGTTTCAACAGTTGAAGGACATGCAGGCCAGCTTGTGATTGGTGAGCTTGCAGGAAAACAAGTAGTAGCCATGCAGGGACGGTTTCATTATTATGAAGGCTATTCTATGGAAAAAGTTACGTTTCCTGTCCGTGTAATGAAGCTGATCGGTGTAGAAACAATCGTTGTCACGAATGCAGCAGGCGGAGTGAACAAAGACTTCGAAGCTGGCGACCTTATGCTTATTACTGATCATATCAACAACATGGGAGATAACCCTTTAATAGGAGCAAACGATAATTCATTTGGCGTTCGTTTTCCTGATATGAGTGAAGCATATACGAAATCATTGCAGGACGTTGCTAGGAAAGTATCAAAAGAACTTAGCATCAAACTGAAAGAAGGAGTTTACGCAGGTAATACAGGCCCTTCATATGAAACACCAGCAGAAGTTAGAATGCTTCGTGTTCTAGGTGCAGATGCAGTTGGAATGTCTACAGTTCCTGAAGTGATCATCGCTCGCCATGCGGGAATGAAGGTACTCGGAATCTCTTGTATCTCGAATATGGCAGCTGGAATTTTAGATCAGCCGCTTACTCACGACGAAGTAATGGAAACAACAGAGATGGTAAAAGCTAATTTCCTTTCTTTAGTTAAAGGAATTGTAAAAGAAATTTAAGTAATCAAACAAAACTAAATTTATACAGCTGGTAAAACAATTCGTATCAGATGTATCGTAAGAAAGTGGTGTTTTTTAAATGAGAATGGTTGATTTAATACAAAAAAAACGTGATGGAAAAGAACTGACGAAAGTTGAGATCGATCATATTATTCAAAATTATACGAAGGGCGAAATTCCTGATTATCAAATGTCAGCTTTCGCAATGGCTGTATATTTTAAAGATATGACAACTGAAGAACGTGCTAACTTCACAATGGCTATGGTGGAGTCTGGAGATCAGATTGACCTTTCTGCTATTGAAGGCATTAAAGTAGATAAGCACTCTACTGGCGGTGTTGGCGATACTACAACACTTGTACTTGCTCCATTAGTTGCAGCTCTCGGTGTGCCGGTTGCGAAGATGTCAGGCCGCGGTTTAGGTCATACTGGAGGTACGATCGATAAGCTGGAAGCTGTTCCAGGGTTTCACGTAGAAATCGACAATGAACAGTTTATTGAATTAGTTAATAAAAACAAACTGGCTGTTATAGGTCAGAGCGGAAATCTTACACCAGCTGATAAAAAGCTGTACGGTTTGCGAGATGTAACTGCAACTGTAAATTCAATCCCGTTGATTGCGAGTTCGATCATGAGTAAGAAGATCGCAGCTGGTGCAGATGCGATTGTACTTGATGTTAAAACAGGTGCAGGTGCGTTCATGAAAACACCTGAAGAAGCGGAAGAACTTGCGAATGCAATGGTTAAGATCGGAAATGCTGTAGGCAGAAACACAATGGCTGTTATTTCAGACATGAGCCAGCCGCTTGGACTTGCAATCGGTAATGCGCTTGAAATCAAGGAAGCGATTGATACCCTTAACGGTAAGGGCCCTAAAGATCTTGAAGAGCTTTGCTTAACATTAGGTTCTCATATGGTTTACTTGGCTAAAAAAGCAAGCTCACTTGATGAAGCGCGAGAAATGTTAAAAGACGCGATCTCTTCTGGAAAAGCGCTCGAAACATTAAAAGTTTTCTTGAAAGCTCAAGGAGGCGACGATTCAGTTGTTGATAATCCTGAAAACCTCCCTCAAGCCGCACATACATTTGAGTTAACAGCAGATGAGGACGGATATGTGTCTGAGATAATTGCAGATGAAATTGGAACAGCAGCGATGATCTTAGGTGCTGGAAGAGCAACGAAAGAATCGGAAATCGACTTGGCAGTAGGATTAATGCTGAACAAAAAAGTTGGAGACCAAGTTTCTAAAGGTGATTCTCTTGTAACCATCTACAGCAACACTGAAAATGTTGAAGATGTTAAAAATAGAATCCGCAACGCCTATACAATTTCAAAAAACGCTGTTGATGCACCACCTTTAATTTATAAAGAAATTAAACAATAATTATATAAAAAGAGGCTGACTCAATAGGATAAAACCTTTGAGTTCTGGCCTCTTTTTTTTATATAGAATATTAAATACTTTATACAGATCTTAAGTGTGTTCTTGAGGAGTACATATTTAAGAGTTTTGTCCTCACCACGAACACTTTAATCATCCTCATTACCGCCATCCGGTTGAATCGCACGTTATTTTTAATATATGGAACTTTCGACAAAAGTAACACGCGATGTACCGTTTATGATTACTCCACGCATAGTTACACGTTCAAAAATTAAACTTTTCTTATCGATTACAGATGGCAAATACGGTATAAAGTGAAAAATTATGGAAAAAATAGAGCTATATGAATGGAGGGAAAAGTATGAAAGCCTTGATTTCAGGTTTATTGAGTTTGTGTCTGTTAGCGTCATTTTCCGTTCCAAAAGCGGAAGCTGCAGAAAAAGAAAAAGTAAAACTAGCTGAAAAAAGTCATTCTGCTATTTTAATGGAACAAGACAGTGGAAGTGTATTATATGAAAAGAACAGCCACGAAAAGCTTCCGCCAGCAAGTATGACTAAAATTATGACGTTAATTTTAGTAATGGAAGCGATTGACAAAGGCAAGATCAGCTGGAGCGATAAAATTCGCGTAAGTGAGTATGCTGCAAGCATGGGCGGATCGCAAATATTCCTGGAACCTGGAGAAGAAATGCGAGTAGAAGATATGGTTAAAGGAATTGCAATTGGAAGTGCTAATGATGCATCAGTTGCAATGGCAGAACATATTGCAGGATCTGCAGATTCATTCGTAAGTATGATGAACGATAAAGCAAAGAAATTAGGATTAAAAGATACGTTCTTTAAGAATGCTACAGGTCTTCCGGCAGCCGGTCATTATACATCTGCACATGATATGGCGATCATGGGGAAAGAACTTCTTAAACATGAAGAAGTAACTAAATTCACTGGACTATATGAAGATTATTTACGTGAAGATACAGACAAGAAGTTCTGGCTTGTAAACACAAACCGACTTGTTAAGTTTTATCCTGGTGTGGATGGATTAAAAACTGGATTTACAAATGAGGCGAAATATTGTTTGACAGCTACAGCGAATAAAAATGGGATGAGAGTTATAGCTGTTGTAATGGGAGCACCGACTCCGAAAGAAAGAAACGCACAGGTTACTTCCATGCTCGATTATGCATTTACTCAATTCTCAACAAAAAAATTATTCGATCGTCATGAAATCGTGAAAGAAGTAAAAGTACAAAAAGCGGACAAATCAAAACTACCAGTCGTAACTTCTGAGAATATATCTCTTTTATTGAAAAAAGGAGAAGCTGCTAAAAAGATAAAAACAGAGGTCACTGTTGATAAAGATTTAAAAATGCCTGTTAAAAAAGGGCAGCAGATTGGTTCTTTAAAGATATGGAACGGCAAAGATCTCATTACAGAAAGCCCTGTATTGGCTTCGGAAACGATAAAGAAAGCTTCCTGGTGGAAATTATTTAAACGTACAGCAGGACAAATGTCAAAATCCTTATAAATCATAGTTATTCTTGACATTTATAGGCGAATTCCCACTAGTTTTGTCATCAGTGAAGGAATTCGTCTATTTTTATAGAAAATCACGTTATCCAAAAAAGAAGGAGAGGATAGCGTGGGATTAGCTGTCAATCTGGAACTTAAACACACTGTTTTGTGTATCCGCTTAGACGGAGAACTTGATCACCATACAGCAGACTTGCTCAGATCACAAGTGGAAGATTACTTGAAAAAGCATACAGTAAATCACATCATTCTAAACTTAGAAGGTTTAAGCTTTATGGATAGCTCTGGTCTTGGTGTTATTTTAGGCCGTTATAAACAAATAAAGAATCAGGATGGAGAAATGGTGGTATGCGCTATTTCGCCTGCTGTAAAAAGACTTTTTGAAATGTCAGGCTTATTTAAAATAATCAGGCTTGAAGAAGATGAAGAGCTTGCACTGCAGGCTTTGGGGGTGGCTTAATATGAGAAATGAAATGAAGATTCAGTTTTCAGCATTAAGTCAGAATGAATCATTTGCCCGTGTAACTGTTGCAGCATTCATTGCCCAAGTCGATCCTACTGTGGACGAATTAACTGAAATTAAAACAGTTGTATCTGAAGCCGTTACAAATGCAATTATTCATGGTTATGAAAATAAAGCAACGGGCATGGTTTTCATTGAAGCAGCGATAGAAGAGGATACTATCCACCTTACAATACGTGACGAAGGTTTGGGGATTCCTGATCTTGATCAGGCGAGACAGCCTCTATATACTTCTAAGCCAGAGCTGGAACGCTCAGGAATGGGCTTTACGATTATGGAGAATTTTATGGATGAAGTTGAAGTCATCTCAGAACCGTCGTACGGAACTACGATTCACTTGACAAAATACTTAACCAAAAATAAAGCTATGTGTAATTAAGGGAGTATGCCTATGGATGTCGAGGTGAAAGGCAGCAAAAGCGAACCGTTTCTTAAGGATGAAGAGATAAAATTATTGATTAAACAAAGTCAGGAAGGAGATCAGCATGCCCGCGATACGATTGTTGAAAAAAACATGCGGCTTGTCTGGTCTGTGGTTCAGCGCTTTTTAAACAGAGGTTATGAGGCAGATGACCTTTTCCAAATCGGCAGTATTGGTTTGTTAAAATCAGTGGATAAATTTGATCTGTCATACGATGTAAGATTCTCGACTTACGCTGTTCCGATGATTATAGGCGAGATCCAGCGTTTTATACGTGACGACGGAACAGTAAAAGTAAGCCGCTCTCTGAAAGAGACTGGCAACAAGGTTCGGAAGGCTAAAGACGAGTTATCTAAATCTCTTGGACGGACACCGACGATTAACGAAGTCGCTCAATATCTAGAGGTAGCGGTGGAAGATGTTATTATGGCTCAGGATGCTGTAAGAGCACCTCAATCGATACATGAGACTGTTTATGAAAATGATGGTGATCCAATAACACTTTTAGACCAAATCTCAGATCATGCAGAGAGTAAATGGTTTGATAAAATTGCTTTAAAAGATATTATGGACAAGCTAGATGAGCGGGAGCGTTTAATCGTGTATTTACGCTATTTTAAAGACCAGACCCAGTCAGAAGTAGCTGAACGGCTTGCTATCTCGCAAGTTCAAGTATCTAGGCTCGAAAAGAAAATATTGTTATTTATGAAAAACCAGATGGAGACTTAATAAGTCTTGTCTGGTTTTTTATTTTTGGTGGTAGTTTTTGGATGTTTTCTATTGCTAAGCATGATTAGAAAAGCCAAATCGCATACTAAACACAAATGCGCTGAAGAAAAGAGGCGAAGTAAGTTGGATAAAGTAATATACCTTCGTATGCGGCAACGCGTTCAAGTCCTTCAGCATCAGAAAGTAACGATTGGCGATGTCGCGCAAATCGTCGCATCAGATGAAAACGAAAGGGAGATTAAAGAATATATAATCCATAAAGTAACTCCAGAAGATAAACATTTAATCGTTATCGATGTAATGAGGGTGATAGGTACGATTCAAAAGAATAATCCAGACATCGATGTTCAGACGATCGGACCCGCCCAGTCCATCTTGGAAATCCAGATGAAACAAAAGACATTAGCTCCTGTATATTTTGTACTCGTGTGGCTTCTCCTCTTTACGGGTTCGGCTCTTGCCATTATGAATTTTCATGAAGATGTCAGCATGCAGCTTGTTCATCAGAAAATTTATTACATGATTACAGGGCATTATAAGGAGCAGCCGCTGCTGCTGCAGATTCCTTATTCATTTGGTCTGGGGCTCGGAATGATTCTATTTTTTAATCATTTGTTTCGAAAAAGGCTTAATGAAGAACCAAGTCCGCTGGAAGTAGAAATGTTCAATTACCAGCAAGACCTCGATCAGTATGTAATCGTCCATGAAAATAAAGAAACAGAGAAGAAAATCAATGACAATTAAAGTTTTGCTTATCGCGTTTATTGGATTTGGCGGAGGAATAACTGTAGGTTCAGGTCTCGTTGCATTGATTACGGTTCTGGGGATTGTACCAAGGCTTATGCAGCTTTCAAAAACCTACCGCTTTATAAGAAGTTACGAGATAAGCATTATACTTGGTGCCGTTTTAGGTGGATGGATGAATTTGAGAAATGCTTCATTCTCATTTTCTCCGATTATTCTTGCACCGGTCGGCTTACTGGCTGGTATTTTTGTAGGAATGCTTGCCGCTGCATTAACAGAGGTATTAAATGTTTTGCCGATTTTAGCGAAACGAGTGGGTTTTGGTGAAAAAATTATCATTATATTAATGGCCATTGTGTTTGGGAAAATTACGGGGTCCTTGTTTCATTGGATCTATTATATCAATCATTAAGAAGTGGAGTGAAACAACATGGCAACAAAAGAAGAGCAACAAGCTTATGCTGAAAAAATTAAACCGATTCAGCCTAAACCCCCATATGTAATCAATTGCTTAAAAGCATTTTTTGTTGGCGGTTTAATCTGTTTAATCGGCCAAGGGATACAAAATTTTTATATGACCTTCTTTAACTTTTCACAAGAAACAGCAGGTAATCCAACTGTAGCAACGCTGATTTTAATCGCAGCCCTTCTGACGGGTCTCGGTGTATATGATAAGATCGGTCAATTTGCTGGAGCGGGATCTGTCGTGCCAGTTACCGGTTTTGCCAACGCCGTAACGAGTGCTGCTTTGGAACATAAAAGCGAAGGACTAGTATTGGGTGTCGCAACAAACCTGTTTAAACTAGCCGGAGCCGTTATTGTTTTTGGAGCGGTTGCAGCTTACATTTTTGGGATGATCAGATATATATTTCAGCATGTGATGTGAGGAGTGAGCTCATGAATTTATTAGGCAGACAAACATGGAAATTTGCTAACAGCATCTATTTGAATGCTGCTGGTACTGCCGTTGGTCCTATGGAAAGTGAAGGACCGCTCGGAGGCTATTTTGATAAGACTTATAATAATCTTCATTGCGGACAAAAAAATTGGGAGCTGGCTGAACGGCAGCTGATGGAAGATGCAATTGATTTCTGTTTAAAGAAATCAAAGCTTAACCCTGAAGACATTAACTTTTTGCTTGCAGGAGATCTTTTAAATCAGATTGTATCCTCGAATTATACAGCCAGAGGAAACGGTATCCCGTTTTTAGGGGTATTTGGAGCTTGTTCAACTTCTATGGAATCTCTTGCACTGGGAGCCGCCTTGGTAGATGGCGGTTATGCAAACCGGGTTATTGCAGCGGTCAGTTCACATAATGCAACAGCTGAGAGGCAGTTCAGATATCCAACTGAATACGGCGGGCAAAAACCAGATACAGCTACATTTACCGTGACTGGAGCTGGTGCAGCGCTAGTAAGTAGAGAGGTATCAGATATAAAAATTACTTCAGCCACAGTCGGAAAGGTTGTAGATCTAGGTATTAAAGATCCTTTTGATATGGGTTCAGCTATGGCTCCTGCCGCTGCAGATACGATTGCAGCACATTTTAAAGAAATGAATGTCTCACCTGATGAGTACGATCTGATCGCTACGGGAGATTTATCAGGTGTCGGAGCTCCAATAGTAAAAATGCTTCTTAAAGAACAAGGATATGACATTTCTGATAATCACCGTGACTGTGGTTTAATGGTCTATCGTTCAGATCAGCAAGTGTTTGCCGGGGGAAGCGGATGTGCATGTTCAGCCGTTGTAACTTATGGATATATCCTGGATGAAATACGAAAAGGGAACTTAAAGAAGGTAATGATGGTCGCTACAGGTGCTCTCTTAAGTCCTGTGATGGTCCAGCAAAAGGAAACAATTCCAACTGTCGCTCATGCAGTAGTTTTAGAGCGGGCGGAAGGAGGTATGTAAGATGGAATTTCTTTGGGCCTTCATTGTAGGGGGAGCAATCTGTGTAGTGGGTCAATTAATGATGGATATTTTAAAATTGACACCTGCCCATGTTACAACATCATTTGTTGTAATCGGAGCTTTTCTGGATGCTTTCGGAATATATGACAACCTCATTAAATTTGCAGGAGCAGGGGCTACTGTTCCTATTACCAGCTTCGGACACTCATTGCTGCACGGAGCAATGGCAGCAGCTGATGAACATGGATTTATCGGTATAGCAATGGGGATTTTCGAGTTAACTTCTGCAGGGATATCATCTGCTATTCTATTTGGGTTTTTAGTTGCAGTTATCTTCGAACCAAAGGGGTGATTGAGGGTGAAAAAACGGGTTATTTTCATAACAGATGGAGATTTTTATGCGCTTCGGGTTGTTGAACATGCTGCCAAAATAATTGGCGGACGCTGTATTTCACAGTCTTGGGGAAATCCGACCAAAAAAAGCGGTGAAGAACTTGTTGAAATGATCCGTAAAACCCCTCATGACCCTGTCCTTGTAATGTTTGATGATTGTGGCTTTAAAGGTGAAGGGCCTGGTGAGCAGGCTATGAGAATTATCCATCAGCAAGAGGATTTTGATGTTATCGGGGCGGTAGCAGTCGCATCTAAAACGCATTTTGCAGAATGGACAAAGGTTCATTGTTCGATGGACAGATATGGTGAACTCACTGAGTTTGGCATTGATAAAAGCGGAGTGCCTGATTTGGAAACTGGAAGAATCAATGGGGATACGGTCTATATACTAGACGAACTGAATCTTCCTTTTGTAATCGGAGTAGGTGATATTGGAAAGATGGCTGGGTTCGATTCAGTTGAAAAAGGAGCCCCTATAACCTTAAAAGCAATCAATCTCATTCTAGAAAGGAGCGAATCTCATGGCAAATACAAAGAACAAAACACCGATCAGTAAAAATATAGAAGAGAATGAAAAGTTCTTAAAAGACCGCCTTGGCATCGGTATAAGTTTTGATGTAGGTGTCCGAAAAATATTTGTACTCAAAAAAGAGCTTCAGCTATATTATTGTACTGGTCTTTGTGACAGTGAATTTATCATTATGCTGTATCGCGAGCTTATGGATATGGACCATGGCCACAGATCTCCAGGGAAAGTAAAAGATCTTGTACATAATCACCTTGCTCACCAGCAGGTTGAACTTACAAAATCACTAGATGAAGCAGTAGACAGAATGCTTTCAGGATTGATTGTAATATTTCTTGATGGTGAAGAAGAAGCTTTTGTTGTTGATGTAAGAAGCTATCCTGGCAGATCACCTGAAGAACCAGATATCGAAAAAGTTGTAAGGGGTTCGCGAGACGGTTATACAGAGAATATTATTATTAATACAGCTCTTACTAGAAGAAGAATCCGGGATGAAAGGCTTAGACATGAGATCCTTCAAGTTGGTGAACGTTCGAAGACTGATATCTGTCTTTCCTATATACAAGACGTAGCGGATCCTGGCTTAGTTAATCTGATCCGAGACGAGTTAGGAAAAATACAAATCGACGGAATACCGATGGCAGATAAGACAATCGAAGAATTTATTGTTAAACAAGGCTGGAATCCTTTTCCGCTCGTTCGATACACAGAGAGACCAGACGTTGCGGCACAGCATTTGATGGAAGGCCATGTATTAATAATTACTGACACTTCTCCAAGCGTAATTATTACACCTACAACGCTTTTTCATCATGTGCAGCACGCAGAGGAATATCGGCAAACGCCTTTTATAGGTGCATTTCTAAGATGGATTCGTTTTAGCGGTATGATCATGTCAGTCTTTTTAGTACCAATGTGGCTGTTATTTTCAATGAATAGTGAGCTGCTTCCTCCATTTATCGATTTCATCGGACCGAATAAAACAACAAACATTCCTTTATTTTTACAGATTATATTTGCAGAAATAGGAATTGATATATTAAGGCTTGCAGCCATTCATACTCCTAGTGCACTTTCGACCGCGATGGGGCTAATTGCAGCGGTTTTAATTGGTCAGATTGCTATTGATGTAGGACTGTTTGTTCCAGAAGTAATTTTATATGTTGCTATCGCTGCCATCGGATCGTTCTCAACTCCGAGTTATGAACTCAGTGTTGCAAATAAAGTAGTAAGACTGGTCTTAATCGTTTTAGTAGTCCTGTTCAAGGTTCCGGGATACATGATAGGTGTTACGGGCTTTATCCTTTACTTAAGCACTATAAAAAATTTAAACACACCGTATCTTTGGCCGTTCATACCGTTCAATCCTAAGGCGTTTTTGCAGATTGTTATTCGTGTTGCGGTTCCGCTTTCCAAAGTGCGCCCAAGTATTGTTCATCCGCAAAACCCTAAAAAACAGCCGACTAATTAATCTGTCCCTTGTGGATTAACAAAAATTGTGATAAAATTCATAACTAATTCAATATATGCCTCATTTGAGGTAGAGGCGCAAAACGAATAAGTAGCATATGGAGTTCATGGAAGACGATGAAATATGTCGAAAGGTCAATTTGCCGAAGTGTAAAAGGAGATCCATTTCTTTTTATGCTGGGCCGTTGCTGAACAAGCAGCGGACTGTCACTACAACAGTAGTGGAGAGCTATTCCGACATGAGGGCACGGTCATGACAGCCTGCCTTAATTGCGGCTGTTTTTTTATTATTGTCGGGATTGAATTCTCCATCATCATGGAGAGGGGATTAATTGTGAATTTACATGGCACAGCTAAAATCGGAGAAAATAATCATCTTTGGATAGGCGGAGCAGATACAGTCGAACTTGCAAAAAAGTATGGCACACCGCTTTATCTATATGATGTTGCTTTAATAAGAACTAGAGCGAGAGGATTCAAGAAAGCATTTGAAGAAAAGGGTGTTGGATATCAGGTAGCATACGCCAGCAAAGCATTTTCTTCTATCGCGATCATTCAGCTTATGGATCAAGAAGGGTTAAGTTTGGATGTTGTTTCCGGCGGGGAACTTTATACAGCACTCCAAGCAGAATTTCCTGCAGAATGTATCCATTTTCATGGAAACAACAAGAGTGTTGAGGAATTAGAGTTCGCACTTTCAGCAGGAGTAGGGTGTATTGTAGTAGACAATTTTTATGAAATAAATCTGTTAAAAATGCTATGCAGAAAACTGAATAAGAAAGTCAAGATCTTATTGCGTCTTACACCTGGTATTGAAGCCCATACACATGATTACATCATAACCGGTCAGGAAGATTCTAAATTTGGTTTTGACTTAGGAAGCGGGCAAGCAGATAAGGCATTGCAAGAAGTCCTTGAGTCTGAGTTTTTCGAGGTGCTCGGCATACATTGTCACATAGGTTCTCAAATCTTTGAAACTGAAGGTTTTACTCTAGCAATTGATAAGCTGTTTAGCCATTTTAAGATTTGGGAAGAGAGCTATCAATATTTTCCTCGCGTCGTGAATCTAGGCGGTGGATTTGGTATTCAATATACTTCTGATGACACACCTCTTGAGCCAGAACAGTATGTTATGGCAATGATTGATGAAGTCAATCGTAAAATGGCTCATTTCGAAGGAAAGTCAATTCCTGAATTATGGATTGAACCAGGGAGATCACTCGTTGGAGATGCTGGGACAACGATCTATTCGATCGGTTCTCAAAAAGAGATTGAAGGTGTAAGACATTATGTTTCTGTTGATGGCGGTATGACAGATAATATTCGTCCAGCTCTTTATCAAGCAAAATATGACGCATATACAGCAAACAAGATGAACGATAAGCCTGCCCAAACAGTATCAATTGCAGGAAAGTGCTGTGAGAGCGGAGATATGCTCATTTGGGATTTGGAGCTGCCTGAAGTGACGGATCAAGATTATCTTGCTGTATCTTGTACAGGAGCGTATGGATACAGTATGGCAAACAATTATAACCGAATACAGCGTCCAGCAGTTGTTTTTGTAGAAAATGGTGAAGAACAGCTTGTCGTTAAGAGAGAAACTTACGAAGACTTAGTCAGACAGGATGTGCCCTTAAAATCAAAGGTTTTTGTGTAAATTAGTTTACGGCGATGTCATTTCACCGTACAATGGTATGTGAATGAAACATAAGGAGGCCTATTTAATGAAAAAAGGTTCAATCGAATTCGAAAATGGCGAAAAAATATTATTTGATTTATATCAAGAAGAAGCACCTGGAACTGTAGAAAACTTTGAAAAGCTTGCAAACGAAGGATTTTATAATGGAGTAACATTCCACCGTGTAATTCCTGGTTTCGTAGCACAAGGCGGAGATCCGACTGGAACTGGTGCAGGCGGCCCTGGTTACTCAATTCCTTGTGAAACAGAAGGGAATCCTCACAAACATGTAGCAGGATCTCTATCAATGGCTCACGCTGGCCGTGATACTGGTGGAAGCCAGTTCTTTATCGTACACGAGCCTCAGCCGCATCTGAATGGTGTACACACAGTTTTCGGACAAGTTACTGAAGGAATGGACACTGTTTTGCGCATTAAGCAAGGCGATGCAATGAAAGAAGTTAAAGTTTGGGAAGAGTAATATTGAGCGGCCCCGGGTATCCGGGGCTTTTTTTATTGTTGTTTGATATGCTGAACGCATAAAAATCCCCTGTCAAGGCTTCTGTTGACAGGGGGTTATGATTTTTTATCAAAGAATTCTGTTCTTTTGCAATTTCTGTTTTTCTCTTTCCTCGATAACAGGTGTTCGGTCTCTTAATCTATGTTTATGAATAATAGTCTCGTCTAGAACAAGTTTTGATTCCCATGCCTTCCCGGTTTTTTCGGCTTCTAATAAGCATGTTTTTTTCAATGACGGTATTAATGGGAGTGAAACAGGCTTAAATTTTTTTTGCTGAACAATCTCTTTTTTTCTATTCTCCAGCATTTCAATAAGATTGTCAGGTTCAAGTCCCAGTGAATGGAGTGCAGCTTTTTCGCTTTGAAGTTTTTGAATTCCGCTTGTTATCATTCTTTTTGCACCGTTCATATTACCGCGTCTCTGATGGTAGAGAGCTACAGCGATCTGGATGAGCCCCGGCCATAGGTTTCCTTTCATTCCTTCGTTCTTCCAATGCTCCTCGAGTACTTCATGGCACTCAAAAAAGTCTTGATCAGTATGGAAATAGATTAAATAATCAATCCAAGCTTTCGGATAATTCAACTTGTGCCCACACCCCTTTGCTTTTACGCATTTAGTTTACCATAGGCCTCTGACTAATAAAAATACAGCTTTTGTATGTTGAAAATATGATATAATTTTATAATACAAAAAACGTTGATAAAACTGGGGAAATGTTATGCAATATAGTGTGAAGCTTGATGGATTTGAAGGTCCGCTTGATTTGCTGCTTCATTTAATTCAAACATACGAAGTAGATATTTATGATATACCTGTAGCAATAATTACAGAGCAATACTTGCAATATATACATACGATGAAAGAACTTAAACTGGATGTTGCCAGTGAATATTTAGTCATGGCTGCAACTTTGCTTGCGATAAAAAGCAAGATGCTACTGCCGAAGCATGAAGATGATTTTTTTGATCAGCAGATGGAATTAGACGTAGAAGAAGATCCGAGAGACGAATTGGTGAGAAGGTTAATTGAATACAGGAAATATAAGTTTGCAGCAGATGAATTAAAAGAAAGAGAAGCTGCAAGAAGCTTAGTTTATACTAGAGAACCGCTCGATTTAAGTCAGTTTGAAAAAGAGGAAACAGCTCAGCAGGTAACAAATGTAACGCTTTATGATATGCTGCAGGCAATGCAGAAGGTCTTTCAGGAAAAAGTGACTCGGTCACCAAGACAAACAACGATAGAACGCCAGGAAATTCCGATTGAAACCAGAATGGACCAGATTAAACAATCACTCCTATCTGTTGGAGGCAAAAGACGTTTTACCGATCTTTTTGATAAAAGCTCAAAAGAGCATGTGGTAGTTACGTTTCTGGCCATTTTGGAATTAATGAAAGTAAAAAGTATTAACTGTGAGCAGCAAGACCATTTTAGTGAAATTTATATTACCATGATAGAGGAGTAAAAGGATTTGGAACGAAATGAAATAAAAGCGGTTATTGAAGGTTTGCTCTTTGTCAGCGGAGATGAAGGCATCGACCGAAAACAAATTGCACAAGTTCTTGAAAAAGACAGCAAGGAAATAGATGAGATTATTAATGAGTTGAAAGAAAGCTACCTTTCACCTGACAGAGGTATGACTATCGTTGAATACGCAGGATCACTTCAGTTCGTAACGAAACCAGATCATGCAGTTTTTTACGAGCGTCTTGTTGAAACCCCTGGTCACTCTACTCTTTCACAAGCGGCTCTCGAAACTTTAGCAATCATTGCCTATAGACAGCCTATTACAAGATCTGAGATCGAAGAAGTCAGAGGAGTGAAGACAGAAAAGCCTCTTCAAACTTTATCTGCAAAAGGGCTTGTAAAAGAGGTCGGAAGGGCAGAAGGAACTGGGAGAGCTATTTTGTACGGCACTACCAAAGCATTTTTAGATCATTTCGGCCTTCAGACGATTAAAGAACTGCCTCCGCTCCCGGAGAACATTCAAGAGGAGAGCGTGGAACAGGAAGCAGACCTATTCTTTTCAAAGTTTCAGGAATCTATATCTTTTGAAGATAACTAAGGGGGAAGCTGTTTTGCTGATTCATCATATTGATGGTATTGAATTAGAAAAAGAAAAACCGAATACATCAGAGGATTTCTTTAACCGTTCAGAAGCATCCTACGAAATAAATGGTGAAAAACATACCTTTCATCTTCTCTATGTACGTTACTTTGAAGAAAAACTTGAAGATGAATTAACTCAGCTTGATTTCTGGAAGCAGCATCTCCAAAAATATAAACTCCGTGAATTAGCAGCATTAGCAGCACTCAGCAAAAATGATTCATATTTGAAAAGAAAACGAGTTTACATTAACGAATATGAAAATTTTAAGAGTCTTTTTATGGATCCTGATGAAAAAACATTAACGAATCTTTTAAAGCCATTTGAATAATTTTTTTTGAGCAGCCAAGTCCTTGGCTGCTTTTTTATTTGTAAATCGTTCTGTTTTAAATAAAGGGTTAAGGGTAAATTAACAAATAAGTAAAACGAGTCGAAGGAGAGAAATCTTTTGCCCAGAATAGCAGCAGTCGAAACCGTTAATCCCCCGCACAAACTATCGCAAAAAGAAACGATGGAATTTGCAAGAAACTTATTTCAGGATGCATTTTCAGATATTGAACGTTTATTAAAAGTTTTTCAGAATGGTGAGATTTCATCAAGATATTTTGTAATGCCGATTGAATGGTTTAAAGAAAAGAGAAGTTTTCAAGAAAAAAATGATTTATACATAGACTTTGCTACGAATCTTGGAGCAGAATGCATCCAAAAATGCATGGGCCCAGCAGACAGTCCTATAATCCCTTATGAAAATATTGACGCAATCTTTTTTATTTCCAGTTCCGGGATATCCACTCCTAGTATAGAAGCCAGAATCATGAATATGCTGCCGTTTTCCTCTCATACGAAACGAATACCTATATGGGGCTTAGGATGTGCAGGTGGTGCATCAGGCTTTTCGAGAGCTTTTGATTATTGTAAAGCATATCCGAAGTCAAACGTGCTCGTATTGAGTGTTGAATTATGCAGCTTGACGTTCCAGCATGAGGATTTTTCTAAAAGCAATCTTGTAGGTACCTCCTTATTTGCAGATGGGGTTGCATGCGCACTTATATGCGGAGAAGAATCAGATGCTGGTAAATCAGCAGAATTAAAGCCTTATATTTTAGATACAATGTCCACATTAAAGCCTCATTCAGAGGATGTAATGGGATGGGAGGTAAAAGATACAGGTCTTTATGTTGTCTTTTCACGTGATATACCTAATGTGATACGAACATGGCTTAAACCGAACGTTGATGAGTTTCTAAACCGAAATCATTTAACCGGAGAACAGATCAAAAATTTTATTGCCCATCCCGGAGGCAAGAAAGTCCTTCAGGCATATGTTGATGCTCTTGGCCTGCCTATTTCCAAAACTGATATTTCACGAGATGTGCTTATGTCAAACGGCAACATGTCTTCGGCTACTGTCTTTTATGTTTTGAAACAATTTATGGACATAAAACAAAATGAAGGTGATTTAGGAATTATGGCAGCACTTGGCCCTGGTTTCTCATCAGAGCTTTTGTTAGTCGAATGGAGGAAATAACGGTGAATTGGTTTCTCGTTTTTTGGACTTTTTTAATAATCCAGAGACTTGCAGAAGTGAAAATCGCCAGAAAGAATGAAGAAACTCTCCGATCCAAGGGGGCTGTTGAGGCAGGGAGCGGCCATTATAAATGGATGGTAACTCTGCATGCCTCATTTTTTCTTTTTCTATTTGCTGAAGTAATGTTCTTCGGTGCTTTTTCTCCTTCATGGTGGATGATTCCGTTTGTATTGTTTTTAATTGCACAAATAATTCGGGTGTGGGCGATCACCTCTTTAGGAGTTTTCTGGAATACAAAAATCATTCTGCTTCCAGGTGCTGAAGTTGTGGCTAAAGGACCGTACCGTTTTATAAGACATCCTAATTACTTAGTCGTAGCATTGGAACTTTTAGTAATTCCTCTTATTTTTGGCGCTTATGTTACCGCATTTCTTTTTACAATATTAAATATCTTGATGCTCCGTGTAAGAATACCAGCAGAAGAAAAAGCATTAATGGAACTTACTGATTATGAAAATAGACACGGTGAAAAACAACGTTTCTTTCCTATTCAATAAAAGAGCGGAAGTAAATCCCATTCATAACCTGTCCTTGTTTGCATAAACTTTTACAAAACACCTAAAGGGCGGGATTTTGAATGAAACAAATCATTTCACCTCTTATTTACATTGTAATATGCTCGCTTATACTTGCAGTTTTCCCGCAAGAAGCAAAGGCTGAACCTGGTGTATCAGCAAAAGCGGCTGTACTGATGGAACAATCCTCAGGAAGAGTTTTATATGGCCGGAATGAACATCGTCCCATGAGAATCGCTAGTATAACGAAAATCATGACTGCTATCCTTGCCATTGAATCCGGAAAGATGCAGGATACTGTAACCATAACCGAACATGCAGCGAGAACAGAAGGATCTTCTCTTTATTTAAAACCCGGTGAGAAAATCCCATTAACAGACCTGGTTTATGGATTGATGCTGAGATCAGGAAATGATTCTGCTGTTGCGATCGCAGAACATGTTGGCGGAAGCTTAGATGGATTTGCCTATCTTATGAATCAAAAGGCAGAAGAAATAGGAATGAAACATACTCGCTTTAGAAATCCTCATGGACTCGACACACATGAAGACCATTATTCAACCGCCTATGATATGGCACTTCTGACTAAGTATGCTATGAACAACGACATGTTTAAAGATATATCAGCAACGAAGGTATACCGTTCTGAGCAAACGGGTGAAAAGTGGGACAGAGTGTGGCGAAACAAAAATAAAATGCTGAAGCTTTATGAAAATGCCACTGGCGGGAAAACAGGCTATACAAATCGTGCAAAAAGAACTCTGGTTTCAACAGCCGAGAAAGACGGAATGGAGCTTATCGCAGTTACACTAAATGATCCTGATGACTGGGAAGATCATAGAAATATGTTCGAGTGGGGATTTCACTCTTTTCAAATGACCGAGCTGATTAAGGAAGGTAAAGTACCCAGTATTAAAGATAGAGGTTATAAAGGAAAAGTTGAAGCAAACCGTACTTTTTCTTATCCGTTAATGAAAGAAGAGATTAAACAGATCTCTTCTTCGATTCATTTATATAAATTACCCAAGTCTGGTGAATGGGAAGAAGAAGATATTCCTAAGCCTGTAGGAAGGTATTTTATAGATTTAAATGGTTTAAGAATAGCAGATTTACCGCTATATTATGATGGAAAAGCATTAATAAAACCTCACAAAGATGGTATCTGGACAACATTTAAAGGTATGCTGAACCAGCTTTTCTTTGCAGCAAGGGAGCATAATGGCTCATGGTGAATTACATTTGGGTCGGTATGATGGTGATTGGATTTGTTGTTGCAGCTATTAATGGCAACATGGATAAAGTAAATGCAGCAATTTTTACAAGTGCAAAGGAAGCAGTAACTTTGAGTTTTGCTATGATAAGTATTCTCGTGTTTTGGCTTGGGATTATGAAAATAGCAGAAAAAGGCGGATTGTTAGAAGTCCTAGCATACCTTTTCCGTCCAATTGTCAAATGGCTATTTCCTGATATTCCAAAAGATCATCCGGCACAGGGATACATTTTATCAAATATGGCAGCGAACCTGCTCGGACTGGGGAACGCAGCCACACCAATGGGTATAAAAGCAATGGAACAGCTAAAGATACTTAATGGCGGAAAGAACGAGGCTAGCCGTTCGATGATCACATTGCTTGCTATTAATACATCAAGCATTACATTAATTCCTACCACAATCATCGCTATAAGAATGAGCTATAACTCTCAATCTCCGACTGATATCGTTGCACCGACACTTTTAGCGACAGCTGTTGCAACAGTTGGAGCCATCCTGATCGACAGGTATTACTATTACCGCTCCTTGCAAAAGGGAGGGAAATAGATGAATTTCGTTCAATCATTTTCGATTTGGTTTATCCCCCTTTTAATCGGTTTTATATTGCTCTATGGAACCTACAAAAAAGTCCCAACCTATGAAACATTTGTAGAAGGAGGAAAAGAAGGGTTTTCCATTGCGATAAATATTATTCCATTCTTAGTTGGTATGCTAGTAGCCATATCTGTTTTCAGAGCTTCTGGAGCATTAGATTATGTTATGCTCGCTATGCGTCCCATATTTTCATTGTTTCATATACCAGCAGAAGTCGTTCCGCTTGGATTGATGAGAACGATTTCTGGGACAGGTGCTCTTGGTATGACATCTGATCTCATTGCAACTCATGGGCCAGACTCCTTTATTGGAAGGTTGGCTTCAACGATACAAGGAAGTACGGATACGACATTTTATGTACTGACAGTATATTTTGGAGCGGTCGGAATTAAAAAAATGAAATATGCTTTAAAGGTTGGTCTATTAGCAGACTTGATCGGATTTTTAGCATCCATCGCGGCGATATCACTTCTTTTTTACTCATAAAACGAATAAAAAGAGCCTTTAAGGCTCTTTTTTACGTTTAACGTGGTTGAGAATTACGAATAATGAAGGTATGATGAGACATGAGGTGAAATCATGGAACGATTGCAAAAAGTGATTGCTCAAAGCGGTATAACTTCCCGAAGAAAAGCAGAGGAATTAATCCGTGAAGGCAAAGTGAAAGTGAACGGAAATGTTGTGACCGAACTCGGCACAAAAGTCGGAACAAAAGATAAAATTGAAGTGAACGAAATTCAAATTCAACGGGAACAGCCCGTTTATTTTTTGATGTATAAACCTTCTGGAGTAATAACAGCAGTATCTGATGATAAAGGACGTAAAACAGTTGCTGATTATTTCAAAGATATCATCGAACAGCGAGTTTTTCCGGTTGGCAGATTAGATTATGACACTACAGGTGTCATTATCATGACAAATGACGGAGAATTCGCGAATGTGCTGATGCATCCACGGTACCAGTTAGATAAAGTGTACATTGCTAAAGTGAAAGGAATTCCCCCAAGAGAAAAGATTAAGCAGCTTGAACGAGGGATTCGCCTGGAAGATGGTATGACTGCACCTGCTAAAGCGAAAGTTACATCTATCGATAAGAAAAAAGGAACAGCAATCGTAGAATTAACGATTCATGAAGGAAAGAACCGGCAGGTCAAGCGAATGCTAGAAGCAATCGGATCTCCTGTTATGAAGCTGAAGCGCGAAAGATATGGATTTCTTGATCTTAGAGGACTTAATCCAGGTGAGTTTAGAGAACTAACTCCACATGAAATAAAGCAGCTAAGAAACATGGCTGTCACACAAACGTCAAAAAAAAGCCGTAGATAGGCTTTTTTTTCAAGTTATAGTAAAATGGAAGCGGCTAAAAGGAGCGGATAGCTTTGAAGAAAAAAAGATTATGGTTTCGCTCTGCTTTGCTTGCCATCTTAGTTATAGCGATCGGTTATACAATCTATAACAGTATCTTTGAAGAAAATGGTACTTACATAAAAAAGGGAGACACAGCTCCCAATTTTGTACTTACTGATCTAAATGGCAACCGGGTTGAACTTGAAGATTACCGGGGTAAAGGGGTCTTCTTAAATTTTTGGGGAACATGGTGCAAGCCATGTGAACGGGAAATGCCCTATATGCAAAGGCAATACGAAACCTACAAAGAACAAGGTGTAGTAATTCTAGCTGTAAATGTCAGTGAAACAAATGTATCAGTAAGTAACTTTGTGGATCGTTATCGTTTAACCTTTCCAATACCGATGGATAAACAAAGAGAAGTAACGAAAGCATACGGCATAGGCCCAATTCCAACTACGATTCTTATTGATAAAAATGGGAAAGTGGTGGGACGAACGAGTGAATCACTGTCTGAAGAAAAAATTATTTCCTTTATGGAAAAAATCAAGCCGTAACGGGGTGAAAAGATGCAATCAATAACATGTGAATGCGGCCACTCCAATCCTTACGGTACAAGTCTTTGCCAAGCCTGTGGTAAGCCACTGGATAACGACGTTGAAGTGCTATCAAGCATGCGTTATGAAGGAAGCGCCAGAAGATCTCAAACGTATAAAAAAACGTTTGTAGACCATACCTGGAACTTCTTTTCGTCTGTAAGAGTTGGAGTGTGGCTTATAATCATCATACTGGTCGCTGCTGCAATAGGGACAATTTTTCCTCAAGAAACGTTTATCCCGCCAAATGTTGATCCTGCGACTCATTATGAAAGCGAATACGGAACACTTGGATTAATCTATTATTTGTTGGGCTTCCATAAACTTTATGGGTCATGGTGGTTTATCATTCTGCTAGGTATGTTAGGACTTTCTATTATTATTGCCAGCCTTGATCGCGGAATACCGCTTTATAAAGCTTTAAAAACGCAAAGAGTTACAAGGCATGATCAATTTATGAAGAATCAACGTTTGTTCTCAGTAAGTGAAGAAGCAGAGTTAGAAGAGATCAAATATACACTCGAATCATTGCGTTATAAAGTACGTGAAGAAAAGGGCAATCTTTTTGCAGAGAAGGGCCGTTTTTCAAGGTGGGGCGCGTATGTGAACCATGTTGGATTAATCATTTTCTTAACTGGTGCGATGCTTAGATTCTTCCCAGGAATGTATGTCGATGAAATTCTTTGGGTCAGAGAAGGCGAAAAAGCGTCAATACCAGGTACAAAGAGTGATGACGGACAATATTACTTAGAAAACAAAGAATTTATTCTCGAAATGTATGATAAGGAAGAAAAGAAGTTTAATAGTGCACTAAGTTCAGTAGATGGAGAAGTAGCCAAAAACTATCAAAGCAATGTGACACTATACAAGACGAAGCCTAATCACACGATAGGGGAAGAGCCTGAACTAATAAAAGTAAAAGACGGTGAAATTCGTGTAAATGAACCGTTTAAATTTGATTCATTTGCACTCTATCAGACTGATTTTAAGCTGAATGAATTCAGTAAGATGAGTTTTGAATTAGAAGAGAAGGAAACTGGCAAGAAGTTTGGCAAGCTGACTGTTGATCTGCATGAACCTGAGAAAAAGTATGATTTGGGAAATGGTTACAGAGTTGAGATTGAGGAGTATTTTCCGAACTTTATTCTTAATGAGCAAAATCAGCCTTCAACAGTAAACAATTTGCCTGATAACCCTGCTTTTGTATTTTCAATGTATTCTCCTGAAACTCCAAAAGGTGAAAAAGCATTTGTAGGTATTCAAAAGAACATTGAAGCTGGTGAGAATCAATTTAAAATGTCGTTTGCAGGGATCGAGACAAAGGACTTAACAGCCTTAACGGTTAGAAAAGACCATACGCTCTGGATAATTGCTCTTGGCGGAATTATTTTTATGATCGGTGTTACGCAAGGGTTATATTGGAACTACAGAAGAATTTGGATTAAACAAAATCAAGATGGAGTGTGGGCAGCAGCTCACACGAATAAGAACTGGTATGGCTTGAAAAAAGATTTAGATTTCCTTAGTGAAAAGACAAGTTTAACAGCTTTAGTCGATAAGGAAACTAATACTAAATAGGAGTACCGTTCGAGCAGGAGGGTTTAGGATGGCTGAAATTAGCAGTACGCTTTTGTATAGCGCATTCATGATTTATTTATTTTCTACCCTGTTTTTTGCGATGTCTATTTCAGATAAAAAAAATGAAAAAGCAGCTCATACAAAAAAATGGGGTAAAATTGGATTCATAACTGCATGCGTTGGATTCGCAGCGCAGCTTGGCTATTTCATTACAAGATGGATAGCTAGCGGACATGCTCCAGTTAGTAACCTATTTGAATTCACAACTTTCTTTGGAATGATGATGGTACTTGCATTTATCATTTTATATTCAATTTACCGTACGAATGGATTAGGTGTTTTCGCGATGCCGGTTGCTTTGCTTGTTATTGCTTATGCAAGTATGTTTCCGAAAGATATTTCACCGCTTATACCAGCGCTGCAAAGCGACTGGCTGAAAATTCACGTTACTACTGCCGCTTTAGGTGAAGGAATACTCGCTATTTCATTCGTTTCAGGTCTAATTTATTTAATTCGTACTGTCGATCAATCTGTTTCTTCTAAAAAGACGAAGTGGATTGAGATAGTTTTGTACAGTTTAATAAGTGTAGTAGGTTTCATCGTTATTTCCATGGCTTTCAAAGGTGCAGGTTATGAAGCAAGCTTTGAAATCATGAACGATCAGAACCAGCCGGAAAAGATTGTTTATGAGATGCCTGCAATTGCAGGACCAGCAAACGGAGAACAGCTGGATGATTCTTTCGGTCCGCTTTTTTCCACACCATCATGGATGAATGGTGCAAATGCATCAATTAAATTAAACACGTTTATCTGGTCACTTCTCTCAGGGGCAATCCTATATGGACTGCTAAGACTGATTTTAAGAAAAAGAATTGCGGCTGCGCTTCAGCCGAAGGTGAAAATAAATCCTGATCTTCTTGATGAAATCAGCTATCGTGCGGTAGCAATCGGATTTCCGATCTTTACTTTGGGTGCTTTGATTTTTGCAATGATTTGGGCTCAGGAAGCTTGGTCGAGATTCTGGGGCTGGGATCCTAAAGAAGTATGGGCATTAATCACTTTCTTGTTCTATGCTGCTTATCTTCACCTAAGACTGTCAAGAGGCTGGCATGGCGAAAAGTCTGCATGGCTTTGCGTATTAGGTTTCTGGATCATTACATTCAACCTTATCGCAGTAAATCTTGTATTAGTAGGATTGCACTCATATGCATAATAGATTTTTCATAAAAGTCTCTCTTTATTAAGAGGGGCTTTTTTATAAAGTAAAATGAAGAGTATCCTGTTTGTTCCAAGATGAAGAATTCATGTATGATAGAAACAGGATAGATATGATAGGAATAAATTTTTCACTATGATTTCATGTGGAGGCTTGAAAAATGAATACAGAAGCAAAGATTTTAGTGGTTGACGATGAAGAACGAATTCGCAAATTATTAACGATGTACCTTGAAAGAGAAAATTATGAAGTACATGAAGCAGAAAATGGAGAAGAAGCACTTCAAATGGCTGTTTCAATTAATTTTGATCTTATTCTGCTTGATTTGATGCTTCCGGGTATGGACGGTATTGAAGTGTGTGAAAAACTAAGGGAAAAGAAAGCCACTCCAGTAATTATGCTAACAGCAAAAGGTGAAGAGCTAAACAGGATCCAAGGATTTGAAGCTGGAACAGATGATTATATCGCTAAACCATTCAGTCCAAGAGAAGTCATCCTGCGTGTTAAGGCACTTTTAAGAAGATCTTCACCAACAAAATTCCTTCAAACGGAAACCGTTGCAAAAAATGTGGTTGTATTCAAGCATTTAACAATCGATCATGACGCTCATCGTGTTACAGCAGGTGGTAAAGAAGTAAACTTAACACCTAAAGAATATGAACTGCTGTACTATTTAGCCAAAACACCAGATAAAGTTTATGCTCGTGAGCAGCTATTGAAGGATGTTTGGAATTATGAATTTTTTGGTGATTTAAGAACGGTAGATACACATGTAAAAAGACTTCGCGAAAAATTAAACAAAGTATCTCCAGATGCAGCCTCTATGATTGCAACCGTTTGGGGAGTAGGATATAAATTTGAGGCGGGAAATGAATGATCTGGAGAAGTGTTGTAGGCAAACTTTCGGTAACCATTTTGTTGCTGGTATTAGTCGTACTGACAGTGCTGACAATATTGCTTACCCAGTTTTTTGAAAATTTTTATGATAATCAAGCAAGAGAACAACTGACGAAAATGGCAGACAGGCTTGTCCTGATTATGGAGAACGATGAAAATAAAGAAGAAGCCATTAGGATCACGAGTGAAATGGCAGAAGCTTATTCAATGTCCATTATGATTATTGATGAAAATCAAGAATCATTTATCGCTACAAAATCTTTTAGTGATGCTCCTTACATTCCTGTTTCTGTTTTTAGTGATAATGAACAATTATCTTCAGTAGTGGATGAAGAGAAAAAGATTTATATAAACGGAGAATTTCCAATTCTTTCGGATGGTAATAAATCTGCCCATACGATGATCATTTACGGTGAACCTTATGAAACAGGAGACGGTAAAGGCGGCGTATATGTTTACCAATCGATCGAGAATATAACAAAAACTACAAACCATACGAAATACCTTATCTTTTTAGCGGCTGGTATAGCTATTATACTCACGATCATATTTGCTTTCTTTTTATCTACAAGAATAACAGCTCCTCTTAGAAAAATGAGAGAAGCAGCTACATCTGTTGCAAAAGGTGAATTCGATATGAAAGTGCCGATCTTAACACATGATGAGATTGGTGAACTAGGAATGACCTTTAACCGGATGGGACGTCAGCTTAAAAATAATATTACAGCTTTAAACCAGGAAAAAGAACAGCTGACAAGCATCTTGAGTTCAATGGCTGATGGTGTTATTACGTTTGACAGAAAGATGAATATCCTTGTAACAAATCCTCCGGCAGACCGCTTTTTACAAGCTTTTTATTATGAATCAGGAATGAAGAGTGAAGTGAAAGGAAATGTTCCAATAGCTGTCACTCAGCTTTTTCAGCAGGTTGTTTCACTTGAAAGCGAGCAGATGACCGAAATAGACATACAGGGGCGTTCATGGGTTATAGTAATGACACCTTTATATGATCACTCTGTAATTCGCGGTGCTGTTGCGGTTCTGCGTGACATGACAGAAGAGCGTCGAATGGATAAATTGCGAGAGGATTTTGTAGCAAACGTTTCACATGAACTTAAGACACCAATAGCGATGCTTCAGGGATACAGTGAAGCTATTGTAGATGATGTTGCAGAATCAGAAGAAGAAAAGAAGGAATTAGCAGGCATCATTTTGGATGAATCCAAAAGGATGGGAAGGCTTGTTAATGAACTGCTTGATCTTGCCAGATTAGAAGCAGGGCATATGAAGCTCCACTATACACACTTAGCAATTCCACCATTCGCCGAACGTATCGTGCGAAAATTTCAAGGTCCTGCTAAAGACAGAGATATACAGCTAACACTCGATATTTCTGGTATCCATAATGAGATGGAAATAGATCCTGACCGAATTGAGCAAGTTTTAACAAACTTAATAGATAATGCCATTCGCCATACTTCACATGGGGGGTTCGTTCGTCTGTCAATAGAAACTAGTGAAAAGGCAGTTAAGTTTTTCATTAAAGATAACGGATCAGGAATTAAAGAGGAAGATCTTCCGTTTGTTTTTGAACGCTTTTATAAAGGCGATAAAGCAAGGACAAGAGGAAAATCAGGAGGTACCGGTCTAGGCCTTGCAATCGCCAGAAACATTGTGGAAGCGCATTGCGGCCAAATTAATGTTCATAGTAAAAATAATGAAGGTACGACATTCTCTTTCGTAATACCTCGAACTGTGAAATAAATTATCATTCTTTCCCGATTAATCTTGTTTCATAAGGAACATCGAATAGATTGAAAAAATGATTTCACAATTTTCTCCAGTCGGTTATAATTGAATTGTAAAAGAAAATTTCATAAGTGTTTTAACAGGTGCTGTCCATATCGGACAAGCATAATAGGGAAAACGGTTAGATTCCGTTGCGGTCCCGCCACTGTAATTGTGAGAAACCTAATTGATCTGCCACTGTGAAAACGGGAAGGCGTTAGGGGACGATGATCAAGAGCCAGGAGACCTGCCTGTTTTGTACATGACATGACCTACGAGGATAGGGGGGTGTTAAAGCAGTGCCATTAAACGGCCGCTGTTTTCTGCCTGTATACCAAATTATCAATCTCCTTCGTAGACGAAGGGGATTTTTTTGTTTGGTGATTTAAAAGAAAGCTGTTTTCGCAACCATTGTTGCTTTTTTAAGTAGTTGATTTCCGGTACAGGATGCTCGCTTTCCACGGGGCGTTCGGTGAGCCTCCTGCCGCTATGCGTCATTAGGAGTCTCACACCTTGCGCTTCAATCAACTTGCAAATGAAGCGAGAAAAGAGACTCAAAAACAACAATCTTTTAGAAAACAACCTGAAAGAAAAAGATTATCAACAAGAAAGAGGTTTTACGATGAAAAAACTTATTTTAGTATTTGCAGCATTGATGATGCTATTGGCTGGGTGTGGAACATCTGAGACAAAGAAGGTTTCTGATCAGCCAAAAACAGAAGAAAACAAAAAAGAACAAGTAACCGTTCAAATTACAAAAGATAATGGCAAAGAGAAGGTTGCAGAAAAGAAAGTAGCAATTACGGAAGAAACAACAATAATGGATGTTATGAAGGATAACTTTAAGATCGAAACTCAATTTGATGATTCTTTTATCAGCAGTATTGAAGGGATTGCCGGAAACGAACAGGATAAAACATCATGGTTCTTTTCTGTTAATGGCGAAGAAGCAATGAAAGGCGCAAAAGAAATCACATTGAAACCTGGTGATACTGTTGAATTTGACTTCCACAAGTATGAATAAGCTGACGATCAGGAGGATTACGATCATTGCCTTGCTTGCAGCAATCTTAACTGTAGGACGCATCGCATTTGCAATGATTCCAAACGTTCAGCCGAACACAACGATTTTAATATTAGCATCATTTGTACTTGGTCCTGTTCAAGGTCTAATTCTAGCAATATTAAGTACTTTAACAACAAACTTATTCTTAGGTCACGGGCTATGGACTTTCGGGCAGATGATCGCTTGGGGGATTATTGCAGTGTTAAGCGGTCTGCTCGGCAAATACCGTCATAGAATGCCATGGTGGGTCATGAGCTTATATGCAAGCTTCTGCGGCTTTCTGTTCGGTTTCATTATGTCGGTAATAATGGGCGGTGTCATTACACAAAAATTCTGGCCATATTATCTGGCAGGGCTGCCATTTGATTTGAACCATGCGATTGGAAATGCAGTATTCTTTATAGTGCTATACAAACCGCTCCTATATATTATGGAGAAGCAGCTAAATAACAATTTTAACAAAACAGCCGCCTATTAAGGCGGTTTTTATTTGGACCTTGTTAAACTTCATTGTTAAGTTAATGAAATCTGCCGCACTCTTAGCGAAAAAAACGGTCTGCCAAGATAACACACTCTAATTTTAAAAATCGAGTTCAAAAATTTCATTAATTGAATAGGATAGTAAAGTTGATTCTTGAATTTTAGGAGGACAAAAATGAGAGACTATCTTAATCGTTTTTTTGCGGTTTTATTTTTAACACTCTGCATCAGTGTGCTTTTTATCGGAGGAAAACTCGGAGCATAAATGCTTGATTGAAAGAGATATTCATGGTACATATGGTAAAACGTTTTTTTAAAAGGAGACCAATATGCTGACGGATTACCATGCTCATCTCGAAAAAGGAACTTTGACGATTGATTACTTAACGAAATTTGTGGAGACAGCAAAACAAAAAGGAATCGAAGAATTTGGGATATCTGAACACGCTTATCATTTTTATGAAACGAAAAACATTGTTTCGAAACCATGGATGGAAGAAAGACGCTATTATGCGATGGATGACTACGTGAATTTATTTCAGAAAGCGGGAGGGTTAGGTTTAGACGTAAGAATGTCTATTGAAATGGACTATACCCCAGGCAGCCACAAAGAGATGGAATCCTTCATTTCATCTTATCCATTTGATTACGTGATCGGCTCTGTTCACTGGGTTGACGATTTTGGAATAGATCTTGCTGAATTCAGAAAAGAATGGGATCGAAGGGATCTGTACGAAACATATAGGGCATATTACGACCAAATCATAACGCTGGCACAATCGAATCTTTTTGATATTGTAGGACATATTGACTTGGTGAAAATTTTTAATCACGTTCCAAAAGACGAGGAATTTTTAATGGAGCAGTATGAGAGGGTAACAGACGCTTTGAAAAATTCAAAAACATGTGTGGAAATTTCTTCAGCTGGGTTACGTAAACCTGTCGGGAGATTATACCCTGAACCTGAGCTGCTTTCATTATGCTATAAAAAGGGTATTCCTATCGTTTTATCTTCTGATGCCCATGAACCTCATCAAGTAGGGGAAAACTATGAAGCTTCTATTGAGCTTGCAAAAAAGACAGGATATACAACACTTATGACTTTTAAAGATGGAGAGCGAAAAGAAGTTGAATTAGGATAAATAAAAAACTTGGCTCATCAGAGCCAAGTTTTTTAATGTATAAATTACAGGTCCTGCGGTTTGCAAACGAGCAGATCCTCAATGTTGACTAGTTCTTTATGAATTTCTTCAGGCAGCTGTGAATCAAATGTTAATACCATCATAGCTTCACCGCCAGCTGATTTTCTTCCTACGTGCATCGTTGCGATATTTATTTTCCGTTCACCTAGAAAGGCACCTACTTTTCCTATAATTCCAGGTGTATCACGATGTTCAATATATAAAAGAGATCCTTGGGGAACAAAATCTACTGTATATCCATTCAATTGTATAATGCGTCCGCCAAACCCTTTAACTAAAGTAGCGGATAGTGTGAAAGTCCTATTTTGTCCGGTAACTTTTACATGAATAATATTTGGGTAGCCGTAGTCATCTGTACCCCGTTTTTCTCCTACTACGATCCCGCGTTCGTTAGCAGCCACCATACTATTGACATCGTTGACAGGTCTGCCGAGTCTCGTTTTTAAGAAACCGCAAAGAAAGCTTCTGGTCAGTGATGTCGTATCTGTTTCAGAGAGTGATCCGCCATATCCAATGGAAATTTCGGTGACAGGCTCTTTGAAAAATTGTGTTGTAAATGATCCGAGTACATGTGAGAAGTCATAATAGACGATAAGTTTTTCATACGTATCTTTAGATAATGACGGGAAGTTCACGGCATGTTTTAAAGGTTTATTTAATATAAACGATTTAATCTCATCGCTCGCCATATAAGCTACATTTTTTTGAGCCTGTATGGTTGAAGCGGCAATATGAGGAGTGACGATAACATTAGGATGATCAATCAATGAACGGTTAACTGGAGGCTCTTGTTCAAATACATCTAGAGCACAGCCTGAAAGGTGGCCAGTGTTCAAATAGTGCAAGAGAGCTTCTTCATCAATGATGCCTCCACGTGCGCAGTTGAGGAGATATGTGCCTTTTTTAGTATTTTTAAGGTTATCGTGATTTAACAGCTTGCGAGTATCTTTTGTAAGCGGGGTATGAACAGTAATAATATCACTTTGTTGAATGAGCGTATCAAGGTCAACAGAAGTAACAGATAATTCTTTTTGTTTTTCTAATGAAAAATAAGGATCGAAAACAAGAACATTCATGGAAAAACTTTTAGCACGTTTTGCAAGCTCAGAACCGATGCGGCCCATACCAATAATTCCAAGTGTTTTTTGGTAAAGTTCCTGGCCTGTATATTTTTTTCTATCCCATTCACCGAGCTTAACAGATTGGTTAGCTTGCGGGATATTACGTACTAAGGACATCATCATTGCCCAAGTATGTTCAGCAGTTGAAATTGTATTGCCTTCAGGAGCATTAACAACCAGAACCCCTTTTTTGGTTGCAGCGGTAAGGTCGATGTTATCTACACCAACACCAGCACGGGCAATAATTTTTAATCCTGAAAATTTTTCTAGAACAGACTCGGTAATTTTAGTAGCGCTTCTAACCATTATTCCTTGAATCATGTCAGGGTCTTCGATATCATCAATCTTTCCGAAGATGAGTTCTACACCTTCGAGTCTTACTAAAGGTTCGATTCCCTCGCTTGTAATGCCATCACAAACTAATACGGTTGCTGTCACGTTTCCACCCCTCGAATTCTTTATAAGTTGCATCAATATTTTGATAATTTAACACATTCTGAATAAGGGTACAACCATGTTTTTTAAGATAGCGGTTTCATAAAATAAAGAAACTAATTGACAATGAGAATCATCCTTAATAAAATAAATAAAAAAACCCTCTTAAAAGAGGGTTCGTAACTATTGTCTATTCGTATTTTAATGCATCGCCATCAAAAGGCTCATCTGCAACCTTAATTGAATCTGTTGGGCAGCCTTCAAAAGCGTCTTGCATGTCTTCTAACAATACGTCAGGAATTTCAACGATTCCTTGGTTCTCGTCAAGAGTTACAAATGCAATTCCTTCATCGTCATAATCGTAAATGTCTGGTGCTGCAGCTCCGCATGCTCCACATGCGATACAAGTTTCTTTGTCAACAATCGTATACTTTGGCATAATGAATACCTCCTAAGGAATTGGAAAACTAATCCGGTCATACATATTTAACCATTTTTTATTAAAGGGTCTTCTAATCATATTGTAATAAGTATCCCTCTACATTTCAATAGAAAATTAGTATCCTCATCTTATCTTTTATACCCAGCTTCCTGCAAAATATAACACTTTTACTCTCAATTCCCTATAATCTGATAAAATAGATATAAGAAAATAGAGTGGTGATAAAGTATGGATATTTGTTATGCCATAATAATGGACATTCTGCAAAAAGTAGATGGCAGCAGAAAATGCTCAGGTATTTATTACATATTAACTGGAAAGAAAACATCACAATCATTGTCAGATAGTCAATGGTTTGAGATAGAACAATATTATGCATCGTTAAAAGGGTTAACGTTAGATGATTTTAACTCAATCATAGATGAGCTATATATGGATGAACTGATAAAGCTTAAAGAAGACAATGTCTTTTTTGTAACTAAAAAAGGTGTAGAGTTCCTCGGGGAGATTAAGGGACGCTATTTATTCGTTGAAAAGCTCAATGGTCTAAAATACGCTTCGATCGAACTTAAATGCTGGCAAGTCATTACATTATTTGTGCAGTCCCTATCAAACTCGCTTTATAATAACTTTGATTTTTCTCCGGTTATAAGAGACCGTGAAGCAGCTGAAAAAGTAAAAATACTTTTTCCTAGATCTGAACAGCAAAGAAAACATATTGCATCCTATTTATACAATGAATTAAATACAGTATTACAAAAATGCGATTCGGAGGGTGCTGAAATTTTTGTTAAAAAATTGTCAGGCTACAACCGTGTTGGAAATACATTTGAACAGTCTGCCAGAGAGTGGGGATTAACAAGAATTGAAACGGTACTTCGCTTCCGTTCAGTACTTCATCAAATTTTCAAATCAATTAGAGAGCAGCCTGGGATGTATCCTGTATTAAGTTCACTTATAGGGGATTTTATTGTTGTACCCGCCTTAACCAAATCTGCATTACAGACGTATCAACTGCTGCAAAAAGAAAAAGACATACAAGAAATTATGAAAATCAGAAACTTGAAATTGAGTACAATGGAAGATCACCTCGTAGAAATCGCTCGGGAGATTCCTGAATTTTCAATTCATCCTTACATAAGCGAGGAAGATAAAGAAAGAGTTATCCTTTTTTATAATAAAACAAAAGAAAATAAACTCAGGCCGATTAAAGAAGCATTTCCACATTTAACATATTTGCAAATACGGCTTGTTCTGGCAAAAGAGGGTGGGAAACATGCAGTTGGAAGCGGCACTTAAACAGTATTACGGTTTTGATGATTTCAGACCAGGACAAAAAGAAATATTAGAAGATATTCTTTCAGGTCATGATGTACTAGGCATGCTTCCTACTGGGACGGGGAAAACACTGATCTATCAGTTGGCAGCCGTTTTATTGAAAGGAAGAGCTTTAATCGTTTCTCCGTTAGTGTCTCTTATGCAGGACCAAGTTGATCAGTTCAAACAGGCTGGCTTTAAGAGAACGGTAGCGTTAAACAGTTTCTTAGATCAATCAGATAGACGATCAGTTTTGCATCACTTAAAAGATTACCAGTTTGTCTTTGTAAGCCCTGAGATCATGCAAAATAAATATATACGATCTGCTTTATTATCGATCGACTGGTCGCTATTTGTAGTAGATGAAGCACATTGTATTTCTCAATGGGGACATGAATTCCGGCCCCATTATTTGGATTTAGCATTTATTAGAGAAGAGCTCGGAAACCCTGTATGTCTTGCATTAACGGCAACAGCTACAGTAAAAGTACAAGAAGACATTCGGAAGTATTTGGAAATGAGAGATGCGAAAGTTCATATACATAGTGTGAATCGTGCGAATATCTCTATTTTTGTTGAATCCTTTTCTGATCTAGAGCAAAAACAAGACAGAGCTATAGATCTAATAACTGAATTAAAAGGTCCGGGAATACTTTATACAAATACGAGAAGAGGTGCTGAACAGCTTGTCTCTGTTCTTCATGAAAGGGGGATGCAAGATGTTTCCTATTATCATGGGGGTATGGAACAGGATGAGAGATTGCTAGTGCAAAAGCAATTTCTTAATTCGCAGCTGCAGCTGATCGTATGCACAAATGCATTTGGGATGGGCATAAATAAACCTGATATCAGGTATGTGATTCATTATAATGCACCAGCAAATGTAGAAGGGTATGTTCAGGAAATAGGACGTGCCGGACGGGATATGCAGCCGTCAGCAGCGATTCTTCTTTATCATCAATCTGATTTAGAGGTGCCATTCCACTTTATTGAACATGAGCTGCCTGATGATAATCAAATAGATTACATTTTATCAGATTATGATGTACTTGCAGAACAGACTTTATCTGAGCGTTTGCAGTTAGCTGGTATTTCTGAAACAGGCAAAAGGTTTATGGAATACCACCTTAATAATGCAGGAGTATTGTTTGAAAATTGTGTTCCAGAAGTGAAAAGGGAATCATTGAAAAAAATACTTAAGAAAAAGATAGAGGAAAGAAAAAGAGAAAAGTTAAAATCATTAACAATGATTAAAAAGTGGATAATGGATGAAGGCTGTAAACGAAATATGCTGCTGAAATATTTTGGTGAAGAAGAAATAGCAGCCATGGATGAATGCTGCAGCGGCTGTCAGGATGAACTTACCCGTTTTTACGGAAAACAAGAAAAAGAGATAAATACTTATCACGTATGGGAAGATGAACTTAAACGTTTATTTAGACAGGAAGTGTAACAACAAATATGAATAATTCCCAAGAAGGAAACTTGATTAATGATTTTACTCCAAAAGAATTATTATTGAATGTTTATATCTCACAAGGTTTATTTTTAATAATCGCTATTGTTATTGCTTTTTTCTTTGATGTTCCTTTTCCCTGGAATATTGATAGTCCGCTAACAAGTACAGATCTGCTATTAGCTGGAGCAACCGGATTGTTTTTACCTTTCTTATCTATAGAATTAAAAAAAAGGCTTCCTGATCATTATTTGGATGATGGCGGAATTAATGAAAAAATCTTCAGCTCCTTGTCATATCCTCATATTTTTATTTTGACAGGAATTATTGCATTTGCGGAGGAATGGCTTTTCCGCGGAGTGTTACAATCCTTATTAGGTTTAGTTATTACAAGCCTTATCTTTTCACTTCTTCATGTCCGATATATTAGAAAGCCATTATTATTCAGTATTGTGACCTTGTTAAGTTTTTGGCTTGGCCAGTTATATGAGATGACTGGAACAATATGGGTTCCGTTTTTTGCTCATTTCTTAATTGATTTTATTTCCGGCTGCTGGATTGCTAGAGAACATAATAAAGGCAGGAAAGACACCGAGAATGGAGTGTGACTTAAATGGAGAAAGATCAGGCAGAAAATCTTAGAATAAAAGCCGCTGACTTAAGCGAATTTCAAACGAGTACACTTCCTTCGAGAAGTGAAGTGCATGGAAAGAAAAAAGAGGTCGAAAAAAAGAAAGAGAATAACCAGAAACAGCGAAAAATGTCTATGTTTTGGCTGACGAGGCTGCTGCTGTTTACTTTTATTTTATTGATTGGCCTGACTGTGACTTATAAATATTGGTCACAAAAAGTATCCACTCCGGTCCACAGTGAAGATAAAAAAGGTGTTGAGCAAGTGGAGATCGAACGATAAAGACCGTCAGGAACACAATGGATTCCTGACGGTCTTTATTTTATTAGAAAGCATGAATCTGCTTGTATAGGCATAATTATTCTACAGGAGGTTTTGTGTATGAACGCATTGAATCACTGGAGGATAAAGCCTTTTGTTAATCAGCTGACTAGCATCGTTTTAGCCCAGCTCGTAGAAAAGAAAGAAGAAAAAGACAGATGGAAAAAAGCAATTAATCAATGGGGATCGTCAATGGTTTTTGTTGTAATTGCCACGTTTGTTTATCTCTATTTTTTTAAACTTCCACATGCATCATCCTTTGAAAATCCGTTAACTCTTATTTTCGGAGATGAGATGGTTTGGATCTGTACAGTATTTATTATATTCTCTAGTTTTCATATGATTTGGATGAAAAAAAAGTACAAAAAAGCAGATGATGATTTCGAAGCGATACGTTCAGATTTTATTGATCGAAATGAAGAATGGTGGAGCGATGAGGAACAATGGAATCAGAGGCATATCGTATTTGAATTTATGAAAAAAGAATACAACATTAATATCTTTCACAAATAGAAGGTTATTGGCATGGACAGCCGAAAAATAAAACAGAATCTCTATCGTGGTGCTGACCTTGTATGATTACTGTCATTTCACAAAAGTGATCTATTCTGCCAAAGGCAATGGTTTGGTGTGTTTCCGGGCAGTACACTTCAATAGGCAAACCAAGTCGCATGCTATATGATAAATCAAGGTCAGTGACGAGAGATTTGTTCTTTAATTTAGTTAATGTCATGATGTTAGTCCTCTCTAAATTTTTGATATTCATGTAAATAATCATACGTTAAATTTACAAATTTTTCAACTAATACTTTTTAAATATTAAAAAAATTATCGCCGCATTTATTCATTTTATAAGCTGGAACAGTTCTGTGTTATGATCATTTAAACAAATGCAGGAGGCAATAATGATATACATTTTCTTATTAGCTACATTTACACTTTTACTATATATGTATATTGAAGCGCACAGAAATCGTGTCAGTTTAGATACGGTAAACATAGACAATCTCCCTGGTTCTTTTAAGAATTTCAAAATTTTTTTCATTTCAGACATCCATAGAAGAACGATTACAAATAAACTTATTGAAAAAGCAGAAAACGCAGATATTGTAATTATCGGAGGGGACTTGGTGGAAAAAGGAGTTCCAATGGACAGAGTGGAAGACAATATAAAGATGCTGTCTAAAATTGGACCTGTTCATTTTGTATGGGGAAACAATGATTATGATGTAGATATAAATTATTTAAAGAACACTATATCAAATAATGGCGCAATCATTTTAGATAATACAAGTATTTCTTTGAAAAGAAATAATGAAGTTCTTGATATTGCCGGAATAAACGATCTTTCTTTCGGAAAAGACAGATTGGAAGATGCCGTAATAAATTGCAGTTCTTCATGCCGTATCCTCATTAGCCACAATCCAGATATAGCCAAAAAAATCAAGAAAGAGTATCAGATCCGTTTAGTGCTGTCAGGACATACTCACGGAGGCCAGATCAGGCTGGGACCATTGGGAATTGCCAAAAGAGGCGGATGGTACGATGAAGGATATTATAAGCTCTTAGTCAGCAATGGATTTGGTGCAACGCATCTGCCGCTTCGATTGGGAGCGCCTTGTGAAGCACATCTGATCACTCTCGGTTAAGGCAAAAAGTTTACAGTACAATGTTTTTTCAGATATACTCTTCTTAACTTATTTTTTGGAGGAAGTGCAGATGTCTTGTGAAGGGAAGTACAACATTAAAGCGGTCTCCAAAATGCTCGGCATACAAGCTGGTACACTAAGAGCCTGGGAAAGACGCTACTCTATTGTTCAGCCTCATCGAAATGAAGCTGGACACCGATTATATACCGATGAACAAGTATACATATTAAAATGGCTAGTGAATAAAGTTAATCAAGGATTCACAATTAGCCAAGCGGTAGACGTTGCCCTGAACGGGGAACTTTATAAAGAAGCTGCACCTTTTACAATTGAAAATACGGATCGTGCTGCTGAAATGTCCAATATGATTTTAGATGCTTTGCTTTCATTTCAGGAAAAGAAAGCTAACGATCTATTAAGTCAGGCATTCAGCATGTATAATTTGGAAAAAGTCATAATTGATATTTTGGGTACATTATTAGTACAGGTAGGTCATCTTTGGGAAGATCAAAAAATAACAGTTGCACACGAACACTTTACTTCATCCTTTTTACGGACTAAAATTGGACAACTTATGCAATGGCTTCCTTCTGACCCGTATTTGCCTAAGGTAATTGCAAGCTGCGGAATAGACGAGGAACATGAATTAGGTCTTTTGATGTTTACGTTGTTTTTAAGACGTAAAGGGTTCGAAGTAATCTATTTAGGTCACGGAATTCCAGAGAAAGACTTTGAGGTTGTTATAAAAGAAGTGGAACCTAGGATGGTATTTTTATCGTGTACAATTGTGGATCCAGCAATAAAAACACTAAGATGGGCTGAAAATCTTTATAGGAATTTCCCTGAAACTTCTTTTGGTGTGGGGGGATCTGCTGTTAACCATCTGTCTTCCGAAGTTCGTGAGACATACAGCGATCTGTTAATCGGCAGCACGAAAGCAGAATGGGAAGACTGGATTTCTAGAAAGCTTAAAAATAAATAATGATGGCCGATATAATTGGCTTGTTTGTTTATCACCAACTTTTCACAAACTCATATATTGTAATTAAGACATAATAGCGCCGATCGTAAGGGGGACCAGAGATGCGGGTAGAACGGTTAACCTATAATAAAATAAAGATCTTCCTAACTTTTGATGATTTGAATGAACGTGGTATTTCAAAAGAAGAAATATGGCAAGACATTCCGAAAGTACATCAGCTTTTCCGTGATATGATGACTGAAGCTGATGATGAGGTAGGATTTAAAGCTGACGGTCCTATTGCGGTTGAAGTATTTTCACTTCCTGCTCAAGGTATGGTTGTTATTGTTACAAAAGGTATCAATGAGTATGATCTGGAAGAGGAATATGATGAAGATTATATAGAGATGCAAGTTACTTTGGATGAAAATGATGAAATTTTTTATGAGTTTTCATCATTTGAAGATGTCATCCGCCTGGCGAATCGTCTTCATTCACTAGAAATTAATGGTGGCAGATTGTTCTCTTTTAATAATCATTTTTACTTAAAATTTGAAGAGGAAGAAGTTAAACCACTTGACCTGGATTTATTTATTGCAGTTCTTGCTGAATTCGGGAGTTCCTCAACAATTACAAGCTATAGAGTAATCGAATATGGAAAAGAACTAATGAAGACCGAAGCTGTAAAAGAGCTTCATCGTTATTTTAAATAACAAAAACAGGAAGGAGGGCGCAAAATTTCTGCGTCCTCATTTATATTTCACCTTCCTGATTTCCGAAAAATCGTGTTATGATTAGTAATATTTTTTTATCCGCTGAACAGTAAAAAGGTCAGGGAATATAATATATACATAAACTTTTGGGCTAGGAGTGACCATTAATGAAAATTGCAGTCTTATATGGCGGAGTATCTGCTGAACGGGAAGTCTCACTATCTACAGGAAAACAAATTATTGCTGCTCTTGAAAGCAAGGGACATGATGTTATAGGTATCGATTTTCATCCATCACGATTACATGAGTTGCTCGATATGGAAGCAGATGTTGTCTTTTTGGGACTTCACGGTAAGTATGGTGAGGATGGACGTCTGCAGGGACTTTTAGATATGCTGAATATTCCATATGTAGGATCTGGGGCTTTAGCTTCAGGGATCGCAATGGATAAAGCAAAATCAAAACAGTTCTTTAAGGAAGCAGGCATCAATATAGCAAAAGAAAAAGTATTATACAAAAAATCTTATAAAGAAGATCAGACAGAATTATCTTTCGATTTTCCTGCTGTAGTTAAGCCAAATAGAGAAGGATCAACAATAGGGTTAACAATTGCTCAAAACAGGGAAGAACTTCTTAAAGGGATCGCTGAGGCATTCATGCATGATGATACTGTCCTTGTAGAACAATTTGTAAGCGGGAAAGAGGTAACAGTTGCTGTTATGGGTGAACACGGCCAGATACAAGCATTGCCGGTTGTAGAGATTGAGCCTAAAAATGCCTATTATGATTATGAATCGAAATATGCTGAGGGTGGAAGCATACACTATGTTCCAGCGAGATTAGATGAGAAAACCACCGCACTTCTTCAGAAGCAGGCTGTTGCTGCTCACGAAGTTCTAGGGTGCGAAGTATATTCCCGTGTAGATTTTATCGTTCCTCACGATGGTTCAGAGCCTGTTATTTTAGAAGTGAACACACTGCCTGGTATGACACCGACAAGTCTTTTCCCAGATGCAGCTAAGGAAATAGGCATGGATTATCCAGCTATGATTGAAAAATTAATTGAGTTATCTTTAAAAAAATAGTGATTAGATCAATACCCCATCTGTTTAATGAAATGGTGGGGTAGATTTCTACAAAATTGGACAAACATTGACCATAGGTATATTGGCAGAATATTAAGTATTTTCGTAACAGTATGTGATTAAGAAAGCGTTTTCTTTTTAGGTGAAATTCACTAAATTTTTCTTCTCAACAGTCTTGCAAAGGTGTATACTGTCACTGAAGCTTGACTAAACTTTAGAGGTGACAAATATGGGAGGTAAACAAATGACAGCCCAAAATACTACAGACCAAAAATCCGACAATCATCATGAAAATGACAATGTGCTCCAATCCACGCAATCCGTTATCGCGGATGCGCTCGATAAATTAGGATATTCTTCCGAGGTTTATGAGTTACTTAAAGAGCCAATCCGTATGCTTACTGTCCGCATACCGGTTAAAATGGATGATGGAAGCACTAAAATTTTTACAGGATATCGTGCCCAGCATAATGATGCTGTTGGTCCAACAAAGGGCGGCGTTCGTTTTCATCCGAATGTATCAGAAATAGAAGTTAAAGCGCTATCAATTTGGATGAGTTTAAAAGCAGGAATTGTAGATCTGCCATACGGCGGCGGTAAAGGCGGAATCATCTGTGATCCGCGTACGATGTCGTTTAGAGAGCTTGAAAGATTGAGCCGCGGATATGTACGAGCTATCAGTCAGCTCGTAGGACCTACAAAAGATATCCCTGCCCCAGATGTATTTACAAATTCGCAAATTATGGCTTGGATGATGGATGAATACAGCAGAATCAGAGAGTTTGACTCACCTGGTTTCATCACTGGTAAACCTCTTGTACTTGGTGGATCTCACGGACGTGAAACAGCTACTGCAAAAGGTGTTACAATCTGTATTCGAGAAGCTGCTGCAAAAAAAGGTATTCAGCTTGAAGGCGCTCGTGTCGTTGTACAGGGATTTGGTAATGCAGGAAGCTTCCTTGCTAAATTCATGCACGATGCTGGGGCGAAAGTAATCGCGATTTCAGATGCTTATGGCGGTCTTTATGACCCTGAAGGACTTGATATCGATTATCTGCTTGAGCGCAGAGACAGCTTTGGTACGGTTACAAAATTATTTAAAGACACAATAACAAATCAAGAACTGTTAGAACTTGATTGCGATATTTTAGTACCTGCTGCGATCGAAAATCAGATTACAGAGAAAAATGCTTACCAGATTAAAGCAACAATTGTTGTTGAGGCAGCAAATGGGCCGACAACTCTCGAGGCAACTCGAATCTTATCAGAAAGAGGAGTCCTGCTTGTACCTGACGTATTAGCAAGTGCTGGTGGAGTAACAGTTTCTTACTTTGAATGGGTTCAAAACAACCAAGGATACTATTGGACTGAAGAAGAAGTTGAAGAGAAGCTTGAAAAAGTGATGGTTAAATCGTTTGATACGGTTTATACAACAGCTATGAACAGAAAAGTTAACATGAGACTTGCGGCTTATATGGTCGGTGTTCGTAAGATGGCTGAAGCTTCACGTTTCAGAGGATGGATTTAATAGTTCACCTGTAACCTTAAGTCTGGTTTCCTTTACAAACCAAGAGCAAATCTCCTATCATATGATGATAGGAGATTTTTTCTTAGGCAAAAATAAAGACATGACGGTTTTTTTGGAGTGGTGAAGAAGTGAAGATAGATGTTTGCATAATTGGAGGCGGTCCATGCGGCTTAGCAGCAGCAGTGGCATTGCAGAAGAAAGGCATATCGTATTGTGTGATCGAAAAGGGAAATGTGGTCAATACGATTTATCAGTATCCTACCCATCAAACCTTTTTTAGTTCGAGCGAAAAGCTGGAAATAGGGAATTTCCCCTTTGTTCATGAACAGCGAAAACCTAACAGAATTCATGCGTTAACTTATTATAGAGAAGTGGTTAAACGGCATAAGCTTAATATTCATACTTTTACGAAGGCAAATTCTGTTTTTAAGAATAACGATTGTACATTTACGATAGCTGCCTTTAATCGGAAAAATGAGGAAATCCAATATGAAGCAAAATATGTAATCATTGCAACTGGCTACTATGATAACCCTAACATGATGAATATTAAGGGAGAAGACTTGCCTCATGTTCATCATTATTTTAAAGAAGGTCACCCATATTATGATTTGGATGTTGCAGTAATTGGGGGTAAAAATTCTGCGATCGATGCCGCTTTGGAACTGCAGAAAGCAGGAGCACGCCCTCACGTTTTTTATAGAGGCAGTGAGTATTCTCAAAGTATAAAGCCCTGGGTGCTTCCTGAATTTGAAGCGTGCGAAAAAGCAGGAACCATTAAAATGACGTTTAATGCCTGTCTCAAATCGATTACTGATGAGGGGATCTTTGTTGATATAAAGGATGAAGAAAAATATTTCCCTTTTCATGCTGTTTTTGCTATGACCGGCTATCATCCAGATCACGATTTTATTTCAAAGATGGGCGTAAACATTGATTCCGAAACAGGGCGTCCTTATTATTGTGAGGAAACCATGGAAACAAATGTGGAAGGATTATTTATAGCAGGTGTAATCGCAGCAGGAAACAATGCTAATGAGATCTTTATAGAAAATGGAAGATTTCATGGAGAAATGGTAGCTAAGACGATTCTGGAAAGAGAAAAAAGCCGATAATCCTTATGGATTTCGGCTTTTCTTATCATAAATTACTCAAGAAACAGCTGCTGCAGCTTTTCAGAAGAATTTGTACTTTCAAGTGCGATCATAAGTTTAAGACGAGCTTTTTGTCCGTTCAAACCATTAGAGAAGATGACTCCGAGCTCTTTCAAATGTTTCCCGCCGCCTTCATAGGAATAAATGTCTTGTGCAATTCCATTGAAGCATCTGGAAACGAGTACAACTGGTATCTGCCGTGAGATAAGTTCTTTAATTGCGGGAACTGTAGCAGGAGGCAAATTGCCCTGGCCAAGTGCTTCAATTACAACACCGTCAGCAGATTTTGATGCGGAATTTATCAATTCTCCATCCATTCCTGCATAGGCTTTTAATAATATGACGTTTTTAGAAAAATGTTTTATTTGAAACCGGCTTGAACGCAAAGGGGTATGATGAAAGAGTACTCCTCTTTTTGTAACGATTCCAATTGGTCCGTACTGCGGGCTTTGAAAAGTAGCGATGTTGCTCGTATGCGTCTTTGTCACGTTTTTAGCAGAGTGGATTTCATCATTAAATACGACAAGAACACCTTTGCCTAATGATTGATGATCGCAGGCAACTCTCACAGAAGAAATAAGATTATAGGGTCCATCAGAGCCGTGTTCGTTGCTGGACCTCATTGCGCCAGTAACAATGACAGGAATCGGAGTTTCTAAAATCAGGTCAAGAACGTAAGCTGTTTCTTCTAGTGTATCTGTACCATGTGTGATTACTAGCCCGTCATATCGATCTGCTTCTGTCTGCTCGTTAATAAACGAAGCAAGTTCAAGCATGTGAAAAGGGGTAATATGAGGAGAAGGCAGGTTAACGTAGTTCTTTACCACGATTTCGGCTATATCAGACAGTTCTGAGATTGTGGCTTCAAGTGGATGTGTCTCTTTTGTATTGACACCGCCTGTGTTCTTATTCTCTTCCATTGCAATTGTTCCGCCTGTATGAATCAGTAATATTTTATTCAATATTGCCGCCCTCCTTGTTCTTAGTGTTCTCTATTCCACTTCTTAAAATATCATGTTACGATAGAAAAAAACAGTAGAAAAGAGGCAGGACATGCTAGCTGTAATTTCTGCAGCGGTGGCTCCGGCTATTGCTCTATTATCATTTTTTTACCTTAAGGATAAATATGAAACTGAACCTTTATCATTAGTAATAAAGGTCTATATATTTGGAGTTCTTCTCGTATTTCCTGTAATGGTCCTGCAATTTGGATTTAAGGAAGAGATGAACGTCCCTTTATTTGCCGATGCCTTTTTAGTCAGCGGAGCACTTGAGGAATTTTTAAAGTGGTTCTTAGTCTTTTATGGTGTTTACCTTCATGAAGAATTTAATGAACCATATGATGGAATCGTATATGCAACTGCATTATCACTAGGCTTTGCATCATTGGAAAACATCTTTTATCTGTATACATTCGGGATCGAAGAAGCATTGATCCGTGCGCTTCTTCCGGTAAGCGGGCATGCTCTGTTTGGAGTTATCATGGGTTTTTATCTAGGGAAAGGGAAATTTTCTTCTGGAAAGAAGAAAGTCATTTATTTAAGTCTTTCACTTATAATCCCTGTTTTTCTTCATGGAACATTTAATTTCTTGCTTCTATCAAACACCAAATATATCTTCTTCTATATGTTCCCGTTCATGATTTTCTTATGGTGGTTCGCCTTAAGAAAAGTAAGGATTGCTAATTCATCATTAAATCCATATCGAAACGCAGATGCTAAGACCGGTATTTAACCGGTCTTTTTTGATTTCTTCTACAATGAGACTTTGAAATTGAATAAAAAAAACCGGATTACAAATGATACATGTATAACAAGAAATGGAGATTAAAATTACAGGAGGCTAACTTTCTCATGAAAAGAAATTCAGCTTACATAAAGGGAGCATTTTTTGCAATCGCCCTTTGTTTTGGGTTATTTGCTGGATTTGGTCAAAACAATGCACATGCGTTTTCGAACCAAGTCATACAAAAAGGAGCAACTGGAGACGATGTAGTTGAACTTCAATCCCGTCTTCAATATTTAGGCTTTTACACAGGAAACATTGACGGTGTTTTTGGGTGGAGAACTTATTGGGCATTACGAAACTTCCAATATGAATTTGGTATGGATATAGACGGCTTAGCCGGATCGACAGCGAAGCAAAAACTTGTGAAAGCTTCTAAGTATGATAAAGCCTGGGTAAATAAGCAAATTAATTCAGGAAAGAAATTTTCATACTATGGGGGAGTTCAAAAGAGCAAACAGACGAAAAGCGGAGGTGCCAAAGGCGGGGCTGCAAAAGGTACAGCGAAGGGCACAGCACAAGGCAAAGCTGGAGGAGGACAAGCAAAAGCTAAACCAGCACAAGTAAAACCTGCTAAAAACATCCCAGATGGCTATTCGCAAAATGACATTAATTTAATGTCAAATGCTGTTTATGGCGAAGCACGTGGTGAACCTTACATCGGGCAGGTAGCAGTTGCAGCTGTAATCATTAACCGTGTTGAGAGTTCAGCTTTTCCAAACACTGTTTCTGGTGTTATTTTTGAACCCGGTGCTTTTACAGCAGTTGCTGACGGACAAATTTACCTAACCCCTAATAAACAGGCCAGAAAAGCGGTAATGGACGCTTTAAATGGCTGGGATCCAACGGGTGAAGCAATTTATTACTTTAATCCTGATACAGCAACTTCAGGCTGGATCTGGGGACGTCCTCAAATCAAGAAAATCGGAAAGCACATTTTTTGTAACTAATAAAGGGGTGAACATATAATGATACGCACAATCCTTATTGCACTGTTGTTCGTTGCTGTAGCAGGGACAGGATATTGGGGCTATACAGAGCACCAAGAAAAGAATGCTGTTCTTCTGCAGGCAGAAAATAACTATCAGCGGGCTTTCCATGATCTGAATTTCCATGTTGATTCACTTCATGACAAGATTGGAGAAACGCTGGCTATGAACTCCAGAAACCAGCTTTCACCTGCATTAGCTCAAGTTTGGAGATTAACATCTGAAGCTCATAATGATGTAGGACAGCTCCCATTAGCTCTGCTTCCTTTCAATAAAACAGAAGAATTCTTAGCAAAAATGGGAGAATTCAGTTACAGAACGGCAGTTCGAGATCTAGATAAAAATCCATTATCTGATAAAGAATATAAGACTTTGAAGGACTTGTACGCCAACGCAACAGAAATACAGAATGAGCTCCGCAAAACAGAATCATTGGCTCAAAAGAACAATCTCCGCTGGATGGATGTAGAAATGGCGTTGGCAACAAATAAGACGCAGGAAGATAATACGATAATCGATGGTTTTAAAACCGTAGATAAGAATGTTGAAGGATATTCAGAAGTGAATTTCGGTCCTGAAGTATCCAACATGATGAAGATGAAAAACCGTGATCTAAGCCAGTTAAAAGGAAAAAAGATTACGAAAGAAGAAGCTAAAAAGATTGCTATCGAGTTTTTCGATCTTAAGAAAAATGTAAAGATAACAGTTGAAAAATCAGGTAAAGATGCGAAATACGATGCCTATTCACTAACTCTTTACAACCCAGATACTAAAGGTACAACTTATATGGACATTACACAGAAAGGCGGTTACCCGCTTTATGTGCTCTATGACCGCAGTGTAGGCAAGCCGAAAATCTCACTGAATGACGCCATGTTACAAGCTGAAGACTTCTTGAAAAAGCATATGGAGAGCAAGATGGAAATGGTATCGAGTGATCAATATGACAATATTGCTGTTTTCACCTATGCAAGGCTAGAAGATGATGTGCGAATCTATCCAGAAGTGGTTACAGTAAAAGTCGCCCTCGATAACGGAGATATTATGGGTTATGAAGGTACTGACTTCCTGCTCGCGCATCAGGATAGACGAATTCCAGAATTCAAAATTACGGAGAAAGAAGCAAGAAAAAATCTGAATCCGAAGTTTGAAGTAAAAGAAGTAAGCAAGGCATTGATAAGAAATGATATAAATGAAGAGGTTTTCTGCTATGAATTCCTTGGGGTACTTGGAAATGAAACATATCAAGTGTTCATCAATGCAGAGAATGGAAATGAAGAAGAAGTTAAAAAACTGAAAGAAGCAGAACCTTCTTATAATGAGATTTAAATAAAAGGCTCATTTCTAAAAGATTGTTGCATTTCAACATTTTTTGTGGAGTACGCTTCTTTGATTAGTTGATTGGAGCGTAAGGTGCGAGACTCCTGCGGGATCAGTGGGACAGGTGAGACTCCTAAAATGCGCAAAGCGCGAGGAGGCTCACCGCCCGCCCCGCGGAAAGCGAGCACCTGAAGCGGAAACCAACATCTTCTCATAGCAACATCGTTTACGAAAACAGCCAGATAAAAAAGCAAAATTTCGTTTTTTGAAATTTTGCTTTTTCTTTTTTTTAATAACTGTCATAATAAGGTAAGGCTATAGAAAAGCAATTTTGGGGGAAGATTTTATGATTGCTGTAGGGGAACCGTTATATTTGCAACCGTTATTTTCAGATAAAAAGGATAAATACAGGTGCAAGATTTGTGAAGTGAAAGATGATCGGATTTATATCGATTATCCAAGCAATGAAATAACAAATCGTACAGAATATTTTTTTGATGGCACGCAGTTTAAAGCATCATTTGTGGACAAGGAAAAGAATGTTTTTACATTTCGCACAGAACTGCTGGGCAGGAAGATTGAGAAGATACCAGTATTAATAATTGCCTCTCCCAAAGAGGAAGATATACATAAGATTCAGCGAAGAGAGTTCGTCCGGGTTGAAACATTATTGGATACAGCGGTGAGAAATTTGGATGATTCTTACCCTCCATTTAATTCTGTCGTGCTTGACCTGAGTGCCGGGGGAATGCTTTTATCTCTGCCGGTAAAACATAATGTGTCAAAAGGTGATATGCTGGAATGTTTAACTGTTCTTCCTATGCAATCAGGTGAGAAAATTTACCTGGATCTTCAGTGTAAAGTTTTGAGGATCTTAGATGGACATGCGAATGATAGACAGAGGGCACCGCTCCAGTTCGAATCGATTGATCAAAAATCAAGACAGCATATTATAAGATTCTGTTTTGAACAGCAGCTTTTAATGAAAAAAAAGGAAACAACCATTTAGAATAGCTTTCTTTTTTCGGGGAAAACTACTCCCGAAAAGAAGGTGACTAAGATTAAAAGGTTAGACAGGTTATTAATTCAGCTTGCTATCGCTCATTTTATTTTATTATTGATCGCACAAGTTTTCTTAGAGATTCCTTCGTTCAAAATGTACACGAATAAAAGCATTTATTATGAAGGTGTCATAAAAGGTGAAAGAGAACCTGCTTTGGAAACAATAGACCGTTAAGCAAGAATTGTGATAAGATAGATATAGAATTAATCTGTCATTTTCAGATTATGTACAGAAAAAAGCAGGGGGAAGTTTACCTGCTTTTATTGCTATGTATGCATTGTCATAGGTATGGGGTAGGAGGAAACATGAAAAAATTATTATCGATTGCCATTGATGGCCCTGCAGGTGCAGGAAAAAGCACGGTAGCAAAGCAAGTAGCTGAGCGCCTTTCTTTTATTTATATTGACACTGGTGCCATGTACAGGGCATTAACTTATAAAGCTCTTTCCTTAGGGGCGGATTTAAATGATGGGATCGCTCTTGAATCAGTTCTTCAGACAACACAGATCGAATTGGTGAAGACAGAAGCAGGTCAAGCTGTATATCTTGATGGAAAGGATGTATCAGAAGCAATCAGGTCAGCAGAAGTAACAAATAATGTATCTTTTGTTGCCCGGCAAAAAGAAGTACGGATTGAAATGGTGAAAAGACAGCAGCAGCTTGCTGAATCAGGCGGAGTAGTCATGGATGGCCGTGATATCGGTACACATGTGATGCCTAATGCTGAACTGAAAATCTTCTTGATCGCCTCAGTAGATGAACGCGCCCGCAGAAGATATGAAGAGAATCTTGCAAAAGGGTTCCCAGCAGATTTTGAACTGTTAAAAAGTGAAATTTCACTTCGGGACAAAAGAGACAGCGAAAGAGAAGCTGCTCCATTAAGAAAAGCAGAAGATGCTATTGAACTGGATACAACAAGCATGACCATCGAAGAAGTAGTCTCAAGCATTCTTAATTTTGCAGAGGAAAGGGCACGTTAATATGAAGCTTTATTCTTTCGGAAAATGGCTTTGCGGTACTTATTTTAAGAGTTCTTTTAAACCTGAAATAATCGGGGCAGAAAATATGCCGGATACTGGCGGGGTTTTGCTCTGTACAAATCATATTCACAACTATGACCCTCCACTTGTTGGAGTTGCTTCACCAAGGGATGTTCACTTCATGGCGAAAGCAGAACTTTTTTCGGTGCCAGTATTAAAACATATTTTGCCTAAAATTAATGCATTTCCTGTAAAAAGGGGAATGAGCGATAAGACAGCTTTAAAAACAGGCATGAACCTTTTAAAAGAAGGAAAGGTAGTAGGCCTCTTTCCTGAAGGGACCAGAAGCAAAACAGGTGAGATCGGTGAAGGTTTGGCGGGTGCAGGATTCTTTGCGCTTAAATCCGAAGCACATATCGTCCCTTGTGCAATAGTGGGCGAGTATAAAAAGGGTAAAAGCTTAAAGATTATCTTTGGCAAGCCGATAGACTTTTCACATTTACGCGAGCAAAAAGCTTCCGCTAAAGAAGCTACAGAGCTTATAATGAAACATATAGCACAGTTGAAAAAAGATAACGAATAAGTTTGTTCTTTACAATGTTAATGTTCTTTCAAAGCGAAAGTTCAATAAATTATTTTTTAATTTTTTGAGGAGGCCACGAACATGACAGAGGAAATGAGCACGAGTTTAACAAATGCTACCCAAGCTGAAACAGGCGAAATCGTTAAAGGGACGGTTTTGAAAGTAGAAGACAAACACGCGTTAGTTGATATCAGCGCTAAACAAGACGCATTTTTGCCAATTAATGAGGTTTCAAGTCTTTTTATTGAAAAGGTAAGTGATGTGTTAAATGAAGGAGATCAAATCACTGTTAAAGTGCTTTCTCATACAGAGGACAAGCTGCTTGTATCTAAAAAAGCGGTAGACAGTGAAAAATCCTGGTCAGAGCTTCAAGAAAAATACGACGCGAAAGAAACGTTTGAAGTTACAGTTCACGATGTAGTAAAAGGCGGACTGGTTGTAGATTTAGGAGTACGTGCATTTATTCCTGCCTCAATGGTTGAATCTCATTTTGTAGAAGACTTTTCAGATTATAAAGGTAAAAAGCTTTCGGTTAAAATTGTAGAGCTTGATACTGAAAAAGGGCGTGTCATATTATCACACCGTGCTGTAACTGAAGAGGAAGAAGCGGGAAGAAAGCAAGAAATCTTAGACCGCCTAGCTCCAGGAGAAATCATCGAAGGTAAAGTTCAGCGTCTGACGGACTTTGGTGCCTTTGTTGATATTGGCGGAGTGGATGGATTAGTCCATGTATCACAGCTTTCTCATAATCGTGTAGATAACCCATCTGAAGTATTAAGCGAAGGTCAAACAGTTAAAGTAAAAGTTCTTTCTGTAGACCGCGATAATGACAGAATTTCACTTTCAATTAAAGAAACACAGCCTGGACCGTGGGAAGAAGCTAGTTCTTCTATTACACCTGGAAGTGTCATTGAAGGTACAGTGAAACGAATCGTTGCTTTTGGTGCATTTGTTGAAGTGGCACCGGGGATTGAAGGACTCGTGCACATTTCAGAGATGGCAAACCGCCATATTGGCAACCCAAGTGAAGTCGTTAAAGAAGGACAGCAAGTATCTGTAAAAGTGCTTGATGTAAACAGTAAAGAAAAAAGAATGAGCTTAAGTATGAAAGCTGTTCAAGATGAAAAAGAAAAAGAAAATCTTAAACAAAACCTTCCAAAAGAAGAAAAAGGATTTTCGTTAGCTGAGATGATTGGCGACCAGCTAAAAGAATACAAGTAATTTTTATTGAAAGCTCCCGATTATTATCGGGGGCTTTTTTTGCAGCGATTAAGCACGTGAAGAAAGTGGCATAATGCTATCGAGGTGAAATTCATGAATGATGGTATACTGTTTTATTGGTTCATGTGGATCGGATGGGTTGTAACAACCTTTTTAATTGAAAGAAATCCATTCAGAAATGCAGTGATTTTCATTTTGCTTCCAGGAATAATATTGTCTGGTTATGACATCCCCTTTTCATTGGGAACTGTTAATGCAGCTTTTGCCTACTTTTTAATCATCGGACTTGTTCATGTTATCCGCAGTACAGGTGAGCTTCTCTATTATTTAGCTGTAAGTTTTATTATAGCTGTAAGCTATGTAACGATTCAGATTTTTGCGCTTTATGATCCGGCTAAACTGTTTATTGATAAAAAGTATTTGCTAATAATTTTTCTTTCAGCTGTGCTGTTTCTTATTTCAAAACGAAATATTGATTTATTTTATATTCCCTTAATAGGTATTTTTATTGGAGATTCATTATATCAGTTATTGATCTTCAGGCTTACCGGATACTTAGAAATAGGTTCGATGTTTGTATTGGATTTGCTGGCTTCATCTACAATGATTCTGTTTTGTATGGTAATATTGGTAGATATGTTCAAAAAATTAAGGCGTGTCTCTTATAAAAAGGTTAATCCAGCAAAGCCGATATGATGGAAACCTATTATTATTAAGTTGTCTAAGACCTCAAGAATTTGCTAAAATAAGTGGACTTGTCTAATTTTATTGTAACTTTACAAAGTAATGATGAATTCATAAAGAAATGATTGATTTGATCAGGAAAAAAAGGGAAGTGTCAACATGACTAAACCAGTTTTAGCCATAGTAGGAAGACCTAATGTAGGGAAATCTACTATATTTAACAGAATTGCCGGAGACCGCATATCCATTGTAGAAGATATGCCAGGTGTTACCCGTGACCGCATCTATAGTTCAGCGGAATGGCTGAATACCGAATTTAACTTAATCGATACAGGCGGAATTGAAATCAGTGATGCACCGTTCATGAGCCAGATGAAGGAACAAGCAGAACTAGCTATTGAAGAAGCCGACGTTATCTTGTTCTTAGTAGATGGCATGAATGGAATTACAGCAGCCGATGAAGAAGTAGCCAAAATGCTTTTCCGTTCAAAAAAGCCTGTTGTATTAGGTGTGAATAAAATTGATAACCCGGAAAGAAAAGAATTGTTATATGAATTTTATAGCCTAGGAATGGGTGAACCGATCGGAGTGTCTGGTACTCATGGAATCGGACTTGGAGATCTGCTGGATCAAGTTGTCAGTCATTTTCCTGAAACTGTTGAAGAAGAAAAGGACGATGATACGATTTATTTCTCATTAATCGGCAGACCGAATGTGGGTAAATCTTCTTTAGTAAACGCAATTTTAGGGAAAGAGCGCGTTATAGTAAGCAACATTGCAGGTACAACTCGTGATGCAATTGATTCCAGTTTTGAGAAGGAAGATCAAAAATATGTAATTATCGATACAGCTGGAATGCGGAAGCGCGGAAAAGTGTACGAGACTACTGAAAAATACAGTGTTATGCGAGCTATGAAAGCAATTGAACGTTCAGATGTCGTCTTGATGGTCATTGATGCAGAAGAAGGCATCATCGAGCAGGATAAAAAAGTCGCTGGCTTTGCTCATGAAGCAGGAAAAGCGGTCGTTATTGTAGTGAATAAATGGGATGCCATCGAAAAAGATGATAAAACGATGCAAAAATTTGAGCAGAAGATTCGTGATCATTTCCTTTACTTATCATATGCACCGATCGTTTTCGTATCTGCATTAACGAAACAGAGACTTCATCATCTGTTCCCGGTGATTAATCAGGTTGCCGAAAACCATTCATTAAGAGTGCAAACGAATATATTGAATGAGGTTATCATGGATGCAGTTGCGATGAATCCTGCACCGATGGATAATGGAAAACGGTTAAAGATAAACTATGCAACTCAAGTAGCTTCTAAACCGCCTACATTTGTTATTTTCGTTAATGATCCTGAGCTTTTCCACTTCTCTTATAAGAGATTTTTAGAGAACAGGATTCGTGAAACATTCGGATTTGTAGGTACACCAATCAAAATTTTTGCAAGAAAGAAAAATGATTAAGGTAAAAGTATGATGTGGATTCTCCTCATCTTATTATCTTATTGTTTAGGTTCTATCAGCTTTAGTTATTTGCTTACAAAGCTGTTAAAAAATGAAGATATCAGGAACCATGGAAGCGGCAATGCAGGTGCCACCAACACATTAAGAGTACTTGGAAAGGGACCTGCCATTGCTGTCCTCCTTTTAGACAGTTTGAAAGGGATATTATCTGTTTTTGTACCATTATGGCTAGGATTTAGTCCAAACATCGCAATACTGTGTGGTTTTGCAGCTGTAATTGGTCATAATTATCCAGTCTTCTTTGGATTCAAGGGAGGAAAGGGAGTTGCAACAACAATCGGTGTTTTTGCAGCTATATCTTTCTTCCCATCTCTATTAGCAGGTGTTATTGCTATTCTTACGATTTGGATAAGCCGGTTTGTTTCTTTAGGATCGATCGTTTTTTTAATCCTTACACCTTTCTTTATGCTGTATCACTATAGCCTGCCATTTACTGCGATTTTAACGGGCGGCTGTATCTCAGCTGTTTCAGTCTGGCGTCATAGGGGAAATATACAAAGGCTGCTAAAAGGGACCGAACGCAAAATTTAATAATTTGGAGTGTGACATGTATGGATAATGTTGCTGTGTTAGGGGCTGGAAGCTGGGGGACAGCTCTTGCTATCGTATTAGCTGATAATGGTCACAATGTCCGCTTATGGGGACGCAGAGAAGAACAAGTATCCGAGATTAATGAGGAACATCGCAACGAAAAATACTTGCCTGGTATTGAGCTTCCTAATAGTATAAAAGCTTCTGTAAAGCTTGAAGAATGTATAGAAGGTGCAGATATCATCGTACTTGTTACTCCTACAAAAGCGATGAGGGATGTTCTCGGCCAGCTGAAGAATTCACTAACTCGTAAAGTTACGATCGTTCACGCGAGCAAAGGTATTGAACCTGGTACATATAAAAGAATTTCAGAAATCATTGAAGAAGAACTGCCTTCGTCGCTTCTAGAAGCAGTGGTTGTGCTTTCTGGCCCAAGCCACGCGGAGGAAGTTTCTTTAAGACAGCCAACGACTGTAACTGTATCTTCTGAAAAGATAGAAGCATCAGAAAAAGTTCAAGATCTGTTTATTAACCAAAATTTCCGTGTTTACACGAACCCTGATGTAATTGGTGTTGAGCTTGGTGGTGCACTAAAGAATATCATCGCTTTAGGAGCAGGTCTATCTGATGGATTAGGCTACGGAGATAACGCTAAGGCAGCATTGATCACCAGAGGACTTGCGGAAATTGCACGGCTTGGAACGCATATGGGAGCTAATCCTCTTACTTTCTCAGGTTTAACGGGCATTGGCGATTTAATTGTAACTTGTACAAGTGTACATAGCAGAAACTGGCGTGCAGGCAATATGCTTGGAAAAGGGATGGCACTCGACGATGTTCTGGATAATATGGGAATGGTCGTTGAAGGGGTCAGAACAACTCAAGCCGCTTTCGAATTAAGCAAGAGAGAGCAAGTTGAAATGCCGATTACACAAGTGCTTTACGATGTTCTTTTTAACAATAAAGGTGCAAAGCAGGCCGTAGATGAGCTGATGCAGCGCACACGCACACATGAAGTTGAAGATGTTTCATCCTTAAAAAGCTAATCCGAATAGGCGAGTGTCTAAAAAAATTTAGGCAATCGCCTTTTTTCTTTTCACCCTTCTTGTGACACTGCATACGATAGGGATGAAAAGGAAGTGGGAGGAGGACTTCAGGTGGAACGTGAACAACAATTTTTTGACAAGATCGAGAAAAAAACGAGTGTTAAAAAGGACGATATTTTCAAACTTGCACAATCCGTAAGCGGTTCTAATTTACGTGATGAGCGCACGATTCGAATGCTGATTTCCCAAGTATCTTCTATGGCTGGGGTAGCTGTCACGAAACAGAAAGAAGACCAGATCGTTCAGGCTGTTTTGAATAATAACATCCCTCTAGATCTGGCAACTCTATCTAAAATGTTCGAAGGAAAATAGCGGCTGTATAAAAGCTGTTAAAAGTTTATTCTGCGTCTGAATAATAAGTTATTGAACGAAAAACAAGGGAGTATTTAGTCAAATACCCGGTGGCTGCCGGGTATTTTTTTTGTCTTACGAGCGTAAGGTGAGGGGTATCTAATGCGCGGAATTTGTTAGAGTGTGTCAACTCGTGGTTATTTTTTAATTAACGTGTGATTATTTAAATTAACGTGAGAAAAAAATGAACTAACGTGGGATTATTGCATGTTACCGTGGGAATTCTTGTTTTACTACCCTTAGGGGTATTTTAGCAAAAAACACTTTCTTTAGCTGAAGCTGTTTTATAAGCAAGGGTTACGGCAACTGACCAATAGGTGAGATAAGCCTAGTTTTATTTCTATACGAAATGAAGTTTAAAGAAATAGATCAAATTATGCTATAATGTACGCTGTGGACAAGGAGGATACATATGAGTGAAGGTTTATTGAAAATGTGGGTGGCATTATCAGCCATCGGTCTAATGTTTATTGCAGTTTTTTCAATCATGTTCAGCCGTTCTAAACTATCTGGTGTTATTCAGGGAGTCGTTTCTTTTTTTGCTTGGATCTGTATGATAGTGGCTGGAATACTAATTATAATCGTCGTTTTTAGCGGACCTGTACAAGGGTAGAGGAGGAGATCAATTTGCAAAAAAAATGGCTGATTCCTTTACTGCTTATCCTTTTTACTCTCTCAGGATGTTTATATCCTGAAGAACGGAAGCTGCAAAACCGCATGCCTTATCAGGATCAGATCACAGCTGTACAGACAGCTGTTGAAAACTTTCAAAAAGATACTGGTGTATTGCCTATTAAAACAAAAGAAGCAGACACAGATATCTACCAAAAATATTTAATTGATTTTAATAAACTCGTTCCAAAATATATGCAGGAACCGCCCGGTAATTCTTATGAAAAAGGCGGTACATTCCAATATGTACTTATAGATGTCGAAACAAAACCAACTGTTAAACTGGCAGATCTTGTTTTAACAGATAAAGTTCAGGATGTACAGGTTGCTTTAAACATATATATGGATAAACACCGTTACCCCCCTTTTAAAAAGATTGAGGAACAAGGAAGATACACCCTTGATTATAAAAAATTAGGATTTAAAAAAGATCCATTCATCACCAGTCCTTTTACGGGCAAGAAATTGCCTATGATGGTAAACGGCGATGCGAAAATTTTTATAGATTATAGAAAAGACTTAAAACCTGCGATTGAGAGCTATAAAGATGAACTGAGCAAGCACGATGATATCCGTCATCTGCTAGCAGAACATTCCTTTTTTGTACCGGTCTATTCAGTTCCATATAAAGTTGAAAACAAAGAGCCTGTTTTTTTAATAAAATAGGCATGAACTCTCCCTTTTTCTAATACATTCATAGAAAAGGCGGAGAGATTTTTTTTGGATATCCTTATAACGAAACAAGCTTTATAGTTTCATCGGTAGGCACAGTAGTGCGCCCTCCCGTTTTAATGGAACTATACAACAGAGAAAAGAGGTTCCAATAAAAATTTCCGTTCCTTTGTCATAATCAATAGGACAAAATCATACGATGTATTGTCCAAGACTAGCATTCGGAACTTTATTTGGATCGGGAGGGAAACGAATGGAAAAAATCGATATTTTTAAAGATATCGCCGAAAGGACGGGCGGAGATATCTACTTAGGAGTAGTGGGAGCAGTAAGAACGGGTAAGTCTACATTTATTAAGAAATTTATGGAGCTAGTAGTCCTGCCTAACATTGAAAATGAAGCAGAACGTCAGCGAGCTCAGGATGAATTGCCGCAAAGTGCAGCTGGACGCACCATTATGACCACTGAACCCAAATTTGTTCCAAACAATGCGGTAAAGATTAATGTTGGGGAAGGTCTTGATGTAAATATCCGTCTCGTAGACAGTGTTGGATACGCTGTTCCAAGTGCAAAAGGGTACGAAGATGAAAATGGCCCTAGAATGATTCATACACCTTGGTATGACGAGCCGATTCCGTTTCATGAAGCTGCTGAAATCGGAACAAGGAAAGTTATTCAAGAACATTCAACACTTGGGGTTGTCGTAACTACGGATGGCTCAATCGGAGAAATTCCGAGATATGATTATGTAGAATCAGAAGAACGAGTTGTTAATGAGTTAAAAGAGGTAGGAAAACCGTTCATTATGCTGATCAATTCAACTCATCCGCACCATCCGGATACACAGCAGCTTCGTAATGAACTTTGTGAGAAGTATGACATTCCAGTACTTGCAATGAGTGTTGAGGGGATGACGGAACACGATATTAACAATGTTCTTCGTGAAGCTTTATACGAGTTCCCTGTATTAGAAGTAAATGTAAATCTTCCAAGCTGGGTTATGGTGCTAAGAGAGAATCATTGGCTGCGAGAAAGCTATGAAGAAGCAGTAAGAGAAACAGTTCAAGATATTAAACGTTTGCGTGATGTTGATAAAGTGGTAGGCTTCTTCGCAAACTATGACTTTATTGATGATGCAAGACTCGCAGGAATTGAAATGGGTCAAGGGATTGCAGAGATCGATCTTTTTGCACCGGATTACTTGTACGATCAGATCTTAAAAGAGGTTGTTGGGGTCGAAATTCGAGGGAAAGATCATCTTCTTCAACTTATGCAGGAATTTGCGTATGCAAAGACAGAGTATGATCAAGTGGCAGATGCGCTAAGAATGGTGAAGCAAACAGGATATGGAATTGCTGCTCCTGCTATCACCGATATGAGCTTGGATGAGCCGGAAATTATCCGTCAGGGCTCTAGATTCGGGGTTAGACTTAAGGCTATCGCACCTTCGATCCATATGATTAAAGTTGATGTGGAATCCGAATTCGCACCGATTATTGGAACAGAAAAACAAAGTGAAGAAATGCTAAGATATTTAATGCAGGATTTTGAAGAAGATCCGCTGTCAATCTGGAATTCTGATATCTTTGGACGCTCGTTAAACTCTATCGTAAGAGAAGGAATACAAGGAAAGATTTCATTAATGCCGGAAAATGCAAGATATAAATTAAAAGAGACGCTTGAACGTATTATTAATGAGGGATCAGGCGGTTTAATTGCCATTATTTTATAACTTTGAGACTCCTATAACCAGGAGTCTTTTTTTGGTGTTCTTTTGTGGGTTCGTTTAGTTATTCTGAAAGTAGTTGTTCTCCGCTCCAGGTTTCCGCTTTCCGCGGGGTGTGCGGTGAGCCACCTAGGCACTTTGCGCCATTAGGTGTCTCACCTGTCACACTGATCCCGCCGGAGTCTCGCGCCTTCTGCTCCAATCAACTATTCAAGGAGCAATATATTTGATAGCAATAAACAAAAGATGTATGCAGCTTGTTTGTGTATGGGTCTGTGAGTAATTGAAAGTAGTTGTTCTCCGCTCCAGGTACTCGCTTTCCGCGGGGTGTGCGGTGAGCCTCCTTGGCGCTTTGCACCATTCGGAGTCTCACCTGTCACACTGATCCCGCCGGAGTCTCGCACCTTCTGCTCCAATCAACTATTCAAGGAGCAATATATTTGATAGCAATAAACAAAAGATGTATGCAGCTTGTTTGTTTGTGCATGGCTCTGTGGGTAGTTGAAAGTAGTTGTTCTCCGCTCCAGGTGCCCGCTTTCCACGGGGCGTGAGGCATGGCCCTTCTTGAAACCGTGCATTTAAGAGGTTTTGCCTGACGCGTTGCTCCTGCAGGAGTCAAACACCTTGCACTTCAAACATTACGGATTTTGTTTCCATGATAAAAATAGTAAAAAGGGCTCGGAAAAAAAGGTAGACTTTTATACCTTTTAAACTCGTTTTTTGTAAAAAAAGGTCAAAAAATAAGGAGATTTAAGGGTCGAATCGCTAAAAACGTCGAAAAAAGATTGAATTCTTTAAATGAATCGTATAATATAAGGCTTGTTACAGATAAAATAAGTAAAATCCTGTATATTACTTATGAAATTAATACTTTAAAAAAATATTTCACTACCGATATACCTGTAGAGAATTCCTTGAGAGGAGGTGAATGGAATGAACAAGACTGATCTTATCAACGCAGTATCTGAGCAAGCTCAGCTTTCTAAGAAAGATGCATCTAAAGCAGTTGACGCTGTTTTCGAAGCGATCACTGGCACTCTTCAAAGCGGAAGCAAGGTGCAGCTTATCGGTTTTGGTAACTTTGAAGTTCGTGAGCGTGCAGCTCGTAAAGGCCGCAACCCGCAAACTGGACAAGAAATCGAAATCTCTGCAAGCAAAGTTCCTGCTTTCAAACCAGGGAAAGCCCTTAAGGACGCTGTTAAATAATTAATACATAGGGCAAAAAGACCGTGATTCGTTCACGGTCTTTTTTTATTGTTCAAAATGAGGTCATCACCTGCATCACTGTTAGCAGTTAAAATTTCATTTAATCAGCGAAAGCTCTCTTTTAATCAATTCAGATCATAATACATCAAACTGTTAAACTCTTCATCTTCCACTCATGCTGTAAGGGTTTTCTCCTTTTGCTATTCTTTCAGCAGTATGCTAAAATTTTGCTATTGTGTTATTGGAATTGGAGGACAAAGAGCGTGGCAGAAGTTCAACGTGAGAAAATTGAAACCGCAGTAAAAATGATACTTGAAGCTATTGGGGAAGACCCTGAAAGAGAGGGTTTAATAGATACACCGAAACGTGTAGCAAAAATGTATGAGGAAGTCTTTCAAGGATTGAACCAAGATCCAAAAGAACACTTTGCAACTATTTTTGGAGAAGATCACGAAGAATTAGTACTTGTGAAAGATATACCTTTTTATTCAATGTGTGAACATCACCTTGTACCTTTCTTTGGCAAGGCTCACATAGGTTACATACCAAAAGGCGGTAAAGTTACTGGATTGAGCAAACTAGCCAGAGCAGTGGAAGCTGTAACAAAAAGACCACAGCTGCAAGAAAGAATTACTTCAACGATTGCAAACAGCCTGCTTGAAACACTTGAACCGCATGGTGTTATTGTTGTAATCGAGGCAGAGCATATGTGTATGACGATGCGCGGCGTGAAAAAGCCTGGTTCAATGACTGTTACTTCTGCAGTTAGAGGTGTTTTTGAAAAAGATGCAGCAGCAAGGGCAGAAGTATTAAGCCTGATTAAAAACTAAGGAGGGTTTCCAATAATGAAATCAGAATTTGACTTTTTTGTTATAAAAGCTAAAGAAAATGGTGTAAATGTAATTGGATTAACCCGAGGAACAGAAACAAGATTTCACCACTCAGAAAAATTGGATAAAGGTGAAGTGATGATCGCGCAATTTACCGAGCATACTTCTGCTGTAAAAGTAAGAGGAAAAGCAGTTATATACACTAAGCACGGTGAAGTAGATACAGAATCCTAAGAAAAGCTTAAAAGTACAATCAACTTACCGTTGGCAGGAATGTTTGATAAATACATGCTGATGGATAGGCTAGGCGGGCAGCCTAGTTTTCTTTATGTCCGAAATACGATTGAATCCATAAATAATTGGCGACTATGTTATAATAATGAGGCGCATTTCGCTGTATCTTTGGAGGTATATGATGAACAACAGGGAAAAAATTCAACGTTTAAAACAGCATACACTTTTATTGATGCAGCATAGTTATGTCGATAAGTTTCTGCAGCCTCCAGTTTTTGATGAAGCGAAAGTGTTTATAGCGCACTGTCTGCTTAGTGAACTTGAATTGGATGAAGCTGTTGAAGCTGAATATTTCAGTTCAATACTTTTGATACAGTCTGCACTTAACCGGCATGAAGATATTCTCGATGAAGACATTGCTTCACATAAAAAGAGAAGGCAGCTCGTTGTTTTATCTGGAGACTATTTTAGCAGCCTTTACTATCTGTTATTATCCCGGTGCGAAAATTTAGATTTGATTTCGAAGCTGTCAAATGCTGTCCAAAAAATAAATGAACATAAATCTTCTATGCATCATCAAATTAAAATCAAAAAAAGCAGTGTGGAATACATAAAAACTGCAGGTCAAATTGAAAGCTTATTGTATATAAAAGCTGCAGAATCGTTTGGTCTGCAAAAGTATATTCCGTTCATAGAGCGTTATCTTCTCATATCCCTCTATCAAAGCAAGGAAAAGAGAATGTCGCTGAACGAGGATCAATTAGTGTTTTTAAAATCGTGTGAAACAGATTTGCGAGAAAAAAGAGTTGAGATGCCTCATGTCTTCCAGCGGGAAGACTGCAGCATTTATAAATGTATTGAAAATGACTTAATGTTAGGAGAGGGTTAATCCGATGTTGAGTAAAGAAGAACGGGTTCACTCTGTATTTGAAAAGATATCAGATCAATATGATTATATGAACGACTTGATCAGCTTCAAACAGCATAACAGATGGCGAAATGACACAATGAAACGACTCAGTGTTAAACCGGGTGACAATTGTCTGGATGTCTGCTGCGGAACTGGAGAATGGACATTTGCGCTTGCTGAAGCTGCAGGTGAAAGCGGACATGTAACAGGTCTGGACTTTAGTGAAAACATGTTGAAGGTTGGACGGGAGAAATTAAAGAAACGTTCTCTTCCCCAAGTAGCTTTTATACATGGGAATGCAATGGAGCTGCCTTTTGGAGATAACACTTTTGATGTTGTAACAATCGGTTTTGGACTCAGAAACGTACCTGACTATTTTCAGGCGCTTAAGGAAATGGCAAGAGTAGTGAAACCAGGAGGAAGAGTGGTTTGCCTGGAAACATCACATCCGACAGTACCAATTTTCAAACAGATTTTCAAATTTTACTTTACGTATATAATGCCTGTCTTTGGAAAGCTATTCGCAAAAAGCTATCAAGAGTACTCTTGGCTGCAAGAATCAACTGAAGCTTTTTTGACAAAAGATGAACTAAAAGATCTTTTTCAAAAATCTGGTTTGACCGAAGTTGAAGTAAAATCGTATGCATTAGGTGCTGCTGCTATGCATACAGGTAAAAAACCGCAATAGAAGAGAGCGTTGAAGTGTGTGGAAAAAATTTAAGATTATTTTAGAAATGATTAAGTTTGAACATACCATTTTTGCTCTCCCTTTTGCCTATTTAGGTGCAATAATGGGGAGCCTTGTTGAAGAAGGAACCATGCCCTCACTATCTGAATGGGTATGGATTACGTTAGCTATGGTTGGTGCAAGAAGTTCTGCAATGGCCCTGAACCGGGCGATAGATTCAGAGATTGATGGAGCAAATCCTAGAACAAAGACTCGTGCTATTCCTGCAAAACTTTTAAAAATAGGTGAAGTATACTTATTTATCGCAGTGTCTCTAGCGTTATTGCTTGTTAGTGCTTACCAGCTTAATGCACTTTCTGTAAAGCTGCTTCCGCTTGCTGTCTTTTTTCTTGTTATTTACTCTTATACGAAGCGTTTTACTTATCTGTGCCACATTGTCCTTGGGATTACAATTGCACTCGCACCCCTCGGTGGATGGGTTGGTGCAACAGGTACATTAAGTCAGGAAGCATTTCTATTGTTTTTCGGTGTGCTTTTTTGGACGGCAGGTTTTGACGTGATTTATGCAACACAGGATGCGGAATATGACAAGTCACATGGCCTATATTCTATTCCATCTGCATTTGGCATTGCAAAAGGGCTGATTACTGCCAGGTGGCTTCATGCTGCTAGTTTCATAGCTTTCATTACACTTGGTGCAGTGTCAGGGATGGGATGGATTTATTACCTCGGCGTCTTTATTTCAGGTGCTATCATGGTATATGAACATTCATTGGTAAAGCCTCATGATCTATCAAAGCTAGATGTTGCTTTCTTTACAATGAACGGTGTTTTAAGTGTTGTTATGTTTATTTTTTCAATAGGGGACCTTTTATTATGAAAACTTTTACAATAGGAATTACCGGTGCCAGCGGTGCTGTATATGGTATTAGACTTGTACAGGAAATTCTGAAGAGCGGACACAAAGTGCATCTTGTTGTGACTGAAGCAGGATGGCAAGTCTTTAGAGAAGAGCTTCTTTGGGATACTGAGGACCGGGAAGCTTGCTTGGAAGAACACTTTGCTTCATTTGGCAGTGAACGCTTCCATTATCATACGCTGCGCGATTTTAATGCGCCAATCGCGAGCGGATCTTATCAGAATGACGGAATGGTTATCATACCTTGTTCAATGGGTACTTTGTCAGGGATAGCGCATGGAGCTTCTGGCAATCTGTTAGAGCGTACGGCAGATGTTATGCTGAAAGAAGGCAGAAAGCTTATCTTAGTTCCAAGAGAAACTCCGCTCCATAAGATTCACCTGGAAAATATGATCAAAGTTACTGACGCTGGGGGTAAGATCGTTCCAGCCATGCCTGGTTTTTATCATCTGCCTAAGTCGATGGACGATTTAGTAAATTTCCTTGTAGGGAAAGTCTTGGATAACTTAGGCGTTCACCATGAATTGTTTACACGCTGGGGAGACTGATAGATTATGAACATTGGGGAAATAAGCTATACAAACATCATACCCCTATATTTTTATTTGGATAGAGAACGATTAAAGGAGAACGGTGTATCAATAACAGATGCCGTTCCTTCTAGAATTAACCGGCTGATGGAAGAAAAAAAGGTAGACATTGGAGGGATTTCCTCTTTTTCTTTTGGAAAAAATGCAGAACGTTATAGCCTTATCCCAGACTTATCGGTTTCTGCTTTCGGAAAAGTCAATTCTATCTTTTTGTTTTCGAAATACCGGTTAGAAGAGTTAGGCGGAAAAAAGGTAGCTTTAACGTCCAGCTCTGAAACATCTGTTGCCTTATTAAAGATTATCACGCAGCAATTTTACAGAATTGAGCCTACTTTCGAAGTGGAAACACCGCATTTCGAAAAAATGATGGAGCTGTATGATGCTTGTCTCCTGATTGGTGATGATGCAATTTCAGCCAAAAGAAAGAACGGAAGCTATCATGTGTATGACCTTGGGGAAATCTGGTATCAAGAAACAGGACTTCCGATGGTTTTTGCTGTGATGGCCTATCGTAAAGAGATGGAAACAGAAAAGAGAGAATTGCTCTCTTATGTTGGTCAAAGTATGACAGAGAGCAAAGAGCGCTGTCTCCGAGAAAATTTCGCACCTGTTGTTGAACGTGCAGTCATGGAGCATGGCGGAACTTTTGACTTTTGGGAATCATATTTTAATGGGTTAAATTATGGGTTTAATGGCGAACATGAAAAAGGACTAAGTGTTTATTTTCAGCTTGCTAAAGAGTGCGGATTGTTGCAGACAATACCCTCTATCTTAAAGTTTTCGTATAAGTAACGGGCGATAGGGTGAAATAAAAGTGAAGTTAAAAGACTTATACTCATTTTTAAAAAAAGATTTACAGCAAATAGAAGATCAGCTCGCGGTGTCGGTTAGTTCTGACCAGCCTATGATTCATACAGCAGGCATGGAGTTATTAAATGCAGGGGGAAAAAGAATCCGCCCTGTATTTGTTCTGCTTTCCGCTCAGTTTGGTACATATAACATCAACCATGTAAAAAAGCCTGCAGCAGCACTAGAGTTAATCCACATGGCCTCTCTTGTCCATGATGATGTCGTAGATGATGCTGACATGAGAAGAGGAAGACTGACTGTAAAGGCAAAGTATGACAGTAAAATCGCCATGTACACGGGTGATTACATTTTTGCTTCTGCTCTAAAGTTAATGACGGATATCGAAATTCCACGTGCACATCAGATTCTGGCGCAAGGAATGAAAGAGATGTGTCTAGGAGAGATAGAACAGATTAACGAACAATTTGATACCAATCAGAACATAAGAAAATATTTTAAGCGGATCAAACGTAAGACGGCTTTGCTGATTGCATTAAGCTGTCAATTAGGAGCGATCACATCAAAAGCGGATGTTTCCCTTCAGAAAATGCTTTATGAGTTTGGCTATTGTGTTGGAATGGCCTTTCAAATTACGGATGATATCTTAGACTTTACAGCATCAGAAAAACAGCTTGGAAAACCTGCAGGAAGTGATTTAAAGCAAGGAAACATAACACTTCCGGCTTTATTCACGATCTGCGAATATCCTGAAGTTAAAGAAAAGCTGAATCTGTATTATCAAAATGAAGATTCCGAGCTCCTTGCTGAGCTATTAAAAGATATTAAAAGCCTTGGGGGGATTGAGTATGCATCCCGAATCTCCGAAAAGTACCTGAATCGTGCTAAAAAGGCGGCACGGTCTTTACCTGACACGGATGCAAGAGACAGCTTGCTGAAAGTAGCAGATTATATTGCTGGCCGGAAATTTTGAGCCATTGCTAATTTTTAAAATTTTTGGTACGATTTCTCTGGGGAACTTGTCCCACATATACTATACATAGATGATAGGAGAGGGAATACATGGAAAAAACGTTTTTAATGGTTAAACCAGATGGCGTTCAACGTGCGTTAATCGGAGAAATCGTATCCCGTTTTGAAAAGAAAGGTTTTCAGCTAGTTGGTGCGAAACTAATGAACATTTCTGAGGATCTTGCAAAAGAACATTACGGTGAGCACAAAGAGCGTCCGTTCTTTGGAGAGCTTGTAGACTTTATTACTTCTGGACCTGTATTTGCAATGGTTTGGGAAGGTAAAGACGTTATTTTAACTGCTCGTAACATGATGGGCAAAACGAACCCTGCTGAAGCAGCTCCTGGTTCAATCCGCGGTGACTATGCTGTACAAGTAAGCAACAATATCATCCACGGTTCAGATTCTGCTGAAAGTGCAGAGCGCGAAATCGGTTTGTTCTTTAAAGAAGAAGAACTAGTTTCTTATGATAAAGCTGTTTCTGTTTGGATCTAATTTTTTTATGTAAAAATGAAAGCGTTTTAGCCGGCCATTGTGCCGGTTTTTGTATTTATTAGACTTTTGCCACAAACCCCTGTAGTTATTAGAAGTGGTTGCTTTCCGCTCCAGGTACTCGCTTTCCGCGGGGCGTGCGGTGAGCCCCATAGGCTATTCAAGTCTGCCGAGGTCTCACCTTCAAGGAAGTTTGTGTGCTCCTCCGTCTGAAAGCAAATCCGTACGAAGCGTGTTCCTCGTCGTATGCCTTGCAAGAAGTTTATTCAGGTGGTTGACACGCACCAGTCTCGCACCTTGCACTCCAATCAACTTATCAATGAAGTGAACGGAAAATAATCTTAGGCAACAATCTTTTAGAAATGTTCTTTTATGAAGAAAGTTTAAAGTCCGCCGATATAAGGGATATGAATCGTGAACAAAGCAGCATATGACTAACGGGAGAGAAATATATGGACTTGGACTATGAAGGATTTAAAAAGAATATTTTGCTAAAGACGGGAATTGATCTTTCAAAATATAAAGAAGCACAAATGAAACGGCGGCTGATCGCGTTAAGAGAAAAGAGGTCTTTCGATTCCTTTTCTGACTATTATCAATCGTTATCAAATGACAGAAATATGCTGGATGAATTTTTAGACAGAATGACGATCAATGTTTCTGAGTTCTATAGAAATCCTTCTCGCTGGGAAGTCCTTGAACAAAAAATCTTGCCGAGGCTATTAGGTGATCGTTTATCTTTAAAAGCATGGAGTGCAGCATGTTCGACAGGGGAAGAGCCATATACGCTTTCGATGATGCTTTCAGAATTTAAAGGAATCACCAACTTTTCTATTTTGGCGACAGATTTAGATGAACAAGTTTTAGAACACGCAAAAAACGGTTTTTACTTTGAAAAAGCTGTTCAAGATGTCCCAAATGTGAAAAAAAAGCGTTATTTTTCAAAGCAGGAACTCGGTTTAAAAGTAAGTGACGAAATAAAAAAACATGTAACATTCAGAAAGCAAAACCTTCTTTCCGATCCATTCGGGAAAGACTTTGACTTAATCGTCTGCCGGAATGTGATGATTTATTTTACAGAAGAAGCAAAAGCGGTTTTATATGGAAAATTCAGTAAAGCACTGCGTCCAGGTGGAGTATTATTTGTTGGAAGCACTGAACAGATCTTTAATCCTGGCTTGTACGGATTAGAATCAGAAGAACCATTTTTTTATAGAAAAAAATAATAATTTATTATATGGATTTCACTTTCTTATAGTTGACAGATTAAAATGAATGGTTTATTGTAACTGATAAGTTTAGAGCAATAGTTTAGAGTATTTAGAGCTTAGTTGAGACAAGTTGAGAGAGTTTGAGTGGAGCAGAGCCGAGAATGGAAATGTACATATACCATGCGGGTTATTTCTGCATGGCTTTTTTGTATCCTTTTTTATTAAGGAGTACATGGTCCATAAATGAATCGTCCTCTTATAAACCCCTCACTCTCCGTAATCTGCGGAGGTGTACTTTATGATCTTATCCTTTCATAACCCGCCTTGAACGATTGTTTTTTCTCATAGCAGAACAAAACAAAACGTTTAAAGGGGTGTTCTTATGATTCAATCACTTAATAAAAAATTAGTAAAAAATGAAACGATGACAGAAAATGAAGCTTTTTATTTTATGGAAAGCCTCGTTAATGGATGTGTTACTGATGCAGAAGCCATTTCTATTCTTAGTATAATGAGCTATCGCGGTGAGACCGCTGAAGAAATCACAGGTTTTGTAAAGGCGATTCGGAAACTTTCAAAACAGGTCAGCAGAAAATGCTCAGATGAAATTATGGATACATGCGGAACGGGCGGGGATGGAGCATCTACCTTTAATATATCTACTGCAGTCAGCATCATCTTGTCTTCTCTTGGCATCAAAGTAGCAAAGCATGGCAATAAAGCCGTCACATCCAAAAGCGGAAGTTCTGATGTATTAGAAGCTCTAGGAATTAAAGTGGCAACAAACAGTTATGAAGCAAATTTGCAGTTAAATAAACATGACATTGCATTTTTACATGCACCTTATTTTCATCCATCTTTGAAAAAAGTCGCTCACTTAAGGCGGCAGCTATCTTTTAGGACTATTTTTAATATAATTGGTCCGTTAGTAAACCCGATGTCGCCATCTTATCAGCTGATTGGTGTAAGTGATGAAAATGCTGCTGCAGCGATGGCAGAAGCTATTAACATACTCGGTATTAAGAAAGCACTTTTAGTCACAGGGAAAGATGGGCTGGATGAATGCTCGATTACCGGGGAAACAAAAATGTTTTTAGTTGAAAACGGAGAAATTGCGGACTTTTCATATACACCTGAAGAAGCAGGGCTGAAAAGAGGTTCATTAAAAGATATTACAGTAAATGATAAGCAAGAAAGTGCAGAATTAATTATTTCAATATTAAAAGGTCAAGGAAATGAATCAGCAAAAAATATCGTGATCCTAAATGCGGCAGCAGCATTATTTGCATCCAACCGTGTTAATAGAATCAGGGAAGGCGTTGAAGTGATAGAGAACTGCCTGAGATCAGGCAAAGCATATAAACATCTATTATCAATTAATAAAGAGGAGGAGAAAGCTCTTGTTAACTAAAATCATCCAGCATAAAGAAAAAGAGATCGATATTCTTCCTCCGATCACGAGATCAACGAATTTAGATTTTATTAAAAAAGACCATCGTCTCTTTGCTTTGAATCTGCTTAGATCTGAAAATAAGCCAGCATTGATTGCTGAAGTGAAGAAAGCTTCACCATCCAAAGGAATTATTAAAGAAAATTTTAATCCTGTAAGCATTGCTAAAGAGTATGAAGAGGCTGGAGCAGCTTGCTTATCGGTTCTAACAGATACTGAGTTCTTTCAAGGAAGCCTTAAATATTTAAAAGAAATTCGAAAGCATGTTTCCATTCCGTTGCTGAGAAAAGATTTTATAATCGATGAAAGGCAAATTATTGAGAGTGTTGAACATGGAGCAGATGCAATATTGCTGATTGCAGCTTGCTTAACGAAAGAAAAGTTAAAAGCACTTCATAAATTTGCAGAAGAATGCGGTCTTGAGTGCTTAGTAGAAGTCCACACGAAAGAGGAGATCAATCAAGTCTATGAAGTTTGTAACCCTTCGATGATCGGAATAAACAACCGTGACTTAAAAAACTTTACTACTAGCATCAATCACACCTTTTCGCTGCTTCCCTATATAAAAAAAGAAACAATAGTGATCAGTGAAAGCGGAATTAAATCGGGTACTGATGTGAAAAGTCTATTAGATCATGGTGTGAACGGAATGCTGATAGGGGAATCACTTATGCGTGCTGATTCTATTGAAAAGAAAATAACGGAGATTTATGGTAATGTACGTTAAATATTGCGGCTGCCAGTCTGAGGATGACTACAAGCTTCTTTCTTCATCTAGAGCTGATATTATTGGTTTTGTTTTTGCTGAAAGCAAAAGAAAGGTAACCCCTGAAGAAGTCTCGTCATGGGTTGGTTTCCATGAAAAACGAAAACTTTTAGCAGGTGTATTTCAGAACAGTTCAATAGAAGAGATGGTTTCGGCTGCAAAAGAAGTTCCGCTTGATATTATTCAGTGCCATGGAAATGAATCGGTTAGTACGATTATTAATCTGAAGAAACGTACAAAAAAGCTAGTCTATAAAGCAATTCCTTATAGTGACACGATCTCTGAACAGATTGCTGTATATGCAAAGTATGTGGATGCAATTGTAGTTGACTCTGTATCGAAAGGGCAATTTGGAGGTACTGGGATTTCGTTTTCCTGGACTCAGGTGCCGGCAATTTTAAAAGAGGCAAAAAAAGAAAATGTTCCATGTTTTATAGCAGGCGGGATCAATCCGGAAAACATCAATTCCTTGCTAGATTTTAATCCATATGGGGTTGATCTTAGCGGAGGCATAGAATACGAGGGGAAAAAAAGCAGTCAACGGATAAAAGAACTGGAAAGGATGATTTCACATGTCAGCACAAATCGTACCTGATCACCGAGGAAGATATGGTGACTTTGGCGGAAAATATGTACCTGAAACAATCATGTTCGCACTTGAAGAACTTGAAAAAGCATTTGAAGAAGCTATGAAAGACAAGGAGTTTCAGGAGCAATTTCAAAACGAACTTGCTGTTTATTCAGGAAGACCAACTCCTCTAACCTTAGCTGAACGATTGAGTGAGATTAATGGAGGTGCAAAGATCTATCTGAAACGTGAAGATCTTAATCACACAGGGGCTCATAAAATAAATAATGCCATCGGACAAGCACTCTTAGCGGTTAGGATGGGCAAGAAAAAAATCATTGCTGAAACAGGAGCAGGACAGCATGGAGTTGCCGCAGCGACGGTCGCCGCTAAATACGGCCTTTCCTGCAAAGTATATATGGGAAAAGAGGATATAAGAAGACAGGCGTTGAATGTTTTTCGTATGAAACTTCTAGGTGCAGAAGTAGTCGAGGTAACGAGCGGAAGTCAAACGCTAAAAGACGCTACGAATGAAGCGATCAGAGAATGGGTGGCATCTGTTGAAGATACGTTTTATCTTATCGGTTCAGCTGTCGGTCCGCATCCTTATCCTAAAATGGTGAAGAATTTTCAGCAGGTAATCGGTTTTGAAACGATGGATCAGTTTACCCGGGAAAATGACGGGACCTTACCAGACGCAGTTGTTGCGTGTGTCGGCGGAGGTAGTAATGCCATCGGAATGTTTGCACCATTTATCCAAAAAGGTGTTCCTCTTTTTGGTATAGAAGCTGCAGGGAAAGGAATAGAAACGAATCAGCATGCAGCTACATTATCAAAGGGGACAAACGGCGTGATACATGGATCCCTTACAAAACTGCTGCAATCAGAAGAAGGGCAGATTACAGAGCCTTATTCGATTTCTGCAGGATTGGACTATCCAGGAATCGGACCTGAACATGCTTATCTTCATGAAACCGGAAGGGTAAAGTATGAAGCTGTAACCGACCAAGAATCTTTAGAAGCATTAAAGTCTCTATGCTTGAATGAAGGCATCCTATGTGCGCTAGAGAGTGCCCATGCGGTAGCGTACAGCCTTAAACTTGCAAAGAATATGAACAAAGATGAAGCAGTAGTAGTCTGCCTATCGGGCAGAGGAGACAAGGATGTTCATACACTCATGGAAAAAGCCGAAGGAGGGAATCAGCATGAATAAGAGATGGACAGCTTTTCAAAATTCGGCTGATTATCGATTCGTTCCTTATATAATGGCAGGAGACCCGTGTGAAGAGGCTACAATAGAACTTTCTTTAGCATTAGAAGATTGCGGTGCAGCAGCCTTGGAACTTGGCGTACCCTATTCAGATCCTCTGGCTGACGGACCGGTTATCCAGCGGGCAGGCATGAGGGGATTAAAGCAGAAAATGAACCTGGAGAAAACGATCTGTCTCGTCTCAAAGCTGCGGGAGAGAGGCTTGAAGATTCCCGTAATCATCTTTACTTATTATAATCTTTTGTTACAATTAGGAGAAAATCGCTTCATGACGCTAGCAGGAGATAGTGGCGTTGACGGCATCTTGGTGCCAGATCTTCCTTATGAAGAAAGCTCTTACCTAAAAGAAATGTGCTCAGCTCATCACCTCGCTTTGATCTCTTTAGTAGCTCCAACTACACATAAAGAAAAGCTTAATAAACTTTCAAAAGAAGCAGAAGGTTTTCTATATTGCATTTCTTCACTTGGGGTGACTGGAGTCAGAAGTGAATTCCGTGATGGATTGAACGATTTTCTAAGAGCTGCTAAAGAAAATGCTGCTGTTCCTGTTTTGGTAGGATTTGGATTGTCGAAAAGAAATCAAATCGAACAATTCGAAGGAACAAGTGATGGATTTATCGTAGGAAGCGCCATCGTTAAGAAGATTGAATCGCTGGAGAAGGAGCTTATTAATAACAGAGAAGAAGCGATTAGAGAGTTTAAACAGTATGTAGAATCGTTGCTGCCTGTTTATAGCCGTTAAAAAAGGAGTGGGAAAATGCAGCCGAAAGACCAGTTGTTATCATTACAGCCATACAAACCAGGTAAACCCGTTGAGGAAGTAAAGCGTGAGTTAGGATTAGAAAAAATAGTCAAACTCGCTTCCAATGAGAATCCATATGGATGTTCTAAATTAGCCAAAGATAAGATAACAGAAGAACTTTCAAATCTTCAAGTTTATCCGGATGGATATGCAGCTGAGATTAGAGAAAAATTATCTGGTTATTTAGGGGTAAAACAAGAACAGCTTATTTTTGGAAATGGTTCAGATGAAGTTGTTCAAATTCTTTGCCGAGCTTATTTATCTCCTGAAACGAACACCGTAATGGCTGCTCCCACTTTTCCTCAATACCGCCACAATGCAGTTATTGAAGGAGCAGAAATTAGAGAGGTGCCGTTAATTAACGGTAACCATGATTTAGATTCAATGCTTGAAGAAATTGATCACCAGACAAAGATTGTATGGCTTTGTAATCCGAACAATCCTACGGGGAACTATATACCCGAAAATGATTTTGTTCAATTTATGAAAAAGGTTCCTTCTGATGTCATTGTGGTTAGTGATGAAGCATACTTCGAATATGTTTCGGCAAATGACTATCCTAATACCATTGATTATTTAAAGAATTATCCTAATCTAGTAATTCTGCGTACGTTTTCTAAAGCACATGGACTAGCTGCGCTGCGAATAGGATACGGTATAGCCGATAGAGCTATTATTAAAGGCATTGAGCCTGCTCGAGAACCATTTAATACATCAAGACTTGCTCAAGCAGCAGCAATAGGCGCACTGGAGGACGAGGGCTTTATCGCTGAGTGTAAACAAAAGAACAGGGAGGGCCTCGAACTCTTCTATTCTTTCTGTGAAAGAAAAGACCTTCTTTTCTACCCTTCAGAGGCTAATTTTATATTACTTGATGTAAAATCTGACGCGGATTCAGCTTTTAATTATCTCTTAAAGAAAGGCTATATTGTCCGTTCAGGAAGTGCGCTCGGTTTTCCAACGATGATTCGAATCACGATAGGTGAAGAAGAACATAACAAAGAAATAATTGGACATCTCGAAGCTTATATAGAATCCCTTGTGGAAAGTGTGAACTGATTTTTTAGCCCGGTATCGATCAGATACTCGGGCTATTTTCATAATTTTCAAAAAAGTGTTGCATTTTCAGAATACTCTATTTATAATGTAGTTAATATGGTTTCTCTCCACTCCTATCCATATTATTCTTTCCTGACAACGCTTACATGTCAGGACTTTTTTTGTTTATTTTTCTTTTAGACTGTTTTCGTAAACAATGTTGCTTTTGTAGATGTTGATTTCCGTTCCAGGATGCTCGCTTTCCGCGGGGCGTTGAGTTTCCCTGGGTATGTAAGCCTGTGGGGTTCCTATTCAATGAAGCATATGTGCTCCTGCGTCTGCTAGAAATCCTATCGAAGCGGGCTTCCTCGTCGCATGCCTTGCGAGATGAGTATTCAGGTAGTTGGCACGCACCTTGCTCTTCAATCAACTAGTCAATGAAGCTTACTCAACAAATAATGTTCAAAAGCAACAATCTTTAGAAATGAGCCTTCTTTTATCATATATTTTATAATAGAATCATAGCTTGTCTTAAAGAGATAAAAGGAGGCGAGCTATGCGGTATATTATTGAGCGCCCTTTAGAATCGCTTGGTACAAATACGGTACTTTCTTATCTTGTAGATTCTCAAAAAATATCATATGTATCACAAGGGCCTCTTAGAATGAATGTTATGAGAATGTCGATGCATGGTTTTAAGATGATACCCGGTCATATTACGCCGCTAATGTCTATCAATAAAATGACCCTAGAGGATGTCAGGAGACAAGCAGTTGAGAAAACACAGCGCGGCACAACCACATTATTAACTTCAGCCAGGATCGACTATCTCCACGAAGCTGAACACGAATTAAAAAGATCCCGGCACCTGCTTATATCAAGTTCAATCGATTATTGCATCGGTCTCTCTCTATCACCAGAAAAAATCACTCCAAATATCGTCCGTTATTGTAAACAGAAAAAGATCCCTTTTATTGAGTTGATCTGTGATGATTTCAGTCAGCTGACACGCGTGGTATGGGAAAGGATCAGAGAAGCTAATTTTCCGTATGGTACTGTCATCTTTCCGAAATTTCCTTTAGATATAGAAGATAAGAAGAAAAAAATATGGCACAAAAAATGGAACGATCTTTCAGCAAATATGCAGATACCCACTCTTTATAAGGAATTGAACGAAGATGAGCCGCTTCCGCTTCCCTTTTTAAAGATGCTCGGAATATATCCTCAAAAAGGCGGACTATTCTCTGGCAGTGATGCAGATTATTGTTTGATTTCAACAGAAGGCTTTGAAGAAAAGATTAGGTCAGTAATTGTAAGAGGTACAATCGTCTATTCTGATAAAAATACAGAAAAGAAACAGGGTTATGGAAAAGAAATTATTATAACTCAGCCCCGTCGTTTTGGAGAATCTCCTATTTCTCGTGTATAATAGGCACAAGAAAACATGGGATAAAGGGGTTTTATGTATTGAACACAATCCAAGATGCGATTAGACTCGTAGAACATGGAGATGTAGAAAAAGGCATGTCTCTATTAGAAAAATTAGCACAAAATGCAAACGATGCAGAACAATTTGAGATTGCTGAAGTATATCTGGATTGGGGACACACTTCAAAAGCTATGGACATGCTGGAAAACTTGCTGAAAAAATACCCTGGAGATGGAGAGCTTCTTGTATCCATTGCTGAATGCTGTTTGGATGAAGGTATGGATGAAGAAGCAATCAGTTATTTAGAGCAGGTTGATAAGAATGACGATGAGTATTTAAGGGCATTAATTCTTCAAGCAGACCTTTATGAAGGAATGGGTTTAACTGAAGTTGCAGAACGAAAATTAAAGGACGCACAACAAAAAGATACCGAACACCCTATACTTTCATATGCATTGGGAGATTTTTATTTAAGACAAGGAAAGTTCGATTCAAGTCTGCCGCTTTTTCAAAAAGCCACCGATAATAATGCTGAAATCGAAGATCTTCCATTAAGATATGCAGAGGCATTGAGCCGTGCGGGAAAATTTGAGGAGTCACTTCCGTTATACAGAAAAGGCCTTGACCATCATAAAGATTTATATAGCTTGTTTGGTTATGGAGTTACTGCCTTTAAAGCAGGTGAATTTAAAGAAGCCATTTCAGCTCTAGAAGAATTGAAAGATATGGATCCAGATTATACGACATTATACAGCGTTCTTTCTGAATCTTATGAGGAAGAAGGAGCTTTGGATGAAGCGTACCAAGTTATACAGGATGGCTTGAAAAGAGATGAACATAATGAAAACATATACTTGCAGGCTGCGAGACTCGCTTATAAGATGCATAACCCAGATCAAGGTGAAGAATGGGTAAAGAAAGCACTCGAATTAAACCCTGCCCTTATTGAGCCTCTGCTGCGCTTAGGTGATCAATATTTACGCGAGGAGAGATTTGAAGATATTATAAGCCTCTACAAGCCGCTTACGGAAACAAAAGAAGAAATTCCTCTTATGTATTGGCATCTTGCCACCGCTAATAAAGAAACAGAAGATTTTAAAGAAGCTTTAATATGGTATGAAAAAGCTGCACAGCTTTTTCAGTATGATCCCGTGTTTTTAGAAGAATATGCTTATTATTTATTAGAAGAAGGTAAACAGGAAGAAGCTAAAAATATAATGAAGATTTTGCTTACAATGAATCCTGAAAGAGCGGATATTGAGGATGTTTTAAACAGATTGGAAGAATTTTAAAACTTTCTGAAGCAAAGAAGGATTTTAAAAGCAATGAGAGAATATAAATATTATAAATAAGACGTGTTTTTGAATGATGGGGGGATTGCAATGAGCAGCACCGTTTCGGTCCTTGAAAAGAAGGATTTTATCAAATGGTTCCTTAATCATTATCAGTTAAAGAAGCGCGAATGTGTTTGGCTTTTAAATTATTTAGTCAGTGATGACCAGCTGATGGAAAAAGTTCATTTTGTTGAAAAAGCAGAGTATTGTCCAAAAGCTATTATCATGTCTACTCAATGTACAGATGGTGTTCCATTCCGTTTTTACAAACAAAATGTTTTAACAACGGATGCAGAAAAGTCTTTCCATGATATTCGTTTAAATCAGGAAGAAGAAATTTATTTAGAGCTCAACTTTAATGCTTCGAGACTTACACCTGAGTATGCCTCAGTACTGGAAGAGAACCCGCACCTGCCTCAAAATATGTCAATGGACAAAAAGTACGGCATATGGGCTGAGATGATTCTCGAAAAGTCTATTGAAACTTACCGTAAAAACGATATTATGGCTAAGATCGATGAAGCATTAGATCAAAAAGATTATGATAGTTTTACCAAGTGGACAACAGAGCTTAAGAATCTTGAAAAACAGCCATCTTAAATGTAAAAGGATGACTCAAATATTGAGTCATCCTTTTTTTGTGTTTATCTACGGCCAAAATTAAAGGAGCAGATTTGGAACAATGCTGTTCATTATGCCTTCATTCTGTCTGAATCCAAAAGTTTACTGCCTTAATCCACGAGTTTTTGCCGAATATCTACAAGTCGGCGTTCACCGTAAAATTCCGACAATTCTCAAGCATAATTTACATAGAATAACGTTAAAACCAGCAGAGTTGTGGTACGATATAGAACAGAATAAGGAATAGCATAAGGAGATATAATTATGAGATGGAAGACAAGTGATGCAGATGTATTTTTAAAGTCTGGGGAATATGTTGATAGTCTGTTAATCCCGTTAACCCCGATCGATTTCAAACAAGATTTTAAGAGCAGTGTCACGATGGGGGAATATACCGAGATGCTTTGCGGCGAAATTGAACGGCAGCTGCACGGAAGGATGTTTTTAGCTCCTAATTTTACATATGTTAAAGAACATTCACCAATCGATCAATTAAAAAGTTTGCTAGAACATACTAAAGCCTCCGGACACTTTAAACATATCTTTTTGATGACTAGTGATGTGTATTGGAAGGAATTTGAACATACTATTACAGGGCAGCTTTTTTGGGTTCCTGCACTGCCTCTAGAAAGTATGGATGAAAAATATAGGCTGGAAGTTATTAAAGAACAAGTGAAACCGCTTTTTCAGCTCATCTTTAATGATTGGCAGCGCGGGATAAATTCATGATAAATACGTCATGTTCATATTGACAGTAAAAGACAACTTAAGCTATCATGTTTATGTCCTAGTAATATGTGTGTAAAAGTCCGGAGGGACCGTTATTTACAGCATAAGGGGGGGAAAACAATGTCAAAGGAAGATATTTCAAGACGTCAGTTCTTAAACTACACATTAACTGGCGTTGGCGGATTTATGGCTGCCGGCATGCTTATGCCAATGGTCCGTTTCGCCCTTGATCCGATTTTAAAAGAGGGTTCTGATCAAAAATTGGTAGCGGTTACGAGTATAGAAGAGCTATCGAACGAACCGAAGCGTTTCGACTTTAAAATCAAACAAAAAGATGGCTGGTACGAGTCTGATGTCACTCAATCTGCCTGGGTTTATAAAGCGAAGAACGGTGATGTTATCGCACTTTCTCCAATCTGTAAACACTTAGGCTGTACAGTAGACTGGAACACAGATCCATCACACCCTAATCAGTTTTTCTGTCCTTGCCACTTAGGGCGCTATACGAAGGATGGAACAAACGTAAAGGGTACTGCACCTCTTGCACCGCTTGATGTATATGACAGCCAGGTGAAAGATGGGAAGCTTTACTTAGGAAAGGCAAAACCAAGAAAGGGGGCGTAATGAATGCTACAAAAGATTTATGACTGGGTAGATGAGCGCCTGGATATTACGCCGCTTTGGAGAGACGTTGCAGACCATGAGGTACCTGAACACGTAAACCCCGCACATCATTTCTCTGCGTTTGTTTACTGTTTCGGCGGATTAACTTTCTTTATCACGGTTATTCAAATTCTATCAGGTATGTTCTTAACAATGTATTATGTACCTGATATCGTGAATGCTTGGGAATCCGTTTATTACCTGCAAAATGAAGTGGCATTTGGAGTTATCGTACGCGGAATGCACCACTGGGGCGCAAGCCTTGTTATCGTAATGATGTTCTTACATACATTGCGCGTATTCTTCCAGGGAGCTTATAAAAAGCCAAGAGAATTAAACTGGGTTGTCGGAGTACTTATTTTCTTTGTTATGTTAGGTTTAGGTTTTACAGGATATCTATTGCCTTGGGATATGAAAGCGCTATTTGCGACAAAAGTAGGGATTGAGATTGCTATGACAATTCCTGTTGTTGGTCCAATCGCAAAAACATTCCTTGCCGGCGGAGAGATTATCGGAGCACAGACGCTTACGCGATTCTTTGCGATTCACGTATTCTTCCTTCCTGCAGCATTGTTAGGCTTAATGGGTGCCCACTTCTTAATGATCCGTAAACAAGGTATTTCCGGACCGTTGTAAAAACCAGCAATGATTTAAAAGTTTCATGAGAGCAAAGGAGGGAAATATATGCATCGCGGTAAAGGAATGAAGTTTGTCGGAGACTCTCGTGTTCCTGCTGAACGCAAACCGAATATACCGAAAGACTATTCGGAGTTCCCGGGAAAAACAGAAGCATTCTGGCCAAACTTTCTTTTAAAAGAGTGGATGGTTGGTGCCGTTTTCTTAATCGGTTACCTAGTATTGACTATCGTTCATGAATCTCCTTTGGAGAAAAAAGCTGATCCTACCGATGCCGGATATATTCCTCTACCAGACTGGTACTTCTTATTTTTATACCAGCTCTTGAAGTACAAGTATGCGGCAGGGGATTATGTTCTAATTGGTACAGTAATTATTCCTGGTCTGGCATTTGGTGCTTTAATGTTAGCGCCGTTCCTAGATACAGGATTGGAGAGACGTCCTTCTAAACGTCCGATTGCAACTGGATTAATGCTTTTAGGTTTGATTTCCGTTACATATTTAACATGGGAATCCGTTGTGACTCATGATTGGGAAAAAGCGAAGACTCAAGGTAAGATTGTTGATGTAAGCTTTGACCAAAATGATCCAGGATATCAGATCTACCAGAAACAGAGCTGTGTTGGCTGTCATGGTAACACCTTAACAGGTGGTGCTTCTGGTCCATCATTGATCGGAACAGGTTTAAAACCTGAAGAAATCATGAAAATCGCTAAAGAAGGTAAGCCGCCAGGCATGCCGCCAAACGCGTTTAAAGGATCAGATGAAGAGCTTAAAAAGCTAGCTGAATTCATCTCAAAACTTGAAAAGAAATAATGTAAAAAGCCGGCTCGGTATGGGCCGGCTTTTTTTCTAAAAGTAAAGGAGTATAAAAATGTCGTGGATTCTCACAATCATCAAAGAACGATGGTTTCTAATGACTCTTCTGCTGGTAAATATCCTTGGCACGATTTACGGTTATTATTGGTACTACTATCAGCTGATTGAAACTCCGTGGTATTTCCTTCCGTTCGTTCCGGACAGCCCGACAGCATCACTGTTCTTTGTGTTTGTTCTAATAGGCTTTTTGCTAAAACAGCAAAATGGCCTTTTTGAAGCACTCGCAGCGGCATCACTATTTAAATATGGAATCTGGGCGGTAGGGATGAACTTAGGGGGAGCTTTTGTAGGAACTCCCTTGGATATCGTTAATTATATGCTTATATTCTCTCATCTTGGAATGGCTTTACAGGGTTTTTTGTATGCACCATTTTATAGAATAAAAGTATGGCATGCAGGTGCAGCTGCTTTATGGCTGTTTCATAACGAGATCGTAGATTATGTATTTGGAATGATGCCAAGATATCCTGTTTTAGCTCCATATCAAGACATGATCGGCTATCTTACATTCTGGCTTTCTGTACTATCTGTGGTTCTTGTCTGGAGAATGAGAAAGTCCTAGCCTATTCTTTATTGCCTTAAATTAGGTCTAACCTTGTCCCAGCTCTCATACTTTTTAGTATAAGGGTACAGGAGGGACAACGGATGAAAAGGGTAGGATGGGCAGTATTGATTTTTTGTATCGTTTCTTTAGCTGCGATGCCTGTATATGCATCGAATCATACTACGATAAAAGATTGGTCAGAGATTAATGAGCTTACGAGTGAAATATGGGAACTAGGTAAAATTGAAAGATATAATGAGGCGGCAGATGTTCTAGAATTCACCTCGGAAAATATCACCCATATTGAAGATGTGCTATCGTTAAGACCTGATCAGCAGCGTCTCGTAGAATATACATTCTCGGATGCAATAACATCTCTGCAGAATCCAGAATGGACGAAAGAGAAGAAGCTTAACAAACTCACTGAAGTCCGTCTCCTTGTTGATGCCTTGCAAACCAATTATGAACCGTTATGGAAAAAAACCGGTTTGATGATGCTCGAACCGTTTATTACCATGGAAAAAGAAATCGGTGATCAAAATTCAACAGCGTTTCATCAAGCAGCAAATCTACTATTAGAACGATATGAAACAGTTAGACCTGCTTTGATGGTTGATTTAAGTCCCGATAAGATTGAAAAATTGGATGAACATGTTTCCTATGTAGATGCCAACAGAAATAAAATTTTGACAAATGCCGAACATCAGAAACAACTTGAAGCAGCTGCAGCAGACTTTGAAGCTCTTTTTTTCGCTAAAAATGATAATTCAGAGCCTTCGCTGTTTTGGCTTATCTTTTCAATAGGCGGAATTATTTCATCGACATTATTTTATGTTGGCTGGAGAAAATATAAGGGTGATAAAGAAGAAGAGCTTCGAGTTCCTGGAAAGAGATAACCCTGATGCGAATTCTTTGACAAGCAATGGTTTTAAAACGTAAAATGTTCCTAACAAAAGCTTTTTATATGGAGGAATGCAAAAAATGGGTGGATTTTTAATCTACTTCGCTATTTTGCTCATTGTTCCCATTTGGGCGCAAATGAGAGTAAAAAGTACGTACAAGAAGTATTCAAAGGTAGCTAACAGCACTGGTAAAACGGGTGCGGAAGTAGCAAGACAGATTTTAGATGAAAATGGGCTGTATAATGTTCAAGTAGAACCTGTCAGAGGAATGCTTTCCGATCACTATGATCCTCGCAGCAAAGTAGTTCGTTTATCTGAAGATAACTATTATGGAAATTCGATTGCAGGTGCTGCTGTGGCAGCCCACGAAGTAGGCCATGCTATTCAAGATGCTGAAGGTTATGCCTTCCTGCGTTTCAGACACGCACTTGTACCTGTTGCCAACATCGGATCGAACTTTTCATTCTTATTGATATTAGGCGGAATTTTCTTTCAAGCAACAAACCTGTTCTTGCTGGGAATTATCTTCATGTCAGCCGCTGTATTGTTCCAGTTCGTAACATTGCCTGTTGAGTTTAATGCAAGCTCTCGTGCGATGGACCAAATCGTATCAACTGGTATGATTCGCAACAATGAAGAACGCGGAGCTCGCAGAGTATTAAACGCTGCAGCATTAACATATGTTGCTGGCGCATTAGTTGCATTACTGGAATTAGCCCGATTTATATTCATGTTCTTAGGAATGAACCAAGACGACTAATGAAAACTCCCGATTTCTCGGGAGTTTTTTTATCTTCCTATTGGATTCTTATCCGCATCGAGAGTGAAGCCTTCTCCGATTACCTCATGAACATCATTTACAGTTACAAAGGCATGTGGATCAATTCTTTCGATAACTTGCTTTAAACGAACGATTTCGTTCTTCGCAATTACACAATACAGAACTTCACGAAGCTGCCCGGTAAATGTTCCTTTACCATTTAATAATGTTGCACCCCGGTCCAGTTCCTTCATAATATTCGCAGCAATTTCAGCGTTTTTTTCTGAAACAACCATAACTGCTTTCCCGGCGTAAGCCCCTTCTTGCATAAAATCAATCACACGTGCTCCAATAAATACAGCAACAAGAGTATACATAGCTTCACGATAATTTAAGTAAACAAGTGAAATGGCGATAACCATAAAATCGAAAATAAACATGGTTTTACCCATACTCCAGCCTAAGAATTTATGGCCTAGCCGTGCTATAATATCTACTCCTCCGGTTGTTCCCCCATAGCGGAATATGATTCCGAGGCCGACGCCGATAAATACACCGGCGAACAGAGCAGCGAGTGTCATATCTTCTTTCAGGTCTATCATAATTGAAGAATATCTCTGAAAAATAAATAAGAAGACAGATACTGCAACAGTCCCAATAACTGTATAAATGAAAGAATTTCTGCCAAGCAGTTTCCACCCTACAAAGAATAATGGAATGTTCAAAGCAAGGTTAGAATACGAAGGATCAATTGAAAATAAAAAATAGAGAATAAGGGTGATCCCAGTAAAACCGCCTTCTGCTAAATTGTTCGTCATATTAATATGAACAATTCCAAAAGAGAAAATAGCAGAACCAAATAGGATGAAAAGAATATTTTTTAGTTTGATAGGATAAATCATATAATGCCTCTTTTCTGTCTAAATCGAGTTGTTTCTTCTAAACACGCCTTCCTATTATAATCAAAATTTCATGAAATTTGTCAAACATAAAAAATACCGATAACATAAAGGTGGAACTAAAAAGATAAGGAGGGTCACCATCATGGCCAACCGTACTTTAAAAGAAAGTCAGGACGTTGTAGATCAATACATATCACAGTTTAAAGAAGGCTACTTCAGCCCTCTTGCAATGCTTGCCAGATTAACCGAGGAGCTTGGTGAACTTGCTCGTGAGGTCAATCACCATTATGGCGAAAAACCAAAAAAGTCATCAGAGGATGCAAAAACAGTAGAAGAAGAACTTGGAGATATGTTCTTTGTTTTAATATGCCTTGCGAATTCCCTTAATATAGATTTGGATGAAGCACTAAGTACAGTAATGAATAAATTTCAAACACGGGATAAAGACAGATGGACACGTATTGATGAAGGAGAGAGAAACAATGGATAAAATAAAAATTATTTTAGCAGGTCCCCGCGGAAAGATGGGTACAGAAGCGTTAAAGATGATTGAAGCTGCATCTCATTTCGAACTGGCAGCTGCCGTGGACTCTAAAAATGACGGATTGCAAGTGAAAGATCTGCAAGGGGCTCCTGTTTCTATGGAAGCACCTGTTTACGATGATTTAGAACGATGTATTCAGTCGGTGAAAGCAGATGTATTAGTCGACCTGACTCGCCCTGATATCGGAAAAAAACACCTTGAAATCGCTCTTAACCACGGATTAAGAACTGTGATCGGCACGACTGGTTTTTCCAATGAGGATCTCGAGAGGCTGACAGAGCTCGCACAAGAAAAGAATACAGGTGCTATTATCGCACCAAACTTTGCGATTGGAGCTATTTTGATGATGAAATTTTCTCAAATGGCAGCCAAGTATCTTCCGGATGTCGAGATTATCGAGAAGCATCATGATCAAAAGCTTGATGCCCCATCTGGAACTGCTTTAAAAACAGCGCAGCTTATTACTGAAGTTCGAGAGGAAAAAAGGCAGGGACACCCAGATGAAAAAGAAGATCTGGAAGGGGCAAGAGGTGCAGAGCTGCAAGGGATCCGGATTCATAGTGTGAGATTGCCAGGACTTGTAGCTCACCAAGAAGTTATGTTTGGCGGTGAAGGACAGCTGTTGACTATTCGCCATGATTCTATGAACAGAGCGTCTTTCATGCCGGGAGTGAAAATGGCTGTAGAAAGTGTCATGAACATCGAAGGCCTTGTGTATGGTCTTGAAAATATAATGGAATAAGAGGTGTAATTATGAAAATAGCTCTTATTGCGCACGATAAAAAGAAAAACGATATGATTAATTTTACAATTGCTTATAAAGATATCTTAATGGATCATACTTTATACGCAACAGGAACAACAGGATCTAAAATAAACGAAGCTACAAATCTTTCTATTAACTTGTTACAGTCTGGCCCTTTAGGCGGTGATCAGCAGATCGGTGCACTGATTGCTGAAAACGAACTGGATCTCGTTTTGTTTTTCAGAGACCCTTTAACAGCTCAGCCGCATGAACCAGATGTATCAGCATTAATGCGTCTGTGTGATGTTTACCAAATTCCACTGGCAACAAATTTAGCTTCAGCGGAACTTTTTATCAAGTCACTAGAACGAGGAGACTTAGACTGGCGCAGAATAATCGATGAAAGAGAGTCAGAAAACAAATGAACCTACAAAACTGGCTTGCTTTCGGTGCACATGCAGATGATGTGGAAATCGGAATGGGAGCAGCAATTAAAAAAGAAACAGAAAGAGGTCGTGAAGTTATCATCTGTGACTTAACTGAAGCTGAACTCTCATCAAACGGAAGCGTTGAGATCAGGAGAAGAGAAGCCAAAGAAGCGTCCGATATTCTAGGTGTTAAAAGTAGAGTGAATCTTCAGCTCCCGGACAGAGGTTTGTATTTGCAAGAAGATTTCATCTTGAAAATGGTTTCTTGTATCCGAAAGTTCAAGCCCGAGTATGTTTTTGCTCCTTATTGGGCCGATCGTCATCCTGATCATGGTAATTGCGCTAAACTAGTAAAAGAAGCAGTTTTTTCAGCTGGTATAAAAAATATCAAAGATTCTGATGGTCTCGAGGCACATAAAGTAAAAAATATTTTTTATTATTTCATTAACAGCACGGAAAGACCTTCAATGTTTCTGAATGTCAGTGAAGCATATTCATATAAAATAAAAGCTTTGCAAGCATACCCTTCTCAGTTTATAAAAACTGCAGACAGTGTTGATACACCGCTCACGAACGGCTATATTGAACGCGTTGAAGCAAGGGACAGGCTGTTTGGATTTGAAGCGGGTACTGCTTATGCAGAAGGTTTTATTCCTGAACAAACTTATGTAACCAACAATTTATAAGGAGATTGTTATGAAGTTAAAAATCGGAATCACCTGTTACCCTACTGTCGGCGGGTCAGGGGTGGTTGCTACTGAACTCGGAAAATTGCTCGCGGAAAGAGGCCATGAGATTCACTTTATCACGTCCAGCATACCTTTTCGTCTCGGGAAATTTTATCCGAACATTTTTTTTCATGAAGTGGAAGTAAACCAATATTCGGTTTTTCAGTATCCTCCTTATGACCTTGCCTTAGCAAGCAAAATGGCAGAGGTAGCTAAGCGGGAAAAATTAGATCTTCTGCACGTGCATTATGCTGTACCGCACGCAGTGTGCGCTGTTCTCGCAAAGCAGATGTTAGATGACAATATAAAAATTGTTACAACTCTCCACGGAACAGATATTACCGTATTAGGTTACGATCCTTCATTAAGTGAGATGATAAAATTCGGCATCGAAAAATCTGATGCAGTAACTGCCGTTTCTCATCAGTTAAAAGAGGATACAGAAAAACTGCTAAAAACTCGAAAAGAAATTATTCCTGTACATAACTTTGTTGATGAGCGGGTGTATTACAGACGTGGTAATAATTCAGAGCTTAAACAAACATATGGAATACAAGATGATGAAAAAGTAATCGTACATATATCTAACTTCAGACCCGTTAAGCGGATTCAGGATGTGATCAAAGCTTTTTCATTGATCAGAAAAGAGATGCCATCAAAGTTATTGCTGATCGGAAACGGGCCTGAATTGACAGTAGCGTGTGAACTAGTCCGTGAACTTAACATAGAAGATGATGTGTTATTTTTAGGAAAGCAGGAGAATGTAGGAGAACTATTTTCTATTTGCGATCTGAAACTGCTGTTATCAGAAAAAGAAAGTTTCGGGCTCGTTCTATTAGAAGCGATGGCTTGCGGCGTGCCTGTAATTGGAACGCGCATCGGCGGTATTCCTGAAGTGATTGTGGATGGTGAGACTGGGTACATGGTGGAAGTAGGAGACACGGCTGCTGTGGCAGATAAAGCCATCTCTTTATTAAAAAATGATGAAAGACTTAGACGTTTCAGAGAGAATTCTGTTAGGCATGTAAGGGAAAACTTTTTATCTGAAAAAATAGTGAGTGTATACGAAGAAATCTATAACTCTTTAGTAAAGGGTTGAGGTTCATATGAACAAGTTATTTGAGGATGCTTCTCATGTAATAGAGCAAATCGAATCAAAAGGCTTCAAGGCTTATTTTGTAGGAGGTTGTGTTCGGGATTATTGTTTAAATCGTCCGATAAAGGACATAGACATAGCTTCGAGTGCAAAACCTAAAGAAATACAAAGCATCTTTCCAAAAACGATTCCAGTCGGTATTGAACATGGTACAGTCATCGTTAGATATAATCATGTATCTTATGAAGTGACAACATTCAGAAAAGAAGACAAATATGAAGATTTTCGAAGACCTTCTAAAGTTTGGTTTGTCACAAAATTAGAAGAGGACCTGTCCAGAAGAGATTTTACATTTAATGCGATGGCCATGGATAAGAATTTTCAGCTAATCGACCCATTCAATGGAAGAGAAGATCTTAAAAAGCAGCAGATCAGGACTGTAGGAAAACCTGATCACCGATTCTCTGAAGATCCGCTTCGCATCATGCGGGCATTCCGTTTTATGAGTGTGTACGGGATGAATATTGAAGAAGAAACAAAGTTTGCACTGAAGAAAAATGCACAATTGCTTAAACGAATATCTACAGAAAGAATAACAGTGGAATTCAAGAAACTGCTTGAAGGCGAACATACCGGAAAAGCACTGCAACTTATGCAAAATTGCGGCGTCTTCCCATATATGCCTTATCCTTTAGAGGAAATTTGCGAAGGCAGCTTACTGTCATTTGACTGGAGCTCTTTAAATAGCGAAGAACAAAGATGGGCGGCTGTAATTGTTTTAACTAAAGTGGATGATGAGAGAGACTTCTTAAAGTTATGGAAGCTTCCTAATAAGGTTATCCAGTCAGTTTTAAACATCCTTTCTTCATATAAAAAAGCTAAATGGACGAAAATGGATTTATACACCACAGGATTAAATGCAGCACTATCAGGTCTAAGGCTAAAATGTCTAATTGAGGATGAATCCTATGAAGAACAAGCGAGCAAACTGAAACAGCTTGCAAATGAAATCGTTATTAAATCCAGAGATGAAATCCCTTTAAATGGTGAAGATATATTAAAAATTAAACAAAAAGCTCCAGGCGTATGGGTAGGACAACTTTTTCAGGAGTTAGAAAGAGAAATCGTTGAAGGTAAACTCCCACTTTCTGAAGGAGAGATCAGCGATTGGGTGCAAAGGTGGGGAAAAGAATGAAAGAAGCATTATTACACATGTTGGCTGAAAATGAGGGTGAATTTGTTTCAGGTCAGCAGATAAGTGAAAACTTGAACTGTTCACGGACAGCTATATGGAAACATATATCAGAGCTAAGAAAATCAGGCTATTCGATTGAAGCCGTTCAGAAAAGAGGCTACCGTCTGATCACTTCTCCTGACCTTGTAACAGCAGAGGAAGTCTCTTTATACACAGGTGAAGGAACGTTCGGCAAAAAGGTTACTTACAAAAATTCTGTTAAAAGCACACAGGAAATAGCACACAGTTTAGCAAGAGAAGGTGCTCCTGAAGGAGGTATTGTACTTGCCGATGAACAGACCGGCGGAAGAGGCAGGCTTGGGAGAGCGTGGCAGTCTCCATCTGGAACTGGTATCTGGATGAGTCTCATCCTTCGTCCCGAAATCCCCCTTCAAAAAGCTCCGCAGCTCACATTGCTTATTGCTGTTGCTGCATCAAGAGCAATTGAAAAAGTAACAGGTCTTGAAGCTGCTATCAAGTGGCCGAATGATCTATTAATCAAAGGGAAAAAAGTAGCTGGAATTCTAACTGAGCTTCAGGCAGAAGCCGATTCCATCCATTCTGTTATTGTTGGAATCGGAATGAATGTCAATCAGGAGAAAAAGCACTTTACAGAAGAAATCTCAGAAATTGCGACAAGCCTTGCGATCGAAGGCGGAAAAACATATAAGCGAGCTGAAATAGTAGGTGCAGTTTTGCAAGAGATTGAAAATCTGTATAAAAGCTACTTAGACAAAGGCTTTGCGGTTATAAAGCTTCTTTGGGAAGCACGTGCTTACAGCCTTGGAAAAAGAATAACAGCAAGGTCTGTCACAGGATCTCTAACTGGCTACGCAAAAGGAATTACAGATGAAGGTGTTCTGCTGCTCGAGGATGACAATGGAGAGATCCATTCAATCTATTCAGCGGATATCGAATTTCCTTCTCACTAAGTTATGTACGTGATAAAATAATCTTATAGGCGGTATCCTTACAGTGGAACTGCACTAGTACTGCGAGTTTTTGAACATCAACCATATATCTGCCTAGATCCAAAATCAGGACCGGGACAGAGGGAGCAAACAATCAAAACGTCTAGGGATGTTTCCTATGCCTTCTTCCTCTTTGGAAGAAGGTTTTTTGCACTCTGGCCCTGTTAAAAAACAGGGAGGCTAAAAGTATGAAAACAACAAAAAGCTTTCTCAAGATGAAAAGAGACGGCGAAAAGATTTCAATGGTAACAGCATATGACTATCCATCTGCTGTAATCTGTGAAAAGGCTGAAATGGATCTCATATTAGTCGGAGATTCTCTCGGAATGGTCGTTTTAGGATACGAATCTACCATTCCAGTAACGTTGGAAGATATGATTCATCATACAAAAGCGGTAAAGAGAGGGGCGGCCGACACGTTTATCGTGACAGACATGCCGTTTATGACCTATCATTGCTCAATCGATGTGACGCTGAACAATGCGAGAAGAATTATGCAGGAAAGCGGCGCATCCGCTGTAAAACTTGAAGGCGGAAAACAAGTAATCTCTACAATAGAAACATTGACGAATGCAGGTGTTCCTGTGATGGGACATCTTGGGCTGACTCCGCAGATGGTCGGAGTTATGGGCGGTTACAGCGTGCAAGCGAAAGAAGAGGAAGAGGCAAACAGACTTTTAGAAGAATGTCTCTTATTAGAAAAAGCTGGAGCGTTCGCGATTGTTTTAGAATGCGTACCTCAGCAGCTTGCTGAAATAGCGTCAAAAAAACTGACTATCCCAGTTATAGGTATTGGTGCAGGTAAACATATAGATGGCCAGGTTTTGGTCTATCACGATATGATCGGATATGGGTTTCATCATATACCAAAATTTGTGAAATCCTACGGAAATGTTAAAGATGTGATGGTCGCAGGACTCCAGAAGTATAAAGAAGATGTACAGCAGATGAAGTTCCCTGGGGAAGAACACAGCTTTAACATGAAAACAGAAACGATCGACCGTTTGTATGGAGGAGTTAAGTAATGATTATATTGAACAGCATCCAAGACATGCAAAAATATATTCTGCAAGAAAAAACAGAAGGTAAAACGGTAGGATTCGTACCAACTATGGGGTATCTGCATGAAGGTCATCTTTCACTGATAGAACGTGCGAAGAATGAGGTTAACATCGTTGTGGTAAGTATTTTTGTCAATCCACTGCAATTTGGACCGAACGAAGATTTTGACCGTTATCCGCGAGATTTTGAACGTGATAAAAAACTTGCAGAAGAAGCTGGTGCAGACGTTCTTTTTTATCCTGACACAAAAGAAATGTATCCAGATAAACCTGTTGTAACGGTTTCTGTAAACAGAAGAACCGATGCTCTTTGCGGGAAAAGCAGAACAGGTCATTTTGACGGGGTGGCAACAGTTCTTACGAAGCTGTTTCACATTGTAACACCAGATAAGGCTTTTTTTGGTCTGAAAGATGCCCAGCAGGTGGCAGTAGTTCGAGGTCTTGTTGATGATTTTAATTTTCCTGTAGAAATCATTGGCTGTGAAACGAAACGTGAATCTGATGGACTGGCGATGAGCTCAAGAAATGTATATCTTTCGGATGAAGAAAGAAAAGAAGCTCATCACTTGTATCAATCTTTACAGAATGCGCAGAGCTGGCTATCGAACTGCGATAGTGGTGAGACAGAAGAAAAGATGATAAAATACTTGGAGGAACATACGGCTGGAACTGTTGAATACTGCAAAGTTCTCTCATATCCTGAACTTCTTCCTCCAGAAAAAGATGATGAAAAGCTGATCATCGCTTTAAGCGTTAGATTCAGCAAAGCTCGATTAATAGATAATGTCATTATAGACAACATACTAGAGAAACAAGGAAGTGGGGAAGAAAAATGTTCCGTACATTAATGAAAGCTAAAATACACCGTGCAACCGTAACTGAATCTAATTTAAACTATGTTGGAAGCATCACGATCGATGAAGATATTTTAGATGCAGTGGATATGATTCCGAACGAAAAAGTTCAAATTGTAAATAATAATAATGGTGCGCGTTTTGAGACTTATATTATTCCTGGAAAAAGAGGAAGCGGTGTGATGTGTTTAAATGGCGCAGCTGCAAGACTCGTTCAAGAAGGAGATACGATTATTGTTATTTCCTATGCCATGTATGATGAGGCAGAAGCTAAAAATCATCAGCCAAAAGTGGCAATCATGGACAAGAATAATATGATACAAGAAATGCTTGGTGTTGAACCTGAGGCTACCATCTACTAATTATTATTAACCTATTAAGATAGCCGCAGGGGAATGAGGTGAAAAGGCTATGAAACGGCGATATGTCGTTATCGATTTTGAAACAACAGGAAATTCAGCAGCAAAAGGAGACCGGATTATCCAGATTGGAGCGGTCGCCGTTGAGGCAGGACAGATAACGGACAGATATTCAACGTTCATCCAGCCAGGCGTTCCCATCCCCCCTTTTATTGAACAATTAACGGGCATCAATGATGACATGGTCAAAGATGCTCCGTTATTTGAAGAAGCAGCGCCGAAGCTCCTTCAGATGCTAGAAGGAGCTTATTTTGTTGCGCACAACGTAATGTTCGACTATTCATTCTTACAGGGAGAGCTGGATCGCTGCGGTTATTCGCCGCTTTCTATGCCTCTTATTGATACTGTTGAGCTATCCAGACTGCTCCTTCTAGGAGCCGATGGATATCAGCTAGGAATGCTTGCGGAATACCTTGGGCTTGAACATGAAAATCCGCATCAGGCAGATAGTGACGCAGAAGTGACGGCTATGCTCCTTATGCATCTATTAGATAAGCTTGAGACCTTGCCGTTATTGACGTTAGAGCGATTATCTCCTTTTGTGAAAAAACTGCAGAGCTCATTAGAAAATATCGTAAGTGATATCATCAATGAGAAATCTGTCTTTTTAGCAGATGAAGAAACATATGATTTTTACCGTAAATTAGCTCTTAAGAAGACATTAAAACAAGAACAAGAAGAATTTAATGATGACCTCGAAAGTTATGGTGCATCTGAATTAGAGCAAAAATTAAAAACACACATGGCGCATTATGAGATCCGTGAAAGCCAGCAAAAAATGGTCGAGCTTGTAGATGAAGCGCTCCATACGAATCAGCATCTTGTTATAGAAGCTGGAACAGGTGTCGGTAAATCACTAGGCTATCTCATACCTGGTGTTCGTTTTGCTAAGGAAAAGGACCGCCCGCTTGTGGTTTCAACACATACCGTTCAATTGCAGCAGCAGCTGTTAGAACGTGATGTGCCTCTATTGAAGAAAATTATGCCTTTTGATTTTACCGCAACACTTTTAAAAGGCAGAAACCATTATTTATGTTTGAGAAAGTTTGAACATACTCTTCAGGATCATCATGAAGACAATTATGATACGAACTTTACAAAAGCTCAATTGATTATATGGCTAACTGAAACAGAGCAGGGTGATGTAGAAGAACTATCGATGGCATCTGGCGGAAAACTGTTTTGGAATACAGTGAAAAGTGATGCAAATTCATGCTTGAACCATCGATGCCCATGGTTCTCGAGATGTTACTATCATAAACAAAGAAGAGCTGCTCATGAATCAGATCTAGTTATTACGAATCATGCTTTATTGTTTACAGATTTAAAATCCGATTCTCAGTTGCTTCCATCTTATAAAGAAGCCGTTTTGGATGAAGCACATCATATTGAAGAGGTAGTGAGCGATCATTTCGGCAAGGAAACCGATTATTTCACATTTCTAAAATTGCTGGACAGACTTTCCTCAACAGAAAGTGATGGCATGATGAATACATTAAGAGAACTTTCTGATCTTTTGGAAGTTCCAAAGTATGAAACATATCTAGCAAAATGGGACGGCCTGTTTCTAGATGTTAAAAATGAGCTGGATGATCTTTTTAAGCAAATTAAAACGATTTGTGTAACAAAAGCTAAGTCCTCTCGATCTTCAGAGCTAACAAAGCAGACACTTCGTTATACGAATGAAGACATAGAATCGGCTCTTTGGGAACCTGTACTTGAGATGGAAGAGAGAGCAAAGCAGTATATATCAGATTTGGTAAAGCCAGTTAAACGCCTTTTAAAGAGCTTTGATCAGTTTGAGGAACACCTTACTGTTAAACAAAAAGGATTCTTAGTTGATATTGAAGGACTTCTAAACGATCTGCAGGATGAAGCAGCAGTTCTTCATCACCTTCTGTCGTGTCCATTGTCTCAGGAAGTTTATTGGATGGAAGCAGAATCAAAAGGTCCGAGACATGCAGTTACTCTTTACGCAAAACCGGTTGAGATCGATCAGATTCTAGCAGATCAATTCTTTGGCAAAAAAAGCAGTGTTGTATTGACATCGGCAACGATGAGTGTGAAAAACAAGTTCAGTTATATATCTGAACGGCTTGGGCTGCTCGACTTCGGTCCTTTAAACGCACAGCTGCCATCACCTTTTAAGTATGAGGAACAGGCAAAGCTGATGGTGCCAACTGACATACCACTCATTAATGAGGTGGACCAAAAAACGTTTGTTGCCAAAATCTCAACCTCTTTATATGAGATAGCAAAAGTTACAAAGGGCCGTATGCTCGTCCTGTTTACATCGTATGAGATGTTAAAGGAAACACATTCTGCTTTTAAATCGTTAATGGGCCAAGAGGAGTTCGTCTTGATCGCACAAGGTGTTGACAGCGGGAGCAGAGCAAGACTGACTAAGAACTTTCAGCGGTTCGATAACGCTATTCTTTTTGGAACAAACAGTTTTTGGGAAGGAATTGATATTCCAGGAGATGACCTTTCCTGTCTGGTGATCATCAGACTTCCATTTACGCCTCCAGATCAGCCTGTAATGGCAGCGAAAAGCGAGAAACTGAAAGCAGAGGGCGGTAATCCCTTCTACGATCTTTCGCTTCCTCAAGCCATCATCCGCTTTAAACAAGGCTTCGGCCGACTGGTAAGAAGCAGCAGAGATAAAGGTGCTGTCTTCGTTTTTGACCGCAGGATGATTGAGACACGTTACGGAAAATCATTCATTCAGTCACTGCCGAAACTGCCGGTTTCTATAAAACCGGTCAACGATCTAGTTGAAGAACTTCGGGACTGGATGGATTAGGATGAAAAAGGAGAAGATAGATGCTTCTCCTTTTTTCTTTTGACTCTTTTCTCTATACTCTAATCTAAAATATTGTTACTTTAGGGAGGATTTTTGTAATTTGCATCCATAGGCAGGTTGATTGGAGTGAAAGGTGCGCGACTCCAGCGGGATCAGCGGGACAGGTGAGACCCCTATAGGCTTGATTAGCCTAGGGGGCTCACCGCACGCCCCGCGGAAAGCGAGCATCCTGAAACAGAAATCATCCCTCCCTAATTGCAGCAAAGACACACAAAAACTTATCTTTTTATGTTTAAGAATCTCCTGATTTTTAGGCATTCTAAAGTACCACTTTAAAAGAATTTCTGCTATAGTAAACAGGGATAAGTTTCAAAGTATAGGAGGAAGAACAATGGAAAGTAAAATCGAGGTTCTTTCTACAGTTAAGGTAGACAAGTCTAGTGATTTGTATAAAGTTGTTTCTGAATTGAACAAAACATTAAAGCATCAGGATTTAATGTTTGGGCTTGCGTTAGATGACGAGAATAAAGATAAGATGATATTTACGATCTATCGCACATAGAGAGGCTGAAATATGGGAAAAAAGTGGATACTTATAATTGTTGGCATTTTGATTTTAGCAAGCTGGCAGGCGTACTATCTTTATAGCGGAGTGCACGCAAAACCGCAGAAAAAAGAAGCTGAAGCTGTTGAACTCGCAAAAAAAGAAAAAAATCTCACATCTGTTTCAAATGTGGAGCACTTTTTCAAGAACGAAACCTATTATGTAGTTGAAGGCAAGAACGAGCATGGGACTGACATGATCGTCTGGGTAGGAAAAGATAAAGAAATTTTTTCCGAGATTGCTAAAAAAGGATTATCAGAAAAACAGATGATTGATTATGTGAAAAAAAACCATAATGCTGAAAAAATCATTGACAGCCGTTTAGGCATGGAAGATGAGATCCCATTATGGGAAGTTGTCTACATCGATGATCAAAATCGCTATACGTATTATTATGGATACTTTGAAACAGGAAAACGGTATGAGATCTATCGACTTAAAGAATCAGAACAATAAATAGTGGAGGGATATTTTAATGAAGCTTGCAAAACGTGTGGAGGCATTGACACCTTCAACAACATTGGCAATTACAGCAAAGGCAAACGCACTTAAAGCAGAAGGGCACAATGTAATCGGTCTTGGTGCAGGAGAGCCGGATTTTAATACTCCAATACATATTATTGAAGCTGCTTATCAGTCTATGAAAGAAGGACATACAAAGTATACAGCTTCTGGCGGTCTTCTTTCGCTTAAAAAAGCGATCACAAACAAATTAAAGGAAGATCAAGGGCTAACTTATGAAACTTCTGAAATCATCGTGAGTACAGGAGCTAAACATTCACTTTATTCCTTGTTCCAAGCAATAATAGATGAAGGAGACGAAGTGATAATCCCTATTCCTTACTGGGTAAGCTACCCTGAACAAGTTAAACTTGCAGGGGGAGTTCCAGTTTACGTAGAAGGAAAAGAAGAGAATCAATTTAAGATTACAGCAGAGGATTTGAAAACATCAATCACAAAACAGACAAAAGCGCTTGTTTTAAATTCTCCGAGCAATCCGACTGGCTCACTTTATACAGCTGACGAGCTGAAAGCGATCGGTGAAGTCTGCCTTCAAGAAGACGTACTGATCGTTTCCGATGAAATCTATGAAAAATTAATCTATGGCGGGGCAAAGCACACATCTATTGCTGAACTTTCACCAGAGCTGAAAGAGCAGACGATCATCATTAATGGACTTTCAAAGTCACATGCGATGACAGGATGGAGAATCGGGTTTGCAGCCGGAAACGCTAAGATCATTAAGGCTATGACAAATTTGGATAGCCACAGTACATCAAATCCAACAACGATTTCTCAGCATGGTGCTTTAGCTGCTTATAATGGCACACAAGAGCCGGTTGAAGAGATGCGTCAAGCTTTTGAAGAACGTATGAACAAAGTTTATGAGCGTCTGATCACATTGCCTGGCATCAGTTGTGTTAAACCAAATGGTGCTTTCTATCTGTTTCCGAATGCAAAAGAGGCTGTTAAAAATACAGGTTTCTCAACAGTAGATGAATGGGTTGAAGCGATCTTAGAGGAAGAGAAAGTTGCGCTTGTTCCAGGATCAGGCTTTGGTGCTCCTGATAATGTTCGGCTTTCATACGCTACTTCATTGGATACGATCATGGAAGCACTTGACCGAATTGAACGTTTTATCGTCCGCCATTCAAAGAAAGATTGATTTTTAGTGAGCGGTCATTCATAATTTTTTGATAGAGACAGATTTTAGAAACAGTGGAGGTACATTTTGTGAAAACTACTATTCAAAAGCTACGCGAACATGTTGGTGAGTCTGTAACGATTGGTGCATGGCTCTCTAATAAACGTTCTTCTGGTAAAATTGCTTTCTTGCAGCTGCGTGATGGAACAGGATTTGTTCAAGGTGTCGTTGTAAAAAGCGAAGTTGGTGAAGAAATTTTTACAAAAGCAAAAGGGTTGACTCAAGAATCCAGTCTTTACGTAACAGGTACTGTAAAAGAGGACGAGCGTTCATCACTTGGTGTGGAACTTGAAGTCACTGATGTAGAAGTACTTCATCAAGCGGTAGATTATCCGATCACACCGAAAGAGCATGGAACAGAATTTTTGATGGATCACCGTCATCTGTGGATTCGTTCAAAGCGCCAGCACAGCATTTTAAAGATCAGAAACGAAATCATACATGCTGTAAACGAGTTCTTCTATAACAATGATTTTGTAAAAGTAGACCCTCCAATTCTTACAGGAAGCTCTGCTGAAGGAACAACATCATTGTTCCATACAAAATACTTTGAAGAAGATGCTTATCTTTCTCAAAGCGGACAGCTTTATATGGAAGCTGCAGCGATGGCACTGGGGAAAGTATATTCTTTCGGGCCGACTTTCCGTGCTGAGAAGTCTAAGACACGCCGTCACTTGATTGAGTTCTGGATGATCGAACCTGAGATGGCATTCGTTGAACACGAAGAATCTCTTGAAATTCAGGAACAGTTCATCTCACATATTGTTCAATCTGTTATTAAGCGCTGTGAAAACGAGCTGAAAACACTTGGACGTGATGTTTCTAAATTAGAGAACGTTAAAGCTCCTTTCCCTCGTGTTTCTTATGATGATGCGATTAAAATGTTAAAAGAAAAAGGATTTGATGATATCGAGTGGGGTGACGACTTTGGTGCTCCTCATGAAACAGCGATTGCTGAAAGTTTTGATAAACCTGTATTCATTACAAACTACCCTAAAGACATTAAAGCGTTCTATATGAAGCCGGATCCAAACCGTGATGATGTCGTATTATGTGCAGACTTGATCGCTCCTGAAGGATATGGAGAGATTATCGGAGGAAGCCAGCGTATTGACGACCTTGCTCTAATGGAACAGCGTTATGAAGAACACGGATTAACGGATGATGCTTATAAGTGGTATCTAGAGCTAAGAAAATACGGAAGCGTTCCTCATTCTGGATTTGGTCTTGGCTTAGAACGTACAGTTGCTTGGATTTCAGGTGCTGAACATGTTCGTGAAACGATCCCGTTCCCTCGTTTGTTAAACCGTTTATATCCTTAATAAATTAGAAAAACCTCCCTGCTGCAGGGAGGTTTTTTTCTTGGCTTTATAAAAAGATAAGACGGGTTCTTATGCTATAATGGTACAAGAGGTGTTGCAAGTGAACGCAATGTTATTTGAAAAATGGATGTCAGAAGGATCAGTCAGCATACCAAATATGCTTTTAAAATCTTATAAAAAAATCGGACTGTCAGACACTGAATGTATGCTGTTCATACAGCTTCATGTCTTTATTGAATCCGGAAACTATTTTCCGACTCCAATAGAACTGGCTGAACGGATGACAGCTTCATCCCATGAGATGTCCTCCATGCTTCGTTCATTGGTAGGGAGAGGGCTCCTTGGGATGGATCAGTACGAAGATAAAGAAAAAGGCGTTTATTTTGAAGCGTATACCTTGCAGCCGTTATGGAACAGGCTGATGGATAGTTTAAAAGAAGAGGAACAAATACAGAAAGAGATAAATAAAGATCAGCTTGAACAGAATGTCTTTGTTTTATTCGAAAAAGAATTCGGGCGGCCGCTTTCACCAATGGAGCTTGAAACATTAAAAATTTGGATGGATGAGGACCAGCAATCTCCAGAGCTCATATTAACCGCATTAAAAGAATCCGTTTTGTCCGGCAAGCTCAACTTCAGATATATCGATCGCATTCTTTTCGAGTGGAAGAAAAACGGAATAAAGACTCCTGAAGCTGCAAAGCAGTATGGAGAGAAATTCCGTGTTAGACAGCTTCAAAAATCTGGCCAATCCGATAAACCAAGAAAAGACAGTGAATTAAAAAGACCCGTTTATAATTGGCTTGAATCATAACTGCAAAACAAACAGACCCTGATAAAACTGGGTCTTCTTTTTCATTACAGGAGGAATGTAATCGTGTTAAACAAAGCTCAGATTCAATTTTGCCTGGAACAGATCGAGGATATGTTTCCAGATGCTCATTGTGAGCTGCATCACTCAAATCCGTTCGAGTTGACGATAGCAGTCCTGTTATCTGCACAATGTACTGATGCACTTGTGAATAAAGTAACTCCAAAACTTTTTGAAAAATATAAAAAGCCTCAAGATTACTTAGATGTTTCTCTTGAAGAACTTCAAGATGACATTAGATCAATCGGACTCTATCGCAACAAGGCGAAGAACATTCAAAAATTAAGTGAGCTCGTGCTTAACGAATACGGAGGAGAGATTCCAAAAGACCGTGATGAGCTGACAAAGCTTCCTGGTGTCGGAAGAAAAACAGCGAACGTAGTCGTTTCCGTTGCTTATGATGTACCAGCGATTGCAGTAGATACACATGTTGAACGCGTCTCTAAAAGACTTGGAATCTGCAGATGGAAGGATTCTGTCTTGCAAGTCGAAGAAACTCTGATGAAAAAGATTCCAAAAGACCTATGGGGAGCAACACACCATCGTCTTATTTTCTTTGGAAGGTATCATTGCAAGGCGCAAAATCCTAACTGTCCTGAATGTCCGCTGCTTTCCATTTGCCGTGAAGGCAAAAAGCGGATGAATCAAAAAGAGAAGAAGAAATGACTTTGAAGATTATAGGCTGACTCAAATGAGGGAATTTCACCTTTTGAGTCAGTTTTTTTAAGGACTTTACAAGAAAATAGTCGTAAAAACATCAACTCAGAGTGGATTCATTTCGAGATCGAACATTATTAGGAGGCTTGGCACCAGCCAAGCTACAGATTATCGGTATTGAGGGGACCCAAACGAGCCGAAAGAAGCCTTGTTAACCGTAATCCCACGAAAAACACACATGAATCCACGAGTTTTGACCCTGAATCCAAAAATTTTGGTGCTGAATCCAAAAGTTTTGGCTATTCATCCACGAGTCTACAATTCTCGACACAGTTCGACAAGCGCTTGCACCCAAATTCTACATAAAAAAGCATGGGGTTATCATCATTTTTTATGTGATGGGCGCATGTTAATATGATCATGACTAATTTATAGATTTAAGTCTTTTTGATAGAAGGAGTGAAGATCAATTGGAACAAAATACAGAACAATTGACAGAGATTTTTAAAGAATGGAAAGAAAAAAGTCCTTATATAGCGGTTTATTTTAAAGAACGCAACCGAAGTAAAGCAAAAGAGCCGATGCTCTGCTTTTTTCAGCAGTTTTTGATGGCGTTATACTGTGGCAACGGAAAAACTGCCAAAGAACAGGACTTGATAATGTGGAAAGAGAACCTAAAGGAACTGGATCAACTTCCTGTAAATGCAATAGAACGCCTTTCATTTATTGAAGAACAGCCGGATCATTATCAATCTTTTATTCAATTAAGTGAATTATTTTTCGAATGGGAAAAGAAAAGTGTCATACTTTTAAAGCGAAAAACATAAGGACAAGGCACTTGGACATATGATGAAAGCATGAGATGTTTCAAGGAGGGGTATCATGCAGATTCATGTAGTGAAAAAAGGCGATTCCTTATGGAAGCTTTCACAGTACTATAGACTCCCATGGCAAGAGCTCGCTGCGGTAAACAGGCTGACATCAAAAGACAAACTTACTGTAGGCCAGACGCTATTTATCCCTACACCTTTTACCTATACGGTTCAGCCTGGAGATACTCTGAAAGAGATCGGGGATATGATTGGCGTTTCTGTCACACAGCTGCAGCAGGCTAATCCAGGTGTTACGGATATGAATTTAGTTGCCGGAAAGCAGTTAAATGTTCCTGAACGAACAAAAAAAGATATAACGACAAATGCATTTGCCGAACCCGTTCCAAAAGCAAAAGAAAATTTCGCAGCAGCAGCAAAGGGATTAACTTATATTACGATGTTCAGTTATGAAGTAAATGAAAAAGGCGAACTAAAGCCGCTGGATGATACCGAATTTTTAAGAGACGTCAAAAATAAAAATGTAAAACCGCTCATGTCTATTACCAATATTAAAGATGGAGAGTTCAGTGAAGAGGTAGGTACAGCGATACTGACAAACAAAGAGATCACGAACAAAGTGATAGAAAATTCACTAGCTATGATGAAACAAAAAGGATACCAAGGAATATCTGTTGATTTTGAGTTTTTAGGAAAGAAAAATAAAGAAGCTTATAATCAATTTTTAAGAATCTTAACAGAAAAGATGCATCAGCAAAAATATATTGTAATGACTGCAGTCGCACCAAAGATCAGTGCAACACAGATTGGTGAATGGTATGAATCACATGATTATAAAGCACATGGTGAGATCGTGGATTACGTCATTTTGATGACATATGAATGGGGTTACAGCGGGGGACCTCCAATGGCAGTTAGTCCAATCGCTTCAGTTAAAAAAGTGTTGGATTATGCTGTTAGCGAGATTGATCCAAAGAAAATTTTAATGGGAATCAATTTATACGGCTACGATTGGACGCTTCCATACAAGCCTGGTGGAGAATTTGCTAAAGCTCTGAACCCTGTTCAGGCAACTCAGCTAGCCGGAAAAAGACAGGCAGCCATTAAGTACAGCAGAAAGGATGAAGCTCCATATTTCAGATATTGGGATAAAGATAAAAAAGAACATATTGTATGGTTTGAAGATTTAAGAAGCATGAAAGCAAAGTTTGATGTTGTCGATCAATACGGTTTTGCTGGAGTAAGCTTCTGGAACTTATCATTTGGTTATCCTGTGTTTTGGAATTACTTAGTAGACCGATATAATATTAAATAAAAAATCCGCCAGCTTAAATAGCTGGCGGATTTTTAATGTTTGTTACTGGTTAAATGGAGGGAATTGCAAGCCTCCGCCTTCTTCCTCTTCTTCATCTCCGCCTCCTTGACCAGGAGGTGGAGTACCAGGTTCTTGACCCGGAGGAGGCTCAGTACCAGGTTCTCCGCCAGAAGGAGGCGGTGTTCCCGGTTCACCTTGACCTGGAGGGGTACCCGGTTCACCTTCGCCAGGAGGAGTTCCCGGTTCACCTTCACCAGGTGGCTGCGGCGGTTGTTCTCCTTCTGGCGCTTCAATCGTGATTGATGTTTCAGCAGGTTCGCTTTCAGTGTTGTTTTCACTGTCGACTGCAATCACTTGGAACGTGTATTTACCAGGAGCAGGGGATGGAACAACAAATTTCGTATCGTTGATCGTTGCTCTTTCCTGCATCGGTCCATCGTTATAGCTTGCAAGGACCTTAAAGGTAACACCTTCTTTTTTCTCGTACTTCCATTTTACTTCGATCTCATTTTTCTTTTCATCGAACTTCGCTTCAAGTCCTTCAATGCCAGTTGGTTTTTCGAACTTATCACTGACATCTGGCAGTTTAGATCCTTTGACGAACAGTTCGATGATCTTTTCAGAATCTGGCGTAAACTCGCTTGCGCGTTTTCCAGTTCCTTTTTCCATCGGAACTTCAGTCACAGATTTCGGTTTCTTAAAGTCTGTGTTCTTGTGCTTAAGCTGACTCATGATGTCTTTAAAGATCTGTTTTGAATAATCGTCTTTTGTTTTATCAAGATATAACGCCTCACCGTTATCATCTTGGTAGGAATCATACCCGGTCCAAACAGCTGCAGAATAGGTAGTTGTGTAACCAGCCATCCAAGCATCTTTCGTTGCGTTGCTAGGCATGCCATACTTATCCCGAAGGTCTTTAGGGAAGTTTGTTGTACCCGTTTTACCAGCTAAGTGGAGACCGCTGACATTTGCCTGTGTACCAGTACCACGGTCCATAACATCTTTAAGCATATCTGTAATCATATACGCGGTGTAGTCTTTCATAGCTGCTTTCGGTTCTGGATCGACTTCGATTACTCTTCCGTCAGGGAATTCTATTTTACGGATCGTTGTCGGTTTTGTGTAAACACCGCCGTTGCCGAATGCCTGATAAGCACCTGCCATTGTAAGCGGTGATACTCCTTGTTCAAATCCGCCGATCGCATAAGACGGGTAAGTAGTATCTGGATCTAAATCAAACCCAAGTTTGTTAGCGAAATCGGTAGCTTCTTCAGGACCAATTTCTTGGAACGTCTTAACAGCAGTCGTATTTTTAGATTCTACTAATGCCTGGCGCATCGTAATGTCTCCAACATTTTCCTTATTGAAATTGTTGATCGTTACATCGCCGATCTTGACTGGTTCATCGTTTAACATATGAGCAGTGCTCCATTTTTTGTTTTCGATGGCTGGACCGTAGTCTAGAATCGGTTTGATCGTTGACCCCGGCTGGCGTGTAATCCTTGTTGAGAATTGGTTGCTTAATTCGTCTCCGCGGCCGCTTCCGACAGCACGGATTGCACCTGTTTTGGTATCAACGATTGCTACACCAGACTGTAATAGCTTATGCTCGGGCTGTAATTTAGCTTTCAATACATCTTCGGTAACTTGCTGAGCTTTAGTATCAAGATTCGTGTAAATCTTCAGCCCGGAAGAGAAAATGTCAGCTTCTTCAAGTCCTTCAATATCTTTTAGGTCATCCATTACTTGTTTAATATATGCATCATAAGGGCGTGTTTCTGTATTAAGTTTACCAGGGTTAATTGTATCTTTTACAGAAACACTCTTTGCCTTTTCTGCTTCTTCTTTAGAAATGAATTTATGCTGTGCCATCAAGTTTAAGACAACATTGCGTCGATGTTCAGCTTCTTTTGGATTTCGAGTCGGATCATAATAGCTTGGAGCTTTTGGTAACCCAGCCAATAAAGCAGCCTCGTGGACTTCTAATTCACTAACATCTTTATTGAAATAAGTTTTTGCTGCCGTTGCTACACCCCATGCGCCATTGCCAAAATAAATCTTATTTAAATACATTTCTAGAATCTGATCCTTCGAATACTTTTGTTCTAGCTGAACAGAAAGATATGCTTCACGGATCTTTCTCGTAAGGGATTTTTCATTAGTAAGAATCGTGTTCTTTATAACCTGTTGGGATATTGTACTTGCACCTTCAGCACCAAATCCTTCTGTAACGTTAGCAAATGCAGCACCGAATAAACGTCTTACATCAACACCGCTATGTTTGCGGAAACGAACGTCTTCCGTTGCGATAAAAGCATTTTGAACAGGTTCAGGGATTTCATTTATCTTCACTCTGATCCGTCTTTCTTGACCAGAAACAAGAGAAACTTCTTTGTCATTCATATCCATAATTTTAGAAGATACAGGTGTTTCTAGTTTCTTCGGATCAAGCTTTGGAGAAGTAGCTGCGATTACACCTACTGTTAAAAGTCCTAATAATCCTAAAATAACTGCAAGCAATAGGAGAGTCTTTTTCCAATTGCGTCTTGGCTTTTTTGTTTTCTTTGCCGGTGTAGAACCATCAGACGATTGTCTTCTTTCTACTCGGCTTCGGTAATCTTTTGACATAGTTTTACCAACCTTTCAACTTCATAAAAAAACTAACATTATCAATATTCGTGGCCAATTCTGAGTTTATGAACAATCAAAGGGAAGGAGCGAAATAGACACGATCTACCGTTTCTAAATAATTCAGTCTAGGTTGATACCCGTTAGTAATAGAATGTCCTTTTTCTTCTATTTCACCCTTTGGAATTGATTTTCTCCCCATGTTTTGTTCCTTCCAATAGAGAACAAGGTAAGAGCTGTCCAGCAGATAGCTTTCATCCGTAGAAGAGAATCGAAGAATGATAAAAGATATTCCGCCATGATCTAAAATTTGCTGCATATGTGTGATCTGATGCTCATGAAAATTCTTAAGCGGAAAACTAGTCTTGTTCTTTGTTTCTTTTGCTTCAAAGTCAATATATCTTCCTTTATATACACCGTTATAATCGGTTGTAGAAGCGAGTTTAAAGTATGCTTCACGAATGACAGCTGCAGATCTTTTCGGGTACTCAACATTCACGATTTGTACCGGAGTAGGTTTTTTGTGAATGATCGCTTTATTCGTTAAGAGATAAAATTGATTGCTTTGATTGATATCGTCTTCGAGCGACATCCCTCTGTTGCTGTATGAAACTTCTCTTTTTAAAGAAGATGAGGAAGACGATCTTGTTTTAGTTACAGAAGCCACTTTCTTACCATTTGGATAATGAAAGGTTCCCATAATTCATCTCCTTTTCAATTAAAGATGGCTATGCGCATTATTACGAAAATAGATACACATAGCCCGTATTAGTTTACTTTTTTAATAGTACAGAAAGTTCATCTTCATTAAAGCCCATTACAACCTGTTTGCCCTCTTCTGTCTTGATCACAGTAACAGGAGTTGCCGAAGCACCCAGATCCATAACTTCCTTCATAAAGCTTTGATTTTTTCGTATGTCGCGTTCTTCAAATTCAATATTATTTGCTTTCAGCCACTCTTTTTCTGCGAAGCATGGAGGGCACGTTTCCTGTGTGTAGATGATTACTTTTTTCTCCAATTTTTATGCCTCCTTTTTCCATTTTGCATCTTTCATAAAGATTAGTTTACTCCTTTTTCTTACGCGATACAAATATTTTATAGTGCTGGAGCGAACGATAAAAGATAGGACGTAACATAGGAGGTACAGTGTGAAGGAGCGGTATCAGGATATAACGATGGAAATCTTGAATAATACGATTTCACAAAATCGTGATAATATTTCACGTACCGTAAGCTATGCCGCTTTTTTTAAAAGAAATCCTGAGATAAGATGGGCGATGCTCGCGAGTATAGTTTCACGCAACGCTGGATACAGCATGTGTGATCTAAAAGGAGAATGGCTTCCAAGATTCTTATCTAAAGATACAAGAAAACATTTGTTTCATACATACGAACGTGCAAACTGGCTGATTTTCCAGGATGCTTATCCTCAGTTGCTGCTTTATGAATACTCCAAGGAAAAAGGTGCCCCATTATTTGATCTGCTTGATAACTTTTATGTTTCAGCATTCATGAAAGAAGAATGGCACCGCTTTTGGATCGAAAGAGATTTGAAGAGAATATGTACATCACTGATCATAAATGAACAGCATGTGATCGAAAATCCTGTGATTAGGCATTCTTTTTATAAAAAGAGAATTTTTTCGGGGATCCCATTTCTGCTCCAGGACTATATGCATTTCAGCACAGTACTGTTTCCTGTTCTTTCAGGCGATGTATATGGAATTTCAGTTCATGGATTTAAAACTGTAAAAAACAGAATAGAAACAGGAAAGATGCTTTACACCATTTTGTTCGAGTCCAGATGGAGTGAAGATATTATTCGTTTTTCTGACGCAGTTACCCATACTGGTTCGAGGCACGATTTTGAAAAGTATGTTTATCCGAAAAAAAAGAGGGAGACACCGTTGCTCAGGATGGTCTATCCGATTGTCCGCCATCATAGAAAGCCTATGAAAGACTGGTATAGGAAGGGAATGAATACGGAGTTATTTTATCAACCAGTAAAGAGAATTCAAGACCCATGTCTTACAGATTGGTATAAACAAAAACAAAGACAAATTAAAATAGGCATCCTATTAAAAGAATGGATACAAAATCTTTAAATACAAAAGGCTGTTTTCTTAAACATTGTTGTTAGTAGGAGGAGGTTGATTTCCGCTCCAGGTTGCTCGCTTTCCGCGTGGCGTGCGGTGAGCCTCGGCACTTTGTGCCCTTAGGAGTCTCCCCTGTCCCGCTGATCCGCAAGGACAAGGAAGGCTTCGGCAGCTATACATCGCACGAAGAAAATGTGAAGTTCATTTTCGAGGAGTCTCGCACCTTGCGCTCCAATCAACTAGTCAATGAAGCTTACTCAAATGTTCAAAACAACAAACTTTTAGAAATGAGCCATACAAAAAGACGGCAGAGGAGATGCCGTCTTTTTATTGGTTACGTGCTTGGAATATCGGGACCATTCAGTTTCTTATCACCATAACCTGTGTTTTGCTTTTGTTCTGTTTTTTCAGTTCCTTGCTGTTGTGAATATTGATCCTGATTCTTTTGCTGTTTGCTTTCTTCGTTCATTTTATTGCACCTCCTTTTATAAACGTGAACTCATATTAGTTTTACGGTTGATGCGACTGAATATACAAACAATCAACAATTAGCTGTCGAATTAAAGTTGAAAAAGGAAATTTACACTTTCTTTGCCGAATAAAAACTAGTTTTGTCACGTGTGAAGGGGATAAGAGGATACAGCACGAAATTAATTCCTACAAGAAAACGGGGAGGGATTCATAATGGAAATGGTGTTGAAAACCAAAACTGTCTCTGAGGAACTCGGGGTGAATCCGACAACGGTTCAGCGCTGGGTAAGACATTTTAACATTCAATGTGATAAGAACGAACATGGACATTATTTGTTTAAGCAAGAAGACATCGAGCAGTTAAGGGAAATAAAAGCTCAGCTCGACAATGGATTATTGATGAGTGATATTCAAATCCAGTCATTTCAAACATCAGAGAAATCCGTAGAACTGCCAACCCAGTTTGAAGAGAAGTTTGACCGGCTTAATGCAGCCATTAAAGCATTAGAAAAAAAGGTTGAAGAGAAAGCTGATGCTGTTGTTTCGTATCAAATGCTGCAGCATGCATCAGAGCTCGAAGAACTTATAAAAAAAATGGAAAACATGGAGGCGCGTCTTCAGGATCTTGAGGTAGCTTTATTAAAAAACAATTATCCAGAAGAAAAGCTTTATGTAAAGGAAAAGCCGAAAAAGAACTGGTTTGTGAGTCTGTTTACACTATAAATAAAATGAAAAGTGTAAGTCTCTTCATTCTTTGGTACGATATAAAGAATGGAGGGACTTTTTTATGAGCAATTTGTACAAAAAAACGACAGAATTAATCGCTGATATTAATGAAGCGTTTCATATTTATAAAACAGAAACAAAAGCAAGGGAGACGGAAGCGGATTTTTATACTGAAGTTAAGCCGTTTGCAGACCGCATCCATTTTAGGGTACAAGAGTGGGAGCCGCTGGCACGTGAATGGGTAATCACAAATAAACCTAAATACTTATATCCAATTCAGATCAAGACCGCAGCTGAGAACATCGGTTACCTGGGTGTTTATGTTTTTCAAAAAAATATGAAAGATAAGCGGATTACGGAAATGGTGAAATCAGTATTGTATGTTTTGAACCAAATGAAAGAACAAATGAGTTCAGATGAAGAATAAAATTTCACGTACCGTACAATTAAATTATTTTTAAATAAAGGAGCGAGCAAGATGTATCATCCATCGGTTTATGATAATCTAAAGGTTGTGCTTGAAGGTGCCGTATATGATTTAGATTTTGCTGGCGCGATAGAAATTGTAGATCGAAGAGATTTAGTGGATCTTGCCGTTATCGGCAGAAGCTATTCAATTGATTTTATTGTTTCAGGAATCAGTCAGTCTTTTAAAGGAAATCTTACTTTAAATACAAATCTTGAAAATTACGCAACTGAAAAACTAAAAGACAATCCTGAAGGGGCTGGCAGCAAGGTTTCCATATTTATAGAAACTCCTGTTTATGAAATTGAAACAGATTGTAAACAGCTTCAATCCATTTTGAAAAAATGGTCAGAAGGTGATTTAAAAGGAGACATTCAGCAAAAACTTACCTATATATATGGAGAATCAAGAAACGTTTTCAGCAACAAGATCTCCATCCATTTACAAAAGCCTTTTTCTGAAGAAGAACCTGAACGTTTTTCGCTAGTACTTGAACAGGTTATCGCATCAATGAAAGAAATGAATGAATATTTTAAGGGGTATAAAAAATGACACAACTGATACATAGTTTTCCGGAATTTATCCAAAACGCTTGGAATAAAAGCGGATTTACGTCACTAACTGACATTCAGGAGCGCGCTATTCCTAATTTATTAGAGAATAAAGACATCGTTATTGAGTCGCCGACTGGAACAGGCAAAACTCTTGCATATGCTTTGCCTGCACTTGCTAAGCTAGATCCAGAAACAAAAAATGCACAAGTAGTATTTCTTGCACCAACTAGAGAACTTGCCATGCAGATTTATGAAGTTTGCCAAAAGTTCACCGAAAACAGCGGGCTCAGCGGTGCTTCTCTAATTGGAGGAGCAAATATGCAGAGACAGCTTGATAAATTGAAGAAAAAACCTCAATATATCGTTGGGACACCAGGACGAGTAAAAGAATTAATACAAAACAAAAAATTGAAGGTGCATGAAGTTAAAACGATTGTCATTGATGAAGCGGATCATATTATTGAAGCTGGTTTTAACGGAGATGTCGAACAAGTAATAGCTGCCACCTTAAAAGATCGCCAGCTCGTATTTGTTTCGGCAACAATTAATAAAAAGACAGAAGATTGGTCTAATAAATTAGCAGTCGAACCTTCAATAATTAAAGTCCAAAAACAAGAAACATCAAGCCAGGTGACACATACGTTCATGGTATCTGAATACCGTGATAAGGTGGATAACCTTCGAAAGCTAATTCGCCATACACCTGGCATCAAAGCGATTGTTTTTATAAACAGTTCTATGAAAATGGATGAATTCGCTTCAAAGCTTGAATACAAAAAGATTAAACTTGGTGTTCTGGCAGGTAACTCTACAAAACAAGAGAGACAAAAAGTATTAAATGATTTTAAACGAGGGAAAATTCCAGTACTTTTAACAACGGATGTTGCGACACGCGGTCTGGATATACCTGATGTTACACATGTAGTACATCTTGAACTTCCTGAAGATGTTAAGCAATATGTTCACCGTTCAGGAAGAACCGGCAGAATGGGGAAGGAAGGAATTGTTGTCTCACTCGTAACAAAAGCTGAATTGTCATCTGTAAAGAAATGGACTGCAAATATAAATGTGCCCCTGCAAAAACAGCTCCTGGAAAGAGGCAATGTAGTTATAGAAGATATTCAAAAAAATACGGTTAAGAAACAGTCACCTCAGAAAAACGGGTTAACAGCGAATAAAAAGCCTTTTTCTGCTAAGAAGAAAAGAGATTCAAAAGACAGCAGATAAAAGTTTTTGTTTTTGACTCGTTTGTGTGGATATTTTAAAAAAGGAATTACGGGTTTAATAAGAGAATTTTCCCTATAAAGGGGAGATTATTTTGGAAACCAAAGAATTTTTGTATCAGATAAAACCGATTCGATCAGATTTTATGGAAAATCAGTCGCAAGAAGACAAAAAAGTATTAGAAGCTCATTTTTTTCTACCTTCAAAATCTTTTGCAAGAAGATAAGCTCGTGCTGGCAGGTCCATGTCTAGATGCATCTTTTGGTGTAGTGATTTTGCATAATGTAGATCAGGAAGAAGCGAACAGCATCATGGTGAACGATCCTGTTATTGTAAACGAGATAATGACAGGAGAATTATTTCCGTTTCGTATTTCGCTTCTGAAAGTATAAGTTGCTTTTAGAAGTGGTTGATTTCCACTCCAGGATGCTCGCTTTCCGCGGGGGGTGCGGTGAGCCTCGGTGATATATATATGAAGTGCTGCTCCTGCGTCTACAAGAAATTCCTGCCGAAGCGAGATTCCTCGTCGCATGTCTTACGAGAGGAATACTCAGGTAGCTGACACGCTGCTCCTAGCCGTAGTCTCGCACCTTGCGTTCCAATCAACTTGTCAACGAGGGACACACACTAAAACGATCTTAAAGATTACAAAAACTGCATAAATAAAAAAGCATGCGGCCAGTAGCTGCATGCTTTTTTCGTGGAAATCGTCTGGAAGATCTTTATTTTTTGAAAAGCTGTACCCAAGCTCCTTGATAATAAGCAACTCCAATAGAATCATAATTTGTGCTTAAAATGTTTTGTCTGTGACCTGGGCTATTCATCCAATCGTTCATAACAGCTTGTGGTGAAGTCTGCCCTTTGGCAATGTTTTCACCTGCTGCTGTGTAATCGATACCAAAGCTGCGCATCATGTCAAAAGGTGAACCATAAGTTGGTGAATTGTGGTCGAAATAATTCTTAGCAATCATGTCTTTTGCTTTTGCCAAAGCAACATTGCTTAATTCAGCATCAAGTGTTAATGGGGCAAGGCCTGCTTTTTGGCGTTCTTGATTCACCAATTGTGAAACTTGAGTTGCGTATGCACCAACAGAAGATTGAGCAGGAGCAGGTGCGGCAGGTTGTTGTGCAGCAGAAGCTGGCAGATCTAAAACTTGTCCAGGGTAAACCCAGTTGATTTGTCGTACTTGCGGGTTTGCCTGTTGGATTGCCCATAGACTAACATTTGACGCCGAAGCGATTTTATATAATGTGTCTCCAGATTTTACTGTATATTGTTTTGAAGACGATGGAACATAAAGAGTTTGTCCAGCATAAATCGATGAACTGTTTAATAGGTTCATTCCAATTATGTTGTTCAAACTAACATTTTTATCTTGAGAGATACTCCAAAGAGTATCGTTCTGCTGAACCGTATATGGCGTTGCTGCATATGTTGCAGACCCCATCAAAAGAAAAGCTGAAATACTTAAAGAAGCAATTTTTAAACGCATTATATCCCCCGATATCCCAGTTCCTCCAACGAATCCCACTAATTAAATATTCACACAATGTAAGCGCTCAAACAACTGGGAATGGCAGAGAATTTTTGTAAATAAATGTATCTAAGGTGGCAGTTTCGTTCTTTTTAAAGGAATTCCATGTCGAATTGTTGAAGTAAGTTAAAAAAATGTAAAGGGATGATGTTATGAGTTTGCATAAAGCTGCTATGGAAGGAAATGTTTACGAATTACAAACGCTATTAAACGATAAGAATACCGATGTGAATCAGATTCAAGATGGATGGTCACCGCTTCATCTAGCCGCTCATTTCGGAAATACTGAAGCAGCAGCACTCTTGCTTCAAAATGGAGCAAACATACATATAAAATCAGGAAATGAGATGGCTAACACACCGCTTCACGCGGCAGCTGCAAATAAGAACAACCGTAAAGAAATGATGAGTATACTGCTTTCTCATGGTGCCGATATTAATGAAAAACAAAGCGGGGGATGGACCGTGCTGCATCAGGCAGCTCACAATAATGATCCTGAAATGATTCTTTTTTACTTAGAACAAGGAGCAGATCCTTATTCAGCAAAAGAAGATGGAAAAACAGCATTAGAATTGACTGAAGATGAACAACTTCATGAAGCCGCTTCTGTATTGCGAAACTATACACTAAATAAAATCTAAAATACAGGGCAGCCTGTATTTTTCTTTTTTTAATAATTTGTTATTATAAGAAAGGAGTTTTTAAGAAGCAGAAGTAGGTGGAATTATGCAATATCAAGTTTTGTTGTATTACAAATATGTAACTATAGATGATCCGGAATCATTTAAAGAAGAACATCTTGCCTATTGTAAGGAACTTGGCTTAAAAGGGCGCATCCTAGTTGCCCGTGAAGGAATAAATGGAACGGTTTCCGGAACGATTGAACAGACCCAAAAATATATGGATGATATGAAAAATGATCCTAGATTTGCAGATACAGTTTTCAAAATAGAAACTTCAGAATTTCATGCATTTAAAAAGATGAAAGTCAGAGTGAGACCTGAATTAGTGCATCTAAGTCTTGAGGATGATGTAAATCCAAATGAAACTACAGGTAAGCACCTTTCCCCAAAAGAATGGCTTGCAGCTATGGAGCAAGAAGACGTAGTAATCCTGGATGCACGTAATACGTATGAATATGATCTTGGACATTTCAAAAATGCGATCAGACCTGATGTGGAGACATTTAGAGAACTTCCACAATGGGTGAGGGAAAACTTTAGTCAGTTTAAAGATAAGAAAGTACTAACGTATTGCACAGGTGGAATCCGCTGTGAGAAGTTCTCTGGTTTTCTTTTAAAAGAGGGATTTAAGGATGTTTCTCAGCTAGCAGGCGGAATAATCAGCTATGGTTATGACGAAGAGGCAAAAGGGAAGCTCTGGGATGGGAAATGCTATGTCTTTGATGAACGAATCTCAGTTCCAGTAAATCGAAGCGGTGAAGAAACGGTTGTCGGCAGATGCTGTCACTGCGGAAATCCTGAAGAACGTTATGTGAAATGCGGAAACCCTGAATGTAATGCACACCTATTAATGTGTGAGGATTGTGAAAAGGAACATAAGCGATCTTGCAGCAAGGAATGTCTTGAGCATCCTTGGAATCGCTATATAAAAGAACAAGAACGAGAAAGCTCTCCTAAATAGGAGGGCTTTTTTTTCTCCTATTTTTTGTTATATAGCGTAAAATAATTATTAGGAGGAATGAAGATATATGAAAAAGTATAATCTTTTACTATGTGTCTGTATTATGTGTTTTTTATTATTTGTATTTTATGACTCTCGGATAGTACGTGCATTCGATGATGCTGTAAGAGAATTCATTCTAAGTTTGAGAAACGATACGTTAAATGAAATTGTTACCGCCTTTACATATGTGGGCGATGCCAAAGTATTAGCGTCATTATGTATATTTGGTGTAATAGGTTTATTCCTTTTTAGAAACTGGCTGAGCGGTATTCTTCTGCTTGCAAGTATAGGAATTTCCTATGGTGTGAATCTTCTATTAAAGAATGTATTTGAAAGGGAACGTCCATTAGGGAGTCGTTTATTAGAAGAGGATGGGTTTAGTTTCCCCAGCGGGAACGCTATGGTAGGAACATCTTTCTATTTATTTTCAGCATTCTTGCTCTATAAAAAATTCCAAAAGCCATGGATTCTTTGGATCGGTGCAATTCTTCCATTTTTCTTGAGCGTAAGCCGCGTCTATGTAGGAGTACACTTTCCATCAGATATACTTGCAGGATTCAGTATTGGATTAGCTTTTTGTGTTTGTTTAACAGTTATATACAAAACTTTAAATGCTAAATCTGCAGAGATACAAAACAATAAGAATACCTATTTATAGATTTTCAATTGTTCTGGTTTTTTGATATAATAAGTCGTAATGTTTACGAGAGGGTGCAAAGAGATGCTGCCAATTGTGTTTCCTGAAAACAAACTTGAGTATATACCAGCTTTTATAACACTAGCCATCTTTACAATATTCGCTTGGCGAACAGTTGTATTTTTTAAAAAACATTCTGCAAAAGAATTAAAAAGAGCTCAATTAGTAGAAGAAGATTTACTAAGCAAAGAGACGCAAAACAAGGACTTATGACGAGTTCTTGTTTTTTTTTGAAAAAAATTTATATTTCTATGAATAGGTTTTCAAAATTAACCCATACTACCTTTAACGGAAAAACATCTCTGCTTTTCCGTACATATTATCTCCCAAAGGAGGGAAATCGCATGGCACGTAACCAAAGCAACCAAATCGTAGTTCCTGGAGCACAAGGAGCTCTTGATGCAATGAAGCAAGAGATCGCTGCTGAGTTCGGAGTACATCTTGGACCAGACACAACTTCTCGTGCAAACGGATCTGTTGGTGGCGAAATCACTAAGCGTCTTGTAGCACAAGCGTTAGGCGGACTTCGTTAATCCAGCAACCTCCTTGTAAGAAAAAACCCGGGATTCGTCCCGGGTTTTTATTTTTTTTTGTAGACAACTTATATTTATAATGTTACCATTTAGTCACACATTAAATGTTACCAATTTGGCACATATAATCTAAAGCAAAGAGGGTGGTATTTAGCGAAATGGTTAACCAAGATCTAGTTGATGTCTTTAAAGCATTATCACATCCAATTCGTATTGATATTTTGGACGATTTAAAGAAGCAGCCGCTTTCTACAGGTGAGATAAGTGAAAAGTATGATGTTTCGAGATATGCAATCATGAAACATCTTAGTGTTCTTGTTGATGCTAACCTCGTAATTATCAGGCGAAAAGGAAGGGTGCGCCTCAACTATTTAAATGTGATCCCGCTGCAGAAGCTTTATAACAGGTGGGTCAGCAAATATGAAGCACCACTTGCCCAAGGATTGATACAACTAAAAAACTTAGTAGAAGAAAGGGAAGAGGAGAAAATGGAACAAACAACTGAAAGAAAAGTAGACTCATTCGAGATCGAACAAGAGATAGTTATACAGGCAGCAAAAGAAACTGTATTTAAAGCGTTGACGAAAGACATAAACAGCTGGTGGAAGTTTAGACTCGGAGAAGAAAGTTCAACTTTAATCTTTGAACCCCATTTGACGGGTCGCTTTTACGAAGACTGGGGTAATGGTGAAGGTGCCTTATGGGGAACGGTAACTTATTTTAAAGAGAATGAGGAAATTCGGTTAAATGGACTGCTGGGTATGAGTGGTGCTGTTAACAGCTTTTATTCTTATAAGTTATCTGAGGAAGATAATAAGACTTTTCTTCAACTGACACACCATGCTGCAGGAATTCTTGAACCACATTGGGAAGAAGCTCATCGGCATGGCTGGAATGAACTTCTTGCTGTTCATTTAAAGAATTTTATAGAAAAGAAATAAGGTGCAGAAATGGTAAATGTCGTAACAGAAATAATTATTAATAGTCCTCTAGAAAATGTAGCTCAGTATGCAGCAAATCCTGATCATGCTCCAGATTGGTATGTGAACATCAAATCCGCAGAATGGCAAACCGAGAAAACACTACAAACCGGTTCTAAAATAGCATTCATAGCAGAGTTTTTAGGAAGAAGATTGGAGTATATATACGAGATTGCAGATTATATTCCAGGGCAAAAGCTCGTTATGAAAACGGCTGATGGGCCGTTTCCAATGGAAACGACTTATACTTGGGAATCTATTAATGGAAATCAAACACGAATGACTTTACGGAATAAAGGAGTTCCATCAGGTTTTTCTAAAATATTTGTTCCATTTATGTCTTTAATGATGAAAAAAGCTAATAAAAAAGATTTGATAAAAATTAAAAAAATCCTGGAAAAACAAAAAGCTTGAGAACTGATCTCAAGCTTTTTTCCTTTAATTATTTGCATATATTCTGTCGACTGCCCTTAAATTTACATTTAGCTGTAAACTATGCTCATCACGTAATCTCTTGAAAATTTGAAGAGTAGTATCAATCTGATCATCAGTATGACTTGCAGTCGGTATAATGCGGAACATGAACAATCCTTTTGGGATAACCGGATACATAACAGCTTGTAGAAACAAGCTGTTATCTCGTAAGTATCTAACCCAATGAAGTCCCATTTGAAGGTCGCCCCCAGGAACATAAACAGAAATAATAGGGGAAGGAGTATCAGCTACAAAATAACCTAATTCTCTTAAACCGTTTGAAAGCTTTTGTGATACTTGAAAAAGTCTATGGCGGCGGTCATGACCTGACGAAACAAGCTCTAATGTTTTCCGAAGACTTTTTACATAAACCATCGGCAAACTTTTTGCGAAAATTTGCGTTCTTGCATTGTAGTGAATCCAATCCACAACTTCCTTGTTTGCAGCTGAAACACCGCCAATAGCAGTAAAGGCTTTTGCAAAAGTAGATAAGTATATATCTACTCTGTCTTGAACTCCAAAATGCTCACCAACACCTTTACCGCCCGGCCCCATTACTCCGAACCCATGTGCATCATCGACAAAAAGACGTGCATCATACTTTTCTTTAAGATCACAAATCGCATCTAGCTTTGCGATGTCACCTGTCATTCCATACACACCTTCTGTTAGTATTAGTACACCGCCTTTACGGTTCTTATTTACTGCCTTTAATAATTTTTCAAGACTGTTCATGTCATTATGCCGGAAAACACGAAGGTTCCGCGGATCGCTGACCGCGAGTTTTGCTGCGTCTATGATAGAAGCATGACAAAGCTTATCCATGATTACGATATCATCTTTGCCAACAAGCGAAGCAATCGTACCGATAATGCCTAAATAACCAAAGTTAAAAAGGATAGAAGACTCTTTTTCAGCGAAAGAAGCTAGTTCCTCTTCAAGCAGTACATGCTCCCGCGTGTTGCCGCTAACCATGCGGCAGCCCATTGGACCGCTAACACCCCATTCTTCGGCTGTTTCCACTGCGATTTTCTTTATATCTTCGTTTTCTGCCAACCCTAAATAGTTGTTAGTAGCCCACATGATTTTGTCTTGTCCTTTAAATGACATTACTGTTCCGGGAACAGAATCTAAAACTGGTGATACAAAATACTGATCATCTGAAACCCGGAAGTCCCCGAAATAACCTTCATTTGTTTTACATTTATCAAAGATATCAATGTACTTCGTTTGAATCTGTGTCATATGAAACCACCTTTTCGAATATTTGAATGTTTGTCTATTTCGGTAAAATTTTACAATTACCTTCAATGTTCGATATAAAAATTTTTGAGATTTGTCCTTTTAAATAAATGCTAAAAGAAATTCAAAATTTCATGTATAATGAAAGCGTTAACAAAGTTTTTATGTCCTATGGGGAGTGGATCAAATGACAGAACAGAAAAAATTGGACAGTAAAGAAACTGAAAAAGGGATTTATACTGACTTTATTAATCAGATGACTTATGGAGAATATCTGCAGCTTGATCAAATTTTATCAAGTCAAAAAAGGCTTTCTGGCCACCATGACGAGATGCTGTTTATTATTATTCACCAGGTAAGTGAACTTTGGATGAAATTAATCTTACATGAAACAAGATCAGCTATTTCTTCAATAGAAAACGGTAATCTGCATTCAGCTTTTAAGATGCTTGCTCGCGTATCAAAGATTCAGTCTCAAATAATTGAATCGTGGGATGTTCTATCAACACTTACTCCAGCAGAATATATGGAGTTCCGCGACAAACTTGGACAAGCATCTGGTTTTCAATCTTATCAATATCGCATGATTGAATTTGCTTTAGGATATAAAACGCCTCATATATTAGAAATCTATAAAAAAGATGCAGATCTGCATGAACAGCTGACAGCTGCTCTTCATACACCTAGTCTTTATGATGTATCAATTCAGGCGCTTGCTAAAGCAGGGCTCCATATTGATGAAGAAGTATTAAACCGTGATGTAACAAAACGTTATGAGTACAATAGTTCCGTTGAAGCAGCTTGGCTTGAAGTCTATAAAAATGTTGAAAAGTATTGGGATCTATATGAGCTTGCAGAGAAGCTAGTAGACATAGAAGACTGGCTTCAGCAGTGGCGATTCCGTCATATGAAAACAGTTGAACGAATTATCGGATTTAAAGTAGGAACAGGCGGATCATCTGGTGTTAACTACTTGAAAAAAGTATTAGATCAGCGTTTCTTCCCTGAGCTTTGGGATTTAAGAACAAGTATATAAGATATTAAAGGACGGCTAATTGGGCCGTCCTTTTTGTGTACATAAAAATAAAACCCGGCTCAATAATAAGGGAAGGAACCTTAAGGAGCAAAAAAATGCCAGAACTGCCAGAGATGGAAACATATCGAATACTGTTAAGTCACAACATCATCAATAAAACCATTACAGACGTGGAGATTAATAGAGAAAAATCAATTAATAAGCATGTAAAAGATTTCACTTCCCACGTTCAAGGGGAGACTATAATCCAAATTAATAGAAGAGCAAAGCATCTTATTTTTGAGTTGAGCTCAGGACAGAATCTTTTATTGCACTTAATGCTTGGAGGATGGATGTTTTTAGGGAATGAAAGTAATGGACCTGACCGGACAAAACAAGTGATTTTATCCTTTGGTGATCTTAAGCTTTATTTTATTGGATTGAGGCTGGGGTATCTTCATCTTTTATCGAACGAGGAATTAGAAGAGATACTTGCCGATCTTGGCCCTGAACCCTTTGAAGTAAGTGCAGAAGATTTTGAGAAGATGATCAGCAAGAAAAAAGGAGCACTAAAGCCATTACTAGTAAATCAAAAATTTATTGCAGGTATCGGTAACTGTTATTCAGATGAGATTTGTTACAAAGCAAAACTTAATCCCCTTGAAAAAGCCAATAACCTAACAGAGGAACAAACAAAATCACTGTATGTTGCAATCAAACCTGTATTAACAAAGGCGATTGAGCTGGGGGGCTATATGGATAACCCGATGTACGAAGGTGATAAGAAAACAGGAGGGTATAATGATAATCGTCTTGTTTACGAAAGGGAAGGCCAAAATTGCTTCCGCTGTGAAACTAAAATTGTAAGGGTAGAAAGTTCGGCAATTAAATCATTCTATTGTCCGAAATGCCAAAGATAATGTTAGGGATTACAGTATACCTTTTTTGAAAATGCACACCCCATATTAACTCTATTTTGCATTTGCGTTATGCAAGTATTTGCTATCTACAATGTTTACAAGCGATCGAACACAAGGATTAATCTAAAGATGAAAAAAATAATTGCTCTGTCTATGACGCTAGGTATATTTTTTAGTCTCTTTTATTTTATTATTATCGTAATAAATGTATCTCCATGGTATGAACCACGTTATTTTATACCGATCGCCGGTATGATTATTGGTAATTCAATGACAGGCATCACATTAGGTGTGAACAACCTGATTACTGGTATGAAATCACATCGGGAGGAAGTGGAAGGAGCTTTAATGCTGGGAGCAACACCAAAAGCGGCTTCAAAAAAGGTTACCAATGAAGCCTTTGATGCAGCAATGATTACCGCAATTAATTCTATGGTTGGTATGGGAATTGTTTTTTTGCCAGGCTTGATGACAGGTCAAATATTATCAGGGACCTCACCTATCGTTGCAATAGAATACCAAATAGCTGTCATATTAGGTATCGTTGGAAGCGTTTCACTCTCTGTAATCCTATTTTTGCATTTAGGATATAAACAGTTTTTCAACGAGAGAAGCCAATTGATTCTTGATTAAGATTAAAAAAAGGGCTATCACAAAAATAAGTAAACTTACTTTTGACAGCCCCAATTTTTTATTTTTACAGCTATCTTATCGACTTGCTTTCAGTTCATTTTGTAAATCCTCTTCTTTGACAGTTGATCGGAGTGTAAGATGCGAGACTCCTCGAAAATGAAAATCGCATTTTCTTCGTGCGATGTAACTCTGCCGAAGCCTTCCTTGTCCTGCGGGAGTAGCTTGACAGGTGAGACAAAGCGACAAGGTGGCTCACCGCACGCCCCGCGAAAAACGAGCATCTGAAACGGAAATCAACCACTTTCAAGAGCAACAATGCGAAAACAGCCTAATAAAAAGAGTCATGACCCCAAAAGTTTTTATACTTTTGAGTCGTCCCCTTAATAATATGAGTTAAAAATTTGCTTAGAAACTTTCACCATTATCATAATTTAGCTGCCAATGAATGCCGAATTTATCGGTAACTTGTCCATAAAGCTTGCTCCAGAACGTCTCTTGTAGTTCCATCACAACTTTTCCGTCTTCTTTTAAACCCTCGTATATCGATTTAATTTGCTCTATATCTTTATTAACAATAGCAAGGGTTACGTTGTTTCCTTCTACAAACGGCATGCCTGGAAATGTATCTGAAAACATTACATTGCTGCCATCAATATTTAAACGGGTGTGCATAACTAAATCTTTAGCCTCTTCTGGAAGTTCGTAATTTGGGTTTGGCGGGGCTTCACCAAACGTCATAATCTGCGGTTTTTCTGTCTTAAATACTTCAGCGTAAAATTCTACAGCTTCACGGCAATTCCCATTGAAATTAAGGTAAACATCTACTGACATTTTTTTCACTCCCATTTACATTTTTTTACGTCTGTTCAATTATATTTTATCATTGAAAAGTACAATATTTCCATAAGTCGATTGTATGCAATTTTAAAAAAATAAAAAACAGGACAGGACTTGGACATTATGTTTAAGTCCCTGTTTCATTACGAACAAATATTCGTTAAAATAGATAGTGAGGTGAGAACCATGTTTCGAAAAAAATCCATTCAACAAGTTATGGATGTTTTGCGTGAGCCTGATATATTCAAACAAATTGTGCATTGGAAGACGATAGAACCACGGGAAGCAGTATCTGTCCCGCTTCCGGAAACTTTGCATCCAAATATTCAATCCGCTCTTAAAAAAAGAGGGATTTCTTCATTGTATGTACACCAGCTGTCAGCGTATGAAACAGCAATCCGTCAAGAAAGCTTTGTCGCGGTTACACCAACGGCTTCTGGTAAAACGCTTTGCTACAACCTGCCTGTATTACAAGAGGTCGCAAAGAATCCAGAAGCAAGAGCTTTATATCTTTTTCCGACAAAAGCACTTGCACAAGATCAAAAAGCAGAGATTAATGAACTAATTGATGAGATGGGATTAGATATTAAAAGTTATACGTATGACGGAGATACTCCTGCTAATATCCGTCAAGTCGTGAGAAAAGCAGGGAATATCGTCATGACGAATCCAGATATGCTTCATGCTGCAGTTTTGCCTCATCATACAAAGTGGGTAGCCTTATTCGAGAACTTAAAGTATGTGGTTATTGATGAGCTTCATACATATCGTGGTGTTTTTGGAAGTCATGTAGCAAATGTCATTCGACGTTTAAAACGCATTTGTAATTTCTACGGAAGTGACCCTATTTTTATCTGTACGTCAGCGACAATCGCTAATCCAAAAGAGCTGGCTGAACAGCTTACCGGAAATCCTATGACATTAATTAATAATAATGGTGCGCCAGCGGGGAGAAAACATTTTTTATTCTACAATCCACCAGTTGTTAATAAGCCGCTCAATGTGAGGAGAAGTGCTACGCTTGAAGCCCGTAATTTGGCTAAGCTCTTTTTAGAGAATCACATCCAGACAATCGTTTTCGCGAGAAGCCGGGTAAGAGTGGAAATACTGCTTACTTACCTGCAGGAATTGGTTAAAAAAGAATTTGGCACTAAATCAATACAAGGATATCGCGGTGGCTATCTCCCTAAACAGCGGCGTGCTATTGAAAAAGGTCTCCGAAACGGAGATATTATGGGTGTTGTTTCAACAAATGCCCTTGAACTTGGTGTAGATATCGGACAGCTTCATGCTTGTATTTTAACAGGTTATCCTGGCTCGATCGCAAGCGCGTGGCAGCAGGCAGGACGAGCTGGAAGACGGCAGGATGAGAGTGTTGTCATCATGGTTGCATCCTCATCGCCGCTTGATCAATATGTCATACAGAATCCTGATTACTTTTTCGAGCGTTCACCTGAATCTGCCCGCATGAATCCCGACAATTTGATCATATTAGTTGATCACTTGAAATGCGCAGCTTATGAACTGCCATTTCAGGAAAACGAAAAATTCGGCAATCAGGAAATAGAAGATGTGCTTGAATTTTTAGTTGATGAACAAGTGCTTCATAAAAGAGGAAAACATTTTTACTGGATGAATGATTCGTTTCCGGCGCACAACATTAGCTTGCGTTCAGCGTCCCAGGAAAACGTTATCATCATTGATCAAACAAATGTGGCAGATGTGAAAGTTATTGGTGAAATGGATCGTTTTAGTTCTATGACTCTTTTACATGAAGAAGCAATTTATCTTCATCAAGGAACTCAATATCAAGTTGAAAAGTTCGATTATGAGGAAAAGAAAGCTTATGTACGTGAAGTTGATGTCGATTATTTTACTGATGCAAACCTTGCCGTTTCGCTGAATGTTTTAGAGGTCGATAAAGAAACGAAAAATGACCAAAACGAAAAAGCGTATGGCGATGTCATGGTCGTAGCAAAAGCTACGATTTTTAAGAAAATTAAATTTGAAACACATGATAACATCGGTTCAGGTCCAATTCATTTACCTGAAGAAGAACTTCATACTTCAGCAACATGGCTGACTTTTCTTAATGAAAATCTTACTGAGGAAAAATTAGAAGCCGGTTTATTGGGTATTGCACATGTTTTGCGTCACGTTGCTCCTCTTTTTGTAATGTGTGATGCAAATGACTTACATGTTGTTCCTCAGGTAAAAGCCGTTCATAACCAGCAGCCTACTATTTTTATTTATGATCGTTATCCAGGCGGGATTGGTTTAAGTGAAAAGGTATATGGATCTTGGGAGACCGTTTTAGATCAAGCTCTGTCTATGATTGAAAAATGTCCTTGCGAAAAGGGATGTCCATCTTGTACCGGAACACTGGAAGAAGGCAACAACAGTAAAGCATTAGCTGTAAAATTAATTGCTCAAATTAAAGGAGTGCCGCATCATGTCGATTCAAAATAAATTGAAACGACTAAAAAAGCATATGGTCAATCCTGTTTCGACGGATGTCTTTCCTCCTCAATCGACAACTGAAAAGGAAAACGGCAAAATAATTGATCATGTGGAATATTGGAAAAAGTTCGGTGCAACGCCTTACTTTTTTGAGGATGATTATTGCATCATCCGAAAAGTAGAATACCCGCTTGATCATATGTGGGGAAGGTACCGGTTCTCAGATGTCAAGGATGCTGTAATAAGGTGGCAAGATATTAAGGCGGCACATCCGTTAAACGCTAAAGATTTGGATGCGTCTCAGCTTCTTTTCTTCGATACGGAAACGACGGGTTTGAGCGGCGGGGCAGGCAATACAATCTTTATGCTCGGTATGAGCCAGATAAAAGAGGATCATGTACTTGTAAATCAATTTTTTCTGCCTGGTCCAGGTTCTGAAGTGGCACTGTATCATTACTTTTTAAATCATGTAAAAGAGCTTCGGAACTTAGTGACCTATAACGGAAAATCGTTTGATTGGCCGCAAGTGAAAACTAGACATACATTAATTCGTGATTATGTTCCTTCTTTGCCGGAGTTTGGCCATTTTGACCTTCTGCACGGAGCGAGAAGGCTTTGGAAAGAATCATTGTCAGCTGTGAAATTATCAGTAGTGGAAAAAGAAATCCTGGGAGTCAACAGAATTCATGATACCCCTGGCTACTTGGCTCCCATGCTTTATTTCCAATATTGCAATGAGGGAGATCCTTCTTTACTGGAGGGAGTCTTTCAGCATAATGAGTGGGATGTACTTTCTTTAATCACGCTTTATACTCATATGTCCAGCCTCGTTCAAGGAAAGGGTTTTCGAACGGAAAGAGAAACATTTGAAGCTGCACGTTGGTTTGAAGCTTTGAATGAACAAGATCGAGCGATTGCTTTTTATAATGAAGTGCTAGATACTGGAGCATCACTTCAATATCAATCAAAGAAATCACTCGCATCTCTATACAAAAAACAAAATCAAATAGATGTTTCTGTTCGATTTTGGCAGGAATTGATCCGAGAAAATAACCTGGACGAAGAACCGGCAATTGAACTCTCTAAATATTATGAACATGCACAAAAAGATTATGAAAAAGCATTAGATTTTGCTATTCAGGCTTTTACGATCTGGAAGGGTAAAAAAAGGCTCGTTAAGAGGAAAGAAGAGCAGGAAAAACAGGCGTTTGCAAAAAGAATCGAACGATTGGAGCAACGGATCATCCAATATTCGTAAAAATTCGTCAAATTTATGAATTTATTCAAAATATCTCTTCTCAATCGCCCATGTTTTTTGTAGAATAAGAGAGGACATGAAAATGTTTTTGAAAAAATAAATTTCCCCTCTTTTTTATTCCCCGGGTAAGCGCAAAAAACGCCACAATACCTGAAATTTCATCGTGTTTTTCGTCAATAATCTGTACGTTTCGATTGTTTTCGCAAAATAACCGGAAATAGAAGAGGGAAATGATATATTTTAGGCATGGAGAGATGGTACGTGAAGCAGTGGATTGTTGTTTTATTTTTTGTAATCGTCGGATTAACAGTCATGATTGGCAATCAAATCAGTCACACAACACAAAACTTTTAATGGGAAAGCCCCGGCTATAGAAAGAGCCGGGTGTTTTTCATTAACAGGGGGTTTTTCAAATGCTTCAAACGTTGCTGGTTAGTGGTTATAAAGCCCATGAGCTTGGTATTTTTAGTGACTATCACGAAGGGGTATACTACATAAAGAAAGCACTGCAACAAAGAATTACTTCCCTAATCGATGAGGGGCTAGAATGGGTAATAATCAGCGGTCAGCCTGGGGTGGAGATGTGGACCGCCGATGTTGTCTTTGATTTGCAGGTGGAATATCCTGATCTGAAATTAGCTGTCCTTACTCCTTTTTTAGAACAGGAAACTCGCTGGAAAGAAAATGTGCAAGAAAAATATCAAGAAATTCTCTTGAATGCAGATTTTGTGGATTCAGTCAGCCGTAAACCCTATGAAAGTCCACAGCAATTGAGGGTGAAAAATCAGTTTCTCGTCCATAAAAGCGATGCGATTTTACTTCTTTACGACGAAGAAAAGGATGGCTCACCGAAGTATTATTTGGATGCCGCCAAGCAAAAGCAGGAAATGGACAATTCATACGAAATATTTTATATTACACCTTATGATTTAGATGTGCTTGTCCAGGAAGAACAATGGAATCGTAACGGTTAAAAGGTTAAAAGAGAAAGAAATTGACATTTACGTCATGTAGTGAAAAAATAATTTTAGAATCTTTGTGTGAGGTGATTCACATGAGTGAACAGCGTTTTCATTTAACAGCAAAAGAAATATTAGAAAAAGACTTTAAACAAGGCTTTCGTGGCTACGATCAGGATGAAGTGGATAAGTTCTTAGATTTGATCATTAAAGACTATGAGAACTTTCAAAAAGAGTACGATGCAGTTGTTCAAGAAAACAACCGCTTGCGTCGCGAAGCTCAAAATTCTTCTGATCAGCCGACTCGACGAATGCCTGCAGTAACTTCAAGCACAACAAACTCAGATATTCTTCAGCGTTTGTCTAACTTGGAAAAACATGTTTTTGGCAGCAAATTATACGATTGATTCCAGTTATTATCCATTTGTTTTTATCAATTCAGCATGCTATAATGAATCTTGCTTTTAAAAACTAAATCAATAACGTTCGGGTAATCGCTGGACCAGATTTCTGGTTTAGAGGAAAGTCCATGCTCGCACGGATCTGAGATGACCGTAATGATCGTGCCTGGCCAAAAAATAAGCCAGGGTAGCTTGGTTTGCTCTATGAGCTTACTGGGCTAACGGCAGGGAACGCACCTAAGTCTTCGGATATGGTGTTAATACCTTGAAAGTGCCACAGTGACGTAGTCCCAATGGAAACTGAGGGAGTGGAACGAGGTAAACCCCACGAGCGAGAAACCCAAATTATGGTAGGGGAGTTTCCCATTTCGGAACTGAACGCATGGGAGAACAAGAAGCTAAGGCTTTTTGTAGATAGATGATTACCACCGGTGTACGAGGCGAATAGCCGCTTGCAGTACTAAGGAACAGAACATGGCTTACAGAACGTTATTGGTACCTAATTAAAGCTGAATGAGGGCCCCGCTTACGGGGCTTTTTCTATTTACATAAAAAAGAACAGGGTATACTTATTATAGACAATTAAACGTAAGAATAAGGGAGTTGCGAATATGACTAAATTAAGGCTGATTGCAACGGCTGCAATGGGACTTGAATCTCTAGTTGCGAATGAAGTACGGGCATTAGGTTTTGAAAATGTACAGGTAGAAAACGGAAAAGTCTATTTTGATGGCGATGAAAAAGCACTAGTAAAAGCTAATTTATGGTTAAGAACGGCTGACCGCGTAAAGCTTGTGGTCGGAGAATTCAAAGCGGAAACGTTTGATGAACTATTCGAAAAAACAAAAGCTCTTCCATGGTCGGATTATATTCCGGAAGACGGAGAATTTCCTGTTATCGGCCGCTCTGTAAAATCAAAGCTTTTTTCAGTTTCTGACTGCCAGGCGATCGTGAAAAAAGCAGTAGTTGATAACTTAAAAACCGAGTATAACCGTAAAACTTGGTTCCCAGAAGACGGAGCTTTGTATCGTATTGAAGTAGCCATTCATAAAGATATTGCAACCCTGACAATTGATACAAGCGGAACAGGTCTTCATAAGCGCGGCTATCGTGAATTGCATTCAGGTGCTCCGATAAAAGAAACCATGGCTGCTGCTCTTATTATGCTAACAAACTGGGCACCTGATAAAACATTTGCAGATCCTTTCTGTGGTTCAGGTACTCTCCCAATTGAAGCGGCTATGATTGGACAAAACATTGCTCCTGGTCTTAATCGTGAATTTGCTTCAGAAAAATGGGATTGGATTGATAAAAAAGTTTGGTATGAAGCAGTCGGAGAAGCTCAAGATGTAGCAAAGTATGATCTGCCGCTCGATATTCAAGGTTCAGACATTGATCATAAGATGATCGAGCTATCGAAGAACAATGCGATTGAGGCTGGGTTTGAAGGTTTTATCACATTTAAGCAAATGCAGGTACGTGACTTTACCACAAGAAAAGATTACGGGTGCCTCGTTACTAACCCTCCGTACGGTGAGCGTTTAGGGGAAAGAGAAGAAGTGGCTCAGATGTACCGAGATCTTGGTGATGCTATGAGACCGTATGATACGTGGAGTGTGTATGTTATCACTTCTAACGAAAAGTTTGAAGAGTATTATGGCAGAAGTGCGACTAAGAAACGTAAATTATATAACGGAGATCTAAAAACGGATTATTATCAGTTCTTCGGAAAGAGACCGCCTAGACAGCAGTCTTAAAGTGTTCAGCATGCTCGAAAGGCGGCTGTATGTCGATATTGTAAGACTCGCGGAATTATAGCGGAAACTCGCGGGAATATAAAGTAAACTCGCGGAATTATGCTCAATACTCGAGGGAATAATCCGAAAATTTCAGGGATTATTTAGTTAAACTTATTAAGTAGGGCTGGATCAATAATGCCAGCCCCCAATTCTTTAAACAGCAGCAGTTTTTGAGGCTGTTTTTTTCTTTTTCCAAGACTTTAAGACTGATATAGAGAAAATGAACAGTGTTACACCGACCTGGAACCATACCGCATACTCTCTTAACTCATGATTTTCGATAAAAGTTGGATTACTTAATGCTAAAGCTTTCTCTCTTTCCAAAATGGCCATATTTGTCATCATGAGATTATCAACAACAAATATACCGACCAATGTTTGTACGATAAACAAAACCCATTTTACGGTGACCCAGCGATGCTTGAAGAACCCCCAGTTTGTAAAGATTCCATAAATAAAGCCGACAAGCAATGTCCCAACAGCACCTGTCCGGATTACATAATCGCTTATTACCACAATTCTTTTATAGGTTTCCAAGGTCATCTCATAAGAATCAAGTTTTACCCCAGCATTTATTGCTACAGAACTCATAATACCGCCAAAAAATAAAGCTGCTAACACGATATGTATTATCTTCAGCCATTTTAATCCCTTATTTCCTATGGTTTTCATTTTACATATTTCCCCCTAAACGTAATATCATTAAAAAGTTTAGCAAGAAATCAAATTGCTCTGAAACATCCTCGGAAGTATTTCTGTCTAAGTCTCAGGTTGTAATTTTATTTGTTTAAATGGTTAAGAATGCTGTACATACTAATTCTAAAAGAAGTGAAAGAAGGTAATTGTATGTACGATCAATTCAGTCATTTATCAAGCATTAAGAAAGCTTACCAAAATCTATATCCTCATCTAGGGAATCATCATAAAGAAGAGATCCACCAGCTGCTTCATCAATCGATCGGTCATGTTAACAATATTGATCCATCCTTTGCTCCATACGCAGAAATGTTTAAAGAAGATTTTTAATAAAAAATAAAACTGACCAGCAGGACTTTTTTATTGCGTCACGAATTCCTATAGCGGTATGTTTTTTTATGAACACGTGAAGGGATGGATTTTATAATGACGCAAACTAAAGTAAATGTTGAAAAAGATTTTTTAGAGTATGTAAAGAAAATGGTGCATGTAAATGAAGCGATCGGTCTTATGTATTGGGATCTGCGTACAGGAGCACCTAAAAAAGGAGTAGAACAGCGCTCTGAAGTAATCGGAACATTATCTTCCGATGTATTTGCGATGTCAACTTCAGATGAAATGAAAAACTTTATCGAAGAACTTTCTAAGCCTGAAGTTCATGATACGCTATCAGACGTAGCGAAAAAGACGCTGGAAGAAGTGAAGAAGGATTTTGAGCGCAATGCCAAGATTCCTCCTGCTGAATTCAAAGAGTATGTAATTCTGCAATCAAAAGCAGAGAATGTATGGGAAGAAGCAAAAAATAATTCTGACTTCTCATTATTTCAGCCTTACTTAGAAAAACTTGTAGATTTCAATAAGAAGTTTATCGAATACTGGGGTTATGAAGGAAATAAATACAACACGCTTTTAGATATGTATGAACCAGGGGTAACAGTTGAAATTTTGGATGAGACTTTCTCAAAACTTCGTGACCGTATCGTGCCGCTTCTTCAAAAAGTAACAGAAGCTGGTCAGCCTGAAACGAAATTTTTGTTCGATCATTTCCCGAAAGATAAGCAAAAAGAATTCAGTCTCCATGTACTAAAAGATATGGGCTATGATTTTGATTCTGGTCGCTTGGATGAAACGGTTCATCCGTTTGCGATCGGTCTAAACCCTGGAGATGTGCGTGTAACGACGAAGTACATGGAAAATGATTTCCGTACAGCAGTATTCGGCACAATCCATGAAGGCGGACATGCTCTTTATGAACAAAATATTTCTGATGAGCTAGTAGGAACACCTTTATGCTCAGGAACTTCGATGGGTATTCATGAATCACAATCATTGTTCTGGGAGAACTTTGTTGGCCGTCACTTCGGATTCTGGAAAAACCATTATTCTACACTAAAGAGTGTTTCGGGTTCACAGTTCAACGAAATAGAGCTTGAAGATTTCTATCGTTCAATCAACGTTGTAGAACCTTCTCTTATTCGTATTGAAGCTGATGAAATGACATATCCGCTTCATGTTATCGTTCGTTATGAGATCGAAAAAGGATTATTTAACGACGAGATTGAAGTAAAAGACCTTCCTCGTATCTGGAACGAGAAGATGCAGGAATATATTGGAGTAACTCCTAAAAATGATGCTGAAGGTGTTCTTCAAGACGTTCACTGGTCAGGCGGAAGCTTCGGATACTTCCCGTCATATGCATTAGGATACATTTATGCGGCACAGCTAAAAAATGCAATGGTAAATGATATTCCCGATTTTGATTCTCTTGTTGAATCAGGAAATCTTATTCCGATCAAAGAATGGTTAACAAAAAATGTGCACCAATACGGTAAGATGAAAAAGCCGATCGAAATCCTAAAAGACGTTACAGGTGAAGGCTTGAACCCAGATCATCTCATCGCATATTTTGAGAAGAAGTACAGTGATATCTACCGTTTAAACGGATAAATGACTTGGGGAGCCGGCTCTCGTGAACAATCCGAGAATGCCGGCTTTTTAGTTTGAAATGTTTCATTTTTACTGATTTTGTCTAAAATCTATATAAAATGATATTGGGAGGAAGAAAAAATGGGAGCTGCAACGAAAGAGGATATTAAGAACCTTCTAAAATTGAGAAAACGTATTGCGGTAGTCGGGTTGTCCGATCAGCCGTTTCGTACATCTTATATGGTCTCGGAATATATGCAGAATGCAGGATATGAAATTATTCCCGTAAATCCTAATGTCACAGAAGTTTTGGGACAAAAAGCTTATGCAAAGCTTGAAGATATTGAAGGACATGTAGATATCGTCAATGTATTTAGAAGAAGTGAGCACTTGCCTGAAGTTGCTCGTTCCGCAGCAAATATTAATGCTGGTTTCTTCTGGGCGCAGCTCGGTTTATACAGTGCCGAAGCAGAAGAGATTTTGCAAAGTGCGACGATTCCTTATATTATGGATAAGTGCATTAAAGTGGAACATGCTATGATACGGTAGTAATGAACCACCCGCCACATACGGGTGGTTTTCCCATGCTTAGTCTTAGTTCTTTAAAATGAAACATAAAAAAGAAACTCTTTTGAACTAAAGGTTTTTGTTCTTTAACCGAGAAATAAGAGGAGAATATAAGGACAGAGGTAGTATAGAAACAAACGTTCTGCTATGATAGAAGTACTGCAGTTCGTGAAAGGAGCAACACATTTTGGCAAGTAAATCATTATTTGACTACAACGATGATGCCATACAGGTGCTCGAAGGGTTAGAAGCCGTTCGTAAGCGTCCTGGTATGTATATCGGCAGCACAGATGCCAGAGGTTTGCATCACCTCGTATATGAAATTGTAGATAACGCCGTTGACGAAGCATTAGGTGGATTCGGTGATTACATACATGTGAAGATTCATAAAGATAACAGCATTTCTGTGTCAGATGATGGCCGTGGTATGCCTACAGGAATGCATAAGCTTGGAAAACCAACTCCTGAGATCATCTTTACTGTTTTGCATGCCGGCGGTAAGTTCGGACAAGGCGGATACAAAACATCTGGAGGACTTCATGGTGTAGGTGCTTCTGTAGTTAACGCACTTTCAGAATGGCTTGAAGTAACGATCTACCGTGACGGAAAAACATATCGACAGCGTTTTGAAGATGGCGGAAAGCCTGTTACGACACTTGAAGTTGTCGGTAATACACGCAAAACTGGGACGACCGTTCATTTCAAACCAGACCGTACGATGTTTTCAACGATTAACTATAATTATGAAACACTAAGTGAACGTCTTAGAGAAGCGGCTTTTCTTTTAAAAGGAATCAAAATCGTTCTTGAAGATGCGCGAAATGGCGAAAAAGAAGAATTCCAGTTCGAAACAGGACTGGAAGCATTCGTGCAATATTTGAACGAAGATAAAGATACACTTCATAATGTCGTTAGCTTTGAAGGGATGCAAAATGAGATTGAAGTAGATTTTGCATTTCAATACAATGACGGTTATGCAGAAAACGTTCTGTCATTCGTTAACAACGTTCGCACAAAAGACGGCGGAACACATGAGTCAGGCGCCAAGACAGCGATTACTCGAAGCATCAATGAGTACGCACGTAAAACGAACCTGTTAAAAGAAAAAGATAAGAACCTAGACGGCTCTGATATCCGAGAAGGGTTAACAGCTGTTGTTTCTGTCCGTATCCCAGAAGAATTTCTTCAGTTCGAGGGCCAAACAAAGAGCAAATTAGGTACGAGTGAAGCACGATCTGCAGTAGATGCTGTGGTTGCCGGAAAACTCGCTTATTTCCTTGAGGAGAATCCTGCAATTAGTGAAATGCTCATCCGTAAAAGTATTAAAGCCGCTCAAGCTCGTGAAGCAGCACGCAAAGCACGTGAGGATGCTCGTAACGGGAAAAAGAACAAACGCAAGGATTCTATGCTGAGCGGGAAGTTAACTCCTGCAACTTCTAAAAATCCTGAACGCAACGAACTGTACCTAGTAGAGGGTGACTCTGCAGGCGGTTCTGCAAAACAAGGACGAGATCGAAAATTCCAAGCCATTTTGCCGCTACGTGGTAAAGTAATCAACACAGAAAAAGCAAAGCTTGCAGATATATTTAAGAACGAGGAAATCAATACAATCATCCATGCGATTGGTGCTGGGGTCGGTTCTGATTTTACGTTAAAAGATGTAAACTACGACAAAATCATCATCATGACCGATGCCGATACAGATGGTGCACATATTCAAGTGTTACTTCTAACGTTTTTCTACCGTTACATGAAGCCTCTTATCGAAGAAGGGAAAGTATTCATTGCATTGCCTCCTCTTTATAAAGTGAGCAAGGGAACGGGGAAAAAAGAAGTAATCGAATATGCATGGGATGAAGATGAACTAAAAGTAGCACAGAAAAAAATAGGTAAGGGCTACATCATCCAGCGTTATAAGGGTCTTGGTGAGATGAATGCTGATCAGCTATGGGAAACGACGATGGATCCTGACACACGTACGCTGATCCGAGTTCGTATTGATGACGCAGCAAGAGCCGAAAAACGCGTCTCTGTCCTTATGGGAGACAAAGTTGAACCGCGCCGTAAATGGATTGAAGAACATGTGGCGTTTGGCTTAAACGAAGAAACGAACATACTAGATAACGAGAACTTGTCTGCATTCTGAGGAGGTTTAAAGATTGTCACTGCTTGAGAAATTTAGAGAGCTGCCGTTAGAAGACGTAATCGGCGACCGCTTCGGAAGGTATAGTAAATACATTATTCAGGAGCGTGCATTACCTGATGCAAGAGATGGATTAAAGCCCGTACAGCGCCGTATTTTATATGCGATGTACGCGGAAGGAAACACAAACGAAAAACCATACAGAAAATCCGCTAAGACAGTCGGTAACGTAATCGGTAACTATCACCCGCATGGTGATTCATCCGTTTATGAAGCGATGGTACGTATGAGTCAGGACTGGAAAGTTAGAAACGTTCTGATCCAGATGCACGGAAACAACGGTAGTATCGATGGAGACCCTGCAGCTGCAATGCGTTATACAGAAGCAAGACTTTCTGCGATTGCCTCTGAACTATTAAGAGATATCGATAAAGAAACCGTTGAATTCGCGCCTAACTTCGATGATACGACAGAAGAACCGATCGTGCTGCCTTCTAGGTATCCAAATTTACTTGTAAATGGGTCAACGGGCATATCAGCAGGTTATGCGACTGAAATCCCTCCTCACCACCTTGGAGAAGTTATAGACGCAGTTACAATGCAAATCGATAAGCCCGATGTTTCACTCGATGAACTTATGACTGTTATTAAAGGACCTGATTTCCCGACTGGCGGAATCGTTCAAGGTGTAGATGGCATCAAGAAGGCTTTTGAAACAGGAAAGGGCCGCTTCGTGATTCGTGCCAAAACCGAGATTGAGAGCTTAAAGGGCGGACGTCAGCAGATTGTCATCACTGAAGTTCCTTTTGAAGTGAACAAAGCGAACCTTGTAAAGCGTATGGACGAACTTCGTTTAGATAAAAAGGTAGACGGTATCGCCGAAATCCGTGATGAGACGGACCGTACTGGATTAAGAATCGTTATCGAACTCCGCAAAGATGGTAATGCAGAAGGGGTATTGAATTACTTCTTTAAAAATACTGATCTGCAAGTTTCGTATAACTACAACATGGTAGCAATTCATAACAAGACACCAAAGTTAATGGGCCTAAAAGCTATATTGAACGCATACATTCAGCATCAGATCGAAGTGGTAACACGGCGTACGAAGTATGATCTTCGAAAAGCTGAAGAACGTTCACACATCGTGGAAGGTTTAATTAAAGCTATTTCGATTTTAGATGAAGTAATCGAGACAATCCGTGCATCAAAAGATAAGCGAAATGCAAAAGACAATATCATCGAGAAGTTTCAGTTTACCGAAGCACAAGCTGAAGCCATCGTTACGTTGCAGCTATACCGTTTAACGAATACGGATATTACGACACTTCAGAATGAAGCAGAAGAACTCGAAAAGAAGATTGCATATCTTCGTTCAATTTTAGATAGCGACAAGAAGTTATACAGCGTTATTAAAAAAGAACTTTCCGATGTGCAGAAGAAATACGCTGATCCTCGCCGTACACAGATCGAGGCTGAGATTCAGGAAATCAAGATCGATATGGAAGTAATGATTCCTTCTGAAGATGTTATGGTAATGGTAACAGAAGACGGCTACATCAAACGTTCAAGCATTCGTTCTTACAGTGCTTCTAACGGTGAACCGCCAGGAATGAAGGATACGGATTCACTATTGCTTGTATCTCAGCTGAACACGACAGATACAATGCTTATGTTTACGAATAAAGGAAACTATATTTACCTTCCAGTCTATGAGATGCCAGAAATCCGCTGGAAAGACATGGGGCAGCATCTTGCGAGTATCGTTGGTTTAGATAAGGATGAGAAGCTGATCAAAGCATTCCCTGTAAAAGAATTTAAGGAAGATCAATTCCTCATCTTCTTTACAAAACAAGGAATGGCTAAGAAAACAGAGCTCAGCCAGTACAAAGCAACACGCTATAACCGTACATTGATGGCCGTTAAACTAAAAGGCGACGATGAAGTTGTTGATGTTTCCTTAACTAACGGAAATCAAGATGTGTTCATCGCCACACATTTCGGATATGGATTATGGTTCCATGAAGAAGAGATCAGTCTTGTTGGCCAGCGTGCTGCAGGGGTTAAAGGTATTAACTTAAAAGCTGGAGACCACTTAGTAAGCGGGTTTGCACTTCCAGAAAACCCTGAAACCGCTCAGGTTCTTGTTGCAACTCAGCGCGGAGCAATGAAAAAGATGAAAATCACAGAGTTTGATAAAACGTCCCGTGCAAAACGAGGACTCGTGATGGTAAGAGAATTAAAATCTAATCCGCACCGCATTGTAGGGATGAAACTTGTTACTGATGAAGAGAAACAATTTGTTCTTGAAACGGCGAGCGGCAAGCAAGAAACAGTATCATCTGAAAACTTTAAATTTGCCGACAGATATAACAACGGCTCCTTTGTAGTAGATACAGGTGAAACAGGTGTTAGTACAAGACTAAAGTCATTGATTTCAACAGATAGTTCAAAAGAGTAGCATTCTTGCTGCTCTTTTTCTTCTTTCTATCAGATATGATATAGCAACTTAGAGAAAAGAGAGATACATAATGAAAAGCAATACACATTTGTTAGGAGGAGTTGCGGCAGCTGCACTTTATAAGACAGCTACGGACCTCCCGCCAGATACTTTACATCATGAACTTACCTTTTTTGGGGCTGCCGTTTTGGGAAGTCTGCTTCCCGATTTATGTCACCCTGGATCTTATCTTGGAAAAAAGACAAGTTTTTTGTCAAAAACCATTTCTAAAACATTCGGGCACCGCACGGTCACACATAGCTGGATTTTGATTTTATTGGTGATGATGCTCCCAAATTGGATCGACTGGACGTATGAAGGGAGTTTAAGTATGGGGTTAGCTGCAGGGGTGATCAGCCATATCATTTTGGACGCAGCAACTTCCAGAGGGGTTCAGCTATTTTACCCGCTGCCTTTTCGATTCCGTTTTCCTCTATACACAAAAACAGGTACGAAGACGGAGAATCACATCGCAACGGTTATAAGTTTAATAGCTGCTATTTTGATGATACATATCTATATTGTTCCGATATTTTAAAGCCCTAACTTAAATAAGGGTTTAATTTCCTTCCTCAATGGTAATACAACAATTGTATACACAAAAAGAGGAGTGGTTGAGAAATGGCTAGAATTGCAACTGTTTTAGCAAATATGTTTGAAGATGTGGAATATACCGAGCCAGCGAAGGCGTTTAGAGAAGCTGGACACGAGGTAATTGTTATCGGATCAGAAACGGGTGCAACATTAGAAGGGAAGCAAAAAAAAGCACAGGTAACGACAAACGCATCTATCGGTGAAGTTTCTCCTGAAGACTTTGACGCACTATTCATCCCAGGAGGATTTTCACCTGACATTTTAAGAGGCGATGACAAGTTCGTAACGTTCACGAAGCACTTTGCAGATGAAGGCAAGCCTGTCTTAGCAATCTGTCATGGACCACAACTTTTAATCTCTGCCGAAGTCTTGCAAGACAGAAACATCACTGGATACAAATCCATTCACGTTGATTTGAAGAACGCAGGAGCAACTGTGAAGGATGAGGAGGTTGTGGTTTGTGGAGGAAATTTAGTTACTAGCCGTCAACCGGATGACATTCCAGCATTTATTAGAGAGTCATTGAAAGTGTTAGAAAAATAAAAGCTTTAACATTAAACAAATGATAGAAAATCGTCTAGGGATTCCTAGACGATTTTTTTATTTCAATGATATTCTTTTGTGTTATTATCTCTGAATAAATGAATCAACTCTGTCAAAAAATGAAAGAAACTATAAGAATAAATTAGGGAACCGAGTGATTTTCTTGGTAATGAGATTGAAGTTAACCGTTAGTTAAAGCCTTTAATTATTGATAATTTTAAGTTTGGGAATGCGTTCGTGTCTATCTCTAGAGCATTGTGAACGATTTCACTCTTTTATACTAGTTTCAAATAGTTTATAATTATCAGAAAGGGTAGAAATTTTATGCAATAAATTATTATAAGAGTTTTAGATAAATGAATTTAGAAAAGGTGTCTCTCCAGGTGGCGCCTTGTATTTTGTAACACTAAGCAGAGCGTTTAATCGTTTTAGCAAATATAGGTTATAAGGAAGGTTATCATGAGCAGCGTACAGAAAAAAACAGACGTTATCTTAATTGGTGCCGGAGTCATGAGTGCGACTTTAGGATCCTTATTGAAAGAATTAGCACCAGAATGGGAAATCAAAGTATTTGAAAAGCTTCCAAGCGCAGGTGAAGAAAGCTCGAACGAATGGAATAATGCAGGTACAGGCCATGCTGCACTGTGCGAGCTTAACTACACAAGCGAAAAACCGGACGGATCTATAGATGTTAGCAAGGCTATAAAAATTAACGAACAGTTTCAACTTTCCATGCAGTTTTGGTCTTACCTTATAAACAGCAATCTTATTCGGAATCCGCAAGACTTTATTATGCCATTACCGCATATAAGCTTAGTACAAGGAAAACAAAATGTAGAATTTTTGAAAAAACGTTTTAAAGCGCTTTCAAATAATCCCTTGTTTCAAGGAATGCAATTTTCCGAGGACACTGAAAAACTAATTGAATGGTTCCCGCTTATCATGGAGGGCCGTAATTTAAATGAACCGATAGCTGCAACAAAAATTGACTCTGGTACAGATGTTAACTTTGGTGCATTAACTCGGATGTTGTTTGACCACTTAAAGAGCGAGAGCGTTGAAGTCAATTATCAGCATAGTGTAAAAAATATTAAACGCACCAGCGACGGCTCGTGGGAAGTAAAAGTACACAATATAGATAGCGGTGAAATCGAATACCACAGTGCAAAATTCGTCTTTATCGGGGCTGGCGGTGCAAGCCTGCCAATCCTTCAAAAAACAGGTATTCCTGAATCGAAACATATTGGAGGATTTCCAGTAAGCGGTCTGTTTTTGGTATGTAACAATCCAGAAGTAGTAGAGCAGCATCATGCAAAAGTATATGGTAAGGCTAAGGTTGGTGCTCCTCCAATGTCTGTTCCGCATCTTGATACAAGATATATCGACAACAAAAAATCATTGCTTTTCGGACCGTTTGCCGGCTTTACACCAAAGTTCTTAAAAACGGGTTCGAATTTTGATCTGATTGGTTCCGTAAAACCAAATAATCTTCTTACAATGCTCGCAGCAGGTGCAAAAGAGATGGCATTGACAAAATACCTGATTCAGCAAGTACTGTTGTCGAATGAAAAGCGTATGGAAGAGCTGCGCGAGTTTATTCCGAACGCCAAAAGCGAGGATTGGGATATTGTAGTAGCAGGACAGCGTGTGCAGGTTATTAAAGATACTGAGGCTGGTAAAGGAACACTTCAATTTGGAACAGAAGTTGTAAGTGCTGCTGATGGCTCTATAGCTGCATTGCTCGGTGCGTCGCCGGGCGCTTCTACCGCAGTTCACGTTATGCTTGAGGTATTAGAAAAATGCTTCCCGCAGCATATGAATGAGTGGGAACCGAAAATAAAAGAGATGATTCCTTCTTATGGCGTGTCTTTAGTGGAAAACCCAGAGCTATTCCAAGAGATTCACACCTCAAATGCTGAGACACTAGGTTTTAGTGAAAAAGACAAAGTAATTTATAGTTAATGAATTGGAATCAATGGCTTAAATTACACATTTTTTATAGTAATTGACCAACCCTAATAACGGCCAGATAAATTCATAACTATGATACCGAATATAAAAAGCTCCAGGAAGACCGGCTCCCGTTGGGTAGTCGGTCTTTTTATGGTTCATCAGCCATTCTGCTGCTCGTTCCATTTCAATTGTTGGCTGATTAGAAATTACAGTCAGCGCATTTAAAGCCCATGCTGTTTGAGAAGGATTACTTTCCTTTAAGCCTACAAACCTTCTCTTCTTGTCACTTTCACACGATTCACCCCAGCCGCCATCTCCATTTTGAATACTTAACAGCCACTGTTTTGCCTTTTCAATTCTCTTATTTTGCGGATTAACGCCGCATGCTATCAAACCTGTAATTGCAGCCCATGTTCCATATAGATAACAAATTCCCCAGCGGCCATACCAGGAGCCGTCTTGTTCCTGGTTTTCCCATAACCAATTCACCGCCTTTTTTACAGAAGGCTGATTATGCTTTAATCCATGGAACTTTCCTAAAAACTCTAGCGTTCTTCCTGTTAAATCAGGTGTTGAAGGATCTATAAGAGCATCTTTCGCATGTTTAATAGGAAGATTTCCAATCAAATAACGGTTCGTGTTTTTCTCAAAAGCTGCCCAGCCGCCATCATCATTTTGCATAGATAATAACCATTTAAGACCTCGATTATAACTAGTTTGGTAAACTGTATTCGTTTGATAAAAATGGGCTATCGTTCGAAGGGCTGCCTGTGTATCATCAATGTCTGGATGAATTGTGTTTCTTATTGAGAATCCCCAGCCTCCTGAAGCAGCATTAGGATTATGAACAGACCAATCCCCGTATTTCGTGTGTTGCTGTGTTAAAAGAAACTGTGCTCCTTTTAAAATTGAAGGATTATGAATTGGAACTCCTGCTTCCAATAATGTATATAAAATAAGAGATGTGTCCCAAGTTGTTGAAGGAGAATTTTGCAGATGCAAAGTTCCATCTGCTTCACAAAACATTTTCATTAAACCACTCAACGCATTTTGGATAACAGTTGAATCACGTTCATATCCGGATGTTAGGAGACCATAAATCATAAAGATTGTTGTCATGCTATAGCTTAACAGAGTTCCATCCGGTTCTATGTGATTTTGAATATATGAAAGGAGTTTTTCTTTTTTTAAATGTATATACGAATCTCTAATGTTTAAAAGAGAAAACAAATTTACCCATTCCTCTAAATGAGAACCTTCATTTTCACCAATATAAAGACCTGAGAGATCTGGCGTGTATTTAGATGTAAGTCTCTTTTTTTCATCAGCCATCAATAAAACCGGCGCAAAATGAGCTCTTGCATAGCTGCTGATGTCATACTGATTTATCGGAGCAGTCATTGGCAGTGAAAAAAGGATAGCGGGATCGATCGGAACGTCCGGCCACTCGTATAATCCGTTCATCGCAAGAAAGACTTTGGTCAGGAGATCCGCTTCCTTTAATCCGCCATTTTGAATAATAAATTGTTTTGAGGATCGAAGCTTGTCATCATTTGATTTAAAATACTGGGAATAGAGAAGTGCGGTATAGGCTTGTATCGTAGCGGAAAGGTTAGCTGGTTCCTCATCAGGGTAGGTTCGCCATAATCCATCTTCTGATTGCTGTGAAAGAATACGGTTGGTAATCTGCTTAATTAATTTCTCATTTCTATATTCAATGTTTCTTAATAAGATCAGCATGTAAGCATCTGTAATCAATGAATTTTCAAAACAAAAACGCCATGTCCCGTCAGTTTTCTGAAGGGAAAGCAATTCATTGCATCGTCTAAAAATCTCTTTTTCAAGTTTTCGCATGTCCATATCGACCACCGCACTTTATCTATAGTGGTTACAGTGTATGAGTGGAAATGGTTATCCTATGAACCACGGAAAGTAAAACACTGTTATTTTTAATAAAATAACGTTAAAATCTCTTTAACAGTGAAGTTTTTCTTAGGAGGAATGTATGTTGAGCAATAAAGAACTCGCAACATTTGCTGGTGGTTGTTTTTGGTGTATGGTCAAACCATTTGATGAACTGCCTGGCATCCATGGCATCGTATCTGGCTATATGGGTGGACAAGTGGTGAATCCGACTTATGAACAAATAAAAACGGGTGAAACAGGACATCGTGAAGCTGTTCAGATCACGTTTGATCCTGAAGTTTTCCCTTATCAAAAATTATTAGATTTATATTGGCCGCAAATTGATCCGACAGATGATGAGGGGCAGTTTATTGACCGCGGCAGCCAGTATCGTACCGCAATCTTCTTTCACACCGAGGAACAAAAAGAGCTAGCTGAGGAATCACGTAAGAAGCTTGAAGAGAGTGGAAGGTTTAAAAAACCAATTGTAACAGAGATCTTGGCTGCAAGTGATTTTTATAGGGCAGAAGAGTATCACCAGGATTTCTATAAAAAGAATCCAGACGCTTATAAGGAAGAACGTGAGACTTCTGGAAGAGACAAGTTTATTAATCAAAACTGGGAGTAAAACATAATATCATTATGTTAACAAGGGCGAAGAGGCTTACTATGATAAGTCTCTTTTTTGTTGGCTCTAAATATATTCTAAAATATGAAGGGATAAACGTAAGATTAATGTAATAAGGTGACGATCATTAAGACATACGAAATTTAAGTATGCTTTGCTTAAATCCAGCTGCCTATTTGGCAGCTTTTTTCGATTTATGTCAGAAGAACTCCTGGGACCACCTTTTAACAACCTTAAACGCTCATATAAACATATCTCTCATCCTGTTTGGGCACCATACATATAACCATTTTAGACAGGGATGATTAAACATTAAGAAATCAGATTCAATCACAGTTCTTCAATTAATCCTTCTTTCTATGACATTTATCGGTTTGAAAAATCACGTAATCATCATTTCGCCTCTTATTAAAAGTGCGGGCAGAGATGCGTGGATGACGGTTGTCATCACTTTCGTTCTCACACTATTATGGATACCTCTTTTAATTTTTATCAACAAAAAAACAAAGGGTGAACATTTATTCCAATGGATTAGAAAGCGGGCAGGCAAAGTTATAACGAATATTTTACTTATTATTATCCTTATGTACCTGACAGTTGTACAAAGTGTAACGTTAAGAGAGACAATTACATGGGTTAACATTACTTTTCTGCCTAATACACCTCAATTAGTTCTTATCGCCTCATTAGGACTGGTTTGTTTTTTTATGGCAAGCACAAGTCTTCGAACAATTAGTATCGTGAATGTGTTTCTTTTATTTTTTATTGTTCTTCTTGGCTTTTTTGTAGCATTTACTAATTTGCAAGTTAAAGATTACTCTTTGCTTCTCCCATTTTTAGAGCATGGAATTTCTCCCGTGCTGAAAAGTATTGTCTTTCAAGGGTCAGGCATGATTGAGCTGTTGCTATTACTTTTCCTTCAACATAAAGTGGATGGAAGAATTCGTTATAAACATCTAGTAATTACTTCGTTTCTTTTAACAGGCTTAACGATTGGTCCTCTTATTGGAGCCATAATCGAATTCGGTCCTTTAGAAGCTTCTAAACAGCGATTTCCTCCCTATGAGGAATGGGGTCTTGCAACATTAGGGATGTTCATCGAACATGTTGATTTTTTATCGATTTATCAATGGATGGCTGGTACTTTTATTCGTCTGTCACTTTTTTTATTTATTATGAAAGAACTCCTTCCTTTTAAGAAGGGACATAAATGGTTTTTGGTTGGAGTGATTGTTGTCATTTCTGGCATAACTCTGTATCCAATGAATGACTTTACATATTCGGAGGTTGTTTATTCAACGGTTTTGCCTACAACATTCTGGTTTTTCCTAGGACTGTCTTTGTTACTGGCTGTAGTGGTTGCGTGGTTTGCGAATAAAAAAAGGAGGACCTGACATGCGGTTTTTTAAACAAAAGCGTTTCGATTCCGAGCCTATACGATCAGACAACAAAGAAAAGCCGGTTCAACCAGTAGATGAACAAACCCTTAAACATTTGTTTGGTAAATGTGAGGACATTAAGTTTGAGCCTTTTCATTTTAATGAGCATAAGGTACTTCTGGTGTATTGTACTGGTTTAGTCAGTACGGAAATGCTGTATAACGTGGTACCTAGTCGATTAGAAATGTTTTTCACTAAGTTAGATGGGGACTTGAAAACTGAAAAGGTGAAGGAACGTCTTCACTTGCCATCAATTATCTTGGTTGAAGATGAAGAGCAAGCAGTTTCTGAAATCTTTTCTGGAAAACTGTTTATCGTGTTTGGCGAAGAATATGTTTTTTCCATAGATATATCAGACCGTCCTCAAAGAAGTCCGGAAGAAACTAAGAACGAGGTTACCATATTAGGACCAAAAGATAACTTTATTGAAGATCTAACTGTTAATATGGCATTAGTCCGAAAACGGTTAAGGACACCTACGCTTTTAAGTAAATCATTAACGATTGGCAGAAGGTCAAAAACTAAAGTTTCTGTCCTGTATATGGACGATATCTCGGATAAAGAAATCCTTTCAGAGATTATGGGAAAATTAGAGTCTATTGATATTGAAGGAATCTTTAGTGGCACGCAATTAGAAGAACTAATGAATGATGAAACGTATGCTTTGTTTCCACGCCATGCCTATACCGGCCGTCCAGATTTTGCTGTTCAATCCTTGTTAAATGGACGTTTTATAATTCTTATTGATGGAGTGTCCTATGCGTATATAACTCCTATTAATTTGTTTTACTTGTTAAAAAGTTCTGAGGATAAAGAAAATACCTATATCTATAGTTCGTTTGAACGGATTATTCGAATCGTTGGTCTATCTATTGCTGCATTCCTTCCTGGCTTTTGGGTTGCCATGACGTCCTTTCATCAAAATCAGCTTCCTATAACGTTGCTGGCCACAGTTGTTGAAGCTCGAAGGGGTGTTCCGTTTCCTACTTCGCTGGAGGCCATCCTCATGCTTCTTTTATTTGAATTGTTTCGGGAAGCTGGGTTGAGATTGCCTACAGCTGTAGGTCAAACTCTAAGTGTAATAGGTGGCCTTATTATTGGTGATGCAGCAATAAGAGCAGGCTTAACGAGTCCTGCCATGCTGGTAATCATTGCAGGCTCAACGATTGCCACGTTTACCCTTGCAAACCAGGCGCTCATAGGTACAATCTCACTAATCCGTTTTTTCATAATCTTATCGGTAAGTCTATTAGGCTTTTTTGGATTTTTTTTATCTATATTCTTAGTTTTTATTTACATGGCCAACATAAGAACATTTGGTGTCCCATATTTCGGACTAGTAACACGCATCGAAATTACGAACATTCTAAAATCGTTAGTTCGATTACCAGAAAAGAAAAAGTCGGTTCGGCCAAGTATGCTTAATCCTCAAGATTCCACAAGACAAGAGGGAGAATCGTAATGAAGAGAAAAGTTGGCACATTATTGTTAGCTATATTTTCTTCATTAATTCTTACGGGGTGCTGGGATAACAACGAACCTGAACAGATGGTATACGCTCAAGGGATGGGGCTTGATTATAAAGATGGCCGTTATATCCTTTATATACAGAATATCAATCTAAGTGTTTTGGCTAAATCTGAAGCGGGAGGCGGAGGCGGGGAACTGGTTAAAGTGGAAGTAGGGCATGCATCTGGCAAAACGTTTGATGAAGCGGCATTCAATCTTTACAATTCCTCACAAAAAAGAATCTTTTTTGGGCATTTAGCGTTTTTTGTTTTTAGTAAAAGTGCGCTTGAGCATGAAGGTATAAAAACAGCGGTAGATATATTAAACAGGTACCGTGAAACACGATATCAAATTTGGTTTTATGCGACAAAACAGCACTTGAATGAATTGTTGTCTGCAACACCAATGTATGATTTATCAAGCTCTCTTTCCCGGCTAAGTGATCCAACCGTTATATTTGAACAACGATCTTTTATTCGTCCAATTGATATGAGAGAATTAATCCTTCAAATCAATGAACCGGGGCATGAAGTGAATATTCCTTTTATTGAGTTGGCCAAGGAATGGAAAACGGATCAAAAGACCGATCAAGGGTTTCAGGTAAAAGAAGTAGCGGTTGTGAATTCGACAAACCTTAAAGCTATCTTGAAGAGTGATAAAGTGAAAGGTTTAAGTTGGATGGAAAAAGATAAGTTTGTTCGTGATCACCTTTGGGTTAGAGACAAAAAGGGCTCTACAATTGATCTGGTAATAGAAAAGAAAAAAGTAAAGATTAAGCCGGTACGTAAAGGAAATAATGTGCAGTTTAAAATCGATATTAAGGCAAAAGCAAACATTACGCGGATGAATGAAAAAACAAGGACTGCGGAAATTAGTGCTCTCGTAGAAAACAAAATAAAAAAAGATATACTCGAAACTTATAAAGAAGGTTTAAAAAAGGATATAGATATCTACAGGTTATCAGCAGTCGTTTATAAAAAGGATGTTCAATCTTGGAAACAGATAGAGAAAAAGGGGAAGGTTCCGCTAGAAGAAGATTCATTAAACGTGAAGGTAGATGTAAAAATCGTTCATGGTATTAAACAACGCTTAGAACCTACTTTGAATTAATTTAAAACAGGTTGAGTGTCAAATCAGGATTGAAACTCAACCTGTTCCAATATACATTTGAGTTAACCAGTTAAACGGTAAGATAAATTATTCAACATCCAATGGGGATTGAAGCTGATCATTATGTGTGTCTATGTAAAGCGTTTGGCTGCTTGTTAATAATGCATAAACCACCCTTTCAGCATTAAGCTGACGTTTTAAAAGCTCAGCATGTAGCCATTCCAAGGTAATGTTATTTTCTTGTAAATTTTCTTCTAAAATTTTTCCATCCATTATGAGTTCCACTGGCAGTTTTATTTCGGATTTGTAGATATTTAAGTCTTTTCGTGTAACGTTTAAGTGCTTTTCTTTTTTCTTAACAGAGAGCAAGCCGTTATTTTCAACAAGAGCATAATGCACTTCATCAATCGAGAATATGTCTTTTTGCCGGAGCTGTTGATTTAAATAATCCAGCGTATATCGCATTTTTTTCATATTGTGTTCAAGTATTTTTCCGTTCTCGATTACTACAGTAGGATCGCCCGCTACTAGTTTTCGGGCTTTTTCGCTTTTTAATGATATAAAAGCTGACAGATAGATAAGGAACACAAAAATGGTAAAAGCGATAAAAATATAGCGAGTTTCAATTTCCATGGCGAAAGCAAGGTTTGCTGAAACTGAACCGAGTGTAACAACCGCAATGAAATCAAAAATAGTCATCCTGGAAACTGTTTGTTTCCCAAGAATTCTTGCTGCCACAAAAAGAGAAGTAAAGGCGATGATTGATCTCATAATAACTTCAACATACGGGTTCAAAAATATCACATCCATAACAGACTGGGTAAATCTCTATTAATCTTTTTGTCCAATTTGTTTGAAATTAAGACTTATTGAAAAGTAAAAATAAAACGCTCAGAATATAATCTGAGCGCTGACGAGTTTTTATTTGTTTTTTGTATACTGATTCAGTACATGGACCATACCTTCTTCGATTAGTTCATTTGCGGGGCGATCCAGCTTTTTCGCTAACACCTTAATCTCTTTATATAGGGACTGGCTTAGTGTTGTGTTCACATTTTTGCGATCATGGTTTTTTGAACGTATTTGGCTTGTGTACATTTTTTAACCTCCATTTGAATGTAAGGAGTGGATTTGATTTGGATAATGCCTTGCTGCACGGAATTATTTTAGCATTTGGGCTGATTTTGCCGTTAGGGGTACAGAATGTTTTTATTTTTAATCAGGGGGCACAGCAGCCGAATATATTACGCAGTTTACCAGCGATTGTAACCGCAGGAATGTGTGATACTTTATTAATCATTCTATCTGTTTCAGGTATTTCTGCGCTAGTATCCACAATACATGCTCTTAAACTAGGATTTATGGCAGCTGGTTTTCTATTTTTATTGTATATGGGGTGGTCCATTTGGTCTAGCAAAACCCATACACAAGCTTCGACACCTTGTATGACACCTAAAAAGCAGATCATGTTTGCTGCTGCTGTTTCATTATTAAACCCGCATGCTATTTTAGATACGGTGGGTGTGATCGGAACAAGTTCTATCGCTTATTCAGGATGGGATAAACTAGTTTTTGCCCTGTCTTGTATTTCAGTGTCTTGGATTTGGTTTATAGGCCTTGCACTAACTGGGAGAATAGTAGGGAATATAGACACATCTGGTTACGTTCAAAACCTTATTAATAAAGGATCGGCCATCATTATTTGGTTAATAGCTGTGTATCTGCTTTTAATTATGCATGATGGGAATTTTTAGTCCGAATAGCATCCACAAAAATGATAGAACTAAACCTTTCTGCTTATTTTTAATAGATGAGATGAATTGTTAATTCCTTCCTTTGACTCTATGTTTATTTTTGTAATTTTGAAATAATTTACATAGAAACTCACTAAACAATGGGAGGTACATATGAACAGAAAATTTGTATTAAGCGTTGGTCTAGCTACAGCTCTAACACTAGGAAGTCTAGGATCTCTTGTTCTAGCTCATGATGAATTAGGATCAGATATCATCGAAAAGGGAACAGGCCCAGGATATGAAGCTATTGAATCTACCATTGAAGGATCTGAGAGTTTTAATTGGAAAGAAGTAGCGGCTGTTCAAATTCAGGAAAAAGATGGAAAACTGAATAGCACTGCTGATGTATATGTACATAAAGGCTTTGCTTATACAGGAACCCATACAAAAGGCGGTGGTGAAGGCGGGGTACGTGTATGGGATTTAAAAGACCCAGCAAATCCGAAAGAAGTCGCCGCTTTTGCAGATGATATCCCAGGAACATGGCAGGAAAAAGTAATCGTAAAACGTGTTAATACTAAACAATTTAAAGGGGACCTAGCTGTAGTCAGCGTACAGCAGCTTGATACACATAATCCTGAATCTGTCGGTGGATTTCTCCTCTATGATGTAACCAATCCTTATCATCCTAAAAAGCTAGGATTTTGGGCACTCGATAAGAAGGTAAGAGGTACTCATGAATTATACTTAACTGTTCAAAGTGGCAGACCTCTTGTATTAACTGCAAATCCTTATGCAGATTATTACACACATGGCGAAGAAAAGGACTTCCAGCTGGTAGATGTAAGCAACCCAGCAGATCCACAAACTATCTATCAGTTTGATCCACGGTCACTGCCGGAAGTGCCTGAAGACTTTGATGGATATAACTGGATCGATAAACACGGCAAGAATCGAGCCGTTTTTAACCATAGCACGATGGCCGATGTATACGGAACAACCGCATATTTATCGTTTTGGGATTTAGGAACAATCATTCTAGATATTAAAAATCCTGAAAAACCAACCTATTTAGGAAGAACTACATTTGCAGATGATCAGCAAGGTTCAGCTCATTCTGCTGCTCTCGCTAAAGGTGGTAACGTTCTTATCGAAACACGTGAAGTGTATAACCCGACAAAAGAAGGCTACGAGCAAGCCTATGGGTACACACGTATTTTCAATATTAAAGATAAGGCAGAGCCAAAACTGTTAAGTGAATTTAAGACAGAGCTTGTAGATGATGTACAGTATGGGCTGACATTTGCTAATACCGTACATGATCCAAAGGTACAAGGCAATACCCTTTACCTTTCTCATTATGGCGGAGGTGTCCGCTCTGTTGATATTTCCGACCCTAGCAAACCGGTTGAGATTGGAAAATACATTCCAGAGAAATCTAATATCTGGGGTGTTGATGTAGCTGGTGATTATGTATATGCATCAGACATGGGAACAGGATTAAAAGTGCTTCAACAAACGGATGGGGAAGAATAGGGTAATTTAGAACAAAAATAGAATTTTAAAATTCATGCTCCATACCAACACTTGAAATAACAAACCTATTATGTCATATAGTTTATCTATATACATAATAGGTTTTTATATTTGGAAAGATTACGATAGATCTGTCGAAATTTATTCGTTTTATGTCGAAAAAGATGAAATCAACTCATTTTTTATGTTATATTATGAATAAAACTAATATAAAGAGGGATAAATTTGTCGATAAGTAAGTATGAAATATTTCATACAGTAGTAGAATTTGGCAGCTTAACAAAAGCGAGTGAATCATTAAAGATTTCCCAATCCGGGGTAAGTCATGCTATTTCTAGTTTGGAAAAGGAGCTTGGGTTATCCTTATTAACTCGAAATAAAGCAGGTATCAGATTAACTGTAAATGGTGAACGGATGCTGCTATATATTAGGAAGATTCTAAATATAAATTCAAAAATGGTTCAAGAGGCAGGGGAAATAAGAGGACTAGAAATAGGGACTGTAAGAATTGGCACATTTTCATCGGTTTCTGCAAAATGGCTTCCCGGTATATTAAAAAAATTTATGGATCAATATCCGCATATCAAGGTAGACATTTTGGAAGGGAAACAAGAGGAAATCTCTCATTGGATTTCTCAGGGGATCGTAGACTTCGGTTTTTTAATGCTTCCTGCTGCGGATTTGGAGGTTCTCCATCTAAAACGAGAAGCGTTTTTTTGTGTGGTGCCAGAAACTCACCATTTTGATAATAATGAAAATTCAATAAAGCCAAATACACTAAAAGAAGAGAAGTTGATTCTTCAAAATTCCACCCTTAAAATCATACAAAAAATGTTGAAAGCAAATAAACTTTCTACCAAAATCGCTTTCCATTTAGATGATGAACACACAATTATCTCGATGGTAAAAAATTCCCTTGGTGTAGCTATCCTTCCAGACATTGCTTTACATAACCTGCCTGATGGTGTAAAAAAAATACCCTTATTTGATGATCAAGCAGTATCTTCTATAGGAATTGGATCATTATCATTCAAAAATCTATCACCAGCCGCTGAAAAATTTGTAGCAGCTTCGACTTTATGGTTAAACGAACATTTCACATGATTTGCCACAGTATTAGCTGTGGTTTTTGTTTGTTTAAGGTATGTAACATGAATGAAATAAAGTTATCCACTGAACATGGCAGATGTCCACAATTTGATATCGGATTCCAAAATAATACGATTTAGAGACACAATCTAGAACTTTCATACTAATAATCTTTAATTGTCTCAAAAGTATATCTCTTGGTTATACACTTTAATTATGAGACGTATTTATGATACATTTTAATTAATTAATATTAAATGAATGGAGGAGAGGTAATGGCTAAGCTAGGTTATGCGAGAGTCTCTGCAGACAAACAATCTTTGGATAAACAGGTTAGTATTCTCACTGAATTTGGATGCAGAAAGATTTTTACTGATGAAAAAAACAACACAGAAAGAACTGGACTGCAAGCAATGCTAGAATACGCAAGAGAAGGTGATATAGTAATTGTTTACAAACTTGATAGACTAGCAAAAAGCATCCAAGATCTCCATCAAATAACAAAAGAGCTCAGAGGGAGAGAAATTGATCTTATATCCTTAACACAGCAAATTGATACTTCGGCAAAGGAAGGCGAAATGATCTTCCATATGATTGAAGTTTGTGCAGAATTTGAAAAGGGGTTAATCATCGAAAGGATTAAAGCGGGAGTAGAAAATGCTAGAGAAAAGGGGGTTAAGTTAGGAAGAAAAGAAGCTAACAGAGTCCTTAAAGAAAAAGCTCTTGAAATGTATCATTCTGGAGAATATACCATGAAGGAGATTACGCAGGAAACGCGTTTGGCACGAGCAACTATCTATAGATACATAGAACAAAAGAAGTTCCAAAATGAAAAGTGACTTGTTATTAATATAAATATAATAACTAAGTTAGATGACCATTGAAAAAAAGCAACCTGCCCTCTAAAAATAACGAGAGCAGGTTGTGGCATAGATATTTTCTTGAACTATTAAAGGTGTTTACACGAAGAGACTTAGCAAGAGAATAAACCCTAGTCCAGCAACTGAAATAATCGTCTCGAGTAACGTCCAAGTAGCAAAGGTTTCTTTCATACTTAGACCAAAATATTCTTTAAACATCCAGAACCCCGCATCGTTAACATGTGATGCAATCAAACTACCGGCACCAGTTGCTAATACGACTAAAGCTAGATTAACATCAGTTTGACCTAGAAGCGGAATGACGAGGCCAGCTGTTGTTAATGCAGCTACCGTTGCCGAACCTAGTGAGATACGAAGAATAGCTGCAATAATCCATGCAAGTAAAATTGGTGAAAATGAAGTACCTTTAAACAACTCAGCTACATAGTCGCCTACACCACCGTCGATAAGGACTTGCTTGAAGGCACCGCCACCTCCAATGATTAAGAGCATCATACCGATATGTGTAATTGCTGTTGTACATGAATCCATAACCGTTTTAATCGGTATATTTCTTGCCAGTCCCATTGTATAGACGGCTACAAGTAGAGAGATCAGCATAGAAGTAGATGCATCACCTATAAAACGGATAATTTCTAGTGCTTTGTTATCTTCTACTCCCATTGTGTTTTGAATCAGAGTAATTATTGTTGCAATTGACATTAAAATTACGGGTAGCATTGCAGTAAACACTGAGATTCCGAAAGAAGGAGTATCTTCAAGCTTAAATACTTTTTGTTCACCTAAAGAGGCGATGTTACCTGTTTTTGTAAAGGAATCAGGTACGATTTTCTTAGCGATTTTTGTGAAAATAGGACCTGCTAAAATAACTGTTGGAATTGCGATAATAAAACCATAAAGTAAAACTTCTCCAATGTTTGCACCAAACTCACCTGCAATTACTGTTGGTCCAGGGTGAGGAGGCAGAAAGCCATGTGTTACTGATAAAGCAGCAGCCATCGGGATACCAAGATAAAGTATTGAAACACGTAATTGTTTAGAAATTGCAAAGACGATTGGAATTAATAATACTAACCCTACTTCAAAAAATAGAGCAACACCGATTATAAAGGAAGCTACGACGATCGCCAATTGAATTCTCTTTTCCCCAAACTTCTCTATAAGCGTTATAGCTATGCGCTGAGCTCCGCCTGCATCAGCAATTAATTTACCTAGCATTGCACCAAGTCCAAAGATTAACGCTAAATGTCCAAGTGTTCCTCCTAAACCGGCTTCAATGGACTTAACGATTCCATTCAGCGGCATACCAAGTGCTAATGCGACACCAAAAGATACAATAATTAAAGAAACAAATGTGTTTAACTTAAAAAACATGATTAAGAGTAATAGGGCTAAAATTCCACAAGCAACAATAAATAATGGCATGATAATCCTCCTGGTGTTATATATTTGTTCTGTTTAAACTTCTTTGATAGGATGCAATTCGTTTATAATCCTCTTCCAATTTTCTCGATAAGCTAATAAAAATTGGCAATAATTCTCTATAATCTTTCACGGCTTCTTTTTCAGGAGTGTGTTGATAAGTGTTTCCAATCATTTGGGATGCTGCATCAAAAGACTGGATTCTTCCCGTCGCATATAATCCTAAAATGCAAGCCCCTAGACATGAACTTTCGTAGACTTCAGGAACGGATAATTCAGTATCAAATATGTCCGACATCATCTGACGCCAAATTTCTGATCTTGCAAATCCTCCAGTTGCTTGAATACGAGTTACAGGACCATCCATGCATTCAACCAAAGCCAAGTATACGGTATACAGGTTGTAAATAACCCCTTCAAGTGCTGCTCTGATCATATGTTCTTTCTTATGAGACAGTGTCAGGCCAAAAAACGAACCACGAACATCTGAGTTCCATAAAGGTGAACGCTCACCTGCTAGATAGGGATGGAACAATAATCCATCGGCACCTGGTCTGACACGTTCAGCAATCTTGGTTAAAATTTCGTATGGATCGATTCCCAATCTCTTAGCTGTTTCAAGTTCTGACGCAGCGAATTCATCCCTGATCCAGCGCAGTACAACTCCGCCATTGTTGACTGGTCCTCCAATGACCCAATGATCTTCAGTCAATGCATAACAAAAGATTCTTCCTTTTGCATCTGTTTGAGGTTTATCGATTATAGTTCTAATCGCACCGCTTGTACCAATCGTGACAGCTATTTCGCCTTTACTGATCGCATTCACCCCTAGATTTGATAACACTCCGTCACTTGCTCCTATAATAAAAGGAGTATCTGGGTCAATTCCTATCTGTTTAGCCAAATCAGTATGGCAGTTTTTAAAAATAGCTGTCGTCGGCACCAAAGAAGATAATTGTTTCCTCGATATTCCGGCAACATTCAATGCTTTTTCATCCCAGTCCAATTTATTTAGATTCATCATACCCATTGCAGATGCAAGGGAATAATCAACGACGTATTGATTAAAGAGCTTATAAAAAATATATTCCTTAATGCCAATATATTTTTTTACCTTAGCGGCTATCTCGGGGAGGTCATTCACTATCCAAGTAATTTTGCATAATGGACTCATCGGATGGATGGGTGTTCCGGTCATTTTGTATATCTCGTGTCCATTTAACTCTTCTTTAATATTACGAGTCCATCCTTCACTTCGATTATCTGCCCAGGTGATGCAAGGTGTTAAAGGCTTATCACCTTGATCCATAGCTATGACACTATGCATGGCACTGCTAAAAGAGATGAAAGAAATTTTGTTTTCCGAAAGACCAGATCGTTTCACAACATTTGTAAGGGCTTGCATAACAGCTGAAAAAATTTCTTCAGGATCTTGTACAGCAGTTGAAATATCAGGAGTATGAAGGGGATATCCTATATTTTCCTGTTGAATAATTTCACCGATTTCATTAAATAAAACTGCTTTTGTACTCGTGGTTCCGATGTCGACTCCTATCATATAGGTATTCTTGCTTTCTGTTTGTTCGTCGATATCTAACATATAGTTACTCCTTTTCTTGCTCCCGTGCTTTAGAAAGCATTCGTTGTGACATCCAAAGATCATCCACTTTTCCCTGAACATCATCAAAGTTTTGATGCAAGGATTGAATCATAATATCTCTATCTTTTGTATTGATTGCATCAATATAAAGTTCATGGTTTTTAACAATTCTCGATAGATCATTATATTTTTCATTAAAATGCATCCGCATTGATAAAATAATGAAGCTTTCCATAACAGGTTTTATATTGTTCCAAATCATTGTAATGTAGGAATGATTAATAGCACGAATGATCGTTTCATGAAATAACACGTCTTGAAAGGCAAATTCATCTGCATCTTTATATTTAATAGCAATCTGCATCATTTCTAAAATCTTATTAAGTTCTCTAACTAAACTCGCAGTATCGAGCTTTACAAGGCGTTCAAACACAAACGTTTCGATAAGTAGACGTACATCGTAAATTTCTTCAACTTCTTTATCGGATATTCCGACGACTACCGCGCCCATCCGCTCTAAACGGATAAGATTTTCATTTGCCAAGATCTTTAAAGCTTCCCGGATAGGAGACCGGCTTACATTGTATTCAGCAGCAAGTTTATTTTCGGAAAGAATGGTACCGCTTTCAATTAAACCAGAAATAATGCGCATCCTAAGTTCACATGTTACACGCTCACCAGCTGATGCCTTTGAAAGCCATTTTTCAGGATATAGTGACTCTTGGTTTTCCATCAAAAAATAACCTCCTTTATTAGTGTTAGTATACTTGTATACAAGTATTATAATATAAGCTTTTAATAATGCAAGCGCTTTTATTCGTACAATTAAAGTTCTTAGTTTTGGAATTTAAAAGGGGAAAGGGTTTTTTTCATGAGGCCGATCGGCATAGAAGATTACATAAATAAAGAGCTGGATCAAAAGTATAATATCTTTGATCCAGCCCTTTTCTTTAAAACCTCAGTCAAACACCTATGAGCCTTTGTTTCTGTAATTTTACCTTACGTTAGCTTTTTCACTTGTATTCGTCATTATTTTGCCGGTACAATCATATGCAAAATGCATCTTTGAGTAAAATTCTGTTTTGCTAAAGTTCGCTAGGGGAGAGAGCAATTGCTTCTAATGCATGATCTAGATCATAAATAAGATCATCTACTGTCTCTATTCCTATCGAAAGTCTGATTAACTCAGGTGAAACTCCTGATTTTCTCTGTTCTTCCTCAGATAACTGCTGATGCGTTGTGCTGGCAGGATGGATGATTAATGACTTAGAATCTCCCACGTTAGCCAGATGAGAGAAGATACTTACATTTTCAATTAGTTTTTTGCCTTCTTCAACGCCGCCTTTAACACCAAACGTAAGAATAGCTCCCGCTCCTTTAGGCAGGTATTTTTGTGCTAACTCGTAATAGGGACTGCTAGGGAGTCCAGCATAATTTACCCAATCTACTGAAGGATGGTTTTCTAAGAACTGTGCTACTTTAAGGGTATTTTCAACATGCCTCTCCAAACGCAGTGACAAGGTTTCCAGCCCTTGAATAAACAAAAATGAGTTAAACGGCGAGATGGATGAACCCAAATCACGAAGCAACTGGACACGAGCTTTTAAAATATATGCAAGCGGACCGAATGCTTCGGTATAAACGATGCCTTTGTAGCTTGGATCTGGCTCTGTTAAGCCAGGGAACTTACCGTTGTTCCAATCAAATTTGCCTGAATCAACGATTACACCGCCAACAGATGTACCGTGGCCGCCAATGAATTTTGTTGCGGAGTGTACGACAATATCAGCACCATGCTCGATCGGACGACAAAGATAAGGTGTAGCAAGCGTGTTATCAACAATAAGTGGAACACCCGCTTCATGAGCAATTTTAGCAAGAGCTTCAATATCCGCTACATCAATTTTGGGATTCCCGATTGTTTCAACATACACTGCTTTTGTTTTTTCTGTGATTGCATCCTTAAACGATTGAAGGTTATCGATATCAGCAAACCGTGTCTCGATCCCGAGTTTTGGCAAAGTCACAGAGAAGAGATTGTACGTTCCGCCATAAAGAGAAGTAGAGGCAACAATTTCATCGCCTGATCCAGCGATATTGAAAATAGCATTCGTAATGGCAGCCTGACCGGAAGCAACAGCTAGTGCCCCCACACCGCCTTCTAATTTAGCAATCGTCTGTTCAAATGCATCTTGAGTAGGGTTCATTAAACGACTATAGATATTTCCGAATTCTTTTAAAGCAAATAGATTTGCTGCATGTTCAGTGCTGTTAAACTGATACGATGTTGTCTGATAAATCGGTACCGCTCGCGCACCTGTAGCAGGATCTACTTTCTGTCCTTCATGCAATGAAATTGTTTCAAACCCGTACTCTCTTTTTTGTTCGCTCATTTTCAAATCTCTCCTCATTGTTTAGAATTTTTGTCATCCAATATGAATTTCAGATTCAACTTATCCATTAAAAAAGACCTCTTCCAAAAGAAGAGGTCCCGATGATTTCACTCGATCGAAGTCTCATCTTTCAGAACGTTAGCTGTTCTGCTGAAATTAGCACCATGCATTTCTGCTGGTTGCCGGGCTTCATAGGGTCAGTCCCTCCGCCTCTCTGGATAAGAAGATTGAATATTGAATTAAGGATTATAATACATAGCTAGCAATCAATAGTCAACTGAATTTTTTAAATATTTCGGATTTTTATTTTCGTCATTACTTTTTTTCGGAAAGCTTTTTACTGTATAGATAATGCCTACTGCCCAAAATGCCGCAAGTACAAAATAAATGGCAATCATATCATGAGATGACAAACCAATGGTTAAAAACAGTGTCCTAACATTAGTTATGATGATCAGTCCTCCAACTAAAACCCCTAAAATTTGTGAGGGAATTATTCGGACTAGCCATGCTGCAATAGGAGCTGCAACGATACCGCCTGCCATGAGGGCACCAACCCATAGCCATTCAACTTGCTCCCAGCCAAGAGAAATAAAGAAACCAGCAGATGCTGAAACAGCTACAGCAAATTCACTCGTATCAACGGAACCTATAACTTTTCTAGTTTTCAAATCTTTTGCCATAAGGACAGGTGTTGTTACAGGACCCCATCCACCTCCACCTGTTGCATCTAGAAATCCAGCAAGTAAGCCAAGGGGCATAAGCTGTTTTTTTGAAAAAGAGTTTTCAGAGGGTGTCGTCTTTGTTTCTCCAAGTTTATAGAGAAAACGAAACAAAATGTAGATTCCAAGAATAATAAGAAATAGAGAAACATATGGTTTCACAATATCTCCTGGAAGGCTGCTTAAAAAACAAGCTCCTAAAAATGCACCGATCGAACCCGGCAGAATTAAGCGGAGAACCACCTGCTTATCAACGTTTCCAAACTTAATATGGGAAACTCCGGATGCAGCTGTTGTCACAACTTCAGCAAGGTGGACAGAGGCGGATGCGGCTGCGGGCGCAATCCCCGCTACCAAGAGCAGAGAAGTCGAAGTAACCCCATATGCCATTCCAAGTGAGCCGTCGATCAGCTGTGCCATAAGTCCAATAAGCGCTAGAACTATTAACTTTTTCATCAAAATCCTCCTCAAAATAAAAAGGCCCTTAACAAGTCATGTTAAGAGCCTTCGGTTTTTCCGATCAGCGATGCGGATGAAATTTTAGTTATTACTATATGTTCCAGGAAGACAAATTGTCAACTGCAGGTTTAATTTTTTCAGAAAAAATAAAAAATAAAAAAATTAGGGCTTGATATCCGTTTTAGATGTGATATGATTTTTAAAAATTAAACTCTTATCCAGAGTGGTGAAGGGAACTGGCCCGATGAAACCCGGCAACCTGCGATTCGTAAGGTGCTAACTCCAGCAGAATGTTTTTACATTTTGGAAGATAAGGTAATACGTTTACCTCCACTATCTTTCCGAAATGGGAAGGTTTTTTTATTTTATTAGAGATATTTTGAAAAAAAGGGAGGCCAGTGGAGTGGCGAACGAAAAGAGTGAAAACGATTTTCTTCCTCAGCTTCAAAAAATGCTGAGCAACATCAAATTTGGATCCATAACTTTAATTGTGCAAGATGGAAAAGTGATTCAACTCGAAAAAAACGAGAAGGTACGAATTAAATAGCGCTGACTAGAAAACTAGAGGCGGTTTTAACGTAAAGGGCATGTCCCTTAAAACGTTAAAGCCGCTTTTTTGTTGGCCTATTTGTTTTTCATGAAGGAGGTAAAAAATTGCTCACTTATGAAACATGGGATAACAACATCCAAGAGTTTAAAAGTAACAACCTTGAGAAAGGTGCATTAGATGTCCTGAAATGGGCGTATGAAATGTATGGCGACGATCTCGTATATGCGTGCAGCTTTGGAGTCGAAGGAAGTGTATTAGTGGATCTTGTTTCTCAAATCAAACCAGATGCTCAAGTAGTCTTTTTAGATACACAGCTGCATTTTCCGGAAACATATGAGGTAATTGATGCTGCAAAGAAAAGGTATCCGTTGCTGAGAATAAAGCTTAAAACCCCTGCCTTAACACTTGAGCAACAGGCAATTAAGCATGGTGAAGAGCTTTGGAAGGTAAATTCAAATCAGTGCTGCAGCATTAGAAAAATAATTCCTTTAGAAGAAGAGCTCAACGGTGTAAAAGCCTGGCTTTCAGGATTGCGCCGTGAACAGTCGCCTACGAGGAAAAACACGCAGTTTATTAACAAAGATGAGCGTTTCCGCAGTATTAAGATTTGCCCCCTAATTCACTGGACATGGAAAGACATATGGCGATACGCCCATAAACATAATCTGCCGTATAATACACTGCACGATAATGGGTATCCAAGTATCGGCTGTAAACCTTGCACTAAAGCCACTATTGACCCAGAAGATATCCGTTCCGGCCGCTGGTCAGGAACTGGGAAACTAGAATGCGGTCTTCATGAAGGTTAAGAAAAATAGGAGGAGAGAAACAATATGGCAACTTTACATGCACACGGAGGAACATTAATTAATCGGTTTAGACCGGATACACCGTATGAGCACATACAAAAAGAAATTGAGCTTGATGCAACAGCACTTAGTGACCTTGAATTAATAGCCATCGGAGCATACAGCCCATTAACCGGGTTTTTAAATCAAGCAGACTATCAATCTGTCGTAGATCGTATCAGGCTGAGTGATGGAACGGTTTGGAGTCTCCCGATTACATTGCCAGTGACTCATGAAACCGCACAATCTCTTAGTACAGGAGAAGATGTTCGGCTCGTGTGTGATGGCGAGACATACGGAATCTTGCAAGTTGGGGATATCTATTTCCCAGATAAGCATATGGAAGCAGAGAAAGTCTATAAAACTTCTGACATAGAACATCCAGGCGTAAAGAAGCTGCTGGAGCGACCGACGGTTTATGTGGGCGGGGAAATCACGCTCGTTAAACGGCCTGAAAAAAAATCTTTTAAGAACTATCACCTGGACCCAAGTGAAACTAGAAAGAAGTTTAGCAGTTTGGGATGGAAAACAGTTGTTGGTTTTCAAACAAGAAATCCTGTGCATCGTGCACACGAATACATTCAAAAAACTGCACTTGAAAATGTTGACGGTCTATTTCTAAACCCGCTTGTCGGCGAAACAAAGTCAGATGATATTCCAGCAGATGTGCGGATGGAAAGCTATCACGTACTTCTTGAAAACTATTATCCGAGTGACCGTGTATTCCTTGCTGTATTTCCTGCAGCGATGCGCTATGCAGGACCGCGCGAAGCCATTTTTCACGCACTTGTGAGAAAGAACTATGGCTGCACACATTTTATTGTTGGCCGTGATCATGCTGGTGTAGGCAGTTATTACGGGACTTATGAAGCTCAGGAGATCTTTTCACAGTTTACCGCCGATGAGATCGGTATCACCACACTCTTCTTTGAACACAGCTTCTATTGCACAAAATGTGAGGCCATGGCTTCTTCTAAAACGTGTCCGCATTCGAGTGAACATCATGTGATTTTATCTGGAACGAAAGTAAGAGAACTTCTAAGAAATGGGGAATTGCCTCCAAGTACATTCAGCCGGAAGGAAGTCGTTGAAGTGTTGATCAATGGATTAAGACGACATGAAGAAAACCTACTTAAAGGAGATACAAATGAGCACACAGCACAATACCGTCTGGCACGATAGTTCCATTACAAAAGAAGATCGAAGAAAGCAAAACAACCATTCGAGCTTTGTCCTTTGGTTTACAGGATTGTCCGGATCAGGAAAGTCCACCATTGCTAATGCACTAGCAAAAAAGCTTTATGAACAAAACATCCGAAACTATGTGCTTGATGGTGACAACATCAGAAATGGATTGAACGGTGATCTATCGTTTTCAGATGAAGACAGGACAGAAAACATCCGCAGGATTTCTGAAGTTTCTAAGCTGTTTGTAGATAATGGAACAGTTGTGCTGACAGCATTCATCTCACCATTTATACAAGACCGTGAAAGAGCAAAAGAGATTGTTTCAGAAGAAGAATTTATCGAGATCTTTGTTTCATGCCCGATCGAAGAATGTGAAAAACGGGACCCGAAAGGACTGTATAGCAAAGCTCGCAAAGGAGAGATTTCTGATTTCACTGGAATCGATTCCCCCTACGAGGAACCAGTGTCTCCTGTTCTTACGATTCAAACAAATGAAAAGAATGTATCTGAGAGTGTAGATGCTATTTTGACTTATTTGCAAGAGAAAAAACTCATATAAAAAGGACTGATAATATGGCATATGAAAAAGCGTGGGCTGATAATCCTAAGCTCAATAAAACAGAACAAAAGAAGCTAGTAAAAGACGGATTAAAAATATTTGAAGATATCCCTCATTACTCAAAAAACGGCTTCGCCTCTATACCGAAAGAAGAGTGGGACAATTTTAAGTGGGCAGGTCTGTACTTACAGCGACCGAAAGAAGATGGATACTTCATGATGAGGGTCAATGTACCATCTGGCATTTTAAGCTACGAACAAGTAAAAGCTCTTGCTCACATATGCAAAGATTATGGAAGAGGCGTGTTTGATATCACGACACGACAGGCTATTCAGTTTCATTGGCTGACCATTGAACAAATCCCGGATATATTTAAACGTTTAGAAGAGGTTGGGCTTTCAAGTGCAGGGGCATGCGGTGATATTACGAGAAATATTATGGGGAATCCGATTGCCGGGATAGATCCTCATGAACTATTTGATACATCAGAGATTGTAAAAGAAGTGTATGAATTCTTTCAGCACAATGAAGATTTTTCTAATCTGCCGAGAAAATATAAGATGTCCATCAGTTCTAATGTGAATAACAGTGCGCATGCAGAGATTAATTGTGTAGCCTTTACTCCGGCTTATAAAGAAGTTGATGATCAAGAGATTCCTGGTTTTCATATTAAGATTGGCGGTGGTTTATCGTCGCGGCCGTTCTTAGCGCAGCCGCTTGATGTCTTTATAGAACCGCATCAGGTAAAAGAAGTAGCAATTGCGATTACAACCATTTTCCGTGATTACGGCTATAGGGAAAAACGCCACCTCGCGCGACTTAAATTTTTGATGGCAGACTGGGGACCAGAAAAATTCAAAGAGAAACTCTTAGAATATACAGGACAGCTTCCTTCAAAAGGCAGAGATGCACTCCAAGTCTGGAACGGCGGATATTTCTATGGTGTTCATCTTCAAAAGCAAGAAGGATTAAGCTATATTGGCTTTAATGTGCCAGTCGGACGATTAGATGCGGATGAAGTACTGAAGCTTGCAGAAATAGCAAAGTTATATGGAAACGGTGAGATCCGAACTGTAAATTCTCAAAACTTAATTATTCCTAACGTGAAACACGAAAACGTTGAATCGCTGCTGCAAGAAGATATCTTTAAACGAATCACGACACAGCCTCTTTCTTTTATCGGGCATTCTGTTTCCTGCACGGGTATTGAATATTGCAATTTAGCACTGGTTGAAACGAAAGAAAGAATGCGCCGAATCGCTGAAACCCTGGATCAGAGAATCACACTTGATGTACCCGTAAGGATTCATATGGTCGGCTGTCCTAACTCTTGCGGACAGCGTCAAATCGCAGATATCGGTCTGCAAGGCGTACTGTTAAAAACAAAAGAGAAAAAGATGGTGCAAGCCTTTGAGATTTACGTTGGCGGAACACTTGATGATGGTGGAAAGTTTAATGAAAAGCTGAAAGGAAAGTTTCATGCTGATCTTCTTGATGAAGTTCTAGTTCGTTTTCTGGACCACTTTAAAGAAACGAAGCTTCCTCTAGAAACTTTTTTCGATTATATCAACAGGGTGGGTCTTGAACCTCTTCAAATAAAGCTAGATCAAATCTCAGAGCAATTAGAAGAAAGAGTTTCGTAAAAGGAGGTTTTCCTATGTATTTATATCGGTTTGAAGTGAGCTTAAAATCAGAAGTTATTCCTGTTGTAATTGCCGCTTCAACAGATGAACAAGCATTTCAGCTAGTAGATGTTGAACTTGAAAAGTATTTTTTAAAACAGCCAGATATTGAAGAGATTTCACTCTACGAAAAGAAAAAAGTCCGAAGCGGCAATGGGTTTGTACTATATGAAAGGGACACCATACTAAATCCTTAAGGAGTGATGATGATGGGAAAAGTTTATCTTGTCGGAGCCGGCCCTGGTGATCCAGGGTTAATTACTGTAAAAGGCTTGCGCTGCATACAGAAAGCAGACGTGATTTTGTATGACCGATTGGTGAATAAGGAGCTTTTAGCTCATGCAAAACCAGAGTGCGATCTTATCTATTGCGGCAAACTGCCAAACTACCATTCAATGAAACAAGAAACAATCAACAGCTTTTTAGTAAAGCACGCTCAAAAAGGCAAAACAGTAACCCGTCTTAAAGGCGGCGACCCATTCGTCTTCGGTAGAGGTGGAGAGGAAGCAGAAACACTTTCAAAAAGCCGTATAGAATTTGAAGTAGTACCAGGTATCACATCAGGAATTGCAGCTCCTGCTTACGCAGGTATACCGGTTACACATCGGAACATCGCTTCAAGTTACGCGATTGTTACTGGTCACAGGAAAAAGGGTGAAGAAGAAGAGTTGAAATGGGACAGTTTAGCAAAAGGGATTGATACGTTAGCAATCTACATGGGCGTCGGCAACCTTCCTTATATATGTGAACAGCTGACAAAACACGGAAAAAACAAAGGCACTCCTGTGGCTCTTATCCAATGGGGATCCTTAGAAAACCAGCGTACCGTAACGGGTACATTAGAAACCATTGAAGATATTGTATTGCGGGAAAGAATTGAAAATCCAAGTATGATCGTTGTTGGAGAAGTGGTGCGACTCCGAGAAGAACTTAAGTGGTTTGAACAGCTTAATGAAGAACCAGTTGAGATGACTGCTATTAGCGGAGCAATTTAGATGAAAGCGTTACTTTTTATCTGTCATGGCACAAGGCTGCAAAAAGGCCGTAATGAAGCAGAAGAATTTGTAAAGCAATGCATGGCTTCAGTTGATGTTCCAATAAAAGAAATTTGCTTTTTAGAGCTAGCTGAACCTTCCATTTCACAAGGATTTAATGCATGTATACAAAAAGGAGCGACGAGTATCTCTGTTGTTCCTGTGTTTTTATTGTCAGCTAACCATGTAAAGATAGACATTCCAAAAGCACTTAAATTTTTACAGAGTCAGTATCCAGAAACTGAAGTCATATTTGGCCGCGAATTCGGCGTACATGATGCCATTTCCCACCTGTTGTGGGAAATGATTACGAAACGAGTTGCTAGTTTAAGTAAGAACTCACACATTTTATTGGTTGGAAGAGGAAGTACTGATCCAGATGTAAAGCGGGATTTAGAGGAGATCGCATCTAATCTTCAGCAACATTATGGCATACCAAGTATTCAAGCTTGTTTTCTAACCGGTTCAGCTCCAAACTTTGAAGAAGTACTATGGAACAGCCAAGAATTATACGATCAACTAATTGTTGTTCCTTATCTATTGTTTTCAGGTCTATTAATAAATGGAATGAAGCTTACCACAAAACGATTTCTGGAACTTTCACAACAAGAAGTGATCCTGTGCGAGACGCTAGGCTTTCATCCCATTTTAAAAGAGGTATTACTTACTCGGATAAAAGAGACTCTTCAAACAAAAGAATTTGCAATATTTTAAAAAGTGAGGTATATTATGTACCCTATACACGTAGACCTATCCGGTAAAAAAGTTGTTGTAGCAGGAGGCGGTCCTGTTGCTTACCGAAAAATAAGAGATTTGCTGAAAGAAAAAGCCATAATAACTGTCATTAGTATTGAGGCAGTTAGAGAGATTCAGGAATTACATGAACAAAAAAGTCTCACTTGGATTTCTAGAGAGGTTAAGAGTAAAGATTTCGAGAAAGCCTTTCTTATCGTCGCAGCGACTAATTCAAACGAAGTGAATGCTGAGATTGCTATTAATGTGAATGAGGACCAGCTGATAAATGTAGCTGACCAGCCGCAATTAGGCAATTTTATTATTCCAAGCGTTGTGAAAAGAGGCAAGCTTGTACTCTCAGTTTCAACCTCTGGGGCTAGTCCGAGCTTGTCCATCTCAATTAAAAAAGAACTTCAGCAAAAGTACAGTAAAGACTATGAATCTTACTTGGAGTTTTTATTTGAATGTAGAAACATCATTAAGAATGAATTTCCAAAAGTAAAAAGGAAAGATTTATTGGCGGAACTCACAGATCCCGTTTTTTTACATGATGTGAACAAACGTTACGGATATAAAAAGACATTAACGAACGAAAAAGTTCGTAACCTAGTAAAGTAACCATAATCGAATAAAACCCTTATCAAGAGAGGTTGAGGGAGCGGCCCTATGAAACCTCAGCAACCAGCAGCGTAAAGCTGAAAAGGTGCTAATTCCTGCGAGTCCACATATGGACTTGTAAAGATAAGAAGACCAAACGCTGAAAAAGTCTTCTTTCTAGAAGGCTTTTTATTTTATTTAAGGAGGCTTACATGAGCTTAGTAACTGATTTAAAACAAAACAAGATACTAATCGGCGATGGTGCTATGGGTACTCTTCTGTATTCGTACGGCTCGGACTTTTGTTACGAAGAATTAAATCTTTCGCAATCGGAACAAATCTATAATATTCACCGGGCTTATCTAAATGCCGGCGCTGACATCATTCAAACAAATACGTATGCAGCCAACTATTCAAAGCTAGAACGGTATGGCCTCCAAGATCAAGTAAAAGAAATCAACAAGGCAGCTGTTCAAATTGCGAGAAGAGCTGCCAAAAACGAATATGTCGTAGGAACCATTGGCGGAATCCGCGGCATTAAACCAAACAGTATTTCGCTTGATGAAATTAAACGCAGTTTTCGTGAACAGCTCTATTGTTTACTCATGGAAAACGTAGACGGTATACAGCTGGAAACGTATTACGATCTGCAAGAACTCGAAACCGTATTAGAGATTGTTAGAAAAGAAACGTCTCTTCCAATCATTGCTCAAGTTTCCCTTCAGGAAATAGGCTTTCTGCAAGACCGAACTCCAATTTCAGAAGCTCTGTTGCGTCTTGAGGAAATCGGTGCGGATGTAGTGGGATTAAATTGCCGGTTAGGTCCTTATCACATGCTGAAGACACTTGAGGAAGTACCGATTCCTAAACAAGCATTTTTATCTGCGTTTCCGAATGCCTCACTGCCTTCATATTCAGATGGGAAGTTCCAATATGAGAGTGATGCTGAGTATTTTAAAGAATGTGCTCATTTGTTCAGAAAGCAAGGCGTCAGTGTTCTAGGTGGCTGCTGCGGTACAACACCTGAACACATACGTGCTTTCTCGACCGAGCTTAAGAACCTGCAGCCTGTAAAAGAGAAAGAAGTAAAACAAAGAAAAAGGGATATTGTAATTAAGTCAGCTTCAAAGTCTAAATATGTTCCGCTTTGTGAAGAAGTAAAGAAGAAACAATCCATCATTGTTGAACTGGACCCGCCTCGCAAACTTGATACGTCTCGATTTATGGAGGGTGCGAAGGCTTTAAAAGAAGCGGGAATCGATGCTCTTACAATGGCTGATAATTCTCTTGCGTCCCCACGAATATGCAATTCTGCATTAGGGTCGGTTGTTCAGTCAGAATTAAACATTCGGCCGCTCGTTCATATTACGTGCCGTGACCGGAACTTAATCGGACTTCAATCACACTTAATGGGGCTTCATACACACGGAATCCGTGAAGTATTAGCTGTAACTGGAGATCCAGCAAGTGTCGGTGATTTTCCTGGTGCATCATCTGTATATGATGTTACTTCATTCGAACTGATCAAACTCATTAAGCAGTTTAATCAAGGATTATCATTATCAGGAAAAGAACTTGGAGAAAAAACTTCCTTTAGTGTAGGAGCAGCTTTTAATCCAAACATCAGGTTAATTGATAAAGCTGTTGAACGTTTAGAAAAGAAGATTGAATATGGTGCGGACTATTTTATAAGTCAGCCTGTGTTTTCAGAGGAAAAGCTAATTGAAACCTATGAAGCCACCAAACACATTGATAAACCAATCTATATAGGAATAATGCCATTAACGAGTTCACAAAATGCTGAATTTCTTCATCATGAAGTGCCGGGGATAAAATTATCTGACTCTGTACGTGAACAAATGGGGAAATTTAAAGAAAATCCTAAACAAGCAAGTGTTGAAGGTTTAAATATAGCAAAGTCTCTTTTGGATACAGCTATGGATCTTTTTAATGGTATTTATCTCATCACTCCATTTATGCGTTATGAACTAACTGTTGAATTAGCCAAATATGCACGAACGAATCATCCATCCCTGTTAGCTAGGAGGTCGCAGAATGCCTAAGACATCAATAGAAGATCAGCTGAAAAAGAGAATATTAATTATGGATGGCGCAATGGGGACGATGCTTCAAGAAGCAAAGCTCACAGCAGAGGATTTTGGCGGCGAGGAATATGACGGGTGTAATGAATATTTAAATGTTACAGCACCAGATGTTATTGAATCCATACACATAACGTATCTGCAAGCTGGCGCAGATATCATTGAAACGAATACCTTTGGGGGAACTAATCTTGTTTTAGACGAGTATGATCTTGGCGTACGAGCTTATGAGATTAATAAGTTAGGTGCGGAAATTGCGAGAAGAGCAGCTGATGCAGTATCTTCCGAAAAATGGCCGCGTTTTGTTGCCGGTTCAATGGGGCCAACTACTAAAACATTAAGCGTTACTGGCGGTACGACATTTGATGCGTTAAGGGAAGCTTATGCCGAGCAAGCAAGAGGACTGATCGACGGCGGTGCAGATCTGCTGCTTTTGGAAACAAGCCAGGATATGCTGAATGTAAAAGCAGGTTTTTTAGGAATCGAACAAGCGATTGAGCAAACAGGAAAACGAATTCCTCTTATGGTATCAGGAACCATTGAACCGATGGGAACAACATTAGCTGGTCAATCGATTGAAGCGTTCTATATTTCATTAAAACACATGAATCCGTTAGCAGTTGGCTTAAACTGTGCGACTGGACCTGAATTCATGCAAGACCATATCCGCTCGCTTTCTAATTTATCAACAACTGCAGTCAGCTGCTACCCGAATGCAGGACTGCCGGATGAAGAAGGAAATTATCATGAGACTCCTGAAACATTAGCAGCAAAATTATCAGGATTCGCAGAAAAAGGCTGGCTTAATATTGTTGGAGGCTGCTGCGGAACAACGCCTAAACATATAGAAGCATTGTCACAAGTAATGAAGAAATATTCACCACGATCGATTCAAACGAATGAAACGCATATGGTCTCAGGAATTGAACCTTTCATTTATGATGACCCAACTTTACGGCCGATCATGGTCGGTGAGCGCACGAATGTAATTGGCTCAAGAAAGTTTAAGAGGCTTATTGCAGAGAAAAAGTTTGAGGAAGCTGCTGAAATCGCAAGAGCTCAAGTAAAAGGCGGCGCACATGTACTGGATGTCTGCTTAGCAGATCCAGACAGAGATGAAAAAAGTGACATGGAAGAATTCATGAAGGAGGCAGTTAAGAAGGTAAAAATTCCTTTTGTAATCGACTCAACTGATGAAAACGTTTTAGAGCTTGCTTTAAAATATTCACAGGGTAAAGCGATCATCAATTCTATTAACCTTGAAGACGGAGAAGAACGTTTTGAAAAAGTGATTCCGCTTCTGCATAAATATGGAGCGGCAGTAGTAGTCGGAACCATTGATGAAAAAGGAATGGGTGTTTCGGCAGAACGAAAGCTTGAAATTGCAAAAGAATCGTATGAGCTTTTAGTAGAGAAGTATAAAGTCTCACCTTCAGATATCATCTTTGACCCGCTCGTTTTTCCTGTAGGTACTGGTGACGAACAGTATATCGGTTCAGCAAATGCAACGGTTGAAGGAATCCGGCTGATTAAAGAGAGTTTTCCTCAATGTCTCACGATTCTCGGAGTGAGCAACGTGTCATTTGGACTTCCGCCTGTAGGACGTGAAGTACTAAATGCCGTATATCTGTACCACTGCACACAAGCAGGACTGGATTATGCGATCGTGAACACAGAGAAACTAGAACGTTTCGCTTCTATTTCTAAAGACGAAATCGATATGGCGGAAAATCTGTTATTTAAAACAACCGATGAGGCATTGGCAATCTTTACTGAATTTTATCGAGGGAAAAAGAAAGAAACGAAATCCAATCTTCCTGACATGACGTTAGAAGAGCGGCTGCAATACTACATTTTAGAAGGTACTAAGGAAGGGTTAATTCCTGATTTAGAATTGGCATTAAAGCAATACTCTGCACCATTAAAAATTATAAACGGACCGCTCATGGATGGCATGAAAGAAGTCGGAAGATTATTTAACGAAAACCAGCTTATCGTTGCTGAAGTTCTTCAAAGTGCAGAAGTAATGAAAGCATCCGTAGCATTTTTAGAACCATACATGGAGAGTAATGATACTTCATCATCTAAAGGAAAAGTATTGCTAGCAACCGTTAAAGGCGATGTTCATGATATCGGGAAAAACCTTGTAGACATAATATTAAGCAACAACGGATTCCAAGTTATAGATTTAGGTATTAAAGTCACACCGCTTGAATTGATTGAGGCTGTAAAGAAGAACAAACCTGATATTATCGGGTTGTCAGGATTGTTGGTAAAATCAGCTCAACAAATGGTTTTAACTGCAAATGACATGCGTGAAGCGAGTATTTCCACACCGATTTTAGTTGGAGGCGCCGCTTTATCCAGAAAATTTACCGATACGAAAATCTCTAAGGAATATAATGGGATGGTTCTGTACGCGAAAGATGCGATGGAAGGCTTATCACTTGCAAATCAACTTCAAACTCCTGAGGATCATGAAAAGCTCGCCGCTGATTTCAGTGAAAGAAAGAGAACGGTTGTATTAGACTCTGGACGATCCGATGGAGGTACAGCAACTGCAACAGCTGTTAAAGTAAGATCAAACGTATCACAAAAAGCACCGGTTTTTATACCAAGTGATACAAAAAGGCATATTTTAAGAAACTATTCCTTGTCTCACATACAGCCATATATTAATTTACAGATGCTTTTAGGTCATCACCTTGGCGTAAAAGGAAAGATATCAAGATTGCTTGAGGAAAAAGACGAGAAGACTCTTCATATCAAGTCAATCGTTGATACGTTGTTAACTGAGGCAAAAGAAAAAGACTTAATAAATCCTTCTGCAATGTATCAGTTCTTTCCGGCACAATCAGATGGAGACAGTGTTTTGATTTACGATCCTGTAGATCATCAAACAATTATTGAGAAATTTGATTTTCCGAGACAGACAAAAGAGCCATATCTCTGTATAGCAGATTACCTTAAGTCAAAAGATAGCGGGGAAATGGATTATGTTGGCTTCTTTTCTGTAACTGCGGGTACAGGTGTAAGAGAGCTTGCAGCTGACATGAAAGAGCAAGGACGTTTCTTAGAGAGTCACGCACTTCAAGCATTGGCACTTGAAACTGCTGAAGGTTTCGCAGAGCTTGTTCATCAGCAAATGCGTGACCGCTGGGGATTTCCTGATTCTGTTGATTTTACAATGAGAGAGCGGTTTTCAGCACGATATCAGGGGCAGCGGTTTTCATTTGGCTATCCTGCATGCCCAGAACTTGAAGATCAGCAAAAGTTATTCAAGCTGATTCAACCGGAAGATATCGGCATACAGTTAACAGATGGCTGTATGATGGAACCCGAAGCCTCCGTGTCTGCGATTGTATTTGCACACCCTGAAGCCAGATATTTCAATGTGTTAAGTTAAGTCTGACCATAGCAAAATGCACCTTCACAGGGTGCTTTTTTGTTTTATTACTTTATGCTCATAATTAGGATTTTTCAAGCAGTAACTATAACTGAACGAAGCTCATTGCTCATTGGGGTTCGAATAGAAGGTGTATAAATTTATAATAGAGGGATTGCATGCGGCAGACACTGCATAAGTGCTCTCTTTTAGGAAACAGGACTGGGCAAGGAAATAAAGAAAATTGCAAAACATAACAGTAAAATTGTTATCTAGTATGGTGAAACCAAAGAATAAATAGTAAGAAGAAATGTTCGGATGAAGTAAAAAGGTTTAATAGATTCTGCCAGAAGGCAACCTATTAAACCTTAAGCCTTTTAATTAAAAATCATATTCATCAATATTTTCCTTCGTAAATACTACACGTTCTGGCAGCAGTATAATGCCGCTTCCCTCAGCCTCATAATCATATCCTTGAATGCTATTCGGTTCAATTTTCACTTTACCGATATTTGGTACATCAAACTCATCGCCAACTTTAAGTTCCTTGCCTTCAACAGTCATGAGGTAGGCTACATAGGCTGCTAATGCCCCTTGTTTCTTAACATCCCATAAACCGAATTGTTTAACCGTATCACGTTTTACATAGTCGCGCATAACGTTTGGAGTAGAGAAGCCCGTGATGACGACGTCTCCTGCTTTATTCAGGTTTTCTGCAGCCTGGGCCATTGCTGGGAGGGCAGTTGCATCCGGACAAATGACAGCATCAATATCAGAATACGTCTTTAGGATACTCTCTCCGACAGTCAGAGATTTTTGAGCGTCGTTTTCACCATATTGAGTTGTTACGATTTCCCAATTAGGATATTTTTCTGCGATAATCTCTTTTGCTTTTGTTACCCATTGGTTCTGGTCGGTAACAGTCGGGCTTGAATAAAAGAAGGCTACTTTGCCAGAATCACCGATTTGGTCAGATGTCATTTTAATGAGCAGTTCTGCCAGTTGTTCAGGAGTTCCTTGATTAATATAGAAAGAGCGATCTTCAGGTTTAACATCCGAATCCCATGTTAAGATCTTAACTCCTTTCTTTTTTGCACGATTAAGTGCCTGGCTTAATCCATCTACTGAGACAGAGGAGATCATCAATGCATCATAACCCTGGTTCACAAAGTTGTTGATGTATTTGACCTGGCCAGATACCGATGCTTCAGAAGGACCGTCATATTTTAACTCTACCCCTAAAGTATCGGCCATTTCTTTTGCACCATTCCCGCCGGAAGTGAAGAAGCCGACTCCGGTCAGTTTAGGGATAAAAGCGAGTTTGGCATCTTTTTTACCGTCTTTTTCTTCAGAGTTACTGCATCCAAATAATGTCCCGGTAATTAAAATCAAACATAGTAAAAATGCAATTGGTTTTAAACGATTCATTTTAAATTCCTCCCTTTTTATCTCTTAGACTAGTGACATAGTGAATCATTTCTTTTAAGCGTTGCCATCTAGTGTTTCTAAGTAAAACAGAGAAAATTAACATTAATCCAATAACGACACTGGTTTGCTGGCTGGTCATACTCGCCATTTGTAACCCGTATTGCATGATGCCAATAATTAGGCTTGCTATTGCCGTTCCTATAATGCTTCCCTTTCCACCGTATATACTGGTGCCTCCTAATACGACTGCCGTGATGATAGGTAGAACGGCATCAGCGCCTAAGTCCGATCTTGCTGAACTAAAGTAAGAAGTAAGGATGATACCGCTTATACCACCTCCAAGACCTGAGAGCATATAGGTGCTCAAAAGGGTCCATTTTGTAGAAATACCGCTGAATCGTGCTGCTTTTATATTAATTCCAACTAAGTAGACGTTACGGCCGTAACGAGTTAGATGGAGAACGGCACCAAAGAGGAGTATACTTGCTAACAAAATCCATATTGAATTTGGGATTCCAAGCAGCTGACCGTTCGCCAATTCAACAAAGGAAGAAGGAAAACCGCTTATTCCTTCGTAACCTGAAGCACTGGAACCGCCGGATAAAACGAGGGCGATACCTGAGAATAAGAACATTCCCCCTAAAGTGACAACTAGTGGCTGAACGGTCGTATTAGCGACAATAAAACCATTAATGAAACCCGCTGCTATTGATATAAGCAATGTTATGATTAGAGCGATCCAAATGTTTATTCCATTCATCCACAATACTCCAAGCGTTATAGATGATAGACCCATAATTGATCCAACAGATACATCAATGCCGCCTGTGATGATCACAAAGGTCATCGGAATTGCTGCCAGCGCGATATATGCAAAATCGTTCATACTGTAGAGCAGGTTATTTACATCCAGAAACCCGGGTGTGATGAGACCGAATATGAGTACGATGAAGAGCAGGAAAAATGTTAGAAATGTTTCCCATACTAGAAAGAGCTTGATATTATGGAGCACTTTCAACACCTCCTCGTGGAGACTGAAGCCTCATCAATTCTATCTCCCGCTGTTTAAACGTTTTTTCTTTCAAGTATTTTTGAAGTTTAGAATCACCGACTACTATTATCAGCAAGAGCATCCCAGAGATAGCCGAATTATAATAAGATGGGATTTTTAAGAAAATCAATGAGCTATTGATGATCGTGAAGAAGAGTGCACCAATACCTGCGCCTAAAATACTTCCAAGGCCACCAGACAGACTGACTCCTCCAAGTACAGCTGCAGCAATGACTTGCAATTCCATACCGCTCCCTGTTTGATTCGGAACAAACCCGATATTCATAACGAAGAACATTCCCGCAATTGCTGCGGATGCCCCAGAGAGAATAAAGGATAACACTGTTAATTTCTGAACAGGAATTCCTACAAGCTTTGCTCCTTCTACATTGTCACCTACTGCATAGAAATAGTGGCCAATCCTTGTTTTCTTTAACAAAATGTGGGTCAGGATCAAAAGAAACAGGGTGATCCAAACCGGTAAAGTGATTCCAATAAACTTAAGGGAAGAGAGCTTTTTATAGTAATTGGGTATGTCTTCGATCCACATTCCTTTTGTATAAAGCAGCATACAGCCTCTTACCACTCCGAGCATTCCAAGCGTCATGATGATAGAAGGGATGCGGAAAAAAGAGACGCCAATTCCATTGATTAATCCGATGCCAGTACCAATTAGAATCACAACCGGAACAACAACCCAAAGGGAGTTGCCATTCGTTAAGAAACCCCCGCATACTGCTGCAGAAAGCCCCATTATGGATCCCACGGAAACATCAATATTTGATGTTAAGAGAACAAACGACTGACCAATTGCCATCACAATTAATATGACACTGGCTTTCACTAGCAAAGAGATTGAGTCCCCTGAAATGAAATCAGGATTAATAGCTCCCACCAATAAAATATAGGCAATCATTAAAATAACAATTGACAACTCTCGTGCTTTAAGGAGTCGAACCATAAAGTCCACCATCTATCCGACCACCCCATTCTTCGCACCAAATGCAAACGACGTAATGGCGTCTTTCGTTATTTCTTCCTTAGATAAAATATTCACTGTTTTTCCCTGATGCATAATAAGAACTCGGTCACTCAGTTTTTCAATTTCTTCTATGTCAGAGGTAATCAAGATGACAGCTAGACCGGCTGCTTTTAAATCTTTAATGATGCGATAGATATCATTTCTGGCATTTACATCAATTCCTCTGGTTGGTTCATCGAGAATTATTACCATTGGTTCAGAGGCTAAATATTTTGAAAGGACTACTTTCTGTTGATTTCCACCTGATAAATTACTCAGTTTTTGTTTTACAGTCGTTGCAATTATTTTTAAGTTTTTCATATAGAGACTTGCGGTAGTCTTTTCCTTCTGAAAGGGAATGAAGGTGCCATTCCAACGATGTAGCAAAGTAGAAGAGATATTGCTTTGAATTGAGGTAATAGAAAAAACCCCATGCTGCTGACGGTCTTCCGGTACATAGACCAATCCTTTATGAATTCGGCGCCGCACTGATAGTTGATCAATCACTTCATCGCATAATGAAATTGTGCCGTTTGTTACTTTAGTTAACCCGAAGATTGCCTCCGCTAATTCTGTTCTGCCTGCTCCGACGACTCCTGCTATCCCTAATATTTCGCCTTTTGTTAATTCAAAAGAAATGTCATGAAAGCGGCTCCCGCAGAGATTCTTAACTGAAAGAACAGGAGATGAGTCAGCAGCTGTTTTAGTGAATTCATTTTCTTTATACATTTCCTCCGAATAGAGTCTATGTGAATTAACAGGAGCCAATCCTTGAAGTAACGTTTCATAGGTAAATTCGGTAGTAGGTCCTTGGGAAGAAACAAATCCATCCCGCAGAATAGATACAGTATGCGAAAGTGTGAAAATCTCAGGAAAGCGATGAGTAATATAGAAAACCCCAAGCCCGTCTTCCATTAGACGCTTAATTGTTTTAAACAACGAATCGATCTCACTGAAGGTCAAGGTAGAAGTAGGCTCATCCAATATTAATATTTTTGCCTCACGTGTTAAACCCCGCAAGATTTCTACTAACTGTTGTTCTGCAATAGAAAGGGTTGACGCACTTCTCTGCAGATCCACCTTCCAATCCAATTGTTCAAGAATTAAATTAATTCTTGGTATTAGCTTTTGTTTTTTGCCGGGCAGGCCAATTAATATGTTTTCCTGTACATTCATGTTTGGAAAAATAAGCGGCTCCTGTGGAACCAGATATATACCCTTTGAGTGGGCATCTGCAGGTGAGGAAAAGGTAACTACTTCTCCTGAAACTTCTAAGTCTCCAGAATCCGCCTTGTATAATCCAGTAATGATCTTCATCAGTGTAGATTTGCCTGCCCCGTTACCACCTACAATAGCATGGACTTCACCTTTGTTCAGTTCGAGCGATACACCTTTTAATACTGAATTTCCCGAAAATGACTTATGGATATTAACGGCACGGAAGAGAGGAGTGGATGTATCTTTCATGTACTAACACCACCTAAGTCTTTTAGAAAGCGCTTCCAAAATGAACAAAATGAAATGACTTGAAATTATGTTCAATTCATTTATGGAGCTTTTTACTTATTTACACAGCAGATCCCAAAATTATTACAAGTAGTTTTATCTATTTCACACTTTTTGTTTTTTATGTTCTAAATAACTGTGCGTTCTCCATATACTCTGCGTAAGACTGAACAAAAAAACTGAGATTGAACAAATGTACAGAAGGTGATGAGTCAATGAATCAGGATACTTATATAGAAAACATGATGATCAGAGTTGCTTGGTATTACTATAAGGACAATTTGACTCAGAATGACATTGCTAAACTATTAGGAATTTCCAGAGCAAGGGTTGTTCGTCTCCTTGAAAAAGCAAGAGGGGAAGGAATCGTACAGTTTCATATAAAAGGTCATGACAGAAATTGCCTTGGAATAGAAGAGGAATTTAAGCGGTTTTTTTCCGTTAAGGATGCTTTTGTCATACCTGCCCCTTATAAAGAGACGGAATTGAGTGACTCCCTTTCTCGGGCAGCTTCACAATATTTGCAAAATAAACTGCAAGAGAACGACATAATTGGGCTCGGATGGGGGAGAGCGATTAGTAAAACAGTTGATTTTCTTTCTATGGAACCAAGTAGAAATATTTCTGTCGTCACCCTTACCGGCGGAGTGAATTATTATTTGCAAAGTCGCAGGTCACAAGATGGAGGGATGGAAAACTTTCAGGAAATCCACGTCATTCCTGCTCCATTCCTTGCCTCTTCAGAAGAAATGGCTGACAGCTTCCTGCATGAACCTTCCATAAAAGAGATTCTTGAACTTGCGAATCTTTCCAAATACAACGTAGTGGGAATTGGCGGTATTTATCCGGATGCGACGATTATTCAGGAAGAGAAAATGACAGTAAATGAGCTAGCTTATATCAAGCAACAGCAGGCAGTAGGGGATATTCTTGGCCAATATTATGACAAGGATGGAAGAGTATTAGATTTACCTCACCATAAGAGATTGATAGGCACCTCTTTATCTAAGTTAAAGCAATTAAAAAATGTCATTGCTGTGGCCGGTGGTAAGAAAAAGATAGAAGCCATATATGGTGCGTTAAAAGGAGATTATATCCACACAATGATTACCGATGAAGAGACAGCAAAATCATTATTAGAAATGGAGGTGAAGTTAAAAAATGGATTACATTCTGGCATTTGATGCAGGTACAGGGAGTATCCGTTCTGTTTTATTTGATCTAGATGGGAATCAAATCGGATGCTCACAGGAAGAATGGATTCACCTGTCGGATGAGCGTTATCCGGGTTCGATGGGATTTGATTATGAAGCGAATTGGCAATTACTTATAAGCTGTATCAAGGATGTTTTAAGCCGAACAGGAGTTGAACCTCATAATATCAAAGCAATTAGTGCTACGAGTATGAGAGAAGGAATCGTACTTTATAACTCCAGCGGGAAAGAAATTTGGGCTTGTGCGAACGTGGATTCGAGGGCATCAGAGGAAGTTTCTCAACTAAAGAAGACCTGCAAGGAACTAGAACAAAAGCTTTATCAATTATCTGGCCAAACATTTGCCTTAGGTGCCGTACCACGATTACTTTGGTTGAAAAACAATTTGCCAGATCTATATGAAAAAACAGCAGCGATGACCATGATTAACGATTGGATTCTCTACAAATTGTCCGGTACGCTGCAAGTGGATCCTTCAAATGGCTGTACTACTGGCATATTTGATTTGACAAAAAGGGATTGGGCATCCGGCTATTTGCAGGAATGTGGACTTAAAGATTCTATTTTAACACCGGTAAACGAAGCGGGAACGTTAATCGGTGAGATAAGCAGAGAGGCAGCGTCAAGTACCGGACTCGCCCATGGAACTAAAGTCGTTTCCGGCGGAGGAGATGCCCAAATGGGAACTGTTGGGGCCGGAGCAATTGAAGACCAGCAAACTGTTGTGTCAGGGGGATCTTTTTGGCAACAGGAAGTGAATACGAAACAGCCGTTCTCAGATGAAAATGGTAGAGTCCGTATTAATTGCCACGCAGTTCCAGATTTGTGGCAAATTGAAACGATTGCCTTCTTTCCAGGTCTTGTCATGAGATGGTTCAGGGATGCTTTTTGCCAAGAAGAAGTTGTTGCAGCAAAAGCAAACGGCTGTGATCCTTATTATCTGTTAGAGGAACTGGCAAAGGATGTGCCTGTTGGTTCGAACGGAATCATTCCGGTTTTTTCAGATATTATGAACTATTACTCTTGGAGACATGCAGCTCCTTCTTTCATAAATCTCACTCTCGATCCCAACAAAACAGGAAAAAAAGAGATGTTTAAATCTCTTCAGGAAAATGCAGCTCTTATCACTTTAGGAAACTTGAAACTCATTGAAGATGTTACATCATTTTACCCAGAAGAGGTCATTTTTATAGGCGGAGCTTCAAAGGGGCGTCTATGGAGCCAGACGCTTGCAGACGTGTTAGGTGTAAGAGTGAAGGTGCCAGTGGTTAAGGAATCAGCTGCGCTCGGCACAGCTTTATATGCCGGAGTGGGGGCAGGCTTGTACAGTTGCATTCAAGAAGCGGTTGAGAAAGTCGTAACGTGGGACCGAGTACATGAACCAGTTGAGGCGAATCATCAAAAGTACCTTGAAATCTATGAAAAGTGGAGAGTTGTTTATGAGAGGCAGCTTCAGCTCGCAGATGAAGGTGTGACCGCGCATATGTGGAAGGCGCCAGGATTCCAATAATATGAAAGGAGGTGAAACGATGAAGAAAGTAAATGAGTCAGACTTTGAATATCGATTTGGGGACAATGGTCCAAAGTATTTAACCAAAGGTCCCAACGTAGATATTGGCGTTGTTGTACTTAAACCAGGTCAAGACTTTCCTAATCACTACCATACTATTTGTGAGGAGATTTTTTACATCTTAGAAGGTGAGATTGATTTTTATATAAATAACGACCGTGTCCCTGCAAAACCGGGTGACATGATTCAATGCAGACCTCACGATTCTCACTATCTTATTAATTCATCCAATCAAACCTTCAAGGCCGTCTTCGTCAAATCACCCCATATCGGGGAGAACGATTCTATTGTGATTGACAAACCAAAGGTTAATTAAAGGAGTGTTTACGAATGAGTTGGGGATTTCAAAACCGATTAAATAAAATCTTACCGAATAAAAGAGCAGTTATGCTTGCCATCGATCATGGTTATTTTCTTGGACCTGTACATGGTCTTGAAAAGCCGGGAGAAACTGTAAAAGATCTGCTGCCATATACAGATTCATTATACTTAACCAGAGGAACACTTTCTGCCTGCATACCTGAAGATACTGAAAAACCAATGGTGTTAAGGGTATCGGGAGGAGCAACAGTCCTTAATGACCTTGCCAATGAAACAATCGTCACTTCCATTAAGGAAGCTGTCCGCCATAATGTCATCGGGGTAGGAGTGTCTGTATTTATCGGTTCAGATTATGAAACTCAAACTGTTACGAATCTTGCTCACACAGTAACCGCCGCACATGATTACGGCCTGCCTGTGCTTGGAATTACAGCAGTAGGGAAAGAACTCGAAAAAAGAGATGGCAGATACCTAGCCTTGGCCTCAAGGGTAGTAGCTGAAATGGGTGCAGATATTGTTAAAACCTATTATTGCGAAAACTTCGAGCAAGTTACTAGCAAGTGTCCGGTACCAATTGTCATTGCCGGCGGACCGAAGTTTGATACTATTAAAGAAGCTCTGGATATCACTTATAATGCCATGGATCAGGGAGCAGCTGGCGTAGACATGGGAAGGAACATCTGGCAATCTGAATATCCTTTAGCTATGATGAAAGCAATCCATTCTATTGTGCATGAGAAATATTCAGTCAAGGAAGCTTTAGAGCTTTACGAGAATTTTACTAAGATTAAATCTTAAGAATTAACTACAAGAAATGAACCCGAATTCGTAAGCAGGTAAAACGAGCGACAGAAAACAAATATAAATTATAAAGCTAGTGGCATGGACTATGTATCCCAACCACTAGCTTTTTCTTTTCTAACAAACAGAATCATTTGATTTTGGGTTTTTCAACCCGAATATCGGACGGATGAATAAAGCTAAGAATGTTCCTGCCATCGCCATAATTGCCCAAACCCAGCCGTGAAGGCTGAAGGATGCAATTCCGCTGAAGTAAGCACCGATGTTGCAGCCAAATGCTAAACGCGCACCGTAGCCCATCAATAAACCACCAATAATAGAAGCTCCTGCAATTCCTGGTTTGATTTTTCCAGGTTTAAATGTTCCTTGAAAAGCAGCAGATATAAAAGCTCCTAATATAATTCCAAAGTTCATTACGCTCGTTGCATCTGTAAGAACACTTTTTGATAAAGCATCACCTTTGCTTCCAGTGAAATAACCCCAGCTTGATACATCAACTCCAGTTGCCATCAACGCTTTTGAACCCCATAGTGCAAATGCTGAAGTGATACCCCAAGGACTTCCTTTAACCGCTAAAGTTACTGCATTCAATACTGCTAAAACAATTGCTGCCGTAAACAGCGGCCAAGATCCGCGCAATACCTTTTTCCATCCAACTGTTGTCGGCAGTGGTTTCATCATAGGAGGATTCTTCTTTTTAGCAATTTGAACAGTGATCCAATAGATTAGGCCAAACAATGCTAACTGAAATACCAATGCACCAAGATAGCCAAATCCAGGTATCTGGTTGAATGCGATTGGAGGGAGGGAAGGTAATCCCATCCAGAACGTGAAATGATATGCGCCTATAACAGAACCTGCAATAAAAGAAATCAGGGTTAGAATCATTGAAGAAGATCCGCCACCTAACGAATAAAGTGTACCTGAAGCACAGCCATTTCCTAGCTGCATGCCGATTCCAAACAGGAAAGCACCAAATAGTATGCTGATTCCCACTGGTGATACATTTCCTTCAGGTGCTGATCCCGTAAAGCTAAATCCTGTACTTAAAATTACAGCAAATAATATAGATGCAACTGCCAGCATCACCATATGTGCTTGCAGTCCTTGAACATTACCAACGGATACTAGTCGTCTAAATGCAGAAGTAAAGCCAAATCGAGCATATAGCAATGCATTTCCTAGCAAAATACCTATAATGAACAGAATTCCCTGAGTCCAATTAGCTGTATTAACAATAAAGTATAACAATATTAGCGCTGAGAGAATTCCTAGTGCAGCCCATGGTTTTTGTAAAGGACTTAATTCTGTTACAACCGTAGTATAATGCCGTTTACTTGATTGAGATATCTGTGTGTTAACTGATGAATGTGCCAAAATAACCCTCCTAATCCTATTAAACTTATCGGAATTAAAGTATTATACAACGAATCCTATTCAGAATAAAGGTCTTTGGTGCATGTTTTTATGAGATTAGGTCTAATGAACGTGTTGAAAGATATTAATCAAAGAAATGTGGTTAAAATCAACTGGAGAGTTACGAGATCATTGAAAGGAATTAAAGAAAAATTTTTTCAAAAAAAAATAAGATAAAAAAACTCTAATCAATTAAATAAAAGACAAAACTGGATAAAAAAATGCACTTTTGTAGAATTTTGAATAATACTTGAATTTTTTCATTTTGTCTCACTATCTTAAGTAATCTTAAGTTTTGAGATGAACTTCTGTACATAATATATAGCTACCTATAATAAATATTATGTTAACTAATTTTTAAATAATGTACTGACTAATAGTAATCATTATTCCTCTCCTCCTTGTCTGTCCATTGAAGAATCAATGTTCAGATGATCTCCCCTTTAAAAACTGATCACAAAAAGAGACAAAGCGCTTCTGGCTTTGTCTCCTTTTATAGTTGTCTGCAGATTCTTAATCCAACTGGCTTTTGAACTGTTTACTTGCAAAGAAGTAAGCAACCACCATGATTCCTATGCACCAGGCAAGCGAAATCCAGATATCGTTTCCAACTGACCCATCATACAATAAGGCACGAATCGCATTCACAATGGAAGTCACAGGTTGGTTTTCAGCAAAGACACGAACCATTTTAGGCATGGTTTCGGTTGGGACAAAAGCTGAGCTAATAAAGGGTAAGAATACTAGTGGATACGAGTAAGCTGTTGCCCCTTCCATAGACACCGCAGTTAAACCAGGTATGACCGCGAGCCAGGTCAGAGCGAGAGTAAACAGTGCAAGTATACCTATAACAGAAAGCCAATCCATAATATCTGCGTTGGAACGAAAGCCCATCAACAGTGCGACAAGGATAACTATTAAGATTGTAAGGGCATTAGAAACAAGAGAGGTTAACACGTGAGCCCACAATACAGACGATCGCTTGATTGGCATAGTTATAAAACGTGCCATTAACCCACTCTTCACATCTGTAAAAAGCCGAACGGAGGTATATGCGACACCCGTTGCAATTGCCATAAGCAATATACCCGGTAATAAATAATTGACATAGTTGTCTGTTCCTGCTTCAATCGCACCACCGAACACATAGACAAACAGGAGCATCATCATAATTGGTGTAATAGCCACCGTGATAATCGTATCTGGACTTCGCATGATGTTACGCATTAAGCGTCCTAGTAAAATTCCTGTTATGCTTCTCATTTAAATACCCTCCTTTTTACCGATGATGGCGAGGAAAATATCCTCTAGTGATGGTTGCTTCTCAACGTACTCCACTTTCGCTGGCGGGAACATCTCTTTAAGTTCTAAAAGTGTTCCGGTCTTGATGATTTTTCCACCATGCAGAATAGCGATTCGGTCTGCGAGTTGCTCGGCTTCCTCCAAGTATTGAGTGGTAAGCAAAATAGTCGTGCCACCATTAGCAAGTTCCTTAATAGTATTCCAAACCTCAATACGTGCTTCAGGATCAAGTCCTGTTGTTGGTTCATCAAGAAATATGATTTCCGGTGTTCCGATTAGACTCATCGCAATATCAAGCCTTCGTTTCATCCCACCAGAATATTGATCTGCGCGTTTGTTCGCTGCTTCGGTCAGGCTGAATCTTGCAAGTAATTGATCGGCGACTTGAGCTGGTCTGGAAACACCCCTTAACTTGGCAATCATCGTCAGGTTTTCCCGCCCGGTAAGCATTCCGTCCAAAGCAGCAAACTGCCCTGTCAAACTAATACTCTTTCGAACTTGATCTGGTTGACGTTGAACATCAAACCCTGCGATAAAGGCTTCTCCATCATCCGCTTTCATCAGTGTGGAGAGAATGTTGACTGTCGTCGTCTTTCCCGCTCCATTTGATCCTAACAACGCGAAGATCTCTCCCCGTCGCACCTCAAGATCTACTCCTTTTAAAATTTCCTTGTCTTTAAAGGACTTCTTTAACCTATTTATAGAAATCGCTGTTTGATTCATGCTTTTCCTCCTAATAAAATTCTTAATGTAAAAAATTAAATCATCACTATTAAGTCTTACTGATAATAAGTGTTACTTAGTACCGTTCAAAAATATAACTGAATAGTCCCCATTACAAGCTATTCAGCCATTTATCTTATTCTTTTCCTAACTCCTTCTTAATACTTTGGTTCAAATCTTCACGATATTTAGCAAAATAGGTTTTAGCATTTGCCACGAGTTCGTCTGCGAAGGACGCCACGTCTTCCCCAGTAATTTCTAGCACTGATCTGCCTTCAGCTGCACCTGCTTCAAACAAATCAATTAACTCATACTGAATGTGCAGCATATCCATCCCGTTGCCTGATGAAAAGTTCCACATATAGGTTTGAATCTTTTTAAATACAAATTGATATTCCTCCGGAAGTGCTTCAACACGTGCCATCATCATTTTGTATTCTTTCTTATCACCTATCATTTTTTTAATCCATTCCAACATATTATTTTCCTCCTTGTTCTCGCTACAATTAAAAATTACGGACGAAATATCTTATGAGCCTATTGTGACTTCAAGACGTTAATCTTTGATGATACAAAATCCCATTTTCTCCAAAATAATTCAAGTTCCTGTCTACCAGCCTCATTAAGTGTATAAAACTTTCGAGGTGGTCCCATATCTGACGGCTTTTTGACTATGTCTACCAATTTCTTTTTTTCCAATCTCACGAGGATTGTGTATACCGTACCTTCCACAACTTCTGTAAACCCTAGATCGTTTAAGCGGCGTGTAATCTCATAGCCGTAGGTTTCATGACGGCTGATAATTTCCAACACGCAGCCTTCAAGCGAACCCTTCAGCATCTCTGTTAAATTTTCGATGTCAAAAGCCTCCTTTATTTCATCTGACTTATAATAAGTATGACTTAGTACTGTAATAAAAAAATATACTTAATAGCTTATGTGAGTTCACGCTATTAAGTATTACTCATTACCTCTACATTGTATGACCGAGTAGCTATAATGTCAACTGTTTTCCAAATAAATATTTTGCTTTTTATAAAAACATGAAAGACTCGTCTATGACGAGCCTTCTAATCAGGATTAACATCATTATTTTCGGCGAAGTCTAAAGGATTTAATGAAGGCGACCAAAAATACAACTAATGTAATCCCCAAAGTAAGAAAAAAAGCAAGGCAGAGTCTTATGTTTGCGTTAACATAGTTGTTTTTGAAATCATCATTAAGAGCATAGGTAATAAAATAAGCAAGCCGATAAAGAGAAACACATTCTTTTTTGTATACTTCCAAAAGAGACGACAAGTAAAACATAAGTCAAAATGATTGTCATTGTGACCATCGTTCGCTTCCATTTCACCTAAAACTACATTATGAAATTTTGAAACAAAATCAATCATATCTTTTTTCATTTCTTTGCAAATTGCTTTTTAGGAAATTCAAATCCTATCGAAAAATCATCTTTTAATATGAGCATAGCATCGAACTTCCTCTTTTCTTTGGCTTTTGGCTTGAATCCTTTAATGACACTTGTTTTGCCTTTCGTACACAAATCCTTCACTTGTTTCTCAGTAATATTTTTACTAAGCAATTTCCCTGGGAAGGTTTGCTTACAACCATTCGAATATTCTGAGCAACCATAGAAAGAACGATTCATGCTGATGCTTCCTTTTTTGCACCGAGGACATACAGCGATTGGGTTTTGATTCACTTTCTTAACAACATCAATACTCTGCTGAATAGATTCTGCATTCAATTGTCCAGGCACTTCTTCAATCAATTTATTTAAGAACTTTGCGATACTTCCCAAAAAAGCTTGAGGTGTACCGTTTCCGTTTCCTATTTTCTTTAGATATGTTTCCCATTTGGCCGTCATGGAAGGACTAGAAAGCAGGTTGCCTTCTATTGATTGGCATAAAACCTTCCCCTTCTCAGTAATGTGAACAATGTTCTTTTTCACTTCGATGTATTGGTGTTTTTTAATGGTTTCGATGATTCCGCTCCGAGTCGCTTCAGTACCTAAGCCTTCCACTTCTTTTAATATTTCCATTTCTTCTTCGTTCTCGACCGACTTCCCACATGTTTTCATCATCGAAATGAGTTGACCTTCCGTGTAGGGTTTAGGAGGGGTTGTCATACCTTCTTTCATTTTGACGTTACTCTCTACTTTCTCCCCTTTTTCAAGTTTAGGAAGAGCTTGAGTAGAGTTTTCATCTTTCATAGCTGTGTTGTCTTTAGAACTGTAGTTAAACAGTTCCTTCCATCCTTTGCTGATTTCTGTTTTTCCTACTGTCTCAAAATCTAAACCATTTACATTCGTTGTTACTTTTGTTTCTTCGTACACGTAATCATGATGAAACATGGCAAGGGTCGTGTTCAACACTTCAAAGTAAATATTTCTCTCTTCTATCGATAACCCTTGAATTCTTGCGCGCGTTGGAACCTTTTTTGTAGGAATAATCGCATAGTGTTCTTGAACCTTTGATCCATCTACATATCTTTTACTAGGTCTTTTAGAAGCTACAGAAAAACGATTCTCTATGAGATCTTGATAGGACTCAAGATTAGCAGTTAGATAGGCAAACTCATTCTCCGTAATGTATTGTGTATCTGTTCTTGGGTAGGATAGGATTTTCTTATCGTACAATTTCTGAACCGTATCCAGAACCTTCTTCGGACTGTATTTCCATCGTTTATTTGCTGTTGATTGTAGGGTGGAGAGAGCGTGCAATTTAGGTGATTTGATACGCATTTCCTTTTTTGAGACGGATTTTATGATGCCGGTATCGTTTCCTGTTATGTTGTGCTGATTTAACAGCTGTTGAACTTCTTCTTGTTTTTCACTTTTTATTTTTGCTTTTCCTTTGTATTTTCCGTTTGCTGCTGTAAAGTTCCCTTCAATTTCATAAAAAAGTTTTGGAACAAAATTCTCGATCTCGAGGTGCCTTTGATAGATCAAGTACGTTGTTGGCGACTGCACTCTACCAATGCTCAAGCTATCTTTTAGACCTTTTTGTTGTAAAAGTAACGTATAAAGGCGACTTCCGTTCATTCCAACAAGCCAATCAGAGATCTGACGTGTTTTGGCTTCTGAATAAAGTAATAGATCTTTCTCGTTATCGTGAAGATTAGAAAACCCTTTTCGAACCTCGTCCACTTCTAAAGAGTTAATCCAAAGTCGTTTAATGGGCTTGCCTCTCACACCTGTCATATGGTAGATCGAATAAAAGATGTTCGAACCCTCACGATCAACATCACAACCGTTAATGATGATGTCTGCTTCTTTAAATAACCGTTTTACCGCATTAAATTGTTCATATTTCCCTGATGCGACCTTAAATTCATAACGTTCAGGCAAAATAGGCAAGGAAGATAAACGCCACGTTCCCCACTCAGACTTATATTCTTTTGGTTGCTTCAGCTCGACCAAATGACCGATTCCCCATGTTATCACGGCGCCATTCGGAAAGATGCTGCATGGGTTTAACTCAATAAACGTTTTATCTTTCTTTTTTATCGAAAAGGCGTCGGAATAAGCCTTAGCTTGCGATGGTTTTTCTGCTAAAATGACAATATTACTCATAGGACTTCACCTTTTAACTTGAATTATTTACACTAAAAGAAAAAATAAGGGAAGCGATACACCACCCTTACTCCAGTTTTCTATTTGACGAGTTATATGCGTTCATTTGGAATAGGAATTTATTCGTTCGATCCATTGATGTCCATTAGGGTACTGGATGGTTAAAGATTCTCTTAACCATTCTCGGTTTGTATGATCTAACGTTGGCAGTCGTTCTCTAAATCAACAACATCTTTCTCTCTAATTAACGCCTTCCACCCTTATATAGAAGCTGAATTTCTGGTCTTAAGGAAGGAACTCCCGCAGAAGTTTTCAATCCGATATCAGTTAGTTTCCTTCTTATTGTACCATTTCGTTTGTAAATCCAATAATCTTCCTCTGAATCTATGATCATAACCTGGAAGGTCCAGGTTATCTCGTCTTTTTTCTTTACCCATATATTATCAAATTGAGAACCTAGCTTTTCTTCTATTTCCCAAGGTATCAATTTCCCTTTGAATGCTTTATACCCTTCCCAATCATCATACAAATACTTTTGAAAGTAGAAGGTGTTCGGATCTCAGGATGACAATATCGATGTCTTCATGTTCTCTGGTAATTCTATCTAAATGCAAATCTAATGCCCATCCTACAGCAATCCACCAATATACAGGAATATCGCTAAATATATTATTACACTGAATATACATCTCCTTATTCCACAATCCTGCTACGATAGTTTAAGAAGAAATCTTTAAAGTTGGAGTTTTAAATCATTTAAAGTCCCATTCAATATTTATCTGATTTTTTCCGCCAATTCTAAAATAATTCCCTCTGGACCACGAACGTAGCATAACTTATAACTTTCTTCATATTGCTGTATCTCACTAAAGATTTCCGTGCCCTTCTTTTTCAATTTTGCAACAATAGCTTCAATATCTTCAACAGTAAAGCAAATATGTCGGATACCCAGCGTATTTGCAAAAGGTTGCTGAAAATCTATTTCATCTGACGGTGTATAAAATTTGACTAGCTCTATCCATGCTTGACCATCTGGCATCCCCAATCCTACACATGCCGTTTTAACATCATTAAGCCCAACTATTCTGTCCAACTGTTCTCCTTCCAATTCCCATTCCGCTTGCACTTCAAGTCCTAAATCAAGAAAAAACGCTTTAGCCACTGAAAGATCGTTTACGTTTATACTCACATGATCTATTCTATTAATCTTCATATCTCATACCTCCTCGTTCCTGTTATTTTCAATACCTGTATTCCTGTAAGGTTTGTTTGAAATTCGCTTAAAACAGGAAAATATCCTTCTTCAACAATCCTGCCCTTTTATTCCATAAAAAGAAAAACAATACAATTCTGTAGTAAATTAAATAAATAACAAAAATGTATTGTCTTTAGGTTCAGATTAGGTTTTTTTCTAGAAAAAATCAGTGGTGATTAATAATAATTACTCTTTGCTATCCATAATTTTTCCATCGCTAATTTTAATAATATGATCAGCAAAAGGAAGCATTTCTTCGTCATGCGTAACCATTAGAGTAGTAATATTAATCGTTTTAGTTAAATCCTGGATTAACCCCATTACATCTTTAGACCTTTTCGAATCTAAACTTGCAGTTGGTTCATCTGCGAAGAGTACTTTAGGTCTATGGATGATTGCACGTGCAATTGCAACCCGTTGTTTTTCCCCACCTGATAATGAAGACGGATAAGCATTTTCCCGATGTTTCATACCAACTAAGTTTAGAATTTTGTCAATTTCTTTTTGTTGTTCAGATTTCGTTAACTTCGATTCAGAAACATCCAGCATTAGCTTCAGTTGTTCTTCTACAGTTAGAAAAGGAACAAGATGTGCAAATTGAAAGATGAATCCAAATTTACTTCCACGGATCCTCCGAACTTCCTCTGAACCCATGCTATTCATATTTTTACCTTCAAATATCACTTGTCCATCAGATGCAGGTTGAAGTCCTGCCGCTATTGTAAGCAGTGTACTTTTACCAGATCCGGATGCACCTACTAATGCTGTTATCTCTCCTTCTTTAAGTGAAAGGTTAATCCCTTTTAGAATTTCTTCCTTCACATCACCATTCATAAATGTTTTTTTAACTTCACCAATTGTAAAAATCGCCATATTAAACCTCTCCTTGTTGAATCGCTTGTAATGGTTCTACTTTTTTAATTTGCAAACCTGATAGCGTAGCACCCATAAATCCAATGGTTAGGAAAACGAACGACAATTGCACTGTTGTTTCAGAGGTTAAACTATATGGCATTCCTTTAGGAGCAACTATATTAAATAATTGGCTTAATGTAGCAGATAGGACGAGTGCAATTATAGTAATAAAAAACATTTGGGTCCAAATCAATTTAAACAACGCACTTGTCTTTACACCGATTGCCTTTAAAATACCGTATAAACCGATTTTTTGAACATTCATCATGTAGAAAAAAATAGAAAACAACATTCCGCTAATTACAACTAAAAACAAGACAATCATATTTAAAGACGTCTGTTCTGCGCTATAACTCGGAATCGTGTTAAGAAAATCTTTCTTTGTGAAAGACTGTAATCCAGCGAATTCTTGTGATGAATCTCCCCCTGGTATGAAAACTAACTGCATTTCTTCCACTCGGTAAATTTCTTTATAATCCTCCATACTGATATAAGCTACAGGAGCGTGGCTGTATTTCTTTTGGTCCACAAACCCTTTTACAACAAATTCGTCACTATATTGGGTATTTGTTAAGGTATCTCCAACCTTTATGCCTTCTTCCTCCAAAGAACGATCAAGTACGATTTCTCCAGTTTTAACATTCCTAAAGAGATCTGATTCAGTGGATGTAACAAAGGCTACGCTTCTTTGCTTACCATTCTTATCATTTAAAAAGCCCATTTGCAGTGATAGAGCCATAGCATCGTTTTTTTTATTCAATATTTTTTCTTGAATGTTACTGTCTATTCGCGATAGATTATAGGTTTTTTCTGCATCTTTACTCATATAAAATTGTCCGTTTGGTAAATCTTTAATTAATGCAGCATTGTCTTGAGATAATCCATTAGCCAAACCAGAAATAGTAAAAGTTAATAAACTAATTAGAAAAACAATTAAACCTAATATCAAAAACCTCACTTTATTTTTCTTAATTTCTTTCCATGCAATGTTCATATAATCTCCTCCCATCTCTTTTGACACCCTTAGTCTATAAACCTTATATGAACGGAGGATGAATAAACGTTTACAAAAAAAGTGTCAGACATTGTAATGGATTATTTTCCGTGACAATGTCTGACACAAATAAAGAAATAATGTTACATAACAGGCAATTCAACAACAAAAGCAGTTCCTTCTTTTTCCTTGCTATTCACTCTAATTGTACCGCCATGGAGTTTAACAATGGTTGAAGCTATTGATAGACCAAGTCCTGTCCCCTCAACAGTACGAGAACGTGCAATGTCAGCCCGATAAAAGCGATCGAATATCCTTTCCATTTCCTCATTATTCATTCCTATTCCTGTATCTTCAAAGGTTACCAAAATCGATTCAGCACTTTCTTTAATCGATATATCAATACTACCCTTTGGTTTATTATACTTAATGGCATTCGTTAACAAATTATCCCATACCGTAAACAGTAAAGATGGATCACCGATAATTTCTTTATCCGCTAAAGTGTAACTAATCATGATACCTTTTTCATTTACTGCCCACTGATAATTTCGAACCAAATCCTTAATTTGCTTTGCAACATTGAATGTTTTTTTCTTTAGAATATCATCGTTGCGATCTAATGAGGCAAGAAGCAATAATTGTTTTGTTAAAGTAGAAAGCCTTTCAATTTCTCCATTTATTACAGAAATATACTGTGTTTTTTCTATATCGCCTAATGGTTCTTTTTCCAATAGATTTGTATACCCTTTTATATTAGATAGGGGAGATTGTATATCATGAGATATATTTGATATGAATTCCTTTCTCATCTCATCTAATTGTTCTAATTTACGCGACATTTGTAAAAAACTATGAGATAGTTCTCCTAATTCATCACCGCGATCAATATCAATTTCAACATTAAAGTTTCCTTTTGCTAATGATGTTGTGGCAGCTGTTAATTTGGATATCGGCTTTACTAAATATTTTGTACTGACAATAACCATTGTGATGCTTAAAACAATCATTAAAGCAAGTAGCCAGCCAAACAAATAATGCATCTCATTAAAAAGAAGTTTTATATCAGGTCTGATAAAAAGAGCATAATTTATTCCATTATGAGTCAATGGAACACCAATTGTATTTTTTAATTCATTTGCAAAAAAGCCTGTTACAAATGTTTCTTGAGGAAAATGAAGGATACCATGATAAATTTGTCCTTGAAATACTTGCTTTTTAGTGGAAGCAGAGAGAGTCCTATCCCTGAAAGGTGCACCAAAAAAAGAATCCTTTCCAGAATTCCCTACTAAGTATATTTGATAGCCTATTGTAGAAATGTTTCCTAAGTATTCGTTCAGATTGATATTAGGATGTACTTCAGCAAACCTAACAATATCTAGTGCGATTTTTGTATTTTTTTGATCATTAATCGGCTTTAATTTTTGCTGATAATAAGTATTGGAGATTAAAAAAGCTAAGACTCCACTTAATACCATGATTCCAATCGTAATCACAACAAATTTCACATAAAGAGACTTCATCTGCGTTTTTCCTCCAATAAATAACCAACCCCACGTACTGTCTTAATTTGAAAATCGTCCGTTAATATTGAAAAACGTTCCCTTAATCTTTTTATATGAACATCAACAGTTCGTTCATCCCTTTCATATTCCAATCCCCAAATATGTTCTATCAGGTGATCTCGGGAAAACACTTTCATAGGATTTGAAACTAAAAAATACAATAGTTCAAATTCTTTCAATGGTAATAATATTGTTCGGTCCCCAACTTGAACTTCGTAACTTTTTTTGTTTACCGACATATTTCCTATACGAACAATTGATTCATCTAGCTGTTTATTATATCGGCGCAATAAAGCTTTAATTCGGAAGAGTAATTCCTTAGGTTCAAAAGGTTTAACAAGATAATCATCTGTTCCAGATTGGTAACCTTGTTCCTTATCCTCAATTTGATGTTTAGCTGTTAAAAGAATAACTGGAATATCATATTTATTTCGAATCTCTTTCGTCAAGGCATAACCATCCAGATAAGGCATCATTATATCTACAACCGCTAAGTCACACTTTTTATTACTTAAAATGCTTAAAGCCTTTATACCATCCCGAGCTTGGAATACGTTGTATCCTGCTTCAGATAGATGAACATCTACAAGCTCTAAAATATTGATATCATCATCGACAATTATAATGTTCGTCATTTTATATTGCTCCCATATCATAATTAAAAATCATAATATCTTTATATTACATCTTCAACTTTTTAAATCAAACAGTTCAACAATATGGCCCGTTTGTTTCTGCTTCCACTTTCGTACATTTTAATGATTTCAGGAATACTCATGGTGCATTTCTTTATACGCATCCCAATCAACTCCTTTGTTCTTATAATCACAATATGCCAAACGTATGTTCGCAACACGAATTTTAAGCATAATAAAAACAAAAAAGTCCCCGGTTCAGGGACTTTATTAAATTCTAACCTTCTATTCTTTTATTTTGCATAGCCTTACCCCATTTTGCCAGGGATTCTAAGGATGGAATCAAGTCCTCTCCCGCTTTCGTTAATGAATACTCAACTCGTGGCGGAATCTCCATATACTGCTTGCGAACAACAAGTCCCTGATTCTCCATTTCTTTTAATGACTGAGATAGTACCATGTTTGTAATTCCATCTACTCTACGCTTTAGTTCGTTGTAACGAAGAGTTTTGCCTTGGTATAATGCCCAAATAATCGGAAGCCGCCACTTGCTGCCTATTAAGGTCAGAGCAAAGGTTAATGGGCAATCTTCTTTTCTTCCGTATTTTGTTGCTTCACTGTTCATGGATCTTCCCCCTTTACTCAGTTTTTACTGACTTACTCACAATTTACTGCATACTTGTTTTCAATTTATATTGTAATAAAATTATATCGTAACCAGTTAAAGTGCAAGAGAATTTTTAACAATAGAAGGAGTGAAAGCTTTGAATCTGAAATATGAATTTTTAACTGATGAAAAAATAGAATACTGCAGAGATCTTTGCAATGAACTCATGGTTTTTCAAAAATCGAAAGCATACATAAAACCGGAATTATTCGATAACATGAACTTTGAAACACGGCTTGTTCCTTCAGTAAATAAAGCTATTCATAACTATACTGTAGTAGTTAAAGATGATGAAAAGATAGTAGCTTATGTATATTCCAATATCTCTCCCAAAGAAACGTATGACAATGAGTTTGCCACTTTCTTTGATATGTCTACAGTAGGTAGGGATAATGTAGGATGCCTATCCCAATTTTATATTAAAGAAAATTACAGACAATATGGCATTGGTTCTAAGCTTTTTAATATGTCTATGGAATGGATCAAGCAATTTGACGATGTGGAAGATTACTTCATCTATGTATCCAATGGCAACTATGATGCGTTGGAATTCTATAAACGTAAAGGATTTTCTGTCAGTCATGATATTTTAGATGGATTTATAACGGTTATGCGGAACAAGAAACAATAAATCAAAAAAATACAAAAGGCGTACCCTGGTATAAGTGGAGTACGCCTTTGAAATACCTTGCTTCAATTTTTAGTACTTAAAACATCAGTATTTGGAGGTTCATATCCCATTTGCTTTATCATTGCCATAATCTGACCTTTGTGATGATACTCATGTGTGATTGTATGCATCAATAGTTTTTCAGGTGTTAGTGTAATAGGATCTGATCCATTCCTCCATGGTATAGGTCTATGAATTCCTTTATCCATTTTGTTTCCGAAATCATGCAGTACATCATGAACGTAAGAGTCAGCGATCTTAAATCGTTTTTTAATATCATCAATATTCATGTGTGATACGTTTTCTTTTGGTGTAATAGGAGTTTTTGTTTGCAGTAAAACAAATGAGCCCAGCCAACCAATATAACAATCTGCAATATGCACGAGTGTATATTGCACACTTTGCCAGCCATAACCTATTTCACGAGTAAAGTCTTCTCTGCTAACCTTACAGCAGAAATTAAGCAGAACATTTCTATTCTCTTTCACCCATTCGTATTCTTTTAGATTCATATGAAACACCCCTTCGATCATCACATATCATAATGTGGTATATTATTCCTTAAAGCGTCATGAATTTTTTAAGTCAATTAAATTAGGAGGATTTTCGATGGCAAAGTCAAAAGCAAAGAAAATGAGAGAAAAGATGATCCGTGAAGGTAAACGTAATCCACATGCGGATCGAAGTTCTTTCGCTCATTTGGAAATGTACAAAATGATGGCTACAAAGAAAACCAAAACAAAGCAAGATAAATTGAATCGAATCAAACATAAAGAGCGGATATCAGCAGCTGGATACAGCGATGATAGTAACCGTTCTTTTTTATTTGTCTAAATTACTCCTTTCGTTTTTCTCCTTCTGCCCCCCTATTTCCTTGTTAACCCAAAACGATAAACTCTTTAAATCTTTTATTTATAGGTTTTTGCCGCGACAAGCCTTCCTTTTTATACATATGGATAACTACTTGATAAAACAGAAAGGCGATTCTATGAAAATTCTTTTCCTCGAAAGTCATCCTATGTGGATTTACGGTTTACCTAATGGTTTAAAGGAGCTTGGTCACACGGTTATTGTTTCAGGACCAGTCAGCAGAGAGAATATTTTAGATATGATATCTAAATATGAACCTCATTTGATTCTCTCTATGGGTTGGACACCAGAGCATTCAAAAGAGAAACAACCTTGGATACGTGATGCTGCTAGATCAGCTCATATACCGTTAGTGTATTGGTCAACGGAGGACCCGCTTCACACAAAAAATTTCACTTTACCTTTAATATGTACGATGCAGCCGGATTTTGTTTTTACGGTCACTCCAACTTTGTGTGAAACGTATGAGAAATTAGGGATAAAAGCGTCACACCTCGATTTTGGTTACCATCCAATTGTTCATTACCATACTGAACCGTACAGCAAATACAGTGCAAATATTGCAGTGGTTGCAAATGCTTACCCTGATTTTTTAGAACAAAATCCTGATGTTTTTCGTTCTGAGTCATTTGAAAATCTAATATTGCCGTTATTAAAAAATAATATTCGTGTTGATTTTTGGGGAAATCATTGGGAAAGGCTAGGAGATCAATTAGGTGTTCCTATTCCTTCTGATTGGATTCATGGATATCTGAACTATAAAAAAGCTCGTAAAGTATATAGTTCATCCAAAATTGTGATTGGACTGCAAAATTGTACAGACCAATTATCCCAGAGAACATATGAAGTGCTTGGTTCAGGAGGCTGTCTGCTGACTTCGGACACAGAAGCCGTACGAGAAAAGTTTGTACCTGGCAGGGATTTAATCGTATCTTCCTCACCTGAAGAAACAATTGAAAAAATAAAATATTATTTAAAAAATACTAAACAAAGAGAAATTATCAAAAAAAATGGAATGGATGCTATAAAACCACACTCCTATTATTATAGAGCGAAAGAAATGATTAAAGTGTTAGTGAAAAGAGGAATCATTAGCTCTGAAATAGCCACCGGGGACAAAGGAAAGCTGATTAATTACAAAGAAGTACTTGAGAAGAAATACAACCTTCACCATGTGAATTTAGGAGATACTCTAGGACAGATTTCTGTGCGTTATGAAATTCCTTTGAAAAAAATAATGAAGATCAACAAGTTTACATCAGATAAAATTTATGCCGGACAAATTATTAAAATTAGTAAAAAGTAAAAACAGACTGTTTATACGGTCTGTTTTTTTACGTTAAGTTCTTATTTTGTTTTTGATCAACTTTTGATTATTAATTAATCCTGGATCATAAGGTAAATAATCTAAAGCAATTGTATTATGTTTATAAGCTTTTTTAAAATCGCCTTTTTTGTAATAACAAATAGAGAGTTTTAGATGTGGGAGCCAAGTCCATGAAGGAACATGATAAAATCCCATACAATTTTTATCCCAAGTAAGCTTAGACGCATATTCGTACCAATAGATTGCTTCATTCACCTGATTTTTTTCTAAGAATAGATTTCCCAGTCTGCAGCAAAAGTCTGCACGAGGACAATCATACTCAAAAGATTTATAGAGAATTTCTCTCTCTTTTTCTTGGTCATCTAAAAAGTGATAACAATCAGCCAGTCTTCCACAAGAGGCAATTTTATCTTCTTTCCATGCTTCTTTGTGATTTAAAAATAAGGTATAGTATGTGATTGCCTTATGAAGTTCATTATGACGCATGAGTTCATTTGCGTAATAAAAGAGATCTCTCGGTGAAAATGCTGCTCCTTTATCTAACTGTTTCTCATAAATCCGTAAATTACGTTTGGAGTTGTCAGTTTTGTTTTTTAAATGATGAATACTTATATCACTGTGGAATATTGGACCGCTTACTTCTAAATATTCATGAACAGCACCATTCCATTTAAATTGACAACTAGATTTAACTAATCTATTTCTCTTAATTATGAATGAAGGATTACCAAACTTGTCTCTATTAACAAGGTACTTCATTGTAACCGAATTAACTGCTGGATTTAAATGATCTTTCAGTTGTTTTAGTAACTTCCTGTTTGGTTTATTTATAACATCATCAGCATCCAGCCACATTATATATTGTTTTGTAGCTAATTTAAAAGAATAATTGCGGGCAGAACTAAAGTTATCCACCCATTTAAAATCATAAATTTTATCTGTATATTGCCTTGCTATGTTCTTAGTTTGATCAATAGAACCTGTATCAACTATTATTATTTCATCCACTAAATCGTGAATTGAATCTAGGCATCTAGCAATGGAATTCTCTTCATCTTTTACAATCATACACAAACTAATGGTAATCAAGGATTATAGTCCTTTCAATGGGATATATAATCAATTCTTGTAAGAGCAATTTTAAACTAGAATTATTGGAGGAATAATATAACCTTTTGGTGAGCTCAGTTTATTAGGGTTATTCTTTAAAAGGAATATAGGATTTATATGACTTTCGTCAAATAAGTTTTCTGCTGAAAACCTTTTAGGAATATCAGAAGATTCTTCTCCTTCATCCAGCATAAAATCTCCAGAAGACACATAAGAGTCAAATTGATAATCTCCAGTTGGTACATATATGCCATATAGTTCATTGTCACCGGTAGGTACATATCCGCTAGTTGGAATATAATCTCCTGTAGGCACATATAAGCCGTATTGCTCATAATCTCCGGTAGGCATATACCCGCCAGTTGGAATATAATCTCCCGTAGGCACATAAAAACCTCCAGTTAGCTCGTTCACGGCAGAAGGAACATAATCACCAGCTGGATCAATAAATCTTTTGTTTGCTGCTTTCTTCTCTCTTTTATTTTTCTTGCTAACCACTTTTCCACTTCCTATATTAATAGCTTGTTTTACTTTATTAACATATGTATTCAATGTAAAAAATGTGCCGTACAATATCTCGTCTGTATAGAGTCATCTTTTAACAATAAAAAACGTTCCCGGTAAATAGGAACGTTTAATAGTCTGTAAAATTATTCATTATATAGTTTGTTGTGAATTCACTGTGTCTCTATGGCTTTTATTATACTTTGGCACTGTAATTTTTTTCGTTCTTGCGTTGAACAACAGATTTAACACAATCGCCATTAAGCTTCCTGATACAATGCCGTTCGCTGTTAAGATTTGAATGCTTTCTGGAAGCTTGCTGAATAGTTCTGGTTCAACTGTTACTCCTAAGCCCATTCCTACTGAACATGCGATAATTAGAAGATTTTCTTGTTTAGCCAGGTTCACTTCACTCAGCATTTTGATCCCTGAAGCAAAAACCATTCCAAACATAGCTACCATTGCACCGCCCATTACGGGAGTTGGAATAAGGGTTGTTAGTGCAGCAACTTTTGGTATGAATCCTAAAAATACTAACATGCCTCCAGCAACATAAATGACTTGTTTTGTTTTAACACCTGATAACTGAACAAGACCTACATTTTGGGAATACGTTGTATAAGGGAAAGCGTTGAATATTCCGCCAAGGATAATAGCAAGTCCCTCACCGCGATATCCTTTTGTTAAATCTTTTGGAGTCAGATTTCGATTGCAAATTTTACCGAGTGCCATAAATACACCTGTAGATTCTATTAGACTTACAATGGCAACAAGGATCATCGTGATAATTGCACTGATTTCAAAGGTTGGCACTCCGAAAAAGAAAGGTTTTGGCATATGAACCCATGAAGCTTCCATTACTGGAGCAAAATTTACTAAACTCATAGCAGCCGCTGCAATCGTTCCTGCAATTAAGCCGACTAGAATGGAAATAGAACGAACAAATCCTTTTGAGAAACGGTAAAGCAGCAGAATGAACCCTAGCACACCAAATGAAAGAAGAAGATTTTGCGGCGAGCCAAAGTTCTCGCTGCCCGCACCGCCTGCCATATCTTTAATTGCTACAGGAATGAGTGTGATTCCGATAATGGTAACAACTGAACCTGTTACGATTGGAGGAAAAAGCTTAAGTATTTTACCGAATGCACCAGCAAATAGTACAACAAAAAGTCCAGCTGCAATAATAGCTCCATAGATCGCGCTCATCCCATATTGTCCGCCAATTGCGATCATTGGTCCGACAGCTGTAAACGTACAACCTAATACAACAGGCAACCCAACACCAAAGAAGCGGTTATTCCAAACTTGCAGCAGGGTTGCCAAACCACAAGTTAAGAGATCGATGGCTACTAAATATGCGAGCTGCTCTGGTGATAGCTTTAGAGCCCCGCCTACAATGAGTGGAACTATAATCGCTCCAGCATACATGGCAAGAACATGCTGTATTCCAAGTGAAAACACTTTACCTTTTTTCATGTTGACAATACCTCACTTTTTAAGAATGTGATACCATCTGCACTCATTTCACTGATTCTTGCAATGGATTCAACACGGTACCCTTTGTCGAGAAGCTTTTGCCGGCCGTTTTGAAATGATTTTTCGATCACAATACCGAACCCGCAAATGTGTGCATCGGCTTTTTTTACAAGCTCAGCTAGTCCGAGAGCCGCTTCACCATGAGCTAAGAAATCATCGATGATTAATACTCGTTCACCTGCATTAAGGAACTTGCTAGCAACTGAAATCTCATTTTCTTCTTGTTTCGTAAAAGAGTAGACTCTTGAAGTAAGCAGTCCATCTGTTAAAGTTAATGATTTCTTTTTTCGGGCAAATACAACAGGAACATCCAATTCCAATCCTGCAAAAACAGCTGGAGCTATACCAGAAGATTCTATTGTTAAAATTTTATTTATTTTCTCATCCTTATATCGTTTAACAATTTCACATCCAATTTGTTTCATGAATAATGGATCTATCTGGTGGTTTAAGAAAGAATCTACCTTCAAAACAGTTGGTGATAAAACAACTCCCTCTTCACATATTTTCTTTTCTAAAAAATTCATGGTTTCACCTCGTTATTTATTTTGAGTAACAAAAAACCGGAGAATCGCTTCTCTCAAAATGAGTGAAGCAATCCTCCGGTATAATAAACGGAACAAAAATAATCCAATACACCCTTATATGAAAAGGATGTTTGGTGATGTTTGCGTCACTCGTAGTCAAACCCATTTATGGGGGTTTGGTAGAAACTTGCAGGCCATATCCCTGCGATTATACGAGCTTATTAAGTTAATTCACATTATACGTTAAAGTTTTAAAAAAGAAAACATCAATCAGAGGTTTTACTTTTCTTAACAGTATACTTGTTAAATAGAGGGTATACAAGAAATCCTATAAGGAAAAGACCTATTCCCAAAGTAAATGTTTTCGCGTCTGCTGTTCCAGAAATGATCACCCAGCTGGAATAAATCAATGCAAATAAAGCAATTGCTCCATCTTTTACTCGAGATCCCTTGATTTGATCATACGTCTCGCCCTTATAAACGAGTTTTAAGAAGTATAGTGCTGATACCAAATAAGGAATCAAATAAGCTAATGTTGCAGAAGTTGTTAAGAACAAGTAAGCTTCACCAATAGTGCCTGAAATTGTAGAAAAGATAAAAATCTGAGACATTATATTCGTTACAGATAAAGCTTTGACAGGGCTTCCGTTCTTATTTACCTTTCCGAAGTAAGCTGGGAATACACCAGATTTTGCAGCTTGATAGGGAACTTCTGAACTTAGCAGTATCCACCCAATGGTAGATCCAAAAAGTGAGATAACCGCTAGAAGACCCATTAGTGATGCTCCAGTATCACCGATCAGAACAGATAAGACATCTACAAATGGCTTATCAGAAGTCATAAGAACTTCTCTTGGAAGTACATTCATTGTTAATATCGTAGTAATCATATAAATACTTAAGGCTATTAATAAACCGATTATGGTAGCTTTTTTTACGTCTCTTTGGGAAGTAGCTCTGCCAGATAAAACAACTGCAGATTCAATTCCGACAAAAGCCCAAAGCGTTGCAATAGCTGCCATATTGATTTGACTGCCGAGTCCATGTGAAACTCCAGATTCATCAACCACAGGGAAATATGCGTCAGCAAATATAGAAGATTCAACGGCGAATAATGCAGCAACAATAAATAACATAAAACCGATTACTTTAGAAGCAGTAGCAACAAAGTTAAGCTTTCCTGCCCCATTGATGCTTGTAACTAAAATAAAGTGTGTAAACCAAAGTAATACCGTACAAACTATAAATGTAATCATCTTACCAAGTTCAATGTTTTGATTAAGTACGGTACCTACAACCTTTGAGCTTTGCATCATAGGGAAAAAGGTTGATAAATATCCTGCAAAACTGGTGATGATTGCAACGTTGCTTATCCAGTTCGCAACCCAGTATCCCCACACCATACTGAATCCAGCTACGTTTCCTTTTTTCGGATTTGAGAACATTGCTTTTGCATAACTTTGAGGACCTGCTGTTAATTCCGGTTTTCTAATAGACAATGAACCGAATACTAAGGCAATCATTAGTACCCCAAAGCCTGTAACTGCCCATGCTGCTGTAACTCCTAAAGGACTGGCTGTTTGAGCTAACGTATTCGGGAGCATGAAAATTCCCGACCCTACCATATTTCCAACGACAAATGCTGTCAAAAGCCAAACGCTCCAATTGCTGTTTTTCATGATGAAATAAACCTCCTAAGGATTTAGCCAATAAAAAAACACGTATGGAACAGCCCATACGTGTCATAACCAGCTTCCCCAAATAATCCCTGATAGCTCAACGCAAGAAATAACTCCTGCGACAGTTCTGCACCTATTAAATGCAGCCCCAATGCGCCATTGAAGTGGACAATGGAACATTTCGGCACTAATTCCTTTCAAACTATCTTCAATGGCACCACTTGCCTCTGATAGTTTTACTAATAATTAATGCGACCTCTACCTCACTGAGATTAATGTGAGGAATTTATATTTAATTTAACCACGAATAGTAGGTTAACAAATTCCTGCAACTACGTCAAATGGATTTTTTTGGACCATTGTTTGGTGCTGGTTTACCTGTAATCAGAATTTTGTTTTACAGAATCAAATACTCTTTTTCCAATAAGCGCATAGCCTTTTTCATTCGGGTGGAGATTATCTGCGAAATAGTCTTTCTTATTTTTATTAATAAAGAGGTCATCAGTCCTTATAAAAGCAGCATTTTTATGATCTTTCGTAACTTGGATAGTTGACCGGTTCCAATTTAATATAGCTTCATTTACTGTTGACATATCTGCATATTTTACTTTTGGATTATATATGCCTAAAATATAAATGGTTTTGGATGAATCCTTTTCTTGCACCTTCTTAATAATTTGGTTTAAATTATTTTTATAAATTTCTTGATTGGTTTGAAGTTCTTTCTTATCAAACTTAGTAAATCGATCTGTACTTTTTATAAAATCATTTGTACCTATATTAATAAAAATAAAGTCTGAGTTCTTTGCCGTCTCAGCGATTTCTTTATTTTTTAATCTTTTAAGCAAGTCGGTGCTTGTATCGTTCGGAACACCATAATCGTTTACTACTAGCCTTTTATTAGTTTCTTCCTCATACCTCTCTTGTACATCCCCTATATAGCCATTATCCTCAGTATCACCTAACCCATAGGCTAAGGAGTCACCAAGAGCAGTTGCTTCCATTTCATCTTTACTAAAAGATTTAACTAGCAATGCACCTGCTAATAAAACTACTAAACAAATTACAATAATTACGGAGCTTTTTTTCATTGCTCAACCACCGGCTTTCATGTTGATATTCTAAGTATGTAACAGACGGGTATACTTTTAGACCATTCATACATTATTTTGTAAACATTCCTTTTTTATTGGGATGTTAAACAACAATTTGAAGAATTGCATAAAGAAAACTTGGCTGACACCAAGCCTTTTGCGTCAGCTTTAGTTGCGCTTATACTATCGACCTAAACTTGTTGCCACGTCGAAAATCACAGTGCTAACAAGTTATACATTCTGATAGTGCAAAAAAACAGCTGAATGTAATCTTCAGCTGTTTAAAATTTTACTTATTCAATTGCTTTGAAATTAAATTAGCGACCAATATATACCGCTCAGGTGAATCTCCAATATAGTCAAACGGATAACATGTTGAAACTGTTAATGTTGCTCGTGGTTTAGGAACGATTACGGTACGGTCGTCTTTGTCGACGATTCTTACGTTCTTCACTTTGTAAGTAAATTTTCCCGCTTCCGTTTCGACTACTAATATGTCACCATTTCCAACTTCACCAAGTTTTCGAAACACTGTATCCCTGTGACCAGATAATACAGAATTGTCGTTTTCGCCAGGCAAAACGCTTTTTGAAAAGTGTCCTACCCCTTTTTCTAGTTCTTCTTCGTCTGTTCCGTGAACAATAGGAAGTGATGCTCCTAACTTAGGTATGATCAGTTCTCCTATATTTTCACCCTTTTTTGGACGTACAGGATACAACACATCATTTGTTTCCTGTCTCATTTCTTTATGAGCAGGATTCGATTGATAATCATCTGCTGTTTCCTGATCTGTTTTAAAAATCATATAGCCTTTCACGAACTTAAAAGCATTCGTGGTGCTGAACCATAGTCCGAACAAGATAAATGCAACAGAGAATGTAAGAAGAATGAACCGAAGTTTGCTTCTTTTCAGTTCTGTATCTTTCATTGATTAGATTCCTTTAACACGAAAACGTCTGAAGAAAAGAATACCAGCGGCAGCAATTGCTATTCCAGCAAGGGTGTTCCCACCATGATTTGTAGCAGTTTTCGGCAGTTCTCCGCCCTTTATCGTTTTAACTGGTGGTTTAGCAGCCATTGGAGCTTCAGTAACAATTTTCTCAGCTTCCTGGATGTCTTTTCCTGTTTCCTGGATAAGTTCAGAGCCAAACATATCAGCTGTTAATACTAGATCTAGAAGTAACTCGCCGTTCGTGTTATAGATCTCCATAACTAGGTCATTACCATTTGTTGAATCCATTGTCATTAATGTATCTATAGATACTGGCTGCTTTTCACCATCTACAACAAGATAATATTTTGTCTCAATCTGCAAAAGCTGCTTCATTTCTGTAAAGATGGCGAACATCTCCGCAATCTGTTCAGCTGAGAGTTCATCCGCTGTTTCAAACTCTTCAAAAGCCATCATTCTTTCCCCAAGTAGCATCATGCTGTCAAGAAAAGCTGGGTCTTCCCAGTTTAATGTTTCAAGGTGAGCGAATAACTTTTCCATCTCTTCATCTGTTAAATCAATTTCAGTAAAAAGATCCGCAAATTCATCTTCCATATATTCATCACCATTGATGTAAAAATCAACAGCCCACTGAAGATCTTCAATGTATTCATAGTTTTCAAGAGAGTCATCATTTTCTTTTAATAGTTCTTCAAGTGCTTCTACTGATTCAAGATTGTACTCTTCAAGAAGCTGCTGAAGATTTTCATCTTCAATTGGTGTTCCTTCCCATCCGTTTAAATAAAAATCTACAGATGTTTCAAGATCTTCATTGAATAAAAAGTAAGGACTGTCTAGAACATCTTGTCCTTCTTCAATGTCACCCCATTCAACGAGTAAATCATTTAGCTCTTCCCGGCTTAAATCAAAATCCTTTAAAACCGATTGTACTCCGTCTTCAGTTAGAGGCATTCCTAGCTCATCAACGGATTCAAAATCTTCTAAGTACCATTCTTTGCTTTCAATGAAATCGATAAAGTCTTGTTTTTCCCAGCCGATCTCGTTTAAGTACGCTTCAAATTCTTGATCATTTTGCTCAATAGCAAAAGCTGATACCGGTAAAATTCCAAAGCTCAAACTAAGTGCTAAAAGCAGTGTTACTAAGTGTTTCATCCCTGTTCCCCCAAAGGTATAATAGTATAATTTCTAGAAAATTATACTGCCGAATTTTCTCTTTGGATACAGGTTTTATTTACCAATATTTTTATGTGATAGAATAAAGTTCCTTTCCGATATTAATGGGGCAAAAACTATATATATTTACGTTTTAATTGTATAAATGTGCTATATTGTTTACGATAAAAGTAACTTCTTTTAATTTAGTGAAACTACATACTTTGAGGTGAACAATGGGTAAACAAAAAAAGAAAAATACAAATGTTAAAGTATCAAAGAAGAGTAATTCTCATGTCTGGCTTTTTATAATTATAGGAATTGTTACAGTCGGGCTAGCTGTTTTTATGTTAACAGGCAGCTTCAACAAAAATACTGAGGAATCCGCTATCACTTATGAAAACCAGCCTTACTTAGGAGAAGAAAATGCACCAGTTAATATCATAGAGTTTGGAGACTACAAATGTCCGATTTGCAAAAACTTCAATGAATCCTTCTTCCCTTTAATTGATAAAGAACTTATACAGACGGGGAAAGTTAAATTCTTTTTCTTAAACTATCCCTTTATTAATGTTGATTCAGAAAGATCAGCCCTTTTTGGTGAAACGGTTTATAAAGAGTTAGGAAACGAGACTTTTTGGAAGTTTCATAAACTGCTTTATGAAAAGCAGCCTGATGATCAAAGTCTTGAGCGGAAAGACGTATTCACAGAGAAGTTCTTAAATGATACTTTGAGTGAAGTTACGGCAGATGAGAATGTAAAAAAGGTCAGTGGAAATTTCGAAAATGATGCGAGTGAAAATGCAGTGGAAACCGATGAGGCTCTTGTAAATGACCTTGGAGTAACAGGTACACCTACCCTTTTCGTAAATGGTAAAAAATTCGAAGGAAATTCATTTGGGGATCTTCAGAAAATGGTTGAAGAAGCGGCGAAGGAGAGTAAATAAAGGTGACGAATAAACCCTTGTTGATCGCCTGGCTGGCATCTGTAATTGCATCTCTGGGAAGTTTGTATTTTAGCGAGGTACTCCAATTTATACCATGCACTTTTTGCTGGTATCAGCGTATTCTTATGTACCCGATGGTAATTCTGTTAGGAATCGCATTTTATCATCAAGATCTTAGAATAACCCTATACATCTTGCCATTATCAATCCTTGGGGTATTTGTTTCTGGCTATCATTATGCACTTCAAAAAATACCTGCACTAAAAGCTTTTGAGACGTGTTCTTCAGGGGTGCCTTGTTCGGGACAATATATTAACTGGCTTGGTTTTATTACAATCCCGCTGCTAGCATTAATAGGTTTTGTTATCATTACAATTTGTATGATAATGATAAAACAGGGGCTGTCCCAAAAGTAAGGTTAACTTACTTTTGGCAGCCCCGAATTTTTTATTTTTTACAAATAAAAAATATCCTTTATTTACGGTACGTGTTCTTTTATTTGTTACACGTTCGCTAAAAAAATTTTATCTACGCTCAGAACACATGCCTCTACGCTCAGAATACATCCCTCACCGCTCAACATTCATTAGATACGCTCAATATTCAATTTCTCCGCTCAGAACAGCGTATTTATACAGGATCATCCGTTTGCATTAAACCACAAAAAAGAAAAACTGACTCTGAAAGGACATAACTCTTTCCTTTCAAGTCAGTTTCAGTCTTATTATTCTCCTAAATCAACGTTGTGATAAACTTGCTGAACATCTTCAAGATCTTCTAAAGCGTCAATCAGCTTTTCAAACTGGACTTGTGCGTCTTCAGGAAGTGTCAGATCGTTCTGTGCAAGCATTGTAAGCTCTGCAACTGAAAATTCAGTTATGCCAGCATTCTTAAATACCTCTTGGACAGCATGAAATTGATCAGGTTCTGCATAAACGATAACAGCTTCATCTTCTTCAATGACATCACGTACATCTAAATCAGCTTCCATCAATAATTCAAGCACTTCATCAGCTGTTTTACCTTCAAGTCCGATTACAGCTGTTGCATCAAACATATAAGCCACGGCACCGGAAACTCCCATGTTTCCGCCGTTTTTATTGAAAGCTGAACGTACTTCTGCTACCGTGCGATTAACATTATTAGTGAGTGTATCCACAATCACCATTGAACCATTCGGACCGAAGCCTTCATAACGGAGCTCATCATAGTTTTCATCTGAGCCGCCTTTTGCTTTTTCAATAGCACGGTCAATAATTGTTTTAGGAACACTGTATGTTTTTGCTCGTTCAAGGACGACTTTTAATGACTGATTCGATTCAGGATCAGGCTCACCTTGTCTTGCTGCAACGTAAATTTCACGGCCAAATTTAGCATAAATTCTACTCGTATTTGCGTCTTTTGATGCTTTTTTCTCTTTAATGTTATTCCACTTACGACCCATTCTTTTCACTCTCTTTCAACTTTGAATCTATAACAGTTATTATACATGAAATGCACAAGTTGTTACGAGTTTTATAACATAATGAAAACAATCCCTCTAATGAGAAATTGCCAATGTAAGTACATATCACTTGGCTATTTACTATATTTATAGATTCTTTCTGGCCTGCCTATGCCACCATAGGAAATGTCAGCAGATACTTTTTGTTCTGAAACTAAGTATTCTAAATATCTTCTAGCAGTTGTACGGCTTGCTCCAATCAGCTGACCGAGGTCCTCTGCTGTGTAGCCAATTTTATTGCACGTAAGTATAGATATGACCTTATCTAATGTAATTCGGTCAATCCCTTTAGGTAAGTAAGAAGTCTCACTCTCAGTCTTTTCTCTTTTTAAGATAGAATCTATTATACTTTGGTTTAATTCATTTAATGCCGTTATTTGCTGAATGGACAATTTATATTCATTAAAATTTAATAAGGTTTCTTTGAATCTTTGGAAAATAACAGGTTTAACAATATAGTCAAAGATACCATCTTCTAGTGCATTTTTTAATGTTTCAGCCTCTGTAGCTGCAGTTATCATCATTACTTCAATTCCGCGGAATTCGCTCCGAATCCAGCGTAATAAGTCTAATCCATTCATATCTGGAAAATAGATGTCTAAAATAACGAGATCAGGTTTAAGGATTGATATTTGTTCTTTAGCTTCTTCTTCATTAAGTGCAATGCCGCATACGGAAAAACCATCAATCTTTTCTACAAATCTGCGGTTAATCTCAGCGATTCGGATGTCGTCTTCTACAATAAATACTTCCCATGAACGCATGTTAATTGTTAACCTCTATTCTTTCGGGATAATAACAGTAAAAAGGGTTGTGTTCACTTTTGTTCTTTCATAAAAAAGCTCACCATTTAATTGTTCTACAGATTGATTTACCAAATATAAACCATAACCTCGGTCTGTCCCTTTTGTCGAAAATCCCTTTTGGTATAACTTATTAGCGATAGAAGGCGGAATTCCTTCTCCATCATCTTCAACCTCAATTAATAATTGATTTCCCATATCCGAAAGACATATCTTAACTTCACTTTCATATTCTCTGTTTTTAACAGCAGCATCCATTGCATTATCCACCAAATTTCCAATAATCGTAACAAGCAATTGTCTATCTAATGTTTCAGGAATATCTTTAAACGTACTAGATGGGTCGATTGAAAAAGGAACTTTAAGTTCGATTGAGCGATTAAACTTTCCAATCAGCAAACCTCCTATGTAAGGATCAGAAATTCGTTTCATGATGAACTTAGCAAAGCTCTGATGTACATCTGATTCCTTTGATATTACATCGAGAGCCTCCTGGTAGGACTCCAATTGTATTAATCCAGAGATTAAATACAATTTATTTGAAAATTCGTGTGTTTGTGCTCGCAAGCCCTCGCTATACCCTTTAACTTGTGCCAGTTCTTCATTAAGTCTATAAAGTTCGTTTTTGTTCCGAAAAGTAGCTACTGCACCTATTACATCTCCTTTATCATCCGTAATAGGAACCCGATTTGCTACAACATTGCTGTTACCAAGTTTCATTTGTTCATCAAACTCACTGCTGCCATTTGAAATGACATCCAAAAGTCTAGAGTTTGGAATGGTTTTTAATATATTGCTGCCTATCAAATCGTCCGTATCTCTTTCAAGCATTTGTAATGCAGTTTGATTAACCATCGTAATATCACCATCACGGTTGATTGCGATTACTCCTTCTCTGATGGCTTCGAGAATAGCACTTTTTTCTTTGTACAATAAACCTATTTCTTTTGGTTCCAAACCGTGCGTCGCTTTTTTAACTCCTTTTGCTATCAATATGGACCCTAAAATTCCTAAAGAAAGAGTGAACACCCCGATAAGTAAAATTTTTAATTTATAAGGCCAGATAATTTCATTTATACTAGTAGTCAAAAAACCGACTGAAACGAGTCCAATGATTTTACCCTCATCATTTATTATTGGAGATTTGCCTCTCACTGCTGGTCCAAGAGATCCGGTTGCTTCTGTAATACTTGGTTCTCCTGACAAGGCGAATTCATTATCGCCTCCAACCATCTTTTTCCCAATGCGTTCTGGAAGCGGATGAGAATACCGGATTCCTTCCTTATTTCCAACAACGATATACTGTGCGCCTGTTTTCTTCCTTATTTCTTCAGCATAAGGCTGTATTCTTTGAGAAGGATCTTCTTCTTCAAATGCTTCTATAACTAATGGATTGCTGCTTACCGTATTTGATACACTTAGTGCTCTTTGACCGATCTGATCTTTTATCGTATTTACAAACATCACCTGAAAAAGAACAGCTAAGATAACGACCACTATAAAGATGAGGGAGCAGCTGATGATCATTAACTTTGTTTGCAGTTTCATTTGTTTCCCCCTGAAAATAGAAAAGACTTTCCTGATTTAGAAAGTCTTCTCTTTCACTCTTGTTTTATCCTTCTACATTAACAACTACATTTTTTCCTTTTAACCTAAGAAAGAAAGGTACTATAATCCATAATACAGCACAGACAAGAAAAATAGCTGAGATAGGATTCTCGATAAAAACATTAAAGTCTCCGTTTGATGTAGTTAATGCACGTCTCATATTATTCTCAATCATCGGCCCTAAAACAAGGCCAAGTACAAGAGGTGCGAGCGGGTAATCGTTCTTCGCTAATAAATAACCCGCTAATCCAAATCCAATAAGTAAATAAAGATCAAAGGTTGTTACTTGAACCGCATAAACTCCGAAAACAGATATAGCAATAATAATTGGCAGCAGATATTTTGGAGGTGTCTCAATAATTTTTGCAAATACCTTTACGAGAGGCATGTTTAAAATTAAAAGCATCAAATTTCCTATAAACATACTTGCAATGAGTCCCCAAGCTACATCAGGATGGTCACTGAATAATAACGGACCTGGCTGCACATTGTACATGATAAGGGCACCCATTAAGATAGCAGTTGTTCCGGAACCTGGAATACCAAGTGTCAATAGCGGTATCATTGCTCCGCCTGAAGCTGCGTTGTTCGCGGACTCTGGCGCTGCAACTCCAGCAATTGCACCTTTCCCAAATTTTTCGGGAGTTTTACTTAATTTTTTTTCAGCAATGTAAGAAAAGAAGGAAGCTAATGTTGCACCTGCACCAGGAAGGACACCAATAAAAAAACCAAGAATAGATCCGCGTGCAATAGGTCCTGCACTCTCTTTAAGATCTGTTTTAGAGGGAATAACTCTCCCGACTTTCGCAACTCTTTCTTGGTCATCTTCTTTATGAAGAATGGTTTTGAAGACTTCGCCTAGAGCAAACAATCCCACAGCTACTGTTAAAAATTCAAGTCCGCCAAAAAGTACCGGAATTTCATAGGTGAAGCGTGCTACACCCGAAACAGCATCAATACCAATTGTAGCGAGAAGCAGTCCAGTTAAAGTCATCATCCACGCTTTTGTGATTGACCCCCCTGCTAGACCGCTTACAGCTGCCAGTCCTAACAGCATAAGTGAAAAATACTCTGCAGGTCCGAATTTTAATGCCATTTCAGAAAGTGGATTTGCAAGTAATGCTAACCCAATGATTGAGACAATACCTGCTGCGAAGGAGCCGATGGCTGCAATCGACAATGCTGATCCTGCGCGTCCTTGTTTTGCCATTTGATACCCGTCCAGCGTAGTTACAACCGAAGATGACTCACCAGGTGTATTAAGTAAGATGGATGTAGTTGAACCGCCATACATCGCTCCATAATAAACCCCTGCCAATAGAATAATAGAACTTGTAGCGGCAGCTGATGGTTCCATCCCGCCAGTTAGAGTTGCAGTTACAGGTATGAGCAGAGCAACTCCGCTCATTGGACCGATACCCGGAAGTACTCCCACTGCTGTTCCAATCAAAACACCTATAAAGGCAAAGAATAAGTTTTCAGGTTGTGTTGCTGTATGAAACCCTTGCATTAGAAAATCCATTACGCCCATACTTTTTCCTCCTAACTAAACCATACCGGCAGTCCTGGCAAAGAGCCTTTTAAAACAACCACATATAAATAATAGACACAGAATGAAAAAGCACCTGCAATTAGCGCATTTTTAATCCATCCGCCTTTTTCCACTTTTTCCATCGTCTGAAAAGAAACAAAAAGAAAAATGAATGTACTGATCAAATAACCGATTGTTTCAAGTAAAGAAGCATATAAAATACTTGCTATCAGTATGATTAGAAATCTTTTTATCATTAATTTTTCACGATCATTATTTTTATTCTGAACCGATTTAAATGACTCCAGAAACAGCTTTACACTTAATAAAATTAGGATGAGTCCAAGCAAAAATGGAAAGACATTTGGTCCTACTTCACTTCCATAGGCACTCTTTGCTATATTCCTGCTTTCAAATAGAAAAGCAGCGCCAATTAAAGCAAAAACCACACTTGCATAACGGTCAAAACTCCCTTTCCTCATGTACATAACTCCTTTAGCACACTAATATTAATAAAAATGGAGAAGTATCTTACTCCTCCATTTGTAGTCTATTTGTTCATCCCTAATGACTTTAATAGATCTTCAACTTGTTTTTCCTGTTCTTCTAAAAATGAAGCAAATTCTTCAGCATCTTTAAATTCAGCTTCCCAGCCGTTACGTTCAAGCTCTGCTTGCCACTCTTTGCTATCATTTAAGTCTTTAAGAGTTTTAGCCCAGTAATCTTTTGCACTGTCCGACATTTCTTTCGGACCGAAGATACCTCTCCATATCGTAAAATCTGCGTCAATGCCTTCTTCTTTAAAAGTTGGAACTTCTGCCAATTCTCCTTTTAATCTCTCAGTAGAAGATACACCAAGAACTTTAACTTTTCCCGCCTTTAAAAACTCACCTACTGCTGAAGCATCTGTAGCTATGTAGTCTGCATTTCCGCCTAATAAAGCCGCAATAGCTTCTCCGCCTCCATCATAGGAAACGTATTTTACTGTTTTAGGATCAACTCCTGATTTATAAGCTGGCAGTACAGCTACTAAGTGATCCATTGATCCAGGTGCTGATCCGCCTGCTGCAGTAACTGATTTAGGATCTTTTTTTACTGCATCCATAAGCTCTTTTAAACTGTTATATTTTGAGTCTTCTTTTACTACAATTGCTCCAAAATCTTTAGTTAATTGAGCTAGTGGAGTAGTGTTTTTATAGCCATATGGGCTGTTTCCTTCTTTCTTAAGATTATTAATCAAGATAGGAGGAGAATTTACGTAAAGTTTATAATCATCTTTTTTATGCTGAGTGGCGTATTCGGCTAAATAAACCGCTCCACCACCACCTGGCTTGTTTTCAACTGTCATGGTTTGGTCAACTAATTTAGTTTCCCCAAGTACCTTAGTAAGGGAGCGTGCAGTTAAATCCCAGCCGCCTCCTGCACCAGATGGAGCAACAACTGTAATAGATTTTTTAGGATAATCTGAATTTCCGGCACTATTGCCGCTGGAACCCGATGTACTGCATGCTGCTAGTGAAGGAATAAGGAATCCTGCTAAGAGCCAATTTTTCCAATTTACTTTTTTCATAGGTATCCTCCTTTTTGGTAGCGCTTTCATTTATTCTTTTTATAATCCTAACACGCTATATTGAAAAAAGAAGTTTAACTGCATAATGAGCTTTTTGTTCATAAAGTTCATAGATACAAAAAAGACCCCTGAATAAAATCAGGAGCCTTACCTATACAATCAGATTATTTTTTTATATTTCTTCCGTAAAAAATTTCATCCATTTCTGATTTAATGCGATCTGTTATTTCATCGACACTTCTTGAATCCAATGTGTCTTTGGTGTAGCCAAACAGATAATTGTTTAAATCAAATTCCTTTAACCGGCATTTTGTATGAAAGATGTTCTCTTGATAGATATTGGTGTCTATCATGTCGTACATGTTTTTTATATCTTCAGAAAGATAATTTTGTATAGAGTTAATGTCGTGGTCAATAAATAATTTGTGACCCTTTATGTCTCTCGTAAAGCCACGTACCCGGTAATCCATCGTAACAATATCGGTATCAAAAGAATTGATAAGATGATTTAATGCTTTCAAAGGTGATATTTCACCACAAGTTGATACATCAATATCTGCACGGAATGTACTAATCCCTTCTTCTGGATGGAATTCAGGATACGTATGGACAGTAAGGTGGCTTTTGTCCAGCTGCATAACTACTGATTCGGGCATCGCAGTTGCAGAATCATCAAATGAATCTGTAGGTACCTCAACGACCGGACCTTCAGAGACAAGGAGAGTAACACTTGCCCCTTGAGGAACATAATCTTGCTTTGCCACGTTCAGCACGTGAGCACCTATGGTGTCAGAAACAGTCTGAAGTATATTTGTTAGTCTTTCCGCGTTATATTGTTCATCAATATATTCTATATAAGCTTCCCGCTCTTCCCGTGTTTTTGTAAAACAAACATCGTACATATTAAAACTTAATGACTTTGTCAGGTTGTTAAATCCGTGTAAAGTGATACGTTGATCTGGTGAAATTGTCATATGATCGATTCCCCTTATGTATTAAGAATTTGAGAAGTAAATATTTTTATAATACCCATAACCTTCACTTGAAAAACGGTTGATGCTAATACTCTTAATAAAAAGGCTGTTTTCGTAAGCTCTGTTGCTATTAGAAGAGGTTGATATCCGCGCCAGGATGCTCGCTTTCCGCGTGGTGTGCGGTGAGCCCCCTAGGCTAATCAAGCCTGTCGGGGTCTCACCTGTCACGCTGCCCCCGCAGGATCTCGCACCTTGCGTTCCAATCAACTTGTCCACGAAGTGGCTAAACAATAAATGAATCAAAAGCAACATTCTTTTAGAAAAGAGCCAATAAAAGAGGATAACGCTGTTCGTTATCCTCTTTTGATACGTATATTGTCAGATGACCTTTTGGATAATTTCATCCACCCATGCGGCATCTTCTTCTATAGTTAGTTTGTTACAAAGACATGAATGCAACCTCTTAAATTCTGGAATGATTGATGTTATTACAGCCATTATTTGAGCGGGATTCCGGTCACTATGCCAGCTTTCCAAAAGGGATAATTGTGGGCTGTCAAAATCGCTTCTTTTCCCTTCATAATTAGACCAGACTCCCATTTGGTTAGGATTTCTGTCTGCTTCCATATCCCATCCTGCAGCAATCGACCACCGCAGCATATCAAGAGAGCTCAAGGCGTAATATAATTCTTCTCTCTTTACTCTTCTGTACACTTCATGCATATGGGCAAAGAATTTACCCCGCCATATTTCAAAATCCTCTTCTGTTAATTGATAAGATAATGTTTGGGACTCGTATACGGCTTTTTCCACAATTTTATGAGGATCATAAATAATTTTGGTTTCCTGCTTTAAATACAGAGACGGCTTCAAGTCATCTTTCTTATAATAAAAGGAATCTACTTTAACAAAATCAATGTAATGAGCAACTGAATGGGCAGCCCAAGGGAAATCTTCGTAAAAAAGAACCTCTCCCCACCTTTTTGCTCTTTCCTTTTTGTTTCGTCTATACTCTTCGAAGTGTTCATTTTTCACTACAATACGGAGATCTAAATCGGAATATAGATCCGCATTCCCTTTTGCAACAGACCCTCCATAAAAGAAGGCTAGTACATTTGGATCTTCCGTCAGGTCACATGAGATCGCTTGATTAATTTTCTCTAATACCATTGGAAGCTTTAAGTCTCTTTCATTAAATTTAGCACCAAATCCCACACATGAAAAAACATCTCCTTTGTTTTGCTAATCTATGTGTATTTCTTGTTTTGATATGAATTTCCTTCAAAAAAAAAAAGAAAGCTGGAATTCACTCCAGCTTTCTTTTTATGAATTTTGTACCTCATTTTGAACAATAGGACTTCTTTTCATAAGAGGAACCATTGTTAAGATTCCGAACGCAAACAAAATAGCTGCTCCTTCAAACATCACTATTAATGAGAAGGTTTCTTTCAGCCAACCCGTGATTGACATTGTCAGTACCATTGCACCCATGAATAATGGATTTAAGATGCCATTTACTCTTCCGATAAACTTTTGTTCAGTACCCTGTAAAATAAGTGTATTTATCCCTATATGGATACAAGGCATGAATAGACCGCTTAAAAACTCGGCAGTTAGAGTCAGCCAGAATTCTGTAGAGATCCCCATAATGAAAAATCCTAAAGCACTTGCCCCTAATCCAAATGACAACAAAACTTGAGGCTTTATTTTACTTGCTATTCCAATTGTTAAGCCTCCGCCAAGAATCATTCCAGTTCCGAATGCTGCCATCAGCCATTGAAGCTGTTCTTTAGGGAGTCCTAACTGCTCGGTAACTAAAAATACTGTTAACGGCTGTGTTAATCCTAATGCCAGACCTGCTAAAGCAAAACAGGCTCCAAGGAGGGTTAAGGTACGCTTGCTTAATACATAACTAAAGCCCTCCTTCATTTCATGCCAGATGGACGATTTCTCTTCTTGCTCTTCCACCTCTTGATCAGGAGGCAATAAAGTTAGGATTACAGCAGATAAAACAAAAGCTATTCCCATAATACCTATTGCTGCATTAATACCGAACTGCTGATATACATACGTTCCAAGGATTGGTCCAAGAATCATAAATACCGCAAATAGAGTCTGATACATGGACATACCAATTTGAACCATCTCTTCTGGTACATGTATCTTAAACAATTTCATTCCTGATGGCTGTGAGAACTGTGACAATATAGATGAAACAAGAGTCGCAAAAAAGATGATCTTCCAGCTTCCAAATAACAGAGTAAGCAACACGGCGAAAATGGAAACTGCACTTAGCAGGTCACACCATATCATTGTCTTTTTCGGTTTCCATCGATCTGCAAATGTTCCGCCTATAAAAGAGAATAAAAAGATCGGTGCGAATTCTGCAACAGAAATTAATGACACCGCGATTGGATTCTCATTTGTTTTTTCAATGACATACAAAAGAATAGAGTAGTTACGAACCCAAATGCCGATTTGAAGAAAAAACACTGAAAATAATATTGTACGTATAACTTTGTTCCTAAAAAGCATACCCATTGTAATTTTGGGAATTGACTGATCCCCGCTCAAAATAATACCCCCCTAATATCAGATGAACTATCCATTATTTCCATTCTCCAAACCATTGATTCCATTTCTTTATGAGAACTTCTTTTAACGGAGGTGACTCGATTCCTTTCTGCTTTTTGAACTCATTGAAACTAGCAAAACCTATAAGTAATATTCCGGTTAACAGCAAATACACCCACCATGGCATAGTGCCCCAATATGGACGCGTCTGAATTAATACATTCAATAGCAGAACAATCATCCCTGTAAAGAAATAGCTTTTTTGTCTGGATATAAAACCATAAATAATACTCACAAATGACAGTGTACCAAGAATGATTGCATCCATTACTTTATAGCTTTGCATGGCATCAATCATTAGTAATGCAGCAATTATGCCGAGCAAAGAGTATTGAACTGAAGTTGCCATTTTATCAGACACGTTCCAAGTCTTTCTCGTTATCACATAACTTAAGAGAATCCAAGGCAATACATTTAGCTCAGTGTTTACAAGTGCAGGAACTTCGAATTGGTTGATGAAAGAATAATAAGCAAACATTACGAACAAACTTGAAATGGTTTGCAGTATATTTTTACCTGTTTCGAATTCTCCTAATCGCCTTGCGTGAAGATAAAATAGAATCGCGAGCAATGAAAGTCCTGTCGTTGACAGGAATCCTTGTGAATAAGTAAATCCAGCAGATACATAAATGACTCCAAATACCGCGAAAACATCAATAGAAAAATTAGGCGTTTTTGAAAAAAACTTTTTATTGTAATACAGTCCAGCCAAGGAAGTAAGGAATCCTGCTGTAAACCAAATCAATGCTTTGTAATCTGGTTGAACCGCATAAACGATAAACAGTTCCTCGATGTCGATCATTAAATAAACGAGAATGATAGTAGTGGCATATTTCCAATAGCCTTTTAAAGATTGATAGAAAAGAATAAATGCAATAAGCAATCCTGCATGTATAAATAAGTATGTTGGGTTTAATCCCCGGCTTATAATATATTCGCCAAGAAAAAAAAGAGAAAACGGGACTGTATAAATAATAATTCTGTCTTTCCAAAGCGGTTTCAAAATGAAATATAATCCTGCAAGCAGCACGCTAAAGATAACTGGTCCCTCCTGCGGAAGCCATTCGGATATAAAATGATGAAAAGCTACAGCAAGCATTGTTAAACCTGAGTAAAAGTAAAATCTAAGTTCATATTCTTTTAACGTACGGATCATATACATCCCATAAAGAATGGCTAAAAGAGTAAACGGCAATGCATCTTGTGATACCAATATGGTAAATCCAATTGTTAACACTAAGAAAAAGTGAGAAACAGTTTTAATGGGATATTCACTGCTTGCATCTACGCGTTTAAAGTACTCCCCGCTTACAAATAGCAGATAAGCTATTCCTATATACAAATAAGCTGAGTTTCTATCTGTTAACGAGAATCCGGCTAATTCTGCCGTATAAAACAATGCAAAGAATAAACCAAACTGTATACCTGCATAACCGGCTTTTACTTTAAAGTGCTGTGTAGCAAACCATAATGCTGCCATTAATAGCAGTGAAGAGGAAAGTTTAACCCAAGTAAAGCTTCCATCAAAAGATGCCACAATGAAATTAACAATTGCTGTAATAGTTGCAATTGAAATAAAAACTGAAGAAAGCATCGCATGATTTTTTTTCCAAATATACAAACCAAGCAAAACAATGCTACCTAATCCTATCGATAAAGAAAGCTTAGGGTCCTGCAAAAATTTCATCCCTGTATAAAACACTGAACTAAAAAGAAACACGGAAGTTAGCCAAGCTGAGACTCTTTTCTTCTCTCCATTTTCCATAAAATAATGGCGCAGTGCCAAACTTGTCAAAAGCAAGGATATAATAGCTGTCTGTAAATAAAGTCCGGTTAATGAAGTTAATAAAAAACTTAAAAGTAAACATCCGCCTCCAACGATCAGACTGGATCTGTGCAGCGGTTTGATGAATTGCCCGACTCCATATGCTAAAGCGGCAGATATACCGATTGCTAATGCCCAGTATTCTCTATAAGGGCTTCCCATCAAATGATACAATTCCATAAATGTGCATATTACATAAATCGGTGCCAAATATTTAAAGAATAAAAATGAAGTTTGATAGCTTAAATAAATAAAATTCCCAGCAAGAACTAAATACCCTAATAAGAGCCAGATGCTTCCCTCTCCTGCTGATAACAAGACTCCGTTAACTGTAATAAAACAGAATGCCAGTACCGAAATTGCACCATTTGCCAGTTGATAATAAGTTGCTAGCTGTTTATCTGAAACCTTGCCAATCATTAATAAAACTAAAGGGATCAGGACGACCAGCAATAAACTGTAATCAATTAAGAATGAATTCTGTATGAGCTGAAACAGTCCATACGTAATGAATCCAATAAATAAAAGTTCGTACTCTTTTCTCTGATTAACCATTCTCATTGCTAAATAAAGCACGGCAGTCAAGATAATATTAAAGCTTTGATAAAGCTGATTATCAAATAAAATAAGGATCAAAACAGTTGATAGAATTAAATTTGCCTGAATAAAGACTGGTAAAGTTTTAACAAATACATCTTGTCTTTTTGATCGATTCACATGGTGTAAAGCGATATATCCGATATTCCCTAGTGCGTAAGCAAAATAAAAGACATGCTTTGTGAATCCTAGAGCTAATAACAAATAAGCATACCCTACCGAACTAGCAATAAAAGTAATCCAGCTAAACAGTTTTGACTGAAAATAGCGGCCAAACCCAAAATAGACCGGAAAACATAATACGGTTGTGAGTACTCCTAGAACATATCTTCCTTCTCCATAAAAACTAAGCCAGCTGCCGAATAACTCAAAATATCCAGCAGACAAAATTGTAATCGGAATAAATAACGCAAACAAAACAAAAAATGTAAAAGCTGTTTTTCTGATCTTCAGCACTTTTTCAGACAGTGCTCCCAATCCTCCAAACAAAACAGCAATTCCGCCGACAAGCATCGTTTTTGTAAGTGAACTGAATACTTCCCAATTGCTTGTTGCAAGTGTTAATCCGCCTAATAAAAGGAGAATAACACCAGCTGCCATCAATGAAGTGATATTCTTTTCCCTCTTCTGTTCAGGTGTTAATTCAATTTTAGGCTTTGGCTGAACGATTGGTTTTACTGGTTTTGACTGAACCGTTTCTTGTTTTATTGGTTCAGCTTTTATCAATGTTTCCTTTATTTTAAGATCATCTGCGTATCTATGATATCCGTCCACTACTGTCAGGTAGTCTTTTTCTTTAATATATCCCCCTTTTTTCAGCTCGTTTAAATCCCTGATAAATCTGAGCTCATCCATTATGTATCCCCCTTGATTACTCCTTTGTTGAATGTATGTGTGAAAAAGAAAAGAGATAACAGTGGTTATCTCTTCTGAATTATAAATTTATGATAGTCATAATTTTACAGTAACTGCTAATTTGTGTCACTACTTACTATTTTATTTTACTGTAAGGATTTTGAATATATGATATTTGGTGAATAATGGTAAAGTTCAGCGTGAGTAATGGAGGTACAAAATGGAGCGGATTTATTCAATAGACTTTATTAAGTTTTTTGCCATATTTGCAGTGGTAGTAATACATATTTTCCCGTTAGATGGTTTTACAGGATATTTCATTATTGATAATATCGCCAGGTTCGCTGTACCCTTTTTCTTTGCTGCTTCAGGTTATTTCTTTGCACAGAAAATGATACAAAAGGATACATCATTTTTCCATTTGAAAAGCTATGTAATCAAGCTGATGAAGATTTATTTCGTCTGGTTGATCTTTTATGCCATATATGATGTTCTGCTCATACTTCTTAAGGGCAATGATATAGAGGAAAAACTTAATAAATACTTTGATAAATTTACGCTATTAAACTTATTTTATTATGGTAAAGGAACAAGCGGGTATCAGCTGTGGTTCCTAACGGCGTTAATTTGGAGCACCGTCATTGTTTATATTTTTATTAGAATTAAAAAAATAAATGTTTTGTTTGTCATAAGTTTGATTTTAAACCTAATCGGTCTTTTAGGACAGGCATATACGATGTTCTTAGACCTTCCTGTAAGTACGACAAGAGATGCCCTCTTCTTTGGTTTGTTTTATACGGCGTTAGGAGTGGTTTTCGCAGTTAACATACATTTAAAAAAACTAAGGAAAATAAGCGGAATAACCTATCTCGGTTTAGCGATGATCTGTTCATTAATTCAAGTGATGGAAGGATATTTGTTAGACAAAGTATTGGATGGCAGCCATGGTGAATACTTTTTCTCAACGATTCTTGTTACAGCTTTTCTATTCTTCTTTGCTCTGAATAATAAAAAAATTGGCAAAGGATTGTGGATTACAAAAGTTGGCGGTAACGCGCTTGGTATCTATATTATCCATGTGTTTTTCTTGGACCTGATTAATAACGTTTTAAAATATTTAGGCGTTAACCAGCTGCTATCAGAGAATTTAATCTGGAACGTATTTTATACCCTTTTTATTTTTATTATTTCGTATTACACCTATCATTCTCTTCAGCTAGTTAAATCGGAATTAAAAGAATAAATTATAAGCTTTTTTAACGCTTCACCACTTCCCCTTCCTTACATATTCTGTATTACATTACGAAAGGGCTAATTAGCCGTTCACAGGGGAGGTATTTAAATGGGCGTTGAACTAACAGCGCTTCATTGGATTTATGTTGTGTTTATAGGCTTAATCATTGGTTTTATGGTAAAAAGACGTGATACGACTCTAATTTGTATCGTCGGTATTTTCTTAATTGCGATAGCAGCAACTGGTTCATTAAGCGGTTCGATCAGCAGTATATTTAATAGTTTCATTTATGCTATTACGGAGCTTCTTCCAACAATACTTGTTATATCTATTATTGTTGCAATGAGCAGAACATTAACTACGACGGGTATTAACGATGTTATGATCTCGCCATTTTCCAAGCTGATCCGTACACCCGCACTTGCGTATTGGACAATTGGAATATTAATGATGGTGATCTCATGGTTTTTCTGGCCGTCACCAGCGGTTGCACTAATGGGTGCAGTCCTTCTTCCTGTAGCCATTCGAGTAGGTTTGCCTGCACTTGGAGTAGCGATGGCTATGAACCTATTTGGGCATGGTATAGCTTTATCGGGTGATTTCATTATTCAAGCTGCTCCTAAATTAACAGCTGATGCAGCGGGGCTTCCAGTAAACGAGGTAATCAGTGCCAGCATTCCGCTTGTTTTTGTAATGGGGTTAGTAACAACACTCGCTGCCTTTTATTTTTTAAGACGGGACATGAAAACGGGAAAACTAACCGCTTCGACTGGAGTGACAGATGAATCAGTAAAAGAACTGCCGAGTGAACAAAAAATAAATCTTTTATCAAATGGACAAAAGAAGTTCTTCGCTCTATTTATCCCGATCATGTTCGCACTTGATGTTGCAGCAATGTCCATCCTAAAGCTTCAGGGCGGTGATGCGACCGCATTAATTGGCGGTACATCTGTTTTTATCCTTTTACTGATCACAATGGTCAGCCATAAAAATAAGGGACTTGAGAAAACGACTTCCTACATGATTGACGGTTTTCAATTTGGTTTCAAAGTCTTCGGCCCGGTAATACCCATCGCTGCTTTCTTTTATTTAGGTGACTCTGGTTTCACAAAAATTATAGGTGAATTCTTACCGAAAACTTCACAAGGAATTGTTAACGATCTTGGCTTAGCGCTTGCTTCAGTCGTTCCATTAAGTAAAGAGATTGGAGCTGTTACGTTAACGGCAGTCGGTGCAATTACTGGACTTGATGGTTCAGGGTTCTCTGGTATTTCTTTAGCTGGCTCTGTTGCCAATATCTTTGGGACGGCAATCGGAGCTGGTGCTGCAACTTTAACAGCCTTAGGTCAGATAGCAGCGATATGGGTAGGCGGAGGTACTTTGGTGCCATGGGCATTAATTCCGGCCGCTGCAATTTGCGGTGTAGATCCATTTGAGCTTGCAAGAAGAAATCTGAAGCCTGTTACAATCGGGTTAGCAGTTACAACAATTGTTGCGATATTTTTAATTTGATAAATAAAGGGGTACGGCAATCAACTTAACGGGTTCTCTTGTGGAAGAGAAAATCGTAATTCGCTAAATAACGACCAGATTTTGTCTGGTCGTTTTCTCATCCTCGTATTCCTTTAAAGCATTCATTTTGTTGAATTATTAAAATACTTGAAGTAAGTCTTAATGGTTTTTATTTGATAGGCCTAATTTTCAATTACAATTTCTCCTTCACCTTTTGGTATTTCGAAACCATTTAGGTAGGAAGTTAAAAGTTCTTCTGTAATAGGGAACGCATTTGCATCAAAACGTTTGTTTCGTATCTTCAGCCGTTCTCGCAAATCATCAGGATGAACTTTTAAATAAATAAGTTTCCATTTACCGCCTGACTTTTCAATAAGTTGTTTATATTGCTCCCTTCTTACGCGATCCCAAAAACTGAAATCAATTACCACCTGTTGTTTATCGTGAATTAACTTTACTAAATGATTGCACAATTTTCTTTCTGCATCTTTCTTATATTCCTCAATCTTTTCTATTGGGAAATCAATCCCATAACGACCATTAGTAGCCCATATTTCTTCATCAATAGAAAGACGTACAAAACCTTCTTTTTCTAATTTTTGTGCGAATGTAGTTTTCCCTGAACCAGCCACACCACACATCATTACCACTAAAGGGGTGAAATCATCTCGTTCACGATAAATTAAGTCAAAATTAAACTTTTCAAACATCTGAATACCACCCTCCAACTGTACTCCTTCTTTGTTTAATCCTTTATATTTTTTAATAATTCCCGGCGGCTAAAATCAATAAAATTCAATGTATCTTCTAGAGTTGGAAAACCGGCTTGCGCAGTTTTATCGTTTCCTCCTCCTTTTCCGTTAAAAGATCCCATGTGTTCTCTTAGAAACTTTCCGCATGAAACATTTTTAGTTCCGTTATGAACTACAACTGCCTTATTTTCCAATGTTGAAGCAAATAGTATAAACAAATTATGGTCATGTGCCATCATTATGGCGAGGTCTTTTACTTCATCAAACGGCTTGTCATCAAAAACATGAAAAAGAAAATCTTCTTCTTTCTTTAATAGGAGTTCTTTTGCAACGCAAGCATTATTTTCTTCCTTTACTTTTGCAAGTTCTGATTCCAATCTCTTCTTTTCTTCTTCCCACTTTTCAATCCGGCCAATTATTTCATTCCGTCCTGTATTAAATTTTGCCGCTATCTTCGCTAATATTTGCTGGCCGTCATTGAGATCTTGAAGTGCCCGTAAACCACACTTAAAAGAGAGTCTTATGAGCCCTTTTTGTTTTTCTGCTTTAAATAACTTGATAATTCCGATCTCGCCAGTACTTAAAACGTGAGTTCCGCCACATGCATTGTACTCTATGCCTTCAATCTCTGCTATTCGAATATTCTCTGTTACTTTTGGCATTTTTAGGAGAGGCAGTTTAGCTAATTCCTCACTCGTTACATAATAAGTATGTATAGATCTATTCCGATAAATTTCCTCATTCGCGGTTTGTTCTATCTTCTCCATTTGTGATTGGTTAAGTTCAGATACATCAAGATCAATCGTTACATAATCTTGACCAAGGTGAAAACTCACAGTCATCGCGTTATAAAGTGTGTAGCATACTGCTGACAATAGATGTTGTCCGCTGTGATGCTGCATGTGTTCGAACCTTCTTCTCCAGTTCAATGAACAGAAAGCTTGTGGTGTTTCTGGCAGCCTCTTTGTCACATGAACGATTTCACCAGTTTCATCAGTGAAAACATCTAAAACCTCAATGCCGTTTATCGTTCCCGTGTCGTGAGGCTGTCCGCCACCTGTTGGATAAAAAGCTGTTTCTTCTAAGACCACAAAACATTGATCCTCTTTTGTGAATGATTTCTTTATGATTGTTTCCCATTCTGTTGTATATGGTGAAGAATAGTATATTTTTTTCGTCATGATTAGGTCATCCCCTTCTAAGTCTCTATAATTAGTGTAAACGATCTCGATAATAAAATAAAAAATAGAGATGACTTAAAATCATAAAAAATTTTGAGATCATGATATTCTGATTAACACCTTTTTCGATAATGTCATTATTCTAAGATGGTAAGTTATCTAAAAATCCTGATATGTTAGCTGAAGTTCAAGATCTATTTATTTTTTATTTTGTAAAAATAAAAAATTGGGGCTGCCAAAAGTAAGTTTACCTTACTTTTGGAACAGCCCCTTTTAACTAATAACTTCCCAATTACAATTACTGCTTCATGCCCGTGTAAATGTAGATAGCATCTCTTAGAAATTCTGCTGTTCCTGGCTGTTCTTTATCATAAAAGGCAGTAAATCTTTCGTCATCCACGTACATTTGTGCAAGCCCTGCATGTGCTTCCTTGCTGTATTCATTCCAATAATAGATCAGCCATTGCTTGTGCAGATCAGCAGCTTTTTGAGCCAGCTCACCAGCAGGGTCTCCGGTTTTAAATGCTTCCGCTAATGTAGTATGCAGATCTTCACTAAGTTTAGTTACTTCATCATGCTCACTTTGAGTCATATTTAAAACTTTTTGGTTAGATTTGTTTACTGCATCGTCTCCATATTTCTCACGGATTTCTTTACCGTATTTGTTTTCATTATCTTCTACCATTTTTTGTTTGAAACCTTCGAACTTTTCTTTATCTGTCATCATAATTCTCCCTTCGTTAAAATTAATCGTTTTTTCTACATTGGCGATTAATTTATCTAACTGGACTCTTTTGTCGAGGAGCTGTTCACGGTGTTCGCTTAGAGCTTTTGCAGCATTAAAAGAAGGAGAGATTACTATTTCTTTTATTTTGTCTAAATGCAGCCCTAGTTCCTTGTAAAATAAGATTTGCTGAAGCTTATCGACCTCTGTCTGCCCATAGATGCGATATCCAGAAGAGTTGATTCTTGCCGGCTTAAGAATTCCAATCTCATCATAATATCGCAATGTACGGGTGCTGACTCCAGCCAGCAAGCCCAGCTTTTGTACGGTATATTCCATGTGCTCACCTCCCGACAATCTTACTTTAAACCTTTACGCTGCGTAAAGGTCAATGGGTTTTTGTTTACTTATTATAAAAAACACTTTGAAGGTCTCAAAGTGTTTTTGTTCTAATACTTTAACGTGTATTTATTTTGCTTCATAAACAAGCATTGAAGACTTGTCATCATCCGGTACAGCATATAATTGAGATGCTTGATCACTGTTTTCTACATAAACAGGATTACGTGTAGCGGTGTGCCCTTGAGCTGAAAATAGCGAAATTGGAAGTTCGTGTTCAATTTTCATTGTTTTCTTATTTAATAAAGCTAATCCGCCTAATTCATATTTTGCAGAATTAGTTCCACTCTGCGGAAGTTCTGTGATTCCGCTGCAAATCATATTTTCTTTCCCGGCATCCTCACAATCCTGATAATCAATAAAGTGACTTGGATTCTTGGATTTGCTTACTACTTTTCCATTTTGTTCAAACTCGTAAAAAGTTCTTGAACCCCAGCTTACAGCCTTGAGGTTTCCTTTCTTTCCGTCGCGTAAGATTCCCCCGATGTGATCATTCGTTCTAAACATTTCCTTTGATTTCATCGTTTTAGGATCCACTTTATAAATAATGGACTCACTGTCTGGTCGATATTCGGCAACAGATACCCAAATTGACTCTCCATCGAAAGCAATGCCTCCAGGATGGTACATATTCCCTTCACCCAGCTCAATATCTTTTAAAAGCTTCCCTTCATTATTGAAAACAAAAAGGTGGCCGATTCCTTTCCCTGGAGTGCGGTCATAACCATTACGAGGCTGCTCGTATTTCACAGGTTTTTCAATGATTTCAACAGAAGACATGTAGAATAAGTTCCCAATCTTGGTCATTCCTTGTGGATGATAGGTGTTAAACTGCAAATCAACCTTACCTTTCTGTTCCCAAGTCGTATCACGAGAAAGTTGCTTAAAGTTTTCTTCAAATTGTGCTCCGTTTGAAATTGGTTTAAGAACATCAGGATTTGCATATGCCGTGGTAACTGAGCCAATCGTGGCAGCAGCTGCTAGTGTAAGCATGATTTTTTTCATATTCTTTCCTCTCCTTCTTTCATTAACGCTCTTTTCTAAAAGATTGTTGCTTTTTGGATGTTTTCTTTTTTTCTTCCTATGCAAGTTGATTGAAGCGTAAGGTGCGAGACTCTATGGGACGAGCGGTCAGGTGGAGACTCCTAATGGCGCAAAGCGGCAGGAGGCTCACCGCACGCCTCATGGAAAGCGAGCAACCTGAAGCGGAAATCAACTACAGTCAAGAGCAACAATGTATACGAAAACAGCCTTCATTAAACATTTATCGTGGTAATAACAATATACCGTCACCGATAGGACGTTCACCCGTTGGATCAGACGGAGAGCTTACCATTTTTTGATTCACTGTCATTGTTGTAGAACCGCCCCCGTCAAGATTTACTGCATCAACTGCACCTAAAGATTTAAGAAGCTGGGCACTTTCTTTAAAGTTTGCTCCTACGCTATAACCTGGTTTTCTGCCATCAATCGTTACCAAAAGAATTGTGCCATCACCTTTTATTCCAGCAACTGTTCGAGGATGACGTCTTTGACCGAACTGATAAAAGAATTCTGGATTGTCAGGCTGGTGAAATCCTTCTGCAGTTGAAGGAATATCAATTTGGCCGTTTTGTAATAGCCGTGGTCCGCCATTTATAATTCCTGTTCCTTCATCAATTGAAAATTTGGAATCTTTTGCAATTGTCTTTTTCTTAACTTTGACTTTTTCATCAGTTTTCAAATGCTCTTTTATCCAGTCAGCGGCTTCTCCTGTACCAGCTACAACTGTACTGCCAAAAGGGATTGTTCCTCCTCTGGTCTCTCTTATATCAGTGACCATTCCTTTGTTATTAATTACAGCTTCAGCACCGTCTCCTGAAGGAGTTTTTATTCCAAAACGTGAGGAATACTCAATCAGTTCACTTGGATCTGTACAAGTGAAATCATGTTTTGGCTGATTTGTTTCATTATCTCCGATCCCACCGCATCCTCTAATCAATCCGGGTGTTCGGTTTAGTCCGTCAATTTCTTTTTTGTCGCCATCAGATGATGCTAAATGAATCTTTGTATTAACAGTGGATATGGATGCGTTGTTTTCCTCATTAATAATAAGGCTTGAACGTTCATTCACAGCTTCACTAGCAAGCTGGCCTTCCACCATTGATACGCCTGCAAGATCACCTTCTGTTCCATCTTTAGACCCCATTACAAAATATCCGCCATTAATACCGCCAATTGCATTTATTCTCTTAGACATACTAGTCAGTGTTTCTTTTTCAGGGATTCTATTATTTGCAATTACGGGAGAGATTTGTCCTTTAAACGTATTAGGATCAATTTCGAGCACATTAACTGTCCAAGGGCCCGTGGTAGGTTCTCCGTCTTCATCAGTAAAAATAACCTTAGAGTCGTTATAGCCTTTAGATACGAGTTCTTCCTTTATGACTTTAGCTTCTGACTCTTCTTGGTAAGGACCGATTCTTACTAAATATCCGAGTGGCATTTGTTCTGGATCATCTTGGGCTCTTTCGTTAATGGTTTTTATGAACGAAGAATAGCCTAAAGATGCTAGTTCTTCTCTCAATTTGTTGGCTTCTTCTTTTTCAGTGAGAAAATCTATGTTTACCATGTAGTCCGCTTCCTGACTTGCTTTTCCGTAAACAATACGAGAATATTTTATACCTTTTTGTAATTTTTGAGTGTTTTGATATTCAATCTCTTCAAATGGTGATTGTGTATCAGCTTCTACAGTTTTTATTATTGAGGCGTTTTCTGCAAAAGATGTGAAAGTAAGCATCATTAGTGCTGCGAGAGTTATATTTGAAGCGTTTTTTAACTTCTTCATTGAATCCTCCTTAGTAAAGTGTCTTCTTCACCTTACTAGATCGTTATTAAGATTAAGTAAATGGAACGTTTTTTGTTTGTTAAAAAACAATGACATAGCAAGCATTTAAATTTAAACACAAAAAAACCACTGTTTCCCAACAGTGGTTTGGATACTGATTTGGTTTTTAAGTCATTTTAAACCTTCTTTTTGTTCTTACAGAAGCAATTATGGCGATTAGCAAGCCTCCTGCGGTATCGGCAAGAAGATCAATCATCGTATCAAAATTTCCTCCGCCCTGTAAGGTCATCGAAAAGAACTGATCCATACTGAACTCATAGATTTCCCATACTACTCCGCCAAAAACTGAAAAGGACAGTACAAAAAGAAATACAAGCCAATATGAAATATTACTTCTTGCATGCTGGTGTGTCATACGCTCATAAAGTGCTATTCCGACAAATGCCAATAGTGCTCCGCTTAAAAGATGTAAAAATGTATCCCACCAGCCAAGATGATAAAAGCCTAAGATGGATCCTAAATATTGTGAGGCGAAAAGAAAAGCAAAATAAGAAAGCATGATTGGCATATTAAATTTTATCTTTGTAAAAAGAATTAAACTTAATGGCACAAGTCCACAGAAGATACCGCCAAACGCTACCTGATAGCTATGGGTTTCACCTTTTGTGAAATAGTAAAAACAAAGGTAAGCCATAAAAACGGTATATGCAATACTTAAAATTAAAAGGAATTTTCGTTTCATAGTATGGTCACCTCAACGGGTAAAAACAAAATATTTTTGCCCCAAATAATTAGCGAAAGTATATAAACAAGAACCCAATAAAACAGATGCTTCTTTATTAGTAAGAATTTGAAGATCTGCATACTGAAATGCAGTGTTTATAATTTGATCACTCAGGCTATATGCCCCAAAATAAGAAATCAGAATGACTGCCAAAAACCTGAGACTGCTGCCGCCTACCGATGTTTTACTTTGAAATGTGAATTTCCGATTCAACATATAACTTATAGCAGCACCTGCCGCATTGCCTATAAAAGTTGCTGGCCAATAACCAATATGAAATACGTTCATTAATATAAAAATAACGGAAAGCCCAATACACGTATTTATGACTCCAACAATGATGAACTTAAAAAAAGAATTAGTTGGTTTCAGGAAGTTTTCGAAGGTTGATATTATATGATTCATCTTTAGCTCTCTGTGTATTTTTTAGTTGAAGCGGCTTTGAAAGGTGATTTGAGTCAGTTTCAACTATATATTTGGGTCGCCTCTTTGATTCTTTGTAGATTTTTCCGATATATTCGCCAATTATTCCGATGCCAATAAGCTGAAGCCCTCCGATCAGCCAAATGGATGTAATAAGGGATGTCCACCCGGTTTCGGTATTTCCGATGAACTTTAAGCCTAAGAAATAAACACCAAACAACAAGCTTACAAAAAAAGAAATCATTCCTGTCAGGAGGACAAAACGAATAGGAGTTACAGAAAATGAAGTAATGCCGTCAAAGGCAAAATAAAGCATCTTTTTAAGCGGGTACTTTGTTTCTCCAGCCAGTCTTTCCTTACGATCATAATAAACGGAAGAAGACTTATATCCGATAAGTGGTACAATACCTCTTAAGAACATATTCACTTCCTCGAACTTTTCCAATTCAATTAAAGCTCTTTTACTCATCAATCGAAAATCCGCATGATTATAAACGAGATTTACACCCATTTTGTTCATGAACTTATAAAAGAATTCAGCTGTATTACGTTTAAAAAATGTATCGCAGTCTCGCTTTTTTCTAACGCCATAGACAATATCACAGCCTTTATTAAATTGCTCAATAAATTGAGGAATTACCGTAATATCATCTTGGAGATCAGCATCAATCGATAAAACACAGTCTGAAGTTTCTTTTGCTGAAAAAAGTCCAGCAAGTAAGGCGTTTTGATGACCTACATTTCCTGCTAGCTTTAAACCCCTGACATTTTCATTTCTTAAACTTTCTTTATGAATAATGGCCCATGTTTGATCCTTGCTGCCATCATCTACAAATAATAGCTTGCTTTCATCAGAAATAAGTTCCTCAGATATCATTCTTTTAAGCAGAACATGAAGGATATCTATCGTAATAGGTAATACTTCTTCTTCGTTGTAGCAAGGAACAACAATTGTTAAAGCGGGCTGTTTCATGAAAGTACCTCCTGGCTGTTTACATTGCTTTATATAAATAGATTTTCCATGCGGCCGTATCGGATTCAAAGACGTTTTCTAACTCCAGTTTTATTTCAGCGGCATTTTCTATAGGAAGCGCCGAAAAAATATATTCTCCGCCAAGCTGTTTAAAAGGTTCCATATTTAGCTGTACGTTCTTTAACGTTTCACTGGAGTCCTTTTTGAACATATAATGCTTACCTAACTGGTCTGTAAATATGTAACAGCGTCCTCCCCACTCATCATAGTAGGTGCGCAGCCGTTTATTTTTTGCTAATTCTTTATCCATTATTTCCCGAAAGGCGTATTTGTATGTTAATGGATAGAAATTGTTATAGGTATCCAGGGTGTAAAATCCGTTGTATTGTGCGATGGATGGATGTATTCCTATACTTGCGATCCTGTAGCTATTCAAAGGACGGTCAATATATTTTTCTATGTCCTGAAAGAGTTCTTCAGCAAAAAATTCTTTTACTGTAGGCTTTTTTCTGTAGATAATCTCGTCGTTAAACAAACATAGCAATACAATCTGCCCTAAAATAAAATATGGAATCGTATTTTTAAGTGTTTTATTATAAACCCAAATGATTTTCAAACCGAAAGCAAAGCCCATATAAATCACTAAGGGACGTAAAAAGTGAAACCTCGCAAAATTAAAAGTATCCATAAAATGAAATCTTTCGGTTAATGGAAGCCAGCCTTTATAAAACCAAAATGCATACCATGCTGATAGAACAAAATTTAGTGCTAATAGGAATACAAAAACTTTTTCCTCCTGCCAAAGCCTTTTCCAAATGACTACAATCAAAGCGAGTATGGTAACCAGCAAAATAAACAAACCATGAACAGTCATGACATGAGTATGACCAAGTACAAAGTTCTTAAATGTAAGCCTGGTCACCCACCAAAATGGCAATCTTGCATGAAAATACTCGTCTCTTGTATTCGGTTCATCGTCATAAATAAACGAGTACACTAATCGATATTCAACTAACATAAATACGGAAGTCATAAACAAGATTGAAAAAAAGAACGGCCAATTCCAGCTCTTTTTACGTAGTACATCTGTAAGCCAAAAAATACCCATTGCAAATAAAAAGAAGAAAAAGCCCAAAACAAAACTCGAATAAAGGGGCAAAAGAGCAAGAACCAAATAGTTCTTCCACCCTTTTTCACCATTACGAATATTTAAGAATGCCCATAATGCTAATGGCATACCAAGTGTGCTGAGCATCCCGGATGGCCAGAATGGAGTGAGAGCAAAAGCCAGGGCAGTACCAATCGTGATCACTGCATACTTTTTCTCGTGTAAGAAATGTTTTTTTAATAATAAATACATGCCTACAAAAGCAAAAAACCTTGTTATGCTTTGACTTATCGCATAAGCAATCATTGTCGGGAAAATTGCGTGAAGCCAGACAATACCGCTAAATTCTGTTCCAAGTGCATTCCGGGGAAGGCCGTTAATAATCTGAGGAATTGTTGAATTTACCCCGCCAAACATCTGTCCGCTTTCCTTTAATACTTTATACCAGGCGAGATTTGAATCAAGGTTATCATGAACACGAATATGTGCATTTTCTCCTAAAATAAATAAAGGTGATAAATAGAGAAGAATAATTGATAGTGCAATGTACAGCAATTTCTGTTCATTTGAAGCAATCTTTTTAAATGACATAAGAACACCCCATCACTAAAATAGAGTCGTATTCAGGTTTAACATAAAAAAAATATTGTATACCCTATATTGGCCAATAAAAAAAGACACTTAAATAAGTGCCCGGAATTGAATGATTGCTGTACATTTATTTATTTTTTATTCCGCCATTATCCCAAAATACCTGAATGGCTTTCCTTAGTAAAACAGCATTGTCTTCTGCTCTTGTCGGAATAGCTACTGCCCAGCCCGCAGTCTCAGAAGCTGCATTTAGTTTTAATTTTTCCTTTGTTTGCATGGGTGAATAAAACTCTATGTGAAAACGATAATAGCTTTCAACATTTTCTGAATTGCTAGGTCTTCCATGGATACCCATCATAAATGGAAACGTACGGTTAAATAAGCGGTCCATGCCGCCAATCACTTCTTGAAGAATATCGCCCAAAGCGTTCTTTTCCTCTTCAGAAAAATCCGTCAATGCCGTTTTATTTTCTTTACTTACAATAAAAAGACCAAAAGGAGTGTCAGTAAAAAAAGGAATAAATGCAATAAAATAATCATTCTCTAAAACTACTCTTTGACCAAACCTTTTCTCCTCTTTAATCATGTCATCAAACATATTTCGTCCAGTTTTTTGTAAGTACTTTTTACAATTATCTAATTCAACCTTCACTTTTTGAGGAATAAAAGGATAGGCATAAACTTGACCGTGAGGATGAGTAATCGTTACACCTACTTCTTCTCCTCTGTTCTCAAAAATCATTACATATTGGTGCTTTTCATCCTTATCTAATTCGTCAAAAGTTTTTGTCCAAAGATCGATTACCCGCTTCATTTGTGATCTTGTAAGATCGGGGAGCGTAGCATGATGATCAGAAGAATAAAGAATAACCTCGCATCTGCCTGCAGCTTCTCTCGTTTGATACAAGCCTCCTCCTACATCTTCAGGTTCTGGAGGTTCAGCTCTAAGTACAGGAAAATCATTGTGAAATACATGAACATCATAATCTTCAGGTACTTTACCTGACCCTGGGCAAAAAGGGCAATGATCTTTTGGTAAATAAGGTCTGAATTGTCTTTTTGCGGATACCATTACCCAGCTGTCCAAAAGCGGATTGTAACGAAGTTCAGCCATTCAACTCACCCCCAGAAGTAATACTTATGATGTAATACACGAATGGTATCCATTATCAAATTAATGGGTTTTTAAATATTAGTCTTTAATTGATTTTATTAAAGATGGTTAAAGAACATGAATAATTTAAATAATTGAAGAGTTTAGCCTCTATCCAGATTCAATAGGTACTTGTACACTTCTTTTCCGAATATTACGGAAGTAGAATGGTAGTGAAAAATTCTTTAGGTATAAAAAAACATGAGAGCTATGGTCTCATGTCTTTTTGGAGGAACTAATATGAAGGTGAAAAGTAAAGTTAATCCAAAGATAATCATTCTGATATTTGTTGCGGCTGCGATAGTAGTCGGTAACCAAATATTAAAAGCAAGCGGGATTATTTCTTTATTTATCTTTCTAACCGGAATCATGCTTATCTTTCTGGGAACCTGGAAACTGCTTTATTCACATAAAACGAATAAGTTTTGGCTGAACGGTTTACTTTTTATTCTTGCGGGGCTGTTTATTGTGTTCCTTTCCATGTGGCTGCCCTCTCTATTATTCGTTCTTTAATTAAGGCTCTTCTTTAAAAAATTATTGATTTTTGGTTCTTATTTTTTATTCTCTTCATTGGTAAGTTAATTGGAGTGCAAGGTGCGAGACTCCTGCGGGATTAGCGGGACAGGTGAGACTCCTAAGGGTGCAAAGCGCCGAGGAGGCTCACCGCACGCCCCGCGGAAAGCGAGCATCCTGGAACGGAAATTAACCACTTTCAAGAGCAACAAAGAAAACATCCTTAATTAATATCCTTAATAAATGCAATCAGCCGGTTAGCTTCCTTAAATCCAACTTGTGTATGAAACAAATAGCTTGTTTCGTTATTAAGTTCAATATCTGAACCGATTTGAGTACACCCTTTGCTCTTAAGCCATGTTTCCCCTTTAACTAATAGTTTTTTTGATATTCCCCTTCTTCTTAAATTAGGCGATACGTAAATACCTTCAACAAAACCTGTTGGACTTGAAACTGCTCCTTCTACATAATCACTTCTGATTGAGACATGAATAAATGCTGAAGGTTTTTCATTTATTATGTACAGGAACACCTTATCTTTCGATGAATAAATAAGATCTGAAAACTCCTTTTTTAACTCGTCAAAATTATTATTAGGCCAAAGATCTACACCCATTTCTGTTACGCGGTCTAGATATTCTTCACTTGCTTCAACTATAGATTCCATGTGTACCCCTCTTATGTATTATTTATCTCTTACTATTCGACAACTTCGGTTGAATCCTCCTTCATAATTTATAAATCTTTTAAGTTTCTTTTTATATTTCTTTCCTTTATAGTCTAATTAATTTATAGACTTAATTATGGAAAAGAGGGATAGCAGATGAGATATGGAATTAAGATTTTCTTTTTTGTAATTGGGTTATGCATCTTCAGCTATGGAATTGCATTAGCCATTCAAGTGAAATATTTAGGGGTAAGCCCATGGGATGTTTTAAATATCGCTTTATTTGATAAATTCGGATTAACGATTGGCACATGGAACATTATTGTGGGACTTGTTCTGATCTCAATAACATTAAAGGTTAATAGAAAATACATAAACGTGGGTACTTTTTTAAATGCTGTTTTAGTTGGTGTATTGGTAGATACTTTTTTATATTTTGAACTGCTCCCTAGCTCATCCAGACTTCCCTTTGATGTACTTATATTATTTATGGGCATTGTTTTGATGGGGATAGGCGGTGGTATGTATTCTGCTGCTGGAATAGGAGCGGGACCCAGGGATGGTTTCATGCTGTCAATATCGGAGAAAACGGGCATTTCTATCAGCAGAGTTAGAATTATGATGGAATGTCTTGTACTATTAATTGGATTATTAATCGGTGGACCTGTCTTCATTTTCACATTCATCTATACCTTTATTCAGAGCCCTATCTTTCAGCGTTCCTTTCATTTTTGTTCGAGATGGATTGAAAATTTGCTAGAAACCATAGAGGATAAAAAGAAAGCAGCCAGTTGAGTTTATCCCTTACAGTTCATGGAGTTACTGTGCTACACTATAGTAAGCAAGCATAAAAACAATAGTAACAAAAGAAGGTTTTGTGATGAAGAGTATACCAGATTATAAAACTAATCAACTTCTCCAAATATCTATAGCTCTATTGTCGGCTTTAATCGGTGGATTCTTTTTTTCCTTTTTTAAATTGCCTATCCCTTGGCTTTTGGGACCGATGACAGCAGTATTAATAGTTTCTAATCTAGGAAAAATCAAGCTGCACTGGCCAATATATATCCGAAATACAGGGTTAATTATTGTCGGTTATTCAATCGGACTTACTTTTACACGGGATACGCTCTTTACGATGATATTAAAGCTTCCATCGATGGCATTTATGACGTTCCTCCTTATATTGATATGTACTGGAATGGCTTTTTTTATTTCACGTATTACCGACATTAATTTCCCTACAGCTCTAACTAGCAGTATTCCAGGAGGTTTATCGCAAATCATAACATTTGCGGAAGAAACAAAAGGAATTGATATTACCACTGTTACTTTCTTTCAAGTGATCAGAGTTATTATGATTATCTTTTTTGTTCCCTTTCTTATTTTCAGCCCCTTGTTTTCTAAAGAAGGATTGGAAACTGTTCCACAAGTTATCAGCACTAATGTGCAGCAGGAGTTTTTTCCGCAAATCATTTCATTTGCGATATTTTCTGTATTAATTGCTCTTATAGGAAAAAAGATAAATCTGCCCACAGCCTTTTTATTAGGACCAATTCTAGGAATCGCTTTTTTGAATGTATCAGGTGTTCAAGGACCGCCTCTTCCATCTGCAGTTTTGGATATCTCTCAATTTATGATTGGGGGTTATATAGGTTTATTACTAAAACCTGATAAATTAAAACATAAAGCAAAAATTATTCCTGCTGCCCTATTCAGCAGTTTAATTTTAGTGGGTATGTCATTAGGAATGAGCTTTTTGCTTGTATGGCAGTATCAATTTTCAGCTATTACAAGTTTCTTAAGCCTTGCCCCTGGCGGCGCGGATCAAATGGGAATTATTGGACATGAATTAGAAGCTGATGTATCAATGATTACAGGTTATCAATTATTTAGAATTCTGTTCATATTCTTTGCAGTACCTCCCCTATTAAAATTAATCTTAGGGTTCAGTTTGAAGAAAAAGGAATACGATGGTGAGTAATATTTCACCTTATTAAACATTAATAGACCCCAATGTCTTAAGAACATTGGGGTCTTCATAAATTACTTTCTAACTCTTACTACTCTTCCCTCGTTAACTTTTAGCATCTCTTCCACACTTATTTTTATAAGGGAATGTGGAGACCCTCCTCCCGTATATATATGAGACTGTTCTGTTACTTTAGGATCTACTAAAAAGATAGCTTTATATCCAAAAGAAGGCACCCCTCCAACAGGAAAACCAGTTTGCTCAAAAATCTCTATTTCATTAGCTAACCTTGGTTTAGAGATATTTAATTCTTTACCAACACGGGTTGTGCTGGCACGATCTTCACCTTTTACAATTGCGACAATTAAACTTTTATTTTCGTCGATTAGACAAATGTTTTTTACAAACTTATCTGAAGAAGTATCCATTGCTTGTGCGGCTTCTTCTACTGAATGACAAGACTCTAATAAAATATAATGCTCTGCTGATAGATTGTTTTCTTCTATGTATTTTTTCATTATATTTTCATACTTTTCCATTTTTAATTTCCTTTCTATTATTCGCTCAGTCAGCTCAGTTATTATAATGCGGATAATAAACTGCTTGAATCCAGCTTCCTGCTAATATTAAAGACTGACTGTATTCGTGGTCACCATAGGTTCATCCAGCTCATATTTCTCTCCAAGAGCCTGTAAGGCGTTTCTTGCTGCCTGCAATAATTTTGAAATCACATTGATTGCTTTATTTAATAAAGGACTTGAATGGTTGTTATTGTATTAGCTGCTTTTTAAATTAATTTGTTTCCATGTATTAGCGAGGTCATCACCTATTTGATTGATTAAATCATTAGTTGTGAAATAGTGAATATGAGATAACGGTGACCAGCTGCTGATCAGATTCCCGCTATTTATTTCAACATCACTTGCAACAGCATTATCATATGCATCATTTAGCGGTTTAAGCGGGTACCCAAAGACATCATCTTTGTCGTACATATTTATCCATTTCCCGCTCAGGCTGGGATAATATTTTTTCAGATAAGGTGAGGGTACATTTATTGGCACATCAAAGTCAGCATATCTTAAACTCCATAAAGCCAGCGGGCTTCCTAAAGAATAGAATCCTGTCAGTGTGTCTCCTTGTTCCAAAGGTGTATCAGCCATACTTTCTTGCACCATCTCAGGAACTCTATCAGGTATGTATTGCAAATCATAAAAATAATTGCTTGTAATTACCGTTCCTAAACTGTGAGCTATAACAAATAAAGGTGCGTCTTGACCTGCTTTTTCGCTCAGCTTTTTTAGTCCCTTCGCGTAGACTTCATGAACCTTTATGTAATTCGGATTGTGATTTGCAGACGGCTGATAAGCGATTGCATCGCCGAAAAAGTGAATTACAAAATGTCTCAGCTTTGCAAAATCTAATTCTGCAGCTTTTGAGAGCTTTTCCCACATCTCATTTTCTCGTCCATTGAACACACTGCCCCAATAGATAGGCTGAATAACTAACTCTGCTTCGGGGGCAGGTAAATAAGGTTTTAGATTTTGTGAAAATCTTTTTGTCAGCTCTTCTGAAAATATATCTGAAAAATCTTCTTTTTGTTCCCCGATACCATGCAGGACAGCTAGAGCTATCTTTTTTGTCATGATGCTTCACATCCCTTTGTTAGATTTAATCTTAATATGCAGCTAAACGTATACTTCCTTAAAAGAAAATCAATACTAATAGTAGATTGCGAGGGATTATTTAATATGAAAAGAAATTACTTTCATATATTTCTACTTACGACGGTTATCGCTTTTTTTATTTGGTCATTCATTAAGCCTGCACATTATCCTATATGGATACTAGAAGTTGGCCCTTCTGTAATTACCATTTTGGCTGTGCTTTATTTTTATAACAAAGTAAGGCTGACTAGTCTTTCTTATAGCATCATTGCATTATTAACGATAATGACTTTTATTGGCGGCCATTTTACGTATGATGATGTTCCTCTTTTTGATTGGATTCAAAAAAATTATGAGCTTGAAAGAAACCACTATGATCGATTTGGCCATTTTCTTAAAGGGCTAACCTTTATTGTTATTCGCGAAATATTAATCTTGAAAACTGCTTTGCCCATAGGAAAGTGGGTTGAATTTATAGCGATTAATATGACTCTTTCATTGGCTGGGTTTTACGAAATTGTTGAATGGATCGCTAGCAGAATTTCAAATAGAAAAACGAAAGACTTTGTTGGTGCTCAAGGAGATATGTGGGACGCTCAATGGGACATGTCCCTTACTTTAGCAGGTTCAATCATTACCTTGCTCCTATTAACGAGATTGCATAATCGATTTATAAAATCCTTGAATGATAAAAGCTGGTCATGAATTTATTATTGTTTTTTATATTAGTTAAATAAAAGGCAAATCCTTTTAAATACTTCTTCCCTCTTTCTATAATTTTTAGGCTTTTGTTTAATACTAGAATGAGGTGGAATTATGAAACGTTTTCTGATTGTAATTAGTACTTTCTTAGCAGGTTTTCTCCTGTATTTTGCATGGGCAGGTTATGTAGAGGAAGAATTAAAGATTACTGAATACAGGGGTCACATCATTTATAAAATTGAATCTGAACAAGTTATAGATATGGGGACTGCAATGACTATAAAGCCAAATTACAAAATTGTTCTTTCTACCGGGGAAGCATTAACAGTTCCATATCCCATATATCAAAAATTAAATAAAGGTGAATATACCATTTTGTTAAAACAAAATGATCGTATTATCATTCCATAGTAAAAAGCACACTCGGTTGGCTTGAGTGTGCTTTAATGTCTTACATCTGTAACAGGAAACAGCGGGAATTCCAATGAAAATAAATAAGCTAAACTTATCGTTAAAACAAAGTAACCGATAAAAAACAGGTCATATATTGAAAAACCTATATGATAATAAAATGTTCTTTCGTTTGACGAATTAAACCTCTTTGCTTCCATCGCAACTGCAATACGAAAAGCTCTTCGTATACTCTGTGAAAGCAGAGGAATCGGCAGTGATTTAATTTTCTTCAGCACACTCCTTATTCCTTTTTGACTTAGAACTCCTCTTACTTTCTGTGCATCCCGAATGGTCTGTAATTCTTCAAACATAATAGGAATCAGCCGAATTGCCGCCATAAAACTATACGCATATTTGGGCTGCAGTTTAAACTGCTGCATCAGTGAATAAAAAAGCTGGACTGGCTTTGTCGTCAAAACGAATGTTATACCCATCATCGCGAATACTAGTGCTCTAAAACCTAAGTGCAAACCCCTATATAAACTTTCCTCTGTAACGTGTACAATCTCCCATTTAAATAGTGTTGTTTCCCCTTTTCCAAATAAAATCATTGAAACTGCCGTTGAGAAAAATACAAGTAAAAAAGGAAGGAGAAAAAGTAAAGTATGTTTATAGGGTTGACCTGTACAAAAGAAGAACAATATAGAGACGGTCAATGTAAAAGTAATCATAAAATTCAAATGATGGATCGTTACAGCAAATACAAATAAAAAAGTGAGTGTTAATAGTTTAAGAGCAGGGTTAATCTTATGCAGCCATCTTTCTTTAATTGCTGTTTTCATATACTTTATCCTCTGATCCTCTTTTTATTTCATCCTTCTTCCAGTCGTTGATTACTTTTCCATTCTTTACTTCCCATACTCTTGTGGCAAAATGATGTATGATATTTAAATCATGTGTAACCATGATGATGATTGTTCCTTTTTGGCTCTCTTCTTGCAACAATTCAAGCAGTTTAAATGTATTTTTAGAATCCTGTCCAAAAGTAGGCTCATCCAATAATAACAATCCAGGATTTTGTATAAAAGCAGTGGACACACTTAAACGCCGCTTTTGACCAAGAGAAAGATGATAAGGATGTTGTTTCTGTTTATCATTCAATCCGAATATTGTTAAGAGATCATTTGCCTTTTTAATAACATCTACATTATTCTCTTCGTTTCTTTGCATTAATTCATAGGTAATCTCTTCTATAACACTATTCGTTAAAAATTGATATTCAGGATTTTGAAAAACATAATATGCTTTGTTCTGCAAGTCAGCAAACTTCTTTATTGGTCGTCCATCGATTCTGTAATCACCGGAAGTTTTAAGTAATTGCATCATCGATAATAACAGCGTGCTTTTCCCAGCACCATTAGCTCCTGTAACAGCAATCCATTCACCTGAGTAAACGGCAGCTTTTTCTAAAGTAATCACAATTTCTTTTTTTCTGTATCCTTGAAAGTTTTCTAAACGCAGCATATTATCACTTTGTTTCGTAAAAGTGTTTTGGACTTTCTCTTTTATGTATTCCTCCCATGCACCGGGATACCAAATTCCAAATCTTTTAAGCTCTTCTTTGAAATTGGAAAAAACATATGTTGAATTTCCATCCGCCATGATTTTTCCGTCATGTGTAAACACAATAACTCGATCGAAAAAATCTATGATCTGATCAATTTTATGTTCAACAATGATTATCGTCTTATCTTTTGAAATAGCTTTAACAGTATCCCATACTTGTGCAGTACCCTCTTCATCAATTAATGCAGTTGGTTCATCTAAAAATATCACCTCAGGATCTAAAGCTAAAACTGATGCTAGTGCTAAACGCTGTTTCATCCCCCCAGAAAGCGTTCGAATCTCCGTATGAATGTCATCAAGGTGGAGACCGACAGTATTTAGAAGCTCTTTAATTCTGCCGGGCATTTCTTTTCTGGGTATTCGAAGATTTTCTAAAACAAACGCAATTTCTTCATCAACAAATGGCATACAGAACTGTGAATCAGGATCCTGAAATACAAATCCCCATGAATCGGGGATTTGTATGCTCTCACTTTTGATGGGTATATCAATTGATTGAGGTATTAGGCCAGATAAGACCTGTAGAAATGTAGATTTTCCGCATCCCGATGGACCAAGTAATAATACTTTTTCTCCTTTTTGAAATGAAACAGATAAATCTTTAAATAATAATCCTTCCTCTTCTGGAAACTTTAATCTCAACTTGTTAACGGATGTAATACATTCCATAAACAAACACCTCTTTTATTGATTCAATGATTCGAAATCTTTTTGTGATGAAGATCTGACGAGATTGGTAACACCAGTAGCTTCAAGTGCCTTCACGATGGCAATAGCAAAGACTCCTGTAAAAAGGATCGTTCCGATAAATCTAAATGCAATATAGAGAAAAAGATTCCAAGTTGATAAATCTCCAATATATCCTTTATAAAAGTCCAAAATTAAAGATCCTAGGCAAGAACTTATCCCTGTCATTGAAACAGCTAATAAATCATAACGTTTATACCTAAATGCCATGAGTAATAGTTCAGCAAATAAACCTTGGACTATACCATATAACAATACCTCTAGCCCGAATTCTGATCCCATTAAAAATTCTCCTGAAGAAGCAGCAACTTCTGCAAGGAGAGCTACTCCTGGTTTGCGAATGATCAAAAATGCTGCTGTTGCAGCCATAAACCACATCCCATAGATTAATTGATCAATGTGAAGTCCTAATGGTTTAACTGCATAATAGAGAGGTCCCCATATTTTATAAAGAATTCCAAATCCGGTCGAAATCACAATCGTGACTAATATATCAGTCAACTTTAATCTCTTAGACATTTTCAGTTCTCCTCTCACTGGTTATAATGCGCGTATTGGGAATCGGCCATTTTTCTAATGTAAAAGCCATCTCCCAAAACAGATATTCATACTGGCAGCTGAGTAAAAAGTGCTGTGTCATTTTTTTTCTTTCAGCGTGACTCGCATTCTCTGCTAAGTTATCTAATCGGCTTATTTGTTCTTGAACAAGCTGACCAAACCACTCTCCTCCATATGCAGCGATCCATTCTTGGTATATAGGTTCTTTTGGCTCAGCCCCTTCAAATCTTTCTCCTATTTCATGATAAATCCAATAGCATGGAAGAATGGCCGCAATTATTTCACCTAAACTCCCAGTGTCAGCAACTCGATACAAGTGTGAAGTGTAATTATAAGCGGTTGGTGCAGGTTCAAATTCGGCTAGTTCTTCTTCTGTGATATGAAGTTGTTTAATAAACTTTTCATGCAGTGCTAACTCTGCTTCATTCGTCCCTTGAGCATGTGCAGCCATTCTAGAGGTTGTGTATAAATCATCAGCTCTTGCAGCTCCTAATGCTTGAATTCTTGCAAAATGTGATAAGTAATAAGAATCTTGCAGCACATAATATTTAAATTTTTCTAAAGGCAGATTCCCCTCGGCAATTCCTCTTACGAATGGGTGATTGAGATTGGCTTCCCAGATTTGGTCAGCTTGTTTACGCAGTTCTTCAGTAAATGCAGGCATATAAGTCCTCCTCAAGATAGTTTTTAACCAACAAAAAAACCACTCTCAGCAATAGAAAGTGGTTGTAGAGAAAACATAATAAGTAATAAAGTTTCCGTAACAGCCACTTCCCTACGCTGGTATAATCCAGATCAGGTTCTAAGAGTCTCGAAGTCAAACTTCGATCTCAGCCTTTAAAAGGCACCCCTAGTGGTTTCGTAAAATTATTAAGTTGGTATTATGTTTTAAATCATAACAGGCTAGTTTTAATTGTCAACTAACAAACAAAATAATGTTCTTTTCTAAAGGCTCTTTTCTAAAAGATTGTTGTTTTTGGTTCATTTTTTCATTCTCTTCATTGGCAAGTTGGTTGGAGAGGAAGGTGCGAGACTCCTGCGGGAGCAGCGGGACAGGTGAGACTTCTAAGGGTGCGAAGCGCCGAGGAGGCTCACCGCACGCCCCGCGGAAAGCGAGCATCCTGGAGCGGAAATCAACCACTTTCAAATACAATAAAACAGCATAAAAAAAGATGGATCTCTCCATCTTTTAGAATCGATATTATTTGCTCATTGCTTCTGTTAGTACAGGTACAATTTGTTTTTTACGTGATACTACACCTTTTAATACAGCTGTATTGTTTTCAAGCTTCACGTTATATGCGTCTTCAACAGATTGAGCTCTTTTTCCAAGTGCAAGTGTTGTTGAATCATTTGTTAGAATGTCTGTTACTACGAACATGAATAAGTCTAATTCTTTTTCACCAATTACTTTCGAAATTGCGGTTTCAAGTTCGTCTTGATGTTTTAATACATCACTAGCATCTACTGTATTCACTTGAGCTACTTCTATTTTACTTGCGCCAATGTTAAATTCTTTTGCATCGAGTGAGATTAGCTCTTCTACGGACTTATCGCTTAAGTCTGCTCCAGCTTTTAGCATTTCAAGGCCATAAGCTTCTGCATCTACGCCAGCGATTTCAGCCAGCTCTCGAGCTGCTTCAACATCTTCTTCTGTACAAGTTGGTGACTTGAATAAAAGAGAATCAGAAATGATCGCAGAAAGCATTAATCCAGCAATGTTCTTTTCTACTTTTATTCCTTTTTCTTTATAAATCTTATTTAAGATCGTAGCTGTACAACCAACAGGCTCAGCACGGTAATATAATGGATCACTTGTTTCAAAGTTTGCGATGCGGTGATGATCGATAACTTCTAAAACACGTACTTTATCAATGTCATTAGCACTTTGCTGACGTTCGTTATGGTCTACTAAAATGACAGCGTTTGTTTCGTCAGAAACAGTTTCCACTAAGCGAGGAAGATCTGCTTTAAAATAATCAAGTGCATACGTTGTTTCACCATTAATTTCGCCTAAACGAACCGGCTCAACATTTAGTCCAAGTTTTGTTTTTAGATCTGCATACACAATTGCAGATGTTATTGTGTCAGTATCGGGATTTTTATGACCAAAAATAAGTACTTTTTCCATGCTTTTACTCCTTATTTATAAATAGAATTTTCATAGCCAGCCCTTATTTTATCATAGAATAAACGCTTTTGGCTTTTAGAGTTTATTGTAGCATGGAAAAAACACTTAAGGCAAAATTGTACTGCCCATTAGATGTTTATCAACTTCTTTAGCACAGTCACGTCCTTCTTGGATTGCCCAAACGATTAAACTTTGCCCGCGTCTGGAATCGCCAGCGGCAAAAACACGATCTACGTTTGTCTTATAATCCCCATGTTTCGCATCTACTTTATTATTCTTTGTTTCTACACCGAATTGCTTCAAAACTGGCTGTTCTGTTCCTTCAAAACCGATTGCAATAAAAACAAGATCTGCAGGCCATACTTTTTCAGTACCTGGAATTTCTTCAAATGAAAGATTACCATTTTCATCTGAGGTTCTCTTCATTTGAATCGTATGAAGTTCTTTTAAATTTCCGTTTTCATCAGCAACCAATTTCTTTGTTTGAACCGAATATTCTCTTGGATCTGATCCGAATTGTGCAGTTGCTTCTTCATATGCATAATCCATCGTGAAGATATAAGGCTGTTCAGGCCACATGTTTGCTTTGCTTCTTACATCCGGTAATTTAGGATGCTTTCCGAATTGAACAACACTTTTACATTTTTGGCGCAAAGCAGTTGCGACACAGTCTGCACCAGTATCACCGCCGCCGATTACAATAACATTTTTGCCTTTTGCGTCTATTAACGGTTCGCTGATTTTATCATTTAATAACCGCTTAGTGGATTGAGTTAAATATTTCATTGCAAAGTGTACGCCTTTTGCTTCTCTTCCCTCAAGATTCAATTCTCTTTGTTTTTGGGCACCTGTGCAAAGGATTACTGAATCAAAGTCAGCTTTGAGATCTTCAGGCATAACATCTTTTCCGATTTCAGTATTAAGAACAAAATCAATTCCTTCTTGTCTTAAAAGCGTGATTCTTCGCTTTACAATATCTTTATCCAGCTTCATGTTTGGAATACCGTATGTGAGAAGTCCTCCAGCACGGTTATCTCTTTCGAAAACAGTTACAGAGTGTCCTGCCTGATTCAATTGATCCGCAGCTGCAAGACCAGCTGGTCCAGAACCGACAATAGCAATTCTTTTTCCTGTACGCTTTTTCGGAATTCTAGGTTTAATCCATCCATTTTCAAAGCCTTTATCGATAATTGCACGTTCAATATTCTTGATGGTAACAGCTGGCCCGGCCAATTCGACCGTACAAGATCCTTCACAAGGAGCAGGACAAACTCGACCAGTAAATTCAGGGAAGTTATTTGTTTTTAATAGACGGTCAAGCGCTTCTTTCCATTTTCCGCGGTATACAAGATCATTCCATTCAGGAATCAGATTATTGATGGGACAGCCTGATGCTGCCCCATTGATCTCTATACCGATATGGCAAAATGGTGTACCGCAATCCATACATCTCGCACTTTGTCTTTTAAGCATATCTTCCGGCTGTTTTTCCGTATATTCTTTCCAATCCTTCAGACGGTGGAGAGGTTTTCTCTCTATTGTATCTTCTCGCGGGAACTCCAAAAATCCAGTTGGTTTACCCATGATCATCTCTCCTTTCATCTTATGACTACTTAAGAATCAATTTAGTTGGTCCAAGATTTCCTGCTGGTTTTTTAGCAGCAGATCTTGCTTCAAATGCGTTCATGACAGCTTCTTGATCTGATAGACCAGCTTGTTTTTCATTATCAATTCTCTTAATCATTTCTTTATAATCTTTCGGTATAACTTTTACAAAGTGTGATTGAGCTGATTTCCAGTTCTCTAGAATTGCTGCAGCCTTACCACTTTGTGTATATGCAAAGTGATTTAAAATTAATTGTTTAACTGATTCAGTCTCATCATGGTCAACCAGTCTTTCAAACTCGATACCTTCTTTATTGCAAAGTCTCTTAAACAGAAGTGGCTGATGTGTGTAGATATAAGCAATACCTCCGCTCATTCCAGCTGCAAAGTTTTTGCCGACATCTCCTAAAACAACGACATTTCCGCCTGTCATATACTCACAGCCATGGTCGCCAATACCTTCAACAACAATGTTTGCGCCGCTGTTTCTGACAGCAAATCTTTCACCAGCCAGACCATTAATATATGCTTCGCCGCTCGTTGCGCCATAGAACGCAACGTTCCCTACAATCACATTATCATCTGCCAGGTATTCTGCTGTTTTTGGAGGAGCAACAATCATCTTTCCGCCTGAGAGACCCTTACCGAAATAGTCATTGCTATCTCCATTCAGGTATAGAGTCATACCGCGCGGAATAAATGCACCAAAGCTTTGTCCCGCAGACCCAGTAAAGTTAAGGGTGACTGTATCTTCAGGTAACCCTTCTTCTCCAAAACGTTTAGTAATTTCACTGCCTGCAATCGTACCGGCAACACGGTTTGTATTTTTTATTGGAAGGTTTATAGATACCGCTTTTTGCTGTTCAAGTGCAGGGTTTAGCTTAGGAAGTATTTCTTGTATATCTAACGATTGATCAATCTTGTGATTTTGAGCAGTCTTGCAAGTTCGTACACCTTCAGGCTGATATAAAAGTCTTGAAAGATCCAAGTGTTTTGCCTTCCAGTGAGTCTTTGCACGTTCACCAACAGTTAATACGTCAGTACGGCCAACCATTTCATCCATTGTTCTAAACCCAAGCTGTGCCATGATTTCACGGATCTCTTCTGCAACAAACATCATGTAGTTTACAACATGTTCAGGATCACCCATAAATTTCTTTCTAAGCTCCGGATTTTGTGTTGCAACTCCCACTGGGCAAGTATCCAGATGACATGCACGCATCATCACACATCCTAAGACAACTAACGGAGCAGTTGCGAATCCATATTCCTCAGCACCTAATAGAGCCGCTAGTACTACATCTTTACCAGTCATTAGTTTACCGTCTGTTTCTAACGTTACACGGTCACGAAGTCCATTCAGCATCAATGTTTGGTGAGTCTCAGCAAGACCAAGCTCCCATGGAAGTCCAGTATGCTTGATACTCGTTTTTGGAGATGCTCCTGTTCCTCCGTCATAACCGCTGATTACGATAACATCAGCAGCCCCTTTCGCTACACCTGCAGCAATCGTACCTACACCTGATTTTGCTACAAGTTTTACACTGATTCTTGCCGCACGGTTTGCATTTTTTAAATCGTGTATAAGCTGAGCCATATCTTCAATCGAATAGATATCATGATGCGGCGGTGGTGAGATCAGGCCGACACCAGGAGTTGATCCGCGAACATCAGCAACCCAAGGATAAACTTTATTTCCCGGTAGCTGACCTCCTTCACCAGGCTTAGCTCCTTGAGCCATCTTGATTTGCAGCTCATCAGCATTAACTAAATAATGACTTTTAACACCGAATCTTCCTGACGCAACTTGTTTGATGCTGCTTCTTCTGTTGTTTCCATTCGCATCTGGAATAAATCGGACCGGATTTTCTCCGCCTTCACCACTGTTGCTTTTCCCGCCTAAACGGTTCATTGCAATCGCAAGTGATTCATGTGCTTCTGCACTCAATGATCCGAATGACATCGCTCCGGTCTTAAACCGTTTAACAATGGATTCTGCAGGCTCAACTTCTTCAAGAGGTATACTTTTCACCTCAGGTTTGAACGAAAATAAGTTTCTTAAGAACGTTGTGCGCTCATCGTCCGCTAGTTTTGAAAAAGTTTTAAATAACGAATAGTCATTCTTACGGCAAGCCCATTGTAAGGTATGAATCGTTTTTGGATTAAAGGCATGATGTTCACCTGAGTTTCTCCATTGGAAATCACTGCCTGAATCTAACGTGTCCTCAATAGTCTCCATAAACCCTTCTTGATGTCTTAAATGTGCCTCTTTTTGAATTTCAGCCAGTGTAATCCCATCAATTTGAGAGGCAGTTGCAGGAAAATAACGATCAATAACTTCTTTTCCAATACCTACTGCTTCAAAAATTTGAGCACCACGATAACTTTGAACCGTGGAAATACCCATTTTCGACATCACTTTAACAATTCCATCTGTTACACCTTTTTTATACTTCTTTACTGTCTCATGAAGTGAGAGCTTGATATGACCTTCCTCTATTGCTTCTTCAAACGTTTTGTATGTTAGATACGGATAGATTGCATCTGAACCATATCCGATTAAAGCAGCAAAGTGATGTACCTCTCTAACTTCACCAGCTTCAACAATCAAACTTACTTTTGTGCGTAAGCCCTTCTGAACAAGATAGTGGTGCAAAGAACTCACCGCAAGCAAAACTGGCATTGGAGTTTGAGATGAATTCATTTCTCGGTCCGATAAGATAAGGATGCTTGCACCATCGGAAATAGCTTTTTTTGCTTTATTATGAAAAGAAATCAATTCACTTTCCAAATCTTCTGAAAAAAGGGTGTGCAAAATCGCGGGTTTAAAGTCAGTGATGTCATTATCTTTTATTTGATTAAATTCATTTGTTGTTAGAACAGGAGAATCCAATTGAATTCTGCGGGCGTTCTGCGGTCCGGGATGCAGCAGATTACCCTCACCGCCCAGCAATGTCATCGTTGAAGTCACGACTTTTTCTCGAATCGCATCGATTGGCGGGTTAGTAACTTGTGCAAATAATTGTTTGAAATAGTTAAATAATGATTGCGGTCTGTCTGATAACACGGCAAGAGGTGTATCATTTCCCATAGATCCTATTGGGTCTTTCCCTTCGGTAATTACAGGAATTAGATATTTATGAATATCTTCATACGTATACCCAAAAGCTTTTTGTTTTCTTCTAATATCTTTTAATCTTACAGCAGGCTCTTCTCCATTATCATCTAATTGAAGCAATCCATTTGTCAGCCATTCTTCATAAGGCTGCTCATTTGCCATTTCTGCTTTTATTTCATTATCAGTAATGATGCGTCCCTCTTCAATGTCGATAAGAAGCATTCTTCCAGGACTTAAACGCTCTTTGTAAAGAATGTTCTCTTCTTCAACGTCAATAACACCTACTTCTGAAGAGAAGATAATATAATCATCTTTGGTTACGTAATACCTTGCTGGACGCAATCCGTTTCTGTCGAGGATCGCTCCTATCTGTTTACCGTTTGTAAATGAAATTGCTGTAGGTCCATCCCACGGTTCCATTAAACAGCTGTGGTATTCATAAAATGCACGTCTTTCTTGTTCTAAATGCGGATTCTCACTCCATGGTTCTGGAATCAGCATCATAGCTGTATGTGAAGGCTTCCTTCCTGCAAGAACAAAAAATTCAAACGCCTGGTCTAAGATTGAAGAATCACTTCCATCAGCATCTAAAATTGGAAGGAGCTTGTGAATATCGTCGCCAAACGCTTCAGATACAAACTGTTTTTCTCGTGCTTTCATCCAATTCATGTTCCCCTGAAGAGTGTTGATCTCTCCGTTATGAATTAAATAACGGTTTGGATGAGCGCGTTCCCAAGTTGGAAATGTATTTGTGCTAAAACGGGAATGCACTAAAGCGAATGGGGACACGAAATCCTCATCCTGCAAGTCAATATAAAAAGTATCAACTTGCTCTGGTGTTAAAAGTCCTTTATAGACGATGGTTTGTGTAGACAGACTCGCAAAATATGTTTGCAGTCCGTTTTGTATTGCCCAATGTTCTGCTTGCTTTCGGATTACAAAAAGTTTTCGTTCAAAAACAAGCTCGTCAGTAATGGAGTCATCACAAGCAATAAACACCTGCTTGACAACCGGACATGTTTTTTGGGCTTTCTCTCCGATAGAAGAACTATCAATCGGTACAGTTCTCCAGCCTAAAAGTTTCTGTCCTTCTTGTTCAATAAAAAAATTAATTTGATTTTCAAGTTTCAATTGAGCTTCTTTATCGTTCGGGAAAAAAATCATTCCTGCCCCGTATCTGCCTTTTTCCGGCAACTCAAAATTCGTTACCTTTTTAAAGAAACGATGAGGCAGTTTAGTCATCAAGCCTGCGCCATCACCTGTTAACGGGTCACTTCCTTGCCCTCCGCGATGATCAAGCTGGCATAGCATATGAAGTCCTTGTTTCACTATTTGATGGGTAGCATGCCCTTTTAGATGAGCGTATAGACCAATTCCACAAGCATCATGTTCAAAGTTCGGACTATATAACCCTTGTGGTTCTGGAAATTGACTGTAGGTCATCGGTTACTCCCCCTTCACGTTTTCAACTTAATGTTCAAAACTTTCTTTCAATTAGTTTAAGGTTTATAATTAATCGAAACAATATATAATTTAGATTAAAACAATCTCAAATTGAGAATGATTGGTTGTGGGAAAGTTATGGAGATTCGTCAATTAGCATATTTTATTGAAGTTGCAGAACGAGAACACGTATCAGAAGCTGCACTTGCATTGCATGTTGCTCAGTCTGCCGTAAGCCGCCAAATAGCAAATTTAGAATCGGAATTAGGTGTAGAGCTGTTCGAGCGAGAAGGCAGAAACATCAAATTGTCCCCTGTCGGCCGGTTGTTTTTAACTCATGCAAAAACTGCTATGAAAGCAATCGAACATGCCAAAAAGCAGATAGATGAATACTTAGACCCTGAGAGAGGTACGATTAAGATTGGGTTTCCGACTAGTCTTGCCGGTCACCTGCTTCCTACCGTGGTTTCTGCATTCAAAAGAGAACATCCGAATATTGCCTTTCATTTACGCCAAGGATCTTATCGTTTTTTAACTGAGAGTGTAAAGAACGGTGACATTGACTTAGCTTTTCTTGGCCCTGTACCAACGAATGATCCTGATTTGGAAGGCTTTATATTGTTCACTGAAAAAATCTCTGCATTATTGCCCGAACAACATCCTTTAGCTGAAAAAAGAACTCTTTTATTAAGTGATTTAAGAAATGACGATTTTGTCCTATTTCCTGATGGGTACATTTTACGAGAAGTTGTTGTGAATGCTTGCAAAGAATCAGGCTTCATACCCAAAATTGCTTGTGAAGGTGAAGATCTTGATGCTATAAAAGGCTTAGTCACAGCTGGTATGGGTGTAACACTTTTACCCGATAGTTCTTTCTATGAAACTAAACCTCGTTTTACGGTGAAAATCCCAATAGAAATTCCAGATGTGAAACGAACGGTTGGGATCATCACTCCCCGTGGCCGTGAACTTGCACCTGCTGAACAGGTGTTTTATGAGTTTGTTATTAAGTTCTTCTCTGTGCTGGAGCAGTATCAATAATAGTAATCATATTGTTGTTTGATTTAGATTGGGATGAGGGAAATAGAGAGCAGTTGGAAACGAAATTTGTCGAGGATTGCAGACTCGTCGATAAAGAGTTAAAACTTTTGGATTCATGGCTGTAATTTTTGGATTCGGGACCTAAACTCGTGGATTCATGGCTATTTTTTGTGGAATTACGGTTAACTAGGCTTCTTACCATAGTTTTTCCTCTCTTCAAGGCGCCGCTAAACCAAATAAATCGGAATGGCGCAAGCTCGCTCAACCTAATTATGCTCTTCTTAAAAGGTGCATGTCTAAAAATATTGCTACTGAGAGATTTTCAAAACTTCTTCATTGAATAGTTAATTGGAGCGGAAGGACGAGACTCCTGCAGGACGAGCGGGGCAGGTGAGACAACTCAATGTACGCAGCACAGAGGGGGCTCACCGCAAGCCCTGCGGAAAGCGAAGCCACTGCAGCGGAAATTAACCTCTTTCAAAAACAACAATGTTTACGGAAACATCTTTTTAAAAAAAGAGTGACCCAAAAATGAATGTTTTGGGTCACTCTTTCTTATTATTTCAACCTGCAGCTTGTGTGTTATTATTCGCTTTTCTAATGTTGCGGATATTAATACGGATTAAAAGTGATATAGCAAGTGCTGCTACAAAAGCACCTGTAAAGATGTAGAGTGTCAGAGAGTAGCTGTTCGTTGTTTCACGAATCCACGAGACTACGAGTGGACCCACGAGACCAGCAGCCGCCCAAGCTGTTAATATATAACCGTGTATTGCGCCAAGCTGCTTTGTTCCAAATAGATCTCCAATGTACGCCGGTATGGAAGCGAACCCGCCTCCATAACACGTAAGGATTACATATACTAAGAGCTGAAATAAAAACGCATTAGTAACGTTTGGCAGCAGTAAAAACGCAACGGTTTGCAATGCAAAGAAAGTGGTATATACATTTGGACGTCCAATATAGTCTGAAACAGAAGCCCATCCAATTCTTCCAAATCCATTAAACAAACCCATAATACCTACCATGGTAGCTGCTGCTCCAGCACTCAGACCGGCAATGTCCTGGGCCATCGGTGAGGCTACGGAGATAACGGCTATTCCGCAAGTTACATTTATAAAGAGCATTGACCAAAGTGCCCAGAAGCGAACCGTTTTTACTGCTTCATTGGCAGTTAGCTGTGCAAGGTCTTTTGTTTTCTTTTCTTCTTTTTGATCTTTATCTTTCATTCCTTCAGGCTGCCAATCCTTTGGAGGCGGGGCAAGGTAGAGTGAAGATAAAAACATAAGGCCAAAATAAATTGCGCCTAATAGATAAAAAGTATTTGAAATGCCTATTCCATTTATCAGTTTGGCAATTACAGGACTCGCGATAAGCGAGGCGAAACCGAACCCCATAATAGCTAATCCCGTAGCAAGTCCTCTTCTGTCAGGAAACCATTTAACAAGAGATGAAACGGGTGTAATATATCCGATTCCAAGTCCTATTCCCCCAAGGGCTCCGTAAAAAAAATAAAGCATATACAAAGAGCCGATACTGTCAGCAAATCCTGCTCCTATAAGACCTGCTCCAAAACAAGCAGAAGCGATCATACCTGATATTCGAGGACCATAACGTTCTACAAAATGTCCCATAAAAGCGGCAGATAAACCTAAAAATAAGATTGCAATACTAAAAGTTAACGAGATTTCGCTGAGTCCCCAATTATGCTTTTCCCGGAGTGGATTAGTAAATACACTCCAGGAATAGACTGAACCAATTGATATATGAATACCAACAGCCGCAGCAGCAATCAACCAGCGGTTCTTCACTTTGTTCGCCATTGTTTAGCTCCTTTACCCGTTTTTCTCTAACGTTTTATCTTTAGTTTGATTTGTCCGTTTTTCAGGCGTATCTTGAGTAGTTTTTTCGTAAGGCTCAGTATCTTGTCCCATCCCTTTTAGAAATTGCATAAGGATAGTTACCGCTCTATTGATTTCTGGATCTTTTAGTGATTTTACAAGATCAAAATACCCGGTCTTCTCTTCTGTGTCTTTATATTCCGCTACCCGGGCAATTCCAGCATCAATCTTCAGCAAAAAGGGTTCGAGCTGTCTCACGTTGATCATCCCAAGCGTACCCAAGAGCAACAGGAGATTTTTCATCGTGTTTGTGTTTTCAGGTTTGTCCATTGCTTTAACGGCAATATCCAGCACTTTATCACCTTGGCCAAACAACCCATTTAAAAGCGAAAGGATTCCCTTGTCTTGCATATGATTCATTATCTCGAGTGTTTGCATGATTGCTTCCTTATTTTTAACTAAAGCATCTTCCACTTCCCGTAAATCTTTTGTTCGCTGTTCTTCTTCTGATACGGTTAATCTATGAACTTTCTTAATCGCCTTAGCCATGTTGGTTTCGCTCCTTTTTCACAACATCTCCAGGGAAAATATAATCTTTTCTTGCCCATTTCTTTTCAACTGCTACTCCGATCTGCGGCTGCGGGTTCCCGTATCTGAAGTTTGTTTTTGGAAGAGGATTCACTCCTTCTTCTTGAAGAATCTCTAGCTTCGCACTCGTTTCTTTATAAGCTGGAGTATCCGTATCTTTATCGGAATAGCTGCTGGTTAATAGATTTATCGCTGCATCTCCACTGTCATTCATCGGTAAATAGACTTCTTTTCCTTTGACTCTTTCGGTTATTAAACAATGAACCTTTACACTTCCATATGGAGAAGATAAGCGTACGAGAGTCCCGTCTTTAATCCCTCTTTCATTTGCAAGTTCATGTGAGATTTCAAGGAACGTGTTGGGTGTCTTTGATGTGATCCCTTCTGATTTATATGTCATATTTCCTTCATGGAAATGTTCTAAAAGTCTTCCATTATTAACATGGATATCGTATTCTTCACCAAATTCCTTTGGTTCTGTCCAATCGACAGGGTATAATTTTGCTTTTCTGTCATCGAACGGGAACCCTTCAGTAAATAGAATCGGAGTATCTGTTCCATCTGGAGCTACTGGCCATTGAAGACTTTTGTATCCTTCAAGTCTTTCATAAGAAACACCTGCAAACAGCGGTGCTAACTGTGCAGCTTCATCCATAATGTCACTCGGATGGGTGTAATTCCAGCTCGCCCCCAAACGGTTAGCGATGTCCTGTATGATTTGCCAATCAGGCTTTGAATCGCCTAATGGCTCCAAAACTTGATACAGCCGCTGAATTCTCCGTTCAGTATTTGTAAAGGTACCTTCTTTTTCTAAGCTTGGACTTGCTGGCAGCACGACATCTGCAAACTGAGCAGTTCTAGTTAAAAAGATGTCCTGAACGACGAAGAAATCGAGCTTTTCATATGCAGCATGAACGTGGTTGATGTTAGAATCCACGATCCCCATGTCTTCTCCTTTTAAATACATAGCTTTAACATGTCCATCATGAATCCCAGTGACCATTTCATGATTATTCAGTCCAGGCTCCTCAGGAATCTTTACACCCCAGGCTTGCTCGTATTTCGCACGAACTTTTTCATCAGCTACTTTCTCGTAAGATGGAAGACGGTCAGGCATACTTCCGAAATCACTGGCGCCTTGAACGTTATTATGACCGCGAAGAGGATAAGATCCTACACCGGGACGTCCATAATTTCCAGTAACAAGCAGCATGTTTGAAATAGCAGTACTCGTATCACTGCCGCCCATATGCTGCGTAACACCCATTGCCCAGAGGACACAGACACTTTTTGATTGATGGATTGTTTCTGCAATATTAATTAACGTTTCTTGGGAAAGTCCAGTTGCTTTTTCGGCATATTCAAGCGTATATTTTTCTAGGTTTTGTTTAAATTCTTCTAAACCGTTTACACGATTCTTTAAAAATTCTTTGTCAGCCCAGCCTTGATCCAGAATATATTTCGTGACTGCTGAAAGCCATACAAGATCTGAACCTGCCCTCGGCTGAATAAACAGATCAGCACGATCTGCCATTTCATGTTTGCGGAGGTCGGCTACAATCAGTTTCTGGCCATTTAATTTGTGAGAACGTTTAACTCTTGTAGCGAGTACAGGGTGGGATTCGGATGTATTGGATCCGATAACGATTACGAGTTCTGACTTTTCAATATCTTTAATGGAACCTGAATCTCCTCCATGACCTACGGTACGGAATAATCCCATTGTCGCGGGTGTTTGGCAGTATCGTGAACAGTTATCGATGTTGTTCGTTCCAATAACTCCCCGCGCCAATTTTTGCATTAAATAGGACTCTTCATTCGTACATTTAGAGGAACTGATAAATGTTAAAGCTTGTGAGCCGTATGTTTCTTTGATTTCAGTAAACTTGGACGCTATCAAGTTTAAAGCTTCATCCCAAGAAGCCTCTCTAAATGAATTCCCTTCCCGGATAAGCGGTTTTGTTAATCGTTCTTCGCTGTTTACAAAATCCCAGCCGAACTTACCTTTTACACATGTAGATATACCATTAGCCGGTGCTTCAATCTGAGGATCTACTTTTAAAATTTCTCTTCCTTTTGTCCACACATCGAAACTGCAGCCAACTCCGCAGTATGTACAAACGGTTTTTGTTTTTTTAATGCGCTGTTCACGCATAGCGGCTTCCATATCTGAAATAGCTAGTATAGAGCCATAACCGGTTTCAACATTTTTAGTTATTTCAATCATGGGGCGCAAGGTTTCCCGGTTAATGCCAGTCATGTAGCCAGCTTCGCCTTCCATTCCTTTTTCCATCATGGCATTACAAGGACATACCGTAGAGCAATGTCCGCAAGAAACACATGAAGATTCGTTAATCGGCACATCTTTATCCCAGATTACACGAGGTCTTTCACGGTCCCAGTCAATAGAAAGGGTTTCAGTTACTTGAACATCCTGACATGCTTCAACACATCGTCCGCACAAAATGCATTGATCCGGGTCATATCTGTAGAAAGGATTAGAACTATCTACTTCATAGGGCTTGTGATCGAAAGGAATGCTTTGATGGTTAATCTTCATCTCTTTAACGGTATTATGTATTTCGCACCCGCCATTGTTATAATCACAAACGGTACAATACAATTCATGGTTAAATAGGATCCGGTCCATTCCAATGACTTGAGCTTCTTTCACTTCATCTGAGTTCGTATCAACCTCGTCACCTTCTTTGAGGGTGGTGGAACACGCTCTAACAAATTCGCCATTTACTTTTACAATACATGTGTCGCAGGTCTCAATCGGTCCTAAACTGGGGTGATAGCATACATGAGGAACTTGGTCAGGACTGTCAGTAAGAAGGTTTAAAATTGTTTGATCTTTGTTGGCTTTTACTTCAGAACCATTAATTCTAATAGAATAAAAATCGGACAAAATGGTTTCACCCTTTCAATGAAAGTTACTTACAAAAAATTCAGTCATCTAAAAATGCCGATTCCCTAATCGTTATATCCTTAAACAAATTCGGTTATTCAAATCTTGTGTCGTGATATAAACACAAAAAAAGACACCTATGAAGTGTCTAAGTAAATCAGCTATCTAAATCAATTTCGATTAAGTCATAAGAAGTAACAATCCCAAGTGGTTTTTCATTTTCACTTCCATTTAGTGTGATGATGATTGCTTCAAGTTTTTTGTCTTCTTTATGGAACGTTTCGAATATTTCTTCCGCTTTAAAGATGCTTGATGTTTTTGAAATAAATGCTACTAATTGCTTTCCTTTTTTTCTTGTGATATCAGATATTTTTGCATTGCTTAAATCAATAACCTGATCTGCCAGCCGGTCGCTGAGCCAATTTAATAAATAGGTTGCAGTTAACAGCCAAAGATATTCCCCTTTTTCATTATATACAGGAAACCGTGAATAAGATGTTTCTCTAATACAGCTTAATACATCAGCTAATCTGTCACTTTCTTTAAAATGGTGAACATTTTTTGTAGCAATACTTAATGCTGTTTCCGGCTTTTGAAAATAACCTGATATTTTTTCTATGCGCTCCACAATATCAAGGTGCGGCTCTGCAATATAATAATCATGATCAACTTTTTCATGAACGATCGCATTTCGAAGCTTCGCGAACTGGCAAAGCTCATTATAAAACGACCTGATTAAAGAATGCTTTTTCATTCCAACTTCAACTAAGTTCTTAAACCGATCATCTGTTGTATCCTTTACTTTGTCCATTAGACACTTATGAATTTGATTAAATGCGATCTCAAAACGTTCTGACAAAGCATTTTCTTTATTGGTTTTTAAATGAGTCACGGTCATGTTCTATCTCTCCTTATATGTTCCACTACAATCTTTCTACCCTCAAATAGACCTTTAATAAACAAAAAAAAGAAGCGCATCATTTGATACACATCTTTAGTCTAATAATCTTTCCATTCAATTTTTCCGCATTTATTTTCTACGTCAAGTTCAACTTCAAAATTATGCTTTTCATAAAAGTGAATTAAACGGTCAACGTGATCCCAGTCTCTTTTAGCAATGTCACCTTTGATTAAGGGAATGTTATTGTCCGATGCAGTTTCTTTTAAATACTCCATACAGATTGATCCATACCCTTTATTAGCGGGTCCTTTAATATCACCTATGTGCAGAGTATTATCATCTTCATAAACCGCATCAATGGTAAAATCCCAGCCATCATATCTTGATTCACAATCGTTTAGCATGATTTTGCATTGATCCATTTCTTCTGTTTTATATACGATAACAAGATTATCGTCTTTTGTTTGGTCAACACCAATTACATTATAGTCTTTTGCAATTTGTTTCATATCGTTCTGTAATCGGAGAAGTTGAAATTCCAAATCACCCCGGTCAAGTTTGTTTTCTGTTTCTTTTTCAAGCCCAAGCAGCAACATGTACATCCCCTCCTGTTGATTACCTTTACAGAAGGCTCTTTTCTAAAAAATTGTAGCTTTTAAGATAATTTTGTTTATTCCCTTCACTGTCAAGTTGATTGGAGTGGAAGGTGCGAGACTCCTGCGGGACAAGCGGTCAGGTGAGACCACTCAAAGGCGCAAAGCGGCGAGGGGCTCACCGCACGCCCCGCGGAAAGCGAAGCAACCTGGAGCGGAAATCAACTACTTACAAAAGCAACAAAGATTACGAAAACAGCCTTACAGAAACACACAGTTTCCCATTTTACTAAAGGTAGGGAGATATATCAAATGTGAATTGTTTCCTGCTATTAAAGTCTAGAAGAAATTACATAGAATTCAGTTTGCCTATTTGTTAAGTAATGCAATTTATTGTCTTTGAAGCACACTGATTCCTCAAGGTATATAGGAATATCCTTATTCCATTCGGGTATAAATTGTCTAATGTTAAACTCTAACGCATAGCACGTATTATTCAGAATCTGCAATTCCCCCCGGACAGGAATTGGTTCCTGCTTATCAAATAACCCTATTAAAGGACCTGCTGCGTGACAATGGTAACCAATAGGGTGGGAATATAACATGGGTGAAATGCCGCAGGCAAAAGCTTTCTCCATTACTTCTTCAAAGACTTCATTACCGGTCATTCCTGATTTAACTGATTCAAAAACGATATCTTCAAATTTGTTAGCTGTAATCAAGGCATTTCGGAGTCCTTCTGGAACTCCATCTTCTTCTGGATGTAGGACATAGGCTAACTGCTGTGTATCTGAACAAAGTCCTAAATATTCAATGCCGAAATCAAGGTGTACAATGTCACCAGGCCGAATAATATCTTCAATCCTGTCAGCAGATGATCCTTTTCTTTGAATGTCAACAGTAGGATAGAAAGAAGTTTTTAATCCAAGATCAAAGGTTTTTTGCCTGATCCATTCAACTACTTCACGAGTTGTGGTTTGATTTGGAAAAATTACTTGTTCAGATAAAGCCTCTTTAGCTATCAAACGGGTAATAGAGGCCAGTTCTTTATATGCTGCTAGTTCCGAATCTGTTCGAAATTGAAGCCAATCAATAGCCAAAGGAGCTGAAGATACTAATTTAGATGAGTAATCTTTTCCGATCGTATCTGTCATCGTCTGATAATAAGAATGGCTTAACCCATCACAAAAAGAAAAATGGGTAGAATGGTTAACCGCGATTTGATCTGGCTGATATGTATCCATTAGTTTTCTTAGTAAATCAAATGGTCCTTCACCTTTCTTCCCCATGCAGCACGTATAATAGGGTTCAAATTGTTTATTCGAAGAAATTACTAGCCTTTTTACTTTTCCTGTCTCCTTTTCCCTAACAAAAACGAATATCGTTAAACGCCGCGAGCTGTCTATTGAGGAAGGAAAAAGAGTAATGGCTACAGGATCTTCATGATATTCCCTTCCAAGTGTAATCCACATATCGAAATTATGTTTATTCATCAAAATTGGCAGTAAAACCTCTAGTCTCGTGAGCAGCCATTCATCTGTTATTTTGTCTCTTTCAATAAGTGATTTTATTTTATATGGTTTTTGATCTATTTGAATTGCCACGATTTCTCAGTCCTCTCTATCAATGTCTAATTAAACTTTTCTCCTTTGTATATGAAAAGTCCTTCGTGGTCTTGTTTTATAAATTGATGCATATGAATATGAGGACAAAGTGTACAAGGAGATGCACCATGATATGAATATATTTTTTCGGGGAGTTCTGCTGCTTGCAGCTGCTTCGTTAGTAGGAGAAAGCTTAGAATTTATTGTGAATATGATACTTGCACGTCAATTAGGAGAATTGGGATTAGGTCATTATATGTCTATTTTCCCAACAGTTATTTTAATAATTATCATTGCAAGTCTAGAGCTGCCAATCTCAATATCTAAATTTGTAGCAGAAAAAGAAGAAAAACAGCACTACAGCATGCTGAAACATGCGACAAAGCTAACGTTGATTCTAACGGCAGCTATGATTATTATTGCTGTATTTGTACTTCCTTTTATTCCGGTCTTTAACAGCTATCATCCTCTTGTAAGATGGTTAATGGTGCTATTAATTCCGCTAATCTCGCTTACCTCTATAGCCAGAGGTTTTTTCATGGGGAAGCAGCAGATAGGAAAACTCGCTTTTTCTAATCTATTCCGTAAATTTGCACAGCTCATATTACTGGCAGGTATTTATCAATTATTTTCCTTTGATCGAGAAACAGCAATCTTAATTGCATTAGCTACTTTTGTTGGCAGTGAACTTGTTGTTTTCGTTTATTTGTTTACAGCTTATTTGCTGCAATTCCGGAAAATGAAATCCCAATCAAATTATGATTTAAGTGCCGGAGAAGTTACAAAAAGCTTAATGGCTGTGACCATACCAACAACAGGGCTGCGTCTTTTTCATGCATTTACAAATGCAGTTCAGCCTTTTTTGATTAAATACTCACTTACTTTGACTGGACTATCTGATGTGGCGGCAACTGAACAGTTTGGGCTGCTTGCAGGTGTTGCTATAACTATTGGGTTCTTCCCTGCATTTATTGCGCACTCTTTGTTAGTTGTACTAATTCCGACAGTTTCTGAAGCGACTGCAAAAAAAGATGTGGATACATTAAAAATACTTCTTATGCGGGTTATGAAAATAACAGCAGCTTATGGTTTTCCTGCAGTAGTTATTTTCCTTTTGTTTTCTGAGAAATTAACGGTGTTGTTCTTTCACTCTTCTTCAGCTGCAATCTATCTGGAACTTTTATGGCCAAGCTTTTTATTTACTTTCTTCTTAATTCCGCTTCAGGCATATTTAATTGGTTTAGGATTGATCACTACAGCTTTTATCCAGTCTGTATGGTCAACAATCATTTCTTTTTTTCTTATGTATATCCTAGGCTCACAGCCATCATTTGGAATGCACGGTGTTATAATTGGTATGAATGCAGGTTCCGTTCTTCTTATGCTCCTTCATTATTTTTCAGTCTGCAAAGCGATCGGCATTACCTTTTGGCTGAGTGCAAGAAACAATTATCAAGAATAAAAAGGGCATCTCTATAAGGATAATTCCTTAAGGGATGCCTTTTTATCAGACGATTGTCTGAGTATGCGCGACGACTGCACGAAAGTTATATCTGCTATTTTCTTGTTTTACAAACGCCCATTGATTAGGAATGCGGCATTGTAAAAATTTAAGCTGTGATTCATTTAGACTTAGCTCAAGCCATGAGTCTCCGATTTTAAAATGTTCCTCTTCTTTGAAAGAAAATCTTGTCTGCAGCAAATTTTGTAATCCTCTAATCGTAATAAACTTAAACATATAACCATTATTAACAGCGAGAACGATATCCTCCCAATTCTCTTCTGCGTAACGAAAGAAGTTTAGCCAGCTATTTTCTTCTTTACCTATATGATTTAAAGCACTAATATTCTTATTCCTAATAACATCAATCAAATGATCTCCGTCAATCCCTCCAGCGATTGCAGCTTCAAGTAGTAATCCAGCTGGCATTGATAATTTCACCATGATAATCCCCCAATTATTAGAAAAATTAAGTACGCATTGATCTTAAAATATTCGTTCGTTTTGATGCTATCCAAACAATGAATAACAAAAGCAATACAGCTAGAGAGAAGCTTGTGTTAGCGATAACGTCTATCTCACCCATGTGTCTTATGCCAATTCCGATAAATGCCCAAACGAAAACGAGCGGATAAATGAAATCGTCATTTTTAAAAGTAAAAACAAAGGCTAATATCGTTCCAACGATAAGCATTGTAATAGTCCAAGTTTCAGAAGATAGCCCGAGACCATTCCATCCAGAATATTTAAGTACAACTGAGGTATTAACAATTGTAGCTACACTAACCCATCCTAAATAGATTGAAAAAGGAGACAGAACATATCTTGGCCGGTTCTCATCGCTTTGAATCCTTGAATAAATGATGATTAAAGACAGCAGTAATCCTATCATTACAATAAGTGAAAGGATCAGCTTTTCATAATGCCAGACAAAAATCCAAAGACAGTTGAATATACAGCTAATAACAAACCAATAACCTATTTTTTTGAAAACCGTATGATTCATATGTTTAGGCATGACTTGATAAATTACCCATATAGCCAGGAATGTATAGATCAGTCCCCAAATCGAGAATACATACCCCGCTGGAGTAATAAGGACATTATACTTTGCTGATAGTGCCCCTGTTGTATTCCCGTTTAACGGTAAAGCGTTTGCCAGATAATTAACTAAAATAACTGCTGCAAGGGCTAATATATTAAAATACGCTCTAAACTTTTCGGACATTTGTTGTACCTCCTATTAGGATATCTTGTATCATATATACCCCATTCAGAGATTATTTATGAGAAAAGGCAATCCTTTTTTGGACTGCCCTTTGTAAATGGTTAATTGCTAAATGCCTGAGTGCCAATTTCTGCTTCACGTTTGAATAAGCGGCTGTATACACCGTGTTCTGATTCCAGAAGTGATTCGTGTTTCCCTGTTTCAATCATTCTGCCGTTTTCTATAACGATAATACGATTTGCAGCAAGCACCGTTGATAATCGATGAGAGATGATAAAAACGGTTTGCTTAGATTTTCTTTTGTTGATTGCCTCATTAACTTGAACCTCTGTAATCGGATCAAGTGCAGAACTTGCTTCATCTAATATAAGAATAGCTGCATCCTTAACAAGAGCCCTGGCAAGAGACAATCTTTGTTTTTGACCGCCAGATAATAAACTTCCCCGCTCTCCTACCATTGTGTTTAAGCCTTCAGGCAGTGTTAGGATGAAATCCCCCAAACCGCTGTCATTAATAGCACTTAACAACTCTTCATCTGTAGCATCAGGCTTTGCTATGCGCAGATTATCCGCAAGTGAACCATTTCGCAGCTGAACATCCTGTGAAACTATAGCTATCTGTGAACGGAGCCATCCAGCATCAATAGATGAAATATCCTTGCCGTCTAAAAGAATAGAACCGCTGTTTGGTTCATATAGACGAAGTAATAAATCGACGATCGTTGATTTTCCGGAACCGCTTGGACCGACAAGAGCGATAGCTTCACCTGGCTGAACAATAAATGATAATCCTTTTAGAACCAGTTCATCTTTTTCGGGATAGCCAAATGCTACGTCCCTTAATTCAATTGATCCTTGTACTTCTGGTAATATAATACCTTTTTCTGTTTCAGCGTTTGAAGTCTTTTCGCTTAATAAAATTTCAGAACGGTCAAGAGCAGGACCAGTTCGTCTTACAGAAAGCCAGTTTCTGAGCATTTTCTGCATTTCATTAGCAGCGATTGCAACAAGGCCAGCGGCTGTCAGCATTTCACCGGTAGTTAACCTATTGTTCCAGATTAAATACGCGCTTAGCCCATAAACAACTGCTAAACCAAGGCCATTATAACTCCCAATAACGACGATTGATTGCATACGTGCTTTTAATTCATAACGAGATTCTTTTATGAACGATTTGCGAATTTCTGCAACACTTTGCACTTCTCCGTCAGATACACCGAGAACCCTTGAAAGGTGGATGCCTGTAACAGATTCACGAAGTCTTTCAAGATAACGCGAAGCTTCTTTTCTGGCGTTTGCCGATGCTTGGCGTGTTCTTTGCCCAACTGCATTTGATGTTAAATAGAAGATAACCCCTAACACAACGCTTGTAATCATAAGATATGGATGGATCCAAAGCAAAACGATGCTATAGAGAATTACTCCCTGAACGGAAGCCATAAAAGTAGAGCCTTCCCATGCAAGGAAATTGTGCAGAGTATCAGGGTCATCAGAAACCCTCGCCATCATCTCACCAGATTGATTGTTTTGGTAAAAAGAAAATGGCAGCACTTGCAAATGCTTAAACAAACGAAGTTTTTGCCAGTTTGTTACTGTTTTTGCAACCTGGTGACAAAAGTATTCATCAATTACCATCAGGATTAAGTCAGCAACAGCTGCAAATATAAGAAGCCACATTAATCCCCATAAAAGCTTATTAGACTCTCCTGGAAGTATAGTATCAACAAGCCATCCGAGAGCAAGTGTCGGAATAAGCGCAGAGAAAACCTGGCTGACCGCAATAACGAAAGCGTCTGCGAATACCCAGTTTTTATGTGGTTTTAAAAAGGCTAGAACGCGCCTGCCATCACGGTTCTTTGGCTTGGCGGCTAATTGGCTCATATCGCTCTCTCCTTTTCTAATTCACTGTATTGGGCCATATAAAGTTCATAGTATTGACCTCTTTGAGCAAGAAGTTCCTCATGAGTACCTTCTTCTGCGACGATCCCCTTATCCAAGAGCAAAATTTTATCCGTATCTCTCACTGTAACGAGACGGTGAGCAATTGTGATGGTTGTTCGTCCAGGAATAAGGTTTTCTAATGCAGCTTGTACGCGCTCTTCCGTTTCACCATCAAGGGAAGAAGTTGCTTCATCAAAGATTAATAGAGCAGGATGTCTTAAAATTGCCCTCGCTAACGCGACACGCTGCCTTTGACCGCCTGACAATTTAAGGCCGCGTTCCCCTACAATGGTTTCATATCCGTCTGGCAGTGCTGCAATAAATTCCGTAAGTCCTGATGCTGCACATGCTGCATCAAGTTCTTCCTGAGATGCATTTTTTCTTCCATATAATAGATTCATACGAAGCGTATTGTTTAATAAGAAAGTTTCTTGAGACACAACTCCGACTTGCTGACGGAAAGAATTACGGTTGTAATCAAATAGATTTTGCTGATCTACTTCAATGGTTCCTGCTTCAGGTTCATATAGACCGAGCAGTAATTGTATAAGAGTTGATTTTCCTCCGCCGCTCGTTCCTACTATTCCTATGTGCTGCCCTGATTTCATGCTAAGAGATACACCTTTAAGAACATATTCATCATTTCCAGGATAGCGGAACCATAGATTATTAATGTCTATATCCCCGCTTATTGCGTTCATTTTTGGCAAGTTCTCTTCATGTTCAACTGGAAGGTCGAAATATTCATAGATTCGTTGAAGGGCAGGTATTGCCTGCTGGATAATTAATGCATTCTCTGCAAGTGACCGAATAGGAAAAAACATCGTAGGAATAAAGCCGAGACATGCTACAAGCGTCCCCACTGATATGGTATTGTTCCAGACAGCCATACCTCCTACTAACATAACAACTCCAGGTGTTGCGATATTGAATAAGTTTCCTAGTCGCCAGTTTACTTTACCAATTAAAGCAGCACGAATCGAATAATTTTTCCAGTCCGTAAGTTTTTTGTCTTGTGTATGTATTTCTCGTTCTTGTGTTTGGAATGTACGAACAAGTCTTGTTGATTCGATGCTCTCTTGTAGATGATGATAGATGTCAGCACGCATATCACGCTGCACTGCACTCATTTTTCGCATTGTATTTCCAAGTTTGAATGATGGATATAAATAGATAGCAAATACACAGAACATAACGATCGCCACAGGCCAATATAGAGCGAATACTGCGATAAATGCAGCTACAGCACTAACCACTTGCTGGACAAATCGAGGTACAACAGTATTATTCAAGTTTTGTACAGCTTCTACATCATGCGTTAGGCGATAAAGCATATCCCCGCGAGGCGTAGTCGTAAAGAATGACATAGGTGTACGGTGCAAACGTCCAAAAGCTCTCATCTGCATATCAGTAATTACATCCAGTCCAATCTGAACCTGAATATATTCCTGAAGCGATTCGAAAATCACTTTAAATAAAAATGCAAAGAGTACTCCTGCAACGAGCCAGCCGATCATATCTGTCATCTGATTTGGAAGCACTTCATCCACTAGCTTTCCGGCTAATATAGGAGGTATTACTGTAAAGGCACCTCCAATTAATGAACATGCAAAAGCAAGCAGAAGCCCCCTCCAATAAGGCTTAAAATGCTTAAGTGTCTCTCTTAAAAGCTTCATATTTAGTTCCCCCTCTCGCTCCTAAGCACTTTATTTTAAACCATTTTCTAAAAATTATCATTATTTTTACTGTTATTTTTTTCAATATAAGAAAAATATATGAAGACTTAATTAATCTATTATAAGAAAAAGTGAGGATGTAAACTTTGTTGCTCTTTGAAAGTGGTTGATTTCCTCTCCAGGTTGCTCGCTTTCCGTGGGGTGTGCGGTGAGCCTCCTAGCGCTCTGCGCTGTTAGGAGTCTCACCTGTCCCACTCATCCCACAGGAGTCTCGCACCTTGCGCTCCATTCAACTTATCTAAGAAGAGAATCAAACAAAGTACCTGCAAGAAACAACTTTTTAGAGAAGAGCCTTTAGAAAAGAGCTAACAAATAAAAGAACATTTCCTTAATAAGCTGGTTTCGAACAAAAACGAATAAAAAAAGACCAACACCAAAAGTCGCGGTTAAGCAACTGTTTGGTATCAGTCTCTTAGAGTAATTTAAGGGTTAAGGATTTACCCGTTTAAGAGGTTTAGTGGCTGGTCCTTCTACAACTGCTCCTTCGTAAGTGAAGCGGGATCCATGACAAGGACAGTCCCACGTTCTTTCACCGCTGTTCCATTCCACTTCACAGCCTAAATGTGTACAAGTGGTATCAACAACATGCAATTCACCATTAGAATCTCGATAAGCTCCGCATCGTTTTCCGTCAACAGTTACTGCCCCGCCTTCATCTTTATTAAGGCTACGAGGATTTTTAGATGGCTTGTCTAACTTTCCAGACACAAAATGCTTTGCCACATCGGAATTTTCTTTAACAAACTGCTTTATATCTGAAGGGTCAGCTTGAAAACGCTGAGGTTTATACAGATCGGCAAAATCGTTTTCTCTATCCATTATATGATCACGAATGATATGGGCAGCTAGTGTTCCAGTTGTCATCCCCCATTTTCTAAATCCAGTTGCTACAAAAATATTGTCATGCTTATGTGTTAACTTTCCTATGAAAGGAACTTTATCTAGTGTGATAAGATCTTGTGCTGACCAGCGATACAATACTCTTTCAAGGTTAAGCGATTTTTTTGCTTCTTTTAATAACGCTTCATAATGCTGATGTGTCGGAATTCCCTGCCCGGTCTGATGGCTTTCACCGCCAACAAGAACTATATGCTCTCCATCTTGAAGAATGGATCTGTATGATCTAACAGTTTCATCTACACTTAAATACATACCATGAGGGAATTTATCTTTAGTTTTAACCGCTAAGACATAAGAACGTTCTGCCATCATCCTTGTAAAATAAAAACCCATCCCATCGAAAAATGGAAAATGTGTGCAGCAAGCTACAAAATTCCCTTTTACTTCATGTCCATTTTCTGTTTTTACTATTGCTTTTTTATCTTCCTTATCTTCCTGAATATCAGAAGCTGTTGTATTTTCGTATACCTTAACACCAAGTGACTCCATTTCTTTTAATAGAGCAATCAAGTATTTAACAGGATGAAAATGTGCTTGGTTTTTCATAACAAGTGCTTTTTTATGAGGTATATCAAAGGGCATCTTTTCGGTTAAATCGCCGTCGATCTCGAGCTGTTCATATGCATGAGCTTCTTTTTCGAGTTTTTTAATTCCTTGTTCTGTATTTGCATAAAGAAAAGCATCGTGAATTTCGTAGTTACAATGGATACCATTTTCCTTAATAAAATTATGAATGAATTGACCTGCAGCTTCATTAGATTGATAATACATTTTTGCACGTTCTAATCCTAGATGGGAGATCAGACGATCATATATGACACCATGCTGGGAAGTGATTTTTGCCGTTGTATGGCCAGTTGTTCCATTCAAGACTTTTCCAGCTTCAAGCAAGGTTACTTGAAGTCCTTCTTTAGCAAGTAAATAAGCTGTCGTTATACCTGTAATCCCCCCACCTACGATAACAACATCTGTATGTTCATTTCCTGTCAATGAAGGGTATTTGGGCAAATCGACATTATCCCTCCAAAGTGGTTCAGGGTATTGCGGCAAATTTTGTTCGAAACTATTCACGGAGTACCTCCTATATTTAAACAATATTCATATCCATTATTCCCCATATGTGAGGGTCGCAATCCAAAAAACAAAAAACAGGCTAAAATTTAGCCTGTTCCGAGATTTACTTGCTAATTCGTTTTTCAAGAGCATAATCGTAATTCCCTTTATAGCTATCAATCTTGCCATTATCCAGCCAAATCGTTCTCTCGAATAACTTATTCATAAAATAACGGTCATGTGTTACAGCCATTATTGTACCGTCAAATTCTTCTAAAGCTATTTCTAAAGCTTCACGTGAATCTATGTCTAAATGGTTGGTAGGTTCATCAAGTATTAGAAAATTGAACCCTTCATAAACAAGCTGTGCGAGCCTTAACCGCGTTCTCTCTCCTCCGCTTAGATCACTAGCTTTTTTATATACAGAAGGACCATAGAATAAGAACTTTGCCAAGTGATGTCTCGCCTCTCCTTCTTCCATGGGTACTTTATCTCTAAAAATGTCGAGAACGGTCAGATTAGCTTCTGCTTCCAGTCCTTTTTGTGATAGATATCCAATTGAAACGGAGGGACCAAGCTTAATAGCTCCATAATCAAAATCGTTATTTTGCAGACAGTTTATTAATGTGGTTTTTCCCGAACCGTTTTTGCCGATTAGAGCAATCTTTTCTCCGTATCTTACCTGCAGGTCAATATTTTCAAGAATCAAACGGTCTTCAATTAACTTGCTTGCTTGTTCAACAACAACAACATCCTGACCGCTTCTCTTATTCACATTAAATTCAAAAGCTGCCTTTTTGCGTTCAAGCTGCGGTCTTTTCATATTTTGAATACGAGCAAGTGCCTTTTCCATACTTCTGGCTCGTTTGAAGAACTTTTCATTTCCAGAACGTGCTCCCCAATCCCGCAATTGTTTAATAGATTCTTTTATTTTCCTTACTTTCTTTTGCTGCTCTTGGTATTTTTCAAATTCTAGCAAGAGATTGTTTTCTTTTTCTTTTACAAACCCAGAGTAAGAATGGTGATATACAGTGCATTCCCCTTCTTCGAAATCAATCGTCTTCATAGTAACCTTATCCAAAAAATATCTGTCATGACTGATAATTACTACTGCACCTTTATATTTTAGTAAATAATTTTCCAGCCAGTTTATGGTATCAATGTCTAAATGGTTAGTAGGTTCATCCAGCAAAAGAAGTTCTGGTTCTTGGAGAAGCAGACAAGCTAAACCTACTTTCGTTTGTTCCCCTCCGCTAATTTGCTTAAATAGTTGATTTGAAAGATGAGATATACCTAGGCCCGTTAAAACACCGTTAATTTTTGATTCTATTGCATAGCCGCCTAAATTCTCATATTGTTCTTGAAGCTTATATAGTTTGTTTAAATTCTTTTCAAGCCGTTCTCCTTGTGAAGGATCACTTAATTGAAGATTTACCTCTTCTATCTTCTTTTCAATTTCTTTAATCTCTTGAAATGTTGCCGAGATAACCTCGTAAACTGTGGAATGAACATCATGATCAGGCAGCTGGGCAAGATATCCGATAGCTGCATCTTTTTTTATAAAAATTGAACCTGAGTCACTATGCTCCAAATTGCTCAAAAGCTTAAATAAAGTCGTTTTCCCCGAACCATTTTGACCGACAATGCCAATTCGATCTTGTTCGTGTATTTCAAACGAAATATTTTTAAGAATCTCATTTCCGCCGTACATTTTTTTTAGATTTTGAACAGTGCATATAATCATTTTATTTTTCTCCTTTAATAATGTTATGCCACTGTCCTTTTTCAAAAAGGCACTTTCTAATAGATTGTTGCTTCATTGATAAGTTGATTGGAGTGCAAGGTGTGAGACTCCTGCGGGACGAGTGGGACAGGTGAGACTCCTAAAGGCGCAAAGCGCGAGGAGGCTCACCGCCCGCCCCGCGGAAAGCGAGCGACCTGGAACGGAAATCAACTACTTTCAAAAACAACAAAGTTTACGAAAACAGCCTCCAATAAAAAAACCATGAGCAAATAGTACCTGCCCATGGTTTTATCTTTTACTTAGAAAAAGGAAAGGGTAAGGTTACTTATCGGTGTACAATATTTGAATAGCTGAATTTGGACAGACTCCACCAATTACGAAAAAATACATAAGTAATTGAACGGAAAACGACCAGCCAGCTAAACAGTTGTACATCTCTAAGCATTCCTTACACCTCCTTACGATTCCAATTAATAAATAATTTCCATTTTATTATATGACAGAATTTTCAAATGTGCAAACAGGAAAAAAGTTGCAGTATATCTATGAAAAAAGCAGGTATATTGCAATTTATAGCGAATTAGTTTTAAATATTTATATAATTCTGAAAAGGGTGTGTCTTATGAAAGTAAAATCTAATTATCTTTCCAAATCCAAAGTAACGTATGTCACAGAAAATATGTCAATTAGTGAAGCCCGTTATACCATCATTCAATCTGGGTACCGCTGTATTCCAGTATTAGATGAAAAAGAAGAAAAGTTTGTGGGCTTGCTTTTTAAGGAGACAACATCCGATTATATAATCGATAATGTAGGTTCTGTAAAAGAAAATGTAAGCAGAGTTGTAGAAGAAAGAGATGCCTTCATTCATGAAAATACAGCTTATTTTAAAGTGCTGTTCTCGATCCGCCGTCTTCCTTTCATGGCAGTTGTTGATGATGAACATAATTTCTTAGGGATTATTACTCACTCTAAAGTAATGGACATTCTGCAAGATTCATATGGAATTAAAAATGGCGGCTATTCTTTAACCGTCTCTACTACTGAAGGTAAAGGATCGCTTAGAAAACTTTTCACGGCCATCCATGAAGAATACAATATTGAAGGTGTCTTTACACAAGATGCTGGAAAACAATTTTTGCGCAGAGTTGTAATCACGTTTAACAAAAGTGTTACGCGGAAAGAAATTGATGAATTGATTCACCGTGTGGAGGCTAATGGATTTAAAGTAGCCGACGTTGAAGATCTAAGAACTTTTGCGAAAGTTTAATTACGCTAAAATTAAAATACGTTCCCGCAAATATTGGGGAACGTATTTTTTATGCTTAATTATTTTACTTCTTGCGGCACAGATAACCCAAGTCCTCTGGCTATACGCGTACCGTAATCTGGATCTGCTTTATAGAAATGCTGAATTTGGCGCAGTTTTATTTCATCATGTTCGACTGGTTTCATTGCGCCAACAATGGTTTCTATTAGACGTGAACGTTCTTCCTCACTTAACAGGCGATATAAATCTCCAGGCTGTGTATAGTGATCATGATGATCATAGCCAACACTGTCCGCCACCCCTGTGACTGGAAATGCAGCCTGTTTATTTTCGAGAGATTCTTTAGGGCCACCGAAACTATTAGGCTCGTAATAAACGGACCCTCCGCCATTATTATCAAAACGCATTTGGCCATCACGCTGATAATTATTTACTTCATGGCGCGGACGATTAATCGGGAGTGCTTGATGGTTTGCTCCTACACGATAACGATGTGCATCATGGTATGCAAAAAGGCGGCCCTGAAGCATCTTATCAGGAGATACATCAATTCCTGGTACTAATGTTCCAGGTGAAAATGTAGCTTGTTCAACTTCTGCAAAATAATTATCTGGATTCTTATTTAAAACCATACGGCCTACTTCAATTAATGGATAGTCTTTTTGTGACCAGACTTTTGTAACATCAAACGGATCGAACCGGTAAGTATTCGCATCCTCTAGAGGCATAATTTGCACATAGAGTTTCCAGGCAGGAAAATTACCATTTTCGATCGCATTGAAAAGGTCTTCTGTATGATAATCAGGATTTTCTCCAGCAATCTTAGCAGCTACTTCATTTGATAGATTCTTTACACCCTGTTCTGTCTTAAAGTGGTATTTTATCCAAACTCCATCGCCTTCTGCATTTACCCATTTAAAGGTATGGCTTCCAAAGCCGTGCATATGGCGGAACGTTGCAGGAATACCCCGGTCAGACATAAGTATCGTAACCTGATGAAGAGATTCAGGCGATAATGACCAAAAATCCCAGATTGCGTTCGGATTTTTCAAGTGTGTTTGAGGATGACGTTTTTGAGTATGAATAAAATCAGGAAACTTAATGGCATCACGGATAAAGAAGACTGGTGTATTGTTCCCTACAAGATCATAGTTTCCTTCTTCTGTATAAAACTTAACAGCAAATCCTCGGGGATCTCTAACTGTATCAGCAGAACCATTCTCACCAGCAACAGTAGAAAAGCGGACAAATAAAGGTGTTCGTTTTCCTGCTTCAGATAAGAAGTTTGCTTTTGTATATTTTCTCACGTCATTCGTTACTTCAAAATACCCGTGAGCTCCCGCGCCTTTAGCATGTACAACACGCTCTGGTACACGCTCTCGGTTAAAATGCGCTAACTTTTCTAAAAGATGTACGTCCTGAATTAATGTTGGACCTCTTGATCCTGCTGTCATTGAATTCTGGTTGTCCCCTACAGGTGCTCCCCAACTGGTAGTAAGATGTTTGTTTCCATTACCCAAACTAAATCACCTCATTATTTTAATAGTTTCATTGTACATCTTTAATGATATCACTTCTCAATGGATAATCAATACTTTTTTATAATGATTCTAATATGAAAAATGTTATAATCTGTCGAATGATAGAATATCTCATAAAGTTTTTGAAAGTAAGTAATATAATGAATACTTTACCTGTAGTAAAGTTTGCAGATGAGGGATATGCATTCTTGGTATTCTTTCAAGCTTGTTAGGTGTGTTGAATGATAGAAGCAAAAAATTTTAAGTTTTCTCTGTTTGAGGTCGTCTGCCTATGCTTTTTATTAGAAATTCTAATTGTTCCGCTGCCAAATCGCATACAGATAGGTAGCTTGGAGTCCTTCAATCGTCTCTTATGGCGTTCAAACACTTTTATCCCTGAAAATTTGGCTATTATCCCGCGAGTTTTAGCCATATATCCGCGAGTTCACAATTCTTAACAAATTCTACTCTCCGCTCCATAAATAAAAACAACGAACCGCTTGTCGAGTCTAATTTATAATTTCCTACACAACAAAAAAGCCAGAATCCTTGGTGGATACTGGCTCAAATGCTATCTATTTTTATTAATGATTTGATAGACGTTTCAACTGATCGAAAAATGATGGATATGAAACAGCTATCGCTTCACTTTCTGCCAGAGTTGTTTCACCTTCTGCAATACATGAGGCTATGCTTAACATCATTCCGATTCGATGATCACCATGACTTTGAACGGAAGCTCCTTTTAAAGGTGTTTTCCCGTTAATAATCATTCCGTCATCTGTAGCTTCGATTTCCGCTCCCATTTTTTTAAGCTCATTTACGACAGTTTCAATCCGGTCAGTTTCTTTGACTCGCAATTCATGTGCATCTTGAATGATTGTTTGCCCTTCAGCCTGTGTTGCTGCCAATGCAATAATCGGGATCTCATCAATTAATCGAGGAATGACATCTCCTTTAATAACGGTCCCCTTTAGTGACGAAGTTTTAATGAGGAGATCGCCATGCGGTTCAGAAGCTTCCTCATTTACATTTTGATACGAAATCTGAGCTCCCATATCAATCAGAACATCTAAAATTCCAGTACGGGTTGGATTCATTCCTACTTTTTGCAGGGTAATTGTGCTGTCTGGAACAATAGCTCCAGCAACTAAGAAAAAGGCTGCAGAAGAAATGTCACCAGGAACTTCAATATGTGTACCTTTAAGCTGCTGTCCTCCTTCAATGGAAACTGTTAATGCATCTGACTTCACCTCAGCTCCAAAGGCTTCTAGCATCCGTTCTGTATGATCTCTTGATTTTAGAGACTCGGTAACAGAAGTTGTTCCTTCACCTTCAAGTCCTGCAAGGATAATAGCTGATTTTACTTGAGCACTTGCTATTGGAGAATGGTAGTGTATTCCTTTAACGTTTCCTCCTTTTATTTGAAGAGGAACCTTATTTCCTGATTCGTTGCCTTTGATTTCTGCACCCATCTGTTTCAATGGCTTTGTAACACGATTCATCGGTCTTTTTGCAATTGAATCATCACCTGTAAGCACAGAAGTAAAAGGAGTATTGGCAAGGATTCCAAGCATCAAACGGATGGTAGTCCCAGAGTTTCCGACATACAGATCTTCAGTAGGTGGCCGCAATCCTGATATCCCATTGCCTTCAACAGTTACTTGTTCATTTTCCTGGACAATGTTTACACCTAGCTTTTTAAAACAAGATATAGTACTTAGGCAATCTTCACCAGTTAAAAAACCATTTATAGTTGTCTTTCCTTCTGCAATGGAACCAAACATAACTGCTCTATGAGAAATGGATTTATCACCTGGCACTTTAATTGTTCCATTTAAGCTTTGAATAGGCATTAATCGTTTTTCCATAAAAAGTGCCTCCTTTAATCCGTGATATGAGTTAAATAGTTTTTTTGATGTAATAACTGTTGTGCATTATCACGATCATTATCATTTTGAAAACTTAACCTCAGTACCCCATTGAGATCTTCTCTTACTTCGAGAATGGTAATATTGATGATGCTGATTTGGGATTCTGCTAAGAGTGTTGTAACTTTAGACAAAGCACCTGCTGTATCTAAAATGTCTACATATAAATCAGAAAACGGCTGTATAGCTCCTTTGGAACGAACTGGAAGTCCATCTCTAAACAATTTTGCTCCATTAAAGTAATCGAATAATTGATTTTGATCACCTTTTTCCACAAAGTTTATAACTTGGTCCATCTCTTCTTTCCACTCATGTAAAAGGGATAATAGATGTTCTTTGTTTTGGCTGACAATATCACTCCACATTTTAGGAGAGCTTGATGCAATCCGTGTGATATCACGAAAACCACCCGCTGCGAGCTGCTGAACCAGCGGATTATCATTGGCATGTTTTTGTGCAAGTCTTACGAGGCTCGATGCAATTAGATGAGGAAAATGGCTTACGATACCTGTTAAAAAATCGTGTTCATCCGGCTCAGCCACTATAAACTTTGCGTTAGTTCCTTTTAGCCAGTCCTTAGCTTCTTCAATTTTCGCTGCAGATGTAATAGAACTTGGCGTTAGAATATAAAAAGCATTTTCTAATAAATGTGGTTTAGCACTTTCTACTCCAGTTTTATGTGACCCTGCCATAGGATGGCCGCCGATAAAAACAATACCGTTTTCAGCCAGCTTTTCAGCTTTTTTCATTATGGTATTCTTCGTGCTTCCAACATCCATGATAAGTGCTTTAATTGCTGGTTTTATGGAACACAGTACATCCATGACTTTTAATGTTGCTTCAACTGGTGTTGCGATTATGATAAGGTCAGCGTTAGCTGCATCGCGTTGCAAATCAGCTGTGACTCTGTCTATGACTCCTAATTTTACTGCAGTCTCGCAATTAGCAGCCTGGACGTCATACCCTGAGATAACCGCTTCATGTTCATTTTTTATAGTTAAAGCGATTGATCCGCCTATCAATCCGACTCCTATCAGCAAGACGTTTTTCATGTGCAGGCTCCTTTGGGGTTAATTCTCTTTTAAGAATGCAGTTAATTTTTCTTCTAAATCGATTGCTTGATAAGAAGCTAGATACGGATGTCCTAATTCTTCTAAAAGCACCATGTGAATGGTCCCTCCTGCAGCTTTCTTATCTTTCTTCATACGATTGATAAGAGATTGTACGGAAAGATTTTTTGGTATCGGTGAATAGCCCAGATCATTTAACCATTTTTTTAAATCTTTCCTTAGCTGTCTATTTTCATCTTTAAGGGATAAAGCAAACAGCATACCATGTGCAACTGCCTCACCATGTGTTATACCTCTGTATTGAAACTCTCCTTCAATGGCGTGTCCAAGCGTGTGTCCAAAATTTAAAAAAGCTCTAATGCCCTTTTCTCTTTCATCCTGTGATACTACTTCGTTCTTAATCTCAATTCCTCTTGTAAGGCAGTTTAACAGGTGTTCGTTTTTTAAATCATCCAATGTTTTTATATTTCCGTGAAGGTATTCATAGAAGGTTGGATCTGCTATTAACGCATGCTTGATCACTTCCGCAAATCCAGATCTTATTTCATTTTCAGGTAAAGTTGATAGAAAATCCGTTGAATAGATTACGGCTTCTGGCTGGTGAAAAACGCCTATCATGTTTTTGCCTTCAGGATGATTGATTCCTGTTTTCCCTCCTACTGCACTATCATGAGCAAGAATAGTGGTTGGAAGTTGAATAAAACGAATCCCTCTCATATAAGTCCCGGCAACAAATCCAGCGATATCACCAATCATTCCGCCGCCAAGTGCAAGAATTACAGATGTTCTGTCAAGTCCTTTCTCTAACGCAAAACTTTGGCAGGCGTAATAGTTTTCAAAAGATTTCTGACTATCACCTGGTTTGATTTGAAAGATCTCATATGAAAATGCTTGATGCAGTTCTGCTTGAACATCTTTAAGATATAACTCTCCTACATTATGATCCGTAATGATCAGCACATTTTTTGGTACAGGCGTCAATGATTGCAAAACCGAACCTAGTTTAGTAATCGCTTGTTCACCTATATAAACTGGATAGTTTTTTGAAGGTGTCGTGATATTGATTTGCTTCATTTAAAACACCCGTGCACGTTCTTGATGCTGAACGATATTCTTCTTGATTACTTCCATGTTATCCTGACCGAATTGCTGAACAAGTGCGCTTGCAAGTTCCCATGCTACTACAGATTCTGCAACAACACTTGCTGCTGGAACAGCGCAGCTGTCTGAGCGTTCGACGCTGGCTGCAAATGCTTCTTTCGTTTCAATATCAACACTTTGAAGCGGCTTATATAACGTCGGGATCGGCTTCATTACTCCCCGGACAACAACTGGCATTCCTGTTGTCATTCCGCCTTCAAAACCACCGGCATTATTCGTTTTGCGAGTGTATCCATTTTCGATGTCCCATTGAATTTCGTCATGTACTTCACTGCCTGGTTTTCTTGCTGCTTCGAAACCGATGCCGATCTCAGCACCTTTAAAAGCATTAATACTCATGATTGCTGCAGCAAGTTTAGCATCGAGTTTGTTGTCGTAGTGCGTGTAGCTCCCTACAGCAACAGGCATCCCTTCAGCAATAACTTCTACAATGCCGCCGATTGAATCACCGTTTTCTTTTGCGTGATCAATGGCTTTCATCATCATTTTTTCTGCCGTTTCGTCTAAACATCTAACTGGAGATGCCTCTGTTTTTTCACGAAGTTCTTTAAGAGTTTCATACGTTGTTTGTTCTGCCTTAACCCCGCCGATTTCAAGCACATGGCCGCCGACTTCTACGCCTAGCTCTTTTAAAAGTTTTTTCGCCACAGCTCCTGCTGCTACACGTACAGTTGTTTCCCGTGCTGAAGATCGTTCCAGCACGTTTCTCATATCTCGATGGTTATACTTAATGGCTCCGTTTAAATCAGCGTGTCCAGGACGTGGTCTTGAAATGACACGTTTAACTTCAGTATTTTCGTCTTCAAGCGGATCAGCACCCATGATTTTTGTCCAATGGGTAAAATCCTTGTTCTCAACGACTAATGTGATTGGTGAACCAAGTGTTATACCGTGTCTTACACCGCTAAGAATCTGTACCTGATCCTTTTCGATCTGCATGCGGCGTCCTCTGCCATGTCCTTTTTGTCTTCTTGCTAGCTCTTCGTTTATGTCTTCAGCTAAAAGAGGAAGACCAGCTGGTACACCCTCTATTATCGTTGTAAGCTGCGGTCCGTGTGATTCACCGGCTGTTAAATATCTCATTTTCATTCCTCCAATGTGCTGTTTGCCAATTTTTTTGTACAAAAAAATCCCTGCTAAAAAGCAGGGACGAATTAATCGCGATACCACCCTGACAGCAAAGATCAATCTCTGCCACCTTCATTGTCATAACGGAAAAGTCCGGCTTTTATTAAAAAAAGCATGCTCAAGAATTGTAATTCGCAAAAGGCTTTGTACTGATTCGCACCACCATCAGCTCTCTAAAACAGGGAACCTTTTCACTACTCGTGTTCTTTCATAGCGATTTATTTTATAAAGTTATAGACAGTTTTAACACGTTGAAGCGCTGTTGTAAAGGGAATTCATTCATTTTTCTTAAAATTTACATTACCTTCATCTAATAGTCAAATTGTGAAAAATGAACATTCAGAAATTTAATAAAACTTTTTTTGGAAAAGCACTTGACTTTCTTGTCAAATCCCTTTAAAGTTACAAACAATACTTTATGAGACACACGCTTTAAAGCGCGAAAGTGTCCGGTGTAATAATAATTGACAAATAGCCTATTAGCGGCCGCGATATAGGAAATGTGGAGAAGTAAAACAAATGGGGAGGAACCGCCGATGTCAAACGAATTAGAAGTTTTACGCAAACAAGTTGATGAGATTTCATTAAAAATTTTAGAACTGTTAAATGAACGCGGCAATGTCGCGCAAAAGATTGGAAAGTTAAAAGAAACGCAAGGTGTGAAGCGTTTTGATCCAGTCAGAGAGAGAAACCTTTTAGATTTGATTGCTTCTCATAACGATGGACCGTTCGAAACCTCTACTGTGCAGCATATCTTCAAACAAATTTTTAAGGCAAGTTTAGAGCTGCAAAAAGATGATAATAGAAAAGCATTGCTAGTATCCCGTAAAAAGAAGCCGGAAGATACAATTGTAAATGTAAAAGGTGAAAAAATTGGTGATGGAAATCCTCATTTCATTATGGGACCTTGTGCGGTTGAAAGCTATGAACAAGTGAAACAAGTTGCCGAGGTAATCGCTGAAAAAGGATTAACATTAATTCGAGGCGGTGCATTTAAGCCGCGTACATCCCCTTACGATTTCCAAGGGCTAGGTCTTGAAGGTCTAAAGATTCTGCGTAAAGCTGCAGATGAACATCAGCTTGCTGTCGTAAGTGAAATTTTAAATCCAAATGACATTGAAATTGCGCTGGATTACGTTGATGTAATCCAAATCGGTGCACGTAACATGCAAAACTTCGACTTATTAAAAGCTGCAGGTTCCGTCAACAAACCGGTTCTCTTAAAACGAGGATTAGCAGCGACGATTGAAGAATTCATGTACGCTGCTGAATACATCCTAGCTCAAGGCAACAGCCAGGTTATCTTATGTGAGCGAGGCATCCGCACGTACGAACGTGCAACTCGTAACACTCTGGATATCTCTGCTGTACCGATCTTGAAAAAAGAAACGCATTTACCGGTTGTTGTGGACGTGACACATTCTACAGGGCGAAAGGATCTCCTCTTGCCTGCTGCTAAAGCAGCTATGGCGATCGGTGCAGATGCTGTTATGGCTGAAGTACACCCAGATCCAGCAGTCGCATTATCCGACTCAGCCCAGCAAATGAACATTCCTGAATTCCATGAATTCATGGATGCCCTTTTAAATAAGGAAAAAGTCAAAATTCATTCATAATATATTAATAAAAGCCTGGCTCGATGAGTCAGGCTTTCTTTTTGCTGTTTTTATACGACTTAACCTTCAAAGTACTCTTTGTAGTACCCTCCAATTTTACCTGTGTTATCAATAACAAAATAAAATTCTTCCGTTTCATTTTTCAGTTCATACATCTTCCCGCCTGTTAAAGCTCTGTCTACCATATATTTTTCGGCGTTAGTGTGGACACATTTAATTTCTCGAATTGTTGGCCTTGTAGCCCAGTCTAAGTGAATCATTCAGTTTCTCTCCTTTAAATATGGATGCGGCAATTATCTTTTCTTCTTTAAATGATAAAGGTGCAGTATGAATAATGTCAAATTCATCTTTTCTCAAGCTCCTTCCCTAGTCTTTCGTTATTTTTATCGTTAAAATAATCATGAACATTAACATATATGAATGGTGGAGAAAATCATGAAAGCATTAGTATTTGAAAAGTTTGGCGGTCCAGACGTCTTAGATTATCGTGAAATAAGTGATCCTGTTATCGGTCCAGATGATATCTTGCTCGAAATGAAAGCAATCGGCTTGAATTTTGCAGATGTATATAGAAGAAAAGGAAATTATCATCTGGAAGGACAGCCTCCATACATACTAGGGTATGAAGGTGCCGGAATTGTGAAAAGTGTCGGAGATAATGTGCAAGATGTTAGGGTTGGCGACCGGATTGCATTTGCTGACGTTCCTGCTGCAAACGCAGAATTAGTCGCTGTTCCTAAAGATAAAGCTATACCCATTCCTGATGGTATTTCGTTTGAATCAGCTGCTTCCCTATTATTGCAAGGACTTACAGCTCATTATTTAACGAAAGACAGCTATTCTATTAAAAAAGGTGACGTTTCGCTGGTTCATGCTGCTGCAGGCGGTGTTGGACAGTTATTGATTCAAATCATTCAGCTGCTCGGCGGAACAGCAATAGGCTTAACCTCTTCTGAAGAAAAGCGGCAAGTTGCCTTATCTGCTGGTGCGGAATCGGTATTTTTATATAGTGACAACTGGAAGGAATCAGTTATGCAAATGACATCAGGTAAAGGTGTGGATGTTGTCTATGAATCTGTAGGATCCACAATAATGGATAGTTTTGACGTAACACGTGTTGGCGGAACGGTAGTGTTTTTTGGAATGGCAGGCGGTGATCCTGTAAAAGTTGATCCTCGTATGCTGATGGATACCTCCAAAACATTAACTGGCGGAGATTTGTGGAACGTGCTTACTTCCCACGAAGAACGAGTTACCCGTTCTAGTGAATTGTTTAAATGGATTGCTGAAGGTAAAGTGACAATTTCAAAAACCGTCTTTCCCTTAAGTGAAGGTGGAAAAGCACATGAGTTTATTGAAAGCAGGAAAAGTACCGGTAAGATTGTGTTGATTCCTTAAATAGGTGAAAACCATTGATGACGGCTGATTTGGCCGTCTTTTTTGTGTTTTAGTTGCGTAATGCAAGTTATTTTTCGGGTTGTAGTTGCATGTTGCAACTCATTATATTTGCATTATGCAATTATTAAGTATTTTCTAAAATAAGTACTTTTCATCCGATTTTTTTCTGCGCTTTAAGATCTTTTTACCTTGGTAGTGGAAGTGTGTATATGGCAGCTTTGCGTCAACCTGTTGGTTTTAGGTTCATTGAATGAAGTAGCTTTTTTACGGAAGAACGAGATTCTATGTTTAGAAAATCTCTTATATCTTTATTTTTCACTTGAGGATTAAATAATAGAGCATAATCTTGTAACGCCTTCCCATGTGCATCGTTAGATTCCCCTGAACAATTTAAACAAACCCAGGTTCTCTTTATTCTAATCATAGGTGGTTTGTTGCATTTGGGACAAAAAACACAAGTCAAAATTTCTTCTCTTTTAATATTTCTTAATATATAAGGGTTATATGGAGTATCTTCTCTATTTAGGTACTTAGTTAATCTTTTAAGATCTTTCTTTAGAAATTTCTTCTCTTGCTGAAAAGAAACATATCCATTTATCTTATTTACTAAGGTATTTCCACGAATAATTTTTTGTGTCTTTTTTCCATACTTAGGAGAAATTCTAATGTATGATTTTGGGTTGGTAATTGCCACGAGGGTGTGAAGGGGAATTTCCGGGAATTAATTTAATCTTAACCATTTTGCAAATTGTACTTTTTGCAATTCCACCTGATTTATAGGGTCTGAAAAAGTTTCATCTACTCCATCTCTAGTTCTTATCATTTGATCAAATTGATGGTCAAAATATAAATTACCTATCAGGTTTTTAACCTCAATAAGTACACAAAATTGAGAGTGTACAATCAAAGTGTCAATTTGAAAGTAAAATTGTTCATTGCTCGATTGAGGTAGTCTTAAATCATGAAAAATAAGAAAGTCCTCTTCATTTAGATCCTTCAAATAAAAATCTAGTGACATCTCACCTTTAAAACCAGCATTATATTTTGCATAATCGCTTTCTATATACTGGATTTTTGAGTGGTTTTGTACGATTCGTTCATTTAATGCTTCTAGTTTCATTAGTTTTAACGGTTTTGTTCTTTTCTTTTCAATCAAATAATCACCTCTTCCTTTTATATCAACAAAATACAGTTCTAGATTAGTACTCAAATCACCTTCAAAATAATGAATATACTTTTATGGTCCTTTAATCAAATTTATGATCCTTCAATTTTTTTTATGGTCCTCCAAAAAGATTTATGGTCCTTCAAAATTATTTATGATCCCTCAATTTATTTTATAGGCTTTTCGACAAATTAACCTAAATTCCGACACTGAACTATAATAAAAAATGAAACTTCGCACATTCGCAGTTTTCTCTCTAATCACATCAAATATGACCTTGGCAATCGCCAAGTTCCCTTATAACTCTCCAATCACAACCCACCACATCAAAAAAACCACCCCCAGCAAATGCGGGAGGTGGCCTCACTCATCGTATTAACCTTCTAAAAGCAATGATTCTGGATCTTCTAGAAGTGATTTAATTGTTGTTAAGAAGCTTACTGCTTCTTTTCCATCTACGATACGGTGGTCGTAAGAAAGCGCGATGTACATCATCGGACGGTTTTCCATACGCTCTTTATCTATTGCAACTGGTCTCCATTGGATAGTGTGCATTCCAAGGATACCTACTTGAGGAGCATTTAAAATCGGTGTTGAAAGCATTGATCCGAAGATACCGCCGTTCGTAATTGTGAATGAACCGCCTTGGAGATCTTCTAATGACAACTTCTTGTTGCGTGCCTTCTCAGCCAAGTTACCGATTTCTTTCTCGATGCCAGCAAAGCTTAAACGATCAGCGTTGCGTACAACTGGTACAACTAATCCTTCTTCAGCGCCTACTGCGATACCGATATCGTAGAACTTCTTAAGTACCATTTCGTCGCCTTGGATTTCTGCGTTGATCGCAGGGAACTTCTTCAAAGCGCCAACAACAGCTTTCGTAAAGAATGACATGTAGCCCAGTTTTACGCCATTTTGCTCATAGAACTTGTCCTTGCGGCGAGCGCGGACTTCGTTGATCGCAGTCATGTCTACTTCGTTAAAAGTAGTAAGCATTGCAGCTGTTTGCTGTGCTTCAACTAGACGTTTTGCGATCGTTTGACGTCTGCGTGACATCTTAACACGTTCTACTGGCTTTTCAGGATTTACAGGTTCAGCTGTTTTTTGCTGCTGCGATGTGCTTGCAGCTGGCTTAGACGAGCTTGCTGCCTTTTCGCTGCTTCCGCCTTCAGCATGACGCTTAACGTCTTCTGTACGTACACGTCCAAGTGGATCACGTGAACTTACTTCAGAAAGGTCTATTCCTTTTTCGCGTGCCAGTTTGCGTGCTGCTGGTGATGCGATTGGGCGATCTGAAGCCTTAGTATCTTCTTCTTCCGCTACAGCTTTTTCAGAAGACTGCTCTTGTTTTTGAGCTGGATCTGCTTTCTCTTCTGCAGCTGGCTTCTCTTCAGGTTTAGACTCAGTTTCAGCTGCTGAACCATCACCATCAACGATTGAAGCAATTACATCTCCAACTGCAACTGTATCGCCAGGCTCAACTTTAATATTTTTTAAAATACCGTCACGCTCAGCACTGATTTCGATGTTAACTTTATCAGTTTCCAACTCAACGATGTCTTCACCTTTTACAACTTTGTCGCCTTCTTTTTTAAGCCATTGTGCAACTGTACCTTCTGAAATTGATTCGGCTAATTCCGGAACTTTAACGTCAAACATGTTCACGGCCTCCCTCTCGCGATTGAATGTCTAGTGCTAATGATGTTTGGATAATTTGTTCTTGTTCTTTTTTATAGATGTCTGGTTCCCCGCCAGCTGTACTTGAGCGCTCTTGTCTTCCGATGTAAGAAACATGTGCTCCATTAGGTGCTACGGCACGGAGTTTTGGTTCAATGTATAGCCATGAACCCATGTTCTTAGGTTCTTCTTGAACCCAGATCAAGTCTTCTACATTTGGATATTCATTTAAGAGAGCTGTCATCTCTTCCTCTGGGAACGGATAAATCTGTTCTACCCGAACAATGTGCATTTCCGTTCTAGCCACTTGGTCTTGCTCAAGAGCTTTTTCAAGGTCAATCGCAATTTTACCAGAGCATAGCAAGATTTTCTTAACTTTGTCTTTTTCTTTGCCAAGACCTGGCTGTTCAAGCAACGGCATAAAGTGATCACTTTCGAAAGCTTCCGGTAATGAAGCAACTTTTGCATCACGAAGCAGGCTCTTAGGAGTCATTACAACTAATGGACGAACTTCATCCATAGAAAGAAGCTTCGCTTGGCGTCTTAACAAATGGAAGTATTGAGAAGCAGTAGTAACGTTCGCTACTGTCCAGTTGTTTTCAGCACCTAGCTGCAAGAAACGCTCTAAACGTGCACTGGAGTGCTCTGGTCCTTGACCTTCATAGCCATGTGGAAGAAGCATAACCATTCCGGATTTTTGTCCCCACTTCGCACGGCCTGCAGAAAGGAACTGATCGAACAGAACTTGTGCTACGTTTGCGAAATCTCCGTATTGAGCTTCCCAGATAACGAGTGTTTCTGGAGCAAATACGTTATAACCATATTCAAATCCTACTACTGAAGATTCAGACAGCGGACTGTTATGAATTGCGAATGAAACATCGATATCATCCATTCCATGCAGCGGTGAAAATTTCTTTCCGCTTTCACTGTCATTAAGAACAAGATGTCTTTGAGCGAATGTTCCGCGCTCAGAGTCCTGCCCTGTAATACGGATTGGTGTTCCGTCTTTTAAGATAGAAGCAAATGCAAGAGATTCAGCCATACCCCAGTCTATCTTTTCTCCTTGGAACGCTTTGCGTCTGCGCTCTAAGATACGCTTGATTTTAGGATATACATTAAAATCTCCTGGCCACTTCAGCATGTTTTCCGTTAGCTCCTGCAGTTCTGTTACTGAAATTGTGGTATCGATATCAGGAAGTGCTTTCGATAACGGATCCGGAAGTCTAGTGTCTTCCAGTTTGAATTTTTCTTTACGGCCTTGTACTTTTTCGTATTCTGTTTGATGTTTTGTTAAAACTTCATCTTCAATCGCTTTAACATCATCCTCTGAAAGAACGCCTTCTTTCACTAGCTGCTTCGCATAAACATCACGAACAGTTGGATGGCTGTTGACTTTTTTGTACAATTTAGGCTGTGTTGCAGAAGGATCATCCATCTCGTTGTGTCCAAAACGGCGATACCCGATCAAATCGATCAGAACATCTTTCTGGAACTTTTTACGATATTCATAAGCTAAGTGAACAGCTGCGATACAAGCTTCCGGATCATCTGCGTTTACGTGAATAATCGGAATCTCAAATCCTTTAGCAAGGTCACTCGCATATTTAGTTGAACGGGAATCTCCGCTATCGGTTGTAAACCCAACAAGGTTATTCGCAATAATATGGAGTGTTCCGCCTGTATGATAGCCTCTTAAACGGCTTAAGTTCAATGTTTCTGCAACGATTCCCTCACCTGGGAATGCAGCGTCACCATGGATTAAAATAGCAAATGCTTTTGAAGTGTCTTGAACAGGATACCCTTTACTGTCACGCGTTTCCTGTGCAGCTCTTGTGTAACCTTCAACAACTGGATCAACATATTCCAAGTGACTTGGGTTATTAGCCAAAGAAATCTTGATCTTGTGTGCTTGATCCGTTTCAACTGTCCGGCTTGCACCTAAATGGTACTTTACGTCACCTGTCCAGCCAAAGTTAATGCCTCTAGAACCTTCAGAAGGAATTAGCTCTTTGTTTGGCGAATGATGAAATTCAGAGAAGATTAATTCGTACGGTTTACCAAGTACGTGTGCAAGAACATTTAGACGTCCTCTATGCGCCATTCCGATTAATGCATGCTCTGCTCCATCGCGGCAGCCTTCTTTTGCAGCTTCATCCAGCATTGGTACAAGCATATCTACACCTTCTATAGAAAAACGCTTCTGACCTACAAAAGTTTTGTGAAGGAATTTTTCGAATCCTTCTACCTCAGATAGACGGTATAAAAGATTTTTCTTATCTTCGGCTGAAAAATCAGGGTAATGCTGGCTTGTTTCTACCATAGTGTTCAGCCATTGACGTTCTTCTGTTTCATGAACATGACTGAATTCATAGGCGATGTTCTTCGTATACACTTCCTGGAGCATTTGGATCGCTTGCCAGCCGTCTTTTACGGATGCTGGAGCTTCTTTCCAAATAAAGGAAGGTGGTATCGCTTTCAAATCTTCAATTGATAAATTAAATTCTTTTGGGTCAATATGGTGGTTGTCTTTAGGAAATTCGCCAACTGGATATAAGTTAGCTGCTAAGTGACCGTATGTGCGAATGTTTTCCGCAAGTTTAAGTGCAGCTGCTAATTTCTCTAAATTCATTCCATCAAAACTCTGTCCAGTACGTTCACTTGGTGCAGAATCCTCGCTTGGAGGCCCCCAAGTTTCAAATTTTTCTTTGAAAGAACTGTCAACAGATTCCGGATCCACACTATATTGATCATATAGTTCAAGGACATAAGCCATATTTGGCCCGTTTAGTCCCTGCCAAGGATTTTCTGATTTGGAACGTTGATGACTCATCTTTTGTTCCCTCCTGCTTCCCTTTGTAAGTATTGTGCTGTTGCTGTTAACAGGTGATTCCATCATTTCTCGCCATTAATTTTTCCCTATATAAAGCGCTCTCAAACAATGAATGAAAAGAACCTTATCATTGATAAGGTTTCAACTGTAACAATGGTCATTGCCATTATACTATATTTTCGCAGAAAGTGAATTTTTGTTTTTGCGATTTATAAGATAATTTGCCCATTTCGTTTTACTTATAGTAAATATAAGGAGTGCTAGCCAGATCAAGGTAAAAGAAACGAGATGAATATCAGTAAACGTTTCGTGATATAAGAAGACTCCCAGCAAAAGCATAATGGTTGGCGCAATATATTGCAGGAATCCTGTCATCGTCATTGTAATCCGCTTTACTCCTTGAGCGAACAGTACGAGCGGCAATGCGGTTACGATACCTGCTCCCCATAGAAGGACAGTTGTTGAAATTCCGCCAGTAATAAAAGAACCTGTTCCGTTCCACTGAAGATATGCTATATAAGCAAAAGCAGCAGGAACGACAAACATCGTTTCTAATGTTAATCCAGTTAAGGAATCAAAGCTCCCAAGTTTTTTTGCAAGTCCATAAAGCCCAAAAGAGAGTGCCAGGAATATTGCTACCCAAGGGAATTTTCCGTACTGCCAAGTTAAAAGAAAAACACCGCATGCCGCAATTACAAATGATACTATCTGCCAGCTATTTAATCTTTCTTTTAAGACTGCCATACCTAAAATGACATTTACAAGCGGATTAATGTAATACCCTAGGCTTGCTTCAACTACATGATCGTTATTAACAGCCCAGATATACATTAGCCAGTTACCGCTGATTAATAGAGAAGCTATAAAAACAGAAAAGAATTGTTTTTTGCTTGAAAAAAGGATCTTAATATCTCTGTTAAGGTCCTTTTTTCTTTTTAAAAAAAACATTACTGCAAGCATTAGTACAAATGACCAAAAGATACGATGAGCTAATATTTCTCCTGAACCTGATTGATCTAAAGGTTTCCAGTATAAAGGAAGGAACCCCCAGATCAAGTAAGCGAAAGCCGCGTACCAGACACCTTTAGTTTGTTCGCTGTAAGTTTTCATCTATTTTTTCCTCGATTCCGGAAGATTTAAGGTTATAAGATTATATAACGGAATCGTAAGAATTTGCCAGTAAGTAAACTCAAAACTAAAAAAGATTTATTTCTTCTATATAATATTATAAATATAATTCAAAAGTTACTCACCCGTTACATTTGTTTAGGTGTCTGAATGCCTAATAATCTTAAGCCCTCTTGTAAAACGATCTGTATGCTGGCGCATAACGCAAGTCTTTCTGCCGTCTCATTGCAATTAAGGATTTTGACACTTCCATAATAGTGGTTGAACTTGTGAGATAACTTTAAAACATATTTCGATATAATAGAAGGTTCTTTTCGGAAAAATGCATTTTGTACGATTAACGGAAACTCATTTAAAACAGAAATAAGCTCCCAGCTCTCTTCTGCAATTGAGAAATTTTCTGGCAATTGACCATTAAAATTGCCTTTATTTAATAACGTTTGAATTCTAGCTGCTGTATATTGCACGTAAGGTCCTGTATCTCCTTCAAACTTAAGCATTTGCTCAAGAGAGAATTCAACATCATTGCCTTTCTCATTTTTTAAGTCGTGAAAGATTACTGCTCCTACCCCAACTTGACGAGCTACTTCATCAACCTCGAGTAACGCTGGGTTTTTCTCTCGAATATTATTTTCAGCAAGCTGAATGGCATCCAAAAGAACCGTTTCAAGCAAAACAGTTCTTCCTTTTCGCGTACTCATCTTCTTCCCGTTCTGCAAAATAAGCCCGAATGGAACATGATGCATATTTTTTGCCCATTCATATCCCATTTTATTAAGTACTCGTTTAACTTGTTCAAAATGAAGAGATTGTTCATGGCCTACAACATAAAAAGCTTGATCAAAATCGTAAGTTTCCTTTCTATAAATTGCTGCAGTTAGATCACGTGTTGCATAAAGTGTCGCTCCATCCGTTTTTTTAATCAGACACGGCGGTATGTCTTCACCAACATTTACGATTTGAGCACCGTCGGAAAGTTCGAGAAGGTTTTTCTCAGTAAGTTCTTTTATGGTAGCTTCCATTTTATCGTTGAAAAAAGCTTCTCCATTATACGAATCGAATTGGACTCCAAGGAGTTCATAAATCTTCTGAAATGCGTTTAATGATACTTCTTTAAACCACACCCACAATTGTATTGCTTCTGGATCACCATCTTCCAGCTGCTTGAACCATTTTCTACCCTCATCGTTTAATGCAGGATCTTTATCTGCTTCTTCATGAAAGCGAACATATAGTTTTGTCAGTTCTGGGATTGGATTGGCTTTAACTTTTTCTTCTTTCCCCCATCGTAAATAGGCTGAGATTAATTTTCCAAACTGAGTACCCCAGTCTCCAATATAATTGATTTTTACCGTTTCATAACCGCATTTTTCACTGATTGAGGCTAAAGAGGATCCGATCACTGTTGAACGAAGGTGTCCCATTGAAAAAGGTTTCGCAATATTAGGAGATGACAGGTCAAACACAATTGTTTTACCTTTTCCGATCAAATGACTGCCATAATTCTTTCGTTCTTTTAATATGTTAGTTATCAGGTTAGCTGCCGCCGATTTTTTATTTAAGAACACATTTACATATCCTCCGGCAGTTTCAATCTTACTAAAGAGACTTGGGAGGCTGCCTGCAGATAATCTATTAGCGATCTCAGCAGGTGAAGTTTTATAGATTTTTGCTAGCTGAAAACAAGGAAAAGCTAAATCGCCTTGATACAGCTGTTTCGGTTTTTCAATTAAAGATACGATTTGTTCAAAAGTGAGATCTTCACCAATTTGACTTTGAAGATAAGCTGCAAACTCTCTTTTTTCATTCATATTTTTCCCTCCCAAAATAAAAAACCGTCTCTTCTAATAATAGAAGAGACGGATTATACCGCGGTACCACTCTTGTTGCCTTTAAAAGGCCGCTCGATCTGTTAACGGGATGTCCCGGTTTGCCCTACGGAATTTTCAAGCAAACATTTCCAAAGTGCGCTTCTTCTGTTAGTTGTGCCAGGCTCCCACCGATCCCGGCTCTCTATAACAAACTAGACAGAGTACTCTCTTTTTCATAAATGTTCGGTTCTTTAGTTTTCCATATTATATGAGGGAAAATCTAAAAAGTCAACATATTCCATTTAGTCTAAATCTAAGTAATCTCTCATTCTCTTAATGTATCGTTTCAGCCTGAACAATGTTTCTGTTCGCAAGTACTTGGATGTAAATGCAGAAGAAATAGCTTGTATAGAAACGAAAACCCCGTGTTCATTAACTCTAACAGGTATGATTCCGTTAAAGATCGTTTCTCCGCTGCTTTTATATAAAAGTTCTGTAGATACTAAAACTAGTTTTTCATCCGATTGCTCACCTGGCTGAACCGATTCAACTTCAAATAAAAATTGAACGCTCATTGCTGCTCCTTTACGTATGTGTCTATAATTATATGATATAATGCATTAGCTCTGTTTGTCAGTTAAAACAACAAAGGAAGTATGCAAATGTTCCAAACACACACATTAAAAGATAAATATAAGCAATTTTTCATCTTGGTAGTCCCTGTACTGATTACGCAGCTTGGACTATATGCCATGAACTTTTTTGACACAGTTATGAGCGGACATGCCGGAGCAAAACAGCTTGCAGGTGTTGCCATAGGCACAAGCCTTTGGGTACCGGTTTTTACAGGTTTAAACGGGATCTTAATGGCTTTGACTCCTATTGTATCTCAGCTGACAGGTGCAAAAGACACTAAAAATGTTCCTAGAGCTGTCATGCAGGCAGTTTACCTTTCCGTTGTGATTTCAATAATCGTTATTGTTCTTGGTTCATTTATATTGGATCCGATTTTGAATGCAATGTCGTTAGAAGTTGAGGTCGAACGTGTTGCTAGAGGATATTTGATCGCATTGTCTTTTGGGATATTGCCTTTATTTTTATACGGTGCATTAAGATCCTTTATAGATGCATTGGGCCAAACTAGAATTTCAATGTTTGTTACACTGTTTGCGTTACCCGTAAATGCCTTTTTCAATTATTTGTTTATCTTTGGTAAAGCTGGATTTCCTGAACTAGGAGGAATCGGCGCTGGAATTGCTTCTTCTATAACATATTGGATTACAGCTATTATAACGATTGTCATTGTGATGAGGTTGAACGAATTTAGAAGTTATCATCTGTTCAAGAATTTCTATAAGCCTTCCCTTTCAGCATGGAAGGAACAATTGAAAATAGGAATACCAATTGGGCTGGCTATCTTTTTTGAAGTTAGTATTTTTGCTGCAGTTACATTATTGATGAGTGACTTTAATACAGTCACAATTGCTGCTCATCAGGCTGCTTTAAATTTTGCTTCTTTTCTTTATATGCTCCCATTGAGCATTTCCTTTGCTCTAACGATAGCAGTCGGATTTGAAGTAGGAGCATCACGATATAAAGATGCTGCACAGTACGGTTATATTGGAATTTTTACAGCTCTTGGCTTTGCATTGATTTTATCAGGTTTTCTTATAGCTTTTGATGAACAAGTTGCTCGCATTTACTCGAATGAACCTGATGTAATACAGCTTACTACCTCTTTTTTATGGTACGCTGTGTTTTTCCAGCTTGCTGATGCGATAGGAGCTCCCATACAGGGTGCGTTAAGAGGATATAAAGATGTAAATGTTACATTTATACTGTCATTTATCTCCTATTGGGTACTTGGATTGCCAGTTGGGTATTATTTAGCCAATTTCACTTCCTTTGAAGCATATGGCTACTGGATCGGGTTGATTTCAGGTTTATCAGCTGGGGCTATCATGTTATTTATCCGTCTTAAATCTATACAATCTAACTCCTATTCAACTCTAAAAAACAAATAAAACCAGCCAACGGCTGGTTTTATTTGTTTTCAAAAAGTGTCAAGTATTCTCCATAACCCGTTTCCCTTAATTGGTCTTTCGAAATAAAACGGAGAGCAGCAGAATTTATGCAATAACGAAGACCACCTTTATCTCTAGGGCCATCTGTGAAAACATGGCCGAGATGAGAATCAGCTTCTTTGCTTCTGACTTCTGTTCGAATCATCCCATGAGAAAGGTCTTCTTTTTCATCAACTGTCGAAGAACGAACAGGTTTAGTAAAGCTTGGCCATCCGCAGCTGCTGTCAAACTTATCAAGAGAACTGAAAAGCGGTTCTCCAGAAACAATATCGACATAAAGACCTTCTTCAGTGTGATCCCAAAATTCATTCTGGAATGGCGGTTCTGTTGCATCGTTTTGTGTAACGTTATATTGCATTGGGTTTAGTGTTTTCAGTATTTCTTCTTTTTTCTCTTTATCCTCCCAATGTGATTTAATAAAGAGGTCACGTCCAGAACCCTGTCTGTATCTTTTATAATGAAACGGATTTTTCTTATGATAATCCTGATGATATTCTTCAGCTTTATAAAAAGTCTGAGCAGGCAGTATTAAGGTTGCAATTGGCTTATCGAATCGTCCACTCTCCTGTAATTCAGCTTTGGATTGTTCAGCTATTTTTTTTTGATCTTCATTGTGATAGAAGATGGCTGTGCGATAAGAGTCTCCCCGATCGTAGAATTGTCCTCCGGCATCTGTAGGGTCAATTTGCTTCCAGAAAACAGATACTATTTTTTCATAAGAAATGATTGATGGGTCAAAAGTGATTTGGACAGCTTCAAAATGTCCAGTCGTTTCACTGCACACTTCTTTATACGTAGGGTTTTCTTTTTGTCCTCCTGTATAGCCTGATTCAACTTTAATAATCCCTGGCCACTCTTCAAAAGGTGTTACCATGCACCAAAAGCAGCCTCCTGCAAAAGCAGCAATCTCATAATCCTTCATGAAATCAAACTCCTTATTATATATTTGTTCCATCATATAAGAATGTCCTACAAAAGCATAGAAAAAGGCTTTATCGATTAAGTGTCATTACCCTTTTTTACGATGGGTCCTGCAGTTACAGGACTTTTTATCGGAGCTGGTGGTTTATCTTTCTTCAGTTTTCGGGTATTTTTTAAAAAGTAATAAAGTCCTAATAACACGATTGCTCCACCAGCCCATTGTGAGAAAGATAATGTTTCATTTAATAATACATACGCAAGCAATGTAGCTCCTACAGGCTCGCCTAATATTGCCATAGAGATAGTTGCAGCAGTTACGTATTTAAGAAGCCAATTAAAAAGAACATGTCCAAAAACTGTTGGCACAATGGCTAGCAATAAAAATATACCCCAATCTTTATCGGAATATCCTGTCATTGGGATGTGTAAAAGTGTATTGTAAACAGCAAAAACGATAACTGCAGATAAAAATACAGAAAAACTATAAATTACAGCGGGTATCGTTTTAAGGAGCTTTTGACCGATCAGCATATGAACAGCAACAACGATTGTTCCTAATATGGATAGTATATCTCCTTGTATGTGCTCTTTCGAGATACCAATGTCTCCCCAGCCAATCATGACAGCACCTGTAATGGCAACAAGCATTCCTATAACGGCTGGTTTTGATGTTTTTTCACGAAAAGCAATGTATGCTCCTGCCATAACAAAAACAGGCTGCAGTGAAAGCAAGATTGTTGAGCTTGCCACAGTTGTTAACTTTAAAGAACCCATCCAAAACAAGAAGTGAAGAGCTAAGAATGTTCCTGATAAAAGCAACAGCATCCATTCTCTTAAAGAAATGCTTTTAAGAGCTTTTATGTGCTTCAATGTAAATGGCAGCATTAGAAATAAAGTAAACAAAAGCCGGTACATCCCTTGCACAGATACAGGAGCGTCTGACCATTTCACAAAAATAGATGAAAATGATATAGCGATAATTCCGATAATCAATGGAATGAAAACGGGTATTTTAAGCGTATCGTTCGTCAAATTGTCACCTTGCACTTTCTAGGCATATTTATGTTAATATCTTTTAATATAAAAATATTTAAGGAGGAGGGATAAAAATGAAGAAAAGATATATCGTATCCTTGCTTCTTCTATTCATCATAATTGGTACAGCTGGGTGGTATTACTATCCACAGTATAAAATAAACCAAATTAAAGAAGCATCGGTTATAGTTAAAAGTGAAAATAAGGATAAGGGTCAAATCACTTATCTTGATTACTTCAAAGACAGTCCAAAATCCACATTCAGTCATTTAGTACTTGGTGATTCAGTTGCTCAAGGGAGAGGTTCTGAAGAAGGCGGATTTGCTCAAAAGGTAAATACAAATCTCCAAAGCTTAACTGACAAAACCTTTGTTCTTGAAAACCAAGGAATTTCTGGTGCAACCAGCCAAGGTTTGTTGAATCAGCTGCGAATAGCTGCCGTGCAAGAATCGGTAAAAAAAGCAGATATTATTTCGATTAATATTGGCGGCAATGATCTGGTTCAAATCGCAAAAGAAGAAGGTCCTCTGAAAGCTATTCAAAGCTATGATGAAGTTAAAACCGGCTACGAACAGAATTTAGAAGATATATTTGAGCTTATCCGTAAACATAACCCGGATGCTGTATTGGTGCTTAATGAATTATATAATGTTGTGAAGTCTGAGAAAAACTATTATCCAGCAACAGAAAAATTATTGAATGACTGGAATTTAATTGCATATGAAACAGCACTTTCCCATCAGCCGTCTGTAGTGGTTCCTGTAAGTGACGCACTTCAAACTGAAGATATTGATAAATGGCTTTATGACTCCATTCATCCTAATGATGAAGGATATGACAGAATTGCCGAAAAAACGATTACAACTTTTCAAAATCATTCTTATAAAAAAGCTCAATAATTCATTGAAATACAAGTATCATTCAATACTTTAATATCTCCGTTCCAATGTTTAATCTCCGGTAAAAAATAGAAGGCTGTTGCATCACTTAGGTTATTTAGAATCCTGTCCGGATCATATAGAAATAGGAGCTTTTTACTGCCAAGCGCAATTCCCATTTCTGTATGACATCCTTTTCCGCCGGGCAGAATCACGATAACCACCTCTGATTCTAATACTCCTTCATATTCTTTTACTCCTATGTCTGTCAGTGTTACAATCGTTTCCGCTCTTTCATTCAAAGTCCAATCATATGTATGTTCCCATCCTAGTTGTGTCTGAATATCTTTTGCCATCTTTTGAACAAGCCCTTTATTTTTAAAACTGGATGCGATATAAAATTTCATTGTCTCTCCCCTACCTGTAAACGTTTTAATGTAAAAATCATATTACAATCCTGTAATAATGAACAGATAAACTTGCATCTAATTGTGAACCTGTTAACATAGTACTTTATAAATAACAGTTAAAATTTTGAAAGAGGGGTTGCATGTTAAAACACAGAAACATTTCTTTTATTGGTGCAGGATCTATGGCAGAAGCAATGATATCAGGGCTTATTAACAAAGCTGGTATCTCGCCTGAAAGGATTACTGCAGCAAATCATTCTAATGTTGAAAGAAGATCTGAACTAATTAACAAATACGACATTCAAGCAGTTTCTTTTAATGAGCTTTCATTAAAGAATACAGATGTGATTATTCTTGCGGTAAAACCAAAACAAGCAGAAGAGGTTCTGCAGCAACTAAAGACGAATCTGCAAGACCACCATGTGATTTTATCAGTTCTTGCTGGAATATCAACACCATTCATTGAAGAGATAATCGGCAAACACCTCCCAGTAATCCGTGTTATGCCAAATACATCCAGTATGATTGGAGAATCCATAACGGGAATCAGTGCTGGTAAGTATGTAAAAAATGAAGATTTGGATTTAGCTCAAGAATTATCGAAAGCAATTGGCAAAGTAAAAATTATCTCTGAGAAACAAATGGATGTTTTCACAGGAATCGCAGGAAGCGGTCCGGCATATTTCTACTATCTGCTTGAACATATGGAAGATGTAGCAGTTGAGAACGGACTTGATCGAGAGATGGCTCGAGATATTGCAGCACAGACTTTATACGGAGCAAGTAAAATGGTTATGGAATCAGATGATTCACCTGCTGAGCTGCGCAAAAAGGTTACTTCACCGAACGGAACGACTGCAGCCGGCCTTGATGCTCTTGACGAAAACGGCGGCGGGAAAGCAATCGAAGCAGCTGTAGAAAATGCTGCTGAGCGCTCGAAAACATTGCGTAAAGAATTTGAAAAAGTACCTGTACTCTATGTAGTTTTTGGAAGTTGTTGATTTCCGGTCCAGGTACTCGCTTTCCGCGGGGCAGACGGTGAGCCACATTCGTACGTTTCACTTTTAAGTGTCTCACCTGCCCGCCAGTCCCGCAGGAGTCTCGCACCTTCCCCTTCAATCAACTTTTCAATGAAGATTTTCAAAACCTCTCTATAGCTACAATTTTCTAGAAAAGAGCCTTTTTGAAAGAAGAAAAAAAATCTATTGCTTTTGAAAGTTTTGATTTCCTGTCCAGGTACTCGCTTTCCGCGGGGCAGGCGGTGAGCCACATTTGTACGTTTCACTTTTAAGTGTCTCACCTGCCCGCCAGTCCCGCAGGAGTCTCGCACCTTTCACTACATTCAGGATGTAAATATAAAATTTGGACAGGGCGTTTTAATCAGTTCCTTCTAAGGGTTATGTCGCTTTTTGTATAGTTGAATATATATATATAGAAACTATTTTGAGGTGATTTTTTTTGAAAGAGAATTCCGTGAGAATGTTCCCTTATGGCGGATATGATCCTTTTTCCACTCCTTCTTCAAAAGTATTCTCCCAAAGCCATAACATCCCTGACAGACCACCTTATGCGCCAGCTGCTCCTGCTCCAACAATGCCGCAGCAATATATACAAGGATTCGCACAGCCATACATGCCATATATGCCGCCAATGATGCCGCCTGGATTAGCCCCCCATCCAATGATGCAGGGTATGCCATTTAATTCTCAGCAAGGCAGTCAGCAGAATGCATCTATGTATCCAAACACACAAGGCTCAGGATTTAATTTTGGCAAGATGATGGGTGGAGCTAACCAAGTTATGGGTCTAGCTCAGCAAATGGGAAACATACTTTCTTTATTTAAATAGAGCCCTTTTAAAGGCCTCTATTTTTTTTGATTAGCCGATAAAACTGTTTCAAAAGATATACAGTTTCTATTTGATGAAGTCCTGCCCAATAAGCCAACCGGATTTGAGGAGAAGGTTTTGAGACTAATCTGATCTGAGAAAATATATTTTTAGGATTAGAGAACCAATCAGAAGAATGAAAAGGTCCATGATAGTTTTTGTCCCACACTGCCTCAAGTTTAGGACTGTATAGTCTTTGATTTTTTTTTGTTTTAAAAAGAGATAACTTTTCTTTTGGCGATCCGCTGTTCTGATTTTTAGATACTGCAAAAACATCAGAATCATAATCAGAACGAGAGCCAGTATGGGGATTATTATCTGCGAAATTATAGACAGGATCAAAGTTGTTATACTGAAAGAGCATCACGTATAAGTTTTGCCCTAACTCTATCCGTTTTTCTATTGTTTCAAACCCTTGCATGATATCCCCTATTGAATTGTTGATAGGCAGTATAGGAAAGAGAATTTGTGAAAGGTGAAGCCAATCCTGGAGCTTGAAAGATAATTGGTTTTGCAATTTTTGAAACTGTTCTGTTCTAATCAAATGCTTCTCGATATGGCTTTGTTCATTAATTATTTGAGCCGATGGCAATAAAGGAGTACGGTCGCCATCGAAAAACATCTCCCATACACCTTCCATAAAAGAAGAAACATTAAAGAATTTACATAAGTTAAATAGTGAGATCTTCCTCTTTTTACTTTCTTCGTACAGAAGTAATTGAGGATAGGCATCCTGAAAAATAATACTGTTGCCTTTTTCGAGCATGAAATATAACTCTTCAATTACAGAACGATCTATTAAATCAGGCAAAAATTCACCTTTTAAATCTGTCATAAAATAACCCGCGTTCCTGGAGACCATATGCGCTAAAAAAGACCAGTGAACCTCAGGGTGTCTTTTATAAAAAGAAAGGTAGGCAGCAGTTCTTGTTATATTGTTTTTGTTATTAAGTGAGGTTTCCCTTTTAATTCGTTCTATTAATTCCTTGTCTTTTTGAAAAGTTATAGAGAGCCCGTCAGCACACTCCAATATTTTATTCCATTTACGCTTTAATTGCTGTTCTTGAATGGTATTGATTCTCCAGATTACCTTTTTCTTTTTTAAAATATAAAGAGGACGCATGATTATATGCAGCGGAATAAGTGTTAATTTTGTATAAATTCTCTTTGAGCTTGTCAATATTAACACCTTCCTTTACTCACAATGTATGAAAAGAAAAGGTTTATAACACAAAAAAGCACCCTTAAAATGTTAAGGATGCTTCTTCATTTATTTTGTTGCAACGCCACCTGAAAGCAAAAATTTCATTGCTTCTTCAGGTTTTACATCCAGGATTTTAATTCTTTCCTTAGGTACTAAAAATGTAAAACCTGCAATCTGGAAGGTTTGTGGAATGTAGACTGCTACGTGATCTGCTAGTTCTTCCCCTAGACTGCTTACGTCCTCTGTTGTGACAAACCCTACACTTTTCATATTGAGCTCTGGATATTCGATAAGTACAACTGTTGAGAATGACCGCTTTTCACCAAAGATTGAATGAACGGTATCCTTAATCACTGTATATACCGTTTTTACAAAAGGTGTTTTTTCAAGTACTCGATCAATAAGTCTAAATATCTTGCCTGATATATACTGTGTAGACATCCATCCTAAAACGGTTATTAAGACAATGGTTGTAATAAGGCCAATTCCCGGAATATAGTCTTCTTTTAATACATCCTTTAGTAAATTGCCCAAGATGCTGTCTAAGAAACCAAAGATCTTATAAATAATATATACCGCTAACACGATCGGAAGGATTGTTAATAACCCATTAATAAAATATTTGAGTAAATTCTTCATGTTTTCCTCTAACGTTTTTTAAGATTTCATTGCAGAAGTATTTAGTTCGATTTGAGTTTTAAATTGCTTTTGTAATTCAGCAGTAACAGGTCCAATTTTATATGCTTGTTCTTTGTTTCCTCTAAGTTGGACAACAGGCGTTACTTCCATTGTTGTACTTGTAATAAATACTTCATCTGCTTCAATAAGTTCTTCCACTGTAAACGATTCTTCTAATACTGGAACTTGAAGCTTTTCAGCAAGTTTAATAACGATTTGCCGAGTGATGCCATTTAAAATGAGGTTTGTAGCAGGATGTGTCTTAAGCGTACCATTTTTCACTATAAAAACATTGGATGATGAACCTTCAGTAACTGTCCCATCCCTATGCTGAATAGCTTCCTGACAGTCAAAATCTGCAGCTTTTCTTTTTGCCATTACATTACCAAGTAAATTTAAACTTTTGATATCACAGCGCAGCCATCGAATATCTTCTGTCAGATATGTTTGAATTCCATTGGACTGAGACTTTTCAATGGAATCTAAAGAAACTGACTTAGCAAACCCTGTAACCACACTCTGCATATTACGTTCATACAAATGATTACGAGGTGCAACCCCTCTTGTCATTTGAATATAAACCATTCCGTTAACAATATTATTTTTAGTTATTAATTCTTCTGTTAGGTGTTTGAAAGTTGCGATATCATAAGGCATTGCAAGTTCTAATTTTTTTGCGCTTTGCTCAAACCGATCAAAATGCTCATTAAATGCAAATGGTTTGCTGTCATATACAAAAACAACTTCATAAATACCATCACCGAATAAGTACCCTCTATCTTCAGGATCTACAGGTATTGAACCACTTTTAATTATCTGATCGTGATATAAAACGTATGAATTTTCCATTGATTAACCACCTCATCTATATAATATGTATGCGATTGAGCTTTCATCTACTGTAAATGAAAAAGTGACTCCCTTCAAGAGTCACTTTATTACAAATTTATATTTTATTGAATAGCACCGCCGGCTTGTTCATATCTTGCCATAAATTCTTGTTTGAATTGATTCGTAATAGATAAGTCATGAATCCACAATGCATTTTCGTCATTTACATCGTTTCCGTTTGTACTCCAGTTTGTAGAACCTGTAATAACTAACGGGTCACTGGAAGTATCAGCATCAATGATAAAGTATTTATGATGAAGTTTTCTTGATTCCTTATCCATATAAACCGGAGCAGGATTTTTCCAGCGTGTATTTGGGTTGTTTGTACTCGTTTGCGAAGCAGTTCTTCCTGTCATATCCACAGATGCTGACCACCACATATTCCAGAATGAATCATCAAAAACCCCTTTGATATCAAAGCCAGTAAGTGTACCTTCCATGTCATTAAGAGATCCTTCCCATTTCACTTTCAGCGTATCAACAAGTGATTGATCGGACCATGCAAATATACTAAAATACGTATTTTGATCAGCTGATGATTCTATAGTCTCATTCATTTTAGGAACTGCATTATCACCAGGAGAGAAATATACTTCTATTACTTTGCCTCCTACTGTAACTTGGTGCGGGGTATTATCTGTTTTGCGAGATCCATAGTTAGAAACTGCAGGATTTGGCTTCACATCTGCACTTCCCCACATTTCATCAAATTCAGTCTTATATATTGATGATAGTTCAGTTGAATGCAATTCAATTGAATGATTGGAGTTTCCATCTAAGATCCCTGACTCTCTGTTCTCATCTGTACCGTAAAGACCTGTAGTGGTAAAGTTCCAGCTCCCTGTAAATACCCATTTCCCATCAATAATAAGATATTTATTATGCATTTGATCATCTGGTGAATAATAAGCATTTGAATCTTTGGACTCCCCATCGACAAGCATGTGTCCTGTTTGACTGCCGCTACCGACATTTACAGTACGCTGTGTGAAATCCTGATAACCGGTTTGAGAGAGGTTATACTGAGATCGTTTCGCGGAATCCTCTACGGCAAAGATTATTGAATCTGAAAAAATATGAACATCATCAGCAGTGTTAACTGCTCCGTCTTTTCCTCTAGTTAATTTCTCTAAATAAAGTTTCATAAGTTCGTATCTTGCATCATGCTCAGCATCACTTAATGGCTTTGCATCAGCGATCATACGAACTGTAACACCTGCCGCAGCCTTATCAATTAAAGCATTAACTACGTTAGGAAGATTAATCTCATATGTAGCTATATCAATAGATTCTGTTGCTTCGTTAATCCGATTAATTAAACGGTTTTCTAAGTTCACATTATAGTTAGCCGTATTACCAGGTGTTGCAAACTGAGTTAATGCACTTTTATTAAAATAAACATTTATGGCTCCAACTTCATTGCTTATATTATTTAATTGTTCTGGCTGACCGTTTGAAGTACCACTCACTGTTCCAGGTGTACCAAATCCTGCGTCATAGTTTACAGTTGCAGTTTGCCAATTCTGAGGGTCATCACCGGATGCAGACGGGCTTTTTCTTTCCATCGTCGCTCTTGACGCAGAATCGCCCGCATACCAGCTCGAAATAGTGTCAATTGATTGATTAGCTCCATCAACTAGTTCTAGAAATTCTCCGGTATTTGAGAGAGCTCCTGTATAGATCTGGTCGGCTGTCATTCCAGGAACTGTTGAATCGTCTGTTCTTTCGAGTAAAAAAGTATCTCCGGGGCTGATTGAGCCTGTGAGTTGCACAGATGGAGTTCCGTCGGAAGCTTTAAGTGTCCAACCATCTAGCTGTATGATCTCGTTTGTCGGATTAAAGAGTTCAACCCATTCATCGTTTGCATCAATGGTTGTCCCCATCCATGCTACTTCAGATATGACTGGCCCTTCACTTGTTCCTGCAGCACCAACGGATGAATTATACGGTGACTGTACAGAAATTACGGATGTTATTATGACAAAAGCAGATAAACATTTTTTCCATTTCATAAAACAAACCCCTTTTTTGCAATGATTTTGTAAAGCCAAAAAAATCATAGCATAGGAAAGCTAAGGAGTTAGCATGCATTTTCAATTGTAAAGAAAATTGCTCCTAAAGAACTTTTTATATAAAAGATTTGTGAAGATTTTAAGTATAATGTCCTACTAACTTAGTTATAGAACATATTTTCAAATGGTTGTTTTCAAAAGATTGTGGCATCAGGGCATTTTGTTACCGCTCTTCATCGACAAATTGATTGAAGCGCAAGGTGCGAGACTCCTGCGGGAGAAGCGGGACAGGTGAGACACAGCAGGTGCAAAGCGCCAAGGTGGCTCACCGCACGCCCCGCGGAAAGCGAGCACCTGGAGCGGAAATCAACCGCTTCCAAGAGCAACGAAGACAACAGCCTCAAATAAAAAAACCGCTCTTTTCAGCGGTCTTTAATTACTGTTTAACTGTCTTAACAACTTTATTGTCTTTAACAGTTACCATATAGAATTCATTGTCCATTTCGATTAAAAAATCTTCATCATATTGCTCTTTAAGTTCTTCCTCAATTTTAAAAGGTTTTTTAAAATGATCGTCGATCACATTAAGACGTTCTTTTCTGGTATTTTCACGATTAATCGAATCAAATACAAAATAAGCCAGAAATATAACACCTGCAACAATAATGATTTTTGCTGTTTTACTCAAATTAAGAATCCCCTTCCCCTTTTCTCCAAAAACAAGTATAACCTAAAATCCTTAAAACAAAAACACCTGGTATAAGACCAGGTGTTTCAGGTTATTTCCACCATGTATCATGAACTGAGGCAGGTGGATTACGTTTATGCATGGTTTGTACAAATCGTTTTTCAATTTTTTCTTTCGAAGATGCTGAGATTTCTTTTCCTTCTAAATAATTATCGATCTCTTCATATGTTACCCCTAATGCTGTTTCATCTGGAATAAGCGGTTTGTCATCTTCTAAATCAGCTGTCGGCACTTTTAAATAAAGGCGTTCGTCAGCTCCTAATTGTTTCAGTAAAGCTCTGCCTTGTCTCTTATTTAACCCAAATAAAGGAACGAGGTCACATGCACCGTCACCGTGTTTTGTGAAAAAACCAGTAATCGCTTCTGCTGCGTGGTCTGTTCCGATCACAAGACATTGATAGGCACCAGCTATATCGTATTGCACCTTCATTCTTTCTCGGGCTTTCGTATTTCCTTTAAGAAAGTTATTCAATTCTTTATCAGTTGCATCTTTGAAATTTTTCACCGAGGCATCTACTGCTGATTTAATATTGACCGTAAGAGAAATATCAGGATTAATAAATTTTAAAGCCAATTGTGCATCTTCTTCATCTTTTTGTACACCATATGGAAGTCTTACAGCAATAAATGAATATTCTTCACCTGTTTCCTCTCTCAGCTGTTCCAATGCAGTTTGAGCTAGTTTACCTGCTAATGTCGAATCCTGTCCTCCGCTAATTCCCAGGACATAACCCTTTGCACCTGTTCTTTTTACATAATCCTTCAAAAACTGTATTCTTTGATTTATTTCATCTTCAATATCTATTTCGGGTTTTACTAGTAATTCTTCGATTATTTTCTGCTGCAAATCCAATTATATCGCCACCTTATTATGTGTGTATTATCATTTCATTTCCACAATTTAAAGTTTCTTAATCAAATTTTATAATCTTTTTCTAATTGATAAAGACATTCCAGTGAACGTTTAGCCCAGTCACTATTATCTTCTTTAAGTTTATTTATGTAATTGCTTAAAGCTGTTCGTAACGATTCTTTGTATTCAGGAGGATTCCCATCATATTCTTTAATAGTATGTATTGGCACCCATGTTCTTTCTCCATTGCTTAAAGCTCTTCTTTCCTGAAAAAATGGAACGTCAGCTTTCTTTGGATTATGAAGATCTCCTTGCCAAGGATGAGATACAACTGCCAGAACTTTTAAGAGTACCATCTGATTTCTTTCATCTTCTGCCTCGCCTATATATTGCCCTGTTTTATAACTGGCAAGCACTAGTTTTTTATGTCCTGTCATTCTTTTTCGCCTCCAATGCACCTATTTCTTTTGATACAATGAAAGCTAGATCCTCGTTCCCAAATAAAGATAAAACCTGCATAAGCGTTTCATTAGCAATATCCTCTGCCTCTTCTTTAGTTACAGTCTGCTCAAGCATATGCATTACATATTCATTGTTTCCCTGGTCAGGATAGGCTTTTAAATAAACAGCTTTTGGATCAAGTCCGTTATTTACGCACCACTGGGCATAAATAATGATCATCATTCCTTCATCTTTTTGATAATTACTTATTACTTTTTCAGAAATTTCATTTGCACGGTTCACATTTGTTCCCCCTAGTACTAGTTGTTAAAGTTAACTTTAAAACAGGCAAAAAGAAAAAGCCAGTATATTTACTGGCTCTTGTTTAAACGCTTTGTTGTTCTTTACTTTCAGTTTCGTATCGGTTTCGAGGATGCTCCAAACATTCCTTTGTACATGAGCGTTTATGCTTAACTTCACAATCCGTACAGCAAACATGCTGTTTATTGCACTCTGGATTTGCGCAGTTTACGTATCGATCTTCTGTTTTGCCGCAATAATAACATTTAGAGATAACTACATCTTCTTCAGTACGATTAATTGGCACTGAGATCCGCTCGTCAAAAACATAACATTTACCGTTCCAGTATCGTCCTTGTACTTCAGGATCTTTTCCATAAGTTACGATACCGCCTTCAAGCTGTGAAACATCCTTAAAGCCTTCTTGCAATAAGAATCCTGAGAACTTTTCGCACCGGATTCCTCCCGTGCAATATGTTAATACTTTCTTATCTTTAAATTCACTTAAGTTTTCACGGACCCATTTTGGGAAATCGCGTGAAGCTTTTACATCAGGTTTAATCGCACCTTTGAAATGGCCGATTTCATATTCATAGTCATTACGACCATCAATAACGATAACATCTTCATCTTGAAGAGCTTCATAAAACTCTTTTGGCGACAATCGTTTACCCGAAAGCTGATTCGGATTCACATCTTCTTCGAAACGCCAAGTTACAAGTTCCTTTTTATGACGCACAAACATTTTTTTAAATGTATGCTCTTCAACTTCATCTATCTTAAAGACCATATCTTCAAAGCGAGGATCTGCTTTTAGATGATCCATATAGATTTGTGTTTGTTCAAATGTACCTGAAACTGTTCCGTTGATCCCTTCTGGCGCAACAATAATACGTCCTAGAAGTCCTAAATCCTTGCAAAACTTTAAATGTTCGTCTTTAAAGCTTTCCGGATCATCAATCGGTACATACTTATAATACAAAAGTACTCTCATTTTTTCTGACATTAATAATCACCAACCTGCAACGTTAGTTTATTTATGACGCCAAATAAAAAACCACCGGTCCCAATTACCATTCCCCGTGGTGAGTACCGGATTTACCGATATTCAGATATTCAATTGGAAAGTGGCGCGCCCACCAGGATTCGAACCCAGAATACGAGAGCCGAAATCTCGTGTGATATCCATTTCACTATAGGCGCTAATTACCGTCACGATTAATATCATAAACAATAAACAGAAATAAAACAAGAGTTTTTTACAACAATTTAATAGGGTTACCTTAATTTACTAAGTTCAATGGAGTAATTTTTTCTTCAGCACTTTGATATACGGTTATTAACGGTTCCTCTGGATGCCATTTGAAAATACCTTTGTCTTCATTTAAAATTGCGGGAAAATGAAGTGTAGATGAAAATGCATCTTCAAACCATACACCATGAGAAAGAATATTTGAGATGAAAATTTCAGCTTCCAATTCCATATATTGAATTCTTTTTTCCCATTCTGCTTTTTCAGCAGCATTTAAATGGGGCTCCACCTGCTGAAACGATTCGTACCAAAGGTCGAATTCTCTTTGCAGGTTATGCAGAGAATCAAATTCCTTTGAGAGTATTGGCAGCAGCTGATTCGCTTCTTCTAATGTATAACGTTTCATAAATCATGCTCCTTCATATTCTTGTCAGTATTATAACAAATGAAGGTATCCATGCACACTAAAAATGGCAAGAAGAAAACCTTTTGGTTTCCCAAAAGGCTAAATGGTAAGGCACATTTCTTTTTTTGGATTCTTTAAGTCCAAGTAAAAATCTCTGACAGTTTCATCTTCAAGCAGTTCAGGGAAATCTCTTCTGTATTCTGAACTGATTAAAATTTGTTCTACGAGATCTGCTGAACCTTTTCTAAGAAGCAGCCTCAATGTTAACCATTTGTCCCTTTTGGCTTTTAAATGAAATTTCGTAATAAACAACATGATTCTATCATCACAAGTAAACGTTTTTTCCTTTTCTTTTCGTAAATTAATATGAGATACAGTTTTCATAGAGAAACACCCTCCTTTAATTTGCGAGCTCTTAATACCATTATTATTCAGTTTTTTCTGAAATATACTTGTCCATGTAATAAATCTAGCTTTTTTATGGACGGGTATTAATAGAACAGCCAGCATTTGCCTCAATACTTTTTATTTGATTAAATAACTTTATAAAGCAAATAACTAGGAGCTGTGTTTAATGAAAAAACTTCAAAGTGAAATTGTACTGGGTAATTTTCATTCCATACTATCGGAATCTGACACATGGAAAATGGGAGGTTTCCCTCTTCCAGATGGATCATTCCATGAGTTTAGAGAGCCGGAAGCAGTTGTAATCGTAAGAAATGATGAACTATATGTCAGAGTTAATCCATTTACTAAAACCCACCCTTCTGTCCAATTTTTAGATAATGCAAAGCACATGTATTACTCTAAAGAACCAGTGAAAGTCCCTGAAGAAGGCAGCATCACATTTAAGTGGAATATGCGTTCCCGGCCTATCGGTACGAATCCTGGTGATTTATATGATGGATTTGTTTCTGTAAACTTATTAGATTTCACAACGGGTGCAGCGCTTGATTTCTTTGCTGGCAATGACCAGTATGCCAGTGTTTATGCTGTCCTCCCTTTTCCGGGTGTACAAGTTCCTGAAACGAATAAAACAAGATATTTTTGTATCTTTAAAGAAGAATCAGCTTTTAAGCAAAGAGAAAGGAATGAGTATCAGATCTCTTATAACCGTGTAGCCGATGAAGTTATTTTTTCGGTAAATGGTGAAGTAGTGAGAATTGAGAAAAATGTTCCGATTAAATTTAATGAATTTACAGTTGCACTTGGTTTAATGACAGAAAAAGACTTATCATCTGAAGGAAGTACTTCCCTTCATGGACAAGGTATCATTGGTGAATGGACACCAATGAAAATCTCAATAGAAGACTGATACAGCAATTCAGCTAATTCTCTTAAAGGTCTGCATGATGCGGGCCTTTTTTTATGTATTCTAGCAATAATATGAAAATTCCTTTTTTTGCGACAGTTTTATATAATAAGTAATGAGTAAATAAGAGAGGAAGCGGCAAAATGTCCCAAATAAACCTGTTGCAAATTGAAGAAATGACGCTGGACCAGTTACATACTTATTTTGAAAATGAGGAATTGACGTCATACGAACTGGTTAAACACTATTTGAAACGAATAGCCATGTACGACAAAGCTGGTCCTTCTATTAATTCTGTTCTTGAGGTAAATCCAGAAGCTCTTTTCATTGCCCGCAATATGGATGCAGAGCGAAAAAACGGTAAAGTTCGCGGTCCTTTACATGGCGTCCCTGTGATTATTAAGGATAATATTGATACTGCTGATCAAATGCATACAAGCGCCGGGTCATTAGCCCTTCAAAATCACTACGCAAAGAAGGATGCGTTTATTGTACATAAACTTAGAGATGCTGGTGCTATCATTCTTGGTAAAGCAAATATGACAGAATGGGCAAACTTCATGGCTTATAATATGCCGAATGGCTTCAGTTCTAGGGGCGGACAAGTGTTAAACCCTTATGGTCCCGGTGTCCTTGATGTAAGTGGTTCGAGTTCTGGATCAGGAGCAGCAGTAGCTTGCAATTTTACAATGCTTGCAGTTGGAACTGAAACTTCAGGCTCCATACTCTGCCCTGCAGGAAATAACAATATTGTTGGGATAAAACCTACAGTAGGTCTGGTTTCAAGAACAGGAATCATCCCTATTTCTATTAGTCAGGATACAGCTGGGCCAATGGCGAGAAATGTTAAAGATGCGGCTGTTTTGCTCGAAATATTATCAGGCTGTGACTCTGAAGATTCTGCCACACATTGTGCACCCTCTTCGATCTCTTATACGGATGGACTTGCAAATGCATCACTAAAAGGAAAACGATTAGGAATAACATATGATTTTTGCATAAGAAACTTAAATGAAAATCAAAAATTGGTGTTTGACCAAGCTCTTTTTGACCTAAAAAAAGAAGGAGCAGAGATTGTTTATTTGGATCAAATTTCTCCATTAGAAAACGGCGGGTTTGATTATAACGTTTTATTGTACGAATTTAAATCAGGCATCAATAATTATCTGAAGACAGTATCCCCAGCACTAGGTTTACAGACGTTATCAGATATCATTGCCTATAACGAAAAACATAAAAAAGATTGTCTAAAACATAATCAAGAATTATTGATTGAGAGTGACCAGACGGAAGGAACATTAACAAGCTCTGCTTACTTAGAGTCTAGATTGAATGATTTAGAGAATACACAAAATAACGGAATTGATTTAGTTATGCATGAAAATCAGCTTGATGCACTTATCAGTCCTAATGATGTTTGGTATGGAATTCCTGCAAAAGCTGGCTACCCTTCTATCTCAGTACCTTCAGGATTTGATGAAGATGGATTGCCGCTAAGCATCATTTTGACTGCAGGAGCATTCTCAGAGAAAAAATTGATAGAGATTTCATATGTATATGAACAAGCAACCCATAATCGTAAACCGATTGAATTCAAATAAAAAAACCGGGGAATTTCCCCGGTTTTTATTTTGGCTGCTCCTATTTGTTTTCGCAAACCTTTGTTGCGCTTGAAAGAGGTTGATTTCCGCTCCAGGATGCTCGCTTTCCGCGGGGCGTGCGGTGAGCCTCCTCGGCGCTTTGCGCCCTTAGGAGTCTCATCTGTCCCGCTGCTCCCGCAGGAGTCTCGCACCTTGCTCTCCAATCAACTTGTCAATGCAGAGAATGAAAAAATGACCCAAAAGCAACAATCTTTTAGAGAAGAGCCTTTAGAAAAGAACTTTATGTTTATACGATTTTCTTCAATGCAGATATTGCTTTGTCGATATCTTCTAAACTCACATCATAATGAGTTGTTAATCGTATTTGACCTTCTCCAAAAGATACAGCAAGAACTCCTTCTCTTTTTAGATCATCTAAAAATTCTTCATTAGATTTATTAGTCTTTTCAATATTTACAATGACTATGTTGGTTTCTGGTCTATTTTTTAAGGAAAGTCCGCTAATATCTTCAATAGCATCAGCTAGTCTCATTGCCTTTTCATGATCTTCAGCTAATCGGTCTACCATTTCGGTTAATGAGATTATACCGCTGGCTGCTAAAAAGCCTGCCTGTCTCAAACCTCCGCCTAATCGTTTTCTCCATTTTCTAGCTTTTTGAATCATCTCTTTTTTTCCTGCCAAGAGGGATCCAACCGGAGAACCTAAACCTTTTGATAAACAAATCTGAACTGAATCACAATATTGTGTATAGTCGGTCACCTTTTTATTAGATGCTACTGCAGCATTAAATAACCTTGCACCATCTATATGTACAGGTATAGATGCCTTTTGGGCAACCTGAAAGATTTCTTTCATATTCTCTGTAGAAACTATAGAACCTCCAGACCGGTTATGTGTATTTTCAAGGCAAATTAATGATGTATCAGGAAAATGAATATCTTCTGACCGGATTGCGCTCTTAACTTCTTTTGGATCCATTGCCCCTTTTATCCCTTTTATTACACGCGGTTGTACCCCAGCTAAAGCTGAAATAGCCCCTCCCTCATAAAAGAAGATGTGAGACTCCGATTCTACGATAATTTCATCGCCTGGTGAACAAAAGCCAAGAACAGCTAATTGATTTCCCTGTGTTCCGCTTGTAACAAATAGTGCGTCTTCCTTACAAAGCATTTCTGCTGCCAGTTCTTCTAACCTGTTTATTGTAGGGTCCTCACCGTAAACATCATCCCCTACCGTTGCTTCAAAAATAGCTTGTCTCATTCTTTTAGTCGGCTGTGTCAGTGTATCGCTTCTTAAATCAATCATTCTATCACCTCTGATTTATTTATTCTTCTCAATTATTCCATATATAAAGCTGGCGTTTCGCTGAATTACTTTGAATCCAAGCTCTTCAAATTTACTGCTATTTCTGCTGTCTTTCATCACTACTCGCTGTGACGCCACTCGTAATGCTTCTTCTATAACTTCAGGTGTGATTACACGATAATCAGCACTTCCTTTTAAACCTTGAATTCCTGGTGATTGGATACTCGATTCAAACATGGGATCAAAATATACAATATCAAAACGATTATCTGCTGCCTTTTTTAAGAATTCATAATGTTCACTATGAATGACTTCAATGCGGCGCATGGCATTATTCATATCTTTTATACTGCTATCCCATACTTTCAAGCCGCTCTGTACAACAAATGAAATAGCCTTGCTACTCTCAATCCCAGTCACTTTTCCATTTTCACCTGCTACTAAACTAGCAACGATAGAATCAGACCCGAGTCCAAGGGTACAGTCCAGTAATGACATACCAGGTTTTAATTTTGCTGCTTCAATAAAAGGATCTTTATCTCCTCTAAGTAATTGCTTTACTCTAAACATAGAGGAGTTTGGATGAAAAAAGAAAGGAGAGCTTCCGTCTTTTGGATGATAAGAAATTTTATCTACTCCAATCATTAGAACATTATCGTTATATTTTTCAATAATTGAAGAAATAGAATGGCGGTCTCTATCTACAAAAGAGCTATTTAATAAATGTGCAGTTTCTTTAGCTTTTTCATAAATTCTTTCTGCATTTTTCCCTGCAGTTGTCACTATCATAAAGATCATCCTGTCTAAAAAATAATTGCTTTAACATATTACGTATTATTTGCATATCTCTTGGAACAAACCTAAAATATGGGAAGATATATACAAGGAGGCACCATAATGAAAAAAAGCTCCCCCTTCCTGAGATTAGGAAGAATTACATATCGTTTCCGTATTGCTATTATAGCATTTTGGATCTTGACTACCATTCTATTAGGCTTCTTTGCAATAAAATTGCCTTCCATATTGAGCGGCAGCGGTTTTGAGATGGATGGATCATTTTCTAAGGTTGAAAATATTCTCCAAGATAAGTTTAACCAGCCAAAGTCTTCTGTAATGTTAGTCTTTGATTCGAAAAAATACGAAACACAGGATGATGCTTATAAACAATTTGTAAATAAGACGCTTGCATCAGTGAAGGATGTTGAAGATGCAGTAGGTGTTCAAAGCCCATATGATGCTCCTGACAAAATGATAAAAGAAAATGTTTCTTTTGCCTCAATCCGATTTGATAAAAGTTTTAATGATTTAAAGAAATCCATTGATCAAATTAGAGACAGGTTACCGAAAGATGGTGATATTTCTGTTTCTTTAACTGGCGGTCCTGTTATTGCTGAGGATATGAATACAGCCAGCCAGCAGGATTTAGCGAGAGCAGAAGCTATTGGTATTCCCGCAGCTCTTATTATTCTATTGCTTGCGTTTGGAGGTCTGGTAGCAGCAGGACTGCCTATAATTGTTGGATTAATAAGTGTAGCAAGTTCCCTTGGATTATTATACTTTTACGGATTAGAAGCGAACGTAAGTATATTTCTGTTAAATGTTGTTCCTATGATCGGACTGGCATTAGGAATTGATTTTGCACTTCTTCTCGTTAACCGGTTTAGAGAAGAACTTCATCAAGGTATTGAAAAAGCTACAATCATATCTGTGCAAACTGCGGGAAGATCAATTGCTTTTTCTGGTTTATGTGTCTTTTTAGGACTATCAGGAATGCTCCTTATTGATATCGATATTTTTAAAACGGTAGCTATTGGCGGAATGGTTGTTGTTGTGTTATCTGTCTTGAATGCTATAACATTCCTGCCAGCTATGCTTGCGGTTCTTGGTAAACGAGTTAACGCTCTAAAAATACTCAAAACAAAAGAAAAAGAACAATCTATCTGGCATTCATTTGCATCGTTTGTGATGAAACGGCCAGTAATAATGGCATTATTTGCAGCTGTTTTGCTCATCTTCTCAGTAACACCTGTTAAGGATATGAAACTTTCAATCCCAGAAGCAGAGGCGTTACCTCCTGATTATGAATCAAGAAACGCATTTGAAAAGTTTGAAAAAACTTTTGGCGAAGATGAGTTGTACCCTGTTCTCATTGTTGCAGAGTCAGAGAAATCATACTTACAGGATAAAAAGGCATTGCAGTCTTTAGAACGGTTAGTAAAAGACCTGCAAGAAGAAAAAGAAATCTCAAAAACAGAATCAATTTTCGATTATACAAATCAGTTAAACAGCACTGAACTATTCCAATTACTTCAGACAGAACAAGGTAAACAGCAGCTATCCTCTGCACTGGAACCTTTCGTAAATAACCGTACAGCCGTTATTCGCGCATATCTATCTGTAGATGTTACAGGAAGTGATGCGAAACAGTTTGTGAAAGAATGGGAAAAGAAACATGAAGGTCTTTCTTTAACGATTGGCGGGGCAACTAAGTTTAATCAAGAAATCTTCGACGAGATTATTGAAAAAGCACCATATGGACTCGCTGTTGTACTTGCAGCAACTCTGTTTATCCTGATGGTTGCCTTTAGGTCAATCTTTATTCCGCTCAAGGCAATCCTCATGAACATGCTGAGTTTAGCTGCTACTTTCGGTATACTCGTTTGGATCTTTCAAAGCGGAACAATTATGGAGCCGGTGGAAATTGGATTGATGATTCCCGTCTTTACTTTTGGTATTGTGTTTGGACTAAGTATGGACTACGAAGTGTTCTTGATCTCTAGAATTCAAGAGATGTATGAAGAAACGGGTGACAATGATCAAGCAACGCTGCTTGGTCTAACTTCAACTTCAAAGATTATTACATCTGCAGCAGCGATCATGATCGTTATTACTGGCTCTTTCGCATTTACAGATGTAATGCCAGTTAAACAGATAGGAATTGCCATTGCATTAGCTATCTTTATCGATGCAACCATTGTAAGAATGATTTTTGTTCCTTCCCTTATGAAGCTTCTTGGACACTGGAACTGGTGGATGCCTTTCTCAAAACGAAATAAACAGCGAAGCACTCTTTAATAAGGGTGCTTTTTTCATTAAACAATAGTGGGAAATTAAAACATTATGTCCTATAATAAGAATTAGCTAGTTTTATATTAGGGGTGTTTATATGATCGACACAGTTATTATTATACTTCTTTCTTATTTGCTAGGCTCTATCCCCTTTGCGCTTTTAGTAGGAAAACTTGGTTATGGAATTGATATTCGGCAGCATGGGAGCGGTAATTTAGGTGGTACTAATACATTTCGGATTTTAGGCAAAAAAGCAGGATTTATCGTATCTGCTGCAGATGTATTAAAAGGAACACTCGCTGCCAGCTTGCCCGTAATACTAGATGCAGACCTTCATCCATTGATTGCAGGAATCCCCGCCGTTATTGGACATTGTTATCCAGTATTCGCAAAATTCAAGGGTGGAAAAGCTGTAGCAACATCTGGCGGAGTTCTATTGTTTGCAGAGCCATTATTATTTCTATTGGTCTTGATTACTTTCTTTTTATCCTTATACATAAGTAAATATGTATCTCTTTCATCGATTATGGCTGGTGTGGGTTCAGTAATCTTAAGTCTTTTCCTTGCTGATAACATTACTACTTATATCCTCATTGGGTTTACCCTCTTTTTATTGTACAGACATAGACAGAATATTGTTCGGATCGCCAAGAAAACTGAACCAAAAGTAAAGTGGATTTAATGACCGTTCTTAAAAATAAGAACGGTTTTTTCTTATATTTATTAAAAATAGGCTCTTCTCCTAAAAAAGTACAGGCGATTTCACTAAAAACTCCGCATTTGTCCGTGTCCGTTTAGGTGTTTCGGTCATATGGTGTAATGTGACGTTGACCTATACTTAAATATTTGGAGGGACTGAAATGGAAAATAAGAAAATGAATATGCCTTATGGTGACAATATGAATATTGGTATGAAGCCAGTAGCTAACATGCCTCTTCACGGTGGATACGGCGGTGGCTATGGTCATGGTTATGGATGTGGATTCTTAATTATTGTTGTTCTATTCATTCTATTGATCATTATTGGTGCTACAGCTTTCCATGGTAAAGACGACTGCGACAAAGATGAGTCATCATCATCTCATTAATGTAATTATTTTATGAAAAAAAAGAGAGAAGCGGATCCGCTTCTCTCTTTTAATGTCCTGTGATAAAATTAGATTACATACGATTACCAAAATTAACCATAAGATTAACAGTGCTGGTCATAAGCTCCTAACAGGTTCTCCAAGATTTCCTCTGGTGAATGATTTTCTATGTTATGTCTGTGGATATAATGTACGACTTTTCCATCTTTTAAAAGAGCCATAGAAGGAGAAGAAGGCGGGATATCACCAAAGAATTCTCTGATCTGTGCAGTTGCTTCTTTATCCTGGCCGGCAAATACCGTAACAATCTGGTCAGGTTTTACTTCGTGGTTTAATGATGCTACTGCTACTGGACGAGCAAGACCTGCTGCGCATCCACATACGGAGTTTATTACTACAAGTGCAGTTCCTTCCGTTTCTTGCATAAAATAATTTACTTCTTCTGGTGTCTTTAATTCTTCAAAACCAGCACGAGTCAATTCATCTCTCATGGGCTGAGCCATTTGTTTCATATATTCTTCATAGGCATTCATAAAGTATTCCTCCTGAAAACGAATCATTTACATACAATGTTATTATAGCGTAAATTAGCTATTTTTTTAACTGTTTCGGCTTAACTCATGAATGGCCGAGTTTTCTATTATATTCACTTCCTTATCTGAAAAAGAAAAGCTAGCTTTAATCATTGCTCTGGCAACACTGCCCGCATCGATTGGTTTATATTTATTCGGAAAAATAAAAGGAAGTGCTGTATAAACCTTTTCTGCAAATCTTTCCCCGAAACGGAATTCGTTACGATCACCAATTAATAAGGAAGGTCGTACTATAGTAAGGTTTTTAATATTTAAGGAAATCAATTGTGTTTCCATCTCCCCTTTTACTCGATTGTAAAAGAACAAAGATTTGGAATCTGCTCCCATTGCAGAAATGATTGCGACATTTTGAACGTTTAACTTAATCGCTAACCTTGCCAGTTTGACAGGAATATGAAGGTCAACCTCTTCAAATCTTTCTTTTGTTTGTGCTTTTTTCATGGTGGTACCAATACAAATAAGCATACTATCTGCATTTATGTTTTCAATCTTATATTCTAAACTTGTAAAGTCAAATAAAACCTCTTTAATTTTTGGATGCTTAATTTCTGAGTTATTTCTAACGAGCAGGATAATTTCACTACAAGTCGGATCAGAGATTAGATGTTTTACAACTTCTTTGCCAACAAGACCGCTTGCTCCTGCTACAATAACTGTTTTTTCCTTCATAATTATAGTCCCTTCTGCTTTTTAAAAATGTTTGAAAAATATTAAGACAGGCTGGTGCTAATTTTGGAACATACTTATTTTATCACTGGATTTCCAGGTTTTATAGCTACAAAACTATTAGAAGCACTTCGTCACAAATATCCTTCGTCACAATTTTATTTACTTACTTTAAAACAAGAAAGAAAAATTGCTGAACAAAAACTTAAAGACGGCGATAAAAACACCATTCTTTTAGAGGGTGATATAACAAAAGATGGACTTGGTCTGCCTGATTATTTGAGGAGAGAAATAGCTGAAAAAATAACACATTGTATACATCTTGCTGCTCTTTACGATTTAACCGCAGCTTATTCTCCTTCTTATTCTTGTAATGTCCTTGGTACTGAAAATGTAATAAAATTTGTAAAAGGCTGTAAGGATATTAAACGTTTTTGTTATTTCAGTACTGCATATGTATCAGGAAATGAAAAAGGAAAAATAGTAGAATCCAGCTTGTCAGAACCTGCTGGCTTTCGGAACTATTATGAACAAACCAAGTATGAGGCAGAACGAATGGTAAGGATGTATATGAATGAACTGCCAATCACCATAATAAGACCTGGAATCATAGTAGGTGATTCAAGAACTGGCGAAACAATAAAATTTGATGGTCCTTATTTTATGATGCAATTTTTAAGAAGACTATCTGCTCTGCCAATCCCTTATATCGGCCGTACTGCTTCTAAAATTCACCTTGTTCCGGTGGACTTTATTATTAATGCTTCTATATTTCTGATGCACGATAAACGGGGTGAATCAAAAACTTATCATTTATTAAGTCCATCATCGCCCAAGATCCATGATGCTTATACTTTAATATGCAAAGAGCTTAATGATAAGAAACCTAGCTGGCATTTGCCTCGATCAATTGCGGATCGAATGTTATCCATTTCTTTTATTTCAAAATGGCTTGGTGTACCCCGAGAAACACTTTCATACTTTTCACATGAAGCAGATTATGATACTTCTCAACTAGTTCAGGATCTAGAAGGTACTGGTATTACATGCCCGCCTTTTGAAGAATATGTGCCGGTACTTGTCCGGTACTACAAAGATAATGCTGCTGATGTTTCATTAAAGCGTTATTAATAAAAAATATGGGGGCTGTCCAAAAAGTGAGGTAAATTTGCTTTTGGCAGCCCCAATTATTTTTACAAAATAAAAAAATAAATAAGATCCTCTTTCGCAATCATTGTTGCTCTTGGAAGTAGTTGATTTCCTTTCCAGGATGCTCGCTTTCCGCGGGGTCGTGCGGTGAGCCTTCTCGGCTCTTTGCGCCATTAGAAGTCTCACCTGTCCCGCTGCTCCAGCAGGAGTCTCGCACCTTGCAATCCAACCAACTTTTCAAAGAAGAGAATGAAAAAATGAGCCAAAAGCAACAAACTTTTAGAGAACAGCCTAATAAAAAAGAGGCATGACTTCAAAAGTTTTTTAACTTTTGAGTCATCCCCCTATTTTTAAACGAGACTGCTGTTCTTGCTGACAACTTCTGCTCCAAGTGTATTCTTAAAATGGGAAAGCGCCCATTCATGCCCTGGCTGGCTAAAACTTTGTACAGCATCCTCATGTATCACAATTGAAAAACCTTTATTGTATGCATCTACAGCAGTATGTAATACACAAATGTCAGTACATACTCCTGTCAGATGTACTTCTTGAATATTTCTCTCCCTTAATTTAATCTCCAGATCTGTACCCGCAAAAGCACTATAGCGTGTTTTATCGAGCCATAAAATATTCTTTTCTGGCCTAGCCATGTTCTCAACAAATACATCCTTAAGCTTTCCGAACAGTTCCCTGCCTTCTGTATTCCTGATATTGTGTGGAGGAAACAGTTTGCTCTCTGGATGATAGGGATCATTTTCGTCATGAACATCCACAGCAAAAACAACATAATCGTCATTTTTAATAAATTCGTCAATAATAGCTGCAATTCTCTCTTCTATTGCCTGACCTGGTTTTCCGCAAGTCAGCCTCCCTTCATCAGCGACAAAATCATTTGTGTAATCAATAACTACCAAAGCTTTCATTTTTTCCTCCTAATTAATCAAGTGTCTCAATTTCAACACTTCTTATTCCTTGAATTTTTTTTACATCATCATATAGATCAGTGGTGTACCTTTTTTCATAAATGGAAGCAGCCATCTCCATTTTCCGATTATCATTCTCGAGATCTTTAATTCTTACGTTTACAATACGGACGTTAAGCTCGTTAATTTGTTTCATTACATCACTCATGTTTGTTTCGGGTTTTACGATTAATTTTAACTTTACATCAATCTGCCTTAATGCCTTTGGTCCTATCCACTTCATAATCAAAGGTATCAATTCTACGCTGATTAAAATTAACAAAGCTCCAGCTGCAGCTTCTTTATAAAAACCTGCCCCAGCGGCAATTCCTAAACCAGAAGCCCCCCAAATCATTGCAGCTGTTGTAAGCCCTGAAATAACATCATTGCTTCTTCTTAGTATTACTCCTGCTCCAAGAAAACCTATTCCGCTCACTATTTGAGCAGCAAGACGCATGGGGTCCATAACGGTTTGTCCTGATACGGTAGAGAATTGTTCAGCTGATTCAATGCTTACAATGGTGAGCAAACAACTGCTGATCGAGATGACAAGGCTTGTTTTAAGCCCTACTGGTTTGTTTTTTAATTCGCGTTCGATACCAATCATTAATCCAAAAAAAGCGGATATCCCTAGTTTAACTAAGACAACACTCATGATGTTTGCACCTCTTCTCTGTTTTGGCCCTTACTTAATAATACGCAAACTACCGCATATATTCCTTCTAAACATTAAGCTGATTAATTTGAATTGGTAAAGGTTTTCCGTTTATAATAAGAAAAGCATTATTATCTGAAAATAAAAATAATTCTGTAAAGGAGGGTTTAGTTAAAAATCCTACAACATAATTAAAGGAGGAAGTTCATTGTTACCTAAAAAACAGAAAAACTTTGAAGAACCAAGGTATAGCGAAATTGTTCGTTCCAGTTACTTTAAGCAGCTAATGGAAGAAAAAAAGCGTTTTATTTTACCGATGACTTTATTTTTTTTACTGTTTTATTTCAGTCTTCCCGTTCTGACAGCTTATTCGGATGTCTTAAATAACAAGGCAATCGGTGATATTTCTTGGGCATGGATATTTGCTTTTGCACAATTTATTATGACATGGGCACTGTGCATGATCTATACAAAAAAAGCAAAACGATTTGATGAACTTGCAGAAAAAGTTGTATCTGAAATGGACAAGGAGGTCTCTTCATGAATGGTACAGCATTCACTTTATTCTTAGCAATTGTAGCCCTTACTTTAGTCATTACATATTTTGCTTCCAAAAGGACGAAAACAACGAGTGATTTCTATACAGCTGATGGCGGTCTAACAGGAATGCAGAATGGACTTGCCATTGCAGGGGATTATATGTCGGCTGCGTCTTTTTTAGGAATTGCAGGTTCAATCGCTCTAGCTGGATTTGATGGTTTCTTCTATAGCATCGGTTTTTTAGTTGCTTATCTAGTTGTTTTATATCTAGTAGCGGAACCTCTACGAAATTTAGGGAAATATACGATGGCAGATATGATTGCTGCACGGTTCAATGATAAAAAAGTGCGCGGTGTCGCAGCATTGAATACTATGGCAATCTCAACATTCTACATGGTCGCTCAGCTTGTTGGCGCAGGGGCCCTTATAAAACTTCTACTCGGAATCGATTATGTATATTCTGTACTGATCGTTGGCGTCCTGATGACTGTCTATGTTGTATTTGGCGGAATGACAGCTACGTCCTGGGTTCAGATTGTAAAAGCAGTTCTTTTAATGATTGGGACTTTTATTATTTCAGTTATGGTTTTTGCAAAGTTTGGATTTAGTTTTACAGAAATGTTTGCACAAGTTAAGGAAGCTACTCCATTAGGAGAATCTTTCTTGAATCCGGGCAATAAGTTTAAGGATCCGCTTGATACGATTTCCTTGAATTTAGCTCTTGTGTTAGGAACAGCTGGACTTCCGCACATATTAATTAGGTTTTTCACTGTTAAAGATGCACCAACCGCGAGACAGTCTGTAGTTTATGCAACATGGCTTATAGGTGCTTTTTATATCATGACGATCTTCTTAGGATTCGGTGCTGCTGCATTTGTTGGTCAAGATAACATCGTAGCAGCAAACGCGGCAGGAAACATGGCTGCTCCCCTTCTAGCACAAGTATTAGGCGGAGAATTCTTATTCGCATTCGTTTCAGCTGTTGCGTTCGCGACAATTTTAGCTGTAGTTGCCGGTCTAGTTTTATCAGCAGCTTCAGCATTTGCTCATGACTTTTATACACACATTGTTCGAAAAGGAAAAGCTACTGAAAAGGAACAGATGAAAGCAGCAAAATGGGCATCTGTCGGTGTTGCAATTTTATCTATTATTTTGGCTTTATTCGCACAAAAATTGAATGTAGCATTTTTAGTATCACTTGCATTTGCAGTTGCAGCAAGTGCAAACCTTCCAATTATTTTATTAACGATTTTTTGGAAACGCTTTAACACTGCTGGTGCTGTTACTGGTATGCTTGTGGGATTATTAAGCTCTCTTATCCTTGTAGCCCTGTCTCCAAGTGTCTGGTCTCCAGTTGAGGGAGCAGCCATTCTAACGGGAGAAGCTATTTTCCCTCTTGCTAACCCTGGAATTGTTTCTATCCCTCTAGGCTTCTTAGGTGCATTCATAGGAACAATGCTCTCTAAGCCGTCTGATGCTGACAAGTTTAATGAAATTCTTGTAAAAGCTAACACAGGTTCAGGTCTGCGTAAAGGTGCATAAAGGAAAAACCGGCTGTCAGTCAGCCGGTTTTTCACTTGTATCCGCATTTTTTGGAACAAACGGATAAAATAATATTCCAGATGCAAGCAGAGCCATTCCAAAGAGGAATGTTTTGATATCAGCTGTTCCAGCGTATATAACCCAAATCGAATAGATAGCTGCTAATGATGCTATAATACCATCTGTCGTTCTTTTATAGCGGGCATCTTCATATGTCTCCCCTTTTATTACGAGTTTTAATTGATAAAGGGATGCGACAATATAAGGAACTAAAAACGCAAGTGTAGCTATAAATATCATAAAGTCAAATGCCTGCGCCATGGATTGTGAAACGACTGAAAATAAAAAGAGCTGAGTACATAAGTTAGTGACCCATAAAGAAAAAACGGGAGCTCCTTTTTTATTTTCTTTAAGAAATGCAGGTATAAACATCCTTTGCTGTGCTGCCTGAAAAGGTACTTCGGCTGAAAGAAGAACCCAGCCAATCGTTGCTCCTAATAATGAAATAACTCCGAGCAGTGCCATAATTATACTTCCTGATGGACCAATTGCAACCATCAGCGCATCGACCAGCGGCTTTTGAGAAGAGACCAATTCATTTTGAGGAAGAGTCCCCATAACTAAGAGAGTGATACTTAAATAAAGTGCCAGAGCTATTAAAAGCCCCAAAATAGTTGCTTTTTTAACATCGCTCCTTTTCTTGGCTCGTGTCGAGAATACAACTGCTGATTCTACACCAACAAATGCCCAAAGAGTTGCGATCGCTGCATTATTAATCTGGCTTAGAAATCCATTAGCTACTCCGCCCTCTCCTTCAACTGGCTCGTAGAAAGGAACAATGTTACTGCTCTGAAACGCATACATACAAGCAAAAATGAATAATAAGAATCCTAATACTTTTGCAGCAGTAGCTATAAAGTTAACTTTCCCAGCGCCTTCAATTCCATTTAAAATTAAGAAGTGCACGCCCCACAGAAGAATCGTACATACGATAAATGTTATGACTCCCCCAGTGGTTATAGTTGTTCCCATAACCTTAAATAAAGCATTTGAACTGGTCATTACAGGAAAGAATGTTGATAAATAACTAGCAAAAGTTGTTATGATAGCAACGTTTCCTGACCAGTTAGCAACCCAGTAACCCCAGCTGACAAGGTATCCGCTCAATAAAGAAGATTTTTTGTTTTCTTCAAATAGTGCCTTTGCATAGTTTTGAGGACCGCCATTTAATTCTGGTTTTCTAAGAGACAAATTCCCAAAAACCAGAGCCGTCATTAAAACACCAAAACCTGTTATTACCCATGCTGAAATCACTCCTGCAGGACTAGCCACTTCTGCTAGCGATCTTGGCAGCATGAAGATTCCAGACCCTACCATATTTCCGACTACAAGGGCGGTTAATACCCAAAAACCTAGATTTCTTTTCAATGACATCCCACCTTTCAATCACATTTATTTTACCCAATAGGATAGTATTCAAATCCTCATCCTTTAAAAGGCAACTTCGGATAAAAATTTCAGAGACAAAAATTTAAAAAGGAACCTATGTGCAGGTTCCTTTTTTATTATATTTGAAGATATGTTTTACCGTTTTCCTGAATAATTTTCTCTTCCTTCATGAGTTTGCCAAGTGCACGTTTGAAAGCTGCTTTGCTCATTTGGAACGTTTCTTTTATTTCATCAGGTGATGATTTATCAGTTAGAGGCATCTGTCCTTTATGTTCGCGGAGGTATTGATAAATCAACTCTGCATCTTCACTGTAAGCTACTTCTTTTCTAGCTTTCATGGACAAATTGATTCTTCCATCTTCTCGGACAAATGCAACCCTTGCACCCAACTTTTGCCCCAGACGCGGCTTTACCTTTAATTCATCATTATGAATAAATCCAATATACTGTTCTTCAGTAAACAACAATACACCAGATTCATTGATTTTATAAACATATCCTGATGTTTGCTGATTAAAAGCTTCTTCAGTTGCTGCTTCTGCTTGTTCAACCATCTCTTCTTCAGTAGCTAAGTCAGCAAATAAACGTCCCTTTTTATCAAGCTTCATACCAGAATACACTTTATCTCCAATATGCGGCCACTCATCCCATGATTCTGGCAGATCATCTTTTGACAGGAGAAGATCTTTTTTGATGCCAATATGCAAAAATACACCCAGCTTATGATTTACCCCAGCTACTTCCAGCCAAGCCAAAGAATCAAGTCTTACTTTAGGTATGGTTTCGGTAGCTGCTAGTCTTCCTTCATGGTCCTGATAGAGAAAAACTTCTACACTTCCACCTTCTTCATATTTTCCTTTTGATTCTGCTTTATGCAAAAGCACTTCTTTTCCGTCTTCTAAATCTAAAACATACCCTAAATCTGAATCTCTCAGTACTTTCAGCGTATATACTAATCCAGGTTTTTTTGTTTCCATCGTTTCATTCCTTTTCTGTTGATCAATTAAGAAGGCTGTTTTCGTAAACTTTGTTGCTTTTGCAAGAGGTTAATTTCCGCTTCAGGACTCGCTTTCCGCAGGGTGTGCGGTGAGCCCCCTCGTCGCCTCGCGACATTGAGTGGTCTCACCTGTCCCACTCATCCTGCAGGAGTCTCGTCCTTTCGCTCCAATTAACTATTCAATGAAGAATTTCTACAAAATCTCTCAGGTGCAACAATTTTTTAGAAATGAGCGCTAAAGAAAAAAAGAAAAACCTACATAGTAGGTTTTCGCCTTCTTGATCTTATTTATTCATCTTTATTATCTTTTGCTGCCTCAAGCTCCATTAGTTTTTTTACTAGTATGTGCTGAGGCATATGCATTAGTTGCTCTAGCGGTACATTTAACTCTTTTGCTAATTTAACCGCAGTTTCAGCAGATAATTGTAATGGTTTCATATGCTTCCCTCCAGCAAAAAGTATAGCAGTTTAGAATTATTATCTGTATACACAATATTTTTTAGAATAGACCTACTGCCTTACCGTCTTCAGTAACATCCATATTATTAGCAGCAGGAACTTTTGGGAGTCCAGGCATTGTCATTACATCCCCAGTTAATGCCACAATAAAACCAGCGCCGATTGATGGCTTTAGTTCTCTGATCGTTATAGTAAAGTTTTCGGGACGACCGAGTTTTTTAGGGTCATCTGAGAATGAATACTGTGTTTTGGCCATACAGATAGGAAGATTGTCCCAGCCGAACTCACTATATTGTTTCATTTGTTTTAATGCTTTAGGTGAAAACTGAACCTCACCTGCGCCATAAACTTTTTTACATATCGTTTCGATTTTTTCCGAAATAGATAAATCAAGGTCATATAATGGTCTGTATTCATTTTTTTCATTTTCGATTGTCTCTAAAACTCTTTTTGCTAGTTCTTCTCCGCCTTCTCCGCCTTTAGCCCAAACATCAGCTTCTTCTGAAGCGACACCTTTTTTACTGCACCAATCTTTAATAAAAGCAATCTCTTCTTCTGTGTCTGTAACAAACTTATTGATGGCTACAACAACTGGAACCCCAAATTGTTTTAATGTCTCAAGATGTTTTTCAAGATTCGGCATTCCCTTTTCAAGCGCAGCAACATCTGGAGTTTTCAAATATTCCTTCGCTAGTCCGCCATGCATCTTTAATGCTCTAACCGTTGCGACTATTACAACCGCACTAGGATTAATGCCAGCATATCTTGCTTTTATATCTAAGAACTTTTCAGCACCTAAATCAGCTCCGAATCCTGCTTCAGTAACAACCATATCACCTAGCTTGGATGCCAGTTTAGTTGCAATAACACTGTTGCATCCATGCGCGATATTTGCAAAAGGACCGCCATGAACAAGAGCAGGTGTATTCTCGAGTGTTTGAACAATATTAGGGCGGATCGCATCTTTTAACAGAAGCGTAAGTGCACCGTGTGCATTTAAGTCACCAGCTGTTACAGGCTCATTATCATAATCGAAAGCTACTACCATTCTTGATAGTCTGAGCTTTAAATCTTCAAGGTTATTAGCCAAACAAAAAATGGCCATGATTTCTGAAGCTACTGTAATGTCAAACCCGTCTTCACGCGGTACACCTTGAACAGGTCCGCCTAATCCGATAACAATCTTTCTTAAAGCACGATCGTTCATATCCAAAGCGCGTTTCCATACAATACGGCGAGGATCTATATTTAAAGCGTTGCCTTGATGGATATGATTATCAATAAGTGCTGCTAGTGCATTATTAGCAGTAGTGATTGCATGAAGGTCTCCAGTGAAATGGAGGTTGATATCTTCCATAGGCATTACTTGAGAATAGCCGCCCCCTGCCGCTCCACCTTTAATCCCCATGCTAGGGCCAAGTGAAGGTTCTCGTAAAGCGATTATCGTTTTCTTGCCAACACGATTAAGTGCTTGTCCGAGTCCGACCGTTACGGTAGATTTGCCTTCTCCTGCTGGTGTTGGACTAATAGCTGTAACTAAAACGACATTGCCTTCATCTACATTTTGCAGCTTTTGAAATAGATCTAGTGAAAGTTTTCCTTTGTATCTCCCGTAAGGTTCCCAATCATCCTCATCAATTCCTAGTTGTCCTACAATTTCTTCAATGCGCAGCATCTTAGCTGATTGGGCAATCTCGATATCACTTTTATACGTAACCTTTTCTAGCATGTTGATTTAACCCTCCATATGTAAAATTGTCTCCACTCTCTATTGTATATGAAACCAGTATGTGATGCGATTAGTTTTTATATGATAACTTTTATTCGTTTAGTTTACATGAATTCAGGATATCGTATAATAAGAATGGAAAGATATTCTTGAGGAGGCAGTTTAATGGCAAAAATTGACGTACAAGGCTATGGAACTTTTAACATTGAAGATGGCAAAAAACTTGTTTTGGCTTTAGAAGATAATGGTATTGATATTCTTCACCGCTGTGGAGGAAAAGCCAAATGTACTTCTTGCCGTGTAGAAGTGTTATCCGGAGATTTAGGCCCAATTGGAGAAAAAGAAGCTAGCATCATTGAAACAAAAGGCTTATCAGGCAACGTTAGACTTTCATGTCAGATTTGCGTGAGTTCAGACGCGTCAATCAAACCAGTTCTTACTGTAAGCTCAGAAGGTTTAGATGCTGGACCTCGCCCAGCTGAAGAATGCGAATAAATAAAAAAAGGGCCATGCGGGCCCTTTTTTTGTTGAAAAATGTAAACAGGTCAATAAATCTAAGATATTGGTGAAATTAAGTTCATCATTGGTGAATATATGTATGCTTTTGGTGAAATTAATTATGAAATTGGTGAAATTACTCCTCCGAAACAGAGCTATAATTTATGATTTCTTATTTCTTCCCTTCCCATTCTCCAAAAAACTGCTCTAAAAAGCTCTCCAAGTATGCATGCCGTTCATCTGCAAGCTTTTTTGCGTAAGTTGTATTCATTGTATTCTTTAATTTTAATAATTTTTCATAAAAATGGTTAACAGCTGTACTCTTTTCATTCCTGTATTGATCTTTCGTCATCTTCTCCCGGACTGGAATCTCTGGGTCATACATCAATTGTCCTTTTGCTCCTGAATAAGCAAAAGTCCTTCCGATACCTATTGCTCCAATAGCATCCAGCCTGTCAGAATCTTGTACGACCTGCCCTTCAAGAGTTTGCATAGCAGACTGATTTCCGCCTTTAAACGACATCGTGCTTATAATAGATATGATTTGTTCTATGTAATGACTTTCTAAGGCTATGGACACTAGCCATAATTTTACCTCTTCCAGCCCTTTTTCTTCAGTGCCTGCTATTTTTTCATCAGCTATATCATGAAGCAATGCTGCCATTACACATATAAAATGATCAGCACCTTCTTGCTCGGCAATGTTTTCTGCCAGCTTTTTCACACGGTAAATATGGTACCAGTCATGCCCGCTGCTTTCATCTTTTAATTTCTCTTTAACAAATTCCTCAGTTTTTTCTATTATTAATTGGCTCATCTTTACCCCACTGTACAAGAATGGTTAATTTCTCTGTTCGATTGTAACAGGTCAAGTAATTCATATGCACGTTTCTTAGAACGAACATCTTCTTTAACAAATGATTCAAGCAGTGCAATAAAGTAACTCCCATCAAAAGATAATTGTTTGATGAGTGTAACTTCTAAAGCTATTTTCACTTGAGATTCAGTTGCTTCTGTATAAAGTCTGCCAAAGTCAATAAAGTGAAGATCCCCATCTGAAAGACGAAAACCTTTTGAAGCTAGCAATGCTACATAATCTTCTAAAATGTTTGCTACCATGTTTTACTCAACCCCAAAATCAAAAGATTCTAGTAAATTGTACCAGTAAGAATTAGGAATTATCAATGACTTCTTTTTTTGCTTTGATTATCTTGCCTTTTAAAGCCTGATTTACTAATTGATCAGCATCTTTATTTTCATTTCTTGCAATCCATTCGTAAACAGGTTCAATCTGAAGCTTCTTAAACAGTGTTTCGATTTTATCTGCCCAGTTTTGGAGGTTCACTTCATAACAAGGCCATTCACCTTTCATCTGTTCGATTACTACCTTGGAGTCCCCTTGAATTAACACCTGCTCATATTGAACACCCAGTTCTTCAAGTTCCCTTGCCGCAGCCCATAACGCTGCATATTCAGCCTCATTGTTAGATTCAATATTGGTAAAACTGGCATTTTTCTTTAGTCTGTATTTTATTCCGTTCTGCGAGAAGTAAATAATGATTCCCTGACCGCTCATCCTGGATTCCGCCAAGAAACCTCCATCAAAAAATACACGGATTTCTTTAGGCTCTTCTTTTTTAACTTCAGTAAGTTTTAACAGTTCTTTTTTTGTCCATGTAACACCTTTAGTGTCAATGAATATCAATTCAGAAATTCGTCCCGTTTTTTCCAGATCATTCGCCGTAAAAATTGCTTCTTGCAATGAAACTGGATCAGAAACAAAACGAATTTTCAATTGTGATTTTGGTTGTTTGTACATATATTCTATGGAGAACTTCATAGCAATCTCCTTTTTGTTTTATTTAAAGTGCATTATAATACGTATATAAATTTACACAGAGGAGAGTCATCCATTGATCGAAGTATATATAGATGGTGCAAGTGCTGGTGATCCCGGATTGTCAGGTGCAGGAGTTTATGTGAAAGTTGGAGACGGCACAACCCAATCTTATCGTTTCCCATTAGGCAATATGTCTAACCATGAAGCGGAATTTCAAGCTCTATTACGAGGTTTGGAGTTATGTGTTGAAAATAACTGGCGGATTGTCTCTTTCCGTACAGATTCTCAAGCTGTTGAAAGTGCAATAGATAAGAGATATGCCAAAGACAAAAGATATACTGTACTTCTTGAAAAAGCTCTATCTTTAGCAGATCAGCTAGATTTATTTTTTATCAAATGGATACCATCAAAACAAAATAAAGCAGCAGATGAACTGGCTCGGAAAGCTATCCAGTTAAACAGGAGTTCCAAATGATAAAGAAACCATGGTTCGCTGATTTTAACCTGCTGTTAGTTGCGCTTATCTGGGGAACGACATTTGTCATTGTTCAAAAAGCGATCGCTTTTCTAGAACCATATTCATTTAATACTGTCCGTTTTTTTATAGCAGCAATACTATTATTATTCATTATATACTTTTTTAAGCGTACATCATTTAAGAATTTCAAAAATAAAAATCTATTAAAAAGTGGAACCTTATTGGGTTTTTGGCTTTTCTTAGGGTACGGATTTCAAACTGTGGGACTTCTGTATACGACTTCCTCAAAAGCTGGATTTATAACAGGATTAAGTGTAGTACTTGTCCCTCTTTTTAGCTATGCATTGCTAAAACAAAAACTGAACTGGCAGATTGGCTTTAGTTCATTGCTTGCAGTAGCTGGACTTTATTTACTTACAATCCATAATAGTTTTTCCTTAAATATAGGTGATGGGTATGTACTTCTATGTGCTTTATCGTTTGCGCTGCACATTGTTTTTACAGGTAAATTTGCCAAATCCTTTGATGCTTTATGCCTGACAGTTGTTCAGCTTTTTACGGTGTCCTTATTAAGCTTTATCACAGCATTATTTACAGAACATTGGCAGGGGATCTTTGCTGCGAATATGCTGCTTAAATCTGAAGTAATTACTGCCCTTCTAATCACTTCATTGTTTGCGACTGCTCTCGCGTTTTTAGCCCAAACCTATTTTCAATCCTTTACTACTCCTGCAAGAGTGGCATTGATATTCGCGATGGAACCTGTTTTTGCAGCAATCACGGCTTTTATCGTACTCAATGAACGCTTAGGTTCAAAAGCACTGATTGGATGTATTCTCATTTTGTTCGGAATGATTCTTTCTGAGTTGAAGTACAGTGACTTAACATTTAAAAAGAAAACAAAAAGAGTGGGATATTAACCCACTCTTATTTGTATTTCCAAAGCTTGCAAAGCTTCTCGAACCGCTTCTTTATTTAAAAGATATCTGCATTCTTCAAGATCTCTGTCGATTATATCTGGAACATCAGTGAAGATGGTACACAAATCTTTACTTAAAACAGCCATATCCCTTCCTGCTTCAAGCTTTTTCAGATAACGTTTGAATTTAGGATCTAGATTTTCAAAATTTTCATAAATGAGTTCAACTGCACCATATTGCTGAATGAGAGGTAATGCCGCTTTATCTCCTACACCAGCTACTCCAGGAATGTTATCACTCTTATCACCCAATAATGCTTTTACATCAATCCATTGTGCAGGAGTGATTCCATACTCCTCCTGAAAATGGTTTAGTGTATATTTCAACTCTTCACGTTTTATTGCAATAAGCTGAGATGTTCTATCGCATAGCAGCTGTAATAGATCACGATCATTGCTGTAAATGATACACTCTCCGTCTCTTTCATTGCGCCATCGGTTAACCATGGTCCCTATGATATCGTCTGCTTCATATCTAGGTATTGTAAGCTGAGTAATTCCGATTGTATCAAACAATTCAACCAGCGTTTCATATTGTTGTATGAGAGGCTCTGGCAATTCGTTTCGTGTTCCTTTATAATCCGCAAATTTTTCCCGTCTAAGCGTTTCTTCTCGTTTCACATCCCAAGCAACTGCAATATGCGTAGGCTCGTGTTCCCTTACAAGCATGAGTAATTTCTGTATGGTTACACGGATTGCATTCGTGAACTGTCCTTTCGAATTTCGAGGAAGGTCATGCATCTCTTTGCCATAAGCTGTAGCAAAATAACATCTGCTTAGCAGGTTAAATCCATCGATCAATAGTAATACTTCTTTCTTCTCCATTATAATATCCCCCGGTTATGTTATGAAAAAAGCGCATTTTACAGTGAAGTAAAATACGCTTGTTAATTGTTAAGTAAAATCCGCTCTGCCGTGACTTTATATGCCTTTGGAACCTGATCTCTCAGGTGGGTATCCGCAGCTGCCGTTACAGCCTTCCAAGTCGAGTGCAAGGCATGACTGTCTGACAGATCATGTTGGATTCCCGTCTTTAGCACATAGGTTAAAGACATTGGAAAGCCACTAACATCGCAGATTTTTATTATACTCTGTCTTGGATCAGAAGTAAAATTATTTTGTTTTCTTGCCGTGATGCATTTTTTGAACTTCCATCTCAGCATATGAAGCAAATTCAGTTTGGTTTTCTGCTCCATTTTCTTTTACATTGTTGTTTCTCTGCGCATTCGCATTGCCTTTTTTCTGTCTGCCCATCAGTTATCCCTCCTTATTCTTACTATGGCTAAATATTATTATATTAAAACTTACATAATTTTTCCTTAAATGGTTAGCCTAATATTAAAAAGGAGGTCTTTACATTGGCAAATCCTTATTTGTGCCCTAATTGCAAAACAAATCGAACACGTTTTAATGTTATCGAACAAAATCCGGTTTCTGTAAAACTTGATCCTTCTACAGGTGATGTTGTACAGCAGTATGAAGAAGGTCAGCTCGATATGTTCCACCTGCCTTACAATGGTTCTGAAAGATTAATTCAATGCGGAGCTTGCGGTATTGTAGGCGAAGAAGAAATGTACATTAAACGTGCTCAAAACAATCCAAGGTAATTAAGCAAAAAAAGACTGCCTAAAAGTTTAGGCAGTCTTACTGTTTTATTCATTTTTTTGCAGGCGGAAGTTTTAAAGGAACCACTACTTTATTTTTTAAAGGCTCAATGTGAGTGAGATTTGAAAGAGAAACAGACAGGTCCTCGGCAGGCAAACCGTTGTAAAAATATATCAAAAATGAGGATTTTCCGTCATTAAAAATCTTTGCAATATCATAATCCTCCAATTGTTTACCGGCCGAATTTTTAACCGCAACAATATTCCTCACATAACGGTCCATATTTCCCTCACCGAAATGATAGCTGGGTCGAGGATACAAAAACTCCTCTTCTAAAGAATCTTGTTTAGGCAGAGTTTCTAATGAGAATTTTATACCGCCTTGATTATTTGCATTATCCCAGTACAACCCTTCATAAACCACTTTTACATCATTTTCGTTTACAACTAATTCGTTTTTTCTTACCCCTTCTGCTTGATTAGCGTTATATTTCTCTAAGTCAATTTTAGGCACAGAGAATGAATAATCATTTTTGCTACGGTGAACAGAATGTGTTATTGAAAAAGTTCCTTTATCAGATTGATCTGAATTTAATAGCTCACTCATTAGTGAGTAGGCTTGAATATAATCCTCTGCTTCATTTATTGATTCAATCTCATATTCAATTGTATGTTTTCTGTCATTAACATTAACCTCTCCAAGCAGCGAAACCAAATCTTTATCAACTTTTTTATCTAGCATAATTCTAGAACCTATCTGATAAAATTCCATATTCTTCAATCTTATTTCATCGCCATTGTTTACAAGCAATGTTTGATTAACAGGGATTGATTCAATAGCTTTTGGAAGCCCCACTATCTGAGCTGGTTCAACCTGGAAAGCAATCGGCTTTAAATTTGTTACTCCTTTCTTCGAATTCATAGTGATGTCATTTAGTTCGAACCGGTTACTTTTCATCACTTCTTCCCAATCTTCCTGTGAATTTACAGCATTATTAAATTCGGGATGAATCATCATTGAGCGGTATAAGCGATGTTTAAAAACATATCCTTCTGATGAAGTTTCTCCAGGATATAATTCTGCAATCCCTAAAAAATCTTTACTTTGCTTTGATGTTAACTTGATTTTTTCTACATTCAAACTTGGTACATCACCTTCATCTTTATCTCTCTCCTTTAGATCCACACTGTAAAGCACGTAAAGCTGAAACCCATTATTCCAAGTCTTTTCTATTCTTAGAGTTCTGTGTTCATTTGAAAGCGGAACAGAAATATCACTATTTTTAAAAAGGTTAAAATGATCGACAAATTTTAAATCATTATATTTCATTTTTTCAAAATTCATTAACTCTTCCCAGCTATCTAGAACAGTAAAGTTTTCCGTGTTTACTTTCCAAGCTGGCTCAGCGTTTTTTTCATATTGTGTAAAGATCACAAAGCCGATTAATAACACAGCTCCTATAATAATTTTTCCCCATTTGGTGTTCAAAGCTGATTCCCCTTTATAAGTTTTGAAAAATGCTTATTTCTTTAATTTAGGTACTTTGTACTTTATCGTAACCTCTGTGGGCAAAGGTTTTGAGTACACTAAATCTGATAAAGTAATGGTTAAACGCTCTTCTGGAATAGGTACGTAATTTCTAGTACTTCCGTTTCTATCTTCTTTAAAAAAATTGATATAATATGTTGTTTTTGTTTCAGTTTCATCCATGTGCATTTCATAGTTACTGAACTGTTCATTTGATTCATTTGTTATCGTTAAGAGATTTTGGTGAAAAAGGCGATTATATTCTTCAGGAATCTCATTTCTGCCATAAATACTCTCAGGATTTAATCTTAATCGGTTACTAATACTTTCAGAAAGAACACTAAACTGAATGGCTGGCTCACCATTAAATTTTGAAAATCCTTCGTATATGACTTTCATTTTGTTTTGATTTTAGATCTCCTCATTCTTTATAAACGTTTGCTCCATATTTTTGTTAAAACGGTTAATATCTTTTTTATGAATTGCCCAAGAGTAAGATTTAGCATTTTTATGCATGGATGAATGAAAAGTAATCGTCTTCTCACGATCGTCATTTTCTAAAAAATCTTCTACGGAAGGAAGGTAATAGCCTTTTTCTTCAGTACCAATAATGTCCCATGTAAATCGGTCCTTTTGATTATTGGTATACCCTGAAAATGCAACAAGGTCTTTATCTTCATTCGATATATCTAATGATAAGCGTCGGTCATAAAGCAGAACGTCATACGATTTAATTTCAGCGATTTTGTTATTCCCGTATGTAAAAGTTTTATTTATTGGGGAAGATACAAGAACTTTTGTATATAAATTTTCTGAAGAAACTTTGAATGGAATATTTTTTATCGATTTAGAGCCTTTTAAAGTAGAAATTTCTACATCTTGTAATTCAAATCTGTTAGCCTGAATCAATAAATTCCAATCTATTTGGTCATGGTTGACAATCATGGGTATCACCATCATCGATCTGTATAGCCTGTGTTTATAAACAAAACCTTCGTCTCTTTTTCCAGGAAAACCTGTATTTTCACTTGCAGAAAATACGGCATCTTTTCCATCCTTGGTAGAAAGCTTTATTTTCTTTACTGTAAGGCGCGGAATATCTCTTTCATCCTTATCGCGTTCCTTCAGATCAACACTGTACAACATGTATAATCGTCCTTCGATATTCCAGATCTTTTCGAATTTCAATGTTCGTAACTCATCACGTAATTGAATGGATTTGTTAGCTTCTTGCAGAAATCCATACTTATTTACAACTTCTAATTCTTCAAACTTAAGGTATTCTCTTTCTATCCCTTCATTAAAAGTCTTTACGACTGTAAACTCTTTTTCATTAACTTTCCAGGCAGGCTCTGCATTTTTCTCATACTGCGTAAAAATAACAAACCCTGCAAAAAGAAAAGTTCCGATGATTACTTTTTTCCATTTATTCAAAACCACAATCCCTCATCTCTATCTCTCCTTATTAAAATAATACCATAATATTTTGAATATTTATGAATAAATCCTAGTTTTTGGAATTTAAAAAACCTTGCCAGTTCAGCAAGGTTTGATTAATTACATAGATACTGTCTCACTAATATGATTTAATTGCGCCTCAATGATGTTAAGTCCATTTAGAAGCTGTTCTTCTGAAATAACAAGCGGCGAGAGAATCCGGATCACATTGCTATATAATCCTGCACCCATAATCGCAACTCCGTTTAGATTACATAGAGCTATGATTTTCTTTGCTTTGTCTGCATCAGGTGCTTTCGTTTTTTTATCTTTGACGATTTCGAGTGCACACATCGCTCCAATACCTCGAACGTCACCGATAAATTCGTATTGATCTTTCCATTTGCTAAAAGTATCTAATATGATTTCACCTATTTTGTTCGCTTTTGATAATAGCTGTTCTTCTTCAATCATAGCAATTACTTCTAATGCTGCAACACAGCCAAGCGGACTTCCGCCGTATGTTCCGCCGATTTCTCCTGGGGCAGGTGCATCCATGATTTCCGCTCTTCCTGTTACAGCAGAAATAGGAAGGCCGGCAGCAATTGATTTAGACATCGTCATCAAGTCAGGAACCACATCAAAGTGCTCCATTGCAAACATTTTACCTGTACGCCCGAAACCGGTTTGTATTTCATCTGCAATTAACAAAATATTATACTTATCACAGATTTGCCGAAGACCTTTTACGAAAGTTTTAGATGGAACAACAAAACCGCCTTCGCCTTGAACCGGTTCAAAAATGATAGCTGCAATTTCTTCCGGAGGAACTTCACCTAAAAAGAAATCCTCAAACTTGCTTAAAATCGCTGCATCGGTTTCTTCCGTATTTCGCTCATCTCTATAATAGTAAGGATATGGCATCTTGTATGTCTCAGGAGCAAAAGGACCAAATTCAAACTTATATGGTTTTACTTTGCTAGTTAATGACATGGCAAGGAGTGTCCTTCCATGAAAACCGCGTTCAAAGGAAATGATTGCTTTTCTTCCAGTATATTTCCGAGCTATTTTAACTGCATTCTCTACTGCTTCTGCTCCGCTGTTCAGGAAGAATGTTTTTTTATGATGAGTTCCTGGAGTGATCTCATTTAATTTTTCAGCCAGCTGTATATATGGTTCATACATCATGACATGAAAACAAGGATGAATGTATTTATCAATTTGATTTTTTAAAGCTTCAACGACTCTTGGCGGACAATGGCCGACATTAAGCGTGCCGATAGCACCGGCAAAATCAATGTATTCCTTTCCGTCCACATCTGTCATCGTACTGCCTTTTGCATGATCCAGAAAGCTCAATACAGTATTAAAGGGTCCTCTTGGTACATTCAGCTCTTTTCGCTTTAATAATTCTTCTGATTTCTTCATTAGTTACTCCCCCCGCACCAGTCATAAATCGTTAATGCAATAATTTCTGCTGCCTCAATAATCTTAGAAATTTCAATGTATTCATTTGGATAATGAGCTACGGCAGTAACACCTGGACCGAAGACAATTGAGGGTGTATTTCCTGCTTGTGAAAGCAGACCGCCGTCAGTTCCCCATGGAGAAGCTTCAATGATCGGTCTTTCTTTTTTAACATGTTCATAGTTTTTGATAAGAGTATTCATGAGTGGATGATCTGTATCAATAGAACCAGGCAGCCACTGAGCTCCAAACCATTCTACAGAAACAGGATGCTCCAATAGCCATTCATCCTGAATGCTAGAAAGATAGTTTTCTAACTCCCGTTTTACTTCTTCTAATGTTTCATGAGGTGCTACACCTATCCTGCCTTCTAATTGAACTGTATCAGGAACGGAAGATGGCCAATTTCCTCCTGAGATTTTCCCTACATTGATGGGAACGGGGATGGGTATATCACTATATAATGGATCCGTTATCCTTTTGTTGCGTTTTGTTTCAAGAGCTTTGACTGCTTCTAAGACTATAGCAGTTTTTTCAATGGCACTGACTCCTTCATAGCGGGTGCCTCCGTGTGCTGCCTTTCCTTTGATGGTTAGCTTAAACCACATGGATCCTTGTTGAGCAGGGAATATTTTCATGTTAGTTGGTTCTGGGATGATAGCAGCATCAGCTGTATAACCCCTAAGCACGGCAGCCAGTGTACCTGCACCGCCGCTCTCTTCTTCTATAACACTATGAAAGAACAGGTTTCCATCTAAGGTTGTTCCTGTTTCTTTTAACGCCTGAATTGCAAGAAGAAGTGACAGGTTACCTCCCTTCATATCAGTAGAACCACGTCCATATAGCTTTCCATCTATAATCTTTCCGCTGTATGGATGATCATCCCATTGATTCAAATCGCCTTCAGGCACAACATCAATATGGCCGTTTAGCACAAGCGAGCGTCCATTTCCTTTTCCTCGCCAAATACCCACTACATTAGGACTGCTGCTAAAGTTAGTTCGGCTCGCACAAAAGTAAGGATGTTTTGCCAGCTCTTCCCCATCAGGGTGCCACATATCTACTTCTAGTCCCATTTCATTTAGTTTTTTCGCAATCATATTTTGAACCCCTGATTCATTGCCGGTTGTACTTGCTTCTTGCACAGTTTCCTGCAAAAAACGTATCGCATTATCTTGTTCTTTTAAAAGCCAATTCGAGAGTTTTTCTTTTAGAAGCATAACTGTCCTCCCTCAGCACTTTTATTGAAATACAGAAACTTTTTCATCAACGATAACGGCAGCACCTGTCGTATTGATGACCTCTTCAATGGTATATGGATTCATTACTTCTCTTAGGAATAATTGGCCGTCCTCACAATGAAAGACTGCTTTTTCAGTAATGATCATATGTGCTCCTTCCCTTACCGTAAGCGGGAGAGAACAATTTTTAACAATTTTAGGATTTCCGAATTTGTCTGTATGGTTCATTAGAATGATTACTTTTTTCGCTTTTTGAGCAAGATCAATAGCACCGCCCATGCCAGGAACACGCTTTCCGGGAACGATCCAATTTGCGATATCACCTTTCTCACTGACTTCAAGTGCACCTAATATCGTTACATCAAGCAAGCCTTTGCGGATAATCCCGAAGGCTGTTGCACTGTCAAAGTAAGAAGCACCTGGCTGAATCGTAACGGGATATCCTCCTGCATTTGATAAATTCCCATCTTCCTCACCTGCTGCAGGTGAACCACCCATCCCTAAAATGCCATTTTCAGTGTGGAGCATAATATGTAATTCCTTTGGGATATAATCTGCAACAAGTGTCGGAATGCCAATCCCAAGATTAACTGTCATGCCATCTTTTATTTCGAGTGCTGCCCTTCTTGCGATCCTGTGCCTTGTTTCAATTCCCAAACCCATTTCCAGTCCACTCCTTTACTTTGAATAATGTAATCAACAAATACGCCAGGAGTAACGATTTCTTCGGGATTTAATGAACCGGTCGGCACAATTTCTTCAACCTCAGCGATCGTGATTTGTCCTGCTGTCGCTACTAGAGGATTTGTATTTCGCGCACTTTTGTCATATACAAGATTTCCATACAAATCAGCTTTTTTCGCATAGATAATGGATACGTCTGCAGTTAAAGCGGTCTCTATCATATACTCTTTGCTGTTCACATAAACTTTTTCTTTGTTTGCTTCAACCACAGTACCTAAACCTACATCTACTAAAATTCCGCCGAGTCCCATACCTCCTGCTCTGATTTTTTCTGCGAGCGTTCCTTGAGGGACAAACTCCACGTCCAAAGATCCATCCTGCATCTGCTTTCCGGCTTCTGGATTTGAACCGATATGAGATGCGATCAGCTTTTTAACTCGTTTTTCAGTAATAAGCTTGCCAGGTCCAATCCATGGAAATCCAGTGTCATTGCTTATAAGAAAAATATCTTGAATATTCTTTTCGAGAATGAGATTCACTAAAGAAGGAGGAGCACCTACCCCTCCAAATCCGCCTACCATAAGTGACATTCCGTTAAAAAAATATTGAGATGCACTTTCTAATGATATTTGTTTATTTACTTGTGCCATCTCCCACACCTCTTTCAACTTGTGGCTTCCGTAATATATAAACCTTCAGAGATTAATTGATTGGTAAGTTCGCTTATTGATTGGTCAAGGATATCTATAATGTCATTAATCTGTTCTTTTGTTACCGTCAGTGGCGGAGATATAAGGATAGAATCACCTGAAAATCCTGTTACACCGCCAACTGCCGGATAAACAAGCAGCCCTTTTTCAAAACAAATTGATAATAGCCGGTCTGTAATCTTGTTTGATAGTTCAAAAGGTTCTCTAGTCATAGGATCTTTTACTAGTTCAAGTCCGCATAACAGTCCTTTTCCTCGAACATCACCAATCAATGGATATTTCCATTGCAAACGCTGTAAATGGTTTTGAAGATAGTCACCCATTAGTGCTGCATTTTCTTGGAGATTATTTCTTTCCATATAATTAAGTACTGCAAGACAAGCTGCTGCTGACTGAGGATTGGCACTAAACGTATGGCCACTCATCACAACTTTGCTCCCTGATTCAATTGCATTCATGATTTTGTCTGAAACGATTGTTGCTGCCATAGGTGTATAACCTGCACTCATGCCTTTTCCGAGCGCAATGATATCTGGTATGACTCCCCAGTGTTCCATCGCAAACATTTTTCCTGTCCTGCCCATTCCAGTCATTACTTCATCAGCGATCATTAAAATGTCATACTTATCACAAATCGCTCTGATTTTTGAATAATACTCATCTGGCGGAACAATAGCTCCACCTGAAGCACCAATCACTGGTTCAACTATAAAAGCAGCTATTTGTTCTGCTCCTATCGCTTGAACGATGTTTTCCAGTTCATCAGCACATCTGACACCGCATCCCGGATATGAATCCTTTAATGGACATTGATAGCAATATGGTGCTGGCGCTACCGGGAAATCTTCTAAAAGCGAATTAAAACGCTGTCTTCTTAGCTGATGTCCGGACATAGATAGAGCTCCTAATGTAATACCATGGTAGCTGGTCCATCTCGATAGAACTTTTGTTTTCGTAAAAACCCCTTGCTCTTGAAAATATTGAATAGCGATCTTTAATGCTGTTTCAGTTGCCTCAGAACCACTATTAACAAAGAAAACTGAATTCAAGTCTCCAGGTGCACATTCAGCTAGTTTTTCCGCCAGCATTTCAGCAACATCACTTGTAAACTGTGAGCGGTATACAAAGGATACGTGTTTAGCCTGATTCCACATCGCTTCAGCAATTTCTTGTACACCATGCCCTATATTGGCAGTAATAGCTCCTGATGATCCGTCGATGTACTGTTTTCCTTCTTTGTCATATAGGTAGATTCCTTTACCATGACTGATTACAGGATAATCATTTCCTAGAACCGGTTTAATGAGATGAGATTTTCTCATAAAAAAGGCTCCTTCCTCGTGAGGTTGAAAAGGAAATGCCATATTAAAGACATTCCCTTCCTCTATGTGTTGTTATAGCTTAAAATAATTTTTCTTTAAAAACCTTGGAATGCTCATCAGGTCAGTATAGGAAATAGAAGCATCTATATTTTTCGTGTCAATGAGCATAAGCTGATCTTCAATTTCATCTACAATATGGTCTTCTTGATATTCCATGCCGCAAGAGGGGCAGGAAACAGAAGGTATTACAGTTATTTCGACTGCTCTTGTGCCATCCGGCAGTTCCCAATAACCTGTGCGGTCAGTCTGTTCTGCCTTTTCATTTTCACACCATAAACACTTCATGTTATCCTCCATTCTTATGCATTCTTTTGTTCTTCAGGTGATACAGAAACTCCTGCGCTTTTTTCTTGTTCAAATTTAAATTTTTTCTCTTTTAATTCATCACGTTTATCCCGTTTATCTTTTAATGAACTATGTTCAGGGTTTGTGCCATAATCCTCTCTTCGTTCTAAACGTTTTAAGCCTTGTGGAACCAAGTTGAAAGCTTCATCACGCATTAATGCAGATACACCGATTGCCGGTTTGATGTGATCCGTCCCCATGATTTCATTAAAATAAGCATCCGCTCTCCCAGACTGATAGTTTTGCGGTTCAGGATAAGAAGTTATCACACCTTCAAAGTTTCGGAGTACAACTTTTTCAGGAGATTGCGAGATTAAATAATTTGGCTGAACAGCGATTTTACCTCCGCCTCCTGGAGCGTCAACAACGAATGTTGGAACAGCATAGCCTGAAGTATGGCCTCTTAATCCTTCAATAATTTCAAGACCTTTTGATACTGGGGCCCTGAAATGACCGATTCCTTCTGATAGATCACACTGATAGATGTAATATGGTCTAACTCGTATTTTTACAAGATCATGCATTAATTTCTTCATGATCGGTACACTGTCATTAATTCCAGCTAGAATGACTGATTGATTCCCAACAGGAACCCCTGCATTCGCAAGCATTTCACAAGCTCTCTTTGATTCCTCTGTTATCTCTAAAGAAGTATTGAAGTGAGTGTTAAGCCACACTGGGTGATATTTCTTCAGGATATTACACAGGTTTTCTGTAATTCTTTGCGGAAATACTACAGGCGCTCTCGTCCCGATACGGATAATTTCCAGATGTGGTATTTCTCTAAGGTTCTTTAAAATATATTCAAGAATATTGTCGTTGATTAATAGTCCGTCACCACCGGAGATTAAGCAGTCTCTCACTTGTGGATTATTTCTTATATAATTAATGGCCGCATCGAGCTGCTTTTTAGGAACACCCATACCAATCTGTCCAGAGAATCTTCTTCTCGTACAATAACGGCAATACATGGAACATTGGTTTGTTACCAAGAAAAGAACTCTGTCCGGATAACGATGAGTAAGTCCAGGTACAGGAGCATCTTCATCCTCATGCAGCGGATCTTCTAAATCGTATTTCGTCTTTAAAATTTCTTTTCCAATAGGTACTGACTGCATTCGAATAGGACATCTAGCATCGTCTTGATCCATCAGCCATGCATAATAAGGTGTGATGTTCAAAGGTATTGTCATAGTAGAAATCTTTACGCCTTCTTCTTCTTCAGGTGTTAAGTTAACTACTTTCCTTAAATCGTTTAAATTTCTGATTGTATTAGTAAGCTGCCATAACCAATCATTCCATTGATCCTCAGTTACATCCTTCCAAAGCTCATACTCTTTCCAATGTTTCTTAGGTTTGAACAATCCATTAACTACCGGCATATAAGTGACCTCCTTTATTTATTTCTACATCAAATAAAACATGCAAGATTCGTGCCAATTAATCTGAAATTTCTAAATAATGAAATCACGTTATAGTTTATGCACGTTAGGCTGTTTTCGGGTCTAAATCCAAGATTACTGAAATAGAAAAACCGCCGAAAAATCGGCGGTTTATTTTTGTCTAATTTTATATTGAAGTGTTTGTCTAGGAACTTGTAAAATTTTTGCTGCCTGCTGAATATTGCCCGAGGTTTGTTTCAAAGCCATTTGGATAATCTGTTTTTCATATTCACCAAGAGCTTCCCTCAATGGCGGTATTGATGAAGGAAGAGGTATATGATTTTCTGCTCTGAAACTTTTTGTGCTTTTTATATGTTTAGGCAGTAAAGCTATACCAATTGTTGTGTTGTTATCAGCAAAATTCATACAATGCTCGACGGCGTGTTTCAGCTCTCGAATGTTCCCCGGCCAGCTATATTCATTAAGTAATTGCTCTGCTTCCTGTGTTAATCCCAATACATTCTTTTTAAAAGCAGTATTTAATTCATTTAAGAAATGAATTAATAAATAGGAAATATCTTTTTGCCGTTCCCGCAATGGCGGAAGCTCAATGTAAACGACATTTAACCTGAAAAACAAATCCTGTCTTAATAGACCTTTTGATAAACATTGTTCAGTGGGTTCATTAAGGGCAGATATTATTCTTACATTTACTTTTCGTAAATTTGTACTTCCAATACGCTGTACTACACCTTCTTGGATAACACGAAGAAGCTTTGCCTGCAGTTCAATAGGCATTGAGTTTATTTCATCTAAAAATAATGTTCCTCCGTCAGCCAGTTCAAAAACCCCAGGCCTGTCAACTGCACCTGTAAAACTTCCCTTTTTCGTACCAAACAATATCCCTTCAAGTAAAGGTCCAGGAATAGCCGCACAGTTTTGAACAACAAATGGTTTATTGGCCCTCGGTGACTCATTATGAATAGCTTGTACAAACATTTCTTTACCTGTCCCAGTTTCACCATAAATCATTATGGGAGAACTTGTTTTAGATGCTTTTCTGCATTGTTCCTTAATATCGTTAAGTAAAGGATCTAAGCTTAAAATGTTTTGAAAATGATAGGTGGCAAAGGTTTGTTTATCGGTTTTATTTTTTGTTGTTTTCATTTTTGCCTGCAAGTCGAGCAATTGATCTGAAAGCTGTTTAACTTTTGATATATCTTTTGCAACCTCTACTGCTCCAATTAACTCACCATCCAGCCAAAGCGGCAGAGTTGAATTAACTGTATCAATTTGTTTTCCTTTTCGATTCGTATAAGCTTGATGCTGATTATATATAGGAGTACCTGTCTGTATAACTTTTAATAACGTACTCGTTTCTTTTGTAAGTGAAGGAAAGGCATCTAAAACATGGTAGTTATGCACTTCTTCTAAAGTTAAACCGTCTAAAGAGGCAGCTACCGAATTGTAGAAAATAGTCATTCCATTTGCATCTACAACATGAATGCCTTCATCAATTGTCTTTAAAATCGCATTTAATGTTTCAGCTGTTTCCATTGATCCAGAAATCATGAAACAACACCGCCCTTTGATGCCGATTATTTGTCAGCATGTGCCGAATTTCAGGCACTCATATGCTTTCGGATAAATCTTTAACCCAAATATTCATATCTTCATATTTATCGAAAATTTTACAGTTGTTAGCCAGTCTCCCTTTATAAACGTACCCTTTTTGATGAAATACGGCATTCATGCCATATGAAAGAGCTCTCGCTATTGAATAGGAACAATAGATTTTTCTTTTAAAAAGTTCTTGTTCCAAGTGATCAATCAAATGTTTCATAAGACCAAATTTTCTATGTTCCGTGAGAGTTGCACAATCAGTGATTTCAGCATTATGATAAACAGCATTTACATCAGCTGACGCAGCACTTACAATTCTTTTTTGATAAGTTACCACACAGAACAATGTTCCTGATTTGATCATTTTAAGAACATATTCCGGGTCATCCATTGGAGTTGGATACACCTCAAATACTTGACTATATAAATCTGCAAGTTCTTTTGCGTCTTGTTCATCTGCCATCCGCAATGTATATTCTTTCGGCATAGAATTTGATATTGAAGTTGGGGACAGCTTTAATACGTCTTTTATAATTTTGTCTTCTTCTATCCAATAACTGCTGTTTCTTCTTTCGTTATTTAAATACTTGCACATAGAAACTGCAGACGCACCATTAAAGTAACCCGTAAACTCCCCTTCATATATAAAACCTAACTCAAGCCATTTGGAAAGATCATCGTGACGGGATTTGATTATTATTTTATGGAAATTATTTTGAGCTGCGATCTCGTCGAGCCACTTCGATAATAAACTTACATTTCCGCGATAGTCATCAATTCGGATCCGTTCGTTATAATAATCAAAACAAACTTCGGCTGTAAAATTCGGCTGCTGAATTTTTTCGTTTTTATAAAAAGTAGTATACATTTGTCAGCCCTCCTGTCTCTTTTACATAAATTCCATAAATAACGAATAAATTCCTGCACAAAAAAACCACCCGTAAAGGGTGGATAATGTGCTGAATGCCATCACAATGCTCTATGCGGCAGCTTCCAATTAAATTTAAGGGACAGCATCCTAAAGACAACGAGGCAGATAAATAAAATCATATATTCAATTGTACCGTTCACTATATTTAAACCTACAATCAGTCCGCCTAGCAGAGCCCAAACAGCATAAATTTCTTCTCTCAACACTACTGGCTTTCTGCCAGCTAGAATATCACGAATGATCCCCCCGCCTATTCCTGTTAAAATCGCGGCAACAATAATCGCGCTCATAGGATGCCCCATGCTTGAAGCAGCGATTGCTCCTTGAATAGCGAAAGCTGAAAGGCCGATTGCATCAAAGAAATGCAAACTCCTTTTTGAGTATTGAATTAAATTTTCCGGCATAAAAAAGACAATACCCATAGCAGCTAGGGCTGATTTAAGTAATAGACCCTGTTCCCAAATCGTATCCACAGGGAGTCCTATTAATACGTTGCGTATGATTCCTCCACCGAACGCAGTAACCAATCCTAAAATAAATACACCCAGTATGTCATAATCTTCTTCCATTGCAACGAGCGCACCGGAAATTGCAAATGCGATCGTTCCAATGATATTTAATAAATCCCAAGTCACACTCGTACTTCCTCTCTATATTCAATAACTCTCCGTATAGAATCTTATAAGGTTACGAGCCTGCTGGCAAGGATTATTTACAAAAATTCTTTAATGATTCCAGTGTACTTAAAGGAACCGTACAGCTTCCTATATCTCCGTGAAAAACCTCACCGTTCCTAAAGCCGTGAAAATCACTGCCCGCAGTCTTAATTAAGGAATATTTATCTGCTAGTTTCTCATAATGATGAACCTGTTCTATCGTATGGTCAGGATGACAGCATTCGATACCTGCCAGGCCGATTTCACTTAATAATGCAATCAGTTCATCAGCATCATAGATTCCAGGATGAGCTAACACAGGGACGCCATTTGCATCCTGAATAATTTTTACGGCTTCCATTGGTGAAATGCGATCAGGTATGGCGTATGCTGCTTTACCTTTACCTAGGTATTTTTCAAATGCATCAGGAAGTGAATTCACGATACCCTTTTCCATTAAAATCTCAGCTATATGTCCTCTGCCTACGTTCCCTTCGCCGCATCTTTTTGCTTCCAGTTCTGATTCATCTATTTGTATACCCAGCTCATTTAGTTTTTGCAAAATCATCTTATTCCGCTGGTCTCTTACTGAGGTCAGCTTTTCTAGTGTCAGCAGAAAATTTTTGTCTTTATAATCAATGTAATAGCCTAGAACATGAATATCTTGTCCTTTATACAATGTACTGATCTCAATGCCCGGTATACATTCAAAATCATCATACTTAGTTGCCTCTTCAATTGCAGCCTCGACACCTTTTATTGTGTCATGATCTGTGATTGCGATGGCTTTTAATCCTTTCTCAACTGCGCGCTGGATGTTTTGTGATGGCGAAAATGTACCATCAGAAGCAGTAGTATGGGTATGCAGATCGCCTTGTTTCATATCTTTTCATTCCTTTTTTATTTAAATTACGGTACGTGAAATTTTATTTTAGTGTGTTTCTTTTTCATGGTCATTGTAACTAATCCAGTCACTCCAGCTGCCTGCATATAAAATCGGAAGTTCTAATCCAGCTTCATTCATAGCAAGGATATTAACACATGCTGTAACACCTGATCCGCAATAGACAACTGGTGATTTGTTATCCACTAAGTGATCTTTGTATAAGTTCTTTAGATCCTTTTTATCTTTCCAACAGCCTGGTTCATTAAAATGAATCTCCCATGGTACATTTATGGCTGTTGGTATATGTCCTGCGACAGGATCAATCGGTTCGGTAATCCCTTTAAAGCGGTTAGGTTCTCTTGCGTCTAAAAGCAGCTTATCTTTTTGCTGAAGAGCTTTAACCAGTTCTTCACGTGTAATTATCATATTGTCATTAAAATCAAGTTTAATTTCTGATGACTGTTTATTAGGCACTTTACTTGAGACAGCGTAGCCTTTTTCTTTATAGTGTGTATATCCGCCTTGCATGACATATACATTGTTCAGTCCAGCGTACTTCATAAGCCACCAGAATCTTGCTGCCATTGTACCGGATTGATCGTCATATGCTACTATTATTTTTTCTGAGTCTACTCCACAACTGCTTAAAAATTGTGATAGTATGTTTACGGAAGGTAACGGATGACGGCCGCCATGGGTTGAAATTGTTCCAGATAGATGTTTATCTAAGTCAGCATAATATGCTCCTTCGATATGATCTTTTTTGTACATCTCAAAACCCATTTCCGGGTCAGCCAATGAAAAACGGCAATCGAAAAAAACAGTGTTTTCATCCTTTATTTTACTGTCCACCCATTCAGGGCTTACTAAATTGGACATAAGATAACCTCCTATTTGTGAAGTATTACGTTAATTTATCTTCATCTAGGGAAAACTGTAACCATTAGAACTGATAGAAAGAAGTGACTTGCAAAATGATACATAGTATACCAAATGCTTCTATTGTAATCTTTGGAGCAACAGGTGACCTTGCTCACCGAAAACTTTTTCCTGCTCTTTATCAATTGTACCAAAAGGGCCATATGAAAGAGAACTTTTCTGTTGTGGGTGTATCCAGAAAAGAATATTCACATGAGCAATTCCAGCAGGAAGTGTATGAAGCTGTTAACGAACACACGCCAGGCACCGAAAGTGATAAGGTAAAGAAATTCGCTTCTCACTTTTATTACTTAAAGATGGATGTTACAAGTGAACCTAGCTATCATGAGCTTGAAGAACTGCTGAATGTTCTGGACAGAGATTATCAGACAAATGGCAACCGTTTATATTATTTAGCGATGGCACCTAGTTTCTTTGGCACCATACCTACCTTCTTAAAATCAGAAGGCATCACAAATACCGAGGGCTGGCAGAGAATCGTAATTGAAAAACCGTTCGGCCATGATCTTCCTTCTGCTACAAAATTGAATGAAGAAATACAGCAAAGTTTTAATGAAGATGATATCTATCGTATTGACCACTACCTCGGAAAAGAAATGGTACAAAACATACAAGTTATCCGATTTGGAAATGCGATCTTTGAATCGATCTGGAACAATAAATATATTGATTCCGTTCAGATTACATCAAGTGAGACTTTAGGCGTTGAGGACAGAGCTGCTTATTATGAAAAATCAGGAGCTCTATTAGATATGGTCCAAAACCATATGCTCCAGATGGTTATGATGGTAGCTATGGAACCGCCTGGCGAACTAAAACCTGAACATATCCGTGATGAAAAAGTAAAAGTTCTTCGTTCATTGCGTTTCTTTAACGAAGAAGAAGTAAGAAAGAACGTTATCCGCGGCCAATATACAGATGGAACAATTAAAGGTGAATCAGTTCCCGCCTACTTAAAAGAAGAAAATGTAGATCCGGAATCAAAAACTGAAACTTTTGTTGCTGCTAAACTGTTCATAGATAATTTTAGATGGACAGGCGTTCCATTTTATATCCGTACAGGAAAACGCATGGCTGTTAAATCAACCGAGATTGTTATTCAGTTTAAACAAGGTCCAATGGCTCTCTATCACGCTAATACTGAAAAATATCAGCCAAACCTGTTAAGAATTCATATTCAGCCTGATGAAGGTGTCAGTCTCACACTAAATGCTAAACCAAAAGGAGACACATCAGATCTATTGCCGATCGATATGACTTATAACAATAAATCAGCTACTGACATGAACTCTCCTGAAGCATATGAAAAGCTTCTGCATGATTGTTTGTTGGGGAATTCCACATACTTTACACGCTGGGATGAAGTTGCGTTAAGCTGGGAGTTTATTGACCGTATAACTAAAACTTGGAATGGCGCCGGTGCTCCGATTACGTATTACCACTCAGGCAGCATGGGTCCTCAGGAAGCAGAACAATTATTAAACGCAGATGGCCATTCCTGGTGGGAACCGACTAAAGTAAGAGAGGAATGTTAATCAAATGAAAATTTACGACGTTTCATTACCAATTTACGAAGGTATGCCTGTATATAAAAACAAACCTGAAAAACAGCCTTCTTTTGACACTTCACAAAACGGCCATGTTACCGAAACTCGAATCGCAATGGATGTTCATACAGGAACACATGTTGATGCTCCTCTTCACATGGTCCCTGGCGGTGATACGATTGAAACTCTGCCGCTGGAAAAACTAGTACGAAAAGCAAAAGTAATCGATCTTACAAATGCTGAAGATTCAATTAAAGCGGATGACCTCGCCGGCAAAGATATTCAAAAAGGTGATTTTGTACTTTTTAAAACGAAAAACTCGTGGGATACGGAATTTAACTTTGAGTTCATTTATGTAAATCATGAAGCTGCCAAAACACTTGCTGAAATCGGAGTATCAGGTGTAGGGATCGACGCTCTCGGAGTCGAACGTGCTCAAGAAAATCATCCGACTCACAAGCAATTGTTTCAAAATGATGTAATTATTATTGAAGGTCTGCAGTTAAAAGATGTGCCCGAAGGCGAATACTTGATGGTAGCCGCTCCGTTGAAAATCAGGGGTCTAGATGCCTCCCCTGCACGTATCGTATTAATTGAAGAATAAACAAGAAAAACAGCGGTTGAGTCCGCTGTTTTTTTAAAATTCCTAAAAGATTGTTGCTTTTTTAACATTTCTTGGAAATACGCTTCTTCGATTAGTTGATTGGAGTGTAAGGTGCGAGACTCCTAAAGGCGCAAAGCGCAAGGAGGCTCACCGCACGCCCCGCGGAAAGCGAGCATCCTGAAGCGGAAATCGACCACTTTCAAGAGCAACAAAGTTTGCGAAAACAGCCTTTTTTAATTACGCTATTCTACTGCTGGCTTTAGATTCTTTGCAGACTGTGCTTCCTTGCTGCCTTCATCTCCCCCGCCCTTTTCCTTTTCAGGTTTTATCGCAAAGAACGCAGCTATTGCAGCAAGTATACTTACACCTGCAGATGTATAGAAAACTATTTCGTGTGAGGATTTCATCAGTATGGCATAGATTGGCGGACCTAAAGCTACTCCTACAAATCGCATTGAACTGTAAATAGAGGTTATCGTTCCTCTTGCTTCCTTATCTATTCCCTCTGTAATTAAAGCGTCCAAACAAGGCAATGCTGCCCCAATACCAATTCCGGCAATGAATAATGCCCCTAATAAAAAATAAACATTTTCAAAAAATGTAATCAGGAATGCTGATCCTCCGAGAAGCACCATGGATATGAACGTGCACCATTTCATAACTATTTTATTTTGTTTAATTTTTTTCCCTGCTATATAAGAGCAAATTGATAAAGCCAATAAAGGGACCGCCAGTACTAAACCTTTCATAACACCTTTGATGAAGTATTTTTCTTCTAAGATGGTCGATAGGTAAAATAAAATACCAAAAAGCACAAACATAATAACTCCGCCGATAAAAAAAATAGCCATAAGCCATTTACCTTCATTATGAAAGATTTCTTTAACATTCTTTAAAAACTCTTTAAACGGCTGCTTCTCTTGGTCTTTCTTTGGAACTTTAACTAAAAACAGCACCAATAAAATAGAAATTACACAGAACACGGGAATGAGCCAGAAAGGTAAAAACCAAATAATAGTGGCTAAAAAAGCCCCAAGGATCGGGCTTAGAACTTTCCCTATCGTATTAGATGTTTCAATCAGGCCTAAACCAGAGCTAACTTCTTCCTCCTCTTTGAACATATCTCCAACTAGAGGCATTACAACAGGTGCAGCACCAGAAGAACCCACCCCCTGAAGAAACCTTCCTACAAGAATAAGCATAAATGCATTATCCGCTTGCCAGGCCGCCCATCCTGAGATTAATCCCCCGATCCCTGCAATAAAAAGACTCGGGATAATTACTTTTTTACGTCCATATCGATCTGAAAGGTAACCCGCGATAGGTATTAAAAGAATGGCAACAATTGAATAAACTGTAATGATCATTGAGACTTGAAATGAGGAAATCTTTAATTCCTTTCCGATCTCAGGCAGAACAGGTATAAGCATCGAATTTCCCAGCGTCATTACAAGAGGAATTGATGCGAGTGCAAGCAGATCCCATTTTTTCTTTGCTTCCATAATATCCTCCACAACCGTACTATTACCTCTTTAGTATTGTAAAAAGTGCTGAAACCATACAAGAAAATCCACCCATTGACTGCAGAAACAAATTAAAGCTACACTTATTGCAAAGTGAATTTTCAACAAAATACTCAGAAAACCGCATGTGGAAGACGAAAGGAAGTTATTATTAATGGAACATTTGTTAAACAGCCGCGCTAGATCCATTCAAATATCAGGTATACGCAAGTTCTTTAATGAGGTAGCGAAATATCCAGACGCGATATCCCTCACTCTTGGTCAGCCTGATTTTCCTACTCCACTGCATGTAAAGGAAGCAGCTATAAAAGCTATACATAATAATCAAACCGTATATTCACATAACGCTGGATATGAAGAATTAAGGAAAGCTGCCGCTTCATTTCTTTATGAAAAGTATGATCTTAACTATAACCATCAAAATGAAGTTATTGTTACAACGGGAGCGAGTGAAGCAATTGATATCTCTTTGAGAGCCATTTTGTCTGAAGGTGATGAAGTTTTATTGCCTGCACCAGTTTATCCAGGATATGAACCCGTAATTACATTGTGCGGAGCGAAAGCTATATATATCGATACTACACGAACAGGTTTTAAAGTAACGGTGGATCTTATAAAGGAAGTTATTACACCTAAAACCAAAGCCATTATTCTTCCGTTTCCATCCAACCCTACTGGGGTAATTCTTGAAGATAACGAACTTGAAGAACTGGCTAATTACTTATGTAACCAAAATATCTTTGTCATTTCTGATGAAATCTACAGTGAACTTAGATATAACGGAAAACACCGGTCTATAGCATCTTATAACGGGATGCGCGATAAGACCTTTGTTATTAATGGTCTTTCAAAATCACATAGCATGACTGGCTGGAGAATCGGCCTTTTATTTGCCCCTGTTGAAATCCTTCAGCATGTTTTAAAGGTTCATCAGTACAATGTTACTTGTGCATCAACGATTTCACAGGCAGCTGCTATAGAAGCGCTGACTAAGGGCAAAGATGACGCAGCTCCCATGAGAAATGAATATAAAAAACGTTTGGATTACTGTTCTGGCCGTTTGGAGCAGATGGGATTGGCGTTCGAAAAACCTAATGGCGCCTTTTACCTTTTCATTCCTGTTAAGCATTTTGGTTTAAGTTCTTATCAATTTGCTTTAAATCTTCTTCAAAAAGAACGTATAGCAGTCGTACCGGGTAATGCCTTTTCTTCTCTTGGAGAAGGTTATATAAGAATCTCTTATGCTGCATCTTTAGAGCAGCTTGAAAAGGGTATGGACGGTCTAGAAAATTTTATAAAAACTATTTCTTAAACTGCCCTAAAATGGGCGGTTTTTTCGAATAGTTTACATAACCATATTACGGTTAAATTTATGTTCGTGTATAAGAACTCAAATTAGAAAAACAATACAAATACTTTATTAAAAGGATGACGTTTCCGTGAATTTACAAGCATTATTAAGCCACTTGCACATTGACGCCAATACAAATAAAGATCCTATAATCACCGGCATTACTTCTCATTCAAAAAAAGTAGAGCCGGGTTATTTGTTCTTTGCTATTTCAGGTGTGCAGGCGGACGGACATCAATACATACAAGAAGCATTTGAGAATGGTGCTGCAGCTGTAGTTGGTGAATATCGTGAAACATCAGCCTCTGGCCTTTACTTTTACGCAAAAGATACGAAGCGATTGTTAAGCCTTGCTGCTTCTTACTTTTATGACGAACCGTACAAAAAGCATAAGATGACCGGAATTACTGGAACCAATGGAAAAACCACGACTTCCTTTCTATTGCAGCACATCCTCATATCACATGGAATCTCAACTGCATTGTTCGGTACTGTTCACCACTATATCAATTCTAAAATTGTAAAAAGCTCGCATACAACTCCTGACCCTGTTACATTACAGAAAATGTTGAGCGAAAGTAATGACGAAGCAGTTGTGATGGAAGTAAGTTCCCATGGCCTTGAACAAAATAGAATTGAAGGGATCACATATAATCAGGCCATCTTCTTAAATTTAACTCACGATCATCTGGACTATCACGGTACAATGGAGTCCTATTATCAATGCAAGGCAAAACTTTTTTCATATTTAAAACCAAAAGGTACAGCTATTATTTGCAGTGAAGGAAGCTATGGAAAACGTTTAATTCAGGAATTGTCTTCAAAGAATACATTGCAGGTTTGGACTTATGGGAAAAGAAAAACTGATCATTTTTATATTGAAGATGTAGGGAAAAATCATTTTAATCTTGTTCATGAAACGCTGCATGTAACAGTCCCTCTTCCCTTGCCCGGTGATTATAATGCCTTAAATACCACTGCTGCTATCGCTGCTGCACTTGATTACGGAGTACCTATTAAGGATTCCATTAACTATCTCAAGACCTTCCAGGGCATACCTGGAAGGTTTGAAGAACTTACTCTTTATAATGGGACTGAAGTCATCATTGATTACGCACATACTCCTGACGGGGTATCACAAGTATTAGAAGCAGCCAGAAAAAAAGCGGGCAGCCGTCCGTTCTATCATGTTTTTGGATTTAGAGGAAATCGGGACGTGACGAAAAGATCGGAAATGATCAGCATCTCTTTAGAATATAGCGATGAAACCGTGTTAACGGTAGATGATTTAGATGGAGTGACAACAGAGCAGCTTATTCAAGAAACAAAAGAAGCGATACCAGTTGGTCCGCACTCCCCTACGGTTATTTCTGACAGAACAGAAGCAATCTTTTATGCTTTAAGGGAAGCACCTCCAAAAAGTGTCGTCATTATAACTGGAAAAGGACCTGAGAACTACAAAGAAAAGTATCAATACCCTTCAGATTCCGATTTATCTACAGTTAAACTTTTTCAATCTTTAAATAAAGCAGCTTTATAACACGAAAAAACAGCACATGCTCAAGCAGCAGTGCTGTTTTTATGGCTGTTTTCGTATACATTGTTGAGATTAGAAGATGTTGATTTCCGCTACAGGATGCTCGCTTTCCGCGGGGTGTGCGGTGAGCCCCCTAGGCTAATCAAGCCTGCAGGGGTCTCACCTGTCCCGCTTATCCCACAGGAGTCTCGCACCTTCCGCTCCAATCAACTTGTCAACGAAGCTTACTCTATAAAAATGTCCAAAAGCAACAATCTATAAAAATGAGCCTTTTTTATTAATGTGACATTTTATTTAGGCAATTTTTCAAATTAGTTATCCGAGCTTCAAGATCTCCTGGTTTTTTTAATTCGTTAAAATAACCGGTGATCTGATTCAAGAAATCTTCTCTTGAATGAAGTTCTGCTTTCGCGATAACAGACATGTAATGTTGTTCAAGTGCTTTCTCTGCTGTTGCAATCCATTGTTCCACTTCTGTCTCTACACGTTTTGCCAAATCATTCTTTAGGTCGTTAGAACCGCCTTGTTCAAAGAATTGTTTTGCATTTTTGAAATAAGATATCCATTCTTTATTATCTCTTCCTGCGCTATCATTGAATTTAGAAGAAAGTGAAGGTGTATCATACAAACTTGAATTCTCTGCGGGAAGCTTTAAACTAACCTGGAATTCCTCGCCTTTTTCTATCGTATTCTTTTCTTTATCATTAAGATTCCTTTGTATCCATTTATCTAAGCGTAGTGAACAGGCTCTGAATTCCTGGTGAAGATCATGTGCTAACTTAGCATATAATTCTGAGATACATGCATTAAGCTCGGCTTTAGAAGATTTGACAGCAGCTGGATGAATGGTCTCTTTATAAAAATCATGATAGCGAATCAAGACCCTTTGTTTAACGTAGAATAAGAGCTCTTTCTGCTCCTGTTCAAATTGTTTCTTTGCTAAGAAAATATTCTTCGTGCAATATTCCAGCAATGAATTTTCTCTTTGTTGAATAGCATTCAAATATTCATCTTCTTGCTGCAGTCTTAGCTCTGTTTCAGAGACCATATTGTGAACGACATTTTTGGCATGATTTTGAGAAGCTTCTGCACTTTTGATCATCGCCTGTTCAAGATCATTCTCTACATAATGAAACAAGCTTTTAGTAAATAAGTCAAAACCGCTCTCAGGATGCCCTTGTTCGGATAATTCATTTTTACTGGAAACCGAAAATAATCTTGGATTTCGAATCCCAAACGTCTGGAGGTTACCTTTCACATGGTTTACGACATCCTTTTTATCTTCTTCGCTGTTCGCCAGATCAGAAGCATTTATGGCAAAGAACATTTTATCGGAAGTAAATGTGTCTTTAATCCTTCCTAACTGTATTAAAAATTCCCTGTCTGCATAAGAGAAGGCATGATTAAAGTAAGTCAGATAAATAATAATATCTGCCTGTTTCATATATTCAAATGCTACTTCTGTATGACGTGAATGAATGGAGTTCGCTCCAGGTGTATCAACGAGAACAAGACCTTTTTCAGTTAATGGACAGCTGTAATATATCGTTATTTTTTTAACAAAACAGGCTTTCGATTCAACAGCTGCAAAGTTTCTGATTTCGGACATATCAGCTTTAATGTGTGTGCCCAGCTGTCTCTTAGAACCTTGATACCCTTGTATAAAGGCTCCTACATGCTTATTACCCTCATATTCTTCTTTTGAAGTATCTTGTAAAATACTTAAATCATTGTGATTAGATTGAAGAATCATATTGATTTCATTAAGAACTTCCTGCTCCGATTTCATTTCAATCATTACAGTACCATGCTCATTTTCTTCATCTGGTTTTCGGATTTCATTAATGGCAGCTGTTGTCGGATTTGGTGATGAAGGAAGGATCGCTTCTCCAAACAAGGCATTGGCAAAGGAAGATTTCCCTGCCGAAAATGCTCCAAATAATACAGTTGAAAAAGAGCGCTTCTTTAGCCTGTCAGCAAGCTGATTCATCTCATCTGCTATGTTTGAAAATCCGGATAATGGCTTAAGAAGGGCTGCTGTTTTATATAGCTTTTCAGTCTCATCTAATAGCGTGCCGGATCTTTCATTTTCCTTCTTTTGTACTTCAGAAATAACCTGTTCAGCGTTTAACGTTTTGTTTTCTGTTATCTCACCAAATTTGCTTTTAAACTCTTCAACCGATATCTCATTGTATTGTGATTTAAATTTTTGTTCATACTCTTTCACAGCAAAAACCAGTGGTTCTTCAGCGGTTGCAGCACTTAACAATTCTTTCTTTTTTTCTGCCCAAATAACAGCATCTTCTTTTTCCTTTTTAAGAGCTGCTATTTCCTTATTAATCTTTTCTTCTTTATCTTGATGTGCCGCAGAAACTCTATCATTCTCACCTTTTACTATGGAAATAGCAAAAGAGATACATTCACTCATCTGCTGCCGGGCTTTCTTTTTTACTTCCCCAGCAATGCTATCACAATAATTTATCAGACCTTGTCCTTGTGAAGATAAACCTGATTGGACATAGGAATATAACGTTTCATCATTAAGACTTATGTTTTCCCATTGAGGAAAATCAATCTGAAACTCTTTCTGCAAGCTGTTTATATAATTTTGTGCATGCCAGTTTATATGAGCGTCAACTGACTCTTGCAGTTTTTCTTGAAATGCATTTTTTCTATGGGTTCGTTCTTGTTCTGTTTTTTGTTTTGAGAAGAACAAACCTACCTTAAAGTCATTTTTTGCAGCCTCAATGAACAGTCCTGCTTTTTCTCTAGTTTCATATGGCATTAATTGAGCAGACTCAATTATTTTCACAAACTGATCACGAATGGTTTTTTCTTTTTCCTTATTATTTTGTTCAATATCGCTTATTAAAGATTGCTGGTTTTTCTTTTCGTTATACAAAAGTGCCAGTTTTTCTTCTATTGCCTCTAAGTTAAGTTTGTTTTTTTCATTTTGCTCAACAAACTCTGTCACAAAATAACGAAGCTGGCGGTTTGTTTCCTGAAGTAGCAAATGGTCTTTATTTAATTCGATTTTTTTTATATAAGCTACTAAAGCCGAGAGATCGTTAAAAGGAATTTCCGGGGATCTTACACTTGTGAAAAAGATTTGCTCCTTACTGATTCCAAAAGCTTTAAACGCCTCAAACACGTTCTCTTTAAAGGAATTAAAAGAAAGCTCTTTTTCCTGATGTTTGTCGATTTGATTAATAATTAATCGGATTGATTTGCCCTTTTCATTCAACGATTTGATAAATTCAATATTTGTCTCTGAAAGGATGTGGTTATAATCCATAACATAAAAAATAACATCCGCTAAATGTATGACGTTCTCAGTCGCTTTCTTATGAGCTGGATCTGTAGAATCAATTCCAGGGGTATCATAAAATGCAATGTTTGCCGCAGTATTTTCCTTTTTCTCGTAAAAAAGTTCGATAGCATCTACAAGTTCTGCGTCTTTACATAAAGTCTTGATTTCTTCTACGTTATAAGGATGTTTGAACGTAACTACTTCTTTATTTTTCAGATGAACAACAGCCTTAGGTTCACCTTGTTTCATTTTTACGATATTCGCGCTTGTTGGAATAGGACTTGCCGGTAAAATCCCCGTATTTGATAAAGCATTGATCAAACTGGATTTTCCTGCCGAGAAGTGACCGCAGAATGCAATAGCATACTCTTCTTCCGCAACTTTAAGAAACAGTTCACTAATCTGTCCTGCTTTTTCAAATTCTTTTAGTTCATCAAACTTTTCATATAAAGCAATCAAACGCTGTTTTTCTGTATATAATAATTCTTTTTCAGTTGATTTCATCGTATCCACCTGTCTTCGGGTCATGTATCACTATTCACTTTACCATATATATGATAACGATTTCACCATTGTTTATCATTATGAATATCCGAAAACAGATTTCTTCCACTAATTCTCTTACTTCGATTCAAAAAAATATGCCATAAAAATCTCATCTTCAAATTTCCCATCAATAATCACCTGATTCTTTTGTCTGCCTTCTGTAATAAATCCAACTTTTTCATATACCAATACTGCTTTCTCATTTCCTGAAAAAACAGTCAGCCATAACTTATGTAAGTTGTTTGTACGTCCCCATCTTAAAGTATAATTCATGACTTGTTTGCCAATCCCGAGACCTTGGGAATCTGGGTGAATCCACGTCCTGAATATACCGGTATGTTTTTTCATCTCGAGTTCGCCTTTTAAAACTCTTGCGATCCCAACGACTTTTCCTTTGCGTTCAACGGCTGTGTACATGTTACCTTTTAACTTTGTTTCAAGTATAAATTTAATTTCCTCTTCTAAAGAGCGCGGTTCTTCTTTTTGAAGATATCTTCCTGCTTTAACAATGGTCTCAACATGCTTTATTATATCTTTGGCATCACTTTCAGCTACTGGACGCAATATAATCGTTTCTCCGTTTTTAGCTTCAAAAGAAAAAGTTTCCCCGCTTTGCATACACCATTTCCTCCCTTGTCAATATTTTCTTATTATGTCTTTTTCATATCTTGTCATTCATTATGCAAAATAGTGGTGCTGTAATTCATTCTCATTAGAATTTATCGTTAATAAGCCATAAGAGAACTTTTTCTGCCTCCGTTTATCGGTGGGTGAACCCGGGTTAAATAAGATGATCTCATCCCGCTTCTCCATAAAAGGGATATGTGAATGACCAAAAACGATCAGGTCTGGTTTATCATCAATACATGATTGATAAGCTCTATCTGGTGTAGTTCTTCCTTTTCCCAGATGGCCATGTACGATTGCGATTTTTATATGTTCTGCCTGCAGCACCTTTTTATCAGGGAGCTGTTTAGCCCATTCATCTTTTTCTGCGTTCCCTCTTACGCCATAAACGGGAGCATAGAGACTTAACTCCTCATACACAGATTTTTCCGACCAGTCTCCTGCATGAATGATTAAATCCACATCTTTCTTTAATACGCTTATGAGTTGTTCAGGAAGTGCAATAGCTTTTTTTGGCATATGAGTATCAGCTAAAATCAATATCTTCTTCATTGCAGCTATCCTCCTTAATTATAAAAGCTGTTTTTGTAAACTTTGTTGCTATAGGAAGTGGTTGATTTCCGCTTCAGGTGCTCGCTTTCCGCGGGGCGTGCGGTGAGCCTCCCTATCGCTTCGCACTGTCGGGGTCTCACCTGTCCCTCGGGTCCCGCAGGAGTCTCGCACCTTCCCCTACAATCAACTTATCAAAGAAGGATTTTCTTAAAAATGATTCAAAAACAAGTATCTTTTAGAAAAAAGCCTATAAAAAAAGCAAAGGGACACTTGAAAGTCCCCTTGCTTTTGTCGATTCATTTATCCTCTATTTTTAAAATCTTCACGCACGCGTTTTTGTGAACGGTATGACTGGTCACGTCCTCCGCTTCGGCTTCCGCCTTCACGAGATCCGCTTCTTTCACCTTTTGAGAAGCCAGAACGACGGTCTCTTCCGCCTCCACCTTCTCTTTTGCCTCCAGAACCAGAACGTCTGCGGTCAGAGAAACGATTGTTTGGACGGCGCTTTTTAACTGATAAAGGCGGCTCGTCTGTTAAGTTGATCGGAGTTGTATCAGGCTCTTTTGTAAGAAGTTTTAAAGCAGCTGCTAAAAGCGTAACAGAATCATTCTCTTCCAATAATTCAACTGCTGTTTGCTTATAACCGCTAAAGTTATCTTCTTCAACAACTTCCATCAACTTTTCAAGTGTAATCTGCTGTTGTCCTTCCATTGCTTCAGAAACTGAAGGAATCACTCGTTTAACCATTTTACGCTTAGTGATTTTTTCAATCGTATATAAGTGATCGATCTCACGTGGAGTAATAAACGTTAATGCATAACCTGTTTTCCCTGCACGTCCAGTTCGTCCAATACGGTGAACGTAGCTTTCAGGATCTTGAGGGATATCAAAGTTATATACATGAGATACACCAGAGATATCAAGACCGCGTGCTGCTACGTCTGTAGCAACAAGCACTTCGATTGTATTGTTTTTAAATGCACGCAATACTTTATCACGTTTTGCTTGCGGAAGATCACCATGGATACCTTCAGCTGAATATCCACGTTTACTCAATGCTTCAGATAATTCATCTACACGGCGCTTCGTACGTCCGAAAACGATCGCAAGCTCTGGAGAGTGAATGTCCATGAAGCGGCAAAGCGCATCAAACTTTTGACGTTCTTTCACTTCAACATATTCTTGTTCAATGTTCTTAACTGTCATTTCAGAAGCTTTTACTTTAATAAGTAAAACATCTTTCATGAATTTTGCAGCAAGGTTTTGAATTTGTTTTGGCATTGTTGCAGAGAAAAGCATCGTGTGGCGTTCTGTTGGAACGTTTTCTAAGATCTTTTCGATATCTTCAACAAACCCCATGTTTAACATTTCATCAGCTTCGTCCAATACCACTGTATGAACGCTATCAAGCTTTAATGTCTTTCTGTTGATATGATCTTGAACTCGACCTGGTGTTCCTACAATGATATGCGGTCCGTTTTTCAATGCTTTAATTTGTCGAACAATCGATTGTCCACCATAGATCGGAAGAGTTTTAATACCTTTAAATTGTCCGATTTTATTAAGTTCTTCAGCAACTTGAACAGCTAATTCTCTTGTCGGTGCTAAAACGATACCTTGCACGAGTCGTGATTTTGTATCCATTTTTTCAATTAGCGGAATTCCAAAGGCAGCTGTTTTCCCAGTACCTGTTTGAGCCTGACCAATTAAGTCAGTACCTTTAAATGCTGTAGGAATTGTATCACGCTGAATTGGTGTTGCTTCCTCAAACCCCATATTGTTGATTGATTGAAGCAACTCGGGACTAAGTCCCAATTCTTGAAATGTTGTCAATGTTCTATCTCCTTTTCTTGACGAAAAAGGTTTATACGATAACCTCGTGGACCTGACATGTGATTAATTATTTAAGGTGTCAGCCAAATTGTTTTCAAAATACATCATGATTTGCACATAAAATAGCATTTCCGCTGGTTTAATTGACTGGAAATGCTTAGCCATGTGAATATGCGTAAAAATTAAAAGTTAATAGTTACAAGGCTATCCGTAATTCAAACTTGTTCCGTCCATATATATTCCGTTGTTAAACTTATCACGTAACCATAATAAATGCAACTCTTTACATCACAAGAACCATTTAATTATTTTAGTGAAAAGTATTTAAATTACTTGTGTTTAAATGATAACGGTACTATTTTAACCAATGCAGCACTTATTGAAACATGAAAAAGCCCTTTAAAAATATTTGTTTATAGTTTAAGCAGAATATTTTTTTGAAACCATCACACGCTAATCTTATGACTTCGTGCGAAAGAAGGGCTTTTATGAGCAGTAGCTGGGTTTCAGTCATACCGTTTTTAGTTGTAATACCAATCGCCATAAAAACAAAACAAGTGCTGCCAGGCTTGATTGCAGGACTTTTAACAGGTTCTTATCTCCTTAAACCTACTTTTGTAGGAGGACTTGAGAAAATGGTCCAGTTTCTTGTAAAAGGATTGATTGACCCTAAGAACATTAAAATTTTAGTTTTTTTGTATGCTTTTTCAGGATTGATCTCGATGATAAAGCTTTCCGGCGGCATCAGGGGGTTTGTTGAAGAAGCATCTAGCAGAATTCAAACTAAAAAAGGTGCTCTTTTTTTAACTTATGCTTCAACCATCGGAACTTTTGCGGCACCGAGTTTCCGTTTTGTAACCATCGCTCCTATAATGAGAGCATTGTTAAAAAAGGTGAAAATGTCAACACAAGAACTCGGCTTTGTTATTGAAACAACAGCCACGCCTATCATAGTTTTAATACCAATCGCTACAGCTTTCGTCGGCTATATGACATCTATCGTAGATATCTCACTTAAAAATGAGAATCTAAGCGGAGATCCATATACGTTATTTATTCAAAGCATTCCATATAACTTCTTTTCGTTCGTAATGATTATAGTTGGTGTTTATTTAAGTTTCTTTCACCATTCAAAATCGACGGAAGAAAGCGATCCAGATCACGTTGGAGATAAAGAAGATGATGATTGGCATAATTGTGATCCTGCCGTCGGAAAAGAGCTGCCTAACAAACCTTGGAATTTAATAATCCCTTTAATCTTAGTCGTTTCTCTCACTCTTCTCCTGACATGGTGGGATGGCTATAAAAAATCTGGAGGATTCATAAAAGCATTCATTTCAGCAGATGTTATGGATGCTATGCTGATCGCTCTTTTGTTCACCTCGATCTTTACGTTCCTCTTTTTAAGAATACAGCGTATGAAAACAGGAGATCTATTGAATGGTTTTATATTCGGAGGCAATGAGCTTATGAGCGTAATTGTTTTGCTGGCTGTAGTCTGGGGGCTTTCCTCTGTGACGGAAGAGCTCGGTTTTTCTGCCTTTGTTACAAAATACGCAGGATGGATCCCGGCTTCAGTAATTGTACCTTTATTGTTCTTATTCGGCTGTACAGTGTCCTATTTCATTGGTTCTGCTTGGGGGACTTGGGGGATTTTAATGCCTCTTGGGGTTTCAATGGCAGGAGTTGCTGGCGTATCACTGCCACTCGTGATTGGAGCAGTTTTTGCGAGTGGTACCTTTGGAGCTTTTGCTTCCCCGCTAAGCGACGATACGAACACGATCGCGCGGATATTAAATTTATCAGTAATTAAATATGCACGTTACAAACTGAAACCCGCACTTATTGCTGCTGGTATTACAGCAGTACTATATGGTGTTACGGTCTTTTTCTTTTGAACCTCCTGATTTAGGAGGTTCGTTTTATTTCTTGATCCCTGACAATTTGAATAACGTTTCTATACCGTTCTCTTGACCAAGAATTATAAGAAGGATGCGGCACTCCTTTAATTATATTCAGCTTGTCCCTAATTGCTAATTGATTCACATACTTTTCAGCAAATTTTCCGCAAGGCACGATAATCGAATCATCTTCAATCGTTCTTATCAATCGATCTTGGAAATCATGGATAAGCAATTCATTGAACAGCGCTTTATTTTCATCTCTAAATTGATTTGCTGTGCTTTTACGGATAGTTTCTGCAATTTCCAATTCGTTTTTATATTTTTGAATAAATTCTGTTTCAGGATAAGCTGATTGCTGCAGAGGAAAAGGACAAACGTTGACAATTCCGTAAAAAGTCTGTTTTTCATCTTGCATAAGCTGTTTTAAATATTTTCCCATAGGAAGTATATCTTCCTGCAAAAAAAGTGCCTTTGCCATTGATCTTCCTGAAAGCCCGGCAAGAGGCACTCCTGCCTTTAGTTCTTCTTTATGAGGGGATTCCAATATAAAGATCAATTTGGAATCAAGGGCAATATCAGGCACACTGTAACTGGCTTTTGCATTTTCAAAAAATTCTTTTATTCTAAGCATGGTAAACTCCTTTCTTACTCAAAGTAAAAATCCGGCAAACGAATGTCTGCCGGATATATTTTTGGATGTTTTGATAAAATTTGCTGCTTGATTTCCGCCCCAGGATGCTTACTTTCCGCGGGGCAAAAACAATTTAATTAGAAGCTGAACTCTTTCTGTTTTGAAGAAGCTGGATGTTTTCCAATAATTTCGCCCATGCGCACAGACTTTCCGACAGCAAGGGATTTATCAAATGAAAAATCCTTATCTTCAAACAATAAGATGACCGTAGATCCAAACTCAAAGTGACCTACTTCATCTCCTTTTTCATATGTTACAGGAGCAACGTTCGTTTTCATGATTTTCTTCCATTTACGAACTTTGTCATCATATTTAACCTTTACACTTCCAACAATAAATGCTCCCACCTTTACGATTGCGAGCTTGCCATAATCTGTTTCAGCAAATGTAACTACACGTTCATTTTTGGTAAATAGTCCTTTAACATGATTAACACCAATATCATTAACTGGGAAAAGACGTCCCGGAATGTACGTAGAACTATAAACTTCCCCTTTAACTGGCATGTGGATACGATGATAATCTTTCGGACTTAAATAAATGGTTATAAAGTGACCGCTCTCGAAGTCTGCGTTACCTTCATCTGCAAGGAGTTTTTGTACAGGGTATGATATTCCTTTCGCCTGGATGATCGTACCCTTTTCAATACGTCCCATTTGAGTAACAAGTCCATCAACAGGTGAAATGGCCTCTGAATCTTCACCGCGAATCGGCCGTGCGTCCTGTTTAAGTTTTCTTGAGAAGAACTCAGTAAGATGGGCATATTCATGAATAGGCTTCTCTATTTCAGATAGGTTAATTTTATAATGTTTAGCATAACGTTTCACATATCGTTTGCTTAGTTTCGAACGTCCAGCTTTACCGACGATTGATGAAATTTTATTTTGCGGCAATAAGGTTAAGACTAACCTTGCAACTCGTTGTTTCATTTAATTTCCCCTTTATATGTTAGATCCTGTCAAATGATCGCTATAACTTATTATAACCATTTTAACATAGATGAAAAGGCATTTTTATTGTTAATTAAATAAGCATATGTCACAATAGCACCAATTAAATCTGAGCAGACATAAGGAGTGTTCTCATTTGAAAATTCACATGAGCGAAGAAACAGCAGGATATATCATTAAAGATCTTCAAGCAGTAGAAGGTAAAAAAATTCGTTTTTTTGTCCGCTTAGGAGGCTGCAGCACAGTTCAAGATGGATTTTCTCTTGGAATTAATAAAGATACACCAAAGCACCCAGCAGTTGTATTAGGCATACAAAATCATGAGTTTTTTATCGAAGAAGAAGATGAATGGTTCTTTGACCAAAATGATTTAACTGTTTCAGTTAAAAACGATGAAATTCAATTTGAATTTCATAACGAAATGAAATAGGAAGTTATAAAAACTTTTGAAGCTCATTCATACGTCCTTCCTGTTCCATTATAATTCTTTGCTTATCCCCGATCAGATCAAAATGGGGATAAGCATCTCTTTCATGAATCCACTCTGCTTTTAACCCATATTTACTTCCCCACGTTATTAATTTCTGTAGATCCTTGCAGCCAACCTTTGTTACACTCTTTTCATGCGGAAAACGCGGATCAAGCCAAAAGTGTGTAATAAAAGCAATTTGACCTGCTTCCACTTCCGATTTCCATTTCTTAAGCTGAGATCTGTTTATTCCAAATGCCATTATGATCCACTGCTCGCATTTACATATGCTTCATGCCATTCAGGAAAGTATTTCTTTATAGAGATCGGACGGAAGTTTTCCTTTTTTACACAAACATGCGTAGAAACTCCCGTTACACACAACTCATGATTTTCGTTATAAATCTCATAAGCATATACTACTTTAATACCTGAATATTCTTTTATCGCAGTTTTGATAATCGCCTGCTGACCATATGTTAACGGTTTTTTATATGATGCTTGAATGCCAGTTACAGGAGAAAGGATACCTTGTGCTTCCATATCAGCATATTTAAATCCGAGAGACTCGATGAGTTTTGTTCTTCCGATTTCAAACCATACTAAATAATTTGCATGGTATACGACACCCATCTGATCTGTTTCTGCATATCTTACATCAACAATTGTTTCAATAAACTTCATTTGTATTATATCCACCCTTTTTGCTCTTTTTCTTTCCACTTTAGTAGAAAAAGCAAAAAAAGACCAGCATTATGCCGGTCTTCCATTTATTGAAGATCATTGCCTTCTCTGTAGGCTTTTTCTTCCTGGATTTCAATCTGAAACTGTTCGATCGATTCTTGTCTATGCTGATTCTTTTCTTTAATCTGCTCTTTTTGGCTAGCAGTTAAATTCGTGTTATCAGCTGTTTCATTAGCTTCTTGAATGTTTTGCTGTGTATTTTCGACCATTTGCTCTAAGCGCTCAACGTTATTGCTGCGGTCATCTTTGTTTGGTTTTTGCATGATGTATTCTCCTTTTTATTTGAAGTGAATTCACCATAGTGTTTGCAATAAACCAAATAACTTATTCTCTAATTTTTTTGCAGCAATATTGGACTCATGTTCTCAATACTGCTTTTACAAAGATCCGTAAGATACTTCCAATACTCAACAACGCTTTCATCTTCGGAATTTTTCATCGTAATTTCAAGCCAGGCAAGCTCTTCGGCAAGTCTTATAGAAGAACCAATCCAATATTTTTTGTTTTTTACAGTAATTTGAAAAGGTTCTTCAAATCGAAAAGGCAAATAAAATCCTTCCGTATTTGGATGTAGGATGATGTGCTGATAGACCGTTCCTTTTGTAAGCTTTGCGTAAAATAAAAATACCCCATCATTTTTCGCAGCAGCTTTTTTTAGCTTTTCTAACGTTTCAACATTTCCAAGTTCCATCGTAGTAACTTCTTTATCCCAGTTCAATTCTTCACGAAATGGAACTAGATGTCCTAACCTTTGCATTTCAATTTCAAGCTGACGGTATAAATAATCCTGATCATCTTTATTATGTGATACAGGTAATGGTTTGACAGATGCCGTAATCAAACGTACCCCTCCTAATTCTTTCACTACATACATTTTTTCGACAAAATCTTTAATATATGGGAGTCCATGTGAAAATTAGGAGGAGGGAATATTTACATTTTTATTTTATTTGCCTTTTGGAGGAACATAGTCAGCATGATCATGTGACTTATTCGCCATCTTTTTTCCGTTGTTGCTATTGCTTTCTCTTGGCTGTGTGCCAATATGGTTTGGAACAAAATCTTCTGGAAAGCGTTTTGGATTACTCAAAGGTCTTACCCCCTTTCGTCTTCTTTTTACTTTTCCTTTAAATAATTGGCTCTATGCATGATGGAACAATTCCTAATTTGCGGATGATGATAAAAAGTGATCGAGATTTTTTGTCGCGATGGGTGTCGACTCGTGGTTAAATTTAAATTAACATGGGATTATTAAGCTTTACCGTGGGTTTATTTCGTTTAACTGAGAAAAAAATTTTTCATTTTCACTCTGTTGTTCTGAAATGAACAAAACAATATTTGTACATATTGAATAAACAACTTTCTATAATTATTACATTTCTTAATTTCCAAAATAAAAATCAAAAAATCAAAGTTTTATTTTTGCACAATTTGATTATTTTGAATTTAATTAGGCAATATTGGTAATATCTTATATTTAGAGGTGCCATTATGAGAAAGAACCGAAAGATGAGTTTTCGTGAACTTGTAAATGAAAACAAACGCCAGCTGTTAAAAGATGAATCTTATCTCGAACAGCTTGAAAAAAAGCTGGATGAAAAGCATACAAGAAATGGCTGAAAAAAAAATCCCTTGCCGATCATGGCAAAGGATTTTTTTATGTTAATTTTGTTTTTGTGAAGAATGTGCAAGCTTATTACGAAGTACCATTGGAAGGATACCGCCATGACGGTAGTATTCAATCTCAACTTCACTATCGAAACGTGCAACAACTTCAAACGATTTTTCCGTTCCGTCTTCAAAAACAGCTGTAACTTTTACAAGGTCACGTGGTTTAACTGTCTCATCAACTTGTACAGTGAATGTCTCTTTACCTGTTAAGCCAAATGTTTCAGCGTTCTCTCCATCTTTAAATTGAAGAGGAAGAACTCCCATAAGCACTAAGTTACTGCGGTGAATACGCTCAAAGCTTTCAGCTAGAACAGTTTGAATACCTAGCAGCGTTGTACCTTTTGCAGCCCAGTCACGGGATGATCCCATACCGTAATCTTTTCCTGCGATAACCATAAGGCCAGTACCGTTTTCTTTATATTTCATTGCTGCATCATAAATGCTCATAACTTCATTTGTAGGCCAGTAAGTTGTCCAGCCTCCTTCAGTTCCAGGAGCAACACCATTGCGGATACGAATGTTAGCAAACGTTCCGCGCATCATTACTTCATGGTTTCCTCTTCGAGAACCATATGAGTTAAAGTCGCGAGGCTCTACTCCATTTTTAATTAAATATCTTCCTGCTGGTGTATCTTTGCCAATTGCCCCTGCTGGAGAAATGTGGTCTGTTGTTACCGAATCACCAAACTTAGCAATCAGTTTTAGATCTTTAAGAGGCTGAATCTCTTTAAGCTCTGCTGAAAGTTCTTCGAAGAATGGCGGGTTTTGAATATATGTTGAAGAAGTATCAAATGAGTATAACTGATCTGCTGAAGTCTTCAACTCATTCCAGCGTTCGTTCTCATCAAATACACGTTCGTATTCTTTTTTGAACAATTCAGGTGTAACAGCCTGCTTCATTGCTTCATTAATTTCTTCAGAAGTTGGCCAGATATCTTTAAAATAAACTTCGTTGCCGTCCTTATCTGTTCCGAAAGAATCAGATTGCAAGTTGAAGTTGACAGTTCCTGCAAGTGCATAAGCAACAACCAATGGTGGTGAAGCCAAATAGTTTGCTTTTACAAGCGGGTGAATACGTCCTTCAAAGTTTCTGTTTCCAGAAAGAACTGAAGCAACTGTTAAGTCATTTTTAGAAATTGCATTTTCCACTTCAATTGCTAATGGACCGGAGTTACCGATACATGTAGTACAGCCGTAGCCAACAAGGTTAAACCCTAATTGGTCCATGTAGCTCATCAAGCCAGCTTCTTCAAGATAACGAGTTACAACTTTAGAACCTGGAGCTAAAGATGTTTTTACATAGCCAGGTACCTTCAATCCTTTTTCAACTGCTTTTTTAGCAACTAGACCTGCTCCAAGCATTACGTACGGGTTAGATGTGTTCGTGCAGCTTGTAATAGCAGCAATCGCTACAGCACCAGTTTTCATTGTAGAAGTTTCATTTCCTGGATGCTTAACTTTAACTTCCCTATTGATCTCATCAGCTGTTAATCCAAAGCCAGCATTCCCTTGTGGAGCAACTAGAGCTTTATTAAAACTGTCTTTCATTTGAGATAAAGGAATTAAATCTTGAGGACGTTTTGGTCCAGAAAGGTTTGGTTCGATCTCTGAAAGATTGATTTCAACAACATCTGTAAATTCAGGATCAGCATCGCCTGCAGTGTAGAATAATCCGTTTTCTTTGCAGTATGCTTCTACTAGCTGAATTTGTTCTTCTGTTCTGCCAGTCAGTCTCAAGTAGTTTAGCGCTTCTTCATCTACAGGGAAGAATCCGCAAGTAGCACCATATTCAGGTGCCATGTTCGATACTGTTGCACGGTCAGCAAGCGGCATTTCCGCAAGACCAGGTCCGAAGAATTCTACGAACTTTCCTACAACCTTCTTTTCACGCAAAACTTGCGTTACTTTTAATGCAAGGTCAGTTGCAGTTGTTCCGTTTGGAAGTGAACCAGTAAGTTTAACACCGATAACTTCAGGCACAGGGAAATAAGAAGGCTGTCCTAACATTCCAGCTTCTGCTTCAATTCCTCCTACACCCCAACCGAGAACACCTAAACCATTGATCATTGTAGTATGTGAATCAGTACCAACTAATGAATCAGGGAACGCAATTGTATCGCCTTCTGATTCACTTGTAAGAACAACTGGTGCCAAGTACTCTAAGTTAACTTGGTGAACGATACCTGTTGCCGGAGGAACTGCACGGTAGTTATCAAATGCTGATTGAGCCCAGCTTAATAGCTTATAACGCTCTTCGTTACGAGCAAATTCAAGGTTCATGTTATATGCCAAAGAATCTTCAGTTCCTGCTTTATCAACCTGAACAGAGTGGTCTACAACAAGATCAACCGGAATTTCAGGATTGATCTGTGAAGGATCTCCACCCATATCTTTCATTGCTTTACGAAGTGAAGCTAAATCAACTACAGCTGGCACTCCTGTAAAGTCTTGGAGGATAACACGAGATGGCTTAAAAGGAACATCGATATCTTTGAGTTCACTTGTCCCCCATTTAGCAAGGTTTTCAACATGCTCTTTGTTAATTACTTTTCCATCATACTGCCTAAGTACAGATTCCAATAAAACTTTTACAGAGTAAGGCAACTTTGATACGTTACCAATTCCCGCTTCTTCTAACGCTCCTAAACGGTAGTAGCTATATTGCTTACCGTTGACATCAAAAGTAGAACGGGCATTAAATACATCATTCATTTTCATGCTCCACTCTCTCCCTTCAGTAACAATCATACACGATTATGAGAAAAATTGTCGAAAAAATGTGCTCAATTCCCTAGTAAATCACATAAAAACTTTTTTCCCCTTATAATCATATGTAAAACCCTTTCATAAGTAAAATAGTTAATCGTTATCAAACGACATAAGTTTTACTTATGAGTGATTGAGCACCGTTTAATTTTAATAAACATATATTGAAGTATGCAATACAATTTGTTTTATTTTTTTCCTTCATCAAAATGCCGCAATAAGATCGGAGGGAATAGGATGGATTGGTTAAAAAAATTAGCAGCATTACTTGTTTTAATCGGAGCATTAAACTGGGGATTAGTCGGTCTTTTTGAAATTAATGTAGTTACAGAAATTTTTGGAAGCGCTGCCACAGTTACAAAGGTTATCTATAGTTTAATCGGGCTTTCAGGGTTATGGATGCTTTTATCAAAATATAAATCGTGAAGCAGATGAAGCACTCCTTTTTTTGGAGTGCTTCTTCTTTTTTTATTTTGTACACACTAAGAAAACGGAGGTGAAATAATCATGGGAAGAAATAAAGCAAATCATGTACGTCCTGGCATGAACGCTGCTAAAGCTCAAGGCAAAGGCGCAGGGTACGAAACAGAATTCGGAAACGAAGCTCTAACTCTGCCTAACGAAAAACTAAGTGAAGCTGAACGTCAAAACAATAAAAAAACGAAAAAACGTCATTAAGGTTTTGGAAATTGATTTTGAAGCTGTTCTAATTCATTCAAATAATTTTTCAGCTGTGAATGCTGGTGTTCTGATGCTGTTTCAAGGGCATTTTCAATCTGCTGTCGTGCCTTTTCATTCTCTGTCAAAAAATGAGAATAAAAAACACCGTATTCACTGTTAGAAGCATTTAACTGCTTAGATACCTCAAGTGCATGATGATATCCTTGTTCTGCTGCTTGGTATGCTTGCTGCTTATCTTTGTGATATGGCATAATAACCTTCCTTTTTTGGTTTGATATACCTTTAAGCTTCCATTTTAAATAATTATTATTCAAGAGGAGGGCAATTTTATGGGAGAACACAATACATTTAAAGATATTAGAAAAAATGCCCCTAAAGGTGAAAATCCTGGACAGCCCGCACCAATGAGCGGGTCTAAAAAGGTAAAACAGAGAAACCATACAAGACAAAATCATGGTCAAGGCAGTTAAGAATTAATAAAAAGAAGGGCTAGCCCCATTGGGATAGCCCGTTCTGTTTTTTTAACGCTAAAAGCCACAATCACATAAAAAATGCTTATCATCACATAATTATCACATTTAATCATTTAAAAAAACTAATGAATTACATAAAAGTTGCTCTTCATCGCATGATTTTACATTTTTTACCAAACTAGAAATTAGTCTTCAAGCAGTAACTGAATTTATTGCTTCTATTAGAATTGATTCTTCTTCCTCTGTAACTGTTCTTAGATCCAGCAGAACTTCGTCATCTTTAATTCTAACAATTACCGGCACTCGGTTTTCTCGTAACAGGTTTGTCAAATAAGATGCACCCTTATCATGTTTTAAAACGAGGCAATATGTTGGCAATTTCACTTCAGGCATTGTGCCTCCGCCAACTCTTGAAAAGTCTTCAATGATATTCATCTGTAAATTGTCCCGATTATCAATCTGCCCCATTAATTTAAGTGCTCTTATTTTAATCTCATCTGGCGTTTTTAAAATATCCCGCACGGTCGGAATCGATAAAAAATCTTCATTAAGATACGTATTCAATGTTTCATTCAATGCTGCGATTGTAAATTTATCTACACGAAGCACACGTGCGAGCTGATGTTTCTTTAAGATATCTATATATTTCTTTTTACCTGCAATGATCCCGGCCTGCGGACCGCCTAACAACTTATCACCACTAAAAGAAACTAAATCAATTCCCTGATTAATTATAGAAGAAACTAAAGGTTCTTCACCGATTCCATGAGCTTGAAATGGATAAAGTGCCCCGCTCCCCAGATCTTCATAGATGATAACTTCTGGTGAATCTGCTTTTAGTTCCATCAACTCAGCTGAAGAAACATTTTTTGTGAATCCAATAACTTTAAAATTGCTCGTATGTACTTTCATCACCATGCCTGTATTTTCATTTATGGCTGTTTCATAGTCGGCGTAATGAGTTTTATTCGTGGTACCCACTTCTTTTAAAAGCGCACCGCTTTCTTCCATGATCGATGACACACGGAAGGACCCGCCTATCTCAACAAGCTCGCCTCTGGAAACAATAACTTCCTTATTTTTCGCAAGAGCTTTTAAAATAAGATAAACTGCAGCAGCATTATTATTTACTACAAGGGCTGCTTCTGCACCAGTCGATTTCTTTATTAAATCCTCAGTCAGATCGTGTCTTGAACCTCTTTTTCCTTGTTCTAGGTTATACTCCAGATTCGAGTACATACAGGCTGTTTCTGTCATCCTTTTAACTGCGTTTTCACTTAGCCTTGATCTTCCCAGATTAGTGTGAATCACAACGCCACTCGCATTTATAACTGTGCGAATCTGATTTTTAGGACTGGCTAATTTATTTCGAATTGTATCTTTGATGAGTCCTTGAATATCAGCGTTCAAGTCAATGGAATTCCAATCAGTTTGTATACGATTGCGCCAGAATGCTATTGCATCCTGAACAGCACGTGTTATTTCCTTTTCATTTATACCGTTCACTTCAAGACTGATTTCTTTAGTGACTTCATGAACCGCAGGCAACTGCCTTAAAAGGTCTGATTTAATCAAAATGAAACTCCTCCTAAAAGGCTTAAACAGATATCCTTAAAGGAGGATTTTTCCATTTAAGCATTCAATTTTTCAAGTTCTTGAATGATCCATTCGTGATCCGGAAATTCTCCAGTTTCTTTTTTCGAATAGATTTTACTGCCATTAACAGATACTTCAAACACCCCGCCTGAACTAGGTATAAGCTCAAGTGATGGAATTTGTGAACGGAAATGGCTAAAAAGGTCCTCCGCGAGACTCGCGGCTTTTGGTGCAAAGTTTCACATCATGCAGAATTCGATACTTACCTTCATCATTCATCCTCCTTTTTTAAGACTATTTTAGTATATCCTTAGCCAATAAACAAAAAAATTGTTTATACTACCTATAGGAGGTGCGTTATACATATGACGAGCAAAGACAAAGTAAAGCTTACCCATCTGTCATCAAAAGGTGGCTGAGGATGCAAGATTGGTCCTGAAGACCTGGCGCAAGTTTTGCGTCATTTACCAGAAAGAGAATATGACCCTAACCTTTTAGTAGGTCTTGATACATCCGACGATGCCGGAGTTTATAAATTAACAGACGAACTTGCAATGATACAGACTGTTGATTTCTTCACGCCGATCGTTGACGACCCGTATATGTTTGGTCAGATTGCTGCCGCAAATTCTTTAAGCGATGTCTACGCGATGGGCGGACGTCCCACTACCGTAATGAATATCGTAGGTTTCCCGATAGCGGTATTAGGTCACGATGTATTAGCAGAAATTCTTAAAGGTGCCGCAGACAAAGTAAAAGAGTCTGGCGCAGTCCTTGTAGGCGGACATTCCATAGACGATGCTGAGCCTAAATTTGGTCTATCTGTAACCGGCCTCGTACATCCTTCTAAGGTTTTCAAAAATGTTGGTGCAAGACCCGGTGATGCACTCGTTTTAACGAAGCCAATTGGGGTAGGCATACAGACAACCGCTATTAAAAAAGACAAGCTTTCATCTGAACAGCTTCAGCTTGTGACTGAAACAATGGCAGAACTTAATAGAACAGCTGCCGAATGTTTAGAAGGTCTTTCACCTCATGCTGTAACAGATGTTACTGGATTCGGCCTGCTCGGTCATGCCGCAGAAATGGCTAAAGGCACCGGTGGCATTTCAATTCACATCAATTTTGAAGACGTACCTTTACTTCCTGGCACAATAGAACTCGCTCAAGAAGGAGTCGTCCCTGGCGGATCAAAAGCAAATCATCGCTGGATTAAAGAAGACGTGTCGTATGGTGATCACCTCGAGGTATGGCAGCAGCATATACTATGCGATGCCGTAACTTCCGGGGGACTATTAGTGAGTATGCCTAAAGATGAAGCGGATGAATATATCAAACGTCTTCATTCAAAAGGCAGAAAGAATGCAAGTATTGTTGGAAAAGTTACAAAACTAACTGAAAAGCCGATTATTGCTAACTAAAAAAACTCCGGGTTTCCGGAGTTTTTTTACTGGTTATATGTTGCAGCATAAACTTTTTCGTCAAATTTTTCTGGGGCACCATCAAAAATGAGTCTTCCTTTTTTCAAAGCAATAATTCTTGTCGCGAATTTTTTTGCAAGAACGACATCATGAACATTGATAATGGATACTAAGTTTCGCTTTATATGAGTTTCTTTTAAAAGATGAAAAATCCTCTCAGCCGTACCAGGATCTAAACTTGCAACAGGTTCGTCTCCTAGAAATACTTTAGGATTTTGAATAAGTGCCCTTGCTATTGCTACCCTTTGCTTTTGTCCCCCGCTAAGATTCTCTACTCTTCTGGTTGGCTCCACTGTTAATTCAACTTGATCAATAGCTTCTAAAGCAGACATTCTTTCATTTGAATTAAATAATCCCAGCAGATTTTCATAGGATTTTTTATAGCCAAACAACCCTGTTAATATGTTTTGAACAACACTCATTCTTGGAATCAAGTTAAAATGCTGAAAAATCATTCCCGTTTTGCGGCGAATCTCTAAATTCTCTTTAGGAGTCATTTCTGACAGCGATTTATCATTCCATTTTACTGTTCCTTCTGATACTGGCTGAAGTCCGTTAATGCAGCGAATAAACGTAGATTTCCCTGCGCCGCTCTTCCCTAATACACATACGAACTCCCCTTGGTTAAAATGGATACTCAAATTTTTCAAGGCTGGTTCTGCTGCACCAGGATATAAAACTGAAACATTTTCGAATTTGATCATCTTACCACCTAAATAACCTTTTCCCGTATTTTTCCGCCAATGTAATCTACTAAAATCACCATGATCATTATTAACAGAACATCTACAGACACTAGCTGATATTGAAATGTCTTAAAATGAATAAAAAGCTGCTGCCCGATTCCGCCTCCGCCAATCAGACCTAATATGAGGGAAGTCCTAATAGCAACTTCGAATCGGTAAAAAAATTGAGACAGAACATTTGGCCAGATTTGAGGCAGAATTGCAAATAAATTGCCGATCCAGCGTTTAGCCCCTACTGCTGACATCGCTTCCATCGGACCTTTATCAGCCGCTTCAATCAGCTCTGAGATGAGCTTTCCTAGCACTCCAATGTTATGCAGTACAATCGCGATTACTGCTGGAAATGGTCCGAGTCCTAATGTGGTTAATAATATCAAGCCAAATACAAATTCTGGAACAGATCGTAAAAAACTAAGATAGAACCGAGTTGCCGCAAAAATAATGCGATGCCCGCTCGTATTTCGTGCTGCAAGAAAGCTTAATGGAAGTGCAATGATCAATCCGAACAAACTCCCCAAAAATGCGATTGATATCGTCAAAACACTTTCTGTAAATAAGTAAGGAAGACTTTCTGTGTTCATTGGAAACCATTTTGAAAGAAAGTCTCCCATATTTTCAAAGTCCTGAAACTTAGAAAGGTCAAACTCTGTCAATCTCATACTATAAGCTGCGAGAACCGCAATGATGAGAAAGACAAAGAACTGTCTCTTTTTAAACCAAACCATTGTTCCCCTCTATTCTTGGATCATACCTTCTTTTATAGCAGCCTTGCGGATACTTTCATAATCTTTGTTCTCCGCTTTCGTAAAACCGGTGGCTCCGAATGCATCAAGGATCTCTTTGTCTTTAATACTTAAGAAAATATCTTGCAGCTGTTTCATTGTTTCCTTGTCTGTATTTTTTGCAACTGCCCAAGGATATTGAAACAACTTTTCAGACTTCCAAATTACCTTAAACTGTTTGCCATCAACTGTACCTTCTTCCACCAGCTTGTCATAGATGGCACTATCGATCGCTCCGACATCAACTTGTTTGTTTTGAACGGCAAGTGCAGTAGCATCATGTGATCCAGTGAATCTTACATTTTTAAAATCATTCTCAGCTTCACTCTTATAAACACCTTCATCTTTAAGCTTGATACCCGGAATTAAGGAACCAGATGTTGAAGAAGGGTCACCAAAAGCAAATTTTACTTTATTGACATCTTTAATCATATCGTCAATGCTCTCATATTTACTGTCTTTATGAGTAATTAAGTAAGAATAATAAAATGGTTCTCCTTTTATCAGCTGTGTTACGATTGCTTTTGCTCCGCTTTCCTCTTGAGCAACCACATATGTAAGAGGTCCGAAATATGCCATATCAATCTTCTCATAATTCATTGCTTCCACTACTCCATTGTAGTCAGGGTAAGAAGTAATCTTTACTTCACGATCCATTTTTTCGCTTAAAATATTCTGAAGCTTATCAAGCGCTCCTTTCATTTCACCTTCTGTTTGAGCAGGAATAACTCCTATTGTGAACACTCCATCTTTATTGCCTGCACCTTTATCTTTATTTTCTTCCTTTGTACCGCACGCAGAAATTAAGAGTGCTAGAATTACAAACAACAAACCTAATTTTTTCATTTATTTCTCTCCTTTATTGTTTCATACAAAGTGATGTATGATTTGATTTCCTTATCCATAGTGTGGTTCTCTATTACAGTCTGATACCCGTTTTGGATCACTTTTTGTGCAAAAGCTTTATCTGATACTAGTTGTTTCAAAGAATCATACAGTCCGTTTACGTCACGAAATATCATGCCGTTTACTTTGTGCTTGATAATACTTGTATTTCCTGTGTTATCTCTAGCAATAACAGGTTTATGTTCGATCATTGCCTCCAGCAAAGAAGTTGGCTGTCCTTCTGAAATAGATGTATTTATGACAATGTCAGCCCACTGGTAAACTTCTTTCATCTTTGACAAATCTATTTCAGGCAGATAATGAAGCCATTCATATTCTCTACAAGCATTTCTAACTTCTTCATATACCGATTCATCCAGGTTTGCTCCTAATATCAAAAACACAATTTGCGGATATTCAGCGTTTAATTTTACTAAAGCAGGAATTGCATAGAGCACATCTTTTATACTCCGCAAGCCGGCAGGCAATAAAATTCTTGGATGGCCTTTAGGCAGCATTAGCTTAGTATCATCCGCTTTTTCAGGTAAATAAACACTTTGCGGTATCACATGTATGACCTCATTTGAAAATCCATGATCATTTACGAGTGATTCTTTTGCCTTCTTAGTAAATACTGTAACTGCCTTTGCTTTATGTAAAAGAGGCGCATAAATTTTTTCATCCTCTTTTAACGAATGGTTAATATCTGTTCCGCCTGAAGTGACCATGTATGGTTTATTCAATTCAATTTGATGTTTTTGTGACCATTTTAAAAAACGGGCAAATTGCAATATATGAAAAACATCTGCATTTTCCATTTGCTCACGAATCTCTTGTGTGAGCTCTTCTTCTTCATACGCATACACGAAAACAGAAACATTCTCTTTTTTTAAACCGTGCTGAATTCTTCTCGCTGTCGTTGAATTCCCGCGATTTTGATGAAAATACGGGGTGAAAAACATTACTTTTAATGCACTATCTTTCAATCCTTACACCCATTTCCTTAAGTTAGCATCTCTCACAGTATACCCTTTTGAATCCATACATTCCAAAATCGGAATCAAAAACTTTCTAGAAGTATTGAGAACATTTTTTGCTTCTTGAACAGTAAAACTTTGCTCTGTCTGGCTTTTTAATAGATCGACTGCAGAATCGAATGTATCCTTCCCAATTAGAACATCGTCAAACAAAACAAGTGCTTTATCATGATTAATTAAAAAATATTTAAAATCCGAGTAGAGATTTTCTGGTAATTGATGTGCTTGATAGATTGCCAGTAAATCATCAGGTTCAAGCTGCTTTTCTTCTAGGATACTTGCAACTTGGGACATGCGTTTTTCCCATTTATTCGGATAGTGGGGTTTAAATGCCGGCAAATGAACAAATTGGTCAGTTATTCTAATAGTAGATAACTGTATCAATTTCTCAATAAAACCGCTGCTTACTTTCTGGTGAAGCTTGCCTTTTAACGATTGTACAACCTCTGCCTTTGGAATACCTTGCCTTAAAGGATAATCATCGTGAAACAGGGTTAATTTTTGAATAAGATCAGTTTCCGATAGTTTAATTGTTACTTCATCATTATAATAGCCACTAATATAAAAAATTGCCTTCAACTCTATAAGTTCTTGTAAAATCCTATCTAATACAGCTTCTTCAATACCAGTAAGTTTCACTAATTCTCCTGTTGTCAAAGATCCTTTTTTCTGAAGTGTTTGTATAACTCTTTCACTAGGTGTTCCCTCGAATTTCTCCTGAAGCATTCGAATCGTATCAATCCCAAATTTATAAGCAGCTCCGTTTGGATCAATTACTTCACCGCCTCCAATAGTTTCTTCAGGAGAAGGCCGGCGAATAATAAAACGGTCGCCTCGCTTCGTTACGATTGGTTCGTCTAAACGCACTTGGCAAAAAACATGATCTGCAGAGTTTTCAAGTTCGTTTCTATCAAAGAATACGAGCTTCCCCATTACTTCAGCTGTTCCTGTATAAAACTTAATTTGTGTTCGCTGCTTTAATTTGCCTGCCCATTCTTTACCCGTTGTTAAAACAAGATCAACTGTATCTGTCACTGAAAAAACACCTGGAGTCAGTAAGACATGACCTCTTTTCCAATCCAGCTTCGAGCCCCCAGAAAGATTGATAGCAGCCCTTTGACCTGCTCTTGCATTCTGTACATTCTCTTTGTGAACCTGCAGTTTTCTTACTTTAACTTTTTCGCCTCCTGGCTGAATCTCCAGCTCATCTCCTTCATGGACCTCACCTTCGTACACTGTACCTCTTACAACAGTCCCTTGTCCTTTCACCGAAAAAATATGGTCAATAGGCAAGCGGAATGGTCCGGACGCAGATCTCGTTTCTGTTTCCTCCAAATGACTAGCGATTGATTTTTTCAAATCATCAATACCGTTCATAGAAAGACTATCAACGAAATGAACGGGAAACGATTGAAAAACAGAATCATTAGTAAGCTCAGAGATTTCATCTTCAATAAGGAGTTTCATTTCATCATCAATCAAATCGGACTTTGTAACAACAATCATTCCCTTTTGTATATCAAGAAATGAAAGAATCTCAAAATGTTCTCTCGTTTGGGGCATGACGCCCTCATCAGAAGCTATGACCAACAATACCAAGTCGATTCCAGCAACTCCCGCAATCATCTGGCGAATTAATTTTTCATGACCAGGCACATCTACGATTGATGTATGAATGCTGTCCGTTAAAGGAAATGGCGCAAAACCTGGTTCTATAGTGATTTTACGCGCTTTCTCTTCTTTCAAAGTATCTGTATCAACACCGCTCAATGCTTTTGTAAGAGTTGTTTTTCCATGGTCGATATGTCCTGCCATGCCGATTGTATAATAGTTTATTGTCATCGTTTAAACCACCTATATGTAATACTCTTTTACCACTTTATGAAAACAGATGTGAAAAAACAAGATATATTACTTCTTCTATGTTTATAGTATCATTTTGCATTGGTCAAATAAAATTATTTCCCAAATCCTTTATGCATACATGTATAAATATTCACCACTGGATACTCACAGGTTATCCACAATTAAAGTTATTCACAGTTGTCCACAGGTGGAACTGTTATAGCGCTAATCAGCATCTGTTATACAAGGAAAACTGTTATAGTCGAGGTTGCCGAACTGTATCAGTGGCTGGTAATTAAAATCCAAAATAAAAAGAAGATCATCTTGACCTTCTATCTATTTTCCAATTTGGAGTTGTCTCAACAAACAAAAAATCCCCTCCCCCACCTTCGTTTCTTTTAGAAAGTGAATACAATGTACTTGGATTTTAAATTTTAATAGTCTATACTAGTCTTTGTGAATAAATGAAATCTGTCGTTTATTCTAAGGCATAACTTGGGGCCAGATGTGTAGCTGGTGCTTGCCTGGGTCTTCAAAACCTTTTGGGAGGCGCGTGCCGTCTCCGGTGGGTTCGATTCCCACATGGTCCCGCCAAATAAAATACATATGAGGTGGACGCATTGTCTGGATGGTTCATCACCTTTATCGTTCTATGGTCCGTTTTTTTATTTACGATGTTTGCCATTGGCGGTTATTTCATGTTCCGGAAGTTTTTAAAGCGCCTTCCGAAAGAAGATGGTAAATCCATCTTGGATTGGCAAGAACATTATATTAACGAAACGATTCACTTATGGACCGAGGATCAAAAGAAACTGTTAAATGAATTAGTAGCTCCAGTTCCTGAACTTTTCCGTGATGTCGCAAAAGAGAAGATCGCAGGAAAGATCGGCGAACTCGCATTAGCAGAAAACGCTAGTTCTATGACAGAGGATTTAATCATACGAGGCTATATCATCGCTACGCCAAAACGTGATCATAAATGGCTGATTAAAACACTAAAGAAGAAAAATATTGATATTAAACCCTATCAATCACTGCTCGCATAAAAACCCCTGAATCCAAAAAAGATTCAGGGGTTTTTTCTATAAAGCGATCTCGTTCTTCTTTTTCATAAATAAAACTAGCATAGCTAAACGCCAAGGCAATATCATACCAAAGGCTACAATAAAAAATAATGAGCTCGTTTCAAAGATTGATATGGAAGAACCAATATACCATTTTAGTCCTAACCTTATGGCAAACAGTCCGATAATAATGAAGATAAAAGCTTTAGACCTGACGAGATATACGTGGTCTCCTTTTATTTCAAACTTGCTTGTCATGATCAGGAAGATGGAAAACATAATTCCTACTAAAAAGGCCTCCCCTGCTTCGATCCAAGTGATGCGAAAAGCAGGAAATACAAATTGAAGAAAGCCTGTGCTCATAGCTAAAGGAGGAATTATTATTTTTCTAGATGTTACAGGTTCTCTCGTTTCCCTCATTCTGAAATTAAAAATAATAACTGCCATTATGATGGCAAAACAAGTACTTGCTATAAAAAACACGGTCAGTTACCTTCCTCTTCCACTTTTTCAATTTTGTCTTCTGCAATGGAAAGGATGATCGTCATGGTTACTCCGATTACCGTTAGATAAACACCAAGATCAAACAGCATTGCAGTAGCAAGTTCTGTTTTCCCTAACAGCGGAAAATAAAAATAACCAAAGGAATGACTCAAAAACGGTACTCCTAAAACAAAAGATCCGGCACCTGTTAAAATTGCCGTCAGCAATCCTGCAGCAATCATATAGTTAAAATTGATCGGTAAGATTCTATGTACCGGCTGAAGTCCATATGAGATGTAAAGAAGCAAAAACGCTCCCGCTCCCATCAGACCACCGATAAAACCTCCCCCAGGTGCATTATGGCCTGAAAATAACATATTTACAGAGAAGGCTAAAATAACAAAAACTATTATATTTGTTGTTGTTTTTAAGATAAGATCATTTGAGCGTGATGACATGTTGCAATTCCCCTTCCTATGTTGCTCTTAAAAACCTTGAAAACCTCCAAAAACACGGTTGATTAAAAACGAAGTCAATTGGGTCATCCAGTTAAAATAAAGCAGGACCCCCATTATAACCATAAGGCTTCCGCCGATTTTCATAAATTGACGATTAAATTTTTTAATTGATTTTAGTTTGTCCAAAAAGAAACTTAAAACAAAAAATGGAACAGCAAATCCTAAAACATAAGCAATCATATAAGTTAATGAAGCAGCAGGATTTGATACACCGAGTGCTATAACACCTGCAAGGATCGGCCCCATACACGGTGTCCAGCCTGCAGCAAAACCGATTCCTATCAAAACCGAACCTAAATAACCCGTTGGTCTTGACTGGAACTTCATCTTTTTATCCTTCATCAAAAATTCAGGTGAGATAAAGCCCATAACTACCAAACCGAAAAAGACAATTATGATGGCTCCGATCTGCCTTAATAAAGATTGATACTCAACAAAGATTTCTCCGATTATCGTTGTAGACAAACCAAGCACGATAAATATAACGGAAAACCCTAATAAAAAAAATGCTGTATGTAATAGCGCTCTCTTTCTGAGCATCGCTTGTTCTTCTTTTAGTTCCTGAACTGATATTCCGGTGATATAAGATAAAAATGCTGGATATAACGGCAAGCAGCATGGTGAAATAAAAGACAGCAGCCCGGCTCCGAAAGCAAGCCAAATATTTAGATCGGTCATAAGCAGAAGCTCCTTTATACATTCTCTCTCTATCTTAATGAAAATAGCCGTTTTGTTCAATCATTAAGAAAGACAGCCCTCAAACAGGCTGTCTTATAATATACTTATGGCTTTTCTAAATATTCTTCTAACGTTATTCCGCGTTCATGAATTTCTTTTGCATGTTCTTTTCCAACATATCTTAGGTGCCATGGTTCATACTGATATCCTGTTATATCTTCTTTGCCTTTAAGGTATCTAATAATGAATCCATATTTATAAGCATTTTCCGCAAGCCACTTTCCTTCTTTCGTTTCACCAAACTTCTCTACTAGTTCATAATTTACTTGTGGTGAAGTCACATCGAGCGAAAGGCCAGTCTGGTGCTCGCTTTGTCCAGGCTGCGCACTTGTTTGATTGGCTTTCTCTTCGCCAAATTGATCTGCATTGTAAGCGAAAATCGAAACCTGAGTATCGTAAGAGCGGTATCCTGACTGAGCAAGGAGTTCTAACCCTTGTTCTTCAGCAGCTTTAAATAACATCTCTACAGAGGATGCAGCTTCTTTTCTTAATTTCTTTTTAGGCAGATCCTCTTTAAAAGGAAAAGGAACATTAGGAATTACCAGATCGGCTGGTTCATAGTCTTCTGGAAGATTTCTTTCTTTATTCGCGACAATAAGCATGTCATCTAAGTTTTGAACAATTGCTTTCCCATCACCTGAAACAGTAACGGTTTCATTTAGCCAAGGAAGATCTGCTTGCTGATCCTGTTCTCCAGTTCCATCTGTTTCAGATGGCGTTTCATCTTTCGGCTCGTCTTGCTGTTGTTTATTATCGTTTTGTTTTTCAGCTTTTTCATCTTTCGAATCGTTGTTAAATGCCGAGTTCCATTGTTGTTCAGCCCAATCTACTGGTTTACAAGCAGAGAGGACTAACACGCTTCCGATAAGCACTGATGTTATTACATATTTCTTCAAAGCACTCTCATCCTTTAGTTCAGTTTGTATGTATGCTATCTTATCATAGGATAATTTGCAAATAAGTCAATGACATAATAAATATATTCATATATTCGAAAAATTTCAGACAAAAAAAGGGTGGCTCAAAATAAAAATTTTTAAGTCCCCCTCTTTTTATTTGGCTGTTTTCGTAAACATTGTTGCTATTAGAAGATGTTGATTTCTGCTCCAGGAAATTCGCTATTTATTTTTTATTTGTAAAATAAAAAATTAGGGCTGCCAAAAGTAAAGTATATTTTACTTTTGGTACAGCCCCTTAACTGACTTCCTCTATTGAATCTGTACCATGCTGGAGCAAAAACATCTTATGATATAAACCACGCTGCTTTAATAGCTCTTGATGTGTTCCTCTTTCAACAATTTCTCCTTTATGAAGAACTAAGATTAACTCAGCATCCTGAATCGTTGATAATCTGTGCGCGATTGCGATCGTTGTTCTTCCGCTTCTCATTTTATGAAGAGCCAGCTGTATCTCTTCTTCAGTCTCAGTATCTATGTTAGCTGTTGCTTCATCTAAAATCAGTATTCTAGGAGAAAAAGCCATGGTTCTAGCAAATGAAATAAGCTGTCTTTGTCCGCTCGAAAATGCAGCTCCTCTTTCACCCAGCATCGTATTATATTCTTGAGGCAATTTTTCAATAAAGCTTGAAGCTTGAACAAATTGGGATGCTTCTTTAATATCTTCATCTGTGATTTCTTTATTATATAATCGAATATTTTGAGCGATATCTCCCACAAACAAAAATGGATCCTGAAGGACAAGACCTACTTTTTTCCGGAGTTCATCATTGCCGAAATATGATAAAGGAATATCATCGATTAATATTTCACCTTTTTCCACATCATAAAAACGCATAAGCAAGTTAATAATGGAGCTTTTACCGCTGCCGGTATGGCCAACTAATGCAACTGTTTCTCCTGGGTTGGCAGTGAATGAAATATTTTTTAGCACTTCTTGCTCACCATCATATGAAAACGTAACATTTTTAAATTCAATTTTTCCATTGCCTATAACAGGGTCTAATAGTCCTCTGTCTCTTTTTACAGGAGCGAGTTCAGTTTCGTCCATCACTGTAAACACTCTTCCCGCTGAAACAACTGCTTGCTGAAAGATCGAAAGACGCATCATCATCATGTTTACGGGTTCAAAGAAACGATCCAAATAGTTAATAAAAGCATAGATCACACCGATTTCAACTGCTGAATTAAACGACTTAATTCCAAAAAAGGATAAGATCATCAGTAAAGCCAGCATATAGATAAGGTCTACTGCAGGTCTTAAAAGCAAGCCGTTATATTTTATGTTTTTCATCTGAGCATCGTTATGTTCATTGTTAACTTTGGCAAATTCTTCTCTCAGCCTTTTTTGCTGATTAAAGACTTGAACGATAGACATCCCTTGCAGCGACTCATTCAATTTAGCATTTAACTGGCTGAGTTTTTCTCTCATTTTATAAAAAGATTTCGAACTATACTTTCTGTACAGCCACATGATACAAATAATAAATGGCAAAATTCCTAAACAAAAGAGCGCAAGTTTAACATTTAAATAAAACATAAACCCAAAAATACCAAATAGAAAAACGATATTCTGAACAAACGTGGACAGAACACTTACATATAGATCCTTAACCGCCTCAGTGTCATTTGTAATTCTGGAAACAAGACTTCCAACTGGAGTGCGGTCAAAGAATTTCAAACCCAATGAATGTACTTTCGAGAATACCTGAATCCTTAAAGTTTGAATGATATCTAAAGCTACTGATTGAAACAATACAAATTGAATGTAATTTACGATTGCAGACAGCACAATTAGACCGATATAGCTGCAACCAAGGATAATGAGTGCTTTTTGATCGAAAATTCGAGGTGTTAAATAATCATCAATAAACGTTTTGACTAATATCGGTGCTGTAAGTTCTGATGCAGTTGCAGCCAATAGGAGAAGAAAAGCAACCCCAAGACGTTTCTTATGCATTTTTGTATATGACATGAGCCGTTTAAAAACGGTCCATTGATTCATATGATTCAGTTCTTCATTTGGTTGTACATTACCGTCTCCTCTCATCTGTTTCCACCTCCTTGTGCGATCAGAGTTTCAAGAGCTTGCCTTTCGTAAGTTTCCTTATACCAGCCATCTTCACATAATAAGGACTGGTGTGTACCCCTTTGAATAATGGTGCCGTTATCCATAACGATGATCAAGTCACAATGAGCAATAGAAGACAACCTGTGAGCTGTAATAATTGTTGTTTTGTTTTTTCTTTTTTCCTTTAAGTTCTGGAGGATTTCTTCCTCTGTTTTTGCATCAACAGCAGATAAAGAATCATCCAGAATTAAAATTTCAGGGTTAGTTACGAGAGACCTTGCTATAGATATCCTTTGCTTTTGCCCTCCTGATAACGTTACACCTCTTTCACCAACAACTGTTTCGTAACCATATTTAAATTGTGCAATATCTTTGTGAATGGAAGCGGTATTTGCAGCTTCTTTTATTTTCGCAAAAGGAGAATCTATATTTCCGAAAGCAATGTTTTCTGCGATGGTAGCAGAAAATAGAAAATGGTCTTGAGGTACATAACCAATCGCTGATCGTAAGGTATGCAGCCGGAAATCACAGATATCCTCTCCATCAAGGGAAATATAACCTCTCTTGACGTGATATTCACGAAGCAGCAACCTGCACAGTGTTGTTTTACCGCTTCCTGTTTTGCCGACGATGCCCATTGACTGTCCGCTTTCTAAAGTAAAACTGACGTCTTTTAAGACAGGAGCTTTATTCAGATAACTAAATTCCTTAAGGTGAAATTCAATATTACCTTTTGGCAGAATATATAGTGTCCCATCATCATTAATCTCCTCTTTAACTGCCAGTAACGTTTCTATCCGATCATATGATGCTCTTCCTCTTTCCACGATATTAAACAGCCATCCAAATGCAAGCATTGGCCAGATTAATAGTCCTAGGTAACTGGTGAACGAGACAAGTTCCCCTATTGACAGTTCACCCTGAATGACCAAAGATGACCCATAGCTCACTGCTAGAAAGAATGAAAAACCGATAATAAGTGAAATTGTAGGATCAAACAATGAATCTATTCGAGCGACCGCCATATTCTTTCTAACAGCATCCTTCGATAGTTCTGTAAAGCTGTTAATATCATCTTTTTCCTGTCCGAATGCTTTTATAACACGTGTTCCCGATATACTTTCCTGCACTTTATCGTTAAGTGATGAAAATGCTTCCTGTGCGCTGTGAAATCGTTTGTGAAGCATGGTTCCGTATTTATTCGTCGCCCATGCCATTACAGGCAAAGGAAGCAGACTTACTAGCGTAAGCTTCCAGCTAATCGTCGAGGCCATCGCAATCAGTGTAAATCCACCCATCATCAATGAATCTACTAAGGTCAGAACACCATCTCCTGCCGTTTGCTGAATCGCTTGAAGATCATTTGTGGAGTGAGCCATAAGATCTCCCACACGGCGCTTTTGATAAAATTCCTGAGATTTTTTTGTAAAATGCTCATAAAGCCTGTTTCTTAGCAGCATAGCAAGTTTAACAGCAGCCCCAAAAATTAATATTCTCCAAATATACCTTAGAACATAGATGCCCACAGCAATTGCAATAAGCAATGCTCCATATTGCCATAACAATTCATCCGTTAAAGTACCTTCCTTAATGTGATCTACGGTTAGACCCACAATTTTAGGCGGCACTAGCAGCCCCAGTGAAACAAACGCAAGCATAATGATACCACCTAGATATCGAAGCTTCTCTTGTTTGAAATACCACATTAATTGCATAAAAACTTTCATATCTGTCCCCCCATATATGCAACTAAAACAAGTATAGTTTACCAATATATGAAAATTCCGAAAAGGAAAAAATTAAAAAAAATAAGACCACCTTTAAAGCGGTCTTTAAAATGAGTTAAAGAATTTTGTTAATTTCATTCTTAATTTCGTTGTAAAGGTAATCAAAGGAATCTCCACACACCTTGATACATTGACTTTCATACTTTTGTTCGGCAAACTCATACTTTGGGTCATAATAATTTTCAAGCAAGAAAGAAACGACTTTTTCATAATCTTGTTGTGTGAGTGCTTCTTCGATCTCCGTCATGATAGGAAACGGAATTCTTTTAAAGAGTTTCAGAACTGCTTCTTCGATTTCTTCTCTATGAAACAGCGGATCATATACATCACAAATATATTTTACTCGCATTCCAAAAGGCATATCAATATGGATGCGGGTGCCCGAATACTTTCCTTCTAGCAAAAAGTCGGGAACAACGACCCTTCCGATTCTTTTGCTTTCAGATTCAATAATTAAAACAGAAGAGTCTTTTAGTTCCTTTAAACGCTCAAACAATCTTGATTCAAACTTTTTCTGTGAAGCTGGTTCTTCTCCAATTCTTCCAAAAATAGAACCTTTATGACTAGCCATTCCCTCTAAATTTATTACCGGATAACCTTCATCCTGCAGCTTTTCCAAAAATTTAGTTTTCATAGTCCCTGTATAGCCTTCAATAACTATAATTTTATGCGGGTATTGAGTATACTCATCAAGCATTCTTTCGATCTGCTTTCGGTAAGAACGTATCCCGCCATCTAACTGCAAACAATTTATCCCCATCATCGACATCGTTTGAGCTATACTTTTTGAACGCATTCCGCCTCTCGCACAATAAATCACAACTTGCTTTTCTGGATTTTCTGCCATCTTGGTCTTAATTTTCTTGAAAAAGTCCGGCAATTTGGGAGCTACAATCTCCAGTCCGCGTTCCATCGCTTGTTCCTTGCTATTTTGCTTATAAATCGTTCCAATTTCCGCTCTTTCATCATTCGAAAAAATACTTAAGCATTTTGCACCAGGGATATGATATTCTTCATATTCTTTAGGAGACCTGACATCAAAAAGCAGATGTGAATCAGAATCTATTTCATTTATTTGGATTGTTTTTATATCGTTCATAATCATCATCCTTTTTTGACGCTTTAAGCAATTAGAACGAAAACAAGCACCCGATTTTACTCAGGGTGCTTGTACACTTACTTCATCTGCTTGTTCATAGCCTGCATCATTTGATTAATTTTCTTTTGCGAAGGCTTTTGACCCATCTGCATCATCATCACACGCAACATATTTTCATTAATCGGTGGATTTTTTTGTAAATAACTCATCATATACTTGCGGGCAATAAAAAATCCGATCGCAACGCCTGCAATCAGCGAAAGTGCACACACAAGGATTATCATACCAGTACCCATTGTTAAAACTTCCTCCTTCATGTTGTCTAGAACTAGTTTACTACAAGTTATAGGTTACATACAACATTTGAAAGTTAATTAAGTAGCATACACCATGTTCAATTTAAATGGTGACAGCCATCCATATTTTCTTTCTCCATAATCCATCGCTAAAAAGTATGACTCAAATTGCCTTAACGCTTCAAAGACAATCGTTTCCGCTTCAAAATTTCCAATACTGTATAAATGAAGATAACGATCGTTCAATTCTATTCTAACTTTGCTGTTCTTACACGGAAGTGTATATGATTGACCATCACACCGCCAATCATATTTATCGCTTAATTGCTGCCAAAAATGTTCCTCTAGCTGCGAAACGGAGATAGATGATGTTATGTAACCGATCTGTTTATTTAATATTTGTTTAGAAATCCCTGTTGAACGCTGTTCTTCAAAAAATAATTGAAAAAGCTTATTTTCTTTTCCATAGTAGGAATGAGCAACTTCTTTTGTTATTAAATAAATAAAAAATTCTCTCATAAAAAAGCTCCTCTTCAACTTCTTTGCTGAAAGTATATACAAAAAATGGAGAAAAGCTTGTCTAAAAAACAGAGTGAAAAACAACTTCTTTTGTCGAAAAACAAAGAAAAGAAGGTTTTCGATTGAAAACCTTCTATCTTATAAATCATTTTTATTTATTTAGCATTTCTTTAACACGTTTCACTACATTTTCTGGTGTAAAGCCATATTCCTTTTGAATAACTTCTCCAGGTGCAGAAGCTCCAAAAGTATCAATGGCTAATGTGTCTCCTTCAAGTCCAACATATTTATGCCAGCCTAATGAAGCACCCATTTCGATTGCTAAGCGTTTCGTAATATGCTTCGGAAGCACTGATTCTTTATAATCTGAATCCTGCTTATCAAAACTTTCCCATGAAGGCATGGAAACAACAGAAGCTGAGATGCCTTCATTTTTCAGAAGTTCTTGAGCTTCTACTGCCAAACTTACCTCTGAACCAGCAGAGAGAAGAAGTACTTCCGCCTCTGATTCTGATGGCGACACTACATAAGCACCGCGTTTTACACCTTCATAAGCCTTTTCTTTTGTGTTTTTCAAAATAGGCAAGTCTTGACGGCTTAAAACAAGTGCTGTCGGCTGATCTTTACTTTCAACTGCAATCTTCCATGCTGCATTTGATTCATATCCGTCAGCAGGACGAATCAAGTTAAGGTTAGGAAGTGCACGCAATGAAGCAAGCTGTTCAACAGGCTCATGTGTAGGTCCGTCCTCCCCAACCATTACACTGTCATGTGTTAATACATAAGTCACAGGAAGCCCCATTAATGCAGACAGGCGGATTGCTGGACGAACGTAATCAGAGAAAACAAAAAATGTTCCACCGTATACTTTAAGACCGCCATGGAGTGCCATTCCGTTTAATGCTGCTCCCATTGCGAACTCACGAACACCAAACCAGATGTTGCGGCCGCTATAATCGTTTCGGCTAAAGTTTACTTCGCCTTCTAGAAGTGTTTTGTTTGAACCAGCTAAATCCGCAGAGCCTCCAAAAATTGATGGAACGTTTTTAGCAAGTACATTTAACGCTTTTCCAGCAGAAGAACGAGTAGCAATCGCTTTATCAAATTCAGGCATATTTTGATCCCAGTTATCTGGCAGATTTCCTTTAATAGCTTCTTTAAGTTCTTTAGCTAATTCAGGATAAGTTTCTTCATATGCCTTGAATTGCTTGTTCCATTCATCTTCTTTTGACTGACCTTCAGACTTTAACTGTTCAAAATGTGATTTAACTTCTTCAGGAACGTGGAAATCATTTTCAAATGTCCATTTATATGCTTCTTTTGTTAACAGGATTTCGTCTTTCCCAAGCGGTGCACCATGTGAAGCAGATTTACCAGACTTATTCGGTGACCCGTGCCCGATTACTGTTTTAACTTCGATAAGTGTCGGTTTGTTTAACTCTTCACGCGCTTCTGCTATAGCCTTTTCGATTTCTTCCAAGTTAGTTCCATCTTCTACAAATAAAACTTGCCAGCCATATGCTTCAAATCTTTGCTGTACATTTTCTGAGAATGAATGATGCAGATCACCATCTAAAGAAATGTCATTCGAATCATAAAGCACAATCATTCTTCCTAATCCAAGGTGCCCAGCTAAAGAAGCAGCTTCTGCAGATACACCTTCCATCAAGTCCCCATCACCACAAATGGAATACGTATAATGATTTATCACTTCGTGTCCATCACGGTTATATTTCGCAGCCAGGTGACGTTCTGCCATAGCCATTCCAACAGCCATCGCAATTCCTTGTCCAAGCGGTCCAGTGGTTGCTTCTACACCTACTGTATGACCGTATTCAGGATGTCCAGGAGTTTTGCTTCCCCATTGTCTGAATTGCTGCAAGTCTTCAATCGTTAACCCATAACCGCTTAAATGCAGCAAGCTATACAATAGCATTGACCCATGGCCCGCTGATAAAACAAAGCGGTCACGGTTAAACCATTCTGGATTAGATGGATTATGGTTCATATATTTCACCCAAAGGCTATATGCCATTGGCGCTGAACCCATAGGCATTCCTGGATGGCCGGAATTCGCCTTTTCTATGCTGTCAATTGATAGTGTTCTGATCGTATTAATTGCTAATTCATCAATATTACGTGACAAAAAAATCATCCCTTCATATGTACTAAACAGTTTTGAATTACATAATAAACCTTCATGTCCATTTAGACAAGATAAACACATTATAAACTACTGTTATTTTACCATTACCCTCTTCAGTTCATACAAAAACCGCCTGAAACTATTGCAACGTATACGTTGTTATAGTACAGGCGGTTTAATTTATATTAAGCTAAACCGGGAATTTGACAAGAGAAATAATCCGTTTTTTCGTCATAATCAAGCTTCATATTTTCTGCAAACCAGCTTTCTTCTGCTTTAACAAAAAATCTTAATCCTTCAACTTCCTGAATATGGTCATTTTCTTCTGGCACCGCAGGAGTTACACCAAGAGAAAAGCCGCCCGAATCACCGCTTCCCGCATACTTCACAAATAAACGCAAACCCTCTTTTGCTCCTAATTCGATATCTTTATAAAGATTAGCAGCTGCACTCGTGATTGAAAAAGTCAAAATATTCTCCCCTTTCAAAGTTGTTATATAACAGTATATACTAATTAATATTTAATGCAACAGAAAAAAATGCCTATTTGCATTCTTGCAAATAGGCATTAAGTATTAGTGTTTAAGGTTATTTTTATTGTCTTTGCTTCTTTTTAGTTTTTCAGGTGTTACATCATTTCCGTTTGGATCTACAAATGTAACGCCATGCAAGTCTTGAACAAAGGATTTTCTAAACACTTGGAGATATTCTTCTCTCAGTTTCTTTTGTTCAATTTTTTCTTCTTTTGATAATTCTGTTTGCTTGGATTTTCTGGATAGTTCATTTATTCTTTGCATTTTATCTTTAGATAACATCTATAAAAACTCCTTTTCCGATCTCTTTCTCTCAATCTTACATGAGTAGAAAAGGAATTTCTAGTTATCCGTATTTTCCATATATTCTCTGTATCTTCGATGAACAGTGGCTTTTGAAATGTTATAGCCTAGCCCCCTGAGTGTGGCAGCAATATCATGAAAAGTAAGCTTCATTTCTTTTAGCCGGACTATTTCGTGTATAGGTACTTCTTTCTTTTCACGGCCTCCATAAGTTTTGTTCTTCAGATTTTTCTGAGGTTTATAGCCATCTTTTACCGCTTTTTTCATACCTCTTTTGATCTTCATATTATGGAGCTTTCGCTGATATTCCTCAACTGTTGAGACAATATCCAGAACCATTTCATCTGCTTCAGTTAAAGTGTATTCTCCGTTATGTGTTAATGTAAATACTTTTATATTGTATTTAATTAATTGATGGAGAATTGCCATCTTAGCCTTGCCTCTTCCTAAACGAGTATCATCCTGAACAAGCAGATACTGAAACTCACCATCCCTTGCCATATCCAAAACACTCAATAGCTCGTTACGTTCCAGTGAATAGCCGCTAGCCTTTTCTGATATACAATTAATTACTTCCAGATTAAATTGATCTGCCAGTTTCAACAGCTCTGCTTTTTGTCTTTCGATTGATGTGGTTTGTTCATCTTTTTCTGTACTGACTCTGCAATAAATGATAGCTTTCATAGATTAAGACCTGCTTTTTATTTATTAACCGGAATTATTACTTTCTGGCCTGGAAATACAGCCGCCGCGTTTACACTGTTCTTTTGTTCTACCCATTTGATAAATTCCCAGTTGGAATAATGATGTTTAGCATTATATTCTTCAGAAAGACTCCATAATGACTCCCCTTCTTCAATTGTAACTTCTATATATTGTTTATCCTGTGATGCAAGATTTGATAATGTAAAAAAGATTCCCCCTACTAAACCTAAAAATACAATAACATGCAACGTCCCTTGTTTCATTATTATTCCCCTTTCAACAAACGTTTGTTCGTATTTATTATCTTTATAATAACTGGAACGTTTGTTCGGTGTCAACACATTTTTCGAACTTATGTTTGTATCTGCAAGAATGCCATGCTATACTTTTTATAGATAAAAAATCTGGTGAGGTGCTTAAAAATGACTAAGTTATCCAGACGGCAATTGGATATTCTGGCTTTTATAAAAGAAGAAGTATCGCAAAAAGGCTATCCGCCTTCTGTTAGAGAAATTGGTGAAGCCGTTGGACTTGCTTCGAGTTCTACTGTCCATGGACATTTAGCAAGACTTGAGAAAAAGGGGCTAATACGCAGGGATCCAACTAAGCCAAGAGCAATCGAGGTATTAGGTTTAGAAGATAATATTCCTTCTGTCAGATCTGTTTCGATTCCGGTAATCGGTAAAGTAACTGCAGGGCTTCCTATCAGTGCTGTTGAAAATGTAGAAGAATATTTCCCTCTTCCCGAACATGTTGTTGGAGATGAAAATGTTTTTATGCTTTCTGTTGTTGGAGACAGTATGATCGAAGCAGGAATTTTTAATAAAGACTTAGTTGTTGTAAAGCAGCAGCCAACAGCAAATAATGGAGATATTATCGTTGCAATGACCGACGAAGATGAAGCAACTGTAAAACGATTCTTTAAAGAAAAGAATCATATCAGGCTTCAGCCAGAGAACTCTTCAATGGAGCCTATTATTCTGCAGAGCTGTACAATCTTAGGTAAAGTAATAGGGGTTTATAGAAGTATTCACTAAATTCATATAAGTATTTAAGCAAGCTATTTTTAAAAAATGGCTTGCTTTTTTGCATCCTCATACACATTTGAATTAACACACTATAATTAACCAAGGTGATTACTAATTTCTTTGATTTCTTCAGCTTTCCATTTACGAAAAAGATAAAATACATAACCATTGATTGAAAATATTACGGGATACATAGCAAAAGACCATTCTATTCGCCACCCATGGTAATAGAACAAACTTGTGTAAAGAGATCCGTATTCATAGAGAGTTGAAAAAACTGTCCAAAATAATATATATTTTACCTTTGAGTAAACGCTTAAACCAAAAGGAAAAAAATTTATAAATACAAGTTTAAAAGCAGGAAATAAAAATAATAAGACCTCAACACCAACACTGAAATATCCATAAAGGTCATATTTAAAATCCAAATAACAGTCTACCAGTTGCTGAAAACCCATTGAAAAAAACACAGAAAAAAAAGCCTCTGATTTCGTTATGTTTTTTGGCATGATATATATGATTATTAAAAGAATGGTAATAGTAGAGATTAGCAGCCACAAAAAAAATCTCCTTTCATAAACAGGTTACCTTCGTCAAACTAAATTATTCATTAGATATTAAACAAAAATTTGTTAATGCAAAAAAGACGAGACATTTTATCAATATCTCGTCTTTTCATGTATTTACATAGTGCGAATACGTGATAAGAAAGTTACTTATTAATAATTGCCCTTTTTTTGTACAAGATAATTGTAATGTAGTGATTTAGTATCTTGATAGAGGGGCTTCTTTAATGACTTTACTTTTTTATATTGGATTGAATATAATTTTTCTAGTTTTTTTTATTAAGATAAAGAAAAATTTGCATATCCTTGAAATTATACTTTACTGGCTCGCTGCATCATATCTTTTTCAAAATTATTCAGCTCTTTGCTATATGAATTTTAAAACCTTAATTATTCCCGATAAACTATCATACGAGTTATCTCATTTTATTAATCGCATTATTCTTTATCCTTTAGTTATGGTAAGTTTTCTTCAATTCCATCTAAATTTGAGCACAAAAATCAAAAAAATTTTTTTGTTTTTAAGCTTTGTTCTGCTTTTAACAGGGTTTGAATGGCTTGAAGATTTATTTGGTATTCTAAATCATGTTAATTGGGAGATATGGTGGTCATTTTCTTTTTGGGTGTCATCACTTTGTGTTTTATTAGGATTCAAATATACCTTTCGCAAAGTATTATTTAAAGGAAGATTAAAATTATGAATGTTAACTTTGATTGGAATGAATGGTTTTTTATTATCACTACTTCCATAATCTTTTCGTTATTTTTACTCATTCGAAATTATTTCCCTGCTGTTATTGTGATCACCATTTGGGTATACAATATCGTATATGTATCAACAATAGATTATTTCCTACTGGCAACTCCTTTCAAACTTTACTATTTTTCAGATAATCGAACTTATGAACTTTCTGGTGCACTCTTCCATTTGCTTATGTATCCATGTGCATCATTACTTTTTTTATATGGTTATGACAAGTGGAGATTGAATGGAAAAAAAACGGTATTGTATATTCTGTTTTGGACTGGTTTTTCAATATTTTTTGAATGGTTCTGTGTTATAAATAATGCATTAACTTATACTGGATGGAAGTTATATTACTCTATCCCCACCTATCCATTATCGGCAATATTATTAATTCTGCTTTTTCATTTTACTAAAAGTAAACTACATGAAATTTCGAATAACAAAATAATGGAATGATATTATTTAACAATATCAAAAGAACAAAAACCCCTGATACCTATAGCATCAGGGGTTTGAATTTTAATACATGCTCATATATTGTTCGCGTTCCCAAGGGTGAACTTGTGTGCGGAACATATCCTCGTCTTTCATAGCGTTTCATAGCGTATCAAAAATCCCATGAAACCGGCATTTGTCAGATTTTACTTGTCCTCATTTTTCGTCCTTTTTCAAAAACTGCGGGGCAATCATGGGGCAAACTCGGGGGCAATCCTAAAAACATACGAACACAAAAAAAGCCCTCCCTATTTATATAGGAAGGAACTCGGAATTATGTATGTAATTTTGATCAGCTTGCTTCTTGTTCATCGAACCATTCTCTTAGAAATGCGCGAGTCTTTTCAGCGTGGAAAATCCACTTTCCTCCGAGCTTAACCTTTGGAAACCGTTCATCGAAGAAAAACTTGGCTTGAATCGTGTTCCAGCTCAGTCCGGTAAATCGTTTCAGATCGTTCGTGTCCCAGAACACTTTTTCCTTTTCGATTTTTTCGATATGCTTTTTGATTTCTTCGATATACAGCTCTTTTAGTTCCCCTTCGTCTAATGTGATGCTCAACATCCTTCATTCTCCCCTTTTAATTGTTGTTTAGTATCGTTTATAATAAACACTTTATTGTTTAGTTTTAGTTGAAAAAAATTTAAAAGTGGTGTTTTTGATTTAAATTTAGTGTTTATAATGTTATTATATAAAGTGAAAAAAACAAACACAATAGGTAATTATAAAAAATTTCAAAAAAAAAATTGAGGATGAAATCACATGGAGAACATTGGCATTTTTATTCGAAACGAACGATTGAAACAAAACGTAAGTTTGCGTAATTTAGCGCGTGAGACAAACATTACGCCGAGTTATATCTCTCATGTTGAAAACGGTAATATTAAAACCCCTAGTCTAGAACACGTTATGAAAATATTCTCTGCATTAAAAGTGAGTCCGAATTATCTTGTTCATTTTGGTTACATGAAAGGTGATTTGGATCAACACTTTATTGAAAACGAACTGAACAGAAGAAGTCAGAAAGGTGAAATTCAGGGGTTGATTAAACGAGAAATCAATAATTTTGATCGCGAAACGTTAGAAGCTACATATATGATGATCACAAAATATCGAGAAATTATGATGAACATGTATCGTGTCAATCAGCAGAACGAGAGAATGCCGATGACATTCGTGAATGATCTGTTGCGCTTTTATCAAAGTGAATATGCATCAAAATCCTAAGTAAAATTTTATCCATCCACGACGCTTTTTTATTCTTTTTTCTCTATTTATCGGAAAACCTGCTACATTGTAGGTATGGAGGTGAGGGAAATGCTCAAACACAAGAGATGGACGCTGCCGAATGATCAGTTTCCCTACCCTGTCTTCATTACCGATAAAAGTGCGCGTGACTTTATTCAACACGGATACGACAACTTGATCTGTAAGCGTGACGACGTTGTTCAGTTTTTTTGGAACACGGATCGAACGATCATGGTGATGATCAATTATACACAGATGAAAGGGTTATATATTTATCGAGATAGGGTTGGGGTAAAAACGTGACCAGAGAACCGGTTGCGTTTTTCATTCCAGTCACGTTAAAATATATCAAAAGTAACTCTCTAGCTTTGGTCGGCAGGGTGGGTTACTTTTTTTATACGTTTCTATCAAACTTGTCCCGGCTCTATAAACTCGCTCAGCCTTCCTCACTCTCGTTCAGAAGGACGCTTTCTGCTCTTCGCGAGATATTCCGCCGTTCGTTTTTTGAGATGCGATTATTCCGGAAAATTTTCGATTAGTTTCGTTTTACCTGAATTTCGTTCGATTAAAAATTGATATGCTATCTTTTTTGTACATTATTGAATGTGTAAAAAAACACCCTTTATTAATTCCTTCACTATTATCAATAGATTGAACCATTTCCTTACCACGACCCAGTTTCGCCAAATTAAAATTTGCCTTACTGGTGAATTATGAAAATGAGATCATTCCAGACTCTCATTTTCATATAATTAATAACCATTCTCAATTGCGAGAGAAGGTTTTTTCCTCTTTTTTCCCCTATTTTTGTGTCAGCTGGTACAATTTAAGTGTAGAGGAAAGGTAGTTAAATTTTCTTGAAAATCTTCTGCGTATCGCAACTTCTGGAATCCGTAACGGTCACTTTGAACGAACGATGAAACAGATGACGTGTACTTGTGAGATCGTTAAGGTGGTTGGCAGCGCTTAGGAGTCATTCGCATAGCAATTAGATGCGATCATACTTGAAACCGTATTAAGCTTGATACACTTTCAATGCATTGAAAAATTTTTAAAAAATGGGTGAACAATCCCGACATGTTTTTTGACCCATAAAAATATGCTGCTTTTTCAATGCTCTTCATCGTGGATGGATAAAATGGTGGCTGCGCCGAAATTACTCGACCTGTTCTAAAAATGACGAGAATTGATCTGATGAAAAAGTAGAAAAACTCTCGAGGAATACATACATGTTCTGGAGGGTTGAAAAAGTTTGTTGTAACAACTTATTCTCAATATGATAGCTTTCATTTTGAAGCATAATTTTAAAGATATGTAAGGTGAAAGAATCATCTTTACTGCTTAAAACAAGCATTCCAAGATCTTGATTATGCGGATGAATCAACATGCCTTCAAAGTCAAATTCCTCAAGCAACTCGTTATCAACTTCTAGTGTAAACGTACCAACATTCATATACATTCCTCCTCTGTTTTGAAATACATCATTATTTTACACTATTTGACAGATTATAACATTCTATTTTACAGACTATTCTAAACTATTTTAAAATTAACCAATTTATTTCAACCCAAACGGAACTTTTTTATATAAAAACCCTCCACTAAAATGGAGGGAATCGGCAGTTCTTTTTAATTAAGAATTTGTTTCCCATCTTGGTCATCGTTAAATATATACGAACGACTTATAAGGTCTAATTTAGGTATATCAATTTCAATCCCCGCTTGTTGCCTGTATAGATTATAACCAATATTCCAATCAACTATAGCTTCGGCATGATTGAATGCCATCTCATTAGTCCATCTAACAGTAATGTGACCTTTAAATGCAACGAATTTATCAAATTGAATATCTTTCTGCTTTTGTTCTGAAGAAGAATGATATGACCCATCGATTTCATTTAATAAATAAGGAATTTCGACGGTACTGACATCCACTCTTCGTTTACTATAATGAACTTCAAGGACAGGAGTTAAACCTGCTCTGACAAAAGCTCCTGCTACAATCATGGCAGGATCGGTGGGGATTTTATCTATACTCATTTGCGCTCTTACATTGATTGGGAATCTTACAACTGGACCAAATCTTTGACTCGAACCTTGATTATTTTCTTGTGTATCCATCGGTTGTTCTTCCTTTCGTGTGATTAGAGTATCAATAGGTATCTCATCCCCGACTTCTACTAACCTTTAAAACTTGTTCTCCCCCAACGCGCCCTAATAATCTTATAATCTCTCCTTTTTCTTCTCACCCATTAAACTACTATATGTTCCTAAAAATTAAATATGACTAAAAAAACTAATGTTTAGATAGATAAACAGCAAGAGATAATATATGGGTTTTTCTCGTCTATATTCCTATTTTTTAATGTCTCTTCGGAATAGAAAATGCTACCGAAGAGAATTGGGATAACGAATTAATTAGATTCATCTCCATCGTAACCTGTTCGATAATCTTCATAATTTCTTTCGACTGTGGAACGACCTAGCTCGTTATCAATTTCTTTTACTTTCCAACTCGGCGCGTTATTACGTCGAAGAGCATCTGCTTGATATTCTAAATCTTGACGAATTAGTTCTTCGTCAATATTATCATATCTTGATCTACTACTATCATCGCTGTCATAATCATGATTTTTCTTTGGAATTATTTTTGCTATGAAAATAAATAATCCTACAAAGATTGCTATTGTAAAAATAGTTGAAATAGCTTCAAAATCCATTTTCTAATTCCTCCCTTAAAAAACAGTTACTCTTTATGAAAATATTAATGAAATGCATTTTTTAGACTTATTTCAAACAAAATCTCTTATGTGCAAATAACGATTAATTATATTTAGAATTTAAATAGGATTCATTTAGAATTCTAAATTGACAAATGCATTATTCATTTATATAATTAGAAGTAATAAAAAATGGATGGAGGTCCAATTAATGAACGCTACTTTTGAAATTGATTTTAATAACGTTAATGAGGTAAAAGAGTTAAAGGAATTACTCGAGAGAAGGCTTTTACAGCTGCAAAATGAAACGTCTATAACTGAAGTTCCAAGTAAAAGTATTCAAGAAGTAGACAGTGAAACACTGTTAATTCAAGACAACATTGAAATCCTCAAGAGATTTGCAACTCAGGCTTCTAAAAATCAACTTGAAGTCCTAAAATGGATGAAAGCGCATCCTGGAAAGGTTTCGGCTCACATACTTAAAAAGGAACTTCCCTTCCTGGCGCCGCATGGTGCTCTTTCAGGAGTATTTCGTCCTGGTCGTTGGCAGCGTCTCTCAGGAGGGACAAAGGACGGTTTTCCGTTTTTTCAAATTGAATGGAATCATGAAAAAGGTTGTGGTATTTACAGAGGACTAACTCAAGAAGAAGGAAACGCATTAACATTCTGATTAATTTCTCCTATTTTAGACAGTCGCAGAGACTTGATTATATTTAAGGAGAAAGCTTTTCAGGAGATGATGGTCGGTCTCCTCAATATTAATTTGGAGGATATGATTATGAAGCCTAGTTATCACGGAATAAAATTTGTCTGGGACCGCTGGAGGCAGGATGAAAATAGGAATAGTCGAATTACATTTAATTCCAATAACAACATTTATTATGAGTATATTATACCTGAGGGTTCGAAAATGCTGGTTTATGTTTTAGGGAGAGTTCAAGAGTTACAAGGGATGTACGAAGTAACAGGACCATATTGTCACTCTGGTGATCACCGTTTTAATGTAGAGATGCCCGTTAATCTTATTTGTGATAAAGAAAAAGGTTTGTCAACGAGCGAAATAAGAAAATATTTACGTTCTTTTAACCCGAGTAAGCAAGGGATAAGCTACCTGCCAATAAAAGAAAGTACCTTTAACATTTTATATCAAGCTCTACAAAATAAATAATAGTCCAAAAAGTCTCACTCCCTTTACTTGCTAAAATCTAGGAGTGAGACTTTTCATGTATGTGAAAATAAGTTCCCTAATAAATCTTGTAAATAATACCAATGACCTCTAAATATATCCTAAAATATACAACTCTATAGAAGAGTTTAGTGATTGTATCTAAATAGAATACCTTAAAATTAGGTTTTAATTTTTTCAAGTTTTTTTGGATAAATCCAAGTAGAACCTGAGGTATTGTTTAATTCATATAACGGTGTTTCAGTATTATCTTCATTCACAATGTAATAAAATTCATTGCATTGAAGATGATCAATAATGTACTTGAATTTTTCATTCATTAAAGTTTTATAGTTAACTGTTATAACGTCCACTAATAAATGTTCTTCTTGTTTAATATTTGGAACAATTAATGGCACAAAGACTTCTATGTTTTTTTCCATAATTCCAATGTGAACTTGAACTTCATGTATTGTTGCGGCTTCATGAAGTCTATATTGTATTGTTATTTCAGTATCTAATATTACATCACTATTTCCAAAATGGGATAATTTAATAAATGAGATATTGATAGTATCTTTATCATGTTTATGTATTTCTGAGAATTCACTATAATTTTCTGTTTCAATAAGTCGACTATTCTCATGTGTATTTATATTGTGTAAAGTCATTGGAGCAAAGAAATCATTAACAACAACTAATGATCTTTTACCTTCCTTATCTATTTGCTCATTTCTTAATTGCTGATTATTTGTATTTAAGAGAGCTATTGAGATTGCTCCTATAAAGCCTAAGTAACTACCCAAAAAAGCTAACCATGGATTTGTATTGGTTGAAACTCCAGGTGCAGTCCAAGACAGTAATCCATAATTAATGATTATTGGAATTAATAATATAATTAGATATAACCATTTTAATTTTAACTTCATAGTAGTTTCACCTTCTCTCTTCTATAATGTAAAAAAAATTCACCGCAACCAATCCTGTTGCGGTTTAAAAGTTTAATTGAATTGAAAAGTTTATGATTTAATTCAGCTGATCAGTAGAATTATTGGCATTTAATAATTGATAAATATGTCCACCCATATATTCTTCAAGATGGGCTTTAATTAAATCATCTTCAAGGATTTTGCCGAAGTAACCTTCGTAATCCTCTCTTCTTCTAATGAATGCGCAATCCTTTCAACCGCCCTGTAAAATCCGGAATATCTCATTCACTCACTTTAACCATCATATATAACAATGTCTTGAAATTCTTTTCTAATTTCACCGTATCTTGAATCAAAAAAATCTCTAAATGCCTTATCCTTATATGAGACTTCTTTTTCTCCCCATAATCCCCAAATAAGGCGATATCCTTCTTGTTCAAGAAATTTATCTAATAAATCCTTTCTTAAGTAAGTGAAATTCTGTCTATTCCTGTATGAAACTCCATATTCACATATTATTGAAGCCTTTTGTCCATTTTTTTCATATAAATCAAAAGTTTGTGGTTGACCAATTAAGTCTAAGGTAGTGGTGATTTCTCTACATGGTGTAGTTACATTTCGGCTTGGGATAACGGAACTCTTATTTTCTTCCCAGCTATTATCTCGAACAGGTAATAGAACATGAAATATGTCAATCACTTTTTTCTCCTGTTCTTCTTCAATTATTTCTTTTTCAATCCTTATACCAAACTCTTCTAGACTTGTTTCATCAAACCAGTCAGAGTGATTTAAAGTAATTAGTGAAGAAAAGACATCTATTTTCCCATCTTCTAAAAGCATTTGTTTAAGTTCCGACACTTGAGTATGTGTCAATCTTTCTCCGTCCTTAACCAGAACTCTATGCTCTACCGGCACAAGTTCCTTTTCTTTTTGGGTTATAAATTTTAATTCTGTTTTGTTATTTGTCTTGAACATATTAGACCATGGTATTTCACCTGCAAATACATAATAATCAGTTGAAGCATCAGGTATCCATCTGCCTCCAAGCGTTTGCCTTCTTAGTAAAAAAGTGACTTTTTCAAAATCGACATTTTTTACAAGCAGCCCTCTTGGAAAGAAAAAGCAACTTCTCGTTTGTCTTTGATTTTCGTCTGAAAAGTACCCATCAAGTAAAACCCACGGACCTTTTTCGCCGTTTATTTCTTCCATTTGTAAGTATTCATCAAAATCAGGTACACAGTCACCAAATAACCATTCATCTATGGGCAGGTACTCTGCAAAATAGTCCTTTGTAACAATTTGTGTGTTAGGTATTTCGATTGGAAAACTTGGATCAATATCTGTTTCCGAAATGCGCTGTTCTTCTAAATACCAATCATCAACAAGCAGTCCTTGATCATCTCTATAACCAGCCAATTCAAAATAAGCAATCCATGAATATTTTTTACCATAACGATCTGTTTTTCTACCATCTCCCGAACGATCATGCCTAAAATTTCTTCTCTCAAGCTCATTATCTATATCACTAAATAATTCAGATGAAAAGCCTAGGTTATAAATACGCCAATAAATTTGACTCCTGACTTTCTTGTAATCCTCATGCTCATAGTCGTAGTTTGAACGATTTTCCACAAGTCTACCAATGGTATAATTTTCAAAGTCCATCTTAATTGGTTGGTACTTTAGCTTTGAAATATCCTCTTCATCTAAAGTACCCCACTTTAATACTTTATCTTCATTATAAGGAGGGTAAAGATTTTCTTTTTCATCTTCTTTAAGAAAATTCGGATGGTGAATTAAAGTCATTTCTATGAATTTTCTAGCATAGTCCCTTGAAAGTATATGTGTGGTAAAGTTTTCGGCTCCTTCAGCAAACATCATAGAATAAAGTTCACGAGCCTTTTCAGGTAGTATATATTTTCTAAAATTATCATCATTAAAATCAAACTGTTTAGCCATTCCAATTCCATATAATGCTGCCAACATACGTTCAGAAACATAAGGATCATTAATGTTAAATGAGTATTTGAGTAAATCAAAAAATTCCTCTGGGAAAAGCCTTCCGAAATAATAAAGTGCACGTGTAGCTCTATCTCTTAAAGTCCGAATAGTGCTTGTCAAAGTCCACATTACATATTCGGCTAATAATTGTAAGTAATCATTTGTATATGAATCTATTTCTATTTGTCTATTTTGCGTCAGTTTCTCTAGTGCTTCGATTGATTCATTGATACCTTCTACATTTCCCCTTATATGCTCACTCCAAGAAACATCTCGTTCAGCCATACTTAAACTAGATATTAATTCTGACCAAAAATGTATATTTAATGGATGTCCAACTTGTCTAAAAGTCTTTTCAGTAATATGAAAAAAAGGATTTCGGTTACCTGGTTTAGAAAACAAAGACTTGATTAAATCCTTGGCATTTTCACTAACATACTCAGGTGACATCTCAAAGAAAGAGTTCACAGTCAAATTAAGAGTTGTCTTATTCTCAATATAATCAATAAGATAATTTCCCTCATATAGAGGTAACATCGCAGCAATACATCGACTTATATCTTCATGTAAAGGATGTCTTAATTGATATTCTTCTCCAAATAGCTTTTGTACAGTATAAGTATTATTTAAAAATTCATGTAAATTAAGCTTATGCTCTTCTAGTAAGTATTTGGCAATAATAAAACCACCTAACAAATCATATGTAAATGTAATGACTTCATCTTCTTCTTCTTGATACCAATCCCTATAGATTAATAAATTTTCATCCGTTAAATTTTTCTCGACAGAATCATTCCAATTAGTAGCTGGATTATATTCAAGAATATCTCCTGCATGCGTTATCGAAATAAATCTAGAGCTTCTTTCCCATAAAGATTTGCCTAACTCAAGGAGTTTATTTATAATAATTTTCCTTCTGGGATTTAGATTCAATTTTTCACTAAGCTTTTGGTTACAATTATGAAGATAAGTTTCAAAAATATCGAAAATGGAATGTTCATTGATATATACTTTTTGTTCATCCACTCTTTCTGGATTTTTAGTTTCGCAGAAAATCTGTAGATAAAGCGGGTGTTCGAATGCTTCAAGTGAAACAGCAGATATGTCAGATTTTATTTTGTAGTAATTAAAATAAGATTTGATCGCTTCGACTAAGTTTTCTTCTGAAAATCCTTTTAAAAATACACTATCACAAGGCTTTTCTTCAAAAATCTCTTTAATATAAGTTATCCTGCAGGTGGTGATTAAGCAAATATTATTAAAAGAAGTTATTTCCTTTATTATTCCATGCAATCCATTCTTAATTACACTTATATCCCTAATTTCATTTAACCCATCAATGAATATTGGTATTTTTGTCCTAAATGCTTTGCCCGCAACATCCAATGCTTTCAAGAATTCTGTCCAACTATAATTTCGAGGAATATCCAAATTGGATAAAAGTTGTTCTGTTAATATACGAGTGTCCGCAATATTTTTGCCTGAGATAAATATTGCCGGCAAACCTTTATCAATCGTTTCTTTAGCAATATGAGCTGTGACATGAGTCTTACCATACCCTGCATTTCCAAAGATATTTAAGTTACTTGATCTACTTCTGTTCACTTTAGTTACTGTCAGTTTCAATACATAGTAAATTTCTTCAAAAATCTCAATCGGTTTCCACAACGTGCTTCTAGTATCTGTGATTTGATTCTTATTCTCTTGATCCATATCTTTAGTAACAATAAGGAATGTCTCGTCTATTGAAGTATCTTTTTCCCGTAGATTTGTTATACACGATAATAGGTCGTCAAGCACTTCATTAAAAGGGATAGCATTTTGATTTGGGTAATATCCTAGCTCATGCAATGAAATTTCTTCCTTAAAAAGAGATAGCAATACTTCACATTTATCAATAGCTTTTTGAATGTATAGCAGATATTCTTTTTTAATTCTTAGTGGGAGAAGTGAGGTTTTTATATTTTGTATTTTTGAAAGTACAGGTTCAATGTTCTTGATTAATTCTAAAAGAGACTTTCGCTGTCCCATTAGATACTGTCTATAACCTTCATTTAATAAAATTGAATCGATCTCAAGATCCACTTCTGTCTGAGTATGTACAGCTGGATTATACTTTCCTTTTATCGATGACAGTTGGTTTGCAACCTGAGTGTTAAACCAGTCAAAAGTTAATTCAAGATCTCCAAAGAAATAGTTTTTTCTCCCTGCATATTCTGGTGACCCTAAGTAATAATTAAATTCACTCTCACCCCAGAAATACAATTCAACATCTTTTTCGCCAACGATACCTTTTAATGTTGTATTGAACCATTCCTTTTCACCAACAGTTAGGTCCATAGGAATACAGAGGTACCATTTTTTAAGATTAGGATGCACCTCTAATGATTTTTTTAATGATCCTATAATGCTACTTTTTCTCCCCTGAACTAGTCTACCCTCTAAATAAAATTTTGCCTGCCATCCCCATTCTTCTCCATTAGCTAGGGTAAGAAAAAATTCTACTCCATCTCCTCCCCCACTATCATCTACAGAGGTGAAGATACCAATATCATCAAATTGAACTCTTGCAATCTGATAACACAATTCCTCAAAACTTCTTTTTTGATCAGTATCATATGGTTTTAATTTTGACCAGTCAATCATTACTTTCACTCCTGATCCTTTTTATTATATTTATACAATTATATCATTTTTTACCTTTATATTAATGAAAACCAAGCAATTGATCGCATACTTTACAAGACCAACTCTACTTTTCTGCACAGTGTCACTGGTTAAACATATGTATTTTTTTACATTACTAATTGAACCTAAATCATTTCTTTTATGTGATTTATAGAATGAAAGAAAATTATTCCAATTACAACTTAACATTATTCATTGTATTTATTCATTAATTATCTATCAGTAAGTTAGTTTTTAATGTTAAGAGGATTATAAAATAAACTTTGGAACGTAATAGAGTATTCGGAAAACGACCGTTTAATTGACAAATAGAAAAAAATTAAAGAGGGTGGTTTTTTCTTTCTAAAAATCAAGAAAAAATGTCCGAAAAAGGGTTCGGTAAATAAAATGTTCGTAAATACATTCTATACCCTTTTTTCGGACGCAAATAGGAGGAATGAAATGAAAATTGGATATGCGCGTGTGTCTACCGATGATCAGGACATGCTTATGCAAATAGAAGCATTAAAAGCGGCAGGTGTAAAAGAAGAAAATATCTACAAAGAAAAGACTTCAGGAATGAAAAAAGAGCGTCCAGAATTGAAAAGAATGATTGATTACGCTCGTGAAGCCGATGAGATTATCGTATTCAAACTTGATCGTATAAGCCGCAGTTTAAAGCATTTGGAAGAACTTGTAGAAGGTTTTGAGAAGAAAGGCATAGAGTTTATATCACTCCAAGAAAAGATCGATACTACGAGTGCTATGGGCAAATTCTTTTTCAGAATGATGGGCGCAATTGCTGAACTTGAAAGAGATATTATCTCTGAGCGAACAAAAGAGCAATTGGCAGCGAAAAAGAAACACGGCATAAAGCTTGGTCGTCCTTCTGTTAATGAAGATAAATTAGAAATGGCATTTGCTCTATACGATACCAAAAGATACTCGGTAAACGAAATCACTAAGAAGACAGGGATAAGCAGGACTACTTTTTATGAGTATTTAAAATCTGAAAAGCTTAAATAATACATAAAGTTAAAGAGTTGTTTAATTTACTGTTAACGGGTTCTCTTTTGGAGTACAAAAGGTCGAAAAATATAGTGAATCGCATATGAAAAAGCACTGCAAATCGCAGTGCTTTTGACATTTTTTGAATCAGGAGAAGCTTTATTCAACAACATCCTTTTGTCCCTTGTTCGAACTCAATAAAAATGAACATTTCTCCTTCTTAGAGAAATGCATCTTATCTCTTCTGTTTATCTAAAAGCTTTGATGATATCCATTATTTGTTCAATTATTTGTTCAATATGCCTTTTTTCATGTAATGCTAGTTACTCAATTACTTGGTCAAGGTTTAAGACACCAAGTGCACCTATTTTTGCCGATTTTGTTTCATTTTTGTGTTACATGTGTATAAATATCCATTTTTTTTTACTCACCTACTAGTCCATCACCATCTCGATCGTCCATATATTTATAGAGCCATGAATCGCGCGTAATTGGCATTTTAAAGCCAGCAGCTTTGGCTTCAGCGATCGTAACACTTCCATTATGATTGGTATCCACCTTACTAACATCCTCATTACTACTTACCGTTTCGTTTGCTGGTACATTTTCTGTTTTCGGTGGCGTACTGCTCGTACCTGTCGTTTCCCCTAAATTTTTATTCACTTCATCTGGGTTTACATTGTCAAATTCATCTGTAATGGATCTGCCCTGAATTTTGTATGTGAATTTATAATGGTTAGGAATTTGCGTCTGAGTATTTGAATATTGAATCACAGCTACGAAATCTGTACAACCTCCTGCATCTAGAATCACTTTTTCCATATAAGCTTGATCGCCGTGCCTATTGAGAATGCTGTCTTGAGGTGTAATATTATATGCGTTAGATACTCCCCCAAGAGAGTCAGCAATCACATGCCCTTCATCTAATTCTTGACTCTCTGTACCTGGAACTTTTGCTTCATCAGAATAGTATCTACCTGACGATAAAACATGTTCAGTATTCTGATTTTGGAGCATTATATTTTTTGCCTCAACACGAATTAGCTGTCCGTATTCATTTGTAAAAGCCCAATATTCCCTGTCGCCAAACCCGACATCAACTCTTACATTCGGCTTTCTATAACCTGAAATATCTCCACCATCTACTACAATTAGTGTATATTTACTGTAGTCAAAGTCACCATTAACACTTGTTATCGGTGGTGTACTAGTGGCAGGAACGTTTGGACTGACTTCGCTTTGACTAGTCGATTTTTCCGCTTCATCGGCAGGTGAACTTTTTTTGCTTTCAACAGTGGCTGCATTCTTTTTGATTACTTCTTGAGTTTTATTTTTTTTAATTTCTGTATTATTTTGTTGTGAACAACTAGTAAATAAAAGTAGTGAAAGGAGTAATAAAATATTCCCCCAAGATTTTTGATACCATTTTTGTTGCATATTGCACCTCTTTTTTTTAATTGAATTAGAATTATTTTAATATTTATATGGATTAAAAATCTTAGAAGAATTTTTGAGTTATAACAAAGAAAAAAATTTGTCACTATTGTTAAATAAGAGTATATGACCATTCTCCAACTATTTTGCTTCTTAGTTGAATAAGTAAAAGACCGCCGCAGTGATCAATCCCGGTATACGTCTTCACTCAAGCCCCTGTTTGTTTAACAAACTTTAACTCTTGCACTCGTTAGTTAAGTACGATTTTTCAAAATCTTACTTATCTTTAATTCTCTCTGACGTTTCTTCTCTCGATAGGATTTTGCGCATCAAGACAGCCTCACTATAAACCATTTACAGAAAATAAGCCCTTCTCATTTATTTGAGAGGGACCGATAAAAACAAATAAATTACCTCATAGTCTACTAATTCTCACAAGCATAATTATCATTATCTCTGTCCATTTTAGATTGATATGCTGGATGATCAGCTGGAACGCCTTTTGGATATACCTTTCTTAATTCAGTACAGTTGGCAAAGACCTCTGACTCTCCACTAGAAGTAGTCGAACTAGCGTCAGCTTCCGCTTTTGCTTTAGCTTCAGCCTCCGCTTTTGCTTTAGCTTCAGCCTCCGCCTTTGCTTTAGCCTCAGCTTCTTCTTTCGCTTTGGCTTCAGCCTCCGCTTTTGCTTTAGCTTCAGCCTTCGCCTTTGCTTTAGCCTCAGCTTCTTCTTTTGCTTTGGCTTCAGCTTCTGCCTTTGCTTTAGCCTCAGCTACACCCTGTTCCTTTTTCTTCTCTTCTTTTTTTGTTTCAGCAGTTTCCTCTTTGCTAGTTGTTTCATTTGATGAACATGCTGAAAGGAAAACTAATACAAAAGCCATAAATAAGTAAGTTAATTTCTTCATAAAATGTCCCCTTTTTGTAAATATTTATATAAATACCAATACTATTATACTGCTAAAATACTTCAAAAAACGAATAAATTTATATAATTTAAAAAGATTTCCAAGCTAAAGCTGAAATCCTTTTTATCTTAACTCCAACAAATCCCCATATGATAATCCTTAATATTATTAACCTAGTTATGGTAAAACTTCTTAGGGTTATTTTCCTGCAGATGTTAAACGATTATGATATTTCAGCGTATGAATTTGAAAACAGTGACTTTATTATTTACAGCAAATTCCGAGAATTTCACGAGCTTGATGAAAAAGATACGTTACGTTTATTAAAAACCTACAAAAACTTCTAACCGACGGTGAAGTCGTAGCCATACTAGAAATGAATGCTACTCTTTTTGAAAAGGACAGAGATTTTAAAGAAATCCATGGTGACTACATGCTTCATGCTTCTGTTAGACTCATCTCTAATGTAAAGATTAAAGAAGTAAGTTATCAAGATTTGATCAAAACTCGAATGCGTAGCATGTTCTAGAGCGGCTGCCATTCTCTCTCTCTTTTTTTTATTACTCTATCAAAACATTTTGATAGAGTTCTCGGAAATTCTTATACTTCGTCATTGATTAATCCTCACTCCGAAAAAATATTTCGCAAAAACATTGAAAATACCCATATACTGTTAATGTAGACTACTTTATGAAAACAGGGGGAGCTAGGATGAGTGACTTTCGTATAGAAGTAGCCGAGCACTTTATCGGGAAAAAGTACGAAGAAGAAGAAATCATCGCCTACTTAAAAATAAAAGGATTCACCAATATCGTTCCAGGTGCATACCCGGGTGTAAAAAGAATGAACATGAAACAAAAACAAGCGGACCTCACTCTCTTTTTCACAGTGGATCCGTCCGATAAAATTGAAAATACACGGGTAGAGTTCAAAAAGTTGGAGACCATCCCGAACGATGCTGCTGTATTTTTTGGATGTCTCTCGCTTGTCATCGTAGCCATCTGCTTGGTGGTTTGGTTCTTTGTATGGGCATTTAACGACCCTGTTTACGATTCGGGGGATGATGAAGAAACGCCCTCTTATGAAGTGAATCCTGATGATTATGATGGAGATGGAGACGTGGATATTGACGACGGCGTACAATATCTTGAAGACAGTTTAGAAGAAGATAAAAACGACGGTGATGATTGGTAATGGAAAACTGTATCCGCAGCATGTTTTAAAACATTTTAGATAACGCACTGGTAAAATGACAACACTAAATCTCATAAGGAGGTTTTAAAAAAGTGGATAATACAAACAATAATCCGATAGAAGAAAAGCTTGCACTTTTAAGAATTTTGCTGCAGTTTAGTGAACCTGTTTACAATTATGAGGACGATGCCTATGAAGAGGTTCCTGATAATTATGTCGCTGATGACATACAATCCCTTATAAATAGCTTAGAAGAAGATGGGATAAAAGTGATGATTGATAATAATGGAAAGTTGTATTCGCAGTTTCTTCATTAAGGTGCGAAATATATAAGACATTTCAAGTGAAAAAGACATTCCGATTTGTGATGTCTTTTTTTGTTGTTGCGGCAGGTCATAATGGGGCATTTATCAAGCTTTATCAGAGCAAAGAAAAAGCCATGTTCACAAAAAAACTCTCGAAAACTTCGAGAGTTTTTTTGACTTTACTACTCCTGGTACAACAATCTCTTATTCGCTATGGTTTTCGTAAGTTCTTCAGCAAAAGGAACGTCAGGACTGATTGTAAAACTTACTGGTTTATCAGCTAAATCCCTCAGTTCATCCCAACTCATTTCACCCCGTGATTGAAGATTACTATCTTGCTGTAAAGATTGAGATATAATCCATTCAAAATCTTCTATAATCGCAGGCGAGCAATCATTCACTTTTATGAAATGCTGCATAAGATCTTCCCATTGTTCTTTTGTCGATACTGCCTTTGTTCGTACAATATGATGAAACGAGTGGCATTTTAAGCAGATGAGTTCTATCCCACGTAAATGACACACTTTGTTCTTAAAGTCATATTCTTCGATTTCATGTAGATGTAGACGTTTGATTTCCGTCTCATTTTCAGGAACCCACCCACAAACGGAGCAGGTTCGTGCATACTGGTCTAAAACCGCTGGACGTATTTTCTTGGTCCAAAGATACTGCGCTGTTTTTCTAATGGTGCTGCCATGAAACAGAGGGGGTTTTGCTGACGGTAACAATTTAAATTGTGATAGGTCTAGTTTATCTAACTTTTTTTGTTGAGTACGAGTTTTCATTTGCTGCCTCCGTTTCTTTACTGAAGTAAATCGCTTGCAAGCTCTAAGATTCTTTCTTTCGCCTTTCCCATAAAAAACGAACTATTACTTAACGCATCGGTAGATTGATTCATCAGCTCCATGTCCCCTGTTTCAACAGCGACAGGAAAGTTTTGCGCAACAAACTCAAGATCACCTAATGCGTTTTCAAGCGTAATCATTAGTGATTTTAAATCTTCATTGTCTCCTACAGAAATCGCTCTCATTCCCTCTACGTTTCTTTGGATGTCGTCACAGATTAATTGGACGGTCTCATGGTAATCGCTCGTTGATACGATGGCAGGGTCATCTGCTCCAATTTGTGACACCTTACCAATGTCTTGAACGTTCTTCGTTAATTTTTCGATATAAGGTGTGGCGGCGTTCACATAATCTAAAATCATCTGTTTTTCTTCTGTCATGTTCGGGATAACGGGTTCTTCAATTTCAGCAACCGGTTTCTCCGCTTTCGGTTCTTCTTTTGGGGTTTCCACGACTTCCTTCTTCGGTTCTGCCTCTACCTTCTTCTCAGGTGTTTCACTACAACCCGCAAATATTAGCAACAAAGAGAGAAACGTTAATAACTTTTTCATCATTACCTCCTCCTAGTGGCAGCCACAAAGCACAAGAAAAGCAATACTCCTTTTTAATACATGCATAGGTTTCTCGCTCAATCGTTCATATTTGATTTAAGGAATGACGACCAGCTTATTTTGTTCGATGATCGTACAAGGGTTAGCCGTTCGGTACTTGATTTTCCGTCCTTTTAAATGACTCGTTTTCTCCTCCAGTTCAAACGCGACTCGGTTGTGTTCCATTTGATCTTTTTCATAACTTAAAATCTTGTATACTTCTAATATCTCACCTTTGTAGACAGCGATTAGTTCTTCTTGGTTGTATAAGCGGTCTGCAGAAATGCGCCAAGCTCGTTTTACGCGAGCCTTTAAAGCCTCTCTCGACGTGGGTACTTCATTGACTTTGATCACAATCATGTCATCTACCCGCTTTCAATTGTTATTCTTTACCTATTCTAATCCTATTCTTTTTAGCCATAATTATCCATTAAAAACATTCGACAATAATCCGCTTCATATTCATCTAAGGATATAAAAAAAGACGCCTATTTTAGCGTCTTTTCGAGGTTTACTTTACTTTTCGATTAAACCAATCCTCTAATCTTCTGCAGCTCTTCAAACTTGATATAGAAATTGCGTTCATATTTTGAACGGTCTAGGATGCTGAAATTCACTGAAGGGTCGTATAACTTAAAGTCCGTATACATGATATGCCCTTTTGTCCAATTTTCAAAATGAACATCCTGGTACGTATCATTGATGGTCACAGGGAACGTCGTGAGTTCGTATAATCGCTTCTCATAATCTGTTTTCGGAGGTCTCTCGAACCAGTGATAACTGATCACAGTGAATTCACCTACTAAACGGTTATGCTCTCTTAATACGATTACGGAACCTTTTGGGAGTTCGTTGTTCGAAAACTTAACGTTCGTCCGGAACATCGAGACTCTCTCAAATTCTTCAAATGACCTCCCGCCCGCTTCTTGAGAGACATAGCTGATCACGCGGTACAGGGGTTCTTGAGTAACGCCGCTTTCTTCGATTTTTAAGTCTAAATACGGGTCTCGTATCTCGAAGCCATATTTTTTATCAGATAAGAAGATCACTTCGATATGGCTCGGAATAAATTGTATCCCTTTCCCGCTCCAGCAGATGACAATGCACGTTTCTCCTTCTTCGAGCTGGTTTAAGTGACCATGACTAATGAAATTGCCGGCATGGTATTCCAACTCGATGTTCACGATTCGGTTTTTCCCGTCTCTTAAATCAACAGCTGTGCAGTCAGGGAATTTCTTCTGTATGTTGATGATTTCAAATCCTAAGTCATTGGCATAAATGCTGAATAAATGCCGGGTGAATTCTTCTTGTCCAAGTTCTGGTCTAGCATAGAGCACTTTTTTTTTATTCATAAGGAACCCCCTTTACTCTATAGGAATCATCCATTCTTTATCATATTCAAAAGACTCTTCGACCTGTCGTTTAAGTTCGCTCTCCCTTCTCGAACACATTAAAAGAATAGCGCTGGATGAAATCTTATTGCCGAGAGCACACCAGACATCTATCCAGAAATCTATTCTTACGTTTTCTATGTAGCTGAAAACTCATCAGGAATCTCAAATATTCACAGCTTCATAAAAACACCTGTCGGGGGCGAAGCTGAAGAACCTCTACTTAAACTAAATGTTTATCCAAAACCTAAGAAATAATAATTTAACGTTGTGCCTAAAGTGGCATGACGTTTTCATTTACATGAGAAAAGACCAGATTTATGTCTGGTCGTTCTTTGTTATCCTATTGCCAGGCATGAGCGCCCGAAGTCTTCTGGAAGTTCGATTCGTTCATATGTGAGACCTTCCATGTTATACACTTCTTTCTCGTCCACGTTCTTCGTGATATCTTTTACACGATATAACTCTACATCCGGAAAATGAGGGTATAGCCCTTCTTCGATCTTTTCGATAAGGGCATAGTGATAGACGGTCTCACAGATATCACCTTGATTGTGAATGACGATGTCTCTCGCATCTTCTAATGAAGTGAAATAACCGATCGTACGCTGGGAACCCAATTCCCGCCAACCTAAATCCGATTTTTCAAGTTTCGTAAATGTGGTGATAAAGTACATAAAAAGCACCCTTTCATCTAGAATTTGCGACCAGCCTGATCCGTATGGAACACTAGCCGCCTTGTTTAGGGTCAGAATAAGACTAGATGACGCTTTTTTAAGTATAGGCTAATGGGTCGTGGCAACTTTAATTTGTGATTAAAGTTTCTTGTAAACTATTGAACTTTCAGTGTGTCTCCGCCGTAATCCGACCATCCCTCTACTACACCTTCAGCGTTAAACGTAACGGTCGCGAAATCATAAGACCACATTTCTCTTCCTGTAGGATAGGAACTAATTCCGGTGGGTGCGCCCATCACAGCTCTTACATGTTCTTTTGATGACCCTTGTGTAAAAGCGCCCTCAGGGTTTACAAACTCCGTGTCTTCTTCCGGTGCAATTTCTTCTTGTTCAGCAGCAACCACTTCGGCATCTTCCGAGACATTCTCTGCTAATAAAGCGTTGTATTCTTCTTCTAGAGAAACATATTGGTCACTCACGCTTTCATGTTGCTCTTCCAAATACTCCATTTCCTCCGTTACATCTTCCATTTCAGTATTAACTTCTAAGTATTTATCTTTTGTATTTTTGTATTGGGTGAAAACACTTGCAATCATGAGCAGTAAGATAACATTTAAGACAGTGGATACTATTAAATATGATTTTCGCTTGAACGGGTTTTCATCTATGGTTCCTGCAGCTTTATTGCTTTTCGCTTTATTGATTTTTCGGGTCTCGTACTGGGTATAGAATAAGAAGATAAACGTAAATATCAATGTTAATACAGCGGTAAAAATGCCATTATCGACAGCTGGAAATAACATTTGAATACCGATCGAAACAAACGTTGCAGCGATAAAACATAGAAAAAATAATCCAATCCCTTTTAATAGTTTCATAAATTCTCCCCCATACGCGTTTCTTAATTAAATTGTATGCTTCCAAAATAAACTATTCAAGGATTACTTTGACATGTTAACCATGAAGTATTGTATAATTTTACTTATGGAATATCTGACATATATTGAAAAATCATTAGTTCAATGAGGATTTAATAGGAGGTTTTTTGATGGGATTCTTTTCATTAAAAGTGACGTGTGGTGCTTGTGATGGTGACGTGGGTTTAAATCGGTTTAAAATTAAAAAATCTGATGCTTGGGTGTGTCCGGATTGTCTAAAAAAAGCAGGCGGGATAACCGCGGTAAATGTGAATAAAGTAACCATTGAAGAAATAAGAGACATTATTGAAGCGAAAGCTCACAAACACACTACTAATCCCATGTCAACAGCACAAGGAATGTATCAATACTGTTTAGAGAATAAATTTGGTTCTGGATTTAATAAGAGCTGGGGTCTTAAGCATTTTGGTGTACTTGAAAATAATCTGATGAATAATGAAGAGGTCTTGATGACATTTATCGGATTGCATAATTTTGTGTCCACGACGAAACATGACAACAACTACGCATATGCTATTACAAATAAACGCATTATATTTGGTCAAAAAGCAATGACCGGAGAAAAATTTAAAGCGGTTGCTCACGAAAAAATCAATGATATCACGTTTAATAAAGGTTTAGTATTTGGCGTTTTAACCATCGACACTCCTCAAGAAAAGTTTAATGTTGGCTTAGATCGTGATTCGGCAACATCTATAAACAGCAACATTCATCAAGTTCTAGATGATTTAAAGCATGCAATAAATCCAATGGATTCTTCTAGAAGTGCTGCTCCTGCTTCGGCAGCAGACGAACTTAAAAAGTTCAAAGAGTTGCTGGACATGGATGCGATCACACAAGAGGAATATGATTCTAAAAAGAAACAAATTTTAGGTCTATAACAGGACCTTAAAGTGAAAAAAGAGCCACATGGGCTCTTTTTTTCTTTTTGGATGCTTCTCTCTTTTGATTAGTAACAACTCAAGTTTTGTCTGTTCCTCGTTCAGTTGAATGTTAGGCTTATTTTCATTTACCCAGTGAATCTTAGAGAATAACAGTCCCGAAAACATTTCACTTTCCGACATCCTTTTCGGGGGCTACCCCTTCCCTAGTTTCTTTCCAATAGAATTCGCCTTATGAGGGGTGTTGATGGGGATAAAGATTGTCGTAACAATTTTTGAATATAAAATAGCACCATTGAAAATGGCTCATTCCTTTCATTTACTGCAGCAGCTTGGTTTTCGATGTTATACAAATTTCTTATATATAGTCAACTAGCGAAAATTGTATGGTAATTTTTCTTACTTAAAAGAGGTGGTCAAAATTTCAGGCTTGCATCGCCCGCAAGGTTTATACGGTAAATTCTTATCCAACATCTCATTAATAAGGTCCTTAGCATCTGTTGAGCAGAGTTTTGGATGTTCTGCAGTAACTGGTCGGTCACGATTAACTATTGGGGGACTGTCTAACGACGCGCACCTACTAGCTCTATGTATAATGTTTATACATTTAGACTCACCCTGGTTCTTAATATTGATATTCAAAACGTAACCATGAGGATTTTTTTTTCTCCATTCTGCATATTCCTTTACTGCTGACTCATCTTCAAAACGCTCTATAGCCATGAAAATCCCCCTTAAAGATAAATAATTGAAAGAATCCCATTATCTAAAACTTCGTCTATAGCCTTCTTCTTCTGCTTCTTCCTCTGAACAGAACCATTGTTCTGCATTCGTAACATCATAAAACTGATCACCCGGCATATGATAGATTTTCTCGCCATTATGAGTTGTTAAATTCCCTTTGATCCCACATGCCGTTAATAAAAGGACCAATCCTACCAAACTTAATACTCGCATTTCCCCCAATTTCACTTCTTCTTTATATTCCCGATTGGAATAATGTAATAATTATATTAATTAAATAACGAAACTAATTTTTTTAAGAGCTTAAATAAAATATTTTCATTTTGATGATTTGGTGGATTATTTGTTGTACTTCTAAAATTTTTAACTGTATTAATTTGAGTGTTATTCTTTAAATTATTTAAGATTGCTTGGTTATTACTAGTTATTATTTTAGATTGCCTATTATTAGGTATTACTGATTTGCTTTGTTTCAACACCTTTAGTATCGATGAGTTTCTACTTTCACTACTATGCTTATTATTACTAGAAATTTGCATTGAGCTGTTCAGAATGCTCATTGCTTCTTGTTCGCTTTTCAATATATTGATTTTGGTATTGGGATCAATAATAAATTGTGGAGTTTTTCTATATTCACTTACCAAACTAACTACAGATATCCATTTATTTTTAAATGAAGAAATGTTAATTCCCTTATTCTCTAAAGCTTTTAACCCATTGTTCCAAATAACCAAATTAAATTTTTTAGTTCTAGGATTATATTCTTCAAAATTAATACGAGCATATGGCTGACCATATCTGGTCTTAAGAATTTTTATTTCTTTAACAAAACCTATAACTTCAATTACTTGACCGACATGTTCCATTAATTCATTTTTATCTTTAGCATTTAACACTTTATACTGTCTTACCCGTATAGTTGATTTATTTACTTTAGTAATAGTGCGCTGAGTGGTAAGTATATTCCCATTAATAAAATCTTTTAATGTTGGAATATTTTCATATGAGGAATTACATAAAAGGGTAAAATTTTTAACTAGCGCATTCATGTTGGGCAATTTGGACATTTCAAAAAGAAGTTTTGATGATTCTGGATTAACAAAATCATCTGTCCTGAAAAGCAAGTTTTGTCCATTATCAAACGAACTCCATAATGAGGGAGAATGTTGAAGTGCTTCTAAAGCCAAATAAATAACAATTGAAGGAAACCTATCTGAAATTGATACATCACTCAACGGGTTTCTATCTGGATGCGCATAATTAACATGCCCTAATTCATTGCTACTTCCATATTTCATTCCTGGAACATATAATCCGTCATAGTCGATAAGTTTTAACTTATTGCCGCTTACAAAAATATTATCATGTTGCAAATCACCATGAGCAATACCAATACTAATCAATTGATTAACACAATCAATTAATTGATTTTGTATGTCTTTAAGAACTTTTGCATTTCTTAAATTTTCTTCAATAAAGAAATAGAGAGGTTTTCCTTCAAGCCAATCCATCTTAATGATTGGATATGTATTATTATTTACAATAATCCCTTTATGTTGATATTCAAAATCTACAAAAAACGTATTTCTTTGATGACGTAAAAATTGACTTATTTTCATATAACGATCTTGTAAATCTAATGCCTCTTTATGAAAACATCTGACTGCAAAACTTTTATTGTTATTTTTTAACCGATAGGTTAAAGCAAATCCACCTCCGACAACTTTTGGTAAACCCATAGGATTTAGATCAGGTTTAGAAAGCCTTAAATCCGGATCCAATAGATTAAGACCCGGATTCTGGATTGCCTCTGAATATTGTGACATTAATGGTAAAGCCATTTAGATCATCCTTAAAATTTATTTCCCTATGGAAAGGAAACTTTAATGTGGATTAATGTTACATCATCATTTTTCAAAGTATTATTTTTTCTATTGTCACTTACAAAATCTATAAAATCATTGTTACTTTCAAGAAATTCCAATTCTCCTAAACATCCTAACGAACTGTAATACCAAGAACCTAATGCATCGGACATACAAAAAATGTCGAGTTCTTCATCAATTTCTAGTTTTGCAGTAAATTGATTATTAATGAGTAATTCGTTTCTGTTCTCTAAGCTACTGATCAGATAAGGATTGTTGCTAAATTTGGTTTCATCATCGAATGGAATCAATAATTTATCAGTAACATATTCAAATAATGCACATGAGTCACCAACCGCAACTATAGAAAGTTGATTTTCTTGTTTATTAAAAGATAATCCAATTAGAGTGGCATAAGATCCTTGCTCGATAAATTTATTTTTTGCGTACCAAGGCAACGAATCAATCTTTATTATATTGTACAATTCTTTAATTGCAGGTCGTAACCATTTCATATTAATTAATGTTGTAGGAGATTTCACATAATGATTTACTAGAATTTGCGCCCATTCTTTCGAAAATGATGCTTCTGTAGAGCCATCCGAAATAGCTATATGCAAAAAGTTTTCATCATCTTTATAAGCAAAAGCATCTTCGTACTCCGTTATTTCATTTCCATATTTCTGAATAAAAAATTCATTAATTAACTTAACATTCATCACTATCTAAGGTTCGCAGCCCTTGTTCCTATTTCGAACAATTCAATTAGAGAAAAAGCACTTCCGTTATATATATATCCTCTTGAAGTATCCGTAACATTTGAATTTTCATTGATTAACTGACTTCGCATAGCTGGAGTTAATACACTCGACATTCTAAATAATTTTTTTTCACGTGGACCAAAAAGTGGATATGAATCATCAATAAATTTAATTTCTTTTTCACTATTAGTTGATAAGTGAACATTAAAAACTAAAACATTGCCATCAGCTGTACTAATTTCTTTAATTTGTTCTACGATAGGCTCAGGATCTCCATCAGTTGGTTCTCCATCAGTGATATTAATAACTATTGGCGGAAAGCTTTCCTGGTGATCATCACACCATTGAACCAATAGTTCTGCAACTTTATGGAAAGCTTCACACATAGGTGTGCCGCCATTTGCTACGGGTTCAAACCAAATAGGAAAATTAATGTTTTGCTCAATTACTCCGCCAGCACCGTCTGGGATTTTCTTTTTCCGCTCCTCTATTTTCAATGGAAAATCTGCAATAGAACTTATTGGATGAACAAAATCTTGACCCAAGGGACCATCTAATCCGTTATAACAGCCCTTATGACCATAAGCTAGAACTGCAACTTCAAAATAATTTCTTACACCCTCAGATTTAGAACATTTAATTACAAGTTCTTGTAGAAAACGATTAATGATATCAGCAACTTCATTCGATAATGTATTGCCATTTTCAGTCCAATCTGCCATCGATCCTGATTGATCAATTAAAATAAAAAAAGCACCTGGATTAATACGACTAATTTCAGCATTGTACATCAAGAAACCCCCAATATAGTATAATTTTTACTAATTATACTATATTTTTTAAATATTATATATTTTAACTTGAATAATTCATGGAATATTTCGTGTTTTTAACGATTTATTGTCTTTAAATCCCTTTTCACCAGAATCGGTAAGTCAAATAGATAGCAAACGAATTCGCACATTAAAACTATTTTAACCTGCGCACAGCAGCGTGTGGGGTAACCTTTCCCACCTCATCCGCATATAAAAAAGCGAATCTTATTCATAGATTCGCTTTAATCGGTGTGCTTTTAATTTTGATATAATTTCTTTTGGAATTTTCGGATGCTGGATCGCTTCTTCTATGACGGAATCAACTAATTCTTTCATTCGATGTTCATATTGTTCTTCAAACGCTCTTTGCTCGTACTTTAAGTCGTCATCTGCTCCTATTGTTAGTTCGATAGAATCTACATAAACAAACAATTCAAAGGTACCATCCACTTCGAAGTAAACTTCATACCCAATAATATCGTCCGTATCAGTAAAAGTTACTTCTTTTCGATATCCCGTAATGGAAACTTTCATGGTACTCCCCCTTTTATCCATCCACGACTATTATAACCTAAACTTTCAGTTGGGAAATTTAGGTGAGATTGCCTTGGTCTGGATCTAGGACCACTTGCAGACTTTGTAGAAGATATTCCAATGGTCTTCAATATTGAAAATAAAAATGTTACTGCCCTTGAAAAGGAAAAAATCAAGAAAAGACCGCTTTAGGCAGGGTCTAACTTGGCTTAATCATCTCAATATTTGCTTTGTTGAAATAAAATTTCAGGATGATGCAGTTGTCGCTGCATTGTCTCCCTTTATATGTTTATTCCCTTGACCGTCAAACTTCCAAAAACACTAGTGAAACATCAAAAAAATAAACTACACAACTTACAGTTTCGATTTTCTATATCCTGCACTTCTTGCCTCTGCTTCAGTACAAAACGTTGCTTCAGGTTCTGTCTTATCGTAAAAGCGCCCCGATGGCACATGATAAATCTTTTCTCCCGAACTAGATATGTTTCCTCTAATATCCAAACAAGCAGCTTTAGGCTTTTCCGCAGGCTTTGGCTTTTCTTGAACTGGTTGAGCTTTTGGCTTTTCCGCTTGTGTCTTTGGCTTTTCAGAATCTTTAGTTGCAACGACAGATGATGCTGTACTTGTTAGTTTCTTGTCCTTTGAATCGTCGTCATCCCCTAAAAATGCTCCAATAGCTGCTATGATAAGAAAAATTACTAAATAGGTTTGACAACCACATCCCAAACAACCAAACTTCTTCTTCTTCTTCTCTTTATCATAATAAGACATTGCCTTTCCCCCTATTGTAACCGCTTAATGATCTCCACCGTAAAAAATTTAAAAAAGTATAAAACAGTAACCCAAAAAGATGCTCATTAGGGCTTTTTCTGCCTGTTCTCGGACTGTTAAAAGCTTTCTACTTTTCCGAGAAAAAGTAGTTGACTTGCTCTAAAGTTTCACCCATGGGAGAGGTTCTAAGTGTTCTTACCATTAGCAAATCAGACACGGGGTATTTTATCCATCCACGCCAAGAATATTTAATTCAGTTTAATAGAATCAATATAAACGTGATACGCATGAAAAATGTCGATACGTGTTAAACATCTATTCTTCCATACGCTATCGTTTCCTTCATATGACATGCAAAGACAAACTCTTTTCTTCTTTGAACTAGTAACTATATTTTTGTACGTGGAGTTTTGCGTCAGTATCCTTGAAAAGCTCTTCAAAAAGCCGAATCCCCTCTACACATTTTTGTTCGATGTGTTCAAAAAAATCATTGTAACAATTAATAGAAATTCCATCGAAATGTTTCTGAGCGGTTTGTATAATATTTTCAATTTGTTCTTTATGTGACAGATGAAGACTTTTGATTTTTTCATAAGTCATTTTATGAGAATAAATACTGTACCCCATATAATCTTTGCATAACGTTTGGTAATACATCATTTCAACTTCTGAGAGGTGAGCAATATAGTCAGAAACATCTAAAGGATCATTATAAATCCGCAGTGGTTCAGATATACGATGCAAGTTTCTTAATCTGTTATGTAACCAACGGTTTTCAAAAAATGATAAGAATTCATTCCAAGAAAGCAAATGAATATTCGTGTTTTTAGTTGCCTCGTAAGCTCCTGATTGAAATCCTTTTTTAGCAATAATTAAACCGTGTTGTGCTCCATAGTCACCAACAACGGTTCTAAATGAATGGATAATTGTTTTAGGAATATCAGTGTTCCAATATTTACATTCGATGAGGTAAACAGATGATGGTGTGCTATTGTGGTCCTTCGCGTACACATCTATATCAACCGTACCTCTTACGGTAGTTATATCTTTTCCACGCTCCGTATCAAATCCACATTCCTTTAATATTTTTGCAACTATTAGTTCTAAATCTTGCCAACTATTGGGTGGTTCGTGAACAATTCTCATTACAAAACCTCCAAAAGAGAACAGCTTATTTGCTGTCCTCTTTCACTTTATCTCGATTCAAGATGCCTTTTATTTTGTCTATCGGTAGTTTGTCATAAATAGACTTAATCTTTTTCTTTCTTGTAATGAGTTCATCGACCATGAGATTGATTAATTCAAATAAAAATTGAACAGTTTCCTGATCATCATTTATTACAATCTCACCAGGATGGATACCTTCATTCCCATAAATACGAATCGCATCAAGACCTTGTTGAACATGTTGAGGAATGTCTTGTTTTACAAGTTCTCCGATCATTGTATTAATCTTTGCTTTTTTGATGTTGTACTCTTCAAGTTGTGGGATCATAATCTCGATTGCGAGTCTCAGTAAGGCAGCTGCCGCTCTTGGAGAGTGCTTGTATACTTGAGTCGCTTCTGTATAAATTCCTTTAACATCTTCCGGCATATCACCATGTGCTTCCGGCAATTCTGACTCAAACGGGTAGATTATCTTTTTATTTTCCCAGATGGTGTAGTTAGTGCAATCGTGACATATACTTATATCTAGCTTCCAAGCCCAGTTAGTAGACAGTAATTTGGGTGGAACATAGCCACGAGGACCATTAAAATCATACGTATCTGAGACAAATTGAATCCTTGCATCCGGTAAGTTGGGTGATTGTCTTTCGATTGAGTACCAGTTTTGAGGACACAAAACCCCGCATCTTGGGCAATTAAAAGATTTCATTTGATATGAGGGTTGAATCGTTTTAGCCAAATTTACTCATCCTTCCAGAAAAAAGAGATAAAGCGAATTGCTTTATCACAGCAGGTTTTCTAAATATTTTTTTATGTATGATTGAACAGATACGCCTTCTTTATCTGCTCTCGTTTTAACCTCTGCGTATATACCCACTTCATCATCTTCAAACATGATATCTGCTCTTTTCACCCTGCGTAGCGCAATATGTTCATGCTCTTTTGGATTTCCCCAATAACACGATTTACAAATTTCTGGATTTTTTGTACGTAACCAATTATCGCAATGCTCACAGCTCCACGACTTCGATCGGTTACATGGAGAACAAACAAGCATGTAATGTTCGACTTCTAAAGGACTATCCCCACCTACCTGAAAAGGAACACGGTGATCAATTTGGAGATACCTTTTTTCAAAAGCGGTGTTACACACTTCACATTTGTTCCCATAATGAAGCAATAATGCTTGTTTGAAAGCTTTAGGAAAATTCTTTCTTCCGTTTAATATGTTGTTTCGAAGATTTGATATATCTTCAAACACATATGCGCCGATCATTCTTCCCGTTGAATCTTTTACCCGTATGGTTCTTAGCGGTATGCCGAGATCCTTTACATCACCAGCTGCGCGTGGTGGATGATTATATCCTGCAGCTTTAATTTCTTCGGTGCTAACTTGCCCATGCTTTAGGATTTGTTCTATTACAAATTTTGCCCGTTTGTTACTGACCTGCTGCACGAGTTCCAGGAATTCTTTTGGGTACTTTTCGCTTGCCATTTTTAGCCTCCAAATAGCGCCAGCTGTTCCTCTACTTTTTTGTTAAGAAGTCGATTGACCAAAGGTCTTGAAAGGTAGATCGACTCTATCGTTTTTTCATTTTTGCCTAAAAGCGTAGATTGTGAACTTACACCCGCTTCTATTTCAATATGAGTTAGTTCGAGGAAGTCTGGTAACTTTTCTCCGTAAGTTTTTTCGCCCGTTTTCCCATCGAAACTAATGATGTAGGATATCCCTCTCTCATTCATATCATGTAAACAATTGATAAATTTCGTTAAATCAAGTCCTTGGATATACCTTTTACTGCTATCTCTTGTACCTTGATATGGCGGATCCAAATATACTAAATCTTGTTTAGATGCTCTTCGGACGTTTTCCACGTAATCTTCGACATAAAAACTGGTTTTTCCTGCCAAAATATTTGATGCACCTAAAATTTCTTTTTGCATCGTACTCGGCTGTCTGCCTTTTCTACGATTATCAGGTCCTTGATTGAACTCACCTTTATCATTGTACCGGACAGCATTTTTCACACATCTTGCTAAAAGATAAAGCAGTTGATGTGCTTTTGGATCTTGATTAAACTCATTTCGGACTTTTTTGTAAAACTCTTTTTCATTACCCAGTTGTTCTTCCCAAAGCATACGATAATCATTACTCAACTTTAACGGATTGGTTAGTATCTGTTCCCATATATCCATTAAGGGTTTATTGATATCATTTAAAACAAATGAATTAGCTTTATTATATTTTGCAGCTGCAATCGTCATAGCAGCGGATCCTACAAATGATTCATATAAAGTATCTATATCATCAGGAAAATACGTTAATATTTTACCTGCAATATTGCGTTTGCTTCCTTGGTATGGGATTGGATGAGGTAATTTCATAAACATCCTCCTTCTGTTGTTGTATCTGTTATGATGACTTGTCTCATTATACCATTATTAGACACAAAAAAGAGCAGTCGATTGACGGCTTTTTAGCATAATAACAATGGCAATCTCACTCTTGGATGGTCCAAGACTTGATGAATCATGTTTTCTTTTTCATGATCTTTAAAAAATCGGTCGACACATCTTACTGGTCGTTCGTTATATGTATATAACCCATCTATTTGCCATTTTCCATTTCGTTTTACTATTTGCGCCCAATACATCATTTCATTCATTTTGAAAAGGACCGAAGTTAAATGGGATAGTTCACCAACATCCATTTTCAAAATATCCTGGTATTAGATCATGTCATAGTATCAGGTCTTTTTTATGTAGATACTGAATTTGATGTGAGTCAGACTAATTATTATTTCGAACCTTTTGATGAACAATTTATCAAAATCGGAACCGACGAAGCAAAATTATGTATTAAATTTAGCCTTACAGTTAATAAGGAAAAAGATACCGAATGGTTAGATATTGATAATATTGAAGTGGTATAAAAAAGCAGACTTCGCGCTGCTTTTTTGTTTTTCAACTCATATTAAAGCAATAACAAATGCAATTTCATTCGCATAATTAGTTCATGACTATGTCTACTTCATCTTTTGAAAGAAATTACATATTCATTTTCACTCGCTGTCATACAACTAAGAATAAAGAAGGAGCGTGGATGGATAAAATGCGTTTACTCTTAGAGAGAGTAAGAAAATACCCCTAAAAAAAAGGTACTCATTTTTGCATTTGAAACGAAGTAAAAGGTACTCATTTTTGCATCTGAAACTAAATAAAGGGATGGGTAAAATCTTTTAAAAGATACTCATTTTTGCACTTATTTTTTACAAGTGCGGTTTCTTGCATATTTACGTTTGGCTTCGTTGAGTTGAAAGAAGGTGAGAAGTGCTTCCCGATGCGACCATTTCATCCGCATGACGAAGTCTGGATGGATAATAAAGTTGTCTGTTTTACCGGCTTTAATAACGAGCGCTGCACTAGCTTGGTCGAGTGCCTTCATACTTTTAGAAATTGTTCTTTCATCTTCAACAACCAATTCAGCCAGTTCGTCTTGAGATAGAAAGTGGATCTTACCCATCTCTTCTTCTTCCGGATTGGAACAGATGACTCCATATTTTCTGTTTACATATGGTAAAAGCTTATAAATCATACCCACTTCTCGATGCTTTAGTTTTTTAAATAATTGCCGTGTACTTTCTAGATGAAGTTTGGCAAACTTCTTTTTTGTTGTTTCTCCCATAGCGTGATATTTTTCCGATATTTTAATCTTTTGTCCTTCTTTGACAATGAGACCGCAGGTGATGAGGGTCTTAAACAACTCACTCTGACGTGCTCTCCCCTTGATTCCAAGTTGCTCGCATATTTTTTTTTGCGTGAGAAATTGTTCTTCTGCAATCAAATATCCTTCTTTATCTAGGTTCATAAACGTCAATATATGTAGAAGATACCCGCACTGTGTAAGCGTTAGATGAGTGAGCTTTTTGATTTCATTCGTGAAGCATTTTATAAAGTTAGGTGTGTTCCGATCTTCTATTTTCTGCTTGAAGCCTTCCAGCGATTTTTTGTGGATAATGACATAGTTTTTATCAACAGGTACCATCTTGCCAATTAAAGCTCCATTTTCGTCAACTACATTTTTCAAAGCCATAAAGTTCTCCCCTTTTGATTGAATAAAAAAACGATATACGTATTTCGTATATCGCGTTCAGTATAGAAAATTATTTTTTCAAACTCAATACCTTTTAAAACAAAAATTGTAAGCGCTGAGAATTTAAGTTTTTGATATAATGCATCACTTTCTCTTTCGTTGATTCGGTTTGTCGAACGGTTAGATATTTCCCTTGTGTCATCTTCAGATCCCATAAATCGAGTTGACGCTTATAAGCGATCGTCATAATCAACGTTAATCAGTTTCATGTGCTTCATAATTATCCCCCCTCTATTTTCAATTGATAATCCAAATCAAGCTCCATCGTTTCCGGATGAAACCATAAAAAATCCATCACATAGTTGCCGTATAACACCTCGATCATGATGCTATTATCTTGAAGTTTCGCGCGGTACGAAAATTGACCGTATGAAAAGACATATTTATTGAATTCGTGCTTCGTGTATTTCGTGACCAGCGTTTTATTGTGGTGCGTCTTGATCATAAAAAGATGAATCGCTTTTCTTTTTGTGAATGTCATTTGTAACCCTTCACTCATAAATGGCGTGACCGATAAAAAGTAAACTCGTTGATATCAAGAATATGCTCATACTTTTTCACTCCTTTCGATAAACAAATACTCCAGTCTCCATTTAGAATGATTTTCGATATAGTCGACAGCCATTTCTAAAAGCTCCTTCTCTTTTTCCTCTGTTATTTCTTCAAAGGAAAGACATGGTCCTAAGCTCCAGGTTTTATTGTCAAAAGATGAAGTGGTATGGACGAATTCGTCATGATCTGTGAGTGCTTTTACTAAATAATAATGCCTTTCTGTTGATGTGCTATAAGATCTTCGCTCGATTGACTCTATTTTCATACTAATCACTCCTCTCAAATGTGGATGGATAAAATTGGTGTAAATGATAAGGGAGAACCATCACTTTCTCCCTCGCTTTAATCTCTGTATAGTCTGATTTTCTTAATTGTCAACTCTTTGTTTTTATCTTTTCAGCTAAATAGTCAATTAAGTCTGAAGCAGTGGACTTATCAAGTTCCGTAATGTCCTTGATTTTGTATTTTGTATATAATTCGGTTTCTAACTTTTCAACTGAAGTGCCGTACATTTGCGCTGCATTTTTCATATCCCACTTGATTTTACTTACCTGGTTGTCTGTTGCTTTATTGTACGATGGTTTATGATAAACGGTTGTATACGTCTGACTCTGAGTTACACTTGCTGCATTTCCTTCATCGTCCATTTCACCAGTAGATATGCCTAACACACTTGCTAAAGAGTATCTCTTCGCGTATGTGAGCGCACTACCTAAACTTTGCGGATCTGTCTTGGTCGGTCTCATCGTCATGACCGGACTTTCGATATATTCCCCGCTTGTATGTAGAATCATGGTGCGTATTTCGATCGTCTGTCCATCACCCGATGGCATTTGTAAGATGCTTAGACCATGCTTTGCGAGTATCGGTCTGACTGTGTCCAGCATCGTATCAAGTGTAGTATATTGATTTTTAAAATGTGGGTTGATGCCATCTTTTCCGATGCGTGTCATCTCTTTATTAAATTCAACGAGAGCTTTTGCTACTTCTACGATTGATTCACTTTTGATCAACTTGATCTCCCCTTTATTTCTTTAACTTCTTCTTCTAACTTTTTAATTTTTTCATTTAAATGCTTATTGACTAAAAGCTGCGAGACACCATTTAAAATTAAACAAATTGCAATAATGAAGACTGTAATTTGGAATATCATTTTCTTCTCCTATTAATTATTGAGGGCTTTCCTAAGCCCTTGCTGCTTCAAACTCGATTTCGGACCATTGCGCGAGTATTTTATGTGCTTTTCGCACAACTAGTCTTTTTAATCTGTCTTCATCAGTATCAAGGTTGTACTTTTTGATTTTCTCCATGACTATTTTTGTAATGAATTGTTCTTTTTCAATTTGATTCTTCATTTTTTTTAATTCATTATTTAATTTTTCTACATTTCCGATACACATCATTTTTGACTTAGAGAACACTTCGCTCATTCGATATCCGGCAGAACTCATTTCCAATCGGTGTAGATGAGTCGCGCTCTGGTCATATACCCAGACATACAAATATTTTTTGTTTTTTACGGTCCATCCCTTTCCTTTATCGATCATCGTGAATCCCCCCTTTATGTTTGATTTAATGTAACTGTTTATTGTTCAATTCCAATTCATTATAACAGGAAAAACTGCGGACAGATAAATAAAATAAAAACATTTTATAATTTTGGTAATTACCTATTGTTTTTGTTTAATGTATATTTTAAGATGAGTGCAAGGTGATTAGATAATCATCTGTCTACAAAACATTTTCTTTTCTTTAGAATTCTCCTTTATAAATTGTTTAGAGAAAACTCGCTGATTGCTACGTCAGCGTTTTTTTTCAAAAGTTTTATCTATCCACGTGGCAAATAAGAAACGAAGGGGCTAAAAAATAATGGCGAAGCTTGACCAGATTACAAAAGGAAACTGGTATTACCGGATTCGGTATAAAGATCCAGTGTCAAACAAATGGCGGGAAAAAAAGAAGACAGGCTTTAAAACGAAAGCAGAAGCAAACGTGGCGGCGATTAAGATGGAGAACAAACTAAAATCAGGAATTGATGTTGACCATAGCGGAAAAACATTGTTAAAAGATCATCTCGCCAGCTGGCTTAAATATAAGAAGCCGGGAATCCAAAAGAATACATTCGAACAGCATGAATATAACATTAACAAGAAAATCATCCCTTATTTTCAAAACATCGCGATCAAAAACATCACACGAAAACGCTATGATGATTTTATTTTGTCGTTAGTGAACCAAGGATATAAAAAACGTACGATCGAGATTATTCATACCACGATGCGAGCCGCGATGGGTCAAGCATGTGAATATAAGATGATCGAAGAAAATCCGAGCAGTCGGACTAAGATTCCGTTGCGATCACAAAGTAACGAAGAAAAACTGGAATATATCGAAAAAGATGATATTCCTGATTTATTGAATTCCGCACGAAAAGAACCACCTCACTATTACAGGTTCTTTCTAACACTTCTAGATTGTGGTCTTCGAAAAGGAGAAGCTGCTGCTCTTCAGCGAAAAGACATCGATTTTAAAAACAATGAAATCACGATCAACAAATCACTTGATTTTAAAATTACGAATTTAGAAGATGAACGTATTTTCGGAGATACGAAAACGTATGAGTCGAGAAGAAAAGTGCAGATGACGAAACGAGTGGCACAAGAATTACATGAGCATATGAAATATTTGAACGCTCAGCGTATCCGGTTCAACGATGAATACATTCATCACCTGGATCTTGTGTTCTGCCGAGAAGATGGTCGACCTCTTCCGAAATCTACCCTTCAGCGCGTATTCAAGCGTGTCCAAGAAAAAGCAGGGTTAAAACCCATCTCGATACATGGATTGCGACATACTCATGCGGTGATGTTGTTAGAATCTAAAAATGACATCAATTTGGTATCCAAACGACTTGGTCATCGAGACATCACCGTAACTTCAAACACTTACGGACATATCTCGGACAAGCTTATGATTTCTTCGGTTGATCAGTATGAAAAATACATGGACAGTTTGTCGGATGTCAAAGAAAAATAAAAATTGCGGGGCAATCATGGGGCAAATCCTCTTTTAAGAGAATCACCTCACGAGTTACCCCGCAATTATTTTTGTCAAAACGCTGCTATATCAACGTTTTTAAGGCTTAATACATGCTCATATATTGTTCGCGTTCCCAAGGGTGAACTTGTGTGCGGAACATATCCCACTCGATTTCTTTTGCTTCAATGAAGTGTTCTGTAGCGTGCTCACCAAGAGCTTTTGTCAGAACTTCATTTTTACTGAAAAGAACTAGAGCCTCTTTTAATGTTGCTGGAAGATCTTGAATTCCTTCTGCTTCGCGCTCATCTTTATCCATTACATAGATGTTGCGGTCTACAGGCTTCGGAGCAGCTAATTTGTTCTTGATCCCATCAAGACCTGATGCAAGCAATACTGCCATTGCAAGATACGGGTTAGCAGTCGGGTCAACACTTCGAACTTCGATACGTGTGCTGATACCGCGTGAAGCTGGAATACGGATTAAAGGACTTCTGTTTTGCATAGACCAAGCTACATAACATGGAGCTTCATAGCCAGGCACTAGACGCTTATAAGAGTTTACAGTAGGGTTTGTGATCGCTGTAAAACCTTGAGCGTGCTTTAGGATACCAGCTAAGAAATGCATTGCTGTTTCACTTAAGCCTGTTTCAGACTTTTCATCATAGAATACATTTTCGCCGTCTTTAAATAAAGACATGTTAGCATGCATACCAGAACCGTTTACTCCGAATAATGGTTTTGCCATAAATGTAGCGTGAAGCCCGTGCTTACGTGCAATTGTTTTAACAGCAAGCTTAAAAGTTTGGATGTTATCACAAGTGTTCACGGCATCCGCATATTTAAAATCAATTTCATGCTGACCAGGTGCTACCTCATGGTGAGATGCTTCGATCTCAAAGCCCATATCTTCAAGCTCTAGTACAATATCTCTTCGGCAGTTTTCACCAAGATCTGTTGGAGCAAGGTCAAAGTAACCGCCTTTATCATTTAATTCAAGTGTAGGTTCACCTTTTTCATCATTTTTGAACAAGAAAAATTCTGGCTCAGGTCCAATGTTGAAGTCTGAGAATCCTAGGTCTTCCATCTCTTTTAATACTCGCTTTAAAATACCGCGCGGGTCTCCATCGAATGGATTTCCATCGGGCATGTAGATATCACAGATCAAACGTGCAACTTTACCTTTTTCAGATGTCCAAGGGAAGATTATAAATGTATCTAAATCCGGGTATAGATTCATATCAGATTCTTCAATTCGTACAAAACCTTCAATAGAAGATCCGTCAAACATCATTTTATTATCTAAAGCTTTTTCAAGCTGTCCGATTGGAATCTCAACGTTTTTAATTACACCCAATAAATCTGTGAATTGTAAACGAATGAACCTTACATTTTCTTCTTTTACCATTCTTAAAATATCATCTTTAGTATACTTAGCCAAATCTTTCTCCTCCTTTAAATATAAAAACGCCTGTTTAAGGCGATTGTTCACCTATTAAGTATTATTCAGTTTTTATTTAATGAAAAAACCTGGAAAGTTCTCCTTGGATTAAAGATGTCTTTCCGTGTCTGCCTGCATGAATCAATTCCCGTTTTAAGCGGCGATGAAGCGCAGATTCCGAAATTTCTTTAACTCCTTGAACATTTTGCTGATTTTTAATTAACTCAGCTGCCTGTTCGTTAAGTTCAAACACCCTTTTGATACCCGCTAAATTCACGCCTTGTTCGAGCAGTGCTTTAATCTCAAGAAGCTTATCTACATCATTGAAAGAAAACAAACGACGATTACCTTCTGTCCTTGCAGGATGAATCAATTCATGTTCTTCATAATAGCGAATCTGTCTTGCAGATAACTCAGTCAGCTGCATAACAATGCTAATTGGGAACAAAGGCAAGTTCCTGCGGTTCATATCGTTCATTTTGCCTACCTCCTTTCAACTTCTTTTTATATCTTATGTCAGAAAAGCTAACATGTCAAACATAATGTTAGAAAAAGTAACATCAAATTAAAAAAAGGCCCTTATCGGCCTTTTTAAGATGCTTATTTTTTAATTAAACCATGTGTTAAAAGTTCATCCACAGCAGATATAACAGCAATCATAACATGTTCGAAAGTAAGTCCGCCCTGTACAAATGCAATATACGGCGGTCGTATCGGCCCATCAGCAGTAAGTTCTATACTCGCTCCTTGGATAAATGTTCCTGCTGCCATAATTACATCATCTTCATAACCTGGCATGTAATCAGGATAAGGAACTGCATATGAATTAATTGGTGATGATTTTTGGATAGCCTGACAAAATGTAATCATTCTCTCTTTGTCTCCAAAAATAACGGATTGGATAAGATCTGTTCTCTTCTCATGCCATGTTGGCCGGGTTTCCATGCCTAGCTCTTCCAAAAATGCAGCTGTAAAAACAGCACCTTTTAAAGCCTGTGCAGTAACGTGCGGAGCTAAGAAAAAGCCTTGGTACATTTCTTGCAAACTGTAAAGTGATGCACCTGCTTCCCTTCCGATTCCAGGAGAGGTAAGACGATAAGAAATCCTGTTAATCAGTGATTCTGTTCCCGCGATGTATCCCCCTGTTTTCGCAAGACCGCCCCCAGGGTTTTTAATTAAGGATCCTGCAATGATATCTGCACCTGCTTCAATCGGCTCCACTTGTTCAACGAATTCACCATAACAGTTATCTACAAATACGATTACGTCTTCTTTAATACTTTTTACAAATTCAATCATTTCTTTAATATCATTCACTGTAAATGAAGGACGATCAGCATACCCTTTGGAACGCTGAATACCGATCATTTTTGTCTTTTCTGTAATGGATTCTTTTACTGCTTCGTAATCAATTTCTCCTTGTTCAGTTAAGTCAATATGCTTATAGGAGATGTTATAATCTTTTAATGATCCCTCACCAGTTCCTCTTATCCCTACAATTTCTTCTAAAGTATCATACGGTTTTCCAGTTATATATACGAGTTCATCACCTGGACGAAGCACACCAAAAAGGGATAATGTGATAGCATGTGTTCCTGAAATAATTTGCGGTCTGACAATAGCTGCCTCTGCTTGAAAGACATCAGCATAGACTTTTTCGAGGGTATCGCGTCCAGAATCATCATATCCATAACCTGTAGTTGGATTGAAATGATGATCTCCTACATTATTTTTCTGAAATGCTTTTAAAACTTTAAGCTGATTAAACTGTGCAACAGAATCAATCGATTCATGTATATCCTTTATTCGATCGGATACTATTTTTGCCGTTTTCTCTAAGATTTCTCCATTTTGGAACTGCGAATACATGCTATTCTCCTTTATTGCTGATTGACTCGATAGAAGTTGATGAGAGGGCATATCCCCTGCAATCATAAACCAGCTTTTCTTTATCGAACTCCTGTTTAATTAAGATCGTTTCGGACCGAAGTCTCGCAAGCTGTTTGCCATCGTGTGCAGGCACACTGATTTGATAATATGTAAGCTGTTTAGTTACTTCTTTTTCAATCGTTTCTTTTAACATTGTAATATCTTGTTCGGCTAAAGCTGAAATAGAAATAGACGGACTTTCTGGTAAAAAGTCTGCTGCAAACTGATCTTTCTTATTGTATACCGTTAACATTGGGATGTGGCTAGCTTTCAGATCACTCAATATCCGTTTAACTGTTTTTTCATGCTGATTGCGGTCTTCACTTGATCCGTCGATTACGTGAATAAGCAGATCTGCCTCAGCAGCTTCTTCTAACGTAGATCGAAAGGCGGCTATTAATGAAGTAGGAAGATCCTGAATAAAGCCTACTGTATCTGTCAGCAGCATTTGAAAACCGCTTGTCAGTTTCACTTTTCTTGTTAAAGGATCTAACGTCGCAAAAAGCTGATCTTCTTCATAACTGTCAGCCTCAGTTAGCTTATTGAATATCGTAGATTTTCCCGCATTTGTGTAGCCGACTAGTGCTGCTTGAAAAGCTCCTTGGTGTTTGCGCCGTTCTCTATATCTTTCTCTATGGCTTACCACTTGGTTTAGCTGCTGTTTTAATTCATGAATACGAAGTCTTATATGACGCCGGTCTTTTTCAAGTTTTGTTTCACCAGGACCTCTTGTCCCAATTCCACCGCCAAGTCTTGAGAGGCTTGCACCTATGCCAGAGAGCCTCGGCAAAAGATATTCCAGCTGCGCAAGTTCAACCTGAAGCTTTCCTTCTCGTGTTTTGGCACGCTGAGCAAATATATCAAGAATCAGCTGTGTCCTGTCTATAATTCTTGCTTGAAAATGTTTTGAAAGGTTACGTACTTGTGACGGTGACAGTTCACTGTTAAATATAATAAGTTCCGCTTCAAGTTCTTCTTCAAGGGTAATCAATTCTTCAACTTTTCCTTTACCTATAAAAGTAGCAGAATCATACCTGTCCCTTTTTTGAGAAACCACTGCGCAAACTGTTCCATTCGCTGTTTTAGTCAGCGACTTTAATTCTTCCATTGAATAAAAAAAACGCTCGTCGTTCTGCCGCGGAAGCTGACAGCCGACGAGAATCGCTTTTTCCTGAACTGAATCTTTTTGTCTGTTCAAATTCGCCATCCCTGCTTTCCATAGTCTCCTTCCATCATATCAAATCAAATCACGTTCTTCTAGCACAAGGTCATCACTTTGAATTGTCATCAATGCTTTTTTATCTTGCCTTGCATCATTTAGAAGCCTAACTGATTGTCTTCTTACAGCTTTTTCAATCATATTTCGAATGTATCTTCCGTTTGAGAAAGAGCCATTTCCTGAGTTTCTGACTCGTTCAATATGTGTTTTCAGTTTCCACTCACAGTCTCTTGTTAATACGTATTCTCTTTCGGTAAGCATCCTTTTGGATATTTCCATTAGTTCATCCACCGAATAATCAGGAAAAGAAATAACAACCGGAAACCTTGAAGGAAGACCTGGATTTAGTTTTAGAAACCGATCCATTTCTTTCGGATAACCAGCTAAAATTAATATAAATTCATGCTGCTGGTCTTCCATCGCTTTTACCAGTGTATCAATTGCTTCTTTTCCAAAGTCCTTTTCTCCACCCCTGCCCAAAGAATAGGCCTCATCAATGAATAAAATTCCTCCATTTGCTTTTTTCAGTAATTCTCTTGTTTTTTGAGCGGTATGACCGATGTATTCACCTACGAGATCCGCTCTTTCGGCTTCAATTAGATGGCCTTTTGATAATACTTTCATCTCATGAAAAAGTGTACCCAGTTTTCTTGCTACTGTAGTTTTTCCAGTACCTGGATTTCCTTTGAATAACATATGAAGGGCCTGCTTTTCTGCCTTCATCCCCATTTCCTGCCGGCATTTATTAATATGAAGCCAGGCGTAAATTTCCTTGACATGATGTTTTAAATCTTCCATACCAACAAGCCTGTTAAGATCTTGTTCAATTTTTAATAATGGAAGATGCTGCTCTTTCGCTTTATCTTTTCCTGCCAAAGTTATGGCATCATCTGCTTTGATTTTCTCATTTCCCTGGTTTAATACAATGTTGATCTGCCGCTGTTTTTTTATCGCGATAGGTTCGTTCAAGCGGTACCACCTCTCTTTACCAGTCAAATCATTATATGCTTGTTAGATAATACCTGTGACAAATGCCTATATCGTTTATTTATCCACTGTTATCAATTTATGACAAAGCGACATTGTCTACCACAATGACAAGCCTTGTTTTTTAATGATGAATAAATATTAATAAATTGTAAACGTTTTCTATTTTCAGACGAATAAAAATACTCAAGTATGCAAGATTTCCGTGATATGTTAAATAATGAAATATCAAGCTAATTGTTAAATCGGAAGTAGGAATCATGTTGGAATCTAAATTTTATAAAAGTATATTGATTATTTTAGGATTATTTTTAACTGCTGCAGGGATTAAGCTGTTAACTGTACATTCACTGACATTCGGAGGAACAGCTGGTGTTGCAACACTTGGCACTTTTATGACTGAATGGTCGTGGGGAATTCTTTTTTTAATTGTAAATCTCCCTTTTTTTATTCTCTCTATAAAAAAGCTTGGATGGACTTTTTCACTATCAACTTTTTTATGTATTTTACTCATATCTGTTATATCAGATCTAATGGATTTTGTTCATTTTCCAACGATTTCTCCAGTAATTGCTGCTGTGATAGCTGGAATTCTGATTGGTATAGGGGTAAGTTTTGTTCTAAATTCAGGTGCTTCTCTCGGAGGAATACACATACTCGCTTTATACCTTGAACAAAAGTCGGATATCAACCGAGGTGTATCACTTTTTGTAACTGATTTTATTATTGTTTCATCTGCTGTGGTCATGTTTGGCTTTAAGAATGCTCTTATCTCGATCATTGCCATTACAATCGCTTCTTTTCTAACCGGAAAATTAAAAGGCACAACAAAAACTTCAACTTCTGTTTATGTCCCTCGTAAAACAGAAGCTGTCAGAAATAATTAAAGCATTCTCCTCATATGGAGAATGCTTTTTTTTGCCCTTTAAGCAACATAATGTATCTTATGTTAATTAACTCTGTCTAAAAATATCTGTTTATGCGCTTCCTTAGGAAATAATGAATTTCTTACTCATATAAATCATCCCGGCTATGGTCTATTTCTTCATGCATTTCCTGCCTTCTAGTCGATTTCATATGTCCTTTAAGCGGTTTAATCTTTCCGATTAATATGCCAAGCTCGTTATATACACCGCTTTGACTTTCTTTTTTACTTAGGTTTGCTTTATTACCTAATTCTTTTATTTTTTCAATTTTATCTGGATCAGTCGTAATCGCTGCATTCCTGCCATGTGCGTTTCCTTTTAACACACTATAGACTTCCTTGCGCAAAGCATCGTTTTCTTCACCTTTCGCAACTGGTTCCGAAGAAACAATTCCTACCAGCGTATAAGTGCCACTGACGATCACATATGCTTTTTCAACCCCGTTTACTTTTTCAGCAAGCTGTACTAAATCTTTTGATTGATGTACTTCTTCGCTATGTTCTGCCACACGCGGTGAATCAATTTGAGAATTCGGCTTACGCTCTGAAGTATCGTATTTCACCTGTTTCGTATCCAGTGTCTCATCCCCTGACCCGCTCTTTCCAGAACACGCACTAAGAGTAAAGAGTAAACACATAAAAACTACTGACAATTTTCGCATATTCATCATCCTTTTTTAAATAGTTTTGTTAGGACGCATGTTAAATATGCAAAAAATATTGCCTTTGATATAATGGGAAAAAGAGGTTATAGGAGGCAATTATGGAAGAGTACCCACACTTACCCGAATATGCCAATTCATTTATCTCACATCTGCAAAATAAAGGCAGGAAAAAAAGTACGATCAAACGGTATTGTTATGATCTGCAGGACTTTTTCGCCTGGCTTAGAGTGATCAAAAACAGTGATCATACACCTGTGATTCAAAATTTGACTTCTGATCAATTAAAAGAATATTTTTTATTTCTCTCTGAACAGAGAGAATATAGCACTGCAACCAGTAAACGAGTATTTACCGTAATAAAAAGTCTCTTTCAATTTCTTCAATCACAAAGACTTATCCAGGAAAACCCCTTTTCAGACATTGAAAAAGATTTAAAAGAAGATAATCAATTTCAAGAAGAAGATTTTATAACGGAGGAAGAATTTCAGCAGCTGTTTGAAACCCTCTCATCTTTTGATGGTCTCACAGAAAAACAGCAAAAATACAGACACTTACTCATCAAAAGAAATGAAGCAATTCTATCACTGCTTTACCATTACGGATTAACTTTACAAGAATTGACGAATATTGAAATGAAACACGTTAATTTTACTAGGCAGCAGTTAACGGTTATAAATACTGCAGAAATCAGACACTTGCCTCTTACTGATTTCACCCAACACCTATTATATACATACAAAGAAGACATACCTGCCGCAATCAGACCAAATAATTATTCTTCTGACCGTTTTTTTATCGCATTTGATTATCAAAGAGGTACTTTTCGTTTTGATTATTCAATTTATGAACCAAAACCCTTAACTGTAATCGCCATTCAGAAAATGTTAAGACAGGAAATCAGACGATCTGGTATCAGACAAGGTATAAGCTCACAACACTTGCGAAGGACTGCAATATTAAATTATTTAGCTTCAGGTAAAACAGACGACGAAGTTCAGTCTTGGTTCGGTTTAAAATCACATCTCACTTTACAAAGATATGATAACTTCATTAAACAAATAAAAACTCCCTAGAACCTCACAGGTTCTTAGGGAGTATTTTTTATTCATTCATATTTGCAGAAGATAAATCGACATTTCGATGCGGGGTAAACGTTGAAATGGCATGCTTATATATGAGGTGCTGTTTCCCTTCTGCCTCAAGTACAACCGTAAAGTTGTCAAACCCCTTTACTAAACCTTTGAGCTGAAAGCCATTCAGCAAATATACGGTCACATAAATGTTTTCGCGCCGTAATTGGTTTAAGTAATGATCCTGTAAATTGATAGATTGCTTCATGTGAACAGATCCTCCTCTTTGGGCATTACCTTTATACATTCTCGGAAATATCTAATTTCCCTTCCACAAAGTGACGAATTTCTTTAAATTTTTTCTCAAATGAAGACTCATCCATGGAAAACCACTTAACATCCATCTGATTATTGAACCATGTGAACTGTCTTTTAGCATACCTTCTTGAATTTCGCTTTAAAAGATCTATAGCTTCATCTAATGTGTTTTCACCCAGTAAATAAGGAAAAAGCTCTTTGTAACCGATCGCTTTAGCTGCAAGACTATTGGAGATATCCTGCTGTAATAACCACTTCGCTTCTTCAATAACACCCGACTTAACCATCAAATCTACACGTTCATTTATGCGCTGATATAACTTTTCCCGATCCATTGTTAAACCTACTAATGCTAGGTTATAAGATGATTCATCTTTGCCTTGCATATTTTTTTGTTCCTTTGAGGGTATGCTGCCGGTTTCATAATATATTTCTAGAGCCCTAATAACTCGGTGCACATTATTAGGGTGGATTTCAGCTCCCCTTACAGGATCTATTGACATTAGTTCTAAATGAAGTGCCTCTGCACCTTCAACATCAGCTTTTTTTTGAAGTTTATCCCTGATCTCACTGTTTTTGTTCGCTTCTGAAAACTCATAATGATGTGTCACCGAACGGATATAGAGGCCAGTACCTCCAACAATGATGGGAATCTTCCCCCTACTATTAATATCACTGATATATTCTTTTGCTTTTTCTTGAAATTCAGCAACAGAAAATGGCTCAGAAGGATCTTTGATATCAATCATGTAATGAGGGATGCCTTCTTTTTCATCATCTGTAATTTTCGCCGTTCCAATATCTAATCCGCGGTAAACCTGCATAGAATCACCGCTGATAATTTCACCATTGATTGCCTTAGCGAGTTCGATGCTTGTTTTCGTTTTTCCAACAGCAGTTGGACCTACTATAACTACTAATTTTTCTTTCATGGTTAGCTCCTACATGACCCGCTTGAACATTTTCTCGAGTTCATAAGTTGATAGATGAATTGTTATCGGTCTCCCATGAGGGCATGTATAGGGATCTTCAGATTTTCGCAAAGTCTCCAGCAACGCAAATATTTCATCGTTTCTTAAATGATGGTTTGCTTTTATCGACCCTTTACATGACATCATGATGGCAGCTTCTTCTCTTAATTTTTCTATATCAATCTTTCTATGATCTAATACCTGCTGAATAATATCCATGATGGTTTCTTTTTCATACCCTTTTGGAAACCATTGCGGATGTTCTCTAACAATAAAGGTATTTTGTCCAAATGGCTCAAGAAAGAGCCCCACTAGGCTTAAAAAATCCAGATGATCGCTAATAAATGCAGCTTCATGTGTTGTGTATTCAAATGTGTAAGGAACCGTTAACAGCTGTAATTCGCGTTCAACCATCCCTACTTTTTTCCTGAAATATTCGTACTTAATTCTTTCTTGCGCAGCATGCTGATCAATTAAATATAATCCATTTTCATTTTGTGCAAGTATATATGTCCCGTGCATCTGACCGATCGGATAAAGAACAGGTATCTTCTCTTGGTTTGATTCTGTGTCTTCGGTGCTTTCTTCTTTCTTTTCGAAAACTGTTTCAGTGTAATTTTTCTTTCTATCTAAAAATGAATCCATCATTTCATTTACTGGAACTGTTTCTTGAATGCTTACTGTTGATTTTAAATGATTGGAAGTTTCAAGTTCCACAGGTTCAGGTACTCGATAAGGCTCTTTTCCTTGTTTCTTTTGAGAGTATTCAAACGAAATAGAAGATTGTATATCTGTTTCCTTCTGTCTCTGTTCTTTCTTCTGAAAATTAACTTCGGGAATGAGCTGCTGAGCTTTTATTACTTTTCTTAATTCATTTTCGACTAATTGGACTAGTTCTGTTTCTTTACTTAGCCTTGCTTCATGTTTTGAAGGATGGACGTTTACATCTATAATTGTTGGGTCCATCTTAACGGAAAGAACTGCAATCGGAAATCGCCCAATCGGCAAGAAAGTATGATATGCATTTTGGATAGCTTTTGAAAGAGCATAGTTCTTAATATATCTGCCGTTCATAAACAGGGAGATATATTGTCTGGATGCTCTGTTCATCTCCGGTTTGGCTATATAACCTGTTACTTCATAATCAAGAGATGTGCAGGAGACCGGCAGCATATTCTTTGCTGTCTGAATACCATAAACGGCTGCAATAATCTGCAGCAAGTTCCCATTGCCGGATGTATGCAGCAATTCTTTTCCGTTATGCTTTAACCGAAATGAAACATCTGGGTTTGCCAATGCAAGCCTGTTAACTAAATCGGTAATCGTTCCTAGTTCCGTTTGAATCGTTTTTACATGTTTAAGACGAGCAGGTGTGTTATAAAACAGGTTACGCACTGTCAGATCTGTACCTTTTCTGCTATTTGTTTGCTGCTGTTTTTTAATTTTACCGTTTTCGATAAACAAATAAGTACCAGGTCCATCACCTGTAGAAGATTTCAACTCAACTTGAGAGACGGAAGAAATACTGGGCAGCGCTTCTCCGCGAAAACCCATCGTACGAATCTGAATAAGGTCTTGTTCACTCTTAATCTTGCTTGTAGCATGACGATTAAAGGCAAGGACACAGTCGTCAGCCTCAATACCATCCCCATTGTCCAGCACACGAATGAGTGACAAGCCACCTTCTTCTACTTCAATCTCGATTCTAGAAGCATTAGCATCAATTGAATTTTCAACAAGTTCTTTAACAACAGAGGCTGGGCGTTCTACTACTTCTCCAGCTGCAATCTTGTTCGATAAATGCTCATCTAGCTGTATGATTTTGCCCACCTTTTATAGCCTCCTTTTTATTTCAGTTTGGTTTGCAGTTTATATAAAGCATTCATCGCCTCAAGCGGTGTCATTTCAAGGACATTCAATGCTTTCAAATCTTTTAAAACGTCAGTTTCTTTTGAATCTCTTTTTCGGGAAACAGTGCTTTTTTCAGCAAACAAACTTAGCTGGCTTTCCTGCACTTCTTCTTTTGCCGCAGAGACTTCCTGGATAGGGAGCGCTTCATTCTTTTCTTGTTTTTCATAAGTCTTCAGGATTGTTTTTGCTCTTTGTATAACATCCTGTGGGAGATCTGCCAGTTCTGCTACTTGAATCCCGAAACTTTTATCAGCTTGTCCATCAATTACTTTATGCAAAAATACAAGACTTCCATTTTCCTCTACAGCACTTACAAAAACATTCTTTAAGGATGGAAGCGAATTCTCAAGAACAGTCAGCTCATGATAATGGGTAGAAAAAAGCGTCTTCGCTTGAATTCTTTCGTGGATAAATTCAATTATAGACTGGGCAAGTGCCATTCCGTCATAAGTTGAAGTTCCACGTCCGATTTCATCGAGCAGGATCAAACTATTTTCTGTAGCACTCGTAAGAGCAAAGTTTGTTTCAAGCATTTCTACCATAAAAGTACTTTGTCCGCCGACTAAATCATCAGCTGCACCAATCCGTGTAAAGATCTGATCAAACATCGGCAGTTCAGCTTGTTCTGCAGGTACAAAACAGCCAATCTGCATCATAATGGCCGTTAAAGCAAGCTGGCGCATATACGTACTCTTACCTGCCATGTTAGGTCCGGTGATCAAAAGCATATTTCTTTCATTATTTAAGAAAATATCATTTGGAACATATTCTTGCGCATCCATTACTTTTTCTACAACTGGATGACGGCCTCCGACAATATTTACTTTTCCATCCTCCGAAACGGTAGGTCTTACATAACGATACTGTTCACTGATTGCGGCAAATGATTGAATGACGTCCAGTTCTGAAATAGCAGAAGCCAGCTGCTGAAGTCCAGGTATATATTGTTTTACATATTCTCTAACTTCTAAGAATAATGTGTGCTCAAGACCTGATATTTTTTCTTCAGCTTCTAAAATAATACGCTCTTTTTCTTTAAGTTCGGGAGTTACATACCTTTCTGCGTTTGCCAGAGTCTGTTTTCGTTCATATCGTTCAGCTGGTACCATCGATAAGTTAGATTTCGTAACTTCGATATAATAACCGAATATTTTATTAAATCCTATTTTTAAAGATTTGATTCCGGTTTCTGTTTTTTCTTGCAGTTCTAGTGCAGCGATCCAAGCTTTCCCGTTCATACTCGCATCTTTATATTCATCAAGCTTTGCATTATAGCCTTTTTTAATGATTCCCCCTTCTTTAATTTGAACTGGGGCTTCATCATGTATAGCTGAATCCAAATATTGAGCCAGCTCTTTATGATCCTTCATCTTTTCATAAATTTCTGAAGCATACTCACCCGGAATTTGACTTATTTTTTCTTTAAGAACAGGAACGCTTAACAGTGATCTTTTTAACTGGACCAAATCTCTTGGACTAGCATTTCCATAAGAAATTTTAGCGATCAGCCGTTCCATGTCATATACTGACTTCAGCTGTTCTTTCATTTCTTCACGGATAAAAAACTCATTAATGAGCTCTTGTACAAGCTGTAAACGTTTCTCGATGGTCTTCTTCACAAAAAGCGGTTCTTCTACCCATTGTTTAAGTTTTCTGGCTCCCATTGCAGTCATAGTAGAATCTAACAGCCATAACAGTGAACCTTTTTTGCCTTTTGCACGAATTGACTCAGTAAGCTCTAGATTTCTTTTTGAAAAAGCGTCCAGCTTCATTCTTAGGTCATTTTGCTGAAATTCAACCGGCTTTAGATGCTGAAAGGAACGCTTCTGCGTATAGTTTAAGTAATGAAACAGTCTGCCAGCTGCTTTCAATAAAGAAAGATGCGAGATATCTTTTGTGAGATGCTGAAATCTTTCATCGACGGTATTCTCTTGTTGAATGGAAACCGAAGCCTGTCCATTGAGAGACATTTTTTCATTCCAATCAGTATGTAACTCCTCATCTCCAACGATTTCTTTAACGCCGTGACTTAAGAGCAGTTGAATGAATGATAGCTGATTACCGCTATACGTATATCCTTTTAATTCTCCAGTAGATAAGTCACAAAGAATATAAGCAAATAAATCATTTTCTCTTTCAATTGAAACTAGATAATTATTTTCTCTATCTTGCAATAAGTGATCATCAATAACCGTTCCTGGCGTTATGATCTGAATAACTTCCCGCTTCACAACCCCTACTGCTTGCTTAGGATCTTCTACTTGTTCACAAATGGCTACTTTATAGCCGTTTTCTACCAGTGTTTTTATATAACCTGCAGAAGAATGATAAGGCACTCCGCACATTGGTATGCGATCCTGGCTGCCCCCATCTCTGCTCGTTAATGTAATCTCTAAAATTTGAGCTGCCTGAACAGCATCATCAAAAAACATTTCATAAAAATCGCCTAAACGAAAAAATAAAAAGGCATCTTGATGAGCTGCCTTAATAGATAAGTATTGTTGCATCATTGGAGTATATTGCGACATGGTTTCACCTTTTTTCATAACATTTCGATGTTGCTATTATATCATAACTCCTCATTTCATTTCGTTTACTCTGCATGAAAAAAACGGGAAGAATTCTCCCCGCTCCTTGTTATTCTTCTAAATCGCCAATCAGAAAGTTAGGATCAAGATCTTCGAAGTTTTCATCCTCTACATCATACTCCCAATCTCTTGTGTTCTCATCGTCAAATCCATCTGGATTCACGTAAACGCAAACCTTTGTCTCACCAATGATCTCACATACAAACTCTCTTTCTACCTGAACGATAACTTTATTGCCGTTTGGAGAAATAGTTGCTTCAAGCGTATTAGGTTCCTGCAGTGCACGGCAAGTTACTTCATACTGGTTCCCAAGCGCGTTTTTGTCTCTTACACTCAAATCCACTTTATCTTTAAAATGGATGGTTTCAGTTACTACTTCGGTTCTAGTATTATCATTGTATGAGTACCAAACGTTAATATCATAGCTTCCTTCAACTTCCACACATTCACCGTTTCTCTTCGGCTTATAAGCATGATTAATGATCCAGCATCCTAAAATACTGCTGGGTCGATGAGCTGGTGCAATCGTATGAGTCGCCTGAGAAAACTTTCTGCCTTTACCACACACCGCTTTTGTAATGATTTCTCTGTAAGTCAGCTCTTGTTGAATGTGTCTAGCCATACATGAATCCCTCCTATTTCCGCTCTCTATACATTTTATGCAGGGCAAATGCCTATTGTGCTTATTAATATGAAAATCAGCAATTAGTTTATGTATATGGGCTTTCTTAGAACAATGTTCAAAAAATATTTTTTATGTACGGTACGTGAAATTAATATATTCTTTTTGTTTCAATGAAGAATAGTCTGATGCTAGGGATTGACGAAAAGCCCATAAAACTTTTTTAAGGACCATAAATAAATTTGAAGGATCATAAATAATTTTCAAGGATCATAAATAATTTTGAAGGACCATAAATGTTGTTGAAGGCTCATAAAATATTTTAAAGGCTTATAATACCTGATTGAGGGTCGATCACGTATTTCTTGCCCCCTTTAATTAGCTAGAAAATGTGCTAAACAACAAAAAACACGATGCTCTATAGAACATCGTGTCTTAAAAAGGCTGTTTCCGTTAACTTTGTTGCTATTTGAAAGGGTTGATTTCCGCTCCAGGTGCTCGCTTTCCGCGGGGCGTACGGTGAGCCTCCTCAGCGCTTTGCGCCCTTAGGAGTCTCACCTGTCCCGCTGCTCCCGCAGGAGTCTCACACCTTACGCTCCAATCAACTTTTCAACGAAGGGTCTTCAAAAAACATTCAAAAACAACAAACTATTAGAAAAGAGCTTGAAAAATAAAATATATTAGTGGCAGCCGCAACCGCCAGGTGAACATCCTTCTTGAGAACCTGTAGTTCCTTTAAGAAGATCTCCGCCTGTAGATTCAATAATCTCATCTGTAACTTTGTTTGAGATTGTATGTGAAACCATTTGCAGAATATCATTCACATCATTTTGTGACTGTTTAAATTCCTGAACGACAGGGATGCTGTCAAGTTCAGCCATAAGTGCGTCAATCTTTTCTTCTACTTCTCTAGAAGCTTCATGTTTTTGATAATGCTGAAGATTAACAGCTTGTTTTTGCAAGTTTTTAATTTGCCCCATTAATTTAGCAACGTTGACATTCGTGTTGATTTGAGCCTCAGCTTTCTTGAAAAATTCCACTTCTTCCGTTGTCGCGATCATTTTAGCAAGTTCTTTCGCTTTTCCTAAAATTTCTTCTTTAGTATAAGTTGTCATTAGCTTACCACCTCTGATTTTTCTACGATCAATTCTCCGCCAAGGTTCCATGTTTTAGCGTCAGTAATCTTAACTTTTACAATTTCACCGATCAAGTGTTTAGGAGCTTTAAAGTTTACTACTTTATTTGAACCAGTGTGACCGGTCAGCACATCAGGATTCTTTTTGCTTTCTCCTTCAACGAGCACTTCTACAACTTTTCCAATGTAAGCCTGGTTTTTGCGAAGTGAAATATCATTTAAAACGCTGTTCAAACGCTGAAGACGCTCACGTTTATCCTCCATTGGCACATTGTCTTTCATCTTTGCAGCCGGAGTACCTTCTCGAGGCGAATAAATAAACGTATACGCAGCATCGTACTCGACTTCTTTTACAAGGGTAATCGTTTCTTCAAACTGTTCGTCTGTTTCATTTGGGAATCCGACAATAATATCTGTCGTTAATGCTGCATTTGGAACAGCAGCCTTTATCTTATCGACAAGCTCAAGGTAGTGCTCACGTGTATATTTACGAGCCATTAATTTTAAGATATCACTATTGCCGTGCTGAACAGGAAGATGGATGTGATCGACGATATTTCCGCCTTTAGCAAGCACTTCGATCAAACGGTCATCAAAATCACGTGGATGACTAGTCGTAAATCGCAGTCTTGGGATATCAATCTTACGGATCTCATCCATTAAATCTCCAAGACCAAAGTTTAAGTCTTCGAAATCTTTACCGTAAGCATTTACATTTTGACCTAACAATGTAACTTCCTTGTAGCCTTCTCTCGCCAGCTGTCTAACTTCCTCGATAATATCCTGGGGATGTCTGCTGCGTTCCTTGCCGCGTGTATATGGAACGATACAATACGTACAGAACTTGTCACAGCCGTACATAATGTTAACCCAGCCTTTTACATTTCCTTTGCGTTTTCTTGGAAGGTTTTCAACAATGTCACCCTCTTTTGACCAAACCTCAACGACCATTTCTTTTGAAAATAACGCATTTTCAATGATTTGAGGAAGACGATGAATATTGTGAGTACCAAAGATCATGTCTACTTGAGGATAAGTTGATAGTATTCGGTTTACAACAGATTCTTCCTGAGACATACATCCGCAGACACCTAAAAGCAAGTTTGGATTGTTCGCTTTTGTATGTTTTAGATGTCCGAGTTCACCGAAAACTTTATTTTCAGCATTTTCACGAATCGCACATGTATTTAATAAAATTACATCTGCATCTTCTGTAGAATCTGTGACTTCATAACCCATCTCATTGAGTATGCCAGCCATAACCTCAGTATCATGTTCGTTCATCTGGCATCCGTAAGTACGAATATAGAACTTCTTCCCAACACCTATATTTTTTAAATTCTCAGGAATCGTGAAATCTTTTAAAATTTGAGTCTGCTCTTTACCGCGCTTTTTTGCGTCTTTTAAAGAAGGCGGAGTATAAGTAGTTTGAAAATATTGTGAGTAGTCTCTATTTTTATCTTTATTTATTGTTTTATTGTCTTTCGTATCCAAGACATTTTCACTCCTAACTGCCTTTACTGCATATTGCTAACTTATATCTTTCAATAAAACATGTATCTAACTGTAACATTATATCAAATAATTGGTTTTATTTAAACGTGAAATCCTTTTAGTTTACATAATGTTATTACGGTTAGCTTACAAAGTTGTTACAAACAAAAAAGAAGGATTTCTCCTTCTTTTTTGCATTGGCTTTTTTTTAAAAAAATTGTTGCTTAAAGTTCTTTTCAATTGCCTTCATTGACAAGTTGATTGGAGTGTAAGGTGCGAGACTCCAGCGTGCCAGCCACTTGAAAGTACTTCTCGAAAGGCATGCGACGAGGAAGCCTGCTCGGCACAGTTCCTTGTAGACGCAGGAGCACACAGCTTTCTTAAGGTGAGACTACTAATGGTGTAAAGCGCCAAGGAGGCTCACCGCACGCCCCGCGGAAAGCGAGCATTCTGGAACGGAAATCAACTACTTTCATGAGCAACAAAGTATAAGAAAACAGCTTTTACATTAAATAATCTCTAGTTCTTTTCCAGCCTTTTCAAATGCATCTAAGGCTGTTTGCAATTCTTCTCTAGTATGCTGTGCGGTTACGATTGTTCTTACGCGTGCTTTCCCTTTTGCAACTGTTGGGAATGCGATGCCTTGCGCGAATACACCATACTTTAACAATGTATCTGAAAGCTTATGCGCTAGAGCATCATCACCTACAAGCACAGGAGTGATAGGTGTTTCACTTACACCAGTATTGAATCCAAGTTCTTTAAGACCCGCTTTAAAGAATTTCGTATTTTCCCATAAACGTTCCATGTGTTCTGGTTCTTCTTCTAAAACATCAATAGCAGCAGAACTTGCAGCGATAACTGCAGGCGGATGAGAGGTACTGAAAAGGAAAGGACGTCCCTTATGGATCAAGTAGTCTCTTAAAGTTTGTGTACTTGCAATATACCCCCCAAGAACACCAATAGCTTTACTTAATGTACCGACTTGGATATGTACGCGGCCGTTTAAATTGAAGTGATCAATCGTCCCGCGTCCATTAGTTCCTAAAACTCCGCTTGCATGTGCGTCGTCAACCATCACTAGTGCATCGTACTTTTCAGCAAGTTCTACGATTCCAGGGAGTGGTGCGATATTGCCGTCCATTGAGAATACGCCATCTGTTACAACGATTCTTTTTCTATAATCCTGTGTTTCTTTTAACGCAGCTTCCAAATCTTCTAAATCTACATGCTTATAGATTCTTCTTTTTGCTTTTGTTAAACGGATTCCATCTATTATTGATGCATGGTTCAGTTCATCTGAAATAACGACATCCTGATCGGTCAGGATTGCTGAAAGGATTCCTTGGTTTGTTGAAAAGCCAGATTGGAATACAAGGCATGCTTCTGTATGTTTAAATTCAGCAAGCTTTTTTTCAAACTCTTCGTGCATAGAAAGTGTTCCTGCAATAGTACGAACAGAACCTGTTCCAACACCAAATTTTTCTACCGATTCTAACGCTGCTTGCTTCATTTTTGGATGACTTGTTAATCCTAAATAGTTGTTTGAAGAAAGCTGAATTACTTCCTTGCCGTTGATAACAACTTTAGAACCTTGTTCTGATTCAAGAGGTACGAGCTTCCTAAACGTCCCCTCTTCTTTCATATGGTCTAATTCTTCTTGTAAATATTCAAAACCTTTCATCACGATCAAGCCCCTTTCTAAGGAATTAGAACTACTTTTCCGCAATTGCCTTTTATCATTAAATCAAAACCTTCCTCAAATTGCTCCATTGGAAGAGTGTGGGTGATGATTGTTTCAGGATGCATGTTTCCAGACTGTAAAAGTCCAGAAACCTGCTGCCACGTTTCATACATCTTTCTGCCAGTGATCCCTTGTACTGTAACGCCTTTAAAGACAACATCATTTGTAAGGTCAATTTCAACAGGCTTAACAGGCAAACTTAGAATAGATACCCGGCCGCCGTTCGTAATCATTTTAAACCCTTGGTCGATAGCTACTGGATGCCCGCTCATCTCGCAGACAACATCTACACCATTCCCGTCTGTAAGCTCCATCACTTTTTTCACTGGATCTTCATCCTTTGGATTAATAACAGCTGTAGCTCCAATTTTTTTTGCTAAATCAAGACGGTATTCATTAAGGTCTAGTGCAATTACCTGGCTTGCTCCTGCAGCTTTAGCTACGTTAACCGCCATGATGCCTATCGGACCGCAGCCGATGACTGCAACTGTTTTCCCTGCTACATCACCAGCTAAAACAGTATGAACTGCATTTCCCATCGGTTCTTGAATAGAACCATGTTCAAATGGCATATCAGGATCATTCTTCCAGATGTTTTCTGCAGGCATCGCAACATATTCAGCAAAACAGCCATGAGTATCAACACCGATAATTTTAGTGTTTTTACAGATATGGAACTGTCCTTTTAAACATTGTGGACAAGAATGGCAAACAATATGAGTTTCTGCTGAAACATGATCACCAGCTTTAACATTTTTTACTGAACTTCCTACTTTTTCAACGACACCTGAAAACTCATGTCCGAAAACATAAGGTGTTTTCACACGGCTTTGAGACCATTCATCCCATGTGTATATATGGACATCCGTTCCGCAGATCGAAGTTGCTTTTACTTTAATTAATACTTCATCTTCCTTTATTTGTGGTATATCTACTGTTTCTAATCTAGCACCGTATCCCGCATGATGCTTAACAATTGCTTTCATTTTTCCTTCCAAACTGAACACTCCTCACTAAACATCAAATATCATATCCAACATCATTGTACATTTTAAAAATAGTGAGGTAAAGAGCAGTGTTCATGTCAGATGGACATACGCAGATACCCAAAAAAATTTAGAAAAAAATTTTAAATAAGGGCTGTTTTCGTACACATTGTTGCTATTTGAAGTTGTTGATTTCCGTTCCAAGATGCGCGCTTTCCGCGGGGCGTGCGTTGAGCCCCTAGGCTAATCAAGCCTGCAGGGGTGTCATCCTGTAAAAAATACTTAAAATCAACAATCTTTTAAAAATGTGCCTAAATTTATAAAAAAACCTCCTCCTAAAAATAGGAGGAGGCGATAAATTACATAAATTCTGTCATTAGCTGATTGAATTTTTCCTCTGACAGGTTCAAATCCATTTTTGCAAGAGCTTCTTTGCTGTAACCATGGGCAAGATCCTGATAAGAAGGCTTCACTTTATCCTGATAGATAATTCCTTTTACAAGACCTTTATTCTCCATCAATGTTTGCATAGCCATCATGCGATTTGAAGAGTCATAGTTTTCAATTGAGCTTAACGGAACCAAGTGCTCTTTGAACCAGTCATATGTGTTTACCTTATTGTATGTAACGCAAGGCGAAAACACGTTGATTAAAGAGAACCCTTTGTGATTAATACCAGCTTCAATAATAGAAGTAAGTTCCTTCAAGTCTGTCGAGAAACTTTGAGCAACAAATGTCGCACCAGCAGTTAAAGCAAGTTCCATAATGCCTATAGCAGATTCTACAGAACCTTCTGGCGTACTTTTTGTCTTAAAACCAACATCTGAACGCGGAGATGTCTGTCCTTTTGTCAGGCCGTAAATCTGGTTATCCATTACGATATATGTGATATCAATATTTCTTCTGATCGCATGTACCGTGTGACCCATACCAATCGCAAATCCGTCACCGTCACCGCCAGAAGCAATTACAGTTAAATCGCGGTTGGCCATCTTTACACCTTGTGCAATCGGCAGTGAACGTCCATGTATGCCATGGAAACCATAAGACTTAATATATCCGGAGATTCGTCCTGAACAACCAATTCCTGATACAACTGCAAGATTATCTGGTTCTAAACCGACATTTGCTGCTGCTCTTTGAATAGCTGCCTGTACAGAAAAATCTCCACAACCCGGACACCAGTTAGGTTTGATACTGTTACGAAAATCTTTGAATGTAGCCATATTAAACCAGCTCCTTGCATTTCATGACAACTTCAGATGGCAAGAAAGGATTTCCATCATATTTTAATAAACTCTTAATTTTTTCATGATGCCCAACATTCATTTTCAAGATGTTAGCTAATTGTCCCGTTGCGTTATTTTCAACAACGATTACTGTTTTCGCAGCGTCGATTAACGGTTTCATCTCATCAGCCGGGAATGGATGAATCAAGCGAATGTGCGCATGATTTACTTTAAACCCGTCAGCTTCCAGACGCGGCATCGCTTCTTCAATAACACCTCTAGTAGAATTAAAACCTACAAGAAGAATATCTGCTTCCGCGTGTTGTCCCTGCTTTACTACAGGAACATTGAAATTAAGGTTCTTTAATTTGCGCAGACGCTTATCCATCTGCTTTTGACGGTTAGCTGCTACTTCTGACGGTTTTCCAGTTTCATCATGTTCTACACCTGTAACATGGTGAATACCGTTTTTCATACCAGGAATTACACGAGGCGAGATACCATCTTCAGTAACTTCATATCGTTTAAAGTATCCGTCTTTATCATCCGTTTCAGGCAGTTCCTGATTTGTGTCAAGTTTACCGCGGCGAATTTCCACACGGCTGAAATCTAATGGTTCAACAGATTGTTTTCCAAGTGAAAGCTGAAGATCCGTCAGTAAAATTACTGGGCATTGGTATTCTTCTGCAATATTTAATGCTTCTACAGCATCATAAAATGCCTCTTCAACAGTACTTGGCGCGATAACTACCTTTGGAATTTCACCATGTGTACCGTAAATCATTGCCATTAAATCAGATTGTTCTTGTTTTGTCGGAAGTCCTGTAGATGGTCCTCCGCGCTGTGTATCAACTACTACTAACGGTACTTCAGTCATTCCAGACAGACCAAGTGCTTCCATCATTAATGAAAGTCCAGGACCTGCAGATGAAGTGATCGTTCTAACTCCAGCATAGTTTGCACCAATTGCCATCGTACATGCAGCGATCTCATCTTCTGTCTGAATAACTGTTCCGCCAAATTCAGGCAGTTTTTTGATTAAGTACTCCATAATCTCTGAAGCAGGCGTGATAGGATACGCTGCCATAAAACGAACCCCGCCCGCAACAAAACCTAATGCGATTGCATCGTTTCCGATCATGAACATTCTCTTTTTGCCGTCTGCTTTATTTAATTGGAAACCATCAATCTGGCCGCCTGATAATTCATTAAAATGATCTGCACCTTTTTGAATGGCTTCCATGTTCTTTTCTACTACTTTTGCACCTTTACGGGAGAAAATCTCCTCAACTACTTCCAAGTAGCTTTCAACAGGGAGACCTAATACAGCACTCGTTGCGCCGATCGCCACCATGTTCTTCATGAGAGAAGTTCCAAGTTCACTTGCAATCTCAGTAAATGGAACCGCATACAATCTGACATTCAGATCTTCTGGTACAGTAGGATTAAATTTAGAATCTCCTATTACAACTCCGCCATCGCGAAGTTCATGTACATTCACATCAATAGTCTCTTGATCAAATGCTATTAAAATATCAAGATCATCAGAAATAGAACGGGTTTCACTTGTGCTTACACGAATTTTATTGTTGGTATGACCGCCTTTAATTCTTGAAGAAAAGTGTCGATAGCTATAGAGATAATAGCCAAGGCGATTAAGAGCCATCGCAAAAATCTCACCTGTACTATCAATACCTTCACCCTGCTGTCCGCCAACTTTCCAGGAAAGTTGATCAATCATGTACTCCACCCTTTCAGTAACCCAAACGTTAATTTTGAGAAATTACTTAGTTTTGTTTATTGCATTCATGGTGATTTCAACGTTTTGATTCGTTAAATAAATTATGTACTAAACGTCTACAATTCTAGACTTAACTCAATAAAAATGCAAGTATTCGGCTGAAATTATTCAAACTATTTCAAAAACAGGTAAAACATGTAAGATCTGCAGTATTATTGTGGCCAATACAGTTCTTGTACTAATCAATTCTATTATATTTCTTTAAATTCCTCCATAAACAGCCCCTGTAAAAGTATTAAAACCACAAAAAAACCTGCTTACTTATTTTTAAGTAAACAGGTTTTTTCATTTCTTCATTATCGCGGTTCCACTATTAATTTAATTGCCGTTCTTTCTTCCCCATCAATTAAGATATCTGTAAATGCTGGTATACAAATGAGGTCTACTCCGCTCGGTGCTACAAATCCTCTTGCAATCGCTACGGCTTTTACAGCTTGATTTAATGCACCTGCACCGATCGCCTGTATTTCAGCGCCTCCTCTTTCACGGAGAACACCAGCAAGTGCACCAGCTACAGAATTGGGGTTGGATTTTGCTGAAACTTTTAATATTTCCATTGTTTTGAACCTCCTTCAGGATAGATACCTGTTCTACTATATTCATTGATCAAGGCTTGTATTCCTGCAGTAACAAATTTCCCGGCATCTTTATATAATATTTGTTCTGCTGAGTTGACCTTCTGAATAAACCCCGGTTATCTGTTTCCCTTAACATTGGCAGTTCAAACCTCATTGCAATTTAGAAATTTCTGAATATTACCCATAAAAATAAAAACTGGAATAGAAAAAAACAGGCTCAAAAGGTTTTTAAAAGCTTTTGAGCCTGTTCATTATTTCGCGTATTCTACTGCTCGTGTCTCACGAATAACCGTTACTTTGATATGTCCTGGATAATCCAGTTCACTCTCGATCTTTTTCGTTATATCACGGGCAAGTCTATAAGAAGCCACATCATCAATCATGTCCGGTTTGACCATGATACGAATTTCGCGTCCCGCTTGAATCGCAAAAGATTTTTCAACTCCATCAAATGACTCTGAAATCTCTTCAAGCTTTTCAAGTCTGCGAATATACGTTTCTAAAGTTTCTCGGCGGGCTCCTGGTCTCGCAGCTGATAATGCATCTGCTGCTGCCACAAGAGTTGCAATAATTGATGTTGGTTCTGTATCACCATGATGTGACGCAATACTATTGATAACTACAGGGTGTTCCTTATACTTTGTAGCAAGTTCAACCCCGATATCAACGTGACTGCCTTCAACTTCATGATCAATCGCTTTACCGATATCATGAAGTAACCCAGCGCGTCTAGCAAGATGTACATCTTCGCCTACTTCAGCTGCCATTAAGCCAGCTAAGTAAGCCACTTCTGTTGAATGTTTCAGAACATTTTGACCGTAGCTTGTACGATACTTCAAACGGCCAAGTATTTTTATTAAATCTGGGTGAAGTCCGTGAACACCTACTTCAAAAGTAGTTTGTTCCCCAACTTCTCGAATGTACTCATCCACTTCTCTGCGTGATTTTTCAACCATTTCCTCAATTCGCGCAGGGTGGATTCTTCCATCCTGAACAAGCTTATCCAATGCCATTCGCGCAATCTCACGGCGAATCGGATCAAAACCAGACAAGATAACAGCTTCCGGAGTATCATCGATAATTAAATCAATACCGGTTAATGTTTCAAGTGTTCTGATGTTTCGCCCTTCACGTCCAATAATTCTTCCTTTCATTTCATCGTTAGGAAGATTTACTACAGATACTGTTGTTTCTGCTACGTGATCGGCTGCGCAGCGTTGGATAGCCAGTGAAAGAATTTCTTTCGCTTTCTTGTCCGCTTCTTCTTTTGCACGGTTTTCCATTTCTTTTACCATCATCGCCAGTTCATGTGTCATCTCGTTCTCGGTTTCAGTCATAATGATTTGGCGGGCTTCATCCCTGGTAATACTGGAAATGCGCTCAAGCTCTCGTTGCTGTTCCTCCAGCAATTCCTCCACTTTGCTTTCAATCTCTTCAATTTGTCGCTGTTTTTTGGTGAGAGATTCCTCACGTCTTTCTAAAGATTCCTCTTTCTTGTCAAGAGTTTCACCTTTTCTGTCCAGGATCTCTTCTTTCTGAACCAATCGATGTTCTTGTTTTTGAAGCTCGTTTCGACGTTCGCGAATTTCGCGTTCTGCTTCGGTACGTAGCTTATGGATTTCATCTTTTGCTTCTAACAGCGCTTCCTTCTTGCTGGCGTCAGCATCGCGCTTTGCATCTTCAACAATTTGCGCAGCTGCACGCTCTGCGCTTGAAATCTTCGCTTCAGCAATTGATTTCCTAACAAGATATCCGACAATTGCACCGACACCTAATGAGACAAGCAAACTGGAGATGAATACTAAAAGACTCGGCATATTTCCACCTCCTCTTGCTTATTCTGCTTTTCTGCTTTTCATACTGCATTTCTTGGCGTCATACGTGTTACATGTGCTTTGCACCATTCATGTCGTACAAATTCTATACATATCTTTTAATTTCATAAGAAATCAAAATATATCTCCATTTTATAGGTGTGCTTATAGCTTGTCAAGAGAGTCAATCTTCTATAATAATAGGTTGACTTAAAAATAGCAAGGAGCATTATTTGCCTGTATTTGACGAAATTTCGCATCAAAAAAAAGGTTGTTTTCGCATGCTTTGTTGCTCTTGGAAGTAGTTGATCTCCGTTACAGATGCTCGCTTTCCGGGGGGCGTGCGGTGAGTCACCTTGGCACTTTGGGCCCTTAGGTGTCTCACCTGTCACACTGATCCCCCAGGAGTCTCGCGTCTTACACTCCAATCAACTAGTCAGTGATGTTTTTTAAGCAACTATTTATTAGAAAAGAACCAAATAAAAAAAGGCCAGTCGTTTGACTGGCCTTTTTTCTTACTATTCTGTCAACTCAAATTCTTCTTTTAAAGCCGGAGCTTCTGCTTCAGCTGCTTTTCCTTCTAACTGATAGTAGTTACGGATTTCAGCAACAATCGCTGCCGAAATTTCAGGATTTTCTTTTAAGAATTGCTTAGAGTTTTCACGGCCTTGGCCTAAACGCTCACCTTCATATGAATACCAGGCTCCGCTCTTTTGGACAATATCAATCTCTGAACCGATATCTAAAATCTCACCTTGATAAGAGATTCCTTCTCCGTACATGATATCAACTTCAGCCGTTCTGAACGGAGGAGCAACCTTGTTTTTCACAACTTTAATCTTCGTTTTGTTTCCGACAACGTCTTGACCCTGCTTAAGCTGTTCTGCTCTTCTCACCTCTAGGCGTACTGAAGAATAGAACTTTAGTGCTCTTCCGCCTGGAGTTGTTTCAGGATTACCGAACATAACTCCGACTTTTTCACGGATCTGGTTAATAAATACTGCGATCGTTTTGGACTTGTTAATTGCTCCTGATAGTTTACGCAAAGCTTGAGACATCAATCGAGCTTGAAGACCTACGTGAGAGTCTCCCATTTCCCCTTCAATTTCAGCTTTTGGTACTAGAGCAGCAACAGAGTCAATGATTAAAATATCAACCGCTCCACTTCGAACAAGTGCTTCAGCGATTTCAAGCGCTTGCTCCCCAGTATCAGGCTGTGACAATAACAATTCATCTATGTTGACACCAAGTTTTTGTGCATATACAGGATCCAGCGCGTGCTCAGCATCAATAAATGCAGCTTGTCCGCCGTTTCTTTGTACTTCAGCAATGGCGTGAAGTGCAACAGTTGTTTTACCTGAAGATTCCGGACCATAAACTTCGATTATTCTGCCGCGAGGATAACCGCCGATTCCAAGTGCAATATCCAAAGCAATGGAACCACTGGAAACAGTTGAAACTCTCTGATCTGTCTGTTCACCCAGTTTCATAATTGAACCTTTACCAAATTGCTTTTCAATTTGACGCAGAGCCATATCTAAAGCCGCTTTTCTATCGCTCATCAAAATTCACTCCTCTAATTTGTATCTTCATTTATTTTTAATTCATTAATTCCTTTGTTAACTACTTTTCTATCATATATCTTTTTTCTCATTTTGCCAATCATTTTACGAACATTTATTCGATTTTTTTATTGATCTTCTTTGACCAATTGATTTAATAAGTATAATCCATGTTTAACTGTCTTTTCACGAATACTCTTCCTTGTTCCTGCAAGTTTTATAGGGAAGACCCTTGTCACCTGCGGTCCTGCAACGCCAATAAATACTGTTCCAACAGGCTTTTTTTCTTGTTGTTCTGGTCCTGCTACACCTGTAAAGCTGATCCCATAATCTGTTTTTGCGGTGTTTTTTATATGTTCCGCCATCCATTCAGCACATTCTTCACTGACGGCACCGTGTTCTTTAATTAAAGAATCGGGTACGCTTAGCAAGTTTTTCTTTAATTCATTTGAATATGCAATTATACCGCCTTTAAATACAGCTGAGGAACCTGGCTGATCTGTCATAATACTTCCGAACAGACCGCCTGTTAAACTTTCAGCTGAGGCAACAGTAGCATTTCTTTTAAGCAATGAATCCATTGTTTGTTTTTCCAGCGTATCATTCTCATACCCATAAAAGAAAGCAGATGTTCTTCTCACAATCTCAGACTCTGTTTCATCCAGCAGTTTTTTTGCTTCTTCTTGATTGGTATGTGCAGCTGTCAGACGGATTGTCACTTCATGTTCAGAGGCTAATGGAGCAATTGTAGGATTCGTTTGTTTTTCAATCAAATCAGAAAGCTTTGTTTCTAGAATCGATTCACCAATGCCAAAAAACTTCAAAACACGTGAATATAATCTAGTTTGCACATCCATCTTTGAATGCAGAAAGGGAATGGCATATTTTATGAACATTGGCTTCATCTCACTCGGAGGTCCAGGAAGCAATAAACAGGTAATCTCATCTTGTGTAAATGCCATGCCAGGAGCCATTCCATTTTCATTAGGTAAAACTATGGCATCCTTAATAATAAGGGCTTGTTTCTTGTTGTTTTCAGTCATTTCCCTATTTGTTTGTGCAAAGTAATTTGTTATATAACGCAAAGAAGTCTCATCATGAACCAATTCTTTATTGAAAAGTTTAGCAATCGTCTCTTTTGTAAGATCATCCTTTGTCGGTCCCAGACCTCCAGTGAAAATAAGAAGGTTTGAACGTGAACACGCCGTTTTAACAGCAGAAGACAGCCTTCTTTCATTATCTCCGGCAACCGTGTGATAAAAAACATTCACCCCTATATCAGCTAGATTTTTGGAAATAAATTGAGCATTGGAATTTACGATTTGGCCTAAAAGCAGTTCACTGCCTACTGCAATAATTTCTGCGTTCATCTCAACCACTCTCCCTGATTATATCTTCAATGAATTTTAGTTCAACTTTGTAAAAGAAAAGATTACATAATAATTATAGCTTGGTTTTTAATTTTTTCTCTTAGGAAGAATAAAAAAACAGGAGTGTTCCTCTCCTGTTTTTCATGATTTACTTTGATTTTAGTAAAATGTGTTTGCTGTTCACAAAATATTCCCATCCGGAATAAAGCGTAATTAAAGTAGCAAGCCATAAGCTTATTGTTGCAAATGGAAAACCGATCCATGCAAAAGGAAGATTATGAAGCAACAGAGCGGATATTGCAATGATTTGTATCCACATTTTTAATTTCCCCATCTGACCTGCTGCAATAACCTCTCCCTCAGCAGAAGCGACAGCTCGTATACCAGTTACTGCGAATTCCCGGCTAAGGATAACGATAACCATCCAAGCTGGAGCTGCACCTAGTTCAACTAAACCAATCAGAGCAGCAGAGACCAGGAGTTTATCTGCAAGAGGATCTAAAAACTTTCCTAAGTTTGTTACTAAGTTGTATTTACGTGCATAATAACCATCTACCCAGTCTGTACTGGATGCAAATATAAAGATTAGCGCTGCAACAAAATGGGTCACTGGTAACTTTTCTCCTGCAATTGTCCATGTGCCCCAATCGAATCCGCCTAAAAGTACGATCATAAATAGCGGGATTAAAAAAATTCGAGATATTGTTATCTTGTTAGGTAAATTCAAAGCAAATTCCTCCAAAATACGGTCAACGTCTTAGTTAATTATTGTGCCTTTTTAATAACAATCTTTTGGTGAACTAAATCAGAAGCCGGTACAGGATAAGTGAATGGTTCACCGTTTATTTTTATAGATGTTACATGGGATGCACCAATATTTAAAGTAACCTCTTTTGCAGAAGTTAAATCAAAAGTTTTTGTTTCACCTTTTTTAATCTGACTATCAAAATGACTTTTGCCGGTTTCATCTTTAATACCTACATAACTAGGCCCAGACGCTGTCAGATCAATAACGAGCTCGTTTCCATCAGACATCTCATATGTTGTTACTTTGCCGGTTGTCTGAAGCTTTGTCAATTTTGGTGCTGTAGATTCTTCTTTTTCAGCCGGTTCTTCATTTTTTGGTTCTTCTTTTTCAGCTTCTTTTTTGGGTTCTTCTTTCTTTTCCGGTTTGTTTGCATCCGCATCTAATTCTACGGATTTTACATCTTCACCGCTTTTGGCCTGATCATTTCCATCCGGCAGCAAAAATTTCCACACAAAGAAAAGAATCGCAATAATTAACAATCCGATAAGTAAAATCGGGATTAACCGCTTTAAAAAAGAATTCTCTTCGTTAACAGATGAGCGTTCTCTTTTGGACCGGGGTTCAAATTCTGTTGTTGTTTCTTTAACTGCCTGCGGGATTTCATGAGCATATTCATCAAAAATCGTTTCGTAGTTTAATCCAACTGCTTCACAATAATTTTTAATAAAGGCCCTAGCATAAAAAGTGCCTGGCAGCACATCATAGTTCCCCACTTCAATCGCAGCTAAATAACGCTTTTGTATCTTTGTCGCTGTTTGAAGTTCTTCAAGTGACATGCCTTTTTCTTCACGCTTTTCTTTCAATAGTTTTCCTAGTTCTGTCAACCTTCCCACCCACTTACGTCATTCTAGATTTCCAAATCCTGTTGGATCTTCTTTAAGAGCTTCATATGTAATTTCCTCATCGCGATGACTTTTCAGCTCGATAATATAATCAAAATCATCTAACGTATATTCCGTTTGCTGTACAAAAAGATCAGGGTGTTCTACAACTTTAGCCGCAGGAAGCCTCATTATTTCACGAATCAGCTGCCAATGCTTATCGTTCATATTTCTTGCAGAAACTGCTCCATCGATAATAAAAACATGATCAGAATCATATTCATCATCCGCGAGCATATTTCTGACGGTTTGACGAAGCAAAGTTGATGAAATAAAGACCCATCTTTTATTCGCACATACACTCGAAGCTACAATGCTTTCCGTTTTCCCTACACGGGGCATTCCTCTGACGCCGATTAATTTATGTCCTTCAACCTTATATAATTCAGCCAAAAAGTCAACCAATATACCAAGCTCATCCCGAATAAACCGAAACGTTTTTTTGTCATCCGCATCACGTTCAATATATCGTCCGTGTCTGACAGCCAGTCTGTCACGCAGCTTTGGTTTGCGAAATTTGGTTACTGTAATGTTATCCATAGATTCCAGTATTGATTTTAACCGGTTTGTCTTCTCATCATTATCAATAATCAGCAGCATACCGCGCCGCTCGTTATCAACACCATTGATCGTTATGATGTTAATGCCCAGCATACCTAACAAGGATGATATATCCCCTAGGAGACCCGGCCGGTTTTTATGTATTTCATACTCTAAATACCATTCCTGCTCTCCCATGCTTCAGCTCCTTATTCTTCAAAATGAAACAAATTTCTACATTTATTCTTTGTAATTAATAATAAATGATTTCAATTTATTATGAAAGAAAAATAAAAGGATGTTAAGAAAAAAATCTTAACATCCTCTCTAACTTTAGCGGCTTCCGTCGTTTTGTACAAGCTTGACCATCATGTTAGCAATGGCGTGTTTTTCATTTTCATCTGCCACTTTCCATAGATCGGCAAGAACTTTTTCTTCCTCGTTCTTTGGTTCAACGTGGTTAGCTAAATATCCGCCGATTTCTGTAGCTAAATTTGAGATCGTCTCGTGGTTCATGCCTTCATGCTCAGCATGATTCAAGCGCTCTGCCAGGAAATCTTTCCATTGGCCGAAGTTGTCTAATACAGACATGCTGTCTCCTCCTTCAAGGTTGATACAGCATTAATATCCCTTAGTTCAATCTTTTTTATACATCAATTTTAAGTAAACCAAGATCCATTTACTGATAAGATGTGCCCTGAAATATAATCTGCTTTATTGCTTATTAAAAATTCTACCGCATGAGCTACTTCATCGGGCTCTCCAAACCTTCCTGCAGGAATATCTGATGCAAGTTCAAGCTTTTCTGATTCAGAAAACTGATCAAGCATAGGTGTTGCAATAACTCCTGGTGATACGCTGTTTACTTGAATGCAGCTCGGGGCAAGTTCTTTTGATAATGCTTTTACAAAAGCATTTAATCCCCCCTTAGCAGCAGAATAGACTGTCTCACACGCAGCTCCCACCTCTCCCCATACCGAGGAAATCATAATAATTTTTCCTGCTTTATTTTGAACCATTGCCGGAATAATTGCTTTTGTAATAGAAATTGCACTAACAAGATGAAGCTGCATAGTTTCATTTATAGATTTATCCGTAAAATCTGTTAAAAGTCCATAATGCTGTGCTCCGCAGTTATAAATTAATGCATCTATGGAGCCAGGAATTTGCTTCATCAAATTTTCAGAACCTTCTGGAAGTGACAAATCTGCAGAAATAATAACACTTTTAACTTTATATCGTGTTTCAAGTTCTTCTTGAAGCTTTATTGCCGCATCAGTATTACTATTGTAATGCAAATATAAAAAGTAGCCACGGCTTGCAAGCATCTGGCATATTTTAGAGCCAATAGCTCCCGTAGCCCCAGTAACGAGCGCAGTTTTCAATTTATTAACCCTCTTTGCAACCAAAAAACATCCTAAAATCAGGATGTTTTTTGATTATATTATGACTTTTTTTTACGGACTTGGCAAACAGTCATCGCTTCTTTCTTAAAGTGATTTTGAAGAACTTCTTCGACGTCACTTCCTTGCAATGATTCAAACACAGGGATCACATCAAACAGATCCATTTCATTAAAAGCATATCTCGTGAATTGGTTAGCAATAAACTCTGGAGAATTCAATGATCTCAGAAAGGCACCAATTTTCTTTTTTCGAGCTCTTTCAAATGAATCAGCTGAAACACTTTCTTGTTTAAAGTCCTCAACCATATTTGATACACGCTTAACTAATTCGTCAGGAGACTGGGTATCCCCGCCAAGCATGCTAAAGCCGAATCCGTTCTCTTCTGTATAATCAAAAGAAAAAGTTTGATCAATCAATCCTTCTTCGTAAAGCGCTTCATAATTTGGAGAACTCTTTCCAAACATCATTTCAAGTGCCAAGTTTACACAAAGTTCATGACGCATCAATTCTTTTCCTTTACGCTTAGGAGCTGCCTCTTTAAAACCTATATAGCATTTTGGTGTTTGCACCGTCATCTCGATTATTTTTTCTGTTTTGGCTACTGACGGCGGCTCATCTTCAAAAAACCGTTCGATCGGTGCTTTTTCTTTAAAAGATTTTTGTGATTGATTCTCTTTTACAAAATCAAGGATATCTTGAGCATTTACTGGACCTACGATAAACAAAATCATGTTGCTCGGATGATAAAATGTTTCGTAGCATTCATAGAGAGTATCTTTCGTAATTTTAGCAATTGATTTTTCCGTTCCTGCAATATCAATTTTTACAGGATGATGATGATACATGTTTTCGATTAGCCCGAAGTATACTCTCCAGTCTGGATTATCATCATACATTCTGATTTCCTGGCCGATGATCCCTTTTTCTTTTTCCACCGTTTTCTCTGTAAAATAAGGCTCTTGAACAAAATCGATCAGTGTTGTCAGATTCTTTTTCACATCACTCGTTGTTGAAAAAAGGTATGCGGTACGGTTGAATGTCGTAAATGCATTTGCCGATGCTCCCTGCTTGCTGAAATCCTGAAAGACATCACCATGTTCTTTTTCAAACAATTTATGCTCTAAAAAGTGAGCGATCCCGTCTGGAACTTTTACTTCTTCGTTTTTTCCGAGCGGCTTAAAATGGTTGTCAACAGATCCATAGTGAGTGGTGAAAGTAGCATATGTTTTGTTAAAGCCTTTCTTTTCAAGCACATACACTTTCAAGCCATTTTCAAGCTCCTCAAAATGCAAAGTTTCATCTAGTTGTTCAAATGTTTTCATTCCCATTTGTGCCTGCTCCTTTCAGAAAGAAAATGGTATCCAATGTAACCTTTTTAGCTACTTTTACAACATCCTCTTTAGTTACTCTATCAATGCCATCCATCCACTCTTCAATCGTCCTGTTCGTTCCAGCAACTACATTGTGATAGAGCACTTCTGACAATCCGATCGGATGGTCAATCGTTTCAAGCACCTGGTTGTTGATCATTGCTTTTGTTTGTTCAAATTCCGAATCTGTGATGTTTCCGTTCTTCATTTCTTCATGCTGCTCTTTTATAATTTTTACCGCTTTTTCATAATTTGCAGTTTCGATTCCGCTCATTACAAACACTGCTCCTTTATGACTCTCGAACCTAGAAGCTGCATAATAAGCGAGGCTCTCTTTTTCTCTCACGTTGATAAAAAGTTTAGAATGAGAAAAACCTCCAAAAACACCATTGAATACTTGAAGTGCAAAATAATCATCATCACTGTATGTGGTATATGTACGATACCCCATATGCAATTTTCCTTGCTGTACATCCTGCTCTTCAAAGATTTCTTTAACCTCTGTGATTTTCTTTTCTTCCCGATTTTGTTCATCGGTTACAGGAGATTCACTTCGATTTTCCGAAAAGCGGAAGTGCTTCTTAACTTTTTCAATCATTTCATTTGTAGAGATATCTCCAATTACATATAGATCCAGCTTGTCGTTTGTGATAACTTCCTGATAATAATCGAATAATTCTTTTGAAGTAACCGCGTCCACTTCATTTTCATTGCCGTATACGTTTAAATGGTAAGGTTCTGATTCATACATTTCTTCAAGCAGTCTCTTATTTGCATAACGCATCTTATCGTCATAAATGGATTCAATCTGTTGTTTTAAGCTGCGTTTCTCTTTTTTAACGATATTTTCTTTAAAAACACCATTTTCAAGAGCCGGTGCTAGCAGAACTTGAGAGAGCAAGTGAAACGCTTTGTCCAGGACAGGTTCTGAGTTGGATAAGAACTTTTCATTTGCTACTTCCATACGAATGCTGATCACTTGATTTTCACCTTTTTTTGAAAGATCAGCATTTAACGTAGCACCATATAGATCATCTAGAGCACTTCTTAACTCTTTGCTGGAAGGAAAATCTTTTGTTCCACTTTGGAGAACATAGGAAAGCAATGCTCTTTTTGTAACGTTCTTTTCATTAATAGCTTCTTTAATCTGAAGAATAAATGATGTGGTCTTGTACTTTTTTGTTTCTATCGTATGTACAGTTATACCATGGAGATCTGTTTTTTCATGGTTTACAATTCCCATCGAATAAATGCCCCTTTCATTATAGCCTACATCCTAGTTTACCCATTTTCTATACTCAGCATGACAATCCTTCTTTCAAAAGAAAAAAAGTCCGCCAGACGGCGAACTTTTTGTGATTGGTTCAATTCTCATTGTTGCTATTAGAAGATGTTGATTTCCGCTCCAGGATGCTCGCTTTCCGCGGGGCGGGCGGTGAGCCCACTAGGCTAATATAGCCTGCCGTGGTCTCACCTGTCCCCCTGATCCCGCAGGAGTCTCGCACCTTGCGCTCCAATCAACTAGTCAAAGAAGCGTATACTACAAAAAAGTCCAAATGCAACAATCTTTTAGAATTACGAAAACATCCCAATGATCTATCTTTTTCCTTTTTCGTATGGAGTTCCTAGAGCTTTCGGTGCATCTGCACGTCCTACAAGTCCTGCTAAAGCTAAGATTGTAAGAACGTAAGGTGCGATTAATAAGAATACTTTCGGAATATCCTGTAAAAATGGAATATGGGATCCAGAAATACTGATTGCTTGAGCTAACCCAAAGAATAAAGCTGCACCCAATGCGCCAAGCGGATGCCACTTACCAAAAATCATTGCAGCAAGTGCCATAAAGCCCTGCCCTGTTATCGTAGAGTGAGTGAAGTTTCCAGAGATAGAAGCTACATATACCGCTCCGCCAAGACCTGCAAGAGCTCCACTTAATAAAACTCCGATATAGCGTACTTTTGTTACGTTAATACCCATCGTATCAGCAGCCATTGGATGCTCACCTACAGAACGTAAACGCAGCCCGAATGGTGTTTTGTATAATACATACCAAACGATCAATGCCACACCAACAGCCACATAGGATGTTAAATACGCGTTAGAGAAGAAAAGCTTTCCGATTAAAGGAATATCCGATAAGAACGGAATATCGCTCTTTGAAATTCTTTCAGATATTACTGGTGTTTGTCCTGCATTAAAGATTTTCTTCGTTAAAAAGATTGCAAGTCCTGCAGCCAAGAAGTTCAATGCAACACCGGATACAACTTGATCCGCTTTTAGTGTAATACTCGCAAGTGCATGAATAGAAGCAAGCATAGCTCCTACGATCATGGCTACGATAAAACTTACCCAAGGGGATGCGCCACCTAATCCAAACTGTTCTCCATAATAAATGGTAACAGCTCCTGTAAAAGCACCAAACAGCATTAATCCTTCTAAACCGATATTTACAACACCGGAACGTTCACTGAAAACACCGCCTAAAGCTGTGAAAATCAATGGAGCTGCTGAAACGATAGCAGCAGGGACAATCAGTGCAAGAATATCCATGAAACTCATTAGATTTTACCCCCTTTGCTTACACGGTTCATCAGCCAATGAACGATATAGCTGCATGCAACAAAGAAGATGATGAGTGCAATCACGACTCCAACAAGTTCAGTTGGAACACCTGCGATAGACTGCATATTAAGTGCACCGATCTTCAATCCGCCAAATAGTGCTGCACCAAGTACTACACCAATGGCGCTGTTTGCCCCTAAAAGAGCTACCGCGATCCCATCAAAACCAACACCTGTAAATGCGGCATTAATCGTCATGTACTGATACGTTCCAAGACCTTCCATACTTCCTGCAATACCTGCAAAAGCACCGGAAATAGCCATTGAAAGCACGATATTTTTTGATACATTTATACCCGCATACTGAGAAGCGTGCTGGTTAAAACCTACTGCACGTAGTTCATATCCCATAGTAGTTCTCCAAAGCAAGAACCACATGATTACAGCAGCAATCAAGGCAACAATGATTCCGTAGTGCAATGTTGAATATTCCGTGATGCTTTGTAAGAATGGTGAAGCAAGAGATGCTGATTCTTTAACATTCTCTGTTCGTTCACCAGGAGCAAGCAAAAAGTTACGGATGATTTCATTTGTACTGTAAAGCGCAATATAGTTCATCATGATTGTTGTAATTACTTCATGAACCTTAAATCTCGCCTTTAAAATACCTGGAACTGCTCCCCATAATGCTCCAGCTACAGCTGCAGCAAGAATAGCAAGCGGAATGTGAATGACAGCCGGGGCATCAATAGATACACCAACATATACTGCCGCAAGCCAGCCTACTAAAAGCTGACCCTCAACTCCGATATTGAATAATCCTGTGCGGAATGCAAACGCAACTGCAAGTCCTGATAGGATTAGAGGTGACATCTGTCTGATCGTTTCACCGATGTAATACGGACCTCCAACCATCCCTTGAAATAACGCAACATAAGCTTCAATCGGCTTGTATCCGCTAACTAGCATGATAATACCGCCGATTAACAATCCAAGGAAGACAGAAACAAGAGGCACAAGGAGCTTCATCTTATTATTTTTATTCTGCATTTACAGTACCTCTCTTTCCGCCAGCCATCAATAATCCAAGTTCTTGCTCAGTCGTTTCCTTCGGATCAACAATCGCTACGATTTTACCTTCATACATAACGGCTATACGATCACTCACATTAATAATCTCATCGAGTTCAAAAGATACAAGCAGCACTGCTTTGCCTTTATCACGCTGTTCAATAAGTTTAGAGTGAATAAATTCAATCGCACCAACATCCAGTCCGCGTGTAGGCTGGGCAGCAATCAAAAAGTCTGGATCACGGTCTACTTCTCTTGCTATGATCGCTTTCTGCTGATTCCCTCCTGATAATGCGCGGGCAGGTGTATAAGCATCAGGTGTACGAACGTCATATTCTTCGATTAGTTTATTAGCTTTTTCAAATATTGGCGAAAATTTCAGAATTCCGTTTTTAGAAAATGGCTTTTGGTAATAGGTTTGAAGCACCATGTTCTCACCAACTGAAAAATCTAAAACAAGTCCATGCTTATGACGGTCTTGAGGAATATGAGCGAGTCCGCTGGCTGTAACACTTCTAGGTGTTTTGTTTGTAATATCTTTATCTCTTAAATGAATGGAACCTTCATTTGCTTTTCGAAGTCCAGTTATTGCCTCTAATAGCTCTGATTGACCATTTCCATCAACACCTGCTATTCCTACAATCTCTCCAGCTTTTACTGTCAGGTTCAAACCATTTACAGCAGGAACTTTACGGCTGTCTAAAACAACAAGATCTTTTATCGTCAAAACAGATTCTTTTGGTTCTGAGATTCCTTTGATAACTGTAAAATTCACTTCACGGCCTACCATCATTGCAGCAAGAGAGTCCGGATTGGAATCCTTAACGTCAACAGTGCCAACGCCTCTTCCTCTTCTAATGACTGTACAGCGGTCACACACTTCCATAATTTCTTTCAGCTTATGAGTGATTAATATGATGGATTTACCTTCACTTACTAGTTTTCTCATAATCTGAATAAGTTCTAGAATCTCTTGAGGAGTTAAAACTGCAGTAGGTTCATCAAATATCAGAATATCTGCACCGCGATAAAGCGTCTTTAAGATTTCTACTCTCTGCTGCATTCCAACTGAGATGTCCTCGATCTTTGCGTATGGATCCACTCTGAGTCCATATTGATCAGAAAGTGCCTGAACTTCCTTAGCGGCTGTTTGCAAATCTACTTTTCCGCCTTTTGTAGGCTCTTTTCCTAGAATGATATTTTCTGTAACGGTAAATTTATCAACGAGCATAAAGTGCTGATGAACCATCCCAATACCAAGCGAGTTTGCAATATTCGGATCATTGTTCACCACTTTATTGCCTTTAACGTATATTTCACCTTGTTCAGGCTCATAAAGTCCGAACAAGACATTCATCAACGTCGATTTCCCGGCACCATTCTCTCCAAGAAGTGCATGAATCTCACCTTTTTTAACCTGAAGGGTAATATTGTCATTTGCTACGATTCCCGGAAATTCTTTACGGATATTCCGCATGTCAATTACGTATTCCATTCTATTGATGTCCCCCCTTTTAAGTACATAAGGAAGGACTTGGCATATGCCAAGTCCTGGCCTGTTATTCAAATAGTTTCATAGAGTTTACTTTAAGTTTTTTACGAACTCTTCGAACTCAGCATCTGTCTTAGGAACTTTCACTTCACCATCGATGATTTTCTTCTTGTAATCTTCAACTGACTTAAGTGCGTCTTTTTCAACGTTGTCTTGAGTTGGAGCAATACCTACTCCATCTTGCTTAAGACCGAATTCTACAACTTTTCCACCTGGGAATTTGCCTGCAGCTGTTTGCTCAGAAACTTCATATACTGCTTGGTCTACACGTTTTACCATAGAAGTAAGTGTTACGTTCTCAGGCATACCTTCTTCATGCTGATCACGGTCAACACCGATTACCCAAACATCTTCACCGTTCTTCTTACGGTTCTTCGCTTCTGTGAATACACCCATTCCAGTTCCGCCAGCAGCATGATAGATGATGTCAGCGCCTTGCTCATAGAATGTGTTAGCAATCTGCTGTCCTTTTTCTGCTTTGTTAAAGTCTTCTGCATATTGAACTAAAATTTCAGCATCAGGATTTGCAGTTTTTACACCAGCTTTAAATCCGTTTTCGAACTTTTTGATAAGCTCAGAGTTAACTCCTCCAACAAATCCTACTTTGTTAGATGTAGTTTGCATACCTGCAATTAATCCAACTAAGAAAGATCCTTCGTGCTCAGAGAAAGTGATATTGGCTACGTTGTCACCTTTAACAACCATATCTACGATTGCAAGCTTTGCATCAGGCTGCTGTTTAGCAACTGTTTCTACATCAGTACCCATCAAGAAACCGATTCCGAATACAAGATCATATTTTTGACGGATTAATGAGTTTAAGTTTGGCTTGTAATCACTTTGAGCAGTTGACTGCAAGTACTTATAGCCTTTGTTTTCTTCCAGGCTGTTATCTTTTCCAAACTTCGTTAAACCTTCCCAAGCAGATTGGTTGAATGACTTATCATCAACACCGCCAGTATCCGTTACCATTGCTACTTTAAAATCTTTTTTAGCGTCTCCGCCTGACTTTCCTTCTTCAGAATTTCCGCAACCTGCAAGAATAGTACCAGCAGTTAGCATTGCAGTTACCATTAAACCTAATTTCTTTTTCAAGTTAATTTCCCCCTAAAAATGTTTTCATTTTTTTGTGACTAACCCTAGGTGCAATTAAGTACCCCCATCACCCCCTAAAAAAGACTTTTTCTAAAAGCGCTTTCTTAAAACAGAAAATAGAAACTTATCAGATCTAAAGTAATTACAAGAATAGAGCACTGGTTCATCATACTGATCGTAATGCATTTGTTTTAATACTAATAAAGGGACACCTTCATCACTTTCCAGAATTTCAGAGATTCTGTCGTGATAGCCGATGGGCTCTATGTTTGTAACCGCATACATTACACGTCTTCCGGTTTCTTTTTCAAGCATTTCTAAAAAGGATTCATAATCATGAAGCCCCTTGGCTGAAAACAAGTGTGCCGGCATATGGTCTTTACAAAATACTACTGGTTCGCCGTCAGCCGTCCGGACACGCTCCATCATCATTAGCCCGTCTGGAAGTGAGTCATTAAACTTTGCAAGAAGTTCATCAGTAACATCTGTCGTTTGCGAAGAAAGAAAAATCGTACCTGCTTTCTTTCCGCCTCTTTCAATCATATCGGTAACACTGTACAGTTCTTCAATACCTGAAGAAAAAAGTGCTCTTGTTCTAACGAAAGTTCCAACTCCATGTTTACGTATGAGGACGTTTTCATCTTCTAAAATACGAAGTGCTTCTCGCAATGTCGCACGGCTAATACCTAGCTGTTTGGAAAGTTCAAATTCTGAAGGAAGCTTTTCTCCTTCTTTATAAATACCTTCTTCAATATCTTTTTTTAACTTTTCTATCACTTTAATATATAACAAGCGATGGTCCGCTTTTATCGACATTACAAAACCACCTTAACTAGTTGTTCGACGTATGACAAATTAATTGAATAATCGACATTAATATACCATTTTTAATTCTATAAATAAATACTATTTTTACAAATTTTTAATAGGTGTTATTTTCATTTACCATCTTTTCAATAAAACGGTAAATTTAAAAGGGCTGTTTTCGTAAACTTTGTTGCCCTTGGAAGTGGTTGATTTCCGCTCCAGGGGCTCGCTTTCCGCGGGGCGTGCGGTGAGTCTCTTAGGCTATACAAGTCTGCCGGGATCTCATAAGTAAGCATCTGTGCTCCTACGTCTACAAGCAATTCCTAACGCAGCGTGTTCCTCGTTGCATGCCTTGCAAAAAGTATATTCAGGTGGTTGGCACGCAGGAGTCTCGCACCTCCACTCCAATCAACTAGTCAAGGAAGCGTACTCCCCAAAACATTTTCAACAGCAACAATCTTTTAGAAATAAGCCATTAAAAAGAAAAAAAACGGGCAGTTTAAGCCCGTTTTTATGAACTTGAAGCTTCTTTTTCTTCAGGCATTGCTGATATCAGAACTTCACGAGGTTTCGATCCTTCGTATGGCCCAACTATTCCTTTGGATTCCATCGTGTCGATTAATCTTGCCGCTCTGGAATAACCGATGCGGAATCTTCTTTGAAGCATTGAAACTGAAGCAGTCTGCATATCCACAACAAGCTTTACCGCATCTGTAAAGAGGTCATCTTCTGATTCCATTACAGCAGGCTCAGCTTCCTCAGTAGGAATCATTTCCTTTTGATATTGAGCTTTTTGCTGGCTGACACAATGGTCAACAATTGTTTCAACTTCTTCATCCGACAGAAAAGCTCCTTGTACCCGTACAGGCTTTGAAGCTCCTGATGGGAAGAATAGCATATCTCCTCTTCCAAGAAGTTTTTCGGCTCCCCCCATATCCAAGATTGTTCTTGAATCTGTTTGAGAGGAAACACTAAATGCGATCCTTGAAGGTATATTCGCTTTGATAACCCCTGTGATGACGTCAACCGATGGTCTTTGTGTAGCTATAATTAAATGGATTCCGGCTGCACGTGCCATTTGAGCAAGGCGTGTGATGGCGTCTTCCACATCGCCAGAAGCAACCATCATTAGATCAGCAAGTTCATCGACGATCACAACAATGTAAGGCAAAAACGGCTGTTTGGCGTCACTTCTGCCATTCTGTTTTCTAATGGATTCATTATACCCTTCAATGTTTCTCGTACCGCTGTGAGAAAACAATTCATATCTTCTTTCCATCTCTGACACAACTCTTTTAAGTGCTTGAGCTGCTTTCTTTGGCTCCGTAACAACCGGTGCTAAGAGATGCGGGATGCCATTATACATATTAAGCTCGACCATTTTTGGATCGATCATCATCATTTTAACTTCATGCGGTTTAGCTCGCATGAGAATACTTGTTATTATTCCGTTTACACAAACACTTTTTCCGCTTCCGGTAGCGCCTGCTACGAGCAGATGGGGCATCTTGGAAAGATCTGCGATTATCGGTTCTCCAGAAATATCTCTGCCAAGACCGATTGCAAGCGGTGATTTTTGGCCAGAGAACTGAGGAGCTTCTAACACTTCTCTCAACGTAACCATTGAGATCTCGCCATTTGGTACTTCGATTCCTACAGCAGATTTCCCAGGAATCGGTGCTTCAATTCTTATATCTTTTGCCGCAAGCGCCAAAGCAAGGTCATCAGTAAGATTAACGATTTTGCTTACTTTAACACCCACATCTGGATACACTTCATATTTTGTTACAGCAGGACCTAAATGAACTTTGAGTACCTTTGCTTTTACCCCAAAACTTTCGAAGGTTTTTTCTAATTTTTTTGCATTGCTTTTACTGGCTGCATACTGCTTATCCTTATGCTGTCCGCTGTTTTGAGGGGTACGCAGATGTTTCATAGAAGGAAGCTGATAATGTTCGTTCTGAATGACTTCATCGCCAAAGTTTGCTGGAAGCGGTGAGGCTGAAGGTTCATTCTCAGCTTTTTCTGTTTCGTTTTTCTTGATTGCTTCATCAGAGTCATTGAAGTTTTGAGAACCAAATTTCAGTTGTACGCCGCTCTCAGTATGATGAACCCTTTTCGTGAAATCTTCTATTACAGGTTCTTCAGAAATGATGATTTCCTCTGTCTCAGCTTCATCATCTGCATCAGGTGAAGCAGGCTTTAATTTCTTCTTTTCATTTACCTTCTTAGACCGTTCTTCAGCAATTGAATTTTTCTTTTCTAATAGGAATCCTTTTAGCTTTGCACTCGTTTCATTTAAACTCGTTACAATCTTCTGCATAATAACAGAGAGTGATTTGCCTGTTATCAAGAGGAGACTTCCAATAATTAAGAAAAAGATAACTAGCTTTGTACCGCCCGCTCCAAATAAAAAATAAAATAGCGCAAAGCCTATAGATCCTATAATACCTCCCCCAAGATCATCTGTAGCTGTCGTTCCTTGAATCTGGAGCCAGTACAGTTCCCATGTGTTTCGTATTACGGAAGCATCTTTCCAATCTCCGCCATTCGTTAAATGTTCAAACAATGTTAAATGACTAAGAACGAGGAAGGAGAAAAATAAAATATAAATACCTGTTAATCTTTTTGAAATCATAGCTGGCCAGCTTCGTTTCCAAATGAGATAAAAAGATAATAAAATACAGGCTAACAGCAAAATGCCATACCATTCTCCGCTAAAAAAACGTAAAAGATGCACGAATGCCATACCGACATTCCCCATTTTAGCTAGACCTAATGATGCAAGAGCCAATAATGATAACCCTGCAATCTCATATGTCAGCTGCTCTTTCCATCTTGCTTTATTTTTAGCTTTCTTTTTCTTATTTTTTGCCACCAATTTCACCTCACAACCATGCTGTTTTCTTTATGTATGTATTCAAGAAAAGGAAAGAAAAGCAGCCCTGCATATAGAAAGGCTGCCCACATTAGTATAGCATATTTCTTAGGTGTCTAATTAAAAGTTTCGCAGCGTCATTCCGGGCTGACAGTCTTCTAATAAATAATGAGAAGGGTCTGTGCTCATGATCTGAACGATTCTTGTCTCATCACCGACCCGTTCAACAAGAACAGGAACATCATTATAAAGTATTACATTCTGCATAGCTGCATTGTTTCCTTCTTCCGGAAACATCAATTCATATGGCTGCATGGTATACCAAGTCATTGTTTTATACCGTCGTTCTCAGTATTTCTATGTTCATCGATCAAATCGTTTAATTTTTTTATCGCTTGACCGAGCCCTCCAACCTCATTAATAAGCCCATCTTTAACGGCATCAGTCCCAATCACATTTGTTCCGATATCTCTTGTTAAATTTCCTTTTGAAAACATAAGCTCTTTAAAACGCTCTTCACTGATCTTGGAGTGGCTTGTCACAAATGAAATCACTCTTTCTTGCATCTTATCCAGATATTCAAATGTTTGCGGCACACCTATTACTAATCCCGTAAGTCTTACAGGATGGATCGTCATCGTAGCTGTGGGAACGATGAAAGAATATTTCGCGCTAACAGCGATAGGTACTCCAATAGAATGTCCACCGCCCAGCACTAGTGAAACACTAGGTTTTGACAAAGAAGCAATCATTTCTGATATCGCAAGACCTGCTTCAACGTCACCGCCAACAGTATTTAATATTACAAGCAATCCTTCTATCTTATGATTTTGCTCGATGGCAACGAGCTGCGGAATCAAATGTTCATATTTTGTAGCTTTATTATTTGGAGGCAGCTGCATATGGCCTTCTATCTGTCCTACTATCGTTAAACAATGAATACTCGAACCTTCCAGCTGAGGTACATTTGTTTGTCCTAGTGATTGAATTTTTTGGATCAGTCCTGAGCTTTCGTCTTTTTTAGGAGGCACGTCCGGCTGCGGTGTTTCTGTTTCAGGTGTTTGGTCCATAATCTCCACCCCTTCTCATTTAGTTCTTATTAGTATGGGCGTTAATTCCAAACGTATGATAAGAAAATAAAAAAAACCTGCTTAAAAACAGCAGGTTAAATTTCCATAATGATCGGCATGATCATTGGTCTTCTTTTTGTTTTTTCAAATAAATACTGACTTAATGTATCTCTTACATTTGATTTTAGGCTTGACCATTCTTTCATGTTCTCACTCATGCATTTTTCAAGAACTTCACGGACTTTTGTATTAGCTTCTTGAAGCAGCGCTTCACTTTCACGCACATATACAAAGCCGCGGGAAATGATTTCTGGTCCGGAAATAAGCTGATGAGAATCTTTGCTTATAGTTACTACAACAACAAGGATACCGTCCTGTGATAAAAGTTTACGGTCACGGAGTACTATATTGCCAATATCGCCGACACCTAATCCATCTACAAGGACATTTCCTGAAGGAACTTTTCCAGTCTTTTGAGCCTGTCCGTTTGCAAATTCTACGACTTCACCTTTATCAATGATAAAGATATTATCTTTTTCTACGCCAACTTCAATCGCAAGTTTTTGATGGGCCTTTTGCATTTTATATTCACCATGAACGGGAATAAAATATTTTGGCTTCATCATACTGAGCATGAATTTCAGCTCTTCTGCACTTCCATGTCCTGAAACGTGAACCTTTTTCTGGCCGAAAATTACATCTGCACCAGTCCGCATTAATTTATCCACCATTTTAGCAACAGAAGTTTCATTACCAGGTATCGGGGTAGCGGCAATAACAACTGTGTCTGAAGGACGCAGTGCAATTTGCTTATGCGATTTTTGAGCCATTCTTGACAAGGCAGCCATAGACTCTCCCTGGCTTCCAGTTGTTAGAATAACAACTTTCTCATCACTGTAATCGTTTGCTTGATCAATTGTGATAAGGAGGTCTTTTTCGATATTTAAATAACCAAGCTGTGAAGCGATGTCTACTACCTTCACCATGCTTCGGCCATTAACAGCGACTTTGCGATTCGTTTTGGCAGCTGCATTCATCACTTGCTGAACACGATGTACATTTGATGCAAAGGAAGCAATAATGATACGTCCTTTTGCAGCTTGAAATACATCTAGAATTTCATGTCCAACTTGAGCTTCCGGTCCAGTTGAGCCTGGACGTTCCGCATTCGTACTGTCTGAAAGAAGACAAAGAACACCTTCTTCTGCAAGAGCTGATATTTTTCCGAATTCCGTATGCTGTCCATCAATCGGTGTGTGATCAATCTTAAAATCACCAGTATTTGCAATAACTCCCTGTGACGTGTGAATTGCAATACCGACTGCGTCTGGAATACTATGATTTACATGGAAAAAACTCACTTTTGCACTGTTAAACGATAATTTCTGATTTGTTTCAATTAAGTTCAGTTCTGTAGAACGCAACAGTCCTGCTTCTTTTAATTTAGCTTCTACAAGGCCTAATGTAAGGCGAGTTCCATAAACAGGTACAGGAACTTGTCTTAGAACATAAGGAAGTCCTCCAATATGATCTTCATGGGCATGAGTCAAGAAGATTCCTGTTACACGTTCAATGTTTTCCTTTAAGTAAGTCACATCCGGTATTACGATATCAATTCCGAGCATTTCCTCCTGCGGAAACATTAGACCGGAGTCCATAACAAAAATTTCTTCACCCGTATCCACTACATACATGTTTTTGCCGATCTCACCTACTCCGCCCAAGGCAAAAACTTTAATTTTCTCTCTATTTTGTTTTGACAATGTGTATATTCCTCCTAGGTTGTATGTAAAAAATTAATCCCGATCACGTCACTTAAAAACATTATAACTTATCAGAGGATTACAAAACAAGACTGAGCCAACATCAAATGAAATAAAAGGATGAGTTCATAAACACTGTTGCTATTGTAAGTAGTTGATATCCGCTCCAGGATGCTCGCTTTCCGCGGGGCGTGCGGTGAGCCCCCTAGGCTAATCAAGCCTGCCGGTGTCTCACCTGTCCCGCTAATCCCGCAGGAGTCTCGCACCTTGCGCTCCAATCAACTAGTCGAAGAAGCTCAATATAAAAAATGCTCAAAAGCAACAATCTTTTAGAGTTAGAAAAAACAACCAACAAAAAAACAAACCGGATTACCGGTTTGTTTTTTTACAGTTCATTTAGACGTGCAGCGAGTGAAGCTCTCTCAGCTTGATTTAAAGGCAATAATGGAAGTCTTACTCCTCCTACATCCAGTCCTTTTAACTGCAATGCTGTTTTTACAGGAGCAGGGCTCGGAGCTTTAAACAGCTCATTCATTACCGGAAGCAATTTACGGTGAATGCGTGCTGCTTCAAGGTTTTCACCATTCTTAAAGTTACTAATCATGGTCTGCATTTCATTTCCGATTACATGCGATGCTACAGACACGATACCTGCACTGCCGATTGCTAATGATGGAAGTGTCAAGCCATCATCTCCGCTGTACAATAAAAAGTCATCCGGCGTTTTTTCAATGATTTCAGCCATAAAATCCAAGTTGCCGCCTGCATCCTTTAATGCAGTAATGTTTGGGATCTCAGCCAATCTAAGAACGGTATCTGCCGCAAACGAAATGACAGATCTTCCTGGAATGTTATATGCCATGATCGGCAGGCTTACTGAGCTCGCGATAGCTTGGTAATGTGCAACAATACCGTCTTGGCTAGGTTTATTGTAATATGGAGCAACAATCATGATGGCATCAACACCGGCATCTTCTGCCTTCTTAGAAAGATCAATAGAAGCTTTTGTATTGTTGCTTCCTGTACCTGCAATTACAGGTACTCTTCCGTTTACTGCTTTTATAACATGTTTAAACAGCGCAACCTTTTCTTCTGTTGTAAGTGTTGGTGATTCCCCTGTTGTACCTGCAACTACCAAACTGTCACTGCCGTTATCTATCAAGTGATTAACTAGCTTTGTTGTTCTTGCAAAGTCAACATTCCCTTTACTGTCAAAAGGTGTAACCATTGCGGTGCTAATACTTCCAAAATTCATTACTTTCACTCCTCAATACTCATTAAACTGCTGCTGTACAATTTCTTGCAAGTTTGTGGTAATCCCTTCTTCATTTAAGCGGAAAGTTGTATGAAGAGCATTTACGGATTCAATTAAATCTTCTTTTTTAACTAATACCCAGATCGTAGTATGGGAGTCAGCAGATTGGAGAATCTGGATATTTCTGCTCGAAAGAGATTCCACGATTGCAGCTGTTACACCTGGCGTACCTGCAATGCCAGCACCTACCGCTGATACTTTTGCACAGTTTCTTGTCACATCAGGTTCATAGCCGATCTCTTTTAGTTTAAGCAGCGCCTGCTCAGTTTTATCTTCCATGATCGTGTAGACAACACCTTTTGGAGAGATGTTAATAAAATCGACTGAAATCTGTTCTTGCGCCATTGCTTTAAATACCTTTGTCTGAAGATCATACTGGCCGTCATTTGCATAGACTTTTATCTGTGTAATATTGGAAACATGGGCGATCCCAGTAATGATTGATTCCTGCACGTCTTTTCCTGCCGGACCTTTTAATGAAGAGGTTACAAGAGTTCCAGGAAGGTCTGAATAGGTAGAACGGATCCGCAGCGGAATTTTCGCCTGCATAGCAATCTCCACCGCTCTTGGATGGATTACCTTTGCTCCCTGATATGCCATGTTGCAGATTTCAGCATATGTGACAACAGAAAGAGGTCTTGCATCTTTAACAAGCCTTGGATCGGCTGTCATAACTCCTTCTACATCAGTAAAAATATCAATGAACTCCGCTTGGAGAGCCGCTCCAAGTGCAGAAGCACTCGTATCGCTCCCCCCTCTTCCAAGTGTTGCTATATCTCCGCTCTTCGATTGACCTTGAAAGCCAGCTACGACCACTACGGAATGATTTTCAAGTTCTGCTCTAATCCGCTCGCATTTCATATCAATGATTCTGGCATTAGAAAAATCGTCATTCGTACGAAAACCTGCCTGCGGTCCTGTTAATGCAGCAGCAGATAAGCCTAAAGCATTAAGCAGACCAGAAAATACCACTGAAGATATAATTTCTCCGCAAGATAAAAGCAGATCCTGTTCACGGTTGGATATTTTGTTGTTTTCACCTAATAGGCTTAACAAAGTATCTGTTGCATATGGATCGCCGAATCTTCCCATTGCAGAAACCACACATACAACTTTATAGCCTTCATCAACTGCTTTTTTAATATGACGGACTGCTTCTAAACGGCCCGTATCTTCTTTTAAAGATGTTCCTCCAAATTTTTGAACGATAATCTTCATGAATGCACCTTCTTTATGAAATTAAAGCAAGTTTAACTTGATCAAACTTTCTGCGATCTGTACAGAGTTATATGCTGCACCTTTTAAAAGATTGTCTGACACTACCCACATGTGGTAGGCGTTATCACGATCTAAATCTTTACGGATTCTGCCGACAAATACATCTGGCAATCCTGCTGCTAGAGCCGGCATCGGATAGATCTGCTCTTCTGGCTGGTCTTGCAATGTTACACCTGGTGCTGACTTTAATACTTCTCTTAATTCCTGAACGGATGGGTTACCATTTTCAAACTCAGCATATAAAGATTCAGAGTGACCCGTTTCAACTGGCAGTCTTACGCAAGTGGCAGCGATCTCCAGATTTTCTAAGTGCATGATTTTCTTTGTTTCATTCATCATTTTTAATTCTTCAAATGTATAGCCGTTCTCTTCAAATTTATCAATCTGAGGAACTGCATTAAAAGCGATTTGATAATGTTTTTTATCTGAAGCACATGGCATGATCGATGCTTCAAAAGGCTCGTCGTTTAAAACGGCTTTAGATTGCTCTTTTAATTCCTCGACTGCTTTAGCTCCCGCTCCTGAAACAGCCTGGTAAGTGGAAACGATCACTTTTTTAAGGCCATACTTTTCATGAAGCGGCTGAAGCGCCACTACCATTTGAATAGTAGAACAGTTTGGATTTGCGATGATTCCATTATGCTTCAAAAGATCTTGTTCGTTAACTTCAGGTACAACCAGCGGTACATTTGGATCCATTCGGAATGCGCTCGTATTATCTACAACGATTGCACCTCTCTTCACTGCCTCATGAGCAAGCTGCTTAGAAACAGATCCACCGGCAGAAAATAAAGCAAGATCAACCCCTTCGAATGCTTCTGGCGTTGCTTCCTGTATCGTATGAGATTCCCCGTTAAATGTGATGACCTGTCCTGCAGACCTTTTACTAGCAAGAAGCGATAACTTGCCGATCGGAAAATTCTTTTCACTTAAACTATTTAACATTTGTTGGCCGACTGCGCCAGTCGCACCTACTACGGCTACATGAAATGATTTTTGGCTCATCTTTTATTGACTCCTTTATTGTTTAAGGTAAGCAAGCTACAACAGAAGGAGAAACGCAATTTTATGGTTTCTCCTTGTTAATCCATATAATTTATCATATTTTATCATAAACTGGGCTGTTATGAACGGATTTTCTTCTGCTGTATTAATCTATCACCCTGAGTACGGGCTGAAGCTGCTTACCTTGTAAAGCGAGATCAATTGTTTCTATTAATGTATCCATATGTGCAACCAATGAATTTTGCTTTTTAACGGGATCATCCTGGCTGAATGGAATGAAATATATATTTTTTGTTGCCATAAGCCTCATTATGTTAACACCGTTTAAACCTAAACCATCATTTGTTGAGATGCCAAGAACTACAGGTTTCTGATTTCTAAGTGTTGCTTTTGCTCCCATAAGTACCGGGGAATCTGTCATTGCGTTGGCAAATTTACTGATTGAATTTCCTGTTAGTGGAGCGATAACCATACAATCCAATGGAGTCTTTGGTCCAAACGGTTCAGCTTTTACAATAGAATCCACAGGTTCATTGCCCGTAATATCCTTAATTTTTTCTACCCATTCTCCTTCAGCACCAAAACGCGTAGTCGTTTGCATCACAGTATGCGTGAAAAAAGGCGTCACTTTTGCACCAAGGTCCACAAGCTTTTGGATTTGAGGAAAAACCGCGTCATAGGTGCAATGTGAACCGGTTAATCCAAAGCCGATATGCTTCCCATTAAAATCCATAAAAACTACCCCTTCCGCTTATAAAATTCATTGATTAACAGCTGCGAAAGTACATTAGCGACAATTTTCCCTGCTGTTTTAGGAGCTACTATTCCAGGTAATCCCGGAGCTAACAGAGCTTTGATACCCCGCTTTTCTGCATACCGGAAATCTGTACCCCCTGGTTTTGAAGCCAAATCAACAATTAACGCATGTGACGGAAATTTCGATATGACATCAGCATTTACAATCTGTGTAGGAATCGTATTGATGCATACATCCGTCTCATAAACTTCATTTTTCAAATCATCTAAATGAAAAGGAATCATTCCCATTTCTGAAATTCTTGCCATATGCTCCGATTTTCTGGCTCCTACCTTTACATTTGCTCCTAGTGCTTGAAAAGTTCTTGCCACACTCATACCAACCCGGCCGAATCCAAGGACAACTGTGTTTGATTGATGAATAGTTATATCCGTATGCTGGATTACCATCATGATCGTTCCTTCAACAGTAGGTATGCTATTATATATAGCTACATCGTCTCTTTCGAACAATTTTGTAAGCTTCCGATTGCTGTTTGCTGTGATCGTATCAAGATAAGAATTGCTGATGCCTGAAAAAACCTGGCAGTGACTCTTTGTTTTTTTCAACATCTCTTCTGTTAAAATGATTTTCCTGTTTGAGAAAATAGTATCAATCTCTCCCTGCAGCCCCGTTCCACTTACAGGCAAAATAATGCTGTCTAACTTTGAAAAATCAACTTCATCTATATCCATTTTTGATGCGCCAGTAAAACCATGATCGAGCTGGTCATAGCCAATAAGTGTAAGTATCGCGTCTAATTCTGTTAACTTCCTGATTACTTCTAGCTGCCTCGCATCGCCGCCAAAAACAGCGATATGCAAATCCGTTAACATTCTTTCTCCCCTTTCTCCGTTGTTTCTTTACTGAGGGGAATTGCTATCCACGTTCATCATGATATGAACGCTCCGCCTATCTGGTTACTCAAATCCCCATTTTACAACGGCATTACTTTTTATCATTACGGTCACAAATTATTGTTTTTACGAACTATTGGTATCAATCAACATCATTATATTCAGGAGCACCTGCCTTGTTTGGGGCATTAGTTAAACGGAACGCCCATTTTTGTTTTGTTAAAAAACTCGCCTGATGCTGCCTCACTAATGCATCGAAACCCAACAGTACAAAAAAGAATCATACGCAACAATCTTTAAGAAAGGCTCGTTTCAAAATGATTGTGCTTCCAAACATTTTTTTGAGTACGCTTCATTGAATAGTTGATTGGAGCGCAAGGTGCGAGACTCCGGCGGGATCAGGGGGACAGGTGAGACCCCGGCAGGCTGATTAGCCTAGGGGGCTCACCGTACGCCCCGCGGAAAGCGAGCATCCTGGAGCGGATATCAACATCTTCAAATAACAACATTGTTACTAAAACAACCTTACGAAAAAAGCAAAATAAAAAATCCGGGAAAGATCCCCGGATTCTAAAATGTATCGTTATTTTATTGTAATCCCTTAGGCAGTTCTCCTTGAGGACTGACAAGTGATGCTGAGCAGCCTTCATTGAAAATAGATTGAATCAGCTGGTCAACATCTTCCTTTGAAACTTTATCGATAGATTCTACCATATCATCCAATGTACGATGATAGCCTAAGATAAGTTCGTGCTTGCCATTTCGGCTCATGCGGCTGTTCGTGCTCTCTAGGCTAAGCATTAAGTTTCCTTTTATCTGTTCTTTGGAATTTTTCAATTCTTTGTCCGTAATTCCATTTTCGTTTAAGTCATCAACAATATTTGTGATTGTTTCATACAACTCATCGAGCTGATGTGGTGCGGTACCGCCATAAATAGTGAAAATTCCATTATCCTGAAACGCAGAATGATACGAAAAGACAGAGTATGCAAGACCTTTCTGCTCTCGCACTTCCTGAAACAGGCGGCTAGACATACTCGAGCCAAAAATATTGTTGAGTATGATCAAGCTGTAGCTTCGTTTATCTTTTAAAGAAAGACCAGGAAAACCTAGACATAAATGAGCCTGTTCCGTTTCTTTCTTGCGAGCCAATTTTTCAGGATGGAATATCGGAGAATTCATTTCAGCTTTAGCTAAAGAGCTCGTTTTGTAGCTGCCGAAAAATCCCTCAACGTCTTTGATAAAAGATTCATCTATATTCCCAGCTATTGAAATAACAACTTCTTCGGGAACATAATGTGTATTCATATAATCACGCAATGTATTCCCTGTAAAAGTATGCAGAGTTTCTTCAGTACCTAAGATTGGAAAACCGAGTTCATGATTTTGAAAGCTTGCCCGGCTAAGCATGTCATGAACGATATCATCAGGTGTATCTTCATACATTTTTATCTCTTCTAATACAACATTCTTTTCTTTTAACAATTCACCTTCGTCAAATGTTGAATTAAAGAACATATCAGCTAGCACTTCAAGTGCGTATGGAGCATGAGTATCAAGAACTTTTGCATAATAACATGTATATTCTTTTGAAGTAAAAGCATTCACTTGACCGCCGATGCTGTCAAAAGACTCAGCAATTTCTCTGGCTGTTCTTGTTTTTGTTCCTTTGAAAAACATGTGCTCCAAAAAGTGTGAAATACCGTTGTTCTTCGTATTTTCAAACCTGGATCCTGTTCCAATCCATACCCCTATCGCTACCGATCGTACGGTTGGAATATTCTCCAAAACGACGCGGACGCCGTTTGAACATGTATGTCTTTTTATCAAACTTGTTTCCCCCTAGCTGTCAAATCTGCCACTACTAATCATAGGAACAATATACCATTATCATAACTCCTATACAACTTTACTTGATTGATTTTGGAAGCAGTCTTTTTTCATCCATGAGATCTGAGACAGTTCCGATACTGAGTCCCTTATCTTTAATACCTTTAATAAGCTTCTCTAACCCGGCTGCAGAAGAGGCTGTTGGATGCATTAGAATCATAGCTCCAGGATGTACCTTATTCAGAACTCTTTCAACCATCTCATCAGGATTTGGATTCCTCCAGTCTACAGTGTCGACAGACCAAAGAATTGTTTTCATATCAAGTTCAGCAGCTATTTGAACAACATCGTTACGGTAGCTTCCGCTTGGCGGCGCAAACCATTTAGGTGACTTATCCAAAGTGGCATTTATGACTTCATTCGTTTGTTTGAGTTCTTCGGTAATTCTCGTATTAGTCATTTTTTTCAAATCTGGATGTGAGTATGCATGGTTGCCAATTTCATGGTTTTCCTCAGCAATCATTTTTGCCAGAGAAGGATTTTTCTTAACCCATGAACCATCCAGGAAAAAAGTTGAATGTACATTATTCTTCTTCATTGTTTGCAGCATACCCGGCAAATGCTCATTGCCCCAAGCTACATTTACAAGAAGGGTTACCATAGGTTTCTCAGGATTCCCTCGATAAATGGGAGAAGCAGGCAAGTTCTCTAAATGGATAGTTGGTTCTATTTGCTTTACAACTAATTTTTTTTCATCGAATTTATTTATTTTTTTCATTGCCTTAAATGATTCTTCCATATCTACAACTAGTCCATTGTAGCCGGGAGTGGCTTTCCAAACAGGATCGATTTCAGCATTCTGAGGCGGCTTATTTAATTCCTTAGCTTTTTCTTTAATCTGTGCATAGATTGAATTTGATTTCATTTGTGAAACAGCTGTACTCTGTGCTTTAATGCTTTCGATGTAAGTGCTCGTAAATGGGTTATGCACTGAAATAGCTGTTGCAGTTATGATTAAAACGATGATGGACCAGTGAAGAATTGATTTTTTCACATAACTCCCCTCCCTGTAATCAAGTTATGTACAACCTGTACAAGTTAGAACGTTATTGGAACATTAATACAGCAATGAAAAAGCCAGCCCTTGTGCAAGGCTGGCCTTTATTTTTATGGAATTAAACATTCTGCTGCTGTTCATTTTTCGCTTTTTCTTCTTTTAAGACTACTTTGCGTGATAAGTTTACACGGCCCTGGTTATCGATCTCCGTAACTTTCACAAGGATTTCATCACCAAGCTTAACGACATCTTCTACTTTACCTACACGCTCTTCAGCTAGTTCTGAGATATGGACTAATCCATCTTTACCGCTGAACAGCTCTACGAAAGCACCGAATTTTTCAATTCGCTTTACTTTGCCCATGTAATATTCGCCAACTTGAACTTCTCTTACGATATCTTCAATAATTTTCTTCGCCTTATTGTTCATCGGCTCATCAGTTGAAGCAATAAAGATCGTTCCGTCTTGTTCGATGTCGATCTTAACCCCAGTTTCTTCAATGATCTTATTGATGATTTTCCCGCTTGGCCCAATAACATCACGGATTTTGTCAGGATTAATCTTCATTGTTAAAATCTTAGGAGCATACTGAGATAATTGCGTACGAGACTCAGAAAGTGTAGAAAGCATAGACTTCAAGATAATCATACGGCCTTCTTTTGCTTGTGTTAGTGCTTCTTGAAGGATTTCACGGTTGATACCTGAAATTTTAATATCCATTTGCAGAGCAGTGATACCGTTTGGTGTACCTGCTACCTTAAAATCCATGTCTCCAAGGTGGTCTTCCATACCTTGAATATCTGTAAGAACTGTAACATCCTCACCATCTGAGATCAGACCCATCGCAATTCCTGCAACCGGTGCCTTGATCGGCACACCAGCATCCATTAGTGCCAATGTACTTGCACAAATACTTGCTTGAGAAGTAGATCCGTTTGATTCAAGTACTTCAGAAACTAAGCGAATTGTGTAAGGGAATTCCTCTTCATTCGGAATCACTTGTTCTAAAGCGCGTTCTCCCAATGCACCATGACCGATTTCACGTCTGCCTGGTCCGCGCATAAATCCTGTTTCACCAACACTGAATGGAGGGAAATTATATTGATGCATAAATCGCTTCGACTCTTCAACACCAAGTCCGTCAAGAACCTGTACATCACCTAATGCTCCCAATGTACAGATACTTAATGCTTGTGTCTGTCCTCGTGTGAACAGACCAGAACCATGTGTTCTAGCTAAAATCCCTACAGTAGAAGAAAGTTTGCGGATTTCATCCGTTTTTCTTCCATCTGGACGAATTTTTTCTTTTAAGATTAAGCGTCTAACTTCTTCTTTGATAAGTTTATGTAGAATCTCTTTTGCTTCATTAGCTTTTTCTTCATCTTCTTCATAACGAGAAGCGAGATTTGCACCAACTGCATCAAGGGCTTCTTGGCGTGCGTGTTTCTCAATTACTTTTACTGCTTCTTTTACATCGCTGCCGACAAATTCACGGACTTCCTGCTCAAGATCCTTATCAAGTTCATGAAGAACAACTTCCATTTTTTCTTTGCCGATTTCTGAAACGATTTCTTCTTGGAATGCAATTAACTTCTTAATCTCTTCATGACCGAACATGATTGCTTCAAGCATTGTTTCCTCAGAAACTTCTTCTGCGCCAGCTTCAACCATGTTAATCGCATGTTTTGTTCCTGCAACGATTAATTGAATATCACTTTTCTCGTTTTGTTCAACAGTCGGGTTGATAACAAACTCGCCATTAATACGCCCGACAGTAACACCAGCGATTGGTCCTTCAAAAGGAATATCGGAAATAGATAATGCAAGGGATGATCCGATCATTGCTGCCATTTCAGAAGAACAGTTTTGATCAACACTCATTACAGTGCTGACAACTTGTACTTCGTTACGGAAACCATCAGCAAATAAAGGACGGATCGGACGATCAATCAAGCGGCTTGCCAATACAGCTTTTTCACTTGGACGGCCTTCACGTTTAATAAATCCTCCAGGGATTTTACCAACTGCGTATAAACGTTCCTCGTAGTTTACTGTCAGTGGGAAAAAACTTAAATTTTTGGGCTGTTTTGAAGCTACAGCAGTAGAAAGTACTGCAGTATCACCATATCTGACCATAACAGCACCGTTTGCTTGTTTTGCTAATTCTCCAATTTCGAACGTAAGCGTTCTGCCCGCCCAGTCCATGGTAAAAGTTCGTTTTTGTTGATCCATTTTACTTGGTACTCCTCTCAACACTTAAAAAATCCTAGTATTTTATGGTTCTATTATATCCTAACGTAGTCCTTCCTAAAAAGAAAAACTGTAAAGAATTTAGTAATATGTATAAAACATTTCTGATATGTCCGATATCGTATTACTTGCAATAAAAAAAGCGGGATTAAATCCCGCTTTTGTTGGATTAACGACGTAATCCTAGTCTTCCGATCAATTCGCGGTAACGCGTGATTTCCTTGTTACGTAGGTACGTTAACAAGTTACGGCGCTTACCAACCATTTTTAATAGACCACGACGTGAGTGGTGATCTTTCTTGTGTGTACGCAAGTGATCATTCAACTCATTAATTTGTTCAGTAAGGATAGCGATTTGAACTTCTGGAGATCCAGTGTCCGTATCATGTACCTTATACTCGCTGATTAGTTCGTTTTTACGCTCTTGAGTAATAGCCATCCTTTTCACCTCCTTAATATTAGAAACACCTATTACCGAGCAAGCGTCGGTGACTCGACTTGCCAAGCAATGGTTATTTTGCACATTAAAAATGTACATGTATTAGCATAGCCTGTTTAAGAAATAAATGCAAGTTTTTTTAACACATTGACTGTATGATCGATAATGTCTCGTTTTTATCTGCTTTTAGCTGTTCGATCAATTCATCAATAGAATTGAATTTCTTTTCATCCCTGATCCTTTTAAGCCAAGTAACACTAATCGTTCTCCCATAAATCTCGTTTTGAAAATTAAAAATATGAACTTCTAAAGAAGGCATTTTTTGATCATCTTTAAAAGTTGGCTTATAGCCCACATTTGCCATAGCATAGTACTTTTCTCCGTCAACATTAACTTCTACGGCGTAAACCCCTACTTTTGGAAGGGTATAGACATCCGTGTCAAGATTAGCTGTAGGAAAACCTATTGTACGTCCGCGTTTGTCTCCATGTATGACAGTACCATTGAGTTTATATCTTCTGCCGAGATAATGAACTATGCTCTCGACCAGTCCTTCTCTTAGGCATTGGCGAATAAGGGTAGAACTTATTTTCTGACCCTTTTCTTCAATCTTCTCAATTACAGTTTGACCGAATTTGCCGTCAGCTTCATGAACCAGTGTTTCCACATTTCCTTTTCCATACTTGCCGTATGTAAAATCAAAACCTGTTACAACATGCTTTACATTTAAACCGATAATATACTGGTCAACAAAATCCTTTGTAGAGAGTGAAGCGAAATCAAGATCGAATTTCACAAGATAAAAACGTTTAACTCCCATACTTTCTAAAATCTTTTTCTTTTCTTCAAGCGGTGTGATATATGTCCAAGTTTCATCCGCTTTCCCTAAAACTACAGAAGGATGTGGATGAAAACTCATAACAGCTGGAATTGCTCCATTTCTTTCTGCAAGTTCAACAGCTGTATTTATCACACGCTGATGTCCGATGTGAATTCCATCGAAATAGCCTAATGCCAAGATTAATGGCGGGAGACTTTCTTTTTCATAATGATGAGGATGATTAATGACGATTGTTTCCAAAAACTCACCTACTAACCTGTTTCGTTATTCAATGGCTAACACTTTCGCTGGTTTTATCAAACCAGGTTTAGAAGGATACAGCTGATAGATGGCTAGACATTTTCCTTCTTCATTATAAACACCAAACGGACTTTGTTCCAACTCTTTTGGTTTTGGGAGCACTGATCCATTTCTAACTTGACCCTCAGTCTCCTCATCAACTGTCCATTTTGGAAAATGCGAGATTCCTCTCTCTAGTGGAAATAAGTAATTTTCCAAAGGTGACTCTGTGTTTTCCAGCTCTTCAAATGTGACACAATCGTTTAAAGTAAATGGACCTGAGGCTGTTCTTATCAGAGATGACATATGAGCGGGATAACCTAGTTTTTCACCAATAGCAACAGCGAGAGTACGGACATAAGTCCCTTTCGAACATTTTACTCTAAATGAAAAAACAGGATTTTCTTTACTTAAAGTATCCTCTGTATTCAGCAGTTCAAGCTCATATATAGTCACTTTCCGTTTTTGCCTTTCGATTTGAATTCCCTGTCTTGCATATTCATAAAGTTTCTTCCCGTTAACTTTAACAGCCGAATACATTGGAGGAACTTGTTCAATTTCACCTGTAAGAGACTGCAAAATCTCTTTTATTTTTCCAAAGTCTATATCTTCCTCAACTTGTTTTTCCATTACTTTTTCGCCATGTGCATCTTCTGTCTCTGTCGAAAAACCGAGCGTAACTTCACCGATATATTCCTTGCCATAGTCAGACATATACTCAGCAATTTTTGTTGCTCTGCCAATACAGATAGGCAGCACTCCTGTAACTTCCGGGTCCAGGGTTCCCGTGTGTCCCACTTTTTTAGTTGAAAAGATTCTGCGTATTTTTCCTACACAGTCATGTGATGTCATTCCGGCAGGTTTTTTCAGTGCTAAAATTCCTTGCCTAACAGTCATATCAATTTCTCCTTTTACATTCCTGCATAAGTTGAATAATTTAGTTCAAGCAAAAAATGGATAGACAATTTATTTAATTGCCTATCCATTTCCTATTATGGTTTCGGATAATCTTCGTTTTCTTCGCTGTCTTCGTCATCTCGTTTAATCTCAGACAAAAGACTTTCGATCTTGCTTCCATAATTTAAGGATTCATCAAATTTAAAGAAGATGTCCGGTGTTTTACGCATGCGAATACGTTTTCCAATTTCAGTCCTGATAAAACCAGTAGCTTTAGCAAGACTGCGCAAAGTCTGTTCTTTTTGTTCACTGTCGCCAAAAACAGAAACGTATACAGTCGCTTGCTGCAGGTCACCAGTTACATCAACCGCCGTAACAGTTACAAAACCAACGCGGGGGTCTTTTAGTTTCCGGCCAATAATATCAGTAAGCTCTTTTTTCATCTGTTCCCCAACACGGTTGGAACGGATTGTGCCCATAATTTATACACCCCGTTTCTTGCCACTTGCCTTATAGCCACTCCACTTTAGAATCGGTTACTTCCAATTCGGTAATAGATGTAATCATTGCAAGTGCTCTTTGCAATTCTTTTTCTGCTATTATTTTGTCCGAAGAAACGGTTACCATACTTATCTCTGCCCGCTGCCATAAATCCTGGAATCCAGTTTCAGATACAGCAAGATTAAAGCGCTGCCGAAGTCTGTTAACCGCTTTTTGAACAACTGAACGCTTATCTTTTAACGACTGTGCTTCATATATGAAAAACTCAACCGTTAATAATCCGATCATTTTACTTTAATTTCTTCCATAATATAAGCTTCAATGATATCGCCTTCTTTAATATCATTGAACTTTTCAAGAGTAATACCACATTCATATCCAGCTGAAACTTCTTTGGCATCATCTTTAAAACGTTTAAGTGCATCAATTTTGCCTTCGTAAGAAACAACACCATCACGGATCAAACGTACTGTGGAATCTCTCGTAATTTTACCTTCAGTAACATAACAGCCAGCAATTGTTCCAACTTTAGATACTTTAAAGGTTGTTCTGACTTCAACCTGGCCGATAACTTTTTCTTCGAATTCAGGGTCAAGCATACCTTTCATCGCTGATTCGATTTCTTCAATAACGTTATAGATGATACGGTGAAGACGAACATCAACCTTCTCAGCGTCAGCAGTACGTTTAGCACCTGCATCCGGACGAACGTTAAAACCGATTACGATTGCATTTGAAGCAGATGCAAGCATGATATCATACTCGTTGATCGCTCCAACACCTGAGTGAATAATTTTAACCTTAACACCTTCAACATCGATCTTTTGAAGAGAACCAGCAAGTGCTTCTACAGAACCTTGAACATCACCTTTAATGATGACATTGATATCTTTAATCTCACCTTCTTTAATCTGATTAAAGAGGTCATCAAGGTTAAGTTTAGAAGATTCTTTACGCTGAGCATCCTGTTGTTTCTTGAAACGGGATTCTCCGACTTGGCGAGCTTTTTTCTCATCAGCAAATACCATGAATGGGTCTCCAGCTTGTGGAACATCATTCAATCCCGTAATTTCAACAGGAGTAGAAGGTCCAACAGATTTAACACGGCGACCTAGATCATTTACCATCGCACGAACACGTCCGAACGTATGTCCAACTACGATAGCATCTCCAACATTTAATGTACCTGACTGCACTAGAAGCGTTGCAACAGAACCACGGCCTTTGTCAAGCTGTGCTTCAATTACAGTTCCAGCAGCAGTTCGGTTAGGATTTGCTTTTAATTCTTCTACTTCTGAAACAAGGTTGATCATTTCAAGAAGATCATCAATTCCGTCACCTTTAATAGCTGAAACGTTAACGAAGATTGTATCTCCGCCCCATGCTTCAGAAACTAGTCCATGTTCAGTAAGTTCCTGCATAACTCGGTCTGGGTTAGCAGCTTCTTTATCCATTTTGTTGACTGCTACGATAATTGGTACTTCAGCGGCTTTTGCATGGTTGATCGCTTCAACTGTCTGCGGCATTACACCATCGTCAGCAGCTACAACAAGAATTGTAATATCCGTTACTTGAGCACCGCGTGCACGCATAGTTGTAAACGCAGCATGTCCTGGTGTATCAAGGAAAGTAATTTGTTTTCCGTTGTTTGTGATTTGGTATGCACCGATGTGCTGAGTGATACCACCGGCTTCTCCTGCAGTTACTTTCGTGTTTCGAATAGCATCAAGAAGCGTTGTTTTACCATGGTCAACGTGCCCCATGATTGTTACAACCGGCGGACGTACTTGCATATCTTTTTCATCGTCAACGACTTCATAATTTTCGAATTCCGTTTCATCAACGATAATTTCTTCTTCCACTTCAACATCATAATCAGCGGCGATTAGTTCAATCGCTTCTTTATCAAGCTCTTGATTGATCGTTGCCATAATACCAAGACCCATTAGCTTTTTGATGATTTCAGAAGTATCTTTGTTTAATTTTTTCGCAAGTTCACCTACCTGAAGAGTATCAGTAAAGGTGATTTTGCTCGGAGTCTCAAGAACCTTCTTTTGAGGTGCTTGCTGCTGGCTGCCTCCGCCTCTGTTTTGTTTATTTCTGTTCTGGTTCTTGTTGTTATTGTTTCGGTTATTGTTATTTCTATTGTTGTTATTCTGGTTTCTGTTGTTGCTGTTGTTGCTGTTTTTAGAATTGTTATTCTTTGCAGCATTTTGGCTATTTGAATTGCCTGGCTTCGCCCCTTGAGTTTGCGGGCTTTTTGTTTGTGATGAGTTACGGTTATCGGTCTCTTTTTTAATTTTCATATTACTCTCTTTTTGAACTTCCTTTTTATTAGATTTGGTGTCGTTACCAGAGTTGTTTCTGTTCTTATCTGTTTTAGGGAGTTGATTCTGATTTTTTGGTTTTGCAGGCTGATCTTTTTGTGCTTTTGAATTATAAGCTTCATCGAGCTTTGTTAAAGCAGCCTGATCGATCATAGACATATGATTCGCCACATGGACATCCATTGTTTTAAGCTTTTCGATTATGTCTTTACTTTGAACATTTTTCTGTTTCGCATATTCGTATACGCGTATTTTACTCATATGTTCACCCCCGTGTTAGTGATCAAGAAGTTCCTTTAAACGCTTTGAAAATCCTTGATCATTTACAGCAACTACAACTCGCTGTTCTTTTCCAATTGCTTTTCCTAAAACATTTCGATCTTCTATCCAAAAATAGTCGACTTTATAGAAAAGACACTTATCTGTTACCTTTTTCTTTGTGTTTTCAGAAGCATCTTTTGATAATAGAACAATTTTTGCGTTCTGTTTTTGTATGCTTTTTACTACGAGCTCTTCACCAGATATTACTTTTCCAGCCCGAGCTGCTATTCCAAGAAAGTTTTCCCACCGGCTTGTTTTCAAGATGTATGACTTCCTTTTTCAAGCTGTTCGTATACATCAGCCGGAATTTTCGACTTCAAGTGTGTCTCTAGGATCTTTTTCTTTTTTGCTTGTTCAATACAAACAAGTTCATGACAAAGATAAGCTCCTCTTCCGGATTTTTTTCCGGTTGAATCGACAGAGACTTCCCCTTCAGGTGAGCGGACAATACGTGTTAATTCTTTTTTCGCCTTCATTTCTTGGCAGGCTACGCATTTTCTCATTGGAATTTTACGGGTTTTCATTGTCTCCACCTCGTCTTCTCTTACTCTTCATCCTCGACAGAATCGTTATAGAAAGAATCATTCGTTGAATTCGAAGGGTCATAGACACCTGATTCTACAGCTTCTGATTCACTTTTAATATCAATCTTCCAACCTGTTAACTTGGCAGCAAGGCGTGCATTCTGACCACGTTTGCCAATCGCCAGTGACAACTGATAATCAGGTACGATTACCGTAGTCATCTTATCTTCTTCGTTCACTTGTACTTCAAGAACTTTTGCAGGACTTAAAGAGTTTGCCACGTAAACGACAGGATCTTCACTCCAGCGAACAATATCAATCTTCTCGCCGTTAAGTTCATTAACGATCGTTTGCACACGTGCACCTTTTTGCCCTACACAAGAACCTACAGGATCAACTTCAGAATCTGCTGCATGAACAGCAATTTTAGAACGGTCTCCCGCTTCACGTGCAATAGATTTAATCTCAACTGTACCATCATAAATTTCAGGCACTTCTAGTTCGAACAATCGTTTTAAAAGTCCAGGGTGAGTACGTGAAACTAAAATTTGAGGTCCTTTAGTCGTCTTCTCAACTTTGGTGATATATACTTTAATGCGGTCATTCGTAGTGTGTGATTCACCAGGCATCTGCTCAGCTGCAGGCAATAATGCTTCAACACGGCCAAGACTGACATACATATAACGATGGTCCTGACGCTGGACGATACCTGTGATAATATCTTCTTCACGATCGATAAACTCAGAGAAGATGATTCCGCGTTCTGCTTCCCGTACACGCTGTGTAACAACTTGTTTAGCAGTTTGAGCGGCAATACGTCCAAAATCCTTTGGTGTTACTTCCTCTTCTACAATATCATCTATCTCATAACCAGGGTTGATCGCTTGTGCTTCAGTAACTGAAATCTCTTGACGATCGTCTTCAACCTCAGCAACCACGTTTTTTCTAGAAAATACACGGATACTGCCTGTATCTCTGTTAAAATCCACACGTACATTTTGCGCTTGATGAAAATTGCGTTTATACGCTGAAATAAGGGCTGCTTCAATCGCTTCAATAATTACATCTTTGCTGATCCCTTTTTCTTTTTCCAATAATGTAAGTGCATCCAAAAGCTCGGTACTCATTTTTTTACTCCCCTCTTCATTAAAAAACAACCGCAAGACGGGCGTTTGCCACTTTTTTATATGGCAGCTCTACCTTCTTGACTTGGGTTTTTACTTTAATCTCCATAAACAGCGTTTCACCGTCAAAGTCTTTTAAAAGTCCTTCATATACTTTTTCACCATTAATAGGCTCATAAAGTTTTATGTTTACATTTTTGCCAATTGCATTTTTAACATCTTCTGGCTTCTTAAGCGGTCTTTCCACTCCTGGAGAAGATACTTCTAAAAAGTAGGGCTGTTCAATCGGATCAAGTTCATCTAACTTTTCACTTAACTGTTCACTGACAGTTCCGCATTCTTCGATATCAACACCGCCGGTTGAGTCGATATAAACACGGAGAAACCAGTTTTTACCCTCTTTAACAAATTCAACGTCAACAAGTTCAAGTCCTAGTTTTTCAACGATTGGGGTTACAAGCTCAGTCGTGAGCTCTGTAATCTTCTGACTCATTGCTGCCCTCCTTCTGGCTGAATGACCTTAAAACGTAACGAAAGAGTGGGGAGCCCCACTCTTTCGCCGACAGTTATTCATTCAACAGTATTTCCAAAAATACTATACCATAACCAATAAAATACTGCAACTTTCTTCCTGCTTAAACCCTTGTGTTAGAAGAGAGAAAGCTGATTTGCATCGGGCAGTCCTTCCAGACATCCCTGATCATCTAAATACTCAATAATGGTCTTAGATAATTTTGCACGCTGCTGAAGATCCTCTTTTGAAAGGAACTGCCCATCTTCCCTTGCTTTTACAATATTTAGAGCAGCGTTTGTTCCAAGTCCAGCGATGGAATTGAAAGGCGGAATCAGTGTATCCCCTTCTACTAGAAAATCAGTAGCACTTGAACGATATAAGTCTATCTTTTGGAACGAAAGACCTCTTTCGCACATCTCAAGTGCGAGTTCAAGGACAGTTTGCAGGTTCTTTTCTTTTGTTGAAGCATCAAGACCTTTAGCCGATATCTCTTCAATTTTGGCACGAAGAGCTTTTGAACCGCGAATCATGGATTCAACGTCAAAGTCGTCAGCTCTTACAGTAAAGTATGCTGCATAGAACCAGATTGGATAATGCACTTTAAAATATGCGATCCGGACAGCCATTAATACATAAGCTGCAGCATGGGCTTTCGGGAACATGTATTTGATCTTTAGACATGAACCGATATACCAGTCAGGCACATCGTTGTTTTTCATTTCTTCGATCCATTCATCAGGAAGACCTTTACCTTTACGGACGCTCTCCATAATTTTAAAAGCTAGTGAGGGCTCAAGTCCCTTATAGATAAGGTAGACCATGATGTCATCACGGCAGCCGATAACATCTTTTAAGACACATGTCCCATTTGCGATAAGTTCATTTGCATTATTCAGCCAAACGTCTGTACCATGTGACAATCCGGAGATCTGTACGAGTTCTGAGAAAGTGCTTGGTTTTGTTTCCTCTAACATCTGTCTTACAAACTTAGTACCGAATTCTGGTATTCCCAGTGTTCCTGTTTTGCACATGATCTGTTCGTCGGTTACCCCCAGCACTTCAGGGCCTGAGAAGATTTTCATAACTTCCGGGTCGGAAGCAGGAATTGTTTTAGGATCAATTCCGCTCAAATCTTGAAGCATGCGGATTACCGTTGGATCATCGTGTCCTAATATATCAAGCTTAAGCAAGTTATCATGGATAGAATGGAAATCAAAATGTGTTGTTTTCCATTCAGATGAACTGTCATCCGCAGGGAACTGAATTGGACAAAAATCGTAAATATCCATATAGTCAGGTACTACAATAATTCCGCCCGGATGCTGTCCAGTGGTTCTTTTTACGCCAGTGCATCCTGACACTAAACGATCAACTTCTGCCGATCGGATTGTGAGGTTATTGTCACTTGCAAAACCTTTTACATAGCCATATGCTGTCTTTTCCGCAACAGTACCTATTGTACCTGCACGATACACATAATCTACACCGAAAAGCTCTTTCGTATAATTATGTGCTCTTGGCTGATATTCTCCTGAGAAGTTCAAGTCGATATCGGGTACTTTATCCCCCTTAAAGCCAAGGAATGTTTCAAAGGGAATGTCCTGGCCGTCTTTAATATATAGAACATTACATTTCGGACATTCTTTATCAGGCAGGTCGTACCCTGAACCGACTGATCCATCGTTAAAGAAATGCGACTCTTTGCAGCTTGGGCAAACATAGTGCGGCGGCAGAGGATTAACTTCTGTAATTTCTGTCATAGTAGCAACAAATGAAGATCCTACTGATCCACGTGATCCTACAAGATATCCGTCAATCAGTGACTTTTTAACAAGCTTATGCGAGATCAAGTAAATAACCGCAAAACCATGACCGATGATGCTTGTAAGTTCTTTTTCGAGCCTCTTCTCTACTAGTTCAGGGAGGTTTTCTCCGTAGATGCTTCTCGCGCGGTTGTAACTCATTGACCGGACTTCTTCATCTGCTCCCTCGATCTTCGGAGTATAGAGGTCATCTGGAATCGGTTTGATTTCAGCTATTGAATCCGCTATATGCCTAGTGTTGTGACACACTACTTTTTCTGCAGTCTCCTCACCCAAAAAAGAAAACAAATTCAGCATTTCATCTGTCGTTCTAAAGTGAACTTCAGGAAGTGTCTGTCTGTTCAACGGGTTGGCTCCGCCTTGAGATGATATTAAGATTTTCCTGTATATCGCATCTTCCGGATTTAAGTAATGTACATTACCTGTGGCAACCACCGGCTTATCCAGTTTCTCACCCAGCTTTACGATTTTTGAGAGGATCTCTCTCAGGTTCATCTCATCTGATACAAGCTCTCTTTCGATCAGATGATAATAATTGCTTGGCGGCTGTATTTCTAAGTAATCATAAAAAGAAGCAATCTTTTCTACTTCCTCTATCGGTTTTTGCATCATGCCCTCAAAAACTTCGCCTTTATCACATGCGGAACCTACTAAGATTCCTTCCCGAAGCTTACTTAAACGGGACCGGGGTATACGCGGTGTTCTGTAGAAATAAGATAAATGAGACTCTGAAACTAGTTTATATAAGTTCTTCAATCCCTCTTGGGTAGCAGCAAGAAGTGTGCAATGAAAAGGACGTGAACGTTGAAAACCGCCTTGCCCCATATTATCGTTCAGCCTGTCATGATAAAAGATCTCTTTTTCAAAGGTTTCTTTTAGAAGCTTCCATAAAAGATAGCCAGTTGCTTCAGCATCATAGATGGCACGGTGATGCTGTGTAAGTTCAATATCAAACCGTTTACAGAGTGTGTTCAATCTATGATTCTTTAACTGAGGCAGCAAGAATCTGGCAAGTTCCAGTGTATCAATAACAGGGTTCTTTGCTTCTCCTAAACCCATCTTACGCAAACCTTCATTCAGGAACCCCATATCGAAGCTCGCATTATGCGCAACAAGGATGTCATCACCCATAAATGCATAAAAATCTCGAAGGACTTCTTCGATCTCAGGAGCATTCTCCACCATATCATCGGTAATACCAGTTAATTCGATAGTAGTCTGTGACAAAGATTCATGCGGATTAGCGAAAGCTTCAAATCTATCAACGATCTCTCCGCCTCTAATCTTAACAGCTGCAAGTTCTATGATCTTATTATAAACGGCTGAAAGACCCGTTGTTTCCACGTCAAAAACAACATAAGTTTCTTCAGAAAGCTTTCTAGGGGCTTCATTATAAGCAATAGGCACACCATCATCTACTAGATTCGCTTCGAGTCCGTACAAAATTTTGATATCGTTTTTCTTTCCTGCACTATATGCTTCAGGGAAGGACTGTACACCTGCATGATCAGTAATGGCGATCGCCGGATGTCCCCATTTCTTTGCTTGTCCAACCAGTGCAGATACTGAGGAGACTGCATCCATTTGACTCATCGGTGTATGCAAATGAAGTTCTACACGCTTTTTATCTTCTTCAGCAAGATCTTTTCTTGTTTCAGGTTTTATCTCATTAATATCGTTTGCGATCATTACCAGATCTCTGACAAACGTATCATTTTGAATGCCTCCGCGAACCTTTAGCCACATTCCCTTTTGAATGCCCTGCAGAATCGGAATATCTTCTTTATCACGTGAGAAAATCTTAATAAGAAGTGAATCTGTATAATCTGTGATCTTAAAAGTTAATAGTGTTCTGCCGCTGCGAAGTTCTCTTGTTTCAGAATGAAACACATATCCCTGGATAGTGATCCTTCGTTCTTCATCTTGTATAGTCTGAATCGGAACTGGTTCATCCTTGATCGAATAGCCGATCATAATGTCAGTTCTGGCAGCTGGCGCATCAGCTCTTTTAGCTGCTTTTTCTTTTTCTACAAGAGCTTCCATAATTTTATGATTGTCTTCTTGTTTCTTTTGCTCTATAAACCTCTGATAATCTTCTTCAGAGTGATTAATTTCAGTTTTTAAAAGTACAGAATGAAATCCAAACTTTTGGTACATATCTTTTATGATTGGAGATAACTTTCGATGTACAAGTGCCTCTTCTGCGTCATTTCTTACTGTTAGACATAAAAAATTACCTTCCGCTGAAGGCTCTTGTGTTGAAAGCATACTTCCGAGACTGGGACCTGCTGTATTTACGAGCTGTTCTTTGCACAAAGGCCAATAAGTAAGCAATTCTTCAGACTGAAAGCTTTCAGCACATTGTATGGAAAAAGTAACTTTTGCTATATGCTCAAATGTTTGCCGTAAACTTGAACTGAACCATGCATAGCTATTAGAAGATAAAGGACGTTTTATTCCAATTAAAAAATGCCAGCTTCTATTCACCTTATCAATTGTCAGTTTTTCAATCGTTCCACCTGAAAAGCCAGGTTTCATCTCATCAGGAATTCCAAGTTGTTCTAAAAGAAGCGACAGTCGTTCTTGCCTGATTTGCTGATCATTACCGCTCATAAGAACCTCCTTTTTAAGGGGTTAATTTCATTTAACTATTACATACCATTGTAGCTATTGGAAGTGTTGATTTCCGCTCCAGGATGCTCTTTCCGCGGGGTGTGCGGTGAGCCTCCCCGGCGCTTTGCGCCCTTAGGAGTCTCACCTGTCCCACTGATCCCGCAGGAGTCTCGCACCTTCCGCTCCAATCAACTCGTCAATGAAGGGTTTTCAAAACCTATTCAAAAGCAAAATTCTTTAAGAAGAGTATATTTGGTGTAAATAGGAAAGGTACCCCATAAAAAGAGGCACCTAGTTTTTATCAAACAAGTTTATCCCATTCACGTTTTAAGACAATCTTAAGTTCTGAAACTGGGACTTCATAGGATTCACCGCTCTTGCGGATTTTCACTTCAACGATACCCTCGCCGGCCTTCTTGCCTACCATAACACGAATAGGTAAACCAATTAAATCACTGTCGGCAAATTTAACACCGGCACGTTCAGGACGATCATCATATAAACAATCGTACCCTTCACTTTTAAGCTGTTCATACAATTCGTCCGAAAGGGCAGACTGTTCAGCATTTTTGCTGTTAACTGCAATTAAGTGAACATCGAATGGTGTTAAAGATAACGGCCAAATTAAGCCATTTTCATCGTTATTTTCTTCCGCCACTGCTGCTAACGTTCTAGATACTCCGATACCATAGCAGCCCATTGACATAATCTGATTCTTTCCGTTTTCATCTAAGTATGATGCTTTCATAGGTTCACTATAAACTTTTCCGAGTTTGAATACATGACCTACTTCAATACCTTTTGCAAAAACAATCGTACCTTTTCCATCTGGAGAAAGGTCTCCTTCAACTACAAAACGAAGGTCTGCTGTTTGATCGATCTTAAAATCTCTTTCTGCATTGGCATTCACAAAATGATAGCCTTCTTCATTAGCACCGCATACAGCATTAGCCATCAGAGGTACAGCTTGATCGGCAATTACTTTCACGTTTGAAACTAATACTGGACCGATTGAACCTGGTTTAGTATTAAGCCACTTGACCGCGTCTGCTTCACTTGCCATAACTACTTCAGAAGCTGATAATTCTTTTTTCAATTTGATCTCATTTACTTCATGATCACCGCGTACCAATACAAGTACAGGCTCTCCGTCTGCCATATAGAGCAGGGATTTAATGATTTTTGAAGCAGGGACATTTAAGAATGCTGAAACATCTTCTATATTCTTGGCAGTCTGTGTTTCTACTTTTTCAAGTTCTAACAGACTTTCAGATGAAGCTTCTTCCTTTAATACTACAGGAGCCATTTCAATGTTGGCAGCAAAATCTGATTCAGTAGAATAGGCAATTAAATCTTCACCAATTTCAGATAAAACCATGAACTCATGATTATCTTTGCCGCCGATGGCACCTGAGTCCGCCAAAACGGCACGGAAGTTTAAGCCGCAGCGGCTGAAAATAGCAGAATAAGCGTCTTTCATTGTTTCATAAGTTTCATCCAGACTCTCTTGTTTATCATGGAAAGAATAAGCATCTTTCATGATAAACTCACGGCCGCGCAGCAGTCCAAAACGAGGACGTTTTTCGTCTCTGAATTTAGTTTGAATCTGATAAAGATTCAATGGAAGCTTTTTATATGATTTAACCTCGTCACGAATGATGCTTGTAATTACTTCTTCATGAGTAGCTCCAAGAGCAAAATCCCGATCGTGGCGATCTTTTAATCTCATCAGTTCTGGTCCATAGCTGTACCATCTGCCGCTTTCCTGCCATAGCTCTGCTAGCTGAAGCGCCGGCATCATCATTTCCTGAGAACCCGCACGGTTCATTTCCTCACGTACAATGTTTTCTACTTTATGAAGTACTTTTTTCCCCAAAGGCAAGAATGAATAGATTCCCGCTGCATTTTGTCTGATAAAACCTGCTCTCAAAAGCAGCTGATGACTCTTTACATCTGCATCTGCTGGCACTTCTCTTAGTGTCGGCATAAACAACTGGCTTTGTCTCATTTTCTCTACTCCTCAAAAAATCCCAAATTAACTTAGAAATATTTTTTGTATATCATTCCATGTTACTACAAGCATCAACAGCATTAAGAAAGCAAATCCGATAAAGTGGACCAATCCTTCTTTTTGAGGATCGATTGGCTTTCCTCTAAGTGCTTCAACACCTAAGAACAGTAGTCTTCCTCCGTCCAATGCAGGCAAAGGCAGAAGGTTAAAAATACCCAAGTTGATACTTAATATAGCAGCCCATTGCAGAAGCATATACACACCGGCTTTTGCTGCTTGATCCGTATACTCATAAATACCAAGCGGTCCAGAAAGCTGATCAATACCATGCTGACCGGTAACAAGCTGTCCGATCCCTGTAAAGATCGCCGTAGTCATAAACCATGTTTGTTTAGCACCATATTCAAGTGATCCCACAAATGAAGATTCAGTAAATGGGTGTGCCCCAATAAATCCTTCATTCTTGTTTTCAGGTCCTTTTCTAGAACCTAAAGTTACCGGAACAACTTTTTCTTCTCCTCCACGATTAATCGTGAACAGCAATTTTTCTCCAGGATTTTGCTGAATAACTGAAACTAATTCTTTCCAGTCATCCATTTTTTCACCTTGGATAGCTACAATTTTGTCTCCCTCAACTAAACCTGCTTTATCTGCAGCAGCACCCTCCTGAAGTGTTCCAAGTCTTGATTCATTCGTAGGAATACCCTGCATTAGAGAAAATGCAACAAGTATAATGAATGCAAGCAAGAAGTTCATCGCAGGACCCGCAAAGATCGCAAGCGTTCTTTGCATAATTGTCTTAGATCCAAATTGACGGTTATAAGGAGCAATCTGCATTTCTTGATGATCTGCTACAAATAGAGCATCTTCTTTAACGTTATAAGTAGCAGGTCCGGACTCTTCGTTCTCAAATCCAGTTAAGTATAATTCTCGTTCTAGATCTGCTTTTTCAATTGTAATAGTTTTTTGTACAGGATATTTTTCACGGTGATTAACAATTATCTTTTCTACTTCATTTGCATCGTTAAATATCAAACCAACTCTGTGACCTGCCTTCAATTCGATGCCTTCAGGGTCTTCACCAGCCATTCGTACAAATCCTCCAAGAGGCAATAGACGAATCGTATAGACTGTTTCCCCTTTTTTAAAGGCAAACACTTTCGGGCCAAATCCTATTGCAAATTCCCGGCACAAAATACCAGCTCTTTTTGCCAGCAAAAGATGTCCTAGTTCATGAAAGAATATTAAAGCCCCTAAAATGATGATAATGGCTATCACAGTGTTCATTTCCATTACCTGCCTTTGTTTAGTAGTGACTCCACAAAATACCGAGTCCTTTTATCCGTTTCTTGTATAGCATCCAATTCAGGCTGTTTCATATTTTCAGCCTGCATCATAGCACGTTCAATCATTTCCTCAATTTCGAGGAATGATATTTTTCCATCTAAAAATAATTCTACTGCTTTTTCATTTGCAGCATTTAATACAGTTGGCATTAAGCCGCCCATGTTTCCTGCTTCAAATGCTAATTTCAAACATCTAAAACGGTCATAATCCATCTTCTGAAAATGGAGTTTGCCGGCTTCCCATAAGTTTAACCTTTTCCCATTTACTAATTCAAGTCTTTCAGGGTGTGTGAGGGCATACTGTATCGGTACACGCATATCAGGTTGTCCAAGATGGGCAATTACGCTTGTATCAACAAACTCTACCATAGAGTGTATGATGCTCTCCTTATGTAAAATGACGTCTATTTTCGAATAATCAAATGAAAATAGCCAATGAGCTTCAATTACTTCTAGCCCTTTGTTCATCATTGTCGCTGAATCAATGGTAATTTTAGCTCCCATTGACCAGTTTGGATGATTCAAAGCTTCTTTAACGGTAACGTTTTTCAGCTCATCACGCGTTTTATCTCTAAAACTCCCGCCAGATGCCGTTAGAATCAATTTCTCCACGCGATTTATATCTTCACCGTTCAGACACTGGTAAATAGCTGAATGTTCTGAGTCAACAGGCAAAATGGCAACATTGTGCTTCTTAGCTTTTTCCATTACAAGATGCCCAGCAGTAACGAGCGTCTCCTTATTCGCTAAAGCTATCGTCTTATTAGCCTCAATGGCTTTTAATGTGGGCAGTAATCCGACACTTCCTATAACAGAGTTAACGACTACGGATGATTCAGTAGAAACCGCAGCTTCTATAAGTCCTTCCATCCCAGAAACAATCTTTGTAGAGTTTTCTACTCGCACCTTTAGTGCCTGTGCATCAGATTCGTTCTGTACGGCACAGATTTCAGGTTTGAATTTCCGGATGATCTCTTCAGCCGCCTCAATATTTTTCCCGACTGACATCGAACTTAATCGAAATTGTTCTGGATGCGATGCAATAACATCAAGAGTCTGTTTACCGATTGATCCTGTTGCACCTAATAAACTTACAAACTTCATATGATCCCCCTTAGTTTTATCCTAACAAGTGGAGTACGTGCAGCAAAGGGAATACAAACAATGCACTGTCCAGTCTGTCCAAGATTCCCCCATGACCTGGCAGAAGGCTGCCTGAATCTTTCACATCATAAATTCTTTTAAACGCAGATTCAGCCAAGTCTCCAATCTGACCAAAGACTCCGACTAACACAGAAATAATAAGTATCGGTAAAAGTGACAGATCAACAAAACTTGCAGCATAGTAGATTACTGCTACTAAAATACTGAAGAATATGCCGCCAACTGCCCCTTCTATCGTTTTGTTTGGTGAGATAATCGGCCACAGCTTTCGTTTCCCCATAGATTTCCCTACGAAGTAAGCACCAGAATCCGTTGCCCAAATCATAAATAAAACAAAGAATAACAGCTGGACACCATTCTCTGATATTCTAGTTTCAACTAAATAGAAAAAACCAAACCCTACATAAAGGGAACTAAACAAAACGAACGAAATATCATTATATTCCGTTTTATTTTTATGGATGACCGTTACAACTAATAGTAATAGCACTGCAAGTATAATTGCATCTGTTTTAGTAAAGGGGTCAATCGCTTTCATCCATTGTTCGGGCAAAGCAATTACGATAGTCAATAAGTAGCCGATCAACCCGATAAATGTTCGTTCCATTCTCTTCATCCGCAGCAGTTCGTACATGCCGATTCCTGCAAGTAAAAGGATTAATAATGAAAATGGCCAGCTGCCGTAAAGGGTAATCCCAATAAATAAAACGGCTGCGATTACACCTGTAATAATCCGTTGTTTCATAAGTCCTCCTTAATCAAACCCCGCCAAATCTTCTGCCTCGCTGGGCAAACTGTGACACAGCTTCTCGTAAATGATCCTCTGAAAAATCCGGCCAATAAACTTCAGTAAACCAGAATTCTGAATAAGCCAGCTGCCAAAGCATAAAATTGCTCAAGCGTACTTCACCGCTCGTACGGATTAGAAGATCCGGGTCACTAAGTCCTTGGGTCATTAGATGATTTTCAATAGTAGATTCATTAATTTGAGAGGGATCAAGCGTTCCATTTTTAATTTCCGTCCCAATCGCTTTGACGGCAGCGGTGATTTCATCTCTGCTTCCATAATTTAAAGCAAAGTTCAAAATCAGCCCTGTATTATTTTCGGTTTGGCTGATTGCTTGATCTACTGCCTTTACAGTATGTATTGGCAGCAATTCTTTTTTACCCATTATTCTCACTTGTACATTCTCTTTAATCAAATCTGGCAAAAACGTGTTCAAAAATTCTCCAGGAAGCTTCATAAGGAAGTCAACTTCCTCACGGGGTCTTTTCCAGTTCTCAGTTGAAAAAGCATATAGTGTAAGAACTTTAATTCCGATTCTATTCGCTTCTTTTACGATTTTCCTGACGGTTTTCATGCCTTCATGATGACCTGCGATTCGCGGCAATGCTCTTTTTCTAGCCCACCGGCCATTTCCATCCATAATTATTGCTACATGTGATGGAATATTATCGTCAAGATCCCATTTCTGTTCATGACTTTTTTTTCTAAAGAAAAGCTTGTCAAGCATGTATAAGCCTCCATCTTTCCAGACTTCATAAAGAAACCAGCGGCTATATTCAGCCGGTCAGGATCTCTTTAATGCTGAAATCAACAATTAGCCAGAAATCCTTTTTTCCTGCCCCAGCGTTGATATTGTCTAATAAAAAAGCCCCCTTTATAGAGGGCTTTTTTTATTTAATTGTACATGGAAAAGCTTTATACTTCCATGATTTCTTTTTCTTTATTTGAACTTACAGAGTCTACCTCAGCCGTATACTTGTCAGTAAGCTTTTGAACGTCATCGTTGTAACGGCGAAGTTCATCTTCTGTGATCTCTGCTTCTTTTTCAAGCTTCTTCAAATCATCGTTCGCATCACGGCGAATATTGCGAAGTGCTACTTTTGCTTCTTCTGCAAACTTCTTAACTAATTTAACTAATTCTTTTCTTCTTTCTTCTGTAAGCGCCGGAATAGCAATACGAATCACTTGACCGTCGTTTGAAGGAGTAAGACCAAGATCAGACTTTAAAATCGCCTTTTCGATATCACCCATAGCCGTTTTATCATAAGGCTGGATAACTAAAAGTCTTGCTTCTGGAGTAGTTACACCCGCTAATTGATTGATTGGAGTTGGTGTTCCATAATAATCAACCTGCACTCTGTCTAATAATGAAGGATTTGCTCTTCCTGCACGAAGAGTAGAGTATTCACGTCTTAATGCTCCGATTGCTTTTTGCATCTTTTCTTCAGCTTGAGTTAAAACTTCTTTAGCCATTTAGTTTTTCCCCCTTATAACCGTTCCAATTTTTTCACCTTCGACAGCACGCTTAATATTTCCTTCTTCCATGATTGAGAAGACAACTAAAGGAATATCATTGTCCATACATAAAGAAGAAGCTGTTGTGTCCATTACGGCTAATCCGTCCTTTAACAGGTCAAGATATGATAGCGTTGTATATTTAACCGCATTTTCATCCAGTTTTGGATCAGCTGAATAAACACCATCAACATTATTTTTAGCCATCAAAATAACTTCCGCTTCGATCTCAGCCGCTCTAAGTGCTGCTGTAGTATCTGTAGAGAAATATGGATTACCCGTTCCTGCAGCAAAAATAACTACTCGCTTTTTTTCAAGGTGACGAATGGCTTTTCTTCTGATATAAGGTTCTGCAACCTGTCGCATTTCAATAGATGTTTGTACTCTTGTTTGAACCCCGATATTTTCAAGACTGTCTTGAAGAGCCAATGAATTCATCACAGTAGCTAGCATGCCCATGTAATCTGCAGACGCACGATCCATACCCATCTCGCTGCCTGTTTTACCGCGCCATAGGTTTCCGCCACCTACAACTACAGCAACTTCTACATCTAATTCTACAATTTCTTTCACTTGCTCAGCTATAGATTGAACAATTTTCGGATCGATTCCAGATGTTTGTTCACCAGCTAGCGCTTCCCCGCTAAGTTTCAAGACAACTCGTTTATATTTTGAAGTAGTCATTTGTCCCTCCATCACCTAAAAAAATGTATTTAATTAAGGCTGTAATTTTCGTACTCTATGTCGCTTTTGAAAGTGGTTGATTTCCGTTTCAGGCGCTCGCTTTCCGCGGGGCGTGCGGTGAGCCACTTGCCGCTTTGCGCCTTAAAGTGTCTCACCTGACCGCTCGTCCCGCAGGAGTCTCGCACCTTACACTTCAATCAACCAATCAATGAAGTCTTTTAAAGTAATGATTAAAAGCAACCATCTTTTCAGAATAGATAAAACCTTAATTATCCAAGGTTATTTCTGTAAAAAAAGAGGAACACAACGTGCTCCCCTCTTTTTAATAATTGTGCTTACTTTTTCACTTGAGACATTACTTCTTCAGCGAAGTTGTCTTCACGCTTTTCAAGACCTTCTCCAACTTCAAAACGAACGAAGGCTTTAACAGTAGCACCTTTGGAAGCTACATATTTACCTACTTTTTGGTCTGGATCTTTAATGAAAGACTGGTCATTTAAGCAAATATCTTCGAAATATTTCCCAAGACGTCCTTCAACCATCTTAGCAACGATGTTTTCAGGCTTGCCTTCGTTAAGAGCTTGCTCACTCAACACTTTGCGCTCGCGAGCAACTTCTTCTTCGCTAACTTCGTCACGAGAGATATACTTAGGATTTACAGCTGCTACGTGCATCGCTACATCCTTAGCAACTTCTTCATCAGTTGTTCCTTCCACTACAGAAAGAACACCGATTCTTCCGCCCATGTGCAAGTATGCACCAAATGCTGCGTTTTCACCTTTTTTCAAGATTTCAAAACGGCGAAGAGTGATCTTCTCACCAATTTTAGCGATTGCACTGTTAATGTAGTCATTAACTGTAGTGCCATTGTAATCAGAAGCTAATGCATCCTCAACAGAAGCAGGCTCTGAAGCTAATAAGTGGTTGCCTAATTCAGAGATAAGGTTCTTGAAGTTTTCGTTTTTAGCAACGAAATCCGTTTCAGAGTTTACTTCTAGAATAACCGCTTTGTCACCGTCAACGATAACAGAAGTTAAACCTTCTGCTGCAATACGGTCAGCTTTTTTAGCTGCTTTAGCGATTCCTTTTTCACGAAGGTAGTCAACCGCTGCCTCCATGTTTCCGTCTGTTTCAGTTAATGCTTTTTTACAATCCATCATACCTGCGCCAGTTTTTTCACGCAATTCTTTAACCATTTGAGCTGTAATAGCCATGTGTTTTGCCTCCTTGTGTAATATGTAATAACTTTACATAAAAAAGGTGATAAAGGGTCATCCCCTCTACCACCCTTGAGCATTCCATTTAGTTAATTAAGCAGTTGTTTCTTCTTCAGCTGCTTCTGCTACTTCTTCTCCGCCTTGGTTAGCTTCGATGATAGCATCAGCCATTTTTCCAGTTAGAAGTTTAACTGCACGGATAGCATCGTCGTTACCAGGGATAACGTGATCTACTTCATCCGGGTCACAGTTAGTATCAACAATAGCGATGATCGGAATGTTTAATTTACGAGCTTCAGCAATCGCAATACGCTCTTTACGAGGGTCAACTACGAATAATGCATCAGGAAGCTTGTTCATTTCTTTAATTCCGCCTAGGAACTTTTCAAGACGTTCCATTTCTTTTTTAAGAAGGATTACTTCTTTCTTAGGAAGAACATCGAAAGTTCCGTCTTCCTGCATTTTTTCAAGATCCTTCAAACGATTGATACGCTTGCGGATCGTACCGAAGTTTGTTAATGTTCCACCCAACCAGCGCTGGTTGATGTAGTACATGTCAGAACGTTCAGCTTCTTCTTTTACTGAATCTTGAGCTTGCTTTTTAGTACCAACGAAAAGAATCTTTCCGCCGTCTGCTGCGATGTTACGCATAACATTGTAGCATTCTTCTACTTTCTTTACCGTCTTTTGAAGATCGATAATGTAGATACCGTTTCTTTCTGTGAAAATGTAACGAGACATTTTCGGATTCCAACGGCGAGTCTGATGACCAAAGTGTACACCAGCTTCTAACAATTGTTTCATTGAAATTACTGCCATAATGGCACCTCCTAGGTTTTTTTCCTCCGTTTGTTTCACCTTTGAACAATAACTGCATTTCTAGCAGCACCACATTGTTCAAATCCGCAAACGTGTGTGATTAACACCGAGAAATAATATAACATATTTCGCGTAATTTCCGCAAGTCATTTTGGCATGTTAAGCATAAAATTTTAAAAGCAGCTCAATTTCACCTTTTCCTCTATTCAGCATTTTAGCTATTTGTTCTGCATTATACCCTTGCTTTGCTAAAATAATCACCTTATGTGTATCAGGTTTTGTTTCTGATTCAATATGTACTTCATCATTTTCTTCATTTAATGTAATACTGTTTATTGTTTCAATTCCTGTTTCAATTGTTTTTTCATGAATTTTATGTCTATCTTGCTCATTTTTGCTGCTGAAATCAGAGATTAGTTTGTGCAGCCGCTCATTTTCGTATCTCATCTCCTGTGAAAAAAGCTCAAGCAGCTCTTCGATATGATCTGTTGATTCAGCATTTTTATTATTCTCATCAATTTTTTTCCAAAGTGAATATATAAAATAAATACAGACAACATTTAATACAAGACTAATAAAAATAATACCGTTCACAGCTTTTCACCTATCCTGAATAATCAATTTCCTGCCCTTTAAACGGATGCTTTGCATGCAGTTGGGTTGATTTACTTGTTTGCTTTTCTCCCGTATGCAACACACTATTCTCTGTTCGATCTTTTGAAGAGACCTTTTTGGATTCAGTCAATTGTTTTTTACGATCTTGTTCTGAAAGTTGCGCTTGGTGAATCATGCCTCTTTGTGATAAATCAGTCGCGGTTTTTCCAGCATCCATTGTTCGCGGGATTGCCACTTGAAGTTCTATTAATTTCAAGCTCATGTTCTACACCCGTTCTTTATAAGGAATTTATTTTTATTTCTTTCTCTTCCATATAAACTTTTGCTGACTGGAATGGAGACTGAACTCTTCGTTTATATTTTCCAATACTGATTTCTACATTTGGATGCAATGTTCCTTTAATAATGACATGAGACGAGTTACTTTGATCATTTATAGCAAAATTATTTTTCTCTGTGTAAAGTTCTGATAATTTTGCAGAAGTTTGATTGATCGTATTGTCTATTTTGCTGACCGTTCCCTGATCTAACCTATTGCTATTTCCTGCTTGTCTGACCAAAGCATCTTTTAGCTGCTGCAGTTTTTCAAGATTTAACTGCAATTCTTTTATTTTTTCATCACCAATAAATGTTTTATTGGGTTGGGGTTCCTGCAGTTTCATATATATCAACGTTTTTGAATACGTCTCATTTCCAATTTCATTAGCAGTTATCATGTTTTCAGCAATACATGTACCTCCTGCTATATTTCCTTTTCCGCTTATACAAATGATGTTTTTTCCTGCCTCACAGTAACTGTGCAATATAGATTGAGCTGCTTCAATATTTTCGCCAGCCATTATGTTACCTTGATTAATATACAGACTAGTGAAGTTTCCTCCGCAGCGTATTGATCCTTTGCCTTGACCGAGAACCCCGCCGCCCACTACAATATTGCCGGCAGCTACAATTTCTGCTGCTTCAACTAATCCTTCTATCCTCACATCACCTTGTGCATTAATTTTAAAACCAGACGGAACATCACCAGTAACATGAACATTTCCAACAAAATCGATGTGTCCCGTTTTTAAAGACAGATCGCCGTCTACCTTATAAACCGGATAAACATTCACACAGTTTGATCTATAACTTACTTCACCGCTCGCCGCTGCAAAAACACCTAAATTCTCTTCATTAAAAACGGTATTCTCTCCATTTTTAACTTTCACGTCTTTTCCTCTTTTGGCTGGAATAGGTTCGCCAAAAACAGTAATACCAGGTGTTCCATGAGAAGCTTCCCGTTTCCGGGCAATGAGCTGTCCGAATGAAACAGTCGGAATTGTGAAAAGACGTTTAAAATCAACCTTATCATTTTCCGGATTATTTATTAATGTATGTGCCTCTGCAGCAGGTATTAATTGTGCAGGTTCACCATGAACAGGCAGTATCCCTTTAGCGATTTCCAACGGAGAGTGAATGCTCTCGATATTTCCTGCAATTTTACGAATTACTTCACTCTGAATTCCTTGCTTAATTCCTTTTGAATTAATCCAGGCAGCTAGACGATCATAGGTTACTTCTTCAGGATTAATTTCAATTCCGCTCTTTTTAACAAGAATAGCTATTGTTTCTTTTTCTAATAATTTTATACTGAACCACTGATCCATCCCTCTAACCCCTTACATGTATCGTTGAAGAACCTGCCTGATTCTAAATAGTGCTTTAGAATGAATTTGAGAAATTCTTGATGTTGATAAACCGAGTACTTGTCCAATCTCAGTCAGAGTTAACTCCTCAAAGTAAAACAAACTTACAACAAGCTGCTCTTTTTCGGATAATTCTTTTATAACGAGTGCAAGTTCACCGTGAAGTTCTTCCTGAAGCAAACTGTTTTCAGGAGTTATTGCTTTTTTATCTTCTATCGTATAGCTTACTTTTTCCCGGCTTTCAGTTTCTTTGTTATCTTCATCAATGGATAACACATTAGCCATGAAGCTTTCGGACATTACGGTTGTAACATCATTCTCTGAAAGACCGAGTTCTTCGGCAACTTCTTTCGCACTTACAGAACGAAGATTCTCTTGTTCAAGTCTTTCTATAGCAGCTTCTACTTTTTTTGTTTTTTCCCGAAGACTGCGGGGCAGCCAATCTTCTCTTCGAAGACCATCTAAGATTGCTCCGCGGATTCGAAAGGAAGCGTAAGTATCAAATTTCAAGTCACGTTCTGGCTCGAATTTCTTTAAAGCATCATACAAGCCGAGCATCCCGAGGGACCGGAGTTCATCTTTGTTGACGCTTTTTGGCAGTCCAACCGATATTCTTTGAACATGATAGTTAACAAGAGGCAAATAGGCACGAAGCAATTCGTCACCTGCTTCTCGATCACGGCTAGTATTCCACTTTTCCCAGCAAGATTGTTCTTCTACTAAAGATGGCTCCGTCATGGTAATCCTCCTCGTTTTATTACCGATTTCTCGGCTTAGATAATTTTTGTGCCTTTATTTACTGTTTTAATTGTCAATTGAGAATTTTCGGGATTGAATTCAATTGTTCTCCCTCTGTTTCCCCCGACATCACTCGCAATAAGCGGAATACCAAGATGGTTAAGATGAAGCTTTACACTCTCAACATTTCTTGGACCGATCCTCATCATTTCGCTTCCAGAAGAAAATTGAAACATTTGGGCTCCTCCGGCTATTTTCGCTTTAATGCTTTTTGCAGCAGCACCTTTTTTTATAAGCATGTCATATAAAGCGTTTACAGCGGTATCCGCGAATTTTCCTATATTAGTAAAAGTTGACTTGATCAAAGCAGATTCAGGCAGCATCACATGTGCCATTCCGGCTATTTTTTTGCCTTCATCATATAAAATAACTCCTACGCAAGAACCAAGACCTGTTGTTCTTATAGTGTCAGGAGGGGATACGAGGTTGATATCCGCTATCCCAACTTTTATAATTTCACTCATCCATCGGAACTCCCAGTGCATTAAAAATTTTTGCGAATGACGCAGGATCAGGCAATAAGAAAAAGTGTCCTTTTACTTCATCCAATCTTTTCATATCTGTAAAAGCAGTATCTATTACAATTGCAAAGTCGCTGACTGCAGATATTTCTAAAAGCCCAAAACTAAGGATTGCTCCTGCCATATCTATACTCGTTGCCGGAACAGATGGCTGCAGACTGAGCCCTGTAAAATCCGAAAATGATGTAAGGTACGACCCTGAAAGGATATTCCCTACTTCCTGAAGAGCAGAAATTGTCATCTCTGAATGTACGCCTTCAGTAAGCTGGACAACTTCTCCCCCTAATAAGTCCCCTAGAAGCTTTTCCGCTTGTTCGATTGGCAGCATAAAGAACATACATCCTGGTGCATCTCCAACAATCCTTAAAAAAACAGATGCTACAATATTTTCTGAACCACCAACCATCTCCGTGATTTCCTCGAATGAGATAACTTTTACAGATGGCACTTTCATATCAACCGCTTTATTCAGCATGGTGGACAAAGCAGTTGCTGCATGACCTGCTCCAATGTTGCCGATCTCCCGCAGAATATCTAGGTGAATATGATTGATTTTAGTAAAATCCATATTACTTTCCGCTTTCTAAAGGTTGAAGCACAGCGAGCTTTTCCGGATTTAACACTTTAGTAAGGTTCAATAAGATAAGAAGACGTTTCTCTATCTTTGCAACTCCTTGAATATATTCAGCATCCACCCCTCCTACAACTTCGGGAGGAGGTTCAATTGAATCTGCTTCCAGGTCAATAACATCGTTTGCAGAGTCTACAATTAGTCCAGCTTCAATAGTTCCTACTGATACGATGATGATACGTGTGCTGTCTGTATAATCCGTTTCTTCTATGTCAAAGCGTGAACGCAGATCAATGATAGGAGTTACTACACCTCTTAAATTAATGACTCCTTTGACAAAAGGTACTGTCCTTGGAATCCTCGTAATATGCTGCATTCTTTCAATGGACTTTACCTCTTGAACAGGTACAGCATATTCTTCATCTTTTAATTGAAATATGATTACTTTTTGTTCGTTTAACATTTGGACACCCACCTATTTATTTGATTAGTGCATTGCAATCTAGAATTAATGCTACTTGTCCATCGCCTAATATGGTTGCACCAGAGATAGCGAAAACAGATGACAGATATTGACCAAGTGATTTAAGAACGATCTCTTGCTGTCCAATGAACGAATCAACAACAAGGGCTGCCATTTTGTCCCCTTTTCTCACAACAACTACCGGAACATATTCACTTGCTTCCATAGCAGATGGTACTTCGAATATTTCTTTCATAAATACTAAAGGTACAACTCTTCCGCGGAAATCCATCACCTTTTGATTATGTGCAGACAATATCTCTTCCTTTTTAATAATTGCTGTCTCAATGATAGAAGAAAGCGGAATCGCATATTTTTCTTTTTGAACTTCAACCAGCATGACTGACATGATTGATAGTGTTAAAGGAAGCTGAATGGAAAAGATTGTTCCATATCCTGCTGTTGAATCTACTGAAATCGAACCGCCTAATGACTCGATCTTGTTCTTTACAACATCCAGTCCTACTCCGCGTCCTGAGATGTCAGAGATAACTTCTGCTGTTGAAAAGCCAGAAGCGAACAATAATTCAAAACACTGTTTATCGGTCAAATTTTCAGACATTTCTTTCGTGATGATTCCATTTTCTAACGCCTTTTCTAATACTTTTTGACGGTTAATACCTGCTCCGTCATCTTCAATCTCAATAAAAACGTGGTTGCCGCTATGATAAGCTCTTAAGTAGATCGTTCCTGTTTCATCTTTTCCTGAAGCGCTTCGGACCGATGGTTTCTCTATACCATGGTCTATAGAATTACGCAGTAAATGTACGAGAGGATCACCGATCTCATCTATTACAGTACGGTCCAATTCGGTTTCTGCACCAACAATCTCAAGGTTCACGTTTTTGCCCAAGTCTTTTGCAAGACCGCGAACCATGCGAGGAAAACGATTAAATACTTGTTCAACTGGCACCATGCGCATTGTAAGAATAATATTTTGCAAGTCTCCTGAAACACGGGACATTCGTTCTACTGTTTCATTAAGTTCTGCACTTTTAAGCATTTTAGAAATCTCTTCAAGGCGTCCACGGTCGATAACTAGTTCCTCAAAAAGGTTCATCAATTGATCAAGTCTTTCAATATTAACCCTTATTGTTTTCCCAGCTGCTGAACCGCCGGCACTGCTAGATGAAGAGTCGTCCTTTTTTGTTTCATTTGCTGCATTTATTTTTTCTGCGGAATGTCCGCTTTCCGTATGCACTGAGTCGTTAAGCCTTTCCGTATTAATCTCTGAAACAACCACTTCGTCAACCTCGGAAACTTTCATAATCCGCTGCTTTAATTCTTCACCAGTTTCTTTTGTAAGAATCGAGAGTTTGAAATCTGATTCAAACTGTTCTGCTTCAAGCATGTCCACAGATGGGATGGATTTTATAATTTCACCGATCTGCTCTATCACTTCAAATACCATATAAACTCTTGCTGCTTTCAAGATACAGTCTTTGCGAAGACTGATAGAAAGTTCGTAAGCGTGAAAACCTTGTTCTTTTGATTGCAAGATGACCTGTTTTTCGTACTGATCAAATGATTGAGACAATTCAGCACGATTATCGGCTTTATGAGCTACAGACTTTGTCATTTCACCTTTTTCAAGTGCTTCCAAGTCCCGCACAGTTTCCGAGACATCACGCTTACCGCTGCCGCCCTCTGAAATCTCAACTACCATTGCTTCCAAATGATCAAGTGAAGTGAACAGTACATCGAGTACTTGTGTAGTCACAGTAATCTTTTTATTGCGGATGGCATCAAGCACATTTTCCATGCAATGTGTTAAGTTTGCCAGGTCCTCATAACCCATCGTTGCTGACATTCCTTTTAACGTATGAGCAGAACGGAAAATTTCATTAACGATTGATAATTCTTCAGGTGATTTTTCAAGCAAAAGCACCTGCTGATTAATAGCTTGAAGGTGTTCTTTGCTTTCCTCTATAAATATATCTAGATATTGAGTCATTTCCATTTTTAAAACCCTCCCATTTTACAAATTGTTCTGAATAGCACGTGCAATTGAACCTAGTTGTACGACTTCATCTACTTTTTTCGTCAGCACAGCCGCTTTAGGCATTCCATAGACGATGCACGATTCCTCCGCTTCAGCTATGACCGTGGTCTGGCCTGAATTCTTTAACTCTAGGATACCAAGCGTGCCGTCAGATCCCATGCCTGTCATAATGACTGCCACTTTAAGATAGTTTTTTAGTTTTGCAGCGCTTTCAAACAGAACGTTAACAGCTGGTCTGTGGCCACCCACTGGGGGTTCTTTATCAATGGTGAGAAACGCTTGTCCCAGCTTTTCCTGCAGGCGTACATGGTACCCTCCAGGTGCGATATAAACGGTTCCTTTTTTAATAGATTCATTTTGTTCAGCTTCTTTCACCTTAACTTCAGAAAGTGAATCAAGCCTGTTAGCTAACGACTGTGTAAAGCCAGGCGGCATATGCTGGACAACAATTATTGGTGCATCAATATCTGCCGGAAGACTCGAAATTACTTCTTGCAATGCGCGTGGTCCGCCAGTGGAAGTTCCTATTAAAACAAGTTTAGAAAGATTGTTTTTCTCTTTCTTTTCTATGAACTGTTCGGTTCGATTCACATTTGGTATACGCGCTGTAATTAATGGTTTCAGCTTTGCTTTAGACGATGTAATGACTTTTTCAATCAAGGCAGCCTTTACCTTGTGCAAATCCAGTGAGATTGCTCCAGAAGGTTTTGCAATAAAATCTATCGCACCAGCTTCCATTGCTAGAATCGTATTTTCAGCCCCCGCTTTCGTTGTGCTTGAAAGCATAATGATCGGTACAGGATGCTGCTTCATAATTATTTTCACGGCTTCTATTCCATTTAAGACAGGCATTTCCACATCCATCGTCACAACATCAGGCTCTAGTTTTTTGATTTTATCAATGGCCTCTTGACCATTTCTCGCTGTATCCAAAACGTTTATCCTAGGATCTTCGGATAAAAATTCTTTGATCAGCTTTCTCATAAACGCAGAATCGTCTACTACGAGAACCGAAATTTGTTTCACTTTAGCATCTACCTCTCACTAAATAATGACTTTAACCTGCTGATAAATGATTTATAGGATGCTTTTTGCTGCAGTGCAGCTCCTGTATAAGTTCTGGCTAGATCAGCAATTGCACGTGATGCTTCAGACGCCGGCTTATTTAAGGTAAATGGAACTTGTTTTTTTACCGATTCCAACACGGTTTGGTCTAACGGAATCATTCCTAAATGAATAAGATCTTTATTTAAGAATTGCTTGCATACATTCGTTAATTTATGAGAAGTTTCGCGCCCTTCACGCTCATTTTCACATCGGTTAACCGCTAGATAGAATGGAAGAGTGCTATCCTTCGCATGAATGAACTTCATCATCGAGTAAGCATCTGTAATAGATGTGATTTCAGGCGTCGCAATCACTAAAATTTCATGGCTTGACAGAATAAACTTCAATGCCGTTTCAGTAGCCCCGGCTCCCATATCGAGAAAGATAAAGTCGTAGAATGTTTCAAGTTCTTCAAGTTGCTTAAGAAAATAATCCAGCATATCATCTGTTATAAGGGCAAGAGAACCAAAATTTCTGCCGCCGGCAATCGTATGCAAACCTTCTTTGCCTTCTTCAATGATCTCCCAAACTGACAATTGGTTTTGAAGCAGATCCATAATATGCTTTGGAGCTCTTCTCCCCAAGATTAGATCCACATTTCCCATTCCAACATCCAGATCCATAACGAGTACTCTTTTTCCCATTTTGATAAGCGAAAGAGCCAGGTTCACCGTTATATTCGTTTTTCCTACTCCTCCTTTTCCGCTTACAACAGATATAACCCTTGCGCTTTGGGCGGATGATAACATTAATTGCTTTCTAAGACTCTCAGCTTGATCAATCATGTTTCCGCTTTTCCTTTAATAGCATCTGAATCAGTTCTTCCGCGTCTGCTTCAAACATATCATCTGGCACATTTTGTCCGTTTGTTATGTAGCCGATAGGAACTCCATGATTAATGGGAAGATTTAACATCGCGCCAAATGTTGTTGTTTCATCTTTTTTTGTGAAAATCACTTTATGAACAGGAAGACTCTTAAACTGACTATATATCGTTTCCATGTCCTTATATTTTGAAGTAAGCGACAATACGAGATAATTTTTCATATCTTTATCAAAATGAACGATTCGCTGAAGCTCTTCAATATAAAACCGGTTTAAAAAATTTCTTCCTGCTGAATCAACGAGTACTAAATCATAATCTTTAAATTTTTCTTTCGCTTTTTTGAAGTCCTCAGCCGTATACGCCACTTCACAAGGAATGTTTAAGATTTCAGCATACGTTTTCAGCTGTTCAATCGCTGCAATTCTATATGTATCAGTTGTTATAAAAGCAACTTTTTTACCGTCCTTCAGAACTGCTTTTGCCCCAATTTTAGCGATTGTAGTTGTTTTTCCAACCCCTGTAGGGCCAATCAAATTTAAGAATTTTGTTTCATAATGAAACCCGCCAAAATCACTCTTTTTCATTCGCGCACTCAGAAAGTCTGTTATCCATTTATTCCAGTCATAACCTTCTGCTTCATCTTTTTCAAACGAACGATATTTGCTGTTTAATTGGGCAAAAAGCTCTTCTGAAATACTCGGTTCAAGTTCTTGAAGCTGCAAAAATGTTCGCCATTCTTCTGCGAATTCAGGCATAGGTTCACTATCTTTATTCTGTACACTCAAGTTGTGCACCATTTTTTTTAGCTGGCGTATTTCCTGAGTAAGCTCTTCACCTTGGACTGACTTATGAACAGGTTCGTTATTTATTGCTGCAACAAGCTTCTTTGGAGCATGGTAATCTATATCCTGATCTAAGCCTGCAAAAATCTCGATATTCTTTTTTGTGAAAAATCCAAGGAATCCTCCTGCCTGGACTTCCCTCGTATTTAAAATTACTGCGCCGCTTCCAAGATCTGCTCTTACAAGCTTCATAGCTTCTGGCAAGCTGTTTGCTGTATACTTTTTAACCTTCATTAAATATTCACCACCCCAACACTTTTGACCTCAAGTTCAGGCTCTAACTCGTTATATGACAATACTGCTACATCCGGGAGGTAGCGTTCGATCAGCTGCCGGACATACATCCTTACAGCTGGAGAACACAATATGACGATTGACTGATCAAAGCTTCTTCCTGATTCTAATTCCCTTGTGATGCTGTCAAATATTGATTGTGAATCATGCGGGTCCAGTGACAAATAATTGCCGTGTTCGGTTTGCTGAACAGAATCTGCAATCTTTTTCTCAACTGATCCCCCAAGCGTAATAACATGCAAAGGTTCGTTTTCTGCTACATAGCTTTTAGAAATTTGTCTGGATAATCCTTGTCTGACATATTCGGTTAGAAGATCTGTGTCCTTCGTCATTTTGGCGAAATCTGCTAATGTCTCAAAGATTATGGCTAGGTTGCGTATTGAGATGCGTTCTTTAAGCAATTTGGACAAAACTTTTTGGATTTCTCCGATCGTCAGTGCATCTGGAGTAACTTCTTCCACGATTGCCGGATATGATTCTTTCAGATGTTCTACCAGCTGTTTAGTTTCCTGTCGTCCAATTAGTTCATGTGCATGTTTCTTAATGATTTCAGTTAAATGAGTCGACACGACAGATGGGGGATCAACTACTGTATAGCCTGAGAATTCCGCCCTTTCTTTCATTTCCTCACCAATCCAGATAGCTGGGAGGCCGAATGCCGGTTCTACAGTTTCAATTCCCGTAATTTCTTCATCATCTATACCTGGGCTCATCGCAAGATAATGATCCAGCAGCAGCTCACCTTTTGCGACTTGGCTGCCTTTTATTTTGATTCTGTATTCATTCGGCTGAAGCTGTATGTTGTCTCTGATCCTGACAACCGGAACGATCATTCCGAGTTCTAGTGCCAGCTGTCTTCTGATCATTACGATTCTGTCTAACAAGTCACCGCCCTGAGAAGTGTCAGCGAGTGGTATTAAGCTGTACCCGAATTCAAACTCAATCGGATCGATCTGCAGAAGATTAACTACCGACTCTGGACTCTTAAGCTGTTCTGTCTGAATATCTTCTTCCACGACTTCTTCTTTTTCTTTTTGTTCACGCTCTGCTTTTAAGAGTAAATATCCTCCACCCGCTAGCAATCCTCCGACTGTAATGGTGAAAAAATCATTTATCGGTGTGAAAAGTCCAAGCATAATGATCGTTCCGCCAGCTACAAAAAGCATAATTGGATAAGCCAGTAGCTGTTTGCTGATATCGAAACCAAGATTTCCTTCTGATGCTGCCCGTGTAACGATAATACCTGTAGCAGTTGATATGATAAGTGCAGGTATTTGCGAAACTAATCCGTCACCCACAGTCATTCGGGTAAACATCTCCGCACTCTCACCAAAGCCTAGACCCATTTGAACCATTCCAATAATAATTCCAAAGAGCATGTTAATTAGAACGATGATGATACCAGCGATTGCATCTCCTTTTACAAACTTGCTGGCACCGTCCATAGCTCCATAAAAATCCGCTTCGCGCTCTATCGTTTCACGCCTTTCTTTCGCTTCCCGATCGGATATCATACCGGCATTTAAATCAGCATCGATACTCATTTGTTTACCAGGCATCGCATCAAGTGTAAATCTTGCTGCAACTTCTGAAACCCGTTCAGATCCTTTTGTAATAACGATAAATTGAATGATTATAAGTATGAAAAACACGACAATACCTACGAGAATGTTTCCACCGACTACAAATTCCCCAAATGTATGAACAACATTTCCGGCATCTCCTTTAGATAAGATGCTTCTGGTTGTTGAAACATTTAGCCCTAGCCTGAAAAGTGTCACCAATAAAAGTAATGACGGGAATATAGAGAACTGGAGAGGCTGCGTTGTATTCATGGCAATTAATATAATTAAAAGTGCCAGAGAAATATTTACTATGATAAAGAAGTCCAACATAAAAGTTGGCATTGGTATGACCAGCATGGCGATAATCAAGATAACACCCGCTAATACACTTACGTCTCTAGCTTTCATCTGTATACTCTCCTATTCATTCCTTACACTTTTTTCTTGATGCGATAAACAAAGGCTAATATTTCAGCTACGGCTTTAAACAGATCCTCTGGTATTACTTGCCCGATGTCGACCCTGGCATAAAGTGTTCTAGCTAATGGTTTGTTCTCAACTGTCACGACATTATGTTCTTTGCCGATTTCTTTAATTCTTTGTGCGATCAAGTCAACACCTTTTGCTACAACAACAGGTGCATCCATTCCAGTATCATCATATTTTAAGCAAATTGCATAATGGGTAGGGTTCGTGATGATCACATCTGCTTTTGGCACTTCCTGCATCATCCGCCTCATGGCCATCTGCCTTTGTTTTTCCTTGATCTTTCCTTTGATTTTCGGGTCACCTTCGGACTTTTTGTATTCATCCTTTATATCTTGTTTAGACATTCGGATGTTTTTCTCAAAGTCGTACTTTTGATACATATAATCGAGAAACGCAAGAAACAGCAAAACGAGCGAAGCGGCAAATCCCATCTTGACGGCCAATCCGCCAAAAACAGGAAGTGAAGCTTCAATACTTACAAGTGACATCCTTAAGTAAACATCCCGCTCCATCCATAAGATGAAAAAGGTAACACCGCCGATCAGCAAAATTTTCAATAATGATTTTGACAGTTCAACAAGAGCCCTTACCGAATAAATACGTTTAAAACCTGATAAAGGGTTGATGCGTTCAAGTTTCATCTGAATCGCTTCGGTCGAAAGTAAGAATCCAACCTGCAGATAGTTTCCAATTACACCTGCCGCCATTGCCGCGATCATAACCGGAGCAAGAATGATTGCAACCTCTATCGACAATTCCCAAAACAGCTTTGGGATACTTGTTTCTGTCACATCATATAACAGCTTTTTGTCTAGGCTATGTGTGAAGAGGTGCATTAATCTCTCACCCATCCAGCCGCCCATAAATGAAAGAAACATCACAGACACAAACAATACGAATGCTGCGTTTATGTCAGCACTTTTTGCCACTTGTCCTTTTTTTCGGCTTTCCTGGCGCTTTTTCGGGGTCGCTTTTTCTGTTTTTTCTTGTGAAAAATACTGTAAATTCATTTGGTGTTTCATCTAGCTAGCAGCCCCTAACAATTCCATTAAATTGACCATGGTGTCTCGCATCTGCTCAATCAGCATTTGAATTGACACAAAAAAGGCGGGCATAACAACTAAAAATAATACAAGAGCTATCAAAATTTTTACCGGAAGGCCGATAACAAAGATGTTCATCTGCGGAACCGTTCTTGCCACGATTCCCAGTGCCAAATCCGCTAAAAACAACGTTCCGACAATCGGAATCGCCATCTGTAATGCGACTAGAAACATTCCCGAAAATACACTGACCACAAATTTAGTTATGCTTCCGTTCCCAAAATTAGCAATTGGAGATTCCAGCGGAAGGAAGTTATAGCTGTAAAAGATTCCGTCCAAAAGCATGTGATGCCCATCTACCGCCAGCAGAAAGAGCATGGCAAATGTATAAAGGTATCTCCCCATCAAGGGCGTTTGAATCCCTGTCTGCGGATCAAAAACGTTTGCAATCGCAAAACCCATCTGCAAATCTATGAATCCTCCTGCTACTTGAAGTGCATAAAAGACGATAGCTGCAATAAAACCGATCACTAGCCCAATCATGGCTTCTTTAATGACAAGAAGAAGAAAGAATCCATTTATAGGTACAGGATCTGGACTAATAGCGTACAGCATGATCCATGATAAAAATAGAGAAAGACCGATTTTGTGCATCACCGGTAAATTTTTATTCGAAAACACAGGAATCGTTAAAAAAAATGCCGATACTCTAATTAGTATTAATAAAAATGCCGGGAAAGAAAGTAAATCTATCATGTTATAAACCTATGTATGTGTGCAGATTTTGAAAAATATTCGCTGTAAATGCAAGGATCTGTGATAACATCCAAGGACCGAAAAATACGAGACCTACCAAAACTGCTACAATCTTAGGAATAAATGCAAGAGTCTGTTCTTGTATTTGTGTAGTTGCTTGAAAGATACTGACGATCAGACCGACGACTAATGCTAAAGCAAGCAAAGGCCCACATAAGAGAAGTGTTATGTATACACCTTTTTCCGCTAAAGATATAACAAATTGAGAATCCATGTTTCCACCTGCCCGTTTTAATAGCTTAATAACAATGACTTAACGATTAAATGCCAGCCATCCACCAGCACAAATAATAATATTTTGAATGGCAGTGAAATCATAACGGGCGGCAGCATCATCATCCCCATCGCCATTAATACAGAAGCTACGACCATATCAATGATCAGAAACGGTACAAAGATCATAAAGCCCATCTGAAAAGCCGTTTTCAATTCACTGATCGCAAACGCAGGTACGAGTGTTGTTAAAGGAATATCCTGAATACTCTCTGGCTTCTTGGCTCCTGAATATTCCAGAAAAAGCATCAAATCCTTCTGCCTTGTATGTTTTGCCATAAATTCTTTAATTGGAAGACTTCCTTTATCAAAAGCCTCCTTTTGTGTAATTTCACCTTTCACAAGAGGCTGTATGGCTTCTTTATTCACATCATGCATCACAGGTGCCATGATAAAAAATGTAAGAAAAAGTGCAATGCCGATTAACACCTGATTCGGCGGCATTTGCTGTGTTGCGAGTGAAGTTCTTACAAATGAAAGAACAATAATGATTCTTGTAAATGAAGTCATAAGTATAAGAATACTTGGCGCAAGTGAAAGAACCGTTAAGAGCAGCAATAACTGAATCGTTGTTTCCATGTTTGCCGGATCGCTATTGTTGATAAAATCCAAATCTAGACCTGGAATAAATTCATTCATGATGTTTACCTTCCTCAAACGCCTTCTGCATTTCTTTACGCTGTTCTTTTCTTTCGTTCGTTAGCGAAGCCAGCAAATTCTTAAAGTTCGCCGTATGATCTTTAGAAACCTCATCTGTCTTTTGTGTTGATTCCTGGCGATTTAACCATTTTGATTTCAGCTGATTTGCCATTGTGCTAACTTGTTGGGCAGGACGCTGTTCAAGCATCATCTTTACTTCATCTTCATTCGTTATTTCTTTTAATAGGGTAACGGTATCTCCAACTCCTACTACCAGCACCGAATTCCCTGTCTTTATAAGCTGGACTGACCGGTTTTGGCCGACCCCTATACCCCCGAGTGATTGAAGGTTCTTACCATCTTGAAAGCTGACTGATTTCTTTTGAATAAATCGTAAGACGAAAAACAAAATTGCAAGGACGATCCCAAGCATGAAGATAAGTTTAACTAGCATAAAAAATGTACTTTCTTTCTCAGCTGGCTCTTTAATTTCAGAACTTTTGTTTTCGCCTTTGTTATCGTTTTTATTAGAATCATTTACTGTATCCCATACGCTTTTCCCTTGACTGCTGCCTTCCGCTTGTACGCTATGAGGTACAAACGAAAGGCAAACTGCTGCAAATAAACATATAATCCATTTCGACATCGGAATGGTTCCTGCTTATCCCAAGGTTTTCTTTATAGCTTCGATTACGCGGTCTGCTGCAAAAGGCTTAACGATAAAATCTTTTGCTCCAGCCTGGATCGCATCAATTACCATTGCTTGCTGTCCCATTGCAGAACACATAATGATCTTTGCATCAGGATGTGATTTTTTAATTTCTTTCAACGCAGTAATACCGTCCATTTCAGGCATTGTAATGTCCATAGTTACTAGATCAGGTTTCAGATCTTCAAATTTTTCAATAGCCTGAGCTCCATCAGCAGCTTCCCCTACTACATCAAAACCATTTTTAACTAAGATATCTTTAATCATCATTCTCATAAATGCTGCATCATCAACAACTAAAATACGCTCTCCCATTTCAATTACCTCCGTTGTTTATTTCAGTTTTTCTAAACGGTCACGCTGACTTAAAATCTCAGTTACACGAACACCAAAATTCTCATCTATTACAACTACTTCACCTTTTGCTATCATCTTATGATTAACAAAGATATCTACTGGTTCTCCTGCTAACTTATCAAGTTCTACAATCGATCCTGCTGACATTTCTAAAATATCCTTAATCGTTTTCTTTGTACGTCCTAGTTCCACCGTTACTTGAAGCGGAATATCTAATAGCATATCCAGGTTCTTCGATTCAGTCTGGCTGGATCCAAAATCACTGAAATCTGAAAAACTTGCAGGCTTTACAGAAACATCTCTCATCTGCGGCTGATAAGATGATGAAGGTTCTGGTCTAGTCTCTCTTTGTACATAAGACTCTTCATGATCCTGTAAAGAAGGCTGCGTAACAGGCTGCTTCTCCTCTTGAGGCTTATAATCTGCAACAGGTGCCTGCTCAGCTGCAGGTTCAGGGTTCATTAATTTTTTTACAAGATCCTTAGAAAACTCTGCATCAATCAATTGCATAATATTTGAATCTATTAATTCTCCTACCTTTAGGCGGAACGATACTTTTACTAGAATTTCTTCATCTGGTATCAAGCTCGTGTTCGATTCAACATCCAGAAAATCAATCTTAGGCGGAGAAATATCTACCTTTTTATTAAAGATCGTTGACATAGAAGTAGATGCAGAACCCATCATCTGGTTCATTGCTTCACCAACAGCACTTAACTGCAGTTCTCCAAAATCTGGCGAAGGGTTAGTCCCTTCACCGCCAAGCATCAGGTCTGCGATTATCTGTGCATCCGACTTACGGATAACTAATAAATTTGCGCCTTCAATACCTTCTGTATATGTAACCTGAACGGCAACATGCGGAATCGGGAATTCGTCTTTTAGCTCCGTTCTTTTCACAACGCTAACAGTAGGTGTCGTAATCTCTACTTTTTGATTTAAAAGTGTTGATAGCGCGGTAGCTGCACTTCCAAAAGAGATGTTTCCGATTTCACCTAATGCATCTTGTTCAATAGTAGATAAATAGTCTTCGGTTTCTGTCGTTCCGGACGAGGAAGGACTTCCACCATTCAGCAAAGCATCAATTTCATCTTGTGAAAGCATATCTCCACTTACCATTGATCCTCATCCTCCTTAATGGTTTCTAATATTTGTACAGCTAGCTTTTTCTTCACCTTACCAGGCTGACCATAGAACTTAGGATTGTTTTCCACTTTGATAACAAGCGGCTGTCCAATTCTCTGGTCCAGTTCAATGCAGTCTCCTGGAGTAAGATGAAGAAATTCCTCAATTGACATTTCAGAAGAACCCAATTCAACTTTAAAAGGAAGAAATGCGTTTTTTAATTTTTGTTCAATAAATTCTGATTCACCCGGAGTCCGCAATTTCTTCTTGTTCTGCATCCAATGGCTTACAGAGAGCTTTGGAATGATCGGTTCAATCACAACATGCGGCAAACAAATATTGATCATTCCGCTCGTTTCTCCGATCGTAGTATTTAGTGAAATAACTACGACTGTTTCGTTTGGTGAAACCATCTGTAAAAATTGCGGGTTAACCTCCAGATCAAGCATGAAAGGATCTAATTCAATAACGCTTGTCCACGCTTCCTTAAAACTATCAAGCGTATTTTCGAAGAGCTGACTCATAATTCTCGTTTCGATTTCCGTCAAATTCTCGATCTTATTCATACCAGTACCGCTGCCGCCCATTACTCTGTCAAGCATTGCATATGCAATATTCGGATTCACTTCCATCAAAATTCTGCCTTCAAATGGGTGAGCTTCAAACACATTTAAAAGAGTCATCTTCGGAACCGACCGGATAAATTCTTCATATGGCAGCTGATCAACTGAAGCCACTCCGATTTGTACATATGTTCTTAACTGTGCTGAAAAATACGTTGTTAACAATCTTGCGAAATTTTCATGCAATCGGGTTAAGCTGCGGATCTGCTCTTTAGAAAACCGAAGCGCTCTCTTAAAATCGTAAACTTTTACTTTTTTCTCTGACTCTTCCTTTTTCAGCTCTTCTGCATCCATTTCTCCTGTTGAAAGGGCGGAGAGAAGAGCATCAATTTCGTTTTGCGACAAAACATCTACCAAGAGTCTCACCTCTTTTCATGCTCGTATTTAATGAATTATTGAATGATTTTTTGAGTAGTGTAGACTCTGACTACTTTCCCATCCTGCATAACTTTATTAATCTCTGTCTTTAAGGTGTTTTCTAAAGAGATCAACCCTTTTTGTCCTGAAAGTTCTTCTGTTTGCTTGTTTGAGATTTCATAGATGATCAAGTTGTTCACCTGGAACAATCTTTTTTCAAGTTCCTTTTTAGCATCCTTATTATCTGCTTGAATCTTAAACTTGATTTTGACAAAAGACTTATCAGCCAAATTAGTCGTGATCTCATCTGTTTCAACCATCAACTTATCAAGCTCTTCCGCTGTTGGTTCAGAAGCTTCTGTTTTAGGCGAGAAGTATTGAAAACCAAAGTACCCAGCTGCACCTACAAGGCCAATAGCTACTATCATGGAAAGCATGATAGTAACAGCTTTATTTTTCCCCATCTACTGACCCTCCCCTTTATTGCCATTCAGTGGCAGCAATGTGATGCCTCTGTAAAATGAAGCAACCTTTTGAGCAACCATTTCTTCGCTTTCCTTCACAACAAATTTTTTCCCTGTTGTTAAGGTAATCGTTGTATCAGGAAACGATTGAACTTGTTCAATATAGATTGCATTTAGAGTAAACGTATTACCATTTAACTGAGTTAAGGAAATCATATGAATTCAGGGCTAAGCAGCTGAATGCTTAACCCTTCCTCCCTTCATTAGCGTTTTAAATTCACCAGTTCTTGAAGGATCTCATCAGATGTTGTAATAATTCTTGTATTCGCTTGGAAACCACGCTGAGCCACGATCATTTCAGTGAATTCCTCTGACAGGTCGACGTTGGACATTTCAAGTGCGCCGGCTACCAGAGTTCCTGCTCCTCCTGCATCACCAGGAAAAGAGCCTGTCGGCACTCCAGAGTTTGCACTTTGACGATATTCATTGTTCCCGCCTTTTTCTAAACCTTCATTATTTGAAAATTTAGCAAGTTGAATTTTCCCCGCAGATTGCAAAGTACCTGCGCTGTTAATATAATTTACTGTCCCATCAGCACCAACACTAAAACTTTTAGCATTTGTTGGAATTTGAATAACAATATTTTGATTTTGCGGCGTTCCGTCTGGCCCAGTATTTCCAAGTAGATATTTCCCATCTCCATTAACAACATATCCTTTAGCATCTAGATAAAAATTACCTGCTCTTGAATATGTGGTATCTGTAATAGCGATTGGTGTATCTGTAGGATCGGTAACACTTGCTAATCTAAAAAAACCATCACCAGAAATTCCTAAGTCCAATGGGCGACCTGTTGTTTGTAAGCTACCTTGTGTATGAACTGTATCGATTGTAGCTAGTTGTGACCCTAAACCAACTTGTTTAGGATTCACACCACCTTTTCCTCCTGCGTCAACAGTAGGAGCACTAGCCCCGGCAATCTGCTGGCTCACTAGATCTTTGAACGTTGTACGGCCTTTTTTGAAGCCATACGTATTAACGTTTGCGATGTTGTTTCCGATTACATCAAGCTTTACCTGAAAATTTTTCATACCGCTGATTCCTGAGTACATAGAACGTAACATTTGTTTTTATCTCCCTTACTTGGTTTAATAAACTGCTTCAATCAATCGGCAGTTTTTATGAGCCTCCTGTAAAGGTCCAGCTCGCTTAATCGTCTATTACGATGGCACCATTAATATTTGTGAAGATCTGGGATGCGGATTCATTTCTTCCTAAAGCTGTGATCACGGTCTGGTTTGGCGCATTTACTACAAGGGTTACATCTCTCAATATTACAAGAGAGTCTTTTACGCCTTTTCTGCCAGCTTCTTTTACCTTTTCGCCTATTTTGTTCCAGCTAGCGTCAGTTATTTCAATATTTCTGTCTTCAAGCCGCTTCTTTGCGTGCTTGCTGATTGTGAGTGATGATTCTAACTCTTTATCAAGTAGTGACTTGAACGAATTCTGATTAACTTGCTCTTGTTGAGCTCGTGCTGGGTAAAGGGTTGGCTGGTACAATTGATGAGCGGTTATACGTTCGCTCATAGCATCAACTCCTCTTATTTTGCTGGGTCTGTAATCTTAATCACTTGGAAACTGGTTATCTTTGATCCATCGCTCATTTCGAGCATGACCGAGCCTTTTTCAAACAATACCGCTTTAACAGTACCTTCTTTTTCTTCTACTAGTTTTTCGCCTTCTGCATCTACAGTTTCCGATTCATACGTAACTTGCTTACCAATCATCTGGCTTTGCTGAAGAAGTGATGCTTCTGTCTGGAATGTCAGAAACTGCTGCATCGTCTGGTTCATGTTCGTCATCTGCTCAAGAGATGAGAAGCTCGCCATCTGTGCAATAAATTCACGATCCTGCATGGGACTTGTCGGATCTTGGTTTTGCAGCTGGGTGATAAGAATCTTAAGAAAATCATCTTTCCCTAAAATGTTTGATCCAGTTTGTTTTGTCTTAGCCTGATAGTTGGATAACATGAGATTTTCTGATATTTTCGACACTATTCATCACACCTTTTCATTTAAAACCATTTGTGAAAGCTGTTCTTCAAATGAAAGATTGTTGTTATCGGAGTCATCCGTTTCTTTATCATTTGACTGATGCTGCTCTTCATGGTTTTGTCTTTCCTGATCATAAAATTGAAATGATTGCTCTTCTTTTTGAAAAATAACTTCAAGCTTCTCAAAATCAATATTTTGCCCAGCAAAAGCTTGTTTAAGCTGAGTAAGCTGGCCATCAAGTGCATCTTTTGCTGCCTGAGAGGAAGCAATAATCTTTGCTGCGATCTCACCATGTTTTTGAATCAGCTGAATTTCTATCGTGCCAAGATTATCTGGTGTAAGCTTAATCTGCATTTTCGTAAAACCAGCTTCATTAACCATCAACTTTCCTTTTGTGATGATCTGCTGTATTTCTCGAACAAATTGCTGCTTTTGTCCTTCTTCCTGTGAAGCAGGTACTTTTAACGTCCACTGTTCTAATGGAGATAAAGGACTTTGGACGGTTTGAAACTCTTTCGATACAAGTTCTGTCTGTTTTACAGGTACATATCGCTGAAATGCTTGTTCAGCAAAAGTCTGCACTTTTTTCACAGTGGAAAGCTGTTCCAAGATTTTGTAGAAGCTGTTTTTATCTGTTGAACCATTCTCATTCATCAGCTTTTTTATGTGGCTAAAAATTTGCTCAACTTGTTTCTCCAGAGAATCTTTGCTTTCCAGCTTTAATCCTGGAAACCATTTTTCAATCAACTGAGTGAGTTCTTTTTTCTGCGGCTGTGATAACATGTGCTGTTGATCATTAAACATTGCTTGTAAAAGAAAAGCTAACTTCATTTCAGGTGCAGGGGTATGAATATTCTCTGTACCTCTAATCTGTTCATTAATCAATGTCTCGATCATTTCTTTTATTTCAGCAGGCAATTCGTTCAGCAATGCTTGCACATCTTGATCCTCAACTGCTTCCGGATTCCAGAATTGCTCTATTTCTTCCGTACTTGATAACAAGTTCGCAATGATTTCAGCTAAGTTTCCGCCTGCCGCGTCACTGCTTTCAGATGGCAATTGTTCTGCAGGTAACAGAAGCTGTGAAAAAAGAGATTGTGTATTGCTAGTTTGTTTGCTGCCCGGTGTCATTTGAACCGTCGCTGAAACTTGTGCCATCATTACTTGCATTTTTTCACCTCCTTTAAAGAGAATTGCTTGCCATTAATACCGTTAACTCTGCAGCTCTTTTCGCATCAAGCTTTGAAAGAATGGCAGCTTGTGTTTCAGCTTCTAATATTGTGAGGATCCCTAGTACTTCATTATTGTTCATCTCAGTCATTACTGCCGCTGCATCTTTTGCTGACATAGCTTCATACAATTTTTTTAATTGTTCATTCTCATCTGCTTTAACAGACGTTTCAGCATCTTCCACTTGTTTTTCCAGCAATGCGATATCGCTCTTTAAGGCAGTAACTTCTTTTTCTTTCTTTTGAAGGTCAGCCGAAAGAATTTTTATGTAATCTTCTTGATCATCGAATTTAGCTTTCCATTGCTTTTCTGTATTTTGACTTACAGCAACTGCTGGTGCTTCATCATTAAGAACATTTTTCACAATCGGAATCTTCTTCCCTGTGTTTTTTGCCTCTTCAATCACGTTAACTCCCATAAAGGAAAGAACGATCCCAAATACTGTTACAGCAAATACTGCCGGAACAGCAATTACTAGGAGAAACCACACAAACTTGCTTGATTTTTCATTTTGTTTCATAAGCTCACCTGTTTTCACGACTTCGCATAACGCAATACGGAGAATTCATCATTCTGTTTGTTTTCATACAAAGTTAGTTCCATTTCATAGGCATGAAATTGTCTTTCTTTTAACTTTTCATACTTTTTTACTTCGATTGTCTGCTGAAGCAGTTTTTGCTGGATGACCTGCATTCTTTCTCTGGCCCTTTGCAGAACAGGCTGCAATTCTTTGATCTTATTTGACATGGATAGAAGAAAACGCTGCGTATTTTGAAGATCATTGACGACGATTCTTTGCTGAAACTGATGATTTGATAGATTTTCAATATCTTCTTTGCGTTTTAATAGACTGTAAATTTCTTCTGCAATACTCTCGAATGCCTGAACAGCTTCACCAAGCTCAAGTTCAATGGATTCTTTTTCTTTTTGTTTAACTGAAAGAACCTTTTCCATTGAAAATTGAAACGACATTACAGATCATCCTTTCCAAATTCCATAAGCAGCCGTCCAACGGCTTCGTCAAAACTTACATCTTCATCGACCTGCTGTTTTAAAAAAGCTAAAATGCTTGGGTAGATTTGAATGGCTTCATCTACTGATTTAGAAGAACCCCTCTTGTACGCTCCAATACTGATCAGATCTTCTGCATCAACATAAGATGAGAGCAATTCTCTAAAGCGGTCTGCAGCCTGCCGATGTTCTTTTGAGACGATATCATTCATAACACGGCTGATGCTTTTTAAAATATTTACTGCCGGAAATTGACCTTTATTTGCAAGGTTCCGGTCTAAGATGAAGTGTCCATCCAATATCCCCCGGACCGTATCAGAAATCGGTTCGTTAAAGTCATCTCCATCTACAAGCACCGTATAAAAAGCTGTAATCGTTCCTTTTCTATTCGTGCCAGAACGCTCTAACAATTTGGGAAGTACTGCGAAAACACTTGGTGTGTAGCCTTTTGTTGTCGGAGGCTCACCTACTGCCAGCCCGATTTCCCGCTGCGCCATAGCTACACGTGTTACCGAATCCATCATGAGCATGACATTCTTCCCTTGGTCTCTGAAGTATTCAGCAATAGCAGTAGCTGTCTGCGCACCCTTTATACGCATTAACGCCGGCTGATCAGAAGTAGCAACGATTACAACGGATCGTTTTAACCCTTCTTCTCCGAGATCTCTTTCAATAAAATCCAGGACTTCCCGGCCTCGTTCACCTATAAGAGCAATAACGTTCAGATCAGCTGTCGAATTTTGCGCTACCATACCAAGCAAAGTACTTTTTCCTACACCGCTTCCAGCAAAAATTCCTACACGCTGTCCTTTACCTACTGTCAAAAGACTGTCGATGGACCGTATACCCAACTGAATGCTCTCATGGATTCTTGGACGTTCCATCGGATTAGGAGGCTCATTTTCCGTGGGATACCGGAATAATCCTTTTGGCAGAGATGCTCCATCGAGCGGAGCACCCATCCCGTCTAAAACTTTGCCGATTAAAGACTGTCCCACTTTAATTTCAAGCGGCCTGTCTGTTGCCTCAACAAGAGAGCCGACGGCAATATCCTTCACGTATGTAAAAGGCATTAACAGCACATTCTCTTCTTGAAATCCGACTACTTCTGCTTTTATTTTTTGTTTTCTGCCATTAGCTGTATGAATATAACAAACATCACCAATGGAAGTTTTCGGTCCTTTAGATTCAATCATCAGACCGATGACACGGATCACTTTTCCGTATCTTTTAAAAGAATCTATCGATTGCAATGATTCCAGCAGGTGATCAACGTTCATTTTCTGTCACCTCAATTTGTTCCAGCAGCTTATCTCTTATTTCTTTCAGCTGAACATCGAGAGTGGCATCAATTTTTCCAAATGGAAATTCAATAATAGCTCCATTTTCTTTTAAAGATTCATCAGGATAGATGAAAAGAGAAGCAGTGGATTGAAGCATATTTTTCAATTCTTCACGATGCTGGACGGTCAAATCGAACCATTCGGTTGGAACATATAATTTCACCTCTTCAAACTCACGCGCTTCTTTAACCAGCTGCTTCACGATCGATACCCACGTTTCAGGTGATTCCTCAAGCTTCTTTCCGATAATTTTCTCGGCTGCTTTCATGGCTAATAAAATCATTTGTGGTTCTGCTTCACTTAAAACTTGATAATAGTCTTGCTTCGTCTTTTCAATAAAATGCTTTACTTCGTCCAGTTGATTTCTCCAATTTTCAAGCCCTTGATTTAAACCATTCTGAAAACCAGTTTCATAGCCTTCTTGTTTCGTCATCTCAAGTTCTTGTTCCATCTTTAAGCGCCACTCTTGTTCTTCTGCAGCAAGTCTTTCTTGCTTTTCCTGAAGAAACATTTCAGCTTCTGCTTTTATTCTGACTGCTTCGTTCTCTGCTTCTTCAAGGAGATCAGCTGCTTCTTTCTTTAATCGTTGAATCTTAGCTCCATCATCTTCTTCAATAAGACCGCTGGATGAAGCAGTAAATATGGAAACAGGCTGAATTCCGATTACGACATCAGTTTCGTTCTCTTTATTTTCAACCGTGCGATTGTTAAAAGATTTTATTACCTTAGACAATCACATCATCTCCTCCGCCTCTAGCGATGACCAGTTCTCCAGCTTCTTCAAGTCTGCGGATCGTTCCAACAATTCTCGATTGAGCTTCCTCAACGTCACGCAGACGTACAGGACCCATGAATTCCATTTCTTCTTTAAAGTTCTCAGCCATACGCTGTGACATGTTTTTAAACATAACTTCTTTCACTTCTTCACTGGATGCACGCAGAGCGAGAAGCAAGTCTTCGTTCTGAACTTCTCGAATAACACGCTGAATCGCACGATTATCAAGGGTAACAATGTCTTCAAATACAAACATTCTCTTCTTAATTTCTTCTGCAAGTTCAGGATCTTGTATCTCCAAAGCATCAAGTATCGTTCTTTCTGTACTGCGGTCAACACCATTAAGCACTTCAACGACAGCTTCTACACCGCCGGCCTGAGTAAAGTCTTGAGTTACTGTAGCTGACAGTTTCCTCTCCAAAATCTGTTCAACTTCATTGATCACTTCAGGTGAAGTCCTGTCCATCAACGCAATTCTTTTTGCAACATCAGCCTGCATTTCCTGCGGCAATTCAGATAAGATCTGACCTGCCTGGGATGAATCTAAGTAAGCTAATATAAGTGCAATCGTCTGCGGATGCTCATTTTGTATAAAATTAAGAATCTGACCAGGATCAGCCTTTCGTGCAAAATCGAACGGTCTAACTTGCAGCGTGGAAGTAAGCCTGTTAATAATCTGCATGGCTTCATCCTTGCCGACGGCTTTTTCCAGAACCGTTTTGGCGTACCCTATACCGCCTTGAGTAATATAGTCTTGAGCAAGCGCCAATTGGTGAAACTGAGTGATAATCTCTTCTTTTAAGGTTGAATCTACTTTTCTCACTTGAGAGATTTGCAGAGTCAATCTTTCAATTTCTTCTTCGCTCAAATGCTTGTACACTTGAGCTGCTACATCAGGACCTAAAGAGATAACGAGGATCGCTGCTTTCTCTTTTCCTGACAGCTCTTTTACACCTTTTGCCATCGTTCGTTACCTCCTATTCCTCTGACAACCACGTTCGTACTAGTTTTGCAAACTCTTCTGGTTTTTCTTTAGCCATTCTTTCCAGCTGTTCCTTGCGCACTGTGCCTTCTGAGCCCTGTTCTTTATTCACATCAGGCACAAAATATGTCTGCTGTTCTTCCATCTCGTATTCTTCTATCGTTCCTTTATCTTCTTCCGCTCTTCTTTTTCGTGTCAGCAAGAAGAGTAATAGAATAATAACGATCAGCAGGATACCACCTGTAATATAGATCCATAGAGGAATGCCAGTTTTTGCAGTCTCCATGTCTGGCTTGCCATTAAATGGCTGTGCAGAAACAAAGATTTTCTCCTGAATCTGCTCTTCTGTAAGCTCGTTGTTAATATCTTTTGAAATACTCGTTCTAACGATCGCACTCAAAATCTGTTCAATATCATCTAATCTTTCTTGCGGCAATGAATCGGGTTCTTTCGGATTAGGAGGTTCAACCATTACTTGGATTCCTAAATCGCGAATCTGGTAAGGACTCTCCACAATTTCTTTACGGATCTTATTTACTTCATTATTGATACGTTCTTCTACTTTTTCGTAATCTCCGTTAGATCCAGCAGCTGACCCAGGGTATGTTGGCACTTCTTGATCACCTGTTCCGGATACACCTCCTGCAGCCGCACCTTCGCCGGTGAATGTTTCGCGAATGCGTTCAACACTTATTTCAATGCCTTTCATGTTTTCTTTATCTACAGGCTCTATTAAGGTTTCTTCACGTTTCTCTTCAGTGAAATCAATATCCGTCGTTACAGTCGCTACAACTTTCCCCTGGCCCATGATCGTAGCCAGCATTTGCTGCACTCTGCGCTGAAGGTCTCTTTCTACATCCTGTTTAATTTTTCTTTGCTCTTCATATTTTGAAGCTGAAGAAGTAGAGTTCACTGAGTTTAAATCATAATAATTAAAGTATTGGTCCGTGATGACGATATTTTCCATAGGAAGGTCTGCGACACTTTTAGATACAAGGTGATACAGCGCTTTCACTTGTTCTTCATCCAGCCGAGCGCCAGCACCTAATGAAAGAACTACAGATGCAGATGCTTTCTCTTCTTCCTGATTGACCCAGACACTGCTCTCTGGAAGTGTAATCATTACACTAGCGTCATCCACTCCATTTATACTTTTAATCAAGTTAGCAATTTCCGTTTGCGTGGCTTCTCGTTCAAGCACTCCAAATTCTTTATCTGTAATTCCAAAACCCGATTTTTCTCCAAAGTATGAAAAATCTATATTTCCGCTCTTAGGAAGCCCTTCAGCAGCAAGCTGTACCTGAAGATTATTTACCTCCTCCTGTGGTACCAGTATCGTTTTTCCGCCATCCTGAACCTCGTTGGCAATCCCTTTACTATTTAAGTTTTCTTGGATCTGCCCAGCTTCTTGCGGAGAAAGATTCGTATATAAAGGTACAAGATTCGGACTGGACATCATCATGGTCAGGAAAATAAAACCTGCAATAAAAATGAATATCCCGCCAAGAATAAGTCCTTTTTGTGTATTAGAACGCGATTTGAAACGTTCAGTGATTTGCTTGGTGACTTGTTTCCATTTTTCTTTCATTTTTTCCCCCGATAAACACAATAAAAATTTTTTGAAGCTACCCCCAAAATAGAATGCACACTTCGAATTATGTATTAGCTATTAAACTTGCATCCTCATGATTTCTTGGTATGCTTCAACCACTTTATTGCGAATTTCAAGAGTGGTCTGCAATGTTACACTCGCTTTTTCTGCCGTAATCATGACTTGATGAAGATTATCCATATTTCCATTCATCAACCCTTGTGTAGCTGCGTTAGACTGTGCTTGTGTCTCGTTCACATTCTCCAATGCGCCCTGCAGATAATTTTTAAAGCTTTCTTGAGCTTCAGAAGGTGTCGTTTTTGCAGATGGAGATATGCTGTTCATGCTTTGAATCGTTCCTAAAGAAATTTTATCCATGTGCTATCTCTCCTAACGGCCGATTTCAAGGGCTTTTAAATACATTCCCTTTGCTGCATTCAATGCTGTAACATTTGCTTCGTATGAACGTGTCGCACTCATTAAATCAACCATCTCTTTTAGAGGATCCACATTTGGAAGCTGGACAAACCCATCTTCTCCTGCATCAGGATGATCTGGCTGATAGACAGATTTAAAAGGTGTCTCATCATTTTTAATTTCATTTACTTTAACACCATTAAGATTTCCATTCTGATTCACTGCTTTATTAAACATGCTTTTAAAACTGGACTCTCCTGAACCCAGTACCACCATTTTTCGTCTATATGGTTCCCACTCGCCATTTTCTAATAATCTGCCTCTTGTCGAATCAACATTTGCCATGTTGGAAGACGCTACATCCATTCTCAATCGCTGTGCTGTTAATCCAGATGCAGAAAAATTTAGTGCATCAAACATTCCCATATTTATCTCCCGCCTTTAACAACCATCTTAATTGAATTGAATTTTCCGTTTATTCGCTGTACAAGTGTCTGATAATACAATTGATTCTTTGCCAATTCGGCCATCTCTTTGTCAACATCCACATTATTTCCGTTGTGGTTCATAGTTGTACCACCTTGCTCTTTTACATAAAAAGAAGATGGTCTATCCGTACTGAAAGCAAAATGGCGCTGATTTGTACGGTTTGCATTTAAGCTTCTTTCAAATTCCTGTTTAAAAACGGTTTCTTTCGCTTTATATCCAGGAGTGTCCACATTAGCCAAATTATTTGAAATGGTTTTCTGTTTTAACGCTGATCCATCTAATGCCATTTCCAAGTTTTTCATGACAGGGCTAGAGAACAAGTTGATCACTTCCCTCTTTTTTACTATAGATGTTTCAATTAATGTTAAATCTTACCGCTATATCATATTTTAAGTGATATATCCAAAAAGTGTCTATGTATTTTTTCCCAAAATGACTTTTTTTCGATAGAAAGAACTATGTTTCGACCGTGACTTTATACCTAATTCTACATATAGTAATAAAATCCCTGTCGGATTTAGCCGAACATTACAACTTTACTAATCTTTTTAAATCGACATATTTTTTACAAATACATAAAAATGTCCATATAATAGATCCCTCGTAAGGCATGCGACGAGAATGCTAGCCTCGAAAGGATTTTCTTGTAGTTGCAGGAGTACAAATGCTTAAAATCATGCACCAAGGGTGGATCGATTACCTTTTCCCTCTCAGAAAGCGAGCAGTCTGGAGCGGAAATTAACCACTTTCAAGAAAAAGCAAGATTACGGAAGACTTTTCTCAAAAGATAGTTACTTTTGATCTTTTTTCCATTCTCTTCATTGACAGGTTGATTGGAGAGCAAGGTGCGAGACTCCTGCGGGACGAGCGGGACAGGTGAGACTCCTGAACGCGCAAAGCGCGAGGAGGCTCACCGCACGCCCCGCGGAAAGCGAGCACCTGGAACGGAAATCAACCACTTTCAAGAACCACTAGAATTGCAAAAAAGTCCATTAAAAAAAACCAACCCTTTCCGGATTGGCTTTTGATCTTTATGATTAAGAAGTTTTTAATTTTTCAAGTTCAAGCAAGAATTTATCATTTAATACTTTAATGTACGTTCCCTTCATTCCAAGTGAACGAGATTCGATAACTCCTGCACTCTCCAGCTTGCGAAGTGCGTTTACGATTACTGATCTTGTAATTCCGACACGGTCAGCAATTTTACTAGCTACAAGCAGGCCTTCATTGCCTTCTAATTCTTCAAAGATGTGTTCAATTGCTTCAAGCTCACTATATGATAATGAACTGATCGCCATTTGAACAACAGCTTTATTTCTAGCTTCTTCTTCAATCTCTTCCGCTTTCTCGCGAAGGATCTCCATACCAACTACTGTCGCACCATACTCTGCTAGTACTAGATCATCTTCTTCAAACGCCGTTGACAGTCTGGATAAGATAAGAGTTCCTAGTCTTTCACCGCCACCGACGATAGGTACGACCGTCGTTAAGCCTGTCGAGAATAAATCTTTGTTCTCAACAGGAAAAGCTGTGTAATCACTTTCAACATCAATGTTAGCCATTGATTCTGTAATGTTGAAAAGATTCTTCGTGTAATCAGTAGGAAATTGACGATCTTGAATCATCTTTTTCATACGCTCGTTTTCAATATCCTGTTTTAGAGCAGTTCCTAATAATTTTCCTCTGCGGCTGACTACGAAAATATTAGCACCGATTACTGAGCTCAGTGTTTCAGCCATTTCTTTAAAGTTTACTTGTTTTCCACCTGTTTGCTGCAGCATTGAGTTAATGCTTCTTGCTTTGTTTAATAAATTCATTGTATTTCTTCCTCCTAGTGCATCCTATAAAATATATTGGCTTAAATCCTTATTCTTTGCGATATTAGCCAGTTTTTCTTCTACATACTCGGGTGTAATGGTAATTTGATCTAAACTGATATCAGGCGCTTCAAAAGACAAGTCTTCGAGTAAGCGCTCCAATATGGTATGAAGTCTTCTTGCACCTATATTGTCGGTGTCTTGATTGACTTCAAATGCGATACTTGCAATCTTAGCAATAGCATCGTCAGAAAATTCAACATTTATACCTTCTGTACTTAATAGAGCTTTGTACTGTTTTACAATCGCATTATCAGGCTCTATTAATATACGTGTAAAATCTTCAACAGACAAGCTATTTAATTCTACCCGGATTGGGAATCTTCCTTGAAGCTCGGGAATGAGATCTGAAGGTTTTGCCATGTGAAAAGCTCCTGCTGCAATAAAAAGAATATGATCAGTCTTAATTGAACCATATTTCGTCATTACAGTGGATCCTTCTACTATCGGAAGTATATCCCTTTGAACACCTTCTCTGCTGACATCTGCAGAATTTTGATTCTTGCCGGCAATCTTATCAATCTCATCTATAAATATAATACCTGTTTGTTCTGTCTTATAAACAGCCTCACTCGTTACATCATCCATATCGATCAATTTTGCTGCTTCGTCCTGTGTCAGAACTTTTCTCGCTTCACGAACAGTAAGCTTTCTTTTTTTCTTTTTCTTAGGCATAATCCCGCCGAGCATGTCTTGCATATTCATCCCTACCTGTTCAAGGCCAGAGCCTTGAAACATATCAAGCATTGAAGGGTTTTGCTCATCTACTTCCACTGTTACAAGATGATCTTCCATTTCTCCAAGAGCTAATTTTTGAGCCATTTGATTTCGTTTTTGCTTTAAGTTCCCTTCGTCATCCTGCTGTGCTGACTGTTCCTGGTTTTGATTCCCTCCGCCAAAAAACATTTCAAGAGGGTTTTTATAGTTTGTTTCTGTTTTTTTACCAGGTACGAGAAGTTCTACTAAACGCTTATTAGCATTCTGCTCCGCCTTGTCTTTGACTTCATTCATTTTCAGCTCTTTCACAAGCCTCACTGATGTTTCAACCAGGTCACGAACCATGGAATCGACATCACGTCCGACATAGCCGACTTCAGTAAATTTCGTTGCTTCTATTTTAATAAAAGGGGCTTGAGCAAGTTTGGCAAGCCTTCTTGCAATTTCTGTTTTACCGACACCAGTCGGACCAATCATTAAAATATTTTTTGGAGAAACCTCATCGCGAAGTTTATCATCCAGGAGGCTTCTTCTGTAACGGTTTCTAAGGGCCACCGCCACTGCTTTTTTAGCATCTTTTTGTCCAATAATGTATTGATCGAGTTTTTCAACGATCTGCCTTGGAGTTAGTTGACTGTTCAAACAAAATCACTCCTTATATAGGATTTTACAGTTCTTCTAATACGATCTCCGTATTTGTGTAGACACAAATCTCGCCGGCTGTTTGCAATGAAGCGAGCGCTATTTCTTTAGCAGAAAGCTGAGGAGCATTATTTTTCAATGCTCTTCCTGCTGCAAGAGCATAATTTCCGCCTGAGCCAATAGCAAGAATGCCGTCATCAGGTTCAATGACTTCACCTGTTCCTGAAATAAGCAGCATATGTTCAGTGTTCATTACGATCAGCAATGCTTCGAGTTTTCTTAAAACTTGATCAGTACGCCATTCTTTTGCCATTTCAACAGATGCTCGCTGTAAGTTGCCGCTGTATTCTTCAAGTTTGCTTTCAAATTTCTCATAAAGAGTAAATGCATCTGCTACAGAACCAGCAAAACCAGCAAGTACTTTCCCGCCATACAGCTTTCTCACTTTTTTGGCAGTATGTTTCATAACGACTGCATTGCCGAAAGTTACCTGGCCATCTCCAGTCATTGCAGCTTCCCCATTGTGCTGAATAGCAAAGATTGTGGTTGCATGAAAAGTTGACATCGAAAAATCCCTCCCTTTTGTTTTTTATGCTCGAGGATGCGCATTATTATAGATTTTTTTCAAATGGTCTTTCGTTACGTGTGTGTAGACTTGTGTAGATGATAGCTGTGAGTGTCCCAGCAATTCTTGTACTGCTCTTAAGTCTGCACCTTCGTTGAGCATGTGGGTCGCGAAAGTATGCCTTAAAACGTGTGGACTGATATGTATATTGAGCGACGATTCTTCAATGATTTTATTCAATATGTTTCTTACGCTTCTCGGACTTAAAGGTTCCCCTTTATAATTTAAAAACAGGGAATCTGTTTTATTTTCTGTTTTTTCAAGTAAAAGTTTGCGTCCATCGCTGATATATTTTTCTAACGCTTCCTTGGCAAAAGAACCGATAGGAACATATCTTTCCTTTTTTCCTTTCCCCTTAACTAATGCAGCCTCTACAAAAAGGTCAAGATCCTTCAATTGCAGTTTGCAGCATTCGCTTACACGTATACCCGTACCATACAGCAATTCAAGAATGGCCTGGTTTCTTTGTCCGATTGGGGTGCTGATGTCAGACACGTTAAAAAGCTTCTCCAACTCTTTTTCATAAAGAAATTGAGGAAGCATTTTTGCTTTTTTAGGAAGAGAGGCCATTGCAAAAGGATTTAGTTCCACGATTTTTTCCCGATTTAAGAAACGGTAAAAACTTCTCATGGAAGAAATCTTTCTAGCAACAGTATTTCTCGCATACTTCTTTTCATGAAGGGTCACGAGATAATGTCTAACTAAAACATAAGAAACAGCAGCGAATCCTTCGATTGCTTGCTGTTTCAAAAAAGAAGTAAAATCATTAATATCTTTTTCATAGTGTTCAATCGTATATGATGAACTGTTCTTCTCAATCATCAAGTAATTAAGAAAATCCACCACGAGCTGGCGTTCTGATTCCATTCCATACACCTCACAAAGCCCCTAAATCGTATCACAACTTAGGGGCTAAAGCAATAGATGTTCACAAATTTGTTATAAAATTCTGAATTGTTTCCAATGCGCGTTCTGCAATTGCCGTGTTTCTTTCCTGCTTGTTTTTAATCCTTTTTTCAAGCGGAGGCATCAATCCGAAGTTTGCATTCATCGGCTGGAAATTATCAGGATTTGCAGTCGTAATATAATAAGCCATACTTCCAATTGCAGTTTCTCTAGGAAAAACAGCTAACTCCTCGCCTTTTACGAGTTTTGCTGCATTTATGCCAGCGATCAGTCCAGATGCAGCACTTTCCACATATCCTTCAACACCTGTCATCTGCCCTGCAAAGAAAAGATCATCTCTTTCTTTTAGCTGATATGTGTCTTTTAAGAGTTTAGGTGAATTTAAGAATGTGTTGCGGTGCATAACACCGTAACGTACAACCTCTGCATTTTCTAAACCGGGAATAAGCTGAATAAGCTCTTTTTGCGGTCCCCATTTCAAGTGTGTTTGAAACCCAACAATATTATATAGCGTCCCTGCACTATTGTCTTGTCTTAACTGAACAACAGCATATGGGATCTTTCCTGTTTTCGGGTCTTCAAGGCCCACGGGTTTCATAGGTCCGAAAAGAAGAGTCTTCTTCCCTCGCTTAGCCATTACTTCAACAGGCATACAACCCTCAAAAAAGATTTCTTTTTCAAACTCTTTTAAAGGAACAGTTTCTGAAGTGATAAGAGCTTCGTAAAAACGGTCGAATTCCTCTTCTGTCATCGGACAGTTTAAATAAGCTGCTTCACCTTTATCATAGCGAGATTTCAAATAGACCTTATCCATATTGATACTATCCACTTCAATGATAGGAGCTGCAGCATCGTAAAAATATAAATATTCTTCACCAGTTAAAGAGTTTAAAGCTTTTGATAAATTATCAGAAGTTAAAGGGCCGGTAGCGATAATTGTCGGACCATCAGGAATTTCTGTTACTTCTTCTGTTATCACTTCTACATTAGGGTGATTCTTAACGCGTTCTGTTACAAGCCCTGCAAACTCATGACGGTCAACAGCTAATGCTCCGCCTGCAGGAACTGCACAATCATCTGCAGATGAAATGATAACAGAATTCAATTTTCTCATTTCTTCTTTTAATACACCAACAGCATTTGTTAATGTATTTGCCCGCAATGAGTTTGAACATACAAGCTCTGCAAATTTTTCAGTGTGATGAGCCGGTGTCTGTCTAACCGGTCTCATCTCATATAATTTAACTTTTATTCCTCGGCTTGCGATCTGCCAAGCAGCTTCACTGCCGGCAAGACCCGCTCCGATTACGTTAACATGTTGGTGGCTCATGGAAAAACTCCTTACTTTGCTTCCTCTTCGGAATAGTCGCAAGACACACATTGAACGACTTTTCCTTTTTTCGTTTTCTTTTCTACTAGCATACTATTACATTTTGGACATGCTCTCGCAATGGGTTTGTCCCATGAAACGAACTCACAGTCAGGATATCGGTTGCAGCCATAGAAAACTCGTTTCTTTTTGCTTTTTCTTTCGACAATTGATCCTTTATGACAAGAAGGACATTCAACGCCTATATCCTTAACGATTGGCTTGGTGTTTCTGCAATCCGGAAAATTGGAGCATGCCATGAATTTACCGAAGCGGCCCATCTTATAGACCATCTCGTGTCCGCATTTCTCGCAGTTTTCCCCTGCTGGCTCATCTTTAATTTCTACTTTTTGCATTTCAGCTTCTGCAATTTTAAGTTTCTTCTCAAAGTTTTTATAGAATTCATCAATGATCTTGATCCAATCTATATTTCCCTCTTCAACTTCATCGAGATCACTTTCCATCTTGGCAGTAAATTCAACGTTGAATACTTCAGGGAAAAACTCAAGAGTCATCTCTAAGACAAGTTCTCCTAGTTCAGTTGGAACGAATTTCTTGTCGTCTAAAGCAACATAGCCTCTTTTCTGAATCGTATCGAGAGTAGGAGCATAAGTAGAAGGTCTCCCTATACCCAATTCTTCCATCGTCCGTACTAGTCTTGCTTCAGTATAACGAGGCGGCGGCTGAGTAAAGTGCTGTGTTGGCTCCAAGTCTTTCTTATCAACCTTCATTCCTTCTTGTACATCAGGAAGGATGCGGTCTTCTTCTTTCTTGCCGTCATCATTGCCCTCTACATATACCTTCATGAATCCAGGGAACTTCACTTTTGACCCTGTTGCACGGAATGTTACACCATTGTTTTGAAGATCTACAGTCATAGTGTCCAGTATTGCAGAAGACATCTGACTTGCCAGAAAACGTTCCCAAATTAGTTTGTAAAGACGGAGCTGATCTCTGGATAAATAGGCTTTCACATCTTTTGGATGATACATAACTGAAGTAGGACGAATGGCTTCATGTGCATCCTGAGCATTCTTTCCTGCTTTCTTTTCAGCTCTCGAGCTGTTCACGTATTGTTTTCCGAATTCGTTAGCGATAAACTCTGAAGCTTCATTTTTTGCAGTATCAGAGATGCGGGTAGAGTCAGTACGCATATAAGTGATCAAACCGACTGTACCTTCTTTTCCAAGGTCAATCCCTTCATATAACTGCTGTGCGAGCATCATCGTTTTCTTAGCTCTGTAATTAAGCTTTCTAGCAGCTTCCTGCTGCAGGGAAGAAGTGATGAATGGCGGTGAAGGGTTTCTTTTTCGTTCTTTCTTCTGTACAGAATCAATCGTAAAGGATTTTCCTTTAATTTTACTCAGGATATCTTTTACTTCATTTTCATTAGAAAGCTCTTGTTTCTTGCCATTAAGCCCATAGTACTGAGCTTCAAAGTCTTCGCCCGAAGCACTGAATATCCCTTTGATCTTCCAATATTCTTCTGGCTGAAAAGCTTCAATTTCTTTTTCGCGTTCAACAATCAATCGGACTGCTACAGTCTGTACACGTCCTGCACTTAAACCCTTTTTAATTTTCTTCCATAATAGTGGACTGACTTTGTACCCTACAAGTCTGTCAAGAACTCTTCTGGCTTGCTGGGCATCTACTAAGTCCATATTGATTTTTCTCGGTCTCTTAAATGAATCTTTTATCGCAGTTTTAGTAATCTCATTAAATACAACTCGGCAATCAGAATCTAAATCCATCTCTAAACTGTGAGCAAGATGCCATGCGATTGCTTCACCTTCACGATCCGGGTCAGCTGCGAGAAAGATTTGTTTCGCTTTTTTGGCTGCTGTTTTCAAGTCCTTCAATATTGGACCTTTTCCTCGGATAGTAATGTATTTAGGTTCATAGTTTGCTTCTACATCCACGCCGGTCTGGCTTCTGGGCAAATCACGAACATGTCCCATAGATGCTTTTACGTCATATTTGCTCCCTAAATATTTTTTTATCGTCTTTGCTTTTGCGGGAGACTCAACAATGACTAAGTATTTTTCCATTTACAGTTTATCCCCCTTTAAGGGTTTAGTGAAATCTTCCCTATTATTAAATAATGTATCTGCTTTTGTCAAACTGTTTCCTAATTTAAATGAAAACGGTTAAGTCCATTCATTCACTATATCCTCTGCACACATTACAAGTTTTGCGCCGTTCTGAATCAAGAAATTTGTGCCAGCTGCACAATCTTCTAGGATAGATCCTGGAATGGCAAAGACGTCCCTTCCTTGTTCCAGTGCTTGATCGGCTGTTATAAGCGAACCGCTTTTAGTTCTTGCTTCAGCAACTAGAGTTGCTTTGCCGAGACCGCTAATTATACGGTTACGCAATGGGAAATGCCAGCGCTTTGGCTGAACAAAAGGCGGAAACTCTGAAATAAGTATGCCTTGACTGCTAATTTCTTCTGCCAGTTTGTTATTTTCGGTGGGATATACGCATTTTATTCCAGAACCTAATACTGCTGCCGTTCGCGTTCCATTTACTAGACTTAACCTGTGCGCATATGTATCTATTCCCCTTGCAAGCCCGCTGACGACCACCCATCTATCCTTCAGCAGAGGCGAAAGAACCTTGCTTAACGCACCCAATCCATCAGAACTGGGGTTTCTCGTCCCTACCACACTTATTATTTTATCCTGTTTAAGCGTACTCCAATCTCCTCTTCCATAAAGTACCCATGGGGGATCAAATATTGTTTTCAGGCTAGGCGGATAATCTTCATGAAAATAAGGTATTGCAGATATCGAATTTTTCTTTAAAACATTCATTATGTATGTACTATTCTTTTGATTCATAAAGGTATATAAACGCACTGCCATCTTCTCGCTTAATTCAAAAGACTTCATCAGGCTCTTAACATCCATTTTAAATATATCAGCTAATTCCGGATCGGCTGTTAAAATATTCTTGAAATGATTCCATGTAAGTCCTTCACAATGATGAAGAAAGATTAAGCGTTCATAATCCAAATCCTTTTCCTCCTCATGAATCAATGTTTATTAAAGTGAAAAAGCCCCCTATTTCTGGGAGCTTCTCACGATGTTAGAGATGCAGTACACACCTCTTGTGGTATTTATGCTTTTGATGCTTTTTCTTTGTTTGTAACGCAAACGTCGTAAAGATCGTTTTCTTTAAGTGCTTCAACTAAAGTTTCACCCATTACTGAAGGTGTTGCTGCAACTTTAATTCCGCATGCCTTCATTGTTTTGATCTTTTCGTCAGCAGTACCTTTACCGCCAGAAATAATCGCACCGGCATGGCCCATACGTTTTCCTGGTGGTGCTGTTTGTCCGCCGATGAAGCCGACAACAGGTTTAGTCATATTAGCTTTTACCCATTCTGCAGCTTCTTCTTCAGCAGTTCCGCCAATTTCACCAATCATGATTACTGCATACGTATCTTCATCTTCATTAAACGCCTTTAGAACGTCAATAAAGTCAGTCCCGTTAACTGGGTCTCCACCGATACCAACAGCTGTAGATTGTCCAATTCCGCGCTCTGAGAGCTGATGTACAGCTTCATATGTTAAAGTTCCAGAACGAGAGACAACACCTACGTGTCCTTTAGTGTGGATATAGCCCGGCATGATACCAATCTTACATTCTTCAGGAGTGATTACACCTGGGCAGTTTGGTCCAACTAAGCGAGTCTTCTTGCCTTCCATATAGCGCTTAACTTTTACCATATCCATTACAGGAATACCTTCTGTAATACAAATAGCAAGATCAAGTTCTGCATCAACAGCTTCGATGATTGCTTCCGCAGCAAATGCTGGAGGAACATAAATAACAGAAGCGTTTGCTCCAGTTTCTTTAACTGCATCAGCAACTGTGTTGAATACAGGAAGTCCTTCAACTTCAGTTCCGCCTTTACCAGGTGTAACTCCGCCCACAATTTTCGTACCATATTCAAGCATTTGTTTCGTATGGAAAAGACCTACGGAACCTGTAATACCCTGAACGATGACTTTTGTGTCTTTATTTATAAAAATGCTCATGCTTTAAATTCCCATCCTTCCTGCAATGTTTTCTTTATTACTTAACTAATGCGACGATTTTTTCTGCACCGTCAGCCATTGAATCAGCAGCTGTAATATTAAGTCCGGATTCTTTTAAGATCTTTTTGCCAAGATCAACGTTTGTACCTTCTAGACGAACTACTAGAGGCAACTCAAGACCAACTTGTTTAGTTGCTTCCACAACACCATTTGCAATGATGTCACATTTCATGATACCGCCAAAGATGTTAACGAAAATCCCTTTAACATTTTTGTCAGAAAGAATAATCTTGAATGCTTCAGTTACTTTCTCAGTTGTAGCGCCGCCCCCAACGTCAAGGAAGTTAGCAGGGTCTCCGCCATAATGCTTAATGATGTCCATTGTAGCCATTGCTAGTCCAGCACCATTAACCATACACCCGATATTTCCATCAAGTGAGATATAGCTTAGATCATATTTAGATGCTTCAATTTCTTTTGGATCTTCTTCTTCTAAATCTCTGTATTCTAAGATGTCTTTGTGACGGTATAAAGCATTTGAATCGAAGTTCATTTTCGCATCAAGTGCCATTACGCTGCCGTCTCCAGTAACAACTAATGGGTTAATTTCAGCGATAGAGCAGTCTTTTTCTACGAATGCAGTATATAATCCCATCATGAACTTCACTGCTTTGCCTACAAGTTCAGTTGGAATGTTAATGTTATAAGCTAAACGTCTTGCCTGGAATGCTTGAAGACCGATTGCAGGGTCAATTACTTCTTTGAAGATTTTTTCAGGCGTTTTTTCTGCCACTTCTTCAATCTCAGTACCGCCTTCTTCAGATCCCATCATAACTACACTGGAAGTTGCACGATCAAGCACCAGACCAATGTAATATTCCTTTTTAATGTCACAGCCTTCCTCGATAAGTAAGCGCTTAACTTCCTTACCTTCTGGGCCAGTTTGGTGAGTTACTAGAACTTTACCTAAAATTTCATTTGCGTATGTACGCACTTCATCAATATTCTTGGCAACTTTTACGCCACCCGCTTTACCGCGGCCGCCTGCATGAATCTGTGCTTTTACAACAGATACAGCGCTCCCCAGTTCTTTAGCAGCTTCTACAGCTTCTTCAACTGAAAATGCTACTTTTCCGTTTGGAACAGCCACACCATATTTTCTAAGTATCTCTTTACCTTGGTATTCGTGGATATTCATTTACTCTCCATCCTCCTATCATGGTGAAAACTTAAAGTACCGTTATCATTGTATAAGACCAAGCGTCTTATGTCTACTATTCTTCAGAAAATTGCAAGCGCATACAGGTTTTATGTCCAAATAAAAAACCAAAACCTTCGTGATACGGTTTTGGTTTTACTGCTTTTTGTCTTTGGAAAATAGGAGCTTCCAAAGCTTATTTCATTTGTTTTTCTCGTTTTCCTGTTTTTTTATTAGCTTAGGTGTAATTGCTTCTTTTTCCGCAGCAGGACGGTACAGTCCAAATTCTTCAGCCATCTCTTCTCTAAATTGATTAACTAATTGCTCAGATTGTTGTACTACAAGTTTGTTTTTTGGCATTGTGCACACTCCTTTATGTTAGCAATGCCCGTTTAAGCAAGAATTATGTTTATCATTTTGCTTCTTGATCGATTTGATAGATAAAAGCAAAAAGTTCAGCAACTACTTCATACAGCTCCTCTGGTATGCTTTCATCGATTTCTAATTTTGATAATAAGTGCACAAGTGAAGGGTCTTCCTGAATCGGGATATTGTGCTCTGATGCAGTTTGAACGATCCGCTCAGCCGTTTCACCTTTTCCTTTGGCCGTAACTATGGGAGAACTTGATTCTTCGGGATTATATTTAAGTGCTACAGCTTCTTTTATGTTTTTCTTCATATACGCATATCCATCCCTTTATATCCTGTGTTTGACTCAGGGCTTTTTATTTCATTTTTTGGCTTTTGCGCAAAAGTAATCGAAGATAGCGTATAGTTCATTTCACTTAAGCTTTTCTTTAAAGATGGAAGAAAAGCTTTTGAAAGATTCTCGATTAGAGGGTGACCGTTAAAAACTTTTAACGATAAAATTCTGTTTTGAATCTGAACATCAACTGCAATGTCTTTTAAATTTTTCATCTCCAGCCAAAACAGCATTCTGCAATGGTCGGGATCTAACGATTGACTGTTTTGTTTTTTCCCTTCCCACCGGATAGAAATTTCTCTTGGGTTTTCATTCTGGCCAAGTGGAATCTGCAAAACAAACTGCTGCAGATGTTCGTTAGATGGGATGTTTTGTAGCTGCTGACTCGTAAGCTTGTTAAGCGCTTGTTCAGCTTTTACTGAAATACTTTCAGGAAGTCCAAGAGATTCTGTATTTTGCTTTAAAGAAATAATGTGTGATTTTAAGTTTTCTGTTTGCGTTAATTGAACTGGATCTTTTAATAAATTCTTTTCATGCAGCAGCCCGGACTTTTGAAACCATTTTTGAACAGCTTGTAATAACTCATTTGAAGCCTGGCGTTTTATATCATTAACTGAAGCTTCCGCTCTTTGTCCTGCAGGCTGATTTATTTGGATTGTTTTTGCTTCATCCTTTGTTTCACTACTAAACCCTTTTATTTCTATACCAGAATTTCCAGGGTGAACTGAAGGTTCTTTTGATACATGTATAATGTTTGTCGAGCTAGCAGACACTTGTGAACTTTCTTTTGGTTTTGAATGATTGGTTTTAAAGCCATATAAGCTTTGAAGCAGATCCAAAGTTTTTGCTATGCTTTTATCTTTATGTATATAAGGTGTAAGAGACTCGAACAATTGACGCATCTCAGCTTGATCTGTTTTTTTTTGAATACTTGCTATGACTGCATTAACCGAAACAGGCTTAGCTGGGAGCTGAAGTTCTTGCATTCGATGAATGACTTCTTTCTTATTTTTAAAAGGTATGTTTGCTGTAAGCTGAAGGATTTCAGCAACCTGTTTAATATTTTCTTTTGTTACTGGCATTTTTTCAGAGACAACAAATTCTGCAGCTTTTTTGTTATTTTCGGTTTGTGGAAGATTTAACTTTTGCAGAATTTGTTCAGTTGTTGATTTTAAAGGATCTACATCTATTTTTTTTAAGATTACTGTCCCGTTTTTGTCCCCAACTTCAAACAAGTAGTGATTCCCTTTTGTTAAAGGAGCCTCTAATTTGGCATGCAAAGCTGCACCATTATATAAAATTTTTGCCGTTTGATCGGGAAAAATCTCCAAAATTTTAGCAGTTAACAATTGGTTTAGTTTCAGGCTTATGCCTGTTACTGAATTTTGTGCAAGCGGCTGTGGATTGATGATGTTGTTAATGGATAACACCTTATTCACTCCCGGTAAACTGAATAATTTCTCCTACTGGACTAAACGTTTTGCGATGTATTTCAGTTGCCCCGAATGTTCTCAGCGCTTCTAGATGCTCTTTTGTGCCATAGCCCATATTTGATTTAAAACCATAATGAGGATACATTTGGTCAAGCTTCTTCATGTATCGGTCCCGTGTAACTTTTGCAACAATAGAAGCTGCTGCAATAGAGATGCTTTTTTCATCTCCTTTTATAATTTTCATCTGATCAAACGGCAGAGGGATTTCCATAGCATCGATCAAAAGCTGATCTGGCTGAACCTTTAGCTGGCAAACTGCCTCAGTCATGGCCAGTTTAGATGCCTGATAGATGTTGATCTCGTCGATCTTGTCAGGCTGGACTAAATAAATACTATAGCAAACAGCATCTTCTACGATTCTTTCATATAAATCTTCTCGTTTTTTTTCTGATAGTTTTTTGGAGTCATTAATACCATTTAGAATATAGCCTTCTGGTAAAATAACGGCTGCAGCTACTACAGGTCCTGCTAACGGGCCTCGGCCAACTTCATCGACACCAGCGATAAAATTTTTGCCATTTGCAGTGCATTGTTTTTCAAAACTGCACATGATTTCAAGCCTTCTTAACTCCGCTTCCGCTTCCATCAAACGGCTTGTATATGTTTTAAATAATTTTTTAGCACCTTGTCTATCATCAGAAGCAAGAAGCTTAAGAAGGTCCCTGATTTCTTCGGTAGAACTGTCCCTTAATTTCTGATCCCATTGTTTTATAGATAGCTTCATTTTTATTCACACTCTTTATGTATTATTTATCGGCTCGCTAATCTGTCTTTTAAGACTTTATCGATTCAAAGAAAACAGGCACATAAAATATACGCGCCTGTTATACCAACTTATTCAGTTATTGCTGATGGCAGTTCATAAGACAAGCGGCCCAATTTTTCTGAACGAAGGTCGCGAAGCACAATCTCTGCTGTTTTTTCGAGATCAACTTCACCACCGCTCATGATGCATCCTCTTTTTTTGCCGATCTCTTCAAATAAACGAAGAGGGTCATCGGGTATGTCTGATAATTTATATCGCTCAACAAGACGTTCTTGATAATGTTCGTTTAAATATTTTACAGCAAATAATACAACTTCTGTAAAATCAAATAACGTTTCTTTAATCGCTCCTGTTACAGCAAGCTTGAGACCTATTGACTGATCCTCAAACTTTGGCCATAGAATACCTGGTGTATCCAGGAGTTCAAGAGTCTTACCTGCTTTGATCCACTGTTGTTTTTTTGTTACGCCTGGCTTATCGCCAGTTACAGCAATGTTCTTACCTGCCATCCTGTTAATAATTGTAGATTTCCCGACATTAGGGATCCCAACGATTAAAGCACGAACAGCTCGCGGTTTAACAATTCCTTTTGCTCTCATCTTATCGAACTTTTCTTTTACAAGTTCGTGTGCAATAGGTTCTATTTTTTTTATCCCTTTTCCGTCTTGTGAGTTTATTGCCAGAGATGGAATTCCTTTATCTGAAAAATAGCTTTGCCACATTGACGTTACTTTCGGATCAGCCAGATCTGCTTTGTTCAATAGAACAATACGCGGCTTTTCTCCAAGTATCTCATCTATCATCGGGTTTCGTGAAGCTAATGGAATTCTGGCGTCTACAAGTTCGAAAACGACATCGATCATTTTAAGTTTTTCAGTTATTTCCCGGCGCGCTTTTGCCATATGGCCCGGAAACCATTGAATGGTCATGTTATTTCACCCTACTTTACAAATCCTATATCCGATAACGGCCAGAAACGGAATGATGCTTTTCCTAAGATTTCATCTTCATTAACAGTACCTATGTTCCGGCTGTCACTGGAGTTCCGGCGATTATCACCTAGAACAAACAATTGTCCTTCTGGAACCTTCTGTTTAGCTGTCACTTCCAGTAAAGTGAAATCATAAGTGAAATTTCCGTCTTTTGTTTTTTTCTTATATGCTTCTAAGTATTCTTCTTTCACCTTTTTGCCATTCACATAAAGAGTATCATCTTTATACTCGATTGTATCTCCTGGCAAACCAATTACTCTTTTTATGTAATCTTTTTCTTCTGTAGCGTGAAAGACTACAATGTCAAATCTGTTTGGTTCTCCAATCATATAGCTGAACTTATTAACAATTAATCGATCTCCATCATGAAGAGTCGGCATCATTGACTGTCCATCTACTACCACAGGGGCAAAAAGAAAGAACCGGATGATACCTGCCAATAACAATGCTGCAGCTAATGCTTTAATCCATTCCCACGTTTCGTTTTTTGTACGAGCCATTCTTAATCCTCACCATCTGTAGAAATTCCTTACTTATAATATGGAAAAAGGAGCTTGAGTAAGTCAAGCTCCTTTCGAGAATTATTAGCGAATTTCTTTAATACGAGCTGCTTTACCACGAAGTGCACGCAAGTAGTATAGCTTAGCACGGCGTACTTTACCGCGACGTACAACTTCAAGGTTCGCAATCTTAGGTGAATGTACAGGGAACGCACGCTCCACACCTACACCGTAAGAAATTTTACGAACAGTAAACGTTTCAGAAATCCCAGACCCACGCTTTTTGATAACAACACCTTCAAAAAGCTGGATACGCTCACGAGTACCCTCGATTACTTTCACGTGTACACGTACAGTGTCACCTGAACGGAATTTTGGTAAATCTGATTTTAATTGATCTTTTGCAAGATCTGCAATAAGCTGTTGCATAGTTTATTGCCTCCCTTCCCATAGATGTTCTTGCGTGATAATCAAGCAGCGGAACACCGGATTAAACGGGCATAAGCCACAAACAATATAATACCATATAAATCAGACGAGTATCAAGTTGTTTTATTATCTTTTATTTCTTTCAGCCAATTTTCTTCTTCCTTGGATAACTCTATGTTCTCTAAAAGATCAGGACGTCTTTCGTATGTCCGTTTTAAAGACTCTTTTTTTCGCCATTCTTCAATATTTTTATGGTTTCCAGACATAAGAACATCAGGAACCTTCATACCCCTGAAGTCTGCCGGCCTCGTATATTGAGGATGTTCTAATAGACCTGTACTGAATGAATCCTGAAGATGTGATTCTTCTTTTCCAAGTACACCAGGAAGCAATCTTGATACGGCGTCAATCACTACCATCGCACCAAGTTCTCCGCCTGTTAAGACATAGTCGCCGATTGAAATCTCATCTGTTACTAAATGTTCTCTGATTCGCTCGTCATACCCTTCGTAATGGCCGCATAAAAAGATAAGGTGTTTTTCTTTAGAGAGTTCTTCCGCTTTCTTTTGAGAAAACCTCTCTCCTTGTGGACAAAGCAGTATGATCCTTGGTTTCTCAGATGTTTCTTTCTTTAGGGTTTCAACTGCATCGAATAACGGCTGGGGAGTCAACACCATCCCAGCTCCTCCGCCATAAGGGTAATCATCTACATTTCTATGCTTGTTTGTTGAGAATTCGCGGAAATCGAGTACCTGAAACTGAACCGCACTTTTTTCTTGTGCTTTTTTTAAAATAGACTGGCCGAAAACACCTGAAAACATATCTGGAAACAGGCTTAATACATCTATTTTCATTTAGAAAAGTCCTTCTAAAGGTTCGATTGAAATCTTCTTAGCTTCTAAATCAACCGTTTTAACAACGGATGGGATATAAGGTATCAAAATGTCCGAGCCGAACCCTTTGCGTTTTACTACCCACACATCATTTGCACCTGGCGATAAAATTTCTTTCACTTTCCCCAGTTCTTCGCCATCAACCGTAAAAACAGCACACCCAATGATGTCATGATAAAAGAACTCGCCTTCTTCTAAGGACACTTGCTGTTCTTTTGGAACTTTTAACAAATACCCTTTAAAGGGTTCAACATCATTAATGTTGCCTAAACCTTCAAACGTTAGGAGATCAAACTGTTTATGTTTCCGATGAGCTTCAATGGTTACAGGAATAAGGTTTCCTGGTTCTTTTTCTACATATAAAGTGTTGCCTATCTTATATCGTTCTTCCGGAAAATCTGTTCTTGAAATAACACGTACTTCTCCTTTAATGCCGTGTGTGTTGACGATCTTTCCGACGTTCAGCCATTTTTCCATAATTTTAAAACCTTCTCTCGTACGACTTATTCTTATTATTATCTAGTCTAAAGTTTATCATAAATGCAATTATGTATACTCTTTTAGCTTTAGCTATTAGAAGTAGTTGATTTCCGTTCCAGGTGCTCGCTTTCCGCGGGGCGTGCGGTGAGCCTCCTTAGCGCTTTGCGCTTACTGAGTCTCACCTGTCCCGCTGGTCCCGCAGGAGTCTCGCACCTTCCACTCCAATCAACTTATCAAGGAAGAGTAATCATAAAAGCAATGCCAAAACAACAAGAATTTTTAACCCACCCAATATAAAAAAAGGAAGAGGGAGTCCCTCATCCTTTTTAAACGATTTCGATTGAAATCCTTTTATTTTGATTCGTGCCTGCTGCATTTACAACAGTACGAATCGCTTTGGCCACTCTTCCTTGTTTGCCGATTACTTTCCCCATATCAGTCTGGTTCACGGATAACTGATAAACAAGGCGGTGTCCTTCTTTTACCTCTTTGACGCTAACTTCCTCTGGGTGATCAACTAGAGCTTTCACAATCGCTTCGATCAACTCTGTCATATCAGTTCCCCTTCGTCAAAATTATTTTTGGTTTTTAGCGTTATGGAATTTCTCCATAAGACCAGCTTTTGAGAATAGGTTACGAACTGTGTCAGATGGCTTCGCACCATTTGTCATCCACTCAAGAGCTTTTTCTTCGTTAATTTTAACTTCAGCTGGGTTAGCAACTGGGTTGTAAGTTCCGATCTCTTCGATGAAACGTCCATCACGAGGAGAACGAGAATCTGCTACTACTACACGATAAAAAGGAGCTTTCTTAGCGCCCATACGTTTTAAACGAATTTTTACTGCCATTATAACTTGCACCTCCGAAAATAGTTCACACAAAATAATATGATAGTATAAATTGACAGGTTTGTAAACCTGAAAATTCAGTTTACATAAAAGGGAATTTAAATCCACCTTTTTTCTTCTTGCCATTCATCATTCCGGACATTTGTTTCATCATTTTCTTCATGTCCTCGAATTGTTTGATAAGGCGGTTTACTTCTTGTACTGATCGTCCGCTGCCTTTAGCGATACGTCTTTTACGGCTGGCATTGATAATCTCTGGCTGTTCTCTTTCATGAAGAGTCATCGAACGAATGATAGCTTCAACGTGACCGATTTGTTTTTCATCGATCTGTACGTTCTTAAGACCTTTCATTTTGTTCGCGCCAGGAAGCATGCCAAGCACTTCATCTAATGGTCCAAGATTCCTTACTTGTCCCATCTGATCAAGAAAATCATCAAATGTGAACGACATATCACGCATCTTCTTCTGAAGGTCACGTGCTTTCTCTTCATCTACTGAGGACTGCGCCTTTTCAATAAGTGTCAGCATGTCGCCCATTCCTAAAATTCTAGAAGCCATTCGATCCGGATGGAACGGTTCAAGAGCATCCATCTTTTCACCAAGACCTACAAATTTAATAGGAAGTCCTGTAACAGCTTTGATTGAAAGCGCGGCACCACCGCGTGTGTCACCATCAAGCTTTGTTAGAATGACACCTGTAATTCCAAGTGCTTCATTAAAACTTTCTGCAACATTCACTGCGTCCTGACCTGTCATCGCATCCACAACAAGGAAGATCTCATCAGGTTTTGCTGTTTCTTTAACCTGTTTCAATTCATCCATAAGCATTTCATCAATGTGCAAACGCCCGGCTGTATCAATGAGTACATAGTCATGATGCTCTTCTTTAGCTTTCGCAATCGCTGATTCAGCAATTTTTACGGGACTCACTTGGTCTCCCATTTGAAATACTGGAAAATCAAGCTGTTTTCCGAGTGTTTCTAACTGCTTTATCGCAGCGGGACGGTATATGTCAGCTGCAGCAAGAAGCGGTTTGCGATTTTGTTTTTTACGCAAATGATTCGCAAGCTTTCCTGTAGTAGTTGTTTTACCTGCACCTTGAAGACCAACCATCATAATAACCGTCGGGGGCTTGTTGGAAACAGCAATTTTGCTCTGTTCTCCGCCCATCAATGCTGTAAGTTCATCATTAACCACTTTTACAACTTGCTGTCCAGGTGTCAGGCTTTTTAGTACTTCCTGACCAACTGCACGTTCAGATACCTTTTTCACAAAATCTTTTACCACTTTAAAGTTAACATCCGCCTCAAGAAGAGCAAGGCGTACTTCCCTCATCATTTCCTTTACATCCGCTTCATTTACTTTCCCTTTTCCGCGAATTTTTTGTAAAGTGTTCTGAAGACGGTCGGCTAAACCTTCAAATGCCATCTCACTGAACGCCTCCTATTCCATATTTTCAAGGCGATCGATAATTGCAATTACGTTATCAGGTTCAGTTTTCAGCAGCTCTCTTAAAGATGACAGCAACTGATCACGTTCCTGAAACTTTGCAAAAAGCCCTAACTTCTCTTCGTATTCTTCCAGCATCGCCTCTGTCCGTTTAATATTATCATAAACGGCCTGGCGGCTGACATTATATTGTTCAGCAATTTCACCGAGAGAATAATCGTCTAAATAATATAAGCCCATATAATTCTTTTGCTTAGGGGTTAACAGTGATTGGTAAAAATCAAAAAGATAATTAATTCTCATCGTTTTATCAAGCATACTTTCACAACCCTTGTTAAGTGAAATGCCTTTACGTGAATACTATACAACCATAAAAAATAGATGTCAAGTTTTTTTCTTAACAGAATAACTTGTTAGTACCAGCATTCATTACACTACACATGCCGTAGTGCTCCTCTTTTAAGTTAAGATGGATGCAAAGGCTGTAGCTACATAAATTCGCTGAAGTTTACATGAGATAAACAGACTCTGTATATTAATTTCCGTGAAATGTTAAATCATGTGATGGCCGCTCGTTTTTATTTGATTGTGTCCATTTTTCATGTGATTATTGCGCTTTTTTATATGATTTATGACTCTTTTTATGTGATCAAAAATTTCGCTTTTAAAATGTGTCTTCCTCAAACGGAATTTGACTTTTTTATCATTCCAAAAAAAAGAAGCAGATATCACTCTGCTTCTTCTGTTCCAGCGAATAATCCGTATACAAACTGTTCCGGATCAAATTCCTGAAGGTCATCAATTTTTTCGCCAAGTCCTACAAATTTCACTGGGATATCCAGTTCGTGGCGGATTGCAAGGACGATACCGCCTTTTGCTGTTCCATCAAGTTTTGTTAAAACAAGTCCTGTAACATCTGTTGATTGCCCAAATGTTTTAGCCTGGTTCATCGCGTTTTGTCCGGTCGTTGCATCTACAACCAGCAGCACTTCGTGTGGCGCGCCGGGTATTTCGCGTTCGATCACTCGTTTTACTTTTGAAAGTTCGTTCATTAAGTTTACTTTATTTTGGAGTCGGCCGGCTGTATCACATAGAAGCACATCAGCTTTTCTTGATTTGGCTGCCTGTATGCTGTCATAGATTACGGCAGCCGGATCTGCACCTTCATGATGTTTGATAACGTCAACTCCTGCACGCTCTCCCCATACTTCCAGCTGATCGATCGCACCTGCACGGAACGTATCTCCAGCAGCTAGAATAACTTTTTTGCCATCATTTTTGAGCTGGTGGGCCAGTTTCCCAATCGTAGTTGTCTTCCCCACTCCGTTAACACCAACGAATAATATGACTGTCATGCCATCTGCTTGTAAATTCAGCTTGTTGTCACTATCATCTTTTTGAAGCATTTCAGCAAGCTTTTCTGTGATCGATGAACGAAGCTCTTGAGGATTCTTAATATTCCTTGTACGAGCAACATCTTTTAGTTCATCAATGATATCAAGTACTGTATGCACTCCCACATCTGCACCGATTAAGATCTCTTCAAGTTCTTCAAAAAACTCTTCATCTACTTTACGATACCTTTTTAACAAGTCATTTACTTTAAATGAAAAAGAACTCCTTGTTTTTTCTAATCCATCTTTAAATTTTTCAGAAGAGGATTCTGATGGTTGATTCGAAAATTTTTCTTTTAGCTTCTTTAAAAAACTCACTTTTTTTCCTCCCTACGATGTTACCAGTTCTTTAGTTTCTTCTAAGCGTACTGAAACTAGTTTGGAAACTCCAGATTCCTGCATGGTCACCCCATACAACACATCGGCTTCCTCCATTGTACCCTTTCGATGGGTTACAACGATAAACTGTGTTTCTTTGCTAAATGCCCGCAAGTACTTTGCAAAACGGTTAACGTTTGCATCATCCAATGCGGCTTCTACTTCATCCAAAATACAAAACGGAACAGGACGTACCTTAAGGATAGCAAACAATAGTGCTATTGCAGTTAATGCACGCTCTCCTCCAGATAACAACCCTAATTGCTGAAGCTTTTTACCAGGAGGCTGCGCCATTATATCAACACCTGTTGCAAGCATGTCGTCCGGCTGAGTCAGCACAAGGTCTGCGCGGCCGCCGCCGAATAACTCTTTGAAGATGACTCCAAAATGCGATCGGATGGATGTAAAGGTTTCTTCAAAACGATTCTTCATTTCTTCATCCATCTCAGAGATTACGCCATACAGTGTATTTTTAGCTTCCGTCAGGTCATCCCGTTGTTCTGTAAGGAAATTAAAACGCTGACTGACTCTGTCATATTCCTCAATGGCACCGATGTTTACAACACCAAGCTCTTCAATCGCCATTTTGATCAGCTTTACTTTTCTTTTAGCATCTTCTAACGGCATCTCAAGTTTATGTTTTTGTTTAGCACCTTCATATGACAGTTCATATTCTTCTCGGAGATGGGTCAATCGGGTTTCAAGTTCCACATCAAGTCTGTTTATGCTCACTTCTTCCGTTCTTAATCCATCACTCAATTGTTTGTATTGGCGCTTCGCTTCCTTAAGCTCAACTTCCATTTCTTCGATAGAGCGGAATGACTCTGTTCTTTCTTGTCTGCGTTCAGCTATCAGTTTTAATGCAGTATTTTTTTCATGTCTCTTTTGCTTAATCTGTTCATCGAGGGAATCTTCACCAGACGAGCTTGAATTCATTTCTTCTTCAAGAAGCCAGTAATCTTCCTCTGTTTCCTTGCTTTTTGCACGAACACCTGCAAACTCTTCTTCAATACGCAGACTTTTTTCTTTTTGATTTGCCACTTGCTGTTCAAGTTCGGCAGCTTTAATTTTTAATTGTGTCAAAGTTTCTCTAAGCTCTTCTTTAGAAGACTGATGCATCTTCTTCTTTTCTGTTAAGTCTGCGATTGTTTTCTCCAGTTCATTTCCTGATTTCACAGCTTTCTCAAGCCTCTTCTTAAGATTCGTTAATCTCGTGTCAGCAGCCGATCGCTCAGACTCAAACGTATGTTTTTCACGATCATACAATTGCAGCCTGTCGTTTAAACCCTTTTCTTGAATCTCAATCTCACGCAGATTACTTTTGAGTTCTTGTTCAAGTTCTCGTAGTTGCTCACCTTCAGTTTGAAGACTGTCTAATGCTTCTTTGTTTTTTGTAACTTTTGCTTTTAGATTAGTAACTTTTTCTTCTAAGCTAAGAGTTTGTTTCTCCATTGCAGCTAATTTTTCAGTCAGTACTTCAACTTCTCTTTGTCTGCTTAAAAGAGATGAACTCTTCTGTTTGAGGCTTCCCCCAGACATTGAACCGCCTGGGCTGACAACATCCCCTTCAAGGGTAACTATTCGATAGCGATAGTTCACTTGCTTTGCAATCGCATTTGCTCCAGCTAGGTCCTTGGAAATTATAATGTTGCCTAATAAGTTCCCAACTATGTTCTTATACTTTTGATCAAATTGCACGAGGTCAGCTGCGACTCCAACAAAAGAATCAACTGTGCGTGCATTATGAACATCCGCACTTGAAACATTGCGGCTTTTAATTACGTTTAACGGTAAGAATGTTGCTCTGCCAGCTCTTGTTTGTTTTAAGAATTGGATGGCTTTCATTGCGTTCTGTTCGTGATCGACAACAACATGCTGCATAGAAGCCCCTAAAGCTGTCTCAATAGCAGTTTCAATCTCAGGCGGAACAGAAAGAAGTTCGGCTACGGCACCTTCAATTCCTGATAACCTCGTCTCCTTTGCCTTTAAAACTTCTTTTACTCCTTGCATAAACCCGGCATATTCATCCTGCATCGATTCTAGCATTTCTTTCTTTGATTTGAATTGCTGGATATACTGATAAGCCTGATACAATTTCTCCTGACTTAAACGGCTTTCTTGTTCTTCTAAAGAAACTACGGATTTTAAGTTCTGGTACTCTTCCTGTTTCTTCTTCAGTTGAGTTTCAGCTTCTTTATAGCTCTTCTCCGCCTGTTCTTTCGTCTCCTTTAATTCTTCCCTTTGCTGAAGATATCTATTGTTTTCTTCATCCAGCCTGTTGCTTTTGAAGTTTTGCTGTTTAGACTGATCCTCAATATAACGCATTTCATTTTTGATAGTCGTTTGTTCATTTAGGCGTTCAAAATAATCACTTTTTAGTTTTTCAAGCTCTGCTTCCACATCCATTTCAAGGACAGTCAGGCGGCTTTCTTCCTCAGCAACTTGTTTTCGAACAGTTTTCAATTGCTTTTCTTTATCTGCTAAAATACTTTTCTCTGAGAGCAATTGTGTTTCTAGTTGTTCTTTTTTTACTTTCAGTTTTTGAATCTGATCTAAAAGTGAAGTTTTATTCTGATCATAGTTCTTCTTTCTCTCTTTTAAAACTTCTTTTTTTCCTTCAAGTTTTTCCAGCGTTTCACTTGCTGAGAGAAGAGCTCCCTGAAGTTCATCAATAGATTCATCCATCGCCTGCATATCAAGTCTGGCTCTTTCAATCGCAGATTCACCCTGCTTAACTTTTACGGAAAGTTCAGATTCTTGTTTCTGTAATTCTGCTACCCATGTTTTTTGTTTTTCCCAGCGTTCGTGAAGGTCTTCTATCTCCTGAACTAGAACAGCAGTCTCAACGATTTCTAATTCCTGCTTCTTCTCAAGATAATCTTTTGCAATAGATGCTTGTATTTTTAGAGGTTCAACCTGCCCTTCAAGTTCATGAAGGATGTCTTCAACCCTGTTTAAGTTTTCCTGAGTTTCAAATAGTTTTTGTTCAGCCTTTTGTTTTCTTGTTTTATATTTTAAAACTCCTGCGGCTTCTTCAAAAATCTTTCTTCTCTCTTCAGATTTACTGCTTAAGATTTCTTCTACCCGGCCTTGTCCAATAATAGAAAAAGCTTCTCTTCCAAGTCCGGAGTCCATGAATAATTCAACAATGTCTTTTAAGCGGCATTGCTGCTTATTGATCAAGTATTCACTATCCCCTGAGCGATAAACTCTTCTTGTAATAGAAATCTCATTATAATCAAGCGGAAGATGCTGGTCTTCGTTATCTAAAGTGAGAGTTACTTCAGCGACATTCAACGGTTTGCGGTTATCGCTGCCGGCAAAAATGATATCCTCCATCTTAGATCCGCGTAGCGACTTGGCAGACTGCTCGCCAAGCACCCATCTTACAGCATCTGATATATTGCTTTTTCCGCTTCCGTTCGGCCCAACTACAGCAGTTACTCCCTGAACAAATTCTACTTGTATCCGCTCTGCAAATGATTTAAATCCTGCTACATCAATTCGTTTGAGGAACATCTTTAAATCCCCCTTTTTTCCTGCTTTATATAAGCGTTCGTGTTCAAACGGTTATTTCAGTATTTTTAGATTTAGCTGTTTTCGTAAACTTTGTTGTTATTTGAAAGGGTTGATTTCCGCTTCAGGATGCTCGCTTTCCGCGGGGCGTGCGGTGAGCCCACTCGTCGCTTTGCGACATTGAATGGTCTCACCTTTCCCGCTGATCCCGCAGGAGTCTCGCACCTTGTGCTCCAATCAACTTGTCGACGAAGGGACTTCAAAAAAACAATCTATTTGAAAAGAGCCTTAGATTAAATTCTGTTAGATACTCTAGCTAGAAGAACCTGCTCCCGAGACCCCTCTGTGAAGAACGAGTAACAAGGCTTAGTAGTCCATCCCCAGGAAGGTAAAAGATTTCATGTCATCTTATGAAATTCATCCCTAGCAGTTAACAGAGCCTTAAATTATGTAAAAAAAATTCTTTAACTGTTTTATTTTATCATAGATTTACTCTCTCATAGTCACAAAGATTACAGTATGCTAAAATAGAGAAAGTTAATTGAACGGCCCTCATACAGACAGATATTAGGTTTCACTTATTAAATGCTAAAGGAGCTTCACAATGGACTTAACAAATGAAAATCATGAGAATCTAGCTTTTATGATTGAAAGCTTAAAAAAGAAACTGCAGCTGGTTAACAGCGGACTGATCCAGCCTGAAGATTACGAGCTGAACAAATACGATGATATTAAAGAACTATATGACATGGTAATGAAAATGCCTTCATTCAGCATCAGAGATATGGAAGGAATCGTCGAAGAACTTGCATCCCTTAAAAAGAAATAACAGAAACCCCCTTAAAACTTGGCATTCGCCAAGTTTTAAGGGGGTTTTAATTATTGGTTCGCTTTTTTTGCAACCTTTTCAATCGCTTCTTGTGCAGCGTGCTGTTCTGCTTCTTTTTTGGACCTTCCATATCCGATGCCAAAAGCAGCATCATTTAGCCTAACCTCAGAAACAAATTCCCTGTTATGTGCAGGTCCTTTTTCCTGTACGATCTTGTAATCAATATGACCTAATCCTTCACGCTGAACATACTCTTGCAGCTGGCTCTTAAAATCCATCACATGAGAAAAAGCACCTTCGTTTATCCGTGGTACAACGTACTGATTTAAAAACTCTTTTACTTTATCGAGTCCCTGATCAAGATACAGCGCTCCTATAAATGCCTCGAAGACATCCGCTAGAAGAGCAGGCCGTGATCGTCCACCAGTGTTTTCTTCTCCTTTTCCCAATAGTACAAAGTCACCAAAGTGCAGGTCGTTAGCAAACAGCACCAAAGATGGTTCACAAACGATAGCCGCTCTAAGTTTTGTGAGTTCACCTTCACTCATGTTTGTAAACTTACTGTACAAGTATTGAGAAATTGTCAGTTCCAGAACAGCATCTCCCAGAAATTCCAGTCTTTCATTATCCTCGAATGTTCTTCCTCGATGCTCATTCACATATGATGAATGCGTAAAAGCTTGAGCTAATAGTTTTACATTTTCAAATTGAATGTTTAAACGTTCCTGAAGAGGGGCTACTTTCTGAATGCGCACTTTGTCATCCATGCCCTTTTTGGAAGCCGATTTAAACCGGTTTTTAACTGTTTTCTTTTGAATTGATTGATGTTTTGAACCTTTCATAAACTTCCTCCAAAAATCTCGTAAAAGGGCTATTTGATGTTTCCTCCCTAAAAAGGGAAGAAAGCCCCGCATTTATACACGGGACTTTATCCGTAAAACCTTATTGTTTGCTGTTTATGTAATCTACAACGTCACCAACAGTTGCAATTTTCTCAGCATCTTCATCAGAAATTTCTAATTCGAACTCATCCTCAAGTTCCATAACTAGTTCCACTACATCAAGAGAGTCTGCACCTAGATCCTCTTTAAAGGAAGCTTCAGGCTTAACCTCAGACGCGTCAACACCTAGACGGTCAACAACAATCTTTGAAACTCTTTCTAAAACGTCTGCCATTTTGTGTGTCACCTCCTTTCAATAGTATATGCTTTTTCCTCTAAAAAAACTAGAGGGTTTCCGTTCTAAAAATCAGGCTGTTTTGGGTAGACTTTGCTGCTCTTGAAAGTAGTTGATTTCCGTTTCAGGATGCTCGCTTTCCGTGTGGGTGTGCGGTGAGCCTCCTTGCCGCCATGCGCCCTTAGAAGTATCACCTGTCACACTGATCCCGCTGGAGTCTCGCACCTTACACTCCAATCAACTGACAATGGAGACAAATACAAAAATACTCCCATAAGCAACAATCTTTTAGAAACTAACCTTTTGTAAAGACCTATTTAATATCAGCTAAACAGCAGGATTACATAACCATTCCGCCGTCAACATGAAGTGTCTGACCAGTAATATACGAACTAGAATCACCTGCTAAAAATGCTGCAGCCGCTGCTATGTCATCAGGCTGACCGAAGCGCGCCAGTGGAATATTTCGTAGCATATCTTCTTTAATGCCTTCTTCTAGCTTGCCTGTCATATCTGTTTCAATGAAACCAGGAGCAATTGCGTTAACCGTAATTCCTCTTGAAGAGAGCTCCTTCGCAGTCGTTTTTGTAAGTCCGATTACTCCCGCTTTTGCGGCAACATAGTTTGCTTGACCTGCGTTTCCTGAAACACCGACGATCGAAGCAATATTTATAATACGGCCATTTCTTTGTTTCATCATCTGTCTTGTAACAGCTTTTGTTGTTAAGAATACACCTTTTAAGTTAGTGTTTATGACTGCGTCCCAGTCTTCTTCCTTCATTCGCATTAAAAGGTTATCTCTCGTGATTCCCGCGTTGTTTACAAGAACATCAAGGCTGCCAAATTCATCTATGACAGACTTAACCATGTTCGTTACTTCTTCTGAATTTGAAATATCAGCCTTAATCGAGAAGGCTGTACCTCCGTTTGCTTTAATTTCTTCAACTACCTCATTGGCTTTTGCTTCGCTTCCAGAATAGTTGACCGCTACTTTCGCGCCATTTTTCGCAAAATAAAGGGCAATTGCACGTCCAATACCTCGTGAAGCACCTGTTATTAACACAGATTTATTATTAAGCATCAACAGATTCTCCTTTCAGTTTTTCCAAAGCTTGCATCATTGAATCCATATCTCCGACCGCAAACACGTTAGCTCGGCGATTTACTTTTTTCACAAGACCGCATAAAACTTTCCCAGGTCCGATCTCAATGAATGTATCAACACCCGAATCCATTAATTCTCTAATCGTTTCCTCCCAGCGTACAGGAGAATATAGCTGTTCAATCAGCTTGGACTTAATTTCTTCTTTCGATGTAACAGGTTTCGCCGTAACGTTTGCAATTACAGGCGTTTTCGCATCATGTATTGTAATATTTGATAAAACTTCTGCAAATTTCTCTGCAGCTGGTTTCATTAAAGCAGAATGAAAAGGACCGCTTACCTGTAAAGGAATTACTTTTGCACCTTCTTCTTTTGCTTTGCTGCCCGCTTCTTCAACACCTTTTACCGTGCCAGAAATAACAATTTGACCCGGACAGTTCAAATTAGCCACTTGTACACTGTCTCCGGACACTGAAACTTCAGCAGTAATTGCCTCAAGGCGTTCTTGATCGAATCCGATAACCGCAGCCATTGTTCCTACACCAGCAGGAACAGCTTCTTCCATTAGGAGCCCGCGGTGTCTAACAGCATAAACCGCATCTTCAAACGAAATACTTCCAGCTGCAACAAGGGCTGAATATTCCCCAAGACTATGACCTGCAGTGTAATCAGCAGAGATACCATGCTTTTTAAAAACTTCAAGTACAGCAGATGATACAGTCAGCAAAGCTGGCTGAGTATTCTCTGTTTTCTTGAGCAGGTCTTCAGGACCTTCAAAAATGATCTTTGAAAGATTGAATTTCAAAACTTCGTCTGCTTTATCAAAAATATCTTTTGCAAGAGTTTCTTGATCTGCTAATTGTTTTCCCATTCCCGCGAATTGAGAACCTTGTCCAGGAAAAAGAAAGGCGATTTTACCCATAAGTTATTCCTCCTTTTGGATGTCAGGCTGTATATGGCTCAAAATAGTATTCACAACATTTTTGTCTACCATATCTTTAGTTTGTCTTATTGCGTTTAAGACTGCATTTGCATTGGATGAACCGTGCGCTTTAATAACAGGTGCGGCTAATCCGAACAATCCTGCACCGCCATATTCTGTATAGTCAAGTTTATCTTTAATTCCTTTAAGCTTCGGTTTTAATACACCTGCTGCAATTTTGCTCGTAAAGCTTGATGTGAGCGTTTCTTTAATCATTGAGAACATGCTCATTGCAGTACCTTCAATAGACTTTAATACAAGATTGCCCGCAAAACCGTCACATACCACAACGTCTGCTGCGCCCATTAAAAGATCTCTGGATTCAACGTTGCCCACAAAATTAATGTTTGCGTCCTGCAGCAAAGGAAACGCTGCTTTTGTTAAAGCATTGCCTTTTTCACTTTCTGTACCAACGTTAAGAAGTCCAACACGAGGATTATCGATCCCTCTGACTTCTTGGCAATAGACTGATCCCATAAGCGCATATTGTAATAGATGCTCCGGTTTTGCATCCATGTTCGCGCCAACGTCTAGAAATAAAAAACCTTTTCCATCGAGTGTAGGGAGTGTAGGTGCCAACGCTGGCCGTTCGATCCCTTTAATTCTGCCAACGTAAAAGAGACCGCTCGCCATCAGTGCTCCCGTATTACCTGCAGAAATATAAGCATCTGCACTTCCTGTCTTCACTTCATTTGCCGCCAATACCATCGAAGCATCTTTTTTTCGGCGAACAGCGCGAACAGGTTCCTCAGCTGTTTCAATTACTTCAGTTGTATGGATAATTTTAAAAGAATGATCGCTTGGTAAATGTTCATTGATTTTATCTTGGTCACCAACCAAGGTAATCTTTAGTTCAGGATATTGTTCAACAGCCAGCAATGCGCCTTTTACGATTTCCTTCGGGGCATTGTCACCACCCATTGCATCTATTGCGATAATCATGCTGATTTAACTTCCTTCCTTTGAATCTTGTTTTGATCTGAACATCGTAAACTCACCGTTAAAAACAAGCTCTTTTTCTACATAGCTATTAACTTCAACAGTTGTCCGTTCTGAGCCTTTTTCTGTAACTTTGGCTTTTGCCACAATTCTTTCGCCAACTCTTACAGGTCGGGAAAAACGAATGCTGGCCCGGGCAGTTAAAGCGAGTTCATCATTAATAATAGCAACTGCAAGGGAGTTCGCCTGTGCAAATACATGATGTCCTCTCGCTATCTTGTTGCGTGAAAACACATGTTCTTCTTTTATATCAAGAATCGAGATAGCTGACTCATCTAACTGAAGATCAATGATTTCACCGATTACTTCCTCTATAGGCAATGCTTTAACATCGTCCAGCTTCGTTTCGGCTACTGACTTAATCCTCTCCCTAAGCTCTGGTATTGAAAGTTCCAGCCGGTCAAGACGTATTGTCTGCACACTTACACTGAATTTCTCCGCAAGTTCCTCATCAGTAATAAAAGGTGTTTGTTTTATCGTTTCCTTTAGCAGCTCTTGCCGCTCCCGTTTTGTTTTTTTCATAAATACTTTCCTTCTTCCGTTAAAAAGGTCCCATTTATGAGAAAGATATTCTCTCTGCAAATGAAGGGCGTTAGAAAAGCAGGCGCCGTTTGTAATGGCGTACCTGCTGTATGTTCTTTCTGCTATTAAGAGCTGGTACTAATAGTAGTATATAGTATCAGTATCCATCTTTCAAGAATTAATCGAGCCTTTCCTTATCTAGTACACCTTCATTGGTGAGTATCTCTCTAATTAATGCGTACGTATCGTCAGTCCAAAATTCATCTGAATTTACAAGTGTAGCAGCATCATTTCTTGCTGTCTCTAAAATGCGATAATCATGCACAAGATCAGCAACTTTAAATGCTGGCAGACCGCTTTGTTTATTGCCAAAGAAGTCACCAGGCCCGCGAAGCTCTAAGTCTTTTTCTGAAAGCTCAAAACCGTTCGTCGTTTCGGTCATGATCCTCATGCGTTCTTGACCTTCTTCAGTTTTCGGATCAGCAATAAGCACACAATACGATTGTTCACTGCCGCGGCCTACCCTTCCTCGCAACTGGTGCAGCTGTGATAATCCAAACCTTTCAGCATCATAAATGACCATGATGGTAGCATTAGGTACATTCACACCAACTTCAACGACCGTTGTTGAAACGAGGATCTGGCATTGGTTTGCAGCGAACTGCCGCATCACTTCATCTTTCTCCGAAGAATGAAGTCTGCCATGCATTAACCCAACTTCGTATTCATGAAAATATTGGCTTAATTGTGCATGTACATCTATCGCGTTTTGGACATCAACTTTTTCTGATTCCTCAATAAGAGGACAAATAACGTATGCTTGTCTGCCATTAACAATCTCTTTTCTGATGAAATCAAGAACACGTTCTAACATTCCATGCTTTGCCCAATGCGTAATGATAGGTTTTCTTCCTGCTGGCATTACATCAATTGTAGAAACATCCATATCGCCGAAAGCAGAAATGGCGAGTGTACGAGGTATAGGAGTAGCCGTCATAAAGAGGACATCCGGCTTTTCTCCTTTTTCCCTGAGAACTCTGCGCTGATTTACACCAAATCTATGCTGCTCATCTGTTATGACTAATCCAAGATTTTTAAAATCTACTTCTTCTTGGATCAAGGCATGCGTCCCTACCATGATCTGGATTTCACCCTCACTTAACAAGCTAAGTGTTTCTTTTCGAAGTTTCCCTTTAACTGAACTTGTTAACAAAGCGACGGTTATGCCAAATGGCTTAAAAAGCTCTTTTAAAGATTGAAAATGCTGTTCAGCAAGTATTTCAGTAGGGACCATCAGTGCACCCTGTCTGTTTGCTGTGACAGCAGCATATAGGGCAATCGCAGCAACTACGGTTTTTCCGGAGCCGACGTCACCTTGCAGAAGCCTGTTCATTCTGCTTGTATCAGAAAGATCCTTTAAAATCTCTTCTACCACCCGCTGCTGAGCTTCTGTAAGCTGAAAAGGGAGCGATTGAATAAACAGATCAACTTTAGACCTGTCGTAAAAAAGAGAAGCACCTTCAGATTGCTGCCTGTTCCACTTTCTAAAAATCTGCATCTTAAACTGAAAAAATAAAAGCTCCTCGTAAGCGAGTCTTCTTCTCCCAGCCTTTAACACTTGGAAACTCTCAGGAAAATGCATCATTTTTAATGCCGCTTCTTTTTCAGGCAAACGATATGCTTCACGCAGTTTTTCTGGCAATGGGTCTGGAATCTGGCCGGAAAATTGTTTGAACGCTTGGTAAATGAATTTTCGCATCGTTTTTCCATGCAATGTACCTTTAACAGAGTATACAGGTTCAATTTTTCTGTCATCGGAAAATGTTCCAAAATGAACATCACTCACTGTTAATGTCATTTTATTACGGTCCCATTTACCTGTAATCGTTAAGGATTGCCCTAGGGTTATTTGACTTTTTAAAAATGGACGATTAAAGATTACAGCAGTAATTAAATACTTGCCGATCAGCATACGAAATGAGAGTCTTGATTTTTTCTTCGGAAAATAACGCAAAGAAGGCTCAGAATGAACCTTCCCTTCAATGGTTGCTTTTTCGTCATGTGCGATCTCTGATAAATCTTTTTTCTGATAATCTTCGTATCGATAAGGCAAATACTCAATTAAGTCCTGGACATTAAAAATACCCATACTTGCTAATTCTTCTGCTTTTTTGTCACCGATTCCTTGAACGGCAGTTATTGATTCCGTAATCATAATTACTTCTCATTTAGCGGAATGCCGAATATTTTTGCCTCAAGCTCTCTTCCAGTTGGAGTAGCAGCAAGACCGCCTTGAGCGGTTTCACGAAGTGCAGAAGGCATTGACTGACCGATCTTATACATAGCATCTATTACTTCATCACAAGGAATTCTGCTTACGATACCAGCTAAAGCCATGTCTGCTGCAACAATTGCATTGCTTGCTCCCATCGCGTTTCTTTTTACACACGGAACCTCTACGAGACCTGCTACAGGATCACAAACTAAACCAAGCATGTTCTTTAATGCGATAGCCATTGCCTCAGCTGCCTGTGAAGGTGTTCCACCAGCTAATTCTACAATCGCCGCTGCTGCCATACCAGTAGCGGAACCAACCTCTGCTTGACAGCCTCCTGCAGCTCCTGAAATTGAAGCATTGTTAGCTACCACAAATCCAAATGCTCCTGCTGTAAACAGATATTCAATCATCTGTTCCCTTGTAGGATTAAGCTTTCCTTTTAATGCAAATAAAGTTCCGGGGACAACTCCTGCAGAGCCTGCAGTTGGCGTCGCACAGATTGTACCCATTGCAGCATTTACTTCATTAGTTGCCATAGCTTTACTGACAGCATCAAGCATCAGATCTCCAGAAAGGGATTTGCCGGACTTAATATAGGCCTGCAAAAGCTTTCCATCTCCTCCAGTTAAACCAGAATGAGATTTAACGTCCTCTGTTATCCCTCGTAATACTGCTTCTTCCATAACGGTTAAATTCCGGTCCATGAATGAAGTAACTTCTTCTCTTGAACGGCCTGTTACTTCCATCTCTTGTTCAATCATTATATCTGCAATTTTGCATTTATTTGATTCAGCTAATTCTATTAATTCAGCTACATTACGAAACATTAGTTCCTCACCTCTTAATCATGTATCTTTACGACTTGCTGGACAATAGGAAGAGAATTCAATTCATTGATGATAACTTCATCCGCATTCTGATCAATTTCAATCACCATTAATGCTTCTTTACCTTTTTCCTTACGTGAAACTTCCATATGCCCAATGTTAATCTCATGCTTCGCTAAAATGTTCGCAACACCTGCAATAGCCCCGTACTTGTCATTATGGACAATAAGAAGTGCCGGATGGTTGCCTGACAGCCTCAGACTGAAACCGTTCAATTCTGTAATTTCGATCTTTCCGCCGCCAATTGAAATTCCTACAACTTCAATCTGCCCATTCTCATCACCAATAATTACTCGTGCTGTATTAGGATGGTCAGTGACTGCATCTTCCTCAGTCATCGATACTTCAATACCTTCCTGTTTCGCTATTGTAAGCGCATCCACAATCCGGGTATCAAATGTGTCATAGTCTAATATTCCACCGACTATAGCAACATCAGTTCCATGACCGCGATACGTTTTCGCAAAAGAACCGTAAAAAGAAATCTTTGCAAACTCCGGCTTTCTGCCAAATAAATGTCTTGCTACTCTTCCAATTCTTGCAGCACCGGCTGTATGTGAACTTGATGGTCCAATCATTATGGGACCGATAATATCAAAAACACTTTTATATTTCATGACGATCTCCTTCGATTGCGTTTTTTCCAAATAAAATAAGTATTCCCTCTTAACTTTATCACACTTTAAGTTTAAGAGAGAATACTTTTAATTTTTGGCTCTTTTCTAAAGGATTGTTGCTTTTGGCTTTTCAATTCTCATCATTTGCAAGTTGATTGGAGCGCAAGGTGCGAGACTCCTAGGGGACGAGCGGTCAGGTGAGACTCCTAATGGTGCAAAGCGGCAGGAGGCTCACCGCACGCCCCGTGGAAAGCGAGCATCCTGGAGCGGAAATCAACCACTTCCAAAATCAACAATGTATGCGAAAACAGCCTAATTTTTACTCAACTGAGAGAATAAATGAGTAGATCGGCTGTTTTCCGTCATGGATCTCAGCTTCAGCATCTGGGAATTTTTCTTCGATGAAATCAGCAAGTTCTTGCGCTTCATCTTCAGAAGAATCTTCACCATAAATGATGGTTACGATTTCTGAATCTTCATCCATCATTTTTCCTAAAAGCTCTTTCGTCACTTCTAACTTATTTGTCTTTGAAGTGATGATTTTACCCTCTGAAATCCCCATAAAGTCACCTTTAGCAATCTCAACACCATCGATTGATGTGTCTCTGACAGCGTAAGTTACTTGCCCGGATTTTACAGAAGTAATGGCTTCGTTCATCTTCTTTTCGTTTTCCTTCATATCTGCCGAAGGGTTGAACGCTAAGATTGAAGCGATGCCTTGAGGAACAGTCTTAGTACGGATGATGACAACTTCTTCATCAACAACGCTTGCAGCCTGTTCAGATGCCATAATGATATTGCTATTGTTAGGAAGAATGAATACTTTTTCTGCATTTACTTCAGAAATAGCACGTACAATGTCTTCCGTACTAGGGTTCATAGTCTGTCCGCCTTGGATAACTGATGCTCCCATTGAAGAAAACATTTCTTCGATTCCTTCGCCCATAGCAACTGTAACAATCCCGTATTCTTTCTTTTTCTCAGCAGGCTGAGAGTAAGAAGGAATAATTTCATTTTCACTTTCTAAGATCGCCGAATGCTGTTCACGCATATTTTCAATCTTAATGTTGATCAAACTCCCATAACGGTGAGCAAGAGTCAGCATGTTACCTGGCTGCTCTGTATGAATGTGCACTTTTACCACATCATCATCCGCAACAACGAGAAGAGAGTCACCATGTTCTGCAAGCTCGTTTCGGAAGTTCATTTCATCAAATGGATTGTTTTTAACTTTGTTTTCTTCAAATTTCACCATGAACTCTGTGCAGTATCCAAAGTGGATATCTTCAGTTTTCATGTGGATTTGAGCTTTGTGATGTTCCGCGTTGACAAGTTCACCCATGGAAGGAGCATTTACTGAAACTTTAGGCAGCTCTCTTCCTTCTAATACAGCTAAAAAGCCTTCATATACAGTGACTAGACCTTGTCCGCCCGAATCTACTACCCCTACTTCTTTTAAAACAGGAAGAAGATCTGGTGTGCGGTTTAAGGAAGCTTTAGATTCTTTAACGAGTTCCTTCATAATATAAAGGACATCATCTGATTTTTTTGCTTCTTTTACTGCTTTTTTAGCAGCATCTTTTGCAACTGTTAAAATTGTACCTTCGACAGGCTTCATTACAGCTTTGTATGCAGTTTCTACACCCTTGTCAAACGCATTAGCAAACTCTGCAGCTGTAATGGTTTCTTTGCCTTCAATAGCTTTAGAAAACCCTCTGAATAACTGAGATAGAATAACGCCAGAGTTCCCTCTTGCTCCCATTAAAAGCCCTTTAGCGAACGCGTTTGCTACAGCGCCTATTTGACTTGAAGTGTTTTTCTCAACCTCTTTTGCACCAGATGTAATCGTTAAGTTCATGTTTGTTCCTGTATCACCATCTGGGACAGGAAATACATTAAGTGCATCGACCATTGCTGCATTTCTTGATAAGTTTGAAGCACCCTCGAGCACCATTTTTGCAAACTTTTTTCCGTCTAATACTTTTAAAGACACAAAACTTCCTCCTAACTAAGGGGTTGTCACCCTGACACCCTGAACATAGATATTGACTGAGTCAACCGCCAATCCAAGCATTTGATCCAGGGTATATTTCACTTTGTTCTGAACATTATGAGCCACTTCAGAAATCTTTGTTCCGTAGCTTACAATGATATACATATCAATATGTACTTCATCTTCCTCTTGTCGGACAACGATCCCTCGGGAGAAATTTTCACGTCCTAAAAGTTCAGTTAATCCATCCTTTAATTGCTTTCTTGATGCCATGCCAACAATTCCGTAACAATCAATTGCTGCACCGCCAGCGATAGTAGCAATCACTTCATTAGAAATATCAATTTGACCATAGGTTGTTTTCATTTCAATGGACATGCTTACATCCCCCTTTAAATTGTTAAATGGCTAACAAATATTTTACTATACATTAGGTTTTTTTGAAAGGACTACTACATTTCACACTATGTAAAAAGTATTGTCAAGGAAATTTACTTGAAAACCATAATGAATATGTTGCAATGCTCAGAGAGTCATGCTAATATTATTTAGTATTTAACATACGATTGAATTGATGCAAAGCTTTTTTGCTGTAAAGGAGGTTCACCTACTATGGCTCGTAAATGTTTTATTACTGGAAAAGGACCTAAAACTGGTAACAAGCGTTCTCACGCAATGAACAAATCAAAGAAAAGCTGGGGAGCTAATGTCCAAAAGGTTCGCATTCTTGTGGACGGAAAGCCTAAGCGCGTATACGTATCTGCTCGTGCACTTAAATCAGGTAAAGTAGAACGCGTTTAATAAAAAAACGGCAGCAGAGGCTGCTGTTTTTTTTTATTTTCAATAAATATGTGGAGGCTGTACACTTTTTAGTGCATTTTTTTGATATTAATTACACATTGAGCGTGATTTCTGCGTGGTCAGAAAGAGATCCTGCGTGATTATATTAGTTTCTGCGTGGAACAAAGAACTTTTTGCGTGAAAACGGTGTTTGTGCGGGAACGGTGTAATAGATTTAAGAACACGTACTGTAAATATAAACTTTAGATATCTTAATAAACACAAAAAAAGCGCACAAGGCGCTTTTTTTGTTTGTTATCCTTTTTTAAAAGAACCTAAGATGGCACGTACGAATCCCCCTAAGAATCTAGGAAGTTTAATGGTATAAAATTTCATCTTACCCCTCCTCCAGGCCCATAAAAAATGATAAGAGCAAAAACCTAACATACAATATTCCCCGTCTTATAAAAAGGTGTCTCGGGGCCTGTTTTCCCATGATTTAATTAATCATGGCTCTTTACCATCAATATTATGCCAGAGTCGAAAGAATAAGTACCACTTTTATTTACAAGCTCATTTGATATACAGAGCGAAGACCCCATCTTCAAGGAAGCCTTTACTAAAGGATATTTAAATCCCTTTAGTGTGATGCCTTTTACTTCTTCCTGAAAAGCTAAGAAAGAGATATAAGAGTAATGTCCCTCTCTTTCAATCGTATATTTTCCAGGCAGCTTTAGAGAGATTTCATTTTTTATATCTATTACCTTCACATCAGCATTGCTAGAAATAGTTCTATAGAGCAGCTGGATGTTCATTATCTCGTGATCCAGTCTTCCTCCAGTTGCGCCGAATAAAAGTATTTCTTCCGGTTTCTGATCCATTGCCCATTGAAGGGCTAATTCCATATCAGTGAAATCTTTTTCTGACTGATATTGATTCAGAATAATATCTGACTTTAGGATATTATCCTTTTCTGCTGCAGAAACTGAATCAAAATCACCGAAAGCATATGCAGGCTTAATCCCTTTTTGCAAAAGGATGAATGTACCTCTGTCAACACCAACCCACAGATCTCCTGATGAGGTATCATAGTTTTTAAGTTCTGGGATCAGATGATCTGGACCACCGGCAACAATCCTTATTTTCATGCTGCCTGATGATATCCCTTTCTTGCTGCATGCAATAATCTTGGAGCAGTGTTAGTTATAAAAATCACGATTAGAGATGTAATTCCAAAAATGACGACCATAAACGAACCGTTGTACATAATCGAATAAAGCCATACATTCATCTCTTCGGCAAAATCACTAAAGAAAATAACTCCGGATAATACATGTGAAGCAAGTCTCAACGCACATCCAATAAAGATTCCTGTAACCATCAGTAAAGTTCTCTTTGCTTTATTTTGAGTAATTGACGGCGCAAATGCCCCCGCAACACCTGCTAAGGCAAAAGCAAGCGGGTAATCTAAAATGAGCTGAGCAGGGTGAACGATATATGGGTTCACTAGCAACTGAAGCAAACCTACTGCTAATCCTGTAAAAACACCTGCTTTTAATCCCCTTCTGAACGCTATTAGAAAAATCGGCACCATTTCTAGAGAGACAGAACCCCCTTGCGGCCAAACGCCATTGAATTTTATAAGTCCTAATATCAATGAAAGTGCAGCCATAATAGCTATTTCTGTTAATAGTAAAACGTTGTTGTTTTTCATCTTTTATCCTCCTCGATCGATGATTTGAAAAGGCTGTTTTCTAAAAGCTGCTGCTTTTGAATGTTTTTTTTAATGTGCATCGTTGAATAGTTGATTGGAGCGCAAGGTGCGAGACTCCTGCGGGAGCAGCGGGACAGGTGAGACCCCGGCAGGCTTATTAGCCTAGGGGGCTCGCCGCACGCCCCGCGGAAAGCGAGCATCCTGGAGCGGATATCAACGTCTTCTAATAGCAACAAAGATTACGAAAACAGCCTTTAATAAAATAAAAAAAGCAACCGGCATGTGAGTGCGGTTGCTTTAAGATTCATATCATCTGAATGCAAAAAGTACGACTCCACATCCCTACGCAGGCATTATCCAGCTTCAGGTTCAAAGGGTCGGGAGTACACTCCCCTCTCAGCCCATTAATAGGACTCCCCCTGTGGTTACTTATTTTATTAACACCTTAATTATACACCACGAATGGAGTTTATTGCATCTTTTAAATCTTTTTTCCCATATATGGCAGAACCGGCTACTAAAACGTTCGCACCTGCTTCAATGCATAAAGGGGCTGTTTCAGAATTAACACCGCCATCTACCTCAATTTCTACATTCAGCCCATGAGTCTGTACTAGCTCAGAGACTTCTCTGATCTTTGGTACAACATTTTGAATAAATGACTGTCCGCCAAATCCAGGGTTAACAGTCATAAGCAAAACCATATCGATATCATGAATGATATGCTTTATTGCATCAACTGGAGTAGCTGGGTTTAATACAACGCCTGCTTTAACACCTTTAGCTTTAATCAATTGTATCGTTCTGTGAAGATGAGTTGCCGCTTCAACATGAACAGTAATAATATCTGCACCTGCTTCGGCAAATTCCTCAATATACGAATCCGGATTTTCTATCATTAAATGTACGTCCAGCGGTAGTTCAGTCAATGGACGTATTGCTTTAAGAACAAGAGGACCCATCGTAATATTCGGTACGAAATGTCCGTCCATCACATCTACATGAATGTAATCGGCACCGGCCATCTCAACCGCTTTTATTTCTTCGCCTAACTTTGAAAAGTCAGCCGATAAAATGGAAGGAGCTATTTTAACCATTTAGTACCTCCGTTTTTGATCTTTTATTTCCTGTAAAAAACTCACGTAATGATCATATCGAAACTGTGGAATTGCACCTTCTTCGACACCTTGTTTGACAGCACATTTAGGTTCAGAAGTATGTGAACACCCGCGGAACTTACAATTACCTCGTCTCTCATTCATTTCAGGAAAATACATAGACAAGTCTTCAGCTTCAATGTTCATGAAATCCAAGGAACTGAATCCAGGTGTATCGGCTACAAGTCCGTTTCCAAACAAGATGAGTTCAACATGGCGTGTTGTATGTTTACCCCGTCCTAAATGGCTTGATATCTCGTTCGTTTCAAGCATGAGTTCTGGATTAATGGCATTTAACAGCGAGGATTTCCCGACGCCGGACTGCCCGGCAAATACCGTCACTTTATCTTTAAAAAGCGGGTAGAACATCTCCAGGCTGTCGTCTGTTTTTGTTGAAGTCGGATACACATCGTAGCCTAATCTTTTATAAGTTTCAATATATTTTTGAATCTCATCAAGTTCTTCAGTACCCTGGACAAGGTCCATTTTCGAAATACAGATTACAGGCAAAATATCATTTGCCTCTATATGAACTAGAAACCTGTCTAAGAGAAGCGTGCTAAAATCAGGTTCGGTTGCCGAAAAAACGAGAATGGCCTGGTCTACGTTTGCGATGGGAGGGCGGACTAATTCATTTTTTCTTTCTTTCACATCAAGAATATAGCCATCCGTAACATTGCTGGATTCATATTCTACCCAGTCACCAACAAGCGGGTTCACTTTCTTTTTTCGAAAGTTTCCCCTTCCCCTGCATTGGAAAACTTCAGTCTTGCCTGTTTCTTTTACGTAATAAAAACCAGCCAGCGCTTTAACGATTCTTCCTTCAGGCATGCTTAATCACCATCGTCCCCTTCCTGAATATCATCATAATTTATTGTTTCTTTCTTTGCTTCTTTATCATTGATATAAACAACGTAAGAAGCGCTGCCGCCTTCAGCAATAGTCAAAGGCAGAGAATACTCCTTTGATTCTGTTATTTCTTCTTCCACGAAAACTTCATTTGCTGCATTTTTGTCCGAATAAACAATTTTTACACGGGCAGGCTCATTCTTATCTTTTTTGTTTAGCTTTACATTTATTTTTTCAGTCGTGGTGCGGTCTCCCGCAGTTTCTTCGGATTCATCTGGTTCTTCTTTATTTGGATCTGGGCCATCCGACAGAACGACTGTAATGGTTGCTCCCTTTTCAACTTGTGTAAAAGGAGCAGGGTCTTGGGAAATGACTTTTCCTTTTTCAACAGTATCAGAATACTCAGACGTAAATTCAGCTAACAGTCCCTCATTATCTGCAAACGTTTCAGCATCTTGCTGAGTTAATCCGATTAAATTTGATATTTGGACCGTTGGAGTACCCGAGCTGACTGTTAAAGTAACTGTAGTCTCAGCAGGAGTTACCTTCTCATCTCTGTCAGGACTTTGAGTAAGTACTGTCCCTTCTGGCTCAGAATCGGATTCCTCATAATTGATATCAATATCCGTAAATCCTTTATCTTTTAAAAGTGCCTGTGCTGATTCGATGTTGTAGCCTTCTACATCAGGCATATCTTCCTTTTCCGGACCTTTTGAAACATGAAGTATAATAACTGCATGCTCTTTTACAACCGTTCCACCAGAAGGATTCTGTCGGATTACATGGCCGTCTTCAACTTCCGGATCAAAAACTTCTTCTCGTTTTACATCTAGACTTTTTGCTTTTAATTTATCAAAAGCATCCTCATAATCGTCTCCAACTACATCTGGAACATTGACTTCTTGTACAGAAAATACAGATGACCATATGGTAAAGGCAGCAACTGCAGCTCCGCCTAATAGAAGAATGGTTATCAGGAGGATGAGCCACCATTTCTTTTTCTTCTTTTGCGGCGTTTTCACTTCTTCATTGATAACGGGTTTTTCTTCAACAGGAGGTGGAACAACCGGTGGGATGAATTTAGTTTTCTCATCCTCATCGCTGTCCTCATTCCATTTTTGCTCATACATACGTTCCGGCAAAAGTGCAGAGTTCATGTCAGTTAACAGCTCTTGTGCACTGTCATACCTTTTAAGAGGATTTTTTGCCAGTGCTTTTAAAATGATGTTCTCAACACTTTGAGGAATCTCAGGATTAAGCCTGCGAGGCTCTATCACATTTTCCTGCAGGTGTTTTAATGCAACAGAAACCGGTGATTCACCAACAAACGGTACTCTGCCTGTAACCATTTCATATAAAACTGCTCCGAACGAATAAATGTCCGACTTTGCATTGGCAATTCCACCCCGAGCTTGTTCAGGAGAAAAATAATGAACAGATCCCAATATTGAATTAGTATGTGTAATGGTTGCAGAAGTAATAGCCAGCGCAATCCCGAAATCAGTAAGTTTTGCTGTTCCATTTTCAGTAATTAAGATATTGTGCGGTTTAATATCACGATGAATAATTCCATGATCATGGGCAACTGCCATACCTGAAACAATTTGCTTCATAATGTGCAAGGATTCTTCTACAGATATTTTCCCATGTTCTTTTATGTATTGTTTAAGTGTCTTCCCTTGCACGTACTCCATAACAATAAAATAGATTTCTTCGTCTTCTCCGACATCATAAATACTTACAATGTTAGGATGATCAAGACTTGTAGCTGATTCTGCTTCCCTTTTAAAACGTCTAATAAAATCTTCATCCTTATTAAACTCTGAACGAAGAACTTTTACAGCAACATCCCGATCGAGAATTAAATCTTTCGCTCGATAAACGATGGCCATTCCGCCGTCACCAATTACTTCCAAAAGTTTGTAGCGGCCACTGACTCTTTTTCCAATCATGCTTTTGCTTCCCCTTTTGTTTCTGTGTCAGAACTATTTTGAATAAGGATAGCAGTTATGTTATCTTCTCCACCCGCATCTTTTGCCCAGGCAATTAATTTTTCAACCTTATCGGCAACAGTTTCCATTGAGTTATCCAATGCTTCTTTAATTTTTTTAAATGACACTTTGTCCGATAATCCATCTGAACAAAGCAATAGGTAATCACCAGAATGCCAAGTGATCACATTTAATTCTGCCTCAACGGTTTCATCGGTTCCAACAGCTTTCATAATCAAGTTTCGTCTTGGGTGAATTTCGGCTTCATCTTCTGTGATCTGACCTGATTTCACAAGTTCCTGAACGAGAGAATGGTCATCGGTTACCCTTTTCAATTCACCTTTTGAATATAAATAACATCTGCTGTCACCAATATGAGCAACAGTGATCTCGCGATTCGTTCCCAAGGCAACTACAATCGTTGTACCCATCCCTCTAGTCTCAGGGTTCCCTTGCGAAAATTGGAATATATGTTTATTGGTATCGTTCAGTACATTTTGAATCCAGTCTTTAATATTTTCCATGTTTTCTTCAAAATGAACCCATGCTTCCTTAATTATTTTAAGGGCTTCCTGACTTGCGATATCCCCCGCTTTATGACCACCCATACCATCAGCAATAACTGCAAGAAAGTGTTCACCCTTTGTGAACACTTCCCCGCTGTCTTCATTATGCTTCCTTACCATTCCAACATCCGTTTGAAAGGCAATTTGCATATCCCCGTCACCTCGTCTCTTCTTTACGTTCCTTCGCACGCAGCTGACCGCATGCTGCGTCAATGTCATGTCCTTGTTCTCTTCTGATGGTGGCATTTATGCCTCTTGAGGTTAACGTCTCTAAGAACTTAAATATTTGTGTTTTCGGTGTTCTTACATAATCTCTTTCTGGTACATAGTTTACGGGTATCAAGTTAACATGGCACTTGATATCTTTAATAAGATCTGCAAGTTCATTTGCATGTTCTACTGTATCGTTAACTTTTCCGAATAAACCATATTCAAATGTTACACGTCTGCCGGTCTTCTTAATGTAATAACGAATGGAATCCATCAGTTCGTTTAATGGATACATTCTGTTAACTGGCATTAAGCGGCTTCTTGTTTCTGTATTTGGTGCATGAAGAGAAATCGCAAAATTAATCTGCATTCCTTCATCAGCAAATTTATAAATATAAGGTACCACACCGCTTGTTGAAATCGTGATATGGCGGGCACCGATATTTAGCCCTAAATCATGGTTGATAATCTTAAGGAATGACATAAGTCCTTCATAATTATCAAACGGTTCACCAATCCCCATGACAACAACAGAACTTACTCTTTCTTCTGTTTCATCTAAAGCTCTCTGAACCTGAAGAACCTGGGCAACAATTTCACCAGCTTGCAGATTCCGCTTTAATCCTCCCAAAGTAGAAGCACAGAAGGTACAGCCAAGTCGGCACCCAACTTGTGTCGTTACACAAATACTGTTTCCATACTCATGCCTCATAAGTACAGTCTCAATTGAATAGCCATCTTGCAGTTCAAATAAGAATTTGATCGTGCCATCGGCTGATTCCTGGCGCACCACTTCTTTTAATGGTTTGATATAAAAATCTTTTTCCAGCTTCTCTCGTAAACCTATTGGAAGATTTGTCATTTCCTCAAAAGAAGACACACGTTTTTTATACAGCCATTCAAAGATTTGTTTGCCTCTGAATTTAGGTTCTCTAATATCCGTCAGCCAAGCTTCAAGTTCGTGAAGCTCCAATGAGAATATTGAAGGTTTAATATTAGGCTTTGTCTGTTTATCTGTTAATGGTTTAAGCATGTTTCTCACCACCTGTTGTCTTTTTTCTGTAAGCCGCAATGTAAAAGCCGTCACTATTAAAATAATGAGGCATAATTTGCAGATCTGATCGTTCTTCTATTATAAAGGTTTTCACGTTTTCTGGCATCTTTTCGGAAAAGTCTGGATCCCATTCAAATTCAGGATGATTTTGAAGGAACCATTCTGCTACTTCGCTGTTTTCTTCCTGATCTACAGTACAAGTGCTATAGACTAGCAGTCCTCCAGCTTTCACCATTTTAGAAGCGGACTCCAATATATCCTTTTGAATGGATGCAAGCTTTAGAACATCTTCTTCTGTTTTTGACCATTTAAGATCAGGTTTTTTGCGGATTACACCAAACCCGCTGCAGGGGGCATCAACTAGAACTCTGTTAAAAGATGCAGAATCGTATTTTTCTCCTGCTTTTCTAGCATCTAAAACGGAGGCTTCGATATTTTCAAGACCCAGTCTTTCCGCTTGTTTATTAATCAATTCAATCTTATGGGCATGAAGGTCCAAAGAAACAACTTTCCCTTTTCCTTTCATCATTTCAGCCATATGGGTTGATTTGCCGCCTGGGGCAGCACATGCATCGAGAATGGTTTCTCCTGGTAATGGAGCTACAGCTCTTGCAACAAGCATAGAGCTTTCATCCTGAATCGTAACTAAGCCTTTATTATATACTTCTGTTCCTGGAAGATAGCCTTCTTTTATTATGATACCCTCAGGAGACAATTCTCCTTCTTCTGCAGAAACTCCTTCTTGCTCCAGTTGCTGAAGAACTTCGTCTCTTGTCGTTAGCATCGTATTTACCCTCGCTGTAACTGGAGAAGGCAAAAGATTTGATTGGGCCATTTTTTCAGCATCTTCATTTCCGAATTGAGAGCTCCAGCGTTCAAAAAGCCACTGCGGCATGCTGTAAGTTAAAGCCGCTTTTTCGGAACCGGCACCTGCTTTTTTGTCCATCTCAGCTGTTCCCTCACGCTGCATTTTGCGCAGAATACCGTTTACAAGACCAGCTAGACCTTGATGTCCTCTTTGTTTAGCGATTTCTACAGCTTCATGTATGATTGCATGATCAGGAACACGGTCCATGTAAAGCATCTGAAAAATGGACAGTCTAAGCAATGATAGAACCCAGCGGTCCTTTTTCTTTATTGGTTTATTCAGCAGTTGATCCAAATAAAAATCTATCGTGTTTTTACGCTGGATCGTACCATAAACAATGCTTGTTAAAAGACCTTTATCAATCTCTTTAACATTTGCTTTTTGGAGTGTTTGATTCAGCTGTAAATTTGAGTATGCCTGATTTTGTTCTATTTTAATTAAAACGTCCAGGGCGATTGCCCGTATGTTGTTTTCCAACTTTATTCACCTAATTTCAAGCCTTGTGGTACGCTTGCTCCTTTAAGATAATCACTAGCGAGCATTCTCTTTTTCCCAGAAAGCTGCAAGTCTGTAATAATGATGCTCGTCTGATCCCCGGAGGCCACCTGAAGTCCATTTTCATGTAATCCGATTACAGTACCAGGTTCTGCAGAGGCATTCGTTTCTTGTTTTTCCGCCCACCAAACTTTAAGAGGCTGGCCGTTTAATAACGTATAAGCAACTGGCCACGGATGAAGACCGCGAATATGGTTATAGATCTCTTTTCCTGATCGGGTCCAATCGATTTTTTCCTGTTCTCGTGTTATGTTCCAGGCAAAAGTGACTTCATCTTCCTTTTGAGGGACAGGAGTAATTTTCCCTTCAACAAGCAATGGGATTGTTTCTGATAACAATTTAGCACCGGCCGCACTTAATTTTTCATGCATAGAGCCTACATGGTCATTTTCCTCGATCGGTACTTCAACTTGGGTAAGTATATCACCTGCGTCTAATTTTTCAACCATATACATAATCGTGATACCGGTTTTATCATTTCCGTCGATTATGCTTTTATGGATCGGCGCTCCGCCTCTGTATTTTGGAAGCAATGAGGCGTGAACATTGATACAGCCATATTGAGGTGTTTCCAAAATTGCATTAGGCAGGATTTGTCCGTAAGCGGCCGTAACAATCAGATCAGGTTTAATAGCCAGAATCTCTTCATAGTTTTCACGCAGCTTTACGGGTTGATACACTGTAATACCGTGTTTGATCGCTTCTTCTTTAACAGGTGTCTGCTTAATTTCTTTTTTTCTTCCTACTGGCTTGTCCGGCTGTGTAACAACCCCAATAACATCATAGCCATCTTCTACTAGCTGACGAAGTACGGGCACAGAAAAGTCAGGTGTTCCCATAAATAATATCTTCATGTTATCCTATCTCTCCATTTCCTCGTTTTCGTAATAAGCGATTACTTTAGATGTAAACAAAATGCCATGCAGATGATCGATCTCGTGCAGAAGTGCCCTGGCAAGAAAATCGTTTGCTTTTATAGTAAATTCTTTTCCATTCTCATCTTGTGCTTTTACAGTTACTTCAAAAGGGCGTTCAACCTCACCGAAGAGCCCTGGGAAGCTTAAGCAGCCTTCTGGCCCGGTCTGGCTTCCGGAAGCTGATGTAACAACTGGATTGATCAACACGATTTGTCCTTCTTCATCACCAACATCTACAACTGCAATCTGTTTAGCAATCCCGATCTGAGGAGCTGCAAGACCTACTCCTTCTGCTTCGTACATCGTATCAAACATATCGTTTATTAGTTTTTTTAATTTTTTATCGAACGTTTTTACCGGTTCACATTCCGTTTCTAAAACTGGATCTGGGTGTTCTACAATCTTAAGAATTGTCATCGTATTCTCCTAACTGCTACATTAGTGTCTGGGCATTTAACTCTCCAGTAATTTGCAGATCTTTTATACTTTTATCTTTTTGAAAATGGGCTATTATTTCTTCAAACCAATTTCTCAGCTCTGGTTCATTTTTGTATTTTATCATTACCTGGTACCGATATCTATCCTTCACACGCGCTATTGGTGACGTTACTGGTCCAAGAAGGAGACTGTCAGGTGACAGCCTTTTTGACAAAAAGCTTGCTGCCTTTTCACTTGCTTCAACAACCTGCATCAATTCGAGGTGACTGAAGGTTAGAAGGCCCAAATAATAAAATGGCGGGTATTGATGAAGTTTCCTTGTTTTCATTTCATGATTATAAAAACTGAGATAGTCATGCTGTGAAGCTAGCTGGATGCTGTAATGTTCAACGTCATAACCTTGAACAATGACTTTCCCTTCCAGCTCATGCCTCCCTGCCCGGCCGCTCACTTGTGTCAGAAGCTGAAATGTTTTTTCTGACGCTCTGAAATCTGGCAAATGCAGCATCGTATCAGCAGCTAAAACACCTACTAATGTTACCTTTGGGAAATCCAGTCCTTTTGCGATCATCTGTGTGCCAAGCAATATATCTGCTTCACCGTCCCCAAAAGCTGTCAGCAGCCGTTCATGGCTTCCTTTTTTAGAAGTTGTATCAACGTCCATCCTAATCACTCTAGCTTCAGGCAGAACTTTAGCAAGCTCTTCTTCTACCTTTTGTGTACCTGTTCCAAAAAAACGAATATGTTCTGAGGAACACGAAGGACATGCTGACGGTGTAATCTCTTTATAACCGCAATAGTGGCATTTTAATTCACCATATCTTTTGTGATAGGTTAAAGAAATATCGCAATGCGGACATTGTGCTACATAACCGCAATCTCTGCACAATATGAATGAGGCATAGCCGCGCCGGTTAAGAAAAAGAACAGATTGCTCTCCTTTTTCAATTCCAGCCTTTAGTTTTTCCATTAATTCATTAGAAAACATCGAGCGGTTTCCGTTTTTCAACTCATCCCTCATATCCACAATGGTCACTTCTGGCATCGGATTTGAGTGAACACGGGAACTTAGTTCAGCAAGCTGATAGCGTCCTTTTTGTGCTCTTGCATAAGTTTCCAAAGCCGGTGTTGCACTTCCAAGTACAATAGGGCAAGAATGATACTTGCCTCTCCAGATTGCTACATCTCTTGCATGATAGCGTGGATGATCTTCTTGCTTATAGCTTGATTCATGTTCCTCGTCTATGATGACGATTCCTAAATTTTCAAAAGGTGCAAAAACGGCAGAGCGAGCGCCAACAACTACGGAAACTTCTTTTCGAAGGATCTTTCTCCATTCATCATATTTCTCTCCAATAGACAAAGCACTGTGCAATACTGCAACAGAGCTTCCAAAGCGGCCTTTAAATCTGTTGACCATTTGAGGTGTGAGCGAGATCTCAGGAACTAAAACGATAGCTTCCTTCCCTCTATCTAAGACGGATTGGATAGATTGAAGGTAGATCTCGGTCTTTCCGCTTCCGGTAACACCATGAACAAGTATGGTTTGATGTTCATTGTTTTCAATAGAATCTAAAATCGGAGTTATGGCATTTTGCTGGTTTTCCGTTAAAGGAAGCGGTTCTGTCTGCTTTATGTTTCTTCCTTGGAAAGGGTCTCTGTATACTTCCTTTTCTTCCATATAAATGACACCTTTTTTAAAAAGCGACTGAACGGAAGATAGAGAAGCACCTGTCTCATGAAGAATTTCCTGCAGAGAATATTCACCTGGCGGTCTGCTTAAAAGCTCTGAAATTACAGCTTTTTGTTTTTCAGCTCTTTTACCATTTTGTTTCAGGAGTTCTTCGGCTTCAGTTTTGTCTGCTAAAGAAACAAATTTGACCTTCTTTTTGTTAGCTTTGTCTTTTACTTTATAGACAACATCCAAGACTCCTGTTTTAGTCAGTTCCTGAAGCTCCTTAAGCAGATGAACATGGTTATTTGTTACTTCGTTTAAGCTTAGTTCTCCACTAGCCGAGAAAAGAACAGACACTTCACTCGATAACATTTCCGCCCTGAGTACTGTGAAAAACTTTTCATAAGTCGCTTTCATTGCTGCAGGAAGCATTGCCTGATAAGCAGTGATATAAAAGCTTAGCGTGTTCTCTGCCAGCCATTGGCCTAGATCTATTAGTTCCGGCGTAAGAACAGGAAGAGGATCGAGTATTTCTGTGATGTTTTTTATACCTTTTACAGAAGACGATTGCTTTACTGCTAATATAAATCCTTGCAGTTTTCTTGGTCCGAAAGGGATGATCACACGCATTCCTGGTTCTGCCCAATTCTCCAACTCTGGAGGAACCTTATAATCAAACGTCTTATTTACACTGCCTGAAGGGACATCAACAACGACTGCCGCAATCATCGTTCCATCATTTCCATCACTTCTTCTAGTATTTCATTCGCTGCTTGTTCTTTTGTAAGAATAGGCAGCGGCCGTATAGAACCATCTTTTTTAATCATGATAATCTCGTTAGTATCACTTCCAAAACCGGATCCTTCTTTTGATACATCGTTTCCAACTACCATATCCAAATTCTTTCTTAATAACTTATCTTTTGCATAGTCTTCAAGATTTTCAGTTTCCGCAGCAAACCCTACGAGAATTTGATGTTCCTTTCTCTCACCGAGCACTTTTAAAATATCATCTGTTTTCTTAAGTTCAATCGTCCACGTATCATTCTTTTTCTTGAACTTATTTGAATGAACTGTAACAGGTGTATAATCTGCTACGGCTGCACATTTAATGACAATATCTTGTTCCCCGTAAAGACTGATTGCTTTATCAAACATTTCTTTTGCAGAAATGACTCTTTCAACTTGTACTCCTGATGGTATATCAAGTGATGTAGGACCCGTTATCAGGGTTACGTCTGCTCCAAGTTTTTTTGCTGCAAAAGCGATCGCATATCCCATCTTTCCTGAGGAATGGTTTGTAAAATAACGAACTGGGTCCAGTTCCTCTCTTGTCGGACCAGCTGTTACCATGACTTTCTTTCCTGAAAGAGGCAATGAATGTTCTTTTTTCTCCTTAAAGTACATATGAACAGCATTTATGAGTTCCTCTGGTTCTGCGAGCCTTCCTTTTCCAATCCATCCGCATGCAAGGAGCCCTTCATTCGGCTCTATAAACCGCCACCCGAACGCAGCAAGAGTTTCCATATTCTTTTTTACAGCTGGATGATTAAACATATTTACATTCATAGCAGGCGCGATCAGCACATCTGCTTTTGTTGCTAGTAATGTCGTTGACAACATATCGTCCGCGATGCCGTTTGCAAGTTTCCCAATAACATTTGCGGTAGCAGGAGCTATCAGTACAAGGTCTGCCCAATCTGCAATATCGATATGACTCACCACTGAAGGTTCTTTTTCCTCAAACGTATCTGTATATACGGCTTGCCTTGTCAGCGTTTGAAAGGTTAACGGTGTAATGAATTTCTGGGCAGACGCAGTGAGTATAACTTTCACTTCATATCCGCTTTGATATAATTTACTTGCTACGGGAGCTGCTTTATAGGCAGCGATTCCGCCTGAAACAGCAAGCAATATTTTTTTCTTTTCCATAATAAACCCCTTCCGCCGCTCATTTGCTTAACAATTCACATCTATTTTACAGCATTTATATGTATTAAAAAACTTTATGAATTTTTTATAAAGAAAACTTGGCTGACGCCAAGCCTTTCGCGTCAGCTTTAGTTGCGCTTATACTTTCGACCTAAACTTGTTTTGCTACGTCGAAAATCATCTTGCTAACAAGTTATACTTTTCGAAAGTAGAACAAAAAAATAACAACCTTTAGACAAGGTTGTATATTTTTTCAGGTTCTATATATTAATCAGCAGGTGTTTCCCCAACTTTTTTTAAGATACCAGATTGAATTTCTTCAAGTGCTTTACCAACAAACTTATGTGATACAGGTTTAGCAATCTGCTGGTTGCCATGCTTTTGAATTTCTCTTGCACGTTTTGAACTAAGTGTTACAAGAGAGTATTTTGAGTCTATCTTTTCCATAAGAGAATCGATGGATGGATATAGCATTATTGGTCATCTCCTAAAATTTTTTGGTATTTCGGACGAACTCTGTCTACACGGCAATGTTCTGTTGTAATGATTGCTTTAATACGGTTACAAGCTGAGTCAATCTCATCATTAACTACAGAATAGTCATAGTGCTTCATAAGCTCGATCTCTTCTTTGGCAACTGACATACGATTGTTTATCAAATCTTCTGTTTCAGTGCCCCGCCCGACAATACGGCTTCTTAATTCATCAAGACTTGGCGGTGTTAAGAAGATAAATACACCTTCTGGAAAAATATTTTTCACTTGAAGTGCACCTTGAACTTCAATCTCTAAAATAACGTCTTTGCCTTCATCAAGTGTGCGGTTCACATATTCGATCGGAGTTCCATAATAGTTGCCGACATATTCTGCCCACTCTAGCAGCTCTTTATTTTCAATCATGCTCAGAAATTCTTCTTTTGTTTTAAAGAAGTATTCTACCCCATGTCGTTCACCTTCACGCGGCTGCCTTGTAGTGGCTGAGACTGAGTATTGAATGTCCAGCTTTTGTTCTCGAAGCGCTTTACAAACAGTACCCTTTCCTACACCTGAAGGACCGGATAGCACAAACAGAATGCCTCTTTCTTTTTCCATATAAACCTCCACAACCTAACTTTCTTCTGAGCCCTCATCAACCGACATCAGTCTATGAGCTACAGTTTCTGGCTGTACAGCCGACAGAATGACATGATCACTGTCGGTCACAACGACCGCTCTCGTTCTGCGGCCATATGTAGCATCAATCAGCATATTCTTTTCTCTTGCGACCGTGATTAATCGTTTTATCGGTGCAGATTCTGGACTGACTACCGCAATAATCCGGTGAGCAGCAACAATATTTCCGTAACCAATATTAATTAATTTCATTTTTAACCGCCCCTAACCTGCTACTATTCTAGCCAAATGGAATAACGGGTCATACGCTAATTGCACGATATTGTGAAAAACTGTACACATGTTCCTATATTTTAGCACACAAAATCGAGAATCTAAACTATTTTCCCTCAATTTGAGGAAATATCGCGATTTATTACAAGGGACTCTTTGCAGGGACCGGGTTTTTAACTTCCTCCGAAGCCAAATATCTCGCTGAACACCCTAAAGTTTATGATTCGCTCGTTATTTTTGGGAATCGATCGTAAATTCTGAGAACCGCTCGTAAATCCTGAGAACCGCTCGTAAATTCTGAGAACCGCTCGTAAATCCTGAGAACCGCTCGTAAATTCTGAGAACCGCTCGTAAATCCTGAGAACCGCTCATAAATCCTGAGAACCGCTCGTAAATCCTGAGAACCGCTCATAAATCCTGAGAACCGCTCGTAAATCCTGAGAACCGCTCGTAAATTCTGAGAACCGCTCATAAATCTTCCATGGCGCTCATAAATCGAGCAAATTCTTATCAGAATTTGCTTGATTTTAGAAAAAACAAACAAAGCTGGCTCCTGAAAAATTGAGCCAGCTTTCCTTTTATCTTATTTCTCTTTTAAACAGCTGAAAACCTGCTAATGCAAATGTTGGTATAGATGCCATGCCTAGTACAAGCAGCCATTGTCTCAGTGAAAGCGGTACAGTGTGGAAAATCTCTTGTAACGGCTGAACATACATTACGACAAGCAGCAATAAAACCGATGAGATTACTGCTAGAACAAGATATCCGTTTTGAAACGGATTTCTGTGGAAAACCGAACGTTCACTTCTGCAGTCAAACACATGAATTAATTGCGCCATAACGAGTGTAGCAAACGCGACTGACTGTGCTACAATCAGCTGATCTGGATTTTCTTTTAAAGTTACCCAGAATGCGAGAATCGTTGCTGCACCTATTAAAAAGCCGCGGGAAACGATCTTCCATCCCAGTCCTCTTGAGAAAACCCCTTCTTTTGCCTGCCGCGGTTTTCGTCTCATTACGTCTTCTTCCGCTTGGTCCACACCCAACGCCATTGCAGGCAGTCCGTCTGTTACGAGGTTCACCCACAAAATTTGAATCGGTACGAGAGGCAAAGGCAGTCCCATGATCATCGCAAATAGCATGACAAGAATTTCTCCGACGTTTGAAGCTAATAGATATCGAATAAACTTACGGATATTTTCATAGATGTTTCTTCCTTCTTCAATGGCTGAGCGAATAGTTGCGAAGTTATCATCCCCCAGTACAAGAGAAGAAGCTTCTTTCGCCACATCTGTTCCCGTGATCCCCATAGCAATTCCTATATTAGCCGACTTAATGGCAGGAGCGTCATTCACCCCGTCACCCGTCATCGCAACTACATGGCCTTTTCTCTGCAAAGACTTTACAATTTTTAATTTATGTTCCGGTGATACTCGCGCATACACATAAACATTCTCTGAAACTTTGTCCAGTTCTTCGTCATTAAGCTGTGCTAACTCTGCACCTTCCATCACTCGGCCACCCTCAGGGAGCATGTTCAGCTTTTTGGCGATACTCGCTGCAGTTACTACATGGTCACCTGTGATCATAATCGTTTTAATACCTGCAGTCTGGCAGTCTCTTATACTTTCTTCTACTTCTGGACGGGGCGGATCCATCATTCCTTGAAGTCCCACAAAAGTCAGGCTTCTTTCTGCAAAGGAGGCTTGGGCGTAATATTCCCCCTCTTTTAGAGGCCGGACAGCGACAGCAATCGTTCTGAGCGCTTGGCTTCCTAATGCATAGATCGCTTCTTTAATCCGCTCTTTATGAGCTTGCTTGATTAACTGTTTCTTATCATCCCACACAATATAATCGCTTTTTTCCATTAAGACATCAGGAGCTCCTTTTACAACGAGCATCTGATTCCCTTCTGTATCCTGAACAATTACACTCATCATTTTTCTTGTTGAATCAAAAGGAAACTCATGCTGAATCGTAAACTGTTCACTTAATGATTCTTTAGTAATTCCAGCTTTATAGGCGCTGACTAATAAAGCTGTTTCTGTCGGATCTCCAACCTCTATAAAAGAACCATTCTTGCCTTCCTCAAGAACAGCGTTGTTACAAAGAGCGGCATAAGCTAAAACTTCAGTAAGCTTATCCCCTCGTTTACCATCTTCATTAATTCCTGATCCCGCAACTTCGAAACCATCATCATTGACGATCCACTGTCTGCCTTGAGACCAGATTCGAGTCACCGTCATTTTATTTTGTGTAAGCGTTCCTGTTTTGTCCGAACAGATTACAGTAGCACACCCGAGCGTTTCGACCGAAGGAAGCTTGCGTACAATCGCTCTTTTACGGATCATCTTTTGTACACCAAGCGCGAGCGCAATGGTAACAATAGCAGGCAGCCCTTCAGGTATTGCAGCAACAGCCAAAGAAACCCCTGCTAAAATCATGCTGTAAAGATCGTGCCCTTGCAAAACCCCAGCTAGTACAACAAGAACAGTTAACAGCAATGCCAGAGCGATCAAAATTTTTCCGAGCTGTTCAAGTTTCATCTGAAGAGGAGTTGCCAAGTTCTCAGCCGATTGTATTAAATGAGCAATCTTCCCCATCTCAGTCTTCATACCAGTTGCAACTACGATTCCTTGTCCCGTCCCCCGAGTTACCATCGTTCCCATAAACGCCATGTTATCCTGGTCACCAAGTGTAAGCTCGTCTGCAGTTAAAATATTGTTATGCTTTTGGGCAGGAACGGATTCACCCGTTAAAGCAGACTCTTCAATTTGAAGGCCTGATGTTTTGAGCAATCGTATGTCTGCACCAACTCTGTCACCACTCTTAATCTTAACTACATCACCTGTAACAACATCTTTCGCTGCGATCGAAACCCATTTACCTTCTCTTAAAACCTGTGCGGTCGGAGCAGATAATTCTTTTAGAGAAGCTAGGGATTTCTCTGCTTTTCTTTCTTGAATAAACCCTAGAATTCCGTTCATCACAACGATTAAGATAATAGCAATCGCATCCAGATACTCCCCTAAAAAACCAGACAGCAATGTTGCTGCCAAAAGCACGAGCACCATAAAGTCTTTAAACTGTGCAAGGAACATCAGAATAGCTGATTGCTTTTTACCTTCTTCTAGCTGATTGGGTCCATCAAGCTTCAATCGCTTTTCTTGCTCATTCTTCGTTAGACCTTCATCTAACCTGCTGTTGAGTATTGATTCAATTTCGTCTTGCGGCAGCTGGTACCAATTCATAGCTTCCACCTCTAATAAGATTAGTTAAAGCCATTTATATGCAGGCATGTCCGCAAAAATGCTATACTATGAATCAGAAATAAGAGGTGAACCTATCATGAGTTTTGATGGAATAATGACACGTGCTGTAACTGCTGAACTTCAGGAGACTTTAACATCCGGACGGATTTCAAAAGTTTATCAGCCGCATAAAACAGATCTTGTATTTACCATTCGTTCAAACGGAAAAAATCATAAGCTATTGATATCCGCAAATCCATCATTTGCACGGATACATCTGACAGAACACCAATACGAAAATCCTGACACTCCCCCTATGTTTTGCATGCTGCTCAGAAAACATCTAGAAGGCGCTTTTATTGAAAAAATTGAACAGCTGGACGTAGAACGGATTATTAAAATTACCGTTAAAAACAGAGATGAAATTGGAGACGAGACCACTAAAGTACTTTTCGTGGAAATCATGGGAAGACACTCAAATATTATTTTGACTGATGAAAAGTCTGAGAAAATAATAGACAGCATCAAACATATTCCTAGTTTTCAAAACAGGCATAGGACCATCCTGCCAGGATTTAAGTATGTACTTCCTCCTGCACAAGAAAAAATAGACCCATTTTCTATTTCTGAGAAAGAAGAATTTATTTCTAAGATTTCTTGGAATGAAGGTAAATTGGACAAACAGCTTGTTGCGAGATTCAGCGGTTTTTCTCCTTTAATCGCAAAAGAAATACTAGAACGAGCAGGCTTAACCATAAAAGATCAAGTAGCTGATGCCTTTTTATCAGTTATGAATCAGTTGGCTGAAAAGCGATATGAACCGCAGATGATTACAAATGAGAAGAAAGAATACTTTTCAGTCATTTCTTTAACTCATATTGATGGTGAAATTCGCCAGTTTGAAACCGTCAGCAAGCTGCTGGACCGCTTCTTTTATGGAAAAGCTGATCGCGACCGTATTAAACAACAGGCGAACGACCTTGAGAAATATCTCTCTAATGAGTATGACAAAATTATCAAAAAGATCGGAAAACTAGAGCGAGAACTCGAACAAACCGTCAATGCTGAAGAATATCAGCGTAAAGGAGAACTTCTTACTGCATATATGTACATGGCTAAAAAAGGCGATAAAGCAGTAGAAGTTGAGGATTACTTTAGTGAAGACCAGCCTTTAGTTAAAATCGAACTTGATCCTTTAAAAACACCTGCTGAAAATGCTCAAAGCTATTTTAAAAAATATGGAAAACTCAAAAAGTCGGTTTCTATCATAAAAGATCAGATAGAAAAATCCAAGAACGAACTTCTCTATTTTGAGCGTCTCATCGTTCAGATGGATTCTGCCTCGATGAAAGATGTTGAGGAAATACGAGAGGAACTTGGTGAAGGCGGATATCTGAAGCATCGCCAAAGCAAACAAAAGAAAAAACAAAACAGTACACCTCAGCCTGAAAAATTCGTCTCTAGTGATGGAACAGAGATATTAGTCGGAAAGAACAATAAACAAAACGACTACTTAACATTTAAACTATCTCGCGCAAACGAAACATGGCTTCATACGAAAGACATTCCTGGCTCACATGTTCTAATTCGTTCAGCTGAACCTAGTGAAACAGATATAAAAGAGGCTGCTGTCTTAGCTGGATTTTACAGCAAAGCAAAAAACTCCAGTTCTGTACCTGTTGATTTCACACTTGTGAAGCATGTTAAGAAACCTAGTGGAGCAAAACCAGGATTTGTTATCTATGACAATCAGCAGACATTGTATGTAACACCTGACGAAGATATCGTCTTCAAGTTAAAAAAGTAAGTTTTCGTAAACTATGTGGTTATTTGAAAGAGTTGGTTTCCGCTCCAGGCACTCGCTTTCCGCGGGGCGGGCGGTGAGCCTCCTGGCGCTTTGCGCCTTTAGGAGTCTCACCTGTCCCACTCGTCCCGCAGGACAAGGAAGGTTTCTGCAGCGTTACATCGCACGAAGAAAATGTGATTTTCATTTTCGAGGAGTCTCGCACCTTGCACTCCAATCAACTTGTCAATGAAGAGTTTTCACAACAATCATTTAGCCAAAAAAGCAGGACAGCTATTGATTAGCTGTCCTGGTCTTTTTTTGCCATGCTGATAATGGCAAGTCCACCGAGTACTTCTTTATGTGTTACCTCTGAAAAATGAAGTTCTTCCAGCATTGCAGTCATTTCATCTACCGTATAACGGTGTCTTCTTGTACTGACATTCGACCATTTCAATAATGCCGTTCTCTCAAAACCAGAAATATCATTTTCTTTTGCGTACTGAGCAGCAGTTTCTTGACTCATCTTTTCGCTTGGATTAAGCATGGCGATCTGTCCATCTTTTTTCAATACACGATTTATCTCTTTTATACCCTTTGATGGATCTGGCAATAAAAACATCACGCAAGTAGATAATGCCAGATGAAAAGATTCATCTTCAAAAGGCAGTTTTTCTGCATCGGCTACCAAAAACTCGCTCTTCCCGCTTAGTTCATGATAGAAAAATTGCTGAATACTCGCTTTCACCATTTCTGATGAAAGATCAACCCCTACAAGTTTGTTTGCTTCTTCTGCTCCCCGGAGCAATAACCTGCCAGTTCCGCATCCAACATCTAAAATGTCCTTATCTTTCCAAGATCCTGTCGTTTCTTTCAAAGTATCATGAACACTTTTTAGCCATGTTGTCCGTGCCATGCTGTCAAAAAAAGATACTAGCTCATCGAATTCTTCACCGTTCATTTTTCTCAAAATCGTATTCTCCTTAGAAAACTATTTGGAAAAAGAGGCAGCTCCCCAATTTTCAGGGTCTTGTTGCCATTCTTTTAATAAAGTAAGCCCTTGTTCGCTAATTGTACCGCTTTCTTGTGCTTCCTTTATTAATGTACTAAAATTCGTGACTGTTTGGAAGGAAACTCCTTCCTTTTCGAAAGCTTTTGTCCCTTTTTCAAGTCCATAGCTGAATATTGCTGCCACACCTAATACTTCAACTCCAGCTTCTTGAAGTGCCTGACAAGCTTGAATCGAGCTTTTACCTGTAGATATTAAGTCTTCAACAACAACTGCTTTTTTCGTTCTTTCCGTTAGACCTTCAATTTGTTTTCCTTTACCATGCGCTTTAGCACTCGATCTTACATAGCACATCGGTAAATTCATTTGGTCTGCAATGAATGCAGCATGCGGGATACCAGCAGTAGCTGTACCAGCGATCAAATCGGCCTCAGGATAATGCATCTTAATCAGTGAGACTAATTCTTCAGCAACTTGTTTACGAAGTTCAGGATAAGCCAGAATCAACCTGTTATCACAATAGATTGGAGATTTCATTCCTGAAGACCATGTGTATGGTTCCTCTGGTGAAAGTGTAACAGCTTTGATATTAAGCAAATGTTTTGCGATTGTTGTTTTCATAGCTTTCTCTCCATTCGTTTAAAATTTCTTCATATGTGTTAACTGGCTGATCCGACTGTGTAATGCTCCTTCCGATAACCATAAAATCCGAGCCCATCCTAGCTGCTTCTGCAGGTGTCGCAATCCGCGCTTGATCGTGAGTATCTGCTCCTTGAGGTCTGATGCCTGGCGTTACTGTTAAAAAATCGTCTCCGCAAATTTTTTTAATAGAATTTGATTCTTGAACAGAACAAACTACTCCGTCTAATCCTGAATCTTTTGCCAGCTTTGCATAATGAGCAACACAATCGTTTAAGCTTGTATCTTTTATTAGAAGTTCATCGCTCAGCACTTTTTCAGTTGTACTTGTCAGTTGTGTAACTGCGATCAATTTCGTGTGATGAGCACCCGCTGCCAATAGACCTTCCTTAGCAGCTTTCAGCATCGCAGTTCCCCCTGCAGCATGTACGTTGACAATATCAACATTCAGCCCGCCAAGCACTTTCATTGCTTTATGAACGGTAGTCGGGATATCGTGAAGCTTTAAATCCAGGAAAATACGAAAGTTTCTTTCTTTCAGCCATTTGATAAACGATGGTCCTTCTGCATAATAAAGTTCCATTCCTACTTTTACATAAGGTGATTGTCCATTAAAACTTAAAAGAAACTCCTTCGCTTTATCTGCATTCTCAAAGTCTAACGCGATGATAACGGGGTTTTCCATTGCCTCCAACTCCCTCCAGTCATTTCACTGATTTGCTCGACGCCTATCTCATCTAACAGTTCGGGAAGCTTCTCAATAATTTCCGGACACACATATGGGTTTACGAAGTTTGCCGTTCCGACTGCAACAGCCGAAGCACCCGCCGACATCATTTCTAAAACATCCTCAGCCGTACTCACTCCGCCCATCCCTATAATTGGAAGCGAAACTTTTTGGCTCACTTCATAGATCATACGGATGGCTACCGGTTTGATCGCTGGACCAGAAAGGCCGCCTGTTTTGTTAGCTAGAATGGGGTTTCCTGTTCTCCAATCAAGCTTCATGCCCACAAGCGTGTTGACCATAGATAAACCGTCAGCACCCGCATCTTCAACGGCTTCAGCCATTTCTGTGATGTTTGATACGTTCGGAGAAAGCTTAACGTAAACAGGTTTTTCAGAAACACTTTTCACTTTTTTTGTTAAATCAGCAGCCGATTTATAATGAGTTCCGAACTGGATTCCACCTTCTTTAACATTGGGACAAGAAATGTTTAGTTCTACAGCACTTACTAGAGGTGAAGCTGAGATTTGTCTTGTTACTTCTATATACTCTTCTTCAGTCGATCCCGCAATGTTCGCAAGAATGGGAATGTTATAAGGCTCTAATGCAGGAAGTTCATTTTCTATGATTCCTTTGACCCCTGGATTCTGAAGACCTATTGCATTCAGCATGCCGCTTTCTGTTTCCGCTACACGGGGTGTAGGGTTTCCGAATCGCCCTTCAAGTGTAGCTGCCTTAATTGTGATTCCGCCTAATAGGCTTAAGTCATACCATTTTGCGTATTCTTTTCCGAATCCAAAACATCCTGATGCTGGCAGAATGGGATTCTTCATATTCAGTCCAGGCAATGAAACACTTAATCGGCTCATAAAACAACCTCCCCCATTTTAAAGACAGGACCATCGCTGCAAATTTTCACATAGCCAGATTGTCTGGTTTCAGTCGGGCAGACGCATGCGAAGCAGGCACCTATCCCACAGCCCATTCTTTCCTCTAAAGAGATGAATCCATTTAATCCAGCAGCTTTTTGTTCAACTGCTTTGAGCATTACAGCAGGTCCAACCGAATAAATAACAGGTTCATCTGAAGTAAGCTGATCCATCGCATCTGTTACAAATCCTTTAATCCCTAAAGAGCCATCAACGGTCGTTACGATTGTTTCTCCTATTTCATTAAACTTTTCAATATAAAAGCTGTCATCAAGTGATTGATAACCTAAAATGAATTCAACTTTTATCCCTTTTTCCCTCAGTTTCTTACCAAGATAATAGAGTGGAGGCACGCCTATGCCGCCTCCGATCAGTAATGCAGTATTACTACCTTCAATTGTTTCAAGAGAAAAGCCGTTTCCTAAAGGTCCTAATACATCAACAATCTCACCAGTTTGTTTTTGGCTTAATTGCTTTGTTCCCTCTCCTTGTGCTCTATACAAAAGTGTGACTTCTTCTTTCTCCAAATCAACATCACAGATTGAAAGCGGGCGGCGCAGCAGTTTTGATGTATGTTTTCCGACACTGACATGGAGAAACTGACCAGGTACAGTCATTGTTGCTGTACCAGGGCCAGTCAGTTTCATCTCAAAGATGTTGCGTGCAATTTCCGTATTAGAAGTTATGCTTAACAAATGTTTCTTCATACGAGCACCTTTTCATTTTTTGTGAAGGATGAAAGAGCATGAGCTGAGAATGAGATGGATTCAAGAACTTCTAACAAAGCTACAGAAGTATCCAGGTTTGTCAGACAAACTACACCGTTTTCAGCACACTCTCTTCGGATTCGGAAACCGTCTCTTGCCGGGATCTTTCCTTTAGTCAGCGTGTTTACAACAAACTGTGCTTCACCTTTTCGAATTACATCAAGCAGGTTTCTTCCTTCAGAACCGATTTTGCCGACTACATCTACCGGAATACCTTCTTTTTCGATAATGCTTGCTGTTCCTTCTGTTGCCATAATGGTGTAGCCGATCTCGTAAAATCTTTTTACCATTTCAAGTGCTTCAGCTTTATCTTTATCTGCAACCGTAAAGAGCACAGTTCCGTATGCCGGAATCTTCATTCCAGAAGCGATAAGACCTTTGTAAAGCGCTTTTTGAAGATTCTTATCTCTTCCCATTACTTCCCCTGTTGATTTCATTTCAGGTCCTAAATACGTATCGACCCTGCGCAGTTTTGCGAATGAGAACACAGGAACTTTTACGGAAACTTCATCCGCTTCCTTTTGGTAGCCCGTTTCATATCCTTGTTTTTTCAGGTTTTCACCTAAGATCACTTTTGTTGCTACGTTCGCCATCGGGACACCTGTAATCTTACTCAAGAATGGAACTGTCCGGCTGGAGCGCGGGTTCACTTCAAGTACGTAAACTTCATCTTTATGCCACACAAATTGGATGTTCAAGAGTCCTACTATATTTAAACCTTTGGCAATAGAAATCGTTCTTTCGATTATTTTTTGTTTAATCTCCTCAGGAAGTGTTTGTGGAGGATAAACTGCAATCGAGTCACCTGAGTGAACACCTGCGCGTTCGATATGCTCCATCATTCCTGGGATAAAGACGTCCGTTCCGTCAGAAATTGCGTCAACTTCTATCTCTTTTCCTTCAAGGTATCTGTCTACTAATACGGGATGATCCGGATTAACCCGGGCTGCATTCTCCATATATTGCAGAAGTTCGCTTTCCTGATAAACAATCTCCATCGCACGTCCCCCAAGTACATAAGAAGGACGAACGAGCACCGGATATCCGATTGATGATGCTATAGCTACCGCGTCTGTTACTGAAAAAGCAGTTTTACCAGCAGGCTGAGGTATGCTAAGCTTCTGCATCACTTTTTCGAAACGTTCTCTGTCTTCTGCTAAGTCCATACTGTCGAGCGAAGTTCCAAGAATTTTGATTCCTCTTCTTTCAAGCTCTTCAGAAAGATTGATCGCTGTTTGTCCTCCAAACTGCACAATAACTCCTTCTGGCTTTTCATGCTGAATTACGTGCATAACATCTTCTACAGTCAGCGGCTCAAAATAAAGCTTGTCAGACATACTAAAGTCTGTAGAAACGGTTTCAGGATTATTGTTAATGATAATGGCTTCATAACCCGCTTCCTGAATCGCCCATACTGTATGAACAGTTGCATAGTCGAATTCAATTCCTTGGCCAATTCTTATTGGACCTGAACCTAATACAACAACGCTCTTTTTATCTGTGATGACAGACTCATCTTCATCACCATATGTTCCATAATAATATGGTGTAGCTGATTCGAATTCTGCTGCACAAGTATCTACCATTTTAAAGACTGGCATGATTTTTTCGTTTTGTCTGAATTTAAAGAGGTCGTATTCATCCATTCCCCAAGCTTCTGCAATCCATTTATCGCTGAATCCTTTTTCCTTTGCTTTTTGCAAGATTCCAGCATCATTCTTACGTTCATTCACTCTATCTTCCAGCAAAATAATACCGTGCAGTTTTTCTAGGAAGAACAGATCAATCTTTGTCCATTCGTGAATTTGTTCAACTGTGATCCCCATTCTGAATGCTTCTGCGATATAGAATAATCTTTCATCATCTGCTCTCAGTATTTTTTCTTCTGCTTCTGATTTTGAAAGATGTTTTTCTTTTACTTCCAGATGGAAAGCTGAAATTTCAAGCGAACGAACCGCTTTTAAAAGTGATTCTTCAAAGTTGCGGCCGATTGCCATAACCTCTCCTGTTGCCTTCATTTGAGTTCCAAGCTTTCTATTCGCACCTTCGAATTTATCAAACGGCCATCTTGGAATCTTAGTTACGATGTAATCAAGTGCTGGTTCAAAACAAGCGTAAGTTGTGCCTGTTACTGGGTTTTTAATTTCATCTAATGTATAACCGACCGCGATTTTAGCTGCAAGCTTTGCGATCGGATAACCTGTCGCTTTTGATGCTAAAGCAGATGAACGGCTTACACGCGGATTTACTTCGATTACAAAATATTGTGAGCTATCTGGATCAAGTGCCAGCTGAACGTTGCAGCCGCCTTCGATTTTTAATGCTCTGATTATTTTTAATGAAGCGTTGCGCAGCAGCTGATAGTCTCTGTCTGTTAAAGTTTGACTCGGTGCAACTACGATTGAATCTCCTGTATGGATACCCACTGGATCAATGTTTTCCATGTTGCATACAACGATTGCAGTGTCATTCTTATCTCTCATCACTTCATATTCAATTTCTTTAAATCCTGCGATACTCTTTTCAATCAAAACTTGTCCAACCGGGCTTGCATGCAGCCCTGCCGGTGTGATTTCTAAAAACTCTTCTTCATCGTTTACGATACCGCCTCCAGTTCCACCGAGCGTGAAGGCAGGACGAATGATTACCGGGTAACCATGTTCTTCAACAAACTCTCTTGCCTCATCCATGTTATGGACAATCGCACTCTCAGGAACTGGTTCATTCAGCTCTCTCATCAATTCTCTGAATAAATCTCGGTCTTCTGCTTGCTGAATAGAAGGCAGCTTAGTACCTAAAAGTTCCACGTTGTATTCTTCTAAAATACCGGAATTGAAGAGTTCAACGGCCAGGTTAAGACCAGTTTGTCCCCCAAGTGTTGCAAGAAGACCATCTGGGCGTTCCTGACGGATGATTCTTGATACAAACTCAAGTGTTAAAGGTTCAATGTATACTTTATCTGCCATGTTTGGATCTGTCATGATTGTTGCCGGATTTGAGTTTACAAGAACAACCTCGTATCCTTCTTCTTTTAATGCTTGGCAAGCCTGTGTTCCTGCATAATCAAACTCTGCTGCTTGTCCAATTACAATCGGTCCTGATCCAATTACTAAAATCTTTCGGATGTCATGTCGTTTAGGCATTCTGCATCAAACCTTCTTTCTTTGTTGTTTTAATCATATTCATGAAGTCATCAAAGATCGGATTAGAATCTTGTGGTCCAGGTGACGCTTCAGGGTGATATTGGATTGAAAATGCTGGTTTCACTTTATGTTTTAATCCTTCTACTGTTCCATCGTTTACTGCTTGATGTGTAAGTTCTAAAGAAGTGTTCATCAACGAATTCTCAGTAACTGCGTAACCATGGTTTTGTGAAGTCAGCGCAATCTTACCTGTCTCAAGGTCTCTTACAGGATGATTCGATCCCCGATGTCCGAATTTCAGCTTTTCAGTATCACCGCCGCAAGCTAGCGCAAGAAGCTGATGCCCTAAGCAGATTCCTAAAATCGGAATGTTATAGTTTAAAAGCTCCTGTATCATCGTTATGCCTGCAGGGACATCTTTTGGATCTCCTGGTCCGTTGCTCAAGAGTACACCATCTGGCTGAAGGCGGATAATATCAGCGGCTGGCGTGTTATAAGGGACTACAATTACATCGCATAATCTTCTTGATAATTCTCTCAGCATACCTGTTTTCACCCCAAAATCTACAACAACCACTCTGTTTCCGCTGTTTGGAAGGTGATAAGGTGATTTAGTCGAAACTTTTGATACTTGATCTGTTGTTAAAGGTGCTGCGTTCATTTCATCGATGATTTCTTGAGCATTTTCAATCGTATTGGACAATCTTCCCTTTAATGTCCCGTGCTGCCTGATTTTTCTTGTTAATTTTCTTGTATCAATTCCATAAAGTCCTGGAATATCTTTAGCCGTCAGCCAGCTGCTTAAAGACTGAATTCCTTCATGATGGTTAGGGAATTCCGCATGTTCATTTACAATTATTCCGCTCGCCGCCGGCCGTATGGATTCATAATCTGAACGATTGATGCCATAATTGCCTACTAGCGGATAAGTGAAAGTTATGATTTGGTCGCAGTATGAAGGATCTGTAAGAACTTCCTGATAGCCTGTCATACTCGTTGTAAAAACAACCTCTCCGTTTGCTTCACGATTTGATCCAAAAGCTAAACCATTAAAAATTGTGCCATCTTCTAAGATTAAGTAACGTTTCATACGAAGCTCTCCTCCTTGTTGTAAACAAGCTTTCCTTCAAAAATTGTTGCGATAGGCCACCCTTTGCATACTCTTCCATCAAATGGTGTATTTTTACCTTTAGAGACAAATGTTTTTGTGTCGATTGCTTCTTCTTTATTCAAATCAACGATTGTTAAATCCGCTTTTGCACCTTCTAAAAGTGTTCCGTATGGAAGATTAAAGCTCACAGCAGGTTTGCTGGTCATCATGTCAACTAACTCTTGCAGTGTAAAAATTTCTTGGTTTAAAACAAGCTCAGTGTAGAGAAGCGGAAAAGCTGTCTCCAGTCCTACGATTCCGAACGGTGCGAGTTCAACATCCTGGTTTTTCTCTTCAGCACTATGCGGAGCATGGTCAGTTGCGATAAAATCAATCGTTCCTTCTTTTAATCCTTGTATTAATGCCTCACGGTCACTTTCGCTTCTTAAAGGCGGGTTCATCTTATAATGAGTGTTATTATTCTTTATGTCCTTATCACTTAAGATCAGGTGATGAGGTGTAACTTCTGCCGTTACTTTAATCCCTGCACGTTTTGCGTCTTTTATTACTCTTACGGATTCTTTTGTACTTACATGGCAGACATGATATCTTGCGTTTGCTGCTTCAGCGAGTAAAACATCACGTGCGATATGCACAGATTCACTTACAGATGGTATGCCAGGCAACCCTTCCTTTTCAGTGAATTGTCCTTCATGAAATGCCCCTCCTTTTGGAAGGAGTGTATTGTCTTCACAATGAGCAACAATTACTGCATCGTTTTTACTTGCTTCTTTCATGGCCTTTAGCATCAAACCGGCTGATTGAACGCCTACTCCATCATCTGTAAATGCAAAAGCTCCTTTTTCTAATAGACCGCTAAAATCGGTTAATTCTTTTCCAATCTGACGAGTTGTTATCGAAGCGTATGGCAAAACTCTGCAGCTTGCCGTTTCTTTAATTCTTTGCTGAACAAATTCCATCGTTTCGATCGTATCTGGAACAGGCCGTGTATTCGGCATGGCAGCCAGCGTTGTATAGCCGCCTTTCACAGCCGCTTTTGTTCCCGTTTCAATTGTTTCTTTATGTTCACCGCCAGGCTCTCTTAAATGAACATGCAGATCAACAAAACCAGGTGTAACAAGTCTTCCTTCTGCTTCTAAAACTTCATGCTGATCAAAGGGAATGTTTTCTTCAATCTTCTTAATCATATCTTTTTCAATCAGGATATCTGTTTTAATCAAATTGTTATTCCCGTCTAAAATGCTAGCGTTTTTCAATAAATAACCCATTGTTTACCGCCTCCTGGTTTGTTTTTAGTGTCCAATTAAGCACAGCCATCCGGATGTAGACTCCATTTTGAACTTGTTTAAATATTCTGGAGCGTTCACATTCCACCAGCTCATCCGCTATTTCGACCCCGCGATTTACTGGAGCCGGATGCATGATAATGCTATGTTCCTTCATTCTTCTTTCACGTTCGATCGTTAAACCATATTGCTGGTGATAATCTTCCTTTGTCAGCAGCATGCTTGCGCTGTGCCTTTCATGCTGAATTCTCAGCATCATTACTACATCAGCCGCTTCTACTGCTTCATCCATCGGAATAAAATCTTCTTTCCATTCATCTACAAACCACTCCTCAGGACCAGAAAACAGCACTCTTGCACCCATTTTACGAAGAACTTCCGCATTCGACCGGGCAACCCGGCTGTGAAGAATATCTCCAACAATGACTACAGTTAAGCCCTGTATGACGATGAATTCTTGTTGAATCGTTAATAGATCTAAAAGTGATTGTGTCGGATGATTGCCGCATCCATCACCTGCATTGATGATTGGCACGTTTATTTTTTCAGCTAAGCCATCAAAGTAGCGGTCTTCGGGATGCCTGATTACGAAGCCGGAAACTCCGATTTCCTCAAGTGTTCTTAATGTGTCATAAAGCGTTTCTCCTTTTTGAACACTTGACCCGCTTACTTCAACATTCATAGGTTTCATACCAAGCTTGTGTTCAGCAGCTTCAAAACTAAACCTTGTTCTAGTACTTGGCTCAAAAAATAAATTTGCGATCAGCTTCTGGTCAAAGGCTTTCTCTTGTTTACCGCCTTTAAATTCCTCAGCAAGATTTAAAATGTACTGGATGTCTTCAATAGACAATTCATTCATTGATAGCAGATGATTCATCCAAAACTCTCCCTTTACATAAAAATAGCACCCTGAAAGTTTTTTCAGGGTGCCCTTAACAAAAGAATCAAAGTTCTCTTATTAATGTTCACCCTTTTAAGTCTCTCGTACTTAATTAAAAGGTGTATTATGCAGCTGTATCGTTACCGTTCTTTTTAAACATCTTATTCATTAAGTCATTATCATCTTCTTTGCCTGGCAGTACCAAGTTAAGGAAGATACCGATTAATGTTGCGAGTGCCATTCCAGCAATCTCAAAGTTTGCATTAATCTTAAGTGCCGCTCCTCCAATTCCTGTTACAAGAATAACAGATGAGATAATCAGGTTTCTTTTATTACCAAAGTCGATGTTGTTATCTACAAGCATTCTTAACCCAGATGAAGCGATGATACCAAACAGCAGGATTGATACTCCTCCCATTACAGCAGTTGGAATCGTGCTGATTAAGGCTGTTACTTTTCCGGAGAATCCGAACAGGATAGCTGTCACTGCAGCGCCTCCTATTACGAATACCGAGTAAACTCGAGTGATTGCTAATACTCCAATGTTCTCACCGTAAGTCGTTACTGGAGGTCCACCGATCATTGAGCCGATCATGACTCCAAGTCCGTCTCCTAAAATGGAACGATGTAAGCCGGGCTTTTCAATAAAGTTCCGTCCTACTACCTTTGATAGTACAAGCTGATGTCCGATATGTTCAGCAATCGTTACTGCTGCGACAGGCATCATAATCATTGCGATACTCCAAGAAAAATCTGGTGTGTACGTTACAAACGGTACAATGAAATCAGGAGCCTGAATCCAGTTAGCTTGTGCTACTTTTGTAAAATCCACAAGTCCTCTAAAGTAGGCAAATGTATATCCAGCGAAGATTCCTATTAAAATAGGGATGATTCCTAAGATTCCTCTAAAAAAGATGGAGCAAATTATTGTCACTGCCAGTGTAAATAGTGCAACTGTAAAGTGAGTTAAGCTGTAGTTTTCAGTTCCCGGTACATTCATTGCCATTCCTACAGCAACATTTGCAAGTCCAAGTCCGATTACGATAATTACTGGTCCGACTACTACTGGAGGCAGAATGCGCATCAGCCATTTAAAACCGAAGCCTTTAATGAGCAGTGCGACTACTCCGTATACAAGACCTGCAAGGAAGCTTCCGAGCATTGCTGCTTCAGGACCGCCAAAAGCTTTTACAGTTAAGATCGGCGTTATAAAAGCGAAGCTCGATCCGAGGTAAGCGGGAATCTGACCTCTTGTTACTAAAAGATACGCAAGCGTTGCAAGTCCGCTTGAAACTAGCGCAACTCCAGGATGAAGGCCTACTAAGAACGGTACAAGCACTGTAGCACCAAACATAGCGAATAAGTGCTGCAGGCTTAATGTAAGCCATTGAACCGGTGATGGTTTTTCATGTACATCTAAAATTGCTTTTGTATTGTTATCCATTTTGAATTACCTCCCATTTTAAAAAAGCATTCTTTCCATTAAAAAACCTCTCTTGCTTTAGCAAAAGAGGCCGTGGAGGCACACGCGTACACAGGTCTTTCCGTGCTGCACGTGATTTATTACCTCCCTTGCCAGCCTCTCTGGACTGAATTTAAAGGGACAATTATTTATTTGTTGAGATTGCTACTTCATCCAGTCCGTCCACTTCGATCAGTGACGCTGAAATAACTTCTTCACTTGAAGTCGGAACGTTTTTTCCAACATAGTCAGCTCTGATCGGCAGTTCCCGGTGTCCTCTGTCAATCAGTACTGCCAGTTGTATACTGGAAGCTCGTCCAAGATCCATAATCGCATCCATTGCAGCTCTTACGGTTCTTCCTGTATAAAGAACATCATCTACTAAGATAATTTTTTTGTCTGATACTTCTACTGGAATGTCAGTTCCTTTTAGCTCAGGCTCCTGATTTTCCGTCTTGATTCTTAGATCATCTCTGTAAAGCGTAATATCAATCACACCAACTGAAACTGCATTACCTTCGATTTGTTCAATTCTTTCAGCAAGTCTTTTTGCAAGAAACTCACCTCGGGTTTTTATGCCGGCTAATACAATGTTCTTGACTCCTTTGTTTCGCTCGATAATTTCATGAGCAATTCGAGTCAACGCTCTTCTAATTGCCTGGTCATCCATTAATACTGTCTTTGACATAATGCACCCTCCTTTTTCCAAGATCCCTTTAACCGTCATCATTCAAAAAAAAATCCTCCCGTCACGCATGACGAGAGGATAGAGTAATCCCTGTTGGATTCTCTTTAACAACGTTTCCTTCTCAGCCTCACGGGACTAAAGTTAAAGGACTATTTAAGTTACATTGATTATGACAAACTGTGTTCCCTTTGTCAACTTCTTTTCTCTAATAAATCCAATAGCTCGCTCATTTCAGAAGGAATCTCTCTTTCAAATTCCATGTACTCACCTGTTCTTGGGTGATTGAAGCCTAAAGTTTGAGCATGAAGTGCCTGTCCTTCAATTGGAAGTGTTTTAGATGGACCGTATTTTGGATCTCCAGCCAATGGGAAACCAATATATTTCATATGAACACGAATTTGGTGGGTTCTTCCAGTTTCAAGCTGGCATTCAACAAATGTATAGTTCGTAAATCTTTTTATAACGTTAAAATGAGTAACAGCATTTCGGCTATTGTCATCTGTTACGGTCATTTTTTGGCGGTCATTTTTATCACGGCCGATCGGAGCATCAATTGTTCCTTGGTCATGAGGCATAACGCCGTGAACGATCGCTTTGTAAATTCTAGTTGTTGTTTTGTCCTTAAGCTGGCTTACTAGTGATTCGTGGGCCATATCATTTTTTGCAACCATTAATAATCCCGATGTATCCTTATCGATACGATGTACGATACCAGGTCGCAAAACACCGTTAATTCCAGATAAATCTGTGCAATGTGCCATCAGACCATTTACAAGGGTACCGTTATAATGTCCTGGCGCCGGGTGGACTACCATCCCTCTTGGCTTATTTACCACAAGAACATCTGAGTCTTCATAAACAATATCAAGATTCATTTCTTCTGGAACAACATCCAGTTCCTGAGGTTCAGGAATTTCGATTTCAACGGTATCACCAGATACACATTTATAATTTGACTTAACCGGTTTATCGTTCAGTAATACAATTTTATCTTTAATCCAATTTTGAATCTGTGACCGGGACCATTCATTCTGGACATCTGATAAAACTTTATCAATACGGTTCCCTTCTTGTTCAGTGGTTACCGTATATTCAAATTTACTCATTTTCTGTCTCCTTCTGTTTGCTTTCCATAAAACTTTGAATAAAAATCAAACCTACACCGATTACTAAAGCACTGTCAGCAACATTAAAAATAGGGAAATCATAGCTTCCGATATATACATCAACAAAATCAACTACTTCTCCTCGAAGAAGACGATCGATAAAGTTTCCTAATGCGCCTCCAAGAACAAGTGCCAGTGCTGTTTTCAGCAATCTGTCCGTGGCATGCTTCTGTAAATAATAGATGACAGCTCCGACTACAATAATTGTTATGATAATAAAGAAGTAGCGCTGATCTTGCAGAATACCGAATGCAGCCCCTCTGTTTCGGTGTGAGGTTATGTATAGTACTTGATCAATGACAGGTATAGACTGGCCGAGGTCCATTTTTTTAACAATCACCCATTTTGTCGCTTGATCAGCTGCGAACATTAACAAGGCCAATAGATAATAAAACAATAGAACTCCTCCGATATATTAAATATGTCTTTATGAATTGTAGCACAGCCATCGGATGTTCTACAATTTAATTTACCCATTCAGCGGATTATTTCTGCACTGTCTGAAAAAGAAAAATCCCGCGATAGCGCGGGATTCCTTCAGCAATTATGCATAATTCTTTTCAACGATTTCTGCACAGCTCGCACAAAGTGTTGGATGATTGTCATTTTTGCCAACTTCTTCTGAAACAACCCAGCAGCGTTCACATGTTTCACCTTCAGCAGATGTAACTGATACAGCAACATGATCAAAGGCAGACGCATTTTCAGGTGCTTCTGATTTCACGCCGCCAACTTCCGCTTTTGAAACGATAAAGAGTTTATTTAAATCTTCAACGCTCTCAAGCCAAGGCTTAAGCGACTCAGTTGGATACAGAGTAATAGATGCAGTAAGTGATTTACCGATCGTTTTCTGGCTTCTCGCTTCTTCAAGAGCTTTTAGTACTTCATCGCGAACATCCATAAATAGATCCCAGTCTTTTTCAAGCTGCTCTGTACCTTTATTATTTTTCTCTTCTGGCATAGAAGTCAATTGAACACTTACTTCTTCAACTCCAGGAATGTACTCCCAAACTTCATCTGCTGTGTGAGATAAAACAGGTGCAGACAGTTTTGTTAAAGCCATGAGTGACTCATATAGCACAGTCTGAATGCTTCTTCGTTTATGATCATCTTCAGCTTGGATATAAAGCGTGTCTTTTGCCATATCCAGATAGAAAGAACTTAACTCGATCGTACAGAAGTTGTGGATCGTATTATAAACGGTAATAAACTGATACTCTTCGTAAGCTTTTTTAACTTTTGAAACGACTTGATCCAGCTTAACCATCATATATTTTTCAAGGTCCGGCATATCTTCAAATGCAACTGCATGCTGTTTTGGATCAAAACCGTGCAGGTTTCCTAATAAGAAGCGAAGTGTATTTCTGATTTTACGGTAAACTTCAGCTACCTGCTTTAAAATATCATCTGATACACGTACATCTGACTGATAATCTACAGAAGAAACCCATAGTCTGATGATATCAGCACCTAGCTGCTTCATCACCTTGATCGGATCCAATGTATTACCGATTGATTTACTCATCTTCCGTCCTTCTCCATCGAGAACAAATCCATGGCTGAGCACTGCTTTATAAGGAGCTTTGCCAGTGATTGCAACAGATGTAGAAAGTGACGAGTTAAACCAGCCGCGATATTGGTCAGATCCTTCAAGATAGAGATCTGCTGGACGAACTAAGTTTTCTCTTTCTTCTAACACACCCCAGTGCGATGTTCCAGAATCAAACCAAACATCCATGATATCTGTTTCTTTTGAAAAACGTCCGTTTGGACTGTGCGGAGAAGTGAATCCTTCAGGAAGAAGGTCCTTCGCTTCTCTTTCAAACCATACGTTAGAACCATGCTCTCGGAACAGTTCTACAACGTGAGAGATCGTTTCTTCTGTAAGGATCGCTTCGCCATCTTCACCATAGAATACCGGAATCGGCACACCCCATGCACGCTGACGGGAAATACACCAGTCTTCACGGTCTTTGATCATGTTGTGAAGTCGAGTCTCACCCCATGTAGGAACCCAGTTAACTTCTTCAATCGCACGAAGCATATCATCACGAATTCCTTTAATGGAAGCAAACCATTGAGCTGTCGCTCGGAAAATAACAGGTTTCTTTGTTCTCCAGTCATGAGGATAGGAGTGAGTGATAAACGAAAGCTTTAATAATGCACCTTTTTCCTGAAGCTGTTCTGTGATCGGCTTATTTGCTTCATCATAGAACAGACCTTCAAAACCAGGAGCTTCTTTTGTCATTACACCGCGGTCGTCTACAGGGCATAAAACGTCTAATCCGTAGCGCTTACCTACAAGGAAGTCATCTTCCCCGTGTCCAGGAGCTGTATGAACACATCCTGTACCTGCATCAGTTGTTACGTGGTCACCAAGCATAACAAGTGAATCACGTCCGTAAAGCGGATGACTTGCAACAGCATGTTCGATTTCTGCCCCTTTAAATCGTTTAACAATTTCAGCTTGTTCCCACTCAAACTCTTTCTTAAGTGATTCTACTAAAGCTTCAGCTACAACATATTTACCGTTCTCTGTTTGAACAGAAACATAGTCTAGTTCAGGGTGAACTGAAATACCAAGGTTTGCAGGAATCGTCCATGGAGTTGTTGTCCAGATAACGAGTTTTTCGTCTGCATCCAAAACTCCCTTTCCATCTTTCACATCAAATGCTACATAGATGGAAGCAGAACGCTTATCTTGATACTCGATCTCAGCCTCAGCTAATGCAGATTCTGATGAAGGCGACCAGTATACAGGCTTTAATCCTTTGTAGATAAGGTCTCTTTTTGCCATCTCGCCAAACACTTCGATCTGTCTAGCTTCATATCCTTTATCAAGTGTGATATAAGGATTCTCCCAATCACCGCGAACACCTAGACGTTTAAATTGTTCACGCTGATGATCAACTTGCTTTAATGCATACTCTTCACAAAGTTTACGAAACTCAGCAACTGTGAGCTCTTTTCTTTTTACTTTTCCGCTCTTTGTCAAAGCAGTTTCAATCGGCAGTCCATGTGTATCCCAGCCAGGAACATATGGAGCATAGTGACCTGTCATCGATTTAAAACGGACAATGATATCTTTTAGAATCTTATTCTCAGCGTGGCCGATATGAATATCACCATTTGCATAAGGAGGACCGTCATGAAGGATAAAAGGCGGCAGATCCTTCGTTTTTTCCATAACTTTTTCATAGATATTTAATTCATTCCATTTTTCCTGAACAACAGGTTCACGCTGTGGAAGGTTTCCACGCATCGGGAACTCCGTTTTAGGCATCAAAAGAGTGTCTTTATAATTCATTGCTTTTCCTCCTTAATATCATTCAACCCGTAAAACTGGGTACCGTAAAAATAAAAGCTGTTTTTCGCATTTCTTGTTGCTCTTGTAAGTGGTTGATTTCCGCTCCAGGATGCTCGCTTTCCGCGGGGCGGGCGGTGAGACTCCTGACGCTTTGCGCCTTCAGGAGTCTCACCTGTCCCACTCGTCCCGCAGGAGTCTCGCACCTTGCGCTCCAATCAACTTTTCGATGAAGAGAGTGACAAAATACTCAACTTTAAGAAAAAGAGCCAAATAAAAAACCTTCTCGCCCACTACTGTTACAGTAGGGACGAGAAGGTTAACCCGCGGTACCACCCTAATAGGTTCTGATTTTCATCTAAAACCCGCTTAGTCATCCGTAGCGTGGATGAAGCGCCTGAACTTACTAAAGATTTTCAGTCCAGGAACTCAGGGGTGATCTTCGAATACCGCTCTATACCAGGCTTGCACCATTTCCTGGTTCGCTATAATAGAGAAAAGCATCTTACTGTCCCCGTCTTCGTCACATATTAATCTTACAAAAGTATATGCGATTTTTTAAATGAATGTCAAGCTTCCGTCTTTACTTCCTGAAGTTCATAGCCTTCAAGATTTTCAGGGGCGTTTAGAGAATCCCAGTCATCATTCTTTAGCATCTCTAACTGTGCTTCAATTAACATTCTAAATCTTGTGCGATATACAGATGATTGCTTTTTCAATTCGTCGATCTCCATCGAAATCTTTCTGGACTTCGATAACGATTCATTGATAATTCTGTCTGCGTTCTTTTCAGCTTCTTTAACGATCAAGCGTGCTTCTTTTGAAGCTGTGCGCTTAACTTCTTCACCTGTTTCTTGTGCAATAAGAATGGATTTATTCAACGTTTCTTCAATGTTCTTAAAGTATGAAATCTTTTCTTCAAGCTTGGAAACTGTTTCCTCTAAATCTTTCTTTTCACGAATAACCGCTTCGTAATCTTTAATGACTTGATCTAAAAAGTCATTTACTTCATCTTCACTATAACCTCTGAAACCTCTTGTAAATTCCTTATTGTGAATATCCAACGGCGTTAAAGGCAAAACAGCCACCTCCATAGATGCATTATTTTTTACCTAATTTCGACAAAATGTCGGTCATTCCTTCTATTCCTGGAAATTATTTTAAAAGTCCGTAACGGATACGCCATTTTTCTTTCTTAGTCATGCCTTCAATAGCGAATAACTTGCTTCTCCCAAAACCTCTAACTGAGAGTTCATCACCTTCCATTACTTCTGCCGCAACCTGGTCTGTTATTTTATGATTTAATTTAACACGGCCCTGCTGTATTAAAGGTGAAGCTTTAGAACGTGAAAGGTTATAGACCTCAGCAACAATAACATCCAAACGGAGAGAAGAAACGGTTCCATTTCTTTCATCGTAATCAGTTTTAATTTCCATCAAATCATTATTTTCTATATGGTGCAGCTTTACTCCTGATTTACCTATTTTCGTAAGGTTCAGTTCTATAAAACCTGATATTTCAGCTGCACAAACAAATTGTACTTTATCTCCGGATATAAGTATATCGCCATACTTGCCTCTTTTAACTCCTATATTCATCAAAGCTCCAAGTACGTCCCGATGCTCGATTGTTGTGAACTTTGATGGATAGGCAATATCATAAAAGACGAGCTGAAAATCATCTTGTGCTGCTTCATAATACTCCGGGAATAGCAGTGCCCTTTTTCGTTCAGAAAAAGAAGAGCCTCCCCATAAAGAGAGGCGTACATCTGTATCGTTTCCTACGATTTTTTTAACAATTTCCTGTTCACGCGGATCAAGAAAATCAGTCAGCTTCGGACTATATCGTTCCACCGTCTCTGATTTCCATCTCATTACGCGATCAACAAACTCATGTTCCTCTGGCCGGTAGTGCTGATAAATACTCATAAAGAAACCTTAAAATGAGCCGGCAAGCATATTAGCTACAGCTCTTACACCATATTGTGCAAAGTGAAGTGACATTAACGCTACAATTGGCGAAAGGTCAATCATTCCAAGCGGCGGAATGATCTTGCGGAAAGGAGAGAGATAAGGTTCTACAAGCCTTCCGATTACCTGTCCGATGGATGATTCCCTAGCGTTTGGAAACCATGATAAAAGTATGTACCCTATAATCATGTAATAGTAGATTTGTATTAGTGTTTGTACCACATTTGCAATTTCATATACCAATAAATTTCACCTGCCAATTTTTAGTCTTCGTCCATCATTTCTGAGATCGTACCGGAAACATCTACGTTTTCAGGAGTGCACAAAAATGTATTTGGTCCGAGCTTTTGGATATCTCCGCCTATCGCATAAACAGTCCCTGATAAGAAGTCTACGATTCGTTTAGCCTGATCATGCGGAATTCTTTGCAAATTCATAACTACCGCTCTTCGATTTTTCAGCTGATCCGCAATATCTTGAGCTTCAGCATAAACGCGCGGCTCAACAAGAACAACCTTAACCTGCTGCTGGATACTTTGCAAGCTCACAACATTCGGCTTGCTCTTTTTCGTATGAGATGGTGTAATCTCTTCCTCTTCAGCCAAAGACTCTTCTTCATATTCATTTTCATACTCATAATCATCTTCTAAATCAAAAAAACGCTTAAACTTTGTTTTGATTCCCATTTATTCCACCTCCTAAAATTCTTTTCCGACTAAATCTGTTCCGATTCGAACAAAGGTTGCTCCTTCTTCAACTGCTATCACATAGTCATTCGACATTCCCATAGAAAGTTCCTCACATGGTGCATGCGGTAGATCTTTATTTTGAATGTCTATTTGCAACTGTTTTAACGTTGAAAATACATTTCTTACGATCGATTCATCTTCTGTAAAAGGCGCCATTGTCATAAGACCTACAACTTTAATTTTGTCGTAGTCTTTTAGTTTATCGACAAAACTAATCACTTCTTTTACTGCCAGTCCATGTTTTGAATCTTCTTCTGCTACATTGACTTGTACAAAACAAGAAATTATCTTGTCTGCTCTTTTTTGTATCTCCTTTGCTAAGCTTAGCCGGTCTAAGGAATGGATATAATCAACTTGATTGATAATATCTTTTACTTTTCGAGATTGAAGGGTGCCAATATAATGCCATTTCACATTCATGTCTGCTAGGTATTCCTTCTTTTCAAGCAATCCTTCAATGCGGTTTTCACCGATATGTTCAACACCTGCCAAAACTGCATTCTTCGTCGTTTCGTTACTTACATATTTCGTTACAGCAACTAGATTAACGCCCTTTGGAGACCTGTTTTTTTTCAAGCATGCAGCTTGAATTTCATTTAATATCTTTTCTTTATTTTCTAATATGTTCAAACGTTTACTTAACTCCTTTCCTGCCTATAAAACTCATCATTCTGCCCGTCTTGCCATTATCTTTCCGGTGTGAAAAGAACAAAGAATTTTCACAGCTTGTACATTGCTGGGAGACCATGATGTTTTCTGGAAGTACTCCAGCTTGCAAGAGTAGAATCTCATTTAATTTTTGTAAGTTTAATTGAAATCTGCCATTATTGTTTGTTGTGAATACATCAGGATCTTCATCCTTCTTCAATGCTTCTTTTACTTCACGAATAACCTTTTCATCCACTTCATAACAGCATTCACCTATTGCAGGTCCGATTGCTGCCTTAATATCATGAATGTCTGCATTCTCTTTTTCACACCAAAGCTCGACCATTTTTGGACCGATTTTACCTACTGTTCCACGCCATCCAGCATGTGCAAGACCTATCAAGTTATTTTTTTGTGAATAAAAGTACAGCGGAACACAATCAGCATATAGAGAAGTTAATAGAACGTCCTCATCCTTTGTGTACAAACCGTCCGCATCTGGGATAGCAGTTTCAAAATCCATTGAGCCTCTGCCACGGTCTTCTTCTCCTGTGACTTTTACAATATGTGTACCGTGAACCTGCTTTGAACCTACCCAATATTGAATCGGGAAATTAATTTCATCGGCAAAAGTTTTGCGGTTATCTTGTACAAAGCGGGGATCATCATTAACATGAAATCCCATATTTAATGATTTGAAAGGCATTGGACTATACCCTCCATCACGCATCGTGAAACCAGCAGTAATAACGGAATTCTCTTTTTGCCATTCTTCTATAATAAGGTGCTTTCCAGTTTGTATAAATGTCTTCATTTCTATGTATTCCTCCTGGAAAGTTTTATCTTTATTTTACCACATTTTTGAGGAATAAAGAAAAAAAGAACCGTTTATTTCAATTGATCAAACGGCTCTTTTACGTATTCGTTTAATTCACTGGCTTCCATATGCCTGACGAGTATAACGTCTGCACCTATTTTCACGATGTTGCGCCATGGAATTACAATATCATTTTCTCTTGCAAAAAACCCAAGCATTTTTCCTGCACCAGGAATGATGATTGCGTCAATCTTTCCGGTATTTAAATTAATTTCAAGATCAGCAATATGGCCTAGTTTTTTTCCGTTTGCTACGTTAACAACGTCTTTAACTTGAAAGTCTGATATTTTGTTCATGTCACAACCCGCCTTTCTGATTTCATTATATGAAGGAACAAGCTGTTTCATGTTCATAGTAATAAAAAAAACCCGTAGTTTTACGGGTTTTAGCTGCTTTGTATATTTTTGTTCATCTGAGATATAGCTGCTTTCTCAAGTCTTGACACTTGGGCCTGGGAGATTCCAATTTCATCTGCCACTTCCATCTGTGTCTTGCCTTGAAAGAACCTCATGGTTAATATCATTTTTTCTCTGTCGTTTAGACGTCTCATACCTTCTTTTAATGCGATTTCTTCGATCCATTGCATGTCTTTCGCTTTATCATCACTGATCTGATCCATTACAAAAATAGGATCTCCTCCATCATTATAGATGGGTTCAAACAATGACACAGGATCTTGGATGGCATCAAGTGCAAAAACGACTTCTTCTTTTGGTACATCCAGCGCTTCTGCAATTTGCTGTGCTGTTGGCTCCCGGGATAATTTATTCATGAGCTGGTCACGAACTTGCAATGCTTTATAAGCAATATCTCTTAGGCTTCTGGAAACACGTATCGGATTATTGTCCCGTAGATAACGGCGGATTTCACCAATAATCATCGGTACAGCATAGGTAGAAAACTTAACATTTTGACCAAGATCAAAATTGTCAATAGACTTCATGAGTCCGATACACCCTACTTGAAATAAATCATCAACATGCTCACCGCGGTTGTTGAATCGCTGAATCACACTCAGTACGAGCCTGAGGTTTCCATTCACCAGAGTTTCTCTCGCATCGGGATCACCCTTATGCATTTTATCAAACAAGATACGCATCTCTGGATTTTTTAAAACAGGAAGCTTTGATGTGTCAACTCCGCAAATCTCAACTTTATTTCTTGTCAAGTCTTTTCCCTCCTGCCGGGAGCTAATTTCAAATTAAGTATCACCGAACGGAGGGAAATTTATGCAATTGTAAATTTTGATTAAAGCAGTTAATGATTCAATATCCTATATAGAATAATGTCTAAACCATTTTATTAAATTCTTTTTGAAGCCTTTTAATAATTCTCTTCTCTAGCCTCGAGATATACGATTGAGATATACCCAGCATATCCGCTACATCTTTTTGTGTTTTTTCTTCTCCGCCTGAGAGTCCGAAGCGGAGTTCCATAATCTGTTTCTCTCTGTCATTGAGTGTAAAAAGAGCTTTTAATAAAAGTTTCCGGTCAACATTTGCTTCAATTCTTCTTGTAATAATATCATCTTCAGTCCCAAGAACATCTGAAAGCAACAGTTCATTGCCATCCCAATCCACATTTAAAGGTTCGTCAAAGGATACTTCAGAACGTGTTTTATTATTTCGCCGCAGGTACATCAATATTTCATTCTCTATACATCTGGAGGCATATGTGGCAAGTTTAATCTTTTTTTCTGGATTAAACGTATTTACAGCTTTAATTAAACCTATCGTACCTATACTTATTAAGTCCTCGATATTGATTCCTGTATTTTCAAACTTCCTGGCAATGTAAACAACAAGACGCAAGTTTCGTTCGATCAAAAGGGACTTGGCAGCTTGATCACCTGAAGGCAGTTTTTCGAGCAAAACCGCTTCTTCTTCTTTGCTTAATGGAGGAGGCAGCGCTTCATTGCCGCCGATGTAATAAATTTCATCTGATTTTAAGCCTAGCTTGAATAATAGCTTATACCAAAACATCGTTACCCTTAGTCGCAATTTGCTGATCATTTTTACTCCCCTTTCACATCTAGTGCTTACTATGACGCTTGTACATGTTGAAAATACATTTTCGGGTGCACAATGGCATCAAACTGGCCTTCGCTTGATAATGAAGTCCAGCTTAATCCAACAAGTCCTGGCGGTGAACAAACTGCAATTCCATCCTTCTCAATCTCAATTTGATCTGGCTTTAAGCAGGCAAGAAATTGCTGATGTCCTACAGAACGATACGGTACGATTCGCAATCTGCTGATCCATGGATGATCGTTTTCCTCAGAACCAATCGACATCACATCTCTTGCAGCCGATTGAATGGTCTCTGGAAATTCAGAACTGTGGATGTTCATGTCTAAAACCATAACGGGCATTTTTGAAATGGGATCGTATAATTTATTACCTGTATCAATAAGTCCATTTGCATAAATAATGACTTCCCCGATAGAGATTTTAACTTTGACAAGACTGTTGGAATCCATTTTTTCCACAGTAATGTCATCTACTCTTTTCTTTGAAAAATACCATAGAGCTGGTACACCTGCCGCTACAAATAACCAGCTTACCGGATCACCCATTCCTGTACTCTTGGTTGAAATCACACCATTCATAATCACAGCATCACTCTGCATAAAATAATGAAGAGCAAAAATCCCGCCACCCGTTACAAAAGAAACAAAATAAAACATCGCTACATTTTTTACTACAAATCGAATACGTTTAAAGCCAAAAGCAGTAATCATGATTGCAATAGACAAAAGAAACTTTACTAAAGGCTGAGAGAAAACCATCAGTTCTGGATAGACAACTAAAATGACATAACTGGATGCGAGAAGAGAGGCAAGAAGGATTCTCTTTTTCGATGCATTGCGCTTTAAAACATAGGCTGTTAATGAGATCAATACATAATCAATGCAGAAATTAAGAAACCAAATGACATCCAAATAAAGGGTCATTGGTTTTCTCCTTTCTTAATTTTGAAATTAGTATAACGTATAGGTTGTTTGAAAGTCTGTCAGTTTATGAGAGAAGTATTGTTCTTATTTTCTCTTTTTTTGTCAAAAAAGCTTATATGCTAGATATACGCTTTTGGGACAAGAATATGACAAAATCTAAAGACTTTTTTCGTAATCCTTGAAGGAGGTTAATTTCCGCAGCAGGGCTCCCTTTCCGCAGGGTGTGCGGTGAGCCCATTCGCCGCTCTGCGCGTCATTGAACGGTCTCACCTGTCCCGCTCATCCTGCTGGAATCTCGCCCTTCCGCTCCAATTAACTATTCAATGAAGAATTTCTTACATATCTCTTTGTTGCAACAATCTTTAGAAACCGTCAAATCTAAAGAGCGTTTACGTAATCCTTGTTGCTCTTGAAAGTGGTTAATTTCCGCTACAGGGCTCCCTTTCCGCAGGGTGTGCGGTGAGCCCATTCGCCGCTCTGCGTGATTGAATGGTCTCACCTGTCCCACTCATCCTGCTGGAGTCTCGCCCTTCCGCTCCAATTAATTATTCAATGAAGAATTTCTTACTTATCTCTTTGTTGCAACAATCTTTAGAAACATTTAAATATAAAGAGCGGTTACGTAATCCTTGCTGCTCTTGAAGGATGTTAATTTCCGCTCCAGGGCTCCCTTTCCGCAGGGTGTACGGTGAGCCCATTCGCCGCTCTGCGTCATTGAAAAGTCTCACCTGTCCCGCTCATCCTGCTGGAGTCTCGCCCTTCCACTCCAATAACTATTCAATGAAGAATTACTTACTTATCTCTTTGTTGCAACAATCTTTTATAACTGCTGTTTTCTAGAAGATTGTTGCTTCTGTTTATTTTTATTCTCTTCATTTGCATGTTGATTGAAGCGCAAGGTGCGAGACTCCTACGGGACGAGCGGTCAGGTGGAGACTCCTAATGGCGCAAAGCGGCAGGAGGCTCACCGCACGCAGCGTGGAAAGCGAGCAACCTGGAGCGGAAATCATCTACTAACAAAAGCAACCTTGAATACAAGACTTCTTTTAGAAAAGACCCTTTAAAAACTAACAAAATAAAAAAGCATGCTCTCTATCGAAGAGAACATGCTTTTATTTTTGTATTTATCTTCTTCTGTTACGGCTGCGGTTACGAAGGAATGTTGGAATATCCAACGTATCTGAATCAGCATTGGAATAAGAATTGTTGCTTCTTGATTCAGACTGGTTTTCCTCGCGTGACTGTGATTGAGACTGTCCCTGTGATTGCGGCTGACTTTGATTTGAGTGAGATTGATTAGAAGATGCAGGAGATTGCTGCATTCTCGGACGCTCAGCTCTTTGCTGATTATTCACTAGCTTTTCGTTCTCATCAAAACCAGTTGCAATTACAGTTACTAGGATTTCATCTTTTAATTCTTCGTTAATTACAGAACCAAAGATCATGTTAACTTCTGGGTCAGATGCTGATGAAACAATATCAGCAGCTTCGTTTACTTCGTAGAGACTTAAGTTAGCTCCGCCAGTAATATTCATCAATACACCTTTTGCTCCGTCGATTGACGTTTCAAGAAGCGGAGATGAAATGGCTTTTTTTGCTGCTTCAGCTGCACGGTTTTCACCAGTACCAACACCTATACCCATAAGTGCAGATCCGCGTTCAGTCATAATTGTCTTAACGTCTGCAAAGTCCAAGTTAATCAAACCTGGTACAGCAATTAAGTCAGAGATACCTTGTACACCTTGACGAAGTACGTTATCTGCTTCACGGAAAGCTTCAAGCATTGGTGTATTTTTATCAACGATTTCTAGTAAGCGGTCGTTTGGAATTACGATAAGTGTATCTACTTTTTCTTTAAATACAGAAATTCCGCCAACTGCCTGCGTAGAACGTTTGCGGCCTTCAAATGTAAAAGGTCTCGTTACTACACCAACAGTAAGTGCGCCTAAATCTTTAGCGATTTCAGCAACTACTGGGGCAGCACCTGTTCCAGTTCCTCCGCCCATTCCAGCCGTTACGAAAACCATGTCAGCTCCAGCAAGAGCTTCTTCGATCTGTTCGCGGCTTTCTTCAGCAGCTTTTTTACCGATTTCAGGATTTGCACCTGCTCCAAGTCCTCTTGTTAACTTAGTGCCAATCTGCATTTTTACAGGCGCCTTTGAAAGGTTCAAGGCTTGTGCGTCTGTATTAACACAAATAAATTCCACACCTTGTACTCCGTGTTCAATCATTCGGTTAACAGCATTGCTTCCGCCGCCGCCAACACCAATAACTTTAATCGTTGCCAATTGATCCATATTCATATCAAACTCTAACATGAGCGTTCCTCCTAATGACTAGTTCCTTAAGTTATTCAAAAAATAAACCAAACCAGTCTTTCACTTTTGATTTCATTCCGCCGGGTTGTTTCTCTTGTGCCGGCTTCTGGCTGGACTGTTTTTTCTTTGGCAAAGGCTCCCCTGCATTTTCAGCTAATGCAGAAGCAACTTCTTTTCCTTGTACTTTAATATTTTTGTGAGTAAATTGAATGAGCCCCACTCCTGCTGTAAACTTCGGTTCTCTTACACCGATATAATCAGGCAATGAAACCCTTACATTCTGCTGGAATATATCCTGAGCTAATTCCAATACTCCTGGAATGGCTGCTACTCCCCCGGTGATGACAAAACCGCCTGGGAGTTCAGAATATCCGCGCTGATGCAGTTCATCATCAATCATTTCAAAAATTTCAGCCATACGCGCCTCGATGATTAATGAAAGCTCATATTGTGAAATTTCTTGTTCTTGTGAAGAGCCAATCTGTGACACGGTGAATGTTTCATCTTTAGATGCATAATCGACAAAAGAATGACCGTGTTTTAGTTTGATTTTTTCTGCATCTTCTGCAGATGTTCTTAATCCGATTGATATATCCTTTGTAATAAAGTCTCCGCCAATCGAAAGAACTGAAGTTAATTGCATCGTCCCCTGATCGAAAACGGAAAGCGTTGTTGAACCACCGCCGATATCAATCAGTGCCACTCCAAGCTCCATTTCATCGCGTGAAAGAGCAATTGATGAAGTAGCTAAAGGTTCTAGACAAATATCAGCTACTGTAAGACCTGCTCTTTCCACACATCGAAGTAAGTTATGTAAGATGGTTTTAGAACCGGTAATAACCGTTCCTTCCATTTCCAATCGTACCCCAAGCATTCCTCTTGGATCAATGATTTCATCTGTTCCATCAACAATGAACTGACGTGGAATAACATCGATAATTTCTCTTTCTGGAGGCACTGACATGACTTGAGCTGCCTCTATTACTCTAGCAATATCCTCATCGCCAATTTCACGATCTTCTCTAGAAACTGCTACAACTCCGTGACAAGGCTGAAGCTGGATATGGTTTCCTTTCACACCTACTATAACGGCATTGATAGGGATACCTAACATTCTTTCTGCCTGTTCAACGGCTTTTCTTATGGAACGAACAGTTTCATCAATATCTACAATGGAACCTTTTCTGATTCCAGCTGATTTCGCATGGCCAACACCAATAACATTAAAGGATTCACTGGTCATTTCTCCAATGATCACTTTAATATTGGATGTACCGATGTCTAAACTTACATAAATTTCATTGCTGTTCATTCTGTGGCACCTCCTAACCTTTCATCCATTAAATCTTCATCTATTAAAGATGAACAAAATTCCTTCATTTTCGCTTATTTATGGAATAAATTCCACAAGCAACGGGTTATCCCTCTTTTTTTTTACCGTTTTTTCAAATTTTTTAGGCCTTTTTACGTGAGTCTGACCATTTTGAGATTAATAGACGCCGAATAACTGCGATATTATTAAACAGCCTTACTCCGAATGCAAAAATTGCGGCTAAATATAGGTCAATACCCAGGTGTACTCCTAGATAAGCTAGCCCGGCAGCCAGTAAAATATTGAAGAAAAAACCTGTAATGAACACTTTATCTTCAAAACTGCCCTGCAGATGTGCTCGGATACCTCCAAACAAAGTATCCAATGCAGCCAAAACAGCTATTGATAAATAGTTTGAGTATTCAGGAGGGACCCGGATATCAGACATGAAACCTAATAAAAGACCTAGTAAAAGTCCAAGTACCGGTAACCACATCTTATGTTTCCTCCTTTGCCGGTTTCATAAACTTCACTTTTACATCTTCATCAAATGCTGGCAGTATCACTTTCTCTGCAGGAGCAGATTCTACAAGGAAGTCTTCCCTTATAAACTCTTCAACAGCAGGTGAAGCAATGATTTTCTGATGCAGTTTTTCATTGTTTTTTGCCAACACTTTAATTTCTATAGGAAAAGTTGAAACAGGCTCGTTGTTTATGTAAATGTCGCCATTTACTTCCCGGATCGGTGTTTTTGATATAATGCGCTGTCCATCAATGCTGATCTCTTTTGCATCATACCTATTTAATTCATTAACAAGTCTTCTAAGCATATCAGGGTCAATCTGTGGCAGAGGGCGATCTACTCCGATTAGCTCGTCATTAAAAGGTTCGATAGTCATTACGATTCCTTGACCGCTCACCGTAGTTAATCCTGCCTGTTTTTTTAAATCTGCCAAAGCTTTTTCCATTGCATCAATTTTTTCGTCTTTTCCTTCAGTCTTATATTTAGTCAAAAGCTCGCTATAACGCTGAAGTTCCTCATTAAGCTCCTGCTGACGCTGTTTTTCTTTTTCCAGATCAGCTCTTAGTTCCCATAGATCTCGTGTGTCTCTTATGATCGGGTTATTTGTGGTCTCAAACTGGATCGCCAGCATTCCGCCTATAATGAGGGCAATAGTTGCAAACATAAATTGTTTATCTTTCAACTTACTCATCCCTCTTCTGTTATAAATGGCTCCATCTCGATCGCGCTTTCCTTCTCCACTCTTACTTCCACACCATCATTCACAATTTTATCTACGATATATAGATTCAATGATTTTTCCAGTGTGGATGAATTTCCAATGGCTGTAATCACAAATGGTGCAGGATACTGATTGCCATCAACACTTACAACAGGTCCAATACATGCAATATAAGTGTCATGTGATATTCTCTGGCCATTGATCGCAATTGCTTCTGCCCCTGAAACATGAAGTTCATCTATTACACTTCTAATATGTTCTTCATGAACAATATAATTATTCGGGTTCTCACCTTCTGGGATATAGGAGGAGTCTTGAAGTGTTACTTCTACCCCCTCCCCTTTCACTTTTACATTCCCTACTACCATCCTGAGCTCTTTCAAATCTTCTACGAGTTTAGTGGAGATTTCTTCCTGATCAGCAAATTTATTTTCTTTTTTTTCAACACTCTGCTGAAAACCAATTAGTTCGTTTGCTAGTTCTCGGTTTGTTTTTTGTAGTCTTAATATTTGGCTGCGCAAGGAATCTTCTTTCTTCCACTCGTCAGTTTTGACAGCTTCTTTTTGTTCTTCTTGAGCTCTTTGGTAGGAGAAGGATAAAATGAAACCGGTAACTAGAAGGATAAGAGACAAAAAGAGATGCATCCCTTTAATTTTCCTCATTTTTTTCCTCCGTAACTTCTCGGTTGTATCGTTCAAATCGCGTACTTATTCCTAAGTAAAATGTACCTTTTTCATCTGGTTTAATTTCGCTTATCAAAGAAGGGTAAGCAGAAAGTCTTTCTGAAAACTTGGATATTGAAGTAACTACTTTATTTCCGTCTGTCATAAACAATGTCAGTTTGCTAGGATTGTCCGAATCAGGCGTATGAGTAATTTCGGAAATACGGTGAATGATTCCCTCTGGCAGTTTTTGCAGTTCCTGTGCCATCGTCTCCAGTTGCTCAGGATCTTTCCAACTTACAATAACAGGAGCATTTACCGGTCTCTCATTTTTATTAAGAGGTTCAAGCATCTTTCCGTTTTGCAGCATCGGATAATATGTATTGTCCTTTTTAAAATAACCAACCCGCTGATATTCTTTAACGTTGATCGCAACATGATTAAAGAATTTCTTTTCAATGGAAACAGAGCTTATCTCAGAAATCGAATCGAGTCTTTTTTGTATGCTTTCTTCTGATATATTTAAGTACTTTGTATTAGTTGAAATCCGGCTCTTTTCTAAAATCTCATCATCAGTTACAAAGTAATTCCCTGAAACAGTTATTTTTTTAACATGGCTTAAATCAGATTGAAAATATACAACGACCACTAATAACAGGAAGAAAAAGGACAAGTAAAATATCAGGCGGCGATTCGCTTTTTGTTTACGATGTTCTTTCAGCTTCGGAATTCGGTCCTCAATCTTGACAACCTTCACCTTGTCCATCCTCTTCCTCCGTTTTATCATATAGTACAAGAAAGAAACTAAATGCCCAACTGTCTTAATCAAATAAAAGAACTTGGCTAAAGACGCCAAGCCCTACATATAAAGGCTTAATATACAGCCGATTTATCAGGATTAAACGAAACTGATTCTTCGCTTCACAACGTCATTGGTCATTTTTTTCTTGTTCTCTGTATTATAGCACGGATAAGTCCCAATTTAGCACTATTTATCCAATTTTTTGTTATTCATTTCGGCCGATGATTTCTACTTCTGTTTCAATGTCGATTCCATGCTTTTCTTTAATCGTCTTTTGGATAAAACTTATAAGATCCAAAACGTCTTTCGCCTTAGCATCACCGGTATTTACGATGAAATTCGCATGCATTTCTGATATTTGCGCTCCGCCGATCTTCGTACCTTTAAGACCTGACGATTCAATCAGCTGTCCAGCGTAATTAGGCAGTGGATTCCGAAAAACACTTCCGCAGCACGGAAAGTTCCATGGCTGTGTATTTCTTCTATAGTCTTTATTTTTTTTAAGTTCAGCCATAATTGTTTCCTTATCGCCTTTTTCTAACACCAAGACAGCTTCAACACAGATTCCGCCTGTTTTTTGAAGCACAGATGTGCGATATGAAAAACCCAGATCTTCATTCGACAGCCATTTCAGTTCACCGTCAGGAAAAAGAATAAGTGCTTTTTCAACGATTTGAGACATATCAGAACCATGCGCCCCGGCATTCATGAATACAGCACCGCCCACAGAACCAGGAATTCCGGCAGCAAATTCAAGTCCTGTAAAAGCTTCTCGGGACATTAGAGTGGCAAGCGGAATTAAAGAGTATCCTCCGCCAACTGTAATCTTTTTATCATCTTGTTTTAGATGATTTAGCCCCTCCCCTACTTTGATAACTGCGCCTTCGATACCGCCGTCTGCAACGAGGAGATTGGATCCTCTTCCTATTGCACGGATTGGAATATTCGCTTCTTTCAAGTAAACAATTGCTTTTTTAAGGGCGTCAATATTCTTCGGTTCGAAATAAAGATCGGCTGGACCGCCGATTTTTAATGTTGTGTGGTTCTTTAACGGTTCATTTAATAATACAGTTCCTAAGTCTTCATTTTTTAACGTATCAGCTAATTGGTTTAACATTATAAAACCCCCTACATTCATCACGCATAACTCTATTTATATGTTATGCACTATTCTTTTCCATGTTTAAACGATTCATAAACATCAACAAAGTAGTATTCGAAAGAAAAATTGTGTTTATTGCTATTTTGTCTAAAGAAAATGGTATTGTAAGTAGTTGATTTCCGCTGTGGGATGCTCGCTTTCCGCAGGGCGTGCGGTGAGCCTCCTCGCGCTTTGCGCCTTTAGGAGTCTCACCTGTCCCGCTGATCTGCAGGAGTCTCGCACCTTCCGCTCCAATCAACTTGTCAACGAAGCTCATTACTAAAAACAAATTAAAAACAAGAATCTTTAGAGAATACTTTTTAAAAAAAGAAGATACCCTGCCATATGCGACAGGGTAGCCATTGAATCTTCACTATGTTTAGAATAAGAGAATTCTCTTTGAAACTCAAGTATTAATACCGAGCGTAGCGGCTAATATTCAATATTACTCCGATTGAGGCAAGCATAAGTGTAAGAGAAGAACCTCCATAGCTTAAAAATGGAAGGGTAATCCCGGTTACTGGCATAAGCCCTGTCACAACTCCAATGTTGATCATTACTTGAATAGCAACCATCCCTATGATGCCGATCGCTAAAAAGGAACCAAAAAGGTCAGGTGCTCCAAGTGCGATCCTAATACCTCTCCATAAAAGCAAACTGAACAGGATTAAAACAAAAACCGCACCGATAAATCCTAGTTCCTCTGAAATAATCGCAAAAATAAAATCTGTTTGCGGTTCTGGCAAATATCCAAACTTTTGCCGGCTCTGTCCCAGCCCTAGGCCCAAAAGCCCTCCTGGTCCCAGTGCATAAAGTGACTGAATGATCTGAAAACCGCTTCCTAACGGATCGCTCCAAGGATCTAAAAAGGAGGTAATTCGTTTAATTCGGTAAGGAGCTGAAATAATTAATCCTGCGAGCCCAATTAATCCTATTAGCCCCATTCCAACAAAATGAGAGATTCGAGCACCAGCAACGAAAAGCATAACAATACTCGTTCCAACCATAACTGCACCTGTACCGAGATCAGGCTGGAGCATAATCATTCCGAAAGCGACCATTACTAAAGAAAGTGTAGGCAGCAAGCCTTTTTTTAATGATGTAATCTTCTTTTGATGTTCGGATAAATATTTTGCCAAAAAGACAATCATCGCTAGCTTCATAAATTCAGAGGGCTGGATAGAAAAAGCTCCGACGCCAATCCAGCTTCTGGCACCGCCGCGAACCATTCCAACACCAGGAATTAATACAGCGATTAAAAGAAAAAAGCAAATGATAAGAAGAATTTTTGACCATACTCTCCAAGTCATATAGTTGATATTCATAATAAAGAACATCGCTGCAATTCCTACTCCAGCAAACAACATTTGCCGTTTCACAAAAAAGAATGAATCATCCATCTTATACTGTCCCAAGTCTGCGCTGGCGCTATAGACCATGATGATCCCGACGGATAACAGCATAAGCGTAACAACAATCATAATCATATCAGGGGTTGATCTCGTTGCAGGCAAAGGGAAACACCTCAACTCTTGTTATTTGTACAAACCTTATTTAAGTTTATGCACGGAGTTGATAAACATGTCCCCTCTTTGTTCAAAAGTCTTATATTGATCCCAGCTTGCACAAGCAGGAGAAAGCAATATAACGTCACCATCTTTTGAATGGCTGTATGCCAAGGGAACAGCTTCTTCCACATTATCAGCACGTTTTATCGTTTCTATTCCTGCTTGTCTTCCTGCAACAGCCATTTTTTCTGCCGTCTGGCCGAATGTGACAAGTACTTTTACATGTTTTAAAGATGGAATGAGGTCATCAAATGAATTTCCTCTGTCGAGACCACCAGCCAGGAGGATAACATCCTTTTCAAAAGCTGAAAGGGCTGCTTTTGTTGCTAATATATTCGTAGCTTTTGAGTCATTATAAAAACGCCTTCCTTCAACCTCGCACACATATTGAAGACGGTGAGTTACACCAGCAAAGGTTGTTAACACTTTCCCAATTTGTTCTGTTGATGCACCTGCAAGCATAGACGCTGCAACTGCCGCCATAATATTGGACAAGTTGTGTTCTCCAGGAAGCACGATTTCTTTCAGCTCAATGATCTTCCTATCTTGGAAATACAGTCCGTCTTCATGAATATATGCTCCTTCTTTCAGCTGTTTTTTAACTGAAAATGGAATATGCTTTGCTTTTGAATGTTTCATAAGCTCTGAAACACGTTCGTCATCTGCATTGTAGATTACAAAATCGTTCTGATCTTGATTCTCGGTAATCTTCGCTTTTGCTTTTCCATACTCATCCACAGAGCCATGATAGTCCAAATGCGCTTCAAATAGATTCAAGAAGACAGAGATTTGCGGTTTGAATTTTTCTGTACCCATCAGCTGAAAGCTGGATAACTCAGCTACAAGGATATCTTGAGAAGTTGATTTTGCAGCTACTTCAGAAAAAACAGTGCCGATATTACCTGCAACAACTGGTGTTTTACCGCTGTTCTTTAGCATCTCTCCAATTAATGTCGTAGTTGTTGTTTTCCCATTTGAGCCTGTTATGGCAATAATAGATGCTTCAGAAATCAGACCCGCGATCTCTACTTCTGTATACACAGGTATATTTCGTTTTACTGCTTCAGCAATCAATGTATTCTCATAAGGAATACCAGGATTCTTTACCAAAAAATCAATGTCACCCTCAAGCAGGCTTAATGGGTGTCCGCCGCACTCTACGGAAATTCCGATCTGTTCAAGCATTTCTGCCTCAGCATTTCCATCTCTTGGCTGTCTGTCATTTACTGCAACATTTGCTCCAAAAGAATGAAGCAGTTTTGCTGCAGCAAAACCGCTTTTGGCCAATCCTACAATTAAAATGTTTTTACCTGTAAAAAACTCTTTGTTCTTCATTTAAACCCACACCTCTAAATAAATTCCTAATGCTGCAAATACAAGTCCAACAAGCCAGAAAGTAACTACAATGCGCCACTCACTCCAGCCAGACAGTTCATAATGATGGTGCAGCGGGCTCATTTTAAATACCCGTTTGCCTGTAAGCTTAAAAGAGGTTACCTGGATCATTACCGAAAGTGTTTCGATTACAAAAACTCCCCCAATGATAACAAGCAGAATTTCCATCTTCGTTAAAATCGCAACAGCACTTATTGCACCGCCTAGTGCGAGTGAGCCGGTATCACCCATAAACACTTTTGCAGGGTGCGCATTAAACACTAAGAAACCTAAAACGGCACCAACAACTGCTACACAGAAGATTGCCGCTTCAAATTGAAGCATCGTTGAAGCTAATACCGCAAAAGCACCGAATGCTATAGCTGCCGTTCCAGCCAGAAGACCATCAAGCCCGTCTGTAAGATTTACTGCGTTAGAAGCACCGATTAACATAAATAGTACAAAGACCGGATAAAACCACCCGAGGTCAAACGAAAAATCAGTTCCAGGGATATTAACCGCCGTGGAAAAATCGATCAATTTTAATCCTAAATAAAAGAGAGCCGCAATGATCAGCTGTCCAACAAGCTTCTGTTTGGAAGTTAATCCAAGGTTTCTTTTCTTTACTACTTTAATAAAATCATCTAAAAATCCTATGAGTGCATAGCCTAATGTCACAAGAAGAAGAAGATGCGTTTCAGTGGTAATGGTGAAAAACTTTGCAGTCATCGCATATGTAGCGACCACAAGGGCTAAGACGATAACAATCCCACCCATGGTTGGTGTTCCTTGTTTCTTCTGATGAGATTTAGGTCCTTCATCTCGAATGCTTTGCCCAAACTTCAGCCTTCTTAAAAAAGGTATAAAAAAAGGTGAGCTTAATACTGCTAACAAGAAGGATGCAACTAATGTAAATAGTAAAACTTGCTCAATCATTTTTTCGACTCCTGTTCTTCTTCTGTAAATGTAGAAATTAGGGTTTCTAAAACCATCCCTCTAGATGCTTTAAAAAGAATAGCAGTGTCTTTCGATAAGAGCTTTTCAATTGGTTCCTGCGCTTCTTCTTTTGTCAGACATTGGATAACTTCAAGGTCTTTTCGGTTTTGTTTCTTTAACTCGTCTGCAATCCATGCTCCTTTTTCTCCAACTGTAATTACATGGTTAATTGAAGCAGCAACATGATCAGCTACTTTTCGATGCATGTTTTCTTCAGTAGAGCCGAGTTCATACATATCTCCAAGTACTGCGACTTTTCTGGAGATATCGTTTAATTCTGCAAGCGTTGAAAGTGCAGCTATCATACTCGTTGGACTCGCATTATACGCATCGTTTATAAGAAGCGTACCTTTTCGGCCCTTTTTCATCTCTAATCTCATTGAAGTAACTTTAAGATTTTCAAGTCCTTCTTGGATTTTATTTTCTTCTATATTTAAGTAATGCCCAATTGCAATTGCATATGCCGCATTTTTAATATTATGCCGTCCGAGCATAGGGATGCGGTAGACAGATGTTCCCTCTTCCAATGTAAAAGAAACACCTTGTGCGTCAGTCTGCAAGTTGGATAATTTAAGAGTACAAGAATCTCCAAAACCGACTTTAAGAACATTTTCACCCTTTACATGTGAAAGAAGCGGTTCATCACCATCAATGATGAGCAGACCGCCCTGTTTTAACCCATCAGCAATCTCAAGTTTTGCTTTTGCTATACCTTCACGGCTGCCAAGCTGTTCAAGATGGCTTTCACCGATGTTTGTAATAACTGCAGCATCTGGTTCAGCAATTTTACTTAAAAGGGAAATCTCATCAAAGTTGCTCATTCCCATTTCAAGTATTAAAACTTCCGTTGTTTCCTCCATAGCTAGGATGGTTAAAGGAAGCCCAATATGATTGTTATAGTTCCCTTGTGTCTTAAATGTTTTGAAATTTGTTGAAGACACGCTTTCAATCATGTCCTTTGTGGTAGTTTTGCCATTGCTGCCTGTTACTGCAACTACTACAGGATTAACTTTTCTAAGGAAATACTTAGATATTTTTTGCAAGTACTCTACTGTGTCTGTTGTGTAAAGTACAGGGAAATCCTCTGAGAGCCCGGCAGGAAGTTCCTTACCTTCTTGCCAGACAGTAGCGATACACCCTTGTTTAATGGCATCCAGTAAAAAATCGTGCCCATCAAACCGCTCTCCTGCAATTGGGAGGTAAAGAGCGTTCTCCGTTTTTTGTCTTGTATCTTTTGAAACACTTTCTAGTAAAATGTTTTCTTTCTTACCGGATGAGCGGTCTGCTAATGCCACCAGTTCCTTTATATCCAGCTTCATTTTTTCACCGCCTTAATCGCTTCACGTGCAACGATTCTATCATCGAAATCAAACACGTCTTTTCCAATTATCTGATAAGTCTCGTGGCCCTTGCCGGCAATAAGTATAACATCATTTGTTTTTGCACGCTCAACCGCATATTCGATTGCTTTTTTTCGGTCAGGAATCGTCACATAACTTCCTTCATCTGCTCCCTCTTCCATATCCTTTAGAATTTGAAGCGGGTCCTCTGTGCGCGGATTATCACTTGTGAAAATAGCTGAGTCCGCTAAGTCTGCAGCAATGCCTGCCATTAAAGGGCGCTTTGTTTTATCACGGTCGCCTCCGCAGCCTACAATTGCAGTGATACTTCCTTTTGCAAATTCTTTAATCGTTCTTAAAACATTTTCCAAACTGTCAGGTGTATGTGCATAGTCAACAATAACCGTAAAATCCTGTCCTGCTATTACAGGTTCAAATCTGCCTGAAACGCCAGTTACATCTTCAAGAGATGAAATAATCTGATCAAGTTCTAATCCTGATAATAAGCATGCTGTAATAGCTGCCAGCACGTTATAAACGGAAAATTTACCGATAAGCTTAAGTGTAACTTCCCTAGAACCCTTTGGTGTAATCAGTGTAAACGAAGTTCCTTTTGAGCCAATAGTTATGTTTGCAGCTCGAACATCGCTATCATTGTCGATCCCGTAAGAAATCACTTGTGCAGATGTAACTCTCTCAAACATTTTAGAAGCTGGATCATCGTTGTTGAGTACGGCTACTTTTCGATCTGCTTTATGATAAGTATTGCCCATTTGAGAGAACAAAAGACTTTTAGCAAACTGATATTCTTCCATATTTTTATGGTAGTCCAGGTGATCCTGTGTAAGATTCGTAAAGATGGCAATATCAAAATCACAGCCCCAGACGCGTCCCTGATCAAGAGCATGTGAAGATACTTCCATTACTGCTGCATCAACTTTTTCCTGAGTCATTCTATAGAAAGCGTTTTGAAGAAATAAAGAATCAGGTGTAGTATTCGCTACTTTAAAACTTTGATCTTTAATTTTCATTTCTATTGTACCGATCATTCCAGTACTTCTGCCTGCATCACGAAAAACTTTTTCAATAAGGTGAGATGTTGTTGTCTTGCCATTTGTTCCAGTGATTCCGATTAAATGTAATTTTTGTGAGGGATGTCCATAGAAGGCATCTGCCAATACAGCCAGCGCCTTTTTAGAGTTCTTAACTTTAATTACAGGAATGTTAACATCTATATCCTTCTCAGCTAATATTGCTGCTGCACCATTTTTCGCAGCAATCTCAGCAAAATCATGGCCGTCAAATATTACCCCTTCAATACAAACAAACAGACAGCCTTTCCCCGCTTTCCTCGAGTCCATTTCAACAGAGGTAATTTCAGGATTGGCTTCAATATCCATTTCATAGTTCACTAAATATGTAAGCAATTCTCTTAATTCCATTAATCCTGACCTCTCCTCTAATCATCCTTAGAAATTCAACATATTAAGAAAAATAAGCCAAGGCAAGATTACGCGCTTGGCTATGTGTACATCTTCCATTTTAATCTTCCACATCTTTTTTGTCACCCAAAAATAAACGGATCGTCTTTCCTGCTTGAAGCTTTACTCCTGCTTGTGGCGCTTGCTGAACGATGTAATTCCCTTTGCCGGATGTTTCAATTTTTAAATTGTATAATAGATTTGTCAGCTCTTTTGTTTTCTTTCCTACTAAATTTGGCACGACAACTTCCGGGGCATCCAGCCATGTCTTTTCTTTCTCGATCTGCCCTTTTTGTTTTGCCACACCCATTGCGGAAAGACTGTCTTCAATTATATTCCCAACGATTGGCGCAGCTACAATACCCCCGAACTGCAATGTATCTTTCGGATTATCAATCGCAACGTATACGACAATCTCAGGCTTGTTCGCCGGTGCCATTCCTATAAATGAAACGATATGATTATTTTTTAAATAGACGCCGCCCTCTGCTTTTTGGGCAGTACCTGTTTTACCGCCAACACGGTAACCATCTACAAATGCATTTTTCCCTGTTCCTTGAGCAACTACACTTTCTAAAGCGTGTCTGACTTCTTTGGATGTTTCTTCTGAAATAACTTTTCTTTTAAGTTTTGGAGTTTGCTTACTGACTACTTTACCCGTTACAGGGTCAACTAACTCTTTAGCTATATATGGTTCGTACAAGTAACCCCCATTTACGGCCGCAGAAACGGCTGCAACTTGCTGAATAGGTGTTACGGAAACCCCCTGGCCGAAAGCAGTTGTTGCTAGTTCTAACGGACCTACACGATCAAGCGGGAATAGGATCCCTTTTCCTTCACCTGCAAGGTCAACCCCCGTTTTTTCGCCAAATCCAAAATCTTTTATATACGAGAACAATTTATCTTTTCCTAATCGCTGCCCTAAAATAACAAAGCCCGGGTTACAAGAGTTTTGGACACCTTCTAAAAAGCTCTGGCTGCCGTGCCCCCCTGCTTTCCAGCATTTCAGCTTTCGCCCCGCAACTTCAATCGAACCCGGATCGTGAAAGTGGTCATTTTCAAGGTCCACTTTGCCTTCTTCTAGTGCAGCTGCAAGTGTAATAATCTTAAAAGTAGAACCAGGTTCATACTGAGCCCAAACCGGCAAGTTGCGGTTATATACTTCAGGTGCTACACGTTTATATTCTTCCGGGTCAAAATCTGGTCTTGAACTCATACCTAAAATTTCACCCGTGTTAGGGTTCATAGCGATTGCAATCGCTCCATCTGCATTGTAGGTGGCTTGTGCAATATCCAATTCCCGCTCTATGATCGTCTGAACTCTGGAATCAGTCGTAAGACGCAGATCGTAACCGTCTTTAGGTTTTTCATATTTATCAGATAAAGAAGGCATTCTCCTGCCGCGGGCATCAGAGAAAAAAGAAACATGTCCTTTTTTACCGTTTAATTGATCATCATAATATAGTTCCAGACCTGTTAAGCCCTGACTGTCAATACCTGCAAAACCCAGCACATGAGAAAGATAGGCACCATAAGGATAATGACGCTTGCTGTCTTCAGCTACAAACACGCCTGATAGATTTAATGCTTCTACCTCTTTCGCTTTGTTGTTGCTGATCTTCCTGCCGCCATTATCAATTCTTACAATCGATTCTTTTTTAGTAATTCTCTTATAGACTTCGGTTTTTGATATATTCAGAACCGCTGCCAGCTTTTCAGCTGTTTCGTCCGGTTCTTTCACCTGTCTTGGCACAACAAAGACCGTCGGAGCACTGATATTCGTAGCGAGTACTACATCATTTCTATCAACGATCTTACCTCGCTTAGGTTCAAAAGGAATATTACGGCTCCAAGAATCCAGCGCTTGATCTGTCAGCATGTTCCCTAAAACGAACTGTACATATCCAAGGCGGACCGATATAACAAAAAAGAATGCTAGTCCAAATACAAGAACAAAAATTAAGCGCCTGCGTACTGTTACATTTGAAACTCGCACATACAATACCTCCTCTGTATGGTTCGTTTCAAATATATGCTTGTACACAAGCGCATAGAACATATTATCACTCAGTCAGTTACTATGGTTTCCTCTTCGCTGTTTTGCTCCGTTCCTTCGCCGTTCTGTTCTGTCTCTTCACTATTTTCTTCTGATACAGGTTCTGTTTCCTTTGGTGCTTCAAGCTGAACCACCAGGTAATCTCCCGCTTTTACCGGGCTTCCTGCCTTAACATTTTGTTTGACAGCAAATCCGCTGCCTGTGATTGTTTCTTTCAGTCCCAGAAGCTTACTTAGTCGAAGTATGTCCATATAGGACCAGTTTGTTAAATCCGGCATTTTGGCATCGCCTGAAGTCCGTAAAATAACACGCTCTCCCTTGATGACATAAGCTCCTTCATATGGCTCCTGCTTTATGACCTCATCTCCAGAGCCAATAACAGAAACATGCATGCCTAACTTTTCAAGTTCGGATTTTGCTTCCTTAGCGGATTGTCCGGTGTAATTATCCAATTCCTTACCATATGTTTTTTTCGCTTTGGATTTATTCAGTTTTTCTTTCGCTTCCGGCTGGATGTTTAAATATTGCAGGCTGCTTTTCATAACACTTGTAAAAATATTCGCTGTTGGTGTAGATCCCATTTCTGGAAATTCAACCTTTGGGCGTTCGACAGCAACATAGACTAGTAGTTTAGGGTCATCTTTAGGTGCCATCCCAATAAATGAAAAGACATTTTCTCCCCATCCTGAAATGTATTTTCCATCTTTCCCCGGAATCTGTGCAGTACCTGTTTTACCAGCAACACTGTAGCCATCAATCATGTATGGCTTCCCTGTTCCCTCGGTTACAACCGTTTCTAAAATGTCTCTGACTTGCTTGGAAGTGCCTTCTGAAATCGGCTTGCCTTTTACTTTTGGTTCATTATCTAGAACCACCTTTTTTGTTTCAGGGTTCATAATTTTATCGATAACATATGGCTGCATCATTTTGCCGCCATTCGCAATCGCCGTGGCCGCCTGTATCTGTTGGATAGGTGTAATGGTTGAACCTTGTCCAAACGCAGTTGTTACTTTTTCAATTTCATAGTTATATAGGATAGATCCGTTCTTCTCATTGGGCAGATCAATGTTTGTTTTTTGATCCAATCCAAATTTAGAGATGTAGCTTCTGAATTTTTCATAGCCCAATTTTTCACGTACTAATTTCGAAAATGCTACGTTGGAAGAGTTTTGTACCCCTTCATTGTAAGTGATCGTTCCCCAGCCCTTGCGGTTATGATCATATATCGGGCGTCCGATGTTCGGAAGCTTGTATGAACCTGACTGGAACTGTTCATTTCCGTTATATTTGCCTTCCTCAATAGCTGCTGCCAATGTGAAGATTTTCATGGTTGACCCTGGTTCAAAAGGATAAGAAACCGCAAAATTTGTATAGTTTTCAATATCTTTTTGATTCGGATTAAAAGCTGGATAGTTGCTCATTGCTAGTATTCTTCCTGTTTTAGGGTCTGCAACAATTCCTGTAATCTTTTCTGGTTCATATTCTTTAGCCGCTTCCTGCATAGCCTCATCCAAGTATAACTGGATCTTTTCATCGATTGTCAGATAGACATCCTGACCATGCTTAGGTTTTTCAATCGATTCTTTATTGGCAGGGATAGCACGGCTGAATGCATCTCCAAGAAATGTAATCTTTCCGTCCTTTTCCTGCAAATATTTATTCAATGATTTCTCGAGACCCATCAATCCAGCTTGAACGCCTTTTTCACCATTTCCTGTATAACCTATAACATGAGAGGCAAATGTTTGATTAGGATAGTAACGTCTGGATTCTCTAAGAAAATCAATTCCAGGAATCTTCAGGTCTTCAATCTGTTCCTTTTTACGGTAAGAAACTTTTCGGCCTGAAGGTATCTCAATCTGAAATCGGCCTTCCTTGCTTAGCAATTCAACTAAGTTTTCTTTATCAGTGTCAAGAACGTTGGCTAACTTTTCAGCAGCTTCTTCTGGATCCTTGATATGATTCGGGTAATTCTTATCAAGAATTGCAATAACACTGTAAGAGGGAATATCTTGTGCAACTACTTCACCATTCCTGTCAAACATCGTTCCGCGCTTCGCATCAAGAACATCGCTCTTCATCCATTTTCTTTTTCCATACTCGATTAAATCTACACCTTCAGCGGATTGAGAAGATGCCACGACAAAGAACTTGCTTGTTAAAACAAAAAAGAGCACGGTAAACAAAACCATAAGAATACCTGCTCCTACATTTTTTCTTTTTAATTTCATAACAACACCTGCTTTTTAGTCCTGAACAACTTTTACGTTTTTATCATCAAAAATAAAACCTTGTTCCTTAGCGATTTTCATGATGCGCTCTGGGTTGCTTAATTCTGTTACTTGTAGGTGATAATCTTCTACGATCTTAGTTTCAGCTGAGATATCTCTTTGGATTGTTTCAACCTTAGCAGTTGTCTGATATACAGATGCGTATAGTGAAATAAGCCACACAAGACCAGCTATTAATACAACTCCCATCATTCCCCACAGGATCACTTCACCTTTTGTAAAAAGCTTTCGTGATGGCTGTTCGACCGGTCTAGGATTTCTTTGCGGCTGTGCTTGTGTTTGTAATTGTTGTTTTTGAACTTGATATGCTAAATTACTCAATACTATTTCTCCTCTCTATTTCTGCTTTTCGGCAATTCTTAGTTTCGCTGATCGAGATCTTCTATTCTCTTCAAGCTCGTTCTCTGTTGGCACTATTGGTTTGCGTGTGATCAGTTTTAAAGTTGGTTTGTATTCTTCTGGTATTACAGGCAGCCCTGGAGGGAGTTCCGGGCCCGTACTCGCTTTTTTTAGTATATTTTTACACGCACGATCTTCAAGTGAATGAAACGTGATGACTGCAATACGTCCACCGATATTTAATATTTCAATGGAGTCTTTTAGTGCATCTTCAAAGGCGTTCAGTTCATCATTAACTGCAATGCGAATGGCTTGAAATGTCCTTTTTGCCGGATGACCACCTGTTCTTCTTGCAGGTGCAGGTATAGCGTCCTTTATTATTTCGACAAGTTCACCGGTTGTTTGAATCTCTTTTTTCTCTCTGGCCGCTTCAATTTTCCGAGCGATCTGCTTAGCGAACTTCTCTTCGCCATATCGAGAAATAATCTTCATCAACTCGTTAAAAGACCATTCATTTACAATTTGTTTCGCTGTAAGTTCACTAGTCTGATCCATTCGCATATCTAATTCAGAATCATGCTGATAACTGAATCCCCTGTCTGCCTCGTCAAGCTGCGGTGATGAAACCCCAAGATCGAAAAGAATCCCATCTACTTCATGTACCCCAAGGCGGTTCAGCTCTTCTTTTATGTACCGGAAATTGCTGCGGACGATCGTGAACTTCCCTTCATATTCTTTCAACACCTGCCGTGCATTTTCGATCGCTTTGTCATCTTGGTCAAAAGCATATAAATGCCCTGTTTCTAATTGGGACAGTATAAGTGCACTATGGCCTGCCCCACCCAACGTACAATCAACATAAATTCCATCTGGCTTAATGTTTAATGCATCTACTGATTCTTGTTTTAAAACTGTTATATGGTCAAACAATGGAAAATTCCTTTCTGCTGTAAACTTAAGGGTTTATAAATCAAAGTCCATAAGACTCTCTGCAATCTCACCAAAAGAATCTTCTGATTTTGAGAAGTATTCTTCCCAAATTGATTTGCTCCAAATCTCAATTCTATTCGACACACCTATAACTACGCAATCCTTTTCTAGTTTTGCATAGTCTCTGAGCGGAGATGCAATATTCACTCTTCCCTGTTTATCAAGCTGACATTCAGCAGCTCCAGAAAAGAAAAAACGGGTAAATGCCCGTGCATCCTTTTTAGTAAATGGCAGGCTCTTTAATTTTTCCTCAATAACCTTCCACTCACTTAAAGGATAACCGAATACACATTGATCCAACCCGCGAGTCAAAATAAACTCGGTGCCTAGTTCTTCACGAAATTTGGAGGGGATGATCATACGTCCTTTGTCATCGATGCTGTGCTGATACTCTCCCATGAACATATGATCACCCCACTTTCTCCCCTAAATCTACCACAACACTCCACTTTTCACCACTACAAGTATTATTCGTTTACAAAAAAAAAAATCCTGCTGTCTCACAGGATTTTTTCGAAAATATTTTTTAATTTTTATAGGAAAACAATTTTATGTTTTTCATTGAAACAAAAAGGGAATTCTAAGAGGTCTTTTATTAAATCTGAGCCTTCTTCGTTCATATATTGATAAACGTTCCACACTCTTTCTTGCAATACTCCGCCTGGTTTTAATTCCAGCATAATTTCATCAAATTCAGCCAGCGGAACCTTTACTTTTTTCCTGACACGCTGTTCCATCTTTTGTTCCATATAATCAATCTCAGATAAAATACGGTTCAAGTTTTGCTCCGTGACGGGGAGCAGCTTAGGATCTATCTCTTGAGCAAGCTTTACCAGCTGCGAATATGATTTTGCGATATCGGATTTCACAGTCTCTATTGAATCGTTCGTCTCAACAGGTCTGTTCTCATCGAACCAATCTCTTTTGTACTTTTCGGTTCCTTCCACTAACACCTGTTCCGCTCTAAGTTTCTTAGAACCTAAGAGTCCATTAATCCTTTGCGAAACAAGTGTTATGGACAGCCTTGGCATCACCACAGGCATCTTACGGTCAAAATGATGAAAGACTTTTCCAAGTGATGCCCAATATGAAATTTCTCCCGGACCTGCTATAAAGGATAAAGCAGGCAGCAGGAACTCCTGCATTAAAGGACGAGTCACTACATTATTACTGAACTTCTCTGGATAAAGTGCAGCTTCTTTCAATAATTCATCTTCAGAAATAGTAAAGTCCTTTTCTTTAGAAGTAAAACCATATTCATTTCGAAATAATAGAATACGCTCCCCATTTTTTGTGTAAAACAAATGAGCATTGTTTTCTTGAACTTCAATCGGATCATTAAATCCCTTATCGTTCAGATTCTTTGTTTGTAATCTAAAAGCCTGATCGATATCAAGATTGTTGCGAATCATCTTTTCTAGATATTCGGATTGAAGTTTTTTGAATTCCGGATCACCTGAATCCAGTAATATTAATCCTTCGTCTGAAAACCAGTGTGAAAGAAGCTTTGCAAAAAAGGTCACGATAGAGTCTGAATCATAAAGAAAACGTTCAGTTTGTGCAAAGAAGTCATTTGTGAAAGCAGTTTCTCCGAACGAACGGAAAACATCTTGTAGCCAAGGCTTTACATCATCAGGATCCCATTGCCACAGTGAAGCAGAGGATTTCACTGATGACGCTGCTTTTAATGAAATTTTCTTAGCTGTATCATTCTTAGGAACCATAACATGGTTTATCTCATCCATATCATGATCTTCACCTGCTATCCAGAAAACAGGAGCCACAGGAACTCCAAGTTCTTTTTCTGCCTGTTTGGCTAACTGAATCGTGCTGATACATTTATAGATAACGAGAAGCGGTCCGGTAAGAAGGCCGGCTTGCTGCCCTCCGACAACTGCTATTCCATCACTGCTTTTTAGCTTTTGAATGTTATTCAATGTTTTGTCTGAAGTACCAATCTTTTGGTTGTATGACGACAAGTATTCAGTCAGTTCATTTCTTGGAAAAGTATGATGCTTTAACTCCTGCTGTCTAGTTAAAAAATCTCTGTTGTTAAAGGGCTCTTTGTAATCAAAAAAACTGGCAGCATCCTCATCTCCATTTAAGTACATCTCTAGAAATGGCGATGTCTGAAGTTTTATTTCCTCCAGTCTCATTCATGTACTTCCTTTCTGCATATCAATTACATCCTTAACGAGTATAGCAAAGAAACAGCTATGGTTATAAAAGATATGCTCTAAGCCTCAAGAATACGTTCGATTATCCCGTATGTCATTAATGAAAAATAGCCAAAAGTAAGGAGCAAAAACTGCAGCCGCCAGTTCAGCCTGAAGATTTTCCCCATCGACAGGTCCAGGTCATTTTTCCAGATCATTACCGTGATCATTACACATCCTGATATAAACAATAAGATTAATACCCAATAATAAGATTGACCCCATATTTCAACTGTCATTCTTTCAATGGAAAGAAATAAAAAAAAGGTTGTTACATCCGTACTTATTTTAAAAGCTTTTCTTTTCTTCCGGGTTACTTTATAGATGCTCTTTTTAACAACAAAAAAGACAAGATACGGCACCGTTATGAAAGTAGCAATAACCGCACCTAAAACACTAGACAATTACTCATCCTCTCCAATCCAATGCTTTAACAGCTTTAAACACATGCATAGAACAAGGAATCTGTAAGTTGCTTTTTTTTGCACGCTCTATAATTTCACCTGTTATGCTGTCTATTTCAGTTTGCTGTCCGCTTTCGACGCTCTTTAGCATAGAAGAACGGTTAAATGAAGTATTTCTGCAAAGGACTAACAATTCCTTCCATAGTTCACCTCGTTTATCCGTCATATCCAAAACTAAGATTGTTTCTTCAAAAAGTTCCTTCATGATTGAAAGAGCATATTCATTTTCTATCAATTGACCGTTCGGTATTCTAAGTATTGCAGTTACTGGATTTATGGAGGAATTGATAATTAATTTTTTGTACAGCATTTCTTCCCAATTGCTCTCTGCAGTGACAGGGAAATTTAAACCATGAAGAATTTCAATCCATTCAGATGATGAATCACCTTTAAAAGATGAAACTTTAATTCTTCCTTCTCCCAGGTGATTAACAGAAGACAATCCATCTTTAAGTGCTCCGTGCTCCACAACTCCCACTGAGAGGTTCATTTGCGGAAGATTTTCTAAAAATTTTATATGGCTCATCCCGTTCTGCAAAAACAAGTACGATACTTCTTGGAAATTTTCATCTTTTAAAAAGAATAATTCCGAGATCGAAGTTTGTTTCACCGAAATAATGCAGTACGATTCTTCACCTGAATATTCATTTACGTGGAGTGCTTGAACGTTAACTTTATTTTCTTTGCTTGATTGATTCCTATATGTAATTCCATTTTGGTTTAAAAATTCAGCTTGTGCACTGGTTCGTGTATATATAACAGGTTCATGCCCGTTCAATTTGAGGAAATAAGAGATTAATAAGCCGATTGCTCCTCCGCCGATCACACCGACTTTCATAGAAAGCCTCCTTGTCATCAATTTTCTTAGTATTATTTTACCATATAAAAGAAATTACCCCTCCTTTTGAAGGGAGGGGCAGTATTTTAAACAGGATATACTGGATGTTTGCGTTCACTGAAAATCATTTCTTTGTTTTCATAGAAACTAAATCGGTTCTTAAGTTCATCTCTAAGGGATGAAGGGGAAACGATATCATCAATGATCATTTCTGATGCAAGCTTGTAAATATCAATATGCTCTTTATATTCCTGTTGTTTTTGCTGGACAAATTGAATTCGCTCTTTCACATCTTCAATCTCGTTAATTTTATTGGAATAGACAGCATTTACTGCTGCTTCAGGCCCCATTACAGCAATTTGCGCTGTCGGAAGCGCCAAACAGCAGTCTGGTTCAAAAGCAGGGCCTGCCATTGCATAAAGACCAGCACCATATGCTTTACGAACGATTACAGAGATTTTAGGAACCGTAACATCGCTCATCGCAGCTATCAGTTTTGCACCATGTCTGATAATTCCTGCTCTTTCAACTTTTGTCCCAATCATAAAGCCAGGAACATCTGATAAGAAAAGAAGCGGAATTGAGAAAGCATCACAGAGAGTGATAAAACGTGCAGCTTTATCCGCTGAATCTACAAATAATACTCCGCCTTTTACTTTAGGCTGATTTGCAATAATACCAACCGGCTTTCCGTCAATACGTCCAAATCCAGTAACGATTTCTTGCGCGAACAGCTTTTTCATCTCAAAGAAGCTGCCCTCATCAATTAATCCATCGATAAACTCGTACATATCGAAAGGAACGTTTTGATTTTCTGGAACAATCTCCTCGAGCTCTCTCCCTGCTTTTGGAGAAAGAGCTTCAGAAACCGGTGCTTTTTCTTTATAGTTACTAGGGAAATAAGAAAGATAACTGCGAGCTTCTTCAATTGCTTCTGTCTCATCAGCAGCCAGAACATCACCGCATCCGCTAATTGAACAATGCATTCTTGCTCCGCCCATTTCTTCAAGCGTTACTTTTTCGCCAATAACTTTTTCAGCCATACGCGGACTTCCTAAATACATGGAAGCATTTTGGTCAACCATGATAACAACATCACAGAATGCTGGGATGTATGCTCCGCCCGCAGCAGAAGGACCAAATAAAATACAGATTTGAGGGATCATCCCTGACATCTTCACTTGATTATAAAAGATTTTCCCTGCTCCGCGCCGATTTGGAAACATGTCGATCTGATCTGTTATTCTTGCTCCAGCTGAGTCAACAAGATACAGCATCGGCACTTTAAGTTTTTGAGCCGTTTCTTGAATACGGATTATTTTTTCTACAGTTCGCGCTCCCCATGATCCTGCTTTTACTGTAGAGTCATTTGCCATAACACAAACCGTTTTTCCGCCCATTTTGCCAATCGCAGTAACAACACCATCCGCAGGCAGATCACCTGCTTGGTTGTTGGCAAATTTAGCATCTTCTACTGTATATTCACCATTATCGAATAATTGTTTTAGACGGTCACGAACGAACATTTTGTTTTGAGCACTGTTTTTTTCATGATACTTTTGTGCTCCTCCAGCTTCAATCTGTTCAATTTTCTCTTTTAGCTGATTTTCTAATTTTGCTACCATCATGTACCTCCTTCAAGAGAGTGAGCGCTCGCTCAGAATGTAAGCATAACTTTTATTTCAACGTAACGAGTACGTCTCCCTCATTTACAAAATCGCCAGATGCAAACTTAATGCTTTCTACTGTTCCTGCATCTGCAGCATCAACAGGAATCTCCATTTTCATAGATTCCAAAATGATAACCGTTTGTCCTGCTGTTACTTCATCACCTTCACTTACTAATACTTGCCATACTGTTCCTGCCATAGATGCTGTAATTTCTTTCATGTTTCTCTCTCCTTTTTGTTTACGGTTTGCTTACTGATCTCTTGCTAAGGAAATCTGTTGTGTAGTTCCCTTTTCTAAACCCTTCTTCTTCTAAAAGCTGTCGAAAAAGCGGCACGTTTGTTTTGAGCCCTTTAATCTGAATGCTGTCAAAGAAATGCTTTGCACTATTTAGACATTCAGCACGATTGGAATCGCTTACAATAATCTTCGCAATCATTGGGTCATAAAAAGGTGTAACCTGATTTCCGCTTTCATACCCTGTATCAATTCTTACGTTATCCATTTCTGGCCATACCAATTCTTCTATCTTTCCTGGGGCTGGGAAGAAGGTAACAGGATCCTCAGCATACAGTCTGAATTCCATCGCATGCCCTTTGTTCATGATCTCGTTTTGAGCGAGCGGCAAAGCTTCACCTTGTGCGATCTGAATCTGCCATCTTACTAAATCAAGTCCTGTAATGCTTTCTGTCACGGGGTGCTCCACTTGAAGACGTGTATTCATTTCCAAGAAGTAAAAATCACCGTTCTCACTCACTACAAATTCTACTGTTCCTGCATTCACATAATTTACAGCTTTGGCTGCTTCCACCCCAGCTTCTGTAATTTTTGAACGAAGACTTTCAGTTAAAAAAGGGGAAGGAGATTCTTCTACCACTTTCTGATTTCGACGCTGAATGCTGCAGTCGCGTTCGTACAGGTGAACAATATTTCCATGTGTATCACCCATTACCTGAACTTCAATATGTCTTGCGTTTTCAATGCATTTTTCAATAAACATTCTTCCGGAGCCAAAATAGTTCTTAGCCCGCTGCTGCGAGGATACGAAATGCTTATGAAGATCTTCTTTATTTTCGCATTTTACCATTCCGATTCCGCCGCCGCCGCTGCTCGCTTTTAGCATAACAGGGTAGCCGATCTGCTCAGCAAGTTTAACGCCTTCTTCGACATCCTCGATCGGTTCGATAGTACCCGGAACGATTGGAACGCCTGCTTGCTGCATCGTTTTGCGAGCCATGATCTTGTCACCCATCCACTCGATCGTTTGAGGTGAGGGACCAATAAATTTAATACCTGCTTCTTCTATTTTTTTAGCAAACTCGTCATTTTCAGATAGAAGGCCATAGCCCGGGTGAATAGCATCCACTTTTTGCTCGATAGCGGCTTTTAAGATGGCATCACTTTGCAAATAAGATTTGGCAACCGGGGATTCCCCAATATGTATTGCCTCATCAGCAGCCTTTACAAAAGGGAGGTCTTTGTCTGCATCAGAATAAACGGCAACTGTTTCAATATTCATTTCTTTACACGTTTGAATAATTCTAAGTGCAATTTCTCCACGATTAGCGATTAAGATTTTTTTCATGTTAATCCTCCTTCCTGTTGTCAACATTACCTTTTTCGACAAAAAGACTCATTTTCCTTTTTTGAAAGCGCAAACTAAACGAATATTTTATTTTTAAAGAATTTTTAGCATAATTAGTATATACTATAAGTATAGAGAAAAGTACAGAATGACTGGGGGAGAGAAGATGTTTCAATATGAAGTTAAGAAATTATTAGTTAACTATAAAACATTGGAAGAGTTTAAACAGTTCAAGGAATATGGTGTACAAGAACTGTCAATGCTCGAGGACCTTCAAGATAATATGATCGAAAACGACAGCGAGTCCCCTTTCTACGGAATTTATTACGGTGATAAGTTAGTCGCACGAATGAGTTTATATCAGATCGAAGCGGCATATGATCAATATTTTGATCCTCCGCAAGACTATTTAGAGTTATGGAAACTGGAAGTACTTCCGCATTACCAAACAAAAGGACTTGGAAAAGCTCTTGTGGAATTTGCCAAAACGTTTAATTTGCCTATCAAGACTAACGGAAGACAGCAATCAGGCAGCTTTTGGGAGAAGATGGGGTTTGAGGCAGTAACATATAATAAAGACCGCGACCGCGGACAAAATCCTTATGTATGGTATCCAACCGGAGTAAGCGAACAGCGGCTTGCATAAAGTGAAAAAAAGATGGCAGATGCCATCTTTTTTTAATTTCTCACAGGTACTTCTGTAAGTTTTCTAGCTCTTTCCATGATCTGCAGTACTTCTTTATAGTCACGGCAAACAGATTCATATTCTTTATTAAGTTTATCCAGCTTATTTTTTAGAGTGCCGTTTTCTTTTTTCATATGTTGGAGCCTTGAAAGCAGAGCTTTGTTTTCTGCTTCTAAATTTTTTGCGGATGGTCCTTCTGATTGAAGCTGCTGTAAAAATACAATGATTTCATTCAGTGAGAGACTTTTCTCTCCTTCATTTCTGTTATAGACTTCTGCATTGAAAGAAAATGAATTATCGCAGGATTGTGAAACTAGCTGTTTACCTTTTCTTTTATTGCGTTCTTTGCGAACTTTTTTCGCTTCTGCTATCGCTTTTTCATATTGTTTCCGTATTAGTGAGTTCCACCTAAACCCGCAGGCAGCAGGTGTTCTTGTTAATTTCTCTCCCACTTCTTCAAACGCTACAAGCTGTGTACTGCCTTCACGTATGTGCCTTAGTGTAACTTCTGCAAGAATCGCATCTTCGTCTTTTGTCCAGGCATCCTGGCGCAAATTGGTCATTATGATCCCCCCATTTTAGTGGTTTGTAATATGAATATGCTAGTGCTAGAAAAGATAGACTTTTTATTCTACTAAAATGAGGGTTAAGTTTATTTCTTTAAGAACGCCTCTACTCTTCTATGATGGTCATCAGAAGCCCAGAGTTTTGCACATCTTCTTATTTCATGCTGAACATTTTGCTTAATTTTCTGCTGATCAAACCTATTGAGTTGCAGCGTTTTATATGAAGTGATGACACCAAGAGGCTGAGCAGTGTATCTCTCTAAATAACGTTCTGTTTCCTTTTTACTGCTTCCTTTAATTACATATTGAATAAATCCGAGGTCCTTTCCCTGCTTAGCTGTAACTGGAGAGGAACTATAGAGAAGATCCATTGCTTCCGTCTGCCCGATACGCTCTAAAAGATAACTGCCTCCACCCCAGCCAGTTGTGATTCCAAGCTTGCCCTGTATAAAACCAACTTTTGCTTCAGCCCGTGCAAGCCTGATATCACAAGCAGCAGCGATCTCACAGCCTCCACCAACCGCTGAACCATTTATTAATGCAGCAGTTGGTTTCGGAAAGAAAAATAATTTATCCAGCACATCCCCCATTTTGGAGAGCATACCAAATGCTTCTTCTTCTGTTTTTAATGAGTGAAAAGCACTTAAATCCCCGCCAGAACAGAAGGCTTTAGTCCCTGCTCCCGTAATAATCAGCACTTTTACATCATCATCCATTTTTGCTGTATTCAAAAGTGACGATAATTTTTCCATCACCTCAAAATTAATTGCATTTCTTACAGAAGGACGGTTTAGCGTTACCCATCCGATATTATTTTCTTTATGCCAAAGTACAGGCTGCTCACTCAATCCTTACACCTCCAATAAAAGAAAGCGCTTCTTTTTATGTATATGAAAAAACAGGAAGCATAAGGCTTCCTGTTTTTCATTACTTGCTAACTACTTCTTTTCCTTTGTAAGAGCCACACTCACGACAAACACGGTGAGATAACTTGTATTCTCCGCACTGTGGACACTTTACCATACCAGGCATGGAAAGCTTATAGTGTGTACGACGCTTCGCTTGGCGAGTTTGTGATGTTCTGCGAAAAGGTACTGCCATTTTGTATCCACCTCCTTAAAGGTCTTGAAAGAATCATTATAACCTATTCTTTCATTCATTGTCTTTGTCAAAAAATTTAGCCAGACCAGCCAATCTCGGGTCAACCCTGTTTTGACGGTCTTCATCCGTTATCCTTTGCCATCCTTTTCCCTCTTTGGGAGCAGGACCATCTGTGACATCACCAGCCGTTATTTTCAGCGGCTTCTCAAGCAAAATATGCTCTTCGATGACAGGGAGAAGATCAACGTAATGTCCTTCGACTTTATGAAGGCTTTCTTCATCTTCAAATTCCGTATAGTTCGGGTCGAAAATGAAAATTTCCGTCGTTTTTACCGAAAATGGAAATTCCACATCCACCAATGTGCTTGCACAAGGCAGCACCATTTTTCCTTTTATGGTCAAATAAAAAGTGGCTTTTTGTTGAGTAACATCTGCATGTCCTTCTACGTAAACAGGATCAATGCTTCTGATCTCCGGGTCTTTTTCCATCACACCGCTCACATCAACATTTTGTTCAAATGTTAACGGTTTACGGTAAAAATTCTTTAATTCCTGTAGTGACCATTTCATGTCGTTATCACCTCAAGGCAACAGTAGTAATTATATCGGTCAAAATATAAAATGTCAATATTATATCTTTACAGTGATGCTTTTGATTTTAAACTGTTTTTAGTACAATGTAAACGTAAAAGATTTAAGGTCTGTCAAGGGAGTGGAATTATTGAGAGCTAGCGGTGTTGTTGTAGAATATAACCCTTTTCACAATGGTCATTATTATCATTTGCAGGAATCCAAGAATGTAACACAAGCTGACTGTATTATCGCTGTTATGAGCGGAAACTTTCTTCAGCGAGGGGAACCTGCTCTGCTTTCTAAATGGAAAAGAACGAAAATGGCTCTATTAGGAGGCGCTGATCTTGTGATTGAACTTCCTTACGCTTATGCCACAAGCCACGCACCCCGTTTTGCATTTGGAAGCATCTATTTGCTTCAGGCAGCAGGTGCTGATTCCTTCTGCTTTGGGAGCGAATCTGGTGATGTCTCGGTTTTTCATGAAACGCTTGATTTAGTAAGTTCCCAAGACCATGTCTACCAATCACATGTAAGTGAATTTATGTCACAAGGGTTCTCCTATCCTTCAGCTGCTGCCAAGGCTTATGAACAGCTTAATATGCCACTGACACTTGATCTAAGCAAGCCAAATAATATTTTAGGGTTTGAATACATACGTGCAAGCCGGGAACTCGGTTCAGCTATAAAGCCGCTGACTATAAAACGAAAAAATGCGGATTATCATGATGTAGTTCTTGGAAAAGGAGACATTGCAAGTGCAACTGCTATCCGGGAAGCTGTATTCTCTCACGATATTGAAAAGGCAGTTAACTATATGCCGTCTTTTACTTTTGACATATTAAAAGAAGAAAAAGCGTATAAGGGTGCTTTAATGAACTGGGAACGTTTTTACCCGCTGCTTCGTTATCAACTATTATCTTCAAGTCCTTCTGAATTAAACAGGTTTTATGAAGTGGAAGAAGGATTAGAAAATAGGATGATCGATGCAATGAAGGACTCTGACAGCTTTCATTCGTTTATGACCCGTTTAAAAACGAAGCGATATACATGGACAAGACTTCAGCGAGCATGTCTTCACGTGCTGAACAAAATTCATAAAGAGGATATGCACCGTATTTTAGAGTCTCCTCCAGCCTATCTGCGTGTCTTAGGGATGACAGAAACAGGACGCGAATATCTGAGTACTGTAAAAAAATCATTAGAACTACCTCTGGTGACGACTGTCTCAAAACATGATTTTGAAGGTTTGAAGATGGAGGCGAAAACGTCCCTTGTATATGCGCAAGGGGCATCATTAAACAGGCTAGATGCTGAGAAGGAAGAGTATAATACTCCGCCGGTGATGGTGAAGTAAGAACGATCATAAATTTCGTAAGGCGCTAGTTTATCAAGGATAAATCCTGCTAAACGAGCTACTCATTCTTGAATACGATTAAAAACCTCAAAAACAATTAAGAAAAAGGATGCAGGCCCCATCAAAAATGGACCCTGCATCCTTTTTTAAATTATAGCTTCTCCAAATACTCCAAAGCGTCATCTAAAGTCTTTACTGGCACGATTTTCATCTTCGAACCGATGTCTTTTTGTACTTTAACAGCATCACGATAGTTGTTGCCTTCAACTGGCGCAAAGAATATTTCTGCTCCTGCATCATCAGCAGCTACTATCTTCTGCTGAATCCCTCCGATTGGACCTACGTTTTTCTGTAGATCCATCGTGCCTGTTCCAGCAATTTTTTTGCCGTGTGTTAAATCTTCTTTGTTAAGCTGATCTAAGATTTCAAGAGTAAACATAAGACCTGCAGACGGTCCTCCGATTTGAGAAGTGTCAATCTTAACTTTAGGATTCGTTACAATAGAAACATCTGCTACAGGTGAAGTGATTCCAAGTCCTGCTTTTGGACCTTCATCTTGCACATACTTTTTTGGGAACTCTTCAATGTTTAAAGCAACGTTCATCTTTTTGTCACCGCGTAAAATAGTCAGGTCTACCTTATCCCCTGCTTTTTTCGGACTTAGCACTTCTAAAAGTTTTTTAGTTTCCATAACGGGTTTATGGTCAACTGCTATTATCTTATCTCCAACTTTTAATTTTTCTTCTGCAGGCATGCCAGACATGATTCCAGTCACATACACACCGTGATATTCTATGTCGACTTTCTTTCCTGCTTCTTGATATGCAACGATTGTTGCCGCATGCTGAGAATCTTCCATCATTTGCAGCTGCCGCTGATTATATTCCTCATCTGTTTCATCTTCGCTTCTGATTTGATCTGCAGGTATTACTTCTCGATAATCGCTGAATTTTGCCCATATGTACTGTGGTATATTTGCTGTTCCGATCGATACGGTTGTAAGCATAAAGACCCCTTCATCTTCATCACCATCTTCTACATGGATTATCGGATCTAGCTCCCTTGCATCTCCAGGAGAAGTAATGTAGTAAGGAAGGGGATAAAAAGCGATGAATGCAAATGCGATTAAAAACAAGATTACAAATTTATTTTGCGAGAAAAAATTTTTCTTCTTCTCATCTCTATTGATGGTCATTCGATGACTCCTTCCACGTCTTAATCTTTTCTAATATTTTTGGAACCTGCTTTCTGCCAGCTTCCTCTCCTATAGCAATGATGTCATTAACATCTTTAAACGCTGTAGAGCTAAATTGCTCAACCATTGGACGAATCATAATATCGGCAGATACTTCATGCCACCTGACCATTTCACGCTGCATGATATCTATGCTTTGAATAATCACATCAAAAATAGAAGATACCTCATGCTCGGCTTTAAAATGAGATATATCCACAGCAATAACTAAATCTGCGCCCATCTCTCGAACTACAGATACGGGTACACGGTCAATTACGCCGCCATCCACTAACAGCTTGCCATCTATCTTTTCAGGAACCATAATTCCAGGAATAGATATGCTCGCTCTTACTGCTTCAGCTATCGGACCTGTTCTGAACACAACTTTTTCACCATGCAGCAAGTCAGTTGCAACGATCGCCAAAGGAATTTCCGTTTGTTCGATATGCTTTTGCTTTGTAAGAAGTTTTATTAATTCTTTTATTTTTTTGCCTGTAATAAAGCCCATTTTAGGAACCGTATAGTCCATATAATATTTCCGTTTAAAAAGATTTGCCATTTTATATAGGTTTTCATCACTTTGTCCGATGCAAACCATTGCACCGACAAGTGCTCCCATACTGCTTCCAGCTACCATATCAATTGGAATTCCGGCTTCTCTTAACGCTTTTACCACTCCAAGATGCGCAAAGCCTCTAGCACCGCCAGATCCTAGAGCAAGTCCGATTTTGGGTTCAGTCATCCTTTGCTCCTCCTTTGGAAGCATCGTCTTTTTTTAACATATGGTCTAAAGAGATTCGCTATACGTATAAATAAGGATGAGGACAAGTAAGCATTGCGTAATTTTTTAGTGAGAGGAGCACTCCCCTTTATGAATAAAGCACATTTAAAATCATTTTTACTGGCTGCTTCGGCAATCATTATTGCTTTCTCCATTATTATATACCCAAAAGATACCTTTATAGCATCCGTAAACGGACTCAAAATGTGGTGGGATGTTGTCTTTCCTTCTCTTATGCCTTTTTTTATTTTATCAGAGGTCTTGATGGGTTTTGGTGTCGTACATCTTATTGGTGTCTTATTTGAACCCATGATGCGGCCGCTCTTTCGTGTGCCTGGATCTGGAGGATTCGTTTGGGCGATGGGAATCTCGTCCGGCTTTCCTGCAGGAGCGAAATTAACAGCCCGTCTTTGGCATCAAAAACAAATTACTACCATTGAAGCAGAACGCCTCGTTTCTTTTACAAACTGTTCTAACCCTCTCTTTATGTTCAGCGCGATCGCTGTTGGCTTTTTCCATAATGCTGCCCTTGGTATCGTTCTTGCCGTCAGTCATTATTTAGGAAATTTCGTTGTCGGATTAATCATGAGATTTCATGGCTGGAAAAAAGACGAAAGTACTCAAAATGATATTTATCGCGGGAAAGGACTCAAAAATGCTTTTAAACACATGCACGAGGCTAGGCTGGCTGATAACCGCCCTATTGGTCAGCTGCTTGGTGATGCCGTTCAGCAGTCCACTAAAACCCTTTTAATGATAGGCGGTTTTATCATTCTGTTTTCGGTATTAAGCCGAATGATGGATCTGCTGCATGTTGCAGATCTTTTATCAAAGCTTATGAGCTATATCTTCCTTCTGTTTTCACTTTCGGAAACATTAAGTCTTCCATTAATAAAAGGAATTTTTGAAATTACGCTTGGCAGCAATTTAACAAGTCTTGCTCAATCCTCTGTTTTACAGCAGGCAATGATTACAAGTTTCATCTTGGCATTTAGCGGTTTTTCTGTACAGGCACAAGTAGCCAGTATTCTTGCAGATACTGATATAAAGTTTAAACCATTCTTTATTGCCAGAATCATGCATGGATTTTTGTCTGCCATTATTTGTGTTTTAGTATTCCCTTATTTGTACCACGTTAAAAGCGGAGCTGCTCCAGCATTTGCCTTCATTACCGATAAAAGTGCGGATTTTGGAAATTACGGTATGGCAGCGCTGGCACATAGCCACTATGTTACCCTTGGATTTTTATTGCTTTCCATATTTATTTGGCATCGAAAACTTATTAAGAAAAACAGCCTCCGTTACTAACGGGGGCTGTTATATTTTTCTTTAAGAGCTTCTTCTACGACTTCTGGAACCAAATCTGATACGTTAGCATGATATTTTGCAGCTTCTTTTACAATGCTTGAACTTAAGAATGAATATTGGTTATTGGTCATCATGAAGAATGTTTCGACCTCATCGTCCAATTTTTTATTGATAGATGCTATTTTCATTTCATATTCAAAATCCGAAACGGCTCTAAGTCCTCTTAAGATAACATTCGCACCGATACTTTTCACATAATCGATCAGAAGACCATTGAAAGAATCTACTTTAACATTAGGAAACTTTTGTGTAACTTCTTTTAATAAAGCAATTCTTTCATCTACTGTAAACAAAGGGTCTTTGCTCTGGTTATTGGCTACTACTACAATTACTTCGTCGAATACTTTTGCTCCGCGTTTAATAATGTCCAGATGACCTCTTGTAACAGGATCAAAGCTTCCAGGACAAACAGCAGTCGTTGGCATAATCTTCACCTCTTATTTTCTTAAATGCGTCTAAAAATAGAAATCGTCGTCGTTTTCCCGTAGGTTTCCTGTCTTATGCGATGAAAGTTGCCAACCTGCTCAGGCAGTGAAACGTCTGCCCCATGTTCCGTTACAATGCTTCCATCATCTGCAAGCAGTTCGAGCTTATCTATCTCTTCCATATCTTTAATAAGCATTTGTCTTGCATAAGGAGGGTCGAGAAATATCATGTCAAATCGAACTTCTCTTTTATGAAGCGCTTTCAACGCACGTTTTGCATCATTTCTAAAAACTTCAGTTTTTTCTTCATAGTTGCATTGTTTAATATTTTCTTTAATGGTATGTATAGCTTTTTGGTCTTTATCAATGAATATAAAATGATTCATACCTCGGCTTAATGCTTCGAGTCCAAGACCTCCGCTTCCGCCATAAAGATCAAGACCTGTTCCCCCCTCAAAAAAAGGACCGATCATGTTAAAAATGGATTCCTTAATCTTATCGGTAGTAGGTCTCGTATTCGTTCCCGGTACAGCTTTAAGTGGTCTTCCTTTACATTCTCCAGCTATTACTCTCACGTTTTTCACCTGATTCTTTTATCCTTTTTTCCATTACCTATCCTATCACAAGTAAACACGTAATCAAACAATCAAATCTTTTACTAATAAGTATAGAGCAAAATAAAAGAGGTCATACTACATATAACAACATCACGAACGATGTTGTTGCCAACCGCGGAGAAGACTTACTCCCCATAAGTTCTTCATCCGGTTTCTCCTCTCCCATCGCCTTTGAACAGAAGTGATTTTGTTTTAAAGGCAACCTGCAGCAAATGCTGCAGGTTTTTTTCATGCAAAATCCCTTTATAACGGCTTTTTGTTATGCTACATTGAGGAAGGAGAAAGGAGCATTTTAATATGATTCAACGATTTATTGAGCTTGGTGAAGGGTATTCTGATTTATATGAGCTTTTTGAAATTATGGGAACAAATCAAAATAGAGTTTCACAGCTTTTGTGTTTGAGGGTAAAAAAAGAAGACAAAGAATATGCATCAGTTGTAGTAGTTCTTAACCCTGCATCAGAGGGCAAATTCCAGCCATTATACATATGCCGCGAAGGAATACCTATGCCTTCGAAACGCTACAGCCTGTTTGAAGTAAAAGCCGCTGAGATCAATAAGGAAATTATTTCTTTTGATGTAAAACCATCAACAGATTTTGCTGAAACTGAGCTCTATTTCCATTACCTGACCGGCATCTTAAGACTTAACTATTTAATCCCGCCATTAACCTAAAAAAAACAGGCAGCAGCTTTTACGCTTTGCTTGCCTGTTTTTTAAATACCCATTTTATAATCATATTCTTTTGCTTTATCAGCAATTTTGCTTTCATATTCGGTTTTGATTTCCTGTTTGTGCGATTTCTTTACTTCTTTTACAAAGTGCAGTGATTCAAGCTTTGCTGCAATCTCGTCTGTTTTGTTTCCATCACAATATAACACAGCATATTTAAGTCTTCTGGAAACGTAATGAACATTTCCGTAGCGCCGCAGCTGCTTAGAGAATTTTAAGGAATGTAGAAAGACAGAAAGTCCACGACGGTTACCAATCATAACATAAGCCCCTTTAATTAAAAATTTTCATACCTCTATAATTACACAAACATTGTAAAGCTGCGATACTATATTTTACCCATAATACTTGTTAGATAAGGATGTGATGATGTATGGACTTAAATATCATATGGGAAGATTTTTTAAATCGTACCAACCCAGATCCTGAAGTAATCAATATCGAAAAAAAAATAAAGGCAGGTATCCCTTTTGTATATGTAACAGTTGTTCCACACACATCACTTGATGCCACAACAGACATTTTGAAAAAACATGCGGTAAAATCAATGAAAGGAAAGCGTCTGACATTGGAACTGAATTTTGTCAGATCAGAAGAAAACCTTTATGTTTTCCGTATGCGTTTCCTGGTCCCGCAGGAAAAAATGTTCTGCTGCGGCAACTTATGTTTTGATTGTATCAGACTAAGGAATCCTTAGATTCTATGCACACCCGCAAGAACCCCCTGATCCACAGCCTCCGCTGCAAGAACTCTCGTCAAAAAACGGATTGCCTGTCGGTACTTTAATCTGCTCCGAAACACTGTGGGCTATGATTCTGCTGCACTCAATAAGAAGCTTTTCAAGCTCTTTTTCAGCCTTCTTAAAGTTTGCTATGTTCTCATGAAAATCAAGTTCCCGCTTAAGCGTACGCACTTGTGAAGAAACTGTATGAAAGTCAGGATGATATTTACCAAACCTTTGCACTTCTTCATACTTCTCTTTCATATCTGCAAAGCGTGAAATCATCTCCTGAGCCTGTTTATCTTGTTCCAAAATGTATTTGGATTTTTTATATTCTAATGCAATGCTGGAACTTGAAACCATTTCTGCTAATGTTAAAGACTCTTCCAGCAATACAACTTGATCTAAACTCATACAACACACCTCCCTTTAGGTATGAGGTTTCCTTTATATTATAGCGGATAATGATTCTAGTTAAAAGCATAGCTGTCTATTAGCAGTAAATAAAAGGCTGTTCTTTTCTAAAAAGATTGTTGCTTTTGAGTATTTTGTTACCTCTTTTCATTGACAAGTTGATTGGAGCGTAAGGTGCGAGACTCCTGCGGGAGCAGCGTGCCAGCTACCTGAGTATACTTCTCGTAAGGCATGCGACGAGGAATCATGCTTCGGCAGGATTTTCTTGTAGACGTAGGAGCAGCACTTTTATCGAGGCTCACCGCACGCCCCGCGGAAAGTGAGCATCCTGGAGCGGAAATCAACTACTTACAAGATTAAATAAAAAAACCCTTCGGTTAGAAGAGTCAGCGAATATGAACATATATATTTTTCTTAATCCCGTAATCTGAACCGTCTTTTTTCTTAAGTTGAAGTGTAATCTTATGTTTTCCCTGGCTCATGTTTTTCAATATAAAGATAGATTTATTTGCATTCATTGTCCATTTCCCATTTATAAAAACAGCTATATACCCATCTAATCGATTCATACCTTCTGGAGCATTCTCTTGAAAAGAAAATCTAGGGATAATGTTTTCTACATAGATGCGCTGTTTTTTTACACGGTAGTTTATTGCCCAGTCTTTTTCCATTAACGGATATACACTTGATGCCTCAATAGCTTGAATTTTATCGGACTCATTTTGCTTTGCAGAATCAGTATAGTTAAAGCCTAATATGACTAAAGAAACAATAAATATGAAACCGGCAGCTGCTAACATTGCCTTCTTTTTATTCATAAAAAAACCACTCCTTATAGGAATAGTTTTTCCAAATTTTATTATATTATCCGCTTGATGTTTAATTAAGCATCAGGCATCGGAGGATTAAATTCATCAGGAGGCATTGAATCATTTGATGTCTCCCCCATAACAGAGATTAATTCCATTAATAGTCCAAAGTTTTGAAGCTGCTGGTGAAACCGGTCTACTCTCTGGCCAAATGTACGACCGTAAAATACTTTTGCGCTTTCTTCAAGTTCTGCCACTGAAAAAGGATTACGGCTTAACTTTCTATACCATTCAGGCTTTTCTCTTATATAGTACTTGAGGTCAGGTCTTGTATTTAAGTAATCCTGGATTTCTCTCCGCACACCACACACATCCTTTAATCTTTGTAAGAAGGATAATCATTCATTTTATTTTCCGGCAGCTGGCTTGGTCTGTCAGACTGATTATTAAATTGTTGTAAAAGTTCTTGAACTGCATCCATTAAACTGCCAAATTGGGATAAGTATTTCTGAACATCGTTGATCTGAAGTTTGCTCAGTCCAGCGACAATATCTCCGATTGTCAGCTCTGCTTTCATATTTTGTGCAGATGAAGACCGTTTATCTTGCTGCTTTTTTTTCTCCTTGGAATATTGATTCCAGCTTTCATGCTCTTCTCCTAACACAATCCAATCCTGGTAAACTTCTTTCCAAGGCCGTTTATTCTTCTTCACTTCTTTTATTAATTCAGGATGTTTGTGCACAAATTCCTTAAAGCTTTCGATATCAGTCTTTACCACAGAATCCACCCCCAGCCGTCCACTGACGAATCATGTTTTACTACATGATACATAAATGCCCAGTAATTGGTGCGCCCATTTTTCGTAAAATTTTAAAGTTGATTCTGTTTACTTTATTCCACGGTGCCTAAAAAGGTACAATAAAAATAAAAAGATTGAGGGAATGCATCTGTGGATATTAAAGACGAATTGAACCGTTTTATCGATGAAAGCAGCGATCAAGAAAAAGTGGCTATGAAAATATTTTTAAACAGCCTGAAGGCTAAACGGGAAAATACAAACCTTACTCATATCGCTTCCTTATTGCAATTCAAAACTACCCTTATAGATGAGAAAACTTTAGAAATGGAAATGCCAAATTCACCTCTGCTTGATAACTCCATCGGAATTGTTCACGGAGGACTTACTGCAACACTTCTTGATACCGCATTAGGTACTTTGGCAAGCCATGTCCCTGGAAATAAAAAGGGAGCAGTGACTGTTGAGTTAAAAGTAGATTTCCTAACACCAGGTATTGGTGAAAAATTCATTTGCAGAGCTGAAGTGGTTCATAATGGTCGTCAATTAGTGCGAATGGAAGGGAAAGTTAGAAATGAAAAAGGAAATCTAATTGCCTCAGCTACCGGAACATTCTTTAAGCTTCCAGAATGAAAGCTAATAAGGCTGTTTTCGCAAACTTTGTTGTTTTTGAGTGTAGTTGATTTCCGTTTCAGGCCGCTCGCTTTTCGCGGGGCGTGCGGTGAGCCTCCTGACGCTCTGCACCATTAGGAGTCTCACCTTCATGGATGTATATGTGTCCTGCGTCTGCAAGCAAAACAGCATCGAAGCTTGTTCCTCGTCGCATGGCCTGCAGGAAGTATATTCAGGTGGCTGGCACGCAGGAGTCTCGCACCTTGCACTCCAATCAACTTATCAATGAAGTGAAAGAAACAATAATCGTAATCAACAATATTTTAGAAAAGAGCCTTTAAAAACAAAAGAAGAGCTGACTCATCAAGTCAGCTCTTTGCTTTATTCAGCAGGAATAAGAAAGTTTTGTGTATAGTACTTCTTATTAGCACCTACCCCTAAATGGGTAAATTCATCGTTTAACATTGTATTTCGATGCCCCTCACTGTTCATCCAGCCCTCAACTGCTGCGATTCCATCTGTGTAGTTTGCAGCAATGTTTTCACCCGCTTGCATAAATTTTACATTTCCTTCCTGCAGCCGGTCAGAAAGAGTTCTTCCGTCTTTGCTCTCATGTGAAAAATATTGCTGGTCCAGCATGTCCTTAGAATGTAAGAAAGAAACATCTGATGTACTTTCATCCCATTGCAGCGGGTTCTTACTGTACTTTAATCTGATAATATTCGTCAGTTCAAAAATTTGCTGTTCCTCAGATTGATCAATTTTATTTTGTTTTTCTTCTGATATTTCTTCAGTTTCTGGAAGGTCTCCCCTGTAAACAATAGAATAAGGTCTTTGTTTTAATAAAATATCTGAAGTGGTGTATCTAACACTCGATAATTTATTTGTAAATTTATCGAAGTACAATTGTACCCACATATCTTTTCCAACATTAATAAGCGGCCTGAGCATTACTTCCTGTTCGGAAAGTTCAAATCTAAAAAAATCCTCGCCATCGTTAATCGTAACATCACTTTCAATAGGATATTGCTGAATGATGCTGTTTGAAGAATCGCCAATCGTAAAAGGTTTCGTATTTAACTCAGAACCAATTGCAAAAATGGTAACTACTTTACCATTTTGAACGCCAGCCTGCATGTATCCTTTGGGACTTCTGCTGCCATAAATCAGCCATTCATAATCATATGCTGATGGATCAATTCTCTCGGGTTCCCCCCACTGCTTTTTAAAAGTATCTATATCTTTGCCCAGCCAATTAGATAAAGCACCGTCTGGAATTTTTAATGGTTCTTCTATGTATTTTAATTTTGTTTCAGATGGTTCTTTTTCCAGTGAAAATTCTGGCAGTACATCATAAAAAAACAAACCAATCAAGATCACTACTGATAGAAAAAAAGTAACCAATCCACGCATAATGGTTCCCCCTGTGTCTTTCATCTCCTTATAGTTTAGCATATAGAGCGATTTACAGGGTTAATAAAAAACAGCATCATCAATAATTGATGATACTGTTTAAGTTTTATTGCAATTGATCTCTTTGTTCTGAAACTTCACTCAAAGTGTGTCCTGCCGCATTGTCACTTTCTTTATTAAGAGAAATATCACCTAAAGAAATGATTCCTACCAATTTATTGTTCTCTACAATCGGAAGTCTTCTGATTTGTTTATCTGCCATAAGCTCAGCAGCTTCCTTCACGCTCATTTCAGGTGATCCCGTATACAAATCTTCACTCATGATATCAGAAACTTGAGTAGAGCCTGGGCGTTTCTCTGCTACGCCTCTTACTACGATATCGCGGTCTGTAATTACCCCTATTATCTGTTCGTTTTCACAAACTGGGATAACACCTACATTATCTTGTTTCATTTTTACAGCTACTTCGTAAACATTGTCCAAAGGTGTTACAAAGTCTACATCTCTAGTCATAATATCACTTATTTTTTTCATAAAAATTGCCTCCATTAATATTAATTTTGATACCTTTTATCTTTTGCGTTAGAAGAACAAATATGCATGTGTTTGACAATGATTGCATCTTTAGCGCTTTCATAATATCATTAAGAAGTGATTGTTATTTTTTATTGAATTTTCCTAGGAGGTTTCACAATGAAATTTGAAGAAAGCGGCTTAAACGGGAAGGTAATTGAATTCTCACTTTTAGAACATGTCATGGACAGCCACGGAATGATCCGCGCAGGGCAATGGGACTATGACCGTATTACATACGATTACAAATTTGAAGACATGACAAATGGCGATGTTTATTATTTCCGTTTTCCTTGCCACGTGATTGAGGGAGAAACTGAAACACCGCATGCTAAAATTGAACTTGGCACTCCATATTTAGGCAAGCATTATTATCCGCACGGTGTTGAATATGATGAAGAGTTTCCAAAACATGTCGTTAACCAATGCAACAAGTTGATTGAAGCACTTCATAATGAACTCCATGTATAACATAAAAAAATCCCTCAGATCATGATCATGAGGGATTTTTTCTATTCAGCTGCACTTTCAGGTGCATGTGAGGAATATCCTTCAAAAAGCCTGCCGCCATATGGAGCGATAGTTTCATCAACAAAATGGATTACACCTGTTTTTTCACGGCTGCTATAGTAAAGGTTAAACACCTCTGCAAAATCGTCTGCAAATGATTCATTGAACTCCTTTAACGCCCTTATTATCCACTTTCCTTCTCCAATCCAATGACCGTTGACTCTAAGGACAAATTCATGCGTTAAGTCGGCTAGCTTTGACACAATAAATAAATCCTCAATCTCATTAACTGATCCTTCTAAGTCATTTAAAAGGTCTGTTATGTGATATCTGGCTTTCTCAATTTCATTAGATCTCCATGGTGTAGGTCCTGCTTTTAAAAGTTGAAGTGCTTCATTTTTTATCCGGGAAGCATGTCCGGTATCACGAAGAATTATGCCCTCTGCACACATTTGCGGAAGAGATGGTCTCGCTCTATCAATATTTTCTTTGAAAAAATTTTTGTAAGTAAACATATTATGGACGAACACTTCTATTGGCCAACCGAATTCGGTAAGAGATTGGCGATACGATTCTCCAACTGTGCTATCGATAATAATAATATCCAGATCAGAACTTTCCGTTTCTTCTCCTCTGACGACGCTGCCAGCCAAATATGCTATTTCACAGTTTGGAAAATAAGATTCTATAAATTTACTTGCTGCTTGTCTTGCGCTGATTCTCATAATTTTCTTCTCCTTCACAATTGGCTTCTATATATCATTCTACAAAAGGATACAGTTTCATTTTTTTTTGACAAAAAAAATAACCAGAACATGTACTGGTTATTTCATCTCGGGATTAAGTCTGTTATTTTGGCTTTTTATCATTTCTAAATCGGCTTTATCCCGGGCACGTTCTTTTTTCACCCATCTAAAGAATATTAAGCCTAATACGAAAGCATAAATGACTTCTTGGAATATCTTCATCGTAACGCCGCCAACGTGCTGATCCTCTGATGGAGTCATTGCAGCATATAGCTGTGGAACATTCTTATAAGCCTCATATAGCTGATAATCAGCAAACATGATCAATGCACAGGCTGGTGTCATCAAAACGCCATTCGCAAATACATATCCTACTTTCTTAATATCCGAAAGCGTATCAAATTCCTTTACAGGACACAGAACTGGCCACCACATCGTAAAAGCAGTCACAATAAGAATAAAGTGATAAGTATAATGGAGAAATACATTTGATACAGCAGCATCAAATACTACCGGTATATGATAGAAAGAAAAAAGAGTATTAAATACTAATAATGCTATTAAAGGTTTTGTGAGTGCTTTAAAAACACTTGAAATCAAAGGGCTTCTATCGAGCCAGCTTTTCCATTTTTGCTCTGGAATAGCCAATATGAACAATGGTGCTATCATCAAGTATAATACAGCCATTTGTGCCATATGAACACTAAAGAGATAGTGGTGCCCTAAAATCTGAATTGGCGTTCCTTTTATAGCTATATATAGAACAATAGCTGATACCATAGCAGTTATATTCCACTTAGTTGCGATATTACTTCCGTCTTTTCCTTTTATGATCCACCGGAAATAAAGTATGGCAAGCAGGATTGAAATGATATATACAGATGGCGGATAAAGCTCACTCCAGCTAAACTCACTTAAACTTGAAGGCATATGATGATTGTGATGCAATTTTGTCATCTCCTTTAGGGTACTGCTCGTTTTAACTATAACAGTCTTTAGTATCCTTGTAATCGAAAAACAGGACAATTCTTAATTTTGTAACAAATAAAAAAGGGCTGCATTTGATGCAGCCCTTCAAATATTACGATGTCCAGATCATTCCCATTAAGGATGCTACTGTAACAGCTGCAACCAATACACCGCTGGCCATGCCCCAAATTGGGAAATCATGTCCTTTGTGGCTTAAGTGCATCCATATATAAAGCTGGAAAAATACTTGAACTACAGCCAATGTAAGGATAAAGATAACAGCGAAAGAATCACTGATCTTGTCACTCCAAATAGCGAAAAACGCAACGATTGTTAGAAGAATCATCATAACAAAGGAAACATTGTGGTGCTTACGTTCCTCTTTTAAGGCAAGTTTACGCTGAATCTCCTCATGACGATGCACGGTTGGTTCAGTAGTATTATGGTGATCAGCCATTGATTAACCCACCTTTCCCATTAGATAAACAACTGTAAAAATGAATACCCATACAACATCGACAAAGTGCCAATAGAGAGCAAACAAGTAATACTTAGGTGCGTTAGCTAATGTAATACCTCTGTTCCAGTTTCTGCCCAGCAATGTTGCGATCCAAAGAATTCCGAATAATACGTGAGCTCCGTGGAAACCAACTAATGAATAGAAAGCAGATCCAAATGCAGAACTAGTAAATGTATGTCCTTCATGAACATAGTGTATGAACTCATAAATTTCTAAGCCAAGGAACCCAAGACCTAGTAATAAAGTTACGATAAACCAGCCCTGTAAAGAACGTACTTTGTTTTGTTTTAAAGATAGTACTGCATACACACTCGTAAGAGAGCTTGTTAATAAAAGCATTGTTGCTAAGAATACCAATGGCAGAGAGAATAATTCTTCCCCAGATGGACCATCCAGATGCATATTTCTTAGGCCTAAGTATGTTCCAAATAGTGTAGCAAATAGGACAGTTTCTCCACCTAGGAAAAGCCAGAATCCTAAAAACTTATTTTTACCTTCAAGGGTAGCTTTTTCCGGGTGAGCAGGAAAATTAGCATCTGTTAAACGTTCTCCAGCATTCATTAAGCTCTACCCCCTTTAATGTCTGCTTCCACTTCTTCTTTATGGATATGATATCCATGGTCGTCGATTACAGATCGAAGGAACATTGTTACTAATACTCCACCTAAACCAACAATAGCAACGATCCAGTTTGAATAAATAAATCCAAAACCAGCAACAAACATACCTAAAGATAAGAAGAACGGCAGAATTGAACCATTCGGCATATGAATTTCTCCTACAGGTTCAGCTGGTGTCATTTCACCATTGCCAGCTGCCTTTTCTACATACAATGCATCAAGACCACGAACAAGCGGTGTTTGTGCAAAGTTGTATTCAGGAGTTGGAACAGGCATTGCCCATTCTAGAGTACGGCCATCCCATGGATCTTTCGTAGCTGCATGCTTAGATGAAGCAGATATAACGATATTAATTAACAATACGATTGTTCCAAGACCCATCAAGATCGCACCAATCGTACTTACAAAGTTTGAACCATCAAGCTGTTGTCCAGACATATAAGTATATACACGTCTAGGCATTCCCATTAATCCTAACCAGTGCTGAGGGAAGAATGTTAAATGGAATCCAATAAAGAACAACCAGAAGTTCCATTTTCCAAGTGTTTCGTTCAGCACCCGGTTAAACATTCTTGGATACCAGTAGTATAACCCTGAGAACAATCCTAAAATCAATCCGCCCACGATAACATAGTGGAAGTGAGCTACTACGAAATAACTGTCATGATATTGATAGTCAGCTGCAGGAACAGAAAGCATAACTCCTGTTACCCCGCCCATTACGAATGTAGGAATGAAGCCAACTGCAAAAAGCATAGCTGTTGTAAAACGGATTTGTCCGCCCCACATCGTAAAGATCCAGTTAAAGATCTTAACACCAGTCGGAATTGCAATCGCCATTGTTGCAACCGCAAAGATGGAGTTTGCAACAGGTCCAAGACCTACAGTGAACATGTGATGGACCCAAACCATGAATCCTAAAAATCCGATAAGAACTGTTGCGAATACCATTGCACTGTACCCGAACAAACGCTTACTTGAGAAAGTAGAAACTACTTCAGAGATAATACCAAATGCAGGCAAGATCAAAATGTAAACTTCCGGGTGACCAAAAATCCAGAAAATGTGCTCCCAGATCAATACGTTACCACCCATATCTGGATTAAAGAAATTAGCATCGAATACACGTTCAAACATTAGAAGGAAGAATCCTACTGTAAGTGCAGGGAATGCAAATAAGATAAGTCCAGATGTTACAAATGAAGCCCAAGTAAATAGAGGCATACGCATAAAAGTCATACCAGGCGCACGCATATTAATTACAGTTACAAGGAAATTAATACCCCCAGCTAGTGTACCTGCCCCAGCGATTTGAAGACCAAGTACGTAGAAATCTACGCCAGTATCTTCAGCTACGGTAGATAGCGGTGCATACGCAGTCCACCCAGCTTCAGGTGCTCCGCCTAAGAACCAGCTCAGGTTTAATAGTAAACCACCGAAGAAGAATAACCAAAAACCTACAGCGTTAACATACGGGAATGCTACGTCACGCGCCCCGATTTGCAGTGGAAGGATCGCATTCATAAATCCAAAGATGATCGGCATGGCTGCCAAGAAGATCATCGTTGTTCCGTGCATCGTTAATAACTGATTGTAAAGCTCGCCAGTGAAAATCTTGCTGTCTGGCTCCATTAATTGAATACGCATTAAGATGGCTTCGAGTCCTCCGATTAAGAAGAAGAACCCGCCAGCCAAAAGATACAAAATACCGATTTTTTTATGGTCAACGGTAGTGAGCCAATCCATTAGCCCACTTCTCTTTTTGTGACTTTCGTGAGTTGCCACGGTGTAACCTCCTTTTTTCAATGCTTAAGACTATTTCAATTTAAGACCTAACAAGTAGTCTGAAACAGCATCAATTTCCTCATCAGAAAGATTCACTTTCGGCATGTTGTTGCCTGGTTTCACTTCTTGAGGATCTTTAATCCATGCTTTCAGATTTTCTTTGTTATGTTCTAAGATACCTGCTACACGGTCTTTATCACCAAAACCAGTTAAGCTTGGTCCTGTGTTACCGCCTTCTTGTCCAACAGCGTGGCAAGATAAGCAGTTCTTTTCAAAGACTTGTTGTCCATTAGCATTAGCAGAAGATTTACCGTCTGCAGCCTTATAGCTTGCAACCCAGTTCTTATAGTCTTCTTTAGAAACAACTCTTACTTTGAAATCCATTAAAGCATGTGATGCACCACAAAGCTCGGCACACTTACCTTTGTAAACAACATCTGTTTTGCTTCCAGTATCAAACCACATATAGTTCTTGTTTTTATCCCCTGGGTTTGTATCTGTTTTACCTGCTAATGACGGAATCCAGAATGAGTGGATAACATCAGCTGAAGATAATTCAACGTGAACTTTTGTATCCGCAGGGAGTACTAATTCCTGTGAAGTAATCAATTCTTCTTTTGGATACTCAAATTCCCACCAGTATTGGTGTCCTGTTACTTTAATGCTTAATTCATTTTTTGAAGCTGGTTTCGCATCTGCAGAGAATTCAAATGTTCTCATAACAGTTGGCACCGCTAAAATGATTAGCAAAAGAATAGGGATAACAGTCCATAACAACTCAAGCATGTGGTTACCTTCCACTTGCTTAGGTGTAGAAGTATCTCCTTTTTTCTTTCTAAACTTTAATAATACAAATGCATAAAGAACGAAAACTACCACTAGAACCAGAATCATAATACTAATTGAAATCAGCATTAGCTGGAACTGTTTGTCAGCAACTTCACCTTGCGGAATTAACGCCGATAGAGTCGGATCTCCGCACCCCATCAATAAGAGTGCCAACATGGCAAATAAGGAAACCAGACGTCCTTTTTGTAGCCATTTTTTCATCACTACATATACCCCACTTTCTCGTTGTAGTCTGTCTTGACTGATCTTCTTTCTATTCAATTCAAATAATTTTATTTGAATGGAAATAGCTAAATAGCTTTTGAAAGCCCTTTTATGTAAAGGCAATTACAGGAACAGCGCAAAATTACGCTGTTCCATAGAGTAAACATTACATTATATATTAACTAGAATCATGGCAACAAACATGATTGTCATGTAATTCAATGAATAAACAAACATCATACGGGCCCATTTCATATCATCTTTCGTTTTTAATCCTGAAAGAGCTAAGATCAGCCATCCTGTACCTAATACAGCTGCCAAAATTAGATATAACATTCCAAAATCAAATAAGTAAAGAGATACTGGAAGCAATGCAGCCACATACCAGATCATCTGACGCTTAGTAATCCCGAAACCGGATACTACTGGAAGCATTGGTATGCCTGCTTTTCGATAATCTTCGCAGCGTTTCATGGCAAGTGCCAGAAAATGGGGCGGCTGCCATAAGAACATGATAAGGAATAGGATCCATGCTACCCAATGAAGGTTAGCATCTACTGCAGCCCAGCCGATTAGCGGAGGCACAGCTCCAGATATTCCTCCAACAACCGTGTTAATTGAATGAGTGCGCTTTAGCCACATTGTATATACGAAAACATATACAAAGAGTCCGATTAATCCAATTACTGCTGCTGTAGGTGTTGTCATAGCCAGCATTACTGTTCCTATAGCAGAAAGAATAATTCCCACCCAAAGGACCTGACTGGCAGAAATACGGCCTGTAACAGTTGGTCTTTCAATTGTTCTTTCCATAAGCTGATCGATATCTCTATCAATATAGTTATTTAAACAGCATCCTCCGGCAATAACTAAAGCAGCGCCTAGTATACACAATACTAATATAAGGATGTTGTCAGTAAACAAATAACCGTTATACTTGAGAGCCAGGAAAAATCCTGCAAAAGTTGTAATCAGATTGCTCATTACAATACCGAGTTTAGCGATTGTTAAAAAGTCTTTCCAAGTACCAGTTGGATTTGCTTCTGAAAGAGGTCCTGGTTCCATAACCTTGTTAGCGGCTTCATATGCAGTTGGTGTTTTGCTCAACACAGATACACCTCCTTCTAAGGAAAAATTCAGTTCCAATTCTTTCTTTAAGTGTAAGATAAGCCCTCATTCATTCTATATGGGCTTGTAAGTAAAATCAACGGTTAAAAATTGTCTTTATCTGTTCACAATATGTAAAGTAGATTGATTTTCCCATATGATAGGATAAGAATATACAAAGAAAGTAAAGAAAATGTCCTTTAACATTATAAAACAAAACATGTACTTTGTATACTTCGACTAATACTGACAGTACCTTATATTATTTGTACTATCAGGCCGACCTTAATACTAGCAAATTTTTTTACAATTTTGTGAAGTTTATAGAACTTTAAAGCAGGTGAGAGAAATTGAAAAGAGCTTATCAAATTTATTCTATTATTACATCATTCGGCATGCTGCTTGTTTTACTTATGGGAGCAGTTGTTACAAAAACAGATTCAGGCGACGGCTGCGGTAATTCTTGGCCCCTTTGCTATGGAGAATTGCTGCCTACTCAGCCAAAGCTTGAAACGATCATTGAAGTCAGTCACCGCTATGTATCTGCATGGCTTGGTATTTTAGTTATCATTTTAGCAATATGGGCGTGGAAGAGGGATTCTCATAGAAAAGAAGTTAAAATACTAGCAGGATCTGCTGTGTTTTTCATTGTTCTTCAAGGTCTTTTAGGAGCCGCTGCTGTAATATGGAGTCAGTCATCAGCTGTACTTGCTTCACATTTTGGCTTCTCACTCGTATCTTTTGCCAGTGTGCTGCTTCTTGCACTACTATCTTTTGAAAAACGTGAAGATTCATTTGTTGCAAGAGTTTCTCAATCATTTAAAAAGAACCTCTATTGGCTCTTTGCTTACCTATATGCAGTAGTTTACACAGGCGCGCTTGTAAGGCATACAGGCTCAAGCATGGGATGCGGGTCAGAGTTCCCGTCGTGCAGCGGTACTATAGCAGAGTTAGGTTCTCAAGCAAGCATTCACCTGCTCCACCGAATTGCAGCTATTGTTTTATTCATATGGATTGTTTATTCTTGGTATCACGCGAGAAAGCATTATAAAGAACAAAAAGCATTAAATAAAGGGTTACAATTTGCTGCGCTATTTGTTTTGCTTCAAGGTATATCTGGGGCCATGATCGTCTTATCAAACTTAAACTTATTTGTAGCTTTATCACACGGATTAATTATTTCTTTCTTATTCGGAGCACTTAGTTTCGTGGCTTTAATTGTTTATCGAAAATAGTTATTTAAAAGGCTGACAGATGTTGTTCTATGGAACATATCTGTCAGCTTTTTTATAGTAACGCTGTTATCTTATACTTTGTTGTTCTTGAAAGTGGTTGATTTCCTTTACAGATGCTCCCTTTCCGCGGGGCGTGCGGAGAGCCTCCTCGGCGCTTTGCACCCTTAGGAGTCTCACATTTAAGGAAGCATTTGTGCTCCTGCGTCTACAAGCAAAACCTGACGAAGCGTGTTCCTCGTCGCATGCCTTGCAAGAGGCATAATCAGGTGGCTGGCACGCACCTTGCACTCCAATCAACTTGCGAGAAGAGCTCGTAGAAATGATTTACCCTTACAGTCAGGGGTATTTTTAATTTAATTTGACGAAAACCAATAATATATTCACCATTTATGAAATAATTTCACCAGTTATGGCTATAATTTCACCTATCAAGCCGATAATTTCACCTTTTCACAAGATTTATTGACGAACCGGAAATTTCACAACATCCCCCATATTAAAAAATCACCCTGCATACATGTGGAAACAAAACTTTACCAACAAAAAGACGTCTCTCATTGAGACGCCTTTTTCGTGATTATTTTTCCAATTCAATCAATAGATCCCCAGCACTGATGCCTTCTCCGTTTTGTACAGAAATGGATTTAACGCGTCCGTCAAATGGTGCTTGAACGGTTGTTTCCATCTTCATGGCTTCAGTAATCATCAAGTGATCGCCTTTTTTCACTTTTTCACCTTGCTCAACAAGAACTTTAATTACTGTTCCTGGCATACTCGCACCGATTTGAGAAGGATTTGAAGGATCTACCTTTTGTTTAGCTGTAACCGTTACTTTTGCACTTTCGTCGATTACTACAATCTCACGTGACTGTCCGTTTAGCTCAAAATAGAGAACTCTAGATCCATCATTTTGAGCTTCCCCAATCGAAACTAGTTTTACGATAAGAGTCTTTCCTTGTTCGATTTCCACTTCAATTTCTTCGCCTAATGTCATGCCATAGAAAAATGTAGGCGTATCAAGCACAGATACATCTCCAAATTGAGCATACATTTTCTCGCGGTCTAAGAACACCTTAGGATACAAGGCATATGCCAGAACATCAAAACTTGTAACTTGACGGTTGATTTTATGGAATAACGTTTCTTTAATGTCATTAAAATCAGCAGCTTCAAGTGTTTCTCCAGGTCTTACAGTTAACGGCTCTCTGCCTTTTAAGATGATCTGCTGAAGTTCTCGAGGGAAACCTTGATACGGCTGCCCTAGGTAACCTTGGAAGAATTCCACTACTGAATCAGGGAAGTCGAGTGATTCTCCTCTTTCGTATACTTCATCCTCGGTTAAGTTGTTTTGAACCATATAAAGTGCCATGTCCCCCACTACTTTGGAAGATGGCGTAACTTTAACTACATCCCCGAACATGTCATTAACTCTTCTGTACATCTGCTTCACTTCGTCCCAGCGTTCTCCCAATCCAACAGCTTTCGCTTGTTGCTGAAGATTACTGAACTGCCCGCCAGGCATTTCATGTTCATATACCTCAGGATCTGGAGCAGTCATGCCGTTTTCAAAGCCAGCGTAATACTTTCTAATATCTTCCCAATAAGCGGACAGCTGATTTGCATTTTGAATGTTTAAATCAGGCTGTCTTTCGTTTCCTGTTAAAGCATAATATAAAGAGTTAGCGCTTGGCTGAGATGTTTGACCAGCCATTGAACTCAATGCAACATCTACAATATCTACACCCGCTTCTGCAGCTTTCGCATAGGTATAAATACCATTTCCGCTCGTATCGTGCGTATGAAGATGAATAGGAATGTCAATTGAATCCTTTAGGGCCGAAACAAGATCATAAGCAGCTTGTGGCTTTAACAGACCTGCCATATCTTTAATTGCAAGGATATGAGCACCTTCTTGTTCAAGTTCTTTGGCAAGATTCACATAATAGTTCAAATCGTATTTTGTACGGCTAGAGTCTAGAATATCACCTGTATAGCAAATAGCAGCTTCAGCAATTTTTCCTGTTTCACGAACTGCATGAATAGCAACTTTCATTCCTTCTACCCAGTTTAAGCTATCAAAAATTCTAAAGACATCTATTCCAGCCATTGCTGATTTTTTAACAAATTCTTCAATGACGTTATCAGGATAATTCTTGTAGCCGACAGCATTCGATGCCCTTAAAAGCATTTGGAACAATACATTTGGAGCTTTTTCTCTAAGCTTTAAAAGCCTGTCCCACGGATCCTCATTTAAGAAGCGGTATGCAACATCAAACGTTGCTCCACCCCACATTTCCATAGAGAACATATCTGGCCAAAGTCTTGCAGTCGGCTCTGCAATATGAAGGAGATCGTTCGTTCTGACACGTGTTGCAAGCAGCGACTGATGACCATCTCGGAATGTTGTATCTGTAAGCAATAGTTTCTTTTGATCCTTAACCCACTGAGCAACTGCTTCCGGGCCTTCACTGTCCAACAATTGTTTTGTGCCATTAGGCATTGGTTCATAGTGTTTCACTTTTGGTATGCGAGGGTTATCAAACAATGGCTTTTCTTGCTTTTGAAGGCCAGGAAAGCCGTTAATAGTTGTCGCTCCAATATATGAAAGCATCTTTGTTCCTCTATCTTTGCGTTTAGGGAACACAAACAATTCACTGCTCGTATCAATAAAGGAAGTATCATAGTCCCCAGATAAGAACTTCTGGTGTGTTACAACGTTCTCAAGGAAAGCTATATTTGTTTTAATTCCACGAATACGAAATTCTTTTAAATTTCTTAACATTTTAGAAGCAGCTTGTTCATAGGACAATGCCCATGTTGAAACTTTTACAAGCAATGAATCATAAAATGGCGTGATAACTGCACCCTGGTAGCCATTACCGGCGTCTAAACGTACTCCAAATCCGCCTCCTGAACGATATGCCATTATCTTTCCTGTATCAGGCATAAACTGATTGGCAGGATCTTCAGTAGTAACACGAGATTGAATGGCGTACCCATGACAATAAATATCTTGTTGCTGAGGAATTCCTAATTCTTTACTATGCAATGAGAAGCCCTGAGCGATAAGGATCTGTGATTGAACTATGTCAATGCCGGTTACCATTTCTGTAATCGTATGTTCTACCTGAACACGAGGATTGACTTCAATAAAATAAAACTCACCAGATCCAGTAACAAGATATTCTACAGTACCTGCATTTACATATCCTACATGCTCCATTAAAGAAACCGCAGATTCGCAGATTTCATGACGGAGTTCCTCAGTTAATGAAACGCTAGGTGCTACCTCAACTACTTTTTGATGTCTTCTTTGAACAGAACAGTCACGCTCATATAAATGCACAAGATTTCCTTCATTATCTCCTAGGATCTGTACTTCGATATGTTTTGGTTTATCTAAGAATTTTTCAACATAAACCTCGTCCTTACCAAAAGCCGCCTTGGCTTCAGACTTAGCTCTCTCAAAGCTTTCAGCTAAAGAATTTTCACTTCTTACGATTCTCATACCTCGGCCGCCGCCGCCCATGGAAGCTTTAATGATAATCGGAAACCCATTTTCTTCTGCGAATGTTTTAACTTCTTCTAATGAGTTAACAGGACCATCACTTCCTGGGATAACCGGGATGTTTGCATCAATAGCTGCTTGTCTCGCTTTTACTTTGTCTCCGAAAATATCAAGATGTTTATCTTCAGGTCCGATAAAGACAATTCCTTCTTCACGGCATCGCTCTGCAAACTCTTTATTTTCTGACAAGAAACCATAGCCTGGATGAATGCCATCTACGCCGTTTGCTTTTGCTATTTCAATTATCCCTTCAATATCGAGATAAGCATCAATCGGCTTCTTTCCTTCTCCGACCAGGTATGCTTCATCTGCTTTATAACGATGGTAGGAACCAGTATCTTCCTTTGAATATACTGCCACAGTTCGAATATTCAGTTCTGTACATGCTCTGAAAATCCTTATTGCAATTTCTCCTCGGTTTGCTACTAAGACTTTGCTGATTTTTCTGCTCATACAAGTTCCTCTCCTTTTACCGTTACATGATTGCTTTTAAGCTTTTGTTTCTTACATTCGGTTGTTTGTCAGGCACTTTCTTATTCAGTTTTACTTTTGCAGAAATATTTATTAGAATCCCCATCGATGTCAGAAACAAGAGAAGGGAAGATCCACCATAAGATATAAAAGGAAGCGGGACACCAGTAATAGGCAATAAGCCTACTGCTGCTCCTAAGTTAACAACTGTCTGAATACCAATCATCCCAGATATTCCGAAAGCAAGGAGGCTCGTGTATGTGTCGTCGCTCTGCATACCTATCCAGAATCCCCTCAATACGATATACCCTAAAAGAGCAATAATTAAAAACACTCCTATGAAACCTAATTCCTCTGCGATGATCGCTATAATGAAATCAGTATGGGGTTCAGGCAAGAAGCCGTACTTTTGAATACTTTGTCCTAGACCGCTGCCCGTTAAACCGCCAGCTGCAATAGAAATATAGCCGTTAACTAGCTGATATCCATCACCCGCTGGATTTTTAAATGGTGCATAAGCTGCATCAAACCGTGAAAGCTGTTCATCACTTAGCTGAAAGTAAATCCCGAGTCCCACAATTCCGGCTAATGCTGCCATCGAAAAAATATGTTTAAATTTAATACCTGAGCAGAAAAGGATAATTCCCGCTACACCTGCGACAATCAGTGCTGTTCCTAGATCCGGCTGCAAAATGATCAAAATAAACATTATTGCAAAGATACTAAGAGGAGGTATGACACCTTTTTTAAAGTCATGCATTTTTCCTTGTTTTTTTGAATAGATTGCGGCCAAGTACATGGCTAGAGTTAATTTAATGAACTCTGCAGGCTGAATTCCAACAGGTCCTATGTATAACCAGCTTTTTGCATTATTTACTTCCCGGCCAAATAGTAATACGGCAACAAGTATTCCTATGGATATCAGTACGATGGGCAGCATTAATTTTTTGTAGATTTGAACGTTAAATCTCATTGTAAAGTACATGAAAATTATTCCTGCGATTAAAAAGATGAGCTGTCTGGTGAAGAAGAAACTGCTGCTATAATCGTATTTATTGATTGTTACCCCTATACTCGCGCTGTATATCATGACTAAACCAGTACTGCACAATAAAAGTACGGCCACTAAAAGAGAATAGTCATAGGGTCTTACTGCTTTTTTCACGTTGTCCACCTTTCTCCTCTCTAAATTCATAATTATTAGATATTGTAACACATAAAATCTTTTTCTTATTGATTCAGCCCGGCGACATTCTCTTAAACATATTATTTCGTAACGTTTTATCAGTTTTTGATTAAAAAATGAATACTTCTTTATAAATATAAAAAAATCCAGTCCAAATGTTTTTCGGACTGGCTGTGAATCATTTTTTCATAGAAGCATCATGCAATGCAGTAAGCTGCTTTTCGAGCGACTCTAATAATTGTTTGCCCGCATCTTCTTCTACAAGATTTAAGCGGACTGCAAAATCTATTTCACGGGATAAACCAAACATTTGCGTATCCAATACTTCCTCATAGAGGGGACATTGTGGCATTGTTAAGTTTTCCATTTGAACTTCAATTAATTTCAGGATTTTGTCTGCATCTGCTTTTAAGAGTTCAAATGCCCTTTCCCGATGTCCAGTTGCCATCTCAGCTGACAATGATCATCCCTCCGTTCGCACGAATTTCTACCTTTAAATATAAAGGTTTGTCTAAAAAAAATCAACATATTACAGTATTCACATAATCATGCTATGCTTTTAATAGTGTTTTCAAATCAAGGAGGTACATATGGAATTTATAGTTGCACTTAAAGGGAAGGTAAACTACCCGCTGACTTTAGATCCAGGTGTCTGGATTTTTGATGATAGAAAAGAAGATCTGAACACTTTGTTCGATAAGCAAGGAGACAAAGAAAGCGAGCAAGAGAAATATTTAAAGGACGTTTCTGCTCACTGGGACAGAGAATTACAGGAAGGTGCTATCCCTCCTTCTGAAAAAGATAAGCAAAAACCTAAGGCAACTTTAAAAGAAACTCTTCTTACAAGTTCCTTCGCTATATCTTTATCTTATTTTATCTATAATGCACAACCGCACCCTGACGCAGAAAGAGTACTCATTGAATCAGGGGACGGAAATGTAGAAATCACACTTAAAGAAGCTCAAGATGGTTATTTGGCTTTTTCCGAAAACGGGAAACCATTAAAAACAGATGGACCTGTTCACTTTTATTTTGGTGACGGAAGCAACAAAGAAAACCCAATTAAGCGCATTACAGCAATCACTCTTCTCTAAAAAACAAACAGAAATAATGAAAGGCAGCTCTTTTGGAGCTGTCTTTTTCGGTTACAGCAGATCTGCTGCAATTTGTGCCAATGAAGAACGTTCACCTTTTTCCAGCCGCACGTGCCCGCTGACTGACTGGTCTTTAAACTTTTCCACCACATATGTCAGTCCGTTTGTAAATTCGTCCAAATAAGGATGATCAATTTGCTGAGGGTCACCGAGCAAAACAATTTTACTCCCTTCCCCTACCCTTGTAAGAATCGTTTTTACTTCATGCTTAGTCAGGTTTTGAGCTTCATCTATAATAATAAACTGATCCGGCAGACTTCTCCCCCTGATGTAAGTGAGTGCTTCAACATGGATAGAGCCAATGCCAGCAAGAATTTTTTCCAGTTCCCCTTGCTTTTTTGTATTGAACAGGTATTCGAGATTATCATAGACCGGCTGCATCCACGGCTTAAGTTTTTCTTCTTTTTCTCCTGGCAAATAACCGATATCCTTTCCAACGGGTACTATTGGGCGTGCAATAAATAATTTGATATAATCCTTCAAATCTTCTGTCTGAAGCAATGCTGCAGCCAGTGTTATCAGCGTCTTTCCTGTGCCTGCTTTTCCAATCAGTGTAACTAGCGGAAGGTCTTTTCGCAGCAAAAGTTCAAATGCCATTTTTTGCTGTACATTTCTAGCCCGGATTCCCCAGATCTGCTCTGAATCATAACGCAGGGGCTTAAGAGTTTTACCGAACTCGTCTACTTTCCCAAGAGCAGAAACGGATGACCTGAATACATCTTTCAAGATGACAAATTGATGGGGGTAAAAGGAGTGTCCTGTAAGTTCGATAAGCTGAAGTTCATTCTTCTCATAAAATTTACTCAGAAGTTCTCCTTGTACATAAATTTCTTTATAGCCCGTATATGTCTGGTCATTCTTATCGATAACCCTGTCACTTAAAAAATCTTCTGCATCTATACCTAGAGCATCTGCCTTTACTCGGACCAATACATCTTTTGAAACTAGTATCACTTTCACACCGCTCTTTTTGGCCTCTTCTTCTTGTTTTAAATTCAAAGTAACAGCTAATATCCGATTATCGTTTGTAGGTTCAACAAACGTTTCCTGAAGCCTTCGAAAAGATTTATGGTTAAGCTCAACACGAAGTTTACCCCCATTTTCAAGTGGAACACCTTGATGCAGTTTACCATTCTGTCTTACACGGTCAATTAAACGGGAAACTTCTCTTGCATTCCTCCCAATTTCGTCCATATAACGTTTCTTGGAATCCACTTCTTCTAAAACTACAGCAGGTATGATCACTTCACTGTCTCCAAAAGATTGTATGGAATAAGGATCCTGCAAAAGCACGTTTGTATCTAGGACATATCGTTTATTCAACATTCAGCCTCCTGACTTAAATGTAATCCTATCTATTAAGTGCATTTTTATGGACTGCCTATTAAAAATGTATGTGTGAAGGAATAAAGTTAGAAGAATGAACAAAAAATAACGAAAATGACTTGGAAGGACTGATATTCATTGAAAACATTACGAATAGTTGCAGTCTTAAGCGCAATTTTTGTTCTATTTGGCTGCATGAACGAAAAAAATAACGATAATGCACAGCAAGCTGATAAAAATACTCCCCGTCTTACTAAAGTAAATCAATCTGCTGAAAGCAAGAAACCCGATCAGCCAAAAGGCTCTCAGGAAGTATCACGGCATCTTGTCGGACTGGCTACAGGAATTCCTGGTGTTGAAGATGCTACAGCTGTTGTCTTAGGCCCATATGCCGTTGTAGGTATAGATGTAGACCGGAAGCTTGATAATTCACGAGTTGGATCGATTAAATATTCCGTTGCAGAAGCACTTAAAAACGATCCTAATGGCAAAAATGCTGTTATAACTGCCGATCCTGATGTTGTTGAAAGACTGCGGCAAATGGGAAAACAGATACGCCAGGGGCATCCTATCGGGGGAATCGCTAATGAATTAGCAGGAATCGTAGGCCGTTTAATGCCGCAAGTTCCACACAGCCTTCAAACGGAAAAGCCTTCTCCGACAGAAACAAATAACAGCCAGCTTTCAGAAAAAGAAGAACGTCAGCTGAAAAATAATCAACAAAAGCAAGAAAAAGCAGATAAAAATCAGCCGCAGCGTTTGAATGAAAGCTGATATTAATGAGACTGATGAGGGATAATTTCAACAACTTCCCTTGTCAGTCTTTTTTATGAAAGGTTTTTTAATTCCCGCTTGATGCTCGCTTTACGAAGGTACTGTCAGGAAGTAGCGAGAGTCTTTTATCATACGGATAATAATTCCCTTAAATTGGTAAATTGTATGATGATGGGTCATTTTTATATGATGTTCTACCTTTTTTAAGTGATGAGCATCATTATTTATGTGATGAACACTATTTTTTATGTGATTTGAGTTTTTCCCATCTCATATAACGAGGATTTCATATATTTTGTCGGTTTCAGACGCACAGCCTTAAAAAAATCCTCTTGAAAAATACAATGACCACCATGATCCTCTATATTGCTTCAATTCCTTTACTTAATTTACAATTTTCTTTATGGTATACTGTTTGAAAGAGGTGAAATACGATGCGTGTAAAATGCGTATTATGCGATAATATTGAAGTTATTGAAAATGAATGTTCACTTGCAAAGAAATTACGAAATAGACCGATACACACCTTTATGTGCGAACCATGCAAAGAGCGAATCACTAGAAAAACTGCCCAGCGGGAAGCTACAGGTAATTTTACTTTATACAGAAGTCCAGATACGAACAATGACTGGTAACCGTTTATCGGATTGGACTTTATATGGTACAATTGCCGGCGCCTTGCTGGCTTGTTTTTTTTATGCAATAGAACAAGGATTTGAGATTAACCTTTATACTTTTTTGGTTAATATTGACTTTTTGCCTTTACCTGATTACATCATTTATTCTTTCCTGATTCAGTTCGTATCGCATTTAGTGATATCGGTGATTTTGGTCGCAGTTATTGATATTTTGTCTGCAAGATTTAATCAACCAATCTTTATTTCTTTAATCATAAATACAATTATGTCCTTTACCTTTTTTCCTCTTTATCAAATCGCTGTTTCAAAGCCTTTCCATCCTCCTTATATCTTGCCATTTACACTTTGGTTTACCGGACACCTTTTATTTGCTGTCCTAATCGGATACTTTGTTTCAGTTCTGCATAAAAAAAGGAGCGCTGACTAATCAGCACTCCTCGTTAAACCTTGGTTCATTTTGAATTCCTTCGTATAAAGCATCCACTGCATCAACAAAAAATCGCTCTGTTTGTTCAACGCCGCCCGCTTCGAATAAGACGATGTAAAACGGTCCTTGAATGGAAACAGATTGTATTTTTACTTGGTGATCTTCTCTTAATATCTCACTAAAAAATTCAAAAGTATCCTCGGCAGCCAAATCATCGGGACGTTCTTCATGCACTTTTTTTATGCTTAGCCAATTGGAAAGAGCATCGACGAGTTTCATGCTGACCCCCCTGTTTTAGCCGTTTTCTTTTTTGCTTTGATATAATCTTACTTTGTAAATAATCAGGATAAGTGCTGCCACTATCAATCCTTCAGCTACGGGAAGTCCAATTCCAAAGAATGCTAAAGGCATACAGCCGATAATTAAAAACAGATAAATCAATGCTGATTTTAAAGGCGGCAGTTTTTTTGCGAATCCTAACTTAAAAACAATTATGCTAAGCACTGTAATGATTAAATACAACAGCAAGAAAGCTCTGACAGGGTCATTTTCAATACCCAACAGCAAAGCCATTGAGGACGAATCTTCACCTGTCGCTTTCATAATTTCTTGTTCTTTCACGATTCCCACTCCCGCTTCTTAAAAGTTAAGTTTAGCCTTGAGCAAGTTTCTTTTTCTTCTCTACTCTTTCACGTTCGTTCTTATCTAAAATCTTTTTACGAAGACGAATGCTCTCTGGAGTAACTTCGCAATACTCATCATCGTTCAAGTATTCTAATGCTTCTTCAAGCGACATAACACGAGGTTTTTTCATTGTTACAGTCTGGTCTTTGTTAGCTGAACGCATGTTTGTCATCTGCTTCACTTTTACAATGTTTACAGTAATATCGTTCTCGCGAGTATGTTCCCCAACGATCATTCCCATGTAAACTTCTGTACCTGGCTCAATAAAAATCGTACCGCGGTCTTCAACACCCATGATTCCGTATTGTGACGCTTTACCGTTTTCCATAGAAACCAGTACACCTTGACGACGTCCGCCAACGTTTCCAGCAACCATCGGCTGATAGCTGTCAAACGTATGGTTCAAGATTCCATATCCGCGAGTCTGTGTTAAGAACTCTGTTGTATAACCGATCAATCCGCGAGCTGGTACCATGAATTCAAGACGTACTTGGCCTGAACCATTGTTAACCATGTTTTTCATTTCACCTTTACGGTCACCTAATGATTCCATGATTGCACCTGTGTATTCTTCAGGAATATCAATTTGAACATGTTCTACAGGCTCACATTTCACACCATCAATTTCACGAACGATTACTTCAGGTTTTGAAACTTGAAGTTCAAATCCTTCACGACGTAAGTTTTCAATTAAGATTGAAAGGTGAAGCTCACCACGTCCAGAAACTGTCCAAACATCTGGAGAATCAGTATTTTCAACACGCAAGCTCACGTCTGTTTCTAATTCAGACATCAAACGCTCTTCAATTTTACGGCTCGTTACATATTTACCTTCACGACCAGCAAATGGTGAGTTATTTACTAGGAATGTCATTTTTAAAGTTGGTTCATCAATACGAAGAACAGGAAGTGCTTCTTCTTGGCCTTCTGGACATACTGTTTCACCAACGTTGATCTCTTCCATTCCGGATACTGCAATAAGATCTCCGGCTTTTGCTTCTTGAATTTCAATTCGCTTCAAACCAAGGAAACCAAACAATTTAGTAACACGGAACTTTTTCACTGATCCATCAAGCTTCATTAAAGATACTGCTTGTCCAACTTTAATTGTACCGCGGAACACACGACCAATACCAATACGGCCAAGATAGTCGTTGTAATCAAGCATTGTAACTTGGAACTGAAGCGCCTCAGCACTGTTATCTTCTGGTGCAGGAATTGTTTCAATGATCGTATCAAGCAATGCTGTCATGTTTTCATCTTGCTTGCTTGGATCCATACTTGCTGTCCCTTTAAGTGCAGATGCATAAACTACAGGGAATTCTAATTGATCTTCTTCAGCACCCAGTTCAATAAATAGATCGATTACTTCGTCTACTACTTCTTCTGGACGTGCAAAATCACGGTCAATTTTGTTAACAACTACGATTGGTGTTAATTTTTGCTCTAATGCTTTTTTCAGTACGAAACGAGTTTGAGGCATACATCCCTCATATGCATCGACAACAAGTAGTACACCATCAACCATTTTCATGATACGTTCAACTTCACCACCGAAGTCGGCATGTCCTGGTGTATCCATAATGTTAATGCGCTTCTCGTTATAGTTAATTGCTGTGTTCTTAGCTAAGATCGTAATCCCGCGCTCACGTTCCAAGTCGTTGGAATCCATTGCACGTTCATTAACCTGTTCATTATCACGGAATGTACCTGATTGATGAAGCAGTTTGTCAACTAGTGTTGTTTTTCCGTGGTCAACGTGGGCGATAATCGCTATATTGCGTAAATCATCTCTTCTATTCAAAATTATTCTCTCCTTATATCCTATCTCTTTTTCTGATCTTTTTTTGTTCAACTTGACTATTATATCACAAATTTATTTAAAGGCTTTTTCTTTTTATGTAAATTCGTTACACTTATTATGCAGCATCGACTGATTTATTTACATTTGGAGGTCATCATGAACGGAGTTTTCTTTATTATTGCCTTTCTAACAGCTCTTGCTATATGCGGAGTGGGTGTGGCTATCGGCGAAAAAAGTTTACTTATTTTTATCATATCCATCATTTCCGTTTTCATTTTGATGGGATTTGGATTTTCATTAAAGAAAAAACAAAGAGAGCGTTCATAAAGAAGGCTCTCTTTCTTTTTGGGTGTTTTGTAACCTTTGCTGATGTATGAAGTGGTTGATTTCCACTCCAGGAGCTCGCTTTCCGCGGGGCGTGCGGTGAGCCTCCTCGGCGCTACTTGCGCCTGCGGGGTCTCACCTGTCCCGCTGTTCCCGCAGGAGTCTCGCTCCTTCAGTTACAAGCAACAGGGCAAGGAAGGCTTTATCCATTAGCAACAATCTTTTGGAAAACAGCATTACTGTATTAAATGTTTTAATATCTCCTCATGCAAGCCAGGCTTAGCTGCTAAGATGCTGTTTTGTTCGAGCAGCTGAATCGGTTTACCATCAGTATTTGTTGCAATCCCTCCTACTTCATTCAGAAGAATTAGACCAGCTGCAAAATCCCATGGAGACAATCTCATTGTCATATAAGCATCCAGTTTGCCGGATACCACATAAGCTAGTTCAATTGCAGCAGAACCGTACGAACGTGTTCCTCTGGATTTTCTTACGATTTCCTGTACGTTCTCGTGATTAATTCTTTTGTTTGGACCAACCCAAGTAGCATTCACTCCAACAACCGCTTCAGAAAGTGTTACCTTATCTAACTTAGAAAGTTTTAAATCATTTAAATAAGCACCTTCTCCATCTTTAGCAAAATAGAGATTTTTGCTTCCAACATCATATATCAAACCCATTTTTCCCGATCCGTTTTCATAGATGCCGATAGAGATAGCAAAATTTGATTGCTGATGAATAAAATTTGTAGTTCCGTCGATAGGGTCAATGATCCAAATAATACCCGACTTATCTTGGATATCATCCCCATACCCTTCTTCACCTAGGACCCTGTGTTCTGGGAATGTTTTTTGTATTTTATCAATAAAAAACTTTTCGATATTCTTATCCATATTTGTGACGAGGTCAGCAATATGTGATTTATATGTAATCGTCAATGTATTTTCAAACGATTCTTGTAACAGCTCTGCGGCTTCAATCGTCCAAGCTTTAGCTAACTGTTCAATCTTTCTCCACTTTTCTTTTTCCATCGTCTCACCCCTTGCCTTTCCTATAGTATATGCCAATTCCGACTTGTTCACAAAAAAACGAACCATCCGTTCATGATGGATTCGTTTTTGCTACCCGCTATTTCTTTGAATCATGCCTCAAGTCTCACGAGCTCCAGCCTTAATCTTTCGAGCTTACGTTTAGAATCATTGATTTGTTTCTGATCTTTTGATTTTAAGGCATCAAACAAGGTAGCTAATTCATAGTCAATCTCAAGTTTTAAAACTGGAATTCTTCTTTCTGCATCCGTTCTTTTTAAGGTATTCATTACTTGTTTCATATCGCTGGCACATCCTTTCTTTTTTCGTTTTCATGTTTTATATATTTTATGAAGGACTGAGGTATAGTGAAACGGCACTTTGCGGAATCTAATGCAAACATTTTTTTATAAAACAGCTTCTGTGATAAACTTTTTTTGTATCGTTTTATAATCAGGAGGAAACATTCATGACATTCACTGGATTTAAAGAGCAGGATTTTAATGTTTTTAAGACAGATGGTCTTGAGCAGCGTATGGATCAAATCATTACCCATATACGACCTAAACTCGAGGTGCTTGGCGCTAAGTATGCTGATGAACTTACAGGTTTAACAGGGGAGGAAATGTTCTATCATGTAGCTAAACACGCAAGACGCACTGTAAATCCGCCAAAAGATACATGGGTAGCTTTTGCTCCAAATAAAAGAGGGTACAAAATGCTGCCACATTTTCAGATTGGATTATTTGAAACACATGTTTTTATCTGGTTTGCTCTTATATATGAGTCACCGATAAAGGATTCGTATGGCAAAACCTTTCTAAAGAAACTTAGTAAGGTAAAAAAGGAGATTCCCGATTCCTTTGTTTGGTCTGACGATCATACAAAGCCAGATAGCTATAAGCATAGCGAAGTAAAAAAGGAAAGATTAAAGGAAATGGCTGAACGTCTAATTTCTGTTAAAAAAGCCGAATTGCTTTGCGGTGTTCATATCTCAAAAGATGAAGCTGTTAATATGTCGGAAGACGAATGGTACACACGAATCTCCGAGACATTTCAAACCCTTTTACCTCTATACAACTTGAAGAAGTAACTGTAATAAAAAAAAGTGGCAGGAAGCAGAAGTTCAGCTGCTTCTTACCACTAGTATATTGCCTTACTGCATAAATGTATGGGTATGTATCTCTATTGTAAGAAAAGTGTTAGAAAAGGCTGTTCCATTTTTGATGGACAGCTTTTGCTTCTTCTTTTATTTGCTGGAACAATTCACTAACAGATATAACCTCATTGATCCTCCCAGCTCCTTGACCAGCCCATCCAAATCCTTCGTCACTCTTTCCTTCATAAATAAATTTCTGATTCGCTTCCCCGCTGATAAAATCTTTTAGATGCTCATAAGATCCGTTTTTATTTTCTTCTTCAACAATTTTTAATGCAAAAGGTGTATTGAGTGTCCTGCCTGGCATACCTAACTTTCTTTTGATTACAACCGTATCGTTTTCGGAACTTTCGAGTATCCATTTTTTATAGGCTGGATGAGCATGTACGCATTCTTTCACTGCAATAAACCTTGTCCCCATTTCTATCCCTTCTGCACCAAGAGCACATGCAGCCATCATTCCTTTTCCATCAACGATCCCGCCAGAACCGATAACTGGTATCGATAAGCTCTCTGCTATCTGGGGAATCAAAACAAAGGTACCCGTATCCTCTTTTCCGATATGTCCTCCGCCTTCCTGACCAACAGCCATTACGGCATCAGCTCCAAGCTGTTCAGCTTTTATCGCTTGGCGTTTACTAGAGACCAGCACAAGTGTTTTTATGCTTGTATTTTCTAATCTTTTTAAAACAGGTGCAGGATTTCCGCCTGTTATGCTGATAACTTTTACACCCTCTTCAATAGCTGTTTCCAGTTGTTCCTCATAAGTTCTTCCATGCTGTCCAATTGCAAAATTCACTCCAAACGGCCGTGATGTCATCTGCTTCGTTTTTTTGATTTCGGTTCTCAATGCATCACTATTTGGAAGCGACATAGCTGTAATCTGTCCCAGTCCTCCTGCATTAGAAACGGCTGCAGCAAGATCTGAATATGCTAAATATGCCAGACCCCCTTGAATGATCGGTAAATCAATATTTAACAAAGTTGTTACACGTGTTTTAAACATATGATCTCTCCTCCTGAAAATTAAATCATCTACTTACATCTTCATGCATTTTCTGTTATACTTCTTTTGTTTTATAAATAAAGGCTGTGTTAGCAAACTTTGATGCTTTTGGAGGTAGTTGATTTCCGTTCCAGGATGCTCGCTTTCCCCGGGTCGAGCGGTGAGCCTCCTCTGCGCTTTGCGCAGTTAGGAGTCTCACCTGTCCCGCTGATCCCGCAGGAGTCTCGCACCTTGCACTACAATCAACATATCAATGCAGAAAATAAAAATACCAACAGCAACATTCTTTGAAAAAGAGCCCTAAATAAATGAAAAATTTAAGTTAATTATAGATGAGGTGTAGTATAAATTGTCTCAACATGAAACTCCTTTATTTACAGGCTTGCGTGAACATGCAAACAAAAACCCATTGCAATTCCATATTCCCGGTCATAAAAAGGGCCAAGGTATGGATGAAGAGTTCAAGAATTTTATTGGACCTAATGCTCTTTCAATCGATCTAATAAATATCACACCACTCGATGACCTTCATCACCCAAAAGGCATGATTAAAAAAGCTCAAGATCTTGCAGCACAAGCGTTTGGTGCAGATCATACCTTTTTCTCTGTTCAAGGTACAAGCGGCGCTATAATGACGATGATCATGTCCGTCGTTTCTCCTGGGGATAAAATTCTTGTTCCGAGAAATGTGCATAAATCTATTATGACGGCAATCGTTTTTTCTGGTGCAACCCCTATTTTTATCCACCCGGAAATCGATCCTGAATTAGGGATCTCACATGGGATTACACCTGACAGCGTTGAGAAAGCGTTGAATCAGCACCCTGATACAAAAGCGGTTCTTGTAATTAACCCAACTTATTTTGGTTTTGCTGCAGATTTAAAAGGTATTGTTAATGTTGCTCATCGATTTAATGTACCTGTCCTTGTCGATGAAGCACATGGTGTCCTTATCCATTTTCATGACCATATGCCATTGTCAGCTATGCAGGCTGGTGCCGATATGGCTGCAACAAGTGTTCATAAACTTGGAGGGTCACTTACCGGCAGTTCTATTTTAAATGTTAAAGAAGGACTTGTCTCGCCTGAACGTGTTCAAACCATATTAAGTATGATGACAACAACATCTACTTCCTATATCCTTTTAGCTTCTTTGGATGCTGCACGCAGACGTTTAGCAACTGAAGGGTATACATTAATTGAAAAAACGATTCGCCTCGCAAACCAAACGAGGGAGAAAATAAACGAAATACCAAACCTGTATTGTGTAGGTGAAGAAAAGCTTGGTACTTCGGCGACATTCGATTACGATCCATCTAAACTGCTTATATCTGTAAAAGATCTTGGAATTACAGGTTATGAAGCTGAAACATGGCTTCGAGATAATTACAACATTGAGGTAGAATTATCGGATCTGTATAACATTTTGTGTCTGATTACTACTGCCGATCATGAAAAAGACACTATGATCCTGGTTGAAGCATTAACTAAGCTTTCAAATGAAAAAAGCTCCTCAAAAACGGAAGAGATTAAATCCTTGCCGGTACACGTCCCTGATATTCCGGTTCTTGCCCTCTCTCCGCGTGATGCTTTTTATGCAAATACAGAAAGTGTTCCATTTGAAGAATCAGCAGGAAGAATCATTGCAGAATTTGTTATGGTATATCCGCCAGGGATTCCAATCTTCATCCCTGGAGAAATCATTACAAAAGAAAACCTTGCATATATAAAAGAGAACCTAGAAGCAGGCTTGCCTGTTCAAGGTCCTGAAGATGCCAATTTAAATTATCTTAAAGTTATTCAAGAACAAGTAGCGATTAGATAGTACAAAAAAAAGAAGACCTCAGCAGGTCTTCTTTTATTTGTTTAATTTAGCTTGCTCTTGGCAATGCGGACATGTTTTAGAATACAATGTTGTTACCTTTTCCTCTTCAAAATGTTCAATTGTTGTCTCACACGTTTGGCAAATGATTACTCCCATCCGTTCCATCTCCCTTCGCATTTTGAAAGCGCTTACGTTTATATCTGTATAATATTATGTCACAATTCGTTTGTCAACCCTTTTAGTATAACACATTAAAAAATTGTGCTCATTAATCATATTGTTCGATGACGGGAAGATGAGGAACAGCTTCTTCAAAGAAAAGCGCTAAATCTTCAGCTTCTTTTAAGCTCTTTATATGAAATACCTGTTTAATATACTCAAGGTTTCGCATATCATTCGAGTCAAGCAGCGCTGATCTGCCTGTTTGCATACACACGACCAGCGGTTTTCCGAAAAACATATTTGTGTACACAATACCAAAATCATATCTCACCGTATCTGTTGTAAAACCTACAAACCTAACCTTAACGGACTCACTCTCGTCATACAATTTTTCAAACCATTCCATGCTATCCCTCCTCGTATGATAAAACATTGTTCATCGATCGGGTTGTTCAAACCTGGTATTTAATGACTGGATACTCTGTTAAGTTCAAAATTGATGTAAGAGTAATTCCCTTTTTAAATGGATTTTAAACTTATATTGTCAAAATCTTCTTGAAATATGATAAACTATTCTATGAACAAATATTGTTAAAAATGACTAACTGGAGTGAGTTGGAATGTCCCAAAATGCATACATAAAGCTTGTTCCTGCTTCTGAAAAACAAGTTGTTACGATAGATGAAATTAAAGATATGTTCAATTATTACAAATCAATCACTTCTAAAACAGGGGAACAGCTTTCATGGGGATACTCTGAAGCCGCTTTTCCTTATACGATTGAGGAGAAAGAAGAAGCTAACAACGAATGGTTCTATTTAAAAGGAATTGATCCAAGAAAAAACAGATATATTTTGATTGGAGTCGGTTTTGAAAAAAAAGATGTTGAAACAGACTCTTCAGAAAATCAGCAATGCTATATTCAAGTATCTCTTACAGATATTTCAACTCATGGAGATAAAGGAAAAGCGAATGAATTCTGTAAGTTTTTAGCGACGAAATTAAAAGGTGAACTTCATCTCTTTAACGGCAGGATAATGTATTATTACCCTAAAAAGTAAACTCTTTCTTCAACAAAAAGCTCTGTCAAAAGAAAAACCAAAATCATAAAAACATTATTCTGCCTGCAACATAGATTACAGTAAAAAAAATGGTTAAATTTACTCCAGCCGTTTTATTTGTAATAAACCTCATAGCAATAAGAAAATTAAAATAAGAAAACATAACTAAGAGCACCGTTTCATAAAAAGAATGATCATGATGCGACAGATAAAGAACGAGAGAATATCCGCACCATACCAAAATTTGAATGATAACACACAAAAATACGTTCATAACATCCTCCATGTACACCTTTATACTAAATGTTATGAAGAGATTCGTATTATATGAGGAAATCAAAAAACCCCTTGTAGGCCGCTTCCGCGGTATACAAGGGGTTTTAAATCTTTATTTTACGATGTGAACAGGAAGTCCGATAGCAACTTCTGCTGCTTCCATTGAAATTTCTCCGAAAGTTGGATGCGCATGAATTGTCATAGCAATATCTTCTGCAGTCATTCCTGCTTCAATAGCTAATCCAAGTTCTGCGATCATATCAGATGCGTTTCCGCCAGCAATTTGAGCTCCTAAAACAAGTCCATCTTCTTTACGAGTGATAAGCTTCATGAAGCCATCAGTTTCGTTCATAGATAAAGCTCGTCCATTAGCTGCAAATGGGAATTTAGAAGCTTTCACTTCATATCCTGCTTCTTTTGCTGACTTTTCATCATAGCCTACAGAAGCTAGTTCTGGGTCTGTGAATACTACAGCAGGAATCGCCAAGTAATCAATTTCTGCCGCATGTCCGCTGATTACTTCAGCTGCTACTTTACCTTCATAAGAAGCTTTATGAGCAAGAGCAGGACCTTCTACAACATCACCGATTGCGTAGATGCCGTTAACGCTTGTTTGAGCTTTTTTGTTGATTTTGATAAGACCGCGTTCAGTCATTTCAACACCAACTTGCTCAAGACCAAGTTCTTCAGTGTTTGGACGGCGTCCAACTGTTACAAGTACATAATCTGCTTCAAATGTTTTTGACTCACCTTTGATCTCAGCAGTCACTGTAACACCGTCTTTTGTTTCTTCTACGCCTTTAGCCATTGCTTCAGTAAATACTTCCACATTGCCTTTTTTCTTTAAGCGCTTAGAAACTACTTGACTCATTTGCTTTTCGAAACCTGGAAGGATTTGTTTTCCACCTTCGAGGATTGTTACTTCAGTACCAAAGTTTGCATAAGCCGTACCAAGCTCCATTCCGATATATCCGCCGCCGATAACAACAAGCTTCTTAGGAACCTCTTTAAGAGCCAGTGCACCAGAGGAAGAAATTACACGGTCGCTCCATTTGAATCCTGGAATTTCAATCGGACGGGAACCTGTTGCAATAATTGCGTTTTTAAACGTATATGTCTGAGAGTTCTTCTCGTCCATGATACGTACTGTGTTTTCATTTACGAAATAAGCTTCACCACGGATGATTTCAACTTTATTTCCTTTTAAAAGCCCTTCAACACCGCCAGTAAGCTTCTTAACGATGCCAGCTTTCCATTCTTGAACTTTGCTGAAATCAACTGTTACGTTTTCAGCTTTAATCCCCATGTCTTCAGAGTGCTTCGCATGTTCAACACGGTGACCTGCATTAATAAGAGCTTTAGATGGAATACAGCCAACGTTTAAGCAAACTCCTCCTATTTCCGCCTTTTCCGCAATAGCCACTTTTTGTCCTAATTGTGCAGCGCGAATTGCTGCTACATATCCCCCAGGACCTGAACCAATGACAAGTGTGTCTAACTCAATTGGAAAATCTCCTACTACCATCGAATTACGCCTCCATTACTAATAGTTGTGGATCGTTCAACAAACGCTTAATGTGATTCAATGCATTTTGTGCAGTTGCACCATCGATCAGACGGTGGTCAAAGCTTAGAGAAAGTGCTAATACTGGAGCTACTACAACCTCTCCATCTTTAACAACTGCTTTTTCAGCGATACGGCCGATACCAAGGATAGCTACTTCAGGGTGATTGATTACAGGAGTGAACCATTGTCCACCAGCAGATCCGATGTTTGTAATCGTGCAAGATCCGCCCTTCATTTCTTCACCAGAAAGTTTTCCATCACGCGCTTTTGTAGCCAATTCGTTGATTTCAGAAGAGATCTTGAAGATAGACTTGCGATCTGCTTCTTTTACAACTGGAACCATCAATCCGTTATCTGTATCTGCAGCGATTCCGATATTGTAATAGTGCTTGTACACGATTTCTTCGTTTGCATCATCGATTGATGCGTTAAGCACTGGGAACTCACGAAGTGCAGATGTTAATGCTTTCACCACATATGGAAGATAAGTAAGCTTTATACCTTTATCCATCGCTACCTGTTTAAACTTCTTACGGTGTGCAACAAGATCAGTAACGTCCACTTCATCCATTAGTGTAACATGCGGAGCTGTATGTTTGGAGTTAACCATCGCTTTAGAGATCGCTTTTCTGATACCTTTGATCTTTTCGCGAGTTTCCATTTCTCCAGATGGAATAGCTTTTGGAGCTTCTTTCTTAGCTGCATCAGCTTTTGGTGCTTCTTTGTCAGCAGCAGGTGCTTCAACTGCAGCTTCACCACCGCCGCTTACAAACTTATCGATATCTTCTTTAAGTACACGTCCATTATCTCCAGAGCCTTGTACTTTACGGATATCAACTTCCTTCTCACGAGCATATTTACGAACAGAAGGCATAGCGATTACACGTTTTGTATCATCAGCAGGCTCTTCTTTAGAAGTGTCTTCAGTCTTATCTGTTTTAGCTTCAGGTTTGTCATTTTCTTTTGCCTGATCAGCTGTAACTTCTTTTTCTTCTTCAGCTTTCGGCTGCTCTGGTGCTTCATCGCTTCCGCCATGTGCATCCGCAGGAATCTCACCTTCTGCCTCGATCGTTACAAGGACATCACCTACAACAGATACAGTACCTTCATCTACTTTTAGCTCTAGAACTTTACCGTCTACAGGAGAGGGAATTTCTACAACGGCTTTATCATTTTGGACTTCGAGCAGGATGTCGTCTTCTTTAATAGTGTCCCCTGCTTTAACAAACCACTTTACAATTTCACCTTCGTGAATTCCTTCACCAATATCGGGAAGCTTAAATTCATATGCCACGATTAACGCCTCCAATTTTCAATCTAGTTTACTCGTTTATGTGAAAAGGCTGAAAGAAGCAGTCATTAATGAACTACCCTTTCAGCTGACATTCAATTATATTTTAGAAATTGTAGACTTTCTTTGCTTTATCTACAATATCACGATGATCTGGAATCCAAACATCCTCTGCAGATGCATAAGGAAATACTGTATCCGGTGCAGTTACACGCAGTACTGGAGCTTCCAGGTTTAAAATAGCGCGATCATTAATTTCAGCTACAACAAACGCTCCGATACCTGCTTGTTTCTGAGCTTCTTGAACAACAATTGCACGCCCTGTTTTTTCAACTGATGCAATAATTGTGTCAATATCAAGCGGGCTGATCGTACGAAGGTCGATAACTTCAGCAGAAATGCCATCTTTCTCAAGCTCATCTGCAGCTTTTAATGAAGCGTGAACCATTGCACCATAAGTAATGATAGAAACGTCTTTACCTTCACGTTTCACATCCGCTTTACCTAGTTCAATCGTGTACTCTTCTTCAGGAACTTCGCCACGGAATGAACGATATAACTTCATATGCTCTAAGTAAACAACAGGATCGTTGTCACGGATTGCAGAAATTAATAATCCCTTTGCATCGTATGGTGTTGAAGGAATAACCACTTTAATCCCTGGAGTTTGATACATTAATCCTTCCAAGCTGTCTGCGTGAAGTTCTGGTGTTTTAACCCCTCCACCAAATGGAGAACGGATTGTTACAGGAGAGTTATATACTCCTCCAGAACGATAGCGCATACGAGCCATTTGAGCGGCAATTGAATCAAATACTTCAAATACGAAGCCAAAGAATTGAATCTCCATAACTGGACGGAAACCTGTAAGCCCAAGACCTATTGCAAGTCCCCCAATTCCAGACTCGGCAAGCGGAGTATCAAAAACACGATCTTCTCCAAATTCTTTTTGAAGACCTTCAGTCGCACGGAATACACCGCCGTTTTGACCTACGTCTTCACCGAAAACAAGTACGTTTTCATTGTTTTTTAATTCATTGCGCATTGCGTCTGTAATTGCTTGAATCATAGTCATTTGAGCCATATTATTTCGACTCCTTTGCTGTATATTGTTCTAATTGCTCGCGAAGGTTATACGGAAGCTCTTCGAACATAAAGTTGATAAGGTCAGTAACCTTTTGTTTAGGCGCACCATCAGCTTTTTTAATAGAAGCTTTAATATCTTCCTTCGCTTCTTCTACTACTTTATTTTCTTGCTCTTCAGACCAAAGGTTCTTCTTTTCTAAGAACTTACGGAAACGAACTAACGGATCTTTCTTTTCCCATTCGCTGTCTAAATCTTTTGTACGGTAGCGTGTAGGGTCGTCTCCCGCCATCGTATGAGGTCCGTAACGGTAAGTAAGAGTCTCGATTAGTGTAGGACCTTCACCTGCAATCGCACGCTCACGAGCTTGTTGTGTCGCTGCGTAAACAGCAAGTACATCCATTCCATCTACTTGGATGCCTTCAATTCCAGCTGCTACTGCTTTTTGTGCAATTGTTTTTGCGGCAGATTGCTTTTCTACTGGAACTGAAATAGCAAATCGGTTGTTTTGAACAACAAAGATTGCGTTAGCAGCATAGGCACCGGCAAAGTTTAATCCTTCATAAAAGTCACCTTGTGATGCTCCGCCATCACCTGTGTAAGTGATACAAACGTTTTTCTTGCCTTGTTTCTTTAAACCAAATCCAACACCGGCAGCTTGAATAATTTGAGCACCAATGATAATTTGCGGCATTAATACGTTTACACCTTCAGGAATTTGTCCGCCTTGGAAGTGTCCACGGGACCATAAAAATGCTTGATATAACGGAAAACCATGAAATACGATTTGAGGAATATCACGGTATCCTGGAAGAATCCAGTCTTCTTTATCTAATGCAAAGTGACTCCCTAGCATTGAAGCCTCTTGTCCAGCAACTGGAGCATAGAAACCAAGACGTCCTTGTCTGTTTAAAGAGATTGCACGCTGATCCCAAATTCGCGTATAAACCATACGGCGCATTAATTCTTGGAGCTGTTCATCAGACAACTTAGGCATTGCTGATTCGTTAACTACTTCTCCATCTTCAGAAAGAATCTGAAACGTTTCAAATTGATCTTGAACAGCATCAATTGTTTTCGTCATGAAAAGTCACCTCTTCCTTTCTTTTACCCTGTCAATTTACCCTTATCTTAAAAACACACACATACATAACAGGTTGCCCAAAGTGCCACATTTTTAAGACAGGATTATATTTTTAAAAGGCCATTAGGCGTACCTTTGTGTCCCCATTCAAGTTTTCCCTTGTATTAAGGAGCTAAACCATCATATGGCATCCTAACTGTATTACTTAAATATGTATTTATAGTAACACAACAACCCTTTTCACGTAAATTAGTTTACACCACCTGTTAAACGCCGTCAATCTATAGAATCATTATAGTTTCACGTATACTTGAAGCTCTGGCTGCCTATTCCTGTAATCGCTGTAAAACTTAACTGTTTCACCAATAATAACAATCTGTATCAGTCGTAAGTTGAAACGAACGATATACTGCAAAATAAACAATATATATACCGAAAAAAATAACCTTATAAATTAATTTCTGTTCTTTTTCTATAAAATTTCTCTATGTTATGATAAGAGGAAATTACTAATAAATGAATATAGGCACGGAGGTTTTGCTTGTGTTAACAATGAAAGATATTGTGAGGGAAGGAAATCCGGTTCTAAGACAGAAGGCTGCAGAGGTATCCTCACCCTTCTCAGAGGAAGATATTCAAACAGCTAATAAGCTCTTGGAGTTTGTAAAGAACAGCCAGGATCCCGAGGTTGCGGGAAAATATAATTTAAGACCTGGCATTGGTCTGGCTGCTCCTCAAATCGGAGTTTCAAAACGAATATTCGCTATGCATGTGACGGATGAACAGGGACAACTATACAGTTATGCACTATTAAACCCTAAAATAATAAGCCACTCGGTGCAAATGACATATTTAGATGGAGGCGAAGGTTGTCTGTCCGTTGACAGAGATGTGCCAGGTTTAGTACCTCGTTATGCAAAAGTAACTGTAAAAGGCTTTACACCCGATGGTTCTCTAGTTGAGTTGAAATTAAAAGGTCTCCCAGGTATTTGTTTTCAACATGAACTAGATCACCTTGATGGTATTATGTTTTATGATCGAATCAATGAAAAACAGCCATTTGAGCCTCCTTCAAATTCAGCAACTTTCAGGTAATATTTAAGCCTGTTTTCGTAAACAGTGTTGTATGTAAGTTGTTGATTTCCGCTCCAGGATGCTCGCTTTCCACGAGGCGGGTGGTGAGCCTCCTTGCGCTTTGCGCCTTTAGGAGACTCACCTGTCCCAATGATCCCGTAGGAGTCTCGCACCTGCGCTCCAATCAACATGTCAATGAAGATAAGTAACTAAATGATCTAAAAGAGAGCCAAATAAAAAAGCTGAGTTCTGCACCTTAAAAGGCAGAATTCAGCTTTTTCGTTTTTATTAAGCAACTTCATGATCGTCGTCGACTGTTAATGATTCTTTTTTATCAAACTTACTTGTAAAGAACAGCACTGTTACGATTACAGTTACTAGACCAGCTATAAGGTCGGAAACATTCATCGACAATCCTAACCCAATCGGTGCATTGCAAATATAAGTTGTTGTGACGACAGACATGAAGATCGCAGGAATTGTAGCAATCCAATGTTTTCTTCTAGGACGCTTCAGATACACCGCCCCTACCCATAATGCCAGCATTACTGTAAACTGGTTGACCCAGGAGAAGTAACGTCACAATAAAGTGAAATAAAGTGAAATCAATTTTTGTTAATAAAAATGAAATCATATTTTTGAATTCATTTTCATTATTTCACACAAAGAAAAAAACACTCCGTTTTAAACTGAGTGTTTACGCTATGCGATTCTGCTTGTTATTAATTGATGTATTACGCTTTTTTCTTCCTGTCAGGTAAACACCGAAAAAGATTAAAAATAATCCAAAATAGGCAATCGGTGGGATCTTCTCATTTAAGAGAACACTCCCCCATACTACTGCTGAAACAGGAACTAGATAAGTAACGAGAGTAGCAAATTCGGCTGATCCTGCTGATATCATAAAATAGTACAAGAGATATGCTAAACCTGAACCAAATACCCCGAGACCTATTAAAGATAAGATAACATTCCCTTCTAAAGCATTACCAGGCAGATGCCACCCTCCAGTAAAGCTCATGATTATCCCGCTTAAAATCGACCCTGTCAATAGTGTAGTTGAAGCTGTAATCCAGACTGTCGTTTCTTGAAGATGTTTTTTAGCATATTGTGAACTGTACCCATAACAGCAAGTAGCACTGAGCATGAGGACGATTCCTAAAAGGAGCTGTTCTTGAGTTAAGCCTGGTGCATCCGCATCCATTAAGAAAATAATTCCTATAAAGCCGACCATGACTCCAATCCATTGTTTCCACTGCATTTTAACAGAAAAAAACAAAACCCCCATCATCGCTGTCCATATTGGAGTTGTTGCGTTTAATATCGCAGTATAGCCGCTGTCTAAAAAAGTTTCACTCCAAGCGATCAGACCCCATGGAAGACCAGCATTTAACAATCCTACAATTATTAATGATTTATAAGGCAGTTCTCTCCATTTGACTTTTTGTTTACTAATAAGAAAAAGCGGGATAATCGTAATGATGCCAAGCACACATCTTATGAATACAATCTGCCATGGATCAAACACATCCAGGAGTACTTTAATAAATAGAAAAGACATTCCCCAGATCAAACTTAAAATAAAAAGTGCTGAATAAAGTTTCATGTAATCCTCCTGCGGATAAAAATAAATGCTGTATTCGTAAACATAGTTGCCATAAGAAGATGTTGATTTCCGCTCCAGGTGCTCGCTTTCCGCGGGGCGTGCGGTGAGCCCCCTAGGCTAATTAAGCCTGCCGTGGTCTCACCTGTCCCGCTGATCCCGCAGGAGTCTCGCACCTTCCTCTCCAATCAACTAGTCGAAGAAACATACAAAAGCAACAATCTTTTAGAAATGACCCGAAATAAATGACACAATTTCCCTCTCTGATTTTCTTCATTTTACACATACTAAGTAATAAAAAATGGAACGGAGGGCAATAAATGAAAAAGAGATTACGTTTATTAAAAAAATTTAAAAAATGGGTAAGACAGCAAAATAATAACGGAAAACTCATCCATAACTAATAAACAATTTTAATGTCATTATAAGGGTAAAAGTCTCATCCCGAACAGTAATTATTTTTCACTTTTCAGCGTTAAAAACGAAGAGTAATGAAAAACACATGAAAAACATGTCACTTTCCTTTATAATAGAACGAAGATACTCAAATACTATAGACCGGTAAGGAGACATGAAACATGATTTTCAAAGTATTTTTTCAAACAAGCTTAACTGAAGTACCGATCCGTGAACATACACAAACGGTTTACGTAGAAGCAAAAACTATAAATGATGTTCGTAAAAAACTAGCTGACCGCAAGTACAATATTGAATACATACAAGAAATTAACGGTAAATTTCTTGAGTATGAAAAAGATACGAACTCATTGGAATTGGAGAATGTGTAACATATGAAATTTGTAAAAAATCATCAAGCCGCCGTTTTCGCCCTCGGTGGTTTAGGGGAAATCGGCAAAAATACGTATGCCGTTCAATTTCAGGATGAAATTATCCTTATCGATGCAGGAATTAAATTTCCTGAAGATGAATTGCTGGGAATTGATTACGTAATCCCTGATTACACCTATCTTGTAAAAAATGAGGAAAAAATCAAAGGGCTCTTCATCACTCACGGACATGAAGATCATATTGGCGGTATTCCCTATTTATTAAGACAAGTCAATATACCCATCTATGGCGGTAAACTTGCACTTGCTCTTATTAAAAACAAATTAGAAGAACATGGTCTGCTCCGCAGTGCACAGCTGCATGAAATCACAGAAGATGATGTTATTAAGTTCAGAAAAACTTCTGTCAGCTTTTTCAGAACAACTCACAGTATACCTGACGCTTACGGAATCGTAGTCAAGACACCTCCAGGAAATATCGTGCATACGGGTGACTTCAAATTCGATTTTACACCAGTAGGCGAACCTGCGAACATTACGAAAATGGCTGAGATCGGTAAAGAAGGCGTCCTTTGCTTGCTTTCCGACAGCACCAATAGTGAAGTTCCTGGTTTTACATTATCTGAAAGACGTGTTGGTGAGAGCATCCAAGATATCTTCAGAAAAATGGAAGGACGAGTTATTTTCGCTACGTTCGCTTCCAATATTCATAGATTGCAGCAAGTTGTAGAAGCTTCAGTAGCCAACAACCGTAAAATCGCTGTATTTGGACGAAGCATGGACTCAGCGATTACAGTTGGACAAGAACTTGGGTTTATAAAAGCACCTAAGAACACATTCGTTGAAGCAAACCAGATCAACCGCCTTCCTGACAATCAGGTAACGATTCTTTGTACAGGAAGCCAGGGAGAACCAATGGCGGCACTTTCAAGAATCGCTAACGGAACTCATCGCCAGATTCAAATCATTCCTGGAGATACAGTTGTTTTCTCTTCTTCACCTATTCCTGGGAACGCTCTTAGTGTAAGTAAGACAATCAATCAATTATATCGCGCCGGTGCTGAAGTTATTCATGGCTCACTTAATGATATTCATACTTCAGGCCATGGCGGTCAGCAAGAACAAAAATTGATGCTTCGTTTAATGAAGCCTAAATATTTCCTCCCGATCCATGGTGAGTACAGAATGCTAAAAATGCATACTAAACTTGCTGCTGATTGTGACGTACCGCCGCAAAATTCATTTATTATGGATAACGGTGAAGTATTGGCTCTTTCTCAAAACGATGCTATGATTGCAGGAAAAATCCCATCTGGCTCCGTATATGTAGACGGAAGCGGTATCGGCGATATTGGAAACATCGTACTCCGCGACCGTAAGATTCTTTCGGAAGAAGGTCTTGTAGTTGTCGTTGTAAGTATGGATATGAAGGAATTCACGATAGAAGCAGGTCCAGACATCATATCTCGCGGATTTGTATATATGCGTGAATCCGGTGATCTTATCCATGATGCTCAAAGCTTGTTAAGCAAGCATCTACAGAACATTATGAGCGAAAAACGCACGACTCAATGGTCTGAAATCAAGAATGAAATTACAGACACATTATCCCCATTCTTATATGAAAAAACAAAAAGACGACCTATGATCTTGCCGATCATTATGGAAATCTAATAGACAAACAAAAACCGTTACCCCTTTTATAGGGAAACGGTTTTTTTATTCTTCATTTGCCATTTGTTTCTCTAACCGGTTGATATCCTTATCTCCGCCAATCACAATTAAAACATCGCCCTGCCTGATCGACTGGTCAGCTTGCGGGGAGACATAGATATCTTTACCCCTTTTCACAGCCACGACGTTACATCCAAACCTTGCACGTATATCAAGTTGGATTAAGGTTTTCCCATCCATCTTCTGTGTTGCTACTAGCTCCACGATACTATGTTCATCTGATAACTCCAAGTAATCCAATACATTGTTAGAAACAATCTGGTGAGCAATACGGACACCCATGTCTCTCTCTGGATGAATGATCTTATCTGCTCCAATTTTTCGCAGTACTTTTTCGTGGTAATCATTTTGGGCTTTTACAGTGATTTTTTCAACACCCATCTCTTTTAAAATCAGTGTGGTCAATATGCTAGATTGAAGATTATCACCTATCGCAACAACAACATGCTGAAAGTTGCGGATTCCAAGACTTTTTAATACACCTTCATCTGTCGAATCAGCTATTACAGCATGTGTTACGATATTTGAAAATTCGTTTACTCGGTCCTCATCAATATCAATTGCTAAGACTTCCATACCTTGATCTGACAAAGCCTTGCACATACTTCCCCCGAAACGTCCCAGTCCAATAACAGCAAATTGTTTTTTCAATGAATTCACTCCGTTTCCCGTTCTAGCCTTATTTTACCATATAATATTCATTTCAAAACACAGCTTAAAAGCATCATATGTATTTCATTTATAAAGGAAAATTCTATAAACAATTCCTATAACCCTGCTTGAAAAAATTTATCTATAGAAAAATAACCCAAGAGCCTAGTCCTGGGTTATTCTAATAACATTTAATTATTAAACTTCTAGAGTTTTCTGACCTGGCTTCCAGTTTGCCGGGCAAAGTCCGCCAGTTTGAAGTGCTTGAAGTACACGCAATGTTTCTTCAACGTCACGGCCAATGTTGTTGTGGTTAACAACAGAGTACATCAATTCACCTTCAGGAGAAATGATGAATAGACCACGAAGTGCGATTCCTTCTTCTTCAATAAGTACACCATAATCACGAGCTACTGTGTGGTTAGTATCAGCTGCCAATGCATATTTTAACTCTCCAAGACCGTTCATATCACGAGGAGTGTTGATCCATGCCTTGTGTGTGTGAATCGTATCAGTAGAAACACCGATAACTTCAGCATCAAGATCTTCAAACTCATCGAAACGATCGCTTAAAGATGTAATTTCTGTAGGGCATACAAATGTGAAGTCCATTGGATAGAAGTAAAGAACAGTCCACTTGTCGTTCTTCATGTTCTCTTCAAGACTTACTTTTCCAAATTCTTTATTTGGTAATACTGCATCCATTTCAAATCGAGGTGCTTGTTTTGCTACCATACGTTCTGCCATAGGTAAAAATCCCTCCAAAAACTAATTTTTTTACATGGTTCATTATAGTACAAGCCTTATTTTTAGTCAATATTAAATAATAATTAATTTAAACAAGGTTCTTGTCCCCACTTCTTAATTTCTCCTTAATCATAGCAAGTTAAACGTTAAATGTGAAATCATCCGCTCAAATTTATATGCTTACATTCTCAATAACAGCGTTTAAATTGAGGATTGCTTGGGAAACCATACATTAAGGAGGTGCATGTTTAATGCCTTATGATTCATTAAAAGATTTACCTGAAGGAGTCAGGGATAACCTCCCTCACCACGGTCAGGAACTCTACAAAGAAGCATTCAACTCTGCACTTGAAGAATATAAAGAAGAAGAAACAGCACATAAAGTTGCTTGGAGTGCTGTAAAGAACAAATATGAAAAAGACGATGATGGCAAATGGAAAAATAAAGACTCCTGATGTGCTCAGGAGTCTTTATTTTTGTGTTTCATCAATTTCTGAATCCGGTAATTTTTCAATGCCTATTTTCTTAATCTGTCTGCCTTCTAAATCTAAAATCGTGAACCGATAGCTTTCATAATTAAATGAGTGCTCTTTTTCTAAATCGATGGATGTGGTTAAAACCCATCCACCAATTGTATCGATTTCTCTGTTATCAATATCAAGTGCAAACATATCGTTTATTTGTGAAAGCAATACTTTCCCATCTACAACTGTTTTGGTTTTTGAAATTTGCTGTATTTCAGGCTCTTCATCAACATCAAACTCATCTCTGATTTCGCCGACAATTTCTTCTAAAATATCTTCTACCGTAACGATTCCAGCTGTACCGCCGTATTCATCAACTAAAACAGCCATATGCGTTTGATCTTTTTGCATTTTTACAAGTAATTTTTGAATAGGTATCGTTTCATGAACAGTGATGATAGGACGGATATAATCCTTAAGTTCAAACTCTTGATTACTGAAATGTTCATTAAAGAATTCTTTAATATTAACGAGACCGACAATGTGATCTTTGTCTTCTTTCCCTACAGGGTACCTTGTGAATTTTTCTTCGCGCATAATGGCTAAGTTTTCTTCACACGTATTTTCTATAAACAAACAGACCATTTCTGTTCTGGGTATCATAATTTCTTTTGCTATTCGATCATCAAACTCAAAGATCCGGTTCACATACCTATATTCAGACTGATTGATTTCTCCGCCTTGAAGACTCTCAGAAAGGATTAGCCTTAATTCTTCTTCCGTATGTACAACCTCATGCTCACTAGCTGGACTGATTCCAAATATACGAGTCAGCATGTTTGCAGATCCATTCAACAAAAAAATAAACGGATACATAACTTTGTAAAACATGATAATCGGCTTAGCTGTTGCAAGACTCATGGCTTCAGCCTTTTGAATCGCCACCGTCTTTGGTGCGAGCTCTCCTAAAACAACATGAAGAAATGTGATAAGAAAAAATGCAATTGAAAATGATAAAGTGTGAGTTAACCCTTCTGATAAGCCCGCATGCTCGAAAAGAGGTCTCAGAAATATTTCAACCGTTGGCTCCCCTAACCAGCCTAGACCTAATGCAGTAATCGTTATACCGAGCTGACAAGCTGAAAGATATCCATCCAGGTTTCCCAGCACTTTTTGAGCGGCTAATGCCTTACTGTTTCCTTCTGAAGCCAAATGGTCGATTCGCGTTTTGCGAACTTTTACGATTGCAAATTCAGTTACAACGAAAAACGCCGTTAGAATGATGAGTAAAATGATCATGAGTACATTGAAGATTGGCATAAGATCCTCCCCATCTTTATTTACACAAGATTTTATTAAGATTGCTCAACTAATTCCCTTTTCAAACATACGCTAAACAGAAATAAAGGGGCAGCATGGCTGTCCCCGGGAATGCTATGATTGTAATTTGCTTTCAACAGCCTGACATACTTCCTCTGCTGACATACCATGAGCGTTCAAGACAGAGCCTTGAATCACCGCGTTTTGCATGCCCATAACATTCTCATCCTGTCCGGAAATTACACAGCAATCACAGCCATTTGCATCTTGTTCCTGACGAAGTTCCACTACATCATGCCCTGCTGCTCTTAGAGCATCAGAAACATTTGTTAATGATTGTTCAACACCAATTCTAGCCATATTCCCACCTCCTTACTTTTGTTAATGTTTCCAACTCTGAGAGGGAATATGTAATCAACGTATCATGTGATTGCTCCGGGTGCTTGTGTCGACTCGTGGATAAATCACAAAAACTTTTGGATTGAGAGCTAAAACTTTTGGATTGAGGTCTAAAATATGTGGATTGGCAGTTAAAATTTTTGGATTGAGCTAGCTTTTCCGCTCTAATGTTTAACAAAAAAACGGCCGCAGTGGCCGTTTTCCTAATTTCTATTCCCTTTAAAAGTGAAATATTGGATTAAAAGGTCTACCGCATGCTGAATGGCTTCTTCTTGCGGCTTTAATTTTGAATGATGAAGACCAAATGGAGTATCAACCCCAAGCCAGAACATGAAACCAGGAATTTTTTCTAAAAAATATCCATAGTCTTCCCCTGTCATAGCCTCTTTGCATTCAATAACATTCACAGTTCCTTGCTGTTTTGCAAATTCCATGAATTCTCTAGTCAGATCTGGTTCATTATCTACTTGACGATAGTTCGAACCGTAATCGATCACCGTTTCACAGTCAAAACCGTGAGAAATTCCTTCAACGAGTGCTTCAATCCGCTTTTTAACCTTATCCATCGCTTCAGGCGATAAAGTACGAATTGTACCTTCGAGTCTTGCTTTTTCGGCAATGATATTTTGCTTGGTTCCACCGGTGATTTTGCCGATCGTAACAACAGCTGAATCCAGCGGATCAATATTACGCGAAACAATCGACTGCATCTGTGTTACAAGATGGCTAGCTGTGACTACCATGTCATTACTTAAATGCGGGTAAGCAGCATGACCGCCTTTTCCCACTAAATCTATAAAAAGTTCTGACGTATTCGCAAACAGCAATCCTTCTTTTACTGCAATGGTTCCAACCGGATATTCAGGGGCGATATGAAGTGCTGTTATTTGATCCGGCTTATGCTGTTGAAAAAGCTCACTCTCACGCATCGGCAACGCTCCGCCCGGTCCTTCTTCTGCTGGTTGAAAAATAAATAACAGATTATCATCAAGCGGATTTTCTGAAAAATGGGATAAAAGACCAAGGGCGATCGTCATGTGAAGATCGTGACCGCAAGCGTGCATCAGTCCATCGTGCATTGACGCAAATTCATAGCCTGTTTCTTCAGTGATCGGCAGTCCATCCATGTCTGTACGATAAGCAATCGTTTTTTTGGGATTTTCACCTTTTACTTTTACAAAAATACCCGTTTCCCACGTATGCACTTCCAGATTACCCTGTTGAAAAGTGGAGATGAGATCAAGCAGATACCTTTGAGTCTTAAATTCCTGAAAGCCAAGCTCCGGTATACGGTGCAGGTCTTTTCTGATCTCAATTAATGGTTTCATCTTCTCTCATCCCCTAAATTTATTAGTCGTTTAATTGACGTAGTTCTTGTCTGATTTCTGTTTTTGATTTTGTCTTTTCATCAATCTTCTTAAGAACACGTGCTGGTGTTCCACCAACAACTGTGTAAGGCTCTACATCTTCGATAACAATAGCACCTGCAGCAACAACTGCACCTTTTCCAACTGTAACGCCTTCAAGTACAACTGCGTTTGCTCCGATTACTACGTCGTCTTCAACAACAACCGGTTTAGCTGATGGTGGCTCAATTACTCCCGCTAGGACTGTACCTGCACCAATGTGGCAGTTCTTCCCTACAGTTGCACGTCCGCCCAGGACAACGTTCATATCGATCATTGTACCTTCTCCGATTACTGAACCGATGTTAATAGAAGCACCCATCATGATAACTGCGTTGTCTCCAATTTCAACTTGATCACGGATGATCGCACCTGGTTCAATACGCGCCTTAATGTTCTTCATGTCCAATAAAGGAATCGCAGAGTTGCGGCGGTCATTTTCTACTACATAGTCTTCGATGTTGCTTTCGTTTGCCTTAAGAGCAGCTTCGATTTCCTTCCACTCACCAAACAATACTGCTGTATTGCCTGAAGGGAATACTTTAGTTTCGTTACCGAAATCTATATTGTCAAGATTTCCTTTTACATAAACTTTTACAGGTGTAGATTTTGTGCTGTTTTGAATAAATGAAATAATCTCGTTTGCATCCATCATTTTCATAATTGTTATGTCCTCCTTAAAAGTCATTCTGTATTGTATTAAACCACTAAATATCGAAACATTCAAACGTTATTCTTTTGTTAATTTTTGAATCAATTCCATAAACACGTTTACCTGTTTCAGTTCAGAACCCATACCATGGTGTATCAGCCATGTATCTCTTTTAAGAACATTTCCCCTTTTATCTGTAAGGGGTATTTTGAATACCTCATCCTCTGGCCGCAAGCTGATCGATGGCAAAATGGCATAGCCGATTCCGTTCAATGCCATCTGTTTGCAAGTTTCAATTTGGTCCACTACGATCGTCTTTTGCGGAGTTGTCTTAAAATGACTGTGCCACCAATCCTGAATCTCTTGATAATAAGTGGAGTGGCTTTTAAATTGGATAAAGGGCTTTGATGTCTCTGACAACTCTTCAATGGAAGAAATCGCAGTATCAACCAAGTATAGATGATCAGATAAAATATGTTCTTTACTGCCGCGCCATTCGGGATTTCCGCGGACAATCCCTAAGTGAATGCGGTCCTCATATAAATGCTTGATGATCTCAGAACTCCAGCCGGTAATAAGAGAAATATTAACGTGCGGATAAAGATTCACATATTCCTTCAAAACATGAGGCAGCCAATACTGGCCGATGATTGAAGCTACTGCTAATTTAAGTGTGCCATGAACGTGCTCTGAGAGGGATTGCAGTTCTTCTTTAACTGCTTCCTCTTTTTGCAGCACTTCATTTACATATGAAATAATCTTTTCACCCGCTGGAGTAAGCGTCAAGCCTTTTTGCGATCTGATAAATATAATGGTGCCCCAATTGTTTTCAATGGATTGCAGCCGCTGACTTAAGGCAGGCTGAGATACATACAATCTTTCTGATGCTTTTCTCATATTTAGTTCTTCAGCCAGTACGTGTAAAATACGAAATTCGGATAATTGCATAGGGTGCCTTCTTTCAATCAATAAGTTTTACTTATAGACCATTGTACAATTTATGTAATTTATTTTAAGTATACCGTAACATAGGATATATATGTAAACAGAAATGAAAGGATGTGTCGCTATGTATATCCTAATAGTTGTCGGCTTTTTCGCCACTTTTATTGGTACACTTTCTGGCAGCGGCGGAATGATCAACTTTCCTATTATGCTTTTATTAGGAATACCTGTTCATTCTGCTATTGCTGCTAATAAGTTTGCCAATATGTTCAGCTCGTTTTCAAGCTTTTTTGTGCTATTAAGGAAAAATGACGCGAAACTTAAACCTTACTTTTTATCAGGTGCAGTAAGTTTAATAGGCGGAATCAGCGGTGGCTTAATCGCATCAGCGATCTCAAGGGAAAACTTAACGATAATCGCCTTAATATTATTAAGCGGAGCATTATTCTTAACCTTTATTAAAACCAAAAAAGATATTAGCCCTGAAAACGAAGCAAAAAAGCTTCCTGCACGAAAATACCCTTATCTCTTTGGAATCGGAGCGTATGACGGCATGTTTGGTCCTGGACAGGGCACCATGCAGATGCAGCTTTTCTTAAGAAATGGCTTTTCTTACATCCGCACCGTTTCATTTACAAGGTTCAATACTTTCTTAAGCTGTACTGGTGCAGTTGTTACTTACTTTTTGGCGGGTCATTATATGTGGGATGTTGCAATACCTCTTACAATCGGTAGTATTTGCGGTGCACAGGTTGCCGTTAAACTCGCACCTAAGCTAAAAACAAAACAAGTTACAATCCTGATGAGGACTGTAACCGTTATGCTTATTCTTCAATTAATTATTCAATGGGGGTAATTTCAATGAACATTTCGGGTATCCATCATGTGCAGCTATGTATTCCTGCAGACAAAGAATCAGAAGCAAAAAAATTCTATAAAGATGTCCTTGGATTAAAAGAAATTCCTAAACCGGAAGCTCTTAAGAAAAACGGAGGTATGTGGTTCCAAATCGGCAGCCAAGAACTACATATTGGTGTAGAAGATCAAGTGTTCAAAGGAAAACATCATCCGGCCTTTTTAGTGACAGGGCTTAATGAATTAAAAGATCACTTAACAGCTCAAGAAATTACGATTCATAAAGAGTTACCCATTCCGGGCTTTAACCGCTTTTCTATTCGTGATCCTTTTGGCAACCGAATTGAGTTTATTGAACCTGAATAAAACGGTTTATTTATTCTTTCCATCTTCGGGTTCAACATGAACTTGTATACTTTCAACATTATAAGCTTCTTTAATCGTATCCTCTATTTTCTCTGTAATCTCATGGCTTTCCACTACATTCAGAGAAGGATCGACTTTAATCGTTACATCAATGATTGCACGGTTGCCATGCTTTCTCGCCTTTAAATCACCTACGTTTTCAACACCATCGACATCTAAAATCTTGTGCTCCATCTCTTTGCCTTCTTCGTAATCAAATCCGTCTGAAAGGTTATGAGAAGTTTCGGTGAAAATTTCCCACCCTGTTTTAATAATGATTAAGCCTACTAAAACAGCTGCGGCAGGATCAAGCCAAGCCATTCCGATCTGCGCTCCTAAAATACCTACTGCAGCTCCTATACTTACAAATGCGTCAGAACGGTTATCGAGGGCTGCTGCCTTTAATCCCTGGCTATCAGTTTCTCTGGCAACTTTTATATTGTAAAAGTAAACTCCCAGCATAACAGCTGCACCAAATAACGCGATGATAGCTGCTGTTAAAGAGGGCTCTGTTTCAACACCTTTAAACATTTTTTTAATGGAAGAAATCAGTACTTCTATTCCGATAACAACCATAATAAATGATGCTACCATTGAGGCAATCGTTTCTGCACGAAGATGTCCATAGGGATGATCTTCGTCTGCCGGTTTTCTTGAAATTTTTAAACCGATTAAAACTGCGATTGATGCGATAATATCAGTGGCGTTGTTCAATCCGTCAGCAATAAGTGCATCAGAACTATAAACGAATCCTGAGACAAGCTTAACGATTGATAGAAAAATATATGCTCCTAAACTGTAGTAAACACCGCGTTCCACTCTTTTTTGCTGATCAGCTTGCATTCTCTCTTCTCCTTCATATGTAATACCTTTTTAATCATAAAGAATGGTTTCCGGGTGGGTCTAGAGCAATCTTTTTCCCTATAGGAAACAATTAGTGTTCGTAAATCATTTTCCGCGTCATCCCGCCATCGATTGTTATGTTTTCACCGTTGATAAAATTATTCTCAGACTCTGCAAGAAACAAGCAGGCTCGTGAAATATCAGATGCTTTCCCTACTCTTTTTGAAAGGTGCTGATCATGGTCGATTTTTCTTAGCTCAGAATAATCTCCCGTATGGATCCAGCCGGGACTAATTGAATTTACCGTAATATGGTCTTCTGAAAAAGAAGCTGCAAGGGCATGTGTCAGCGCAACTATCCCGCCTTTTGTTGCGGCATAAGCTTCAGAATGCGGCTCTGACATGAACGCACGCGTTGATGCCATGTTAATAATTGAACCTCCGCCTGCTTTTGCCATATATCTTGCGGCTTCTCTAGAAAATAGAAAAACGCTCCTTAAATTGGTCTGTATGATTTCATCCCATTCTTCTACAGATAATTCATATGGAGATTTCCATTTTGAAATACCTGCGTTATTAATGACACAATTGAGACCGCCTAATTTATCATTTGTTTCAGACACAGCTTTTATAATTTCTTCAGGTTTTTTGACATCGCAAGTAATGGAAATACTTTTCGGTTCGATATGCCGGACTTCGGTTAAAGTTTTCTCCAGCTCTTGCTGGTCGAAATCTATCAGAGAAGGAATCCATCCCGTTTTTGCAAAATCGACAGCAATTTGTTTTCCAATTCCTTGAGCTGCTCCAGTAATAAGTACAATCTTTTTAGTAGAATTCATGGCAAACCCTCCGTTCGTTTTTTTCACTACTATTCTTTCCCTATTTTCCTTCAACAGAATCAAAAAAAAAGAAAGCTGCCGACGGTGCCGGCAGCTTCTAAATTACTTCTTTCTCCAGCCGCATGGCGGACGCGGAGGACATGGCACACACGGGGGCGGACATGGGTTAGGCATAATAGGCGGAGTAGTTCCGATCAGGTTCTGCTGAGTTGCCTGGTTAACAACATTCGTGTTTTGAGGGAAATAATGAACATATTTATAGTTTGTCTGATTTACCTGTGTTGTTTGAGTAGGATGAACCATTGGTACATATACGTCCTGCTGGTTGTATTGCATTTGTTGGTTAGTTGGACTAAATTGTGCAGGCAAAACTTGCGGAGGATAATATTGAGATGGCGAAACTGCTGGATAACCGGCACCACCCATTTGAGGCATTTGTGCCATAGCTCCCATTACTGGTCCCATCCCCATGGCACCCATTGTTGGACCCATTGGCCCTATTGGCCCCATTGGTCCCATTCCCATTGCGCCAGCAGCTGCTGCAGGCATTCCCATTCCCTTTTTAGGGAAAATTCGAGGGCGTTTAAACAAAAAGACTTCTCCTTTCAAAAATCTTAAATCACATTTCTCTTTATTTTATGTAGGACGACTTAAAAAGTTCGTCCAATTTATTCATAAACAAAAAAGAGGAAATTGTAGAAATAAATCGAAATTACACAAATGAATTTTTATTCATATTTCATACATTAAAAAACAGAAGAGGAGAGATGAAATGAAGCTGCTGATTTCTTTTTCAAACAAATTGATGCAAAGGTATATGCCAGATCCATTTTTATTAGTCATTTTGCTCACGTTTTTTGTATCTGGACTTGCGCTGCTATTTACAAAGAGCACGCCAATACAGGTCCTTGAATATTGGGGTGGCGGTTTCTGGAGTTTATTAACTTTTTCAATGCAAATGGTCTTAATACTCGTAACCGGACATGTAATGGCAAGCAGCCCTCTTTTTAAAAAATTAATGGGAAGTTTGGCGAAGCTACCAAAATCACCTGGACAGGCAATTGTTCTTGTTACAGTAGTCGCCCTTGTTGCATGTTGGATCAATTGGGGGTTCGGTTTAATTATCGGTGCTTTATTTGCAAAAGAAATTGCTCAGAAAGTAAAGGGTGTTGATTACCGCCTATTAATCGCAAGTGCTTATAGCGGGTTTATTATTTGGAGCGGCGGACTTTCTGGATCGGTTGTATTAACTATCGCAACACCTGGACACTTTACCGAAAAACTGATTGGAGTTGTGCCAACAAGCGAAACTATTTTTTCTACTTTTAATTTTACCATTCTAGCCGGCCTATTTCTGTTAGTACCTATTATTAACCGGCTTATGGTACCATCAAAAGATGCGGCGTTCGTAATCGACCCTGAGCTGCTTAAAGAAGACCATGCACTAGAAGCAGTGAGTGGGGAAAAAGCAGAGTTAACTCCTGCTGACCGTTTAGAAAATAGTCAACTACTCTCTCTATTAATCGGTTTAATGGGCATCTCCTTTTTAATTTACTATTTTGTTAAAAATGGATTTGCATTAAACCTTGATATCGTTAACTTCTTATTCCTCTTTATTGGAATTCTATTACATAAAACACCAATGCAATTTTTGAAAGCGGTTACCGAATCTGTAAAAAATGCTAGCGGTATTATTATTCAATTTCCTTTTTATGCTGGTTTAATGGGTATCGTTACTTCTTCAGGACTGGTTGCCATTTTGGCAAATTCATTTATCTCTATTTCAAATGAACATACATTTCACTTATTCACATTATGGAGTGCAGGACTTGTTAACTTTTTTGTCCCATCCGGCGGTGGCCAATGGGCTGTTCAAGGACCTGTTATGCTTGAAGCAGCTCAAAATCTTGGCGTTTCCATGTCTAGAACAGCAATGGCAGTAGCCTGGGGGGATGCATGGACAAACATGATTCAGCCGTTCTATGCTCTCCCTGCCCTTGCAATAGCTGGCTTGAAAGCAAAAGACATAATGGGATACGGACTGGTCATCATGCTTATTACTGGAGTATTTATTTCAGGTGCTTTCCTGCTTCTATAACAAGTACGTTCATTTACGAGAAAACTCCTTGGTTCCAAGGAGTTTTTTTGATTAATAGTTTTGGAACAAAGAATAGATTTGAACCGATTCTATTCTTTTAAAATATAAAAACCCTCTTGAAAACAATCAAAAGGGTTGAAATGACTATGTATGGTGACCCGAGAGGGGTTCGAACCCACGACCTCCACCCTGTCAAGGTGGCGAAAGTCACAATATTCTTCAATAAGGGTAGCAACTACATTTATAATACATAACCACTTCACATAATATATTTTCATTATTAATTATAATGCGTGTTCCATTTTATGTAAAGTGTAATTGTGTTCAAGTGCTTCACCTAACCCCCATCAATTCATTCATCATTCACCATTCTAGAGAACTGCATTGCAACAAGTATTAAGAATCCTTACGGCTTTTTAAAACACACTGTATAGTCATGGTTACATTTAAGTTGATTCTAAACATGTGAAATAACCTACTAAATTATAAAACTCCATTCTACAAAATATTCCAATTTTCTTATTTTGATTGTAAAATGTAATATATAGGAAAACGAAAGGGGGAATCGTTGTGGATTTTGATAAGATAAAGGAAAATATTCATAAAACAGGTTTTGTCTTAGAATATAAAGTAACTAGATTATTAGAGGAAAACGGATGGAATGTTATAAACAATAGATATTACTTAGATGATGTTCAGCCAATAAATCGTGAAATTGATATGGTTGCATATAAAGTTGCACAAATAGAAGAAATTTATTACTTTACATGTCTGATCGTTAGTTGTAAAAAAAGCGAAAAAGATTTATGGGGCTTCTTAACAAAAGATACTAAGGAAAATGACCCTAACATAAATATTTGTCCAATTTGGAATTGGTCTAATGACACAATTCTAGATTTTATGATAGACCAGCCAGAATTAGAGAAAAAGGTATGGGACTTAACAAGTAGTAATCCTCATTTGAAATTCACTTATGGAATAAACGATCAAGTTTTCGCTTATCAGCAATTAAATAAAGAATCCTATAAACCTCAAAATGACAAAGATATTTATAATTCAATAGTTACCTCCATCAAAGCACTAGAATACGAAAAAAGTGCATTAGATAAGCGTATCAAGCATAAAGCATTGTATAACTTTAACATCCTTTCTATATTTGATGGAGACATGGTTAAAATGCATTTTGATGGCGACAAAGAAACAACTGAGGAAATAGATGAAATAAAGTATCTAAATCGATTAATTTTCAATGATAAAGAAGGATTTTATCGTATTCACTTTCTAAAGTACGATGAATTAAATAACTACATAAAACATTTTAATGAACTAGCAAAATGGAATCTAGATTTCTACAGTAAGTTGATTACTGAATACTATGATACTGTCTTCACGATGGAAAACAACAAGGGGATTGAACTATTAAAAAATGATTTTGAAAGCGAGGTTCTTTGGCATCTTAATTTGAGGTCTGACTATATACTCGAAGATGTAGCATTGAAATACGACACAAAAGAAAAAGTGTTAAAGGTAGGTATAGGTGTAAAAGATGCTGGCACTAATTTTGAACTCTATTCAGAGGTCGCAGATTACTTAAACAATAAACCAGAAGCAAAAGAAGATGTTAAAGGTTGTTTAAAAACCGTTTATAAATATACAGGAGAGTTTGTATTCGAGGATTTCATGATGGTAACTTTACCTTTTTAAAGGATGCAAACGCATCCTTTTTTACTTTTCTTTTCCCTCTCAACTCACTTAATTCCATTTCATTAATAAAAATACAACCCCGCTTTTTCATCTTAAGTGCTAATTACTTTATAGTGCATTTACCATCATTTTTTTTCTACTTCAAATTTTACACTGAAAAAAACACACTCCCCACTAAACGTCTAATCTTATCCCCCATTTATTGGTACAATAACTTTCCAATTATTTTCTTGTCAATCAACACTTTATTCCCCCTTATGCTTCAAACTTCGATAAAAAGGAAATAAATTCCTTGAGATATTAAAAAAGCACTCGGAATGAGCGCTTTTAGAAAAGATTAGAATCAATTCATTAAGAGTGAGGTAATGATTAAACCAATACTATGTCGTAATTTTACTTTCTTCCTTTACTTCATCATAACATGCTAAAATTAGGCTCTTCATCTCTAATAAATCCTCGACAGAGCTTATATATATCCTAGAGTTCCCCATACCTTTTGGGGATTCCTCTACTCTAAAACTTGGACACATTTGCTCCACTATTTGTGTATCCAATCTCGTAATAATGTTTTTATTATCAGTATCAGAGTAGAAGCGAATAAACCACTTTGTAATTACTCTATTCATGATATTAAAATAACTCGAGTTGTCTTTGTATTTTAAATTTTCAACATCTCTTCCACTAACCTGTAGTGTTTCTTTAATGATTGAAAACGCTCTAAGTTCCTCTTCAGTTGTTAAAACGTTAGGTTTTGCTTGTTCTTTATTTCCATCTAGTTCGTTACTTTCATCAACCATAGTTTGATCTGAAACTAAAATATCCTCTTTAGGTTGGTCTGCTTGAACATTTGTAAAGGACAAACCTTCTCCTATAATTTCCAATAAAGTATGATTAATGGCTTTTTTAATAATCGGTCTGAACTTCTCTAAAACTATAGAAGTGACCCTTTGATTATTTAAATCTTTAATAAGGAATCTAACGAAATCATCGGAAGGATTCTTAAAAAGTTCTTTTAATGTTGAATGAATGTTGTTTGTATAGACAAGTTCTTGAGAAAATTTAATATTTTCTTCTACATCAAATTCTTCTTTTGTGAAATGTTCTATCACTTCGATGTCAAGATTTGTCAATGACTCAATGTTAAATTGATAAAAAGGCTCGTCATCCATAATATTATCCCGTTTTAAATCAGTAAAAAGCTTATATTCTGTACCATTTGTCAATATTGAAAATCTAACTTCCGGTGTAGCATTGAAATACCTATAAATTTGCGAGCTGTGTCTATGTAATTTTTCATTAACAGATTTAGCTTCAACAAAAATTATGGGTTTTCTATCTTTCTTAATTGCATAATCCACCTTTTCACCTTTTTTAATCCCAAAATCAGAGACATATTCTGGTTCAACTTCAAGTGGATTAAAAACATCAAAACCTAATTTTTGAATAAACGGTATAATCAATGCTTGCTTTGTTGACTCTTCATTAATAATATGAGATTTTCTTTCAATCAGTTGCAAAGATAGTTTTTCAAGTTCTTGTTTAAACTCCATAACAAATTCCTCCTAATAAAGAATTCTTTTCTATATAAATAAAGTTTCTTCTACGTAGACGTATTTCCTGCTTTTTCCTAACGTCAAACCGCTTAACTCTCCAAAAATTCTAAAAAAAGACCTCTACATAGTGTATGTTGTGGTCATATTACTTTCAGAGGGGGATGGTTTACAGTCTGAAAGGTGGTTCACATCACGCAACCCTCATTAATACATCTACCCCGACAGTCTGGTATTATTTCCGAGCGAACCGATCCACACATGAACTAAATGAAATCAATATTTTATTTTGTTTTTATATTAGGTATTTTCCTGTGTGTTTTTTACCTAAAAGTGTATAGATATATAGGCGGTATTACGACCGCTACAAATAAACTACATCGATATCGAGAGACTTGTACATTGTGCAAGTCTTCTTTGTATTGGAGTAAAGGAGAATCTTTATGAAACAAATTATTAATGTAGTTGATGCGCCATGTGGTTATGGCAAGACATCGTGGGCAATTCAAGCAATGAATGAAGCAAGTACTACATCGCATCATTTTATCTATGTCACTCCATTCTTAAATGAGGTGGAGAGAGTTAAAGAAACAGTAAGTAACAGGATGTTTCACGAACCTCTTGCGACAGGAAGTGGTACAACTAAACTTGAAAGCTTACACCAATTGCTAAGAGAAAAGAAGGATATTTGCACTACACATGCTTTATTTCAATCTGCAAATGCAGAAACTAGAAGATTACTAAAAGATAGCGGATATACATTGATTTTAGATGAAGTATTGAATGTGATAGAACAAGTTGACCTTAAAAGAAATGATTTACAATTGCTTTTGAAAAGCGGGGCAATATCAATTGAAGCAAATAATCTTGGAATTAAGTATATACAGTGGAATGATGAGTTTAAGGATTCCCAGACTAAGTATGACAAAGAAAAAAACATGGCTCTCACAGGAAATTTATTATACTGCTCAGACAGTGTCTTAATCTGGAATCTTCCATGTGATATGTTTAAACTATTCGATCACGTTTATCTTCTGACTTACCTTTTCAGTGGGCAACTACAAAGGTATTACTACGACCTGCACAATATTCAATACAGATACTTATCAGTAACAAAAGAAGAACAAGGTTATCAACTCGTCCCATACGATCAAAGAACACCTCAAGATAAAGTACAACTAAGAGAATTAGTTGACGTATATCAGGGTAATCTCAATGACATTGGCAGCAAGATTAATGCTCTCTCTTCAACTTGGCTAAAAAAACCAGAAAATCAGACTCCTCTAAAGAAAAATGCTTATAATTTCCTAACAAACAAAGTAAAAGCCACTACCTCCAACTCTTTATGGACTACAATTCTTCATAGTAAAAAAAATGTTGCTCCAAGAAATTTCGCAAAGGCATTTATACCAGTAAATGCTCGAGCAACTAACGAGTATAAGGATCGATTTAATTTAGCATATCTAGCAAATAGGTACATGTTAGTAATGGAAAAGAAATTTTTTGAACAATATGGAGTTAATGTTGACCAAGATATATGGGCATTATCAGAACTCATACAATGGGTTTGGAGAAGTCGTATTAGAGATGGTAAGCCAATTAACTTATATTTACCGAGTTCAAGGATGAGAACGTTGTTAAAGTTATATCTGACTAGTGATGTTTTTGAAACACCACCAGTTGGAGCAATTACTAACCAGCATCCTAGTGATTGGAACTTCGCATGATTTTTAGGGGGAGTAGTACCTATTCACCCTGAAAGAACCCTTTATTTATAAGGGTTTTTATTTTTATTCCTTAAAGAAAAAGAAATAAAATTGAGTACATGAAGTGATAAAGAAATTAATTAGCTTTGCTTTGCTATACTGAACGGAGCTTAGCGAAGTGATGGTATAGCAAAGGAGTGAAAATTAGGGAGTGAAGCGAAGCGGAACGAGTCTATTTTCGCAACTAGCACCCGTAGGGTGCATTTCTTGTTCTAGGGCGATCAAAAAGTTACACATTGAGCAGTAACCTATGCTTCACATTTGCTCCGCAAATGCTCCTCATAGGTTACTGCTAATGAATAACTTTTTGACCCGCCATTAAAATAATAAAGATATATAGACTAAATAATGGGAAATTCACCCCCTATTTATTTTTGTATTAACAAAAAATTATTTTGGAGCTTTTCTTTGAATATAAAGTATTGAACACCAGATATGTAACTATTTATTTAAGTATTTAGTCAGAATATTCTGTATAAAATGTAGACAATTCTTACATCATCTATTACCATATGTATTTGTACAATATTTAAAGGTTGGTGCTGATAACTTGAACACTAAAAAATGTTGCAGTGACTGCAAAGAATATAAAGATTTACAAAATTTTTACCCTCACAATAGCAGTAAAGTTGGAAAACGTATTTACTGTAATATTTGCTATAAAAGACGTCATGAAAAATCCTACATCAGAAGAATAGAACGTTTGAAACAATTACCAAACACTTTGAAAAAAAACGAAGAAGAAGAAATAAGGACGTATTTTGATAATTGTTGTGCATTGACAGGCGGAAAAAACAAGGTTGTTTTAGATCACTTTATACCTATAGCTTGGGAGGGGCTTCCTTCGAAATATGGGTTAGGTGGTACAACGTCTTCTAACATGCTTCCACTCGAAAGTAAATTGAATAACAAAAAAAATTCCAATAATCCATTTCATTGGTTTGAAAAAGTGAAGGACAAATATATGTTAAGTGAGGATAATTGGCAAAAGGCAATTGAATATCTTGCGGGTAGAAATGGGTTAACAGTTCTCCAATTTAAAAATAGAGTTAACTGTTGTTACCAGGAACTAATTGTGAAGAGACTAGTTGAAAATCTTGAAAGAAAGTTTGGATGGGAAGAGAGACCAGAACCTATGTTAAATAGATTTTTGAGACACGGAGTAAACATTCAAATTGCTGTCAAAGTTTATGGTAGCAAAGAATTGAATAACATTATTCATTCTGCAAATATCCAGGGGAAAATTCGTGTAACCAAAGAACGTCTCAGGAATAAAGTTGAAAATATGTTAACTAAAGTATAAAAGAATGTTTATAGCATATACTGACGCATCAGTACAAGCCCAACACTCCTATCTTGCTTTTGTGATTGAATTTGAAGATAAGCGTATTATTCAACGTAGGATAGTAATAGGTGAATCATACAATAATGTAGCGGAAGCACTAGCGATAAATGAATTGTTATCTTTTTTGGAATATCACAATATTCATAAGGGTGTCATTTTAATGGATTGTGTTGGAGTAATCAAACATCTAGCTAAAAGAAAAAGTAAACTATCGAAAATCATTGGAAGGAACTTCAAACGTACATTAAGGAAGCTGGGCTTAAGAACTCAAACAATTCCAAGAAGGTATAATTTTGCTCATCGTGTCTGCAAAAGCAGAAGTTTTTTTAGATCACATAATGTATCAGAAATAAACCGTAATGTTTATCAAAATATAATTGATTTTCCGCAATATATGTTAGACTTTTCAGCTTATCTAAGTTATATCAAACTAATTGGAAAGAATCGACCATACCATACTGCTGTTCGAAAATTGAACACACAAATTTGGCTTGGAAGGATGGTTAGTGAGGTAGATGAATCAATAGTTTATGAATATTACAATAGAAGATTGGAAGTTAAGGGTAATATCATAAATAGAATCAATTTAGTATCAGATTATAATAAAAATTGTCATCGAACTATAAGTGAGAAGAAAAAGAAACTAATAATATTGGTTACTGCTCACCCCCTCTATATCATGCTTACTCAAACTTAGAATAGTCCTATTTAGGACTATTCTTTTCGTTTAAATCGAACGTATATTCTTATATATTTGTATTAAAGGAGCGTGGTTTCTTGTGAGATATTCTATAATGTTTACTCGAAAGAGTCCGACTGAAGGTCGTAAAGTGTCTGTGATGGATTTTGTGCTTGGACGCATCATTACCTTTGAGGTAAGCGAAATTTACGGAGATGAAATGGAACAAGACTTAAAGGATTACATTAACACTCAAACTAAAAAGATAAACACTGGATATTGGGATTACACAGGTAAACATAAAATGTAGTGAAATAAAAAAAACCCAACTCATATGAGTTGGGCTTTACCATTTCACTGTATCCATTTCATAGACTTGATTGTTATCCTTATCAAATAAAATTATCTTTTCGACATTGTGTTTTTTATTGGTCTTGTCACTAAAAAACATGTTAAGTGAACCAACAAACTTTTTGGCATTTTCAAATTGAGAATCATCTGTGTATTGAACAGCAAAAATTCGTTCCCTATCAGTAATTTTAGCACCACTAGATGTTACTGAATCATACCATGAGGTTTTTCCAAATTTAGCAAAATTAAAGTACATGAATTCGTCTGCTGCTTTTTTAATTTCATCTGCTTCTTTCATTTGTGCCTGAGTTGGTTGTATCGTAACTGCTTCATCATTTTGTTGAATCACTTCTATAGTGGTTGTCTTGTTTATGTTCAAACCAAAATATACACCAGCGATTATAACTATAAAAACAATTCCTTTGTTTAATCCTTTTTTCAAAATTACTTCATCCCATTCATATAGATAGTATTCGTATTGATCTCAGAAAGCTTCATAAAAAGGACTAGTAAATAGATTGTATTTGTTATTAATCTTCCCACAGTTCATTCATAAGCTTTGTTATTTTGTCTTTACGAGCTTTGGTTTCTTTCTCATCGATGGTTATAGAACTATCATGATGGAAGACAATTACATCACCAACTTTAACTTCTCTAGGCAATTTTGATAAAGGTATGGCAAGTATCTTATTACTACACTCTACTACTGCTAAATCACCTTCAATACGATCTACAATTCCCTTTTTAGGCATCTATCTCACCGTTGATAAAGATAATTGTGTTCCGTTACTCTTGACTGTTATCGTCCCTCTTTGGTCTGTACGATATACAGATGAACCAATTGCTTTTAGTCTGTTTAATGCCCCCGCTGTCGGGTGTCCATAGCTGTTGTTAGCTCCTACACTAATAATTGAATACTTCGGTTTAACTAAACTAAGAAACTCTGCACTAGAGCCGTTTTCAGCGCCGTGATGGCTTACCTTTAATACATCAGCCTTCAACAATTGATTTGAAGCAATCATATCTTTTTCTGAGCCTAACTCTGCATCACCTGTAAACAAGAATGAGTTCTGGTTGTATGTCCAGTGTAGGACGGCACTCCAGTTGTTAAGGTCAGTACCATATTCTTTGTATGGTGCTACAAATTTAGCACTGACACCTTTTACATTAAGTGCTACTCCCGTTTTAGCTGTCTTGATTGTTAACCCTTCGTTCTTTACGGCTAACAAGAAATCTTCATATGCTTGAGTTGTGTGAGAAACTTTCGGTGCGTATACACTTTCCACCTTATATGCTTCCAGAACCTCGTCTAAGCCACCTATATGGTCAGCGTCAGGGTGAGTTGAGATCATTATCTCAATATCATCTACATTTTGAGATTTGAGGTATGCGACAACCTCATCACCTTTACCTTTATTACCAGCATCAATAATAATGTCTTCTCCTTCAGGAGCTTTGATGTAAATTGCATCACCTTGACCAACATCAATAAAATGCACTTTCATTTCCTTTGTCGGGATTACTCCATCGTATGTAATATCAATTCTATTAGTCTTTGAATCCCAAGTAACTTTTGCTCCAAATACTTCACTTACAAATCTTAATGGTACTAGTGTGCGATTATTCTTTGTTTGTGCAGGTACATCAATTGTCTTGGATACATTGTTGATCTTTACAGTTTTAGAGCCGATCTTCAGCCAAACATTGATATCATCTTTAACAGCTGTGATTGTCTGAGTACTTTGATGCCATGTTACCTCAGCACCTAGTTTTTCAAAGATACCTCTTAGTGGAACTAAAGTTCTTCCGTCTTGAATAATTGGCGGCTGATCGTAAACTTGTTTTTCATTGTTGATGTAAACAGTAAGCGGGTTAGCTGATGTTACTGTGTTCACCTTGAAGAAAGATACAACTAAACAAATCATTAAAAGTATTGAAAAACCTTTAAATCTCCTCATATTTCTCCCCCTTTTCTAATTTTTCACTTCATTTTAAATTTACCACAAAAAGGTAATTTTGTTATATAATCTTTTATTTTTTTCATATATCAATATGATTTAACGGATTATATTTCTCGTTTTGTTCTTTCAGATCATTTCCCCACATTGCTGAATATTTTTCAGTGACTGCAATCGATGAATGTCTCATAAGTTTTTGAATTGCAAAAGTACTCATACCAGCATGTATACACTTCTGACAAAAGGTATGTCTAAAGGTGTGACTTGATAAACGTACATCTCTGAAATTCATTATCTTAGATAATCGTTTAAAGACATTCTGTACTGCATTTGGAGTTAGTGGTTTGTTCTCCCTATTCGTAAATACGTATTCATTAATGTTTTCTTTTCCAAAGAAATGTTCACAGTACATTCTATATGCAGACAATTCCTGTATACACTTCTCTGCTATAGGAATTGACTCTTTTCTTCTGTTCTTTCCAAAAACATACATTGTGTGCTGCACAAAATTAATATCTGTCCATTTCATTGAACACAATTCTGATAACCTTAACCCAGTGCCTAGTAGAGTGATAATAACAGTGTGATCTCTATAAGAATGAAATGCGTGTTCTCGATTTCTTAAACGTCTGTAGTAGTTCAACATCTGTTTAATATGATAGTCAGTAAAAACATCAATCCGAATGTCTTCTCTAGCTTTCTGCACCCTCTTGGCGGGGTTTTTTTCAATCACTTCACATTCAACCATGTAATTTAAAAAAGCACGTATTCGCTGTAATTTAGAGTTTGTTGTGGTAGCATTATTTCCCCTCTTTTGGCAATGCAAAAGATATTGTTTGACCGTGTTCACAGTTATGTCTTGAACGTTCAATACTTCTTGTTCAAGACAAAATCCAAAAAACTGACTAAGTATGTCTTTGTAAGCGGTAATAGTCTTAGGTGACAAATTTTTAAATTCTCGATCTTCGTAAAAGTCCTGTACAGCAAATTTGATTAACATATAAAAAAACCACCTCACATTTTTTTCTGTGAAGTGGTCTTAGATGGCAATAACAGGTTTTGCCACGACCATAACATTTTTATGTACTTATAAATGGCTACAAACCCTTGGATTATCTGCGTATGGTGACCCGAGAGGGGTTCGAACCCACGACCTCCACCCTGTCAAGGTGGCGCTCTCCCAGCTGAGCTATCGGATCTCTATTTTTACGGAACAATTAAAAATATACGACAGGGCAACTAGTCTGTCAATAAAAAATTGACTTTATCAGCCTGAAAAACATTTATGAGCCTTCATTCACTTTTATGATCCTTCAAAAAAGTTTATGGTCCTTCAACAGATTTTATGAGCCTTCAAATTTTTTTATGGTCCTTCAAATCCATTTATAGGCTTTTCGACAAACTCCCCGCTTAAAAGTAAACAAAAAAACCTCCGCCAACGCGGAGGCTCCAATATCAACCTATTTTTTCTTCATTTTCATGCTGTGCGATTTCTTCAGCTGTCAGTCGCTCCTGCTTATCGCGAAGTCTGTGTGCAAGCCGGCTTGAGGCGTTGGCTGCAATACTTGCAACCAGGTCATCCAGGAAAGTATGCACTTTTCCGTTTGCTATCTTCGTATCGAGCTTTTGAATGATGCCCATCTTAAATTTATCTAAGTGGCCAAACGTCGTAACAGCGATGCTTCCGTATCCAAATACAGCACCGAGGGCGATCGTTTCATCTACTCCGAACAATCCTTCATCCTGTTCAACGATACTCTGCAAGGGTTCTGATAGCTTTTTTTGCTCAGCCAATATATCAAGTTCTACACCTACTAAAATAGCGTGCTGAATTTCTCTTTTCATTAAGACTGCATCTACGCTCTCGATGCATTCTTCTTTAGTCAGTCCTGGTGAAAATGGAATTTGCATTTCATAAACGATTTCTGCGATCTCAGGAATGGTGACGCCTCTTTCATTCAGCAGCCTTCTTGCTGCCGCTTCGACTTCCCTACTGTGCACTCTATTTTTCAACAGACTTCACCTCATCTTTATGTTCACTGTTAATCGTCATTCGTATTGATTCTTTCATTATAGCATTATATGTTACAATTATACGAGTCGAATGAAAACGCTTTTACTTAATATGATGTCAGCAAAGGAGGTCCGTTTATGGCCATTCTTAAAGGTTCCATTACAGACGATAAAATTCAAAGCAAATATTTAGATGAAACAATAGATTTACTAATCTATCTTCCTTCACGGTATACCCCGCTAGTAAAATATCCAATATTAATAGCACAGGATGGCAGGGATTATTTTCAATTAGGAAAGCTGTCAAAAACAGCAGACCGCTTGATGGAAGAAGACCAAATAGAAGATTGTATTATTATTGGTGTGAACCATAAAGGAATTGAAGACAGAAAAGCAAAATATGATCCAACAGGTGCAAAACATGAGAATTATATTCGATTTATGGCATATGAATTGACAGCTTATCTAAATGAGAAATTTAACACATTACAGCTAGGCGCAGGTATGGGATTAATCGGGGATTCACTTGGCGGATATGTTGCTATGAAACTTAGTCTTTTATATCCGAATACCTTTGGAAAAGTGATTGTGCAATCCCCTTATATTCCAGAAGAACTGCTGCAAACCGTTGAATCTATTGAACAAATGCAAACATTAACGATTTATCATTCCATCGGCGATGAAGAACATAGCTTCACTAATCCTGAAGGAATAACAAGAGATTTCCTTGCACCAAACCGCAGAATGAACAAGCTGCTAGCTAATTTTGCACTGGATTATGAATACTCGGAGTTTCAGGGTAATCATCTTTGGGTAAACTGGCAAAAAGATTTAGTCCCCGCATTAACGTTTCTTTACAATAATCGCTAACTGTGGGAAATAAAAAGAATATTTGGTATACTATTTCAAAAGATGAGGGAGGAAGAATTATGAAATATGGTATTGCAATTTTTCCATCAAAAAATCTACAAGACAAAGTAAATTCCTACCGAAAAAGGTACGATCCACACTATGCCCTTATCGCACCTCACATCACGTTAAAGGAACCATTTGAGGCGACTGAAGAAGAGCTTCAGGATCAGATTTCCTATATTTCTTCTGTAGCTCAGAACATTAATCCATTTTCAATTAAGATTAACAAGGTGGGCTCCTTCCATCCTGTTAATAATGCAATCTACCTAAAAGTAAACGAAGCAGAAGAATTAAATTCACTGCATGATCAGCTGTACTCAGGTCCGCTTGAACACCAGCAGCCTTATAATTTCGTTCCCCATCTAACATTGGGGCAAAAGCTATCTGACGAAGAGCATTCAGATGTCTTGGAGCGTCTTCGTATGATTGACATTGAACACGAAGAACGAATTGATCGCTTCCAGCTTCTATACCAGCTGGAGAATGGATACTGGACAGTATATGAAACGTTTCGTCTTGGAAAGGGTGTCTAAAAGATTTGATTAAAAAGTATACATCTGACGATCAAGGCTACAAAGATGCTTTAGAAGTTAGAAGAGATGTATTTGTACGTGAACAGCAAATTGATGAAAGTGAAGAGATCGATGAGTTCGAAGATTCCGCTACTCATTATGTTCTGTACGATGAAAACAGCAAGCCGGTTGGAGCATCCAGACTCCGCGAAGTAAAGGGTGAAGGTAAAGTTGAACGGGTTTGTGTCCTTTCCTCACATCGAAAAAAAGGATTAGGTGAAGAATTGATGAGAGCTATGGAACAGACTGCAAAAGATCAATCTTTTCCAAGCCTTATATTATATGCACAAATTCAAGCAGAAGACTTTTATAAAAAACTGGGGTATGAAACCACTTCCCCAGAACCATTTTTAGATGCCAACATACCACATGTAGCAATGAAAAAAGTATTGAATTCGTCCCAGTGACGGAATCAATACTTTTTTAGTTTATAAACGTCCTATCTCGTCAAAACTGAACAGTAATACGTAGTTGCGAGGAGATATGGCTGAATGAACTTGCATATTGGGCAGTTAACCTTAGAGTTGACGGTAGGATTTGTTGCTCTTTTTGTTCTGACAAAAATACTTGGAAAAACACAGATATCACAAATCACACCATTTGACTTTATTTCATCAATTTTTTTAGGGGAACTAGTAGGAAACGCAATGTATGATGATGAAACTTCTATTTTCGTCATCCTGTATGCCATTTTAATATGGGGCTCACTAGTATATATCGTAGAGGTTATTTCTCAAAAATTCATGGGAACACGAAAGATACTAGAAGGTGCTCCGACTATCGTTATACGCAAAGGGTTATTAGATAGAGATCAGCTCAAGAAAAGTAAGCTTGATATAAATCAGCTGCAGAACTTAGTCCGGCAAAAAGGATACTTCAGTCTTCGCGAAGTCGAATATGCCATCTTAGAAACAAACGGAACATTAAGCATATTGCCGAAATATCAATACGGATCACCAAATAGACAAGACTTGAATATGCATACAGGGCAACAGCCTGAACTTCCTGTTACTCTAATTCTAGATGGAGAAATAAATACGGATAATCTTTCAACCGCTGGAATATCAAAAAAGAACCTATTAAATCAGATTCATGAGCATGGTTATAAGTCTGTTGAAGAGGTTCTTTATGCAGAATTGTCAGAAGGCAAGCTGTTAATCATGCCGATGACTGACCCGAAAAAATAATAGGTCGTCCTTCTTTTATGGTATAAACCGCTTTCCCTTCTTCAATTAGCTGAATTAAGTATGCTGTTATAGCCGTTCTAAATAAGGAATACATTCCAAAATTTGCAGGTTCAATCTCATGTTTAACAAGCATTTTTGCTACCAAATCTTCCATAGAAAGACCTCGGTCGCCGCTCACGATCAGGAAGTTATTCAGTTGGCTTAATAGTCTTTGGTGGACTTCGATATTCGCTCTAATCGTGTCCTCATATTTATCTGAAAAAGCACCATGTCCCGGGAGCATTCCGTCAACTTTTACATGAAGAAGATAATCTAGTGTTGAAAAATTTAAAGCGGAGTCAACGATAAAAGGAATCTTATGTTTTTCTATAACTTCCCTGCCGAGAAACGCATCAGCGGCATATAAAATACCATTGTATAAAATCCCGAATTGATTATGACTATGACCAGGCAAATGAATGAATTCAACTTCAAACGAACCATCGCTCCAAATTCCTGACTCACAAATTTCATCAATTTGTATGGAGGGAGCTTCTAAAAATTTGTTCCGCATCTCTTTTAATGGTGTATTGCCATGAAACAAGTACATCGGTTCTAGAATAGGATATCTCATAATGGCTTCTTCAAGTAAAGAAGCTATTGTATGAACTTCATAGTTTTTTTGTATATATTGCGCGCCTCCAAAATGGTCAGCATGTGCGTGAGTAATAAACAAATGCGTAATTGGAAGCTTTTTGTCCTGCAGCATTTTAATGGCTTTTTTTGCCGCAGACGCCTCAAGACCTGCGTCGATCAGCATACCTGCCCTTCTATCCTCGCTAACGATGTAACCTATATTGACAGCACTTTTAAAATAAAAGCAACCCTCTTTTATTTCAATAAATTCCAACGGGATCACCTCAGATGTTAAGAGTTTTTTTGTTCGTGTATCTCTTTTTAGTTAAACAAAAAGGCTATTTTCGTAAACTTTGTTGCTATTTGAAATGGTTGATTTCCGCTCCAGGATACTCGCTTTCCGCGGGGCGTGCGGTGAGCCTCCTCATGGCTTTGCGCTTGTGGAGTCTCACCTGTCCCGCTGCTCCTGCAGGAGTCTCGCACCTTGCGCTCCAATCAGCTTGTCAACGAAGGGTCTTCAAAAAACGATTCAAAAAAAAAGAAACCTATTAAATGGTTTCGTTAATTATCAATCCTTTTCCTTCTATTTCACTCAAGACTTGGTGAAATCTCTTTTTTTCTTCTACTGAATAGCTACTTTTTTGACTCGAAGATGTATGAATGGTGTCATTATGAATGGGAGGAACATTTGAAACTACTGGAAGTCCAAGTTCAGCTTTTTCCATCCTGCTGGCATATTGCATCCTTTGTATAGGTATATACGGTAAAATATAGCCCATATACAACATCTCCTTTATTATGTATTTCTTTTTTCTTTTCCCTTTTCCTTCTAAGTTAAGCCTATTAAATAAAGAAAGAGCACCTTTAAGGGGCACTCTTAAAAACATGTGAATTGCTTATTCCCAAGGATCATAATATTCGCCGGAGCTGGAGCTAGAAGAAGATTCATATTTTTTATGGTTAGATCCATGTTTAGATGAAGAAGATTCATGCTTTTTGTGGCTGGATTCATGCTTGTAAGAGCTTGAGCTAGAAGATTCCCAATGATGTTCATCTTCATGGATAATGATTTTACCTGCTTTAATAATTACTTTATCTGCATAAATCTTTTTATACTTCTTATTATTTTTACAGTAAAAACAATCTTCCATGTTTCAACCTCCTCGTATAGTACATCTTATGCATGTCTAACGAGTTGGTTATAGGCTGTCTAACTAAAAATTTATAGCTATATGATTTACTGCTTTAGCTCGATATTTTTGTTTATGGAAATATACAAAAGCTTCAACCGTGATATTTTCATCAATCTTGCTCTTGATTGGTATCTGAAAATCATCCAAAGATAGTCTGTCACCGCTTTTGAACTTGGTTTCACGCAACGGACAAATCCATATTTCCCCTCGTTCCTTTGCTTTTTCAGCCCAATCATTATCCATATACATCCAAATAGACTGCAGCATTTCATCTTGTGTTGGTGATGCAATTAAGGAAATTATTTTCCCTTTTATTGCCGAAGATTCAGCTGGCTGAAAACGAAAACAGACATAAGGATTTTCTAGTGTTTCGGTTCCTGTATTCTCAAGATAAAATGATCCACGCACAAAACCTTTTCTATCTTTTGTAAAAATAACAGAGTAATCAAAGTAACACATACAATTTAATTCGTTTTTATTTCTTGGTACAGTTGTTTCAGCTTCTCGTTCTGTTTCCTCAAACACTGGCTCTGCTGATCGATTAATGTTTATTCTTTTTTCCATGCTTTTTACTCTTTGCTGATACAGGTCTATTTGTTGATCTTTGTCATTTAATTCTTGCTGAATGCTGCTTAATAATTCCTCATAACCCTTCATTCTTTTTTCCAGCTCATGCTCTTCCATACGATTTAACTTTTTAGAGAGATCTTCCACTTGCTTTCGTAAATGATCAATTTCCCTTTCTTTTTCTTCGATCAGCCGAAGGGAATCATTTATATTTTTTTCATTTTCTAATTGCTCCATCGTTTCTTCTGCAAACACCAGCTTCTTCTCAAGTTCGAGTGCTTTTTCTTTGTAATATTCTACTCTTGATATGAGCCGCTCATAGCTTAATTTGTCTTTTGTTCCCATGCATCTTCCCCCTTGCAAAATAGGCTCTTTTCTTATTGTATGTAACCCCTATCCAATCGTTCACTTTTTTTTCTCTAACAAAAAGGACCAACTGGTTTCCAGCGGTCCTTTTTACTCTTCAGATCCTTTGTTTTAACTGTGTTGCAAGCAATTTTCAACAGAGATTTCACCATTATCAACTGTGACTGTTCCTGTTGTAAATACTTTTTTGCCATGTGAGTTAATCAATTCAACCTCGAACATACTGCCATTTGGAGTGTCAACAAGAGCTAAATTAAAATCAAGTTTTTCTCCTTTTTTATCATGGTTATTAACTTTTCCTTTTCCGGAGATTGTTAATTTCTTTCCACCCATGAATTTCTCGCAGCATAATGTGTCTTGATTAAAGTCTGTTGCTGTAAAGCTAAAGTCTCTTTCACCATCAGATGTGTCAGTATCATTAAAGTTCAGCAAGAACTTGCTGTTAACCAGCTGGAAATTCGGACAAATATCAACCAATACAGTTGCACGGCCAGTTTCTGTTGCTCCACCTGACTCGCTTGTTAATCCGCTTGCCTCTCCTTCTGCTTTGCACACACAATCGGGCCTGGGAAATATGTCAGGGCATTGTTCCGGGAACGTTACCGCTGGACACATTTCATTTATAGTTTCTTCTGCTTCTAAATCATTTTCACGAGGTGAGCAGAATTTAGCTAATACCTCTAGTTTTACTTCAGCTTCAACTTGGATGTCGACGCAGAAAGTAATATCTAATGGAAAAGATCTAGGTGCTGGACTGTTCAACAAAACAGTACCAGATGGCACGCGGGCTAAGATTTTTGTAATACGGCAGAATAGGTCTGTTCCGTCTGGAAAGCACAGTACAAAAGATTCAAATACAGAAGCGTTTACCAATAGATCTGTTACTTCTTCTCCGTTTCGGTCTACAACTTTCACCTTAATATCAGTTGTAAACAGGAGTTCAACTAGCTGTGCATCTGCAAACCCACCGTTAAGTGCAACGGTTACATCTCTCTTTTCTCCTACTTGTTCGCATAGAAAATGTTCAGCACATTCATCATGTGTTTCGTTTGAAAGCGGGAATGCTGGTGGTGTTTTAGGTACTTTTGTAATGATTCTTAACGGGCGACGTCTAGGATCATCTAAAGCATCTTCTATTTTTGCAATTTGTTCAGGAGTAAAAGAAACAGTTTTTCTTACGCTTAGTGCATCCGTCACCCAGTCGTAAACTTTCTGTACGCGGATACACTCATCCTGCAAGTGTTTATGATTGTTTCCCATTGTTTCCCTTCCTTTCCTCATCATGATCTGAAGATTCCATACATACTATGGGAATAGAGTGGGTTATGACACAAGTACGACTGCCTATTTTTATAGACAACAGTTCAGGGAGGAAACAATATGAAAACATTGTGGTATAGCAATCATAAAGTATGTGATGTGACACCATTAGAATATGAAGCTATCAGTCTGTTATTACCTTATTGGGGGTTGCGGATTTCTGAAGAAGGTAAAGAAATTTCAGGTGCTCTCTCCACATTTATGTTAGGAATCCATGGCCTATCACAACAAAAAGTAAAAGAGCTTAATCAACTTTTACATCATACCGGAATTACAATTACTACGGATGATCGTGAAAAATGCGATCAGAGGTTTTATGTGGATTTTCACGAAAACCATCCCATGCCTTTAGCATTAAAAACTCCTGATCAAAAACTTTATTATCTCAATCCAGCTACAAATCTACGGTTCAACGTTCAGACCGCCATTCATAAAGGAATAACATTAAAAAGAAAGGATGGCCCACTCTTTCTAGCTGTTCAACCATCATTTGATAAACAAGCCACAGAGTGGATTAGTTATTTAATCATTCAAACATTCTTGAGATCACATTTTGAAGCATTAACTTCTATTTCAGAGTCTACCTATTTAACATGTGTTGAAAAGGTATTGGATAAAATAAATGACCGCTTTGCATCTATTCAACTTTCAGACTATAAATCAAAGGCTGCAAACGCACCAGCAGCTACTCCTGATTTTGATACAGCTTCAACTTCACTCATTGGTAAAGAAACAAAAGAATATGAGGAAAAAATGGTGAATCAACCAAATGCCCAAAAAATGTCAGGACAAAAAATAGCTGTTCCACAAATCAGACCATTTTCTGCATCTGGTTCGTTAATAACAAATGATGTTCCTAAGCCTTATGATCCTAGCTTGTTGAACAACAGAAAATCGAACCCTTTTAATCCTTTTAATTCTGCCATACAAAATAAATCTCGATCGATACATCCATTCAGCCAAAGTCACTCCGACTCACATGAAACATCAGTCATCAGTCCATTTCAGTCAAAAGAGCACACTTCGTCTTTAAATCGAGAATATACTAGCGATGACACCAGGATATTCAAACAGAGGAGAGATGGAAAGTGAATAAGGAAGATGTCCAGCATCTTTTTAATGAAATAAAAGCTAATAAATCTAAAGCTTCTGCAAAAAACAAAACCCTTTTTAGCCAGCAAGTAAAAAAGGGCTGCAGCTCCTGTGGAAAAGTAAAGTGGAAACCAAATAAGAATAATTAAATAAAAAAAGCTGCGATAGCGGCTTTTTTTATTTGAAGTAAAAAAGAATTTAATATAAGTAGCCTTTTTATAAAAGAACAGGATTCCTGCCGTTACCTTTCCGTCAATCTATTCATCTAATGTAATATCGGTAGGACAACCTACCAGGTAAATTAAGGGGGTGTAAGATGTATGTTGAAAAGAAGAGATAAACATCATGATTGTCACTGTAATAAAAAACACGAATGGAATAAACATCATGATTGTCACTGTAATAAAAAACATGAATGGAATAAACATCATGATTGTCACTGTAATAAAAAACATGACTGTAAATCTGAATGGATGGACAAACATGTTGATTGCCACTGCTGTAAAAAGCATGACTCTTGCTGGAAGCCAAAAACACTGTTTAATAAATGTGGGGAAAAACATCACCATTGTGAAAAAGAATGTCATTGTGAATGTATAGAATGTGTTGAAATTTTCTGTATCATTCAAGAAAATCATTGTCCATGGTGCGGAAGGTAATGAAAAGACAAATTCAATAACACTTACAGTGAGAAATCACTTGGTCTAGCCACTAATCAATTTAAAAAGAGCCTTGAGCTCTTTTTATTATGTTTGATTTTATGCAGTCACAAGCTTTATAAAAAAGTAAAAGATTGTACTAAAAAAAGGCGAAAGACATGGATAATTAGCCGCCTCAATTCTCTTGAAATTGCATCTTCTATATAAGGGAGTAAGATTTTATCTGCTTCCCAAATACCTATATAATAGGAGGAAAAAAAATGTCTGTAAACCCATTTCCACGTACCACGTCAACGGAGACTTGTGAAGCTACAAATGTGACACCTACTCCCATTCCAGCAGGAACACCAATTATTAAAGTTCCTGTAGTCTTACAAGAAATTCAAGTTCAGATTCCGATGCATGCTGAGATTGACTTTCCAGCTGGTCAAACCGTACTTGAGGTGAAAACGATTGGTAAAAAGACCTTCGTGACACAATGCAAGTTGCTTAATCGCCCACCTGCTCCAGGAACTGACCCTGCAACTTTTGTTGGTAAGGTTTTTCTCAGTGGCTTTGTACGCAAAAATATTCAATATGCCGCTAATCCAGTAGTTGATGCTCAAGGAGAAATTCTATCCCCTATCAATTCATTGACGGTAGAAGTTCCTTGGAGCTGTGTAGCTAGAGTAGAAGGTTTCCTAAACCTTCCAGTTGGACCTTTTACTGATGAAAGAGCTGATTTCGGTTACTTGATTTCTCAACCACTTCCAAATAATATGAATTTCGCTGCAAAGGATCGCCTAGAAGGTACTGACCTCTCTCAATTCCATCAGCTCAGTACTCAATTTTTCAACGAGATGCCGTTCTGCGAGCTTATCCAGGCTGATATTATTGAAATCGATGAGTCCTTAGACCGTGTACCTTTAACTGGCGGAACTGGAAGCCAAACAATTGTTGGAGAAGGTACGTTTACTCGTCTTTCTGAAAAAATGGTATTAGATTTAACAGTTAAACTTTTGCAAAAGCAACAAGTTCGCGTTGCTTCTTTAGGACCAGTAGTAGATCTATAATCTGCTAATTAGATTTAAATAAAAAAGGGCCTTAGGGCTCTTTTTTTGTTTGTCAGAAAAGGCTTGCTTCTATTTGGCCAGGCAAGGGATATTCGTCCATACAGTTACAGGAAATCAGAATAATATAAAATGCGACTATAAATTAAGGAGGAGAAATATTGAGTGTAAATCCCTTTCCCAGAACAGCATCAATGAATGTTTGTAAAGCCATCATTGATACATTCCCATCTGCCACTCCAGCTGAAGGGACAATAATTATGGTACCTGTCTTGCTGCAAAAATTCACTGTACAAATACCGATGCATGCAAAAATAGAATTTCCAAAAGGGGAAAATGTTCTCGAAATTAAACAGATTAAAAAAAAGGTCTTCATTACCCAGTGTCGTCTCGTTCAACCTAAAGGCAGCACTACATCAGGCAATCTATTTCTGAGTGGGTTTGTACGCAAAAACATTCAATATGCAGCCAATCCAAAAGTTGACTGCGAAAAAGAAATATTGTCTACGATAAAATCATTAACGGTGGAAGTCCCTTTCGATTGTGTTGTACAAATTGAAAGTTTTCGAAGACCGCCGGTAGGGCCCTTTTTAGACACACGGGATGAATTTGGATACTTCACCTCTCAGCCACTTGGAAAAGGTTTCCCTGAAAAAGATCGTTTACTATCTAACGACCTGTCTCAATTCCACCAGCATAGTACAGAATTTTTTAACGAGCTCCCCTTTTGTGAGATCGTCCGTTCTGATATAACTGAGTTTGATGAATCCATCGACCGCAGATGTCATATCGAACACATTCCATTTGAAAAAGAGTGCAGAGTTATTAAATGTATAATATGTCAGAAAAAACCGTGCAGATGGTGTAACAATCACAGAAATGAAGGTAGTAGACCTACATCATTATTCAATACTAATTCCTTTTCTGCTGATATATTTACAAAACCCGCTAAGTGCCCACAATGCAGTCAGGGAAAGCCAAAAAAATGTGAAACTTGCACAAAATGCTTGTGTAAAAAATGCAATTCAACACCGTTAACAAGAGAATGTACATTCACAGAGCTGTCAGAGAAAATGGTGTTAGACTTAACTCTTAAATTGCTCCAAAAACAACAAGTTTTACTTGATTAATAGATGTTCTGTAATTAACCTTAAAAAGCTGCCATTGCAGCTTTTTTATTTATTGATGATGCTTTTTTTGAACTCAATAAAAATAACAAATGTAATATGAGGGATTTTCCTATAAAAAGCATCCTTGTAAAGACAGTAAGATATATTTTCCTTTTATATTTATGGAGTTAGTAAACAGCCCTTTTTTGTACAAGTAGGTATAAATCCATACAAAAGTCCGTCCAGTTAAATATAGTATATTACGCCTGAAATATCAGGAAGGATACAAAAAGGAGGAAACTAAATGAGTTTATTTCATAACAACGGCTGCAGTAGCCCTGACAACACATGTGAAGGTTGTGCATGTGATGTACTAAGAAGGTTATCGCCAGGATCTTTAGTTAACATCATTCTAAAAGGTGGAGATGAGTTTTTAGAAGGAGAACTTACTTTCGCATGCTTCGACTCTAAAACTTGCTGTGTTACATTTATCTTTGACGGTTATCCATTGATCGTTGACTGCCAAAATATCACAGCTATTCAAGTTCTAACTTAATAGACGACAAATCAGGCTTGAAAAGCCTGATTTGTCTATATTTAAATTTGGACGAGCTTACATCTGCCAATACCTGCACAATCACCCGACTTGTCCCATATAATATAGTACCTCTTATTTATCAGAGGTAGGATAGGGGTGATCATTTTGGGTTTTAATAATAAAAGATTTAGCGATTGTTCTTGCCATCAAAAATCTTTCGACCGCTGCGACAGCTGTTTGTGTAAGCAATTCAAACATCTGGCTCCTGGAACGAAAATAAATCCTGGTTTTAAAGGAAGCAATTTTTTTGATGCAAGATTTGCATGTTTTGATAAAAAAAGTTGCTGCACGACCTTTATCGTTGACGGCTTTCCTGTAATAGCCGATTGCCGTAAGATTAATAGTATCCATTTCCGATAGTAAAAAAAGAAATCAGGACAATATGCCTGATTTCTTTTTTTACTGCTATTCTTTTATGATCAATTGTTCAAATTGATCTGTGATCGCAATCTCTTTGCATAGCTTTAGCAGAGTATCATTTCTGACTTTCCAAGTATGGTCACTCGGCTCTCCGCTTCTTAAGTACACATAGTTTTCTTTGGCTGTAGAATAGATTTTAAATCCTTTATGGATGCATGCCTCACAGAATGCAGCATCTTCTGCAATATTTGTGTTTGAAAACTGCACATGGTTAAACACGCTTTTTTTAATAATTAATGTACCGCCCATTAATAAATTATTATTATATTTGCCTTCGTTATCCGCAAGTTTCCCGCCAAATCGATTAGGGTTAAACTCCGTTAGTAATTTTTGCTTTTTAAAGTACATATATATAGTCGTTTTCCCTACAACAGAAGCATTCGTTTCCTCGAATGCCTTCATACTATGTTTTAAGTAATAAGGAGAATAGTAATCATCATCATCAAACTTGGCGACATATGGATACTTTGTTTTCTGTACCCCAAAATTAAGGCATTCTCCAAGAGAAGTAGATTCAGGTAATTGAAATACCGAAATGTTTGGGTATGCTTCAGCTTCTTTTTTCCATTTTTCAATATCCATCTTATCTTTATTTAAGATAATGATTAATTCTTTATCCTCCCAAATTTGCCTGTTAAAGTTTTGCAAGATATTTTCTAAGCAATCCTGTCGTATCGTGCAAGAAATAATTGAAATCATGACTATCTCCTCCATTGTGCCAGCATTCTGCTTAATACAACAAATTCACTTGATCTATTAGGCTGTTATATATAGTCTTTAAAATTCTTAGTGTTCGCAATTACTTTGCTTACATTAACAATAATATCCACCGGGACTTTCCAAGTATGCTGACCTTCGTCATCATTTCGTATATATACAAAATCATCCTTTGTAGAAGAATACACTTTAAATCCGCTGTTAACACAATCCATAGTAAAAACACGGTCAAGGTCTTTTATTTGGTCTGCAAATTTCACTTTTTCATGAACTCTTTTTTTAAAAACTAAAGTTCCCCCCTGCAAATATTGCTTTGCAAAACTCTTTTGATCATTAACAAATTGGTTTTCATTATTCGGATTAAAAACAGCTAGAATTTGTCTGTTTTTTAAATAAATATATACTGAAGTTTTTCCTATAACATCTACATCTAGCTTTCTAAGATTCTCAACTGATTTTTCTAAATAAGATGAACTGTAATAATCATCATCTTCAAAATTTGCAACAAGATCAAACCTTGCCTTTTCAACAGCAAAGTTAATACAAGCTCCTAAACTAGTACCCTGAGACAATTGATAAACTGATATATTTTTATATTCTAATGCTTTTTCTTTCCATTTTTTAATGTCCATTCCATCATGATTTAAAATAATAATTAATTCCTTAGATTCAAAGGTTTGATTATGGTAATTTTGAAAAATATTATCCATACAATGATCTCTGAAGGTGCAGGTAATTACTGAAACCATAAATGGCTCCTTTCTTACTCGTTATTCACATTTCACTTTTTTTGTGTATCCATTCGGATGGGCTGAAAACCATTTCCATGCAGTTTCAATCATCTGTTCAAGTTCGTATTTCGCTTCCCAGTTTAATTCATTCTTAATTTGCAAAGAACTTGCGATTAATGTTGGAGGATCTCCCTCTCTCCTTTTTACGTATTCTACTTTTGCTTTTTTGTTTGTAACGTTCTCACACACTTGTATAATTTCTTTAACTGAATATCCTTTCTCATTTCCAACATTATAAATTTTTTGCGTACTATTATTTTTAATCATATACTGGAGTGCTCTGACATGAGCATTTGCCAGGTCTGTTACGTGTATATAATCCCTGATGCAAGTCCCGTCCCTTGTTTCATAATCGTTTCCGAACACTTGGATCTTTTCCTTTTTCCCGGCAAGATGCTCTAGAATACTTGGAATTAAATGTGTTTCTGGATCGTGATCTTCACCAAGTTCGCCAAAAATATCAGCACCTGCCACATTAAAATAACGCAATATTACGTAGTTCAATTTATATGCACTATGAAAGTCTCTAATCATTTGTTCGCACATTAACTTTGACCATCCATACGGATTTATAGGGCTTGTTTCTAGATTTTCATCAATTAAGGTATTAGTTTTTCCATATACTGCGCATGAAGATGAAAAGACAATGTTTTTTACTTGATGCTTGTTCATTACTTTTAATAAATTTAGTGTTCCTTGAACATTGTTTTCATAATATATGGCTGGATTTTTTACTGATTCACCTACATAACAATGTGCTGCAAAATGGATGACAGCAGATAAAGGGAATTGTGAAAAAACAGAATCTAAATCCCGTTCATTCCGAATATCACCTTTAAAAAATTTTGCCTTTACTTGAACCGCTTCTTTATGACCTTCAATCAAATTATCTAAAACGACAACTTCATAACCTCTGTTGATTAACTCTTTAACTACATGACTCCCGATATATCCAGCTCCACCAGTGACTAATATCATACATAAATCACACCCCACATTTTATGATCAACCCTATCAACTAAATTCTCTATACACCTATCTTTAGGTTTATTGATGACCTTCAGGAATTATGAATTAAAACAAAAAACCTTCCACATTAAAAATAGGGAAGGAATCAAACAGACCAAACTTATAAAATTCTTTAATGATAAAAATGTTATGGTTTACTAGGTTTAATTTCGGTTTCGAATAGATGTAAAGCTCTAGCTGCAACTTGGTCCATATTAAAGTATTTGTATTCTGCCAACCTGCCTGCAAAAATCACTTGATTTTTTAATTGCTGTGTTTCTTGTAGGTATAATGCATATTTTTCATTATTCTCTTTTCTGGGTATTGGATAATAAGGATCATTCCTCCCCGCTTTATACGCTTTTGGATATTCGATTGAAATAGTAGTGCCTTTTGCATATTGCCCTGTTAGCTTTTTATATTCAGTTATACGGGTATAATCGAATTCATTAGGATAGTTGACCTGTCCTGCTTCCTGAAAATCGTCTTTTTCATGATATTGAAAGTCAAATGTTAAGCTTCTGTAAGGCAAAGCACCATACTTGTAATCAAAAAAGGAATCAATTGGTCCCGTGTATACCATCCGATTATAATCAATTTCCTTCGACACTTCTTTATAATCAGTATTTAATAATACCTTAATTCCTTTATGTTTTAGGATCCTTTTAAACATGTTTGTGTAGCCGTGTTTAGGTAGTGCTTGATACTTATCCTTAAAATATCGATCATCTCTGCTAAAAGAAAAAGGAACACGGCCTGTAACCGAGGCATCAAGCTCTTCCGGCTTTAGATCCCATTGCTTAACCGTGTAGCCTAGAAACACATTTCGATAAATGTAGTTACCTAATGAACTAATTTCATGATTTTCATGTTCTACCATTTTCAGTACTGGAATTTTATCACCAAAGCTATATTTTTTATACAATAGTTCTTCTATTCTATCTGAGAAACTTATAGGAAATAAGGCTTGAATAGAGTTTAAGTTGAATGGGACCGGTACTTTTTTTCCTTCAATTACAGCAAGCACCTTATGATAATAAGGAGTCCATTCTGTAAATTTTGAAAGGTATTCCCATACTTTTTTAGAATTCGTATGAAATAGATGCGGGCCATATTTATGAACTAATATTCCATTCTCATCAAAGTAATCGTACGCATTTCCTCCAATATGATCCCGGCTTTCCACAATTAACACACTCTCTCCAAGCTGTGAAGCTATACGCTCCGCTATGATACATCCTGTAAATCCTGCACCTACTATTAACCAATCAAACTTCACTTATCCTCACCCGCTTTTTCTCAACGTTAATTCGATGGCAAAAAAGGATGTGACAACAAGTCACACCCTTTTTTCCTTCGGCTGCAGTTGTGCGATTTGTCTCCATCCACAATAGGTCTTGAAAATAGGTTCATACTTATCTCCCCATTTTTTTAATGTATAATGCACGAGCCATTCAAACACTTCATTATAAAGAGCAATTTTTTTTGTAGCATTATTCGGATGCTGCCGATAATTGTAAAGCATTTCATTCATCCAATGTATTTCAAAATGTTCGATCAGCAAATAATCTATTCTTCTATCCTCCATGTGCCTGCCTTCCCAAGGGTCATCAGTTGGCCATCCACCTACGCATTTTAATGCAGATGTACGATAAAATCTAGGAAAGGGAACGTCATTTGATAACATAAATTCATATGGATTTTTATAGGAACGGCCCCCTATACGCGGTACCTCAAGCAGTATGTTTCCATCTCTATCCTCATATACATCGGTCTTATTTCCCCAAATTAAGGCAACCCTTTCAGAAACCAAATCAATTTCTTTTCTCATTTTTTCTATTGTATTCGGAAATAGCCAGTCATCTGCATCTAATTTTAAAATATACGGTGTATTAATAATGGATAATCCTCTGTTTTGTGTTTTGGACTGGCCTAAATTGGTATGATTTTTTAAGAGAGTCACACGAGAATCTTTTAAAAATTCCTCAATGGTTAATAGACTATTATCAGTTGAATGATCATCTACCAAGACAATTTGCCATTCTTTATAAGTCTGATAAAAAACACTCTCTATTGCTTTTCTAAGAAACGGACCTGAATTATAGGAAGGAATTAATACAGTAACATCAGGTTTATTCACATTTTTCTCCTTTCCATTTCAGATTTCATTCTCCCCTTCGTTACTTGGTCATCAGACCTCCGTTGAAGGCTATAGTCATATAATCTATTAGTTCTATATGTTTATCCGCTCATTTTTGTTTTGTAAGTCACAATGCCAACATGAGTTCATACTATATATATATACTTTTAAAAAGTGATTAATTCGTATTATGGTGGTGGAAGTTTTTTGAAAGGAATAATCTTAGCAGCAGGAAGAGGAAGCAGGTTACAGCCATTTTCATTTACGCAGCCAAAAACAATGCTCCCTATCGCAAATAAGCCCGTTTTGGAATATTGTATTGAAAACTTAAAAATGGCTAATATAAATGAAATTGGAATCGTTATTAATTCATTACAGCACGAAATTATAAATTATATCAATTCTAGATTTGATCAATCGGTTAAGATTACGTTTATCTTTCAGCATGAAGCAAAAGGAATTGCTCATGCAGTAAAGCAGGCAGAAGAATATATAAATAATGAGCCGTTTTTACTTTTATTAGGTGATAACTTAATTAAAGAACCCCTTATTTCCCTTAGAAATCATTTAGAAAATCCAGAAATCAGCAGCTCTATCATGTTAGCAAATGTTGATTCCCCAAAGGATTTTGGAATTGCGGAAATCAGAAATCAAGAAATAATCAAATTAGAAGAAAAACCCTCATTTCCAAAGTCAAACCTGGCAGTGATTGGAGCATATGCTTTTCGTCCCTCTATCTTTAAAGCAATTAGCCAAATAACCCCTTCCGCACGGGGAGAACTTGAAATTACTGATGCTATACAATGGTTAATTGATAATGGACAAACAATCTCATATACCATTACCACCAAGCCTTATACTGATGTTGGAACAACTGAAAGATGGCTTCTTGCCAACCATTGGGTTTTAAGCGAGATAACTGCTACGCTAGAAATGGAAAATATAAATGAAGTAAAAATACAAGATTCCATTATTATACCACCGGTTCTTATTGGGCCAGGCTGTACTGTAACCAATTCAACAGTCGGTCCATTTGTAACCATTGGTACAGGTTCTTCTATAGAAAATTGTAAAATACAAAACAGTATTCTTCTCGAAGAGGCAGTCATTAAAGATTGTTCTTGCACCTTTACAGATGCCATATTCGGAAGAGAAACATATATTAAAGGATTAAAAGGCAATTTAGCAAATTGTATTTTTGGAGACAAGACAAAAATCATATTAACCTAAATACGATTTAAAACTATAATTCAGACCTTGGAAGAATTGTAACTTATTACACTCAAGTTTTTTTCAATGGAAAACTTCGTTTACTAAATGCAAGAAAGAAATACGCTAATACCTTTAACAGGTGGTTGGCGTATTTCTATGTTTTGTCCTTCTTGTTCTCACTCTAAAGATGACAACTGATTTTTAGGATGTACTCTTCGAAAAGATGCTGGATTAACATCTTTATATTGAGAATACAATTCAGGATAATTTGATATATATTCCCTTTTTACAAATATGAACATATTTTGTGCATACCACCATCCAACTGTTTCACTTTCCCAAACTTTATCGCGTATACAGTCTACAACCAAGTAATCATGTTCTTTAAACTTATGAATCCAATAATCTGGCCATTGCTCGTTCACATGGTGATCGCCTCCCTGATCCGGAATGGCTGCAGAAAACAATACAACAGGGCTGTGGTTTACGAGTGATTGCACAAAAGTATTTGCAGACTTCTCCGAAATGTGTTCTGCTACCTCAAGGGTTACAACAAGATCAAACTGCCTTCCGAGATCAAGAGGGTTCTCGAGATTGTATGGAAAGAACTTTCTTCTCGAAATTTCCAGCTGTCTTCTGTCCACATATTCTCCGTCAACACCAAAAATATCTCTTACTCTATGTTTTTTCCTAAATACCTTTAACCATGTTCCTGTACCGCATCCTACATCTAAAACCGATCTTGGCTGTATTATTTCCATTATGATCGGAATAACGTCTATTGCAGAAGATAATGAATCTGCATGCTTGCTTTCAAAGAACTCTTTTGAATAAATGTACATCTATTTGTCTCCACCTTAAAAAACTTTACTTTCTTATTAAACTATTCCTAGAGCTAAGAAGGTGTTTGGGTTATTGCTAGATTAATTGTTCATTCGCACTACCTTTACCTATTTATGTAACAATTTTCAGATTGAGTCATAACTTAAAATATATGTTCTTAAAAGAAATAAGGTGTGAAATATGATATTTTGTACATCCGTCTGTTTAAATCATTTAGCAAAAGCGAAAATTTTGGCAAGGTCACTAAAAAAACATATGCCTCAAAGTAAATTGGTTATTTGTTTGCTGGAAAGAAGTGTCCCTGTTCATCTGCTGGAAGATGAGGATTTTGACGAAGTTGTTCTGGCAAAAGATATGGGTTTTGCGAATTTTGAATCGATGATTTTTAAATACACGCAATATGAAGCGGCATGCGCTTGTAAAGGACAACTCATGAAGTATGTCTATAACAAATACAATAAAGAACAGTTTTTCAGTTACATCGATTCTGATACACAGGTATTCTCCAGATTTGATGAGGTATTTTCGGCATTAAAGACACATTCCATCGTTTTCACGCCACATTATAATGAACCTCCGAGGGATACACACACAATTTGGGGTGAAAATGCTGAGATTTTGATACTAAGAGTCGGAATTATTAACGGTGGATTTATTGGGATGAAGCGTTCAGTGCAATCAGAGAAATTTTTGGACTGGTGGACGGCAAGGCTTGAACGCTATGCTTATAATGATGCGGAACTTGGATTATTCACTGATCAGAGGTGGCTTACTGCAGCGATGATTTTGTTCGATAGCATTTATGTTTTAAAGCACGATGGATTTAATGTAGCTTTTTGGAACACTAACCAGCGATCGATTACGATGAAAAAGGAAGTGTACCTGTCTAACGGGGTGCCTTTCCGTTTCTTCCACTTTTCAAATATACATTATCTCCGAGAAAGACTCCCTGAGGATAGCCATGCGTTATCTAAGGTTGTTCATCAATACCTTGCTCAATTAGAAGAGTTCGAGACCATTTATCCTACCCATTTTGAATGGAGTTATAGTTGCTTTGAAGACGGCCGATTGATAGAAGATTATGTTCGAGAGTTTTACAAGTACAATCCCAACTTAGAAAACCTTACTCCAAATCCCTACTCCCTTTCCGCAAGAGCCATTAGACAGTTAAATAAGAAAAAGAAGAAAAAGGTGCGATACCATTGATATTTTGTACATCTGTCTGCACGAATCACCTTGCGTTGGCAAAGGTTCTGGCGCAGTCTATCAAAAAGCACATGCCGAAATCTAAAATCATAGTGTGTCTAATCGAAAAAGATTTTCCTGACTGGCAAGGTGATTATAGCATATTTGATGAAATCGTCTTAGCAAAGGACATGGGGTTTGCCAACTATGAGCAGATCATCTTTAAGTACAGCCAATATGAAACGGCAGGTGCATCCAAAGGGCAGCTGTTTCAATATGTTTTTAAAAATTATCCTATAGAGAACCATGTTGTGTACCTGGATGCCGATACGCAGGTTTTTGGTCCTTTCACAGAAGTGGAGGAAGCTCTTCGGTCGCACTCAATCGTTTTAACACCCCATCTTTTAGATCCCACTCACGATCACTCCTATTTATTTGGGGAGTTTGCGCTGCTGAATTCCGGTATATACAATACAGGTTTTATTGCTCTGAAACGCTCTAGAGAGTCTCAGGATTTGTTGGATTGGCTGTGCACCCGTCTTGAACATCATTGTTTCCACGACCCTGTCAGAGGATTATTCAATGAACAAAAATGGTTCGATCTTGTCCCTGTATTTTTTGATCATGTATTGACGTTGAAGCATCCGGGCTACAATGTTGCTTATTGGAATGTGTTTGAAAGAAACTTCACGAGATCAAGCAGCTGTTATATGGTAAACGGTACCTCTTTCCGGTTATTCCACTTTTCCGGATTGGATTATATAAAGGATACATTGTATTTACTTAACAACGAAACGACAGTTCATGGTATGCGCATTATTGATGAATATAAGAGGTTAATTAACGAGAATGGCCATCAGGAATTAGTAAACAAAAATTGGAGTTATCACTGCTTCGATAATGGACAATGGATAACAGATAAGATACGCACCATATATAGAAATAACCCATTAGCACAATCAGAACTTGTCAATCCATTCAGCGAAAACCGTCGTATCTTTAAAAACTATCAAAAATAGAAAAAAGGTTTTCTCATTTCATTTCGATTTGAGGAAGCCTTTTTTGTATTGGTTATTTCGGTGTAAGGGCAGTTAATTCCACCCAGCCCGTTTTATTCAATTTAAATTGGGGCTCAAACTTATCTCCCCATTTTCTTAACGCGTAATGGATGTTCCACTTAATCATTTCGTTTAACAGATCTTTTTTATTTACGGTGACATTATTGATATGTTTCCGGTAGTTATAGAGCATTTGGTCAATCCAATGAATTTTATAATGCTCGATTAAAAGGACGTCCATTCGGCGGTCTTCGAGATAACGCCCTTCATATGGGTCATCCGTCGGCCAGCCTCCAACCTTTTTAAGAGCGGCTGTCCTGTAAAATCGGGGATAGGGAATAAAGTTTGCGAGCAAAAATTCATAAGGGTCATCATAGGAACTTCCCTTTATATCGAGTAATTTATACAAAACCTCTCCAAGATCATCTTCCATTACGATCGTTTTCTTTCCGCAGATCAGTCCGATATCTTCTGAAACTTTGTTAGCTTCGTTTATGAGAATTTCAAGTGTATCCGGAAAAAACCAGTCGTCACTGTCTAGCATTATCGTAAACTCAGTTTTAATGTGAGCTAAGCCTGCGTTTTGAGTTTTGGACTGACCTAGATTTTGTTTATTTCTTATAAGGGTTAGCCGGGAGTCGGAAAGATAGTCTTGTATCGTTGATAAACTGTCGTCAGTCGAAGCGTCGTCTACGATTACCATCTTCCAGTCCTGATATGACTGGTTAAACACACTCTCTACAGCGTTTCGTAAATACTTGCCAGGGTTATATGAAGGCATTAACACCGTTACCTTTTCTTCCACTTTTTCTCTATCCCTCCCTTTCAATCCGATTTAACTTTTTAACAATTCTCCAGCCGCCTCTTATCGTCTTAAAAACGGGTTCGTATTCGTTTCCCCAACGCTTAAGAGCATCTCGAACAATCCACTCTACAGTCTCTTTGTATACATCTTTTTGATGTGTAGAATTGCTTCCATGTATTCTATAGTAAAGAATCGTCTCAGGTATATAATAAAAACGGAATTCTTCTATCAGTCTGAGAAACATACGAAGATCCTCTGCATGCCTGCCTTCATATGGGTCGTCGACTGCCCATCCGCCCATCTTTTTTACAGAAGATGTCCGGTAAAATTTCGGCCAGGGAATATAGTTTGCCAGCAAGAGTTCATATTTGTCCTGATGAATATTACTCCATTTATTTGAGACAAATCTGTATCGTTTTCTGCTTCTCATTTCTGTTACCTCAATAACGTTGCCGATAATCAATGCAACATCTTCCGGTACACTTTCTGCTGTATCCATTAATAATTCAACCGTATTTTCCGGAAGCCAGTCATCGCTGTCTAATTGCAGAAAAAATTCTGTCGTTATGTTTTGAAGTCCAATATTTTGAGCTATAGATTGGCCTCCATTTTTTTCATTCTTAATCAGTGTAATCCTCGGGTCTTCCAATAGGTCTGCAGCGTGAGACAAGCTGTCATCCATTGATGAATCATCAACTACAATAATTTTCCAATATGGATAGGTTTGTTTAAATACACTCTCAATTGCTTCTCTTAAATATTTTCCTGAATTATAAGAAGGTATTAAAATCGTCACTTCTTTCCTCAACTATTAAACACCTCCTGCATTTTTCAAAATAATCCTTACTAATTTATATGCTGAAAATCAAATTTAGATTGTACAAATGCTTATATCTGCACAAAAAAAGAGCAAGTCAAAATTTGCTCTTTTTCAGTATTACTTATTTACTTTTCCGGTTAAAATGATCTGGTAATGGTCATCTTTTATCCCTAAAATGGCTTCTGGAATCTCATGGACGGCCAAACCATCGAGAAATGCTTTCGCCACCCCAACATTCCCAAACACTTCTATTTCGATTTTTTCTTCATCAACCAGTTCGTTCAGCATCATCTTTAATGAAGTATCCGTAAATCTCCAATAGTCTCCATGAAAATCAGTTCGGCAGCTCTGGCTTAAACCGGTTGTGGTTAACAACAGTGTCCCGCCTGGCTTTAAAGCTTTTAATGTGTTTTTCAGCGCAGCTTTAATATCATAGATCACATGAATGACCTGTGTCAGAATAATGCAATCAAAAATATCTTCCGGGATATTCTCACCTGTTGCGAGGTTACCTACAATGGTTGCATCTGGAGAGGGAATCAAGTTCAACACATCACTGTTTGTGACAGCTGATCCATACGTCCTCGTATAGTAATTATCTCCTACTTCTAATACATGGCCTTTTATCTCTGAGCGGTTATTTTCTAAAAATTTTTCAATGTAATACCTGTCTATTGGTTTTCCCCGGTCAAAACCAAAATTTCTACTTTTGGGCCTTATCGAATGGTTATTCAATATAAGCTCCTCCTTTTGACATCCAGACTGTTAAAAAAGCTGCGCTCGCAAAATATAATATTTCTCCGCATACTGACAGCCGTTTTCCATCCCGCGTTTTTCAGCCCATCTCTTCACATTCTCTGGTGAGATCAGATGCTTTGGATCCCGAATTTGAGAAACATGCATCTTCATCGCTTCAACCTTCACATCTACTTTTTCACCAAGATCCAAGAAAAGTTCACCGACATTGTTAATCTGTGGATACTGCCAGACAATTAATGGATACTCAAACATGGCAATCAGCTTGTAATGATGACCCGGCTGCGGCCGTAAGCTAGCCATGCAGGCGTTAAAAAGCGCTTTATGATCTTGATGAAAACTTGGATATGGAATAAAAACCATCGAAGGCTTAAAACTCATTAATATCTCATCGATTTTAGATACTATTTCTTTTTGAGGAATGGTATCCATGATCGCTTCTTTATCTTCATACATGACTTCAAAATCACTGCAGCCCAAATATGCTAAGGCATTTGCCAATTCTTTTTTTCTAATATCGGATGTCACTTTTATGCCTGAATGCCGGAATATCGTCTCTCCCAACGCCGCAATGACCACTTTCACATTATTTCCTAAACTGCAGGCCCTCTCAATTAAACCTCCACAACCCAACACTTCATCATCGGAGTGCGGCGCGATGATTAATATTCGTTCATTTCCAGTGTTAAGCATCGTACACCCCCGGAACCTAATTACGTTACGTTAGTTTTAATCTATTCAGTAATTAAGGGAATGTATAGGCGCAAAACTAAGGTGTTAAACCATTATCCTGAACAGCTGTTCATTATAGGTCAATCCCTGCTGCTCTAACTGTTCATAAATTCCTGATAATTTATAGCTGTCTAGAAAAATAACAGCGTCTATCTTACCTGAAGAATATAGATTATCAATTTTAGAACACAAGGTTCTTTTATTTTTATAATAATAATCATAGATTGAGAGACCGCTTTCCTTGCATGCAATGTTTATAAAACCCTTACACGTCTTCCTGTCGCCGATCAGTGCAAAATTAGGCTTTCGATTTAATGTAAGAGCTAATTTTTTTTCGATACCTTTACTTGAAATCAACCACACTTCATCCACTGTGTCCTGCCGGTTTACTCGGCTAAGTGAATCGAAATAAATACGATATTGATACAGCACTTTAGGCAGTTTATGAATCGGTGAAATTTCCATCATACGCATCCAAAGGTCATAATCATATGCAATTTTATACTCAGGATTATAACCGCCCAATTTTTCAAAGACTGCTTTAGAAAACATAGAGGAACCGTGACATATATAATTGGCAAAAAAACGATTCTCAAATAAATAGTCACTGGCGGCACAATGTCCTTCAGCTTCCCATGCTAAAATGTCTTGTGAGATTTCCTCTTTTCCATGGATACATTTTATAAATGTCCCAACCGATCCTATTTCAGGTTGGTCTAATACATACTTTACCTGTTCTTCAATACGATTTGGCATACTTAGATCATCAGCATCATGAATTGCGATCCAGCTGCCGTTAGTATATTTTACTCCCAAATTTAAACAATAGGCGGCACCCTGGTTTTTTTCCTGATGTATAATTTTCACCCTTGTATCTTTAATGGACTCAAGAATTCCGTATGATCGGTCTGTAGAACCATCATTCACAATAATGAGCTCCAGATTTTTATACGTCTGGTTTAAGATACTTTTTATAGCTTCTTCTACATAGCATTCAGCATTGTAAACAGCCATTACAACAGAAACTAACATTCATACTCCCCTTTTTGATTATTATATTTTCAAAGACTGATAGCGCCACAAATTAAAAAATCGCTATTTACATATCGTAAACAGCGACTTGTTTAGTAAAAACCATTCATTTTATTCCTCTGCCACTTCCAGGCATCTCGGCACATTTCATCAAAATCTTTTTCCGCTTCCCATCCAAGCTCTCTCTTCGCTTTTGCCGGATCTGCATAGCTGACAGCAATGTCTCCTGGCCGGCGATTCACCATCTTATACGGGATCTTTTTTCCTGATGCTTTTTCAAAGGCTGCAATCACTTCCTGTACACTGTACCCTTTTCCTGTCCCAAGGTTATAGGCTTCTATCCCACTGCTGCCGATTACTTTATCGAGCGCCTTCAAGTGCCCTTTTGCCAGGTCTGTAATATGGATATAATCCCTGATGCCAGTACCGTCTTTTGTAGGATAATCATTGCCAAAGATGCTAACTTCCTTTAATTTCCCAATAGCAACCTGTGTGATATAAGGTATTAAGTTGGTCGGTATTCCATTCGGATCCTCACCAATCAGACCGCTTTCATGAGCTCCAGCCGGATTGAAATAACGCAGCAGGGCAATGCTCCACGCATTGTCTGAGACATAAAGATCCCGCAAAATCTCTTCAACCATCAGCTTTGTCCGGCCATACGGATTGGTTACGCCAAGTGGAGTGTCTTCTGAAATTGGCATTTGCTCTGCCGTACCATAGACTGTTGCAGATGAACTGGCAACCAATTTTTTTACACCGAAATTCTTCATCACTTCACAAAGCACGATCGCACCAATCACATTATTTCGATAATAAACGAGCGGCTTTTCCACCGACTCCCCTACTGCCTTTAATCCGGCAAAATGGACGACAGCATCAATCTTCTGCTCAGTAAAAATTTTTTCTAATTTCTTTTTTTCTAAAAGATCGACTTGCTCAAAAATAAAATCCTTGCCTGTGATTTCCTTTACCCGGTTTACGGAATCTATCTTACTATTAGACAGTTTATCTAACACTACAATGTCATAATCGTTATTTAAAAGCTCTACACAGGTATGGCTGCCAATATAACCGGCTCCTCCCGTAACCAAAATAGCCATTCTGATGCCTCCTGGTGTATATGTCCTTTCTTAATATAAAAAAATTATTTATAGTATCCAGCCCAAATTTTGAACAAGTTGTAATTCAACTCGAATCCTTTTTCCTCCAGTTTATTGAACAAATGTATTAATCTAATATTTTCTAAAAAAATTACTCCATCTGCATTTCGATCTTTATGGATTTGCATAATGTCTTTTTCATTAACATCTTCATAAAAATAGCTTGTTACTTCTATTTTATTTATTAAACTGATCTTTTTAAAATCTTCGCATGCCTCGGTTAAGCCAAAAACGATAAATCTTGGCTCTCTCCCGAACTTTTCTTGTAAGCTTTTTTTTATATATTTAGAAGCGACTAGCCAATCTTCATTAATCGTCTGATTATTGTTCCGGCTTATTGAATCAGCATGGATACGATATTGATAAAGCACATTTGGTATCTTAAAAATGAAAGTTCTTTCAAGCATCCTTAACCATAAATCATAGTCATAACAAATTTTATATTGAGGGTCATAGCCGCCTATTTGATGAAAGAGAGATTTAGAAAATATTACAGAGCCATGACAAAAAGGATTTAAATAATATCGGTAAGCGTAAATATGCTCTTTAGAAGAAAGGTAGTTTCTAGTTGATTCTATGTGAAGGCTTCTTTTAGGCACATCAGTATCACCTGAAATACATTCAATGAAAGAACCTACAGCATTGACATCCTGGTGTTCTTTGATAAACCGTACCTGCTCCTCTAGCTTATTCGGCAGACTGATGTCATCTGCATCCTGAATTGCAATCCACTCTCCCCGTGCTGCACCTATCCCAACATTTAATGCATGTGCAGCCCCACAGTTGTCTTCCAGATGAATAATATTTATTCTTCGGTCATCCAATGAACTCAAAATATTCTTTGTTCCATCTATCGATCCATCATTAACAATAATTAATTCAAAATGTTTATAAGTTTGAAGAAGCACACTGTTAATAGATTCCTTCAAATAACATTCACCATTAAATACAGGCATTACTACAGATACCAGCATACATTTCTCCTCTTCTTTTAAGGATCTGACATATTATTTCATATGCTGAAAACCTTGAAATGGTAACATCCTCTTAGGCAACTGCCGTTTCCTGTTTGCAAGCACTCCCATATATTGTTATGTACATCGTTAATTAAGGAGGTGCTTTATTGAAAATATTAATAATTGGAACAGGCTATGTCGGCACAACTACAGCTTTAACCTTGTGTGAACTTGGACACCAAGTTATAGGATACGATGTAGACCCAGTAAAGATCGCTTCCTTGCAAAATAAAAACTTACACTTTTATGAACCAGGATTGAAAGAGTTATTAGTTAAACATTTACATTCAGGAAATATTCAATTTACTGAAAACATAAAACACGCTGTTCAACAAAGTGAAATTATTTTCATTTGTGTAGGAACACCACAAAAAGATGATGGAAGTGCAAACCTAGAATATGTACAACAAGCAGCTTCCATGATTGGAAACTATTTAAATAACTATAAAATTATAGTTAATAAAAGTACTGTCCCTGTAGGAACAGCTGAAAAAGTAACAAAATGGATACATGACTCTTTAGTATCCCCTATTAATTATGACGTAATTTCAAATCCCGAATTCCTAAAAGAAGGAACAGCTTTAGTAGATTCTCTAAACCCTGAAAGAATTGTTATCGGAAGCCATAGCGAGAAAGCAACAGATATAATGAAAAATCTGTACTCTAAATTTAAAACTACTTTTGTTCACACTACACCTCAAACTGCGGAACTGATTAAATATGCCGCTAACTCATTTTTAGCTACAAAAATATCTTTTATAAATGAAATGGCAAGATTATGTGAAAATGTGAATGTTGATATAAAGGATGTTGCATACGGAATTGGCTTAGATTCAAGAATTGGTATGTCTTTCCTCCAAGCAGGAATAGGGTACGGGGGCTCGTGCTTTCCAAAGGATGTATTGGCATTACTATCAACTGCACAACAAAACAATACTAACCTATCACTCTTAGAAAAAGCATATGCCATTAACAACACTCAACCGCTTTATTTGATTGAAAAAATTAAGAATAAATTAATAGACATAAATGGGAAAAACATAGCAGTACTTGGTTTGTCGTTCAAGCCCCAGACAGATGATATCCGGGAATCTCCAGCCATAAAAATTATTGAGGAATTATCCAGACAATCAGCAAACATTGTTGTTCATGATCCAGTAGCTAAACTCCCTAAAACCCTCTCACAGAAAATAACCCAGATTACTTCCATACACTCAGTAATAGAAAATACAGATGCACTCATAATTTGTACCGATTGGGCGGAGTATGAAACTATTGATTGGTTACTGGTTAAGCAAAAAATGAGGAAACCTTACATCTTTGATGGTAGAAACATGTTAAATGCCAGCAAAATGACAGAGTTAGGTTTTTATTATGAAGGGATAGGCTACCGACAATTTTAACATTCACGGAGGGATTAGACCTTGAAAAAAATTGTGATTACCGGTGTTGCTGGTTTTTTAGGTTCTCACCTTGCAAAAGAGCTTTTGGCTAAAAAAAATAAGGTGATTGGTTTAGATAATTTCTCAACTGGAAAAAAACATAATTTAATATCATTTTTATCAAATCCTGATTTCACATTTATAGAGATAGATGTATCCATGGAAAAAGTAATAGGTTTAGAAGATTTAAAAGATATTGATGAGATTTATCATTTAGCTTCCCCTGCTTCCCCTACCTTTTATCAAAAATCTCCTTTCGATACTATAGCAGTTAATACAATTGGAACAAAAAACATGTTGGATATTGCAAAAAGAGATAATGCAAAGCTTGTTTACCTGAGCACAAGTGAGGTATACGGAGACCCTGAGATACATCCGCAGCATGAAGATTATAAAGGGTGTGTAAATACATGGGGTCCAAGAGCTTGCTATGATGAGGGAAAAAGACTCGGTGAAGTATTTTGCTATTTGTATTATCATTTATTTAATCTTAAGATCAAGGTAGCCCGTATTTTTAATACGTATTCTGCGGGTTTACGCAATGATGACGGGAGAGTCATTTCAAATTTTGTCACACAAGCTTTAAAAGGAGAAAATATTACAGTATATGGTGATGGCACTCAAACTCGCTCATTCTGTTATGTGGATGATACGATAGAAGCATTAATGTTAATGATGGAAAATGATAATGCAAATGGTGAAATAATTAATATTGGTAATTCAGAAGAGATATCTGTCTTAAATCTAGCAAATCTTATACAAAAGCTGACTAATTCTTCGAGTTTAATTACTTTTCATCCCCTACCTAAGGATGACCCAAAACAAAGATGTCCGAATACTAATAAAGCCAAGCAAATATTAGGCTGGGAGCCAAAAATAAACCTTAAGGAAGGTTTGCTCAAAACCATTAAGGCATACAGAATTAAACTTGGATTTGAATGCTGATTTTTTAAAAGGTAAAGCTGTGCTTTCTCTATTTACTTTCATCTTTTTATTAGACTAAAAAAGACCGTTGTTGGATTTAACCAATCAACGGTCTTTTCGCTTATCGAGCAATAATGTTATAGCCACTATCTACATGAAGAATTTCACCTGTTATTCCTCTTGCTAAGTCACTCATTAAGAATAATGCAGCATCTCCAACTTCTTCTTGTGTGTTTGCTTTTCGGAGCGGTGATCTTTCTTCGATCTCTTTTAATACTGAGTTAAAGTCACCAATTCCTTTTGCAGCTAATGTTCTGATTGGACCTGCTGAAATCGCGTTAACACGGATGCCGTCTTTTCCAACATCACTTGCAAGGTATTTAACACTTGCATCCAAGGAAGCTTTAGCAACACCCATTACATTATAGTTAGATACGACTCTTTCTCCGCCAAGGTAAGTCAGCGTTACTATGCTACCGCCCTCTGTCATCAATGGACGCGCTTCTTTTACGACAGCAGTCAATGAATAAGAAGAGATGTTATGAGCCAGAAGGAAGCCTTCACGTGTCGTATTTAGGTATTCACCTTTAAGTTCTTCTGTATTTGCAAATGCAATACAGTGTGCTAAACCGTGGATTACTCCAACTTCTTCTTTTAATTGAGCAAACGTCTTTTTGATCTCTTCATCATTTGTAATATCACAAGGCAAAACGATTGAATCGTTTCTTTCTAGTGATTCAGCAAGATCACGTACGTTCTTTTCAAGTCTTTCACCCGCATATGTAAAAACGAGACGTGCTCCTGCTTTTGATAGAGATTGAGCGATTCCCCAGGCAATGCTTCTTTTATTTGCAACACCCATAACAACAAACGTCTTATCTTGTAATGATAGTTGATACATAAAAAATCTCCTCCCCATGGTCTATGTTTCATTTAAATTAAGTATTAGTAATTGTTATTAGTACCAAGTCCTAATTAGTATAACAGATAAAAAGAGAGAATTCACTAGTTAACCTTTGCTTGTCTCAATATTTTTCACTTCAAAACCGCATGCATGACAGCGGTAAATGACATTTTGGTTCGATTGGGCGATAAGGATCTCATCGTTTAGGTTATGCTGCGCCTCACAATTTGGGCAATAAACAGTTGGAATCATGTTCATTTCACCTTTCTATTGTTTTATTACTAGCATGCTCTATTTTTCCAAAAATAAAGGCTGTTATCGTATTCATTGTTGTGATTAGAAGATGTTGATTTCCGCTCCAGGATGCTCGCTTTCCGCGGGGCGTGCGGTGAGCCCCCTCGCTCTTCAAGCATGCAGGGTCTCACCTGGCCCGCTGATCCCGCAGGAGTCTCGCACCTTGCACTCCAATCAACAAGTCAAAGAAGCGTATTCCACAAAAATGTTCATTGGCAACAATCTTTTAGAAATGAGGCAAAATAAAAAAGCGCCGGCATCAGCCAGCACTTTTATTATGAAAGAATCTCTCTCATCTGATGAACTTGTTGCTTGCTTCCTGTGACAACCATCTTATCTCCCAGCAAGATTTCTGTGTCACCGTGAGGATTAATGGACTCTTTTCCTCTATAGATCCGAACGATAATACTGTCACCCAGGAATGGGAAATTTCTTAACGCCGTACGGTGATACGAACTGTTTCTTACGATGATTTCATTCAGGCTGTTGTCTTGAGTAGTAAGAATATCAACAACAGCAGGATTTTCAATTAAGGCTTTTAATAAAACTTGAGAAGAGAAATAGACGGAGTAAACTTCTATCCCCTCATCTTTTAGTGCATCACGTTTTGAGGGATCTTCTATTCGAGCAATAATTCTTTTTACTCCTTCTTCTTTTGCTTGGAGAGCAAGTTTTTCGTTCGTTTCATCCTGACCAGTTGCACAAATGATAACGTCTGTGTTAAATACTTCAGCTTCCTTTAGTGTCGTTCCTTCATAATCTTCAAGTTCTTTTATATTGAAGCTTTCTAATTGCTTTTGGTCTTTTTCTTCTTGCTTTGTGTGGTATATTCTTTGTTCAAATCTTGTAGTATCCAGCTCAGTTGTTAAAGGCAAGGTAAATTGATTAGCCCCGACAATAACGAGCTGTTCTTTGGCTGTTTCTCCCTCTTCTTTCCGCGGGAAAAACTTTTTAAAGAAAATCGGTGTGATGATTGCACTGATCACTGCTGTTAAGATTAGTGCGGAAGATGTTCTCGCATCTATAATCTCAATTCTTTCTCCAATTTTTGCGGCTGCGATAACGAGTGACAGCGTGGAAGTTAATAGGAAACCAGCTGCAGTTACCGTTTTCCAGTCATACCATTTTCTCAGGTACAGAATTGGAAGGAACTTAGAAATTAACAATGCAACGAGCAGCAAAGGTATTAATGCCAGTGCTTTAGTATCTGAAAAAATGGATCGGATATCAAGCTCTACACCTACCATTACGAAAAAGATAGGAATTAAGAATCCATAACCAAATGAATCAAGCTTGTGTACAAGATGCTTATTGGGTGACAGCAGCGAAACAAGTACCCCGGCTAGAAAGGCGCCAAGGATATTTTCAGCCCCAACGGTTTCAGATAAGCCGACTAATACAATGATCAATGTAAATACAGCCCTTGTATCAAGCTGAATGGTACCTTTAGACATTGTCTCAAGAAAAGATCGATGCCTCATCTGTTTACCAACAAAGTATAAGATTATTCCTGCTGCAAATAAAATGAGCAGAAGCCACATTCTGCCCGGATCTCCTGATTGCATGGAAACAAAAAGAGCCAGAAGGATCATTGTAACAAGATCAGCAATTACAGCGACTAATAAGATGATCTGTCCGATTGTAGTTTTAGATAACTTTTCTTCTTTTAATGTTGGTACCACAACACCTAATGATATTGTAGATATAACAAGAGTCATAAAGAACGCACTTTCCGCAAACCCTCCCCAGACAAACAATAGGGATAATCCGTATGAAAGGATAAGAATAAACAAAAAGATTACCGATGAAACAAAAATACGGTTTGGTTCTTTTCTTTCTCCTTTATTTTTCTTTTGGTTATTGCCGCCAGCAAAGATACTAAAATCAATCTCAAGACCGCTTAAAAACATTAAAAAGATAAAGCCAAGGACTGATAGAATCTCTAGCCACGCGTCAGGATGGACAATATCAAAGCCGCTTTTACCAAGGATAATTCCCGCAATGATTTCTGCTACAACAACAGGAACTACGCGTAATCGGAATTTGGTTAACAATATCGGTATAAAAAATGCAGTAAGAATAACTAATACTAATGAAGTAAAAGAAGCATGTTCTTCCATAGGACCTCCGTAAATTCCATGATATTATTGGTTTACTATATTAAACCCCAAAAAGAAAAGTCAAACGATTGTGCTCAAAATGATTTGCAAAGCTTGTGTTTTTAGGTAAGATAATACATGTTATTGTTTTACTTTAAGGAGTCGATTCCACATGCATAATAACCATAAATCTCCATGGCAGCAGCTTGATTACAATCTTTTGTTCATTTTGTTCCTCATGGTCATTACAAGTTGTATTGCCATCTACAGTGCTCAAATGATGGATCAGTATGGAAGCAACTTTGTTATCAAACAGCTAGTTTGGTACTTCATTGGCGGTATAGCTGTTGTTGGAGTAATGGTATTAGATTTTGATCAGTTTAGAAAGCTTTCTTGGTATTTGTACGGACTTGGAATATTATTGCTTCTCGGCATACTTGCAGCTCCAGAAAGCATTGTTCCTAACATTAACGGTGCACAGAGCTGGTACAGGTTTGGTCCTTTTGCCTTGCAGCCTTCAGAACTTGTAAAAGTTTCACTTGTTATTGCTATTGCAAATACAATAGCTACACATAATGAAAAGTATATTATCCGTACCATGCATGAAGACCTCTTATTGCTTGGTAAAATAGCCCTAATTGCCGGCTTCCCTACACTTTTGGTTCTCATGCAGCCCGATCTTGGAACAAGTCTTGTCTTTATGGCAATTACGGGCAGTCTTTTACTTGTATCGGGTGTGAGATGGAGAATTATTCTATTTCTTATTCTTTCCTTTATTCTGTTCATATCAATCCTAGTTTGGATATATTTTACCTTTCCGCAGTTTTTCGTAGATCATATCCTTGATCAATATCAGCTGAATCGTTTCTATGCTTGGCTGGAGCCTTATGAACATAAAGATGCTGGGTATCACACTCGTAACGCCTTGCTGGCTATCGGCAGCGGAATGCTTTTCGGAAAAGGCTTTACGGAAGGTTCCGTTTATCTGCCAGAAGCCCAGACTGACTTTATTTTCTCGATTATTGGTGAGGAATTTGGATTTTTAGGAACGAGTATCGTTATTTCATTATTCTTCCTGATGGTATACAGAATGATAAACACTGCACTTGAGAGCAACGAAGCTTTCGGCAGCTATTTATGTGCTGGAGTAATCGGAATGCTTACATTCCAAGTGTTCCAAAACATCGGTATGAACATACAAGTAATGCCGATCACCGGTATTCCGCTTCCGTTTATCAGTTATGGAGGCAGTTCGATACTTGCTTACATGATCGCCTTTGGACTCGTGTTAAACGTAAGGTCGAGAACAACCAAATATATGTTTGAATAACACCTGATTTTTCAGGTGTTTTTCTTATGTCATTGAAGTATCCTAAGATAGAATGAGGTGAAAATATGAAGTATGACATCATTGGCGACATCCATGGCTGCTTTAATGAATACAGAGAGCTGACGGAAGTATTAGGCTATGATTGGGCTGACGGATTGCCTAAACACAAAGAAAGCAGAAAACTCGTCTTCTTAGGAGATCTTACTGACAGAGGTCCTGAATCCATAAAAGTAATGGAACATGTCTTTGAACTAGTTAATCAAAATTTAGCACTTTATACACCAGGCAATCATTGCAATAAACTATACCGATATTTATTAGGAAGAAATGTTCAGGTAAAGCATGGTTTAGAGACTACTGTCGCTGAACTTGAAGAGCTCGATACTGCTGAGCGAAAAGCTGTGAGTGAACATTTTTGCACCCTGTATGAAAATGCGCCTCTTTATTTAGAGCTTGATGAAGGTAATTTGGTAGTGGCTCACGCTGGTATCCGAGCCGATTATGTAGGACAGACAAGCAAAAAAGTAAAAACATTTGTTTTGTATGGGGACATAACGGGTGAAACCAATCCAGATGGTTCACCTGTAAGGCGAGATTGGGCGAAGGAACATTATGGAGATTTAACAATCGTTTATGGCCATACCCCTGTAGAAAACGTCCGCCATATAAAAAACACATGGAATATTGATACCGGATGTGTTTTTGGCGGCAAGTTAAGTGCACTAAGGTACCCTGAGATGGAACCGGTTAGTGTACCTTCCACGATGCCTTTTGTACCTGAGAAATTTCGTTCATTTGATGATTAATACAAAAGGAGTGTTAGTTTTTAATGAACTACACTCCTTTTGTTTATATTAACTGCTCTGGATTCAAAACCTAGCAAGATAAAATCTTGTTCATAAATTTCGAACACTAACCTTTTCGTTTCAGCAGCATAGAAATTTTGATAAGGTGGCAGCGTACAGTTTCGAATTAATGTATATAAATTTACATCAGCAGAAAGTTAATTTATTTTAATAACTTCTTCATATCATCTGGCAAATCCACTTTGATCATAACCTCTTTATCGCTGAATGGATGAATAAATCTTGCAGCCTCACTATGAAGTGCCTGGCGTTTAATTATGTCCCGACTTCCCCCATATAGGTCGTCTCCAATTAAAGGATGACCAATTGAGGCCATATGCACTCTGATTTGATGTGTTCTCCCTGTTTCAAGCTTAAGTCTGACGACTGAAATATGATAATCAGAAATATAATTTAATTTTTCAAAGTGAGTGATTGAAGGCTGCCCATCTTCTCTTACCATTCGTTCAATAATACTGTCCGGATTTCTCCCAATCGGACTAGTGATTGTCCCAATATCTTGCTCCAATTTTCCGTGAACGAGTGCAATGTATTCCCGTTTGATTGTCTTCTCTCTTTGCTGCTTGGACATCAGTGAATGAGCAAACCGGTGTTTTGCAACAAGCACGATGCCTGATGTATCTTTGTCCAGCCTGTTGACTGCATGAAAAGTTCCCGGAATATCATTTTGCTGATAATAAAACAAAACTCCTGCTGCTAGAGAACCTTTCGGCTGATAAAGGGAAGGAATAGTAGGCATTCCTGAAGGTTTATTTACTGCCAGAAAATGCTCATCTTCATATACGATGTCGAGTGTAATATTCTCAGCTTCCATAGATTCACTTTGTTTCTCAGGCGGAAAGTAAACTTTAACGACATTCCCTTTTGATAGAAAGGTCCTTACCGTTACTTCTTTTTCATTCACAAAAAGAGCGCCACCGTGAAACTTAATATCGGTCAGCGCTGCTTTAGATATTTGTTTGCTTTTCAAAAACTCTCTCAATAAGACAGGTGCTTCAGCTTCAGTCACAACCCATGAAATTTCAAAAAACTTATTCATGCTATTCACTGACAAACGATTCTTTTACCCTCTTCCAGAATGGAAACGGTCGGAATCGGGCAAATCTTATTTTTTCTTCAGCAACTCTATATTGAATCGACTTGACTTTTTTCTGCACTAAGAACAAATGGTCTATCGTGATATGAAAATCCACATCGTTTACTGGCTTTAAAATACATGTGTGGTGCTGCGGCAGTACAAGCGGCGAACCTATTGTACGGAATACACGGTTGTTGATAGATGCCATCTCTGATAGCTGGATCGATGCAAGAGACGGATGGATAATCGCACCGCCAAGAGCCTTATTGTAAGCAGTACTCCCTGAAGGTGTAGAGATACATAAACCGTCCCCGCGGAATGTTTCGAACTTTTCACCCTTGATCTCTACATCCATAACAAGTGAACCTTCTACACTTTTGACTGTACATTCGTTGACTGCCAAATATCTTTTTTCGTCAATTCCATCAATGTACCGAACGGTTACTTCCAATAGAGGATATTCCACAATTTGAAAAGGTGTCTTTGCGATATGTATTACGAGTTTCTCCACCTCTTCAGGCAGCCAATCTGCAAAAAATCCAAGATGACCGGTATGAACGCCAACAAAGGCTGTCTGATCAATGCGGTGTACATAATGATGGAAAGCATGAAGCAATGTTCCGTCACCGCCAACAGTAATCACGATTTCGGGTTCTTTTTCTTCATAAACTAATTCGAATTCTTCCAAATACGAACGGATTTTTTCCGTTAAGATATTTGATTTGCTATCGCCTTTTGAAATGATGGCAAATTTCATTCTCTCTCCATCCTTTATGATCCTAGATTGGTTTCACTGGATTTATCGTTGCGTTCCAAGAACACTAACTGTGCTTCTTGGATCTCACCTTTGATCTGAGACATCTCCTCGTCCAGCCGGTTTGCCGCTTCTGCCGCTCTTTGCAGGCGCTGACGGATGTCTTCCGGAATCTGTCCATGATACTTATAGTTCATCGAGTGTTCAATGGTCGCCCAAAAATTCATTGCGAGGGTTCTTACTTGAACTTCCACTAGTATCTTTTTCTCGCCGTCTAAAACTTGTACAGGATACTCAATAACTAGATGGTAAGACCTATAGCCGCTTGGCTTTTTATGTGTAATATAATCTCTTTCTTCAACAATCTTAAAATCGTTGCGCTGTCTGAGCAGATTTATTACGGTCGTAATATCATCAGTAAATTGACACATGATTCTTAAACCGGCTAAATCCTGTATTTCCTTCTCCAAACTGTTATCTGGAATATTTTTTTGATACGCTTTATTAACAATCGATTTAACTGGCTTCACTCTTCCTGTTACAAATTCTATAGGACAATGCTGGTTTGATCTTTCAAATTGTTCGCGGATCCCCCGAAACTTAATTTTAAGTTCATCAACAGCTTGCTTATACGGAATTAATAGAGCTTCCCAGTCCATACTCATTGAGCTTTTTCCTCTGTACCAAAAATCTTAATCACTTCTTCTTCCATTTGCTGACCATAGTTTGCGTTACCTTGAATATTCTCAGTCAAATAATCCATTTCACTAGAGAAAGCAGTTAGTTCAAGCTCTTCTCCTATTTCGTTTCGAATGACAACAGCAACTCTTTCTAACAATGCTTTTTTTGCATCAATCCAATGGTTGCTGCCTATTGAGATATGGATAAAGCCTTCATTGTTTTCGAGTACATAAATAAATGCTAATCCATCAGAGTCTACAAGCATTCTTTTGCTGTCTTTCCACTCGGAAAGCTGCTCGCTCACTTCATCTGATACATTTAAATATAGTTTGTTTTGTTCCCATGCAGTTGACTGCACATTCAATCGTAGTGGCATCATCATAAAAACCTCCTGTTTCTTCACTAATAGTGTAACACAAAATAGGAATTTATTAAGAAATTGAGAAGCGGGTTTTGCTATGAGATAATGTGTTTAACTTAATTTAACAACAGGGGGATCCGGCTGTGTCACAAGAAATTGAGATCGAGTTTAAAAACTTATTAACCTATGAAGAATTTTTACAGCTCATTAGTGCATTCGAGGTCCAAAAATCCGATTTTAATGAACAGACAAACTATTATTTTGATACAAAAGATTTTCAATTAAAGAATCATAAAAGCGCATTAAGAATTCGTTATAAAAAGAATACATACACTCTTACTTTAAAACAGCAGTTTGACAAACACATACTTGAAACCCATCAAACAATTGATAATGGTATTTTTCCCAAAGTGCTTAATGGAATGCCGCTGCCGGAAGGTGAAGTGACAGAAGAAATCCGCAAACTGAAAATTGAAACTTCTGAAATAAAATTTTTAGGAGAATTAACAACGAACAGAGTCGAACTTCCTTACCGAGAGGGTTTACTAGTCCTAGATGAAAATCATTATTTAGGTAAAATCGACTATGAATTAGAATACGAATCTGCCGATTATAAGAAAGGACAGCAAAATTTTCTGGAGTTGTTAGAATCAAAAAACATCCCAGTACGTGAAACAAAAAGCAAGATTCATCGTTTCTTTGCAGAAAAAGCATCAAAAATATAACCGTTTCAGGAATCATATACTTTCTATGAGTTCCTTATCAGTATTCCTATTAGGAGGAAACCTCTTGAATATCCAATCTTTTAAAGCACTTATGGAAATCCAAGCTCTACAGCAGCTCAATATAAATCCAGTTTCATCTGATAGTAATGGTTCAGGGTCCAGCCCCTTTGCCGCATTGCTGAATGAAGCTTACTCAAAAGCGGGAGTTAACTCAAATTCAACGTTGAATATGAATCAGTTTGAGCCAATGAGCAATCCCCTTTCAGTGCAATTACCTTTTGCTCCTGACCTATCAAATCGTATTACAGTGGATCCTGTTTTCCAAGTCTCGGGTAAGATGAACATACCTTCAAAAAGTCTTGATGATTTGATTGAACGTACTGCCGAGAAATATGGTGTGAACGCAAATTTAATCCGTTCTGTGATTAAGCATGAGTCTAATTTCAAAAGTACTGCGCAAAGCCATGCAGGTGCACAAGGACTTATGCAGTTAATGCCTGCCACTGCTAAAAGTCTTGGAGTCACCAACTCTTTTGATCCCGTACAAAATGTTGAAGCCGGTACTAAGTATTTGAAAACGATGCTCGAAAAGTATAATGACAACGAGCAGCTCGCTCTTGCTGCTTATAACGCAGGACCGGGAAACGTAGATAAATATAATGGCATCCCTCCATTTAAGGAAACCATTGCCTATGTTAAAAAGGTCATGAATACATATAAGACGATGACTTAACCCTCCTTTTGGGAGGGTTTTCTTTTTGTCTAAATTACATAAATACACGCGCTAAAGGAATGTTAATAGCGGATAGAATACTTTGCTAATGTTCATATTGTTTGCTTACAATTCATGAACCTTGCTACAATAAACTTACAAATTAACGCAAGGAGCTTTTGCACCATGTTTGATGAAACGAAATCACCATATTACCTATTAGGAGAAAAGCAGGGAATCGAAAAACTTGTAACTACTTTTTATAGTTTGGTAAGTAAAGATCATTTGCTGTCACCTCTGTTTCCAGATGATTTAACCGAGACTGCTTATAAACAGACCCGTTTTTTAAGTCAGTTCTTTGGCGGACCGCCTTTATATACAGAGGAATTCGGACATCCTATGCTTAGAGCCCGTCACATGCCGTTCCCTATAACTAATACTCATGCAAAAGCTTGGATAAACTGCATGGAAAGAGCAATGACTATTCAAAAATTGGAACCCGAACTACAAGAGTTTTTACTAAGCCGCCTAAAAATGACAGCTTATCATATGGTAAATACGAACGAAGATTCAGAAAGGGGCGAGAATGCTGACACTGTATAATTCCAATTCCTTTTATGACGATCAAGAGAACAATAAAAGTCAAGCATGTCAAAAGCCATTGGAAATCTATTCTGTCATCGATCCGCTTTGTCCAGAATGCTGGTCATTGGAACCTGTTCTAAAAAAACTGCAAGTTGAATATGGACACTATTTCAGACTTCGCCATTTTGTTAGTGGAAGTCTTGAGTCTTTAAATACCTATATCCCTAAAAGAAAAGGATTAAAATCCGCTGAACAAATTGCTGAAAAATGGGAAAAAACAGCATCACTATCAGGAATGAGCTGTGATGGCGATGTATGGCTGGAGAATCCGATTTCGTCACCGCATAAAGCTACTTTGGCTATTAAAGCAGCTGAACTTCAAGGCAAACAGCAAGGGATAAAATTTCTTAGAAAACTAAGAGAAAACCTTTTCTTAAACAAACAAAACATTGGCAATGAGGAAGTTCTTTTGGAGATTGCCCGCTCTGTTGGACTTGATGATGAAGAATTCTTAAATGATTTATCTTCAGAAGCTGCTATTAAAGCGCTGCGCTGCGATTTGAAGTTTTCACAAGAGATGGATGTAACTCAAATCCCAACTCTTATTGTCTTTAATGACAAAACAGATGATGACGGAATAAAAATTTCCGGCTGCTATTCTTATGATGTGTATGTTGAAATCCTAAGGGAAATGTCTGAAGTGAAGATTGAACCAGCACCACTTCCTGCCTTAGAGGAATTTCTTGCTAATTACGCTTTTGTCGCTACAAAAGAAGTCTCTGTTGTTTATCAAATCAGCTGTGAAGAAGCTGAAAAACAATTAAAAAGACTTGTATTACAGCAAAAAGTTGAACGAGTCCCCGTAAAATACGGAACGTTCTGGAGATATATTCAAACCCGCTGAGAAATCAGCGGGTTTTTTGTTTCGTTTTCTTTCAGGACGTGCTTGCATATCCTCCATAAAACAGAATAAACATGTACTAAGGAGGGAGATTAAATGTATTTCGTAATGATCATTGTTAGTCTAATTTCATTAGCAGGGAGTTTCTATTACTTTGTACTCTCTCTATTAAATATGGCCCCAAAAATTGTTGCGGTTCCAAGTCTGTTCATCGCAATATTAATTACGATGCTATGCTACAATTATCGTTCCAAACTAAAAAGAATTTTATAGCATTAGAAAATCCTGCCCGGCATTCCGGACAGGATTTTTTTAATTTGGCTGTTTCTTAAAAAATGTTGCTTCTGGAGCAATTTTTGCAACTGCCCCAATGACAGGTTGATAGGAGTGTAAGGTGCGAGAATCCTGCGGGATCAACGTGACAGGTGAGACACAGCCGGTGCATCACTCCTATGTGGCTCACCGCACGCCCCGCGGAAAGCGAGCATCCTGAAACGGAAATCAACTACTTTCAAAAACAACAATGAGTGTGAAAACAGCCCTTTATTTTATTTTTCAAATAGCAGTTCTTCCATCTCGTCTAAAATAGACTCAAATACTTTAAGAGCATCTTCAATTGGTTCTGGAGTTGTCATATCAACACCAGCTTTTTTCAATACTTCGATCGGATAATCTGAGCTTCCGGCTTTCAAGAATTCCAGATATCTATCTACTGCAGGTTTTCCTTCTTCAAGGATCTGTTTGGATAAGGAAGCGGCTGCAGAGAATCCTGTAGCATATTGATAAACATAGAAGTTGTAATAGAAATGAGGAATTCTTGCCCATTCTAATCCAATTTCTTTATCAATTGCAAGATCTTCACCAAAATACTTAACATTCAGATCGTAATAGATCTTTGTTAATAGTTCTGGAGTTAAAGGCTCACCTTTTGCAGCACGAACATGGATTTCCTGTTCGAACTCAGCAAACATCGTCTGACGGAAAACAGTACCTCTAAATCCTTCTAAGTGATGATTCAGAAGGTAAAGCTTTTCTTTCTTATCCGTAGTTTTTTGCAGCATGTAGTGGTTTAAAAGGGCTTCATTACATGTCGATGCAACTTCTGCGACAAAGATAGAATAGTCCGCATATGGATACGGCTGGCTTTCACGTGTATAGTAGCTATGCACCGAATGACCGATTTCATGAGTAAGGGTGAACAAATTATTTACATTGTCTTGCCAGTTCATCAAGATGTATGGCATAGTTCCATAAGCACCAGAAGAGTACGCTCCGCTGCGCTTTCCAGCATTCTCATGAACATCAATCCAGCGCTTTTCATAGCCATCTTTAACGATTGTTTTATACTCTTCACCCATTGGCTCCAAGCTGTCTAAAACAAGCTGCTGTGCTTCCTTAAAGCTAACTTCCATCTTTGCATCTTTTACAAGCGGTGTGTATAAGTCGTACATATGGAGCTCATCAAGACCTAGAGCTTTTTTACGCAGACGAACATAACGATGAAGCAAATGAAGGTTATCATTGACGGTTTTCACTAAGTTATCATATACCGCTTCAGGAATATTATTGTTATTTAGAGCTGCTTGGCGAGCTGAATCAAAATGCCGAGTTTTCGCAAAGAAATTATCGCGTTTTACAGTACCTGCAAGTGTGCTTGCAAATGTGTTTTTATACGAATCATACGTTCCATAAACCGCTTTAAACGCATCTTCCCTTACACGGCGATCAGAGCTTTCAAGAAAACGGATATAGCGGCCATGGGTAACTTCAATATCTTCCCCATTCTCGTCTTTAATAACAGGAAACTTCAAATCAGCGTTGTTAAGCATACCAAAAGTATTGCTTGAAGTATTAGCTACTTCTCTGACATCAGCTAAAAGTGCTTCTTCTTCCTTTGAAAGCACATGAGGACGCTGACGGTTGATCTCGTCTAGTGCATGTTTATAAAGCGCAAGAGGCTCATAGCTTTGAAGGAACTGACTAAGTGCTTCTTCAGAAAGAGATAAAATTTCGGGCACTGCAAAAGAAACAGTGCTGCTTACTTGTGTTGCAAGATTGGAAGCACGATCGTTCAATCCTTGATAGAAGGAGTTAGTAGTGTCCTGGTCATATCTCATATGAGCATATGTATAAAGCTTACCAAGTTTTTTAGTTACTTCATCTTGTTTTTGCAGATAAGTATAAAGTGTTTCGGCTGATTCACCTAATTTTCCTTGAAAGGATTTAAGTTCAGGAAGCATCTGCTTCGTTTCCTCAAATTCTTTTTCCCAAACGTCATCCGACGCGTAAATTGCTTCTAAATCCCACGTATCTTCAACAGCAACTTCATTACGCTTAGGCAATGATTTTGTTTTTGTTTGAGACATACAAACACCTCCATATAAATTAAAGAAAATGCATAACATTCTCCTTATGTATATCTACATATTACCAGAAAATGCTTATACAAAGTCAAAAATTACGGCTTTTTTACTGAAAATTTTGTCTTGTTCGAACGCCTCATCAAGCGTTTTCGGATACGGAACTGATCTCTTCTTTTTATAATGGATGCCATTTATCTGCTCAATAATATTTTCAGACTCCAGATAGTTTAAATATCCTTTTATAGCACATTGATAATTTCCATTTAGATAAGGAAGTTTTCTTTCCTGAAAGATCCGTTTTTCCATCAATCTCTTACACTCATTTTCAAGCTGCTGCAAAGTAAAGGTTGAAGATAATTTATCAATAATAAACAAAAGATATGATTGCCAAATATAAGGTGAAGTTTCAATGAAGTAATAGTTGTAAGAAGGCATTCCTGCTAAAGGGGAAAATAAAGTGATTGACCTGTGATTAAAATACATAACTTTCTTTACATACATAATAGAAGGAGAAACATTTTTATAAGCGGTCATTCTCCATGTCTTTTTCTGGTTATTCCACAATAGATTTGGATGCTTATAACTTTTACTATTGAATGAATCAAACATCATACTCAGTTCCAGATTTTTTGCAGAAAACGTATATCCCTCAGCTATTACTTTTCTTTGTGAGATTGGAAGAATATTTCTTAGGAGGAGAAACTGCTGCTGTAAAGGACAAAAATAATTCAAATAAAGCTTTCCTGTTTTGTCTTTTTTGACAGCGGTAAGATCAGTCATTTGTAGGGAATATAAATTCTCCCTCTTCTTCTTAATTCTTTTCATACCAAAAATCCAGTCAGATTCTACTCCAATTGATTGATAGCCATAAATTCTGCTAGTAAACATATCAACATTCAATGTTGCACATTGATATTCGATTGCATGATTTTTCTCACCAAGATAAATATCCGGCCTTTGAGCTATGTCGCGCAAATAATGTTCCAGGTATAGGTTTTCTTCTTTTTTCATAAGCCAGTGAAACAGACTCTTTTTTCCCATTAAGTGATAGTTTGTTTCTGCCTCATGTAAACCAGCACAAGCACTTTGCGACTGGTGTGCGAAATGCCATATTTTTTTTGCACCGCACTTAGGAATTACTTTATTCTTGCAAACGGGACATAAAAGCATTCCGGTTCTCATTTTTGAGTACCACTGTTCCTTTGAAGTTTCTCCAGTCATATCAACAAATTGATTTTCATATAGAGCAACAAGCATTTCTGTCACCTCTCCCCTCACTTCTAAATTAATAATGTGGGAAAGGAGCATAAAAAACATTTGGAGCTTTTCTAAAAAAATACTCTTTATTACAATGGATATCCAGAATTCCCTTTAAGCAAAAAAATAAAAACCGATTTCAAATGTTACTGAAATCGGTTATAACTTATAATTTAAAATATTTCTGTACATGATCCAAAGCAGCTTCAGAAACAATTGTTTTGCCATATTCCTGAATACGGTATACTGATAAATCTGAGTCATTGCCGTACTCCAGCAACTGAGCTAATAAATCATCTTGTTCTCTGTCAGGCGCTTCTGGGTTGAATGTCACATACAGATAATACTTGCCTTCGAAGTGAAACAGCGAATTCTCAAATGAGGAAGAATCAATTGTATGGCTGAGAAGAATAACATCTTCAAAATCTCCAAAAGAAATTAAGAATGACAAGTAATCTTCTTCAGTTTCTTCAAGTTCATCGAACTCTTCTTCTTCTGTTTGAAATTGCTGATCCAGCAGTTTTTCAATATTTTGATCAACAGGTAAGTCTAATTTATCATCACCTATTGGAAGTTCAATCTTTTTACCATCCTTAGACATTTGTGCACGTGTAACAATAATTTCAAGACCTTTATCCAGAGCCTGCACTTGAATCCAAAGAGGACCTTCTAATGGAAACTGTTCTTGCTGGTGTGCTTCGTCCATCATCTCCCAGAAGAGTTCTTCTCCTCTTTCGCGGTCAGCCCATATTTCTTCACGGTCGAATCCGCGATCTTCAATATCTCTGTACGTTATGAAAAATTTAATGGTGAACTCATTCACTCTTTCAATTTCCATTTCTGCTTCTCTCCCTTCTCTCCGGTTTGTTCGTGAAGGGATAAATACCCCTAGAAAAAAGCAATACTTATTACCTTTTATTCCCCAACTAAAAATACATCAATCACAATTAAACCTCTTGTACCTTATTCTATGACAAAACAGCTAATCTGGAAATAAAAAAGGCCCGTATTAACTGCCCTTTTTTGCGCCTAGATCAATGATAAAAAAACTGCTGCTGCTTGACGCAAGTGGTCAAGCTGGACTATAATTCAATGGTCTTAAAGGTTAACATATTGTACCATAACTCACTTGAAATTTCATTACATACGGGGGTTTTACTTTTGGAAACAGATTTTCTGATATCCCTTTTGCAAATTATCGCAATTGATATTCTACTTGGCGGCGATAACGCTATTGTTATAGCCCTTGCTAGCAGAAACTTACCTGAGAAACAGAGAAATAAAGCGATTTTCTTAGGAACAGGACTGGCTATCGTTGTACGTGTAGTATTAACCATAGTAGCTGTTTATTTATTAAATATTCCATTCTTATACCTTGCAGGAGGTATTTTACTTCTAATCATAGCGTACAAGCTTATACTTGAAGAAGATGAAGAGCTTGATGTAAAAGCAGGGAAAAATTTATCTGATGCGGTTAAAACCATTGTATTCGCAGATATTGCTATGGGTCTGGATAATGTTTTAGCGATAGCAGGAGCTGCACACGGAAATATTATTCTTGTCGTAATTGGATTATTAGTATCTGTACCAATCATTATATGGGGAAGTAAAATAATATTGCACTTCATGGAACGGTTTCCTGTATTAATTTATATTGGTTCAGGCGTACTCGCTTTTACCGCTGCAGGTATGATCATTGAAGAAAAAATGCTCCATACAGTTTTTGCTGATAACACTATCCTTGAATATGGTTTATATTTATTCTTAATCATCGGTGTCTTATTTGCAGGTATATTGACGAACTCCATTAAAAGAAAAGCAAAGTAAACATACGAATCCTGCCGGCACATGCTGGCAGGATTCTTTATTGAAGGTCATTACTTAGAGGTTGATGTTATTTTGAGTATACTTCTTTGACTAGTTGATTGGAGCGCAAGGTGCGAGACTCCTGCGGGATCGGCGGGACAGGTGAGACCACGGCAGGCTGGATTAGCCTAGGGGGCTCACCGCGCGCCACGCGGAAAGCGAGTATCCTGAAGCGGAAATCAACCACTTCAATTGCAATAATGTTTACGAAAACAGCCTATATTTAAAACATAAAAAAACTTCCGCAATTTGCAGCGGAAGTTTTTCTTTTATTCATTTACAAGACGCTGTGCTTCCATAAGCTGAAAAGTACGAACTCTTCTTGGCAAGAAACGGCGAATCTCATCTTCGTTATAGCCAACTTGCAGACGCTTTTCATCCAGGATGATAGGTCTTCTCAATAATCCAGGGTGATCTGCAATTAATTGATATAGATCTTGCAATGGCATGGATTCAAGATTAATGTTAAGTTCCTGGAACGTTTTTGAACGAGTAGAAATAATTTCGTCAGTACCGTCCTCTGTCATTCTCAAGATTTGCTTAACTTCTTCTATTGATAAAGGTTCCGAAAAAATATTTCTTTCTTGATAAGGAATCTCATTTTCTTTTAACCATGCTTTAGCTTTTCGGCATGATGTACAGCTCGGCGAAGTAAATAGTGTGACCATATTGGAACTCTCCTTCCCCTCTCTCTGATTTAGGTACTTTAAAAAAGTTATTAAATCATCATTCATAGTATACTACACATTTTACATTTTCGGTAGAGGTTATACAGACTTTTGTACATTTTTACGAATTTGTCATACAAATGTAATACATATACAGCTTGTCTTACACAACTTATCCGTCATTTTTTCATACATATATATAGACGTATTACCCGAAGATAAGTTTCATAAAACATAAAAAAAATAAGCTCTTTTCTAATGGTTTTTTGTTTTTAAATTGTTTTTTGAAGACCCTCGTTGATAAGTTGATTGGAGCGCAAGGTGCGAGACTCCTCGAAAATAAACTTCACATTTTCTTCGTGCGATGTAAAGCTGCGGAAGCCTTCCTTGTCCTGCGGGATAAGCGGGACTGGTGAGACCCCGCCAGCGCAAAGCGATAGGGAGGCTCACCGCACGCCCCGCGGAAAGCGAGCAGCCTGGAACGGATATCAACCCTTCAAATTGCAAAGTTTTTACGAAAAAAGCCAAAAATAAAAGAGTGGCTTAGCCACTCTTTTTAAGCTATTGTTTTATTTACTTGTGATGCAGGTCCTTTTCGCGGAATACTTGGTTTAAGGTTCTTGAGGTTTTTCTTCAGCATCTCTTTCCATAATTCGCGCTTTGTTTTTTTCTTCTTATCTTTTTGTTTCATAACGCCTGCTCCTCCTTCAACAAGGAAAATAGTAATAATTATTCGGAAGCGGATTCCCTTGGCGTATCGGAAGACTCATTTTTAACCATTTCGGGTTTTGGAGCCGCTGGTTCTGTGTCCAAGGTGAGCACTTCACTTGCTGGCTGATAAGACTTGCCGTACAATTCACTATCTTTGTACGTGTGTATTTCATTATACGTCTTTTTCATGTTTTCATAAATAGTTTCTTCAGATTCTTTTGTTGGTGACCAGTATAAGATCTCCATCTCATTTACTTCATTAGTTGCTAATGAACGTCTTCTATATCCGATACTTGATGCGTGTTCAAAGCCCTCTCGTGTATAGAAACGAAGACGTTTTTCGGTGTCGCTGTCTCCATAGTTAACCGGCTCAACTTCTAATATAATCGGTTTGCCTTTAGCTTTTAATTTATCGATAAGCTTATGGCCCAAGCCTTGTCCTCTGGCATCTTTTGAAACGAATAAATAATCGATAAAAACAAAGTCTGAAAGTTCAACGTACATTAGTACGTGATGTTTTCCTTCATCTTTATGATAAATATCACTCTTTTCATCCAGCAAAAGTTCCATATGTTCTTTTGATTTCATTTCTTCAATCGGAAAATATTGATTTAACTTCTCATACCAATTCATTGTTTCCCCATCAGCTCCTTAAGTTTTTATATTATATAGTTTTCCCTCTTTCTTCCTTTGTTATCATGGGATACAATAGAGAAAGAAGTACGTGGTGAACGAGTTGTAAAAAAAGGAGGCATCCTCTTTGCTATCATTCTTTACCGATTTAACGTTGTTAGCTTTATGTGTGGTTGGTATTACAGCATTGATGGGAACGATTTCCCAAGTCATCGCGGTAAAATTGTTCGGCGGCAAGAAAGTTTCACATTTCGTGGATAAATCGAAGTCCTTCCAACAAAATTGGAGTCCAGTTAAAAGAAGAAATTAAACGAAAACAACCCGTAACTTTTGGGTTGTTTTTTCACATTTTTCACCCGAACTGCTTTATAATACAAGGGTAACATACATAATAGAGGTGTACAAATGCATAGAAACCTTAGAACTTTTATTAGTCAATTAAGAGAAGAAAAAGAAATTATTGAGATACATGCCGAAGTCGATCCATATTTAGAAATCCCTGAAATTCACAGACGTGTAATTGCAGAAGAAGGTCCTGCCCTGCTTTTTACAAACGTTAAGGGTAAAAACATACCCGTAGTGACGAATTTATTTGGAACGATAAAACGTGTAGATATGGCTTTCGGACCAAAACCTGAACAATTAGTTAAAGATCTTGTCTCATCTATTGATGAACTTATGCCTCCTTCCCCTTCTGTTCTGTGGAAGAAAAAAGGTATGATCAAGGACGTTTTATCTCTAGGAACAAAAAAAGTCGGCAAGAATAAATCACCTATCCTCGAAACGTTTACGACGAACGTCAATATGAAGGATCTCCCGGCTCTTACTGGGTGGCACCTTGACAGCAATCCCTTTGTGACCCTTCCGCTCGTTTATACTGAGCATCCAGATAAACACGAACACAACCTTGGGATGTATCGGATTGAAATTAAAGAAGAAAATAAAACCGGTATACACTGGCAAATTCATAAAGGCGGAGGTTTCCACCATTATGAAGCAGAACAAAAAAACCAAGCACTGCCTGTAACATTATTCTTAGGAGGCCCTCCTTCCTTAATGATCAGTGCGATAGCTCCTCTTCCAGAAGCAGTTCCCGAACTGATGTTTTCATCTATGCTGATGGGAGAAAAATTAAGCCTTGCTCATGTTGATGGCCACCCTCATCCGTTAATTGCCGAAGCAGAATTTGCTTTTGGCGGTGTGGTTCCGCCTCATGTTCGTGAACCTGAAGGGCCATTTGGAGATCATTATGGATATTACTCATGGGCGCATGACTTCCCTGTTTTCAACGTTGATAAGATGTGGAAACGAAAAGATGCGATCTATCCTGCTACAGTAGTAGGAAAGCCAAAGCAAGAAGACTATTTTATCGGAGAATATCTGCAGCGTTTAATGAGCCCTTTATTCCCGGTAGTTATGAATGGTGTGCGAGATTTATGGACGTACGCCGAAACTGGATTCCATGCATTAGCAGGTGCAGTTGTTCGAGAATCGTATTATAAAGAAGGTCTTGCTCATGCATTCCGTATTATGGGAGAGGGCCAACTCACATTAACCAAGTTTTTGATGGTAACCAACAAACCTGTTAACCTGCAAAATTTCGCGGAATTAGCTGAAGGGGTTCTCGAAAGATTCCTTCCTGAGCGCGATTTGCTGATTATTCATGATACTTCCATGGATACTTTGGATTATACGGGACGTAAGTTTAATACAGGCTCAAAAGCAATTATGACTGGTCTTGGTGAACCTGTCCGTGAATTAAAGAGAACGTATGAAGGCGGAACTATATCAGGGATTAATGATGTTGGTGTTTTCTGCGGAGGCTGTTTAACTGTGAGCGGACCATCCTTTGATGAAGCTCCAGATTTTGCTGAACAACTTTTGTCTAATAGCCATGACTCCTTTAAAAATTGGCCACTCGTCTTTTTAGTAGATGATGCTTCCATCGCATCAACTCAAGCTGAGTTTTTATGGACAACTTTTACGCGCTTTGATCCGGCATATGATGTCTATGCCAATAGTACGATCGACCGGAACCGTATTAAATATGAAGGAACGATAATCATTGATGCAAGAATGAAGCCTTTCTATCCGGATGTTGTTGAAACTCGTCCCGATATTAATCAAAAAGTTACTGAAAGATGGAATGAATATTTCCCTAAGTAAAAGAAGCGTTTTCACGCTTCTTTTTGCATTTTACAAGTTGATATATTGTCCAAAGGGTGGTAAAGTATTTAACAATATACATTTTTAAGGAAAGGAGAAAAACTTATGAGAAAAATCACCTTATTAGATCTTTATAAACATCCTCATGTGCAAAAATACGTAAAACGTTCAGGTATGGTACATGCCATTTCTACAGCTTATCATGCTTATCGTTTAGCCCTGAAACATGGTGTAGATCCAGATTTGGCAACTAAGTCAGCTTTTCTTCACGATATCGGACATTATACATGGTACAAAAATGGTCACTGGGACTATGACATGTATAAAGAGAATGATATTCATGCAATTAAGGGTGCTGAACGTGCTCACCGTATTTTAGTTTCGTTGGGAGAAGATCGTAAAAAAGCGAAAGAGATCGCTTTGGCTATTTTACTTCATACAGATTCTTATCTGCCGGCAGGCTCATTGAATTTAAATCCGCTGCAGAAGGTTGTTGCTCTTGCTGATGAAGCAGACGAAGAACCAGGCGGATCACATCACTATCGCACAGTCAGTGATATAAAAGCATTAACCATGATCAAAAAATTAGATGAAATGGTAGATGAGTATAATGAAGAAGAAAAAGTAAAACACTCTGTTTCCTAAAATGGAAAAGAGTGTTTTTAACATTCTTACATATTAATAAGCTACAAAACCGATAGCTTTTTCACTGGAATACGTTCCTATTGTACTTCCGAATCGGGTATAGATTACTTTAGGGAAGCTATCTAGTGCAAACAATTCATCAAATTCTTTTTTAACTTCATCTGTAGAAGAAAAACTATGGATTAGATAAAGTGTTTTCTCCGGGTTTTCTGATTTCCACTCTAAAATGATTTCTTTCATTTTATTTAACCCTTTTTTGCTTCCACGGAATTTGCCGATTGTTTCAACTACTCCATCTATTATCGATATCATAGGTTTAATGTTAAGCATGCCCGCGATAGCGCCTTGAACTGCTGAAATTCTTCCGCCTTTTTTAAGGTTTTCCAGTGTTTCAAGTAGTACATATGCTTTAATTCCTGCTTTTGTTTTTTCAATCCGCGTTACAATCTCGCTTAAAGAAGCTTCTTTTTTAGACATCTCGATCGCTTCATTTAATAAAATCTGTACACCGCCAGAAGCAATTCCAGAATCGATAATCGTAACTCGTTTTTGTTCCTCTTCTGTAAGCATACTTTTGCCAATTGTTGCGCTTTGAACGGTACCGCTTAAGTTAGAAGAAATACCGATATATAAAACTTCATTTCCTTTGTTCAATTCTTTTTGAAATGCCTCAAAAAATGATTGTGGTGATGGCTGGCTTGTTTTAGGCAGATCCGGTTCATTTGACATTCTTTTATAGAATTCATCTTCTGTTATATTAACCCCATCTAAATAGTGATCTTCTCCAAACTGAACATTTAGAGGGACAATCGTTAATGGAATATCCGTTATTTCAGAATTTATTTTTAAATCACTCGCGCTATCAACGATAAAACTTAGTTTCATGAATTTACCCCTTTTCTGCTTCTCAATCAATAGTAGGGATGTGTAACGATAATTTTGTATACGCTTTACACACTCAATTTAGTTTAACATAAAAAACGACCTCCTGAAATGACGGAGACCGTTTTAAATGTGTTAATTATTTTGTTTAACAGCTTCCTCATCATAAAGATGACAAGCTACCCAGTGTCCTTCTCTTGCTTCCTGCCATTTTGGCTTAACAGCTGCACATACATCCATTGCATGTGGACAGCGAGTACGGAAACGGCATCCGCTTGGAGGATTGATCGGGCTCGGAACATCACCTTCAAGGATGATTCGTTCACGGCTTCTTTCTAATTCAGGATCCGGAACAGGAATCGCTGATAAAAGAGCTTGTGTATATGGATGCAGAGGCTCTTCATAAAGCTCATCACTTGTTGTAAGTTCCACGATATTTCCTAAATACATAACACCTACACGATCAGAAATATGTTTAACCATAGATAGATCATGGGCAATAAATAGATAAGTAAGACCGCGTTCCTTTTGAAGTTCCATCATTAGGTTTACAACCTGTGCCTGAATGGAAACGTCAAGTGCCGAGATTGGCTCATCGGCAATGATAAAGTCTGGATCTACAGCAAGTGCACGAGCGATACCAATACGCTGACGCTGACCGCCAGAAAACTCATGCGGATAACGGTTAGCATGCTCTTTGTTTAATCCAACTGTTTCAAGAAGTTCATAGACACGGTTGTCACGATCCTTCTTTGTTTTTGCCAAGCCGTGGATATCGATACCTTCAGCAATGATATCCTTAACTGTCATTCTAGGATTTAATGATGCGTATGGATCTTGGAAGATCATTTGCATCTTTCGGTTAAATTTCTTTAAATCAGAACGGGATTTTCTTCCGTGAACGTCTTCACCTTCATAGAATACTTCTCCATCTGTTGCATCATATAGTCTGATGATTGTACGTCCAGTTGTAGATTTTCCACACCCGGATTCTCCTACTAGTCCAAGTGTTTCACCTTTATAAATATCAAAAGATACATCATCAACTGCTTGTAAAACGCCCTTTTTTCCAGCTGGGAAATACTTTTTAAGATTTTTAACTTCAAGTAACTTTTCTCTCTCAACAACTGCCATTATCGAGCACCCCCAACTACTGCCGCTTCAGGCGGTTCAACTTTTGGCGCTCGCTCATCTAACAACCAGCAAGCAGCTTTGTGCGATGAAGAAACGTTAGTAGCCTCAGGCATATGTTCTAAACATACTTCCATCGCATATGGACAACGCGCTGCGAACGGACATCCTTTCGGAGGATTCATTAAGTCAGGCGGTGTTCCTGGAATTGCTAATAGTTCTTTTGAATCTGCATTTAATTTTGGCATGGAAGCTAACAGACCCCATGTATATGGATGTTTCGGCTTGTAAAAGATTTCATCAACTGTACCTGTCTCAACGATCATACCACCGTACATTACGGCTACACGCTGAGCGAGGTTTGCAACTACTCCTAAATCATGCGTGATAAGGATAATTGCAGTTCCTGTTTTGTCTTGAAGGTCACGCATCAAGTCCAAGATCTGAGCTTGAATCGTTACATCAAGCGCTGTTGTTGGCTCGTCGGCGATTAAGACTTTAGGATTACAAGCAAGTGCAATCGCAATAACAACACGCTGACGCATTCCGCCTGAAAATTGGTGAGGATATTCATCTACACGAAGTTCAGGATTTGGAATACCTACAAGCTTTAATAGGTTAATTGAACGCTCTTTTGCTTCACTCTTGCTCATGTTCTGGTGCTTACGCAGCCCTTCCATGATCTGCTTACCGATAGTCATCGTTGGATTTAATGATGTCATCGGATCTTGGAAGATCATTGAGATTTCAGCACCGCGAATTTTTTCCATCTCACGCTCAGTCGCTTTTGCAAGGTCTTTGCCTTGGAAGCGAATTGCGCCTTCTTTAATTGAACCTATTTTATTCGGCAAAAGTCTCATTACTGCTTTAGAAGTAACAGACTTACCAGAACCGGATTCACCTACAATTGCAAGTGATTCCCCTTTATCTAAAGATAAGCTTACACCTCGAACTGCTTTAACTTCTCCCCCATACGTCTGGAAGGAGACATGAAGGTTATCTAGCTCTAAAAGTTTTTCCATTTATAAAATCTCCTTCCTATACTATCTTCTCATTTTCGGATCAAGTGCATCACGCAATCCGTCCCCTAGCAAGTTAAAGCTGATCATCAAGATACACATGATGGATGCAGGATAGATCGCTAAGTGAGGATAGATACGCAATGATCTAAATCCGTCTGCAATCAAAGCACCTAGTGAAGCAGTCGGCGGCTGAATACCTAGACCGATAAAACTAAGAAATGCTTCGAAGAAAATAGCTCCTGGAATTGTAAATGTACTTGTTACAATGATTGCACCAAGTGTATTTGGCAATAAGTGTTTTGTAATTAATCGGCCGTTTGTTGAGCCAAGTGTTTTTGATGCTAATACAAATTCTCGGTTTTTTAATGATAGGATCTGCGCACGTACGATACGCGACATTCCTATCCAACCGGTTATAACGAGAGCTAGTGTGATTGAAAGTATCCCTGGATCAAGTATGATAATAAACAAGATAATGACAACCAGATTCGGTATACCTACTAATACTTCTACTACACGCTGCATCGCGTCATCCACTTTGCCGCCGTAAAAGGCAGAAATACCTCCGTAAGCAACACCTACAATTAAATCGATGGTTGCTGCTAAAAATGCGATATAAAGAGAAATTTGTGTACCTTTCCAAACACGCACCCATTGGTCACGACCAAGAGGATCGGTACCAAACCAGAATTCATCTTCAGCTGGCACATTCTTCATTTCATATTGATCTACGCCACGAATATCTACTCCGTCTACTCCAAGGAATCCAATCTTCTCTAATCCAGGAATTTTCGGTGGTAAGTTTGCACGCATTAGTTCCTGATCGTCCATGCCATACTTACTTAAAGATGGTGCAATAAGTGAAAATACAATAATGAATACGATTGCAAAGAATCCTAGCATCGCTGCTTTGTTCTTCTTTAATCGTCTAAAAGCATCTTGCCAAAAGCTTAAGCTCGGCTTTGTAATTTCTTCGCCTTTACCTGTACCCAGATCTGCAGGTCGAAATAAATCAGGTGTTAATTTTCTTTCTGACATACTCATTAAGATTTACCTCCCGCCACACGAATACGAGGATCAATGATTCCATAAAGGATATCTACAACTAAAATAATTACAACGATTAGAAAACTAAAGAACAATGTCGTTCCCATGATTACTGGATAATCGTTTAAGTTAATACTCTTTACGAACTGTTCACCAATTCCAGGAATCGCAAATATGTTTTCAATAACAAGTGACCCAGTAATAAGAGCTATTGACATCGGCCCAAGAATAGTAACAATCGGAATTAAACTGTTTCGCACACAGTGTTTAATAATTACTGCTTTGCTGCTAATCCCTTTTGATCGTGCCATAAGAATATAATCTGTTCCTAAAATTTCAAGCATTTCAGTACGCATAAACCGAGCCACGGTTGCAATTACTCCTACGGATAGAGAGAATGCTGGCATGATGTGATATTCGGGACCATCCCAAAAAGCTACTGGAAGCCATCCGAGTTTTACGCCCACGTAGTACTGCAAAAGTCCAGCAAATACGAAGGACGGGATTGCTATTCCAAATACAGCTATGACCATTGAACCATAATCGATAAAAGAGTTATGTTTTAATGCAGCTGCGATTCCTAAAATCAAGCCAACTAACGTTCCGAATACCAATGCTTCAAATCCTACTGTAGCTGAAGGACCCATACCGTTTGCGATCATGGAGTTAACGGTACGTCCATCGAATTGGAACGTATATCCTAAATCACCCTGTGCCAATTTCCCTAGATAATTAATGTATTGAACAGGCACCGGGTCATTTAACCCGTATTTTTCGTTTAAAGCATAGCGTTGGGACTCAGTTAACTTCTCTTGGTTGTTAAAAGGAGAACCCGGTAATAATTTCATTAAAAAGAATGTAATCGTTGCAATGACAAGCAGTGTTAAAAACATCGCAAAAACACGCTTAGATATATAACGCAACATTACAAACACCTCCCCCAAATGTTTCAAGCCTTAATATTTTGAAATGTTTCTGTAATATCTATCTTAAGGGACAAAATATTTTATATCAATAGAAAATAATCTTTTTTCGACATTTTCTGATATCTTTTTTTATTCAAGAATATTCCATCCGTTGTTTTCAAGGCAAAAAAGAGAGTACATGTCAGGAACACATGTACTCTCCTGAGAAAAACTATTTACTATTTTTCAATAGATTATTGTTTTCCTTCAATGTAAGCCCACTTGTAAGAAACATCAGCTCCGAATAAGTGATGAGCCAAGTCTTTTACGTATGGCTTTTGAAGGCCAGTAACACCACGTTGGTATAATGGAGAGATCGCTTGGTCTTCGAAAAGAACTTTCTCAGCTTCAAGCATCATTTCCCAACGCTTTTCTTGATCCATTTCTTTCTTAGCGTCGTTGATTAACTTGTCATAAGCAGGATTTGAATAACCCATTTGGTTATGAGCTCCGTCAGTTACGAACATATCTAGGAACGTCATTGGATCTTGGTAGTCAGGACCCCAACCAGCATAAGAGAAGTCATACTCACCTTTAGATTCTAGTTCTAGCTTTTGCTTAAATGGTTGTGCTTTAATGCTAACTTTGATTCCAGGAAGGTTCTTTTCAAGTTGGTTCTTGAAGAACTCACCCATTTTCTTAGCGCCATCAGAATCGTAGTTCAATAGTTCAAGTTCTACAGTTTCTTTGCCAAGTTCTTTTAGACCAGCAGCCCAAAGTTCTTTAGCTTTTTCTAAATCATAGCCACCGAAGTTGCCGTTAGTCTTACGGAAGTCTTCTCCGTCTGGACCTGGAGTGAACTCACCAGGAACTAGGTAGTATGCAGGTGTAGATCCGTTGTTAAGAAGTACATCTACCATTGATTGCTTGTCATAAGCCATGTCGATCGCTTTACGGATGTTAGCGTTCTTAAGAGCATCTGAGTTTTTAGAGTTTTGGTTTAAACGCAGGAAGAATACTGTAGCTTCTCCACGAGTGTAAAGATCTTCGTGATCTTTGTATTGGTCAACATATTCCATGCTAAGACCAGTGATATCTGTTTGACCAGTTTCATAAAGGTTTACGCTTGTAGCAACGTCTTTAACGATTTTAACGTTAATTTCGTCAAGCTTAACGTTGTCTTTATCCCAGTAGTTATCGTTCTTCTTGTACTGCCATCCTTCGTTGTGTTTCCACTCGTTAAGTACGAAAGGACCGTTGTATAATAGAGTGTTAGCTTCTAAAGCGTACTTGTCGCCTTGAGACTTAACATACTCTTCTTTTTGCGGATAGAAAGTTGCGAATCCAGTTAGTCCTAAGAAATAAGGAGCTGGAGCTTCAAGAGTTACTTCAAGAGTTGATTCATCAACAGCTTTAACACCTAGCTCTTCTACTTTACCGAATAATGGGTCACCATCAGTTTGGATCGCGTTAGCGTTCTTAATAGGTCCCATGATGTAAGCATACTCAGAAAGAGTATCTGGGTGTAGAGCTTTTCTCCAAGAGTAAACGAAATCGTTAGCAGTTACTTTAGATCCGTCACTCCATTTTGCTTCTGGATTTAGTGTGAAAGTGTACACTGTTCCATCTTCATTTGTCTTGTGCTCAAGAGCAACACCTGGAGTTGGTTTGTTGTCTTTATCAAGACGGTATAAACCTTCCATTACGTTGTTAAGTACTTCAAATGATACAGAGTCTGTTGCAAGAGACGAATCCATTGAAGGAATTTCTTCTCCATCAAGGATGTTAAGTACTTGCGGCTCAGCTGGCTTTTCAGTTTTATCGCCTTCGTTGCCGCCTTTCTTTTCGCCAGTCTCTTTCTTGTCTCCGCCACTACAAGCAGCTAAGAACATGCTAAGAACAAGAACTAGCGTAAGAAGCAATGACCATTTTGACTTCTTCATGAGTCGACCTCCCCTTTTTATCCTGTTAATTTGTTAGCAGACGAAAGTCTCAAGAATTATCAGACATTTCATCTACAAGTTCGATTATACAAGTTTTCAAACAATTGTGGAATTATTTTTTTTAAGAGTTTTACAAAAAGCCCATGATATTTACTTTTCCTTAACAAAAAATAGGTACAAAGACCCACATTGTGTGAGCTTGTATTTTCTGATAATTCTACAAATTTTACCAAAATTATATGTAAACTAGCATGAATATTACATTCTCGATTTCCTGTGCAGATAGACAACGCCTTGTTTTGAATTATAATTCGTCAATTTTATATTTCATTTGTTACAATGGGAGTATAGTCTGACGGCATATTTTGAATTTCGTGGTACATTTTTAGATGTTTATGGTGTATTTTTTACTATTTGGAGGCTTAATCAATGAACATACACATAAGAAGAATTCTCGTAATTTCCGCATTCCCTGTTCTCATTGCTTTGATCACTGCTCTCTTATCTTCTGGACCATTTACCCTTGAAAAATACGTAAATACTCTTTTTTACTTTGCACTTTCTATTGCATTGATCGGTATTGCTTTATATGTAGTGAAAGGCGGTTTTTTTGACTTTTTTTCATACAGTTTTAAAAAAGTAGCAAAAGCATTAACCAGAACGCCTGACATTCACGATGAAGTATCTTTTAAAACCAACTTTCATTTATCAGAACGAGTAAATGTTTCTTATATGAAATCTTTCTTGTATAGTGGTTTATTTTTAACATTTCTATCAATTGCCGTTGCATATGTATTGTAATTTGTGTATACTACTAAAAAATAAATGACTAATGTGATGATGAAGAAGAGTACATGATGAGAAGCTCTCAGAGAGCCTGTGGCAGGTGAAAACAGGCAGTAGATCATGATGGAATGGGCTTTGGAGCATTCTGACCGAACCTTTTTAGTAGGCTCAGACGTGTAAGTGTCCGCACGATATAAATGGACAGCGTATCGGTATTTCCTGTACGTTTTCGAGTGATTTTCATATTACGTGAGAATTATAAGGGTGGCACCGCGGTCCATTCGTCCCTTGCATAAGGCGACGAGTGGGCCTTTTTATATTGATTTTTAAAGAAAAAGGAGAGATGAATCATGTCTGTTATTTTCTCAGGCATCCAGCCGAGCGGTAACTTAACGATCGGCAACTATATTGGAGCAATGAAGCATTTTGTTGAGCTTCAGCATGAACATGATTGCTACTTTTGTGTAGTGAATCAACACGCGATTACGGTAGCACAAGATCCAGTAGAGTTAAAAAGAAACAGCCGAAATTTAGCTGCTCTATACCTGGCGGCAGGGATTGACCCTGAAAAGTCAACAATCTTCATTCAATCAGAAGTACCAGCACATACTAAAATGGGATGGATGATGCAATGTGTTTCTTACATTGGCGAATTGGAGAGAATGACACAGTTTAAAGATAAGTCGTCCGGTAAGGAGGCTGTTTCTGCAGGATTATTAACCTATCCCCCATTGATGGCGGCAGATATTCTTTTGTACAACACTAGTATCGTACCTGTTGGAGATGACCAAAAACAGCATATAGAACTTACGCGTGATATAGCTGAACGTTTCAATAAAAAATATCGTGAAGTGTTTGTTGTTCCTGAGCCTCGCATCGCTTCTGAGGGTGCAAGAATTATGTCTCTCGTCGATCCAGAAAAGAAGATGAGCAAGTCAGATCCTAACCAGAATTCTTTCATCTCATTGCTGGATGATGAGTCAGTTATTCTAAAAAAGATCAAACGAGCAACTACAGATTCTGATGGCGTTGTAGCTTTTGACAAAGAAAACAAACCAGGGATTTCAAACTTGCTGACGATTTATTCTCAACTAACTGGAGAAAGTATTAAGTCATTGGTTGAAAAATATGAAGGCAAAGGTTACGGAGATTTCAAGCAAGGTGTGGCTGAGGCTATCATTACAATGCTTAAACCGATTCAAGAACGCTATAAAGAGTTTGTTGAGTCAGATGAACTTGATGAGATTCTTGATAGAGGTGCTGAAAAAGCTAATCGTGTGGCGAATAAGACACTGAATAAAGCTGAACGAGCTATGGGATTAGCACGTAAACGGTTTTAACACCAAAATCACAATAACTTCTGATTATTTTAAAACGACCAGATAATTTCTGGTCGTTTTCTTATATCCTTCTTGAATTATGATTATAAATCCCCTATTACCTACCTTGTTGATCTCTGCTATTGGGAGGAGTTTGCATACATAGATACTTGATATCACTATGCTTTATTTGTGTTTGTCGCCCTTTCCTTTTATTTTTTCTATCAACCAAAACAGCCAAAACAATAATTAATAAAAGAGGAACTAAAATTAGAAACCACAACATAATATCTCCCCCTATATTCATTTCCATAAATTACATATTCATCTTTTATCAAGAAAAGTCCTTCTTTTATAACACAATTTTTCAACAAAAAAAGCCATCTAATTCCTGTTCGAATTGGATAGCTAGTTAAATTGCACCTTTTATTTAGTAACTGTAAGATCAGTTTCAATAGTTTTTAATTCACGTGAGTTCCGTTTTCAAGTTCCCAAATCTTTTCAAAGTATGGCTGTCCTTTTACAAGTCTTTCGCACATATCTAAATGCTGCTTCGACCAGCCGCTCTTTAATTCGCAATAAAGTGCGTCCCATGCTTCGTCAAAATCCATTCTTTGAATTTTCCCGTATTGTTCAGGCATCCACTCTGTGCACCAATATCTCATTTCAGCTACATTTTTTGTCGAATGCAATTGATCAAGAGCCATAAAGAGCAGTTGTTTTAACTGTCTTTCCTTTCTTGTCAGCCCTCTCATGCTGTCTGGATTCGGTGATAAAATGTGATATTCTTTGCTCATCTGCTTTGCGCTGAATGTGTAAACTTTTGTTTCTGTTTGCTCCGCCATTTCAAAAACGAGCTGTTCTTGTCGAGGAATGAGTCTGCTCTTTCGGATTGGAATTCTATAACCCATTGTATCTACAATCAACGATTTTTTCTCATCCGTTATGATAAAGCAATGTTCTAGCTGTACGCGCTGGTTGTTCTTTCTGACATACGCTTTTTGATGCACTTCTTCTAATAATGCATCTGGAAGATCGTTTAAATCATTTTCGATGTAATGAAAAAGTGTTGATTCAATCTTGATAATGGGTACTTGGTCCAGCAGCTCTATATAGTCGTCTTTTCTCCATTCATGGAACTCACAAACGTTATAGCCATTCTCTTCTCCTTCAAACCAGTTGACCCAAACATCACGTAAGTATAACATTTGTACCCCTCACTTTTTTACCGATTTGTATTTAAAATCAGTATAGTCAGAGGTTGTCCTTTTTATTCTAAAATAAGGCAATTAGCAAATTGAAAAATAGAACCCCGTTTCCTTAATGAAAACGGGGTTATTATTCATTATTCTTCTATTTTTTTAAATACAAGTGACGCATTATGCCCGCCAAAACCTAGTGAATTGCTTAGTACAGCTTTCACTTCTGCTTGTCTTGCTTTGTTTGGCACATAATCAAGATCACATTCTTCGTCAGGTGTTTCATAGTTGATTGTTGGAGGCAGAATGTTTTCCTGAATTGCTTTTACTGAGAAGATAGCTTCAATACCACCTGCAGCACCAAGCAGATGTCCTGTCATTGATTTAGTTGAACTTACAGGAATCTTGTATGCTTGCTCATTAAAGACAGCTTTAATCGCTGCTGTTTCGAATTTATCGTTAAAATCAGTACTTGTGCCATGTGCGTTAATATAAGAAATGTCTTCTAAAGCAAGACCGCTGTCCTCAACAGCCTGCTTCATTGCACGTGCACCGCCTTCTCCGCCAGGAGCTGGCTGAGTAATGTGATAGGCATCACCAGTCGCTCCATACCCAACGATTTCGGCATAGATTTTAGCTCCGCGCTTTTTAGCAAATTCATATTCTTCAAGAATAAGAATACCTGCTCCTTCTCCGATAATAAAACCACTGCGGTTCTTATCGAAAGGACGGCTTGCTGTGTTCGGATCCGGATTTGTTGATAGAGCACCTGCCTGGCAGAATCCTGCTAATGCCATATCTGTAATAGGTGCTTCAGTTCCGCCAGTAACCATAACATCAGCATCTCCGCGCTGAATAACTTTGAATGCATCTCCAATAGAATTTGCACCTGAAGCACATGCGGTTACCGTACAAGAGTTCATTCCTTGAGCACCAATTGCAATTGAAACCTGACCTGAAGCCATGTCAGGTATCATCATTGGTACAAAGAACGGACTAACACGTCTTACGCCTTTTTCTTCAAAAATCCTGAACTGCTCTTCATGTGTATCCATTCCGCCTATACCTGAACCAATCCATACGCCAACGCGAGGTGCGATGTCTTCTGTGATCTCCAGGTTAGCATCTTTTACTGCCATCAGTGATGCAGCTACTGCAAATTGTGTGAAACGATCCATTCTGCGTGCATCACGTTTATCCATAAATGCAGTTGGATCAAATTCAGTAGCTTCTGCTGCAACTTTTACCGGAAACTTTTCAGCGTTTCTTCTAGTTAGCGGTCCTACCCCGCTTTGTCCTTCTAAAATCTTTTTCCATGTTTCTTCTACACTATTTCCAAGAGGAGTTACGGCTCCCAAACCAGTTACGACAACTCTTTTTTTCATTGTAAAACCTACTCTCCTTTATAAGGTTTGTTAAATTCAGCTTATCTGCCCCATCGAAGTGCAAGTGCACCCCATGTTAAGCCTCCGCCGAATCCGACAAGTACGATTGTATGATCTTCTTTTATTTTACCATCTTTTAGTGCTTCTTTTAATGCCATTGGAATTGACGCTGATGATGTATTGCCAAATTTATCAATGGTTACGATCATTTTTTCTTTCGGTAGTTCCAGTCTCTCCCTGGACGCTTCCATTATTCTAATATTCGCCTGATGGGGAATCAAAAAGTCTACATCTTCTTTTGTAAGACCTGCTTTATGAACAACACTCAACGATGTTTCTCCCATTTGTCTTACAGCGAACTTAAAAACTTCCCGTCCGTTCATATGAATAAATTCATTCTGGTAAAGATGCTTAGCACCTGTCCCGTCAGAACCTAATTCAAAAGAAAGTATCCCTCTTCCTTCGCTTACTGGGGACAGTACGGCTGCTCCTGCACCGTCACCGAACAATACAGCTGTATTGCGGTCATTCCAATCTGTAATTTTGGATAGCTTTTCAGCCCCTACTACTAGTACGTTTTTATAAGTGCCTGTTTCAATAAATTGTTTTGCAACCACTATCCCATAAATAAACCCTGCACATGCTGCGCTGACATCCATTGCTACTGCATTCTTTGCTCCTAAATAATCTTGAAGCTGACACGCTACAGAAGGAAAAGGATTATCCGGTGTTACGGTTGCTACAACAATCATGTCAAGGTCTTCTGCTTTTATGCCTGCATCTTTCAAAGCTTCTTCAGCAGCATGTCTTGACATATGTGAAGTTGTCACAGATTCTTCTGCAATTCTGCGTTCTACGATTCCGGTACGAGTTCTAATCCACTCGTCATTCGTATCTACCATTTTTTCAAGGTCGGAGTTCGCCAGAATTTTTTCCGGGATATAACTGCCCATCCCAATGATTCCTGCATTCATACCATTACCCCTTTGCCTATAGTTTTAAATAAATTAATATCAAATATTATGACCTGGTACTAATTTTATGTCAATTCCGGTATTTTGTCTAGTTAAAGTTGATTTCTTTCACCAATACAGGGCTTAGGGCATATCCTGTAAAGAAGAAAAATGTAAGTTTGGTGAAATTGATATTAGGAGTGGTTCAAAATGCACAATCCTCTGCATCAACAACAGCCAATGTATCCTCCGCAGTTTCCTGGACGTTATCCGATGGGCCATGGGCAGCAACAGCCCCTTCATATGCGACAGGGAATGCCTCCTCAAGCCTTTGGCGGGCCTGGATTTAGAGGAATGCCTGCACCGTTTCAGCAGCCGTTTCCGCCGCGCCCATTTTTACATTCTTTCAGAACGCAGGAAGGCTCTCTGGACTACAATAAGATTTTTGCTGTGATTGATCAATCTGTCAAAGTTGCACAGCAGATATCCCCAATTTTCTCTGCGTTTAAAAAGAAGTAAAAAAAGCCAACCCGCACAGGTTGGCTTTTTGCTTACATATCTGATATGTTTTCTTCTTTTCCGAGTTCATATGCGTCATTCATGACATTCATTAAAAGCTGAAGCATTGGCTGAATGTCTTCCATTCCCAGCTCAATTCCTTTTCGCTCTAAAAATGCTTTGGCCTCTGGCATATGAGACATAGCAATCTGCATAAATTTCATGTTAAGTTCATTGTTCATCGTTAAAGTTGCCTCCTCTTTATGTAAAATGGACAATAGTTCAGTCCCTTTCTTATTATAAAGAAAAGAGACACTTCATGAAACTCATTAATATGACTATTATCGAGTACTTTTTTGCAGTTGAACTAAAAGATGGTCCCAGACTTATCAAACTGTCTGGAACCACCTTAATAATTTAGATTTCATTTGATTTTGGCTTTGACTTCTTGTTTTTAAAATGCATGATCTGTTTTTGTATGCCTTCTTTGATCTTTGTCTTTGCTCGAAAGCCGAGTTCAAGTTCAGCTTTCTCTCCCTTAATGCGCATTTTCCTTTTCTCCGTAAAAGTCAGCTTTTCAGCTTTTAATTCTGTAAGACCCTCGAGCCAATGGTTTGGTTTTCCGCTTGAAATATTATAGATTTCATTTTTGGCGGGTGCTTTACCAGCTAAAAATAATGCTTCTGCAGCGTCTTCTACAAACAAAACATCTTCAGTAACTGTATCTTTTGATATTTGTTCTTGTCTTTTATCATCCTTGGATATCACTTGCTGATAAGTGTGATGCTCCGGTTGTCCTGGTCCGTATACAGTGGGCAAACGCATAATGACAAATGGAAAATCATTCTGTTCAGCCAATTGTTTAATCATATTTTCTTCTGTCAATTTTACAAGACCAAAAAGTGTTTCAGGATTCTTTGGAGAATTTTCGAGTACTTCTCCTTGCCTCTTTCCATAGACATCATATGAAGAAACATATATGAGCTTGGTTTGCGGGTTAGCAAACGAAGCGACTTTTTTCAGAACGGAAACATGCCTTTGAACTTCATCTTCAATATTTGCCCATGGTGCTGCAGGTTTAATGGAACAAGCAAGATGGAATATAACATCACACCCTTTTGTGTATGGCTGCAGGTCTGTTTCGTTTATATCGTATGGGAGATATTGAAAACCAGCATGGCGTGCAATATAATCGATGCGGTCTGGTGACTCTGCCATATCAATTCCGACCACATCAACTTCTTCATCCAACAAACGGCTGCACAAATGAAAACCGATAAACCCTGCTGCCCCTGTAACAAATGCCTTTTTCATGTATGAGCCTCCAGTTTCATTTTTCTCTTCTTATTATCCTATGGGAGGAAAGCCAAGAATACGATACTTTTTTTGCATCTAAAAACCCCATTGCCCTTTTTAAAAAGAAACAATGGGGTTAAAGCACTTTTTCATTTTCTCTAAAAAATTCCCTGAAGGCTCTGGCGGGATTGAATGTATTTTCTGGTACATGGATTAAAAGTGATATTGGAGCATGGATTTCTAGTCTTCTTTTTTCATAAATTCTGCTATGATCACGAAAATTAAATGCAACTCCTCTTGCAGCATGCCATATTTTCACGGGTGTTTTTGCATGTAAATCTTTAATTTCTGGCAGTTGATCAATAAGCGGAGAGATTTGAAGTACTTCTACATTGTAAGCAGAACTGATTTCCCTCACTAGCCGCTTAAAGAAAAGACGATTCTGCATTTCGTGGTTAAAGTGATGCTTCAAGTCAAAACAAGGATTTATGAAAATGGCAGAGCGTATATGAGATTCCATTTCTTCCATTAACCGCAGTGCAACTAAAGTACCCATGCCTTCTGCAATTAGATGTATGTTTGGATTTAAAATTTCGTGTTTCATGACATAATGGTACAGCCTTTTCGCAAGGGTAACAGCTTTTGGACTTCCCCAATGGCGTCCATAAAGGTTCGAATAAAAGATCGTATATCCTTGTTCTTTGAGGGATTGAATTAGATGGGCGCGTTCAGTGCTTTGTTTCCAAAGACTGGTATGAGCGTCAACGTAATGGCTGCAATCGCCGATGATCATAACTGCAAATCCATTCGGGCGCTCTGGCAGATGGATAATATTCCATTGATTGTCTATTTGGAAAGTGCGTTTATCGATACTCACATTTCTCCCCTCGCATTAGCTTTTCTTAACTAATGTATGCAAGGGAAAAAAATTAGCCAAAGTTATCTGCCTAAGTTTTTATGAATTGAGTTCTTTTTTTAGCTGTTCTAGAGCCTCTTTCCCTTCCGGAGTAAGGTTCTTCTCGTCTTGTTCTTCCAACGCCTTAAGTTCTTCCCACTTTTGCTCCATATCGCAGCCCCCTCTTTAAAAATGTTCAAAGTGTCAGCATTGCTGATATATGTACTCCTTTCTTTATTTATGACACTCAATCCTGTTAAGCATGAACATTTTATGAAAATTTTTGATATTTCTTACACCCAGGCGTATAAATTCTTGTAAAGAATCTTTTCCTTTGTCTCAACTTTTGTTACTATACAGTAGGGTAAAGAATTCGTTTACATAAAGAGGTGAATGTAGCATGCGTTATATTTGGACGTTAATCTGGTCTTTATTGTTAAGTAATATGATTTTTTATGTACTAGTCTCTATGCAAGGCGGAACATTCGATTTTGTAAAAGCATCGATCTTTGGCGTTATCTTTACAGTCGTAATTTCAGTTATTGGTGAATTATTGCCAGCTAAAAGCGAAGAGATATAAAATGAAAACCCGGCGAAATGCCGGGTTTTTGTTTTTTATGTTATGGTTTCCTCTTATATGTCCATACACGGTTGTGATTTGTTGTTTCTGGAAAACGGTCACCTGCTGACAAATGAATTTGCCGAGGGTCATTGACCATGCTTCCAGTCTCGCCAATCTCAACATATATGCCGTTATTTGGTGCTTTTTGACCGTGAGTAAAATGCCTATGCTGCCCCATTTGATGAGCCTCCTTTCTTTTATAGGTTACCCGCGGTTTGCGTGATAACACTTGCTAAAAAAAAGAAAAGATTCACATCAAGGAGAAAGTTTAAAATGCCCCTGAAACTCCTGCAACAGCCTGAAGCGGAAACATACATCTGTATAATTGATAACCTGCAACGTTATATTGCGATTGGGTGTTCCGGGTTTCGTTCGGTTTGTTTTCTACATAAGGAATTGCAAAATAAACATTTTGCTGATCTACATATTCTATAAACCCTGAGTATGTCATTCCATCAATCAACATCAGCTGTACATGCTGGTTTCTGTTCTTCATACAGGTTTTATATATCTTTTTAAATGGATTCTTGTTTATGCCAAGTGCCTGCTGAATCGGATTCTGCCCTTCAAATTGATTTGGATACATAATACGCCCTCCTTTTAACTCATCCTATTCAAAGAAAAAGAAGTTGGTTCAGTGTCCTGTTTATACAATAAGGCTCATTTCCAAAAGATTGTGGTTTTTTGGCTTTGCCTCATTGCATCATTGCATGTTAATTGAAGCGGAAGGGCGAGACTCCTGCAGGATGAGTGGGACAGGTGAGACCATTCAATGTCGCAAGGCGACGAATGGGCTCACCGCACACCTGCGGAAAGCGAGCCCTGCAGCGGAAATTAACCTCATTCAAAAGCAACAAAGTTTGCCTAAACAGCCTACAATTAAGAAGGGTTTGATAATTTTATGGAGAAAGGTGTTTGTGAACTTTGCAAAAGGCAACCCGTTGATCTAACCATACATCATTTAATTCCTAAAGAAGAAGGCGGCCGTTTTTCGGATACCGCACAAATATGTATCCCTTGTTATAAACAGATTCACTTTTTATATACAAACGCAGAACTTGCCGCGCTTTATCCTACAGTAGATTCATTAATACATGCACCTGAAATGAAGAAGTTCATCAGCTGGCTAAGAAAACAACCCGCAACCTCATTGCCTCGTATGAAAAAATCAAATCGGCTTAAACGGAGGAGAAAATAAATATGAAGGAACATGTTGGACGATGTGAGATCTGTAAGAAGGATTTATTCTGTATGGATGGGTTCTTTCAAGGTGAAATAGACCCTTCAGGAAAGCTTTTTTGTTTTTCATGTTATATAGAAGAAAAAAAGGAACCCAACGAATAATCAATCGTTAAATTCCTTCGTTAATATTTTTCAGCCTCCGCTTACAGGAGGGATAAAAGCTATTGTATCGCCATTTTTTATTTCAACTGTTAAATCAGCATATTCCTCATTTACAGCAACGAGTGCATTTTCTATCCCTTTAAGTTCTCCAAGCTGGTTTTGAAGGTGGTCTCTAACCTGTTCAACAGTAACTGGTGTCGCTAAATCCAATGATATTTTTTGAGTACCCGCTTGTTGTGCGAGGCTTGCAAACAGCAAAATTTGCACCATCTATTTCTCAATCCTTTCCGGACGGCCTTCTGGATATTTTTCAGTTCCTTTTTGATTGCCTACCCATTCTTCCCCATCTGTGTAATGTTCCTTTTTCCAGATTGGCACGATTTCTTTAATTCGTTCGATCGCATATCGGCTAGCTTCAAAAGCGTCCTGTCTGTGAGGTGTTGAAACCGCAATCGCAACTGCAACATCAGAGATTTGAAGTGTTCCGATCCTGTGTGTGATTGCTGTTTTTGCGCTCGGCCACTTTTCTTGTATTTCGTCCCCAATTTTTTCGAGCTGCTTTTCTGCCATAGGTACATATGCTTCATATTCCAAATAGCGTGTCTGCTTTTCTCCTGTCATTTCTCTTACCGTACCAATAAAAACAGACACAGCACCTGCGTTATGATGAATCACTTTATCAATAACGTCCTGATTATTAATCGATTCATTCGTGATATTAAACAGTTTCATGATAAGCTCTCTCCTCATTCACCCGACTTGCTATATAATCCATTAAAAATTTTAACCACTTGTCTTCTTCCGTTCTTAAAAAATACGGGAAACTGCTGTCCGCAGCTAGCTTTTCTTTACTAATTAAAGCTACAGGCTCACTGGATTTTATTATAAGATCACTGTCACTTTGATTACGGCAGAGGAGGACACGAGGGTATTGAATTTTTTTATAGCCTTCAATTAATACGCACTCTATATCCAATACTTTATATATATCAATTGCTTTTTCAAGAGGCATTTCGTGATTCATTGAAAAAACAGTGCCTCCTGAAGAAGAGATTCCGGTAATGAAAGCTCCTGCATTTCTGTGACTTTCAGTATCCTTGCCAGAATCCTGTATATCGAGTGTATCTTCATGTCCGTGATGCTTTATGACAGCAGTTTTTATTCTTTGTTGCGACAGCTGCTTCAGCAGTTTTGTTATTACTGTTGTTTTACCGCTGTTTTGGTAGCCGACGACTTGAAGAATAACGGGGAATCCCATGGCCACTCACTCCCTTCACCGTTCCAGGCTAGTACGCCAACCTCACTTCCCTTTTCCCAGCCTCTTGTTCCTCCAGGCAACACAATAAGTGAGTTAGCTGCAAGAAGTGAAGAAACCGATCCTGATTTATCAAGACCTGCGGGTGTAACAACTTTTCCATCAAACCCTTCTGTCAAAACAGCTCTAACAAAACGGGTAAAAGGATTAGGTTTTGGAAAGTCAGCACCAAGAACAGCTTTAACCGCTTTACAATGCGGCTTCTTTACTTTCATACCTGATAATACAACAGGTCTTACAAAAAGCTCGCATCCAACGAAGCATGCAGAAGGATTCCCTGAAAGTCCAAAGAGCCATTTGCCTTCATAGACAGCAACTGTTGTAACACTTCCGGGTCTCATTGCGATCTTATTAAATAAGACTTCAGCCCCTAACTTTTCATAAATCGCTGGAAGATAGTCGTAATCGCCTACAGATACGCCGCCAGTTGTAATTAATATATCTGATTCTTTAAGGCACTCTGTTATATTCTCAAATAAAGAATCAAAGTCATCTTCCCTGTGTTGATACAAATTCACCGCTGCACCCATTGCTCTGGCTTGTGCGGCCACCATATATGCATTGCTGTTTCTGATTTTACCGGGCTGCAAAGGTTCATTAACATCCAGCAATTCAGTTCCAGTAGATAAAATACCTACGACAGGCTTTTTAAAAACAGAGACCGTATGATGACCAAACGTTGCAAGAACTGCGATTAAACCTGGTGTTATTCGAGTGCCTGCTTCAGCAAGCATTGTTCCTTTTTTTGTATCTTCACCTTGAAACGAAATATTATCATTTGATTTAACGGTACGCTTAATTTCAATGAAGGACTCTCCACTTTCATCCATTTCTTTTACAAGTTCAAGCATGATTACAGCATCAGCACCATCGGGTATCTGTGCTCCAGTCATAATTCTTATTGCAGTTCCGCTCTTCACCTTATTAGCTGCAACATGACCTGCACCAATCGTTTCTAAAACATGCAGTTTAACAGGGTGAGTTTCAGATGCATCTGCTGTGTCTTTCGAGTAAATAGCAAATCCATCATAAGGTGAACGGTTAAAAGGCGGTACATCATGCGAAGCAGAAAGGTCTAGTGCCAATATACGATTGTCGCATTCGGTTATTGGGACTTCTTCAGTTCCCCAGACACGGGTATGATTCATGATGCTTTTTATTGCTTCTGAAACAGGAATCGGATTTCTTTTTGCAACAGGCAAAATAGTACCTCCTTAAATTATCAGAAAATAAACACTTTTCAGTTTACTTTTTTATTTAAATTTGTTATTATTTTTTTAAATTATAGAAAGGATGTTGATTTTATGAAGGTTTCTTATGAATATTACCACCGAAGCGGCAATAAAGTAACCATTACCGACATCCCAGAAGAATTTAATGAGAAAGGTGTTTGGACACTACGCATCATGCATTCACTTCAAAAGCAAATTGATGAAATTGATCATATGTACCAGCCAAAAAGAACATATCGCCTTAAATTGGAAGAAACGGGGTAAAGACTACACCGTTTCTTTTTTTGATTTAATATTTTGAGCAATCCATTCAACAGCATTCAAATAGGCAGGACGCGAAACTTTATGACCAGATGTCTTGTCATTCATGTAAACCGATCTCTCATTATTTTCAGTAAGACGATTCACGAAAGGTTTTGCAAATTCATATGGAATCACGGCATCGATCTCACTATGCCATATGAATAAAGGACGGTTATTAAGTTTATCCATATTTTGAACGAGGTCATATTTGCTGATTAATTCATATGACTTATCCAATTCTTCTATTGAAAGAGGCAGCTTATGCCCTGCCTTTTCAATTCTTTCAATTTGCCATCTGGCGAAATCTTCATGAGATGGAGTTCCCATTAATGCACATCCTGCGTTAATATCCTGATTGTTTACAAGCGATCCATACGTAATGATTGCCCCCATTGAAGTCCCGCCAACTGCAATCTCTCTATCAGAAACATAATTATTTTCGTTTGCCCATTCAATGATTGTATTTACATCTTTAATACCTTGATGAACAATGTTCCAAAATTCATATTCCATAACTTTTGGAGGATTGGGAGAAATACGTTCACCATGATGAAGAGCATCTGGCAAAATGACACGAAGACCTTTTTCGGCAAGGGTATATGCAAAATGCAGATTATGTTCTTTCGCACTTGTGTATCCATGTATAAAAATAAAGAGCGGCAGCGGTATTCCTTTATTTTCTTCTTTTTCAGCCATTAAAAAAGTGATATCCCCTATCGTTCCTTTTTGAATCGAAACCAAATGTATCTCCTCTTTCTCTTTTTTTCCATCTTATCATGAGACACGCTTCATTTTCATGAATGAAGACCTGTTTGAATAGACTTTTTCAAGGGAAAATATTACACTTTACGTAAAGCATAATAAAAAGGCAGGTACTTTTGTGACACAACCATACTTAATCGCACTTGATCTTGATGGAACTTTATTGACAGATGAAAAGAAAATTCCCCGCAAGACAAAAGCATTGCTTTTTGAACTGATCGAAAAAGGCCACCATGTGTGCATTTCGACTGGCAGACCTTTTCGTTCATCAAACATGTATTATGAAGAGCTCGGATTAAAAACACCTATCGTAAATTTTAACGGCGCTTTTGTTCATCATCCGCATGATGCTGCTTTCGGCATTCACCATTCACCCTTGGAGCTGGATGTCGCGCAAAGAATTATTAAAGCATGTGAAACCTTTAAAGTAAAAAACATCATGGTAGAAGTACTTGATGAGGTCTATTTAAAAAAACACGATGAAGTCATTGTTAATACCTTTATTATGAATGAAAATCCGCTTCAAATCGGAGATCTTCAAAAAACATTAACCGAAGATCCGACAGCCATCCTCGTCCATCCTGAAGATCACCATATAGGTGAACTGAGAGAAATGCTGGAACTTGAGCATGCAGAAGTAGTTGATCAGCGTGTCTGGGCAGCTCCATGGAACATCATCGAAGTGATTCGTTCAGGGATAAATAAAGCAACTGGTCTTGAAAAAGTTGCGGCTTATTACAACATCCCTCAAGAACGAATAATTGCGTTTGGGGATGAGGACAATGACTTTGAAATGATCGAATACGCAGGACATGGTGTAGCGATGGGCAATGCCATTGATGAACTTAAAGAGCGTGCGAATTATGTTACGTTAACAAATGAAGAAGAAGGAATTGCACATTATTTAAAAAATGTATTACAACTTGTGTAATTCACTTGAAAAAACCTCTGGGATTCCAGAGGTTTTTTATTTTTCCATTTCTTTTATATGATGTTTCATCTTCTTTTTACATAATGTCTTCTTCACGGTTAAAACTAATCATACGGGAGAAAAGGAGGTATTTAAAATGAGTAAAAAAAGCCGCTCTAAACGAACAATTAAACAAGGTGCTGATATGGTAAGCCAAGAAACAACAATGGCATTCAGCAAGAATGAACAAGAAGACCGCAAGCGTGAAAAAGAAGAAAGAAATTCTTTAGGAGGCATATAAAAATGGCAAATAAATTATATCAAATGGCAAGAAATGCTGTTCAGCAGGCTGTTGGAAAGTTTCAAAACTCGGCTAATGAGATGATGGGTAACCAAAATAACACTAACAGCCATACATCACATACGAACCTTTCGAGTCATGATATGGAAGTTGCTCAGAACGCTTTATCCTCAGCTATGGCGAATTCTTCTGATGCAGAACGTGCTCAGCTTGCTGAACTTCAGCAGGAACTTGATGCTCATTCAAATCATGCCGGTACGTCTCAAACAGGACAGCCTCCATCCTTCTCTCAGGCGACAGGCTTAAGCATAGAAGATGCACAAAATCTTTTAGAAGATGACCCAAACCAAAATAAATTGCAATAACAGTAAACAGCTTTCTCTTTTTATGGAGAAAGCTGTTTTTTGGGAAATGATATAGCGGTAAGTGTGTTGATTTTTCTTAAGACTAGTTCACTTAACTCTTCATACCCATATTTATTAAAATGGAGGCCATCTTCAATAACGTAGTTCTCGATATCCATTTCGTTAAGTATTTCAAAAAGAGGTACATATGCGGTTCCCTCATGCTTTGCCACCTTTTTAACGGTCTGGGCATATGTTTTCATTCTTTCGTTCGTTCTTGCTTTTTGCTTTTCTTCGTAAACAGGTGCCGGACTAATCAGGATTACTTTTTTTGCACCGATTTTATTTACCATGTAAGTGAGGTTTTTTTCGAATTCTTTTAAAGGGATGAGTCTGTGATCACTTGAATCATTCGCGCCAAACAATATCGTTACAAAGTCGGGCTGATGTCTCAAAACATCATCTTGCAGCCTTACAAGAGCAGCCCTTGTTGTTTCAGCGGGTATTCCTGCGTTCATAACTACCCATTCTGTTAATTCTTGCCTTAGCCGGGAGGTCAGACGCAACGAACCGTCTTTACTCTTTTCTTTTGAAGTGATGCTGTCCCCAAAACAAACAAGAGTCTTCATTCCCACCCATCTCCTTTTTATTGTCTATTTTTATAGTTATTCGAAAGAAATTTCCATTTATCAAACGTCATAGCATCATTAAATTTGTTATAATGTGTTATGTTATGTTTAAATTTAATGTTTTAAGAGTAACCTTGGGGGCATTTTAATGAAAATATATCGAGTAACGAATGACGCAGAATCCCATATTATCGAAGAAATCGCGCACCTTTTTATACAGCAGCGCACAATGGACGGTGAACCTGAAGAACATTCCCGAACGCTTGCAGGTGTTAAGCTTGCGCTGGAAAACCCTGATAAGAGCGGGATCATTGTTGCTCAGGAAGAAGATACTATTATCGGACTAGCTTTTTTTAATTTGGGTATAAGCATTCGCATCGGTGGTCCTTATTTATGGCTTAATGAACTTTATGTACATGAAGAGTACCGAAATAAGGGTATTGCCCGCAAACTGCTTCTTCATTTAATCTATTGGGCCGAACGTGATGGAATTAAATCAATTGAATTAGAAACAGGAATCAATAACTCTGTAACGAAGCATTTGTATAACTCACTGGATTTTCATGATATCATCTCTAAGAGATACGCATTTAATTTTTAATTAAGAAGGAGTGTTCTTTAATGGCAATTGAATTTTCGATCCAGCCTACACCAAATCCAAACGCAATTAAGTTTGATGCATCTGAAAAATTTCTAGAAGGAAGATTATCTGCACGTGTTGGTGACGATACAGATTCACCTCTTGCAAAAGCATTGCTATCAATCGACGGCGTAGAATCAATCTTCGGCTTTGAAAATTTCATCACAGTTAACAAAACAAACGACAGTGACTGGAATCAGCTAATGCCTGAAATTGAAAAAGCTTTAAACGAAAATGCTTAATATGTAAAATGCGAAACCAGCCTAAGTTTGATGAGGGCTGGTTTTTTGATTTTATATGGTGTATGACGCTCGTTTAGCGAGTTTTGAGCGTTGCTGGGAGTGCGTAAATTCCCGTGAGCGCGCATAAATCTCCGCGAACGCTCATAAATCTACGCAAACGCTCATAAATCTCCGCAAACGCTCATAAATCTCCGCGAACGCGCATAAATCTCCGCGAACGCGCATAAATCTCTGCAAACGCTCATAAAACTTCGCAAACGCTCATAAATCTCTTCGAACGCGCATTAATCCTTGCCTCAAATGTAGTTCCCCGCTCATTTTTATCTAAAAGTCTCTAGCGGAACAGCCAATATATCTGTTTTCTCGCCGTCTTTCGGACTATAATAGAACAGTTCAAGCATCAATGTACCATTAATCGGCAAGTCTTCTTCAGGGATCTTAATTTCGAACGAAAAAGGCGCCCATGCAGGTGCTCCTTCTGAAGTTTGTGCATGTTGTTCAACAAAAACCTCATGGCCATCTGTAACTAAGTATGCAAATGAAGCCTCAAAAACTCTTGCTTCACCAGAAACTTTATATTCCCCATCAGTCCCTGTGAAGTGAATATTCCTGAATGAATTATTCTTTAAGTCCCCCAGCCCTGATTGCAAAGTCAAATTCTCGGTAACAACCAGATTTTCAGATTTAATAGAACCTGGTGTTACTTTGCTTGGGTTAAATACCGCTTTTACTTTGTATATTCCCGCTTTTCTGTCCTCTGGGGATAGCTTCCATTTTGCTTTCCATAAATGGCTTGCTCCTGCTTTGATCTGCACCTTCTCTGTGTCCTGTTTATACTTCTTCCCTTTTGAATGCCTATAATTCTCTTTTCCAGTTGAATCTGTAACCGTAATATCAAACATTTTAGAGCTGTCGAATTTCAAAGTTACTGTATGATTGCTTTTGTTCTCTAAAGCTATTAAAAAATCGATTCCATCGTTTCTCTGTTGAACAGATAATACGGGATTAAGCTGTGAACTTACGCTTTCATTCCCTTGAGTCTTTTTCTCTTTACCTTTGCTGCACGCAGATAGGATAGAAAATATGAGTAATGATGAAATAACTATTAAAAATATCTTTTTAAGTTTTTGTCCCAAGCAAATCACCACCTTTTAATTCATTTTTACCGTTATATGGTGATTTTAACGAAAAGATTCATAAATAAAACGCGGCACGGATAATGTCCGTGCCGCGTGTACATAAATAGCCAATTTGTATTTGTATGGGGTCTGTCCCCCCCCTAGTCGTTGCGGAAGAAGCCATAGATGCCTTGGGTATGAATGATATTCGTAAAGGCATTAGGGTCCACTTCTTTTAGAACCAGCTCCAAATCATATAGTTCATAGCGTGTTATTACAATCATAAGCATTTCTTTATCATGATTTGAGAAAGCTCCTTTTGCAGGGATGATTGTTATCCCTCGCACCATTCTGCCGTGAATGGCTTCTTGTATCTCTTTCCCTTTCTTCGTAACAATCATCGCTGTAAGCTTTTCATGACGAGTATGTACTGCGTCGATCACACGTGAAGAAACATAGAGAGCAACAAGTGTATAAAGTGCCTTTTCCCAGCCGAATAAGAAACCTGCCGCCATAATGATCAATCCGTTTAATATGAAAAAGTAGCCGCCGATCGGTTTGTTTTTCATTCGGGAAAGAACCATGGCAATGATGTCTAATCCACCGGTTGATGCACCGTATTTTAATGTAACCCCAACACCTATTGCAGCAATTACACCCCCAAAAACGGCGTTCAGCAAGATATCTGTTGATACTACTGTAATAGGAATTATTTCTAAGAAAAAAGTAATCATGAGTACGCTTAAGAAACTGTATATTGTAAACGACTTACCTACTTTCATCCAGCCGAGAATCGTAACCGGAATATTAAATATTAGATATAATATACCTGTTGAGATAGGAAATGAAGTATTTTCAAGCAGTGATGAAATAAGCTGGGATACCCCAGTAAATCCGCTTGCGTATACTTTTGCGGGAATCAAAAACATATTCAGTGATATTGCGTTTAATATTGCCCCTACTATTATAAAAAAGATTGTTTTCATTTCATTTATTCCTAGTTCAGAGATACGAAAACGTTCTTTAATCATGTGAGCCCCTCCTTTCATAGTCCAAGATTCATTTTTAACAGATAATACAGAACACCGTCAATAGCCAAATTAACCTTTTTTCTAAACATGTTGATTGCCTTTTCATTCCATCACAAGTTAAACTAGAGAAAAAGCCAAGCAGGTGAAATGAAATGATACATATTATAACGGATACAGGTTCTGATCTGCCAAAACAACTTTTGGACGAATACGATATTTCTATGCTTCCATTAGTAGTACAGATCAATAACGAAGAATATTTAGACCGGTCAAACATTGAACCAAAACAGCTATATACATATATGAAAGAAGGAGCCGTACCAAAAACGGCACAAGTACCTCCTGCTCTTATAAAAGAAACATTAAGTTCCTATGCAAAGAATGGAAAACCGGCAATATACATAACTTTATCTTCAGGAATTAGCGGCACGTATCAAACCGCAGTCCTCATGAAAAATGAAGTGCTCGAAGAATATCCTGACGCCCAGATTGAAGTTTTTGATAGTCAGGCAGCTTCACTCGGCTATGGACTCATGGTCTATGAGGCAGCCAAAGAAGCAAAAGAAGGAAAAGCATTGAACGAAATCATTAATACCTTACAGCATTATCAGAAACATCTTGAATCTATTTTTACCGTTGATGACCTTGAATATTTATTACGCGGTGGCCGGGTTAGTAAAACAGCGGCAGTAATGGGTGCTCTTTTAAAGATTAAGCCTGTGCTGCATATGGAAGACGGCAAGCTTTTCCCGCTTGAAAAATTGCGTGGAAAAAAGAAAGTCTTAGGCCGTATGGTCGAACTTATGAAAGAACGTGCTGAGTCACTGGATGATATTACAATCGGTATCAGCCATGCTGATGATACAGAAACGGCGCAAGCACTCAAAGAACTGATCATCGATGAAACAGGCAACCGAAACATTTTAATCACGATGATCGGCTGTGCAATTGGGGCACATGCTGGACCAGGAACCATTGCGTTATTCTTTTTAAATACACCTAAAAAAGTTTATTGAAACATGATGCATAATCAATTTCCTTCTGACAGATGTTAGAGACAGGAGGGATTCTATATGACACACCGCTATACAAAAGACGATAATAAAAGATCAGAAGACAATCAGGCGATGAACCAGCTTAAGAACGAAGCTGAACTCGAGATAAAGCAGAAAGGCAAACAGCCTTACTCTAAAAAGCCTGATCATCTTTAACAACATGAAAAAAGCTCCCGAATTAACGGGAGCTTTCTTTTATTGTTGGAAATTTTATAGTGAAACATGTGAAATCTTCTTTGGAATTCACTTCAATTGTGCCATTATGTTTTTCTACAATCTGCTTGCAAACCGATAATCCAAGACCTGTTCCAAGAGATTTGGTCGTTACAAACGGCTCGAAAACGTTCTCCAATAAATAATCAGGAATTGGATTCCCGTTATTACAGATTGAAAGTTCAACAGTTTTTTTAAAGGCCTTCTTTAGTTTGACCTCAATATTACGTTCACCATTCCATTCACTTAATTCTTCAACTGCGTTCACGAGAATATTTAATAAGACCTGTTTAATCTGTGAACTGTCTCCCTCAATATAAACCTCATCGCTTAAATCAGAATGAATGATGATATTGGTTTCTGTGAATCGAGGATACATAAATTCAAGCATCTCTTTTAAGAGTGTTGTTAAAGGTACACTTACAAGCTTATCTTCAAGGCCTCTCATTTTGGATAAATAAAGAAACTGAGTAATCTTTTCTTCAAGACTCTGCATCTCGTTCTGGATGATCTCAAAGTAATAAGCTGATTGATCCGTTTTCTCCAGTTCTCTTTGAAGCAAATAAATAAATCCTTTAACTGATGTCAGCGGATTTCTAAACTCATGTGCAAAGCTTGCTGCGATTTGTCCAAGCATCGTTAGCCTGTCATGATGCATTTCCTGAATGAACTGATTTTTTCTATCTATGATGGAGTCCTTTAGTGCCGTATAGTCTTTCACGCTTAAAAATAGAAGGTGATCAAAATAACGCTGCATCATAAGGACACCTTCGCCTTTTTCATGTTCGTTTAATAAGGAACACATTAAAAGCTCGTAAACAATGCTCCGGCCGATGTTTATGTTATGTACAAAATCTCCGATGTTTGCCTTTGCTTCAATTCGCTCTTTGGCCATTTTGTTTGTAAGATTACTTACTCTGTCGAGCGAACCTGTTTCCAAGTAATAGATCAGTTCTGCGATCGTTTGATAGCCGTTCTTTTTGACTTCCTCATAAAAAGGATCATTCTGCGGCAACAGTACATTTTCAAGCCATTTTTCAACGATGCTTGATTTCTGCTCACTAAGGAACGAAGCCAGCTTCTTATTTATTTGTTCATGTGTACTGCTATCCATGTAGTAATCACCCTTTAAATAAACAATCTCTGTCATCCATTATGAAGGATATTACATGATTCTACAATGAATTGTCGAAATGTGTATAAAGGTTGGAAAAATATACATGATGTTTATTTTAATGGAAATCAAACACTATGTAATAAAGGATCGTGAAAGGATGGTTTCCATGCATACGATGTGGAAAGGTGCAATCAGCTTCGGGCTAGTAAATATCCCAATTAAACTGTTTGCTGCCACAGAAAATAAAGATATTAAAATGAGATATTTACATGAAAAGTGCCACAGCCCTGTTCAATATGAAAAGATATGCCCTGTATGTGAAGAAACAGTTGACTCTAAAGAGATTGTTAAGGGGTATGAATATGAGCCTGGAAAGTTCGTCGTAGTTGAAAAGGATGAGCTGGATGAACTGGCAGGAGTGTCTGATAAATCGATCGAAATCATTGATTTCATACAATTAGAAGAGATTGATCCGATTTTTTACAACCGTTCCTATTTTGTTGGACCAGGAGAAAACGGAACGAAATCCTTTGCTCTATTAAAAAAAGCTATGGAAGACACTGGCAAGATCGGCCTTGCAAAGTTCACACTACGATCTAAAGAGCATCTTGCAGCAGTACGTGTGTATAAAAACGGTTTAGTGCTTGAAACAATCTTTTACCCTGACGAAGTACGCAATGTTGATCACGTTCCTGGATTAACTGACGAAGTTTCGCTTAATGAAAAAGAGCTTGAAATGGCGAAACAGCTTATCGAACAATTAACGGCTCCATTTGAGCCGGAAAAATATGAAGACGAGTATAGAGAAGCTGTTCTTGAGCTGATCAACAGTAAAATTTCAGGTGATGAAGTTAAAGTGGCAAAAGAAAAACCAAAGACAAATGTAGTTGATCTAATGGAAGCACTACAAGCTTCAATCAACGAGAGTAAAGGCAAAGAACCGAAGAAAAAAGAAACAAAGAAACAAAAAGAAACGGCTGAGAAAAAATCTGGTGAGGAAAAGAAAACGAAGAAGAAAAAATCAACAGCTAAGAAGAAAGCTTCAAGTTCATGATTTCCGCTTTTCTTAAACCCATGCTCCCTACTCTTTCTGATGAACTTCCAGTTGGCGAGGATTGGGTATATGAAGTAAAGTACGATGGTTTTCGGTGTCTTCTTTATTGGGATCATTCCAAAATTGTTATGACATCCAGAAATGGGCATCATCTGCATACAATATTTCCGGAAATCCCTAACTTTTTAAAGAGCTTTGATAATAAGCTGAATCACTTGTTTCCGCTTTTGCTCGATGGTGAATTGTGTATTTTAGAAAATCCTTTTAAAGCAAACTTTGAACAGATTCAAAAAAGAGGCCGGCTAAAACAAAGTGACAGAATTACACAAGCTGTTAAGCTGTATCCGTCCTCTTTTTGTGCTTTTGATTTGCTTGCTGTTGAAGGTCAATACATCTATCACGAGCACTTTTTAAAAAGAAAAGAATTGCTGTCGGGTTTTATAGAAACATTAAATGTGGATATCCAAAAGATAATCCCTTCATCTCATATGAACTTTGTCCCTTTTACAAATAATAAAGAGTATATTGAGCATACTGTCCGGAATAACAAAAGCGAGGGTATCGTAGCGAAAAATATTAAAAATAAGTGGTCTTCAGGAACGCGGACAACTCACTGGATTAAGGTAAAAAATCTTAGATACAGTACGTTTATTCTGACAGGATACGATACAGAAAACGGTTTTTTCCATGTTGGTGTGGTAAGAGATGATCAGATCATGTTTGTCGGATTGTTTTCGCACGGAATCTCACCTGAAGAGAAGGAAGCCTTAATTCAGGTCGTGAAAAGAAACCAAAGCGGAAGATCAGGCTCTATCATTACGATTGAACCGTCGCTGTGTGTGGAGCTTTCTTTTTTAGAGGTTTACAAAGAGCAGTTAAGACAGCCGCGCTTTTTTCGTTTTCGTTTTGACGCTGACTGGGAGGATTGTACATGGGAAAGCCTGCAAAAGAACAGCTGAATCTGCAAGTTAATGGAGAGATCGTCACACTGACAAGTCCTGACAAGCCTCTTTGGCCAAAACATAACATAGTAAAAGTCGAGTACATCAACTATTTGACACACATAGCACACTACATGCTTCCCTTCCTTAAGAACCGTGCACTTACAGTAATCAGATATCCGCACGGCGTTGGAGATGAACGCTTTTATCAAAAGAACTGTCCAGATTATGCGCCTGAATTTATACAAACGGTTCAAGAAGAGGATATCAATTATATTGTTTGCAATAACTTGCCTACCCTTTTATGGCTTGGAAATCAGCTTGCATTTGAGTTTCATATTCCTTACCGGACATCTGATACTTCCTTCCCGTCAGAGATTGTGATGGATCTCGATCCACCATCCCGAGAAGAATTTAAGCTTTCGATTGAAGCCGCATTGATGATTAAAGAAATTTGCGATAGCCTTCGTCTAACTACTTTTATTAAAACAAGCGGCAATAAAGGGATGCAGATTTATATTCCTCTACCTGATGATCAAGTAACATTTGATGAGTCCCGGCTTTTCACTGAATTTCTTGCACACTATTTAATTGAAAAAGAACCTCGCTGGTTCACAATCGAAAGGTTAAAAAAGAACAGAGGCAACAAATGTTATATCGATTATATCCAGCATGCGGAAGGCAAAACCATAATTGCACCTTATTCAGTAAGAGGAAATGATGATGCACTTGTAGCTGCCCCGCTTTATTGGCATGAGGTGGATGAGTCGCTTAAACCTGACTTTTTTCCGCTAACTGTTATTCAAGATCGAATTAAAGAAGTTGGCGATCCTTTTAAAGAGTTTTTTTCAGCGAAAAATAGACAGCCAATTTCTCCTGTATTAAAAGCATTAAAAGAAAAAAGCCTTTAACTGAGAGAATGAACTCATCAGATAGAGGCTTTTTAACATAGACTAATTCATTTTTTTACAAGATTGTCTTTCAACGAGCTCGAATGGCACCGCAACGCGTTTTGCTGGTTTTCCTGGCGTCTGAATGCATTCCAGTAATCCTTTTGCTGCTTCATAACCGAGCTTAAAAATATTAATATCAACGGAAGTTAAGGCCGGTGAAGAAAGTTCTGAAAGCATTACATTGTTGAAGCTTAACAAGGAAATATCCTCGGGAACACTTAATCCTAGGTCATTTAATGTACTTAATACACCAAATGACATAAGATCATCCATCACAATCAATGCAGTTGGCGGATTTTGCAATGCCAGCAGTTCTTTTACAGCTTCCTGCCCGCCTTCTTTTAAGAACTCTTCGTGAACGATATATTCATCTTTATGCGGCAGTCCTGCATTTCGTATTGCTTTTTCATAACCTAACAAACGGTCGATTGTTACGACGAGGTTTAAGTCACCGCCAACAAATCCTATTCGTTCATGGCCGAGGGACAATAAATGTTCAGTCATTTCCTGTCCAGCACGGAAATTATCGTTATCAATATGTGTTATCGTTTCTGCATTTTTAAAAGGTTTTCCGATTACGGTAAAAGGAAAGTTTTGTTCTTGTAAATAACACATGATACGATCGTCTACTCGTGAATAAAGCATAACGATTCCGTCAACACGCCGTCCCTGCACCATACGGACAACCCCATCAAAAATTTCATCCTCGGTTTTTCCCGTGGACATATATAGCGCATATTCCTGCTCGTGCGCCATCGTGCTGATTCCTCTGATTACTTCCGGGAAGAAAGGGTTTTGGAAAGCTTTATCTGCAGAACTTGGCATGACGAGTCCGATTGCCTGAGTGCTGCGGTTAGCTAAACTTCTAGCATTAAAGTTAGGATGATAGCCAAGGTAATCCATTGCTTCTTTCACTTTTCGTTTTGTTTTTTCTGATATACGCGGGTTGTTAGCAATAACCCTTGATACCGTTGAAGGAGCAACATCTGCTAATTTCGCTACATCTTTAATGGTAACTGACATAATGGGAGTCCTCCTTTCAGACTATTACTCTGGTTGTATACGCTTTCTTAATCCAACATAATTGTATAGAATCCTTAGGAAAAAAGATATATGATTCTTATAAATTCAGGTTGCTTTTAAAAGTAGTTGATTTCCGCTCCAGGTTGCTCGCTTTCCGCGGGGCGTGCGGTGAGCCTCCTTGGCTAATCAAGCCTGCCGTTGTCTCACCTTCAAGGAAGTTTGTGTGCTCCTGCGTCTACAAGCAAAATAGCATCAAGCGTGTTCCTCGTCGCATGCCTTGCAAGAAGTTTATTCAGGTGGTTGGCACGCAGGAGTCTCGCACCTTGCGCTCCAATCAACTTGTCAATGAAGAAAATGAAAGCGACCCAAAACCAACAATCTTATAGAGAAGATTCTTTAGAAATTCGCAAAATCTATAATCTTTTACGTTTTTTATATAGAAAGACAACCAACGTGATCACGAGAATAGCAATCGCTGCTATAGGAGCGTAGAGATAAGGATTTGAACTATCTTTTTGTAAAAGGAAAATATGCGCTGTCTCTCCTTTAACTTGAAGTTCCATGGTGTCACCTTTTACTTTCGCTTCTTCTTCGTTTAATAAATCAACAAGTTTATGCCCCTTTAAATCCTTGTCTTTAAAAGTGATCTCTGCATCTTTTTTATCGTTGTTATAAACGATATAAATCATTTCATCATTATGTGTTCTCTTAAATACCGCTTTTGCTCCATCATCTTTTATCATAGAAAAATCTCCTCGGCGAAGTGATGGATGCTTTTGTCTCAGATCACCAAGCTTCGCTGTAAATGTCGCCATCTTTTTGTTCTGGCTAAAGTCCATCATACGGCGGTTGTCAGGATCTTTCGCACCGTCCATCATATGTTCTGTCCCTTGATATAGAATCGGAATTCCAGGAGCGGTGTAAAGATAGGTCAGTGCCAATTTAAGTCTTTTTTCTGGGTCCTCTTGTTTGAGCAGCACTTCTCTTACAAAACGGATGTTGTCATGATTATCGATGAAATTTCCTAACGTATAGGGATCTTCATAATAATATTTGTTTCTTTCCCACACAGAGTGCAGCTCTGAAAGAGATTGACCGCTTTGTTTGAAAATCCTTACCATCTCATTAAACAAAGGATAATCTACAAAGGATTGAATTCCTGCTTTGTTATATTCTGCAATATACCGAGGATCGTTGTGCCACACTTCACCGATTAAATAAAAATCAGACTTCGCTTCTTTAACTCTTTCGGCAAATTCTATCCAAAAATCTTTTGGAACATGCTTAACTGTATCTAGCCTGTAGCCGTCAATATCTGTTTCTTTTATCCAATATTCAGCCATATCCAGCAAGTAGTTTCTCGTTTCAGGATTTTCTGTATTTAAATCTGGCAATCCTGCAAGCCATCCGTTCTCTACATTTTGCTGATTGTCCCAATTGCTGATCTCCTCCTGGGGATGAAACCAGTCTTTTTTTTCAGGATCGTTCTGCCATGAATGTTTGTAGCCTGTATGATTCACAACAAGATCCAATATTACTTTTATGTCACGATCATGGGCTTCCTTAACAAGCTGCTTTAACTCTTCCTTCGTCCCAAAATGTTCTTCCGTTTCGTAAAAATCCTGTGTCCAATAACCATGGTAGCCGCGTTCCTCATTTTTCACTACAGGTGTCATCCAAATTGCTGTTACACCAAGTTTTTTGAGGTAATCAAGCTTTTCAGTAATCCCTTTAAAATCTCCCCCATGATAGGCCGCAGGGTCTGATGTATCAACATCAAAATCATTCTTTTTATCACCATTATGAAACCGGTCTATCATAATAAAATAGATGGTCTCGTCTTTCCATGATCGCTCTTCCTTTTTTTCTGCAAGCGCTTTATTTTGAACAGATAAAAAAAGAAGAAACGACAAGCCCAAGATCATGATCTTTTTGCCCATCGCCGTTCCTCCTTGTTTGTCTTTCTCATTAGCTCTTTCTAAAAAGATTGTTGCTTTTATTTTGGGTCGGTTTTGTAAAGAGACTTCATTGATATATTGATTGTAGTGCAAGGTGTGAGACTCCTGTGGGATCAGTGGGACAGGTGAGACTCCTAATGGCCCAAAGGGTCAAGGAGGCTCACCGCCCGCCCCACGGAAAGCGAGCACCTGGAACGGAAATCAACCACTACCAATCAACGAAGTTTTTAACCTTTCGTTCCGCCTGCTGTTAAACCTGAAATAAAGTAACGCTGCAGCGATAAGAAAAGCAATCCGATCGGAATCGCAACTAATACTGAACCTGCCGCAAAAAGCGTAAAGTTATTTCCAAATTTATTTGAGATCATGTTAAACAATCCAACTGCCAGTGTCTGCTTTTCATCAGAGCTAATAAGAATAGAAGCCAAGATAAAATCAGCAAATGGCGAGATGAAACTGAATAGCGCAATTACCGCTAGAATTGGTTTCGAAAGCGGCAAAATAATTTGCCAGAAGATACGGAAGTGACCTGCACCATCAATACGTGCGGATTCATCCAGTTCTTTTGGAATCGTATCATAATAGTTTTTCGCCAAATATGTGTTCATCGGAATTAATCCGCCAACGTACACAAGAATTAATGCCAGATGTGTATCTAACAATCCTACTTGAAATGCAAGAATATAGATTGCAAGTATTGCTACGAACTGCGGGATCATCTGCAAAATCAGGAACAATAATAATCCATTCTTGCGTCCAACAAACTTATATCTTGAGAAGGCATAAGCAGTAAGGCCGATAAAGATGACGGAAAGCACCATTGTAATAAAACAGATCTTAAGCGTATTCCAATACCATGTTAGATATTCAGTTTCTGCAAAAAGCTTTCTATAGTGATCCAAGGTAGCATTTTCGGGAATAATCGTCGAACTTGATAAGCTATTACCTGGATTCAGTGAAGAGCCGACTACCCAAACGATCGGGTAGATTACAACAGCAATTGCACCTAAAAGAATAAGATACGACAGAGTTAAACGGATTCTATTTGCTGTTTTTATACTCATATTAAATCATTCCTTCATCCTTAAATGATTTGGTCTTTCTAAAGTAGAACAGTGACACCGAAACAATAATGATGGATAGCATAACGGTTACTGCTGCAGCTTTACTGTATTGAGCAGATGTCATCGTTAAGTTATAAATCCAGGAGATCAAGATATCAGTTCCACCTGCGTTCTGATCAGGAATCGCAGGACCACCATTGTTGAACAGGTAGATTACGTTAAAGTTATTAAAGTTAAACGTATACTGCGTAATCAAGATCGGAGCTGTCGTAAATAGAATCATAGGAAGCGTAATCTTTCTGAATTTGTCCCAAGTTGATGCCCCATCAACCGTAGCCGCTTCATAAAGCTCACCAGGAATAGATTGAAGAACTCCTGTTGTCATTGCCATAACGAACGGAAAGCCAAGCCATGATTGAATAAAGATCAATGCAATTTTTGTATAGAAAGGATCTGTCATCCAAGGTATGGAATCGATTCCAATAGATGCTAAAATATCGTTATTAATTGCTCCGAAAGTATCATTGAATAATCCTGAGAAGATAAGAATAGATACGAACGCTGGTACAGCCCATGGGAGAATCAATAATGTACGCATTAACCCTTTAAATTTAAGATCTTTCTGATTAAGAAGTACGGCAAGGAAAATCCCTACACCAATTTGTAGTGTTGTAGCTGTAAAAGTCCAGATAATTGTCCAGGCAAATACAGATATGAACGTTTCACGCCAGATATCTAATGTGAACATTTCAATAAACGTTTGAAAACCTACCCAGTCTACTAGTTTATTAGGCGGTGAGTTATATAAATTATAGTTCGTAAATGAAAGTAGAAGCATAAAGACGATTGGGAAAATAACTACGAAAACTAATAGCAGGAATCCAGGTCCCACCATGAGGTAAGGGAACCCTTTGTCGATCACGTTATGATATTGTTCGCGAAGTGTCGCTAACTGCAGCCCCATGTCGCGCTTCTTGCCATTTTGATAAGCATCATAAAAGTTCAATGCATAAAAGCCTAGTCCGATTGCAACTACGATCAAGGAGATAACACCATTTACAAGCAAGAATATAGAATGATCTCTTGGCACTTCTGTACCTAATGTTACAATTCCCCAAAGTCCAATATTTAGAAAATCCAGAAACGCAATAAAATAACATGCTGCTAAAAATAAGAATACAAATCCTTTTACCCATTGCTTGTTATAAAATTGCCCCAATCCTGGAATGATGGACAGCAGCGCTGCCGTCTTACGATGTGTCATTACAGGTTTCCCCTTTCCTTTTCCCGCTTACTTTATTGTGTATTGTTCGAAAGATTTCAGGACCCATTCTTTCAGCGAAACCTTTCCAACATACACAATAGTGAGAGAAAGCAGTACCCGCGACGAGTGGGTACCGCTTTCCTCTTATTGCTTTTTATTTTTTGTGGTTTGCTTCAATGTTTTGTCCGATTGTTTTTACTGCACTGTCTAATGCTGCTTGAGGCTTAGATTTGCCAGTTGCAGATAATTGAAGTGCGTTTGCAGCCGGAGCCCAAACTTCTGCCATCTCAGGGATGTTAGGCATTGGAACACCGCGTTCTGATTGAACAGCTACAGCTTTAGCAGCTTCGTTGTCTGCAATGATTGGGTCCTCCATTAGAGATACAACTGGAGGGATTTCTGCTGTCTTTTCATAACGAACTTTAGAGTTTTCTTCGTTTGTAATGAATTCAACAAGCTTTGCAGCCCATTCTTGGTTTTCAGAGAAAGCACTTACGTTATAACCTTTAACTCCGATGAATGTTTTTACATACTCACCGTTTGGAAGCTTAGGCATTGGTGCAACACCGATGTCGATTCCAGCATCTTTATAGCCTTGGAAAGACCAAGGTCCGTTCATAACTGAAGCTGCTTTACCTTCAGTGAATAATCCATCGATTGTAGAACCAGCTTTTTCACCGATGATACCTTTCGGGAACAATCCTTCGTTGTACCAGCTAGTGATGTAGTCTAAACCTTCAACAGCACCTTCATTAGCAAGGCCAACGTCTTTAGGATCTAAAGTACCGTTGTCATCTTTAAATACATATCCGCCAAATCCAGAAAGTACACCGTGTGCAAAGTAGAAGTCTGTCCAGTTTGCAAGGTATCCGTATTGAGCGCCACCTTTGTCGCCTTTAGAGAAAGCCATTAAGTCTTCTAAAGATTCAGGTGCTTTATCCATCATTTTCTTATTGTAGATGAATACTGGTGTTTCAGTTGATTTTGGAAGTCCATAAAGGTTTCCGTCGTATGTTAATGCGTTAATTGATGACTCAGTGTAAAGCTTTGTCACATCGTCAGAAACTTTAATCGGTGCAATAAGTCCTTCAATTGCTAAAGGTCCGATGCGGTCATGCGGTGTTGTGATAACATCTGGTCCTTTTTTTGCAGGTCCATCAAGACGAAGCTTCTCTTGTTGGTCAAGCATAGGAATTTCTTTAAGCTCTACTTTGATGCCGTGCTTCTCTTCAAACTTTTTGATGGCATCTTTTGTTCCCATACCTTTTTCCTGGTCTTCCCAGATAACCAATTTTTCTGGCTTTTTGCTTGAAGCTTCTTTCTTACCGCCAGTTGAAGTGCTGTCTTCTTGCGGTCCGCAAGCAGCTAGAGCACTTGCAGCTAGAGCAAAAGTTAAAGGCAATGCTAATAACTTTTTCATGAATTGTACCCCCCATAAGATATAAAAATTCAAAGCATACAAACGTTTGCACAGACTGACAAAAAAATATAACTCTGTTGAATTATGTAGTTTTTTGTCGTTTATGAAAACGATTGCATTACCTGCTCAATTTCATTATACCTCGGCATTAAATTTTTACAATAGTTTTTTATTTTTTTTTGGATTCGCTTTCATTCCCCTTGATTTTCACTTTGTAAGCGGTTTATACTACTTTCAACAATGTGAAGGCAATGTACATCTTAAGGGGGTACAACCTAGGTATTTTATAGGTTGTGCCCTTTTTTCATTTCTTTTAGAAAACTGTTTGTTTCTATTCTAAAAGATTGTGAATTTGCTTAGTTGACAAGTTGATTGGAGCGCAAGGTGCGATACTCCTGCGGGACGAGTGTGACAGGTGAGACTCCTAAGGACGCAAAGCGTCGAGGAGGCTCACCGCACGCCCCGCGGAAAGCGAGCATCCTGGAGCGGAGATCAACCACTTTAAGCTTTTAAATGAAGGGAGAAAAACATGTTAAAAGAAGCGATCTACCACAGAGCAGGTAATAACTACGCGTATGCATATGATGAAAAGACTCTTCATATCCGCCTGCGTACAAAAAAAGGAGATGCTGATAAAGTATCATTAATTTATGGCGATCCCTATGACTGGACGAAAGATGGATGGCAAACCGCTACTTCACCTATGACATTGAGCGGAACAGATGAATGGTTTGATTACTACCTTATTGAGATACAGCCGCCTTTTCGCAGATTGAGGTACGGGTTTGAACTCTCAAGCGGTGCCGAAACTGTAGTATTTACCGAAAAAGGCTTTTATGAAGAAGCACCGTTTGATGATACTGCCTATTACTTCTGTTTTCCTTTTTTAAATGCCATTGATGTATTTCGTGCTCCTTCCTGGGTGAAGGATACGGTATGGTATCAGATCTTCCCGGAGCGTTTTGCAAATGGCGATCAGAGCAATGATCCTGTAGATGCAGTACCATGGGGCAGTGAAGAACCAAAAAAAGATAATTTCTTTGGCGGCGACTTTCAAGGCGTGATCGACCATATCCATCATCTTGTAAAACTCGGAGTGACAGGCATTTATTTCACTCCTATATTTAAAGCCAAGTCTAATCACAAATACGATACGATCGACTACATGGAAATCGATCCTCAATTTGGAGATAAGGAAACTTTTAAGAAACTCGTGAAAATATGTCATGAAAACGGCATTAAGGTAATGCTCGATGCTGTGTTTAATCATAGCGGCTACTATTTTGAGCCTTTTCAGGATGTGCTTAAAAATGAAGAGAAATCCCGCTATAAAAATTGGTTTCATTTAAGGGAATTTCCAATCGTGACAGAACCGCGTCCAAATTATGATACGTTTGCTTTTGAAAAAACAATGCCAAAGCTGAATACAGAAAACCCTGAAGTCCGTGAATATTTGCTGAAAGTAGCCCGATATTGGATTGAAGAGTTTGACATTGATGGCTGGAGACTCGATGTTGCGAATGAAGTTGATCATTCTTTCTGGAGAGAGTTTAGAACTGCTGTAAAGACTGCTAAACCTGAAGCTTACATCTTAGGCGAGATTTGGCACGACTCGATGAACTGGCTGCAAGGCGATCAGTTTGATGCAGTAATGAACTATCCTTTTACAAATGCTGCTCTTGAATTTGTTGCAAAAAATACAATTGATGCAAAAGTCTTTGCCGAAAAAATCACCGCTGTTATGCATATGTATCCAGAAAATGTGAACGAAGCAGCGTTTAATCTTCTTGGCTCACATGATACAAAACGTGTTTTAAACTTCTGTGAAGGCAACAAGGACAAAATGAAACTTCTCTTCCTTCTTATGCTGACATTCAAAGGTACACCGTGTATTTATTATGGAGACGAAATCGGTATGACTGGGGAAATAGATCCTGGATGCAGAAAATGTATGGAATGGGATGAAGAAAAGCAGGATCTGGATCTTTTTAATCATATCCAGAAACTCCTTTCTCTTCGTAAAGAACACAAAGTTTTAGCGAATGAGGGCAAGCTGACATTCATCTCGGCAAATGGCAAGACACTCGTTTATGAAAAATCTTCTTATGATGAAAGCATATTGATACTTTTAAACGCTGGAGATGCATCTGTTGAGAAATCATTTATTATCCCAGAAGGGTATGAATTACTATTCGGAAAGGATGCATCGGAAGTAATACCTCCTTATGGATTCAGCATTTATAGAAAAAAATAAAAGCTGTTTTCGTAAACTTGGATGTTATTAGAAGAGGTTGATTTCCCCTTCAGTATGCTCGCTTTCCGCGGGGCGTGCGGTGAGCCCGCAGGAGTCTTGCACCTTGCGCTCCAATCAACTATCAATAAAAAAACAATCTATGAAAAAATCCCCTTACTAAAAAAGTAAGGGGATTTCCTTTCAAGAGTTCAATTTTCTGCTACAATAGGAAAATATTCTAAACACCTAGATGGAGAGGGATGTACATGAATGGAAATAAAGCCGCAAAGCTTTCCCTTTTTGCCATTACGTGGCCCATTTTTATAGAGATTTTACTTCATATGCTGATGGGTAACGCTGATACCCTTATGCTAAGCCAATACTCTGATCACTCGGTTGCAGCTGTTGGATTAACTAACCAGCTTTTATCAGTCGTGATCGTTATGTTCGGTTTTGTTGCTACAGGGGCGAGTGTGGTCATTGCACAAGCAATCGGTGCGAAGCTTGATAAAACGGCAGCCGAGGTTGCGGTTGTATCGATTATAGCAAACTTACTTTTCGGTTTGCTGTTAAGCGGAGCATTGCTTATTTGGGGTGACACTTTCTTAAAGTGGATGAATACTCCGCCTGAATTAATGAAAGAGGCAACCATCTATCTTATGATCGTTGGCGGTTTTTCTTTTGTCCAATCTGTTATTATGACAATTGGTGCCGCTATTCGCAGTTACGGATTTACGAAGGATGCGATGTATGTAACCATCGGGATGAATATCTTAAATGTGATCGGAAACTACTTATTCATTTTCGGCGCATTTGGATTCCCTGTTCTTGGTGTTGAAGGTGTCGCCATCTCCACTGTTTTCAGCCGATTTTTAGGATTGGTTGTCATTTTGTATCTATTATTCAAACGATCTTCTATTCCTCTGCCCTTTGCAAAGTCATTTAAGCTGATTCCGCTTCATATTAAAAGCGTATTGAAAATCGGACTTCCGGCTGCAGGTGAACATCTCTCTTACAGCGGTTCTCAAATGGTTATTACTTTTTTCATTACATTGCTCGGCACTTCTGCTCTTACTACAAAAGTGTACACGTTTAATATTATGATGTTTATCTTCTTATTTGCCGTAGCAATCGGACAAGGGACACAAATTCTAATCGGACATATGATTGGTGCGAAGTCATATGACTCTGCTTATAAAATGTGTTTAAAAAGCCAGACCTATGCCATGATCATTAGCTTCTTAATGGCCGGAGTTGCTTCTCTTTTTGCAAAACCACTTCTTTCCCTTTTCACGGATAACCCTGAGATTATAAAAGAAGGAACACTATTGCTTTACTTAACACTATTGCTCGAACCTGGACGTTCCTTTAATCTGGTCATTATTTCAAGCTTAAGAGCTGCTGGTGATGTAAAGTTCCCCGTTGTGATGGGTGTTATTTCTATGTGGGGTGTAAGTGTAACGCTCGCCTATCTCCTCGGCATCGTCTTTGAACTTGGATTAGCAGGTATTTGGATTGCCTTTATTGCGGACGAGTGGCTGCGCGGGCTTTTCATGTTAGCAAGATGGAGAAAACGAAAATGGCAGAATAAATTTATGGTGCGGAATGCTGAGGCGACTGCTTAAACTTTCGTGGGATTATTTTAATATGATTATTCCACGCGGACATTACGTATATCTTGTCTTTCAAAGAAATACAAATATAAAAAAGCGGTCACTCAAGAGAGGTATCTTCTGAGTTTGCCCGCTTTTTGTTTATTAATCTATGATATTTACATTATAGTCACTCAGCCAGCTATCAATTTGAGCCAGATGTGCCATAAGCTGCGGACCAGTCATCAACTGTCCGAACCAAGGTTCGTTGAATGTTTCCCCGTTCTTATCAATGATTTTCTGTACTTTCTCACGGTTCAGGACTTCAAAAAGCGGCGAGTTCTTCTTATTTACAATACACTGCAGCCAGTCTTTTACGCCGTCTGTATACTCCGGGTGAAAAGTTTTAGGATATGGACTTTTCTTCCGGTACAAAACGTCATCTGGAAGCATACCGGTTAATGATTTTCTCAGAATCCCCTTCTCTCTTCCTGCAAGCATCTTCATTTCCCAAGGGATATTCCACGCATACTCTACGATTCTATGATCGGCAAAAGGCACCCTGACTTCTAAACTTGCTCCCATACTCATGCGGTCTTTACGATCAAGAAGTGTTGTCATAAACCATAGCATATTTAAATAAAAGATTTCTCTTCTTCTCGCTTCTAGTCTCGTTTCTCCTTCAAGTACCGGTGTTTCTTTTACTGTTTCTTCATATCTTTGCTGGACATATGATGCGAGATTCAACTTTTCTGCCCATGAATCCTGTAGAAGATTCTGTCTTGCTACTGTTGAGCGCATCCAAGGAAACATCTCTCTGTTCATGAGCTCTTCTTTATGAAACCATGGATATCCGCCAAAAATTTCATCTGCGCATTCCCCAGACAGTGCTACTGTAGATTGCGGCTTAATCTGCCGGCAGAACCATAATAATGAAGAATCCACATCTGCCATACCAGGAAGGTCGCGTACAGTAACTGCTTCACGCAAGTGATTGATTAATAGTTCGTTATCTATGACACAGCTATGATGAGTGGATCCTGTAGCCTCTACCATTTTATTGATCCAGAAACCATCTGAGTTCGGCTGATAATCGCTAGCTTTAAAGTATTTGTCATTATCTTCATAATCAATGCTGAATGTGTGAAGTTCGCCTTTGTTTTCTTCTTTAAAATGCTTGGATGCGATTGCCGTAATCGCACTTGAATCTAATCCTCCTGATAAAAATGTACAAACCGGTACGTCTGCTACAAGCTGACGGGTTACAGCATCTTTTACTAGAGTCCCTACGTTCTCAATTGTTTCTTCGAGTGAATGCTCGTGAGGTTTGCTTTCCACGTTCCAATAACGCCAGATCTTCAATCCATTCTTTGTGTAGGTTGCTGCATGTGCCGGCCGAAGCTCTTTTATTCCTTTATAAACACCGTTACCTGGTGTTCTGGATGGACCGAGGCCAAATACTTCTTGAAGTCCTTCACGGTCAACTTCCGCCTTTATTTCGGGATGAGCCAGAATAGCTTTCAGTTCCGACCCAAAAAGAAAACGGCCGCCTTTTTCTGAATAAAAGAATGGTTTAACTCCTAAACGATCTCTTGCGACGAACAAACTCTCCTTCTCTTCATCCCATATTCCGAAGGCGAAAATTCCGTTAAACTTTTCGATGCAGGCCTCTCTCCACTCTATATAGGAAACTAGGAGAACTTCTGTATCAGAATGGCCTTCAAATGTGTAGCCGCGCTGCAAGAGCTCTTTTCGGATATCCTCCGTGTTGTACAGTTCCCCGTTATAGCAAAGTGTATAATTGTTGTTGTTCTTTTTTCTGCTCATCGGCTGTACGCCGCCTTCAATATCGACAACAGCAAGCCGGGCGTGACCAAATCCTGCATGTGTTGTGCACCAGACATTCAATGCATCAGGTCCTCTTTTGGATAAAGTTGTGGCCATTTTTAACAGTACATTTTTTTCATTGATGAGGTTTCGATTCCAATCTGCCCAGCCTGTTATTCCGCACATTGGTTTCATCCTTTCTATGCAAACTGCGAGTATAATACGTATGCCCAATACTTAACATATGCTTTTATCCTTGTACGGGTGTTATGAAATATTTGTGCAAGTTCTTCCAACTTGTATATAATGAATCTATATTTCAGAAGATAAAGGTGATCATTGAATGCCACAGTCGAAGTTTTTTCGTATCGGTTACGGATTGCTCCTCATTTTTCTTATTATTTTAGTAGGAACAAAGATTGATTTTATTTTCAGACCGATCGTCGTTCTTGTTCAAACATTGTTTTTCCCGTTTTTATTAGGCGGCGTTCTGTACTATTTGTTCCGTCCCGTTGTTCAATTTCTACATAAGCGCAACGTACCGAAAGTATTATCTATTTTGTTAATCTACTTGCTTGCCATCGGATTGTTTGTTTTATTGTTCTATTCCATCGGTCCTGTATTGCAAAGACAGGTCAGCAACCTGGTAGAAAACACACCTGCGTTAATTGATGCGATACGTTCAAAGCTGAACGATCTGCAGCAAAATGAATGGGTGAATCGCTTCCAGGAAAGTGAACAATTTGATGTAAAAGAAATCTCTGATAAAGTTTCAGCTTACTTATCTAATAGTGTTCAAACGATTGGAACGAACATTGCGAACTTCATCGGAATCATTACCAACATCATCATGATTTTTGTAACAGTACCATTTATCCTTTACTACATGCTTAAAGAAGGCGAAAAGGCGCCGCAGATGGTGCTTCAGACATTGCCTGAAAAACAGCGCAACAATGGGACGAAAATTTTAAAAGATATGGATATCGCGCTAAGCTCATATATCCAGGGACAGATTCTAGTCAGTGTATGTGTAGGAACAATGCTTTATATCGGATATTTAATTATTGGGATCGAGTATTCATTGATCCTTGCAATCATAGCCATGTTTACGAACGTAATTCCGTTCTTAGGGCCTATTATCGGGGTTGTACCTGCGCTGATTGTAGCAGTTGTTGCCTCTCCTGCTATGGTAATTAAAGTGCTGGTTGTCATGGTCATTGCACAGCAGATTGAAGGGAATGTGATTTCGCCGCAAGTTATGGGTAAAAAACTTGATATCCATCCGCTTACGATCATTTCCATATTGCTCGTTGCAGGAAGTCTTGGCGGACTGCTTGGTTTAATCTTAGCGGTTCCTGTCTATGCGGTGTTAAAGGTTATCGTTCTGCATACGTACAGATTGATTAACTTAAGAAGAGAAAAGAAGATAGAGGGATAAGGAAATAGCACCGGTTGGCCGGTGCTCTTTTTTTGTGCTAGTATTTCTCAGTTTGTGCTGAATATAAATCTGCCTGAGCGCTCATAAATCTCCCCGAACGCGCATAAATCCTCTCGAGCGCTCATAAATCTCCCCGAACGCGCATAAATCCTCTCGAGCGCGCATAAATCCTCCCGAGCGCGCATAAATCTTCCCTAGCGCGCATAAATCTCCACGAGCGCGCATAAATCCTCCCGAGCGCGCATAAATCTTCCTGAGCCCGCATAATTTCGCTTCTGCTTTCATTAATATAGAAAAAACACACCATTTCATCTAATATGGTGTGTCTTCGTTAAGCTTATTTCGCTTCCTGAGGTTCCTTGTCGTAAATCGGCACCCAGCCTTCTTTTGATTTGAAGATGCGTACTGCTACTACTTTTCGATCTTCCTGCAGAGTAAAGTAATGACGGTAATTTTCAGGAACAGATATAAGATCGCCCGGCTCAAGTTCTACATCAAAGAATCTGCCGTTTGGCCCTTCGATCGCAAAGATTCCATGACCTGAAACGATAAAGCGCACTTCATCATCTGTGTGGTGGTGTTCAGATAAGAAATTTTTCAATAGTTCATCTAAGTTTGGTGTTGCATCAGACAGAGAGATAACATCTGAAGTTACATACCCCCGGCGCTCCGAAATATCATTAATTTCGCTTTGGAACGTCTGGAGCACTTCTTCTTTTTCTTCATCCGTTAAAGAGTAGTTTTCACGAAGGTTTTGAGGAAGTTTTTCAATATCCCATTTTTCATAAATAACTTCCTGTGAATTTAAGTAAGCTTCTACTTCACTTTGATTTTCGATTCTTTCGTTGTTGTCATGAAATCTTAATTGTGCCATGTTTTACTCCTCCAAATGATTTATTTTTTGTTTTTTTGCTTAAAAAAGAAAGTGTTTGAAGTTTTAAATGATAGGAGAAAAGAAATTCAAAAGCTTCCAAATGTTTTTTCGCTTCAAATGCATTTTTTCCCCAAACCGTGATTCCGTGATTGCGGATCAGCACTGCCTTCGTATCCGGTTTTATCACACCGGCAACGGCTTCAGACAGCTTAGTCAAATCTGCATGGTTCTCAACGATAGGCACTGTAATACTCCCGTCTTCTTCCCATATTCCAAATGCCTTGATTAATTCTTGTCTTTGAAATGTAATTTCTCCATCGTTTCCATACAGCTCTGAGATAAGGTTATTGTCAACGGTATGAACATGCAGACAGCAGCCTGCATCTGTTAAACGATATACTTCACAGTGAATGCCGGTTTCTGCAGAAGCTTTAAGCGATGTCTGCTCAACAGCTTTCCCTTCTCCATCAACGAGTAAAAAATCTTCTGACGTACGCTTCGTTTTATCTTTGCCGCTTGCAGAAACATAAAATGTTAGCGGACTCTCTTCAACTTTTATCGATACGTTTCCACTAGTTCCAGGAAACCAGTTTCTTGCAGCTAACTCATCTTTCACATCGGCCAATTCGTTCCAGCGTTGTTCATGAATAGTCAACTTCTTACCTCCTCTTTTTCCAATGCATGGATGACATCAAAAAATGTTTCAAAAGGTGTATATTGAATATTGTTTTCTTCACATTTTTCAATTAAGTAATCTCTTGCAAAAACTACATCGGCAAGCTTAGAAGCCTGAAGATCCGTTATGGAGTCACCGATTACTATTTTTTGAAAATCGTGATATTGGTTATCTGTCTTTCTGATAAAGGAAGGCTTGCAGCACCCGCAATCATTCTGGCAAAATTCATCACATTTGTTTGGCCACGTAATTTTGATTTGCTCTTCGGAAAAATCACTATGATTGCAGATGATTTGTTCAGGATTCAGTTTATCTTTCAGCACTGGATGAACAAAGAAATCAATACCTCCGCTTACGATATAAAGCGGAATTTTTTCTTGCTTCGTAAAATTTATAAATTCTTTAAACCCATCTCTTATTTTGGAACGAGTCAAAACAAACTGTATGATGTCCTCCTTCTTGTTGGAAGATATCCGTGAAAACAGCTTCCCTACTCCTTCTCGAATCGAGATGTTTTCGTTTAAAATATCGTTCACAATCGGCTGCCATCCATTTGGAGCGAACTCTTCCATTATGGCTACGATGTTGTCTTTCTCGGTAACAGTTCCGTCAAAATCGCAGAAGATTACTTTGCGCGTCATGTTACAGGCACTCCGCCCCATAACTCCAAAGCTTTTTGAAGTTCCGGGTGTTTCTCGGCATAATTTTCTAGATCTTCGCCTGTAACTACTGCATCTACAGCTAGACGGAATGCTCGTGCCCCGCCTGCTGCTCCGTCAGGATGACCGTGAATTCCCCCTCCAGCATTAATTACACTATCTAAGCCAAAATCGTTAAACAATACAGGAGTTAATCCAGGATGAATTCCGGCTGATGGTACTGGGAATGATTTTTTTAGCGCAATATTATCTGTTGTTAATGCTTCTGCAATATTTAGTGTTTCATCTCTATCAAGTGCCACACTTCCATATGGAGACGGGAACAGTACTAAATCTGCTCCTGCATATCGAAAAAGTTTTCCGAGCAATACTGAGTAACCTATTCCATAGAGAGAAGATGAACCGATTGCGCCTGACAACGCAGGATGTGCCATGATCGGAAGAGGTATTTCTTTATCTTCTGCCAACTCCTGAAGCACATCAGGTCCATATGACAGCACATTGAACAGCAATGCATTTGCACCCAGATCTGCAGCGCGCCTTGCTTTATCACGCAGTTCACTTGTTCTCCCAGTTAAGTTCACTGCGTACAGCGTTTTTTCACCAGTTCTGACTTCTGCCTGCTGCAGCACTTCTTTTGCAGTCTTAATGCGGTCTTCGAACGGAGTCAGCTGATTATCAAAAAGAATTTCATCATCCTTCACAAGGTCTACCCCGCCAAGTGCCTGTTCATATAGCTGCTGTTTAAAGAATGAAAGATCTTTACCAAGCACTCCTTTAAAAATACTCATCACTAACGGCCGGTTATGAACACCTAAAATATCACGTATCCCAGATATTCCATACTTCGGTCCTGGGAAACTCGATTCCAGCTGTTTATCAAACTCCAAATCTACGAGCTTAATCTCTCCGTCAAGAGACAGTTTGCCAAAGACAGTCGTCAAAATTGCTGGAATATCGTTAGAAAAATTTGCAGAAGGATAAGAGATCTTTAGCAATCCTCTCGTACGCTGATTTCCTAAAAACCGATCAGCTGCATCGTCACGCTCCAGTTCAACGACACTTTCTACAACACCTTTATTTTTTCGAAGCTGTTCTTGCTCAAGCAGCGGCAGATCTGTCCAAGATCCTATTGTCAATCCCAGCGCAATGCCTTCAGCTTTTTTATCTAAATTTCCTTTTTTGTCATGAACCAAATAGGTCGCTGTTACTTTTCCCATATCGTTAAAACTCCTCTCAAACACACTAATATTCATGTTCATTCAGAAGCAAGAAGGTCGAGGAAGCTAAGTTTCGAGGAACGCAGCGTATTAAACATACGTGAGTACCGGAGAAACAAAGCTGACGACGAGATTCGCCGCTTATCAAAGAACATATAAAAAGCCCCATCCAAAAGGAAGGGGCGCTAAATATCGCAGGTCCGCTTCCTCTCATCTCTCAGTCTATTTGACTGCAAGAATTAGCACCGTTTTCAGCTAAAACATTAGCTGAATGGTTGCCGGGTTTCATCGGGCTAGTCCCTCCACCTGCTCTTAATAAGAGTGCAAATTGTTCGAATATAATATTAATTGTGATTATGACAGGGCATGAAGATCCTGTCAACCAATTTTTTTAATGACTTTTGCGATTCTGTCGGCTGCTTCTATTAGCCTTTCTTCTGAAGTAAGCAAACCTGCCCGCACATATTTGTCTCCTTCTTTTCCAAATCCGACCCCTGGAGCAACGACAACATGAGCTTTTTCTAGTAAATGATCCGCAAACGTTTCTGACGTGTATCCTTCAGGAACTGGGAGCCAACAGAAGAACGAACCCTTTGGAGCATCGACGTTCCATCCGTTTTCTCTCAACCTGCCGATAAAAGCGTTGCGTCTTTTTTCGTATGTCTCTACTAGTTCATCCACGCATTCTTGGGATTCATTAAGCGCAGCGGCCGCTGCATGCTGCACGGCTCCAAATAGACTGACATAAAAATGATCTTGAAGAAGGTTGATAGATTCAATGACTTGCTCATTTCCGACTGCGAAACCGACACGCCAGCCAGCCATGTTGTATGTTTTGGACAGTGTATAGATTTCTATTCCAACTTCTTTCGCTCCATCAACCTCTAAAAAGCTGACAGGCTTTTTGCCTTCAAATCCAATAGCACCATACGCAAAATCATGGCACACTAAAATATCATGTTTTTTTGCAAGTTCAACGGTCTCTTCAAAAAAATCCTTCGTAGCGACACCAGCTGTCGGATTGTTCGGATAGTTTAAGAACATAAGTTTAGCTTCTTGCAGCACATTTTCCTCTAAACGATCATAATCAGGCAAAAAAGCATTCTCTGCTAAGAGAGGCATCGTCTCCATCTTCGCCCCAGCCATTGCGATTCCTGACCAGTAATCAGGATATCCGGGATCTGGAACAAGAGCAATATCTCCTGAATTTAAATAGCACTGAGATAACTCTACTAAACCCGTTTTACCTCCGAACAATACTGCTACTTCTTTTTCCGGATCCAGCGTAACTCCGTATTCTCTTTTATAAAAATCGGCTGCAGCCTGCTTTAAAAAGGAATGTCCGCGAAACGGCGAGTATTTGTGATATGCAGGATTGTCTGCCCCTTCTTTTAACGCATCCACAATATGATTTGGCGTGGGCTGGTCCGGGTTCCCTTGTCCAAGATTAATAACATCATAGCCTTGCTCCACATACTGTGATACTTTTTTTACAAGTTTAGCGAAAAATTGTTCCGGCAGTTTCCCCATGACCTCTGCCTGTTCAAAACGTTTCAAACGATCACTTCCAGTCTAATTTGAATGTTCTTGAAATTCTAATCAGTTATGTTATACGCTTAAGGAAATTCTGTAAAGACTTTTTTTGGCATAAGGGAGTGTTTTTGTGAAAATTGTATGTATACAGGTCGATGTCCAATTTGGAAATCCAGGAAAAAATATGGAACACATTGAGAAAGAAATTCGTGAGGCGGTTCGTCTTCACAAGCCTGACACCATAGTGCTTCCTGAACTTTGGGATACAGGGTATGATCTGTCGCGCCTTGACGAGATCAGTGATGAAAATGGTGAAAAAGCAAAAAAATGGCTCAGTATCCTTGCTAAAGAGTTCGAAATTAACATCGTTGGCGGATCTGTGGCGTTTCGGCAAGGTAATGACGTTTATAATACAATGCTAAGCTTTGACAGAAAAGGTCAGCATATCGGAACTTATTCGAAAGCACATCTTATTACGCTTATGGAAGAAGAAAAATATATCGCTCCTGGCAAAGAAAACGGTATTTTCACTGTTGATGGGATATTGTCTTCAGCTGCAATCTGCTATGATATCCGTTTTCCTGAATGGATACGCATGCCTTTTATAAAAGGAGCAAAAGTTTTATTTGTTCCTGCTCAATGGCCAATCCAGCGACAGACTCATTGGCGTGCTCTTTTGATTGCCCGGGCTATTGAAAATCAGTGTTATGTTGTTGCTTGTAATCGTGTAGGAAGTGATCCTAACAATACATTCGCCGGTCAGTCTATGATCATCGATCCTTGGGGCGATATTGTCGCAGAAGCCTCCGTTTCTGAAGAAGAAATCCTTACTGCTGAAATATCTCCTGAATTGGTTGATGAAGTCCGGGCGAAGGTTCCTGTTTTTAAGGACCGACGTGTGGATCTTTACTAAGTGGGACCCCACTAGTGCAAGCGCCGAAGAAGCTCACCGCTCGCTCCGCGAAAAGCGAGCATCCTGAATCGGAAATCAACCGCTTCCTCTTTTCTTAAGGTTCTTTTCTAAAGGCTGTTTTCTAAAAGATTGTTGTTTTTGATGTTTTTTTTAAAAGTACATCGTCGAAAGTTGATTGGAGCGCAAGGTGCGAGACTCCTGCGGGATTAGCGGGACAGGTGAGACTCCTAAGCGCACAACGCAGGGGAGGCTCACCGCACGCCCCGCGGAAAGCGAGCACCTGGAGTGGAAATCAACACTTTCAATAAGCTTTACAAGAACAGCTACCTAAAAAAAGTTTGACAAACCGTTTCCAAACATTGTAGTATAACGATTATGAATTGCGCGAATATTATTTCGCTTTTAACGAACTGAATAATTGGTCTCTTATCAAGAGCAGGTGGAGGGAATGGCCCGATGAAACCCAGCAACCGACCGTAATACCATTGTGAAATGGGGCGCCCGCAAGATATGGGGAGCCGCTGGATTTTTTATTAAAATCAGCGTATGGCACGGTGCTAATTCCAGCAAAACTACTCGTTTTGCTAAGATAAGAGGCGCGGGACAACTGTCTTTCCGGGCCTCTTTTCTAATATGAAAAGAGGCTCTTTTATTTTTTAAAAACATTCCGGGGGGAACAAAAAATGACCGTAAAAGTAAAATCAGCATATGAACCATTAAACGAACTGACTGTACTCGATGTAATTAAACCTTTGAACTTTTTTGATACAGCCTCTCTAAACGAGCTCGTTGTTCAAGAGATTGGTGATGGCAACTTAAATCTTGTTTTCCGTGTACAAGATCCTGATTCCAAACAAGCACTGATCGTGAAGCAGGCTCTTCCTTATGCAAAAGTAGTTGGAGAAAGCTGGCCGCTTACTTTAGACAGAGCCAGAATTGAAAGTGATGCTTTATTGCATGAAGCTGAGTCCGTTCCGCATCTCGTACCAAAAGTTTATTACTCCGATTCACACTTAGCCGTAACAGTGATGGAAGATCTTTCAGACCATGTCATATTGCGCAAAGGTTTGATCGAAGGGAATACGTATCCTCTTCTTGCAAAAGATATCGGAACTTTCACAGCAAATACAGCTTTTTATTCCAGTGATTTTTATCTTCACCCTTTTGATAAAAAAGAACAGGTAAAGCGTTTTTCCAACCCTGAACTTTGCAAGATTACAGAGGACTTGGTATTTACAGATCCATTTTTTGATCATGACACAAACGATTTTCCTGCTGAACTGAGAAGTGACGCAGAAAAAATTTGGGCAGATCAAGAATTGCTTCGTGAAGTCGCTCAACTCCGATTCTCTTTTTTAACTAGAGCTGAGATTTTGCTGCATGGCGATCTTCATACCGGAAGTATTTTTGTAAAAGAAGACTCGACAAAAGTGATTGATCCGGAATTTGCTTTCTATGGTCCAGCAGGTTTTGATCTTGCACACTTTTTTGCGAATCTGACACTGAATCATCTTTCACAAAACGCACATGCAAAAGAACCGTTTCATCGGGAAAATGTACAGTCCTTCCTGCTGCAAACGATCGAGAAAACATGGGAGACATACACGAATACTTTTACAGAACTATGGCGCGAAAAAGCATCAGATCCTTTTGCTAAAACAGAAGGCGTTCTTGAAAATTTCCTTCGGCACACCTTTCAGGAAGCAATCGGATTTGCCGGCTGTGAAGTAATACGAAGAACGATCGGACTTGCACATGTTGCTGACCTTGATTCCATTGAACAAAAAGATATTGAACTTTTTTATAAGAAAAAAGCGCTTGAGCTAGGAAGCTATCTCATAAAAAACCAAAGAAAATTTACGAGTATCACTCAACTAACTGATTGGATTAGAGGTGCATAAAGAATGACCGTAGCTGAAAAATGGGTCCCTTCTGTTCGATATCGCAGGGACCATCTTCTTATCTTAGATCAGCAGCAGCTTCCGCATCACACTGTATACTTGAATGTAACAAGTATTGAACATGTGTGGGATGCTATTTCAAACCTAAAGGTGCGGGGTGCACCTGCAATCGGCATTTCGGCCGCTTTTGGCCTTGTGCTTTGGAGCAACAGCGAGATAGATAATAAACTTGAATCATTTTTATCAAAGCTGCAAGTTAAGCGAGATTACCTCGCCTCCTCTCGGCCGACAGCTGTTAACTTATTTTGGGCACTGGACCGGGTAGTTCGCGCGGCGCAAAAAGCCGTTTCGGTAGACGATGCTAAAGAAAAGATTGAACTAGAAGCTATTAACATTCAAACAGAAGATGAAAACACATGCCGCAAGATTGGTGAATATGCTCTTTCACTTTTACAGGATGGCGATGCAGTAATGACAATCTGCAATGCTGGTGCGATCGCAACGAGTAAATACGGCACAGCACTGGCTCCCTTTCACCTTGCTAAAGAAAAAGGATTGCATCTCTCCGTTTATGCAAACGAAACACGACCTGTCCTCCAAGGAGCTCGTTTAACAGCTTGGGAGCTGCAGGCAAATGATATTGATGTAACGCTCATTACAGACAATATGGCCGCACATACCCTTAAAACAAAAAATATTAAAGCCGTTATCGTCGGCTGTGACCGTGTTGCGGCGAATGGAGATACCGCTAACAAAATCGGAACATTCGGATTAGCTCTCCAGGCAAAAGCACTAAGCATTCCCTTTTATGTCGCTTGCCCCTTATCTACTTTAGATTTAGAAACAGCAAGCGGTGAAGATATTCCGATCGAGGAGCGTCCTGAAGAAGAAGTCACTCATTTAAACGGTATCCGTATTGCACCTGAAGGCATTAAAGTGTTCAACCCTGCTTTTGACGTAACACCCGCTGAGTATATATCAGCCATCATTACGGAAAAAGGTATTGTAAGCGGTAACTACAAGGATTCTCTATATGAGCTTAAGAAGGAAAACAACTAATAAAAGAAGGCTGTTTTCGTAAACGTTGCTGTTACTAGAAGTGGTTGATTTCCGCTCCAGGATGCTCGCTTTCCGCGGGGCGTGCGGTGAGCCTCCTTGGCGCTATGCACCATTAGGAGTCTCAGTGAAGCATGTCTGCTCCTGCGTCTACAAGCAACTCCTAACGAAGTGAGCTTCCTCGTCGCATGCCTTGCGAGAAGAATACTCAGGTAGCTGGCACGCTGATCCCGCAGGACAAGGAAGGCTTCGGCAGCGTTACATCGCACGAAGAAAATGTGATTTTCATTTTCGAGGAGTCTCGCACATTGCACTCCAATCAACTTTTCAATGAAGTTTTTTAAAAAGTATCTAAAGTCAACAATGCTTTAGAAAAAAACCTAAACAAACAGCACACCCCGTTGTCAGGATGTGCTGTTTTTCATTGTATAAAATTCATCTAAAAAAAGTTGTGCTTCTTTAGCAGGCATCGGTTTACTGATGATATATCCTTGTGCGGTATGGCAGCCATATTCACGAAGAAGCTTCATCTGTTCGTACGATTCAACACCTTCTGCCACAGTAGTTAACGACAAACCTTCACACATCATAATAATAGCCTTAATGATGGCGGCATCACTCGTATTGAAAAAGTCATCACTCAAGTGGCGGATAAAGCTTTGATCGATTTTAAGCGAATCAACAGGAAAATCTTTTAAGTAGCTAAGTGAACTATAGCCTGTACCAAAATCATCAATCGATAGTTTAACACCTAGTTCTCTTAATTCCTGCATAATACTTATACTGTATTGCACATTATGAATCATCGTGCTTTCGGTTAACTCCAAATGCAGACACTCAGCAGGTATTCCTGACGTTTGCAGCGCCTCTTTTACTTCATATACGAATGACAATCTCTGAAACTGCCTTCCTGAAACATTAACAGAAATTGAAAGATGGTGTGCACCTTCATCGTGCCAGTGTTTCAGCTGTTTACAAGATTCAAAGAGAACAAATCTTCCAATGTCATCTATGAGGCCAATTTCTTCTGCAAGAGGAACAAACTGCATCGGTGAGACAAGGCCAAGTTCCGGGTGGTTCCAGCGTACGAGTGCTTCGAAACCTGTGATTCTTTCCGTCTTCATGCAAAGCTGCGGCTGAAAGTAAGGCTGAAGCTCTCCTTTTTGAACCGCCTTTCTTAAATAGCCTTCGAGTTTAAGGCGTTCAAGTGTAAATGCGTTCATTTCGTCAGTGAAAAACTCACGTTTGCCGCGTCCTTTTTCTTTTGCCTTATGAAGAGCAATGTCAGCATTTTTTATCAGTACATCTGCTTCCTTACTATCGTTTGGATAGATGCTGATTCCGATCGATGCGCTGACCGTATATTCCTGTCCATCTAAATAGATTGGCATTTTTAGCGCTTCTGCAATTCTGTTTGCCGTGTCTATCACTTCTCCCGGCTTATCAAGCGTTGGCAGGATAAGCGTGAACACATCCCCGGCAAAACGGCATAAAAGGTCATCCCCTTTAATCGTCTGTCTAAGCTGCTTGCTAACATGCTTTAATACTACATCGCCGATATGGTGACCAAGACTTTCATTTATAATTTTAAAATGGTCTATATCTATAAACATGACAGCTAGTTTATTTTTGGTATGATGATTCTCTTCCACTAACTCACGAAGTCTTTTCTCAAATTGATTTCGGTTCGGCAAGCCTGTCAGTGAGTCATGAAAAGCTAGTCTTTCTATCTTTTCTTCTGCATTTTTCTGCCACGTTATGTTTTTGCTTATTCCGTACACACCAACTACGGCCTGGTTCACAACGATCGGTATGTTCGTAATGCTGCATACGATTTCGCTGCCGTCTTTTTTCCTGATACTCGTTACAAAAGTTTGGGGTTTGTCATGTATAGCAAGACGAAAATGTTCAACAACACGCTTGTGATCTTTTTTACATACGAAATTTAACGCATGAGCTTGGAGCATATCTTTTTTTGAAAATCCTAATGTTTGAATAAGTGCTGGATTCACACTCGTAATATATCCATTCATATCCATAGAATAGATCATATCCGGGTTATGATCGAAGAGTGATTTGTACCGCTGTTCAGACTCGAGAAGAGTATTATTAAGCTGCTCCATTTCTTTCGCACTTGCTTGCACTAAGTGTGACATCGCTAAAAGATCATCTATTTCTTGTGATTGCTCCGGCATTTTTAATTTTAAATCATTTTCATTTTTGTTTAGATAATTGAAGGTTCTCATGATTACACCTCATCTGCTAAAAGAACAATCATATGGATTCGAGCATTATGCCACTATTAATATCGGTGCACAGTTCAATATTTTAACAGGACTATTGGTGGTTATTTTTACCATATAAAAAATCGCCTGATTTAATATCAGACGATTTCTTTTTATCATTTAACGAAGCACGATATAACCATAGAATAATACTAAAACAAGTGATATCCAGAAAAACACCCAGTTCATTAAACGGCCTTCACCGCGTTTTCTTTGAACAAGAATGATTTCCATCAATCCGATCATAACTAGCCCTAGAACACCTTTAATAATAAGTGGACCTTTATTTACAATTCCAGGGTCTGTGAGGTAGCCAGCAAGCATATGCCCGCCTGTTGCAAGTATTGCTAAATACAAAACTCGCAGAATCATATGAAAAATTTTAGATTTTTTCCCGGCATTTTTTTTGTATAGCATATACGTTACAAAAAACAAAATCAGAGCCAGAAACCAAGATGTAACATGTGCATGAATCATAAATATATCCTCCTATGTATAATTCTCCATATTAATATACCACGAAGTCTATCCAACAAGACAACCAAATGAGTTGCCCCTGTAAAGAAAGCACTTTCACTGGTATAATAGCACTGTGAGAAATCTTGCAGAATAGAGGTGTTCCCTATGAAACAGACACAGACTAAGAATACGGAAACTGTTATTTCTAAAACGGAGCAGTATGGTGCACAAAACTATCATCCGCTGCCAATCGTAATTTCAAAAGCGGAAGGTGTATGGGTAACAGATCCTGAAGGAAACCGTTACATGGATATGCTTAGTGCATACTCCGCGGTAAACCAAGGACACCGCCACCCTAAAATCATCCAAGCTCTTAAAGATCAAGCAGACAGAGTAACACTGACTTCACGTGCGTTCCACAACGATCAGCTAGGCGATTTTTATGAAAAAGTTTCTAGCCTGACGAAAAAAGACATGGTGCTTCCTATGAACACTGGTGCTGAAGCTGTTGAAACAGCAATCAAAGCTGTTCGCCGCTGGGCATATGATGTGAAAGGTGTTGCTGATAACCAAGCAGAAATCATCGTTTGCGAAGGAAACTTCCATGGCCGTACAATGACAGCCGTATCCATGAGCTCTGACCCAGATTATCAGCGCGGATTTGGTCCTATGCTTCCGGGAATTAAAGTAATTCCTTACGGTGATCTAGATGCATTGAAGGCTGCTATTACACCTAACACTGCAGCATTTATCTTAGAACCGATTCAAGGTGAAGCAGGAATCGTTATCCCGCGTGAAGGCTTCTTGAAGGAAGCTCTTGAAGTGTGTAAATCTGAAAATGTTCTTTTTGTAGCAGATGAAATCCAATCCGGTCTTGGCCGTTCTGGTAAAATGTTCGCTTGTGACTGGGAAGAAATTGAGCCAGACATGTACATCCTAGGAAAAGCACTTGGTGGAGGCGTTATGCCGATTTCTTGTGTTGCAGCTAACCGGGAAATCCTTGGTGTATTCAACCCTGGATCACACGGATCAACATTTGGAGGAAACCCGCTTTCTTGCGCAGTTTCTGTAGCTTCTCTTGAAGTACTTGTTGAGGAGAACTTGGTTGAGCGTTCATTAAAGCTTGGGGAGTATTTCCTAGGCGAGCTTAAGAAGATTGATAATCCAGCGATCAAAGAAGTTCGCGGAAAAGGATTATTTATCGGAGTTGAGCTAAACGAACCAGCTCGTTCTTATTGTGAAAAACTAAAAGAGCAAGGCTTATTATGTAAGGAAACACATGAAAACGTAATCCGCTTCGCACCGCCGCTGATCATTTCTGAAGAAGACTTAGATTGGGCGATTGAGCGCATTAAAAACGTTCTTTCTGTTTAATAATTGTGGGAAGCTGACTCTCGTGGGTCAGCTTTTTCATTTTTTTAGGTTGAAAGCCTTTAATATGGTTCAGTTTCGTTTGCCGAAACAGTTCTCAGTCCATACCAGGAGGGGTATTAGGTGGTATCAGAGAGGTTTAATCCACAAAAAATCGGGTCCAATCCAAAAGTTTTACCTGTTTATCCACGAGATTTTACCCCCAATCCAAAAGTTTTGGCCATTTATCCACGAGCCTACAATCCTCGACAATTTTCACCATCACGTATACCCCTCGAACGAACAAAAAAGAAGCAGCCACCGCTGCTTCTTTCCCTTTTTATAACGCTTTAACCATCCCGCCATCAATCAGCAATGACTGGCCTGTAACGTACGTGTTAGCTCCGGAACAGAGAAACACGACCATCTTTGCAAATTCTTCAGGCTCACCATAGCGGCCAAGAGGAATGCCGCTTTCCATTGCTGCTTTCACTTCTTCTGCAGAGACACCCTTCTTCTCTGCAACCATCTGATCCAGTTCACCTACACGGTCTGTTCCGATTCGCCCTGGACCAATCGTATTGATCAGGATGCCATCTTTCCCAAGCTCTTGTGAAAGACTCTTCGATAAACCATTAATGGCTGTACGGAACGTATTAGATAAAATCAGACCATCGATTGGCTGCTTGAATGAGGATGACGCGATATTCACAATGCGTCCGCCGCCATTCTTTCTCATATTAGGTGTGACCGCACGAACTGTCCTCACTAAGCTCAAGAGTGTCAGTTCAAATGCTCCCTGCCAATGTTCATCTTCAAAGTCGTTAAAGTTTCCAGCTGGCGGACCTCCTGCATTGTTCACCAAAACATCGATGCTTCCGAGCTTCTCTACTGTTTCTGCTACGAGTTCATCGATCTCATTCCGCTGTGTGATATCACACTTCTTAAAATGTACGTCTGCTCCCGTTTCGCTTTTTATTTCTTCAGCTGTTTGTGATAACTGCTGTTCATCCCTGCTTGTGAGCATGACGTTCGCACCTTCTCTGGCAAACTGCAGTGCGCACGCTTTTCCGAGTCCTTTACTTGAAGCAAGAACTAGTACATTTTTACCTCTTAATCCTAAATCCATCAAATATCACCTAGTTTCTTTATTGATTTATAGAACAAAGCTTACATATTTCGTTTCAAGATAAGCTTCCATTCCTTCGACTCCGCCTTCACGGCCAAGACCGCTTTCTTTCATGCCTCCAAATGGCGCTTGAGCTGCTGATGGTACGCCATCATTCCAGCCAATGATTCCGTAGTCTAATCCTTCTACGATTTGAGTTCCTTTTGACATGTTTTCAGTGTACACATATGCTGCTAAGCCAAATGGACTTGTGTTTGCAAGTGTGATCCCTTCTTCAATGGAACTGATCTTGTGAATTGGAATAACCGGTCCGAACGTCTCTTCATTCATGATCAACATATCTTGTGTTACGTTTTTCAACACCGTAGGTTCGTAATAATAAGCCCCGTTTTCTGCTTTTCCTTTTCCGCCCGTTACACACTCTGCTCCGCTTGCAACAGCGTTTTCTACATGCTCAGATATTTTATCGTAGCCGTCTTTATTAATGATCGGTCCGATATCAGTACCTTCTTCAAGTCCGTTGCCTACTTTTAGCTTTTTCGCTTCAGCGGCAACGAGTTCCACAAACTCATCGTATACGTTTTCCTGAACATAGACTCTATTGATACAGATACACGTTTGACCTGCATTACGAAACTTCGAAGCTACGATTCCTGCCACTGCTTTTTTAAGATCAGCATCATCGAGTACGACTGCAGGTGCATGGCCGCCAAGTTCCATAGATACGTTTTTAACTGTAGCTGCGCTCTGTTCGATCAGCTTTTTCCCGATTTCAGTTGATCCCGTAAATGTTACTTTTCTTACTTTTTCAGAATCCATGATCGCTTTCCCAATAATAGAGGATGAACCTGTTACAAGGTTGATAACTCCTTTTGGAAAGCCTGCTTTATCTGCAAGTTCTACTAGTTTTATAGCTGTTAGAGGTGTTTCCTTTGGCGGCTTCACGATAAATGTGCAGCCAGCTGCAAGAGCCGGACCAAGCTTTCTCGTGATCATGGCAGCCGGGAAGTTCCATGGTGTGATCGCTGCTACTACTCCAACTGGCTGACGCAATACTTGCATTCTTTTATTTCCAGCACTTGAAGGGATCGTTCTGCCGTAAACACGTTTACCTTCCTCAGCGTACCATTTGATAAAAGAAGCTGCATACATCACTTCACCTACAGATTCTTTTAACGGTTTTCCCATTTCTAACGTCATCAGTTCCGCGATCTCTTCTTTTTCATCTAACATCAAATCATGCAGTTTCATGAGGTAGTCAGCACGCTCATAGGCAGTCAGTTTAGCCCATCCGGCAAAAGCATCATGAGCTGCATCAATTGCAGCTTCCGTTTCTTCTTTTCCGCAAGATGGCACAGTACCGACAACCTCGCCATTAGCAGGGTTAAATACCTCTATTTTTTCAAGAGAATCTCCTGTCCAAGAACCATTAATATAAAGCAGCTTTTCCATGTGAATTCCTCCTCTATGTAACTAGTAAAATTCGACTTCATTCTACTATTTCATTACGAAGTGTCCCGATTCCTTCTATTGAGATTTCAATCGTGTCCCCGGCTTTAAGGAAAACTGGCGGCTTCATACCTTTCCCTACCCCTGCTGGCGTTCCTGTCGCGATAATGTCTCCGGCTTCAAGCGTCATGCCTTTTGAAAGTTCAGCAATCATAGTCCGTATGTCAAAAATAAAATCAGATGTATTTCCTTTCTGACGCACTTCCCCGTTTACCTTCGTTTCAATCATAAGAATCTCTGGATTTGGGATTTCAGAATGATGAACGATCCAAGGTCCCATTGGACAAGTACCGTCTAAGCTTTTTCCGAGCAAAAATTGCTTATGCTTCTGCTGCAGATCACGTGCTGTAATGTCATTGATAATCGTGTAGCCAAACACGTAATCCATTGCTTCTTCCTTAGTGATTCCAGTTCCTGTTTTCCCGATAACAACAGCGAGTTCTCCTTCGTAATCCAATTGATCGGTAACCTTCGAATGGCTTGGAATTCCCTCACCATGTCCAATAACTGCTGTTGGAGCTTTCGAAAATACCATGATGTCTTCAGGAATATCTGCTTCGCTCCCCATTTCTATTGCGTGGTCACGATAATTTTTACCGATACAAAATACATTTTTCGAAGGACGCGGAATAGGCGCTAATAAATGAACCTCTTCCAATGGATATGTATAATCTGCCGCTTTTACTTGATTTACAAGATCATTAACAGTGGAAGTGAATTCCTCTCCTTGCTGAATGGCTTTTAATAAAGTTTGAGGTATCTCTTTTCCAACTGAAGCTGCCAGAGCTGATACATTGATCACAGCATCATCCTTAACTATTCCTATAAATTGATCTCCCTTTTGAACTGCAGAAACAAGTTTCATTTTGTATGAATTCCTCCTCTTAAAAAACGCTTCCATGATTATTAGTTCTACTATATAGCCCAGGGCTCTGTACCGTAAAGAAATTTGCTGTTAATACTACGAGTCAGATCTGGTTTTTTCTTCGTTTTAAAATATGGTAAAATAGTGTGTCATCTAAATCACCCAGTCATTTGGGTAAACGTAATGAGGGAATGAAACCATGAAAACTGTACTAAGTACGTTAAATGCAAAATATATACACACTTGTCTTGCTTTAAGATATTTAAAAGCATACAGCGAACCTGAATTTCCAGTAACGATTCGCGAGTTCACGATAAAAGATCCATCGCTGAATATCGTGACTGACCTTTACAGCCAACAGCCAGATGTCCTTGGTTTCAGCTGTTATATCTGGAACATTGAAGAAACGATCAAGGTTATTCAGATGTTTAAGAAGATCAAGCCTGAAACAAAGATCGTTCTCGGCGGTCCTGAGGTTTCCTACGATGTAGCGTATTGGCTTGACCGTATTCCAGAAGTCGATTTTATCGTTGTGAATGAAGGTGAAGAAACATTTAAGCACTTGCTTGGTCAGATTCAGAATAACGGTTCGTTCGAAACTGTCGCTGGTCTTGCATATAGAATAGACGGCAAACCGAAAATCAATGGACCACGCGAAAAGCTGGATCTGAAAACAGTCCCATCCCCATTTCGGTTTGAGGAAGACGTAGAATCTCTTTCTAAACGCATCACCTATTTTGAGACAAGCCGCGGTTGTCCTTATTCATGTGCGTTCTGCTTATCTTCAATCGAAGTAGGTGTCCGTTATTTTAATCCCGATCTTGTTAAAGAAGATTTGATATTTTTGATGGATAACGGAGCGAAGATTATTAAGTTCGTAGATAGAACGTTCAATATTCGCCGTGATTACGCACTTGAGATGTTCTCCTTTTTAATCGAGAACCGCCGACCTGGCGTCGTGTTCCAGTTTGAGATCACGGCAGATATTATGAGACCTGAAGTTATTGTTTACCTAAATGAACATGCTCCAAAAGGTTTGTTCCGCTTTGAAATTGGTGTTCAATCTACGAATGATGCGGTTAACGAACTTGTTCAGCGCAGACAAAATTTCGAGAAGCTTACCCGAACAGTTACAACAGTGCGTGACGGCGGAAAGATTGTTCAGCATTTAGATTTAATAGCTGGATTGCCTGAAGAAGATTACAACTCGTTCCGCAAAACATTTAACGATGTTTTTGCGTTTGGGATTGAGGAAGTTCAGTTAGGATTTTTAAAGATGCTACGCGGTACTGGGCTTCGTCTGACAGCTGAAAAGCATGATTACGTTTATATGGACCATTCACCATATGAAATTTTAGGCAACAATGTTCTGACGTTTGACGAAATCATCCGCATTAAGCAAGTAGAGGACGTATTGGAGAAATACTGGAACGATCATCGAATGGATCACACGGTAAAATATCTGATCAACCATGTGTTTGATTCGCCATTTGATTTCTTTCAGGAGTTCGGAACATATTGGGAGACAAGAGGGTGGTCCAGAATCGGACATCAGCTTGAAGATTTATTTAAACGATTGATCGCATTCTTAAAAGAATCTGCACCACACGCTTTACCTGCAGCTGAAAGCCTGATGAAGCTAGACTATCTAGAGCGTCAGCAGTTTAAACCTCGTAAGCCATGGTGGGAAAATACACAAAACAAAGAAGAAACATCTAAGTTCTTATCATTACTTGCGCAGTCACCTGAAGTGATTGAAGGTTTCCCGGCACTTTCTGAAAAAGACATTTATAAACATGCCTTTGTTACAGAAACCGCAATCGATCCATTATCAGATCAAATCGAACATCATCCAGAAAAATCATATTTGCTGATTGCTCTGTTTGACCCAAAACAGCAAAATACACAGATTTTCACTGCACCAAAATCACTTATACATGCAAAAAGGGACGCGTAATCCGCATCCCTTTTTTGTTTATTATTATTGATTGTATTTTGAAAACACTTCATTGACAAGTTGATTGGAGCGCAAGGTGCGAGACTCCTACGGGATCAGCGGGACAGGTGAGACTCCTAAGGGCGCAAAGCGCCGAGGAGGCTCACCGCACGCCCCGTGGAAAGCGAGCATCCTGGAGCGGAAATCAACCGCTTCAAGTAACAATCAACGTTTACAAAAACAGCCTTTATTTTTTTATTACTGGCTGCCCTGAAACAAATACTGGTGAAGGATTTAATACGACAGCTTGATCTTTTTTAAGACCTTTCTTTATTTGAACTAAACCGATTTGCTCAATCCCTGTCTCAACTTTCATCTTATACAGCTTATCTTTCACGATAATAAGAACATACTTATTACCATCATCTTTTAGGACCGCTTTCTTTGGAACACTTATTGCTTTTTCAGCTAATTTTTCAGAAACGATGATTTTCGCAGTCTGTCCTTCTACCCAAGCTGCTTCATCCTCTACAAGAACAGTCAAAGTAAAAGTCTGATCCTCCTCTGATGGCAGAACAGTTTGAACCGTTCCGTTAAGCTTTTTCTTTTGATTTGGTGACTCGATTTGGACGGAATCCCCTGTTTTTACGAAACCAGCCATCTCTTGTTTGACCGAAGCCTTCAATTCAAAATTTCCTTGTCCAATAATAGTCAAAACTGGCTTTTGATCTTGAATACCATTTACTTCTGAAACCACTCCATCTGCAGGACTTTTTACAGAAAGAGCATCAAGACGATCTTCTAAATCGCTGATTTCACCGGATAATACTGAGCTTTCATTTTCTGCAAGCTCTTCTTGAAGTTCAGCATTGCTCAGCTGCTCCTGAAGACTAACCTTTGCCTCAGCACTGTCTTTCTCATCGTCGAAGCTTGAAAGTTCACTTTCCCACTCGCTTATCTGGCTAGAGTAATGATCAGCACGCACATCTGCAGCTTCTTTTTCTCTTTTTAGTGTTCGAAGTTCTTTTTCAATTTCGTTATTTTCGTATGTAACAAGTGTCTGACCTGAGGAAACCGTATCACCAGGGTTCACCATTATTTCTTTTATCGATCCTAATGAGTCATTCCGATAAATATCAAACGTGTTTTTTGAAAATGCAATTCCTATTACTTCATGCTTTTTCGAAAAATCTCTCTCTTTGGAGAGTGTGGTTTCAAGTCTTGGAGCTTCAATTGCTGTAGACTCTTTTTTATCAAATATTAATAAATTCATCACTAGCAGGAGAACAATTATTATGCCAGCCGCTATCCATTTTAACCTATTCATATGACAGCTCCCCCCTACACCAATTGTCCGCTGACTAATGCAGCATATAAGGAATATAAAATAATCCAGAAAACAGATCCGCAAATTGTGATGGCTAAACAGTAGCTTTTTGCTTTAAATGATAACTGTCTTAATGCAAAGTAAATGACAACTGAACCCCATACGGTAAATAAATTAATGGAATTCAAAAGCTCCTGCCAAAATCCGTGCTTAAAGAACAGAACTCCTGCAAATCCAAAACCTAAAGGCTGAACAACTTCTTCAGCACCTGTTGCAAATTGAAACGGCAGTTCAAATGCTAATCCAATTAGAAAAAGCACATACACGACACTCATTACATAAAAAAGAGCTTTGTAGCTGACATCTCTAAAGAATACATAAAGAAATAAAGTCCCTGCTTGGAGAATGAGGAACGGTACAATAATTCCCCATGCACCTCCGGCTATAGATATTAAAAATCTGAGCAGCTCTTGTTCTGCTCCTGAAAGTTTTGCAGATTCAACGAATGAAATATTTTTGAAAGATGGATATGCCGCAAAAAAAGATAGTGCATGTAGCAGTCCGCTGACCGCTAAAATCGCGATAAACCTAATCCAGAATCCTTCTTTTTCTTTCCACTCTTTATAAAATGAAAAATATGTATAAGGCTTTGTTAAAGCAGGAATAATTTGAGCTCTTCCTGTCATACGGCCTCCCCCTTCTCTCTCTGTTTATCTGTATATCGTATCACATTTTTTTACTCATAATGACAATTTCTGACTCATTTTTTCAAAAATAGACACATCTCCGTATAAATGCCTTTAATCCGCAAAAACTAAGGCAAACTATTGCAGATCGGGATGAGGTCTATATGACTTTTTTTAAGAAACCTAAAAAGCTTAAGCCAGAAAAAGAAGCTCTTAAAACACAAGATGGTCCTCAAGAGAATAACTCTCAGGAAAACCAATCTGTCACAGTCCAGAATCTTAGCCTAGATGAAATTTTAACGAAGGTTAAAGAACCTTTCTCTGCAACTGAAGATTTATTGACACATGAAATTGAGCTTCCATCTGATAAAAGCCGGATAGCTCTTCTTTATATTGAATCCATTGTGGATAAACAGCTTGTGCAGAGTATGATTTTAAATCCTTTATTTGTGACAGATAAAGAAATCAATTTTGCTTCTTTTAAACAGATGGCGAGCATTGATCTAAAGAAGCACACTGACTTAAAACAAGTACAGGAGCTGCTTCTGCAATCAAACACGCTTATTTTTACTGAAGATACAACTTGTTTTTATGCCATGTCAACACCTGTAAAGACGCAAAGAGATATAACAGAACCAGATAATGAGACCATCATCCGTGGAGCGCATGAAGGTTTCATAGAAAACCTGTCAATGAATCTGGCACTGGTACGAAAACGGTTAAAAACCCCAAGATTGACTGTCAAATATCTCCAAGTTGGTAAAGAGACTCATACTACAATCGCATTATTATATGTCGACAATATTGCAGACCCTGAGCATGTAAAGGAAGTGGAAAAAAGAATAAAATCCATTGAGGCTGATGCGGTTTATACTCCTGGAAATATTGAGGAAAGCATTGAAGACAAGCCGTTTAGTTTTTTCCCGCAGATGCTCAGTACTGAACGCCCTGACCGTGTTGCGGCAAACTTAATGGAAGGCAGAGTAGCCCTTATATACGACACATCACCAACAGCCCACATCATGCCTGTAAATTTCTTTTCGTTCTATCAATCTGTAGATGATTACAATAAAAGATGGCATATCGGTTCCTTTTTCCGTTTTGTCCGAATTATGGGTTTTTTTATTGCTATGGGATTGCCTGCTGTATATATCGCAATCGTTTCATTTCATTTTGAGGTCATTCCGTTCGGTCTCATTTTGCTGATAAAAAGTTCACTTGAGGATATCCCTTACCCTCCCTTATTTGAAGCACTTCTGATGGAGCTGACGATCGAATTAATACGAGAAGCTTCTATAAGACTTCCAACAAGGATCGGTTCCACCATCGCCATCGTTGGTGGTCTCGTAATTGGTGATGCAGTAGTAAAAGCAGGACTTGTATCAAATTTAATGATTATCGTTGTGGCCATTACTGCCATTGCGGCTTACATCGTTCCGTCAAATGAAATGAGTGCTGCTGTGCGTATTTTGCGATTTCCGTTCATGATAGCAGCTGCGACTTTAGGATTTTTAGGGATTGTTTTTGGATTTATGATTTTAATTTTCCATTTATGCAGGCTGTATACATTTGGATCTCCATATTTCGCACCAATAGCACCACTTAATCTGGGGGATTTGAAGGATGCGTTTATACGAGCCCCGTTTTGGAAACAGAATACACGGCCTAAAGATGTAAATGCACAAAAAACAGATAATTCAAACCATACTCGAAAGTGGGATAAGTCATGAATAATCATACCATCACGCATAGACAGCTTTTCTTTTTGATTGTTCAGACACAAGTCGGTGTCGGTGTATTATCTCTGCCCTATTCTTTATTTGCTAAAGCAAAGATAGATGGGTGGATTGCTCTCATCATTGCAGGGTTGTTCATTCAATTTTCAATATTAGCCATTTGGAAACTATGTGACAGATTTCCACAGAATACGATTTATGACATCCTCCCGAAAATAATGGGAAAGAATTTAGGTTTCGTGTTCAACTTCATTTACACGCTGCATTTTGCGTTTATTTCTATTTTAATCCTAATCATGTATAACAGCATTGTCGGTAAATGGATTTTATTTGAGACACCTCATTGGGTCATTATTTTTATCATGGCTTTTGCAGGATGGTATTTCATAACCAGTACACCGAGGGAAATAGCAAGGTTTTTTGTACTCGTCACACCACTTTTGTTAATTTTGTTTGGCTTCATCTTGTACGCCTATACAGATGTTCATCTTCTGTATGTTTTTCCAGTCGGGCAGACTGGAATGCTTACCATTATTAAGAGCTCTTCTGATGCTGTCGTAGCATTATTGGGATTTGATGCAGCACTCATTTTTTTAGCTTACACGAGCGGTTCGCCTGCAAAAAAAATAAAAGTCATATCATTCGCTTCATTTTGTATAACAGTACTTTACGCGTTCATCGTATTTACTACTTACATTTTCTTTAACCCTGAGGAAATCGTGATTGTTCCTGAACCTGTACTATATATGCTTAAAGCTTTTACTTTTTCAATCATCGAAAGAACCGACTTGATTTTCCTGTCTGTATGGATTATTTCGGTGGCTACTTCTTTTATCAGTTATCTCTTTGTTGCTGCAAAAGGCGTACAAACATTATTCAGACTTCAGCACCATCAGTCAGCAGCACCTTACATCACCATTTTCTGTGCAATGATTGCGATAATCCCAAATGAAAAACTCGAGATTCTAATTTGGAATAAATACATCAGTCTCACATCGTTAATCTTTTCAGGATTGTTTCCAATTGTATTATTGCTCATTGCAGTATTAAGGAAAAAGCAAGAGAAAGGGGCGGCTCCTTCATGAGGAAAATATTTTGTTTTCTGCCTGCTCTGCTTCTTATGACAGGGTGCTGGGATCAAACGATGCTTAATCAAACCAAACTCATAACAGCTGGGGGATTTGATTATACAAAGGATGGAAAAGTAGTAACAACGGCTGCTGTCCCTCAATCTGTTGCAGCAGAAGCAGGACAGGGTAACATCGTTAATCAAATCTTTTCAGCTTCGGGTTACACAGCCCGGCAAAGCAGATTAAGGCTGGATAGAAAAGTTGCAGAAAGGCTGGATGCTTCAAAGAACCAGCTCATTATTTTTGGAGAAGATGCTGCTAAAAAGGATCTTTATCAAATTTTGGATGTATTTTATCGTGATCCAAAATCTGCTTTAAATGCGAAGTTAGCTGTAGCGAAAGGAAAAGCTTCTGATATAATCAGCACGCAGTTTGAAGAGCCTAAAATGTCTACAGGTGTAGGAGAATATTTGAAGGATTCAATTCGCAGTGCTGAAGAATCAGCGACTGTCCCAAAAGAAAATATACAGACGATATGTCCTATCATGTTTGATCCAGGGCAGGATTTTGCTCTTCCTTATTTAGAACCAACGAAAAAAACAGTTAAAATCCGCGGTGTAGCTTTGTTCCATGAACATCAAATGGTTGGAACAATAAGTGAACCATTATCTGTTATATACACGATGCTTTCAGGTGAAAAACATACGATTGCTATGAATACTACTAAAAAGATCTTTAATAACAAGAAACCTGAATTAATGAATTATGTTACGATTAAAGTTAAAAAAAATAAGCGGTCATTTAATGTAGATGTTTCGCATGAAGGAAAGATTTCGGCAAAAATAAAATTAAAAATGAAAGTTGTTGTAACAGAATATCCAAGTGATAACTTGAACACACCTGGTGAGGTGAAAAAAATAGAAGAAAAAATCTCAAAAAAAATGACAAAAGATGCACAAACAGTTATCAATAAACTGCAAGGAATGAACAGTGACCCATATGGCGTCGGCAGACAGGTAATGGCTTATCATTATCCAGTCTGGGAAAAACTAGATTGGAATAAAGAGTATCCTAAAATTGATTTCACTGCCTCAGTTGATGTTGATGTGATCGGTCACGGAATTATTGAATAAAAAAAGGATTCGAGGTACATATGCTTCGAATCCTTTTCTTTAGCTGTTATCATAAACTTGTTGAAATTGAAGAGTAGCGGTTGATTTGTCCCCTTCTCTAAGCCTTTTCATTTAGGCTGTTTTAGTAAACATTGTTTCTATTTGAAAGGGTTCATTTCCGGTCCAGGATGCTCGCTTTCCGCGGGGCGTGCGGTTAGCCTCCTCGGCACTTTGTGCCCTTAGGAGTCTCACCTTCAAGGAAGTTTGTGTGCTCCTGCGTCTACAAGCAAATCCCGACGAAGCGTGTTCCTCGTCGCATGCCTCGCAAGAAGTATATTCAGGTGGTTGGCACGCAGGAGTCTCGCATCTTGCGCTCCAATCAACTAGTCCAGGAAGTTTAATCAACAAAAAATGTTCAAAAGCAACAATCTTTTAGAAATGAGCCTTCACTTAAAGCTGATCCAACCTCACCCTAGTCCCCTTGCCAGAATGTTCAGCTGGTTCTACAATCAGACGCTTTGTTAACCTTGCTTTAAGCTCAGGGACATGGGAAATGACACCAATCGCAAAGTTTTCCATCTGTACTTTTTCAAGTGCTGTTACTACAGTATCAAGAAGTTCTTGATCAAGCGTTCCAAATCCTTCATCTAAGAAGAAGAATTGAAGCGGGAACTTTCCTCTCAGCTGTATTTGTGCGGATAAGGATAATGCTAATGCGAGTGAAGTCAGAAATGTTTCTCCGCCTGATAGAGATGTAACTGGCCTTTTGATTCCGCCATTTGCATCATCTCGAATGACAAAACCGCTGTTGGAGTCAACTTCAATCGCATAACGTCCTCTTGTGAGCTTAGAAAGACGGCTCGAAGCATCACGCGTGACATGTATGAGCTGCTCTTCTGCCATGAACTCAACAAATGCGTTTCCTCTAAACACACTTTGAAGCTTTCCGATTTGCTCCAGAAGAGCAGACACTTTTAGCCTTTCATCTTCAAGCTCTTTAAAACGAGCATGGTTTTTTTCGGTTGTAATCCAGTTCTGTCTTGCTTGTCCTACAGCTTCCCTCGTCTCATCCACCTCTTGCTTACGTTCATTCAAAGCTGTTTGTTGTTGAAGCATCTCTTCTTCAGTTATTGGTCTTTCAGGAAGTTTTGCTTTTAATGCTTCAATCGCCGTTTGTACCTCTTTGCACTGATCAGAATAGATCGTCAGCTGTTGTTCCCAATTTTGTTGAGAAACTTCATCTTTTACAGATTCTGAATACTCTTCAAAGCTGTTAAAAATTGAATTTTGCAGTTTCTCATTCCATTGGGTATGAGCTTTCTCGTTTCTTTTAAGAGCATCTTCAAAACGCTGCAGAATTGAATGCAATGCCTTGTCAGCTTCCAGAAATAGTTTTCGTGAACGCTCATATTGCTCTACAGCATACTTGTATGCGGCCGCAACTGTTTTCAGCTGTTTTTCAACGGCTTCATATTGTTCACTTGCCTTTTTATCACCTAAACGGTCCAGCAGCTTTTCTTTCAGATGCTGAATATCTTTATTCAGGATTTTGAGCTGGTTCTTACTCGTGTTTATGGAGAATTCAAGATTTCTGTTATCTTCTTTTAGTTTTTCAATTTTACTGTTTTGCTTTTCAAGAAAATCTGCAGCGACTTTAAGGCTTACCTGAATCTCATTCTGCCTTGTTTCACGTTGTTCAAACTGTTCCTTTACTTCATGCAGATTCTCTAATTCAAAAGATATATTTGCTTCTTTCCATTCAGCTGTAATCTGTTTCTTTAACTCTTTATTGGCTGTGAGTTTTTGCTGGAGATCATCCACCTGTTTTTCAGCATATTCACAGTTAAATGTCAGATGTTCGAGCTGTTTTTGCTGTCCGTCAAAACGGGATGTAAGTGCTTCAAATCGGTCTTCTAGTGAGAGCTGATCCTGTATAACCCCTTTTACTTTAGTTGAGTGATCATTTAATTTCCTAACATCAAAGGTTCTGTCGTTTTTCACACTTTCAGTTACTGCAGCATCACGGGCTGCAGCTGTTTCCTCGCTTGGCACATTCATCTTTGACCAAATTTTATTTGATAGTTTTTCAAGCGTTTCTGTAAGATGGATTAAATCACGGTGCTTGTTTTGCAAAGAAACTTTTGCAGCCTCTAAGTATTCTACTGTGTCATCGTTACTTTCTAAGTCATTAGATTCAATAAATGGCAAAGGGTGAACAGTTGAGCCGCATACCGTACATGGCTCGTTCTCTCTTAACTGCGAAGATAACCGCACAGCCAGCTGCTGGATCTTAATTTTCTCATGATGCTCTTTTTCTCTCTTAAGTGTTTCCTGTAACGAAAGAAACAGACTTTCATTTTCTCTGATCGCATTTTGTGCTTCATTATATAAAGACAAAACATCACTTGATAGAGCTTTCCAGTTATCTAAGCTTGTACTGATCGTGCCCTTTACAGATTTTATGTTTTGGTTCATCGATTCCAGATTTTTCACAGCTTGTTTAAGCTCGTTTTGAATGTTTTGTTCTTCGTTTTGAAAGCTTCGATAACGCTGTGAGAGCAATAGAGCAGACTGCATTACCGCACGTTCTTTTTGACTGATCTCAATTTCCGTTAATTCCTCTTGCAAAGAACTTTGTTTGTTCTTCCCTTTTTCAAGCAAGCCAATCGCATCTTCTTCTGATTTTTTACCAAGTGAATAAGAGCTTTCCATTTCAGAAAGTTTTATAGTTTCTTTCTGCAATTCTGCTTCCTTTTCATTGAGATCTTTCTCCCACCGGAACGCCTCTTCTAACACACTGAGTCTTCTAATTAATTCCGGCTCTTCTTTATCCTTTGTATCTTTCGCTTCCACGTACTGTTTTTCATGTTCTGCAAAAAGCTTTTTTAGCTTTTCAGCATTTAACTCAAGCTGTTCTTTTTCCATTCCCAGTTCTTTTTTTACTTTGTCGGAATCGAGCCATTCTTCTGCATATGGTGTAAGACGATCAGCCATTACTGCTTTTTTATGAAATTGTTTCAGCTGTTCCATTTCAGACAATTGTAAGTCCAGCTCTTTTTGTCTTAAAAGAAGTTTTTCGTTTTCTGATTGTGTCTCCCAATATGCTTTTTTCAGCTTATATTTTTCTTCTTCTGTTTTTAGAAGTTCTGAAATGTTAAGCAGAACTTGTTCTTTTTCTTTGAGCTGTGACTCTGCTTCCTGTAAGGCTTCTTGTGAAGCATCGCCTAATCCGGCTTGTTCCGCCGTAATCTCATTTAGGCGGTTCTTTTGTTCATCAGATCTTTTCTTAAGCTTTTGATTTAAAACGTCGCCATACTTTTCTAGCTGAAAAAGACGCTGAAGCATCTGTCTTCTGTCTGCACCTTTTAACGATAAAAATTCGGCAAACTTACCTTGTGGCAGTACAACTGCACGTGTAAAGTCTTCTATCGTAAGACCTATGAGTTCTTGAACAAGCCTTGTAACATCTCTATCTTTGTCCGCATGTACAACGGATTCACCATTAACGGACTCAATCAATCTAGAAGTGCTCGTCCGAATCGTATGTTCACCTGTTCTTTTGTAGGAACGTTCAACCGTGTAGTTCTTTTCGGTATCGTCCTGACCTAACTGAAAAGAAAAAGAAACAGAGAGTTTTTCTTCAGCCTGGTTCATGATTCCGTGTGTTCCGCCAGCAGCACGCTCCACTTTTCCATACAAAGCAAGTGTTACTGCATCGAGGATTGTTGATTTCCCGCTTCCTGTTGGTCCGAAGATCCCGAACACTCCACCCGAACAAAGTTCACTAAAAGGTATGGTCTGTGATTCGCGGAAGCTTTGGAGTCCAGAAACACTTAATGATAATGGTCTCATCCTGCATTCTCTCCTTCCCCATCTTCTTCACCTACGAGATCGAGGAAAAGTGAAATCAGTTCTTGATCAGGTACAGCTCCGCCAGTTTGACGTTTATAAAATGCTGTAAAAAGCTCATCTACCGGAAGCTTTTGTGCAGAGACGCTGATCTGTTCACCAAGAGCTTCTGTAAAAACGGGCTTTATATGAACAATACCATCATGCGCTTTTCTGAGTCTTTGAATCTCTTCCATCGAAAGAGCATCCTGCACATGAATCGACAGATCAATCCAGCAATTGTGATGCAGACCATCCTGAATCCCTTTAAAGACTTCAGAAATGCCATTCTTTGCTTCCCATGCTACAAGCGGCTTGCCGCACGTTAAGTGGATCTCTTCTACTTTTGCCTTCTGATTTGGTTCCACATCAATAATCGTTACTGATTTAGATTGACCGCTTTCAGAAAAACTATATGAAAGCGGAGAACCCGAATAACGTGCTTCTGTTTTAGCCCGCTTTATGATTTGCGGTCTGTGCAGATGACCTAGTGCTACGTATTGAGCTGCAATAGGAAGGCTTTCTGCTGCGACCGTGTAAGCTCCGCCAATATGTACTGGACGCTCTGAATCGCTCTCCTTGCTTCCTGCAACATATAGATGGCTCATTGCCAGGTGCACATTTCCAGGTGTGTATCGTGATGTAATTTTTTTAAAGTAGGAATCTACCCAATCATCATACTGGCTGCGAACGTCAAGTTCTTCAGCTGATTCACTTAACAGCATCTTCAAACGGGATTCAGACGGGTAAGGCAGTGCTGCGATTTCCAGCATCTCTCCAGTTCTGGTGATTGGAACCCGCTGCAGCTCTAAAGTTGGAAGTCCTACTAGCGTAATGCCCAGCTCTTTCGAAAGCGGAAAAGAAGCTGCGAGTCTGTCTGGATGATCATGGTTCCCAGCTATCGCGATAAAAGGACATTCACCTTTCCGGCTGATCCGGGCAAGTGTTTCATAAAACATCTGTTCAGCAGCTGCAGGGGGGTTCACCGTATCAAATACATCCCCAGCCATAAGAACTGCATCAATTTTTTCTCTGGACACAATTTCTACTAGTTCGTCCAAAAAAGTTTGCTGTTCTTCAAGCCTGCTCCGTCCTTCTAAAGAACGTCCCAAATGCCAGTCAGCGGTATGAAGCAATCGCATCGTATCCCCCCTATTTCACTTGCAGAATGTGTCCACCGTCAAAAAAGTAGAGATAACTCTCTTTTACCGGTTTCTTTAAGATTCTTTCTATTGCTTTTGCGTATAAAGTAAGCTGCATTTCGTATCTGTTCAACAGCGTTTCTTTCGCTCCTGAAAATCCATTCGTAAATCTGTTCTGTATTTTATCTGTTTTATAGTCGATTAAGACGAATCCATCCTCATCTTCAATCAAGCAATCGATAACACCCTGAACGAGTACATGCTCCTCTTCCCCGCCCCAATTTTCTCTCGTTTCAGAAAGGGGAAGTGCCATACTGAATGGAATTTCCCGCTTTACGTTTCCGTTCTCTATGATTCTCTGTCCAAGCGGTCCATTGATAAAATCAATTATTTGTCCAATCTGGATGAAACGGGCTTGTTCCGATGTCAGCAGCTCTCTTGATTCCATCATTGCAAGCTGTTCCTCCAAGTCTTCCAGAGTTTGAGATTTCGTAAAATCCACATGCTGCATAACCATATGCATAGCTGTACCTGCTTCAGCGGCATTCAACTGAGATTCCTGCATGAATCGAGGACGTTCATGGATTGCAGGCTGTGCCGCTTTTACAAGATCAGTACTGCTGTATTCATCTGCTGTTTGAAATTGCTTTTTTAACTCTGTAACAGATTGCTTGGAACGCGTTGCAGTTAAAGACTTATGTTGATATTGCCACTCTAGACGGTGGCTGATCTCATCTTTCGAGTCACTAGCAATGTCCACCGTCTCGGATTTTTGCAGTTTTAAAAGCAGCTCTTCTTGTTTCTGCTCTTGTGCTGTCTCAAGTTCTTCATAATCACTCGCTGGAAGAATGGTAATCTTCCAATCTGTTTCATCTATGAAAACTTCTCCTCTTCCTCGTTCACCAGTACCTAGTACAGATAATAGAGGACCTGCATTTTTATTCCGGATCACCGCACGCCCGATCCAATCCAGATAACTTTTCACTCCTGCACGTTCATGGTCCGGAAGCAGCCAGTTTTCTTCATAAAGAGAGCCACTCCAGCTTTCAGCAGATTTTTCGATGTCATTTACTGTTCCGACCAGATACAATTTTTCCTTCGCACGTGTCAGTGCTACATAAAGGACACGCATTTCTTCGGCGACAAGCTCCATCTTTTTTCTGCCTATGATTGCTAATCGTGGAAGTGTTGGATATGTTACACGGTATACAGGATTAATATATTGCGTTCCGAGACCAAGTTCTTTATGAAGCAGCACTTTTTCTTTTAGGTCTCTCGTATTGAACTGCTTGTTCAAGCCTCCGACAAAAACGATCGGAAATTCGAGACCTTTACTTTTATGAATTGTCATTATGCGTACAACGTCTTCTTGTTCACCGAGCGCTCTTGCTGCTCCTAGATCTTTGCCGCGTTCCTGCATCCTTTCGATAAAACGCAGGAAACGAAATAGCCCGCGGAAAGATGTGCTTTCATACATTTTTGCACGGTCGTATAACGCCCTTAAGTTTGCCTGTCTTTGTTTACCTCCAGAAAGACCGCCAACATAATCAAAGTAACCCGTTTCTCTATAAATGTCCCAGATCAGATCTGCCAGTGACCCTTGACGAGCCTGATGACGCCATGATTCAAGCTGTTTTAAGAATAGAGAAAGCTTTTCCTTGATCTCCGGATTTTCTCCTTCTTGACTGTATAGCTCGACCGCTCCAAGATAGTTGTCCTTTTTTTGAATGAGCCGGACGATTGCAAGCTCTTCACCAGTCAGACCTACTACCGGAGATCGGAGAACCGCTGCAAGCGGTATATCTTGAAGAGGGTTATCGATTACTTTTAGAAGCGACATCATCACATGGATTTCCGTCGCGTCAAAATATCCAGTTGAAAGTTCTGCATGTGCAGGAATTCCCTGTTGTTTAAATTCTTCTAAAATAACTGGTGCCCATTGTGAGGTTGCTCTAAAAAGCATGACGATGTCTTTGTACTTTGCAGGACGCATCATCTTCGTTTTTTTATCAAAAACAAGATGAGGAGAATTCCCCGTTGTCCCGACTATTTCTTTTATTCTTTCAGCGATCACACGCGCTTCCAGCTGGACGGTCTCAAGGTCTGACTTTTCCAGTTCACCGCTCTCTAGACCTTCCTCATCAATAGCAGGCTGGCTTTTATTAATCAAAATCAGTTCAGGTTCATTTCCCGGCTGATCCGGGTAATAATCTGCTCCTAATTTAAGTTCAGCATCTTCACTGTATTCAATCTCTCCGACTGTTTCGTTCATAATTTGCCTGAACAAATAGTTGGTAGCCTGAAGAACTCCGTTTCGGCTTCTGAAATTCTTGGCAAGATCGATTCGGAGTCCGTTCCCGCCTTCTTTTGTGAACTGCTTATACTTTGATAAAAAGAGAAGTGGTTCAGCAAGCCTGAAGCGGTAGATAGACTGCTTTACATCACCAACCATGAACATGTTTCCAAAACCAGAGTCCTTTGAAACGAGACGGACAATCGATTCCTGAACAAAGTTTGTATCTTGATATTCATCTACTAAAACTTCGACAAACCGCTCACGATATTCAGCTGCCGCATCAGAAGGAACCGGATTTTCCATTGTTGAACCTTCACCTTTTAATACCTGCAGGCAATAATGCTCAAGATCTCCAAAATCGACGAGTGATTTTTCGCGCTTTGCCAATGAATATCCCCGGCCGAATGCTTTTACAAGAGATGATAGCTCTCTTACGATCGGTGCCATCTCTTCAATATGTGCAACATAGGAATCAGGATGGCGTTCAAAGAATTCTTCTTTTAAACTGCCCGTTTTCTTTTTAATGGTGTCTCTCATTGCTTTTACTTTATTCTTTAATTCTTCATCAACATCTTTTCCTCTGACCGCTTTTAGCTTTGGCGGTTCATACGTTTGGAAAACCTCATATAATTGACTCCAGCTCTCTTTCACATGACCCAGTGACTTTAAAAATTCCAAGTCTTCTTCCAGTGTCGCTGCATAAGGGAGTGGTCCTCCGGGGATTTCAGCAAGGTAACGCGCACGAACTGCCATCGCTTGCAATCCTTCTAACTGCAGGGAAATATCCGCAAGAAGTTCTTTTGTCCAAGGAAGGTCATCGATGGACGAAGCATTGATCTCGTAAGTATCAGCCATTTGATCCAGCCATCCTTCAGGGTCTGGATGGCTTCTTGCAAAATCATAGAGTGAAAGAACAAGCTTCTGAAGATCCATATCATTCCGATCTGAACTATATGCATCAACCACCTGATAAAAAGTATGGTCCTCTCCCTTGCTGTACTCTTCTTCAAAAAGCTCTTCAATCACTTCCTGACGGATAAGTTCAGCTTCTGTTTCTTCAGCTACCCTGAACCCTGGATCAAGATCTGTTTCGTAATAATACTTTCTTAAAACTTCAATACAAAAAGAATGGAGTGTAGAGATGGAAGCTTTGTTCAATAAATTTAATTGTCTTCTAAGATGCAGCGAAGAAGGATTATGAGTCAGCTCTTTATCAATAGCTTCTCCGATACGCTTGCGCATTTCTGCAGCTGCCGCATTTGTAAATGTAACGATGAGCAATCTGTCTACATCTGCAGACTGTTCTCTTATCATCGTAATGATTCTTTCAACAAGAACTGCTGTTTTCCCTGAGCCGGCCGCTGCTGCAACGAGTATATTTTCTCCTCGTGCCTGGATTGCTTGCCATTGTTCATCAGTCCAAGTTGATCCTTCAGGTTTTGGAATTAATGTTTTCAAATGAGACTGCCTCCTTCCTCCTGCATTTTTTCTAAAATGATTTCATCTTTTTCTGGTTTCAGCTGACGGTATTGATTTTCTTCAAGTGTCTGATCAAACTGGCAGACCGGTTTATACGAACAGAACGTGCAAGGCACCTTCTTTTTCATTTCATAAGGCGAAATATCAATCACTCCGTCCGTAATACCTGTTCCGGAGCTGACAGCCATTTTACGCGCATGATGTCTCATCGTTTCAAAATTGGAAGCCGAAGCAATGGACGAGTGCGACTTATGGAATCCATTATTCGTAAGTGCAACCGGAATAATGTTAGAACGCTTATCCATCGTGCTGTCCATTAATTGCACGGCTTCTTCTTCAGCTAATACAAGACCTTTCATCTTAAATTTCTTCAGCACTTCTTTTTCAATTTCCTCCGCAGTCAACAGCTTCTTTTGGTTTAAAAGAGGATTATGAACATGGAAATAAAGTACACCTGCAGGGATTGATTCTTGACCCAGCCATTTCTTAGAATGTTCAACTGCCACATCCAGGTATGTGAGCATCTGAAGTGCAATGCCATGATACAGCTCAGCAAGGTTTAATCCTGTTGAACTCGATTTATAGTCAATTACACGCATTAAGAGACCTTTTGAACTAGCAGCAGTATCAACTCTGTCAATACGTCCTGCTACTTCCATCGTTGTGCCGTTCGGCAGTTTATACACTAATGGCGGCAGCGTTCCGCCTGTGCCAAATGCCAGTTCAAGACCTGCTGGAGTAAATCCGCTTGCCTTCGCATGTTCGCTTAAAATATGCGAAGCCTTGCCCACAACTTCTTTCAGCTTCTTCTTAATATAAAGATGGCGGTTGGAGCTTAACAGAATCTCATGCTGAAGCTGAGGAGCCAAGAGATCAACGATATCTCCTGCCATACGGTAGCAATCTCCTTTAGACAGATCGCTCCACTGAACTCTCCTCTGCTGCAATGCATCATTCATCTGTTTTAAAGCAGCATGGAACAGCTGTCCGATATCAGGAGCTTCCAGTTTGTACATCTGTCGTTCTTTCAGTTTAAGTCCATAAGACATAAACTGTGAAAACGGACAAGATTGAAATAACTCCATGCGGGAAATACTCGTTAAGATGCTTTCCCCATATAGATCCTTTGATACGGAAGGGCTTAAAGGTGCTTCCCGGTTAAAGTAAAACAAACTCGATATCGCTTTTTTTGCATACTGGTCATACTGATCATCGGTAATGATCCAATTATAGACATCCCACCAAACCGGCGAGATCGGATATCCCTTTTTCCATTCGCGAAGCTGTGCACTTAAATAGGACACACTTTTCACAGGATGCTGAACAAAAGATAAATCTTCTTCAACACCCGGTTCATTTTGATATAGATACTCTTTTAGATCAGGAAATAGATCCCTCATCCTTTGAATGACCATTGATGGCTGCAATGTTTTTCCTTCTTCATCAGCAAGCGCATAGGACACGTACAGACGATCACTGCCGTTGGTCAATGCCAGGTAGATCATAAATTGTTCGTCGAGCAGTTTTCTTCTTGCAGAAGGTGCCAGCACAACACCGTTTCTTTCAAGCGCTTCTCTTTCGTCTTCTGATAACAGACCATCATCTTTTGGTTTTAGCGGTATGATTCCATCGTTAACACCTAATAAAAAGTTAACTTTCACATCTGTAAAACGTGAACGCTCCAAAGTTCCTGCAAGGACCTGATCCAGTGACGGCGGAACAAGAGCAAACTTCATACTTTCCAGACCCGTCTCAAGCATCTGCATCCATGTCTCTTTGGAAAGCTTCTCGCTTCCGGTCAGCTCTACCATTTCATCCAAAAGGCCAAGCAATGCATTCCACACCTGTCCATGTTCACGTGCAGCTCTAAGCTTCCCTTCAGATTCAGCATGAAGCCTTAAGCGTTCTAGTTTCATAGGAACGGAGAGATGTTCTAAATATTTATAAAGTGATGTACAAAAATCTGCTACGGTTATGCTCTTAGATAAATCTCTAGAAAGTCTTTTCATCGGTGACACGATCATATCTCTAAGATCATTGATCAGCTGTTCTTTTTCATCATCCTGGCTCGTTTTTCCGAAATCATCAGCTTCAAATCCTCTGAGTCTCTTATACTTCCAAGGCTTTGAATCTGTCCATCGGCTGCCTTGAATACCAAGAGCCAATACATAGTTTTCCAGGTCGTCCATGCATCTTCTAATCTCTGATGTTGTTTTTCTCATCTCATCAAGCGGATAAAGCATATCCGTTTTCACAGCACGAAATACAGCTTCATACCGCCAGTTCTTTAAAACAACATCCAGTGAAGACCGGATCAGTTCAATGAGCGGATGATGAAGCATCGATTTTTTTTGGTCTAGAAAAACAGGTATCCCATAATCGGCAAATACTGTTTCAATAAGAGGCTGATAACTGCCCGCATTTCTTACCGTTACAGCAATATCCCGGTATCTGTATCCTTCATCACGTACAAGTTCAATAATTTTTCTCGCTGCACCTTCAACTTCTGATCTTAAATTGACCCCAGCTGCTAAGTGTATCCCCTCTGGGTTCGAATAGCTGATCGCAGGTCTCGCATCATATTGTTTTTCAATATGGGCAATCGCAGGAGAAATAAATTTTGGCGTATGAGAGAGTACGATTGGCTCTTCTATCTCCACATTCAGCTCTTTCGCTTTTTGTGTGAGAACTTGTGCTGTCTTCTTTGTCATATAAAAGAGATCCAGTTCATGCGGATCAGTGTCCGGACGATATGATTCCTCTGAAGTCAGAGCAATCGTCACTTTCTTTGCATGTGCCATGAGACCAGCAGCTGCTTCAAGTTCTTGCGGTGTAAAAGAATGGAAACCGTCTATGTAAATCTCGCAATCCTTTATCGTATCAGAATAAGGTATTTTCTCCTGTAGAAGTTTTAAATAATCTTCAGAATCTAAGTATTTTCCAGCAAGAGCTTTTTCAAGAGCGCCTGAAATGATGCTTAAGTCAGACAGCTTGTCTTTGAGCACTTTTTTGTTATTTTCTTTTTGACCAAGTGAAAGCAGCGTTTCTGCATTCCAGGAAAGATCTTCTGAGGATATACAATACCGCTTTAATTCTGTTGTCATAAGCTCGAGCAGTTCATAAAAACCGCTCTGTTCAGAAGCTTTTTTAAATATCTTCAGTTCTTCTTTCTTACTCTCAATAATTTTGCGGAGCATCATTCTCACACCAGTGCTTGTGATGTGCATTCTTGTCATCCCGCCTGTTTCACCAAGAATGCGCCAAGCAAGACGTGAAAAACTATAAACTTGGGCACGAATCATCCCATTTAATCCGGGAGTTGATGCAAGCTTATATTCGGATTGAAAGGTCATCTGATCTGGCACTAAATAGATAATAGGACTCCCCATCGGATCCTCTGCAAGTTTTTCACGTATCTCTTGAAAGACAGAGTGGGACTTTCCGCTGCCGGATCGTCCCAAAATAAATTGCAAACTCATATTTTCCATCCCCTGTTCCGTACACAAATTCTGCTTTTATTATCTCACAATCTACTAGCAGGGCAAAGGCTAGTATACTTAAAACGCATGAAATCTGACTGGTATTTAAAGGATACCTATTATAAAAAAAGGCTGTTTCCGTAACCTTTGTTGCTCTTGAAAGTGGTTGATTTCCGCATGTAGAGTCTCACCTGTCTGCTGCACCTAGTTGCAGCTTAGTGATGCTTTTTTTGAACTGTCTATCCTATTTTTCTTGATCCAAGAATGGTGAAGACTTATAAAGTTTTTTGAGGACTTATAAAAAAATTTGAAGACTTATAAATTTTTTTGAAGACTTATAAGTGCTTGCTTAGGACTTATAACGGTACGATTCTTGTTTTTGGAACCTCATCTACTAGTAATTTCTCGTATCAACTTTACTTCTTTTATGTACCCTGCATGTATGTTCTATAAAAAAGCTGTTTTCTTTCTTTTTAACAAAATAAAATCAGGAGAAACATGATTATTCTCCTGATTTTTATACTTTCTTATCTTTTATTAAAAACGCTCTTTTCTAAAAGATTATTGCTTTTAAGGCATTTTTGTAAAGAGTCTTCATTGACAAGTTGATTGGAGTGCAAGGTACGAGACTCCTGGGGGTCGCGGGACAGGTGAGACACAGTAGGTGCAGAGCACCAAAGTGGCTCACCGCACGCCCCCCCGGAAAGCGAGTATCCTTGAACGGAAATCAACTACTCCAAAGAACTACATGATTACAACAACGCCTTTAAAAAGAAAAACAGCTACACGATCAGCTGCTTTTCCTCACTTTTTTTATGATCTAATTTTAATGTGTTTCTCCCTGCTGCCTTTGCTTCATAAAGGAGCGTGTCTGCACGCTGTATAATGTCTGCCGGACGTTCTCCCTTTTGATAAAAAGCTATCCCATAGCTTAAAGTAACAGGAAGTTCTCCATCTTCAAGTGTATACGGATACTTTTGCAGATGAGTGTTTATCTGCTGAATCGTTTCTGTAACTTCAGATTCTGTTGCCGTTTCCATGATCCACGCAAATTCTTCTCCGCCATATCGATAAGCTTTACCTTCTTTTGCTGGCAAATATCGCTCAAATGCTGCGGCAACAAGTTTTAGGACTTCGTCACCTATAACATGTCCATGTGTATCGTTAAATTCTTTGAAATGATCAATATCGCAAAGAACTAGCGCAAAAGGAGCTTTCTGTTTCGTTTTCTCTAAGACATCCTCCTGGAACTTTCGGTGGTTTAATAACCCAGTAAGATAATCCTGGAGAGATTGAAGCTGGTACATATTTTTCTCGAAATAATACTGTCTTTCTTTAGATGCAATTACCCCTCCATACAGGGCAATCAGCCATAAAAATGACGTATTCATAAAGAACTGAAAAAACTCTGTTGTGTCTTGATATCCTCCATCTCTTAAAAAGAAGTACAGAATAACAGCAAAACTGGCACCGCCAACTATAAAAGAACCTTTTAACCTCCAGTAAAGAGCGGCATGAATAACAATCAAATAACCTACAGGCATGAATGGACTTTCCGAGCCTCCAGACAGCTGCATCAGCCAAACATAAGCAATATAATCAAAAAGGATTCCGCCTCTGGTAAAAATCAGATAATAAAAGGACTTTTCAGGAAATCGGTTTAAGACGATTTGTGTAGATGTCATATAAAGGATCCCTATTGTAAAAAGGACTGGGAATGTGTCTTTGTTAAAATCTAAAACATCTGCGATCGGCTTGTAATAAAAAAGCGGTATACAAATGACAAGAAAGAACCATCGCAATAGTGAAGAGATGGTCTCAGAACGATGTTCAGTAATTATAAATAAGTCTTTCATGCTGCCATCTTCCTTTGCATTTAGTTGCTATAATCAGGAAATTATAGCATATGGTCTTTCTTGTTTAATATTACTTAAACTTCCATTATACAAAAACCGTACTTAAGTCTCAGAAGTTATGCTTTAACTTCTCTTTTATTGCTGTACATCCGTTCATCAGCAAGCTGCAGGTAATAATCAATATTTTCACATGCATCGCCTAACAGCTCGATCGCACCGTATGCTAATGAAATAGATTTGTTCCATGCCATTAACTGGCTTTCCATCTTTTCAACCAGTTTGTAAGCGTCCTCTTCTGTTATTCCCGGCAGCAAAAAGACAAATTCATCTCCCCCAAACCGAAAACCTGATAAAAGTTTTAATCGCTTGGATAATTCCGCGATCTGCTGTAAAAGCTCATCTCCGGCATGATGGCCATACTCATCATTGATATGTTTGAAGTTATTTATATCAAACATAACGAGTGTAATCGGCATCTCTTGTTTTTGAGCTTTACCAATTTCTTTTTCAAGACAATCATAAAAATAACGGCGATTATATAGATTAGTAAGCGGATCACGGATACTGATCTCTTTTAAATCTTTAAATTGCTGAGATGAAAATCCGCTTAAGAAACCTGTAATCGCACGATGTGTTACCGTGTTCCAGCGTTCTAACATAAAAAGCTGCACCGGAAGCGAGTCGGATACTGTTACTCTTTTCATTTCTTGCAGAACTGATTCTCTTATACTTGTAGAGAAACAAGCTAGAGCTTGGTGAGGAATTCGCTGGTGTCTTAAGAAATGGATGCCTGAGCGGAATGCTTTCTGTTCAGCTTGTTTCAAGAAATGCTGAAAACGTTCCTCCTGCAAAAATACTGCATGTACGATTCCTCGCAAAAATTTCTCTAATATTTTTTCATATTGTTCAACAAAACCGTTCATAAATGAGCTGAAGTCATCAAACTGGCTTAAGTGTTCTTTATGTGTATGTATCATCGTTGGAATCGACTTCATGAATTCCCTAAATAAGCTTTTTTTGAGTGTGCGTAATTCTAGTTGGAAGTTTTCCATTATTGCAACCCCTCAAATCTTAAAAATTTGCATACAAAAAGCCATTACCCTTAAATAAAGGGAAATGGCTTTTAATGTTTGATAAGCGTCGAATCTCTTCGTCAGTTTTGTTTCTGCGGTACTCACGTATGTTTAATACGCTCCGTTCCTCGAAACTTCACTTCCTCGACCTTCTTGCTTCTGAAACATCAATATTATCCGTTCCCCTTTGGCAACCGGCTGCCATTGTATGTTCACTCATACTTTAGGCCCATAGCTTTGCGTCCCAGTTTTTCAACTGGTTTGCCTTTAAACAAAGGTTTCCTATTCGTTTATAGATATTATATCCTATATAGGTAAATTGTGCCAATGTTTTTTATAGGTATTTAATACTATTATTTTTTACCCTTGTTTATGGATAATTTTAACTTACGATAGTACCTATACCCCATCCTAATCATATTCAAAACAAAATAAGGAATTCGAATGGGAAAACGATAAAAAACAGGCTTATAAATACTGAAATAAGCCTTTCGTAAATCCTTCCACTTGCGGCAAGATTCTTTCTTATAAAAGTCAGAAACATCAACTATTATACCTTTTCCTTTTGATATCATGACGTTTTTGCCATGAACATCACTTGGAAAAAGTCCTCTTTTTTCTGCATATTCCAAAGCCTTGTCAATATCCCGGATGATACTTTCGGGAATTCTGATACCTTTATGGACACAATCATAAAGCGTGATTCCTTCGATTCTCTTTAAAATCAAAAACCTGTTCTCTGTATAATAGCAAACGGAATAGCCCGGATGTTCACCTAAACGTTCATAAGCCTTCTTTTCTTCTAGAAGACCATGTTCATCTCTGCCGTAGATCTTCACAACATATGAAGGATAGTCAGGGTGATAAAATACCGCAGCATAATTGCCGCAACCAAGTATCTTCCAAGGAAAAGGTGTATTCACAGGACATACGGGATCAAACGGGTTCCGGCTTTCAATCATAATCTCTCTATTCAATTGTCGTGCCAGTTGGATAAAGTGTTCCATGTGTTTCCTCAATTTCTGATATTCTTCAGTAATGATATCATTCTGCATTACGTTCATTGTATACAGACGGAGTCAAAAAGGAAACTTTAACAAGGCTGTTTTCGTAAACTTTGTTGCAATTTGAAAGGGTTGATTTCCGCTCCAGGATGCTCGCTTCCGCGGGGCGTGCGGTGAGCCTCCCTATCGCTTCGTGCTAGCGGGGTCTCACCTGTCCCGCTGATCCCGCTAGAGTCTCGCACCTTGCACTTCAATCAACTTTATCAACGAAGAGTTTTCAAAAAACAATTTAAAAACAACAAATCTAGTAGAAAAAAGTCTCAACAAAAATAGGCTGATTATTTTGATGCTACTCGAAGATATGACAGCATGAGGGTTTCTGCTTTGTTTTTTAAGTGGACGTTTGGAAATCGCATAATTTCACGATAACCCCGGATAAATATCTCATATTCAGTAATATCTTGATCTCTTCGTCCATCCATAACCTTTATTTTTCTCTTCCTAAGCTCGATGCGTACGTCATGCAGGTCTTTGCTCACCTGACTCATAATCTGTTCCAATAAAGCAATGTAAGGCTGTTTTAGTTTGAACGGAGAACGGTTCACTACCTTCAAGTCCCGGTCAAATAGGGTCAGCATAATTGGATACATCACAAATTTTTCTATGAGTGAACGCTCTTCCTCGTTTCCATATTGCATGTCTATCCCCCCATTCTATGAAGGCAAAAACCGGAATTGCACCGATAAAATATTTTTCAGCTCGAATGTTCTAATTTGTTTACGAACTGCGCAATAGGCCGTTATCAATTTTCCATCAAACGAGTATGGCGTAATAAGCCTGTGACTGATCACACCTTTCTCTGATAAATAGATCATCTCGATGGCTGCCCTTTCATGGATGCATCTCATTAACAAATTCGTCATGAAAAAACCCCCTTTTTTTCATTATATGCGAACAAACGTTCTTTTTATACAAGAAAAAAATACCTGCCCATAAAATGGCAGATATTTTATGCTTATTTCGGCTGTTGAGCGATTCCCATTGCTTCAAGCTCCTGATAAAGATTCCCTGAAATTGAGATTCCTTCAAAGCTGATTCCTAAGGATACAACTGTTTGCGCTAATTCTGGGCGCATTCCGCTCAATGTAACTTTCACACCTAAAAGCTTAAGTGAATTGATAACCTTAAACAGGTTGTGAGCCACCATCGTATCAATGACAGGTACGCCTGATAAGTCGATAAATAAGTGTTCAACTTGTAATTCAGTACATTTCTGAAGAGAAGTTTCCATGATTAACTTAGAACGGTGTGTATCAATTGTTCCAACAAGCGGCAGAACCGCAACAGTTCTTGTTAATCTGACAACAGGAACAGAAAGCTCCTCAATCGCCTCACGTGCAAGTCCAAGGACTCTGTTGTTGTTTTCAACATAAGCAACACTGAAAGCATGAACCGTTTCATCTAGTAACGGGTCAATAACAGAAGCTGCTTTAAGTACCGTCTCTACTGAAAAACTTTCATTATGAATCTCATTACGAATGAAATCCCATAATACAATCCGGAAGAAACGGGTGCTTTTTAATGCCATGTCTAAAGGAACTTCGTATTGAACTGCAAGTTCGCCGCTCTTCTTTCCCCATGCTATAAAAAGAGGTTCAACTTCTGACAATTCTTGAAAAAGTGATTTCCCGAAGTAACTGAATAAATCTCCGCGAAGCTGCAGTACCTGATCTGTAAGTTCAGATACGGGTTCGCCATACTCAGCTTTAACTTCATCAATTTTTCTGGCAAGATCGTATTTATGTGTAACGATCTTTTGCCCCAATTCGTACAATTGACGTTCCATCTTATCTATAATCCCCCTATAGAAATAAAAAATGATTGCATACCACTTATCTATATACCATTATTATACATAAGTTAAACCTGTATTTTTAAATTTCATGTCGGATTTTGTTCTTTTACTAGTAAGGAGGTAATATGAAGATTTGGTTTGGATTTATTTTGGGGATTTTTGCTATGTCTCATTGGTCAACAAAGGTATTTGCATGGGAATTAAGAGCGGAAACTATAAGTGAACGCATAGGGGCAGTTTTTTTGGGAGTTGTTATTTTATTATTAATTTTACTGTTCATCTATAAACGATATAATTCTTCATTTTTTCACGGATTCATAGCAGCTATCGGGTTATTTTTAACAGTAGACAACATTCTGTTTCACTGGGTTTTTCAGCTGCATAGAGTAACGAGCGGGCCTGAAGCAAATGTGCTGGAGCCTTTATTTGTATTGGTCGGAATCTGCTTTGTGTATTATACGTGGAAGAAAGAAAAACAAATGATTTAAATATGCTCAATATAAACGGCAAAACCAGCTGCTTTAGCTTTGGCTGCAAGTTTTTGTGCGTTCTCCCTGGATGAAAAAGCCCCGATTTGCACTTTAAATAGGCTGCCCGGTGCAGTTGCTGTATCTTTAAATTCTTCATGATTAACCAGCTGTTTTTTCAATTCATATTTAACATCTTCAATAAAGAAAGGAAAACTTTTATCGTATTGATGAAAACTATTTAACGGGTCTGTTCTTCGCTTCGGATCAAGCTGAAAGTGTCCTTTAATATGGGTCTCTGGATTCCATTGGTATTTCTCACACATATAAGCAAAAAACCAAACATAGCGGCTGTAAGCTTCTGAAAAATCAATTGATGGCCCATAGCATAGCTCTACCCCGATCGCCCAATCATTCGCATCTGAAACGTTTGAACGCACGTGCCAAGCCTTTTCATGCAGCGGGATGATAACAAGAATTTCTTTATCGTCAATAAACACATGTGCAGAGGCTTCCAATGGTCTGCTGTTAAAATAGTTAAAATTTTGCCTGGCTGTTGAACCGGGGTTTCCAGTATCATGAGCAACTGCATAACGAGGAGTCCGTTTTCCACCAGGACGCTGCTTAAGCTCCTTTTTGATATGCTGGTTTGTAATCAAATATTTTTCCTTCAAAATTACACCTCCAAATCGATTTCCTTTCATTTATAAATGTTTTTCTGCATAAAAAAAGAGCCATGACGGCTCATTTTTTACATTCCACCCGGCGGCGATTGAGTTGTAATCGCCCAGATCCAATAGGCGATACCTACTAAAAAACCAAAACCAAGAAGCACAAAAAACAATGTTGAATTCTTCATCTAGTATTCCCCTTAACCCTTTTACTTTCTTTCTTATTAAATATAAATTATCATATAGTTAGAGAAGAAACAAAAAGCAAGGGTGTTAATATGGAAAATAACGAGCAATCTCAATCAAGAATTAATTTAGAGCGCGAATTGGAAATGAGTTTACGCAGACTCTTTCGAACTCTCAGAAAAGGTTTGAATGAAGTTTATACCGATTATATTCCCAGCAATGAATTTGCAGTTCTGCAGACTCTTCACAAGAATAGTCCTTTAATGGCCTCTGAGATCGCAAATGAATTAAAGGTTTCATCCAGCCATATCACAGCTGTTACAGACCGGCTTGTTGGAAAGAACTATATTCAGCGGGTACGTTCGGATTCTGACCGCAGAATCGTATATTTGGAAATTACTGAAGACGGCAAGAAAATTGCAGATGAGATGGATCAAATAAAAAACGAGTATTTAGCTAAAAAGTTTACTCATTTATCAGAAGAAGAAATGAAGCTCATGGTGGCTGCTTCTACAAAACTGCTTGATTGATTGGGCAGTTTTGCTTTTCTTAGATACTTCACTTTATTAATTATTTACTAGATGAATAGGGGGAAGCAGATTTATGGAACATCTTGAACTCCGGCGGAAAATAATAATCATGATTTCTATTATGGCTGCTATGCTTTTTGCAGCTTTAAATCAAACGATCGTAGGAACTTCACTGCCAAGAATAATCGCCGATCTTGGCGGCATTGAATATTATAGCTGGGTATTTACGATTTTCATGTTAACATCGAGCATTACAGCTATTCTTGTAGGAAAACTATCAGATATATACGGCCGAAAACCCTTTATACTTATAGGGATTGGAGTTTTCACTGTCGGTTCACTACTTTGCGGTGTTTCAGACAGCATCCTCGAACTCATCCTATACCGCGGGATTCAAGGTTTTGGCGGAGGGATGATCATGTCTACAGCTTTTACAGCTGTAGGTGATCTCTTTTCTCCTCGTGAACGCGGTAAATGGCAAGGGATTATGAGCAGTGTTTTTGGATTGGCAAGCGTCTTCGGACCAACACTGGGCGGCTATATCGTGGATCATTTTCATTGGCATTGGGTGTTTTGGATCTTTCTTCCGTTCGGGTTAGTAGCTTTTGCAGCTATTTATTTTCTTTTTCCATCTGTACAAAGAAAAGAAAAGGAATCCATTGATTATACCGGGTCTTTGCTTTTAACGATAACAGTAGTTCCACTTCTGCTTTCGTTCACATGGGCTGGAAATCAGTATGAATGGCTATCGCCCGAGATCATAGGACTTTTCGGAGTAACAATCGTTGCACTCTTTTTGTTTATCCGTACAGAAAAGCGTGTCGCGAGCCCTGTACTTCCGCTTGAAATGTTTAAAAATAAAGTTTTTACAATCTCAAACATTATCGGATTATTCTTGGGAGCAGGAATGTTCGGTTCAATCATGTATATGCCTTTCTTTATCCAAGGCGTAATGGGTACGTCAGCTACGAAATCCGGATTTGTTATGATGCCCCTGACACTTGCGATGGTAGCCGGAAGTACGATCAGCGGCCAGATCATAACGAAGACCGGCAAGTATAAAAAACTTGCCCTGCTCGGATTATTCATCATGGCAAGCGGAATGACGAGCATGCATTTTATGGATACAGAAACAACGAATATTACAGCTACACTGAACATGATTTTAGTTGGAACTGGCCTTGGAATCACGTTCCCTATCTTTACATTAACTGTACAAAATGCAGTTGAACATAAATATTTAGGAGTTTCCACTTCCTCTGTACAGCTGTTCCGTCAGTTAGGAGGAACTATCGGTGTTTCGATCATGGGAAGTGTAATGAACAACACACTGGCAGATCACTTTAGCGAAAATTCTCAAAAACTGATTGCTTCCACTCCAAATGTTACACCTCAGATGAGTGAACAAATTAAGGAGTTGGCAAACCCTCAAGTACTTTTGAACCAAGATGCTGTGATGGCGAAGTTCAGCAGCTTGCCTCCAGAATCTGTAGTTTTCTTAAAACAAGTCATGGAGATTCTGCGCGAATCATTAAGCTATGCATTAAATGGCGTTTTTCTGACAGGAGCACTCGTAATCGGAACCGCCCTGCTGCTTACTTTCTTCTTCTTAAAAGAGATACCGCTAAGAACATCCAACGAAAGCAAAGCAAAATTAAAAGATCAATCAGCATAAAGAAAAGACGGCATGAATTTGCCGTCTTTTTATTTCGCTAGGTGCTCAGTTTCCGCTAGCAAAATGCGCCTGTGGGGTCTCACTTATCAAGGTGCAGCGGCTAGCTCCTCTTGCACTGTCCCTTTTTTTGTAAAGAAGAGGGACTTTGAGCGAAAAAGGAAGATTTTGAGCGAAACTAAAGGTAGTTTGAGCGTAGCGAGAAAATCTTGAGCGTAACTCGATGTTTTTGAGCGTAACCTCAATGAGTCTGAGCGTACGTGTAATAAATTTAAGAACACGTACCGTAAAATTGCATCAACAAAGATAAAAGTGCCATTCACCGTTTGTTTTGTCGGGGCTAGAAAGACGCTTCCGTATTTCAAGAGTCCTCTTGTCCCATAGCCTTTGTCTCGCACCTTGCGCTCCAATCAACTAGTCCAAGAAGCGTATTCAACAAAAAAATTCTAAGGCACATCTATTAGAAACGAGCCTTTTATTTTACTAATGGTTCTTGTGTTGTATCGTTCTCAGAAACAGTCATATGAACAGGATAATTCATACTCCACATGCCGATATCTTTAAATCCAAGCCTTTTATAGATGGAACCTGCTTTTGGATTATCGTAGAAAAGACAAAGTGTTTTTCCTTCTAAAAGAACATCCTGACAAAGTGCTTCCATACATAGGGTTGCAAGACCTTGGTTTCTTTTTTCGGGATGTGAACATACACCAACGATCATCGCGGATAATGAATTTTCAGCAGTTGTTGAGGCGCATGAAACGACAATGTTATCTTCTTTCATAAAATATGTACGTCCCGTTTTTGTTTTCAGAGCCTGGTCTAAACTTTGTCTTGCAGTAGCTCTAATCGAGAATTCTTTTATCTGCAGTTTCAGTTCTATTAATGAATCCACATCTTGAAGCTCTGCTTTCTGAATACCTTCTCGGCTGCTGTTTTTATTTAACAAGCGGTTATCTTTAAGCTCAGCAAAATACGTTTCTTTTGTGCGTCCAAACTTAACATATGGACGGAACTGTTCAGTGATCTCCTTTTTTCCTGAGAGCATCTCATATGCGGTGTCTTTGTTTATGATCTCTGAAAAATCTTTTGCATTAATGGTCCCTTTTGAATATGGCAAGTAGTTCCCCATATAACGAAGGAGGATCCCTTGTATTTCTCCTGCCTCATCAAGGTCTGTCCAGATTTCCTGAAAATCAGTTTCATAGCCGAAATTCTCAATATCCGCAATGATAAATAGATTAAGAGCAGGTTCATCACTCAAATAATTCATCACTTTCTCATGCATCGTCTGATCTGCTTTAACAACCATCTGCCTGTTCCCCTCTCATATGTTTCTATTAATTTTAGCTTCAAGATGGAAAAATGCAACAATTTTCTCCATTAAAAAATGGCTGTTTTCTTTTTTGCTTTTGTAAGAGGTTAATTTCCGCTACAGGACTCGCTTTCCGCAGGGTGGGCGGTGAGCCCCCTCGTCGCCTCGCGACATTGAGTGGTCTCACCTGTCCCACTCATCCTGCAGGAGTCTCGTCCTTTCGCTCCAATTAACTATTCAATGAAGAATTTCGATAAAATCTCTTAGTTGCAACAATCTTTTAGAAAAGAGCGAAAAAAATAAACCAGCCAATGGACTGGTTTACATAGAAACTAGATGGTTTTGTACTGCATAGATGACGGCTTGGGAACGGCTCTTAACTTCTAGTTTTTTAAAGATTTTACTAACGTGAATTTTTACTGTTTTATCACTGATAAAGAGTTTTTCTGCGATTTCTTTATTGCTCAGCCCTTCTACTAGGCCAATCAGCACTTCCTGTTCCCTGTCAGTTAGGTTCGATTCATCTTTCTTCACTTGGGTTTGCTGAAGGTGAATATTTACCAGTTTCTTTGTCATGCTCGGTGTAATCATAGATTCGCCGCGGTAAACAGCATTTATTGCATCAACAACATGTTCAGAAGGAGCATCTTTTAATAGGTATCCATCCGCTCCTGCTTTTAACGCAGACATTAAATATTCATCGTGTGTGTACATCGTTAAAACGAGTATGCGGGCATCAGGATTTTTTTCTTTAATAATTGCTGTTGTTTCGACTCCATTCATACCAGGAAGATTAATATCCATAATGATCACATCTGGCGACAATTCTTCTGTTAGTTTGAGTGCTTCCTCACCAGAGATTGCTTCTCCAACAACTCTTATGTCATCTTCAAAAGATAGTATATTTTTTAATCCGTCTCTTAAAATAGCATGGTCATCTACTAGTAATATAGAAATCATGTTATGTGAGCCTCCTTTGTTTCTAATTGAGGTATTTGAAGTTTAATTTCTGTTCCTTTTCCTTTGGCAGAATCAATATGAAGAGACGCCCCCAAAGTATCTGACTGTTCATTCATGTTTAATATGCCGTAATGGGGTTCTTGTTGAGCTTTAATCATCGATTCATAAAGAGAAAATCCAATACCGTCATCTTTGATCCTAAAAATTACTTGATCGTTTGAGTAGCTTAGCAGGATGCTCACCTTTGTAGCCTTTGCATGCTTTAAGACGTTTTGAAGGCTTTCTTGAAAAATATCAAAAATCACTTTTTCAACCATTGTACTCAATCTGCTGGGTGTTCCCCGCTCTTGAAAATGAATCTGAATGATATGCCCTTCTTCTTTTATAGACTTTATCTTTGCTTTAATTGCTTGATGAAGCCCAATTCTTTCAGTTGGATAAGGTCTTAATGCATAGATGGACTCTCGGAGTTCCTTCAAACTTCCTCTCAGCTTCTCTGTACTGACAGCTACTAATTGTTTTGTTCTTTCAGGTTTTATGGTAAAAACACGCTGTGCCGTTTCAAGCTGCATGACAGATCCAGCCAGTGTCTGTGCAATTCCATCATGTATTTCACGGGCAATACGGTTTCGTTCTTCTAATAAAACACGTTTTTCACGTTCAGAAATAAGCAATTTTGTTTTCCAGGCAACTGCCAGCTGGTTTGCTAATGTTGCCATGGATTGTGTATCAACTGCAGAAAAAGAATGCGATCTCGTTCTGCCAGTAATAAGCACCCCCGTTATCTCTTCTTCCGCCATTAGCGGCGCAAGCATGACAGACTTGATGGAATCGGGAAAGAAAGAAAATCCCCACGCGTTATTCTCATTCTTTTTGTTAAATAAATGCATGGAAGGATTCGATTCCAGCAGCTCAATAAAATCAGTACAAATTTCTTTTTCAACTGAAACCACGCCGTTTTCATATGCTTTTTTCCATGAATCTCCATCATTTAGAAACAATATCACCGCATCAGTTCCGAGAAACTCTAAAAATGGGAGCTCCGCTTGCTGAAGCCAATCTTTCGATGGAAGATGAGCATTGAAGGTTGTACTAATTTTGTATAAAGCCTTTAAACGGTTTCTCTCTTGGTGCAGCCTCGCAATAAATGAAGAGATAAGCGCGATCGCCACAAGCGGCGAGAAGAAAAAGATATAGGAGAATACGTCAACCACACCACGATTTTGGCTGCCTAACAAGAACATTAAGGTAATATACGATATGGAAAAGAGTGTTACAAGGCTCTCTGAGATCGTTTTTGTTTTCCATATTTTTAATGGGTACGTTTGGGGCCGAATCAGTAAAACAGCATCTACGATAAGGTTATTGAAGATATAGTACATCCCAGCGATCAGGATCATTCTTAGTTCTGCATACCAGAAAGCGCTCAATCCAGCTTCTAAGGATAAAAGAATAAGTTCTGTAACATGAACAGCACCAAAAAAACTGAGCAGGAGCTGTGCTGGATTGAATAGAACAATGCGAAGCGGACGCTTATTCAACGCATGAATGAGACAAACCATTGCGCCAAATACGACAACAGTTAATCCCCAGCCATATAGAAGTTCAATTGTATAAAGCAAAGGAAAACTTAAAGCACTAAGTCCTTTCCAAATCGGAATCGGAAAGTATTCTGTAATAAATAGAAACAGCAATAATGTAGAAAAAATAAGCAGATCAGGATATTTCGTGATAGAAAAAGCACTAAAAATCCAAATAATGATCCCAGCTAAAATGATAGCCGAAACAAATTTACTTGCTGCTGCCTCCCGATTCAAACCCACTTTTCCCACCTCTTTTTATAAAAAATTCAGTCAATTCATTATAACATAGCTATTTAGCAGACATTCTCCTCCAAAATGTGGTGAATGTGCTAAAGAAATAGAGCGTAAAAAAACCGAAATTAGTCGAATGACTTACGCCGCTGACCAATTCCGGAAAAACCATGTTTTTTTAATATTATCGCACTTCAGTTAAGCTGTTTCTATTACACAAAAGACGTATATGAGTATAGTACCTATTAACTAACCTTTTATAAGAGATGAGATAAAAACATTGTTGCTGTTCCAAAATAAACAAATAACGAGAAAATATCATTCAGCGTCGTAATCAGAGGTCCTGATGCAACAGCCGGATCCACCTTAAAGCGATACAGCAGTAAAGGTATTAATGTACCGGCAAGTGTCCCAATTATTAAAGTGAAAAATAAAGAACTTCCTACAACGAGACCTAAAATGAGGTTGCCTTTCCATAAAAAAGCGACAATCGCAATTAAAATACCGCATGTTATTCCTATAATAAAACCTACACCAAACTCCCGCATGATCAGCTTTACGATCGTCGCACGGTCGATATCATGCGATACTAATCCACGAACCACAACGGCAAGTGACTGTGTACCTGTGTTTCCCGTCATCCCAGCGATCATCGGCATAAAATAAGTCAAAGCAACAGCTTTTTCAATGGTGCCTTCAAATGTACTGATGATGCTTCCAGATAATATCCCAATAAAGAGTAACAAGATAAGCCAAGGTAAACGGCGATATGATGCTACAATCGCGCTTGTTTGAAAGTCAATCGATTTACCAGTTGCTGATAGCTTTTCAATGTCTTCATTCGCTTCTTCAATTAAGACATCGAGAACATCATCGACAGTTACAATCCCGATCAATCGTTCCTGATCATCAATAACTGGAACCGCGATAAAGTCATATCGCTCAATCGTTCTGGCTACTTCTTCCTGATCTGTTTCGGCAGGTACAGCAATAACCCTGCTGTACATAATCTCTTCAATCTTTTCATCCATTTCAGCCAGCAGTAAGTCTCTGTACGAAACAACCCCAACCAGTTTTTTTTCTTCATCAATAACATAGAGATAATAAATGTTCTCGGCAAAACCTGCGAATGTTTTTAATTTTTCAACCGCATCCCGAACCGTATAGACTTTCGGAATCCAGACAAAACGGTTGGTCATAATTCCGCCGGCAGTATCAGAGTCATATTGCATCAAACTCTGAACACTTTTTGATTCATCCGCTTTCATTGAAGCTAAGAAATCCTGAATTTCATTTACATCCAAATTACCAAGCAAGTCAGCAAGGTCATCGTTTTCCATCAAGTTCATGATATGAGATGACCGTTCGATGCCTAATTTGTGCAGAATCTCCATCTGCAGGTCACTGTCTAATTCTTGAATCAATGATGCAATCTGTCTGGTTGTCAAAAACGTTACAAACTTATGCCTGTGCTTTTCAGGCAAGTTCTTATATACATTGGCAATGTCGTAAGGATGAAGTTCATCAATAAGCAGTTGAAATTCTCTTTTTCTAAGTTCTTTCAGGTTTTTAATGACATACAATAAGATCTGATTCTCTGACATCTCTTTAAACAAGGAACGTCACCTCCTTATAAAATACTCATTTATTATAAGTGATTTTTTCATGTGTGACTATGAAAGAAATGATGCAACATCACGCTTTTTAAACCTATTCATAGCATATCGCTTTTCATAAAGAAAAAACCACCTTAAATAGATGGTTTCCTCTCTATTTTTATTCTATTTCCCTACTTCAGCCATAAATAATCAAGTGAATAAGTACCTGCGCCTGTTAACGCAACTCCCACCACTACGGCAATAAGGACAAGATTGAATTCGTATCCGTTAGCTGTCACCCAAAAACCATTCTGCAAGTGGACTTTAAGGATGGCCACAAGCATAGTAGCAGCGATTAAGATCGCCCCTATTTCTGTAAAGAGTCCTGCAGCAAAAAGCAATCCCCCGCCAAATTCCGCAAGTCCTGCTATTAGAGCCATCGTGTAGCCAGGCTTTATTCCAATTGACTCCAGCCAGCCTCCTGTTCCTTTTAAACCATAGCCTCCAAACCAACCGAATAACTTTTGCGCTCCGTGAGCAGCAAGTGCCAGACCAACAACTAGACGTATAATAAGTAATCCTAAAGATAACATATAATGATTCCCTCTTTCTTAAGTTTATTTTTACTTACTTTATGTTAGTATATTACAATATGTAACTTGTCTATGTCAAGTTACTTTAAAAAAATAATTATAAGGGCAAAAAAATGACCGCATTCCTTTTATAAAGAGTATGCGGCAAATCCAGTTTTAAGCTTGTTCAGTTAAAATAATCGGTCCATTTCTTGTTATGGCAACAGTATGTTCATATTGGGCTGATAAACTTCCATCGTACGTCAATGCCGTCCATCCATCTGAACCCATCGTTATAAAAGGCAGCCCTTGATTGAAAATGGGCTCTATCGTTATGACCATACCTTCTTTTAATTTAATACCTGTATTCCGTTCGCCAACATGATGAACTTGTGGTTCTTCATGTATTTCCCGACCAATACCATGACCGATGAATTCTCTAACAATAGAATATCCTTTTCTGCCGGCATAGGATTCAATAGCGTTCCCTATATCTCCTAATCGGTTGCCGACTTGCGCTTGTTCTATACCTTTATATAATGCTTTTCTAGTTGCTTTCATTAACCTCTGTGCTTCTGGCGCGATTTTCCCAACTCCATATGACCATGCTGAGTCAGCAAGCCATCCATCATGATTCACAACAAAATCGACGGTAAGGATATCACCATTTTTTAAAGGTTTTCTATTAGGAAGGCCATGGCAGACCTCATTGTTTACAGATGAACACGTTGCGAAAGGATAGCCCATATACCCTTTTTGCGCAGGTTTTGCACCTCTCTCGTGAAGAAAGCGCTCCACCAATTGATCAAGTTCTAACGTTGTAATTCCTGGCAAGACCATTTTGCTTAAAGCTTTGTGACATTCAGCAAGGATTGTTCCTGCATGTTTCATTTTCTCTATTTGTTTATCGGATTTAATCTCAACCAAACCGCCCTCTCCCTTCCTCTTTTTAAACTATATTCCGAGGAAAAGTTTTGCGTGAAAAATTGTCTGATTAAGATTTGGATCGTTTTTGTAAAGACCTCGTTGACTACCATATGGTTGGTATTTCATATCCTTTGCAGATGCAATTTTACGGTACATGTTCTTATATTTATTACACTTTCGCTCAGACTCATTGAGTTTCACTCAAAAACGTCGAGTTACGCTCAAGATTTTCTCGCTACGCTCAAACTGCCTTTAGTTTCGCTCAAAATCTTTCTATTCAGCTCAAAGTCCCTAAACTTTTAGAAAAGCCTATAAGTAAAAAAACACCAGGCTATAAATTAAGCCTGATGTTCTGATTGTTTTAATCTGGATTCAACTACTTTGCCGCCTAGCCATAGAACAAATATACCGAACACGATTAACCCTAATTTTAATGGGCTTTTCAAAACATCTACAAAATCGTAGCCAATGAAAGAAACAATCGCGATCATTACTAGTTTACCGAGCGTTAAAGCTAATAAAAAAGTTTTAATATTAATCCGGGAAAGCCCGCCAACGACGTTAACTAATGCTGAAGGCGTGAAAGGAAAACAATAGATTAAGAAGAGCATTCCAAATCCGTGGCGTTCCACCCAGTTCAGCATCCGCGTTGTGTTTGTATGTCTGTTTAAGAAGTTCAAGAATCGTTTTTGTCCGAATTTGCGAACTAACAAAAAGACAATAGCTGAACCTAAACAAACTCCGACCCATGAATAGATAAAACCTAACCAAAATCCGTATGCAGCTGCATTACCCGCTACAAAAAGGAATAATGGCAAGATTGGAATAAATGATTCAAGCATCGGTAATAGAATACCTGGCAAAAAGCCTAGATCACGGTATTGCTCAAGTAATTTAAGTATGTTGTCTTCTGTAAAATATTGCTGCCAATTTTTCCAATTCATCGTTCGCTCACCCTTTTCTTCCTCATACCCTCATCGTTGCCATCGTTAACACTTTTAAAACTGAATCGAGGAAAAACAAGGAGTCTTTCATTCCTATAATTTTATCATAATTCAAAAAAGCACACTATTTTGAAATTGAATGCGAACGGATTATTTTCTTATTCTTTTTTCCGATTATGAAGATGCAGAAAACAGCGGAAAGCCCTGAGGTAATACCATAAAATGAATTTCCTTTGCCCAATTCCTGTCCAAGACCTTCAGGAAACAACAGCCAATATAAAAAAAGTGATCCATGAAGCAGAATACCTGCTGCCGCTAAAACTTTCATCAACCAAAAAAACGGCAGCCGTTTAAACGAGAACATGACAGCAGCTATCCCCCAAAATAAAAGAAAGTACCCCCATAATCCCATCCCTGCCACTGACTTCGTTTTTAACAAGTCCGTTACAAAGTAAATACCGGTAAAGACAGATATCAATCCGGATAAAAGCAGCATACGCCAGGCAGCTGTCATTTAAGTCACCCTCTTTTCGGTATAATAAAAACCGCCTTAACATGCTTTAAGACGGTTTCTGCTGCTTCCTCATAATTCTGGCAGGTTTACTTCATAAGAGCAGCATATACCTGTTCATCCAGCTCTTTCGCTTTCTTTTCATTATACGTTTTTTCATAAACCGGTTCTTGGACGATCTTAGCACCCCAGAACATGCTCTCAAATACGTGTTCAATATTTACTTCAATTTTTGCAAGCTTAAGAGGTACATCCGCCATAGCGTTTTCCAGGATATTCGCTTTTCCGTTAATCGAATACACGGTTTCCAGCCCGACAACTGTCATCACTACATTAGGATTTGCTTGAATGTTAGTAACGATGCGGGAATTGTTTGTTACTGTAAAACGAATTTTTTCTTCTGATAAACTCTTTACCCAGGAAATTGCATTTACGGATGGAGCATTAGATTCTGCGTCAACTGTACCAAGTAATACAAGCTGCTCGCCTTGCAGGTGTTCAAACAATTCAGGACTTAACTTTGTTGGTGTTTCCTGTTTCGCCATGTGATCGCCACCTTAATTTTTTTTGTATGTATACTGTTTATTTTACCATATATTTCTCTTCAGAAAAATGAAAAAGAGACCGACTCAAAAGTATAAAAACTTTAGAAGTCATGCCTCTTTTTATTTAATCCTATTTAGATAACGTCCAAATAAACTCGATTAGATTGATAAATTTGGACGATATTATTTATTTTTTATTTGTTAAAAATAAAAAATTAGGGCTGCCAAAAGTAAGTTCACCTTACTTTTGGGACAGCCTCTTTACTCAAATATTCCTCTTATAATCGCTTTTCCGTCCTGAACCATCACTTGGCCGAGTGCGATTACAGAATCGATGTTAAGATTATCCTTATTCAGTAGAACAAGATCAGCATGAAGTCCCTCTGCTAGAACTCCTTTTTCTTTAAGCTTTAGAACTCGTGCAGGGTTGCTTGTAATCGTCTGCAAGGCTGTTTCGAGCGGTATCCCCTCTTGAAGGACAGCATCTCTTACTTCTTTATATAAAGAATTAACTTTACCGATACGAAGTCCGGTAAATTCTCCCCGTTCATTAAAAGCAGGCAAACTTCCTTGTGCATCAGACGTGAATGTAATGAGTTCACTAGGCACTCCCGCATCAATCATTCGTTTTAACCCCGCGCTGCATTTCACTTCGCCTTCTTCTATAAACTGTTTCGTTGTACTTGTTGTAAAGTCTACATAGCCGCCCTTTTTTGCGTACTCGATTCCGGCTTCAAACACATAAGAATTTCGGTTGATGTGCGTCGGATAAAATTGAGAAACTGGGAGATCCGTTGTTTCTACTACTTCTTCAATTAAAGAAAGCATGCTTTTTGAATCACCGAGGTGGATGTTGACTACACCCGCTTTCCCAGACAGCATTCCTGCAACACGTGCTTGAGAGGCGAGCCTTGCGAGTTCATGAGCTTGGGGCTGAGAGGATCGATGGTCGGCAATAGCAATCTCTCCAACTCCGATAACCTCATCAACCATCATGATGTCGGTTTCGATGCTTCCTGTCAGCGTTTTTACAGGTACCTGATAAGAGCCAGTGTGCACAAAGCAAGAGATTCCTTCTTCTTTAAGTGCTTTCGCTTTTGCGATTAAATTTGTCATCGTGCGAGCAGTTCCATCAGTACCAATTACTCCAACAATGGTCGTAACACCAGCAAGGGTTACGTCGGACAAATAAATTTCTGGCGTTCTTGTTTTGTATCCGCCTTCTCCTCCGCCCCCTGTAATATGAACGTGAGCATCAATAAATCCTGGTGTAACGATTTTGTTCGTTGCATCGATTACATGGATACCAATATCGGATGAGCGCCATTCGATGTGATCTGAGATTTTTGCGATTTTTCCTGCAGCTATTAATATGTCCTTTTTACCAAGATGATGAGGTGCATATACCTCGCCGCCTTTAATCAATGTAAACATGATATCAGTCCTTTTTCTTACATATATCTAAAAATGTACGATCTATAATTATAAGTCTATTATCTACGAAACAGTTTATAAAGGAAATGAAATTATACTGCTGCTGCTTATTTTAAAGGTCTCATAAATTCTGTATGGCGCTCGTCCAGCGAGTATAAATCTCGCTGAACTAGCAAAAAAGCTGACTCGAGAACAAATATCTGAGTCAGCTTCCCTATTTATATAATCACGTTACAAAGTCCGGCTTGCGCTGCGCCAAAGTCGGGCTTTTTTGCTTTACCGGCTCACCAGTTTCCATATCTAAAAACGAAGTCGCCTCGTTAAACCAGCTATCAGGGGCTTTATGTCCCCAAAACGTCTGCCTTCTCGGATCGTTAATATCCCACTTAATAGGCTTAAAATCTGGATCACTCGTTAAGTAATCCCCATTGTACAGTTCGATGCGGTTTCCATCCGGGTCGCGAATGTATAGGAAAAAGGCATTCGATAATCCATGACGCCCTGGACCGCGCTCGATATTATCTGCATAACCCATACTTGCCATCACATCACAGCAATGAATGAGACTCATCGGATCTGACAGCCAGAAGCCTACATGATGCAAGCGCGGACCTTCACCATTCATGAATGCTACGTCATGGACGGTTGGTTTTCGGTGAAGCCATGCAGCCCAAGTCCTGTCATCTTCAGTTGCTGTATACTCTGAAACCCTGAATCCGAGTTCATCCGTATAGAATGCTACAGCTGCTTCCACGTCAGGAACCATACAATTGATATGATCGATGCGCTGAACACGGGCACCGCGGTATAAATCATACTTTTGAATGCAGCGCTCAGCACCTTCCATTTCGACGAAAAACTCGAGAGGAATGCCTGAAGGGTCTTCTACACTCAGTGTTTTGCCGATTCCAACCGACTTATCAGCTTCTTTCCAAAGTACTTTTGCCCCTTTTCCTTTAAAGAAGGACTCTAAAGCATTCAAGTGACCATCTTCCCACACTTTATAGCTCACGGCATGCACGCCTGGCTTTTCGGCTTTTTTCAAAAGAAGGCTATGATGACAATGCTCTTCTAATCCCCTTAAAGCCATCCATTCTGAAGTAGATGCTGTTTCAATGAATCCTAGAGCATTTACATAAAAATCACGGGAAGCGTTGAGATCAGTCACGTTCATGACAACTCGCGCGATACGTATAATGTTAAAATCCAACGTCGGCACCTCCCTATACACTCGTATAATTATGATTTGAAGATTTCACACGATTTAAAAAGTCTTTCACCATTGCTTTATAAGGCTCTTTGTTGAATTGATCATAATAGATATTCGACATACGCGCCGGGTCGCCAAAGAAATAATATTCATAAAGAGCTTGGCGTCCCCCGAAAGTGCTGATGGAAATATCCCATGCTAATCGGAATAATTGAGTACGCTCATATCCATCAATATTTGCGCCTTGTGTATAGCGGTGAACGAGCTCACCGATGTCATCAGCATTAAAGTCTGCTTCAGTCGGTATTCCCATTAAGCCTGATGCACCAAGAATTTTCACGATCTCCACAATACGCTGATACATCTTTGGATACCAGTTACGGGCTGCGTTTAATGGTGCAAAGTCTGGTGTCATATTGCCATATTTATCGATCGATGCATTGTGTTCTGCACGGTATAAGTGAGAACGCATTGTCTCTAATATCAGCATTACTTCAGACGCTTTTTCTTTTACATGCGGGAACACATCTATTCCGATGGATTCCATCATGTTCAGAATTACGCCAAGGACAAACTCAGTTTTCACTGTATTCTTTGCAATTACTTGATGCGCCATGTGGACAATTGCGTTCGTCTCCACATAAGTGCGATTGCAAATGTCAGAGTTGCCGCTGACAAAAACACGTTCCCATGGAACAAGAACATTATCAAATACAACAATTGCGTCACTCTCTTCAAAACGAGAGCTTAAGGGATGATCCCACTGGCTTCTCCCTTGATCGAAGGATTCACGGCATAAGAACTTAAGACCTTCTGTGTTGTTCGGAATCGCAAATGCCATTGCGTATGGATCATCCTCAGAGGACGCCTTGTTCAACGTTGAGGGGAATACAACGATCTCATCGGTAACTCCCCCAAGTGTTGCAAGCAATCTAGCTCCTTTTACAACGATTCCATCTTTGTTCTTTTCAACGATACGGGCTGATAAATATGGGTCTTTTTGTTCGGACTGCTTTTTTGAACGGTTTGTTTGCGGATGTATGAGCGTATGCGTTAAGCTGATGTCATTCTCCCTGCAATACTCATAATACTTTTTTGCGTTTTCCGCGAACATCGGATCATCTTGAGCAAAGAAGCTGTCCGCTGTACCGAATGCCATCACACTTGTATTCAGGTAATCCGGGGTGCGTCCCATCATTCCGCCTGTGTAACCAGCCCATTCGGAAATCATCTCGCGGCGGCGGATCAGATCTTCAACCGTTTTAGGCGCGATGAAGGATAGTCCTACCTGCTCGCCTGTCTTCTCAGAGGTATATAACATCTTGTCTGCTTTTTCATGCTGGAGGTCATACAGGTTTGCAATGGATCTCACAATGTTTCGGAATGCTGGATGCGAAGGTACATCATCAACTTTTTTACCATGAATCCATACGTTATTTTTTGCCTTCTTGATTCCTTGAATATATTGTTCCCCCGTACGTGCAGGCAAAGAAATCCCTCCTTAGTGTTTTGCTTCCGTCTGAAGCGATTGTTTTTTCTTTCCGAACTGCTGAATGTGATGGTCAGCGAGAGCTACATGCACGACTTTCATTTCCGTATAAAATTCAAACGCATAATGCCCGCCTTCACGGCCGATTCCTGAGTTTTTTGATCCGCCGAAAGGAATGCGCAGATCCCGTACGTTTTGCGAATTAACCCACAGCATGCCCGCTTCAACAGCGTTTGCCACACGAAGTCCTTTTTTCATATCGTTTGTCCAGACATAACCCGCAAGTCCGTACTTAATGTCATTTGCATAATCGATGACTTCTGCTTCATCTTTAAAGGTCATTACTGAGAGTACCGGACCGAAAATTTCTTCTTGGGCAACAGTCATATCATTTTTAACATTTAATAAAAGAGTAGGAGCTACAAAGTTTCCTTTTTTATGAGATTCAGAGAGCTGCTGGCTGTAGACTTCAGCCCCTTCATCTTCCGCAATCTTCAAATAGCGTTTCACATTTTCATAATGATCATTATGAATGAGCGGCCCCACTTCCGTATCAGGATCGGATGGGTCACCAACAATAATGTTGTCAACTCTCTCTTTCAGCTTGGCCACGAATTCATCTTTAATAGATTCCTGCACAAACAAACGAGAGTTCGCTGTGCATCTCTCACCGTTAAAAGAGAAGATTCCCCACACACAAGCATCCATTGCACGTTCCATGTCACAGTCATCAAATACGATAATTGGAGATTTGCCGCCAAGTTCCATCGAGAAGCGTTTTAAAGAATCCGCTCCGTTCTTCATAATTTCCGATCCTGTCTTCGTCTCCCCTGTAAAAGAGATGAGCTGCACGTCCGGATGCGCTACAAGTGAAGCCCCTGCTTTTTCACCAAAACCGTGAACAACGTTGAAGACACCTTGTGGCAATCCTGCTTCATCAACTAGTTCGGCAAGTTTGTTAGCTGTCAGCGGCGACCACTCAGCAGGTTTTAAAATCACAGTATTCCCCGTCGCAAGAGCTGGAGCGATTTTCCACGTTTCAAGCATGAATGGTGCATTCCATGGTGTGATTAGCCCTGCAACTCCTACAGGTTTTTGAATGGTGTAGTTCATGAACTCGTCATCCACGTGATACGCTTCACCAGACATGCGGTTTTTTACCATCTCCGCATAAAATCTGAAGTTATCTGCTGCACGGCCAACCATCTTTCTCGTTTGTGCAATCGGCAGACCTGTATCATAGGATTCGAGCAAGGCGATCTCTTCAATGTCACGATCGATTAACTCCGCAATTTTATAGATGTACTGAAGACGCTTCTCTTGCTTCATCTTTCCCCAAGGTCCTCTTTTGAAGGCTTCTTTTGCCGCTTTTGCAGCCAGGTTAATATCTTCCTTTGTCCCTTCACTGACTGTATTAATTTTTTCATTTGTAAAAGGGTTCAAGTTTACAAAGAATTCACCAGTATGGCCTGGCACGAATTGTCCGTTAATATAATGACGGATCGTCTCGTTAACTTCTGGCTTCATTGTCCTTCCCTCCCGTTGGTACCTTTTCTGAACGACCATCAACAATCGTGTTTTCCAATACGCCAAGATAGTCGATTTCAAGTCTTACAACATCTCCTGGATGCACATGTGAGATTCCTTTCGGAGTACCTGTCCAGATCACATCGTTCGGCTCAAGCGTCATAAATGAAGACACGAACTCGATGATTTCTGGAATGGAATACATCAAATCTTTCGTGTTGCCTTGCTGTCTGAGTTCACCGTTTACATATGTGCGGAGTTCAAGGTTTGTTACATCAGGAATATCTGCAGCATCTACATAAAAAGGACCCATCGGACCAAACGTATCGTGTCCCTTTGCACGTACCGGGGGACGGTACCAATTGTTAACGAAGTCACGTACTGTTACATCATTCGCAATTGTGTAACCGCTTACAAAATCCATCGCATTTTCAGCTTTAATGTTTCTTCCTTCTTTTCCGATCACAACGGCAAGTTCGTTTTCATAATGCATGTAAGTTGCACCGTCAGGATAGAATACTTGCCCTTTATGTCCGACTAGAGATGAATTTGGTTTTATAAAAAGAACGGGTTCAGCAGGCTTTTCTAGGCCCAGTTCATCTGCGTGGTCAGCATAGTTCAGTGCAAGCCCGATCATCTTATTAGGCTGAAAAGGCGGAAGCCATGTTTCAATGTCCTTTATGTTTGCTGTTTTTCCTGATGAAAATGTAATAACATCATCGGTTACCGTTCCTTTTTGTCCTCTTCCCTCATATATCACTCTTGCATGTTTCATTTACGCTTCACTCCCTATTTTTTCTACTAATCCATAATCAGCAAGTACAGATCTGATTTCCTTCTGCAAGGATTCTGACGGTAAGTCCATCGGCATTCTCAATGTTGGATTGATTTTCCCCATCATTCCGAGTGCAGCTTTTAAAGGTGCCGGGTTCGTGTCTTTAAAAAGAACATCGTTCAATGGCATAAGATCGTAATGAAGCTTCATAGCTTCTTCTACATTTCCTGCTTCCCATGCGTTATAGACTTCAGCTACTTTTGACGGCAGCACGTTTGCTGTTGCGGATATGTACCCAGCTCCACCGATTGCAAGCATTGGATAACAAAGCAGCTCAATTCCTGAATACAGCAAAAAATCACGTCCGCAGTGTAATAGCACACGATTAATGTGTTCAAAGTCTTTATTCGATTCTTTTACACCGATAATATTCGGACAATCTTCGTTAAGTCGGGCAAGTGTTTTCACTTCAAGGTTAACGGCTGTTCTCCCTGGAATGTTATAGATGATAAGCGGTATATCCACACTGTCTGCAATTGTCTTAAAATGTTTGTAAAGTGCATGCTGTGAAGGCTTGTTGTAGTATGGGACGATGACCATAGCAGCATCTGCTCCCATTTCTTGTGCGAGTTTTGTGAGATGAAGTGATTCTTGGTGGTTTGTTGAGCCTGTACCCGGAACAATCGGTACACGTTTGTTTACAGCCTTAATGGCTATTTCCATCACTTGCTCGCGTTCTTTCAGCGTTAGTGACGAAGGCTCTCCTGTTGTCCCGGTTACCGAAATACCATGACTCCCTGACTGGATATGCCAGTCTATTAAACTTTTAAGCGTATCAAGATCAAGTGATTCATCCTCGTGAAAAGGTGTAATGATAGGCGCAATGGATCCACGAAGCGTCTTTTTTGCTTCTTCTGCATTCATTCTTTTCATCTCCTTAGTAATTGATTGTTTGGGGCTGACTAGATTTGTCCTCAAGAAAAGCTTTCAGCGTGTTCAACTTATGATTGCGTGTAAAAGACTCAATTTTCTCTGGATCTTCTCTCTTTTCAATCATTTCAATTAGCAAGTAATGTTCAGCAATGGATCGTTTCATTCTGGAAGGTTTCATTGTCATACCGCTCTTTCGGACTGTACCAAGTCTCTCCCAAGTTGAATGAATTTGTTCCATTAAAAACTGGTTTGAGCAATATTTGTAGGTAAGTTTGTGGAATTCTTTGTTGTAGTTGGAGAAAAGAGAAAAATCAAGTGAATCAAGTGCTTCTTCCATTAACTTGGTGTATGCTCTTAGTTCGTCAAGTTTTTCATGAGGAAAGGATTTAGACGATTCTGCTGTTGCAAAACCTTCTAGTACGGCTAGTACAGACAATGTCTCTAAATATGCTTCTTCATCAAAGGGGGTAACAATCGCTCCTGAATAGGGTTTGAAAGAAATAAGGGAATCAGCTTCGAGCAGCCTGATCGCTTCACGAACAGGAATGGCACTCGTTTGAAGCTCCCTTGCCAGCTGATCAATTACGAGCTTGTGGCCAGGCGGGTATCTTCCATCTAAGATGCGGGAACGGATGACTTGGTAAGCATATTGCTGCTTGTTGGGTTTTTGTTGAGTATTCATAATTCTATGTTAATCTCAAATCATATATGATTTCAAGTGTATTTTCAGAAAAATCATATATTATTGTCAATTTAGTAAGATAGTAATGTTTTCGGGATATAATTAAAAATATACTAGTTATAAGGTCATGATAAAGACTTTAGAAGTTTACACTTGTAGTAAAAATAAGCTATTCTATTCATATAGATTGTGTATAAAGGGGTAACTAACCCATGAATGTGAAAAATGCAATGGAAATACTAGTAGATGAAGCATTACGGAATTATTGGGGACAGCTTCAGCTTCCTTGTAAATGTGAGATTTGTAAAGCAGATGTTTTTGCCATTACACTCAATAATTTACCTCCTCGCTATGTATCAAATGAAGATGGCTATGCATACGTAAAAGCACAAAACTTTGATGACCAATCACGAGTAAATATTTTGAACCAGATCGTTAAGGCAACAGGCATCGTAGCAACGCGTCCTTCACATGACTTAAAACCATCCTCCTCCCAAGAGTAGAAGATGGTTTTTGCTTTAGTCTTTTAATAAAAAGCACGTGTCTCTTTATTCCTATTTTTCAGAATAGTTCCTTGCGGGACAAGCAGCTTTGTGATATATTTGTGACAACCATTCCGGACTGGATTACATCTTAATTAAGAGTTTGAAAGTTGTTTGGTAATTACGGCACAAATGTGCAAACGTTCTAGGAGGCATTCACATGCAAACAGGTAAAGTAAAATGGTTTAACGCAGAAAAAGGTTTTGGTTTCATCGAAGTTGAAGGTGGAGATGATGTATTCGTACACTTTTCTGCTATTCAATCTGAAGGATTCAAATCACTTGACGAAGGTCAAGAAGTAGAATTCGAAATCGTTGACGGAGCTCGCGGACCACAAGCAGCTAACGTAACTAAAAAATAAGTATAACTTATATACAAAACCGGTATACTGTTGCCGGTTTTTTTCTTTGGCTGTTTGCTTTAACTATGGTGCTGTTGGAAGTGGTTGATTTCCGCTCCAGGATGCTCGCTTTCCGCGGGGCGTGCGGTGAGCCCCCTAGGCTAATCAAGCCTGTCGGGGTCTCACCTGTCCCGCTGATCCCGCAGGAGTCTCGCACTTGCACTCCAATCAACGTGTCAATGAAGAGAAGTGACAAAAGACTCAAAAGCAACAAACTTTTATAAAAGAACCTCAATAAAAAGAAGAGGCTCCCCGGACCAGGAACCTCTACTCTTTAAATGTAATTTTAGATTTATAGCTCTCGATCTTCCCAAGTATGTCTACCTTATCTTCCTGCGAAAATATACCGAGCTTATGCAGGATCAGTGTATATTGCTGCAGTTTAAACAAAGAGCTTTCTTTGTACCACATGGCATTCACCCATCTTTCCTTAAGGAAACTTTTTTATCCTTTGCAAATATTATATGCCACATGCTACTTTAATGATTCTAATTATCGAACTAATATCCCCGCGCCCATGAAATTATTTTATTAAATCCTCTACTTTATATAGATCTGAAAAAACTACATCATCATCTGACAATATAAATTTGTGGGTTCGCAGCAGTGATAATTTGAGTGACTCAGGCATGCCTTCTTCTTCATATGCACACATTATGACCAGACCCATATCGGCTACAAGTCTATCGACCACTTTTTCAAGTTCTTCTACTATCGATAATGGTCCATCTATCGTGCTCCATTCTACATGCGTCCATGTGCGGAATGTTATATTCTCATCCAAAAAAGGCTTATACATGTTTTCAATGTAATTAAGAATTGCTGGAGGATGATAGCTCCCACTGGAAAAATAAAAGTCGAAATTATTTATTTGATGGATTTTAGCCATTTCATTTTCATTCAAATGTTTTTTCAACTCTTTCATGAGGTGAGGTAAATACCTTTCATTTTCTATAAGAATAATAGATTGACCCAAAGAAACACCATCTAGGATGAAATTGACTGCACTCCGTATGTAATTATCCATGCCGTTAAATGCATAAAGCAGATGTGCACTTTTATGATTTTGTAGTAGTTCATTTATTTTTATATTCAAGTGTTTACCCTCCCCATTATTAATAATCTTAATGTTTATATACATTAAATTCTTTGTATTTTACAGAAATCCTTCTAAATTAAAAAAGCGTCCATTAAGAACGCTTTTTTTTTTGCATTTATTTAGTTTTTAATGTGGAAAGCATCGCCCAAATCGCCTGCTCCCACTCGGCTGTTTTTTTATGCTGCGCAAGATTAATCGTGTATTTCACTTTATCTCCGCTCTCCATCTCATGGATGACGATATATTTCTTAAAGGAATCTTTTGAAGCCGTAATAAATAGCTGAGTAGATTCAAAAGCAGGACCAGCTGTTTCTAATCCATTCACTTCTTTTACTTCTCCAACAGCCGCAAGTTCATCGTTTGCCCATTTTTTAAGATCTTCAATAGATGCATTTTCTGAAAGCGGCTCTATTCTGACGAACGTTTCCGCAAACTCTGTAGCGAACATTACGTCTTTTCGCGGTTCTTCAGCTGTAAACTCAAATTCATCTATTTTATAAAAGTAGTAATCTTGTTCACTCTCTGTTAGAGCAGCTTCCTTCTCGACCGTGGTTCCATTGACAGTATATTTAAGAGTTTGTGAGGCAGCCGGCTCACCTGTTCCAGAGTCAGCAGCAGTAATCTTTTCGAGGATCCATTGATCATTCTCGTTTTTCTTGTAAACGATCGAAACTTTTAATCCTTCTTCTAAATGTGCAACTGTGTCTCGTACTTCATCAGACAATCGGAGGACAAGTGTATCGCCCGCTGCTTCTACTTCAATTGAGTTATTGTCGATCTGTCCGATATAAATACCTTCTTCTTCAATAGATGCTGCTGGTTCTGGTGCTGGTTCTTCCTTTTGATCTGCAACTTGTGCCGGTTCTGCTGATTGTTTAATCGCTTCTTTTTTCTCTGTATCCTTTGCGTCACCGCTGCACGCCGATAATATAACTGCAAGTGCGAAAATTGAACTCTTCATCCATATCTTTGTTGTCATGATTCATCACCTCATTAATTTAGACGACACTTATAAAAAAATTGTTACATACTGGTAATTACACCTTTAAAACTTAAAAATATATGTCGATATAAAGGCAGTACTTATACATTCTAAAACGGAGATGAAAAATTTTGAATCCATCATTTGCCTCAAATTTACAAACGAACAAGCTTGTAACGAAAATGTTATGGGGAATGTTCTTTCTTGGACTCGGAAGTACATATGCGAGCACAAAAACCATTAACAGTGTTATGTTTTATGGTTTATCAGGATTAGTAATTCTTCTCTCGCTCACAGTTTGGACTTACCGAAAATGGGCGCCGCATGCTGTTCAGTATTACGTGGTTTTCGGTATGACGGTCTTAACGGTTATCATGGCACACTCGAATCCGAAAATCTCCACTTACTTGATGACTTATGTATCTCTTGCTGTAATCACGCTATACCATAATTATATTTCTATCTTACTATCGGGTGTAAGCGGAGTTTTGTTAACCAATTTTTTCTTTTTTCAATATAAAGATTCCATGTTTGCTGGACAAGATCCAAAAATCATCATTTCATTAAATGTGTTTCTTATTGTGATTACGGGTGCGCTGGTTGCTCAAGCCAAAATGGGGCAGCGTATGCAGGAAAATATTCGAACAGCTGAACAGCAGGCCGAAAATGATAAGGTCAAGCTTGAACATCTGTTAGCGAAGGTAAAAGAAGCAACTGAAAATCTGCACATCTTCAGTCAGTCTGTAAGAGAAAACGTTACAAGAACCGGTGAGATCTCAAGCAACATCACTTACGCTTTTACTGAAGTGGCTAAAGGAGTTGAGTCCCAGGCAGTTAGTGTTGGCGGGATGAACGACTCTGTAACAAACACAAATGATGTTGCAAAAGGACTTTATCAGCACTCCAGCGACATGAAAAAATTATCTGAAGAAACAGCTCAAGTAACTAAGGCAGGAGAAAGCCAAGTTTCGGAGCTATCTGCCAAGATGGAAGAAGTCAGCAAACTAATGCACCAAACCAACTCATTAATGCACGAACTAAACGAACAAAGTGAATCAATTGAAGGGATTCTGACAACGATTGAAGAAATCTCTTCACAGACAAATCTTCTTGCACTGAATGCAGCTATTGAAGCCGCACGTGCTGGTGAACAAGGCCGCGGTTTTGCTGTGGTTGCTGATGAAGTTCGCAGGTTGGCGGAAGACTCACAAAACTCTACTAAACAAATCGCTAGCATCCTCGGTGAAATCCGCAACAAAGCAAAACAGGCTGCACAATTTGTTGACGGCTCACAAGGTGTTGTTACCTCAAGTCTTGAAGCAACCCAGAAAACAGCCGACAACTTCGGGCGTATTTTAATAAACACAGATCAAGTAGCGGCACAATCTTTCCAAGTGCAAACATTGATCAATCAGCTTTATGAATCAACAGGTTACATCGTTGGAGAAATCCAATCTGTTTCTGGAACTGCAGAAACATCAAGCGGTGCTGTTGAAGAAGTACTTGCAAGTGTAGAAGAGCAGCAAAGATGTGTGGAAGAAGTTGTTGCGAGTTTCAACAAATTTGAATCGTTAACAGCCGAATTGAATGAACTTGTAAAAGAATAAATTTACGGAAATGCCTTTTCATGTTAAAGTGAAAAGGTTTTTTTAAGGAGATTATCATGCACACACATAGGGGTATTTATTGCATCTGCACAAATGACAATGGTCACCTGCTCACTGTGGAAAAGAGCGGCGGACCGTATAAAAACCGCCTTGACCTTCCTGGCGGGACACCTGAAAGTGGTGAAACAGAAATAGAAACCATTGTGCGGGAGGTGTTAGAAGAAACCGGCTATAAGGTACTGACAGCAGATAGAGCCGGTGAAAGATCTTATGAACTTCCGTGGAATTATAAACAATGGACTCACTCTCAGCATACGGCTGTCTATTATTTATGTACGGTTGATGAATCGAATAAGATTAGTCTAGCAGATATTCCAGATCAAGATTCTAAGGGTGTTTTATGGAAAGACGCTGAATTATTGAAAGAAGATTGGTGTTCTCCCCTTGTTCTTGAAGCAATACACTACCTTTTAGAAAAGAAGATAACCACTGAAAGAAAGTCTTATCATACATGGGAAGTTCTGCAACTGCCAAAGTACAAATAAAAAAACCGCAAAGGCGGCTTTTTTAAAAGCAATAAAACGAATTGATCTGACGAGTGTCCATCCCGAAGTATACCCATCTGCGCCCGTTCCAGCGGAAACCTGCAACAGAACGTCTGCCTACAAATGTAAGCCAGGCCCAGAAACCAGGGCCCCATGATGGCCAAATGTAAATGAATTGATACAGACAAGGTCTGATTGCTCCTGGATCAACTGCATAGGCACCAAACTGGCCTCCGCCGCCTCCGCCACCACCAAAGCTGTATGCTTGTGATTGTGAAGGAGTAAAACCTGGTGGTGCTGATGTAGGGGCCATTCCGCCGCTCCCACCGCCGCCTGGTCCTTTTCCGCCTGGTCCACCCGGAGGAGGTCCACTCGGTGGTCCGAATCCCTGACCGCCGCCTGGTGGTCCAAACCCTTGGCCCCCGCCTTGACCTCCGCCTTGACCCGGAAAGAAAGGAAAATATCTTTGCGTCAAAATATTCATCTCCTGTATATATTGTTTGTGCTCGATTTAGTTTATTCATCTATTAACCCGTACGTATAGACAAGTATCCCGTAATTCCAAATAAATAGGATTGCCGTTCTATTGTTTAGGGTATATTACATGAAACACCTATGTTTTTTTAAGGAGGCTGATATAATGGGACGCATTAGTAAAGGCATAAAGGGTATGGCGGTTGCCTATTTAATTAAGCAAGGAAAAAAGAGATTGCTGCCAATCATTAAACGAAAACTTAAAAGTAGATAATAAAATGACCCATATTCACTGGGTCTTTTTTTATGAGGTTGTTTGGGATAGTACAGGGGATTGCCTAACGAAATTTGTCGAGGATTGCAGACTCGTGGATGTGTGTGTGACCAAAACTCGTGGATAAAATGCTAGTACTTTTGGACTCATGACCAATTCTCGTGGATTAATAGAGATTTTATTTGGATTGAATTCAATTTCCTGCACCCATACTCCATTTTTGTCTCTTTCAATCTGTGTTCTCTCTGTATTCTCTCATTTCATCCCTTAAAAACCGCACCTCAAATTCTACTATGGATTCTGCGAGCTCATTTTGGAACGTTCGATAGAAGTTTTCCTCGTTATCCAGCAGTAAACTCTTAATTTTTGAATGATTGCCGTCTCTTATTAGTTGATCTATCGCATAATAGCTTTGGCGGTATGGAAGATGCGGAGAATTTCTGCGATTTTCATTTGCCCACTCACTAACACTTTGAATTCTTTTAAAAGGAATGAAATTAAGCGGCATAAACTTAGGGGTCTTTTCTATACTTGCCCATCCAACATATTCAGCTATTCCTTCTTCAAACCATCGAGGCAAATGCCCGTTAACAAGACCCTTTTGTCCTAGATAGCTTACAATCCAATGATGGGTATACTCATGAGCGGTTAGTTCTAAAAAGTGTTCATCATTTTCCTCCATTATCTGAGTAACTAAAAGATGTATCGTTTCTTCTGTCGGAACATACATGCCATGTAAATTTTCATAGGAATGAACGGGTAATTGATTTTGAAAATTCTCCGGATTTCGATATAGAATGACCGTAACCGGAACTGGTTGATGGACATCAATCAACTTTTCATTCATTGTGATCACTTTTCGGATATGCTGTATGGCGAGGTTTGCGAAGTGCTCATCTCCCGGTCTATAGAATACAACCGCCTCTTTTGACGATTTTACGCTGAGCTTTTTAAGGAAACCAATTCTCTTAAATAAGAATTGATTATCATAAAAAAGTGATTTCGTATAAAATTGATTTTTGGCTCGTGCAGGTAAATCTTGAGTTAAAGTATGATGAAGGAAAAAATTGAATGAAGAAAAAAGAACAGAGGATAAAACAACGGTTATAACAATGCATAAAAAGCTGATTCTTTCAGCTTTAGATTTAGTGAACCTCTTTGCCAGAAAAAATTTTATACTTGAAACGATCAAGATCACACCTAGCAATAATCCAAATAATTTATCTGTCAGAAGAAACAAACCATAGAGCAATAATACCAAACATAAGCAGTAACAAAATGTTTTCGTGATGAGATAAAGCCTGTTCAAAATGTATAATCCCCTTTTTTATGAGTAATTTTCTAGAAGTTGTACTATTATCAATATGCACTCCATAAAATCATAGTGAATCCAAGTTTTACAGGAGGCGCTATGACCGGATACATTGTTGAAGGCAAAAGTGATCAACTGAGAGTACAAAGTGTCGATCCACATGCTCATTTCGTTATATTGAATGGCATTTCATTTCGTCATAAAGAAAGAAGAGCGATTGAAGAAGCATTGATTATATGTAACGAGGTGTACGTTTTAACAGATCCTGATGAACCTGGAGACAAAATTGCGCAAAAGATTATGGAGGCTTATCCAGAAATAAAACGTATTCCCATCGATCCTAAAAAAGCTAGAAATGTAAGAGAACGACGCTACAAGTACGGAGTCGAATACTGTTCTAATCAATATTTAAAGGAAACACTTCCTGGTATTTAAACTGAAGAATTCTCTCTGCTCGAATACCTTCCTTCTAAAACTCAATAACCTTTACAAAAAATTAAAAAAGAGACTGCAGAGAATTTCTCCGCAGCCTCCATTTTATTTTCTTTCAAAGAATTCAAGCGACTCTTCATCAGGGCCGTAAAAGAAAAAGTATTTTCCGTTTGGCAGTTCTGTGATTTCTTTGTCTTTAAGCTGAACCCCTTTTTCCTTTAATATCTCGAACTTTTCTTCGATGTTTGTGACAGAGAAAGCAAGATGGTGAACTTTCCCCTCATTCGTTACTTCTCCCGGATAACCAGATATCAGTTCAACAAGCACCTTTTCTTCTAATCCTAAAAAAGCAAGTTCCACTGGGACGCTTGTATGATCAAAACGGTCCAGCAGCTTTAATCCTAAAATTTCCGTATAAAACGAAAGCGATTTTTCCATGTTCGTTACCATAATTCCCGTATGTTCAATTCCTGTAATCATGTGTGTAAACTCCTCTCTTAAGTTGAAACAGAATGTTCAACTGCTAAGTTCTTTCGAATAGCTTCCCCATATTGAAAAAATGGCAGAGACAATAATGAGATTAGCGTCAAGCTCCCAAATACATAGAACCCATGTTCAAAACCGAACGTACTTAAAAGGAGACCGCCAATCCATGGTCCTGCGCTGAATCCGATCGAGCGAAATGACATCGCTCCAAAATATGTACCTCTCATATGGTCTGGAGCCAGGTCGTCTAATAAAACGTCACTCATTACGAAAACGATTATTTCTCCTACAGTTAGCAACACCATGCTTATTACGAGGAAGATCCAGTTAGTTGATAACCCAAATCCAAGTAAAGCAAGACTAAAGGCAATGCTTCCAAAGCGAAGTGCGTTCATCGGCTGAAACCGTTTAACATAGTTCGTAACCGGAAACTGTAATATTAGCACCGTTACGGCATTTGTAACCACAAGATACGCAAAAAGCTTCACACCATTCTCAAATTGCGGGGCATTCCCTATATATTGCGCTAATGTTGTATCCATTTGTGACTGTGCCATCATCACTATTGTGTTTCCTATTAGAAAAAAAGCCAAGACTCTATCTTTTGACAAGACAGTCAGTGCAGATTTGATGGAGAACTTTCTTTCTTCACCGGCTTTTAGTTCTGCTGAATAACCTTTTAGCGTAACGATAATTAAGAGCCCGTATACCAGATACGCAGCAGCAGTAATATAGAATGCTCCAGTTGAAGAACTTGTGCCAAGGTGAGTCCCGGCAACAGGTCCGATCGCTGCTCCTACATTGATAGCAAAATAGCGGGCATTGAAAACGCGAAGTCGATTTTCCTTCGTAGTAACATCTGCAAGCAATGCTCTTGAAATCGGTTCAAACCATGATCGGCAGAGACCGTTTAACATATTCAGCAAGAAGAAGTGCCAGACATGTTCGGCAATCGCGAACCCGGCAAAGACAGCACTCCATGTTAAAATGGCAGCTGTCATAACAGGAATCCTTCCAATGCGGTCAGAGAGATAACCTCCAAAGAATCCCCCAAAGGTTCCTGTAAGTGCACTGACACCGATAATCAATCCCACTATAGCAGGTTCTATTCCTTTTTCACTGTACAAATAAATCGCTAAAAATGGCATTGTCATGAAAAATGCTGCCCGTGTAAAAAGCGTTCCCGTTACGATTACGATGACAGCTGGATGCCATTTTGAAAAAAATCCGTTCATCTCCATTCCTTCTCTCATCTTTTCTGTTTTATAACTTTATCACTTTTTTAAAAAAGATAGAAAAGAATATTTACATTTTTTGAAACTTTCTTTTTTTTGATTCGTCTGATATAGGTGTACCCCCCTTTCCCGGAAAAAAGCCCTCCCCTTACATGGGCTTTTTTCTTTTTGTTTTTTTAAAGGTTCTTTTCTAAAATATCATTGCTTATGTCATTTTTCCTTTCACTTCATTGATAAATTGATTGAAGTGAAAGGTGCGTGCCAACTACTCGAGTATTCTTCTTGTAAGGCATGCGACGAGGAAGCCCACTTCGATAGGATATCTGTTAGACGCAGGAGCACACATACTTCCTTGAATATGACATCTTACATGCTTACATGTTTCACCGCACGCCCCGCGGAAAGCGAGCGACCTGGAACGGAAATCAACTACTTTCAAAAACAACAAGGTTTGCGAGATTTTTTATAGAGTAAAACCCTTTTCTTTAGTCCGTCAACGCGACTTTGTCACAAAGTGATAACTTTTATCAAAAAAATCACATATTCCTCATAAATTTTATGAGTCTTGCTATATTATAGACATCCCTATCAACAACCCCCTTTTTTCATTGTTAAGAACGAGAAAGAGCGCAAAGAAGGACATCCTTCTAAGCGCTCTTTTTTCTGTTCTTTATTCACATTCGTCGCCTTCACAAAATTCCATTTTCTCGTCCCGGATCGCTCCTCTTAGAGCACGTTCAATGTTTGCCTGCGGGTGCAGCCCTTTTAAGGCTCTGTCGCCGATAAACATAGTTGGAACAGCTTTAATTTGCACCTCTTCAAACGCTTGCCGTAAGTATTCTTCTCTCTCGCTGCTGAATTCACGGGTAGTAAGTGCCTGCTCAAACGATTCTCCGTCGAGTCCAACCTCTTCAGCGATGCTGCGAAGTACCTCAATCTGTCCAATGTCTTTACCTTCTTGATAGAAACTGGTAAAAACACGATGTGCATATTCTTTCTCTTTATTATGCCTTTTTGAAAACAGAAGTCCTTCATGTGCCAAATGTGTATGAGGTTGAGGTGAAACTTCTGGCAGAATCATATTTACTCCCATTTTTTGTGCAAGCGGAAGGACAGATTCCTGCCAGGCACGCTGAATGTAATTTCCTTCAGGCATTAAAGTCTCCTCTGGATAGGGGCGCAATTCAAATGGCATCCATTCCACTTCAACATCTTTATCCTTTGTTGCTTCTAGTAGCGGAGCCTCCGCTAAAAAACAATATGGTCAAACGAAATCTGAATAAACTCTGATTTTAATAGTCATATCCTTATCTCCTCTCATTGCTTTTTATATCTTGTATATAAACTTTATGCGTAATTCCCCATATTCCGACAAACACCCTCTGTTCACCTTTTGTATTCCGTGATATATTTAGAAGGGCTTACAAGCCATACATACCATATATTGATTTACATACATATGAACCACTCTTCGCTATAACATCAATGTGTTTTAGCATTTCATTTTAGGAGGATATACCGTGATTTTAATGGCAGGTATGATCGGAACGGGCAAATCTACGTATGCTGAATTTCTGAGCGAACAGCTAAGCAGCGAGATTTTTTACGAAAGCGTCGTTGATAACCCTATTTTACCCGATTATTACAAAAACCCGAAGCGATGGGCTTTCCCGCTTCAGATTTATTTTCTAAACACACGTTTTAAAACGATTCGCCAAGCTAGAACAAGTCCAGATAACGTACTGGACCGCAGTCTCTATGAAGATCTGATTTTTGCAGAACTGAACTTTGATTCCGGCAATATGACACAGCTTGAATTTGATACGTATAAAGATCTGCTTGAAACGATGATGAACGAAATTGACAAAACACCAAAGTCACGTCAGGACCTGCTCATATATTTAGACAGTGATCTGGATACCGTTTTAAACCGCATTAAACAAAGAGGGCGTTCATATGAGCAGATCGAAGAAAATCCCGAACTTCTAGCCTATTACAAAACTCTTCATGCGAAATATAAAGATTGGATCAAAGCATACGATAAAACTCCTGTATTGATGATCGAGAGTGACCAATATAATATCTTTGACAAGAATGATCAGGATAAAATTATGGCACTCGTTAATAATGAGCTTCAGCGTCTCGACTCGCTTGATCAACGTTCTGCTGTTATGCATGAAACCCGCTAAATCCACAAACACTATATGGACAATCAAGCTTTAAGGAGTGAACATTTTGTTTACACTATTCTTTATCTCAATGGCTGTCCCTGTAGTTGTTGCTGGATTATGGTGGACAATGAAAGTTGCAAAGAAACAAAAAGTCTACACTGAAGACGAAGTAAACCCTGCAGTTTCAAGACATCCAGCGGTTCTTAACCCTGTGTTTATAACGTACATCGGGTTTACAGTAGTAGTTATTGTCATTGTTTACATCGCATTCTTCGTTTATTAATAAAAGAAAAGGCCTGGAGACTATTCGTCTTTCGGCCTTTTTTCTAGGTCTTGCGGTTTTTCCGGATTCCAAAAGCTCATCGTTTCAATAAATTGTCTGGTTTCTTCTTGACCGAGATCATGGATGATTTGATAAGCTTCTTTTAATTTTTGATCATATCTGTCATTGTCAGAGTCATTCGAGTAGGGTACATAGGGTAAATGTGTTCTCACAAATGTATCATTTGCTGTACTATCCAGCTCACTAAACTTTTTTGCGAGTTTTCTTACATCTTCATCTGAAGCTGATATCTCAAACTGAAAAGTTGACGCTGTTTTTATCGGCAAAATTTCTCCGCTCTCAACGTTCACATAATAAGGTCTTTTCTCCAAGGGTGACGTCCTCCTTTTTTATTTATTTTCCGCCACATACCGATTTTTATGTAACGTTTACCACCATCTTTTTTTCTTAAAATAACCCATAATCATTACAGCTAAAGCAAAACAAAGCGTTAAAACATAGAAATAGCCGTAACGCCATTTCAGTTCAGGAATATATTCAAAGTTCATTCCATATAAACCTGCGATAAATGTGAGTGGTACAAAGACTGCACTCACAAGGGTAAGAGTCTTCATTATGCGGTTCATGTGATCCGATTTTAATGACATCTGAAGATCTAGAACACCCTTTAAATTCTCTTTAAAACTGTCAAATGCGGTTGTCACTCTTGAGAAAGCAGAGAGTAAATCCTTGAAATAAAACCCCGACTCCTCATTGGCATATTCAAAATCATCATGCCCCATCTTTTGTATGACACTCTCTTCTGCCTCTACATATTGTCTTAGTTTGTGCAGTCGGGACTTCCAGCGGTACACTTTATGCCCGATCTCACGTTTTAACGGATCAACAAACACACTTTTTTCCAGTTCTAAAAATTCATTAGAAAGCTGATCCACCACTTCTAAATAAGAATTCACGATATCCTTCATGAAATAATAAAGCATATAGCTGACGTGCTGCATATGCTCCGGATTTTCTTTAAAGTCCTTTACGAGCGCTTCTCTAAACGGTATCTTTCGTTCTGACAGGACTATCAAATATTGTTCTCCAATTAAAAGGTTGATCCTGATCGGTTCAAGACTTTCCGTTTCTAAATAAAAGGTAGAAACAACAGCGTGTTTTGCATACACGTTAATACTCGGATGTTCTGAAAAGCTGGTAAATGCAGAAGCTGCAAGATGATGAAGTTCAACTTTTTCGAGAATAGAGTCTTTTTGCATTTCTTCAGGAGAATCATAAAATATCCAAATTGTTTCATCCTGATCAGGAACTTCAAAATGCTTGAGCCGGACAGTTTCGTTCGTGGTTTTTTTGTATTTCAGCATAACATCTGCTCCAGTCCATTTTTTCAGTAGCTTTCCCTTCGAATCGAATCTTAATAGCAACAATGTTTACGAAATCAGCCATAGAAAAAGACCCTATAGCAATAAATACTAAAGGGTCACATGACTGATGCTTTTCACTTTTTTAACGACGACACGATCACCATGTGCAGGAGGCTGGGATGTTACGAGAAACTCAGCAGGTACTTCGCTTTCGTTCCGTACTTGATGAGGTGTGCCTGCAGTGATTTCTATTCCTTGATGAGTACTCAGCACGCATTCTTCTCCATCTTTTTCGATTACAATTTCACCATTTAAAATAAAGAAAAATTGACGAGAGAACACATGGTAATGTCTAACCTCTGCTGTTTGCGGAGGCATTTTTTCATGGATGATACTAAGATCATTCTGTTTGAGGAGATGCCATCCGTCACAGGCATTTCCCCATTGATAATGTTCAGCATTTAACGTGCTTATTTTAGACATACATCCTCCAATTACTTCTTCAAAACGTCCTCCAGATTCACTTTCATCCGCTGTGCAGTTGGCGGACATGTTAAGTTATGCTGAAACACTTTTTGGTTAATGGACTCAACTGTTTTTTTGATGTTATATTCCACCGTGTACGATTTTAGCTCTTCTTTTAATACGTCTATCTCTTTGCCAAGTTTCACCCAATTCGGCAAAACATTATTATCTTTCATTACTTTGTGCAGACGTTTTTCAGGATTGTAAACGAGATCTTCATCAATATTAAGCGGTTTACCCATACCTTCCAGATTGTCAAAAGCCCCTTCCTTTCGGGCACGGTTAACGATTGCTGTGATATGGTCTTCATAATACCAGGCGTTTGTCTGCTCGTCCTTCATTAAAATTTCGCGCTTCTGCAGTTCCTTTTCATATGACGGTTTTTTATTCATCGTAAAAACCTCCAGGAATAAATTTACTTCTACTATATATTTTATGTAAACTTATCCATTTGCCTTGTGAAAGTTATGTCAGATTAGTAGCGGAATTGTGAAAAAATTACGAACTCTTTTCATTACCTTTAAAATTTCTGATGAAAGGAAGTGAGAATACGAGTAAAGCAACTACCATCTCCATAGAACCTCCCCACACAAATACATCTGCTGCTCCTATCTTTTCAATGAGAAGTCCCGCGGTTCCTGCTGCAATGGGTTCAGAAATCCCCATAATAATTACCATGATTCCTATCACCCGCCCGAACAGCTTTGGCGGAATTAAAGCATGATTTACGCTTGGAGCGATAACATTAACGGCTGCTTCAAGAAAACCGACCAGAGCAAGCAAAAACAGAAGAACAGCCAGCTCTTTTGAAAAGAAACCGATTAGGAATATGCTTGCACCTTGAAGGAAACAAGTTAATAACGTCATATAAGGCTTAGGTTTATGAATCACAAATAAAGAGAACATTACTGCAGCCACAACACTTCCAACCGCAAGTGACGTATGAGCCCATCCATATCCTTTTATTCCGAAATCTAAATCCTTCATTAAAAAAGGAAGACTTACCATGACAGCACCCACCGCTGCATTTGCAAAAAAAGCGAAGACTGCCATTGTGGCAAGAACAGGAGCACCAACGAAGAACAAAAATCCTTCTTTAATTCCAGCAAAAAAGGAAGTTGTTTTTTCTTCTGACTCCTCGTCAATAACTCTAATAAAAATAAATAAGCCAGCAGCTGTGAAGAATGCAACACCATTTAACAAGAACGCTATTTTAGCTCCGTACATTGCATAAAGCAGTGCGCCAAGAGCTGGACCGACAACACTTGCTGCCTGACCAGCCATCATTAGAAGGCTCATTGACTGTGTGTAATGCTTTTCTGGGACGAGCCGGGTCCTGAAGGTTATGCCTGCAGGCTCACTTACAGCATCAATCAATCCGAAGAGTACACCTGTTATATAAAAGAAATAAATGGAAGGATCGCCTGCTGCAATGACAGCAAACAGGAGCAGCAAAATACTTCCTCTTCCAATAGCCGATCCAATCAGCAGTCTTTTTACTGAGAACCGGTCTACTATTGCTCCCCCAAATAGAACAAATGAGAATTTCGTGAGCGTAACAAGCAGTATGTACGTACCAACAATGACTGGTGAGCCTGAAATCTGAACGAGCAGCCACATTAAAGTGATCATAAAAATACTGTCGCCCATAGCTGTTAAGATCGAACTAAACCAGAAATATAAAAAACTTCTCTTACGAAAAATCTCCCCTGAGAGCTTCATGTCAATTAATCTCCTGACCTTTTTTCTATCTAAACTCATTATAGGAAAATTCAGACAGGAAAACGATCATTGATTTAATATTTTTCATTAATTCGTAATACAAAAATAAGTAAGTGGTTGATTTCCGCTCCAGGCGCTCGCTTTCCGCGGGGCGTGCGGTGAGCCTTCTTGGCGCTTTGCACCATTAGAAGTCTCACCTGTCCCGCTAATCCCGCAGGAGTCTCGCACCTTGCACTCCAATCAACTTGTCAATGAAGAAAAGTTACAAGATACTAAATAGCAACAATCTTTTAGAAAAGAACTAAAAGAATAGAGGAAGCAGATTTGCTCCCTCTATGTTTGGTTATTATTTTTCTAAAAAGTACTTCTCAAGATCGTCAATCATAAGGTTAGCAGCTTTTACCCCGCCAGCTGTGTTCCAGATCGCATCACTTACTTTATGTGCATTTCCTTCTTTTACAGCTCCAAGGTTCTTCCAAAGCGGGTTGTTTGTCCACTCTTTTTCAGTTTCAGTTGCTTTCCCATCTCCAGTTTCATATGTGAAGTAGAACAGCATGTCGCCATCCATATCAGGTATGCGTTCTTGTGTTACTTCTTCTGCGAAGTCAGGGTTGTTTTGGTCTCCAGGACGAGCAAATCCGATCTGCTTAAGGATTACACCAGAGAAAGAATCTTGGTGGTAGATACGAGACTTACCAGGCATGAAACGTACCATAGATACTTCAGTTTTCAGCTTGTCGCCAGCTTCTGCTTTAAAATCTTCGATACGCTTATCGAATGCAGCTAATACTTCTTTCCCATTTTCTTCTTTATTTAAGGCTTTTGAATATAATTCGAAGTTAATCTTCCAGTCACCGCGAAGATCTTCTGCAAATACAGTTGGTGCGATTTGATTAAGCTCATCGTATTGCTTTTCTTGACGCATTTTGTTACCGATAATTAAATCTGGTTTTAAAGCAGCGATTTTCTCAACGTTAACCGCACTCTCGTCACCTACAACTTCAACGCCTTCCATATCGTCCTTAATGTGGTCATACCAAGGATCGCCTAACCATGACTTAACGGCTCCAACTGGTTTTACGCCAAGTGCTAGAACTGCTTCTGTACCTTCGTTTGTCAGAACAACAACACGCTTGTTGCTCTTAACTTCTGTTGTGCCCATTGCGTGTTCTACTTTATATGAAGAATCAGATCCGCCTGATTTTTCTTCCTCTTTCGCTTTGTCTTTTCCGCCGCATGCTGCTAATGCAAGCATTAATGTAAGTACGGCCGCAAGAGCAAGCCATTTGTATGTAGTCTTTTTCATTCTGTTGTCTCTCCCCTTTTCTATTGTGTAAATGATAATGAGAATCAATTACAATTCGTATCATAATACGAGGATGTATACGTTGTCAATAACCAATTGATAATGATTTTCAAAGTCATTGACAGATACCTATTTTACTTTTAAACTGTAAATGAGAATATTTTTCATTATTAAAAGAGGCTCTGATGAACGGAATATTACAAGGTAATAAAATAAGAACAGCCGCATTAATCATAGGGGTATTCATAGCTTTTATCGTGATGGTATTGAGTGTTGTATTAGGTTACACAGATACGTCGCTATCAATGGCAATTGAAGCATACACCGCATTTAACGGCTCAAATGAACATTTAATCATTCAGCTTTCCCGAGTTCCTCGTGCACTCGTCGGAATGGCTGTAGGAATCAGTTTAGGAATTGCAGGCGTACTTATGCAAGCCCTTACCCGCAATCCAATCGCATCTCCTGATATTTTCGGGGTAAATGCCGGTGCAGGATTTTTCATTGTATTTGGTGTTACTTTCTTAGGCATCACTTCCATTCAGCAATTCATGTGGATCGGTTTTCTGGGAGCTGCAGTAGCATCCGGACTTGCATACGCACTTGGATCTGCAGGAAGAGGCGGTTTAACACCTGTTAAACTGACATTGGCTGGAGCGGTTATGGCAGCACTTTTTGCTTCCCTTACACAAGGAATGCTGGTAACAAATGAAAAAGCACTTGATGAAGTTTTGTTTTGGCTGGCAGGTTCAGTAGAAGGAAGAAAGCTTTCCATGCTTGCAGCAGTTATGCCGGCACTGTTAATTGCCTGGGTTGTTTCCATGCTACTATCGCGCCAGTTGAATGCTTTTGCTTTAGGTGAAGACGTCGCAGTAAGCTTGGGGCAAAAAACGATGATCTTTAAATTTGCTGCTGCACTAATGGTTGTTCTCCTTGCTGGAGGTTCGGTTGCTATTGCAGGACCGATCAGCTTTATAGGAATAGTAGTTCCGCATTTTGCTAGATATTTAGTCGGCAGCGATCATCGATGGATTGTCCCTTTTTCAGCGCTCACTGGCGGAATCATGCTTGTACTTGCAGACATTGGGGCACGTTATATCATTATGCCAGAGGAAGCTCCTGTTGGAGTAGTTACCGCTTTACTCGGTACACCGTTCTTTATTTATATTGTTCGTAAAGGAATATTTCAAAGATGAGAAAGTATTGGGTTATACAGCGAAGATCATTTTCTTACTTAATTGATAAAAAAACAACATTTGCGATTTTAGTTTTAACTTTGCTTGCTCTCTTTTCAATGTTGGTCAGTATAGGCGTCGGTGAACTATACATCGCTCCATTCGATGTCTTTGCAGCGTTAATTGGATCAGGACTTGAAATGAATCAGCTGATCATAACTGAGTTTAGACTTCCGAGAGTACTGGTTGCATTTATTGCTGGCGCGTCCCTCGCACTATCAGGGGCTATCCTGCAAGGGGTGATCAGAAATCCCCTCGCCTCACCCGACATGATTGGAATAACAGGCGGAGCTGGATTTGCCGCAGTTGCATTTTTAACCATGTTCAGTGACGACAGCAACAACTTGTTATTAAGTATTAATTATTTGCCTTTGTTTGCTTTTGCAGGGGCGACAATCGTTGCCTTTTTAATATACGGATTAGCTTGGAAAGACGGCGTTACGCCAATAAGACTCATTTTGATCGGAATCGGGCTGATGGCTCTCTTTCAAGCATTAACAACATTAATGATGCTGATTGGGCCAATCTACCGTGCAAGCCAGGCTACTGTCTGGCTGACCGGAACGGTATACGGCACCTCATGGAAAGAAGTAAAGGCGATGCTTCCCTGGTTTTTAGGAATGATACCGATTCTTTTACTTCTTGTAAGACGATTGAACATTCAAGGTTTTGGCGATGACCTTACAACTGGTGCAGGAATTTCGGTCCACCGTGAACGCTTCATGCTTTTAATGGTATGTACAGCTTTAGCTGGATCTGCTGTCGCCTTTGCAGGAGCAATGGGATTTGTCGGATTAATCGGGCCGCATATCGCCAGAAGAATCACTGGATCATCCTTCGGCGGATTGTTCCCTGCTTCAGCATTAATCGGCGGAATCATGGTTGTGTTAGCAGACTTAGCTGGCAGAACTCTTTTCTCACCATTAGAGGTGCCGGCTGGTGTTTTCACAGCAGCAATCGGTGCTCCGTATTTCATTTATCTTTTATTTAAAAACCAATAACAGGAGTGGATAACAGATGGCTGTATTAACAACCTCAAACCTTACGTTAGCTTACGGAAAAGAACCGATCATCGATGGATTGAACCTGCAGATTCCAAAAGGTAAAATCACCGTCTTTATCGGAAGCAACGGATGCGGGAAATCCACCCTGTTAAGATCTATGGCACGTCTTTTAAATCCGAAATCAGGCAACGTGCTGTTAAACGGAAAAGACATTGCAAAACGCTCCACAAAACAAGTAGCAAAAGAACTTGCCATCCTTCCTCAGGGTCCAGTAGCACCTGAAGGATTGACTGTTCTGCAGCTCGTGAAACAAGGTCGTTTTCCTTATCAGTCTTGGCTTCACCAATGGTCTCCAGAAGATGAAAAAGCGGTAATGAATGCTTTAAGAGCAACAAATCTGCTGCCTTTTATGGAAACACCTGTTGACTCTCTTTCAGGCGGACAGCGCCAGCGTGCTTGGATTGCTATGACACTCGCACAAGGTACTGACACAATTCTGCTGGATGAACCAACAACCTTTTTGGATATGACACATCAGGTAGAAATTCTTGATCTTTTATTCGAGTTAAACGAAAAGGAAAAGCGCACAATAGTGATGGTACTTCATGATTTGAACTTAGCTTGCCGATATGCACACCATATTGTAGCTATCCAAGATAAATCTGTTTACGCACAAGGTGCACCTGAAGAAATCATGACTGAACAATTAGTGGAAGATGTCTTTCAGATGTCCAGTACCGTGATTCCGGATCCAGTATTCGGAACGCCAATGTGTATCCCATATGGAAAGGGGCGGGTTGTACGACATGTCAATACTCCTCAGTACGCCTAAGTCTAACGGATGGACGGCAGATGAAAAAAAGCATATCAGTTCAAACTACCGCTTCTCTTTTCTGGCCCCATTTAAGAATGAAGCTGTGGTCTCTGCAGAGCAGTTATTGAACGAAGACAACTTGCTGGATTACTTGGATCAAACAGGTCCGCGTATTGGGTCTAAAAAGCGTCCTGTTACGGCTTCGTTATTTTTTAAACGCTATGCTTTCTGTAGTCTTACTTCTTCTCTGTACGGAATGACTATGTTAAATAAATCGTTTGACATGAATATTAAGAACGTATATTTAATCGACCATAACTCTGATACCATGTGGCTTCCATCATTTACATTAAAAGATGCTTCTGCACAGCTCTCTACTGAATCCAGAGAAGACTGGCGATCAAGTGTTATTGAAACTCTTTTTAAAGAAAATATTTCAGTGATGCTAAATCACGTGGCAAAATCAGCACGTATCTCTAAAGCAACACTATGGGAGAATGCTTGGATTTACATACGCTGGATTTACGAAACATGGCTTAGTGAAGATCATCCAGATGAAGTGAAACAGCGCATTCAAGAAGACTATGCATTTTTCATGGATGCTGAAGCTTATCATTTTGGATTAACAAAGAATCCATTTCACCGGTTTATGTCACCTGCCGGCTGCGCACCAACGAAAGTCCGCAAAACGTGCTGCCTTTATTACAAAACTGAAAACGGGACTTGCTGTTCTACATGTCCCAAGAAATAAAACCGGGCAAAATAGCCCCGGTTTTTTTCTTTGGCTGTTTTCGCAAAAACTTGATGTTCTTTTAAGCCGTTACAGGATGCTCGCTTTCCACGGGGCGTGCGGTGAGCCCCCTAGGCTAAACAAGCCTACCGGGGTCTCACCTTCATAGAAGTATATGTGCTCCTGCGTCTGCAAGCAAATCCTGACGAGGCATGTTCCTCGTCGCATGCCTTGCAAGAAGTATTCAGGTGGCTGGCACGCAGGAGTCTCGCACCTTGCACTCCAATCATCTTGTCAATGAAGAGAATGAACAAAATGATCCAAAAGCTAAAATTTTTTAGAGAAGAGCTTTTTGTTTTTTCTTGTGTATTTCCGGGTACTTTAGTAAAGAAAAGATGATTGGAGGCGTTTGATGATGATGTGGTTATTTCTATTTTTAGCGGCCTGTGCAGGTGTTGCTGTTTTCTTTTTGGTACCGGCATTCAAATCGTTAAAGGAATCAATGACTACGGTTCAAAAAATGAAAAGTACGGGAGACAGTATCACTGCCCGCATGAACGATGTAAAAACCCAGCAGCAGCTTCTGCAGGAAAAGAAAGATTACCTTCGTTATGATATCTATCAAAAGAAGAACAGCTTTTTGGCTGTAAAAGAAGGTTTTGCTGGAGTAAAGGATACTATTCACAAAATAAAAAATTAGAGGATCGTGACATTATTGCGCATTCATACGTTCGTGCTAGCTGCAATAGAAGCCCCAGACAACCAGATTATTGATTCTTTGACGCAGGAAAAGCTCCCTGATTATGAGTTTAATAAAAAAGACTTATTTACCGCCTATTCCCTCTCTTCCGGGGAACGGCTGTTTAAAGATCAGAACGACCAATGGTATGCTGCTGCTCATTTTGTAAAAGATTCTTTGCACAACGTTAAATATGGGAGACAAACATTCCGGCCTCCTTATAAGGACATACCTTCTGAAGAACTTTCATTTGTAGAGATATTAGAAAAGAATGATTGGGTACCTATGAATGCTCATTACGATAAGGCATTATGCCATGTGATTGCAGAAGTAGGCAAACTTGATGAAATTTCTTTAGAGATGCAGTCTAGGTTAGCCCATGCGGATGGAGATGATGACCCTCAAGTGGCTCATTCACTGCATTTTATTGAGTCAAAACTTGATGGCAAACGGTCTCGTTTTATTTCTGGCTGGGAATCTCACTCTTTTGCTACGATTACAGAGAGCAGTGATTTCGCGGATGATATTTTGATGCCAGTTTCATCATGGCTGTATTTGTTATATTTTTCTTATTTTCTCGATAACAATGGTTCCATTCCCTCAGATCAGATGATGCCGCGTCTGCTCGGGAACTTATGGGCTTCAACAATGAAAGAACTACCGTACAATAAAGACCTTATACGGATCCAGCCACTGTTTTAAATACGAAAAAGCCCTCCAACACAAGTCGGAGGGCTTAATTTTTTATTCAACTACAAGCTTTGAGACCATATCTGCATGTCCGCTTCCACATGGAATGCTGCAGCGAAGTGTATATTCCCCTGGCTTTAAGTTAACAACATCAGACGATCCGCCTGCGATATTTACATCTTCCCCTTCAATCATAAGGGCATGATTTCCGTCAACGTTTTCTAATTTTAGAGCAACATCTTTATTTGCTGGAATTTTGTATTCTTTTTGATCAAACTCAAAGTTCTTCGCTTCGATCGTTACTGTTTCTTCTGCTTTTTTAGAACCTTCTTCTTTATCTTTACCTCCACCGCAAGCTGCCAGGATACCGATAGCTAGAATTGCGATTGCCGCAAGCCACAATGATTTTTTCAACATCTAAATTGCCTCCTTGATTCTTTCTAATGTAATTATAACCCTATTTTAATGCATCTAGTATGGAGAATCTGTGACAGATGTCACAAAGAAAAAAGCCTGGTGATATTCACCAGACTACTTTTCCATCTTTTTATATTCTTCATGAATTTCCTTCGACGTCTGGTCGATCTGCTCTCCCCAGTGGTCGTTTACTTTCGTAAATATCACTTTTCCTTTTTTATCGACTAATGCATAGCCGCGTTTTGCTACGCCTTCGCCTTTCATATCCAGATGGTCGATCAATTTAAATTCAGGATCGGACAAAAATGGGAACGGCGGCTGCATTTCTTGATGAAGAGATGACAAATGTTCAACCGTATCAGAACTCACTGCATAGATATTAACATCCATATCTTCAAACATATCTACATTTTCTTTCAGCTGAACCAGCTGAGCTTGACAGAGTCCTCAGCCAGCTGTTGTAAATAAGAAAATTAATGACGGTTTGTCTGAAGGAAATACGGCTACAGGTTCACCGTTCTGGTTTTCCAGTTTCGCTTCTTTCAGCTTTGAGTCATTCCCGCAGCCTGCAGCTGCCAGTGTTAAAATCACTGCAAAACAGATCGCAAATAATTTATGTATCTTTTTCAAGGCAATCTCCTTTCTAGAATACCGCCACTTTTTTCATGTAATGTGATATTCTATAATTTCTTCAATCTATCTATTATTATAATAGATACGGGTAATTCATATACAATAAATCGGCTTATAAAAGGATGATACATATGAAATTTAGCTTTAAAGTTTGGCTGATTCTCTCTTCAATTTTCTTTGTTCTCGCAGGATGCAGCCAGTTGCAATCGTCTGAAAAAGATAGAATTCCAGTTCAAGTTCTAAACGTAGTTGATGGTGACACGATAAAAGTAAAAGTCGATGGAAAAAGTGAAACCGTTCGTTTTTTACTTGTGGACACCCCAGAGAGCGTCCATCCAAATAAACCCGTTCAGCCGTTTAGTAAAGAAGCGAGCAAACATACAGAAAACATGCTCAGTGGATCGAATGTTGAGCTGGAGCTTGGAATTGGTGAACGGGACAAGTACGGAAGACTTTTAGCATACGTGTATGCAGATGATAAGAGTGTTCAAGAATCACTGCTTGAAAAAGGATTAGCGCGAGTGGCCTATGTGTTTGAGCCAAACACAAAATATGTGGATGACTACGAGAAGATCCAAAAACAAGCTCAAAAAGAAGGGATTGGCATTTGGAGTTTGGAGAACTATTCACAGGAGGATGGTTATATTCCTGAAGAAGCAGAAGATCCATTCGAGGAGACTGCTGACACAAAATGCACGATTAAAGGGAACATTAACTCTTCCGGAGAAAAAATCTATCATGTTGAAAGCGGCAGATATTATAAAATTACTAAACCTGAAGAATGGTTCTGCAGCGAGCAAGAAGCGATCGATAACGGATTCCGGAAGTCTCAGCAATAATAATAAAACCGCTGTCAGGCAAAATTCCTGATAGCGGTTTTTGTTTTTAGCAGCATTCATCCTGCCCGACCATAATTAATCCAGAGCCGTGCTTAGAATCTTCAAAATCAAGCTTTAATGCAGTTGTCTGATCTTTAATTCTTTGGTCAAATGCAACACGAATTCCGTTAACTTCTTCAATAACATCTGAGTTTTCTGGCTCATCCAGAGCCAGGCCAAGCTTTGGACCTCCTCAGCCCATGCCTGCAAAATAAACTCGGATTCCGTTTGCGTTATTCATTTCAAGCACTTCTTCAATATACTTTTTTGCGCTTAATGTAATTTCCACAACCATCACCTCTTCATGTGTAGTATATCGTATTTTTGCCTAAATCGTGAAGAAAATGCTTGTCCTAAGTGGGAAATACATTCTAATTCATCGTGAAAAGCCGCTCTCATTAGTGGAAGTCACTAATGTGAAGCGGCTTTGCGTTTATTAGAGGAATGAAAACTTATAGCGGAATATTTTTTATGGTTTTTTTTGATTTATGAGCCTTCAGGAAATTTCATGAGCCTTTAAACTTTTTTATGGGCCGTCATTTTAATTTATGGGCCTTCAAATTTTTTTTTGAGCCTACAAAAATATTTATGAGCCTTAACCGCGAATGTCCGCCCCAAACACACGAAATCAGCCAAAGTGTAATTGTCTAGGGACTGTCCCCCCGGAGCTGCTTCAGCACCTGCTCGATATCTCCGCTGTTGAAACCGCAGTTCCGCATCGCTTCAGAGACTTTTGCTGTCATATCTGATCTTTCATTATGAGCTTTAATCCGCTGCAAAAGTTCGTTAACTTTTGCTGCATTATAGGTTTCATGATAATTTTTTATGAAAGTTTCCATATCCCTTCCCTCCTTTAGAAATTTTCTTCACAGTAGGGATATATATGATTTGGACGAATTTGATTAGAATTTGTCCTCTAAACAAATTAAAAACCCGCTTATCATTAAGCGGGCTCATTCACTATCTAATTCTTATTTCTTTTTTACTTTAAACAAGATAAACAGGAAGATGATAACGACTGCTGCAATCATAATTCCTCTTGTGTAAGGGGCAGCGATTGTTTTGATGTCTTCCCAGTTGCTTCCGAGTCTGCTTCCCAATTCAATGAAGAAGATTGACCATGGAATAACAGCAAGTGTTGTAAATAACGTGAACTTCGCAAATGACATTTTTGCGATACCCGCTGGGATGCTGATCGCATGTCTTACAACCGGAATAAATCGAGCAAAGAAAATAACGCCTGTACCATATTTATTAAACCATTTTTCTGAAAGGTCGATTTGCTTTTTAGAGATTAGAATGTATTTTCCGTACTTTTCTAAAAACGGTCGTCCTCCATAATAGCCCATCCAATATAAGAAAAGCTGCGCCAGCGTTCCGCCAATTGTTCCGGCAATAACAGCCAAGGTAAAATTCAGATGTCCTTTGGCAACCATGTAACCGCCGTAAGACAGAACAAGTTCACTCGGAATGACCTCAATCATCAATCCAAGTGCAATTCCTAAATGACCTAAACTCATAATCCATTCAAGCAGTGAAATCACTAATTCTTTCATTGTATCTCCTTAACCTCTAATTATATTTTTGCTGCTGCCAAAAAGCCTGTCCAAGCAGCTATCAATCCTAATGTGTATGTTAGGACCAAATAAAGAAGAACTTTTCTTTTATCTTTTTTATAAAGCGTAACAACTTCAAATTGAAGTGTCGAGAATGTCGTGAGGGCGCCTAGAAAACCTGCTGCGTACAGTGAATCTAGTATTTCCCGTCCTTCATTCGTGACATACCAGCCTAATAAGAACGATCCGAGAATATTTACATAAAACGTTCCCCAAGGAAAATCTCCATTTAATCGCTGACTCACAAAGTATCGAGCCAGTGCACCGCATGCACCGCCAGCTGCTGCGGCTATAGAACTTACAATCATTGTTCTGCACCTTCTTTTTCTAGAAGTACTAAGCCGCATTTCATCCCGAGTAAGACCGCTCCAATACCCATTACTGCACTGATTATGAAATACTGGATAGCTATCGAATACAGTCCTTGATCCAAAAGCAGAACAATCTCCGCATTAAAGGTTGAGAACGTCGTAAAAGATCCTAAAAATCCGGTTTGAATTCCTAATACGAGTGTTCTGTTTTTTATTTGCTGAGATCCGTGAACAACAAACCATCCCAGAACAAAACTTCCGATCAGATTTATCGCCAAGGTGGGAAACGGAAACTGCGCATGAGGCTGAAAAAGAAGAATACCGATCCAAAACCGGAGAACAGCTCCAATCATTCCGCCGGCTGTGATTGCTACGATCTTCACCCTATACTATTCCTCCTGTATGTACAAAAAGATTAAGACACATGCCTTAATCTTTTGTCAGTTCTTTTTTCCAAATTAAATTTGCACAATACTTGATGATATCTCTTCTTCTTATAATACCGATGAAATGACCATCGTCATCGGTAACAGGTATAAAGTTCTGGTCAGTAGACAAAGTAATAAGGTCTTCCATATTTGAGTTGATCGATACAGATATGTTATTTATACGCTGCGGCACATCAGTTAACTTTGTCTTTAAAACTTCATCATAACCCTTTTCAAAAGCTTCCCTAAGCTTCCATAGAAGATCGCCTTCAGTCAGCGTTCCAATGTAGCGTCCTTCTTCAGATACAAGCGGCACTGAAGTATACTTGTGATAAGATAACTTCTCTAATGCCTGCCTCATAGTTGCTTCAGGGTTCAAGTACTTTACTTCATCTTTCGGCAACAAATAAAAAGCAATATTCATGTTGGTACGCGCTCTCCTTTGTAAGCATGATTCACGCTTATTTAAACGCTTTTTCTAACACCTACTCCATTATATCAAAAAGGAACTTGGTCTGCTTTATTAAACCACTGTCTTATTTTAAAATCTCCTCTTCCCTTCACCGCATTCCGTCATGCAAGGCTGTTTAAAAGGCTGTTTCGTAAACATTGTTGCTTTTGTAAGAGGTTAATTTCCGCTACAGGACTCGCTTTCCGCAGGATGGGCGGTGAGCCCCCTCGTCGCCTCGCGACATTGAGTGGTCTCACCTGTCCCACTCATCCTGCAGGACAAGGAATGCTTCGACAGCTTTACATCGCACGAAGAAAATGTGATTTTTCATTTTCGAGGAGTCTCGTCCTTTCGCTCCAATTAACTAGTCAAAGAAGTGTACTTCACAAAAAATGTTCAAAACAACAATCTTTTAGAAATGAACCTTTAAAAATTTTTGCAAATCGTAATGATTCCGTTTATAATAAAAAAGGATTGTTTGAAAGGAGAGAGAAACTGATGAAAAGACTTGGCTTGGTAGGCATGATTTTTCTGTTGATCGCAACAGCAGCTTGCGGGAACAAAAGTGATGATAAAAAAGATGGAACATTAAATATATATACAACGATGTATCCTCTAGAATATTTTACAGAAAGAATTGGCGGAAAGCATGTTGAAGTTTCGTCCATTATACCACCAGGAGCAGATGCACATACGTATGAGCCATCGACTAAGAAAATGGTAGAGATAACAGAAGGCGATGCGTTTGTTTACAATAAGATGGAATCCGATGAGTTCTCTTCTTCAGTTGCGGGTACGTTAAAAGAAGAAAACGTTCCAATTGTAGATGCTGCAAAAGGAGTAGAACTCGCGCATATGGAAGAGCAAGAAGAAGAAGGTGCACATGATGAAGGTAAAGAAGCACATCACGAACATGGCTCACAGGACCCTCATATCTGGCTGGACCCGATTCTTGCTCAAAAAATGGCGGATAACATCTATAACGGTTTAGTGAAAATCAAACCTGACGCAAAAGATGATTTTAAAAAGAATCATGATGCATTAATTAAAGATTTAAAAGAGCTGGACGCTTCGTTTAAGAGTAAAGTTGAAGAAGCTCCAAAGAACACTTTTATTGTATCTCATGCAGCTTATGGTTATTGGGCAGAGCGTTACAATATAGAACAGATTGCGATCAGCGGACTCTCACCATCTCATGAACCGAGTCAGCATCAGATCGAAAACATCATTCAAAGCGCTAAGAAAGAAAAGATCAGTTATATCCTATTCGAAGAAAATGTTAATAACAAAGTGGCTGAGATGATCAATAAAGAAGTCGGAGCCAAGACAATGACGCTGCACAATCTTGAAACATTGACAAAAGACGATTTGAAGAATAACCGTGATTATCTTTCCATCATGAAAGAAAACATCGAAACCTTATCTAAAGCACTTCAATAAATAGCAAAACGCCTAGGGAATCATTTCCCAGGGCGTTTTTTTGATTGGCTCTTATCTAAAAGATTGTTGCTCTTGGTCATTTTTTCATTCTCTTCACGGATAAGTTGATTAGAGTGCAAGGTGCGAGACTCCTCGAAAATGAACTTCACATTTTCTTCGTGCGATTTAAAGCTGCCTAAGCCTTCCTTGTCCTGCGGGATCAGCGTGTCAGGTGAGACTCCTAATGGTGTTTAGCACCTGGAGGCTCACCGCACGCCCCGCGGAAAGCGAGCGTCCTGTAACGGAAATCAACTACTTTCAAAAACAACAAAGTTTTACGAAAACAGCTTTTTGTTTTTATATCGCATCAAGCATTTTAAACTGTGAAACCACGAGGTGATAATAAACTCCTTCAGCATCCATCAGTTCGTTATGATTTCCTTGCTCAATGATTTCTCCATGATCCAGGACAACAATATTATCAGCTTCCCTGATCGTGGAAAGTCTGTGAGCAATAATGATCGCTGTTCTTCCATTCAACAAAGTCTTTAGAGCGGTTTGGATTTTTTGTTCAGATTCTGTATCAATACTTGCAGTCGCTTCATCCAGAATTAGAATATCAGGATCAGCGAGTAAAGCCCGTGCAAAGGAAAGCAGCTGCCTCTCTCCTACCGATAAAACATTTCCTCGCTCTTCAACCTCTGTTTCATAACCATCAGACAGTCTTTCAATAAAGGCATGAGCTCCTACCGCTTTCGAAGCGTTCTTAACTTCTTCATCTGTTGCATCAGGTCTTCCGAACCGGATGTTCTCCATGATCGTTCCCGAGAAGATGAAGGTATCCTGAAGCACAACACTCACCTTTTCACGAAGGCTGCCTAAGCTGGCATCTTTCAAGTTTACACCGTCGATCAAAACATCACCTGAAGTTGGATCGTAGAATCTGCTCACCAGGTTTGCGATCGTTGTTTTTCCAGAGCCTGTATGACCCACAAGAGCTACAGTCTGACCTGCCCCAATCGTCAGGTCGATTCCTTTCAATGCTTTTCGTTTATCATCATAAGAGAATTCAACGTTTTTAAACTCAATTTCTCCTTTAATTCTGGAAAACTCAAAGGCACCTTTTTTCTCTTGAACATTAGGCTTTTCATCCAAAAATTCGAAGATTCGTTCAGATGAAGCCATTCCAACTAAAAGCTGATTATACACTTGACCTAATCGGGAGATCGGCTCCCAGAACATCCCCAGATAAAATGCAAAGGTAACAAAAACACCGATTTCCAACGCTTCACCTTGGATCAAGTAGGCACCAAACCATAATAATATTGCTGTACCTATGGCGTTAGACATTTCAACAAAAGGACGGAACAAGGCATTCTGCTGTGTTGCCGTTTTCCAGCTGTCATATGTCTCATTATTTACTCCATTAAAAAAGCTCATGTTTTCTTTTTCTTGTGTATAAGACTTTGTAACTCTTATCCCCTGAATACTTTCGTTCAGATGCGAGTTCAGTTTTGCCTGCTTAATGCGGACAACCTGCCAGGAACGTCTTATTTTCTTTCTTAAGCTTGTAGAAATGAAGAACATCAGCGGTAAAATCACCATAATTGCCAAAGTAAGCTCTGGACTGTATACAAACATGATTACGATGATACCAAACAGCATGATTACATCCATAAGTACGTTGATAACACCGTTTGTAAATAGATCCTGCAGGGAGTTAACATCGTTGATGATACGAACGAGTATCGATCCTGCCGAACGCTGATCAAAGAAACGATGTGACAGACGCTGGATATGTTTGAACAGATGCTGGCGAATATCATAAATCACGTATTGTCCCAGATAATTCATCCATCTTATCCGGAGCGTATTCGCTCCCCATGAGATAAGATAAAGAGCCGATATAGCAAAGATTAATTTAATTAAAAGTGATGTATCTTTGTTCTTTATAGCATGATCAAACGTCAGCACTCCAATGAATACAGGAACAGCTAGTCTGACAGCAGTTGTCACCATCATTGCTAAAAACGCTTTAGGAAGAAGGTTTTTACTGTATGGTCTCATATAGCCGAACAGCCTGATAATCTGACTCCAGTTAAACGGTTTGTCGATCACCTGCTCGGAAGAATAACGGAAACGGGCTGATTTTTTTCTCTTATCCATTTCTACACCCCCTGCCCGTTATTTTGAAACACTTTATTTCTGTCTTGATATTGGATGTCATAGATTCTGCGATAGTTTCCTGACTCTTTCTGGATGAGTTCATCATGAGTTCCACGCTCAACGACCGCCCCTTCATTAAGGACCAATATTTCATCCGCATGCTTTAAAGATGAAATACGATGAGCGATAATAAAAGTCGTCCGATCATCCATGACTTCTTTTAAAGCGCGCTGAATCTTAAACTCTGTTTCCATATCAACTGCACTTGTTGCATCATCTAATATGAGGATGGCTGGATCGATAAGGATGGCTCTCGCAATGGAAATCCTCTGTTTTTGTCCTCCAGAAAGACCAAGCCCTCTCTCTCCTAAAATCGTATCGTACCCGTCAGGGAGTTCCATGATAAAGTCATGAGCCTGTGCGCGTTTCGCAGCATCCATAATCTCATCCATATCAGCGTCAGGGTTGCCATAGGATATATTGTCCCTGATCGTCGATGAAAACAAGAATGACTCCTGAAGTACAGTTCCGATATTTTTTCTTAACGTATTAAGCGAGTATTTTTCTAACGGCTTGCCATCGATTAAAATTCTTCCAGACTCCGGCTTATAAAACCTGGATAAAAGCTGGGTGATGGATGTCTTCCCAGAACCAGTCGCACCGATCAGCCCTATCGTATGACCTTGTTTAACAGTAAAAGTAATATCTTTTAAAGCATCCTTTTTTTCATTTTTATAACGATGCGTCACATGTTCAAACGTTACTTCTCCATTCAGACGAACCATGGCTGTATCACGGTCTTCACCTTCAAATTCAAGAGGTTCATCTAATACTTCAAGAAGGCGTTCCCCAGAAGCTTTTGACTGTGAGAAAGTATTCATGATAAACCCTAGATTCATGATAGGACCCATGATGTACCATACAAGACTGAAGAAAGCGACAAGCTCTCCTGCAGTAAGGTCACTGTTAATAACCAGATAACCGCCATACGCGAGCAAAAGAACGACAGACAGGTTCCCGATCAGCTCCATGATTGGAAAATATCGCGCCCAAATATGTGATGTGTTCAGAAACTGAGATTTGTAGTCTTCATTCGACGTATCGAATTTACCAATCTCAAAATCTTCTCTCGACAATGACTTAACTGTGTTGATACCACTAATGTTTTCCTGAACTTTTGTGTTAAGGTTAGCCATTGATTTTCGTATTCCCCTGAATGCGGGATGTACTTCTTTATCAAACTTGTAAACAACGATTGCGAGGAATGGCATCATACAAAGTGTGATGATTGCCAGCGGGATCGAATAGAAGAACATTACGGAAAGACTGAATGCAATGATTAGAACGAAATTGATAAGCTGGGAAAATCCAAATGAGAGGAAGAACCGAAAACCCTCTACATCTGCTGTTAACCGGGACATGAGGTCTCCCGTTTTAGCATTATCATAATAACTGAAAGGCAAAAATTGAAGCTTCTCATACAGAGATTCACGGAGCTGGAAAACCGAGCTGATGCCAAACAAATCTCCAAAATATTGATGACAATATGTAGCTGCTCCTTTTATTCCCATTAGTACAATAAATCCGATTGCCACATAAGGAACGAATGAATATTCTCCTTTTATAATGATTTCATCGATGGTAAACTGCAGAACCATCGGATACACAACCGTAATGGCTGATACCAGAATCAAAGTCAGGATCGACCAGTAAAAATATTTTTTATAAGGCCAATAAAAGTCTTTTAATCTTCTAAACGTATCCAAATCTTCACCTTCCCCCTTCTAAAAAAATAAAAGACAATATACATCATATAACAGAATAGTTAGAAAAAACTATACATTTGCTCGAGTTTTTAAAAAAAGTCCATTTGTTAACAATAAACTTTGTTAATTAATTTCCTTTCCTATCCTACAAAAAAAAGCCCCGAATTATTCGAGGCTTTCTGCTTAACTTTTTTTAATTTCTAAAAGGTTGCTGTGTTGATACACTTTGTGAATACACTTCGATGAAATTTTACGGTACGTGTTCTATATTTATTACACGTTCGCTCAGACTCATTGAGGTTACGCTCAAAAACGCCGAGTTACGCTCAAGATTTTCTCGCTACGCTCTAACTACCTTAAGTTTCGCCCAAAATCTTCCTTTTCCGCTCAAAGTCCTTCTTCTCGCATTCTTGAGCGGAAATCATCCACTTTTTACTAACTATCTTTTTCTTCTGAATGCAAAGAAAGAAACTATGGCAATTACAATCACTAATCCAATCGTCAATGGACCAAAATAGCTTGGATTGCCAGGCTGTTCTTCCTTATCTTGCTCAGGCAGGATTTGTTCTGTATTATCTTGATTCTCTTCTGGTTCTTCTTTTGGCTGAGCCTGTTCCGGCCGATCCACCGAGAACGAGTAATTCCCCTCGATTACATGGCCGTCTGCTCCGATTATTTTGTATTCAACTGTATACTTTCCGTTTTCAAGGCGATTGTTCAATTTTCCCGTCATTTGATTATCTTCAATACTAATCTGGAGGGGGATTTCTTCATTTTCGTTTTTTAATTTCATGGTGCTTAACGATTCTATTTTAGTTGAAAACGTTAAAACCACTGCTTCAAGATCTGTGGTAACCTTCTCCCCTTTTGCTGGTGTCGCAGATTCAAGATCTGAGTGAGCAAAAACAGATGAAGGCAGATTCAAAACTATCACAAATAATAAAAGAAAGGATAAGACCGTTTTTTTCATAATTGGCTCCCTGTATCAATATTTTCTTTCTACCTACATTTAAACAAAGAAAGAATACCCTCACAAGTATTCAGTCTTTACAAATCGTTGACATTTTCAGTGATAAACATACATTTTAAGCCTATTTTGCTGTATTCTCCGCTCCTGCCCACTTCGAAAACAAAAACAGGCATAGAATGTATGGAATTAACAATTGCAAGAATTAAAGGAGGAAAAATCAATGGGTTATTCTCATGGCAATTCTTTTGCATTGGTAGTAGTGTTATTTATTCTATTGATTATTGTAGGGGCAGCTTGCTTCTGCTAATAAGAAATAGCAAACAGGAAAAAAGCCGGATTCGTCCGGCTTTTTTTGTATTTATAAAAGAAAACTCAGCATTATTGTGCTGAGCCTTCTGCTTCTTCTTTTTCTTTTTCCATATTTCCGTTAACGGTAGCCGCGTTTTCACCGTATTCTTTCTTAAGGTCCCAATAGGCTTCTAACGCACGCTGACCAATGAATTTATTGATTCGCTGATTACCGTTTCGCGGTGTACCCTCTGGAACCACGACTGCGAATGCAATCTCCGGGTTCTCAAATGGAGCGTATCCAACTAGCGTTAAGTTATGTTTTTCTGTCAGCTGCCCTGTTTGAGGGTGCTTGATGATACGCTGAGCTGTCCCGGTTTTTCCGGCAGGGTTATGATACTTTTCAACATCATCAAAATAACTTTTTGCCGTACCGCCCGGAGCATGCATTACTTGCCAGAATCCTTGCTGTACGCGTTTAATGTATTTTTCATCAACATCGAGTTTGTTTAGGATGACAGGTTCAAATCGTTTCAGTAATTTTCCTTCTTTATCTTCATCAGTAGCAGGTTCACGTATTTCTCTAACAAGCTGAGGTTTTACGCGATATCCGCCATTTGCAATCGTTGATACATATTGTACGAGTTGCATCGTTGTATATGTATCAAACTGTCCGATTCCTAAGTCAAAAAGGGTACCCATCTCCCCTTCTGGCGGTTTTCCTTCATAACCAGTTGCTTCATTCGGAAAATCAATTCCCGTCTTGACGCCTAATCCGAACTGATTATACATATATCGTGCTTCTGCATACGTATCAGTATAATGTTCAGGCCCGATCATACGGTCCATAATATTAAACATATATACGTTGGAAGACATTTTTAAAGCGTCTAAATCTGTGATAGACCCCATGTTCTTCCAGGAAGATTTATTCATTCCATATTTTGTGTAAGGCGTATCGTAAATTCGTTCTCCCATACTGATCAGACCTTTTTGCAGCCCTGATAATACAGTTGCTCCCTTTACAGTCGATCCCATTTCATAGGAATTAAACAACGCTCCGTATTCATCATTGGTGAATTTACCATCTTCATATTTTTTACCCGCTATACCTTTGACTTCTCCTGTTTTCGGATTGATCATAACGATATAAGCAGACTTAAGCAATTCATTGCCCGGGAGTGGTTTAGCTTTTAAGATTTCTTCCTCTAAAATACGCTCTAATCTAAATTGGAGTTCCATGTCCAAAGTCAGAACGATATCTTTTCCTCGTTGACCGGCAATTGATTTCGGTTCACCAATCGTTTGCCCCGTTTTTGGATTTGTCAGATATACAGACTTTTCCTTCATTCCTCTAAGCACTTGTTCATATTGAACTTCGAGTCCACTGACTCCTACTTGGTCACTTCTGTCATAGCCAAGGCTAGAGAAGTAATCCATTTTAGTTTTTGGAATTTGTTTTACAGCACCAAATATCGCTGATTCCCCATAAGGATAAATACGCTCAGAGTCAGCCATAATATCGATGCCCGGCAGGTCGCCAAGGTTTTCAGATATGATAGATACTTCTTCGTTTGATAAGTTTGTTTTAATTCTTTGCGCTGAGTAGGCATAGCCTGTGTCCATCGCACGCTTATAAGCCAGCACTTTAATATCTTCACTTGTAAGACTATTGATTTCTTCCTCTGTGATCTTATCAACAAGCGCTTTGTATTGTTCCTTGTCGCTTAATTTCTTTTCTTTCTTGCTTAAGCGTTCTTTCATTAATTCCGTGATATCATGTTGTGCGATAAAATAATCTTTTTTATCACGTTCTGTTATCTTTTTCTCCTGCTCTTCTGTTACACCAAGTCTTTTAGCGAGCCACTTTGCGATACGCATCGTGTCATCGGCTTTTGTATCTACCGTCTTTGTATACGTAAGGGAGAAAAATGGTTTGTTGCCTACTACTTCACGAAAGTTGCTGTCCAGCAGCTTGCCGCGCGGGGCTTCTTTTCTAGCTATAACTTCTTCTACAGCCTCAGACTCCAATCGTTTTTCTTCTCCGTTCACGATTTGGAGTACACCAAGCCTTAGAATAAGAATCGAAAATAGAAAAAATACGATTAAAAACAAGACATTTAAACGAAAGGGTACTTGCGTTTTTTTCTTCTTTCTTTCTGGATCCGCTTTCGTTACCATCATTCCGCTCCTTTTGGAAATTTTCCCGTTAATTTTACAATTATATTACAAAAGCATCTATGTATAGATTACTAGATGTTGACCGAAATTCCAACATATTCATGAAAAAAACCTTATCTTTTTTTGATAAGGTTTTGGCGTTCTTTATTCAGCTGAAATCATTAATTTTTCCGTTGGTACAGGTTTACCGAAATAGTAGCCTTGTGCAAGCTGTACTCCGTAATGAAGTGCAAAATCTGCCTCTTCTTTTCTTTCGATGCCTTCTGCTAAAACGATCGCCCCTATCTCTTTTGAAATCTGGACAATTTGTTTGATCATAATTTGTTTTTCTTCATCTTCGTCACAGAACGAAACAATTTTACGATCAATTTTTACATAATCCGGACGCAATTCCTTTAATACAGAAAGTGTGGAATGCCCTGCTCCTAAATCATCAAGAGCTACTTTCATACCCTGTTCCTGATAAGCAGTAAGAATATCCTTCAAATGATCGATGTCAGCAATCTCTTCAGTCTCTACTACTTCAAACACCAGATCGAGTGGATCGACACCTGCTTCTGCAGCTGCTTTAAAAGTCGTCGCCAGACAATGTTTCGGATCATAGATAGATGACGGCAAAAAATTGATAAACCGTTTAACACCAGCGGGTAATGCATCTGCACTATTTTGAATAGATGCTATGCGTGCTTTTCCATCTAAAAGAGCTTGCAGACCTGCTCGTTCTGCCATTTGAAAAAGTTCATAAGGTTTGAAGTCATGACTATCTGGTAATGGACGAAGCAGAAATTCGTATCCGTAAATCTCATTGGAAGCTAAATGAATGATGGGCTGAGAATACGTCGTAAATAATTGCTGCTGAATCACTTGGTGAAGCTCAGGGTGCGCTATTCTTTCATAAAGATGACCAAATGGAATCCAGGTTTTGAATGGATTTAGATCCCCTGCTCCTTGCTCTAAAGAACAAAAGAAAGAAAGTAATGCCTGTTTGTTAAACGCTCTCTTCAGGTCTTCAAAAAGAGTTTGCAAGATGTATAGACTTTCATAGTTTACAGACAAAATTTCTAGATTTGCGTTAACGGTAAATTCATGTGATTCCAAAAATTGCTGCAAACTTTGTAAAAGTACAGGATGATCCGTCCGGATGTGAAAAATACCTTCTCTAGGAAATTCACCTGATGGACGACACTGGGAACAAGACATAAAAAACCTCCAAAAAAAGAATTGCAAACTTTTGTAAAATTTGCTATTTTATAATTCTGTGCTCTGAAATAACAACTTTATAAAGGGGGACTTATGGTTTATTGGATTCTATTACAAAAAAGCTTTATGACTAATTTGCAATATAAGGTTGCCCACCTCATCAACAATGCGGCCAGTGCAATCTTTGGCTTTGTATTCATTGCGATCTGGGCTGGCGTTTTGCAAGGAAAAGAACAAAGCAGTCCCTATGATGTAATGGACATGACATATTACATAGCTGCTTCACAATGTATTCTCTGGCTTTCAGGATTTTTAACAGCTGGACTTAATATTCAAAACGGCGTCCGAAACGGAGCCATCTCATTTGAACTTGCCAGACCATCAAACTTTTTTCTGTACGTTACCTCACAAGAAGCCGGCCGGCTCGTTTATAATTTCTTCTTTCGTTCGGTTCCGATCGGACTCGTGTTTGCATTAACCGTTGGCTTTTATGTACCTCAAAATTTTTCAAGCTATCTTTTCATATGTATTTCAGTACTTCTCGCTATTATTATATCTGTTAATTTACACTATCTGGTAGGAATTAGTGCTTGTTGGACAACGGAAGTCGCCTGGGCACATTTCGTAAACTTCACCTTATTGGCTGGTCTCGGCGGACAGATGGTACCTATCGATTTTCTGCCGGCACCTTTATCAACTTTGACACAGTACTTACCTTTTGCAGGCGCCATTTATTATCCAGTCATGATTTTCCTTGAGAAGGCGTCAAATGATGTCATTTGGATTCAACTTTTCTGGGCTTTAGTATTAACTTTGCTGAATCTATGGATTACAGAAAGAGCACGCCAAAAATTAGAGATTCAAGGGGGTTAAGCTATGAATCTTTATTTGAAGCTGTTATCAGGAAGCTTGCGTTCCCGCATGCAATATAAAATGAATTTTCTCGTATCCTCTCTTTCATATGGATTGATCATGGCCGTTGATTTCGTTTTGCTCGCGGCAATCTTAGAGCGTTTTGATGATGTGAAAGGTTGGAATCTTTATGAAGTAGGTTTGCTTTACGGCATTTCTTCAGTTGCAATAACACTTTATAGAGTGTTTGGTGTAGAGATTCATAATTTTGAAAGATACATGGTAGAAGGAGAGTTTGATAGCCTCCTCATCCGACCTGTCTCTCCACTTTCACTGCTCTTAACCAAGAACCTTGACCTGTCACGGATCGGAGGAACCGCTCAAGGGGTTATCATTCTTGTTATTTCTATTATCGGACTCAGCCTGGATAGTTTTGATATGTTCTTGCTGCTGCTATACTTGCCTATTTCTATTGCATCAGGTGTAGTGATCTGCTTTTCTCTTGGACTCCTGACAGCAACTTTCGCATTCTGGACGCAGAGAATAAAAGATTTTCAGACATTCACACTTTATGCACCCTTTAACGCAGCAAGCTATCCGATGAACATCTATCCCGGATGGTTAAAGATTATTTTCTTCACTGTCATTCCAGTTGGGTTTATGAACTACACGCCTATCCTTTTCCTATTAGATAAAGGTGGAAGCATTTGGAACCTGGCATGGCCGCCGGCAGTTGCTCTTGGTTTTTTATTTTTATCATTGCGTTTCTGGTATTTCGGAATTCGGCACTACCACAGTACAGGCAGTTAAGGAGGAACATATGATAGTTGCAGATCAATTAAACAAGCACTTTAAAATTTATGAAACGAAAAAAGGATTTATCGGCTCATTTACTTCCCTTCTATCTACCAAACATCATGTTGTAAAAGCCGTAAACGATATATCTTTTAACATTCCAGAAGGTGAATTTGTCGGCTACATTGGTCCGAACGGTGCAGGAAAATCAACAACGATTAAAATGCTGTCTGGTATTCTGCATCCAACTGGCGGAAGCATCAAGGTGGCAGGTCTCAGTCCTCAAAAAAGTAGAAAAGAAGTGGCCAAAAAGATTGGCATCGTCTTCGGTCAGCGGACACAGCTTTGGTGGGATCTTCCGCTACGGGATTCTTTTGATATCTTAAAAGAGATGTACAAAGTACCTGATGCAAAATATCAAGAATTTTTAAAGCTGTATGATGATATGCTTCATATCGGACAGTTTATAAATACCCCTGTGCGAAAGCTTTCCCTCGGACAGCGCATGCGGGGAGATCTTGCTGCGGCAATGATTCATAATCCAGATGTACTGTTTTTGGATGAACCGACGATCGGTCTCGATGTAAATGCCAAAACAAGCATCCGGTCATTCTTGAAAGAACTCAACACAAAGGAAAAGAAAACCATTCTCTTAACGACACATGATATGGATGATATCGAACAGCTGTGCAGCCGGGTAATTGTGATTAATCATGGACAGATTGTGCTTGATGGTTCTCTTGCAGATCTAAGACATAATATCGGATTGCCGAGTGTGATAGAAGTGCAATACAGAGAGAAGCCCAAACATTTGCCGGCTGAATTAGACGGTATTGAAAAGATGCGCTGGGAAGATGACAAACTTATACTCATGTATGACCGGTCTGTTCTTTCTTCACCTTCATTGCTTCAAGAGGTTGCAAAGTGGGGCGAACCGGTTGATATTCAGATGAAAGAACCGGATATAGAAGAAGTGATTCAAAAAATATATTAAGAAAAACAAAAGCTGGCTGCAAGTTTCTGAGAAGACCCCCGTATGCCAGCTTTCTTATTGGCTGTTTTCGCAAACTTTGTTGCTCTTGAAAGTGGTTGATTTCCGCTCCAGGTTGCTCGCCAATTAACTTGCCAATGAAGCGAATGAAAGAAATGAAGCAAAGGCAACATAATTTTAGAAAAAAGCCTTCTTATTTATTCTAATTTTTTAGCCAGTTTCTTAAGTTGTCCAGCTGGTCGATTGCATCTTTTCTGCCATGTTCATAAAGAACTCCGAGCCTTTTCGGATCACGCTCTATCCGCTTTACTTTCATCTTTTCTAAAGGCCGTAGTACGAACAGGTTTCCTTTTCTCTCTTCTTCTTCAATGTAATCCAGCGTTTCATTGTACTTGAGGTAGCGTCCTCGCAGACTTTCATCCAACCCTGTGTATTCTGGATAAAAGCGCTTAGTGACCCACGTCATTTTCGGCTTTTTCTTTCGGTAGCCATGATTTTGAGTAAGAACGACTACACCTTTTCTAACTCCATCTTTCATCGCTTTATGAACAGGAATCGGATCGGCAATGCCGCCATCCATCACATGTTTACCTTCCAGCTCAACTATAGGGGCAATGAACGGAATGGAAGAGGATGCTCTTAGTACCATTGAAATGTCCATTTTATTGTAGTCTTCTCTGCTCAAGTAAACCGGTTCACCTGTTCTGCAGTCCGTAACAACGACCACAAATCTTTCTTGGGATTCTTTAAACGCGTCATAATCAAATGGGACAAGACGGTTCGGAAGTTCATTGAAAATAAAATCCATACCGAACAGACCTTTTTTCTTAAACAGCCAGTTCTTATAAGAAATATACTCTGGATGAGAGCTATATTCCAGGTTCACCGTACGATTTCTTCCATGCTGCCTGGATAAATAGGACACCGCATTACAAGCTCCTGCAGAAGCCCCGATCACATAAGGAAAATAAAGATCGTTTTCCATAAATACATCGAGAACACCAGCGGTATAAACGCCGCGCATTCCCCCACCTTCAAGAATTAATCCGGAGTTTTCCAAACCCTGCACCACCTATTGTTAACAAACTTTATTATTTGTGCTTTTAATTATAGAAAAAATCCACCTGTAAAATCCAGCGAAAAGTTTGAATGTAAAAAGCCGCCTCTAAAATTAGAGACAGCTGAATGTGTTACTGAAAATATTTTGCTAGTCCGTTCGTAATACCAGAAGCCGCTTTAGATTGAAAGGAATCAGTTCTAACTGTCATTTCGTCGAATGAATTTGAAAGAAATCCTAACTCAACTAATACTGCAGGCTGTTTATTCTCGCGTAATACATGGAAGTTTCCAAATCTGACATTCCCGCCGGGAAGACCAGTACCTGCTTGCAGGAGCCCAGAATGAACGGAATCTGCTAGTTTGATGTCTTTTTGACCGTAATAGAACGTTAAAAGGCCCGAAGCTCTTGTATCCAGTGCTGAATTATAATGAAGACTAATAAAAGCATCTGCAAAGTGATAATGGCTTATTTCCACACGCTTATTTAAAGAAAGATAATTGCTGTCGCTTCGTGTAAGAATAACCACAGCACCCGCTTTACTCAGCTCTGTTGCTAATAGTCTTGCACTCATGAGTGTAAGTTCTGATTCATGCGTTCCATGAGCTTTCCCAAGAGCACCTGGATCGTGCCCTCCATGACCAGGATCAATGACGATGCGCTTTCCTTTTAATCCGTTAGTTGAAGGTTTAGGTGCTGTTGTTCCTGAATTGCTGTTAGGTGAAGACGAGTTCTGCTGAATGGCTACGAGCCATCCTGCAATCCATGCAGAGTTTCCATTAGGCAGTTTCAGCTGCACCCAATCATTCTTTGATTGAATATAAGCATATTCATCACCTTGATTTGCCTTTCCAACAATGAGATAAGCCGTCGATGGACCTTGGCGGATGTTTACTCCGTCTGTCATTACTACTACTTTTTTCAGGACGGAAGCAGGCGGTGCGGAAGGCGGTTTTGTTTCTGGCTTAGGTGCTGGTGCAACCGGTGAACTTCCGCTCTGAATCGAAATATATTTTGAAGAAACCCAGCCTTTTTTTCTGTCAGAAGTTTGAACAGAAGACCATCCATTTGATTCAGATAAAATTTGAACCGCTGTCCCATACTTTAATGAACCGATGATAGGTGAATTTAAGTTTCCAGAAGATCGGAAATTTAAATAGGTAGCGGTTACGGTTCCCCATTTTGTGCTCTTATTATTGCTGTCGTTTCCTGAATTATTGTTGACCGGTTTTTGGGCAGCAGGAGGCTGTGAGGTTTGCTCCAGCAGATATGAACTGCTTACCCAGCCGGATATCTTTCCATATGTAATTGATGACCATTTGCCATCTTGTTTTTGAATCGTTACGACTGTTTCGTTCTTAAGTGATCCTACAATAGTATGCCGAAGACTTGGACCTTTTCTTACATTTAAAGAAGTAGCTGTAACCTTAGCTAGTTTTGCTGCAGGTTTCTCTGTTTTTGGCGGCTGTGTTGATGGTGCCGAACCATTTTTCAACTTCAAAAATTCTGCGCTCACCCATGCTTTTTTGCCGTTGAAGTTAATGTTTGCCCATCCCTTTTCCGTTTTCAGCACTGTTATGGTGTCTCCGTTTTTCAGTGAACCTATTTTTTTGGCTGAAAGAGCTGGTTCTGAGCGAACATTTAAGCTCGTAGCATTTACAGTTGCTTTACTCTCAGCAGATGCCGAAATCGCCGGAATCAATGACAGTATGAGGAAGGTACACAAAATCAAGTTAACCAGTTTAACATTTGCTTTCACCTGTTTCAGCTCCTATTTGGACGTCTTTTCTTGCTGTATAGCTTATATCGACACTGCCCTAGCTTTCATAAAGCCTTTTTTCGCCAAAATAGGAGAAATCCCTTCAACATATTTGCCAAAATTTATACTTTTTTCAATATATTTCAACATCGTTAGACAAAGGCTCTATGATTGGTATCCCATTTCCTTTTCAGATGCAATTTTACGGTACGTGTTCTTATATTTACTACACGTTCGCTCAGACTCATTGAGGTTTCGCTCAAAAACGTCGATTTACGCTCAAGATTTTCTTGCTCCGCTCAAACTTCTTTAGTTTCGCTCAAAATCTTCACTTTTCGCTCAAAGTCTCTCTTCTCGCATACTTTAGTAGCAACAAAGTCTACAGCCCAGACAAAAGAAAAAACCCTTGCATCTGCAAAGGTTTTACCTACTATTAAATGAGTCCAAAATGTTTAAGTCCATAATAGATTCCGTCTTCATCGACTGATTTTGTTACAAAGTCAGCGGCTTCTTTCGCTTCTTTCATTCCGTTCCCCATCGCAATACCTGTTCCTGCAGCATTCAGCATCTCAATGTCATTCAATGCATCACCGAATGCAAATACATTTTCAGGTTTCATGTTCATCTGTTTAATAAAGGCTTCGATCCCTTTTGCTTTTGATCCGCCAGTTGGCAGAATATCCAGTGCATCCTCATGCCAGCGAATAAAATCAAACGTTCCTTTATACCCTTCACGATAAGCTTTTTCATGCTGTTCTTGACAGAATAATAGCACTTGATAGACTTCATTGTCTTTATAAAAGCCAGGTTGATAGAGCGGATATTTTGGCATAAGGTTGAACGTACAGCTTTTAATAATTTCATGATCATCTGCGTTGCATGTTGCTTTTTGATGGTCAAGATATACAAGAGGATGACCTGCACTTTCTGCTTCTTTTTCAATTTTAGTAATGAATTCTGCAGGCAGCGGTGTCTTATGGATCACTTCATCTTTAAAAACAACATATGAACCGTTAAAGCTGACGAATGAATCAACACCTAGCTCCTCTCGAATAGGCTGGAACATGAATGGTCCCCGTCCGGTAGCAATAGCTACATGCACACCATTTTTCTGCAGCTGGCTGATGCTTTCTTTCGTGCTTTCCGGAATCTTTTTTTCATCGTTTACTAGTGTTCCGTCTATATCAAAAAATACAATTTTATCGTTCATTTCGCATCTACTCCTGTTGTAAGTTGTACCCTACCATAGTGGTACGATTCAGAACAAAAGTCAAATGATGCGATACAAAAAAGCTATTTATTGACCGTCTGATTAATTTTGAGAATTCCTTTTTCCGGCATAGATAATAGGAACACAGTTAATATGATCAGCATACCGCCTGCCGATTGGAAACTGTCGAAAGCGGTACCGAGCCAGACTACTGAAACAATTGTGGCTACTAAGGGTTCAGCACTGCCAAGCAGGCTTGTTTCGGTTGAAGTAATGTATTTCAAACTATCTAAATAAAGATAAAACGGCAACAGCGTTCCAAAAATAACGACGAACGCAAGCATCCAAAAAAGTGATGGTGTCCAATCAATGAATCCCGCTTGCCAAGGCTGTGTCCATAAGGAAACAGCTAAACCGCCTAAAAGCATTGCCCAGCCCGTAATTGCAGCAGATGCGTAAAGTTTTAATAACCTGACTGGAAATACCGTATAAACGGCAACCGAAACACCGGAAAGCACACCCCAGAAAATCGCTTCTTTAGAAACAGTTATGTAATCCAGCTTTCCATTTGTTAATAGCAGAAATGTCCCTGTCAGTGCCATCAATACCGCAATCCATTCTTTACGCTTCGGCCATTTTAAGAACTTTACAGCAAAATAAACCGTAATAAATACAGGCCCTAAAAACTGAAGAAGCGTCGCTGTCGGTGCGTTTCCAGCCTCAATGCTTAAGAAAAACGTCAGCTGTGCGCCAAGCATTCCCGTTAAAGAAAAAACAAGCAAATCGAGGCGGTCTCTTTTGTTCTTCCAAACTGAAAAAATATTATTGTTAAAGGAGACTAAGATTAAAAGCAGCAGCCCCGCCATCACCATTCTAACGGATACAAGCCATGTCGCTGTCACTGCGGTATGAGAGAAAATCCACTCTGCTGCATTTCCTGAAAATCCCCAAAGCGAAGCACCGGCTAAAGCTAATGCAATTCCTTTCCATTTCGTGATGTTTTCTTTGTCTTTAAGCCCCATCTCTCCACCCGCTCTCTCAAATGCATCGATATTCTATACATATCTGTCAAATTCCTTCTCTATTATAAATCCAAAATCTTAAAATAGCAGGTGTAAAATTCAAAAAGAAAAACACTGACTGGAAACCAGTACAGTGCTTTTCTTGAAAATAAAAATAGGGGGATGATTTATCATACGAAATCCTAGGGTTTTTGTGTCGGTTATTCAAAAAATATGCGAATACCTATCTCATTAAAGACTTATAAAAATATTTTCCAATAGATGCATAATTTTGCAAAAGATATACAAACTATTATTACAAGGAGGTGATACATATGGCACGTAACAACAACTCTAATGAATTAGTAGTAGCTGGAGCACAAGCAGCTTTGGATCAAATGAAGTATGAAATCGCTTCTGAGTTTGGTGTTCAACTTGGACCAGACACAACATCCCGTGCGAATGGATCTGTTGGTGGTGAAATCACTAAACGTCTTGTTCAAATGGCTGAGCAGCAACTAGGTGGCGGATACCGTCGCTAATCGCAGTTATTGATTAAAAGTGGACTGTACTCCAAGGAGACAGTCCTTTTTATATTTTAAGATGTTTGAATTTTACGGTACGTGTTCTTTTATTTATTACACGTACGCTCAGAATTTCGTACCTGCGCTCAAGTCACCCTTAGTTACGCTCAAATACCCTTTGGTTTCGCTCAAACTATTTAATGTACGCTCAAACCACCTTTATTCCCGCTCAAAATCATGAAAAAACTGACCTAAAGGCATGTTCCGTTGCCATTTCGGTCAGTTTTTGTAAGGGATTATTTAACTTTATCCAATTTTACCTGAATCAGTACTGGATCATGGTCACTTGCACGTCCATGTTCTTCCATGAACTGTGAATTGATATGAACAATATCAACCTTTGTTTTCTTCGCCATGTTGTTGGTTACTAAAATATGATCCAGAACTTGTGCGTTACCCTGGTATGAGTATGTGAAGCGCTCATTAAACGGCACTTTCTCAACCATATTAGTAAGCTCATTCCCTTTTAATATTTCAAGTGATTCTGTGAATTCAAAATCGTTGAAGTCTCCAACAAGAACTACTTTTGCATTCTTATCCTCTTCTTTTACATCCTTAACAAAACCGTTTACGATTGCTGAGATTTCTTTACGCTGAACCTCACTTCCTAAAACAGGAGGCTGGTTCTTACCGAATAAAGGCTGGTCTCCGCCTTTAGAGTTAAAGTGGTTAGCAACAACAATTACACTCTCACCGTTAAACTCAAACTGAGCTGCTACCGGCTTGCGGCTGTCTTCAAAAGCTTCATTGGTTGGATCAATGCGTCCGGGATTAAGTGTAAGTTTCCCATCCTTATATTCTACAGCTTCTGTTGCCGTTCCTTTTGTTCCCTCTGTAAGTGAAACACGTTCTGGATTGTAGATGAATCCTACACGAATGTTACCACCTGGCTGTCCGCCGTCTTGATTGTTTTCAGGAGCAATATCTGTGTAAACATATTCTGGTCCGCCTTGAGCCGCAATTTCAGCTATTAAACGGTCAGCGCTTTCTTTTGCATCAGTAGTCCCATCATTTGTAGAACCGTTCCCATCTTGCATTTCGACAAGACCTACTATATCAGGAGACTTTAGGTTGTGAACGATTGATTCAGCTATTCTCATAACTTTTTCATCTGAAGTTCCATTTTCATTGGCTGAAAAATTCTCAACGTTAAAGCTCGCAATTGTTAGTTCTTTATGTTTTTCGTGAATACGAGTGATTTCTCGTTCTGTGTTGCCTTCAACAAACGCTGGAAGGTCTTCCACATCCGTTAATACTTTATAGTTGCTAAAGCCATAGCTTACTACACCAGTAATAGCACCTTCAAAATAATCACCTGATTTGGCAACAAAATCTTCATTGCCCATATCTACGAAAATACGTTCAGGATTGTAATCAAATTCAGTAATGTTTAACCCGCCAGCAGAATTAAGTCTGCTGTATTCTCCGCGATCTGGAAGAACAACAAGTTCACCATATTTTTGCGGCGCAATAACAGCAGGATTATTAATTTCTACAAGCATACCTTCTAAACTTTCATAAAAATCGATACCGTCTTCATTTGGATCGAATTCTTCAAAGTTATCATTATCAATAATTTTTGTCGGCTGCTGCAGGCCGAACATGCCGATCACGATAGACTCAGGGAGTACGTGTCCTTCTTCGACTGTTGCTACCAGACCTTTATCAGCATTAATTTCAGTCATTGCAAGATCTGTTCTTAATTTGTCAGAGTAACCTTCTAGCACCCATTCTTTAACTTGACCATTTACAGAAACGACATTGCCTTCTGTTTGCTCATGATCCGGCTTATATACAAGAATTCCTTCGGATGTATTAGAATCGTTATCTGGCTCTAAATCTTGCATGTAGAAGTTCCTGTCATCTACCACTTTTGTAACGATGCCTTCTACACCTTCAACTACTTTATTTGCAACTGGAGAATTGTGACCGGCACCTTGGATATCATGAATGCGAAGTCCTGAAAGTGCTACTTGATATTTAAATTCAGCAATGCTGCTGTCTTTCAATCCGTCTTTTACAGCTATTGCTTTTATTGTTACATCTTCATTAATCGTAATTGGTGCAGTGTATAGCGTGCTGTCCGCAGTTGGATTTGACCCATCTACTGTGTAATAGATTGCTGCATCAGGTGTTGAAGTTGAAAGTGTTACTTGAGTTCCTTTAGAAACAACTTGTCCTTCAACTGAAGACTTAACATCTTCTACTTGTGGTTCAGGAGGAGTTCCGTCTACAAATTGATATTCACTTGCATTTTTTAATCCCGGAACAGAAAAGTAAGCTTCAACAGTACCTTTGATTTGAACTTTTTTTCCTGAATTTTCTGGATGGTCAACCAAGTTCAATGCTGTTCTAACTGCATTTTGTGGTAATTGAACAGGTAGTATCTTTTTTGGATCTCTTTCATCTGGTGAATCAGCAAGGGCTAAATTTGTAGCTGTTGTAAAAGGTCCTTCAAATTGATAACTATTTGTACCTTTGACAATCCCAACTATATAACCCTCCACTATTTGTGTTGACTTATCTTGCTTCACTATTGCTTCGCTAACCGTCAAAACTTCAGCGGCTGATGCTTGCTGCATAGGTAATATTAAACTGATTACCATAGCAAAGATGATACTTATATTTGTGAGTTTTTTCGTCTTTCTTTTTAACACAACCGTCCACCTGCCTATGTTTTATTATGTAAAACTTAGTAAATCCATGAAAAATATAACACAAGTTTGTCGGTTCAATTGTTAGTTTTATGTTAAAACAGTTAGAAAGACTTACAAAGAATTTACAATATAGTTCTGTTTTACCAAAAACACTATCCCGATTTCGGGACTTTTACATACAAAATCTATGTTCGCAATTTTTGTTACACTAGTAAGAGGTTAATTTCCACTACAGGACTCGCTTTCCGCAGGGTGTGCGGTGAGCCCCCTCGTCGCCTCGCGACATTGAGTGGTCTCACCTGTCCCACTCATCCTGCAGGAGTCTCGTCCTTTCGCTGCAATTAACTATTCAATGAAGAATTCCGATAAATCCTCTCAGTTGCAACAATCATTTAGAAAAGATCAAAAAAACCGGCATCCCTAAAGCTGGTTTTGCCTTAAAAAGCCGGTATTATCTCGTATTTAAATCTCTTGTAACAGGTTCTGCTGAAAGTTCAGGGTTATTTTCACTGAGCATTGCCAGGAGTATGTCTTTGTCTGTTCTGCGTTCTAGCCAGAGTTCTCCTTCTTCTCGTCTCAGCATAACTGGCATCCTGTGATGATAGGTCCCCATAAACGAATTTGATTCCTTTGTTAATATCGAACACGTTATTTTTTCAACACCCGCACCAGCTGGACCTTGATTCCACCTGGACAAGATTCCTGCAAAAGCAAAAGGCTGGTTATCTTCCAATGTAAACTGATAAGGCTGTTTTTTATTGTCTTCTTTTACCCATTCGTAAAAGCCGCTTGCAGGGATCAGGCATCTTTTTTGATAGAAAGATTCTTTAAAGCTTGGCTTTTCTTCGATTGTTTCACTTCTGGCATTGATCAGTTTGTTGCCGATCTTAGGGTCATTCGCCCACTTCGGGATAAGCCCCCATTTCATATACCCTGCCCGATTACCTGTGCTGCCTTTTACAATAGCAAGCACATCCTGACTGGGAGCAATGTTAAATCGGTCTTCATAATCGAATTCATTTATTATATTAAAAGCATCAATGATAAAATCCTTGTCATAATATAGAAAGTACCTGCCGCACATTTTCCCCACTCCCTTTTAATGATGGATAAGCGGAAGAATACTGTAAAAACTATTCTTCAGGAGGCGATAGAAATGAAAAACCCTGTATCCATCTATTTAATAACACTTACTGCAATGATTGCGGTATTAATTGGCATTGACTGGTTTATGGGCACACCGCCTTTATCCGTCCTAAAACGATCATTTTTTTCATTTTTTAAATATGTGGATAAAGTCGAATTTTTCCTGGTGATCGTATTGCTCATTCTTCCAATTCTTACATTCATGTGGTCTAGCTGGATGAAGAAGAAGCAAAATGCTTAAGCTGCTTTTTTCTAATTAAGAATACAATAATAAAGATTGCAGGTAAAACAACCTGAAAGGGAATGTGTATAAAATGAGGCACAACATTCAATCCTTCATTAATATGTTCTACATAATTAGATGCAATCGCAATTGAAGATAAAATGACTACAACTCCTATCGGTCCGATGATCGTGGTTTCTTCCTTAACTCCAAATACATCCTGCGCGGCTTTTACAGATACATATAAGAAGACAGCAACCTTGAAAAATCCACCGATAATTAATGTAAATACAACTAATGCATCAAGTCTCTGAATAAATTCTCCGAGATTGATCTTCGCTACTGCTGCTAAAAGAGGGAAGTAAACATGGGTTGCGACGTGTCCGCCTAGAACTGCAATATCCATTGCGATCGTTGTACTTAATACCACACCGCTCACTCCCATCCCTAATAAACCTACCTTCAAAGCCTTATTTTTGTTTTTCACTTTTATATATGGGAGCAGCATTGTAAAAACTACCATCTCTCCGAACGGAAAGGTCGGTGTTACAGGGAAAGCTGCTTTTAATACAGGCATAACTCCACCTCCAAAAATAGGAAGCAAGTAGTTGTATTCCATCAGATCTGCCGATAATACCAATACCGCCAATGTAATCCCTACCAATGCAACCAAGCCAAAAAATATTTCTCCTGTCCGTACCAGGACCTCAAATCCAAGCTTTAAAACATACACGACCGTTGCAATCATTAAGGTGTTCACTACGATAATTGGTGTTTGTACAAAAACAGCTGACAGAAGCAAACTTCCGAAGTCACGCAACACTCTGGACGCAAGGTACAAAAAGTACAGCATATAGCAAAATCCAAAAAACTTCCCTAAGTACTTCCCGAATAGCACTTGTAAATATTGGGTCAAGGACATTTCAGGAAATTGTTTATACAGGAAGAAGTATCCTACAAACAAAATCATGCCTACAAACATACCAAACAATATAGCAATCCATGCATCTCTGCCAGCATTCATGCCTAGACCGACAAGAATGGCGCTCCCAAGTTCAAACAATACGATAAGAATAAAATACTGCTGAAGATCGATCTTATACGTTTTCATGAGGATTCAACCTCCTCCTTATTCTCTTGATTTTTCTCAAATAAAAATGGAGAAGTTCGAATTCCTGACCTTCTGATCCGCGAGTCCACTTTAACTTTGACCTGGATCTCAGGAAAAATCCGATTATAGTTCTTTTTATAAACGCTATTCCACATTTTAGGGTTTTCCCGGTATAGCAGTTCACCAAATCCTATTACATCACTGTTGAAATCTTGTGCAGACTTTATTGTTTTTGTTATTTCTTTTTCAATCACATTGTTGAACATTTTTTCAATTTTAAATATTTCAGATGGCTTTTCAAGATTTACCGGGCAATTTGTTTCCGCGATATTCGCCTCAGGAAAAACCTCAACATTTATTGTCGGAACATCTCCTTTGGCGGAAGCTGAGAGTTCGGTATTGGAACGGACAACTTCAATCGCATACCCTTTTTTATTGCCATTGCAAGGCACTGTTACAACGGAGCTTGCGATTTTTCCTCTTAACCAGAGAATGCCTCTTGCTTCAGGTCCATCGAGCCATCCTTTTAATTTACCTTTTTTAAAAACACCCATCCCTGAGACTTTTACTCTCGCGGGATCTCCTACTTCATAGTTCTTAGCTGTAACGGCGAGCTCTTTATCACCCGTAATTTCAATCCCGTTAATTAAAGGCTCTCCGCCTTCATTGATAATAGATTGAAGAATTTCATTTATATCCTGCTGAACATTTTCTCCCCAGGTTTTTTCAGATATTCTTAAGATTGCAGCCACTTCATCTGAAGTCACTTTATCTATAGCCGTAAACGTTCTTAATATTTTAGAAGGTGTTGTATTTCTTGCAATCAGAACCTGTATCGTAGATCGTACTTCCGGATCGCGCGACATCATATCAAGTGCTTCATAAATATTTTCTTTCGCTAGTTTCTCGCTAAATACAAGCATGCGGGCATGTGCAAAAAATAGACGGCGTGAAGTTTGTTTAGTAGCTTTTCTTGTTGCTTCCATCAAATTCTTTCCTTTTGTTTCATAAACCGTAAATACAGGCTGTTTTCCGCCGCCTCCACCGGAAACCCCAGGTGCAACTTCGGTTGGGTTCACTACCTGATAAGTGACGATCAGATTCCCTTTTTTATCTATATTGATCCCGATTCCCATCACGATTGAAAGCTCGTCTAGCTCATTCTGATCCCAGCACCCTGTCAGCAAGAGAAGACATAGGGAAAGAGGAATGAAACATTTCAAGAAACTCATCTTGTTGTTTCCTCCTCTCTCTTTTTCTTAACTGGATAAGGCAGAGTACGGGTTGTATTTTTTTTTGCCAGTTTTTTTGGCCGCTTAAATAAGTGAGTGATTGGAAAACGGAATAAGCTGTCCTTTAAGTCCTGTATTTGTATCGGTGCAAACGGACTTAAGTATGGAATTCCGAATGATCGCAGACTCGTTAAATGAGCAACGATTACGATTAGCGCAAGAGTTAACCCATAGAATCCAAACACAGAAGAGATAATCATCAAAGGAAACCGGAGTAAACGGGCTGATGTTGCGACAGCAAATGAAGGAATCGCAAAACTTGCAACAGCTGTAATTCCAACAACGATAACCATAGCAGGTGATACCAGTCCCGCCTGAACAGCTGCCTGCCCTAATACAAGTGCACCTACGATCGATACGGCTACACCAACTGCTCGGGGCATCCTTATACCTGCCTCACGTAATATCTCAAAAGTAATCTCCATAACTAGTGCCTCCGCTATAGCTGGAAAAGGGACGCCTTCACGCTGAGCAGCGATCCCAAAAAGCAATGTAGTAGGAATCATTGCCTGATGAAAAGTTGTAAGTGCGATATAAATGGATGGAGCGATTAATGAAATAATAAAAACGGAAAACCGAAGCAGTCTCAAAAAAGTACTGATGTCATATCTCATGTAATAGTCTTCGGATGATTGAAAGAACTGAATAAATTGCGTAGGTGCGATAAGGGAAAATGGTGTTCCGTTTACAATAATGCCTACCCGTCCTTCTAAAATATTTCCGATAACCACATCAGGTCTTTCTGTACTCATCAATTGCGGGAAAACAGTAAAAGTCTCGTCTTGTATGAATTCTTCGAGCTGGCCAGTTTCAAGTAGGCCATCCGTTTTTACCTGTGCAATCCTTTCTTTTATCTCCTCTACTATCAGAGGATTTACGATGTTATCCATATATATAATCGCTAAATCTGTTCTAGTGATATCACCGACTATAAACTTTTCAATACGCAAATCTGGAGATCTTACTTTTCTTCGGATTAATGAAATGTTTGTTTTCATTGATTCCGTGAATGCTTCTTTCGGACCGCGAATGACAACTTCAGATGTCGGCTCTTCAATGTTCCTCATTTTTCCGCCGTTAGTCCCCATCTTAAGGCCTTTCGTATTACCTTCGACTAAGAGGACACTTAATCCAGCAAGCAAGGCTTCGAGCATTTCTTCTTCAGTTTCGATATCAAGAACTCTGCCTAAAGCAAGTGCATTCTGCTTAATGTAATGAAGTGCATGATTTACGGGAACGGGAGATGATTGTTTTTCAGATGTAAGACTCATCAATGGTTCCAATATAAATTCACTTAAGAGCTGTGTATCGTTCATTTCTTCCAGAAATATGAGAGTTGCTGTTACTTTTTGTTCGAGTTCGAATTCAAATTCCCGGATAATGAGATCCGTCGGATTGCCAAGACGGGTTTTAATTCTATCAACATTGATATGTAAGGCTGGGCTCAATTCTCCTTCTTTCACTGGTTGCTGCTGATCATTGGATTCACCATTTTGACCTTCTATAGAACCTGACATCGTTTGAAGAGAAGAACTTTCGCCGGCTTTTTTATCCGCAATCATATCAGATAGTTTTTTGTGGGTTTTGATAATTGGGCGTTTTCTTCTATTCCGCATAACCATCCGCCTTTTTTTCAATCTTTTCTTATCATTTGCGGAACGGTCATTGGTTATGTAAATTTACAGCACAAAAAAGCCCCTAATTCGTTTTTTTCAACAAATTAGGGGCTTAAAACAATTAACAAGATTAATGCCAGGGTTCTGTATCCCTGGCTGGAAAAAGGTTAACTTTATTATATCACCTTATTTTCATTTTGCGAATCTTAACATCTATAATTTTTAAAAATATATCTTTATGCTCAAATTGAATCCCATGGCTTTTTTACACCGAATTCTTTTGCTAACTTTTTGCTTTCTTCACGGCGTTTTTTTCTTGCAATCGCTCGTTCTGGTGCATGTTCATGCAGCCATTTCTCTTCTTCTGTTTCAGGTATGACTTTTGGCACAGGTGTAGGCTTTCCATCCTCTCCCATGGCTACAAACGTTAAAAAAGAAACGGCGCACACTTTACGATCTCCAGTTAATAGGTTCTCTGCGATGACTTTCACGAAAACCTCCATCGAAGTGGTTTTCGTCCAAGTCACGAACGATTCTAAGCAAACGGAATAACCTTCTTTAATTGGTTGTAGAAAGTCCACTGAATCAGTAGAGGCTGTAACAACATGTTTGCGTGCATGACGAATCGCAGAAATGGCAGCAACATCATCAATATAAGCCATAAGCTTGCCGCCAAAGAGCGTTCCATGATTGTTTAAATCAGGTGGCAGAACAACTGAAGATTTAACTGTTCGTGACTCGCGTACATATTTCTTTTCCATAATCTAAACTCCTATCCCATTCAGGTCATTGATAGTATATGATTATTAAGTCTGTTTACGCAAACTTTGTTGCTCTTGAAAGTGGTTGATTTCCGTTTCAGGATGCTTCGCTTTCCGCGGGGCGTGCGGTGAGCTCCCTAGGCTAATCAAGCCTTCAGGGGTCTCACCTGTCACGCTGATCCCGCAGGAGTCTCGCACCTTACACTCCAATCAACTTATCAATGAAGGCATTTCAAAAAATTATTCAAAAATACAATCTTTTAGAGAGAAAAGCCTTAATTAAAAATAGTAAAAGACCTCTGCTTTTTTTCCTGGGCACAGAGGTCCTTAAACAATGTTGTATTCGTAAACTTTGTTGCTTTGTAAGAGGTTAATTTCCGCTACAGAACTCGCTTTCCGCAGGGTGTGCGGTGAGCCCCCTCGTCGCCTCGCGACATTGAGTGGTCTCACCTGTCCCACTCATCCTGCAGGAGTCTCGTCCTTTCGCTCCAATTAACTATTCAATGAAGAAGTTTCCACGAAATCTCTCAGATGCAACAATCTTTTAGAATAGAGCGTTAAACAAAAGACTATTTTTTCACAACAGCATGTCCGCCGAACTCATTACGCAGTGCAGCAACTACTTTACCGTGGAACGTGTCATCTTCTAATGAACGGAAGCGCATGAATTGTGAAAGTGCGATAACAGGAGCTGATGCCTGATAATCAAGTGCAGCTTCAATTGTCCAGATCCCTTCACCCGATGAGTTCATAACACCGCGGATATCTTCCAGGTTAGGCTGTTTGCTGAACGCATTCTCCATCAATTCAATGAGCCAGCTTCGGATAACAGATCCGTTGTTCCATACTCTCGAAACAGCCTCATAATCATAATCAAAATCACTCTTGTCCAGGATTTCAAATCCTTCACCGATCGCTTGCATCATACCGTACTCAATACCGTTATGAACCATCTTTAAGAAATGGCCAGAACCAGCGCGGCCTGTTATTAAGAAACCTTTTTCAACGCAAATTTTTTCATAGAGTGGAGCAAGATAATTTACTGCATCATCATCTCCGCCCATCATCGCGCAAAGACCGTAGCGAGCTCCATCTGTTCCGCCGCTAGTACCAACATCAACAAAGTGAATACCATCAGCCTTTAACTCTTCGTAACGGCGCAGTGTATGCTTGTACATGGAGTTCCCAGCATCAACAATAATATCCCCTTCTGTAAGGTGCGGTTTAAGCTCGTTGATTACTTGGTCAACAATTTCACCTGCCGGTACAAGAAGAATGACAGCCTTTCTCCCTGAGAATGAGTTCGCGAGCTCTTCTACTGATTCTACTCCTTTAACCCCTTGTTCAGAAATCTCTTTAACTGTGTCTTTGTTAACATCAGTAGCGATAACGGTATAGCCTTTATCGTTCATGTTCAATGCCATATTAAAGCCCATTTTACCTAGGCCGATTAATCCGATTTCCATTGTTCTTATCACTCCATTTTATGTATTTCGTACTTTTTGGTATTATTCCACAAAATAAAGGCTCTTAACCTTTACTTGCAACACTGTCTACTACCTTATCGAAAAATGATCAAAAAAACAATTATTTAATCATGTTTTACGGGTGTTTTCTCTATTTTACAAGGAATCTGATTACTCTCAGGGTTTTGCCTAATAGAATCGCGTTTGTCCACATAATCATCGCAACAGTCAGTGAAAAATCTTAAAAAAGTAACAGGGGACAGACCCGGGTCTGTCCCCTGTTACTTTTTACACTTTTGCAGTTTTTGTTCTTCTGCCTTTTGTTGATTAATCTTAATCCTCAAACCATAGGATGCCAAGAGTGCCTGCTCCCACGTGTACTCCGATCGCGGGACTCAGCTGTCCCAGGTTAATCGTTATGTCTGGATATTTTTCTTTTAAAAGGTGCAGCCAATCTTCTGCTTTTTCAGATGAACCGCTATAAATGACACTTACTCCATTTACAGATGTTCGTGCTGCTGCCTCATCAAACAGAGCAAGTACACGCGACTCTGCTTTTTTTAGTGTTCTTATTTTTTCAAAAGGTACAAGTGATCCATCATCAAATGTCAGGATAGGTTTGATCTGCAGGAGGTTTCCAACCAAGAAACTTGCACCAGATAATCTGCCTCCACGTCTCAGCTGCTCTAAACTTCCGATGCACACATATCCTTTAACGTGATCTGCAGATTCTCTCATTCGTGAAGCGATTTCTTCTGGAGCAAGTCCTTCTTCTTCTAATCGTTTTCCTTTTAAAACAAGCTGTTTCATAGCTTCAGAAGTGATTTTCGAATCTACGATATGTACAGGGAAATCTGCCATATCTGCTCCAAGCCTGGATCCGTTAATCGTACCACTGAATTTCTCTGATACGTGTACAGCGATTCCACAGTCATAATCGTGCTTAAGCACTTCATAGAAATCAGAAAACTCACCAACAGTTGGCTGGCTTGTTTTCGGAAGTTCGGTAATTGTTTCCAATTTTGTATAAAATTCATCTGGTGTAATGTCAACACCATCCTTGTATACCTCTTCTTCCATAATAACCGATACTGGTATAATATGTATGCCAAGCTGCTTCGCTTCTTCCTGTGTAATACAGCTTGTACTGTCTGTAATCCAAGCAATACGTGCCATCTTTCTTCCCCCTTTTTTCTCTCTTTTTCTATTAGATATTCATGAAAGAATTCCTCTTTTATGACAGGAATATATTTTTATTGCTAAATTAAATCTATATTTCAATAGTTTAAATACTAGCGCAGAGATACACATTGGGAACTAGATACTTTATACTACATATTAATGGAACTTATCGGAAATTTATATTAAAATAGGAGTAATGTAAGCTAAGGAGGCAGTACTGTGAAAGTGGTAGCAGATAGTAGAAATGTTTTAATAGAAGTAGAGCGTATAGAGAAGGCTTTTGTAGAAATCATGGACGTGTTAAAACCCGAAATTTGGGAAGAAGAAGAGATTACCTCTACTCAGTTTCAAATTTTGAAAACACTTTCTACTCGTGAAAAGTGGACCGTTTCTGAAATTGCCGACGCTATGAAAGTTCGTGCAAGTGCTACTACCGTCATCATTGACAGACTTGTTAAAAGAGGATTAGTTGACCGGTATCGTTCGGAATTAGATCGAAGAATCGTCTATGTTCATCTGAATCAAGCTGGTTTAGATGCATTCGAGATGATTCAGGAAAAAAGAAATGGTGTTTTATCAAAATACATGTCACAGCTTACGGATAAACAGCTGGCTGACATGGTTGAATGTATCGAACATCTTTCTTCCATCGTAAAAAACTAATACTTCGAACACCCTGCCCCAACCAATAATCGCAGCTTAGTCTTACTACTTTTCATACTATACACTTAACACGTTATCTGAAATGGATAACGTGTTATTTTGTTTTCAAGCTATTATTTCGACTTTATTCGGTGAAACACTAACAATTCAGTAATTATGTACGATATAAAATACAACCGAGTAGTACAAAAGTTTGAATACAACAAATAGGGGTCAAACATGTCAAAGATAAAAAGATTAGAGAGACTATTACTTTCTATTAATACTAAAAAACAATTTACCTTAAAAGAATTAGCGGTAGAATTTCAAGTTTCTACCCGTACCATACAGCGTGATCTAATAAGACTTATGGAGATGGGATTGCCGATCATTTCTGAGTTTGGTCCACATGGCGGATACCGGATTGAAAACGATCGGATTCTTCCGCCTATCGGATTTACTGAGATGGAGGCTTCTGCAATATTATATGGTCTTCACTCATATGAGGCAGAAAGTTTCCCCTTTCAAATTCAAAGCAGATCTGTCTCTAATAAACTTCTTCAATACTTGCCAGCAGATGCTAAAGATAACTGGGAGCACGTTCAAAAACGCCTTTCTGTTCAACTTCCCATTCCCGAGCAAAGTTTGCATGCACCAGTAATGCTTGAAGCTGCAATAAAACAAAAAATCGTTACTGTTCTTTATCATATACAAGATTCCAAGACATATTGCAACATCCAGCCTATAGGTATCTACAATGAAAATGGAGAGTGGTTCTGTCCAGCCTATTGCTACTCACTGACAGATTTTCATGTATTTAACCTTTCAGATATCCACCAAGCTGTGATTAATTATGAACCAATGGATATAAAAGACTTTACTGATATTACAATCCATAACTGGGCAGCAAAGATTACTCCGCGTTCCTATTTAGAGCTTGTTGCTGAAATTGCACCTGAAAAAACGGATTACTGCATCTCACATCCATTCCTTAAGCAGTTTATCGTTAAACTTGAAGATGGCACCATCATGCTAAAGGGTCGTGTTTTATTGAATCACATAAATAAAATAGCAGACTATTTGTGGTTATTAAAATCAGATATAACCATTCATTCACCCGATGAAATAAAGGCGATTCACGCTCGCTGGGCGAAAGAAATCTCAGCAAAAAATGAACTTATTTTAAATATGTAATCAAATTGATACATATTTTTCCTCTTTTAGGCGTATACTATAAGTAGAACAGAAAAGGGGGATATCTATGGCTTTTTTTTCAAAACAACCTGCAGAGCCGATTCCAGACGTAGAAACGAAGGTTTGGGCATGTTCGAGTGACGGTTGCTCATGCTGGATGCGCGCTGACTTTTCTTTGCAAAAAGAACCTCAATGCCCCATTTGTAAATCAGCAATGAATGAGGAAATCCGAATGCTTCCTGAACTCAAAAGCTAATGAAATAAATAGAAAACCTGCCGGGTATAGCCCGGCTTTTTCTATTCCCTTATTTGGACAAATCCCTTCAATCTCTTATACATTTAAGCTTAAAGTGTTTAACTTATAAAACATCCGGGTACGATTTATATACAAGCAAAAAAGGAGGAATTGATTATGCATAACGAAAATACACACACAACACATACTACAACAGCGGAGCCGGTATTTACACATTCCGATTTCCAAACACGTGAAACTTATGATAACAAAAAAGGTTCTGGATCAGGTTTTACAACTGGACTTGTAGTCGGGAGTTTAGTAGGTGCTGCTGCAGCACTTTTATATGCACCAAAGAAAGGTAATGAGTTCAGAAACGATTTGCGTGACACTTCTATCAAACTTAAAGAGCGTACAATGCAAAAGAAAGACGAAACGATGCTAAAAGCTAAGCTAGGCCAGATGGACGCAAAAGATGCTGTTGAATCTATGAAAGACAAATCAAGCAGCATGTCAGTTTCTGCCCGACAAAAGCTGCAGGAAGCAAAAAATACGGTTAAAGAAGCTAAGAGCGAAACAAAAACAGCGATCGATGAAGCAAAAAAGGAAGCTGAAAGAGACGGATACAGTACTCAATCTTCAACAAAAACAACAGCTGTAGTAAAACCCCGTACAATGACAGGAACAGACTCCACTTCCTATGAGAAGAAACAAAGTGATATAAATAATAAATTTTGATGTAAATAAAAAGCCGGACGCGATGTCCGGCTTTTTTCTTATGTTTTAAGCTCTTTCCTAATGGTTCATACCTCAAGGCCCATTTTTGATAGGTTGTTGCTTTTAATAAATAGTTTTTTTGTACTATGCTTCTTCGACTAGTTGATAGGAGTGGAAGGTGTGAGACTCCTACGGGATCAGCGGGACAGGTGAGACCATTCAATGTCGCAAGGCGACGAGTGGGCTCACCGCACGCCCCGTGGAAAGCGAGCACCCTGAAACGGAAATCAATTACTTTCAAGGGCATAAAAGATTACCAAAACAGCATTCTAAAAGATCTATCCTTTCAATAACCTGAGCCCGTTTAAAATGACAAGTATTGTACTCCCTTCATGTCCAATCACCCCAAAAGGCAGTGTCAGAACCTGAAAGTAATTTGCAAACAGCAAGAATAGTATGACACCAATCGAAAATACAATGTTCTGTTTAACGATTTTTGATAACCGCTCTGATAAACTCATGGCATATAACAACTTGCTAAGATCATTCTTCACTAGAACAACATCTGCTGTTTCAATCGCGGCGTCACTTCCCATTCCCATCGCGACACCGACATCCGCAACTGCCAGAGCAGGAGCATCGTTCACACCATCACCGATCATAGCCACTACAGCCGAGCGCTCTTTCCATCTCATGACCGTATTCACTTTATCTTCAGGCATGCAGGAGTAGCCCACTTCATCTACTTTTGCGAGCCTTCCTATCATTTCGGCTCCGCGTTTGGAATCACCAGTTAACATCAGAGTTAATATTTGCTTTTGTTTCAGAGCCTCAATAGCATCAATTGTCTCATCGCGAACGGTATCCCCTATTAAAAAGTACGCCGCAAGTTCATCATCAGCGGTGACATATACCACCGTCTGACCAGTAACTTCATTATTTTCCGTTAGATCCGCGATTAACTTTGACTCTTTTTTATCATTTATACCTGTCAGTTCCCTGCTGCCGATCTTCCAATGAATACCTGCAGCTTCCGCCTTAACACCTAAGCCTGGGATATCTTCATATGAAATGATTTCTTTCTCGTTATCCTTATAGTCCGGTTCTAATTTGTTTAATATCGCTTTTGCTAATGGATGAGTACTGTTTTTTTCTATCGTATAAATGATCGGGATCAAGATTTCTTCTTTTATTGAAGGATGGACGTACTTTACCGCCGTCACGGATGGATTACCTTCTGTAAGAGTTCCTGTTTTATCAAATGCAATCACGTTAACCATACTTAGCTTCTCAAGGAACACACCGCTTTTAAAAAGAATCCCTTGCTTGGCTGCATTTGAAAGTGAAGCCAGCAATGCCGGCATAGTCGAGGCAACAAGTGCACATGGTGATGCTACAACCAATAACACACACGCTCGGTATAACGATTCTGAATAACTCCATATTCCCGTCGAACCAGGTACTAGCACCGTTAATGCTGCAGCTAGTAGTACAAATAAAACATATTTCGCTTCAAATTCTTCTATCTTCCTCTGAACCGGTGGTGCTTCGCTCTGAGCCCTGTTTACAAGGTCAATCATTCTTTGAAAAACTGAATCTTTCATATGCTTCGTTACGGAAATCTCGAGAAGTCCTGTTTGATTTAGTGTACCCGCCAATACTTCTGATGAGGGCTCAATCTCTTTTGCAAATGATTCACCTGTTAAAGCTGATTCGTTAACAAATGACTTTCCCTTCAGCACGACGCCATCTGCTGGAATTCTTTCTCCAGGTTTTACTTTAATCACATTACCAGGTTCTAGACTGGATGCATTTACCCGAGATTCTTTATCTCCTGAGATAAGCCATGCTTCTTCAGGCTGTAGGGAAATCAGTGACTTGATTTCTTTATCGCTTTTTTGAAGCGTGTAACTTTCGAGCGCACCAGAATATGCAAAAATCAGTATGAGGACAGCTCCTTCTCCCCAATAGCCAATGGCAGCCGATCCAATCGCTGCAAACATCATTAATAGTTCAACATTCAGCTGCTTTTCCTCGATACTTCCTTGTATGCCTTCAACTGCCTTTGCATAACCTCCAACAATAAAAGCCAGTATATAGAACAGTACAAAGAATGGTGACTGGGTATACGTTTCGACCAGCCAGGCGGATAGAATTAAAAATCCGGCCGTGGTAGCAAGTATAAGCTGAGTCCGTGCAGAGAGTTCCATTTAACTTCCCTCCTACGTATTGATAATAACAATCATCCTCATTACCCTTATAAAAGCAGAAATGCTGCCGTCTAAACGACAGCAGCCTGAAAACTATCCAATATTCGGTTCCTAGCCCTACTATTCTATGTGGGACCTTTAATAAATGTTACACATAAATTGTTATTTTTATTATACTTGTTTATTTCAAAGAATGAAATAAAAGTCGCTATCTGAAAGTGGTTGGTTTCCGCTTCAGGAGCTCGCTTTTCGCGGGGTGTGCGGTGAGCCTCCTTGACACTAAGTGTCATTAGGAGTCTCACCTGTCCCACTGATCCCGCTGGAGTCTCGCACCTTACGCTCCAACCAACTTTCAATGAAGCATTCAAAAAACAGCAAGCTTTTAGTAATGACCTACAAGCTAAATCTACAAAGGAAGATTTCTTTTCTTAAAGACAATTAAACTCCCACCGAATAAAAGGATCGCAGCCAGCCCAAGCATCGAACCGGTTAACATGGCATCCGTTTCATTATTAATCATTTTAATCGGGTCATACAATTTGAATATCGTAAAGTTCATTAGCCACTCCGTTTCTTCACTCAGCTTTCCGGCCATATTCAGCATATAAAAGAACAGGGTTAACCCGGCAGAAATACCAAGCGCCTTTTTCTCATCATTAAACGAAGATGAAATGAAGAAAGAATATCCGGCGATCACCAGAAAAATGAGGAACGTTAAAACATTAAGTGTAATAAATGATGCAATATCAAGCTCATAACCTGATATCAACCATTCACTTGCGGCAATACCGCTTAGTGTTGTAAAAGCAACAATCAATCCAAGCCCCGTAATGATTACTGCAGCTTGAGTAGCAGCAACTTTAAGCCTGGAATTAGGTGTCGCAAGCAAATATGCCATTGAACCTTGATCCACTAGGCGCGCCATTAAACGGGTAGAGGTTAGGATGACATAGATCATAAGAATGATTAAAAACAGCATACCGTAAAATTCGCCTGCAATATAATCAGCCAGTGAGTTGATCCCATTTTCCATGCCGATCAGCTTGCGCATTCCTTCTGGCAGTGCATTAATCATGTCGTTAAATCCCTTCATATCAGCAATTGAAGGATAAATCCATATGATCAATACGATATAAGCGACTGCACCGTATATGAAGCCTCCGAGCATTTTCGCATGGCTTTTCATCATCGAAAAGTAGAGTGGCCAGCTCATTTCGCCACTTCCCTTCTGTCATAATAGTGCATGAAGATATCTTCCAGATCCTGCGGTCTCGTATCAACGTGCTCCACTTCACACCTGCTTAGCAATTGAATAAATTCCTGGTCGTTCCCCTGAACAGTTACATGAATCGTCTTTTTCCCCATAATCTCAGTTTGGAGTTTGGATTGATGAATGGTTTCAATATCTAATTCATATTTTACTTTCACTTCGAATATCCGCCTTTGCACGGTTCTTAGTGAATGGATATCTTCTAATGCGACAAGCCTGCCATCTTTTATAATTCCCGCTGAATCACACGTGCGCTCAATCTCTTGAAAGCTGTGCGATGACATCAGGATCGTTTTGTTCTTCTGTTTTTCTTCTAAAATTAAGTCAATGAATACACGCTGCATGAGCGGATCAAGCCCTGAAGTAGGTTCGTCTAAGATCAGTACCTCTGGATCGTGCATGAAGGCTGCAATGATTCCCACCTTTTGCTTCATCCCTTTTGACATTTTGCGAATAGGTGTTTTTACATCCAGCTGAAACCGCTCGATCAGCTCATCTCTTTTTTGAGTCATTTTATGTCTTCTCATTTTTTGCATAAGGGTTAAAAAATCTAGCCCATTCATTCCTTCTAAAAAGACAATTTCTCCGGGCAGGTATCCGATCAGCTTTTGAACTTCAGCTGATTTTGTCCAGCAATCCTGATCATTGATACTGGAACTTCCGTCATCCGGTTTCATAAAGCCCATTAAATGGCGGATCGTTGTAGACTTGCCTGCTCCGTTCGGTCCGATATAGCCAAATACTTCACCTTTTTTTACTTCAAAATTCAAATCAAACAAGCCTTTTTCAGGTGTAAAACGTTTAGTAAGCTTTTTAACTTTTATCATAAAATACACCCTCTTTTTGAAATATTTATATGCTTATATTTCAAAATTATCATATAACTTGTAAAACATTTTAGCAAGAACTTTTTGAAATATGAAGTTTGTTATTTTTCAAAAAATGTTTTATCCTATTATTGAGGTGAAGTATTTTGAATGGATATGAACGCCGAAAAGAACAAAAGAAAACAGATATTAAAAAAGCAGCTTTTACCCTATTTCAGCAGCAAGGCGTTAAAGATATTAAAATCGAAGACATCGCTAAGGAAGCAGGTGTTTCGCAAGTTACTATCTACAATCATTTTGGCAGCAAGGAAGCCTTATTCAGGGAAGTTATTAAAGATTACACCATTGAACAATATGAATTTCATAAAGAATTGTTTGATAAAGACATCTCTTTTCTCGAAAAAATGAAGACAAGCATTCTTCATAAAACGAAGCAAATAGCCAATATTCATCCTGAGGTCATAAGAGAAATGATGTTAGTTGACGAGGAATTAAGATCATATTTAACGGATTTTCAAACGTCGCATGCCATCCCGATGATTATGCAATTAATCAAGGACGCGCAGAAAACGGGAGAAATCAATCCGGAACTGTCAGAACAATCGATCATGGTATATATCCAGCTTTTTAATAACGACATGCTCATATCGTTGATTACCGGAGAAAACGGAAATAAATTAGCCTCGGATATCTTTCAAATGTTCTTTTATGGATTGTCACAACCGAAGGAATAGACAAACGCAGAAATCATCAGGTTAATTTACAAGATTTGGGCTTGAATCCACGAGCTTCAGCCTCGAATCCACGAGTTTACCTACCGATTTCAGCAACATATGATTAAATAAGGAGGCTTTTTAATGTTTGTAGTTAATGTTGAAGCTGCAGTATTTAAAGATGATAGATGGCTCATCATCCAGAGGAGTTTAAAAGAGGAGCACGCTGCAGGAGAGCTCTCTCTTGTCGGCGGACAAGTTGAAGATGAAGGGAATTCTTCAGATATACTCGAACGCACTGCTATTCGCGAGGTGTTTGAAGAAACAGGTGTGTTCGTAAAAGATACACTACATTATGTACATAGCACTTCTTTTATTTCGAATTCAGGAAAAAGAGTAGTAGATGTTGTTATGTTAGCGGAGTATGAAAGTGGAGATGCACATTCTAAAAGTGAAGACGAAGTTGAAGGTGTTTTTTGGTATACAACAGACGAAGTGATGAATAATATAAACACTGGACCTATTTTAAAAGAAAGCATTAAAAGAGCTCAACGTATAAAAGAACAAGTTCATAACAAGATCTTATAAGAAGCTTTCAACAGGAAAGCTTTTTTTGCTGCTTACAATATTTTTATTAGGGAAATGTAAAAAGAAACAATGAGCCAGTAAAAGTTTTGTAAATTATTCATTACAATTCATTCTTTTTCGACAAAAACTCTCATTTTTTTGTATAATGTGTTGGGTGGTTAAAAAAGACAAAAAATAACTGCCTATATAAAGGTTAAAGAAAAAGGATAAAAGACATTTCTTTTGGAGGGTACTTATGTTTACAAAGAAAAAGGATAAGTTTGCTGTAATGCTAACTGATATTGCGAGCAATCTTAAAGAATCTGCTGGTTATTTTTACGACTTCAAGATCAATAACGAAAATGACTTGCGTGAGTTTGCTGACCATTTGAAAGAACTTGAGTCAAAAGGCGATTCTTATGTTCATACCGTTATCATGGAACTGAACAAAGTATTTATTACACCAATTGAAAGAGAAGACATTTTATCACTTGCTATGAGCATGGATGATATTTTAGATGGCATCGAACAGGCTTCTGCCCTATTTGACATTTACACCATCACAAACCCTGATGAATACATGGTTAAGTTTGTTGAAAACATTAAATTAAGTGCAGATGAGATTTTGCTGACAGTAAATCTTCTTGCTGATAAAAAACTTCTTGATATGCGTGAACATGCTATCAAGATTAAAGATTATGAATCAAAATGTGACGATCTTTATCGCGAAGCACAGCGTCAATTGTTTGCAACTGAAACGGATCCAATCAAAGTAATTAAGTACAAAGAAATGTATGATGTACTTGAAGGCATCGCCGACAGCTGCCAGAACGTTGCAAACACACTAGAATCCATTATCATGAAAAACGCGTAACGGGTATTTGTTATGGAATTTGATTCTATTTTAATCCTTACTATTCTCGTTGTTATCGGTGCACTAGCGTTTGATTTTATCAACGGTTTCCATGATACAGCAAACGCAATTGCAACATCGGTCTCAACAAAAGCCCTAACACCTAGAAAAGCCATTCTATTGGCTGCTGTCATGAACTTTGTCGGAGCTATGACGTTTACAGGTGTAGCAAAAACGATTACGAAAGATATCGTGGATCCATTTACTCTTCAAAACGGATCAGTAGTAATTTTAGCCGCTCTAATAGCGGCAATCGCATGGAACTTGATCACGTGGTACTACGGAATTCCAAGTTCTTCATCACATGCGATCATTGGTTCAATTGCTGGTGCTGCAATTGCGGCAGCGGGCTTTGAAGCTCTGCATTATTCCGGATTCCTTAAAATTATTTATGGATTATTGCTTTCTCCAATATTGGCATTTGCAGTTGGATTTGTATTTTATCATGCAATTAAACGTATCTTTAAAAATGCTAATTTAACAAAAACAAACAATAATTTCCGAAAAGTTCAAGTGATAACGGCCGCCTTCCAAGCCTATTCACATGGAACGAACGATGCTCAAAAGGCGATGGGTATCATTACTATGGCTTTGATCGCGAACGGCTACACAGATAGTACAGATATTCAGTTATGGGTACAGGTTTCCTGTGCTCTTGCAATGGGACTTGGAACTTCAGTCGGTGGATGGAAGATTATCAAAACAGTTGGCGGAAAGATTATGAAGATCCGTCCAGTTAACGGTGTTTCTGCTGATTTAACGGGTGCTTCAGTAATCCTTGGTGCATCAGTTCTTGGGATTCCTGTTAGTACAACTCATGTAATTACATCTTCTATTCTAGGTGTTGGTGCTTCTCATCGTTTAAGAGGCGTTAAATGGGGAACTGCTAAGACCATGTTAATCACGTGGTGTATTACATTACCAATTTCAGCAACACTTGCCGCATTATCATATTTTGTATTAAATTTATTTTTCTAGATAAGAAAAGAAGCCGGGAAACCGAGCTTCTTTTTTTTATGATTTGATGGAGCTATTCGATAGCAGGCTTGATCCAAATCTTTCTGAAATCGGCCCACCCGAATGTGTTCATGGAAACATTCTTCAGGCTAGCCGGGAAATTCTTTTTCCTGTATGTATGATAACTGTTTAGAACAAGTCTCCTCTCATGCAGATAATGTTCAATTTCGTCCATGTAACCTTTTTGTTTATCCTCATCTTCTTCGTCCATGAGAAGGTCGACAATTCGCTGAATGTGCTCTTCTTCTTGCCCTGCCAAAAAACGATTAACGAAACTTGCTTTATGTTTAAAAAAATTTATAAAAGCAAGTACAATATTGTTCTCAAACATCTCACCCATAATAATCATATCTGAGTTTGCTGTCACTTCCTCTTTATAATATTCTGTGAGTGGAAAAGGGTGAAGCATCAGATTCAGACCGATTGATTTTGCTCTCTTCTTAAGCCACATTGCATCTTCATTGCTGTATTTCATATCAAAAAAACTTACTTTAAGGATCTCACCGTTATAGCCTGATGCATGAAGGGATTCTGCAGCCTGTTTCAAAGTTTTTTCAGAAGGTGGATTCTCAAGACTCTTTTCTGGAAAAAGACTTGTTGCGGCTAATAGCTTGTCTTTCTTTAGCTCTTTTATCATCAAATGAATATCAAACAAATGGTAGATGGCATTTCTGAAGTGCCATTTATGAACGATAGAATCTTTGTTTAGGTTAAACGTGATATAGTTGCTGCCCATCTGCAAAAGGTCTACAGCTTCACCAATCTGTTCATTCTCCGATTCCGGCAGTTCATAATGAAGATCTACTTTTGTATTCTCCGGAATCTGCCAGATCTCAATCCGGTCAAGCCATGCTCTTTCTTTAAAATAATGAGTATTCGCCTCTAATATGAGGACATCATCTCGAAAGTCCGTGACGGAGAACGGGCCGGTTCCGACCAATTCCGCTTCATCTTCAGGCTGAACAGCCATAGAGATCGAACTCATAAAATGCAGAAACATCCTGGTTTTTCTTTTCAGGCAGAATTGGATCGTATAAAGACCAATGCACCTAACATCTAATACAAGTGCTGTCTGCCATTGACATGGCGAGTTCGCGTTCTGGTCTTTTAACCTTTGAAAGGTATAAAGTACATCTTTAGAAGTCATGTGTTTGCCATTGTGGAACATAACGCCTTTTCTTAAGTAAAAGGTAATCGTTCTTCCGTCTGCTGATACATCGTAATCATGTGCCAGATGAGCGGTAAATACTTTTTCCTTCTCATCATATTGCAGAAGCGTATCATAAATCTGCCGGGCAAAGTGTGATTCAGAGGATACAGAAACAAAGGCTGGATCCAGTGTGGATAGTTTTCGTGTCATCGGGATCTTCAGAACATCTTTCGTCGTTTCGGGTCCTTTCTCTTGATAGCCAAAATAAGTGTTGAGCGTGTGGTGAAGTTCTTCTTTAATATCCTCTGGAAGATTTTCTTTTAAAAGATTAATAGCCGCGTTCACGTCCTCTTTCTGCAGCATTTGATGAAAAATCTCAAGAAGTCCTGTACGCATATCTTTATGGAAAGTAAGAGTTGAAGCATTGCCTCTCCCCCTCCCCGGTTGCCAAGTAAGCCAGTTTTCTGCCGCCATCCGCTTTAAAAGAATCTTTATATTCCGCTCCGTACAGCACAAAACATCAGCAAGTTCCTGAACGGTTATCTTCATTGTATCTGTAAAGTCATTTTCTTTTTGATGCAGCCGAAGACTCACATAATAGTCCAGCAGTTTCATAGGGTTACCTCCTAATTATTAAAAGGGGAAATAATAATAAAAAGTTTACCCTTTTTCTTCTCCTTTTTCTAGATAAAATTGGAAATAAGGAGAGTGACTTTTATGGGGTTTAGCGAATTACACCGGAATATAAAGATCCGGATCATAACATCCTTTTTAACGCGAATTGTTGGCACGATGATATTTCCATTCATGGCGATCTACTTTTCTATGAAGGTCGGCCAAGTAATGGCTGGTATTCTTTTGATCGTCAATGTGCTAGTTTCACTATTTGTTAGTTTTTATGGAGGATATATTGCCGACCGAATAGGCAGAAAAAAAGTGATGGTAACTGCACAAGGCATACAGGTAGCTGCATTTGCTGTAATGGCACTGGCGAATTCGCCTTTTCTTGATTCAGTCTGGCTGACATTTTCTATGATGTTAGTTTCAAGTGTCAGCTCTGGACTGATGAATCCTGCAGCTGAAGCAATGCTGATCGATGTGAGCACACCGGAAAACCGGAAATTCATGTACAGTTTAAATTATTGGTCTATTAATTTATCAATTGCTTTAGGAGCTATCGTCGGCGGATTGCTGTTCAAATCTCACCGGTTCGAGCTGTTTTTAGTGCTTACCTTTGTTTCTGTTTTCACATGGATTCTTGTTACGTATTGGATGACCGAGTCGTTTGAATCAAAACGTGCTGCGGTTAGTTCAGAAAAGCGAAATGTCTTGCGTGACGTAATTGAAAACTACCGGTCTGTCATGCATGATAAAACATTCATGCTCTATGTAGCCGGCAGCATCTGTATTATGTCGTTAGAGTTCCAGATGCATAACTATATCGGTGTCCGGTTAGATCAGGAGTTTGAAGTGCGCACTCTAACCTTCTGGAACGGCTTTTCGTTTGAGATGACAGGTATTAGAATGCTGAGCTGGCTATCTACGGAAAACACGGTGCTTGTCGTTCTATTAACGATCTGGCTCACAAAACAGATGAAACGGTTCAATGATATGAAAGTCTTCTTTATTGGGTTGTCTCTATATACCGCCGGCTACGCTGTCGTTGGTGCATCCAACTCTATGAGTATTCTGATGAGTGCAGTTCTTCTCTACACGATTGGTGAGCTTCTTTACGTTCCAATCCGCCAGGCCTTCTTGGCAGATTTGGCTGATGAGACGAAGAGAAGTTCGTATATGGCGATGAACGGGCTTGTTTTTCAAGCGGCAAAAATCGCTGGTTCTCTGGGGCTAACAATCGGAGCATTTTTACCGTCATGGACAATGGGAAGTTTGTATTTATTGTCAGGTGTAATGGGCATGTTCCTGTTCCAGATGGCATTTACCCGGTTTTATACTAGTAAAACTGCCGTGAAGGCAACAGCTTAAGGAGGAATTGGAATGAATCCGCTTATTGCGAAAGAACCGGAAAATGTACCTGAATTAACGAAGAAGCAGATTGACTGGCTTACTGATATAGTTTTTTATTATGATCACAAGCCAGAACCGTGTGAAGCTGTGTTTGTCTTTGGCGGAACGCATCGCGGACATTGGGAAAAAGCGATTGAAGCTTATCATACTGGATTAAGCAGCACGTTTGTTGTTACGGGCGGAGTGAGTCCGACCGGAACAAAGCATGCAGGATGGAAAGACAGAACGATTCCAGAATCACTCGTAATAACGAGAAAAATGATTGAAGCAGGTGTACCAGAGGAATGTATTCTTTATGAAGAGACATCCAGAAACTCTGCTGAAAATGTTGCCCATGCGCTTGATGTATTTGATTTTACAATGGTGAAATCTCTGCTTGTTGTAAGTAAAGCACATGGTGCTGGAAGGCAGATTCGGACATTGCAGAAATACTTGCCAGAGGAAACCAGGTTTATTTCATATGGATTCCCTGCTGTTTACAACGGTGAAGGAATCAGGCGTGATAACTGGCACCTGACACATGAAGGAAGATCTCGTGTTTGGGGTGAGTATCTGCGTATTTGCAAGTATGGTGATGAAGGCCACTTAAGAGGCATTCCTGTGGAAGAAAGATTACTATAAAGAAAAGCCCTTCACTCATAACCTGAGTTGAAGGGCTTTGTTCTTATTTTCCAGAGAGGCTTTGTCCGCAAATATTGTTGGTCTTGGAAGTGGTTGATTTCCGTTTCAGGATGCTCGCTTTCCGAGGGGCGTGCGGTGAGCCCCCTAGGCTAATTAAGCCTGTAAGGGTCTCACCTGTCACGCTGGTCCCGCAGGAGTCTCGCACCTTACATTCCAATCAACATATTAATGAATGCAATTTAGAAAATTACTCAAAAGCAACAAACTCTTAGCAATGAGCCTTTGAAAAACCTGATTACGCGCCTTTTTGCTCTTTTAACGGAGAAACTTTCTTTGTAAGCCAGTTCTTCCCTTCAACGAGCCGCGCGGTCATCATGCTTGCAACATTATCGCCCGTTGCGTTCAGCAATGTTGCAGGCGGGTCAATAATAGCAGAAATCGCTGCAATGATAGGGAGAGCCTCAACCGGGAAACCAAACAACGAAAGAATCAGCATCTCAGCAATCAGCCCGCCTTGAGGAATCGCCCCCATTACCATTCCTACTAAGAGCGCTACCGCACCTACCAGGAAGTATGTGTCGATTCCTGAGAAATCCATCCCGAAGATACCGAATAGGAATGTGATTTTAAGTACGCCGCCAATGACAGAACCGTCTTTATGAAGCGTTGCACCAAGAGGGATTGTTGTTTCTGCAATATCATCAGGAACTCCCATCTTTTTCGTTGCTTCTAAGTTAACCGGAATACTGGCAGCTGAACTGCATGTAGCAAGACTTGTAACAGACGGAGAAAGCATGTTTTTCCAAAACGTTCGGATACCAAGCTTTCCATGTGCCATCCAAGCATAAAGCGTAAAGAATCCAAAGAAATAAATAATAGAGAATGGATAATAAAATAGTACTGCTTTAAAATAGGAACCGAGCAAAGTTGGTCCGAATTCTCCAACTAGTGCCGCAAAGTAAGCTCCTAGCCCGATTGGTGCATAATACATGACGTATTTCACCATCTGCAGGGTTACTTCACTTCCCGCTGTGAGGAAATTCGCAAGAGGCTTAGCCTTCTCTCCCACTTTTGATGTAGCAAGCCCTAATAATACAGAAAAAAGAATAAGTGCAAGCATGTTCGCACGGCTTAACAGATCAACAAAATCAGGGACGGTAACCGTGCTGACTAATTGATCACCGATCGAAACATCTTCATTTGCTGCCTCAGGTTTTACAAGATCAATATTTACACCTTCAGATGGTGGAAACAGTTTGATTCCTGCCATACTTGTAACAGCTGCAATTGTACCTGTTAAAGTGAAAACGATCAGCATTGAGCTTATAATCTTACCAAATCGTTTTGCTCCAGCCATGTTCGCGACGCTCGCTGAGATTGAAAAGAAAACAAGCGGAACAACGATCATGAACATAACATTTAAAAATAAGTCCCCAAACGGCTTAAGAACCGCCGCATCCTTGCCCATCACAGAACCGATCACACTTCCGATAATAATCGATATGAGTAAAATGATCGGAGAACGATAAGCTTTCCACGTATTTTTCATAAAACTACTCCCCTTACTAGATTCATTGTCACTCTATCTATTTTATACGGAAATATTTTTTTGCATAGAGGGGAGATAAAAAGATAGGGGGACAGACCCGGGTCTGTCCCCCTTCTTTTGTACTATAGATTAATATGCTTTTGCCCAGTAGACAAGATGCTTTCCTTCTTGTTCACAGCATACACATTTGTCTGACAGCTTTTCCTGTTCAAATGGCATACATCTGGATGTTGCACCTGTTTCATCCTTTATGAAGTTCTCACATGCTTCATCCCCGCACCACATTGCTTTTATGAAACCACCATTGTTTGTAAGACTTTCTTTGAATTCATCGAAAGTAACTGCAACAGACGTTTTTTCTTCGCGGTGCTTTTTGGCTTTTTCAAATAAGCTATGTTGAATGTCGGTTAAGATTTCTTGGATTTGCGATTCTACGTTTTCTATTGATACAATTTGTTTCTCTCCTGTATCACGGCGGACAAGTACGACTTGCTGCTGTTCTATGTCTCGCGGTCCAACTTCAAGACGGAGCGGAATTCCCTTCATCTCATACTCATTGAACTTCCAGCCTGGTTTTTTATCGCTCGCATCAATTCCTGTACGGATTGTGGCTGAAAGCTTTTCTTTTAGGTCGTATGCAAAATCAAGTACGCCTTCCTTATGCTGAGCGATTGGCACAATCATCAGCTGTGTTGGCGCGATCTTTGGTGGAACAACCAGTCCCCTGTCATCACCATGGACCATAATCATTGCTCCAATTATACGTGTTGTGAAGCCCCAAGAGGTTTGCTGCACAGTCTGCAGCTTGCCTTCTCTGTTTGTGAACTCGATGCCAAACGCTTTTGCGAATCCGTCTCCCAGATGGTGGGAAGTTCCGGATTGCAAAGCTTTCCCGTCATGCATCAGACTTTCAATCGTGTACGTATATTTAGCTCCGGCGAACTTTTCTTTTTCCGTTTTTTGTCCCTTAATGACCGGTACTGCTAGATACTCTTCACAAAGTTCAGCGTAAACATTAAGCATGCGAACTGTTTCCTCATGGGCATCCTCATCTGTTTCATGGCAAGTATGCCCTTCCTGCCAAAGAAATTCCAATGTGCGAAGGAAAGGACGCGTCGTTTTTTCCCATCTTACTACGTTCGACCACTGGTTATACAGCTTAGGCAGATCACGGTAAGAATGGATGATGCTTTTAAAATGCTCAGCAAAAAGAACTTCAGAGGTTGGCCGGACACAAAGTCGTTCTGTCAGCTTCTCTTCGCCCCCATGTGTCACCCATGCAACTTCAGGTGCAAAACCTTCAATGTGATCTTTTTCTTTTTGCAGCAGACTCTCAGGGATAAAGAGCGGCATGTAGACATTCTCATGTCCTGTTTCTTTTATGCGTTTATCCAGCTGTTTCTGAATGTTTTCCCAGATCGCATAGCCGTAAGGTCTAAGAATCATAGACCCGCGGACACTGGAATAATCAATCAGTTCAGCTTTTGTTACTACATCTGTATACCATTGTGCAAAATCATCATTCATACTTGTTACGTCTTTTACAAAATCCTTTGCCATTAGATGCACCCCGCTTTTTAGTAAATAAAAAAAGCTATGCTTATTATTAGGGACCATTTGCATGGCGGTACCACCCTAATTCAAAGCATAGCTTTACACTCTTTCATGATAACGGTCTTGAACCGCTGATATCTTCCACTAGAATCGGAATCAGAACTCAGAGGCAGGTTCGATTGGCTGTCAGCAGGAACCTTTCAGCAGATGGCTCCCTCTCTGGAAAAGACAGGATCAATGTACTAATCCTCATCGATGTTTCTGGTTGTTTTTGAAAATTATAGTTGATACTGCCATGAACTGTCAATTAAAGTTTTAAATCTATTTCTGAGATTACTCTTTAAAGCTTTAAAGTGAGATGGGGGACAGACCCGGGTCTGTCCCCCCTTCTGTCTTCTTCATAAAATGGGTCTTTTTTTAATACATTAGATACAGAGTAAAAGGAGGCGTTGTGTTTATGTACATTCATGTGGTTCAAAGGGGTGATTCTCTTTGGCAGATCTCTCAGCGCTACGGTGTTCCAATAGCTTCTATCGTTAAAGTTAACGGTATTGAGAATCAAAATGTTCTAGTAGTGGGTCAGGCTCTTGTTATAACGAACGATTTTCCTACTTATACGATTCAGTCGGGAGATACACTCTATGAGATTGCAAGCCGTTTCGGAACAACTGTTGAAAGTTTAATAGGCTGGAACAACATACCTCTTGCTTCCGTTATTTATGCGGGGCAAGTAATAGATATACCCGTACATGTCGTGAAACAGGGTGAGTCCCTTTATGCGATCGCGAATCGCTACGGCACTTCAGTGGCAGATATACAAAGGGAGAATAATATTGCAAATCCTGCTCTGATTTATACAGGAACTCGGCTTTCCATCCCTTATAAAAGACCTGTAAAAGAAGTGAATGCTTATATAACAAATATGGGGGCTGCCGCTCAAACCGAGGTTCGAAATGTCGGTTCTTATCTTACGTATATTACACCTTTTAGCTATTCTATAACCGAGACAGGAGGATTAACTTCGCTTCAGGATGAAGGAGTTCTTGCAGCCGCGAGAATCAACAGGGCTGCTCCGCTTATGGGGATTGCTAATATTGAAAATGGAGCATTTAATTCAGATTTGATTAAAACGATATTGGACAGTGATTCCTTACAGGAAACCGTTCTGAACAATATTCTTAGCACGATGCAAACAAAAGGATTCCGCGGTGTAAACTTTGATTTTGAATACGTATATCCAGAGAATAAAGAGGACTACAATAATTTCTTAAGAAAGGCTGTCGCCAAGTTTAAGCCCTTAGGTTATTCTGTTTCTTCTGCCGTTGCTCCAAAGTACAAGGAAGAACAGCCTGGTCTCTTGTATGAAGCCCACGATTACAAAGCACATGGAGAGATTGTTGATTTTGTTGTGGTCATGACCTATGAATGGGGCTGGGCAGGCGGGCGGGCGATGGCTATCGCTCCTTTGGATGAAGTTAAAAAAGTGCTTGATTATGCCGTTACGGTAATTCCACGGGATAAAATAATGATGGGCGTTCCCACATATGGACGGAATTGGACGCTGCCTTTCGTACAAGGCACTTTCGCACGTACATTAAGTCCAGTTGCAGCGGTAAATCTGGCAGCCCAAGAGAATGTATCCATTGAATTTGATGAGGGTGATCAATCACCTTGGTTCAAGTATTTCGATGCACAAGGGAAAGAACATGAAGTCTGGTTTGAGGATGCCAGGAGCGTTCAGGCAAAATACCGAACTGCCATTGATTACGGTCTCCGCGGAGTAAGCTTCTGGGTATTGGGTATTCCGTTCCCGCAGAATTGGCCAGTCATTCGCGACACGATGCGTGTAAGGAAGATTTAGAGGGGTTCATTATTGGTTTGTGAATGAAGAAAAGAAAGCATGAAATCCGCAACTTCGGATTTCATGCTTTCTTAATCAAAGGGGTGTGCACCCCACAAATACAAATCGGTGATTTGTATTTGTCTGGGGTCAGACCCCTACTTTTGTACTAGACCCACCACATCTCGGCTGGCTGCTCAGAGATGAGGATCGACTGCAGATTCTTCACCGCGCGAGAGAAGCCTTCCTCGATCGACATAATCGGATCTTCGTGTTCGATGCTCACAACATAGTCGTAGCCATAAGTACGAAGTGCACTCATCATATCAGACCAGTCCTGAACAGAGTGACCGCAACCTACTGAACGGAAGCTCCATGCACGGTTTTGAACAGCGCCGTATGGCTGCATGTCTGTTAAGCCGTGCATGTTGATGTTGTCTTGATCTAAGTACGTATCCTTCGCATGGAAATGATGGATCGCTCCAGCTTTTCCTAAGATTTTGATTGCAGCGACAGGATCGATTCCCTGCCACCATAAATGAGAAGGATCAAGGTTAGCACCGATCGCATCACATGTTTCTTCACGCAGTTTTAACAGCGTGTATGGCGTATGAACTAAGAAACCGCCGTGAAGCTCTAAACCGATTTTAACACCATGCTCTTTTGCGAACTGACCCCAAGTACGCCAATAAGGAATGAGCTTCTCTTCCCATTGCCACTTCAGTACGTCGCTGTACTCATTCGGCCAAGGTGATACCGGCCAGTTCGGATACTTCGCGCTCTCTGAATCCCCAGGAACACCTGAGAAACAGTTCACGACAGGTACATTCATCAACCCTGCAAGCTCTACTGTTTTTACAAAAGTATCATGTGATTCTTTCGCGAACGCCTCATCTGGAGACAGCGGATTCCCGTGGCAGCTGAATGCCGAAATCGTTAAACCGCGCTTTTCTACTTCATGCAGATATTCATTGCGCTTGTCTTCACTCGCTAATAAATCATCCAGCGGACAGTGCGCATTGCCAGGATAGTTCCCTGTTCCGATCTCAACAGCTTGAACGCCTGCCTCTTTTACATAATCAAGCATTTCCGTGAATGACTTTTGCGAAAAAAGAACTGTAAATACTCCTAGTTTCATACTTTCTCCACTCCTTTTCCGTTCTCAACAGGGACGCTTTTCCCCATTAAACTGCTTGCATAGATTGCTTCAATGACACGCGACGTGTTCATCGCTTCTTCCGCTTTTACTAATGGCTCAGCTTTCCCTAGACAGCTGTCTACAAAATTCTTAGCCTGCGGCAATCCCGGATCATCTTCTCCCAGAATCCAATCAGCCGTTGTTGTCGTCATCATACCGTTTTCTGCTTTATTGACCGAGAAAGGAAATACATCAAGTCCCCCGCGGTCACCTGAGATCCGAACCATTTCAGCATCATCTGGAATGTTTGCAGCCCATGACGTTTCAAACAGGATCGTTCCGCCGTTCGCTAAACGGATATAAGCCGTAACGTGATCATCAACTTCAAAAGTATCGGCATCAAAAGTACCCCATTGATTCACCTGCTCCGCTTCACGGCTAACCGTGTTATACGTTTGACCTGAAACTTCACTTATAGCCGGGTTATCAAGCAGCCACAAAGTTAAATCCAGCAGATGACAGCCGTAATCTATTAAACTTCCTCCGCCCTGAAGCTCTTTGTTCGTAAAAACTCCCCAGCCTGGCACCTTGCGTCTTCTGAGAGCCTGAACACGAACAACGAATGGATTTCCCACTTCACCGGCCGCAATTACACGTTTCGCTGCTTGAGATTCTTTCATATAACGATAGTGATACGCAATGGAAAGTACTTTACCAGAACGCTTTTCAGCCTCAACCATTTCGGCGCATTCCTCTACAGTCATCGCCATCGGTTTTTCACAGAGTACGTGCTTACCAGCATCTAGAGCAGCCACTGTTATTTCTCTATGAAACTTGTTTGGCGTGCAGATGACAACAGCGTCCACATGCGGCCACATCTCTTGATAGGTTGTGAAGTAGTTCGGTACGTGAAATTTTTCAGCAACTGATTTCGCAACTTCCACGTTCACATCACTTATGGCAGTAATTTCTGCTTGATCTCCAAGTTGTTGAAATGCGGGGATATGACGGCCCTGTGCGATGCCGCCAGCCCCTATTATGCCGACTCTTAATTTCATGCGTGTACTCCTGTTTTAACTTTTTCGATCGTCTTTTTCTCGTTTGATTCTAACGCTGCAAGGATTACTGCAAGTGAACGTTTGCCTTCTTCACCAGTGATGAGCGGTGCGTCACCTGATTCAACCGCTTCAATAAAATGGTCAACAACATGAGAGTTTGATTGATTTTCATTCGTCTGAATCGCACCCATCTCATAACGAACAATCGACCCATTTGTATATTGTGCTACAAGTGAATATTGCGGGTCGTCTTCTAGGCGAAGAATTCCCTTTTCCCCATAGATGATTGTAGAGTTGTCTTCTTTTGCCGTATATGACCAGCTTGCAGCGAGTGTTCCGATAATGCCGCTGTCTGTTTTTAATACACAAACCGCTGTGTCATCAACTGAAGCGAATTCCTTCGCACTTGTTTCTACAAACGCTCCGACTTCTGCGATCTCTTCCCCAAGGATATAACGAATCAAGTCAGTTTTATGAACGCCAAGGTCACCCATCGCACCGATAAAAGCTTCATCCTTCTTAAAGAACCAGCTGTTCTTCCCGTCAACACTCCACGCCTCAGGTCCTGGATGGCCGAACGCCGTACGGAAGCTGTATACTTTCCCAAGTTCACCGTTCGCAATAATCTCACGCGCTTTTTGATGTGCTGGAACGAAACGCTGATTATGTCCAATCATGAGAGTCTTCCCGCTTTTTTCAGCTGCTTCAATCATCTCTTCAGCTTCTTGTAAAGAAGTAGCCATAGGCTTTTCACATAAAACGTGCTTTCCTGCTTTTAAAGCAGCAACTGAAACCGGTGCATGCAGGTAGTTCGGTGTACAAACACTTACTGCTTCTACTTCATCAAGTGCAAGCAGCTCGTTATAGTCCGTAAAAATTTTCCCGCCGTAAATAGCTTGTGCAGCTTCAGCACGTTCTTTTACAACATCACATACAGCAACGATCTCAACATCCTGGTTTGCCGCATACTCCGGCAAGTGGCGGTGATTGGCGATGCTTCCACATCCGATAATTCCTACTTTTACTGTCATAATAACTTCCTCCTCATGATTGGTTTCTTTCTTAAAACAATTTACTCAGATTCTGCATTAACAAATTGATTGGAGCTTAATGTGCGAGACTCCTGCATGCCAGCCACATAAATATACTTCTTGCAAGGCACGCGACCAGAAACACGTTTCAATACTGTTTTGCTTGCAGACATTGGATCTTTTCTAAAAGTTTGTTGCTTATGTCATTTTTTTCTTTCACTTCATTGACAAGTTGATTGGAGCGCAAGGTGCGAGACTCCTGCGGGATCAGTGGGACAGGTGAGACTCCTAATGACACGTAGTGTCAAGGAGGCTCACCGCCCACCCCGCGGAAAGCGAGCATCCTGGAGCGGAAATCAACTCTTCCACTCTTTTAAAATTATTTTCCACCAATTGCTTCAAGCGGTTTTGCGTTTCCGTATACAGGAGCCTGGCTTCCAGTTGGAGCTAAGAAAGACACAGCATTCGTAATTACGGTTTGAACGTCTTTGTTGTAATAAGTCGGGTAAGTCTCGTGCCCTGGACGGAAGTAGAATATCTTCCCTTTTCCGCGGTTGTAAGCACATCCTGAGCGGAACACTTCCCCTCCTTCAAACCAGCTCACAAAAACAAGATCGTCAGGAGCCGGGATATCAAAGTGCTCACCATACATCTCTTCCTTTTCAAGTTCGATGTATTCACCAAGACCATTTGCTACCGGGTGGCTAGGATTCACAATCCAAATACGTTCTTTTTCGTCCGCTTCACGCCACTTTAAATCACAAGACGTGCCCATAAGCTTTTTAAAGATTTTAGAAAAATGGCCGGAATGCAGAACTAAGAGACCCATTCCATCTAAAACACGCTGCTGGACTTTGATTACAATCTCATCATCCACTTCGTCATGTGCAAGGTGCCCCCACCATACAAGAACATCTGTATTGTTTAACACTTCCTCTGTAAGACCGTGCTCTGGCTCATCAAGGGTTGCTGTCTTCACATCATGGCCTGCATCTTCTAAAAACTCAGCGATGGCACCGTGAATTCCTTTCGGGTAGATTTCCTGCACTGTCGGATTCTTCTGCTCGTGTCGGTTCTCGTTCCATACTGTAACTTTAATCATTTGTATATGCCTCCTATATATGTGTAAGCGTTTTACGTAAACGTTTACGTATTTCTCAAATAAAAATGAAGCGAATGTTGCCTCCGTTTTTTACTTGTCATGTAAATCACAGACTGACTGCCTCTCTACGATCGTAAATGGCATGTAACGGCTTTCTGCTTCTTTTTCTTCACCTTTAATCAATTTCATTAAAATCTCGCCTGCGGTTTGTCCCATATCTTTTAAAGGCTGTGAGACTGTTGTAAGCGCAGGATAACACATTTCTGCGATCTTCAGATTATCGTATCCGATGATCGACAGTTCTTCTGGTACTTTTATGCCCAGCTGATGTGCGGCAGACATAGCTCCAATGGCCATCTCGTCACTCGCAGCAAACAGAGCGGTCATATTCGGCAGCTGTTTCAGCAGCACAGGCAATGACTCTTTTCCATTTTGAAAACGGTAGCCTTCATTAGTCGTGATGTGATTTTCTGAAAAGGCTAGGGAATGCTTTTGAAGTGCTTCCTTAAAACCTCTCATTCGGGGAACTCCCGCAATCGGATCATTCTTGCTGCCACCTATCATCCCAATCTGTTTATGTCCTTTTTTCACAAGGTGCTCAGTTGCCTGAAAAGCTCCTTCAAAATCGTTTACACGCACGAAAGGCAGATCATAGTTTGATGATGCAGTTGAGACAAGTACGACTGGAACTTTCATCTCTTGAAAAATCGTATAGTACTCTTCTTTCACATCTTCAGAAGCAAAGATGATGCCGTCTACCCTTTTTTCCTGCAACAATCGCAAATACTTGACTGTCCGCTTTCCGCTGGATGTCGTATTGCAGACGATGACGCTGAATCCGCCGTCGTGAGCGGCATTCTCGACACCTTCAAGTACTTCTGATGAAAGCATCCCGGACACTTCGGGAAACAGGACACCGATCGTTTGGGTCCGCTTATTGATCAGTCCGCGGGCGATGGCGTTCGGCTGATAGCCTAAAACTTCAATAGCTTCTTGCACCTTTTTCTTCGTGTCCTCCGAATAGCCTGGCAGCCCATTAACGATCCGGGAAACCGTTGCAATTGAAACGTTTGCATACTTGGCTACATCTTTAATTGTCGGATTCAAAAAATCTACCTGCTTTCTTGTTACGTAAACGTTTACATTTACCCTTTCAATCTATCAGCGCTCTTTAAAAAAGTCAATTATATTTTCCTTAAAAAAGATTACAGTTTTTGAAAAAGGGAAAAGAATACTAATATGAAATGGAGGTCACTGCTTATGTGGTATCAGCACTCATTCTTTAAGTACGGGGCAGGTGCCGTACTCGTACTCACTATTTTATTCTTGCTAGGGAAAATCGACTATCTCATTGACTTCCTATATCTTGTTATTTCGAGCGTCTTCTTTCCAGTGTTTATCGCTGGATTGTTATATTACTTGCTCCGGCCACTCATCCGTTTTCTAATCAAAAAGAAGGTGCCCAAATTCCTTGCTATATTCCTTGTCATGCTGGGATTAATTTTAGCATTCACCGGAATTTCAGGTGTTGCTATTCCTGTAGTCGCGGATCAGTTAACAAACCTTACAGATGACTTTCCTAAAAAAATAGGTGAAGCCACTGAAAAAACAGGAAAAATGGTCACAGGTGAAAACAAATCATTTATTGACAGCACACAGGTTGCAAAACTGGCAACCGAGCGCCTCGAAAAGTTCACAAGCTCCATCTCCAAAGATGTAATAGCTCTCGTTACTACTTTAACGAATATTGCTCTCGTTCTATTGGTGGTACCGTTTATACTATTTTATTTACTGCTTGATGACAAAAAGTTTTTTAATTACTTCCTTAGACTTGTACCTCGTCACATGGAACATGACGTCGCTGCCATTCTGCGGGATATCGATTCTACGCTGTCTTCTTATATAAAAGGACAAATATTGGTTGCATTGTTTGTCGGAGTATTTATGTATGCCGGCTATATGATTATCGGCCTTAAGTTCGCACTCGTTCTTGCTCTTTTTGCTGTTTTGACGAATGTTATTCCTTTTCTTGGACCATTCATCGGGGTGTTCCCTGCTCTTTTAGTCGGGCTCATCCAAGATCCGGTGATGGCGATAAAAGTAGCTTTTGTAACACTGATTGTTCAGCAGGTGGAAGGTAACATTCTATCTCCGCAGATCATGGGAAGAAAACTTCGCATACATCCGCTTACAATCATCCTGGTCGTACTGATGTCTGGTGCCGCTTTTGGCTTTATCGGTTTGCTGCTGGCTATTCCGGCATATGCAGTTACAAAAACTATTATAAGTAATCTGTACCGGATTTATTTGTTATATAACCCACCAGAGACGAGAAGTGATTTGCTCTGAAAGGAGAGCCGATTTTGACTGTGAAACAGCCATTCGTAAAAAAAGAAACGTATAAGGATAAGATTAAGAATCATTTTGAGTCTTTCCAGCCGTGGATACATCGCTTTGCAAGAATAGGATACCTTTCAAAGGGTATCGTGTATGTTGTAATCGGAATTCTTGCATTGATTACTTCCACAGGTACACATTTGAATGAAGCAAGCTCGCAAGGTGCACTTTACACGATTGCTCAGCAGCCGTTTGGGCCTGTTTTATTGATTGTACTTGCCGTTGGTTTGAGCGCATATGCGTTCTGGCAGATAATGAAAGCGGTTTTTGATCCCGAATGCGTGAACCATAGCTGGAAGAGATGGTTCAGCAGACTGGGATATTTAATTATTGCTGGTGTTTATACGGCAATGTGCATTAGTGCTTTGCGTATTCTATTCCGTGCAAGAGGAGAATCGTCTGATAAAACGTATCAGACTTTATCTGCACAGATGCTGGCGCAGCCTTTCGGACAGTTATTGGTTGCAATCGGCGGACTTGTTTTTGGCATAATCGGAGTTGTTTTTCTGTTCAGAGCCATGTCACGAAAATTCAAAAAGAACCTTAAGAAAAACGAAATGAACAAGAAGGAATGGAAATGGAGCGGCTATATCGGTACCTTTGGAATGATAGCACGCGGAATTGTATTTATGATTATCGCCTTTTTCCTTATACGCACCGCTATTCTCGCAAATCCTGAAGAAACAAAAGGACTGGACGGTGCTCTTCTAGAGCTTTCTAACCAGCCATTTGGACCGGTTCTGCTCGCAATCGTAGCCCTAGGCTTTATCGCTTATGGCGTGTTTATGTTTGCAAGCGCCAGATATCGAAGATTGAATAACCAATAAAGAATAACCGCGGCAAGGATTTTTGTTTGATTGGATTTTGTATGGGGTCTGACCCGGGACAGACCCTCACTCCATCACTCTCGAGACCACTTCTCTAGTGTACGGTCAGTTGGCAGCATCACGGTCAACAGACCTAACAATGGCAAAAAGCTGATAAGCATCATTGTGTAAGAGATACTTGTAACATCCGCTACCTTTCCGAGCACAACTGAACCAAGTGCCCCCATTCCAAATGCAAGACCTACAATTAATCCTGAAACCATTCCAATCCTTCCAGGAACTAATTCTTGCGCATAAACCACTGTAACCGAGAAGCTTGTGTTTAAAATAAAACCGATCATGAAAAACAATGGCGCTACTGCCCATAATCCCATATGCGGCAAAAGAAGCGCTAATGGTGCTGTTCCGACCATCGACCAAAAAATCATGTTCCTCTTTCCTAAACGGTCTGCAATAGGTCCGCCGAAGAATGTACCAAGCACCCCGGACGCCATGAATACAAATAAATAAATTTGTGCCTGGCGGATGGTCAAATCGTAATCTTGAATTAGATAGAACTGATAATAGTTGCTGATTCCTGAGAAATACCAAGACCGTCCAAACACAAGAAAAACAAGAAGTGCCATCGCCATAATGACTTGATTTTTACGCTTTTTATCAATCGCTTTTTTCTCACCGGACTGTTTTTTTACGCGAGGAAAATGAGCAAGCTGTCTAGCGTACCATCCTGATACATAAAACAGGACAAAAATAGCGATCGCCGCAAACGAAGTAAACCATACTGCCCCAAACTGACCAAGCGGAACAAAAACGAGAGCAGTCATCACAGGTGCCAGTGAAGTCCCAGAGTTCCCTCCAACCTGGTAGATCGACTGGGCAAGCCCGCGCTGATTTCCTGCTGCCATATAAGCAACTCGTGAACCTTCTGGATGAAATACCGCAGATCCAAGCCCAATCCCAATAACAGAAATGATTATCATATAAAACGAATCAGCAAAAGCAATCCCTAGCATACCTATTAAACTAGCCATCATTCCAAAAGGCAGTAAATACGGTGAGGTCGTTCGATCCGTATACCAGCCTACGATTGGCTGCATTACAGATGAAGTAATGTTGAGTGTGAAAGCAATCCACCCGAGCTGTGTAAAAGAAAGCCCCATCGATTTCTCTAAGATAGGAAAAATCGCAGGGATTACAGCCTGCATCGAGTCATTTAGCAAGTGAACAAAACTAATAGCAAATAAAATTGAATAAATGGTCTTCTGCTGCGAAGACGCTAAGCTTGGCGTCTTCTCTGTTGATGTGGCCATGCTGCATTCCTTCTTTCTTTATCTACTCAAAAACTTCCAGACTATGTATCTTTTCAATAGATTACCACAACAAACAAGTCCATTACTAAAATAGCGATTTTCGACACGTGAAATCGAGCAAACCGCCTAGAGAGAAAATGAATATTGGATGCGGGAAATAAATTGTTAGGGGTCAGACCCCATTTCCCATTTCCCGAAAAGAAAAGCCAGCCCGAATCGGACTGGCTTCTCTTATATAATATTTGCTTACTACATGCTTAAAATATGCTTAGATCTTCTCGATCACTTTGTCGATGATTCCATATTTTACTGCTTCCTCTGCAGACATAAAGTAGTCGCGGTCTGTGTCTTTTTCTACTTTTTCAATCGGCTGTCCAGAGCGGTCTGAGATGATTTTATTCAAGAGCTCGCGTGTCTGCAGGATTCGTTTTGCGTGAATGGCCATGTCAGATGCCTGCCCTTGTGTTCCTCCGAGCGGCTGGTGGATCATGACTTCAGCGTTCGGAAGCGCATAACGCTTGCCTTTTGCGCCTGCCACTAATAGAACGGCACCCATCGATGCTGCCATGCCGATACAGATCGTGGATACATCTGGTTTGATAAATTGGATCGTGTCATAGATCGCAAGGCCTGCGGTTACTGAGCCCCCAGGTGAATTGATGTAGATTGAGATATCTTTATCAGGATCTTCAGCTGCGAGGAAAAGAAGCTGTGCGACGATTGAATTCGCCACATTATCATCAATAGCACTTCCAAGCATAATAATACGGTCTTTTAGCAGTCTTGAATAAATATCATACGAACGCTCACCGCGGTTCGTGGATTCAACAACCATTGGAATTAAGTTCATCTGTTTTTCCTCCTAATTATGCCGCGATTGCCATCGGGCTTGTGCTTGTTGTATTTGGAACATTTATTTTCCCGAATCCTGATGTAATAAAAATAATCTTCGCCGGCTGCTGCTGACGGTCAGCACCCTCAACCTGCACTTCTTTTTTCATCGGGATCACGTTTGTTTCTTCCGTAACATGATCTTTTTTTATTGGTGTAACCGTACTCTTCTGTTCCTCTTTCACGTTGTGCCGCCTCCTTCGGGTTTTGGGTACATCGCCATTGAAACATGAAATGTTTTGGATTTTCCTTGTTTTGGATCATGGTGTTTTTTAATCAGTTCTGAAAGCATGTTTGAGTAATCTTGTAAAAAAGCTTGCCGTTCTTCTACGCCTAAAAGTAAGAGCTCCATCTCCATGACTGCACTCGGAATTTCCTCATTCTCAGCCTCTTCCATAAGGGATACGGCGTCTCGTTTTATTTTCTCCGTTAAAGATAATACATGAGCTAGTGCAGTCTGATCCTTCAGTTTTCGGATGATTTCTTGTGACAGACCGAGTGAATCAGATAACAGAAAAGTCTTTCCTGCACTTCTATAAAGAACTTCTACAAGGTTTCTAACATTCCTTGTGCCTGCCCGCATAACAAGACCGACTTTTTCCAGTGTCTTTAGATGATAATTCACCTTTTGAGCGGAATCATTCATCACTTTTGATAGTTCTGTCGCAGATCTCGGCTCCTTCAATAAGCTTATGATCTCTGACCTGACAGGATGCAGAAGTGCTGCAGCCTGTTCTGGCTCTGTGACGATAAACGTTTCTGGTACGGTTTGATTCCTCTTCACTCACAGCACCTCACTTTTTGGAATTTGACCTTAAGTAAAAATAATACTTTACGTAAAAATAGTTTATTACGATAGGCTTCATTATGTCAAAGATTTACTCAAAATATACGCCTGCCTATAAACATAAAAAACAGACTGCCTATCAATAACAGTCTGCATTCTGATCATTTTATAAAAGAGGTATGACGCCAAGGATAAGGAAAATCCCGGCCATCCCGACGTTAAACCAAAATTCTGTTTTTTGTTTAAATATTCTTCGTTCTACTGCACGGAATATAAAGATAGCCATTAAGATCGAGAATAATACAGATGGGCTCTCCCAATACTTTCCGTTATAGATGGCGAGCAGCAGCCCCAAGAACATAAGCAGCATTTCGGCATAAACCCACTGTTTCGGTCGTTTTTTCATCTGATAAAAGACCCCCTTTTCACCGGGTGATAGTACTCAGTGTACGGCGTGGAGGCCTATTCGGTGCATAGCTTAAACAGATTTTTCGTGCGACTCTGCATTCAGATTTACGTATGAACTTTTTCTAATCAACCTGAGCACCATCCATCCAATGATTCCACCAGCGACAGAACTTGTGAGAAACGGAAGGACGAAGAAAAATGCGCCTGTCTTTGATCCTAAGAAAAGGGCTGCGACCGGAACGGCAATAATCGCTCCTATAAGACCTGTTCCAATCCACTCACCTGCCGCTGCTGCTCCATATGTTTTAGCTCTTCTATAAAAATACCCCGCTAACAAAGCTCCAATCATCCCCCCTGGAAAGGCAAGCAGCGAACCGACACCAAATAAATTACGCAAAAGCCCTATGGCGAATGCTACAACCACTGCTGGAAGCGGGCCTAATATTACACCAGCGATCACATTTATCGCATGCTGAACAGGAAAAGCTTTTGCAACACCAGCTGGAATCCACAATATGTGTGAAGCCAGAGTGCCAATAGCAACAAACATTGCCATAACCGTCAGCTTTTGAACTGAAATCTTCATTTACAAACCCCTCTTCGCGTTTAATATGTCGAGTAACAATTCACGAGATGTTTTTCTTGGATCTTCTGACTGACTGATCGCTGAGATGATTGCCGCTCCATCTGCACCCACTCTGATAACAGATGCAGCATTAACCAAAGAGATTCCGCCAATTCCAACAACAGGAACGCTTATCTCGTTTGTTCGGAACTCTTTGAAAACCCCTGTTCCTACAGGCTCCTTCGCATCAGGTTTGGTAACAGTTGCGTAGATGGGACCTGCTCCGATATAGTCAGCCCCGTGGTCAACAGCATCTTTTGCTTCAGCAATGGTATGCGCGGAAACGCCGAGGATCTTGCCTTCTGTCTCTTTGCGAAGAAAAGCTAAACTGCCATCTGTCTGTCCAACGTGTAGACCATCAGCATTCACTGCTTTCATCAATTCCAGATCATCGTTCACAATAAAAAGTACACCATGATCCCTACAGATTTTTTTAGCCATCATTGCTGTTTCAAACCGTTTTTCCCCTTTTAAAGAATTTGCACCTTTTTCACGGTATTGAAAGGCTGTGATGCCGCCTTTCACAGCCTGAAGAAGTATTTCACGGAAAGACTCTGGAGACTGACAGTTCATCGTGCCTGCTACAAAATAGAGTGATAGCTTATGAGCCAGGTTTACTTGTGAGAGTGCTGTCATGTGTGTGCACCTCTTTCAACTGCTGCTGTGCTCTCCAGCCAGTTGATCTCATCCTGCCAGATGGATTTCGTAGTTTCTAATAAAAAGAGTTCATCTAAAAGCTTTGTTTGAAAACTTCCAGGTCCTCTCGATGTTTTCACAGCTTCCTCTGCCGCTTTCGTGAGCATCAGAAGCGCAAGAGCTGTGCGCTCTAGAAAAGAAAGCTTGTGTACTGCTTCTTCTTTTTGATTAGCCTGATACAGAGCAATCATTGAAGTAGCAAAACAGCCGGTTCCTGTCACTAGCGAAAGCATCGGGTGACCATGTGAAAGTTCGATAACTCTCTCCCCATCTGAAATGACATCCTTCTCACCTGTCATCGCTATAATGCACCCTGTCTGTTTTGCAGCAGTTATTGCAAGCTGGTGTAAATCACCTTCAAAATTACCGAGGTCGCCGTCCGCTCCCCGGCCTTCCCAGCCAAGACCAGCGAGAAATTTCATCTCTGCCGCATTTCCGCAAATTGTCAGAACTGTTTGGGGACTGACCCCCTTTAATTGTGAATATTCTGACAACAATTCTTTAATGGTTTCCTGGCGGAATGAAGACAGCCCCACTCCTACGGGATCGAGGACGACAGGCACTCCGGTGTGCATAGCCTTACGAAGTGCAAGTTTCATAGACTTAGCTGAAGCTTCTTCCAAAGTTCCAATGTTAAGCACCAATGCATCTGACACCGCAACTGCGTCTTCTACTTCCCTCAAGTCGTGAACCATTATAGGACTCCCACCCGCAGCTAGAACACCGTTGGCGAGGAAGTTCATCGTTACATTATTCGTAATATGGTGGACTAGTGGCCGCTCTTTCCTGATCTGTTCTACATATGCTTTCCAAACTTGTACTCTAGCGCTGTTCATGAAGAATCCTCCTATAAGCAAAGTGATTTACCGGTCCATGGCCGGAACCGACATCAATACCGTGTTCGATTGCCGTCTGGATAAACTTTTTCGCATTTCGAACGGCATTTTCCAACGTTTTACCGTAAGCCAATTCAGCTGCAACTGCAGCTGAGAATGTACAGCCAGTACCATGTGTATTTTTTGTGTAAACACGTTTATCTACAAGTTCCCACAATTCAACACCGTTGTAGACGAGGTCTGAAACAAACTCTTCCTCCATATGTCCGCCTTTTATCACCACATAATCAGCACCCATATTAAACAGGATGCGTGCCGCTTCACTCCTTGATTCATCACTCGTGATCTCTATCCCTGTCAGTGCTTCAGCTTCAGGAATATTAGGTGTAACTACTTTTGCAAGGGGCAGCATATACATTTTCATCGCTTCCAGAGCATCCTCACCTAATAGGCTTGCCCCGCCTTTTGCAACCATAACAGGATCGACGACCAGGTTGCTCCAGCCAAACTTTTTAATAAAAAAGGCGACTGTTTCAATATATACACCCGAAAACAGCATGCCTGTTTTTACCGCGTCAGGCTTAAGGTCACTTCCGATTGAAGTTAATTGCTGCTCCAATCCATCCAGAGGAACTGGATACACACCTTGCACACCCGTAGTGTTTTGAGCCGTAACGGCAGTTAGTACAGACATTCCGTACACACCAAATTCCTGGAACGTCTTCAAGTCAGCCTGAATACCTGCACCGCCGCCACTGTCAGATCCAGCGACTGTCAGTGCTTTGCATACTTTGATTAATTGTCCCATCACGTTTCCCCTCCTTAGCTATAAACACAAAAAGCCACCCGCAAATAAAAAGCGGGTGGCTATTACGATTGTAGATAGTAATGGACCACGCCGCTTCCCTACGCCAGTATTAACCGGATCAGGTTCAAAGGGTCGAAGGCTATAACCTTCTCTCAGCTTAAAAACATAAGCACCCCTAGCGGAAATGACGATATTGATTTAACACAATCCTACTCACATACCATCTAAAAAGTCAACGTTTTTTTCAAATATGTGTTTCTCAGTGTTTAAGCCTACAAAAATACGGGGAAATAGTAAGTAACACAATATAAACACATAAATAACACTAAATTATAACACTTGCAACAAATGGGAAAGTCAACCGTAATAATGTCACAAACTATTAAAGAATTACCAAAAGGTGGTGAAAATGCAGTACATTGGAATGATTATCAAAAATTTTTTCAGAATTTTCAAATAAAATGGTTGTCATTGGGCACCTTGCTCAGTATACTAGTAGAAACCTAGAAACATAAAAGGTTAAATTGGATAGGGAGATAATTTCAAGGAGGGAAACAGGATGAAAGACAAAAACACTTCTTTTAACAAAAACCAAAATGAGATGGTGCAGTACAAACAACAAAAAAGAGACCCATTTGCCTTCAGCCTTATTGCCCAAATGGTTCTGGATGAAGCCCTGCATAGTTATTACAAAGAGTATTATGAAAAAGAAATCGACAATGCCTTGGATCAAAAAGATAAAGAGCGTTTTATGAAACTGACTGAAGAATACAAAGCTTTTCTCGGATAAGGCTTTTGCGCACGGTTCACCATAAAAAGGTGCCGTAAAAGCCAAAACACCCTTTCAGCTTCCGGACTGTAATCCGGGCTGCAGAGGGTGTTTCTGACGTACCTGTTATCTGACATGAACAAAACTTAATTACTTATTACATGGATGTCGGAGAACCCGGCTTTTTCTTTTGTCCTTTTTTCCTTTTCCATAACCAGAATACAACGGGTATCAGCACAATCCACACAGGTGCTAATCCAAATAGTGCAACAACGATAAATGAAATCGCAGAAACAAAGAAGTTTACTGTCTCCATGAATAGCATCTTCGTTTTTTTCCAAGTGTTTAAATCCCCTGTCTGCAGCTTCTCTGCTTTCAGATTCTTCACTTCAAACTGGATAGTAACTGTCGAGTAATCGCTTTGATTTTTTAAAAAATTAAGCCTTCCTTCAATCTGTTCAATTTCTTCTTGTACTCTAGCAAGGTCTTCAGAGATTTTTAATAAGTCTTCCGTTCTTTCAGCCTCTTTCATAAAGGATTCAAGCCGATCTCTCACCTGCTGCTTCGCTTTTAATCGAGAAGACAGATCCACATATTCTTCTGTAACATCTTCCCCTCGCACACTTTCATGCGGAGTCCCTTCACTTATATCCTTCACTTCCTGCAAAAACGGCCGGAAACCATTCATCGGAACACGTACTGTCATCATCCCATCTTGGTAGCCTTTCTCACCGATATTCGTGTTGGATTCAACGATGTAACCTCCTTTATCCTCAACCATCTTCCGCACCGTTTCCATCGCGTTCTGCAGCTTTTCTACGGTTATTCGCAGATCTGCGTTATAGATAACTTTCCGCTGATCTTGGATAGATTGTTTCTTTTCACTTTTCTCGGATGAAGCTGTCCCTTCATCAGCAGATGACTTTGAAACTTCCGTCTTAGCTTCAGAGCTGTCGCCACCTGCCATGTTATATTCAGCTTCCTTTTTACTTCCTCCATTGCTGCTGCAGGCTCCTATTAATAAGACACAGATCAATACCCACACTTTCCATAATTTCCACATATCGTAAATCCCCCTTTTCTGCTTAGACGCTTTTTACTAAATAAAGGTTTCAGGCCACGAAAAACCAACCTATTGAATGATTTTTTCTTAACCTTTTTTATGATAAAATGTTGTCTGGTGATTAGTAGTTTGAAAAAAATCCGATTTATGCTAGTATGTACAGGATAAGTAAGTGGTTTAACTGGAGGAATAGCATGTCAATGATAGGAAGAAACGATCCGTGCTATTGTGGCAGCGGAAAAAAATATAAAAAATGTTGCTTACATAAAGAAGAGCAAACACGCGAAGTGTCTTTTCATCAAGAAGGACTCATCAAATTTGCCCTTGAGAACTATCAGCAGGATTTAGCAGCACGTACGTCTGAGTATGTGAAAAAATATCCGGTTGGCAAGGACCAGGAGCAGACGTATGCGAACATCGCTGTTTGCTGGGAAGTTTTCTGTTCTGAAATAAAAGGCGGCAAAACACCTGTTGAGCTTTATGTCGAAAAGGTGAAGAACTCTGTTAAGCCTGAAGTTGCCGAGATCTTAGCCGGCTGGACAAATACAGTACCTTCACTTTATAAAGTCGTAGAGCAAAAAACTGGCTTTATTTTTACCGTGAAAGACATATGGACAGAGAAAGAGTACGATGTGACAATCAACGCTGCTGATAAACCGAAAACAGACAGCGCATTGCTAGGAACACTCGTATCGAACGGCATCAATTACGAATTTTATGTCGGCTATGTAGAGATGCCTATTTCTGAATTGCCGCCATTAAAAGAAGCGGTTGAGAAACTGCAGCCTTTAGCAGATGCAAAAGAGATTTTCAAAAAACAATTCCCGGCTGTACTGCAGCTTTCTTTAATTGATATAACGGCAGGGGTTCCGCAGCCTAAAGCAGAACAAAAGCAAGCTAGTACTGAAAAGCCTGTAGCAGCTGTAAATGCAGAAACTTCAAGTGACTCGGAAGAGAAAGATGAAAAGTACACAGCTGTAACTGAACTTGTTAAAGCTAATGCGGAAACAGAAGTGGTTAAAGAGGCTGAAAAACTTTGGAGTGAATACATCAACGAATCAAAGCCAGCCATTCGTAAAGAAGAAATCTATGCTGCAGCTTTGGATTACCTCGTATCAAAAGATATCAGAGGCATTAACTCCACACAAGCTGAAACAGCCAAGAAATACGGCGTGTCACCAGCAAGCCTTTCATCTCGCTACCGTGAAATGAAAGAACTATTAAGCGTATAAGCTATTATTATTCATATTCTCCCGTCAGGAATCTCCTGACGGGTTTTATTATTGATCGCTACAGAAAAATAAATATTGCATTTGTAAACCTTTGTACTAATATCAATATTAAGAAGTATTTTCCATTTTGAGGACGGAGGTTTTAAATGTGACTCCATTATTCACAGAAAAAGAAATTGAAATAGCAGGGAATAAAAAATTGTATGGTACTCTCACAATCCCCGAAACCATCAACAACACTGAAAAATATCCAGCCGTTCTGCTCATTTCTGGATCTGGTCCTCTAGATCGAAATGGAAATGGTCCGAAGGGTAAGTATCAGCTAAATATTTATAAAGAACTTGCTGAATACATAACGAATTTAGGTTTTATCACTTTTCGATACGATAAAAGAGGTACGGGTAAAAGTGAGGGAGACTGGTTATCAACCGGCCTTTGGGAGCTTGTTGAGGATTCGGAACAGGTATTTCAAATCCTTAAAAACCATCCTCTTGTTGATCCAGATAAAATTATCGTTGCAGGTCACAGTGAAGGTACAATAATAGGTACAGCATTATCGGAAAGGCAAACACTAAATGGATTGATGCTTCTATCTGGCGGAGTTGGTAATTTAGATGAATTTACAACATATCAAAGGTTATTTACATACCAAGAATTAAAGAGCTCTAAAGGTCTAAAAGGATTCCTTATGAGATTACTTATAAATGAAAAGAAAGCAGAAGTTAAAACCCAAAAACAAATACAGAAAATGACAGAATCTAATAAAGATGTTTACAAAGTTTTATACCTATTTAAACAGCCTGCAAAGTGGTTCAGAGAGCATTTTGCCTATAACCCCAGAGAAGACTTGAAAAAGATAAACTATCCTGTTATAGCAATTTGCGGTGACAAAGATGCACTTGTTAATCCAGCCCTCTTAGAGGAGCTTCACACACTAGTAAAGGGACCTTCTGAGACTCATATTATTAAAAATATGGAGCATGGCTTCCGTTTTCAGGAGGAAGACAAAACCATGGTAAAAGTAAAGAAGCTGATGAAGGTCCTTCCTTCGAGACCATTGAACCAGGACGGATTAGATGTTATATCCTATTGGCTTGAGTCACATTATAAAGCGAAACGTTCAAATAATATCGCACAATAAAAAAAAGACCCCAGTGAGGGTCTTTTTTTTTACATTTTATTAGTAAGTTTGATCTTTCCGCTGCAGCCAATAATAGACTGGCAGTCCTGCCACGGTTATGAATATGGCTGTAAAACTATCAAACGGATTATTCATAATTGTAGCACCGACAATATACATTGAACCGATAATCGCAAAAATCGGAACGACCGGGAATAATGGCACACTGTAAACGCGTGCTGCCCCTTTATTACTCTTGCGAAGCTTAAACACCGCATAAAATGCAAAAATGTAGAAGATATAAACAGCAAAGATCGCCATTTCTGATAGATAATCAGGATCAGTCAGAATCATCATAATGATTGCAATAACAACCTGCAAATACGTTGCGGCGATTGGGGTACCGTACTTCTCGCTAACTTTGCTGAACGTTTTTGCCATCGGAAGCTGATTTCGTTCCGCCATTGCAAACGGCACACGAGGAATCGTTAAGATTTTACCGTTTAAGCAGCCAAAGATCGATACTGCAATACCGACCGCAATCAGTTTACCCCCTAATGGCCCAAAAAGTATCGTTGCCGCAGATGCGGCAGAGTTTTCACCAAGTCTCACGATCTCAGAAGCTGGCAGAATATGCAGCAATGCGATATTTATTAGAAGATACGCAGCCATTACGATCAATATGCCGCCAATAATTGCTTTAGGCAATGTCTTCCCTGGGTTCTTCATCTCCCCCGCTACAAATCCAACCATAAGCCAGCCATCATATGCAAATAGAGTTGCTAAAATTGCTGCTCCCATGCTGATTTCAACTACAGATCCGCTTGAAGAATTTAAGATCTGTTCGTTCCCCTGCGCAATCCCAAACACGATAATCAGAGCAATAGGAACAAGCTTTCCAATCGTGAACAGGTTTTGTACGAAACCGCCATATTTTGTTCCGAAATTATTTACAATTGTAAGAAAAAGTACAGTTCCGATCCCAATCCAAGGACCAAACGATTTTTCCCAAGAAAAAAGATTTGCTATCAATGATCCAAAGTACAAGCCAAGCGCTCCAATTACGGCTGGTCCATAGATGACTGTCTGCACCCATCCGCTCAAATAACCCCAGACCTTGCCATATACTTCTTCCATATACACATAAAGACCGCCCGTTTTCGGGATCTGTGTCGCTACTTCAGCGATCGTTAACCCGCCAGCAAGTGTAATAAGACCGCCAAGAGCCCACGCCAACAGAGCCAGGTTTGAATTCCCAGTGTATTCCAAAACACTTCCAGGCTTCATAAAGATACCGGATCCAATTACCGTTCCAATAACGATGGACATGGCTACAGAAAGCCCAATGTCTTTTTTCAATGCTGCTTCTTGATTCATGCTGTGTCCACTCCTTAGAAAACGTTTGTCCATCTGAAAAATACTAGTGTCACTTTAACATAAACAAGTCAAAATTGTCACTGCTTTCCATAATAGACAGGCAATTCAGTTTTTTGCAAAGGTTTTCTATAAAATTGGAGCGGACAACGGACTTTCTAAAGTTCGTTTCGCCTTAAAAGCTGCTTTTTTATAAACGCTTTTTCCATCATGTCATTTAGTTGTTTTTCTAGCTCCTTCTTTTCATCTGGAACAGTTACAGACCTTATTTTCCTTTTCAGCTCACGTATTCTCAATTTTTCTTCGGATGAAAAATGTGAAGAATGAAGCAATACTCTCACCTCATTTCCTGTCAGTACTGCTTTTTTAGTAAGCACAAAGCAAACCTGCTTATAGAACATTTGATGTGTCAGAAAATCTTCCACTCTATTTTTATCAATATATTTCCAAATTCGGGCTTGCTATTTGAAAAACTGATAGTAATATATTACATATATAGTACCTTGCAATAAACAGTACTGAGTAAAGTGGTGATGTGGAAAGATGAATGTCCAATTTAAAAAAGGTGTTCTTGAACTATGTGTACTTGTTCTTACCTCAAAGAAAGACCGTTATGGTTATGAGCTAGTGGAGGAGATCTCAAAAAAGTTCGAGATCTCTGAAGGTACCATCTACCCTCTTGTAAGAAGGCTTACAAAAGAAGGTCTCTTTTCAACCTATCTTATGGAATCAAACGAAGGGCCTCCTAGAAAGTATTACAAAATAACGGAAAAAGGCATTGAGCTGAAGAATGAACTTTTACAAGATTGGCAGCAGTTCACAAAAGGTGTAAATGAAATGCTGGAGGAGGAATAACAAGTGAATAAAAAAACGTATTTAAATGAATTAGCAGAAGAACTAAAATCGCTTCCTCTCAATGAACAAAGAGAAGTTCTTGAAGATTATGAGGAACATTTTAACATGGCACAAGAAAGCGGCAGATCGGATGAGGATATTATCTCAGGCCTTGGCAGTCCAAGAAAAATAGCAAAGGAACTCCTAGCTCAATCTGAAATCTCAAGAGCAGAAGAAGATCCATCTTTACACTCTGTTACCCGTGCAGTGTTTGCGACTCTCGGATTAGGTTTGTTCAATTTAATTTTTGTACTCGCACCATTTATCGTTTTAATCCTGATACCAGTAGTACTCATTATCGTATCGGGAGCACTTCTCATCTCACCTTTCCTGCTGTTGATTCAAGACGGACTAACAGTAACATTCTTAAAAGAAATATTCTTGATTCTCGGTTTAATTGGAATAGGTCTTCTCTTTTTTACAGGAGCATTAAAAGCCTCACGAGTGGTATACAAAATGACATTAAGCTATCTAACGTTCAACCTCAGGATTATTAGGAGGAAATACACATGAATATTAAACTGATCGTACGTGTTGCGTGTATCCTGATTGGGCTCTCAATCGCAGGAAATGTTGTGTTGTTTGTAATGGGGGAATCCCCGTTTAATCTTGCAAAAATTGAAGAGAAGCACTTACTCTCTGCTAAAAATATTAAGGATATAGAAGTTTCAACCAGTATAGGAGATGTTACTGTTCAGCCGCATAACAGTGACAAAATAGAAGTTCGAATGGAAGGGAAAATCGAAAAAAAGAATGCGGATAATTTACATCTTTCTGTAACAAATGAGAATAACAATCTTAATATTGATGTTACAGAAAAAAGAACAGTACATTTCTTTTCAGTTTTTTCAGGTGATTATCATTTAATCGTAAAATTGCCAAGAGAAGAATTTCAACTGCTGCAAGTAAATTCAGATGCTGCTTCCATCACCTTAAATGATGTAAAAGCAGACCATGTTGAGATAAGTACTGACATGGGAGATATCTTTATTAAGGATGTAGTGGGAGCTGTTTCGGCTAGGTCAGATGTTGGAGACATTGAAGTACATGTGCAAAATATCGAGAAAGACATTACGGCAAAGTCTGACGTAGGAGATATTACTGTCAAAACAAAAGAACAGCCGAAGCACTTGCGAACCCAAATGAGTAATTCAATCGGCGAAGAAATTATAAAGCTGCCAAATATAGAAAACGGTTCTATCGGGAACGGTGGACCGTTAGTATTCCTTAAATCAGAAGTTGGCGACCTGGCCTTAATGATGCATAGTGAATAAAAAAGACCTCCATTCGGGGGTCTTTTTGTTTGATATGGAATTATTCTGCGTTTTCGGTTCGTGTTTTTTCTGTGCTTGCGATGATGATTTTAACACCTTGCTGTTCGATTGCTTGCAGATGATCTCGTACTGATTCATCATCAGTGATAACGGCTTGCAGATTCGAAACCGGTCCAACATTCGCAAAAGCATTAACTCCGACTTTATAGTGTGGAAAAAGGCCAATACTCTTTCTGGATACTGAGCCAACAGCCTTCATGAAAGCAGCTGCTTCAGGGGTAGCAGTACTTATTCCGCGTTCTGAAATTCCGCCGCCTGTTGCGAATGTGAGGTCAAATGAATATTGATTTACAAGCTGTGTTGCAAGAGCATCTGTCATATTGCCGGAATTTTTCACTTTTCCTCCGATTAAATATAAATCGATGTTCTCCCGCTCACGAAGTGCATCAGCTATTTTTAAGGAATTTGTAACGATCGTGAGTGGAACTTCAGGTAAATGTCTGAGAAGGACATAATGGATAGAAGCTCCACCGATAAAAAGTGTATCTCCTGCTTGAATCCATTTTGCTGCTTCTTTCGCAATGGCATTCTCGTGTTCTGATCCTTCTGAGTAGCGTTTTGCCGGAGCAGGAGGGCCTTTCTTCACTTCTGTCACAGGTATTGCACCGCCATGTGTACGTTTGACGAGCCCTTTATCTTCTAATGTTGAAAGGTCACGGCGTATCGAATCAATTGAAACTTGGAGGACATCTGATAACTCTTTTGCAAGAACACGACCTTCATTTTTTAACACTTCTAAGATCTTTTCTCTTCTTTCTTCAGAAAACATAATAATTTTCCTCCATTACCTCTTATTTCCACGTGGTACTCTAATCATATGCGGCATTATGCTTGTTTGTCAAATATTTTTTGCATGTTTTTTCCTGTTTTATCTGTTTTGAAATTGAAACAAGCAAAAACAAGCATGAGAAGAGCACCTGTTTTTGCTTGTTTATAAGATTCATAGTTCCATATAGATTAATCACATAATTTTTAAGCCTCATCACATAAAAAGTGAAGATAATCACATAAAAAATCGAGGTAATCACATAAAAATGCATCACCATCACATAATTTATCAAAATAATACATTATGTCTTTCTGATAAATACAAATCAGTGATTTGTATTTGTCTGGGGTCAGACCCCACTTTAGTCTTCCACCTTGATCAGGAAGAGGCGCTCATGGAATCGGCCATGCTTTTTCGCTTTCTCCTGCCTGATCTCATCCAGTTCCCTTAATGTGAGATGGTGCACTTTTGTAAGCGAAATCAAAATCTCAAACAAACCTGCCAGTTCTTCGGCTGCATCTCTCTCACTTACCGCTTCTCGGTACTCTTTCACACCCTCAGCGAGCTTTTTCTTTAATTCACTCTCAAACTCTTTATCTCCAAGAATGCGGAATGTCCCTTTTTTTCCCGCGAGTTCAAGCAATTCTGGTATTTTATCACGGACTAATTTATTGTAATACGCCATTTACTTTTTTCCCTTCCAGCAATTTCGGTTCATCATATATTTCAATGTATTCATCAATTAAGCTTTTTAGCAGAAACAACCGTTAAAAATATTAAAGCAATCATCCCGAAGACCGGATATAAATAATGAAGCAGTTCTGCATAGCCTACTTGGCTCAGCAAATAGCTTCCCAGCATCAAGGAAATTAATGTCGCATTGCTTGATAGCCTTACATTCTTTCTAAGTGAGCCGGCAAGACCAAATAAATTACCGATCAGTGTAGAGAAGATCTCACCATAGATTACGAGGACAAAAAAGTAATGTACCATGATTCCGAGCCCGCCAACTATTTCCGCAATCGGAATTTCGTAGCTCAGCACACGCGGAACTGAATAAAGGACATAATGGCTGTTTAACAGGATAAACGTAAGTCCTATTCCGCCTAAGAATCCTCCCCATTTGATAACTGATTCATCAGCTGCTTCCCGCGACAAAGGAACAAGCACTGCCTGTGCCAAGGTTAAGTTAAAAGCTGCGTAAGTAAAAGGACTGACTAGCCATTTCCATCCTCCAGTAAAATCCTCGGCTACAAAAAGCTGCCGTCCTCCTATATCAAACATTGAAAAAGACAATACTAATGAAAACAAAATCATAATCGGTACGATCAGTGAGTTGGTCCACAAAATTCCATCTATTCCTTTTTTCATTACAAAATACGTTACGATAAGCGTTAAAATTACTCCCGCCTGAAATGGCAGATGAAGTTGTTCCCGAAACAATGCTCCTGTTCCGGATAGCATGACACCAGTTACCCCAAATAGCATAATAAGCATCAATATGTTTACAACTCGAGATGCTGCTTTTCCGAATAAGTGATGATTCATATCATCAAATGAAGATGCTCCTATTCTTCTAGCCATAATCATCAGCTTTGTACCAATTACTATAAATAGGAACCCGCTTATTAGAATGCCAGCAAATCCAGCTGAACCGTATTTCGTAAAGAACTCAACGATTTCTCTTCCCGTAGCAAACCCGGCACCTACAACAGTGCCGATGTAAGTGGCGGCAATCTGTAATATTTGTTTTATCCGTCCACTCATGCCCTCACCTCCATGGCCATATCTTTACAAACATATGCATGGACAAGAGTTTTAGAAGAAAAAGAAAAACAGCAAGGATTTTCTCCTTACTGTTTGAATTATTGCTTATCAAATTTGTATTGCCCCGCTGCACTCCTGAATGATTACACGATTCTTCCCCTGGCGTTTAGCGACATACAGACTGTTATCTGCACCCTCAAAAAACGCTTGTTTGTGCATGCCTGACCGGTATGTTTGCAGACCTGCACTGATTGTTACACTTTCTTCTATGATCTCAGGGTGCTCCAGACCTTGTACAACAGATCTAATATTCTCAAGAATTTTAAAAGCTTTATCTTCATCAACATCATTTAGTATAACGACAAACTCTTCCCCGCCATATCGGGCGACAAAATCATCTGTCGATACATTTTCCTTTATTGCAGCTGCAATTCTTTTTAAGACAATGTCACCTATTCCATGACCATAAGTATCGTTTACTTTTTTAAAATTATCAATATCGATAACGGTTAAGTGGAGCGGATAATGATAAGTATCTGCTTGCAGCAGCAATACATCCATATATTCATAGAATGCCATATGATTGTACAAACCCGTGAGAGCATCCGTCTTCACTTGTTTTTCCATAATCGTAGACTTAACCATCAGCTCTTGGTGTTCAGCTTGGGCTTTTATTAAATGCTGCCCAATTTCATACCCCCTGCTCATGATACCGATACAGATCGTTGTGGATGTCAGCAAGATGCACGCCATCGACAGCTGTGCCATAACATCATTTAGTTCTCTTACAATAGGATGAAAAGCTGATAATCCTAAATAAATCAGTAAACTCAGTCCAAAAGAGACCCAGATCTTCTTCTTATCAAAATATATAGTAGAGATCAGCATCGGAAAGAATAAACAAGCATACATCACATACATCTCGGAGTGTACACCTACTAAGATTCCTGAGATTAAATTAGCTGCCCCTATAATGATATAGTCAGTGTATTTACCCTGCTTTCTATATCCCCATTCTGCGATGAAAACCGCCATTGAAAGAAGAAGCGTAGGTAATAATACGAATTCTAAATAAAATTCCTTTAATGGTCTTTCTGTAAAAAAGCTGTTGATTACCTCAACGCACACTGACACAAAGACAATCACCCAAAAAACGTTAATAATTTTCCGGTTCCAAGCGATGTGATTTAAGTGTGCAGGCAGGCGTGTCATTCCCAATTCATTCACCCCATCTACACGGTTACCTCATCATTATAACATTATTTTCCTTCAAGTCTGTTGTTGTTGATATAAAAATATTTTACTGTCCATGTCTCTTTTTTAAATAACAAAACGATTTATAAAATGAAAACGCACAGCCAGATCGTCCCAGCTGTGCGGCAATTTTTATTTTATTTTTACACGTTTCTTTTTAGGTAACTTATCAAGAAGCCAGCCTCTTCCCACTTCACAAAATCGAATCGGCATTTCAAGGGTTGCCAGTATCTTATCCTTTCCATGAATGGTGAGTAGTCCTGTTTCATCGTTTACTTCTTCAACAACTGCGTTTTCTGTTCCAGAGAGCGGAAACGCCCATTTGTTGTTTCCTGAGTCTTTAATTTTGATCATTCTTCCGTCACAAGATACTTTGTGGCAATGTGGAGGCAAGCCTAACGTAATTTTGTTCATTGCATTTCTTTCCTCCCTTTCCGGATTTGTTTCATTGTAACAGATATAGTGCGTGTCTGACTCGTTATTTTTTAAATTTTTTGACTATTTAACACATTTGAAATAAACCTTCTAAAAAATAGGAGGACAAGCATTAGGCATTCGCCATTTCAGATGCTGATGAACAAGCATATACTAAATTATTGGGAGATAAGGGAGGAATTTAGAGTGGAAAGATGGTCAATGTTTTACCACATGGCCGTTGTTTCTATAGGAGCGATTTCGAGTTTCCTGTTTGGAACACCAAGCCTTTTATTCAAAACATTAGTTCTATTCGTTGTACTGGATTATATCACTGGTATGGCAGCATCAGCTTATGAAGGAAAATTGAACAGCAAGGTTGGCTTTAAGGGAATATTAAAGAAGGTAATGGTTTTTGCCATAGTTGCAGTAGCCCATTCTCTCGATCAATTATTAGGCGGCTTATATATCCAATCCGCCACAATCTTTTTCTATTTATCAAATGAATTATTATCCATGATTGAAAATGCAGGCAGGTTGAATGTTCCCATACCGCCTTTCATAAAAAATGCCGTTTCTCTGTTGAGACAGAGAAGCGGCACGAACAACAAAAAATAATTAAATTGAGTAAAACTGTGAAATCTTCTTTGCAATTTCATCCGCATTGATCTGGTACTCTCCAGCATCGATGCGTTTTTTTATATCCAAAAGTTTCTTTTCTCTTATGTTTAGCTGAGCATTATCATTCAATGCTTTTGCCTCGTTTGATATGTATAGTTCGTCTTTGGCAAATGACGGAGGCTTAACAGAAGGCTGTTGATACATTTTATTTACATCGTATTTTCTTTGTACCGGTTGTTGTCCATCAATTCTCATGATTTCACCTCTCCTGTGTTATTAAAAGTCCCAAGCCATTTCCATTTACTATCCTGATCCAGGTTGTCCAGCAATCTAAAGAACAACTCTTGACCAGATGTATCCCACTTCACTTCGAATTCATTTCCATTTTCTTTATCCTTGCAAAAGGAATGAATCCATTGGGAAGTAAACAAGTAAGGCGTAAACTGTTCAAAGTCCAATAGATGTTTCTCTAACCATTGAATAACATCATCGTGTGTAAGTTTCTGCATCTTAGATCGTCCTTTGTTTATGGTTCGTCATTACCTGTGTCTATATGTTTCGGGTATGTCATATGTTTTATGAGGATAGACCGAAAAAATATTTACAGAAAATTCAAACCTCTTGTTGTGATTGTATCTTACAGAAAATTACCCTTACTTTGCTCCCTTCTAAACCTCTTTCCTTCTGCTAATATAGTTTAAGGTCTATAATAAAAATTAAGAAATACATAACAGTAGGTGTTCTCATGAAATTAACCTTTTCCTCACTTCAATGGATGGTCTTTATATTGGCAGGCAGTCTTGTAGCACCGATCGCGATTGGCGATGCTTTCGGAATGACACAAGCAGAAACAGCAGACCTTCTTCAGCGCTCCTTTTTTATCATTGGACTCTCTGCTATTCTACAAGTCTTATTCGGCCATAAACTTCCAATTAACGAAGGTCCAGCTGGATTATGGTGGGGAGTTTTTACCGTATATGCAGGCATTGTTGCATCTGGGGCATTGACAGTTGCCAATGGGTTACAGCAGCTGACAGCCGGTATGCTGATCAGCGGAATTCTATTTTTTCTGCTTGGTGCTTTTCGTATTATCACTTCGGTCAGAGCACTCTTTACTCCTCTTGTAACAGGAACATATCTTATTTTACTAGTTTCACAATTGAGCGGTTCTTTTATAAAAGGAATACTTGGGATCGGATATCTGCAAGAAAGTGCAGATGCGAAAGTTGCAGCTGCATCACTTTTCATCCTTGTATTATCTATCGTCCTAGGAAAATCGAAAGTACGATGGCTGCGGAGCTATTCCATTCTTATCTCACTGATATTGGGATGGGGGTTGTTTAAACTATTAAACTTAACGAAGGAAACGATGCAATCTACGAAAGTAATCGCGTTTCCTGAATGGCTGGCGTGGGGTATGCCTGAGTTATCAGGAGGAGCAATTCTTACCTCTCTTTTTGTGGGGCTATTATTACTGACAAATATGGTAGCCAGCATCAACGTGGTGGAAAAAGCGTATGGGTCAGAAAATGAAAAATACGAACCTATCAACTACAACCGCTCGTCTATTATTATGGGACTGAATACGTGGATCGCAGGTCTATTCTCGGCCGTAGCCAGTGTACCGATATCTGGTGCTTCAGGATTCATTTTAACTACAAAGATGTTTAGCCGATTAGCTTTCATTTTGGGAAATGCGTTCATAATCATCATCAGCTTTTTTCCGCCGCTCACTTTTTTCTTTGCAGGTATTCCCGCACCTGTAGGGTATGCGACCATATTCCTGCCTTTCTCCAGCATGATCGGCCTTGCGTTCAGAGAATATAAATCAGAGTTGAAATCCGATACAAATCTATTTATTATCAGCACATCTCTAATGGTCGGCATCGGCAGTTTGTTCATTCCAGCTTCGGCTTTAAAAGAATGGCCAAGTATCATCGTAACTCTTCTGAGCAACGGACTGATCATGGGAATGCTGACATGCATGGCATTAGAACAGTTTTACAAACGAAAGAACGCAAAGAAAGAGCAGCATTCATAAAATTAGGGCTCCCTTTTTTGAGGAGCTCCTTTCTTATTTGACTGAGACAGGAATATCAGCATAAAATTCTTTAATCGTTTGGACAAGTTCCTTTTCATGATCGTACATCATTAAATGAGTCGTTCCTGGAATGATGACCTTTCTGCAAAAAGGAAGAACGTTTGAAGCTCTTTCAATGAACCTCTCTTTTTTAGCCAGATCTCCTTCTGTTTCTGCTGGCAAGAACAAGACAGGACACTTTACCTTCTCATACCAGGTTAAAAAGTTGGTGTAATAAATTTCTGCGATAATCTTTTCCATCGTCGCACCCGTTGTGCGCGGTCCGACTTTTCCGTTTTCTTTCATGCGAGGTACATAGTGTTCCACATAATAAGCCCTTGCCTCATTCCAAGGTTTCCAGTTTTCTTTATAATATTCCTTGTACGCTTCTACAGAATCATACTCTGTATCTAATTGATCTCTAAACTTTGCGATATGCTCTTCCAACGATTCATCATACAACCCATCATCACCTGTATTATTGACGAGAGCCCCTTCTGAATTTACAAGTGACAGTACACGGTCAATACGGGTTGAAGCAAAATATGCCCCGACCATACAACCATAGGAACTTCCAACAAGATGAGCACTTTTAATAGAAAAGAATTCCATCACTGCCTCTAGATCTTTAGCTGTATCTTCAAAGGTATAGCCGTCATCTGGCTGGCCAGATAGACCGTGTCCTCTCATGTCATAGGTCACAACCCGGTATTTATCCAAAAAGTGCGGAATAACCGGATGCCATAACGGTGCACTTCCACCTAAATAATGAAGGAAAATCAAAAACTCTCCTGATCCTCCATGATCGTATGCAGCAATCTTTGTTCCGTCATGTGACGTTAACTCATATTTATCCGCTTTAATGTTCATTATTTCACCTCTTCCTTTATTCTTTTTTGGAGATTTGGTTTCTTACGGTTATTTATTTCGTGAAGTTTATTTCGAACATCTTCTTCTATGTCCCTGTCAAAAAATGTCGCAAACTTGCACAGATATGCGATACTGTCCGCTATTTCCTTTCCCATATCATCAGCTACTTCTTTTTTAGCCAATAAAAACGAATGTTCTTTGTCGATACCTCCTTCTTTCATTTCGAAATAGAGATTCATCAGCTTTCGGAGTTCTTCTGCTATTTCAGCAATTTCAGTCGTCAGCAGCATATGATTGAGCAAAAGTGATTCAATGCTTCTTTCTGAATTTTGCTGGCTGATTTCCCACCCTTTTTCTAATTGGAAGGCTTCTAATTCTTTATGCAATTTTTTCATTATGTCTTACCTCCGTTCTTTGCATATACTAATTTCTTCTTTATTCATACGTTTCCTTCCTTTCACAAACAAAATTTGCTATAATTTTACAAAACTTGGAGGTGCGTATGGAACATAAAAGAGCAGACAGACCCGATTGGAAAAGAGTTACAGACCGAACCTTTGAAGTCGTTCATAAAGAAGAAGGCTGCTTTAAAGGTAAAGTAACGGTGATTCATCTAAAAAATGTGTCAGATCCACTCGTCGTTCAATACAAAAATCATGAAGTATGTATAGCAGACTCTGGTTATACCTGGCTGCAGCACTTTCCAGAAGGTGAAAAATATACAATAACTACTGTATTGGATCAAAACGGAGACGTTGTTCAGTTCTATATTGATATGTGCAAAGAGCATGGTGTAGATGAGGAAGGAATCCCTTGGTTTTTAGATCTCGATTTGGATATCGTAATCCTGCCTGATAAGGAAATTTTCATTCTCGATGATAATGAATTAATGGCAGCCTTTAATAATGGAGAAATATCAAAAGAAGAGCTGAAGCTTGCTCATCAAACGGCAGAAGAAATACTTTCTCAATATAAAAATGGTGAATTTGAAGACCTTCTGATATGTGAAAAACACTCGGCGGAATGGCTTCGAGAAAAGAAATTTAAATAATAAAAAACCAGAGGACTGATCCTCTGGTTTATTTAAGTAGCTGGTTGATTCTTTTTTAAAAATCGTTCTGCGTCTTCTACTTCATCAAGAACTTGTGAACCGATGATGCCTTCTTCTTCGTCTAAATAGGTAACTTGAAAATATCCTCCCTCACCTTGGGGGACATAACGGATTCTAACAAGTTCTTTTTGCTGATCCTCTTCTCTCCAAAACTCTAATTCTTGTTCCGGTTCTCTCATCAGCTTTTCTATCTGATTTTTCCACATGTTTTTATGACACCTCTAAATTATCTTATTATGTTGTTTTTTCATTTTTCCCTTAAAATAAAACCTCTAAACCATTAACAGTATCCGACATTTCCTGGGGAATATTGTCTATGTTTTATTGGATATAGTGCGATGATCTTACCCATTTCGCCAAAACTTCCTCTGTACTTAAGATTTCAGCAAATTCCCCGTGTAAATGCGACAAAGCTGACTCATGTACATCTTGAGCTGAAAATTTTCTTCCATTATAGGAAGTTACAGCAAAAGCTGCCGTTGCATCTTGTACTAAAGAAACGCCATACCCGTAGTTAGCAGCCATCCTTACCGTTGTTGATACACAATGATTAGTCGTTAATCCCACAATAATGAGCTGATGAATTCCTTGTTTGTCCAGCTCTTCCTTTAGTGTTGTTCCAATAAATGCACTATTTACACTCTTAATAAAAAGAGGTTCATTCTCTTTTGGCTCAAATCCTATTTTCAGCTGATAACCTAATTTCGTCGGATGCAGAGGTGCATTCTCATTTTCCGACTGGTGCTGAACATGAAAAACGGGTAAATTCGTGTTTCTAAATGCATCTATCAATGTAAGCATTTTTACTTCGGCATTCGGATTGTTTCGTTCTCCCCAAAAATCTACATCATCAAAACCTTTTTGCACATCAATGATAAGCAAACACGCTTTTTTCACGGACTTGGCTCCTTTTAGCAGATGATAGTTACAACCTTTAATGTACTGTTCGTTAAACTTTTTACATTTCCTGCCGTAATAATCTATTTCATGTACTCATATTCTTGAAGAAAGATAGACAAGCACAATCCTCAGGAGGAGTACGTTTGAGCGAGTTTTGGGTTTTAAGTTTTCATTTTATGATGCTCGGAATCAGTTTAGCCGTTCCCTTAGGTCCGATAAAACTTGAAATGATCAAACGCGGATTATCAGGCGGTTTCTGGCCATCTTTGCTCGTCGGATTAGGAGCAGTAAGCGCAGATTTTATTTTCATGCTTATGATTTTTTTAGGTCTATCGCCTTTCCTGCAGTATACTATCGTACAAATCACTATGCTTTTTGCTGGTATTATCATGCTTACGTACTTAGGAATTTCAACGATAAGAATGGCTTGGTCACAAAAAAGGCTTATTTCGGTTAAAGAAGAGAAACCTGAACAAAAACCTTTTTGGACAGGTTTTATACTCGCATTGATGAACCCTTTTAATTTTTTGTTCTGGTTTGGTATTTATGGAGGAACGCTGCAAAGTATTCCTAGTGATTTTGAATGGTGGATAAATGCTTATCTAAGTTTGCTTATTATTGCTGGCATTATTTTATGGAATATTAATGTTGCTTTTACCGTTCATTTTTTCCGTACACTCATTAACGATACAACCATCAGAGCAATGACAGGATTAGCAGGGGCAGGTTTACTTGGTTTCGCTTGTCATTTATTTTTTCAGCTGTTAAAAGGCATATAAAAACAGCCCATGCATCGAACACATGGACTGTTTTTTGTGTTTATTTCTCGTACTTGTCCCGGTCTAACTGTCTTTCTTCTTCTCGATCTAGTTCTTCCTCGTACTCTTCATGTTTGCGGTTTTGTACAACATTTCTCTCTTTCCCTGTTATATCTGTTGTTACAAAACCTTCATAGTTTTCTACATAACCATCATCATCATCTGAGTCTTCGTACATCTCGTTATAGTCATGTTTTTCAGGATTTGTGAAGTCTGACGGAGTTTCACTTGTTCCGTACTTCGCTACGGATTGCCAAGCATCTTCCGAGTCAAAGAAAGTGGCATCTTTCCCATCGTTACTTCTTCTCGAATAGTCCGGACCAGATACAGCTTCCTCTACTGGCCTGTCATCTGATGAATGCTGACCAGGGCTGTGTTCCTTGCAGTAGAGTGTAGATGGAATAGCTTCCAATCTTTCTTGTAAGATATCTTCTCCGCAAGTTTTACAAACACCATACTTCCCTCTTTCAATACTATTAAGTGCAGCATCGATATCCTCCAGCTCTTTTTCATGGAGGTCGTTTAATGCGATGTCTTTTTCTTTTTCGAAAAGCTCTGTCCCAAGATCTCCTGGATGATTATCATAGTTTGATAATTCCCCCGTGGATTCTTTAGGAAATTCCGAATCACTTCCAAAAGAGTCGTTTCTCTCTCTCATTTCTTTTATTTCATTTTTACGAGCAATTAAGATTTGTTTAAAATGGTCCATTTCTTGTGTTGTTAATGACATTATTCTAGCTCCCTTCTTACATGCGTATACCATTTCATACCCGTTTTCCTTAGAATTTATCCATCCCGTGTATTTTGTACATTTCACACTCATGCTATACTTTAAAGAATTATCCCCATGTAGTCCGCATCATCCCTTCATTGGCACCTTTTATTAAAGGAAATGAAAAAAAATACGATATTCATAATACGTAAGTAAGAAAATCTACAAAAAATGTAAGAAAGTGTAGAAAAATAGCTTTTTTTCCAAGTTTTTGTAAGGTATGCTATTAGTATCTTTTTAAAAGTAATAGTAAGAAAGGCGGGTGGAGTATTGACTGTTCAGGAACAATTTGAAAGACGTTTATTAAAGAATTATGTAATTGGTTCAACTGCTGCGGTTTTAGGAGTTGGCGGCGTCTTTCTATTCACAACACTCCGTTTTTCGGCCAAGGAAATCATTGTATTATGCGGTATACTTGTATCTTCCTGCATAATCATGTTTTTATTAGAATATCTGTTTTTCCGTATGCATACTTCTGTCTTTCGTACATATTTCAATAAAAAACAACCAGCATTGCAGTTAGCGGAAAAAGCATATTTTCATGCACACCATTTCCCGATTCGGACAGTGAAGCGGATCCTTGGTCCTCACCTTTTCGGCCTGTCTATTCCTGCGGTGTGTTTAACGGCTGCTGCCATTTACTTTGAATACTTATCTTTACCTTACTACTACATATATCTTGCCTCACTCGGGGCGATTTTAGTTGCAGGCATGCATGCGATCATAGAGTTCTTTTTAACGACAAAAGCTGTTCAGCCTGTTTTAAGAAATATTCAGGAGAAAACGCTGAAAGATCATGGCGTGATTTTGTCTCTAGCAACTTCCAGACATATTTCTATCCAGCGCAAAATTCAGTGGAGCACACTTTTTATCGGGACATTTCCACTTTTATTGTTCGCTTTAGCAAATCAGGTAAGGCTTTATCAACTATCATCACCAGTTAACGGTTCTTATTGGAGCTGGGCATTCTTCGTACTTCTTATAGGTATTTCCTTTGCTATTTTTGGTGCATATCTTCTTTTTAAGGATATACAGCAGCCCATGAATGAACTTCAAGCTGGTATGTATGAAGTCCGTACAGGCAACTCAAACGCAAGAGTAGATGATCTATATTCGGATGAGTTTTCAAAGCTTATTAAAGGATTCAACCATATGGCTCGGGCCATCCAGTCTCGTGAACATGAAAACAAACAATTGCTTGAGAGCTTTTTTGCGACGATGGCGGCTACATTGGATGCAAGAGATCCATATACAGCTGGTCATAGCCTCCGTGTTGCAGATTATGCTATGAAAATCGGCCAAATGGCTGGTCTTCCTTTTCAGCAGCTTCTTCAGCTCAGGAAGGCTGCACTGCTTCATGATATCGGCAAAATTGGAATACCTGATATCGTTCTTTTAAAGGAAGAGAAACTGACCCCCGAGGAATTCGAACAAATAAAAAAGCACCCGGTTATCGGAGCAGATATACTAGCACAGGTTCAGCCATTTGATGCGATGAAGCCGCTGCTTCCTGGTGTGCGTTATCATCATGAGCGGTATGATGGGAACGGCTATCCCGAACAGCTTGCAGGAGAGGATATACCTATTTTCGGAAGGATTATTGCAGTTGCAGATGCTTATGATGCCATGACTTCCGATCGACCATACCGAAAAGGAATGACGCATGAAAAAGCTTTGGCGATCTTGGAAGATGGAAAAGGTACACAGTGGGATCCTTATTTAACACAGCTTTTTATAGATGAAATGAAACTTAAATCTATTTCATAAAAGGAGGTGCTTTTTTTGAGCACGTATGATAATTTCCCCGTGATTGAAACAGAGAGGCTGAAGCTTCGGCCAGTACTGCAATCTGATATCGTTGAGATTTTCTCCACTTTTTCAGATGCAGGAGCAATGCAATTTTACGGGATGGAACCTTTGAAATCAGAAGAAGAGGCCTTTTCACTCATTGAAGCCTTTGAAGAGGGGTTTAAGTCTGGAAGTGCTATTCGCTGGGGAATCGTTCTCCAAGGTGAGGATAAACTGATTGGCACGTGCGGGTTTCATAATTGGAGCAAGTCGGATCAGCGCACAGAGGTTGGATATGAACTTAACCGAGAATATTGGCATAAAGGCTTTATGAATGAAGCATTACGAGCGATTATTCATTATGGTTTTAATGGAATGGAATTTAACCGGATTGCAGCTACCATCAGACCAGAGAATTCCTCATCAAGAGCACTTGTAGAAAAGCTCGGGTTTAATCAAGAGGCACTTTTAAAAGAGTACCAAAAAGCAGAAGGCGAATTTTACGATATGTATGTGTATTCTTTGTTAAAACGAAATGCAGATCTGTATTAAAAGAAGCTATGCTCCTAATAGCTTCTTTTTTGTTTCATATTTACTAATACCTCCTTCCTCATGTTTTAAAAACTCTTTCAGAAGGAATGGAAAGAAAAAGGAGGTTTTTGATATGGAACAAAAAGAAACTTATTTTGTTACCGCTAAAGGTGATATTCAGCCGCTTCCAACAGATGATCATATTCATTATTTTGAAATACAGGCTTCTTATGATGAGAAACAGCAGCTTGAGCATTTATTCCATGAGATGCATGCTAACAGCAAACAAGAAGGACTGGACATCTTTTCGCCTAAAAGGCATTTCGAAGAATCTAACGCTGAGTATCACCGAGGTAAAGACAGCAAGCTCATTTATGAAGTCTTCCGCTATCTCTATTTGCTAGGTACCGAAAAAACGAAACGTGATATAGAAGAAATGAACGTACTGCCTGAATTATATGAACAAAGCCATGATACAATCGAAAAAGTAAAATAGCACCGGAGTGTTATCTCCGGTGCTTTTCTTTTGTTTCTTTTTATTCCCACTCAATACTTCCATCCGCTTTGACCCAAAATCGGACAACGCCGAGATCATCAAGCGCTTGCCTTATATATTCTGCCGTCTTTCGTAATCGAGGGGTATCTGGATTTGCCATTACCAGTGTCTTTGCTGGATTCTTCTCATAGTTTTTCAGCAGTTTTACGAGCTGACAGCTAAGATGGGTATCCAGCTGGCTCCCCGTAAAAACTGTTTCTTTTTCGTGGTGTTCAGCATGGTTTCCTTCCGCTTCAATCAACAACGTATGGTATTCGTTTGCTGCCGCCAGATCAATACCGCATAGATCTCCAAGATTTCTTGTTTCATAGCCTTCACGGTTCAGGTACATCTTTACAGCGTGAAGAACTTCGGATTTGCTTAACACAAAAGGGTCTGCTTGAATTAATTGATCGTTCTGTACAGGCAAACCGATCCCTCCTTCTCATCTTTACACATACACATCTTTCGAAACAACTAGTTCTCAATAAAGGGGTACTCTTTTTCGTATACCCGCAAATATGGTATAAAAAACGACAGATAAAGGAAATTTTCATAAAAAAAGAAACTTCTTTTCACTTCAAACGTATTTCATTTAAGATAGAGTAAAGAAATCATTTGGGGGATTCATTCATGGCTCAAAAAGCAGAAAAGCAAAACCAATCCCGTTTATGGACGATTCTTGCGGGTATTGGTTTATTCTTAATGAGTAAATTAAAATGGGTGTTTGGTTTATTAAAATTAGGTAAATTTGCTACACTCATATCCATGTTCATTTCTATGGGAGCTTACGCAGTCTTTTATGGCTGGAAATTTGCAGTAGCGATCGTCTATTTAATATTTGTTCATGAGATGGGACACCTGGTCGCAGCAAAACAAAAAGGGATAAAGACTTCACCCGCTATATTTATACCTTTCATGGGTGCAGCGATCGGTATGAAGGAGATGCCAAAAAACGCGAAAGATGAGGCTTATATTGCCTATGCAGGTCCTTTATTCGGGCTTCTGTCGTTCTTGCCCGCAGTTTTTTTATATGAATCTACCGGGCAGCCGTTCTGGGGTCTTGTTATCTTTTTAGGAGCTATGATCAACCTGTTTAACTTGTTCCCTGTTTCTCCACTGGATGGCGGCCGAATCGTCGGTGTCTTATCCACAAAGATTTGGTTTATCGGGCTACTAATCGTTATTCCGTACTTGTTCATATCACCAGATCCGATTATTTTCTTAGTTTTCCTTTTCGGAATTATTACTTGGTGGAAACGGGTTCGTGAAGATTTTGAACATAAAAAAACAGAGCTCACATTGGAAGCTTTTGAAAGTGAACAGCAAAAACTTTCACACATTCAGCAAGAGTTAAACGAATACCGGGAAATGCCGAATTTTGGTCATATCATAGGAACTTTTATAGAAGATGTACGTGTTGCTAAAAACCGGGTTAAGGACAGTGTTCCGACTGGATTTACTTTTCCGATCGTGCAGGATAAAAAGAAGATTGAGAAACATAAGGTCATTGTAGAGCTTGAGATGCTTAATAACCGTGAACGCTTTTTGAAAACGCTGCGGGAAGAATATGAAAAATACCGCAGTAAGAGAGAAACGGTGGCAGAGACCTATCGCGAGTCGGACCCTGAAGGAATCGCTTCTCTTCCTGTATTCCCAGACTTCAGCACTGCAGCTTATTTTGAAGCTTATGAAAAGAGTTTGTTAGCTGAAAAAGCAGAAACAAAAAAAGTGTATGATCAGCAAAAAAATTATTATGTAGCAAACCTAAAAACGAAGATCGTAGTCCTGGCTTTGTATCTTCTGCTTGCGGGAGTATTATCAGCATTTGTTGTTTACGGAAACCATTTGATGGAAATCAATCGTTTCCTTATTAGTTAAGTAAGACAGGCTTACTCAAGAGGAATAGATCCTTTTGGGTTAAGCCTTTTTGTTTTGCTATTTACGGTACGTGTTCTTAAAATAATTACACGTTCGCCCCATACTCCCTCTGTTTCACCCCTAGTTCCGTTCGTTTCACCCAGTAACCCTTCTCTTTCACCCCTTACATTTATTTACCCTTCTTTTGACCTGTAATTTTCCTCATTTAGTACCTTAGTTTGAAATTATTAAACATAAAAAAAGGATATTTGGCTTATCTTTGGCTCTCCCTAAAGGAAAAGGTTAGAGAAAACTCGAATTGTGAGGAAAAAGAGAAAAAGGAGCGACAAAAAAATGTTAAAACTAATGAAGGTTCTTTTTTCGCTTGCGATGTTACTTGGCATGTTCACAAACACCGCTTCTGCTGAAAAAGGAACAACTGAAACATATGTTGTCGGTAAAGATCTGTATGTTGATGTTGCTGCTGCCACACTATGGTCAAATCCAGATGCAGCACGTAATGATGTGGATGGACCTTCCCTCTCGAATCCTGTTGATCTTAGGGAATGGACAACAAGTATGTCGTATGAACAAAAGCTATGGCTTGTTGGAGAACTTGAGACGCAAGCTCTTTACGGACAAAAGGTTCGTGTTTTAGAACAGCAAGGTGACTGGGTTAAAGTTGCGGTTTATGGACAGCCCACTCCAAGGAACGACCTTGGTTATCCAGGTTGGATGCCATTAGGGCAGCTTACGACTTCAGACCGTTTTGAAAGTACTGAAGGTAAGCCTTTCGCACTCATAACCAGTCCTACAGCATGGCTATCCAAAGCACCATTCGGCCATAAAAAAGACTTAGAATTAAGCTACAACACTAGACTTCCTGTTTTAAAAGCATTTCACCACACCATTGCAGTTTTAACTCCAGAAGGTAAAGTACGTTGGCTTGACGCGAAGGATGCTAAAGTTTATAAAAGTGAAACCGATATTCCTGTTCCTACAGGTGAACAGCTTGTAGAAGAGGCGAAAAAGTTCTTAGGACTTCCTTATTTATGGGCAGGAGCTGCAGGCTTCGGATTTGACTGCTCTGGTTTCACACACACCGTTCATAAAGCAAATGGAATCACAATCCCAAGAGACTCTGGACCGCAATCAAAAGAAGGACTGATCGTGGATAAGGATCAGCTTCAGCCTGGAGATCTCATGTTCTTTGCTTATGATGAAGGAAAAGGGCGAGTGCATCACGTTGCGATGTATGCTGGAAACGGAATGATGATTCACTCTCCAAACACAGCTTCAACCGTTCGCTTAGATCCAATCTCAACTCCTGCATACGCAGTTGAGTTTTCTGGAGCAAGACGTTATGTACCAGAGCAATAAATAAAAAGAAGAAGCAGTGACATTTCAAACTCGAAATGCACTGCTTTTTCTTTGCTCCTTAAAAGGATTTAATCTCTTCATCTGCATCCAAATGGCTCGTATTATTCAAAAAGCGAACAACTTTCCCACTTTCATTGAATTCTAAAAAGCTGATCCCTGTATCTCCATTTAAGAAATAAAAATCTTTTGAGATCGGCATATCAAAAAATGATCGCAGTAAACAGTTGATAACCCCGCCATGGGCTACAATCGCAATTCTTTTATGTTTGGAGTCTGCTAAAATTTTAGAAAAGATGGTCTCAATCCTCATACGAAATTCGATATGTGATTCACCTTCATCAAACCGATCATGCAAGTATACAGGAGCTTTAAGACTTTTCGCTTCCTCAAAACTCAAACCTGCCTGGACTCCGTTGTTATGTTCCATCAGTTCATCTTCATACTGAAGCGGGCATCCAATCGTATCAGCCAAAACCATAGCTGTTTCACTCGCTCGTTTCAGTGTGCTGGCATAAATGAAGTCTGGCGGAAAATCACGTTTCACTCTTTCAGCCATCGCCCTCACTTGCTTTCGTCCCCGATCAGTCAGTTCAAAGTTCGCTCTTCCCTCATGAACTTGTAAAATATCAGCTTCTGATTCTCCATGTCGTATTAATAAGATTTCCATGTCGCATCCTCCATTAATATTAATCTGCAAGCCTCACCTATTTTACCGTATAATGGAAACAAAAGGTACTTCTGACTGGACGTGTTATTTTGAAACATAGCTTAATAGGTTTTCTATTATTATTTTTTATATTTTTACCAAATGTCATCCCAAAGCTAGTTCGTTCATATTTACCAGAAACCTTTCATTTACCTATATTGTTTAGTTTGAATATCATCGTTATCTATATAGTCGTTTATTTTTTCAGACACGCCTATAAAAAGAAAAACGCAGTAGTAACTACAGTATGCTTGTTCCTGTTTCTCCAACTTATTGTCATTACACTTTTACTTTTTAAGAGGTGATTATCTTGAAATTCACATCGAAAAGAGATGTTTGGCTAGGCTTAATTCTATTTGGCAGCATTGGCTATGGAACCTTCCTCAGCTATTCTGCGTTTATTTCAGAGAAATCAGGTATAGGAGAATCTATTTTTGCTATTCTCTTGAACCTTGTTCTCATACTTTTCATCTGCTGGCTTTGGTTTTCCACTTACTATGTATTAGATGATAAAGAATTGGTTATCCGCTGCGGACCAATCAACAAAAGAATTCCTTACCGTGAGATCACTTCTGCACACAAAACCTGGAATCCACTTTCAAGTCCGGCATTATCACTAAAATGAATAAATATAAAATACCAATTCGGAATAGCGCTTATTTCTCCTAAAGATCGAGATAAGTTCCTGCGTATGTTAAAAGAGCGATGCCCTCATGCCAACATTAAATTCGATTAGGAGCTAATTCAATATGAATGATGACCTGCAAGCTGTTTTCTTAGACCGTGACGGAACAATCGGCGGATCAGATGTAGTTGAATACCCAGGAGAATTTAAGTTGTTTCCTTATACAGCTGAAGTAATTAAACAATTAAAAGTAAAAGGCATTCAAGTGATTTCTTTTACGAATCAACCTGGAATAAGCAGAGCAGTAGCAAAGGAACATGAATTTGTTAGAGAACTTAAAGCTTTTGGTTTTGACGAAATCTATCTTTGTCCTCATCACCATAAGGAAGGCTGCCAATGCAGAAAACCGTCCACCGGAATGCTCGAAAAAGCTGCAAAGGAACATTCTTTAGATTTATCAAAATGTGCCGTATTCGGGGACCGCTGGACAGATATAATGGCTGCAAAATCCGCAGGCTGCATAGCCGTTTTAGTTCTTACGGGTTCAGGAACTGCTGCTTATGAACAAAACCATCAAACATCGAAAGTGCAGCCTGATTATGTAGCAGAAAACCTTCAGACAGGAGCAGACTGGCTATTAAAAGCATCTATGGAGCATAAAAACTGAGCAGACTAGCAGTGAAGACCTATAAATTTTTTTGAGGACTTATAAATAAATTTGAAGACTTATAAAAATTTTTGAAGACCTTTAAAATATTTTGAAGACTTATAAATGAATAATGAATAAAAAAGAGGGAGTCCCGATACCTACCGAGACACCCTCTCGTTTTAATTTAGTGGATTCCTCTCTTTTTAAACCTTCCGCCTTTTACTTCAGCAATATCCGCAATAGCGAGGAATGCGCTGGAATCAAATTCATCCACGATGTCTTTTAGTTTTGCTTCTTCTAAACGAGTGATTACACAGAACACTACACCTTTTTCATCGCCCGTATAAGCACCTTCACCTTTTAAGTAAGTAACCCCGCGTCCGAGTCTGTGAAGGATGGCGTCGCCAATTTCTTTATGATTCTCACTAATAATCCAGGCAGATTTTGATTCTTCGAGACCTGTAATCGTTAGATCGATGGTTTTAAATGCGATAAAATAAGCGATTAAAGAGTACATGGCTCTGTCCCAAGTAAAAACAAAACCTGCTGCTCCAAGGATAAAGATGTTAAAGAACATAATAATTTCGCCAACAGAGAAAGGCAGTTTGCTGTTTGACAAGATTGCTAATATCTCTGTACCATCCAAAGAACCTCCGCTGCGGATAACCATACCGATCCCTACGCCGATAAAAATTCCGCCAAAAACGGTCGCAAGCAGCAAGTCATCTGTAAAAGGCGGTACTGGATGTAAAAGAGTTGTTGCGATTGAAAGTATAATAATTCCATACAAAGTTGAAATAGCAAAAGTCTTTCCGATTTGCTTATAACCAATAAAAATAAATGGCAAGTTCAGTCCGAATAGGAAGATCCCGAGACTTAAACCAGTTAGGTGGGAAGCCATGATTGAAATACCGGCAATCCCGCCATCAATAACGTTGTTTGGTACTAAGAAAATTTCCAGTCCGACCGCCATTAAAATCGCACCTATTGTAATTAAAAATCCTCTAAGAGCGAGCTTCCTCTTAGTTAACTTACGGTGTTGCTTATTCATTTGCTCTGTTATCTGATTATTAATGATTGTTTCATTTGTCATACTTCGAACCTCCAATTAACATGCATCCGAACAGATACTTCTCTATTTCTACACATAAAGAATACCTCCCTTGGATTTTAGTAAACAAAAATTTAGAGCCTTACATCAATTTGGGTCTTGATATCTTCGCTTTTTGATATCCCCAAATATTTTAGTGTTTCAGACGGATTTGAATGATTGAAGTGTTTTTGCAGAAGAGATATTGCAACTCCCCGTTTATAGGCATGGAATCCAAACGTTTTCCGCAAAGAATTGGTGCCGATCTTGCCTTTGATTCCTACTTGAGCGGCAGCTTGGCTGATAATGCGGTATGCCTGCTGTCTTGTTATTGGCATCTTTGTTTTTTTAGATAAAAACAGATAATCCTCGCTCTTTAAGTTGGCAGACTGGATATACAGGAACAAAATTTTCTGAACAGTTTCATTCAGGAATACTTCTTTTGTGGATTCGCCTTCCTTAGGAACCCATGAATAATAACTTTTTATACATGATTGTTCAGTCATGATATCTTCGACTTTAATGGAGAGCATTTCTGTAATTTTTAAACCTGTATTGATTCCAAATACAAAAAGAACATAATCGCGATCTGATTGTTTCTTTAAAAATCGCTTTATGGCATTAATTTGTTTAATATCCCTTAATGCTTCTACATATTCCATACAAATCATCACCTAATTTTATGTTACTTAATACTAGTCTAACACACTGTTATGTAACATTAAAATAATATGCTTTTAAATAAAAAACAACTCTATTAATATGTACTGTTTTCATCAAATTAGAAGAACTGAATTCATGTAATGCAAAAAAACCTCCAAACAAATGGAGGCCTACTGATTAAGTACAAGATAAACCATGGTCTTCAACGGATTCGATGTGATCTTCTTTTATTCGATTAAGATCAATATCTTGGTATTTTTCTTTAACTTTCTTTCCGAAACTCTCTACACCAAAAATCTCAGTATACGTATGGCTTCCAACATATAAATTGACACCTGCAAACTTAGCGTACTGCACGGAATACAAGGTCCGTTCTCCTGTAATAAATGCATCACAGTCATTTTCTTTTGCAAATTTAATTAATGCAGAGTTATTCCCCGCCCCTGTTAGGATAGCCACCTTTTTAATTGGCCGGTCATGGTTTTGCCAAGCGCGGACAGGTTCAGCCAGTTTAGATTCCAGGCGGCTTTTTAGCTCTGAGAACGAAAGAGCTGTATGAAAGGTTCCGATTCCTGGATACTCTTTATCATTTTCAAAACTAGAATATTTTGTCATCTCATCAATTTCTATCTGCTTAAATAATGATGAGCATGTACCAAATTCAACAAAATCAAGCGGCAAATGAATAAAAAAATGTGAGATTTCGTGTTTCTTTAACTTCTTAACACACTCTTCTCTCATACCATAAAGGAAATCCCATGCATCATGATGAGTGATAAGCATATCAACATTGGCTTGTATTGCTTTCTCTACCGTTTCAGGAGTTAAGTTTGTGGCATACGCTACTCTTTTATTATCCTTTTCGATTCGGTATGTAAAACCATACTCTCCTTCATCTTCAAAAGTCGTTAGCCATTTCCCGAATAAAGAAGGCAAAAGCTGTTCAAATTCACTCGTTTTCATTGTTGAACTCCCCCATCTCGTTTTTATCATTATGACAGTGTTTTCCAAATGAGACCATTAAAAAAAGCCAAGTGAATTTCACCTGGCCTGACCAATTATTCGTATTTGATTTCTTCCTGCAGAGAACTTTCGAGATGTTTCATTAAATCATAATAATCATCTGGTTGTTGAAATTGCTCCACAGACCAGTGCTGCTTAATCCATTCTGCAACTTCACTCGCACTGTTGAACACTTCACCCGTTGTATCGCTGTCCCGTACTGTAAAGACCATGTTTTCATAGTCGACTGTAACATCACATGGAAACTTGCCGTCTTTTTTATACAGCGAATATTCCACCTCTCCCGCCTCCTTTTAAAAACTTTCTTATTGAAGTAATACCCACTCTCATGCCTTTTTATGACACTCTGAACGATATCTTTTGAAAATAGGTATAAAACACTGCCTCAACGTTCATTCTTATAGGGATTGTGGAATTGGAGGCAAGAAGATGAAAGCTGTTACGTATCAAGGAAAACGAGATATACAAGTGAAGTCGGTTGAGGATCCGAAGCTATTAAAAAAGGATGATATTATCGTCCGGATCACATCTACAACGATTTGCGGCTCTGATCTGCATCTTTATCAAGGTAATTTCCCTCTCCCAAAGGGATATATTATTGGACATGAACCGATGGGTATTGTTGAAGAAACCGGTACAGACGTAACTTCTGTGAAAAAAGGAGACCGGGTTGTCATACCTTTTAACGTAGCTTGCGGAAGCTGTCACTACTGTACTCATCAGATGGAAAGCCAGTGCGACAACGCAAATCCGCATTACGATTCTGGTGCATATTTAGGTTACTCAGAAAAGTTCGGCAACTATCCTGGAGGTCAGGCAGAGTATTTAAGAGTTCCATTCGCAAACTTCACTCCCTTTAAGATACCAGAAACAGTCGAGATGGAAGACGAATATTTTCTATTCCTATCTGATGTACTTCCGACAGCGTATTGGAGTGTACTGAACAGTGGTATGAAAAAAGGAGATTCCGTGATCGTACTTGGATGTGGACCAGTTGGGCTTTTTGCTCAAAAATTCGCATGGATGCTTGGTGCAAACCGCGTAATCGCTGTTGATCATCTGGATTACCGTCTTCTTAAAGCGAAAAAGATGAATAATGTGGAAACTGTTAATTTTTCAAAGTTTGCCGATACTGGTGAGCATCTTAAAGAAATGACGCTTGGCGGTGCCGACGTGGTGATCGATTGTGTAGGAATGGATGGCAAAAAATCACCGATGGAAAAAGTGGGACAAACGCTGAAACTTCAAGGCGGTACACTTGGACCCATTCAGATGGCAACAAAAGCCGTTCGTAAATTTGGAACGGTACAGATAACAGGTGTATATGGCGGTCTTTATAATGGCTTCCCGCTTGGGGCATTCTTTTCAAGAAACGTCACTTTAAAAATGGGACAAGCTCCTGTTATCCATCTCATGAGCACGTTAATGGATAAAATTATGGCTGAAGAATTCGACCCTCGTGAGATTATTACACATACACTACCGCTGGAAGAGGCGGCTAAGGGCTATGATCTATTTAATGACCACAAGGAAGATTGCATCAAAGTCGTACTTAAAACGTAAGGAGCGAAAAACGATGAAAAGCGATAAAAGCAGAGAAAAAAGAGAAATAAAGACATCTAAAAATAAAAACTTTCGCGGTGAATCTTTGGATCAGCATCAAAAACTAGAAGATGCCAACCTGTACTTGAACGAAGGCGAGATCAGCCAGCAAAACAACAACCTATAAGGAGTGATTCATCATGCAAAGCTTGATGATTAAATTTCTAGGAATTCCGCTAGCTCTTATTCTAGCCAACTTCCTTTTTAAAAGTGTAGACTTTAAACTTGTCCAGCCCATTATCTGGATTACGGCAGTACTTGCTCCAATCGGCGTACTTATGGAATATATCATGATTTCAAGAATTTCATATGGCAAACAGCTGATGATTGATTTTGCAGCGACATTTATACTTGTCTATCTGTTGGCCCTCATTCTGCCGGCTGTGACAATCTCAATATGGGGCTCAATCTTGGTAGCCTTAATCATTACAGGAATGGAAGCTATGGTTCATAAGCATCTTATATCTGATCATTTAGACCATTCTTATCGTTAATATCTCATACCGGTATCCTATGAATGGGATGCCGGTTTTTATTTTTCACAAATATACACAAATGCTGGAGGAAAGTTTTTCGGAACGAAAGAGATATCCACACCTTTAAAAGAAGCCTGAAATGTCTTTTTCATCTGTGTACTATATTGAAACGCAACGAGTATTCCCCCAGGTCTTAAAGATCGATATATCTCTTCAACGATTTTTGTCCGGATACTTTTATTAAAATTCGAAAAAGGAAGACCTGAAAAAACGGCATCAAGTGTCCCTTCGCTATCCTCTATACTTTTGATGATTTCACACGCATCTTCATAAAAAGAGGCTTCAGGGAATTTCATTTGAAGTCCTTTCCTCATTTCGCTGTCTTTTTCAAAAACATGCAGTTTGGTGCCAGGAAGCATATTTTTCACTATCGAACTAGTGATAACCCCAGTACCTGCACCCAATTCCGCTACTTTGGTTATATTTTCCCAATTTAAATTTGATGTCATTTTCTCCGCTAAGGCAGCAGAACTTGGAAACAGACTGCCTATTTGTAAAGGAGATTGTATAAATTTTTGAATGAATAAGGATGTTCCGCCTTCCATTCTCTCTACCTCGTTTCTAATTCCGATTAAATCAATCGACTTTATACATATTATTCAATCGTAATCTTAAGGTGAAAGAAAAAAGGTTCATTTAGTCCTATTTCCGTGTATTTAAATGGATTTGCTAGGAGATGTTAACACGTATTTATGGTGCAAGGACGAAAACAGAAAAAAGAAGGCAAGAATCCAGCATCGGTCTTAAAAATACCGAAGTATGGGGAGAAAACACATCTGAAAATAAGTAACATAAAGAAGAATTCCAATTCACGTTGGAAGTCTTTTTTCTTGGTTATAAGCCCAAACAAAAAAACTGGCATTTATCAGCCAGTTTCGTACTACTATTTATCATATATTATTAAGTGGTTTTTCTTGGGCAGGCGGTGATAATAAATCTTGAAATTGTTGTTCAAGATCCTGCAAAGAAAGCTCGTATAGATGACGTCCATCTTTTGTTTTATATATGTTATGTAGCAATAGATCAGCAATTAAATTCTCTCTTTTTTGATGGTCCGCTGACACGTTCAATCCCTCCTGAAAATCTCTTCAACTAACCTTACCCGCAAATGAAGGAGAAAAAACTTTACATCAATAGTTTATGTTCTAAAACTTGTAAGGTGATGCTTTATCCTCTTTTGTTTATTGGTCAACATTACCCTCTTTTGCATAAATTGTCAATTGTTTCTAGACATATTTTGGCTACAAAAAAAAGCCAGGGAGATAATCCTCCTGGCTTAATTTTTTTATGCGCCTTTATCAACATTAACTTGATGAGGATATGGTATTTCAATATTGTTTGCCTCAAGTGCTTCTTTAAATGCTTGACGCAATTCTCGTTCTACAGCCCATTGCTCACCATTTCTTGTTTTAGAAATAATCCGGATAACCACATCTGATGCACCAAGTGCATGAACACCAAGCACATTTGGTCCTTCTACGATGTTTTCATTGTTCTCTTTTACACGGTCACATGCATCTTGCAGTACTTTTACTGCTGTATCGATGTTTTCTTCATAAGCAATGCCGATATCGACCAATGCACGCATGTTGCCGCGAGAATGGTTTTGTATCGTACTGATTTCACGGTTTGGCATATATGAAAGTGTTCCGTCAAACGCTCTGATATGTGTCGTTCTCAGTCCAACTTCTTCAACGATACCATCAACTCCGCCAATTGTTACGTAGTCGCCAACTTCCATCTGTTTCTCGAGCAAAATAAAGAATCCTGTTACAACGTCGCTTACAAGTCCTTGAGCACCGAATCCGATAGCGAGGCCAACGACACCAGCTCCTGCAATCAGGGTACCGATCTCAAGTCCGAACTGTTTAAACACGATACCCGCAAAAACAAATATTAAAATATACGAGAATAAATTCACAACTAGCTTTTGCAGCGTGATGATCCGCCCGCTAGACATCTTGCGGTGAGATGCCGCTCTATCAAACATCCGGTTAATGACTCGTCTTCCGATTGACCGGATGATAATAAACATGACGATGATCAATAAAAACTTAGCCGCCCATAAGCCTGCTTCGAGCATTAATTCAACCCAATTTATTTTTCCCATCCATTTTTCCCACTTCTCCAAAAAAACCACTCCCGCTTGTCTTCAATAGAATAGTTTCTATTGTAACAAGGCTTGGAGCGGCTTTTCAATCAAATTACTATTTTATTGCGCTATTACAGGCGTTCTGTCGATTTCAAATCCCATATCTTCCAGCATTTTGTGGTCTGCCGTAGATTCTTGTCCTGCTGTCGTGAGGTAATCGCCAACGAAGATTGAATTGGCAGCATATAGTCCGAGCGGCTGAAGACTTCTTAAGTTTACTTCACGCCCGCCTGAAATCCGGATCTCTTTAGTTGGATTGATGTAACGGAATAATGCCAATACCTTTAAGCAATAACGCGGATCCAGCTCGTCCGTTCCTTCGAGCGGCGTTCCATCAATCGCATGCAAAAAGTTAACCGGAATCGAATCCGCATCAAGCACTTTAAGGCTTCGTGCCATATCGATCACATCTTGTTTCGTTTCCTTCATTCCGACGATAACACCTGAGCACGGAGAGATTCCGCTGTCTTTCACGACGTTCACGGTGTTCACTCGATCGTCGTATGTATGGGATGTTGTGATATTTTCATGATTTCGTGCTGAAGTGTTTAAGTTATGGTTGTACCGGTCCACTCCTGCTTCTTTTAACCGTGCCGCCTGCTCTGGCTTTAAGATTCCAAGGCATGCACAAACTTTTAATCCGTATGTATCTTTAATTTCTTTTACAGCTTCTACGACTTTATCTACATCCCTGTTTGTTGGACCACGGCCGCTTGCAACAATGCAATAGGTACCGACGTTCAAGTTATAAGCCGTTTCTGCACCTTTCACCATCTCGTCTTTATCCATCATCTTATACGTTTCAATCGGAGCCGTTGAAACGATAGATTGAGAGCAATACCCGCAATTCTCTGGACAAGCGCCTGATTTGGTATTGATGATCATGTTCAATTTTACGAGATTGCCATAATAGTGTTTTCGAATCTGATAAGCACCGTGAAGCAGCAAAAGCAGGTCTTCGTCTGGACATTCTAAAATAGAAAGTGCTTCTTCGTTCGTAATCTCTTGACCTTCTAGAACCTTTTCCGCTAGTAGATTCCAAATCATGTTGTGTCCTCCCTTTTATGATGCGTGTTTTGTTTGATGTCCCATTGTCTTTTTTCGTGCCATGTTAATGCGTGGAGCGATCAACCCTGCACAGACTGCTAGAATAATATCTTTCGGAAGCGGAACCATCATCCATCCCCAAGCCATAGAATAAGTGAACCCTTCTGGTGCCGCAGCCCACATCTGATACGCCATGAACATAAGGTTTGTTCCAACGACGTAATTGATCGCCGTTCCGATAAGTGTCGCAAATACATATGACGCATTGCTGCCATTCTTTTCAATGATCAAGCCTGTTACATAGGCTACTAGAATAAAAGATAATAGGAAACCGAAAATCGGACTTACAACGGTTGCGAATCCGCCTTTAAATTGCGCGAAGACCGGTGCCCCGACCAAGCCAACTAATACGTAAACGCTCATCGCGATCGCACCTAACCGGCTTCCTAATAATGCTCCTGCAAGAATACAGAAGAAAGTCTGCAGTGTAATCGGCACTCCGCCAACGACCATGAACGGAAAAATTGTTGTGATATTAGCTCCGATTGCCATTAATGCTACAAACATACCAATCAGAGTAATATCGATCGTTTTTAACCCATTTCTTCTTGCTGTCATTTGAATGAACCTCCATATGTATGAACTGTTTATGCTATAAGAATAGCGGAGGTTTTAATTTGCGTCAACTTGTAAAATATTTTAGTTAACATATAAAAGGTAGGAAAACCACTCTGATTGTTAGAGTGGTTCAGATAGACGTTGTTTAATTTTTACTAGCTGCTCCTTATGCAAATTTGCAAATGCATTCCCATTTACAATGTTGGTTTTTAAATTATTTAGTGTGTAATTCTGCCAATCTTGAAGATTATCATGATTCCATACTTGTAGAAAAAGAACATATAAAAATAGTTCTCTAAGCTTTAGAAATGCAGGCAGCTGCTCAATCATATTGTCAGTCAGCTTATTTTCAGATCTATAACCATTTAGGAAATGTGTTAGGAACTCAAAAGCAAAATCATCTTCTGAGCTGTTGAATGAATTGTGCTGCCAGTAAGCGTGATAGAACGCAGTCGCTATGTCGTATGCAAACCAAAAATACGAGCAATCATCAAAATCAAACACTGTGATCTTGCCTTCTTCAACAAAAAAGTTCCCCTGATGAAAATCGTTGTGAATCAGTCCAAAGTGGTCATCGTCCTTTGAAAAGGTCATTAACTTATCAACGATTTCTTTGTATTTTTCATCAAGCCAATTTTGAGGGATATCGAGAAAAAGTTCATGGTTATAAGGATGGGACAATTCCCACTTCAGTCTTTTCGTCTTCTGGTCCGAGACCCTAAACGATTTCCCTACACAATGAATTTCTCCGAGAAGTCTTCCCCACTCTTTAAAAAGGTGTGGATTCCAAACTCGTTCATCATTCACATCAACTGGCCTTCCAACTGCTTTTTCAAATGAAGTGATACAGTATATTTGATTATTTACGTGGACTTCCTCTACAAGCACATTTCTTTGAGAAGGTATCGCTCCACTCACTGAAACTCCATTGTTCTTTAAGAATTTGACCCAGTGCAGTTCTGCTTCTATCTGGTTCCTGTTTTTCTTATAAGCAGGTGTGATTCGTAGTATGTATTCTTTATTTTGACAGTTATAGCTGTAAACTAAATTTTGAAAGCCTTCTGAGAGCTCTTTTAATTCATTGCTTATTCCGAAACGGACTGACGCTTCCTGAAGGACTTTTTTATCTGTTAATTGCATCAACGTTCACCTATTCTGTTTTATTTAATAAATTAAATCCACACGTTGGAACAATCCATGCTCTTTACAAAAATCACAATATTTCTTATACACGGTAAATATATCATCTTGACCAATAATTTGATTGTCCTCATCGAAATACTGGAGCGCACCGCCTAAGGTGAATAGCGTGATCACTTCTTCCTCACCTTCTGTAATCAAAGTATGAATGTCTCCTGGCGGTTCAAAGATAAAAGTTCCTGGTTTTGCAACCCAATCCCTCTCTGCGTATCTCCAATTGCCTTGAAGGTTATAACCGACCACACTGCCACCTGTATGCCGATGGCGAGTAAGTGTTTTATTTCCTTTTATCTTGAACAAATACGTCCATGTGCCCGAAGTAAAATCAAAACGGAGTGGTTTAAAATAACAATTCCCATCATCATAAGGAATCCAGGGTATCGTATCTGTATCTACTACCTTCTCAGGAAGCTGAAGATTTTCTGCAAAGGTAATTAACGATTCATCTAAAAGTTTGTTCATCCTAATTCTCCTTAAAATTTATAAAAGATTAAAATTGTAAATTTTTGAAATTATTTCTTATTATAATCTATAAATCTAAAAAAGAGCCAGGTGGCTCTCTTTTTATGGTGAGTTAGTCATTCTCGTCAGTTTCTATCCGAATCTGTTGGTTTTGAAGTAAGTTCAGCCTTAGATCTAAAACCATTTTGGATGATAGTCTGAACCTTTGTTCTACTACTGTTACTGTAAACGAACAGGTAGCTGTATTTCCTGCAGCGTCCGTCGCTGTACAGGTTACGGTTGTTGTTCCAAATGGGAATAAGGAGCCTGGAGGCGGAGAACAAACTGCTGCAGCCCCAGGACAATTATCGGAAACAAGAGGATTGGGGTAATTCACAATGGCTCCACCAATATCTCGATCACCAATTACTGTGATGTCAGGCGAACAGACAATAATCGGCGGTTCGGTATCATTTACTGTTACAGTAAACGTGCAGTTGGCTGTATTTCCAGAAGCATCCGTAGCTGTACAAGTAACCGTAGTTGTTCCAACCGGGAAGAAAGATCCGGATAGTGGCGAACATGATGTTGTAACAGAACAGTTATCCGAAACATCAGGCTCTGAATAGTTTACAACTGCTCCACATTGGCCAGGATCATTATCTTGGATGATGTTAGTTGGACAGATAATGGTCGGCGGATCTAAATCAATGACCGTCACGTTAAACGTACACTCAGCTGTATTGCCAGAGGCATCGGTCGCTGTACAGGTTACCGGGGTTGTGCCCACTGGGAAGAATGATCCAGATGGAGGTGTACAAGAACTCGTGAAACCAGGGCAATTATCGAAAACGTTTGGATCTCCGTAATTTACAATTGCACCGCATTCTCCGGGAGTATTAGGCACCGTTATATTAGGAGGACAGATAATGGTTGGTGGTTCGTCATCATTTACTGTTATTGTAAACGAGCAAGAAGCTGAATTCCCAGATGCATCGGTCGCAGTACAAGTAACTGTTGTTGTTCCAACAGGGAAGAATCCCGGTCCAGGTGTACAAAAAAACGTAGGATCGGGGCAATTATCGGAAACGGTTGGATCTGGGTAGTTAACTAATGCACCACATTGGCCAGGATCGTTTGACACCACGATGTTATCAGAACAGATGATAGTCGGCGGCTCGGTATCATTCACTGTTACAGTAAACGTGCAGGTGGCTGTATTTCCAGAAGCATCTGTAGCTGTACAAGTAACCGAAGTTGTTCCAACTGGGAAAAATGATCCGGATGCTGGTGAACAAGAACTTGTGACACCAGGGCAATTATCGGAAGCAGTTGGATCTGGATAATTCACGAAGGAACCACATTCCCCAATAGTATTGGGTACCGTGAAATCTGCAGGGCAGATGATTGTCGGCGGCTCGGTATCATTGACTGTTATATTAAATGTGCACTCAGCGATATTTCCAGAGGCATCGGTCGCTGTACAGGTTACAAGGGTTGTGCCCACCGAGAAGAATGATCCAGATGGAGGTGTACAAGAACTCATAACACCTGGACAGTTATCAAAAACTGCTGGCCCAATATAGCTAACAACAGCACCGCAATCACCTGGATCATTCGTTACAGTTATGTCATCAGGACACGTAATTGTTGGTGGGGATGTATCTATCACTGTTACTGTAAAATTACATTGTTCAACAGGGATACCAGTGGCATCGGTCGCTGTACAAGTTACGGTTGTCGTTCCTACAGAAAAGAATGTTCCAGATGGAGGGCTGCAGGTTGCCGTTAAATCTGGACAGCTGACTGTAGGATCTGGATAGTCTACAACGGCACCACATTGACCAGGATCATTCTCTTGAATGACGTCGTCCGGACAGGTAATAATTGGAGTGTCTGTATCTAAACTGATTGCATCAAGGCCCAAAAAAGAGTCAAATGCAGGTGTAGCTGATCCATCATTGACAACACGTGCTTGTAATGTATAAATTCCTGAAGTTGTAAATGTATAAGACCAATTGGTCCAGCCAATGTCCCCTTCTTGTGCATCTCTTGAGAAAGGTGTGTCTACGACAGTTGCACCTGATAAGATTACTACCTCCCCCAAATCGTTAAACTGAGGCCGAGTCTCATTTGTTTGAAAAAAAGCATATCCTGAAATTGTATCGCCCGCACATGCAAAAAACGATTGCGAAACACTAGTGAAATTGCCTGGTGAGCCTGTTTCCAGCAAGGCAAAAAAATTACCCTCAACAGGAGTAAAAGTATTAAAGGAAGTAACAACAGTCGCTGAACCGCCACCAGGTACAATCACCGTCCACCCGGTAAAGTCACCTGTTTCAAAACTCGGATTAATAATTGGCATTTTTTACACCTCTTTCGTTTTAGAGATTAAGAGAGTTATTAGACCCTGTTTCATAATATGAAATGTTTGGACTAGCTGCCTGTGCATTTGGAGCAGGTTATTCGCTTATCTTTTCGTCAATAAAAAAACGCTTCCTATTTAGAAGCGCTTCTTCACTCTTATTTACCTGTCTTCTGCTCGTTCATGAGGAATTTCTTGTGCGGGTTCCACTTTTTCTTCTGCTACAATCTCTCTTTTTTGATCAGCTTTCCAAGTTTCTTTTTCATTATGGATCTGATGAAGCTTTTTCACTTGTCTCTGCAGCTGTATGACCTTTATTAAACCGAAAAGTCCAACAGAGAGACCACCAATTACTGCTGAACCAAGAATGACAAGCACTAAAGGCCAGTTAGCCGTTCCAAAAAGGTAATTAATTTCAACATCACCCACATTAATAACAGCAAAAGTTGCAATAATCAGCGCAAAAACAAAACCGAATAACAAGTACAATTGCATTTTCATATTTATCACCTCATAAGTTATCTATTCCCGTATTGCTGGAAATTCTACCTGGAACACTAAAAATATTTTTTATTGAATTTGAGACGGATCATTTCAGGGTATTCTTTATGAATAAGGTGGTGTTTATATGACAATTAAAGCTTATGTTTATGACGCTTACGGCACTCTTTTTGATGTCCACTCCGTTTCAGTAAAAGCCGAGTCTGAATTTAATGGATACGGCAAAACAATCAGTGAACTGTGGCGCAAAAAACAAGTTGAATATTTTATGCTTCATCAGCTGACAGGCAATTACAAACCTTTTTCTGAAGTTACGAGAAAAGCTCTTTTGTATACTTTAAAAAATCTTTCTCTTCAAAACAATGAAGATGCACTCAATTCTTTGATGCAATCTTACTTAGAACTTGAAGTGTATGAAGAGGTTCATGCCACATTGGAGAACTTGCAAAATCAAAATAAAAAACAGATCATCTTTTCAAACGGCACCTATGAAATGCTGAATCCTCTTGTTGAAAAAAGAGAACTTAATCACCTCCTGAAAGTTTTATCAGTTGATGATGTAAAACAGTATAAGCCCGCGCCAGCTGCTTATAAGTATGCTCTTGAAACACTTGGTGTTGAACCCCATGAAGTTTTATTTATGAGCTCGAACTTCTGGGATATTACAGGTGCTTCATCTTTTGGGTTTAAAACAGCATGGATCAATCGGACGGAGCTTAAAGTCGATGAACTAGGTATTAAACCAGATTATATATATAAAAATCTTAGAGGATTGCTGGAATAAACTTTTCAGGAAATTTATGTTAACATCTAGATGTAAAGAGAGAAGTTAACTTTTAGGGGATGAACATATGGAATTAGAATTCAAAAAAGCAACTGAGGTTGAAATTGAAGAGATTTATGAATTAGCTGGTGTGAATCGGAGAGAAGCGACAAACTGCAATGCTGAGGACAATAAGGACAGAATGATTGAAGCCTATGAGCATTCAGCCAAATACGATGCTTATTTTGTTTGTTTAATGGATGGGGAAACATTGATGGGCTGGGTTCAAATTGATAAGGCTTTTGACTATTTAACAGGTGATGAAGTCGGCTGGATCAACGATTTGTATGTAAAATCACCTTACAGAGGAAAGGGGTACTCGAAGCTATTAATCGAAGAAGCCTTTAAAGAATTCAAAAAGAACGGCTATAGCGATGTAAGACTAAATGTTTACTCATTTAATGACAAAGCGATAAAACTATATGAAAAAATGGGATTCAAAGACGTAAGTAAATTTATGAAAGTTTCTATATAGGAAAAGCTTGAGGACATGCCTCAAGCTTTTTTTATTCACTTTACTTTTTCCAATAGGCTCATTTTCTAAAAGATTGTTGCTTTTGAACATTTTTTGTTGAGTAGGCTTCTTTGCCTAGTTGATTGGAGAGCAAGGTGTGAGACTCCTAAAGGCGCAAAGCGCGAGGAGGCTCACCGCACGCCCCGCGGAAAGCGAGCATCCTGGAGCGGAAATCAACATCTACTAATAGCAACAATGTTTACGAAAAAAGCCTTCCATTAAATTAATTTACAAGTTAAGTATTTTTTCAAATATAGATTTCTTCTTTTCCATTTCCTCTTCTTGTTCTAGGGATGTTGGTATCTGCTCCGCTTTAAGGTTTCTTATGAGTGAGTCTGCCTGAACTTCAGAAAAATGGCTCTCTGGCACGACCCATTCACCATCTTCAGCTTTTACTCTGACCCAAACATTTTTTTGGCACTCAGGGCAGGATTTCAATCCAAAATAATGAAATTTAAAAATATATTCTCCCTTGTTCTTTTTCCATCGAAACAGATCTAACTCTTCGAATTCGCTCTCCACAATCTCTTTGTTTTTTTCATCAGGAACTTCATCCACATATTTTATTCTTGCGCTTTCGGATAAAAGGAGATATTTCATGGATACATTGGATTGAAGTTCAGCTTGTGCCCATTGTGAAGCAACCACCTCTGCATTCAACTCTCCCTGATCATCTAGTCCAACAAAAGACAGGATGATTGAACTAAGAATTAACCCAACAAATATAAAAATCAAAACAAAACTGAAACCCTTATTTTCTTCTTCCAGTTCCAGTTTGAATTTTACTTTATCTGCGCTCATATGTTTCTCCTAATTGTTATTCTAACTCCACACTAACGATTGTTCTCCAAGTATATGGATCATGGCATTTCATTGCAGGTGTCAGATAAATTTCTCGATGACTCTTTTTTATTTGATACCCTTGATCCTCTGCAAACTGAATCACTTCTAATAGAGTTGTTTTTGTTTCGCGATAATGACCGATGTGTAACTTTTGTGCACACAACACCGACTCAGCAGTAATAAGCTTTGTTTCTGGTGTCTGCTCCTTTAAGTTCTTAGCGACATTCCTTTGTGCTTCTTCAAACATCTCATCTGTTATGCAATCAGGAACCTGCATCACTTGGGTAGTCGTGGCAAAATTTTCGTTCATTTCATGCCAGATAATTTCATGAGGCATCAGCTTAAATTTATAATCTATCTTTGTTTTTGTAATGTGTTTTAGCTGATTAACGATCTTCCAGACAATCCACTGCTGATCCACTGGTTCCGGCCGTCCTGCCCAATCCATATGGTAAGCAGTGTTCATCTCTTGCACTACATATTTTAGTTTGGGTATCCTTTGTATGCGAACCTGACCTGGCTTCTCCCCGTAAATTTCTTTATGTACTTTACGATGATCATGTGTTATCACTTTTGTTTGCAAAAGAAATCACCTCATCTAATAATTGGAAAATTATGATAATATTAGAGTAACATAAAATTAAAGAATATGAGTAAGAATTGGGGGTTTTTATGTTGAAAAAGTTATTTTATTCAGCAAGCTTTTTCATTCTGACTTTTCTCGTTGTCTTACTCATTATGAAACTCATCATTCAACAGTCTATACCAGACAGCCATCAAGCTTTTATTGAAGAAAAAGGCTGGGATCTGGCTTTTTATTTCCCTAAAAAAGAACCGTTTACAATACCTGAATATCCAGAACCGTTGGAAACCTTCTATTTAGCTGGAGTTGATTTTACCGGACATGAAAAAACTAAAATAACGAGACACCGATACAGAATAGAACAAAAGTGTGATATCAGATATTTAGAGGCAGTGATCTTATCTGGAGATGACAAAATTATAGGAAGTTATATTGATGCCTCTGATACAGTTCCCGGGATAGCGGAAATGGTTGAAAAGGATGACTTTATGAAAAGAGGATATTGTTTAAATTAAAAAGACGCTCGAGTAATTTACCGAAGCGTCATTGCTATTATTGCTCTATTTGTTTTAATCCTCCTGCTAATCTTTCCGTATCCAGATTCTCACCGATAAACACTAGCCTTAACGGCATCTTCATCAGCTCTTTTTCGTAATTTGGCAGTCCGTATGAATACTGAAAAAGATAAATTTGTCCGTCTTCAAGCTTAATGTAGCCTTTGATCCGGTATATGGATGATGGTGCTTCACGCAGCCAGTTTTCAAAGGCTTCTTTTTTTACAGCACCTTTGAATGAATACATCCACGTTTTCACCTTTAGTTTGTCTGCAGTTACTTTTTGATGCTCTTTTCTGTCTTTTACTGAAAGTGAGAACAGCTGATCCAGATCTACGTTTGCATAATCTGTCAGTACGTATGGAGTTCCTTCATTTAAACGTTCAGCATCTTCTTTTAACTGTTGTTTTTGTTCCTCTGACAAAGTCCCTGTCTTGTTCCAAATGATGTAGTCGGCATGCTTTATTTGTTCCAGCATCAGCATTTTTGCCTGTACACTCATAGAACCCCTGTCAAGCCACCTTGGTGCATCCATGACCGATATGATTCCAGATACATGCAGTTCATCAAGCAAGTATGGTGACAAACAAGCATCCAGTACATCAATCGGATGAGCAGCACCTGTTGCTTCAATGATTAAAGTGTCGAGTTCATTTTCTTTACAAAGTCCCCAAAGCTGTTTTTCAAGCTGATCTGATAATGAGCAGCAGATACAGCCATTAAGCAGTTCTTTTAACGGGACATCTCCCGGAACTGCATCTGAATCAATTGAAACTTTACCAAGTTCATTCATGAGGACAGCTGTTTTATGATTTCGTTCTTTTTCCCGCTGCAGCAGCTGCTTGAGCAAGGTTGTTTTTCCGCTTCCTAAAAAGCCTGCCAATATGATTACGTTCGCTTTTTTCATGTTACACCTCATACAGATAGAATCGCTTGTTGCATTCTACTATACTAGAACGCAAAAAAACAGCCTAATTACAGGCTGTTAACATTTACTTTAGCTAATAATTTTTTAATGATATCAAGACTGACTTCTTCCCAAAGGGCGTGGTCTGTCGTGAAAAGAGTTGAAATCTTGTCTGCAAAAAGCTTGAATGCTTTTTCATAACGCGGGTCGTCTTTAGCAGGAAGCTTCTTTTTCCGTTCCTCTACCAGCTGCTGCAATTTCGGAGCGCGCGGACCCCACTTTACGATCTCTTTTCCTTTTTCATCAATAAAGATAATGATCGGAATAGACTTTGCCTTATTTGTAAGGTATCGATCCATCAGTTCTGGGTTTTTGTCACGCTGAATAAAACGGACGTCAATGAGTGCTTCGTCCGCCATCCGCATAAAAACAGGGAGATTCAGCATCGCATCACCGCACCAATCTTCGGTGATCACAATTGCTCTTAACCGGCTTTTTTGCATGCCTTGCAGCGCATCTTTCATCGGATCTGGAAGTACGAATGCATTATAGATAGATAGCAGGTTCTCTTTGTGTGTATTCATAGCATTTATATATGCATAGCGAGTCATGCCTTTTTCAAACCATGTATTGAGGTCAGCCATTCTGTGTTCCTCCCTGTTCTTTATCTACTCTTATTGTAACCAAACAAGGGGGAGTTGTGGCAATGAAAACGCCTTAAATTTATTTATTTGGTCCTTTTAACCTGCTCGAAGCTTTTTCTGGAGTTGGGAAACAGCGAACAAAAGCAGGTATCTCTCACGCGGCGTTAACCGGAGCCAGTCCTTAACTTTGTATTTCATACTGATTTCCACCTTTCAATAACATTTAAACCTTGTACTTCTTTTAATACCACTTCTTGCAAAAAAAGAAACTATTTTAAACACATTACTTTTCGTCAAATAATGAGCTCTTTCGCAAGAATGCTCTCATTTTCAACTTTATAAAAAATATTTTCAGAAAAGGTTTTAGTTTCTTTTTATAGAATAAAGGGAAAAGAATCGAAAAACGGGTGAGGTGTTAAGTGGATATGAAAATGTTAAGCGAAAATGTTAAAACGCTATTCTTTACGGATGATGGTAAAATTCCAAATCATCCTTCTTGGCCAGTTCTATTGTACGTTGGTGAACTAAAAGAACCTCAGGATGCACTGGATGTTTTTGAGGAAAACGGATGGACGAACGGCTGGAAGAATGGCATATTCGATTACCACCATTACCACAGCAACACACATGAAGTATTAGGGGTTATAAGCGGTGAAGCCGTACTTTTATTAGGGGGTGAAGACGGTGTTTCCGTTACCGTTTCTAAAGGGGATGTTATCGTCCTGCCCGCAGGAACCGGACATAAAATGATCGGCTGCAGCACCGATTTTAAAGTAGCAGGAGCGTATCCTGGCGGAATGGAACATAATCTGAAAAAAGGTGAGCCTGACGAACGCCCTGAAGTGCTCGATGATATTATGTTAGTTCCATTGCCAGAAACAGATCCACTGTTCGGAAAAGAAGGACCATTATTGGAGTTATGGAAAAGCAATTAAAAGAAAGGCGGCTCAAAATTTATTTTGGGACCGCCTTTTTTATGGTATCAGTTAAAATTGCCACCACTTGGAACGAGGATGTTCACCATCTAACAATACTGACTCTCCAATCTGAGGGGTGCAAATCATAACATTTTGTTCATTTGCTGCTTTAGTTGCTCGCTCTACTGGATCTGTCCAGTCGTGCAATGATAATGTAAAGGCTCCCCAGTGAATGGGAATCATCACCTTCCCTCTTACATCTAGATGTGCCTGCACGGTTTCTTCTGGCATCATATGAATCGCAGCCCACTTTTCATGGTATTGACCGCACTCCATCAAGGTTAAATCAAAAGGTCCATATTTTTCACCAATCTCTTTAAAATGCGGACCATATCCGCTGTCACCGCTAAAATAGATTTTCGCCTCTTGTCCTCTTTGTCCTTTAATAACCCAAGAACACCATAGCGTGGAATTTCGATTCGTTAAACTCCTGCCGGAAAAATGCCTAGCAGGTGTACACACAAGTGTGAGACCTGCTGCGACAACTTCATCCCACCAGTTACATTCTTGTATTCTATCTGGTTCTACACCCCATCTCTTCAGATGGTTGCTGACCCCGAGCGGAACAACGAATTGCTTCACTTTACTCTTTAGCTTTTTTATCGTGCCATAATCGAGATGATCGTAATGATCATGAGAATATACAACAAGATCGATTTGAGACAGATCTTCAACAGAAATCGGCAGTTCTTTGCTGTAACGTTTGTTGCCGAACCAGGGAATAGGCGACGGTGCTTTCCCGAACATTGGATCAAGAAGGATTCGTTTATTATCAATTTCCAGCAATAGCGAAGAATGACCGAACCAAGTCACTTTTGTTGTTTGGTTCGTATTCTGAGTTGAAAACCGAAGCGGTTTTATTGGAATCGGCTGATCGGGCTGTCTGTTCGGATTTCCTTTTAGAAATTCTTTTAATACAGGCACCATTGATCGGAAATCCGTTGCCATTTCGGTAGGAATTTGATTAACGAACGTACCGTTAGAATAATGTTCGAGTGAACTGTATTTAGTTTTAGTTTCTTTAGAGGGATTGCTTCCAAACACCGGATGAAAAGTGATGAATAAGAACACAACCATTAATACAGCGATTAGTATGAGCAAAGCAAGCATATTTACGACCTCTCTTAAAACAATGTAGTGTAAATATACTACTCTTTTTCTTTCCAGCGAAGCAACTTTTAAGCTAGCTTGTCCCTAGACAGCTATTGGCTTTACGAAAGTTGGCGACAAGAGTCGACTCGTGGATAAATGCCCGAAATTTTTGGATTGAAGGTCAAAACTTTTGGATTGAGTGCTCAATCTCGTGGATTCAGCCATAAAACTTTTGGATTCGACCCTGTTCGTAGCTCTCAGCACGCCCAACACGCCAGTCCAGCACCTTGTCCGCAAACTCTAAAACCTATTCTGACCAGTTTTTTTCAAAAACTGTACCTAATTTTGGCTCTTATCTAAAAGATTGCTCCTATGGAGATTTTATTAAGATGCCCTTCATTGAAAAGTTAATTGGAGTGGAAGGGCGAGACTCCTCGAAAATGAAAATCACATTTTCTTCGTGCGATATATCGCTGCCGGAGCCTTCCTTGTCCTGCAGGATGAGTGGGACAGGTGAGACCGTTCAATGTCGCAAGGCGACGAATGGGCTCACCGCACACCCTGCGGAAAGCGAGCCCTGCAGCGGAAATTAACCTCGGTCAAAATCAAAAACATCTCGTAAAAACTCTAAAATTCGCTCCACACAGCAAAAAAGCTGATCTACTCCGGACGTTATCTTGTCCAGTAGATCAGCTTTTGTTCCAATTATTCATTTAAGCACTTTCCTTCTCTTTTTTCTTGGCGTTTTTCTTGCGCTTTCTTTTCTTCTTCTTTTCCAGCTCTTCTTTCTTTGCCAGCATTCTTGCACGTCTTCTCATCTCTTCATAAATTTTTACAATTAGCATTGCGAAACTGATGAGAAGTGCCAGGATTTTATAAGCCATCCTCCAACACGCCCTTTCTTCCTAGAAACGGGCTTGCTTCACGAATCTGGATCTTTGGCTGCTGCCGTTTCCATCGGAATTCTCATTGCTCGATACGTATCCTTATCACACACCGCTTTTTCCTGCGCGTTTAAGACAAGCAATCCATTTCCTTCTGCCTTCTTCGTCAATCCGATACTTAATGTGTTTTTAACGAGCTGAGCGTAAACTTCTGCTTCAGAGAGCTCGCGGCCAAACAGTTTTTCCTCTCGTTCGATCAGTAAAGCTGCTGCACCTGAAACATGCGGTGTTGCCATCGAAGTTCCAGACAGCTTGGCATATTTATTACCAGGATAGGTCGAGATTACATCAACCCCTGGTGCTACGAGATCAATCTCATCATTTGTATTTGAAAAAGGAGCCAGCTTCATTTTGGCATCTACTGCACCAACTTGTACTACTTCTTTATAAGCTCCAGGAAAAGCATGTTCGTTTGTATCTTCTTTGTTGTCCCCCTCATTTCCAGCCGCACAGACTACAAGAACATCTTCCAAAACTGCTCTTTGAATCGCTTCGTGAAGTTCAGGAACATCGTTTGGTCCACCGAGTGACATCGAGATCACACGTACCCTCTCCCCGTTCTCACCGCGCCATTTTACCGAATAATCAATGGCATCAATAATCCCCTGATACGTTCCGCTTCCATCTTTACCAAGTACCCGGCAGATCAGCAGCTTCACGTCCGGTGCAACGCCTGCAACACCTGCATTATTTAGCGTTGCTGCAATCGTACCTGCAACGTGTGTTCCATGGTAATGCGCATCCGTATAATCGCCTTCTTCTCCTTCTACGAAATTCCGCCCGCCTGCGATTCGATTAGCGAGTTCGGGATGACTCGTGTCACAGCCTGTATCGAGAACAGATACCACAACACTTTGTCCTTTTTCACCTTCACGCCAAAAAGCAGGAGCGTTGATCATTTCAACACCGTATGGAATTTCCTCTTTCGATATTTCCATTACATCTTCCAGCACAAAGGGAATTAAACGAATTTCACTCATGATCCTTGCCTCCTTTTTAATAAAAAAGATTACTGAATCATTTGGTTATACTAGGGTTGCAAAAATTCATGTCTGACTCGATGGTTGAATGAGATGATGAAACTACCGAAGATGATGGGAACCTCCTTTCTTTTTAGTGTAAGAAAAAAGAATAAAGATTCTCGCTGAGGGTACTATTATCACTATTCTAGCAAACTGTTAAAAGTTTCCACAAGTCCCATTTTTAAAATAAGGAATTATGTCTACATCGACAATTTATGCAAAAGAAACATAAGCATTCATCCTTACCCTCCTCTTATGCTTCGACATTTTTTACTAGTCTTTTAAAACTATTAGGATAAAAGAAACTCTCAAGTCTGGACGGCAGTCCATTCTTGAGAGCCTTTTTACTTTTATAGATTAGTAGCGAACAGCATCAGCTGCGTTTACACGCCCTTTTGAGTAGTAAGAACCTGTCCCAGGCACATAATCAGCAGTGTTTTCAATGGCTGCACGGATGTTTGCTGCGCTTCGTCCTTGGGAAGCTAGTAAACCAGCAATTCCTGCAACAAGCGGACAAGCCATTGAAGTACCAGACATATAAGCATAGCCGCCGTTACGAACCGTAGAAGCGATATCTACTCCAGGAGCAGCTACATCCACCCAAGATCCATAGTTAGAGAAAGAAGCTCGGTTGTCATTACGGTCAGTAGCTGCTACAGCGATCGCACCAGAATAATAGGCCGGATAGCTAGGTGCGGATGTGTTCTCGTTACCTGCCGCTGCAACCACAACTGCTCCTTTAGATGTTGCATAGTTTACTGCGTTTTGCAAAGAAGTTGATCCACTTGGTCCACCAAGGCTCATAGAAACAACTTTAGCTCCGTTATCAACAGCATGATAGATTCCATTCGCAATGTCATCAAGAGATCCGCTTCCGTTTGCATCAAGTACACGAACGGCATAGATCATGACGTTTGGAGCCATACCTGCAATTCCGCGAGCGTTGTTTGTAGTGGCTGCCGCAATACCAGCAGCATGAGTTCCATGGTCATGAAGGTCCATTGGATCCCAATCGTTGTCTACATAATCATAGCCTTTGATAACTCCACCTGCTAAATCAGGATGGTTGTAATCAACACCTGTATCGAGGATCGCCACTTTTACAGATGAAGATCCTCGCGTGATGTCCCAAGCAGATTGTGCGCTAACTTTTTGAGGTGCCCATTGAACGCCATTTGAGAAGTACGTATCATTCGGAGTCCAAGAAATGTGGTATGTATAGTTCGGTTCCGCGTACTCTACATCTCCGCTCTTTTCATATTCTGCAATAGCTTCTTCCACTGTTCCTTCTTTAACTTTAATCACGTGGAATTTCGAACCTTTTTCTTTTACTTCGTCTTTCGCTTTAACTGCTAGTGACTTTGCTTTGGAGTCTGAAACACCATCTTTAAATTTTACGATAATTTCTTGAGGAGTTACATTCGCCTTTACTTCGGTACTTTTCGCCGCTGAAGCCGGTGATGCAAGAGATACAACTAATGGTAGTACTGCTGCCATAGTGGCAATCTTCTTAAACATTTACTTCACTCCTTAAAATTTTGTTGTCGTCGACAATTTCTAATATAGGGGTGAAATAACTGAAAATAAAGAAAAATTTTACTATTCTAGCAAAAACAAATAGATACTACTAATTTTTAAAAGTTTTAACTTAAAATAGGAATAAAGTCATTGTAATTACTTTTCATTTTTTGAATCTTTTTACATAGAGACGTAGAATATACCTAGAGTCGGGGACTATTTTTATTAATCCAAAAGTTTAACGATACCCTAATTCTATTAGCTTTTTTTTACAAGTTTTACGAAAAAATTGTTTATTCAAGTTGGTGAATTCCTTATAAGCTTGCAGCAAAAGCTGAGTACCGCTTTTAGGAATACTGTTTACTTGAAATGGAATTTTTTTTAAATGTTTCATTTTCTTTCAATGGTATTTTCACAGTACTATTACTCATAATACAGGTTGTTTGGACAAATGGTTTAAATCTCATGATTAGAGGTATACCTAAAGAAGAGTCTAATGATTTGGAGGGATGTTATATGTTAAAAGCAGGCGATAAGGCACCAGATTTTACTCTAAAGAGCGAGACTGGAGAACCGTTTTCTTTTCATCAGCACCTGGAGAAAGATGATCGTTTCCATCTGCTCGTTTTCTTTCGGGGAGAATGGTGTCCGGTATGTAACGATCAGTTAAAAGAGCTTGAGCAGAACATCGACACCTTTAATGAATTAAACACACACATACTAGCGATTTCGACCGATGAATCGAAAAATTTGAATAAAATGAAGGAAACTCATTCTCTCTCTTTCCCTGTATTCAGTGATCCTGAGAGAGCGGCTGCAGAACCCTATGGTGTCCAATATCATACAGGTCAGCTGTATGAAGATCACGGCGAACACGGTGAACCGGCACTGTTTTTAGTTGATGACCAAAAACGTGTGCTTTACTTCGATATTCAGACGGGACCTTTTGGCCGGCCGACTGCCGAGGATTTAAGAAAGACGATCAAATATATCAAGAAAACTTTGCAGAAATAAAAAAACGGAGTGAAGGCGAAAGTGCCTCACTCCGTTTTCTGTTTCTTAAAATGGTAAAACAAACCAAATTATGTGATGATAGCGAATTTTTATGTGATGAGCAGCGTTTTTTATGTGATTAAACTAGATTTTTATGTGATCATCACAACTTTTTATGTGATTATTCCCCGCTACTCCTCTTCGCTTCCTACAAAATAGTCATTCTTCCTGTAGGAAAGCGCACTCAGATGTGCTACTATCTCTTTTTCGTTCTCAACCGTCACTTCATACCAAGATGTGCGATGATTCCGCTTGATTTCCTTCGCTTTTGCCGTTATTTTATCCCCTTTTTGGCAAGCTGCTAAATAACCGATATTCACCGACAGCCCAACCGATGTTTTTCCATATGAATTACATGCCACTGCAAACACAAAATCGGCGATCGCAAAAAGCACTGCTCCATGCGCTGTTCCATGTGCGTTCAGCATGTTCTCCGTTATCGTCATCTCAGCCTCTGCACTCCCTGGCCCCATTTCTGTCAGTTCAATTCCAAGCCACTGGGCAAACGTGTCTTGATTCAGCTTTTCACGGATTTCCTCAGCATATTGAAAATGGACCTCTGTATCATCTCTTTTTATCTTCATCCGTATCACCTCTTATAAATGATTCTTTTTATCCGTTATAATCCCCTTCTTAAATTTAATAGTGCTTAACACTTCACATATCGACCGAATACACTTACACTATAATAACTAAACCTATAAGAAAGGTCGGAATTACTATGACAAACAGCCCCGCTTCTATCCCTAGACCTTTAGTCCGCACGAATCAATGGTTTATTTTTTTATCAGTTGCAGCCACATGGCTCACTGGTCAAGCTTGGATTCTTTTATTACCGCTTATCGCAGGATTACTTGGAATGTTCTTTAACTTTAATCCGGTGATGAGGTTTGCAGCATTATTTTTGAAAAAGAAACCATCTGAATATATACCTGAAGAAAAAGATCAGCAGCAATTTAACCAGCTTATCGCCATTACCCTATTAGCTATAGGATTCATCGGATACACACTGAATTGGACTGTGCTCGCTGTAGCAGCAACTGCAATGGTAGCAGCTGCATCATTCATCGCTATATTAGGATTTTGCGTTGGCTGCTTTATCCGTTTTAGATGGCAGCAGTATCGGTATCAGAAAACACAAAAACAGTAATAATTTTCGAATAAAAAACCATTCGCTCATAAAAGCAAATGGTTTTTCTTCTTTATTTTGTTGCTTCAAAAACAAAGCTTTGACGGGCGTGAGTCGGTTTCTTTCCATACTCGAAGTCAGCACTCACTGAAACATTTTTAAAACCAACGCTCTCCATAATCAGCTTTAGTTCTTCAATTCCGTACCAGCGAATTGCAAAACGCTGCAGTTCTGTCTGTATAAGACTTCCCTGACGCCATTTTTCGTATTTCAGATAGGATACTTTGTACTGTTCGAAGAAGTTCACTTCTACGAGCTTATCTTCCATTGTAATGATGTCCCCGTTCGGGCAGTCTACCGTTAATGTACGAAGCACTTTTCCAGCTTCGAAATTATCGGTCGGCAGGAAGATATCCAAGATCAAACGGCCGCCATCCTCAAGATTTTCATACATCTGCTCCAATGCCTGACGTGACTCTTCTCGCTTTTCAATCAGTAAAAATGAGCCTCCAGGTATTATGATATTCTTATATTTTTGAGGCAGATCGAGTATCTGAAGATTACTTTGATAAAGGTTAGCAGATAATCCTTTGGCGTCGATTCGCTTTTGACAAGAAGCCAGCATCTCAGCAGAATAGTCCATTCCATCAACGTGAAGTCCTGCTTCCAATAGCGGAATGATTACACGGCCGGATCCAACCATGGCCTCCAAGGTGCGTCCGCCGCTTTCCTTCAGTCTGCTCGTGTAGTACTCGATGTCCCCGCCAAAAGACTGTCCAACTTTTTTTGTAAGATCATAAACTTCTGTACAAAGCTCTCCATAATTGCTAAAAGACATAAATTAATTCCCCCATTAGTGTTTTTACACGGAGGGTCATTGTTAACAAAATTTAACCCTTCCGCACCATCATCATTTGAACATAGCTAATATTGTTTTTTAACATCTTTAACCCCTCATTTCTTGTAATATAGGTTAATTATGATTTTTCCAGAAATTTTCGTCAATATTATTTCAAGGTTGTTTTCTAAAATTGTTGCTTTTGGATATTTTTTCAATGTACATCTTTGAAGAGTTGATTGGAGCGCAAGGTGCGAGACTCCTGCGGGATCAGCGGGACAGGTGAGACCCCGGCAGGCTTGATTAGCCTAGGGGGGCTCACCGCACGCCCCGCGGAAAGCGAGCATCCTGGAGTGGAAATCAACGTCTCCTAATAGCATCAAAGACTCCAAAAAGGGACTCATTCAAATAGCAAAAGTTTGTGATATTTATCACATACAAATATCTTCTAACACCTTATGCTTAAATCAGTTCCAAAATATAAAAAGTGTAGGGAGGATTTAAGATGAATAACATACAAACCATCCTTGTTGCTTATGACGGATCACAGGAAAGCCAAAAAGCATTAGACTTTGCAGTGGAATTTGCGAACGAAAGAAAAGACGTTGAACTTCACCTTGTCACGGTTTACCAGCCTGTTTATACGATGGTATATACGTACGCAAACTATCCTGTTGAACAAGCATCCTACGAATTAAAAGAAAGAAACGAAGCGATCATCCAGAATGTCAAAACAGAAATCAGCCTAAAAACAGATCACCCAATCGTTGCAAAAGCGATTGAAGGACACCCAGGAAACGTACTTACCCACTATGCATCCTTAAATGGAATCGATTTAATAGTGATCGGCAGCCGCGGGTTAAGCGGTGTGAAAGAATTGTTCTTAGGAAGTGTCAGCCATTACGTGGTTCAAAAAGCTGAATGTCCAGTACTGGTTATTAAGTAACGTTTAGAACGATGAATACCCCCTCAAACATATGAAGATCCCTTATTTTCCGGGGATCTCTTTTTATGTCGAAAAAATGAGTGAGTACTCACTTGACAACTTTCTATCCCCTCACATATGCTAAAAATAGAAAATGAGTGATTACTCACTTCTTATAGTTACCCATTAAGGAGGTTCCATATGAACGCTGTTATACACGTATCCGATGTATCAAAAAACTATGGTTCACAGCAGGTTTTAGAAAATATTTCGTTTAACATTGAAAAGAATGAGATTTACGGATTACTAGGTCCATCCGGTGCCGGGAAAACGACTCTCGTTAAAATGATTGCAGGGATTGAAACTCCAACAAAAGGCAGCATTAAAGTACTCGACACACTCATGCCTAATCTTCATAACATGACGCACATTGGTTTTATGGCTCAATCTGACGCACTTTATGTTGAATTGAGCGGCAAAGAAAATCTGGAATTCTTCGCTTCCATTTACGGTTTAAAAGGACAAAAGCAAAAAGAACGTATCGAACACGCTGCTTCCCTAGTAAACCTTACTGAATTTTTAAAGAAGCCTGTTCATCAATACTCAGGAGGAATGAAAAGACGCTTATCACTAGCTGCAGCCCTTCTTCATGAACCCGAGATCTTAATACTAGATGAACCTACTGTTGGAATTGATCCTGTTCTTCGCCAGTCAATCTGGAACGAACTTTACAAACTAAGTGACGCTGGTACAACGATACTTGTCACGACACACGTGATGGATGAAGCAGAGAAATGCGGCCAGCTTGGTATGTTGCGTGATGGAAGATTAATAGCTTCAGGCTCGCCTCAGCAGCTGAAAGAATCCACAGCCAGTGCAACGATTGAAGATGCTTTTCTTTATTACGGAGGTGTCCGAAATGAGAACTAGAGCCTTAGTAAAACGGATTATCCGGCAGTTCATCCGGGATAAACGAACGCTTGCCATGATGTTCCTGGCACCATTACTCATCTTATCGCTTGTTAATCTCGTTTTTTCTGGAAATGATTATGACCCTGAGATCGCTGTAATAAGCAGTACAGAACAGATTGCTTCACAACTCGAGAAGGCTGATAATTCTTTTACAGCCTATGAAAATAAAAAACTAGCAGCCGAAGACTTAGAGAATGAAAAACTGGATGCAATCGTTGAGATCAACCCGCCATCAACGAAAATCACGCTGGAAGGCAGCAATCCAACAGCTAACAAAGCGGTTATGATGACTGTGGAAAAAACGCTGAAGTCATTGACTCCGCAAAGCAATCAGCAAAACTCGATGGAAACAGAAATCGACTACCTGCACGGATCGGCTGATATGGAATCCTTCGACTACATTGGACCGTTTCTAATCGGATTCTTCATATTCTTTTTCGTATTCCTGATCGCTGGTGTTTCATTTTTGCGCGAAAGAACGACAGGCACGCTGGAACGATTGCTTGCTACACCGATGCGCCGCTGGGAAATGGTTGCTGGATATGTTTTAGGTTTCGGGATTTTCACCATTATCCAATCAGCAATCATCGTCTCGTTCTCGATCTATGTTCTCGATATCATGATGGCAGGTTCCATCTGGTTCGTTATCTTGATCACACTCATGCTTGCTGTAACAGCTCTTTCACTTGGAACACTGCTATCAGCTTTTGCAAAAAACGAGCTGCAGATGATACAGTTCATACCGCTTGTCGTCGTTCCGCAAGTGTTCTTCTCAGGACTCTTTAACATCGAAACCATGGCTGACTGGCTCCAGCCGCTTAGCTATCTCATGCCATTAACTTACGGTGGTCAGGCGATTCGCGACGTAATGATCCAAGGCGGCGGATGGTCAGAGATCTATGATGAAGTTCTTGTTCTCGCCGGCTTTTCGTTGCTCTTTATGGTATTAAACGTTTTGGCGTTAAAAAAACACAGAAAGCTGTAACCGTTTGTCCACTGATGAAAAATGTGTCTATAATAAAAGAAACGTACGTTTAAAGGAGAAACACTCATGTCCGATCAAGAATGGATTAAAGAGCTGATGAATGACACCGAAGACACTGTCATTAGTGAAAAGCAGCAAAAAATATTAGCAGCGGCGATTGATACTTTTTCAGAAAAAGGATTTGCAGCATCATCCACAAGTGAAATCGCAAAGAAAGCAGGGGTTGCTGAAGGTACGATCTTCCGCCACTACAAAACGAAAAAGGAACTTCTTTTAGCGATCGTTACGCCGACAATGGCAAAGTTCGCAGCTCCTTTCTTTATAAAAACTTTTGCAAAAGAAGTCTTTGAGAAGGAGTATGAGCATTACGAGGATTTCTTAAGAATGATCGCGAAGAATCGTCTGGAGTTCGTAAAAAAACATTTCTCGGTATTAAAAATTTTCATTCAAGAGATTGCGTTTCACGACGAGCTTCGCGAACCCTATCAGAAGCTTTTCAATGAGCACGTATACGGGAAGTTTAAGAAAATCATTGAGCACTTTCAGGAAAAGGGAGAAATCATTGACTTGCCTCCTGAAACCATCATACGCATGTCAGCTTCAAGCATCATCGGTTACATTCTCCCCCGCTTCCTTCTTTTTCCTAACCAGGAGTGGGATGATGATAAAGAGATTGAACACATCGTTGAATTTGTGATGTACGGATTAAGCGGAAAACGATAAGTGCATACAGAAACCCGCTCATTTACTGGAGCGGGTTTTGTTTATCTTATAACACGTGTTCATTGCTGACGATTGTCGTGCTGATCGGAGTATAGTGAGACAGGTTCACAGCTTTATCACCGATTGTAGGAGACAATGCTATTGCGGAAGGACCAAGCAATAAATACCCGCAAATGAATACGAGCACAAGTCTCTTTTTCATACTCTCACCTCCTCAGCACATTTTTAGAAAGAAAAAAGAACCTTGAGACTTCATCCCTGGTTCCCCTATTTTCTTTCTATGAAATTTCCCTTTTCTCATAAAACTCAAGCATGATTTTTTCTTCGAATCGGTTTGAATGTGTTTTTTTCTTTTAGGAGGATAACAAATAGTGAGACAGCAAGAAGCAAAAGAATCGTGCCTGTTCCTAAAAAGCCATTAGCGTAAGTCGGTATATCGGCGGTTGCCACTTTATCATTGATTTCCATTCCTAAGAAATAAACGCCGATACCATCACCGTCTACGGTTTCCTCTCCAATCGCTCTTAGAGATAGACCTTGCGTCAACAACAGAACGCCTAAAAAAGAGAAGATAATGCCGGTCACCCATCTCATTTTTAAACCTCCTCATAAAAAGAAGCACGCATGTTTTTAAATACAGGACTTAATTCACTCCATACATCAAACTTGTTTCCGTCGGGATCGCTGAAAACAAAATTCTCCCCCGCATGACCGCGGTCCTCAATTTCACCAGTTTCTATGCCTTGACCTTTAAATTCCTCATGCAATTTATAAAGGATATCAATTCCGTCGACTTCAAACGTTAAACTAAACCTTTCATTGCCTTTGTAATCTGTGAAGTTAGTATTCTCGTTTTGCTTCGCCTTCACAAGAAAAAAGCTTTGATTAGCTAGATTAATTATTGCTTTGTCTTCATCCTGATAATTAATTTCAGCTCCCAGTTTCTCAGCATACCATTTAGCTGATAAGTTTGGATTCCGAACTGGCACATACGTAGTACCTACTCGTATTAGTTTTTCTTTCAATTGATTGCCCCTCCTTTAATAAACTATAAATTGAATCACAGCCGCCCAATGATCAGCATCCCATAAAGAACACCGCATAGTTTCATAGTGTCCTCCCTTTCCTTTACAATTCTTTTTTCTGGAATAAAAATCCTTCATAAACAGAAAGGGATCTGCAGGTTAGGAAGAGAAAATTTAATGTTAGGAGGTTATTACATGATTCTGACTGAAAATAAACATTTTGAACTTCATAAAGTAAAAGAAGGTATATATGCAGCGATTGCTAAGGATTGCGGCGGTGCCGTTGGAAATGCAGGTTTCATAGATTTGGGTGATAAAACTGTCGTATTTGACACATTCAATACACAGCAAGCAGCACTGGAATTAAAGAAGTGTGCAGAAGAGATGACAAATAGGTCTGTTTCCTGGGTTATGAACAGTCATTACCATGGAGACCACATTCGCGGAAATCAGGTTTTCCCGTCCAGTAACCTGATTTCAAGTGAGTTAACCTACAAAAAAATGAAGGACACTCAGCCTGAACGTATTAGGGGACAGAAGCAAGATATCGCTGGATTAGAAAATTACATACAAAAGTTACAAAACGAATATAACGAGACAAAAGTTCAAAAGACACTTACACAGATTCATTTTTTACAAGAAATCTTAGCGTCCTTGCCAACCTTGACGCTAACTCTCCCTTCTTGTACGTTCCTTGAAGCTTTTACCATTCATGGTACTGAACGGACAGCTCAGCTTTTTACAAGAGGTGCTGGTCATTCGCCTTGTGATGCGTTTTTATATATACCAGAAGATGAAGTCATTTTTATGGGAGATTTATTATTCGTCCAAACACATCCTTCGTTCTTTGATGAATCCAATCTGGATAACTGGATGCATACGCTGCAAGAATTGAGTACCTGGAATATTCAAACAGCCGTACCTGGACATGGTCCATTAGGTACAAAATCAGATTTTTATCAAATTATTCAATACATAAAAGACGTAAAGAGGCTAGCTGAGAGTGAAAAAGATGTGGAAGACATAATAATCCCTTCTCCCTATAAAGATTGGGCTCTGAAAGAACTCTTTGTAACAAACCTAAAACAATTAAAACAACTCTTAAAAAACAAAATGGAGGCCTCTTTACATGATTAAAGCAAAGAGCATTACTCCGGTCCTTCGAATATTTGACGTAGAAAAAGCAAAAGAATTTTATTTAGACTTTTTGGAGTTTCACCTAGACTGGGAGCACCGGTATGAAGAAGATTATCCTTTATATATGCAAGTGTCATCAGGTTCTTGCCAATTGCATCTCTCAGAACATTATGGTGATTCCAGCCCTGGCATCAAAATTCGAATACAAGTTGAAGAAATTGAAGAGCTGCACAATAAACTGCTTTCGAAAAAATACAAGTATGCAAGACCTGGATTAGAAACCGCTCATGGCCATTTGGAAATCAGGATTGGAGACCCCTTCGGAAATAACCTTTGCTTTTACGAGCCTCAACAGAGGTAGGGTATAATACTTCATAATGTGGATGTCCCTTCTGATTATTTTTAGAAGGGATATTTCAATTTCCACTCGGAAAATAAGCTGATTTCACAAAGAACTAATCAAGTCAGGTTGAACACATCGTAAAACGTTCAAATCAGGTGCAGTTTCGGGTGTCGAAACTGTTTTCAGATGATCCCTTAAGGGGTATTCAGTCTTATCCAAGAGTTTGATTCCAGAAAAAGCGGCATCAATCCAGAAATTCGGCCAGTTTATCCACGAGTTTTAGCCCTCAATCAAAAAGTTTCATCTGTTTATCCACGAGTCTACAATCCTCGACAAATCCTGCCCCTTTACATACCCCCTCCCCATTTTATCGAACAGCAAAAAAGCCCTCCAGCTCCATGATGAGCTGAAAGGCTTTGAAAATTGTCGATACGGTAGATTTGCACGTTTAAGTGCAAATTACAGCTATTTATTTAAAGCTCTCTTCGCCAGTGAACTGATTACCATATCATCCATCGGCGGGTTATGAAGTCCAGCACGCACATCTCGATAGTGCCGCTGCAACGGACTCGACATGGCCAAGCTTCTTGCTCCCACAATCCGCATCGCCAGATCTACTACTTTTGCAGCCGAATTCGTTGCCACATGCTTAACTGCCATGAGTGAAGGTCCCATTTCCATTCTCGATTCAGGCTCATTCACCCATTTTGCAGCCGTTGTATATAGAAGCTCTCTTGCCTTAAAGAGTTCGAGCTCCATTTCACCGATCTTGCGTTGAACTTCAGGAACCTCCGCAATAGCTCCCGGCAAACTATTCGGTTTATAGCTTTTTGCAAAGCTCACTGCTTCATTTCTTGCAGCAACTGCTACGCCAAGATAACAAGCCGGTATGTGGAGAAGCCACGCTTTTGGCAGATCCAGTTTCCCGCGTTCTTCTTCAACTAGAGCATCTCCCCTAACTTTTACATCCTTCATAACGAGGTCATCGCTTCTGGTTCCCCTCATTGCGACTGTATCCCACGTCTCTTCTATAGATACCCCTTCTTGCTTCATATCAATTAAGAAGTTTCCTTTTTTCCCCGTGCCACCAATTTGTGCAGAAACAATGGCATAATCTAATGCAGGCGCCATTGATGTGAAAGTCTTAGTACCATTGATCACCCAGTCATCACCTTGCCCGGCAGCTTTTGTTTGCGGCATCCCGCCGCGTGTCGGGCTGCCTGTCGCAGGTTCAGATGCCGCACGATTTACAAGGGCTTGATCGTTTACTACTTTTTCGCATAATAAACGGAACGTCTCTTCCTTCCACGTTCGCTCTTCGGCTAGTTCGAGAAAACAGCCAAGATGCCATCCGAGGCACAATGCTGTTGCTGCATCTCCAGCTGCGATTCTTTCTTGTAAAAGTACAAACTCATATAAACTCAGCCCTTCTCCGCCAAACTCTTTCGGTATCGTTAACGACAGGTATCCTGCCTTTTTAAGCTCATCTACATTTTCAAACGGAAAACTGCCATCACGGTCATGTTTATCAGCTCGCTCTGCAAACTTACTAGCCAAAATATCTATTTTGCTAAACCACTTCTGCTGCGTTTCATTTTTTATATATGCATCATATAAATAACTCACAAAACTACAATCCCTTCCTAACAAATCAGAATACTGTGTTTTAAAATATAGTGTATGCCTTTTACATAAAAATCGGCAAGGTATATGACCCATACTTCCCTTTTGACATCTTCCTGACACATTACTTCTTTATACTTTTAATGAAATTGTCCTTATTTGATTGGAAATGCTTGCTTCATTTTTGCTTTCAAAAAATGATTAATATATTTTTTTATTTTCTTTCTCCTGACATTGTGCTGACATCTTCAGTGGTTACATTAAATGTACAAGGTTCGAACCTTTAGAAAAAACTACTCAAAACCATCCAGGAGGAAAACATTTCATGAAAAAATCAGTAATCGGTTTTACAATCGCAGGCGCATTATTAGCAGGAGGCTATGCAACCACTTCCCTTGCAGCAGACAACGATCAGACTGCTTCTGCAGAGTCATCATCGAAAAAATGGGAGATGAAGATGAAAGGACACGGCCATTTTGGAGGTGGCTTCTTAAAAGGAGACTCAGAGGATTTACTTGCAAAAGCAAAAGAATTTGGAATCAGTACGAGTGGTAAAGACGCAGAAACGCTGATGAAAGAAATTCGTACAGAGCAAATCAAACAGGAAGCGAAAGAATTAGGAATTAAGACTTCCGGAAAAGATGTTGAAACTTTGGCTGAAGAAGTACAGCTCGCAAAACTTAAGAAAAAAGCGAAGAATCTAGGAATCTCTACAAGCAATAAGGATGCTAGTGAACTGCACGATGCGATTCACTTAGCTCAATTGAAAAAAGAAGCAAAGAAACTTGGTGTTTCAACAGATGGAAAAGATGCTGAAACATTGAGACAAGATATCAGACAAGCTTCACTTAACAAACAAGCGAAGGAACTTGGCATCTCAATAGACGGAAAAGACCTTCAAACCCTTCAACAGGAAGTGATGACTGCATCGATTAAGAAAGAAGCGAAAGAGTTAGGAATATCGACAGACGGTAAGGAAATGAGAGAACTGGCTCATGAGGTAATGTCTGCAAAAGTTAAAGCAGAAGCTAAAATACTGAATATCACAATCGACGGGAAAGCGATTCCTGAAATTGCGATAGAAGTGCAAGAGAAAAAAGTGCAGAACCTGGCAAAGGAACTAGGCATCACTACAAAAGACAAATCAACTCGCGAATTAATTGAAGCGATCCAAGAGAAAGATGCGGATAAGCTTGAAGCATTGCGCGGTGATGATATCTTCCTACCTTTTGGAAAAGGCGGGTTTGGCCCAGGTGGTCATCATGGTAAAGGAAAGCATCATGAAGGCGGAAAACGATTTGGTCCAGACGCTCCTCCATCAGCTGATGTACAGCCGCAACTAAACGAAGAAAGTCCTGCTGAAACCGGAAATGAAATTTAAATTTTCATCAAGTCCCCAGTCTATAAAACTGGGGATTTTTCAAGTATAGTATGGATAATAGGAGGAGCTGCCATGAGAACAATTTTGTTAGTTGAAGATGAAGAAACCATCTCAAGAGTTTTGACCGTGTACTTAAAACATGAAGGCTATGAAGTGCTTCAGGCATTTGATGGTAAATCGGCACTTCATATGTTTACTGAACATACTCCTAATCTCGTACTATTGGATGTAATGCTCCCAGATCGAGATGGCTGGAGCATACTGCAAGAAATACGCGAAAACAGCTCTTGTCCCGTTATCATGCTGACTGCTCTTGGAGACATCGATTACCGTTTAAAAGGATTGAACCAAGGCGCAGACGATTATATAACAAAGCCCTTCATCGGAGAAGAAGTCATTGCAAGGGTTAATGCAGTATTGCGCCGATCTGCAAATGTTTTAGAGACAGATAATATTAAGCAATATGGATCACTTAGCCTTAATCTGGATTCTCATGTTGTCAAAATAAATGGCGAACATGTAGTTCTTACACCGAAAGATCTTTCCCTGCTCTTCTTTTTAGCAGGAAGACCAAACCGGACATTTACGAGAGACAATTTGATCGAGCAAGTTTGGGGATTAGACTATGACGGCAGTGAACGCGCAGTAGACTTAGCGATAAAACGAATCAGACAAGCATTGGCATCATGGCCAGGTTCACAAGGAGAAATACGTACACTTAGGGGATTGGGGTATCAGTTCTGTGTCTATGAAAAATAAAGAGCGCACAACATTGTTAAGGTATTGGACAACAAGATATTTGTTTACCCTTTTCATCGGACTGCTGATCCTTGGCGTCTCTTCTTTATGGTGGATCAGACATACCACCCTTGAGAACCGATTAACCCTCATGGAATATGTGGCAGCTGAAACGGCAGACCGAATCGCATCAACAGACAGAAATAAAGACTACAACCTATTCAACAAGAAACTCGATGACAGAGCCAAAGTCCTTCAAATGGACAGACCGCCAGAGTTTTTTATAACAGATATGGATGGCAATGTCCTAAATTCAAAACCTCTTCATAAAGGACTTATGCCTAAAGAACATCAATTTCATAATCTCCAGAAGATCCCTTCTGACATTTTAGAAAATAATAAAACGGTACAAAAATTACAACTAAATGATACCCGTGTATATGCAGTGAAAAAGCCGATTGTCTATGAAAACAATCAAGCTGGCTGGGTTCTTGTCGTGCAAAACGCCTCAGAATTAACAGATGTTGAGCAAGAATACCGATTGCCAATTATCTTACTGATCGGGTTGGGATTGCTCGGATGGATCGTCATTTATCTATTGACTAACAAAATTTTAAAACCGATTCACAATGTGGCATTTGCTGCTTCCCAGATCAGAGATGGCAATTACGATATCAATTTAAACACGGATGATGCCAAAGAAAAGGAAATCCATGAATTATTAACATCTTTTGAAGAGATGACGAACAGGCTGACTCAGCTCGAAACTCTTCGCGCAGAACTGCTAGCAGGTGTTACTCATGACCTAAAAACACCTGTCACTTCAATCAGCGGCCTCGTTCAGGCTGTAAGGGACGAGATTGTTTCTGGCGATGAACAGAAAGAATTTTTAGAGATTACGATGAAAGAAGTTCACCGATTACAAAGAATGATTGAAGATCTCCTTGATTACAACTACCTTTCAGCCGGAGCGTTTTCTATCAGAACGGAAGAAACCAATATGAATGAACTTCTGAAAGAAATTGTACATCACTGGAAAATCACGTTGAATGAGGATTTTGAGATCATGCTGATCGTTCCCGAAGAAATTGTATACAGAGAAACTGACCCGCTTCGATTACAGCAGATCTTGATCAACCTTTTAAATAACGCTTATCAAGCACTTGGAAAGGATGGCTCAATTACTGTATCCCTATCAAAGAAAACAATCGATGTTCATGATACAGGATCAGGCATTCCTGAAGAAGAACAGCCATATATTTTCGAACGTTTCTTCCGAGGTGAAAAGAAAAAGTTAAAAGTCAGAGGACTTGGACTAGGGTTACCCTTTAGCAGAATGCTTGCAAAAGCCTTGGGTGCAGAACTCGTTATGAAGTCAAGTTCACCAAAAGGAACGACTTTTTCAATACTTTGGAAAAAATAGACTACAAAAAAGTTTACAAGAACACTTGTTCGTGTTATTCTGAATACAGGTTAGATATTCCAACGACTAACCTCCCCACCAGCGAGACCGGCCATCCCAGCCGGTCGTTTTTTAAAATTAAAGGGACTACTCTATAAGGCTTTTAAGTATTTTGATCTCTCTCTTCATTGACAAGTTGATTGGAGTGCAAGGTGCGAGACTCCTGCGGGATCAGTGGGACAGGTGAGACTCCTAATGACGCAGTCAAGGAGGCTCACCGCCCGCCCCGCGGCAAGCGAGCATCCTAGAGCGGAAATCAACTACTTACAATAGCAACAATGTTTACGAAAACAGCTTTCTAAATAAAAAAAAGGCTCTGCATACACTGAACTCTGCAGAAACCTTCTCATACTAATATCTAAAATCCATTCGCTGCCTTTTCACCCACAGCCAACCACCTGTGATGAGATGAATAACTATCACAACTAATACTGCACCATATCTTTCCGTAATCCAGCCTACAAACCAAACTAACGGCAATGTTAATAACAAGTTCACAAACATTAACACCCACGATGTCCTGGCGATGGCCACGATAAAAAGAACGATAGGCAAAATAATAAAAAACCAAAATAGAATACTTTGAAATAATGCCATAACTTCCCCTCCGCTTTTCATTATATAAGGGGTTCGTTACTTTCACCAGCTTTACACTGGTACTTTTTCTTTCAGATCCATATCAGTTGTTTCTTCTGTTTCTTCAACATCATATTTAGGCAATGTGAACATATAGAACAAGCCAACAATGAAAAGTGCTCCACCTACTACCCAGAATAGCGCTTCAACCGATAAAAATTTAGGAAAAAACGCTGCGATCAACGCAAGTGTGACCGTGTGTGAAAGCATAGTAATCGGTGTGATTGCACCTTGAACACGTCCCATCATCTTTGGATCCACGATTTTTGGCAGCCATCCGCCTAAACCAATGTTTACAAGCGGGATACCAAGCCCCATTAGAGCGGTAAAAATAAAGAAAACCCAAATGTTCTCAGCTAAGGCACAAAGACCAATTGCTAAACCACTTGCAAAAAGACCAATAATAATAGCCGTTGAGAGCTTTATCTTCTTAGCAAGCATCGAACAAATTACACTCCCAGCTAGGACTGACACACCAAACACAACACCCATCCACATCATCATTTGCTCATAATTTTCAGGTGCAAGTTTGTATTTCATGATAAATGCTGGCATGACCGATAATCCGCCATTTACTACACCAAACAAGAAAAAACCAAAAATTAAAGACATCAGCAATTTAGAGTTCTTTATATAGGAGAAGCCTGCACCGAAATCTTTCCATACCATCCCGATATTAATATCTTTAAACTTATGTTTTCCATTAGGCAAACGCACTTCTTCATTCACTTTCATGCTCATAATTAACAATGCTGATATCACATATGTAGCAAGGTCAAAAGCGATTGCTCCTTGAATACCGACACTCCAATAAATAAAGATCGCAAGCATATTTCCGAATAGCATGAACATACTTCCAACCATTTGATTTAATCCTGCAGCAATCGCATATTCATCTTTTGACAAAATCCCTTGTACCATGGCTTGATCCGCTGGGAAGAAGAACTTGCCGACGGCACTTCGCAAAAATAGAATCGCGAATATTAACGGCATCCAATCCAGCCATATTGCACCCATCAATACCAAACAAAGAACAGCACAAATCCAGTCACAATATAAAGCGATCTTCTGACGGTCCATCCTGTCGGCAAGCACACCAACAATAAAAAAGACTGCTAATGTAGGCAGTGAATACATCAACTCTGCCAGCGTCGCATAAAACGGCTGTTCGCTAAACTTATCCAGCAAATAAAACATAAATGCTGTAACACCGATAATGCTTCCCATCATTGATGTAAATCCAGCTAAAAAAAGCTTCCTGAAGTTCCGGTTCTGAAATATTTTCAGAAAATCCTTCATTTAAAAACCCCCAATTTGTATGTAACAATGTTCTACTACCATTTTCTACCTAATTCCATCTTTTGTAAATGTTTTTTTAGGTTGAACTTTCCGCATTATGACGATACTCTAGACAGAGAGCAAAATAGAGAGGATACTAACATGATTCATTTATTTTCACACAATGATTTAGACGGTAAATCGTGCGGCTACTTGGCACAGCTAGCATTTGGAGACAACTGCAAAATTTCTTATTGTTCACATGGAACGATCAACGACCGTGTGGAACAGCTTCTGGATAACCCAAAAGAACGAAAAACAGAAATTATTATTACAGATATCGCTGTAAACGAAGAATTAATGATGCGTCTCGACGAACGTTCCAATGCTGGTGGAAAAGTTAAACTGATCGACCACCATGCAACAGCACTTCACTTTAACGGATTTGACTGGGGACATGTTCAAGTTCGCTATGACGATGATCGCCTGACTTGCGCAACTTCACTTTTTTATGAGTATTTATTGGAGAACGGCAAGCTGAAAGACACAGGCGCTCTAAAAGAATATGTAGAGCTAGTCAGACTTTATGACACGTGGGAATGGTTTGATCAAAAGGTTGAAGCAAAACGTCTTAATGACCTATTCTTCATTCTTCCTCCGGATAAGTTTGAAGCACAGATCATGGAACGCCTAAAGGGTGACTCATTCGAGTTCTCTGAAACGGAAACAACGATCCTTGATTTAGAAGAAGAAAATATTGCTGATTACATTAAGAAAAAGCAGCGGCAAATGGTTGAGATCTGGGACACTTGGTCTTTAGGTGAAGGATCTGAAGAGAAGACTTACAAGATCGGTATTCTGCATGCTGAACGTTATCATTCAGAACTCGGCAACGAGATCAACCGTGAGAATCCTCACTTAGATCTAATCGTGATCTTGAACATCGCAAACAAACGTATTGGACTACGTACCATTCATGAAGAAGTGGATTGCTCGATTTACGCGAAGCAGTATGGAGGCGGCGGACATCCTAAAGCATCTGGAGGAACAATGACACCAGAAGCATTTGAGAAGTTTGTTGTAGCAGCTTTCCAAGAACAGGCGCGCAGAATTGATGCTCCGAAGAACGAACAAAACGTTAAAGAAAACCCAGATGGAACCATGTACGTGAATAAATACCAGGACGTTTCAAAGATCTACTCAGATGATAACGAAACTTGGCTGATCACACATAAAACACATCCAGTCGAAGAGACGTTTGATAGTTTTCAAGCAGCTGAAAACTATGTGAAACGCCATTTTGAAGGCTGGCTGATGCGTGATGACGAAGTAAACAATAATTAAAAAAGACTGGCTCAGAAAGGTTGTAACTGCAACCAAAATGAGCCAGTTTTTTTGATTTGTACACATGATTGATCTAAAACTAGGTATCCTAATGACGTAATAAAAATATTAGGAGGAAGCCATATGCCTAACCAAAATCAAAATCAAATGCAAAACAGGACTCAAATGCCGCAAAATATGATGGGAAATCAAGCTTTGAATAAAAACCATGGCGGCCATGAGTTGTTTGATGCACATGAAATCATTGCTGGCATTATTAGCATGCTTGATCAATATCAAATGTATGACCAGCACATTAAGGACCCGATTTTAAAAGATATTAATCATCGGCAGTCCGCATTTGTAACCCAAATGTACAATACAATCGTTGATTGCTTCAGTACTGGACAAGACCCGAAAGTTCCGACTCAGCAATATAAAATGAACCAAAACAATGATGTTGTTTATGGAATCAAACCGGGCCAGCCGAAAAAGCCAAATCAGTCTGTGAACGACCTTTCAGACAAAGGATTATCTGCGTACATGTTAGGAAACACAAAGTCATTAGCTACTCTTTTAGCAATGACAGCACTCGAGATGACAAACCCTGTATTACGCCGTGTTGTCGCAGATAGTGTTCCAAACTTCATTGAAATGAGCTACGAGATATTCCTTTATCAAAATAAACATGGATATTATCAGGTTCCTCAATTAAAAGATCAGGATATGACGGCGATGCTTCAAAGTTATGCTCAAGTTCCACAGCCAAACAACCAAGGGAATATGCCTCATTAAAGATGGCTTACTTTGAAACAGCAGATGGCGTTTCTTTATATTACCGTGTAAAAGGAGACGGGGTGCCTATCATCTTTATTCACCCTCCCCTCCTTACATCTGAAAATTTCACTTATCAGGTAGACGAATTATCCAAAAGCTACAAGGTGATCACTTTTGATATTAGAGGCCACGGTAAAAGTTATTATTCAAGCGTACCACTCACTTATCCCTTAATCTCAGAAGATATTCAGCAGCTCCTGGATCATCTCGGAATAGACAAAACCTACGTATGCGGTTACTCCACAGGCGGCTCAATTGTCTTGGAGTTTTTACTTACATTATCGGAACGTGCTCTTGGCGGAATTATCGTAAGCGGTATGTCTGAAGCATATGGTGTCTTAAAAGATAAAATAGAGTTGGGGAGATCTCTAGCTGCACAAGATGCCGTACCGCTCATTGCGTTATCTGTTTCCAAAACGAACTCAAATAATAACGAGATGTTTCAGCTGTTATTAACATCGTCATTAAAGGGCAACGCAATAAATATCGAGCAGTACTATGCGTACAGTTTAAAATACAATTGTACAAATCAGCTCCATACCATCAATCTCCCAGTTCTGCTCGTATACGGGAAAAAAGATCATCAGTTCCATCCGTATGCCAAACTGCTTCATAGAAAATTAGAGCACAATCAATTAAAAATCATTGATCATGTGAAACATCAAATTCCTACAAAAGCTGCGAATGAACTGAATCAATTCATAAAAGAATTCATTTCAAATCAATAAACTCATATAAAAAAGGACATTCCAAAACGGAAAGTCCTTTTATTTATTCCACAATCCCAGTATGGACAATGTTTAGTTTCACTTGAACGTTCACGGACACATCAGGATACATTTCCTCCCATTTCTTTAAGGTGAAATTCCGGTAGTGAGCTTCATATTGTGCCCCTAATCCTAATGGGTCTACACGATTCTCTTGGAAAGTTTTTATGATTCGTTCCGCATCTCTTTCAATACTCTTTGTAATTTCCTTTTCAAATTTTTTAACCCTTGGTACAACGGTAGTGTGCTTTTTACTTGTGTACTCCAGAACCCTAGCATTCATTTTGACTTGAATGAGAAATTCGGGAATGCTGTCTTTTACTGTTACCTTGTATTTTGGGGATGCTTTAACATTACTGATTACTACAAATTCATCATTATTCAACTTAAATTGATGGGCCCCCATAATAAATTTTTCTTTTATGATTTTAAAGATAAACATATCATTGACGGGAAGAGTTATTTTTAATTGATCTTTATCAAATACAGCTAACCCGTTTATTTTAATGTTATCTTTCACTTTTTTAATTAATGGTAAATAGGGATCGGTGCCGTCATCATAAAAATTGTAAGTAAAAACAGTATAATCTGATGAGGGCAACTCCCCATCTTCAATATTTTGTTCAAGCATTTCCTGCAGGTATAACGGTATATTCGCTTCACTTTCTGTTTTCATGGAAAGAAGTTCCGTAGCCTTTCCGTCCACGACAGCTAATTGAACCAGGTTTCCAATAGAAGGTGACCTGCCGAATGTATCAATTAGAGGATAAATACCTTCCTCCGCCATTTCCCTGCCGAATAAAACGGTACGCAGCTGTCCATTCACTAATGGGTATTCCACTTCATTTTTTGATTTGTCAATAATCTTACGAGCCGTTTCCCCTTCAGCTTTTAGCACTCGTATAGTTGATGATTCGTTCATTTTATATTCTGGGAAAAGAATAGTCCCAAGCATTTTATTCCCCTCTGCCTTATCAAATCCCAATCCTTGAACCATACTGATTTCATTAATATTTACGGATGGAACCACCTGACAGCCCGTTAAAAGGTAGACCATAATCAACCCCATAAAAAAATAATATATCCTCATCTCTCTTCCCTCCTCTTTTTCAGTATGAAAAGAATCCAGAGGAGAGGGATGTACAAATAAAATAATCCGATTGAAGCCTGTGCTATAGAATCGATATATCGGTTAAGCACATAACGGTCATTAATTAATTCAGAAAGTAAAAAAACGACTAACAAGAGGGGTATTAAGGTATTTCGTTGTTTTGTTTTCATGATCAATTTCATCCCTCTGCTCGAAGCCCAAAACAATAAGGTCAGGATAGCTACAATATTAATCAGATATAAGGAAATCAGAATATATTCAAACCTTTCTATAAAAGAAAAGCGGAGCAGTTTAATGATATAAAACCTTGCCCAAATGGTGTGATCCAATTGTTTTTCGCTAACAAAAAGGAATGTTGTTACTGCCGATATCGTATAAAGAATGGTTGTATAACCCAATCCAAGATGTGCAAATTTTTGCGATTTATTAACGTTTCTTATAAAAGGAAAAACCATAAGCAAGACCTCAAATCCTGCTAATGAATAACTTGATGCCCTCGCTGACTTTAATAAGTCAATGAAGGAATGATCAAATACGGGCAGCAGGTTATCCCAATGTGTATATGCATTAGGCAGATGAAAAATATATGTGTAAAAGCTTATGGAATAGATAACCGTTACAAAACAGATCCCTGCAATTACCCGGAATCCACCTGAAGTGATGTAATAAGTTAGCAACAGAATCAATGATGCCAAAATCCATGTTGGCAGTGTCGGGAACATCCAGACTTGAATAACCTCAATATAACCTCGAAGTACGGATACAGCAGCAAGGGTGTAATACACCATAATGATCCCGCTCAATCCCCCGCCAATTTTCTTACCAAACATTTGCTTATGAACTTCAACGATATCTCCACCTGCAGACTTTAAAAGATGAAACATGATCCAAACGATCAATTGTGTGACTGCGCCAGCTATTAAAACACTGATCCAAGCATCATAGCCGGCATACTTTGCAATAATTCTATGAAAACCCACTACCCCGATCCCTATTTGTGAAGCCACAATGATAAAGAAAAGGAGATAGGGAGATACCTGATGTCTAATGTTCACCTGCATAGAACGATTTCCTTTCCGTTATTCGTCAAAATCAGACGGTGGTCCTGGATTTTTAAGATTATTTGTAAAACGATTTACTCTTTGAGGACGAGCATTATCCGGGTTTGTTTTTTGCTTTGAAAACGGTAATCGCAGCCACAGGTCATTATTCATATTTCTACGAAAAGGATAAAAACCGACATACGGTCTGCCAAGGGAGGATAGACGCAATAAATGGGCCAGGACACAGATAAGTCCAAAGACAATTCCTAAAATCCCCAATAATTGTGCCAGGAAAATAATGGGGTATTTGATAATCCTTACGGTGTTATTAAATTTATAGATGGCAGAAGTATAGGCGGCCAGAGCGCCAAGTCCTACCAAAATCAACAAGATACTGCTTGTTAGCTTGGCTTCTACAACGGCTTGACCGATAACAATTCCTCCAACTACGCCAAGTGTGGAACCAACTTTTATTGGCAGGCGAAGTCCTGCCTCTTTTACAAGTTCCACACTTATTTCTAAGATCAACACTTCAATAATCGGCGGAAATGGAACAGCAGCTCTTGAAGATACTAAAGACTCAAGCAGCTTAGATGGAATCAGTTCATAGTGATAAGTCAAAACCGCAATGTATGCGGGTGTAAGAATGATGGATACAAAAAGCCCTGCCATCCTTAACAATCTAAAAAAATTAGCAATGATCCATGGTACATAATAATCTTCCATGGCGTTGACTGCTTCTCCCAATGTAATCGGGGCAATCAAAACGTCAGGTGACCCATCGACAACGATAATGATCTTTCCCTCCGTTAAAGCTGCCGCTGTACGGTCACTTCTCTCAGTCGGGATAATCTGTGGGAACAGGGAGTTGGAATTATCTTCTATCATGGATGCTAAATAAGCGCTGTCTGAAACATGATCATATTGGATATCTTGTATCCGTTGAAGGACGGTTTCAATGTTATCCTTGTTAGCTATAGAACCCATATACATGACGGCTACTTTTGTAGAAGAAATCTCTCCGACTTGCAGCTCTTTAATCTGAAGGTCTGATGTAGGCAATCTCTTTCGGATTAAATTTATATTTATATCGAGCTCTTCCACAAACCCCGCTTGTGATCCCAGGGCAGTAGCTTCCATGACAGGTGTGGATATATCCCTAAACTTTGTATTGGCAATATTGACTAGAAGGCATTCCTCATCATTCTTATGTAAACGAATAGCTGCGAATCCGCGCAGCAGCATTTTTTTTATGTGCTGGGCATCCGATGTTATGATGATTTGCTGAATTGGAATCTTACTTTTCAATTCAGAAAGTGATGAATGTCCCGCCAAGTAAGGCATGACATCTCTATGCAGGATTTCAGACATTACCAGTGTCCGATAATAAGAAACCCAGAAAGGCTCATACTCGTTGGTCGAAGTATGATCGTTTACGAAATCAGCGGATTGAGAAAGTTCTTCGAGCCAATTCATTTGCGCGGGAGATTCAATAGGCAGTGCTAGTTTCTCGTTCTTCTGCTCGTTTTCTCCTCGTTTCTTAAACCACTTCTTGAACATACTTATCCCTCAATTTGAGTTTTTTTATAGTGTTCATTAGGAATGGATTCAATATGCATATATAGCAAAAAAACGCTTAGAATCACTTAAAAAAATAAGCCGTTCTTCCAGTGTTCAGAAATGGTTATCTAAGCTATAATTATTCAAAAACAAATAATTATTCAGAATTGAATAATTATTGCAAGTACTTGAAAGGAGCGAAAGTTTTGAGCCCTTCTTCTGTATGGAACGAAAATGAACAGATCCTTCATTCTTTGAAAGATGATATTTTAGTAACAAATGTGGACGGAATTATTTTAAAGGTTAGCGAGGTTACAGGTAAGATTTACGGTGTAGATTCTGAGAGCCTGATCGGAAAATCAGTTTATGATTTAGAAGCACAAGGCTTATTTTCCCCCATTTTAACGCCAATGGTTGTGAAGGAAAATAAGAAAATCACATTTGTTCAAACAACGAATAAAGGGAAAAAACTTCTCGTTACCGGCATCCCGGTTTATAACGAAAATGGCGTTTTATACAGAGTCGTAAGTTATTCACATGACATTACCGAGTTAGTTAAATACAAAGATTTTCTTATGAATATGGAAGAAGAAATGGAACGTGTAAAAAGCGAACTTGGTCACTTGAGAAATAAGCAGCTTCATGATGCAGGAATCATTGCGAATAGTGAAGAGATGAAGAAAGTAATTAGTACCGCTCTCCAATTATCAGAAGTCGATGTTAATGCACTAATCCTTGGAGAGTCGGGTGTCGGGAAATCACTTCTGGCAAAATTTATACATAATAAAAGCCATCGCAAAAGCGGTCCTTTTATAGAAGTAAATTGTGGAGCAATACCTGATTCTTTATTTGAAGCAGAATTATTCGGTTACGAAGCTGGCGCATTTACAGGAGCTAATCAAAAAGGCAAACGCGGCCTGATCGAACTTTCTAATGGCGGCACGCTTTTTTTAGATGAAATTGGTGAACTCTCTCTCCCCCACCAGGTAAAAGTATTAAAGGTTATACAAGAAAAACAGTTTTACCGAGTTGGCGGAACAAAGCCGATCCATGTTGATTTCCGTTTAATTTCTGCCACCAACAAAGATTTATCGCAGGCTATAAGTGAAAAATTGTTCAGAGAAGATCTTTATTTTCGGTTGAACGTTGTCCCTGTTACGATCCCGCCACTCAGAAAAAGAACGGAAGATATTGTGCCATTAATACATCTTTTGTTGCAGAAATTTGGAGAAAAATACAACAGAGAACGAAAATTAGATGAGGCTGTTATCCATCACCTTCTTCATTACCAATGGAAAGGTAATGTTCGAGAACTAATAAATATTATGGAGCGTTTAGTGGTTATCTCACCTTCTACTCTGATAACAGTTGAACAGCTGCCTGAACATATTAAAGAAACTCTGCCCGCCACGACTTCCAACTTGACAGATTCACAAAACCTAAAAGAAATGATAGAAGAAACGGAGAAACAAATCTTGTTAAACGCACGAAAAAGATACAAAACAACCGTCCGAATGGCAGAAGCTCTTGGCATCAGCCAGCCTTCTATCGTAAGAAAAATGAAAAAGTATCAGATAATTTAAATAATTGGCACAGAACTTGCATGGAATTCATTATAAGAAGTTACAATACACCCAGATTGTAATATCCAAGGAGGTAATATTGTGTCAGCAAACTGGAATTACCTTGTACATGAAATGCCCGATTTATTAGCACCGAGTATGGCGAAGGATCACCCTAATCTGCCTGTCATAAAGGCTGAAGGCTGTTATTATTATGGATTGGATGGCAAACAGTATCTGGATTTCACTTCAGGAATTGCTACAGCCAATACCGGGCACCGTCACCCTAAAGTAGTACAAGCCATTAAAGATGCTGCAGATCACCTCATGCATGGTCCTTCAGGAGTGATTATGTATGAATCTATTTTAAAACTGGCAAAAGAACTATCGGATATCCTCCCTGGGGACCTGGATTGTTTCTTCTTTGCTAACAGTGGTACGGAAGCAATTGAAGGAGCGATCAAACTAGCCAAGCATGTAACAAAACGACCTTATGTTGTCTCATTCATAGGGTGTTTCCACGGACGGTCACTTGGTGCTTTAAGTGTGACGACATCTAAAGCCAAGTATCGTAAATTTCTTCAGCCAAATGGATTGGTGTACCAAGTCCCTTATGCAAATGCAAAAGGATGTCCGGATGGAATGGACGCTGAAGAGTATGTCGTTGAAAAGCTGGTCAATGATTTCGAAACCCTTTTCAATCACCAAGTTACACCTGAAGAAGTAGCTTGTGTGATTGTTGAACCGGTTCTTGGAGAAGGCGGCTATATTGTTCCTCCGAGCGGATGGTTGAAGAAAATCAGGGAAATTTGCAATCAGCACGGGATTCTTCTTATTTTTGATGAGGTTCAAACCGGTTTCGGAAGAACAGGAGAATGGTTTGCCGCCCAAGCTTTGGATGTCACACCAGACATTATGGCGATCGCAAAAGGAATTGCTTCAGGACTTCCTCTAAGTGCAACAGTAGCATCAAAAGAATTAATGAAACAATGGCCACTTGGAAGTCATGGAACGACATTTGGAGGAAACCCCATTGCATGTGAAGCAGCACTTGCTACGCTCAAGGTTTTAAAAGAAGAAAAATTGGTTGAGAATGCGAAAAAAATGGGAGCTTATGCCGCCGAGAAGCTAAAGCATATTCAAGAAAAATATCCTGTGATCGGAAGTGTGCGGTCTATTGGTCTAATGATTGGTATTGAAATCGTGGATCCGCTGACCGGAAAGGCTGATGGGAATGGATTAATAAACATACTTGATAAATGTCTGGAAAAAGGGGTTCTGTTTTACTTATGCGGAAACAGTGGTGAAGTTATTCGGATGATTCCTCCCCTTACTATTACAAAAGAACAAATTGATCAAGGTCTTGCCGTTCTTGAGACTGCCGTTGCAGAACACCTTAACGAACTTAAGTCAGAATTAAGCGTGCAGTACCAAAACGTATAAAATTGATAAAAGCTTTAAATAAAAAAGGAGGTAGTTAATCATGCAAGCCCTTGATACTGTTGTAATACTTTTGTATTTCGCAATTTTAATCGGTGCTGGAATCATCGGTTCAACGAAAGCAAAAACATCTGAGGATTTTGCACTTGCCGGACGAAATTTAGGTATGTTTATGTATTTGGGCTGTTTGTCTGCTGTTATTCTTGGCGGTGCTGCAACAATTGGAACGACGAAGCTAGGTTACCAGTTTGGTATATCTGGCATCTGGTTTGTCTCCATGATCGGTTTAGGCATTATCATTCTAGGTACTATTTTTATTAAAAAGATTGATTCTTTGCGAGTTACAACAATTAGTGAGCTTTTAGGAAAAAGGTATAAATCCGAGACACGTTTGCTTAGTGCGATCGTTGCCTCTATCTATACACTCATGATCGCGGTTACACAAGTGATTGGTATGGGAACCATTATCAATGTTCTCTTAGGTTGGAACTTAACTACTTCTATGCTTGTTGGCGGGGGAATTGTTCTTTTTTATACGATACTCGGCGGTATGTGGAGTGTTACGGTAACGGATATTATTCAATTTGTTATTATGACGATCGGTATTTTCTTTATCATGGTTCCTATGAGTCTTGCAGAAGTTGACGGGTTTAGCCAGTTAATATCTAAACTTCCAGAAGCCCACCTTAGCTTTACATCTATAGGTTATCAACAAATCTTTCAGTACTTCTTATTGTTTGCACTAGGAATGGTCGTTTCACAAGATATATGGCAAAGGGTATTTACGGCTAAATCAGGAAAAATTGCCAGAAACGGTTCTATTTTTGCTGGTGTCTACAGTTTTGCTTACGCTATTGCGGGAAGCATTATCGGGATGTGTGCGTTTATTGTAATCCCAAATTTGGAGAATCCACAAAACACATTTGCAACAATGGCTCTTACCATTTTACCGACTGGAATATTAGGTCTTGTCCTTGCCAGTGTTTGTTCTGCTTTAATGTCAACAGCTTCGGGATCGCTACTTGCTTCCTCAACTCTGATTACGAACGATATAATAAAGCAATATTTTCTTAAAAACATGTCAGATAAGCAGCTTTTGCTTGCATCAAGGGTTACTACGCTACTCGTAGGTTTGATCGCCATTACCTTTTCCATATGGATACAGGATGTCCTTGTCGCTCTTGACGTGGCTTATGCCATCTTATCGGGTGCTATTTTCATCCCATTGGTCATGACGTTCTTTTGGAAACGAGCTACACCAAATTCAGGATTTTACGCCATTTTAATTAGTACAATCGTTGTTATTGCCGGATTATTTCTAGAAGGATTAACTTCTACAAACCCTATTCTCTACGGCATGTCTGCAGGATTAATAAGTTTAGTAGGCATTTCGTTGTTTACAAGACCTGCTGATGATTCTGAGTTTGCCACTCCTTTTGACGAAGACTATGAAGAAGAAAGTGAAGATGCAAGAAAAGAAGCATAATAAACATGGCCTTCCTTTAATTTAGGAAGGCTTTTTTATCCTTCACCTATTCCTAAATACTTGGTTAGCTTTCCATCAATCTCGACAAGCAAAACATCTTGTCTTTCATTGGCTGTATATATTTTAGCACTGACCGGCAGTTTATTCGCCATACCATTTTTATACTCATAATCTTTTGGATTCATTGATATAGAAGTAATTTCACCTATCTCTCTATTTTTCGTTAAAGTTAATTCCTCCACCCAATCTATATTGGTTTGGTACACGGTGTTGTCCCATAAAAAAATGTCAGCTTCGGGATCTAGTGTTAATACTTCTTCAACATCTGGTTTACTTGTAGAATGGACTGTCACTTCATTTTCAACGCAGCCTGATAATAGGACCAGCATCGAAAGAAACACATTTATAAACATAAATTTCATATTCTTCACCTCATACTTACTGACGACAAAAGATGCATTATGGTTTCCCTCTTTTATTACATGAAATAATTTTTATAATAAATAAAAATACCGATCAACGAGGCAATAGTATATAGAAGGGCTGCGTAATAAGCGAAGGTCGGTTTGAATGTCTGCTTCTCTTCTTCAACCTTTATTCCTGTTACAGCTTGTGTTTGTATACGTACCATGTTAGATGACAAACCGCCAGTTGAAGTGAAAAAACGTATGATAATTGCAGAAGCTAATCCTACAAACAAAGCAAGGTCAATAAAGTTCCAGCCCACAATTCGAGCCAGCACATAATTAACTGCAGCCATCAGAATGAGTGTGACAATTGAAATGATGATATTTTTCATCACTATCTCCTCCTCTTATAACTAACTACGATTTAAAAGGAAGAAAGTTCATAAAATAACGCCCGTGCGATTCCATTCGCACCAGGCGTTATCTATTAATATCTCATATTTCTTTCACTCACTCGTTCACTTAATATATATCGGTATTGTGCGGTTCGGAAAAGTTTTGCCTCTAATGCATGTTTGGACTGGGGTAAGATCAAATTTGCGGTGTTCTTAAAGTGGACGCTGCACGTGTCAGAGTCTACGGATTCGATTCGTTGCACATGTGACTGTGATAACCAGATGCACGTTTCATTTTTAGGTGATTCTACAGGAAAAAAGAAAATGCCTAATTCGAGGTTGATCATGATTGGGGATAAACTCACATAGCCCATAGAGCGGCGGACAGCTTCTCGCCTGCCTTCATAACTGGAGCCGAAGAATAAACAGCTTTCATTAATGATTTTTATTGGACTGAGTGCGACTCTTTCATTCTTTTCTGATTCCAATATTTCGGTATGCACTACACCGAACTCATTGTAAAACGGCAAGAGTGCCATCGTGCTTGTGTTAATTTCGTAGGAACCTAGAAGCATTGTTTTTTCCATCTATACATCCTCCTATTTTCTATTTTGTTCTACCTTCTCTCCTTTTCATTATTTTGAAAGCAAAAAACTTCCAGTAGGTAAATTATACTAAGTCTTTAGACAGGAATCTAGCTATTTTTACAAAAATTTTAACAATTTAAATATTCAGTAAAAAATTCCCTCATTTTGGTTTGAACGAAGACGATTAGTGGTATACATAACAGGGCGAAATTGCTTGCTAATTTCGACCTATATTTCCAACTACTACATTTATCAAAGAGGCTGATGAAAGATGGCAAAAGGTGATCTGTTGATCATTGGTGGCAATGAAGACAAAAGCGATAAGAAAATGATCCTCTCCAGGTTCGCTGCATTATGTAAGAACCGTCCAGGTCCAATCGGGATTCTGACAACAGCATCCGGCTTTCCGGAAGAAGTGGGCAGCGAATATCATGAACTGTTTCACACTTTACATGGTACAAAGCCACTGCTTTTCCATTTGGATTCCCGTGAAAAAGCGGAGGATTCTGAATTGCCCGAGCAGCTCTCAACTCTGTCCGGTTTGTTCATGACAGGAGGAGATCAGCTGAGACTGACAAGTATTCTTGGCGGCACCACATTTTACAAACACCTTTTTCAGGAATGGAAGGGCGGATTAACCATCGGCGGAACGAGTGCTGGTGCAGCTGTTATGAGCAGATTGATGATTATCTCATCTAAGCTTTTTGAAAAAGAGGACGTTTCTGTTTTGGAAATGGGCTCTGGCTTTGGATTTTTAGAAGACGTGATCATTGATCAGCATTTTTCCCAACGCGACCGTTTCAGCAGGCTGATGCGCGCCATCGCGTTAAATCCTCAGATCATTGGCATCGGTATCGATGAAAACACGGCAATCTGGGTACATAACGATGGCGAACAGTTCGAAGTAATTGGCGAATACAACGTCAGCATCTTCGACGGCAAAACATCAACTTATGTAGATGTTGCTGAAAACAAAGGAAACATGACGATTTCCGATATCCGCTTCCATACATTGGGTGCGGGCGCGGTTTTTAATTTACACAAACGAGAATTAATCATCTCTTAAGGAGCGAGCGTAATAAATGAAAATCAATCGCGTGAATTATTTAACGGGACCTAATCTTTACAGCTTCAAACCAACCATCTGGATTGAGCTTGATATAGAAGAATTTGAAGAAAAACCGTCCAACCTATTACCGGGTTTTACAGATAAATTATTAAAAGTTATCCCTTCCCTTCATACTCACACGTGTTCGAGAGGCTATGCCGGCGGATTTGTGGAACGTCTTCATGAAGGCACGTGGATGGGACATATTTTAGAACATATTGCGTTAGAGATTCAGCATCTTGCTGGTATTAAAGTCAAACGAGGCAAGACGATTACTAGTGAGCGAAAAGGAATCTACTTTGTTACGTATGATTATGTAGAACCGAAGTCAGGCTATTATGCGTTTGAAGCAGCGATTGAAATCGTAACGGCTATTCTTGAAGGAAATGAGATCAGCGCTGAGTCCTATATAAAGCACACTTCTGACCTTTATCATCTGCATAAATTAGGTCCGAGTACAGAAGCGATCTACCATGCAGCTCGAAGCCGCAAAATCCCAGTGGAACGAATCGGAACAAACAGTTACTTAAGACTTGGAACCGGAAAAAAACAAAAATCCGTGCAAGCAACGATTTCTAGTCAGACCTCTTATTTAGCCGTTGAAAATTCGTGTGATAAAGATATGACGAAGACATTATTAAAAGGCGCGGGTCTTCCTGTTCCAGTGGGCGATGTTGTGTCCAATGAATATGAACTTCTTCAGGCAGCTGAGAAGATCGGTTATCCCCTTGTTATCAAACCGCTTAACGGGCGGCAAGGTCAAAATATCGTGACCGACATACAAAATGATGAAGATCTGTTAGCAGCCTTTCGTGTTGTGTACAGTGACGGAACACAGTACATTCTCGAACGTTATTATTCTGGCAACGACTACCGCTTTTTTGTAGTAAACGGTGAATTAGTTGCTGCGAGCCTGCGGCTTCCCCCGATCGTAACAGGAGACGGCTACAAAACAATCGGTGATTTAATTGATGAAGAAAATCTGGATCCATTGCGGGGCGATGGTCATGAAAAAGCGATGAGCAAGATTCCGCTGGATGAACGAACAGTCGTGCATTTAGAAAAATGCGGCTACTCTCTTCAATCCGTTTTGAAAAAAGGACAAGCCCTTGAAGTCCTTGGAAACGCGAATCTTTCAACAGGCGGATCTGCGATTGATGTAACGGATGAAGTTCACCCTTCTTACCGTAAAATGGCTATTGAAGCTGCAGCTGCTGTCGGTCTTGATATCGCTGGCATCGATATCCTTTCAACAGATATAACCGTTCCTTTTGTAGATGGTGAAGCTGCTATTTTAGAAGTGAACGCAGCTCCAGGTATCCGTATGCACCTCTACCCTTCAAAAGGGAAAAGCCGTGATGCCGGCGGAGCAATTGTTGATTACTTGTTCTCATCACGTGAAGAAGCCGCGATTCCCGTGGTGGCTGTAACAGGAACGAACGGCAAAACGACGACTTCCCGATTAGTTGCGCACCTTTTACAAAAAGAAAATGTAACAGTCGGTTTTACATGCTCTGATGGAGTATGGGTCGGCGATCAGCAGCTGGACTCAGGCGACTGCAGCGGACCGAGAAGTGCCCGCAAAGTGTTGTCACACCCAGCCGTTGATGTTGCGGTACTTGAAACAGCCCGCGGAGGCATGCTTCGTGAAGGTCTTGCTTTCCGTTATTGTGATGTTGGCATCGTAACAAACGTGAGTGAAGATCATCTTGGCTTAAATGGCGTCGAAACATTAGACGATCTGAAAAGATTAAAACAAACCGTGGCTGAAGTAGTACTGCCTGAAGGGACATGCGTGTTGAATGCCGATGATCCACGTTGTGTGGACATGGCACAGCACACGAACGGTGAAGTCGTCTTCTTCTCGCTGTCCGTCATGAATCCCGAGATCCAGAAGGGACTAAAGAACGGCGCAAAAGTATGGTATCTGGAAAATGACTGGGTAATGTTCAGTGAGAACGGCAAGGCAGAAAGATTCCTTCCTGTTTCTCATATCCCGTTAACGATTAATGGTGCAGCCCGCCATAATGTTGCGAACGTACTTGGAGCACTTGCTGCTGCTCATTCATTAGGACGTCCATTATCTGAACTGCGCAGCAAAGTGATTACGTTCCTTCCGACTGAGAACCAAAACCGCGGACGCTTTAACGTGGAGAACATCCATGACCGGACAATTGTGATAGATTATGCTCACAATCCAGCAGGTCTTAAAGCTTTGTTTGAAACCGTGGATCAGCTAAGAAATGGCGGTCGTGTGATTACGGTTGGATCAGCAGCGGGTGATAGACAGGACCATAACATTCAAGAGATGGGCCGCATCTTTGGCACCCATTCTGATATTTTAATCATTAAAGAAGATGTGAATTTAAGAGGACGCACACCTGGCGAAACGGTTCATCTTCTCTACACCGGTGTAAAGGAATCAAAAAATAAAACGGCTGTTCATGTTTATCCTAAAGAACCTGAAGCGATGCTCCAGGCATGGGAGCGATCACAGCCCGGCGATACACTCGTATTCTTGTACGACGAGTATCCATCCATTCAAGGCATTTTACAGAGAATCAAAGCCTCTGAATCTGTTTCCGTTTTACAGAAAGCAGAATAATAGAGTAGAAAAAGAAAACCAGTGCATGATCCCTGAGCAGGGAAATGCACTGGTTTTTTTGATTATTGAGATTCCAGGTCGTGATTATTCATCCATCGCACAAAATCCAATTCGATATCATCAACCGTAAATGAATAGCCGTTTACAGAATGCTCTATTATAGCTTCCTTACCTGTTTTATCATAAGGCATCCAAGCAAAATATAAGTGACGATCCAGATCAAAGTCATCGAATAAACTCTGCTTAACAGATGATTCTATTTTTACAAAAGAATCTACTACAGATATCCATTCATTTGGTAGCTTTTGAGAGCCGTAAGAAGCTGCAGTGATAGTTATTTTCTTTTCCATCTGAACTTTTGGATAATAGTATTCTATACCATTAGAAACTTGGAAACTTCTTTCTCTATTTAAATAAAATTTCATATGATCTACCTTATCATCCTTATGAAGATTCCAGACCAAACGATACGTAGAAGGATCATTTTTATTAATCTTCCATATCATTGGTTCACCAGTATTATCTATATTAAGCACTTTCCATTTCGTTCTTTGCCATTCCCAATAACTCGTTCCATAATCTCCATTTGTTGTGATAAAAGGTACAAAAAAGTGTTTATCATCTACAGCTACTTTATCTTGTATTTGTTTAACTTTCATATTGGATTGAGTATTGTTTATTTCTAACGCCAATTCTTTATCAGAAAGAAAAGCCGAAGGAGACTTAGGATAATACCAATAGGTAACGACTCCTAAAAGAACAATTAAACCTAATCCTATAATTAATTTCATTCTCTTCTTCATTACTTATCCCCTCCTTCTAAAATGGAGGTATATACCCTGTAAAAATGTTGTTTGTTTTGGGTCAATACTAACAATCCTTTTCCATCTTCTTGAACATAAATAATTGCGTTGGTGCCACTTCCCCATTTTGTTTTTGTACCTGTAAGCTGATAAGGGAATCGCTCTTTTCGGTCTTTAGGCTCTATCTCCACTACCGAATTGTAATACCAATCTTCACTGGGTATTGGCTCTTTTTTCATTGTATTCAGTTGATTTTTAAGCATTTTTTTGTTTAGTGTTTTTTCGCCTCCAGACGGATGAATGTTCACCAAATGAGCTTCTTCTACATCCGCTAAGTATGTCGTTATTTCATTTTCAGGATAAAGGGCATTCTGAATCGGAATAGATAAAAAAGAGGATGCAAGAAATATAAAATTTGCAAAGAATCCTAGCCACACAAAACGCCGGTACCTCACCCACTTTTCAATTTTGTTTCTGTAGATAAAATACAAAATCCAAACACCAAGCGGAAGGATTGGGATTTTAACAAAAGTATCAAATAAATTTAAATGAAATGAAAATGAAAAAAGACCAACGATTATAACAATAATTGCTTTCCACTTCTTCGGTTTTTCATCTTGTTTTTTATAGATGCGATAAGCAAGAACCCCAATCGCGATAATTGCCAAGATATCCATCAACATAGATGGAAAATGAAAATGAAAATAATACTCGATGATCAGCACCCCTTTTACTTAAAAAACTATCTATATACCAAACTATGTATGTAATTACAATTATTGCATATGTACCACTCTACTTCTATCCTTCCTATAAAAAAACAGCTCAATTGGCAGAAATGCCTTGAGCTGTTTTAGAATGCTGAACGACACTAAAAGACTCTGATTTGTTTTTATGCCAGTTCCAAGCATGAGTTACGATGGTTTTCAAATCAGGATATCTTGGATGCCACTTCAATTCATTCTGTGCCTTTCGTGAAGAGGCAACCAATACCGCTGGATCACCCGGTCTTCTTTGTGCTGTTTCTATCTTGATTTCATGCTGCGTAACTTTGCGGCACGTTTGTATTACTTCTTTTACTGAAAATCCTTTTCCGTTCCCAAGATTATAAATTCCGCTCTCTTTAGTATTTCTGATCTTTTGTAAGGCGCAATAATGAGCATTCGCCAGGTCCATGACATGAACATAATCCCGGACACATGTGCCATCTGGAGTAGGGTAATCATCACCAAACACAGTTACGTTCTCCCTTTGACCTAATGCCGCTTGCAATACAATCGGAATGAGATGCGTTTCTGGATTGTGCTCTTCCCCAATACGTCCTTCAGGGTCTGCTCCAGCTGCATTAAAGTAGCGGAGTGCAACGGACTTTATGCCATGTGCTTTATCCGCCCAATGGAGCATTTTCTCTATCGCAAGCTTGGTTTCTCCATAAGGATTTGTCGGGATTGCAGGATCTTCCTCTTTTACCGGAACGTGTTTCGGCTCTCCGTAAACTGCCGCCGTTGAAGAAAATACGATTCTTTTTACATTGTTTTTGTTCATTACTTTTAGCAGAGAAAGTGTTCCAGCCACATTGTTTTCATAATAGGATAGCGGATCTTTCATGCTTTCACCCACAAGGGAATTAGCCGCAAAATGGATCACCGCATCAATCTTGTGATTTTGGCAAATGTAGCTCAGCAGCTGCTCGTCATGTAAGCTTCCCATGTAAAAAGGAATGTCGTTTAAAACAGATTGCCGATGGCCAGTTAATAGATTATCCATCACAACAACAGGTTCACCTTTTTCTTTCAGGTATAGAACCGTGTGGCTGCCGATGTACCCTGCCCCGCCTGTTACTAAGATTGTCATATTTCTATCACTCTCCATAACAAATAGGGTGACTTTTTGATATAAGTCACCCCTCTTTTATTTAAGTGTTTTAACAACAATCGCTTGTGATGCACTTTTGATTAGGCAGCCTTCCAAGTCTTCCTCTTTTATTAATCCAAGCGTGAGAGCAGACTTCACTTTTTCTTCATCAGGTTTTGGAACGTGATGAATTAGATCGGTCATGTTTAATTCTGTAAGCCGGTGGACCGTCTTCTCATCATTAAACTTTTCCGACTTTCGAATTTGTCTTTGCAGCTTGTAATTGTTGACGGTAACCTCGCCTTTTTCGTTTGGGCCAACCAGGTTATCAAAATAAATATGGAAGACTTTCTTAAGTTCATCCAGTTCCTTTTCGAGCTCTTTCTTCTTGGCACTTAGTGTGTTGTATTTAATGACCAGGTCTTCAGAGATCGTGTAATCCGTTTTATTTACAGACACTGCTCGTCCTCCCCCAATACCATTAGATAGTTCATTTTATTGTGGCAGGGGAGGAAATATACCAAATGAAAAAGCCAACTCACTTTTATGGTGAGCTGGCTCCTATTAATCGTTTTGTTCTGTTTCTTTATCTATCTTTTTCGTACCTTTACTTACATACGGTTTTGGACCTTTTTTCTTGCTGCTTGATTTCCAGCGGTTCCAGCCCTTTTTGCCAGTTCCCTGACCTACTCCAGTCTTTTTCTTGCTATTAGCTTTTGCTTTACTCATCATAATCACTCCATGCACATTCTATTACACAGTATAGAGCAGAAATGTGGATTTTACTACAAGTCATTCAAATATACATAGGTTACTTTTCAAATTTTGATAAGCATCGTCAATTCGTTTACGATTCCATGCGTGGAGCTGATGTGGTAATTGTTCTCTAGGATAGAAGCCGATTTCCTCAATTTCGTCATTTTTAGTCCGATTTTCTTGTCCGTTTATAGTGGCTCGAAATAAAAACACAAGGTCGTTCTTTATTGGTGCAGAATAGATCGAGATTAGATGAGAAACGTCTACATTATAGCCCGTTTCTTCAAGAACCTCCCGCTTAACTCCATCAATAGGCGATTCGTTTGCTTCAAGATGACCTCCCGGCAGTGTCCAATTGCGCGATCCATATTTTATTTTAACAAGCAGGATACGGTTGTGTTTATCGAATATAGCAGCGAAAACGCCTACACTAGGCATGGCGGTACCCTCCTCTTGGTGTAAACTGAGAAATTGTTCGGTTAACTCATTTTTTTATAATGACTTCCCTTAACTTCTCGGCATCAGCTTGGTCCAGCTTCCCGTACCTATGTTTGTTTGGATCAACAATTTCCGCTACTGAGTCCTTATTAAACCAAATCTTATACTCTTCTAATCTTTCCGGCTCGTTCGGATTATATTGGTAGAAAAATGTAAGCATCATATCTTCTTTTCTGTCCATCTGGACTTTTGCGTTGTCCCATTTTACTTGCCTAAAGAAAGAGGCAATTGTTTGAACCCGATCTTCTTCCGTTATCATATGTTCTCCGGAATGATCTTCACCGATTTGATAATCCACTCGAATTAGTTTTTCATTATTACATGCAACTAAACTCATCAACACAAATAACATTACAACCCACTTTTTCATAAATTAATCAGCCGGATTGATAATCGCCATCTGCTGGTGGTCTTCCCACTTGCCATTGATCTTCACATTTTTGCGGGCAAGCCCTTCTTTTTCGAAGCCTGCTTTTTCTAAGACACGAATCGACCCAATGTTACGAGGCATGACTCCTGCTTCAACCCTGTGCAGCTTCAATTCCTCGAAAGCATACTTCACGATCAGCTTCACCGCTTCAGTTGTATAGCCTTTTCTATTGTGCCTCTTATCTAAAAAATACCCGACAAACGCACTTTGAATGGATCCGCGCATAACTGCAAACAGATTAATCGTACCAATCAAATCATCTTCATTTGTAAAAATACCAAAAAAGTAATCGAGATCCTGTTTAGCATTCTCAGCAAACATTTGAAGTCTTTTCCGATGAGTTTCAAGCGTATAGAAATCTTTAGCACGTTCCATCGCATACTTCTCAAAAAACTCTTTGTTTTCCACCTGTACCTGCAGCAGTTCTTCAGCATCATCCACATTAAGTAATCGAATATAAATGTTCTGTCCAGATAACTTTTGCTTCATATCAATACTTTGGTTCATTTCCATTCCTCGTTTCTTCTCTATATTCAATCTCATGTTTTGTATCGTAGATCGGCTGGTCTTTCATCACATCAATTTGCCTTCCCATCGTGATATCATCATATGGTGTGTATTTATTTGAAGGCATCTTTCGTTTAACGATGATGCGGTAGAGGATGAGACCAAACACTACCGCATAAAAGATAATTCCAGCAACCGTCATACCTCAACCACCCTATTTTTTTGAAGCATCTTTTTCATTGCCTCTTTTAAAGTTGCCTGTCACTTTAGCAAGAATCAGCTGCACCTCGTGATCGGTTGCGGCTTGTTCAATCCTTTTAATGATCTTCTCCGCTTCTTTTCCCTTTAAGGTTGTTACTTGTTTGCCATGATAATCAATAAAGACCATGTTATTCTTCGTGACTCTATAAGTAAAAACCTCTTCTTCTAGCCGTTTTCGTTTATCGATATTCCCCAATTCGTTAATCACCTCTTAAATTGTCAGAGTTTATGGCTAAATACTTCCTGCCATTTTATATTTTCATAACCGATACTTTTATAAAATTGATGGGCTTCATTTCTATGTCCACCTGAACGGAGCCGAACTTCAGGATATCCCTTTTCCATTGCCCATTCCTCTGCTTTTCTCATTAACTTCTTGCCGATTCCCTTACCTCTATATTCTGTATCAACCACTAATCCACCAATTTCGCCATATTCTAGCTGAATGATGCTCTTTCCAAACACATGCATCCAGCCGCAAATCGAGTTATCGAGTTCATACAAAAAGATTATGCTGTCTTTCTCCAGATTAATCTTTTCAAGTCGATCTTCTACTTGTTCAGCACTAACTTGGTTACCAAGCTGTATACAAAGTCTGGCAATCTCTTTGGCATCCGCTATCATTGCAGGTCGAATCATCTAGAACTCACCTTCTGTCATTAGGGGTTTACCATATATTTCTATTGTATTTGATTATTTCCTTTTACAAATTAAAGCCAGCCATCAGAAAAAGGTATGCTTTTTGTTTATTTTTTTAATGTTAATAATTCCATTTCTCCAGTAAAATCACCTGTGCATTGTTTCAGAATATACCTTTTTTCTAATTCATTTTCTTCAACGAAAATACCTTCGCATTGGTATTCTTCAATAAAATTTTTATCTACACTTCTGTGAACATTCAAATAGTCCCCATTAAAAGTTATTTTTTCAAATAACTTTTGCCCTTCAATACCATAACTAATAACATTTATTTTTGCTTTCTTTTGGTCTTTTACATTACTGACAAATGTATTTAATGCATTTATATTTTTAATGCTGCCGTGTTCGTTTACCACTCTTTCGCCATTATTTAATTGAATTTCTTGACATCCTGTTCCAAGAAGCAACAGAAGTACAGTACCAAGTAGCACATATTTCTCCATATAGGGCACCTTCCAATAATTCTTAGTGTCTTTTTCATCACTACCAAAAGTATGTTATAATAGTTATATTACAAAAACTTAGGGCTTTCGACTTTTCTTAGTCACCCTCCGTTCTTCGAAGGGAGTGCAAGAAATGGAGAAAATCAGTGTATTTATGGATGACTACCGGAGTCCGCCAGAGGGTTATGTGTTTGTCGAAACCATCGATGAATGTATTGAACTCTTGCGAAACTTCGACATCGAACATCTGTCATTAGATCATGACCTTATAAGTAAAACAAGAAATGGTACAATGCTCATTCAAATGATGATTGACGAGAAACTTTTCGCAAACCGTATTACCATACACTCCGCCAATTCAGTCGCCGGAAAAGGCATGTATAACCACTTAAAACAAGCACAAAAAGATCTTATTATGCCGCCAACCATTATCGTGTCCTTACGACCTTTGCCTCTCAAATTCATCCCGCCACGTGTTCTGCAGCATTATATGGACGTCATGTAACTCACAATCCCTTATACACAATGCTTAAACAAATAAACTGAGGAAACAGCCACAGTTTACAAACATTAAAGATCACTTGGCATAGTGGCCGTTTCCTCAATTTGAACGGACCAAGAGATAATCGTCGTACTGTCCCTCACATCTTTCATTCTAACTTCTTCTAATAATTCCCGGACACCTTCTGGAACACTTACACCATTAAAAATACCTTCTACCGCTTCAGGATCTGCATACGTTACACCAGGACATTCGGTCAATCCATCTGTTGTCATAAAAATCAGGCTTTCACCTTGTCTTAATTCTTTCTTGCCGGTGCTGTAGCAAGGTACTGGCATCTCAAACGTGTTTACCTCACCCACCCATTCGTAAAAACTTCTCTGGTTCAGCTGCCTCTCACCAAGTGCGATTAATTCAGGATGAAACACGTGCAGGATGCAGTCTCCTACTGAAAACCACCACAAGTATTTTTCTTTCCGGATAACAATCATACAAGCGGTTTCTCCCGTAGTTTTACGACAAGCTTCCATAAAGTCCTGCGCCTGAAAAATATCTAAAATGAGAGAGTCCATTTTTCTTAATGCCTCACCTGCTGGCAGCATCAGCACCTTCTGAATCTCATCCTTCTTTTTGTTAAAATGATCAACCACCAGCTCCACACTAGCAGCGGTCTTGTGGCCATCAAGGATCATTGTAAATTCCCAATCTCCGCTCTCATTTACCCAAACTAAACAACCGTCTTCGTTTTTGTATTGACCGGCAGAAGAGTTTCCGCCGAATCTTCCTACTGCCACATTTTCAACCAAGCTTACATCTAATTCATCAACGAAATGCTTGTCACTGCCTACCCAGCTCAATTCACTCATAAGGGTTCTCCTCCAAATAACTCTTTATCCGCTCACACACCTTTATGATTTCAGCGTTTTTACCGAATGGAGCTTCCGGCCAGTCGTACACTTCCCAAGGACCCCAGTATTCTTCAGGTGTATTTGGATAACGCGGGATGATATGCATATGAAGATGCGGAACGGAATTACCAGAAACAGCTGCATAGATGTGCTCCGCATTTTCTGTCTCCTTTATCGCTTTACTCACTCTTGCCATAATAACACCGAACGCTTTTGCCTCATCAAAGGTCATATCACCTAGAGAAGGAGCGTGCCGCTTCAAATCAATCATAATATGACCAAGATAAGATGGTTTGCCACCCTTATCGATATGACCGACATATACGAACTCATCCTCATAGATCATGACGCCTGAAGTTTGAATATCCCCTTTATGTTTGTTGCAAATAAAACAGCTCTCACTCATCTGCACTCTCTCCCCTATATAAATATAAAAAGCCCATCATCTCTATAAAGAGACGATAGGCTGTTCCTAACGTGGTACCACTCTTCTTGGTTTGCTGTAAAAATACAAACCTTCTCAAGACTCCTTCACGGGAGTTAACCGTTCAGATCTACATCTCAACCTGACCGCTCCTAGGCGAGTTCAGGAAATCTATCGGCTGCCTTTCACCAAATCGGCAGCTCTCTACACAACAGAAAATCCTTACTACTCCTAATCAAAGCGTTTATGTTATGGAAAACTTTTACTAATCATAAGAGTATTTGAAAATTCTGTCAAGAATATTTCCTATTTTAGTTGAAGACTCTTCCATTTATCTAAAGGTAATCCATCCACTATATAGCTTCTTAACGCGAAACGCTTAATAGTAATCCTTATTTGGCAAAGTCTTATCTAGGGTTCTCGAAAAAGTTTTCTCTGTTTCATATAATCAACAGCCTTTGTTTTATTCTTTTGTTTCAAAATATGTTCTTCTTCGTTTTTTTCTCTATAATAGGCAGTGAATTTATCTTTAGAAAGAACACCTTCCGATATAGCTTTATTAACTGCACAATGCGGCTCTTTGGTATGAGTGCAATTAGTAAACTTACACATTCTAGATAAATCTAGAATGTCTTCAAATACAAAATCCAATTTATCTTCATTCATTTTTTATACCTCAATCTATCTATTAAATGATGGCTTCTCTTATTCCACGAACCTGCTACGTTTGTGAAAGAACCCTAGTAAAGCTTATTCTTATAACCATCTAATAGAGCTTCTGCCACTACATCTTCTGTCATGCCCGGAAGGTTCACATGATCAGCTAATATCTTTGCGGCATTTGGCAATTCCTCTTTAGACGACCACTTACCTGGTTCCCAAAGACTTGAACGTTTGAAGGCTTTGCCGCAGTGCATGAAACATTGCTCAACTTTTACAACGATCCCTAGAAGAGGTGCTTTACCGTTAACCGCCATTTTTTCTAAAATATCTTCATCGCGAATTATTATGGCTTCCCCATTGATTCGAAGTGTTTCATCCATGCCAGGTATAAGAAAAAGCAAACCAACATTAGGATTGCTAAGGATGTTGAAGATCGAATCTACACGCTTGTTCCCCGGACGATCCGGAATGATGAGGTGCTGATCATCTAAAACATACACGAATCCAGGTGCGTCACCTCGAGGCGAACTGTCACAGTTTCCTTCAGCATCTGACGTCGCAAGCACTAAAAAAGGAGACTTCCCTATGAATTCCCTGCAATGCTCATCAATAGTAGAAATCACCTTGTTTTGTCCTCTCAAACTAGGACTTCCTAATAAACTTCTCAATTCTTCTTGGCTTGTAATACGCTCTTTAAAATTCGTCATCGTAAAAAGGTCACCATCCGTTTATTTTATTGAAGCTCGATGAACTTCATCCTTTTTTACATAAATATCGTACTGCGTATTGTCGTTAAAAGAACGCTCACGATCAAATTGGAGTGGAACCTTAACTTTATATTTAATACCATCAGACTGTAATTGTGAGACGACTTTAAAGTAATTTTCCTGCCCAAATGCTGTATAGTAAAGCTTCCAGTTCCTATTTAAATACATCTTTATAAAGGAACCGATAATGATACCGCCTAAAACGATAATAAGATAAGCCCAACCAATACCTGGCATTATGAACGCTCTCCCTTCATTTACAATCCATTATGGCTTTCATCATAAAGTGTTGAAGATCCCCGTTCTACTTTATATGAAATAAACCATGGACCGCCTGCATCCTCGTCTCTCCACGTCTCAGTAAAAGTTACGATATACACTTCATCCCCAATCTCCTCTACACTCGTTTCTCTTATAGCGTTCCCAACCGTAATGACGCCTTCTTCTTTCGGAAACTTATCAACTATGGTTCCTTCACCTGACGTTGCAAACTCAACTGCATCCTCTGCTGTAAAAGGTGGTAGATCAGGTGATATGAAGCTGAGGGAAGACCAAATCATCACAAAAAGAGTAATAGGAGTTAGCATGAGCATCATGATTGGTTTCTCTTTTTTTATACGATAAAGAATCCACCTGTCGATGGATGCATAAAGTAGTGCCGATCCTACTCCAAACACGGCAAGAATTGGTGCATCGAGCATAATCAGGCCAAAAACACCGTGAAGCAAAATGTATATTAGAATGTTCATTTTGAACCATCTGTTCATAACGAACTCAATTACGGCAGAGACCAGAGTCCCATAAACCAGTATGATTACTCCCCCATACGATCCGTACAGCATCGCTGCTAATAAAAAAGACTCTCCATAGTCTGATGTACCGCTAACATCATCATTTATATATATGCCCGCTAGAATCATTGCCAGAGTGATCGTTGTTATGATCGTCGACATCATTTTTCTTTGGAAGAAGTTTTCTTGCAAGTGCTGAACCCCTCTCTATAGATGTCTCAACTTCCACTTCAGCATATTTTCATCTGTACCCGTTCTTTCAAACCCTAGTTTTTCTAAAACTTTTATCGAAGCAATGTTGTCCTCTAGACATTCGGCGACAACTTTACGTACGAGTTTCGTAGATAACGCCCAATCTATGATTCCTTTAACCGCTTCTGTCGCATAGCCTTTTCCCTGTGCTGAAGGAATGATGCCATAACCGATTTCAACCGTTTGATCCACCGGTTTCCCTTTGAATCCGATATCTCCAATAATCTTCCCAGTCTCTTTTTCAATCACAAACCAAACGCCCCAGCCAAGCAGACTCTCATCCTCTTTTAAATCCGTAAGATAACTCTTAATAAAGCCATGAATCTCGTAATCTCCCGGGGAAAGCTTCTCTACAAGCTGTTGATCCACGGGAATAATCGTAAGTCTTTCAGTTTCTAGTTTCATTGTGAAATTAACCCTCTCTAAGTGTACTTACCTCAATCATATGGTTATGGAAAAATTTAGTCAATGCAAGAAAATACCCCCATAAAAGAGCTTCTCATTATAAATAGTGTATTGAGTACATAAAAAGTTAGACTTACGAATGAACTGCTGTAAGGAGGCAAAAGATGGAGCCGTATGTAAAAGATGCTCTGCTTGAATGGAAAGAAGAGATTGAAAAACAAAAGAAAGAAATTGATGAAGAGTACGAGAATGTTAAGACTGAACTTCAACTTTATTCTTATAAATTCGGAATCACGAAACAAGTCATTCAATCCACCATCAACGAGGAAATGATCAAAAACATTAAGAAGACTTACCAACAGCCGTTTGAAGAAAAATACAATGAGCTGAAGGAACAGCTGAAGAAGCTTGAGCAAAAACGCAGTGTATTCAACATGTTTGTCGAAAAGATCGAGATTGCCAGTGTGAAGGATACGAACGAACAAAGATAGCTTGGGGGATACCCCAAGCTTTTTAATTGCTTATGAATTCACTTTGAATGATGCCACATAAAAAAGCCCCTAACAAAGTGAGGAGCATTTTTCCTGAAAAAGATGTTTTAACTAACTTCCGTGATTAAAAGTTCTTTTTTATTGTCTATGATAAGGACCTGTTCAGAGGATTTATTAGCCATTTCTTTTGTATGTTCAACAAGATAAGCGATTTGAGCAGAAGCTTGTTTAGCACCCATCACTAGTAAAGGTACTCCAATAAAATCAATACCTAGTCTTCTTGAAAAAAATCCTCCAACCGTCATAGATAAAGGAACCGTCGGTGATGTGTTTGAAAAGATTAATTGTTCCTCTGTTCCATTTCTTTTCTGGAGAATTTCAAACATATCCTTTATACCAGGTACGAAGATTTTAGAATTCCCTCGTCCGACTGTATAAACGGAATGTCCTTCCTCATCTAGTCCGTGAAAGATGATCCTTCCCATATCTGATGTGTTCAATTTGTTGAAATACTCTACATTCAATATCTGTTCTCTTGTAAGCTTAGCATGAGAAGGTAACTTTTTCAGATGGAAAGCAGCTGCTAATGCCGTAGTATGTGTTCCGCCAAAATCATTATAGATAAAAATCATCTTATACATCTCCTATGATTCATTCATCCATAATTATCGCCTTTTGACAGGTTTATATACTTACTAGATTTTCAAGGCTTTTATGACTTCACATACGTGCAAATCATCTTTCATTCTTTTTATCGAGTGCCATGCAATCTCTTTAAGATTTTGATTATCAAGTGCTTTATTGAAAAAAAAAGCGTCTCCCAGGTGGAGAACCGCTTTCGTTATTTAATGTATTGAAATATAGCCATACTGCTCCAGATAAAAATAATCATCCAAAAGATAATGATTAAAGTGCCGACTAGCCAATTCTTCGGTTTACCTTTTACCATCAACTCTTCTGCTTTTTCTTCACAGTCCTTGATTACCGCGTTAGGTATCATCTTTAAAGCAAGCTTGATTCCTAAAGGAACAATAATAATGTCATCAAGATAACCCAACACAGGGATAAAGTCAGGAATTAAATCAATCGGACTGAATGCATACGCTACAACACATGCCGTAAATACCTTTGCATACCAAGGTACTCTAGAATCTTTATAAGCAAAGTAAAGAACAAATACATACTTTTTTAGATTTCTTGCCCAGGCTTTAATTTTGTTAAGCATTTTTTTCTCCAGTTCTAGATAGTGTCCTTGTGACCAGTTTTTTTCTGATCTCGTCAACAACCATTTCTCCTCTATACTATAAAGCATATAAAATATGGATTTACAATAAATCACACGACAATCAGCGTGTGATTTATAGCTTTAATTTATGTTGTAGTTAAATTTAATTACAGATTCGAAGCCATCACGATCGTGCCTTTAGGCTGCTTGCTGTCTGGTGTCGGCTCATGTGATATGGCGACTGCGTCCCATTTGTGCTCACCAGGGAAATTGACTGGGAACACGACTGCACCATTTCCTTTTTCATCAGGAATAAACGTGCCTGCCCTGTACTTTTTATCTCCTTCAATAAGCCAAACTTGATAAACTTCTTTCCCTTTTACTTGGGACATATTATGCGTTTGAACAACGAGATTCATCTTCTCATCTTCCTGAACCATAGAGGCGATTCCAGCAGAATCCGTTTCTTCTGAAGCAAGCTGAACAGATTTAAAGGTTTTGCTCATTTGCTCCTCAATCACTTGTTCATTCTTCTCGTTTTCTGCGAATAAATAAGCGTTCATTCCAAGAGACAGAAGTAGACCTGCAGCTAATAAGCCTGTCAGCCATCCGTTTTTCTTTCTTGGTGTTTCACTTCTCACAGAATCAATATCTAAAACAGGCGCTGCCGGGCGATTTGTTTCTTCTTTTTCTACAGACTGCTCATTTTCGAAGACGTTTGTTAAAATGCGCTGCTTCATTCCATTAGGAGGTTCGATCTCATCTGATAAATAAGGAAGGTCAGAAGTTAGTTCCTGCCACTCAGCCAACTCATCCTGACAAGGCGAGCAGTCTTGCAAATGAGATTCAAAGGCAGCCTTTTCTTCATCGGAAAGAATCCCGTTATAATAATCCAAAAGCTGATCACACATTTTCTTATCCATGTTTACCGCCCCCCCTTTACATACGTATTTTTTAAATGTTTCAATGCAAGCCGTATCCTTCCTTTTACTGTGCCGAGCGGAAGTTTCTGTTTATCTGCAATATCAGCCTGCGAATAACCCTTAAAGTAAAACAGATCCACAATTTCTTGCTGTTCTGTCGTCAGTTGACCAACAGCTTCTTTTAAAGCCGTTCGTTCTTCGTTCCAGGTTACGGTTTCTTCTAAACTTTCCGTTCGTTCTATATCAATGTCTTTTTCCATCAATTCAACTTGATTATTTGTTTGTTTTCTCAATATGTCTATACAGACGTTTCTAGTAACCGTTAATAGCCATGAAGAAAACTTTCCTTTATGTTCAGCGTAGATGCCTTTTTTCCGCCATAGCTTCATAAAAACATCTTGAACGGCTTCTTCGGAAAGTTCTTTTTGTTTGAGTATTTTATATGAGAATGAAAACAACAGTTTTTCATACCGGTCATATAACTGCTCAAGGGCTTCTTTATTTTCTTCTTGAACTAGCTGGTAAAGCTCGTTATCAGAAATTCTACCCATCCTTTGTCTCCTTCTGTTCATGATTCCTTCATTATAGCGAAATCAGGCAATATTTGTCTTATCTGGTGATGCAGGATGTATGAAGCTAACGTTTTTATTCTTTTTACGGATCACTTTATTTTCATCCTTTCCATGTATACAATAGAAAAACCGCTCTCAACAAGAGAACGGGTAATGCTAACGATTTTTCAATTCCGTATAAACAACTAATCGTTCTTCATGTGTCCCTTCATCCCGATTGAAGTTTCCAGTACACGTGATCAGATTCAGTTTGCTGCCATACGAGTAGTCAAATATTTTATCGACAGGAGCGTTTTTTCTGTCGTATTTTTCTTTTCCGGTCACTACAAATGTAAGTGGCTTTCCGTCATTATCCTTAACAATGACTTCATCACCTTTATCAAGATCTTCTAATTTATAAAAAACAGCTGGACCTGTCTTGCTGTCCACATGTCCTGCCATGACGGCATTTCCTGGTGAACCAGGTTTTGCACCTTCCCCAAACCATCCGACTGTATCAAACCCTTTCGGCACACCCATCTGTCCATTCCCCATCCTGCCGACTTTTTCAATCTCTGTGTTTACATTTAGAGCAGGAATTTCAATAGAAGCTGGTACGATTCCTTCGTTATCCGCTTTTAACTTTAAACCTTCTGGCGGTGTCAGTTCTGTTGAAGAGGATGCAATCTGCTGTTTCTCTTCGCTTGTTTCGGAAGTTTTCACCTTATTCACTGTCTCATTCGCCTTTTCTTTAGCAGAAGGTTCCTTATTCGAACAGCCGCTTATAAAAAGGGCTATCATAATTAGTCCTAAAAAGTAATGCATATCAATCGTCCTTCCCATCTTAATAGATAGAAAAGAAGGAGGACTGTATCGTCCCCCATTCTTTACCTTATTAGTTGTTTGATGCTTTCTTGCGAAGAATCATCGTTCCTGCAATAGAAGCTAGTAAGAAGCCGAAGAAGCTCCACATAACTGCATCGTTGTTCGTTTGGCTCATGCCACCCATACCTGTTTTCGGCATTTCAGATGGCTTTTCGCCTGCAAACTTTTCAGGGAACTGATCGACGATCGCACCTGACATCGCCTGACCTACACCGAACATGTGTCCATACGCTTCAGAGATGTTTTTGTAAGCTGCAGGGTAGTCTTTTCCTGTGTAACTGTTGAACGCTGCGAGCAGCTGATCAACGTGTACCTTTAAGCCTTCCTCTAAGTCAGCGGCTTTTAGACGTCCTTCAGTAGCTGTGTCTAAGAATTTTGCCTGTTCAACGCGGTATTGATCTAATTCCTTAATCGCTTGCTGTTTGCCTTCTTCATTGTTTTCAGCGGTCGCTGTCACATAATCTACAAAGTAACCAATGTGGCTGCTCCAGATTTCTTTAAATTGAGCTGCACCTTCAGCACCATATACAGATTCTACTGCTGCCGTTATGTCATCTGTGTTTTCGTTCAGTTCAGCAGCTGCCGCTTCAAAGTCTTTCGCACCATCAATACCTTTTTGCATCGTTAATGCGGCTAGCGCGGCGTGTGTTGAGAACACACTGTTCAAGTCAGCACGAAGGTCCGCTGCAGGTGTATCAACTGATTTATTTTCGAACTTCTCAGGGAACTGATCTGTGATCGCCCAAGATAAACCTTTTCCAGTCATGAACATGTGGTTCATCGCTTCTGTAATATTGTCGTACGCTTTGTCGTAGTCACCTGTTCTGTAGCTTTCGAATGCCCAAACAAGTTGATCCACGTGTACTTTTAAACCTTCTTCAAGGTCTTTTGCTTTTAATCGTCCTTCAGTTGCTTTATCAAGGAAATCAGCTTGCGTCACACGGTATTCATCAAGTTCCGCTAGAGCTTGCTTTCTTCCATCTTCATTATTTTCAGCCGTTGCGGTTACATAATCTACAAAATAGCCAATGTGGCTGCTCCAGATTTCTTTAAACTGTGCTCCAGCTTCTTCACCATAAACGGAAGCTACCGCTTTTGAAAGAGCTTCTGTGTTTTGGTTGAGCTGACCTGCAGCTGCTTCGAAATCTTCTTTTCCGTCAATTCCTTTTTGCATCGCCACTACAGCTAAGAATGCATGCTCGGATAAAAGAGTGTCTAACGATGCACGAAGATCGATGGCAGGGTTCGTTACCTCAGCAGACATATGACCCTTGCTATGGCTTTCGTGACCATGCGCATCTGCTACGCTAAAAGTAGGGATTAATAAAGATACACTTAATGGAACAGCAATTAATGCTTTTTTCATTTTCTTGTTCATGGTTAACTCTCTCCTTTTTTTGAACATTTTTTGATAGATTCATAAGGCTAACGGAGAGAGTTTTAATTTGGATCACTCATTTAGAAAAATTTTTGATTTTTTTATAGATAAATAGATTTTACGGTACGTGTTCTCGTAAATTATTACACGTACGCTCAAGATTACCGCGCTACGCTCAGAATAGCTGAGTTACGCTCAAACTTGCTGATCTACGCTCAAATCAGCCGAGTTCCGCTCAAAACATTAAGTTTTACGGTACGTGTTCTTACATTCATTACACGTTCACGCAAGATTACTGAGTTTTCACGCCAACCGCTCTGATTTTCACGCAGGAATCCTATTTTTCACGCAAAACCAGTCCCGTTCCACGCCAAATACTCACCGTTTCACGCAGCGAACCTGTGAATCCTCAATTTACACTGCGAAAAACAGTGCTAATAAACAGTTTTCAGTTAATTACAAAAATTTAATGTTCTTTCAGATATAAAATGATCTAAAATAGATGTATCACCAAATAAGGAGGCTATTTACATGAGAAAAATTAAGAATCAAACCGTGCAAACATATAAGGGTGGAACCGGTTAACGAAGAAATTCGCCGCTTATCGTTTGGATTCTCTTAACGGTGTACTCCTCCCTTATATGTGTTTATTTAAATAACACATAAAGGGGTAAATCATGCATTTTCCAATTAAAAAATTTTTCTCCTATTACAAACCGTATCTAAAGATATTTCTTTTCGTATTAGCCTGTGCCTTACTTGTATCTTCTGTGACTTTGGCATTTCCGCTGCTCGTCCGGTACATTACGAAAGATGTGCTCGAGGGTAATATGTCTGAGGCTTTAAGTGAAGTGTATTGGATTGGCGGACTGATGCTTGTTTTAGCAGTGATTCAGAATATAGCAAACTACTTTCTGGACTATAAAGGTCATGAAGTCGGAGCTCTTATGGAAAGAGATCTGCGCAGCGAACTATTTGCACAAATGCAAAAACTTTCCTTTAGCTTTTACGATAAAGAACGGACCGGCCAGCTTATGTCCAGGGTAACGACCGATCTTCTCATGCTTGCAGAGCTGTATCATCACGGACCAGAAGATTATGTAAAGTACTTGACCCGATTTATTGGAGCGTTTGTAATTTTGTTCTTTATTAACGCACCATTAACGATTGCTGTATTCTGTTTTTTGCCCTTCTTAGGAGCCTTTGCACTGTACTTTAATAAGAAGCTGAACAGATCTTTTAAAGAAAATAAAGAGCGGATCGCCGACGTAAATGCACAGGTAGAAGATAGTCTCTCGGGAATCCGTGCCGTACAATCATTTGCTAACGAACACCTCGAAATCGAAAAGTTCAGCCGGGAAAACAATCGTTTTCTTGATAGCCGAAGGAATACGTATAAAGGTGAAGCGTACTTTTACAACGGAGTAGAAACATTTATTCAGCTTATTACAATCGCGGTAATCGTCTTTGGAAGTGCCAGTATTGTTAGCCAGAAGTTAGATTTAGCAGACTTAATCACATTCTTGCTGTATATCAACTTTATGATCGAGCCCATTCAAAAACTGACCCATATGACCACACAGTTTCAAGAAGGAATAACCGGTTTTCAGCGGTTTATAGAAATTATGAATTTGAAGCCGGCTATTGAAAACAAACCTAATGCTGTTATTCTGTCTGACGTTGATGGTGATTTGGAGTTCCATCAAGTATCTTTCCGTTATGAAGACCATACGGAATATGTCCTAAAGGGGCTGTCACTGCATGTGAAGCCAGGCGAATACGTAGCCTTGGTGGGTCCATCTGGTGCAGGAAAAACGACTTTGTGCTCACTCATCCCCCGCTTTTATGATGTGACATGTGGAAATGTCTTTCTTGACGGGATCGACGTACGTGATATTGACCTCCAGTCATTAAGAAAAACTATCGGGATCGTACAGCAAGACGTTTACCTGTTTGCAGGAACCGTTATGGAAAATATTCGCTATGGATATCCAGAGGCGACTGATGAAGAAGTTATTGCGGCTGCTAAGCATGCAAATGCCCATGACTTTATCATAAGTTTGCCAAACGGCTACCATTCTGAAATTGGCCAGCGAGGGGTTAAACTCTCTGGCGGTCAAAAGCAGCGGTTAAGTATCGCACGGGTTTTCTTAAAGAATCCGCCCGTTCTCATTTTAGATGAGGCAACGAGTGCCCTTGATAACGAAAGTGAAAGTATCATTAAAGAATCACTAGAATCGTTAGCTAAAGGACGGACAACAATTGTCATCGCCCATCGCCTTTCCACTATACGAAATGCTGAACGGATTATCGTGCTGACGGAGGATGGAATTGCCGAGCAGGGCACTCATGACATGCTGCTCAAACGCGGTGGCGTGTATGCTCACCTGTATTCCAAACAATTTGAGTTACAAGCGTAAAAAAATCGGCGCACTCTTTAACATAAGAGTGGCCGATTTTCATTTATAATTTCGTTGTATTGTAACTGCCTAAAACTCGAACATCATGTCCATAAGCTTCTAAGATCGCAATTGCTTTTGTCATTTTCATTTCATGCAACCCGTTTTGTGTTTCAATAAAAAAGTGATAGGTCCCTAATTGCTTTTTCGTTGGACGAGACTCAATCCAGGACAAATTGATAGAAAGTGCAGTAAATACGTTCAGGATGGATGACAGTACTCCTGAATAATCCTCCGTTGGCGAGATCAACATCATTGTCTTCGTTCGATCTTCCCTTTGTTTAATAGGATCTTTGCTGATTACGACGAAACGGGTATGGTTGTTGCTGCAATCTTGGATGCCGCTTTTCGTAATCTGCAGATTAAACACTTCAGCCGCATATTTGGAAGCAATCGCTGCAACATCTTTTCTTTCTTGGTTCTTAACCGCTTGAGCAGCTGCAGACGTGCTGTCAAACTGCCTGCTTTTCACTTTAGATTCTCTGATGAAATCACGGCACTGAGCAAGCGCTGGAACGATGGACCAGACTTCACGCACTTCATCTAGTGAGGCTCCTTTTAAAGTGAGAAGATGCAGGGAAACTGGGAAAATCAATTCTGCTTCGACAAACAAATCGTAAGTTAATAGGCCATCAGCTGTTATATTGATCGTTCCCTCAATAGAATTTTCGATCGGAACAATCCCTTTATCCGCCTTGCCTTCCCCTACTGCTTCTAGTACATCAACAATTGAATCACTCTTATACCACTCAATATCATTACTTGTAAAATAACGAAAGGCAGCTTCTTCTGAGAAACTTCCTTGAGGACCTAAGTATGCTACTTTCATGATTAGAACACGCCTGCCTTTTTCTTTTCGTTTCAGTATACATGTATTGACTAAATACACCAACTATATTAATAAAAATTGCTATTAATTTTATTAATCAAACGAAAAGCACCGCTTGCCCATCAAGTGAACTTATATCAAGATTTCCTCTTTGATATAGAACTTCAGCTAAGGTGAGCAGTGCTACTGAATTTCTTTAACTATTTCTTCTCTAAGCTCTCTGCAATTCTTTTTAATGATTGATTCATTTGATACAACATAACAAGAACAAATATAGTCAGACCAATTGGTAAAATAAAAGAAAAAAGTCCCATTAATGGTAGCCAAGTTCCTGCTGATTCCATAAAATTTTCCCCCTTGTAAATACAAAGCTTTCTTTAACACTAATAATAACATTTATTGGAAAAGCAGTATTCATTTTTTAAAACTCCAGCTATTTCATTATGCTGCTCTTTACTTTCATCATTCTTAAGTCAGCACGTTTTCTAAATGTAACGGTGGCCGTGAATACTCCTAATAAAATGATTAACGCACCAGTATATCCTCGCAAACCCATGTTTTCCTGAAGAAAAATGAATGCAAAAATGGCGGCAAAGATCGGTTCGAGTGAAAAAAGAAATCCAGTGCTCTCTGGCGTTGTGTATTTTTGAGCGATGGACTGCATAACAAATCCATATGCTGAACAAATGAATGTCAGCCCGAGTATGGCGACCCAATGAATCATCGTCTGAGGTAAAACAGGCACTTCTAAAATAAAAGTTCCGACAGTCGCAAACAAGGCGGCAAATCCAAGCTGATAGATTCCCAGCTGCAAGGTATTTCCCTCTCTTGCAAAATGATTGGTTACAATGATATGGACTGCATACAAAAATGCAGCGATTAAACACAGCACCGAACCAAACGCTAACGTAAAATCTTCTCCGATGGTTAGTAGAGCTAAGCCGATTGTAACAAATGCAACTCCCAAACTGATTTTTCTGCTTGGCAGCTTCCTTGTAATGAACGCCTGAAGAATTGGCACTAAGATCACCGTTGAACTAATCAAAAAGCCAGCCGATGAAGCCGTCGTATGTTTGATACCATACATAAGCGTAATGAAGATCCCCCATAGCAAAAAACCAAGAATAGAACTATATTTCAACGTTCTAGCATCTGTTTGAAATACTTTTTTCCGGAAGATCAGCACCATCATGATAAAAGCGATCCCGAATCGTAATGCCACAATGGTTAAGGCAGGGATTGTATCTATTACTAGTTTCATAAAAATATAAGACATTCCCCATCCCATAGAAACAGAAACTAAAATCCAGTTCGCTTGTTTAGGTGTCATGCAGCAGCCCCTAACCCCTCATGTGTTTTTAGATTGGATTTATCGTATCACCTCCCTTTCCATTAATAAAACGAATATTTATAATAGAACCATTAGGAATTCTAATGCAAAGGAGAAAAAGGGATGAATGCATATTACGCATTTATAAAAGCGATCGAAACAGGCAGTTTCACGAAAGCCGCTGAAGAACTAGGCTACACCCAATCAGCTATCAGTCAGATGGTTCATTCATTAGAAGAAGAACTTTCTACGATTCTAATTTTACGATCTCGAACGGGTATTACATTGACTCCTGACGGTGAGGAGTTTTTGCCATACATTAAGAAAATCTGCAATTCACACAGGGAATTAAAAGAAAAGATGAAAGAGATGGAAGGGCTTGAGAGCGGGCTTATCCGAATCGGCGTATTTTCAAGTGTTTCCTGCCACTGGCTGCCAAGTTTGATGAAAGATTTTAAGGTGCAGTACCCCGCCGTTCATTTCGAACTGCATCAAGGTGATTACACAGAGATCTCCAATTGGATTAAAGAAGGCAGCGTTGACCTTGGCTTCGTGAACCCGAAAGCCGTAACAAACCTGAATATGATTCCCTTGCAAGACGATGAAATGTTAGCTGTATTGCCTAGAGATCATCGGTTGGCAGAGCAGCATGAAGTTTCATTAAAAGAGTTGTTGAAGGAACCTTATATCCTTTTAGATGAAGGAGAAATAAGTGAGCCGTTAACGATTTTTCAACAAAATAACTTTGAACCCAGCATTCAATACCGGGTACACGATGATTATACGATTATGTCTATGATCGAACAGGGTCTGGGAATTTCGATCCTGCCAAAGCTTGTTTTACATCGGTGTCCTTATCATATCGTGACTAAAAGAATATACCCTTCCTTTGCCCGGACAATCAGTTTGGCTTATAAGGATAAAAGAGTTCTGCCGATCGCGAGCAGATATTTTATTGACTTTATTATTGAAAGATATAGATAAGCATATATAAACATAAAAAAGAGTAACCACTTTCGCTTAAGCAGTTACTCTTTAAAATTTCTTAATGGATTAACGATGCTCGTAAAGTATTTACATCATTTTCTAAATACCCCTTTAAACAGGTCAACGTGTAAACCCAGCCTTCTTTTTGGCCCATCATTTTGTTAACAACGTCAGGATCATCTTCTTTTAAACCTGATTCCACCACTTCAATTTTTGTACTTTCATCATCCAATTCAGTCAGTGTGATGGTTACAATAGAACCTTCATCATGTTCTGCTCCCCAGGAAAAAACGATTCTCTTATTTTCCTCTATCTCTAAAACTTTTATTGCTCCTTCTGCATTGTATTCGTCATATCTTAAAATAACTGTTCTGCCTTGACTCCATCTTTCAGAACTGGAGGAAAACCAAAAGCCTCCTATTTTCTCTGGATCTACAATGGCTTCAAAAACATCAGCAGCAGGCTTCACAATTTTCATTTTTGTAATTACTTGGGTATCCATAATAATAACTCTCCTATTCTGTTTTCCTATTTTTTTATTAAAATGATCACATACTTCCATTCTACCAAACAAAAAAGCGGGGCAATATGCTGCCTCCGCTTCTAGTTTGTATTAATTTAACGCATTAACAGCATTAATTAATCCAAATCCTGATTCTCCATCATAACCTGCTTTAAATACATCTTCAGAAGAAGATTGAATGATGCTCTTAACCTGTGCTGGGTTCAGCTTATCTTTCCCGTGCTGTGCAATGATGACACCCGCAAGTGCAGCCGTTTTTGGTGCCGCCATGGAAGTTCCGCCTTTATAGCCGTACCCTCCACCAGGAATAGTTGCTAAACATAGATAAGTATTATCTCTACCAGCACCAGTTGCAGGATCGTAGTTAGGTCCAAGATCTCCACCCGGAGCCAGGACATCAATCTTCCCTACACCATAGTTCGAGTAGAATGCTAAGTTCTTTAGTGCTCCGCCTGCTGAGACCCTGATCATAGTCTGGCTGCTTGGGCTGCGGTGTGTTGCTCCATTGTCATCACCTGATAGTTTTCCAGGCGAACTGATATCAACAGCATTGTTTCCAGCAGACCCTACTACTGTTACCCCTTTATTAATTGCATACTGAATGGCTCTATTAAACAATCGAACATCAGCTACGACATCTTTTGTAGCATAGTCTGGATTTTGGAACCAGTCATATCCGCCTAGTGACATGTTTACAACATCTACATTGTCATCAGCAGCAGTCATTAATGCTTCAGCAATATGAGATGTTTCCGCTCCGCCAGTTGGTCCAAATACACGGTAAGCAGCCACTTTTAAGTCAGGCCCAATCCCCATTGTACGTCCTTTAGCAGCAATGGAACCAGCAACGTGTGTTCCGTGTGAATTTTGATCCATCGCATCAGGATATCCTGGAACAAAGGATTTACCGTAGGCATAATTATCTTTTAAGTCAGGGTGATTGTAGTCAATACCTGTATCAATTACCCCAACTACAATATCTTTTCCATCTACAGATTTACCCGTTCCGCCTGGCAGGGTCCACGACTCTCCATCATGAGTAACCTGTTTAATATCCCACTGTAAGCTATTATAAAGATCTGCACCTGCACCATACGAACTTACTAGAGCTGCTTCTTCAATAGCTGCTGTCTCAGGCTGCACAATATTTTGAACACCTGCATCTAGTACGGTACTAGATTTTTTGATTTCTGAGAGGAAGTTTGGATTACTAGAAACAACTTCAACGACACCTAGCTTGTCCAATCTGGATTCGATTTGTCCTCCAGCTTTTGAGATTTCATTACCAAACCCTGAAGGTAATTTCGCTTGCTCCTTAAAAATAACTATGTATTTCTTTTCCTGACCATTTTCAGCATTTACATTACCACCGCTGCTAAAGGTCATTGTTGCTCCAAGTGTTAGAGCTAGTGCACCAGCTAAAATCTTCTTTTTCATCCAATTACTACCTCCTTTGAACTAATACTTTTATTATAGTGATATTTATAATTTTTACAATTAAGATTCTGAAAATTAGTAATTTTCAGTTTAAAATACCTATGCGTATAAGTCTAAAGGTACATATAAATGAAATCAAAGATTTGATTATAATAGGCAAAAATAACTATCAATCAAAAATAAAGTGGAGTGTACGTTTTGCTGTGACAAAAAATAAAAAACAAAAAAAGCCGCATGATCTGCGACCTTTTTCCTTTTTCATAATTAACCTGTGATACTTCTTTCAATGGCTTCATCCCAACTCGGAAAATAATGAAGCGCATTTCTCATGAGTTGAGGATTTGTTTTCTTCACTTGCTTTTTATTCAAATTCGTACCTTTTGCCTTTAAACCTTGAATCTCCAATAAGACTTCCTCTGAGCTCATATTTACTTCCATAGATACGTCCTCCTTTAGTTGTCTTATCTTCATTCATTTACAACAATAGAGGATATTATACCTTATTTATTCAACTCTGTTCCTGGTTTAATTAAAAACGGAATTGAGAAACGAATTCTACAAATTCATTCTGTCTTGTATGTTCATACTTCATGAGGGCATATGCATTGGCATCAGGTAATGAAATGGAGTGACAATCCACCTCTAATAACGTGCCCTCCAGCAATTCTCTCCGCACGGTTGAGATTGGCAAAAATGAAACACCTAGTCCTTCTTTAATAAATCTTTTTGTGATATGTACCTGGGAAACTTTCATCATTCTTTGAGAGGGATAAACACTTTTAATCTTCTTTAACAAGGCATCCCAATAACCTGGGTGATTGTTCGTAAGCAAATAATTGTTGTTTAATACTTCCGCTTCATCAAGTGGCGGTGCGGATTCTGAATCTCTTCCGTCCTGTGCCGTCACAAGGATCACTTTGTCTTGATACAAAGGTTTGCACACGAGTTCTGGATCCGTACTATTCAAACAGGACAAGCCGATATCTACTTCCTCCTCCAGAACCGCTTTTTCAATATCAATAGATTCAATGATCTTCACGTTGATTTCAACATTTGGATTTTTGCTTAAGTATCGTTTTAACACAGAAGGCAGAATCGTATCGGCGATGAGCGGCGAGATGGCGATGGAGAACTGGGAAGTATAGCCTTGACTAAGTGATTTCATGTCCTCTAATCCCCTCTGGTAAACGCGGATCAGTTCCTTCGCATGAACGAGGTATCGCTTGCCTTCTTCTGTCAGTTTTATTCGTTTTCCGTCTCTATGAAAAAGAACAGCACCCACTTCTTTTTCTAATGCCTTGATATGAACCGTTACAGAAGGCTGAGAAATGTATAGAATTTCTGCTGTTCTTCTAAAATTTTCACATTCTGCTGCAGTTATGAAAGTAGTGAGCCAGTTAAACTCCATCTTCTCTCCCCCCTTATTAAAAATAGTAAACAAACTATTTAAAAAGATTTAATTTTCTTAATTACTAATCTACCATACAATGATATCAAACAACTGGAAGGAGATGAAGATATGCAAAAAGGATTAAAGGGCATTATTGCTGCCGAAACAGCTATCAGTCATATCGATGGGGATGAGGGAAGACTTATTTACCGGGGCTATGAAATAAATGAACTGAACAAATATAGCTTTGAAGAAGTTGCTTATCTTTTATGGTACGGGAGATTCGCAACGGATGAAGAATTGAATCATACAAAAGAAGAATTGCGTAAAAATCGTGATCTGGACCAACACCTCATAGAAATCCTGAACTCACTCCCAACAAATATGGATATGATGAGTGTTTTAAGAACAGTCATTTCTGCATCGGGGACTTCAGACTTTAACTGGAAACCTACCATCTCACAAGCTATGAAACTTACATCAATCATTCCAACAATCATTGCCTATAGAAAAAGAAATACAGAAGGTCTTCCGTTTATTCCACCTCGTCAAGATTTGTCTCACGTGGAAAACTACCTTTACATGCTAAATGGCATCGTTCCAAATCCTGCCCAAGTTAAAGCACTTGAAAGCTACATGATCTTAACATTGGAACATGGAATGAACGCATCCACCTTCTCTGCCAGAGTTACGGCTTCAACTGAATCCGATCTCGTATCTGCTATTACTTCTGCTATAGGAACCATGAAAGGACCGCTACACGGTGGTGCTCCATCTGGCGTAATTGACCTTTTAAACGAAGTTGCATTAGTTGGAGATGCCGAACGAGTCATTCGAAAAAAGCTTGATCAAAAAGAAAAACTAATGGGGTTCGGACATCGTGTGTATAAAACCCATGACCCGAGAAGTATAGCTTTGAAGGAAACCCTGCTTGAACTAGTCGGTCAGGACGAATGGCTGGATTTGGCGATTGAAGTTGAAGAGATTGCCGTTAAGCTTCTGGAAGAATACAAACCAGGCAGATCACTTTATACGAATGTAGAATTTTATGCAGCGGCTATCATGAAATCCATTCATTTGGATCCATCACTGTTTACCCCTACCTTCACTGCCAGCAGAATTGTAGGGTGGACGGCACATGTTTTGGAACAGTCAGAGGACAATACCATTTTCAGACCACAATCTAGCTATGTAGGCAAATTGAAAAGCAGTCATGTTTAAATGGAAAAGGCGCACTGACCACTTCAGGACAGTACGCCTTACTTAATCTATTGAATTCGTTCCAAGTGTGCCTCGAGTTTATCCCACGTTTCTGTCAAACCTTGAACCACACCCATATCCATCACTGACTTCAATGCTTCCTCTGAAGAGAACTGTGTATGGCTCACGATTTTTGTCTTTCCTTCGTGTTCAATCAGTGTTAATGTAACTTTCATTCCTGGCATCGTTTCGTTTATTGTTCCTTCTTCGTCCGAGAAGAAATCTTCGTAAACAATTCGCTCGGGCTCTAAGATTTCTTTGTAAAACGATTTCCCCCATGATTTCATGTCACCGTTTGGAGATTCCATGCAATAATGCCACGACCCGCCTTCACGGAAATCCATCTTACTTACTGGCAGCGTCCAATGATTTGGTCCCCACCACTTCGTTAGGTGTTCAGATTCCGAAAGAACCTGAAAAACAAGTTCCCTTGAAGCATCAAAAACGCGTGTGAAAATTAAATTATTGCCTTCAACCGTTGTTGTCATTGAATTCTTAACATTACTTTCAGCCATTTTATTTCCTCCTAAAAGTTATTGTTTTAAAGAACTGTACAACTGAAAACGGGCCTCCCTTAATTTGGTGGTCAGGAAAGAAAGTGGAGCTATCAAACTATTCGCTTCGTTTATTCTTTTCTTTCCTTTGAAGTTCCTGCAGATAATCGTCCAATCGATCAAACCGGTCCTCCCAAAGCTTTTGAAAGGATTGAACCCATTCGTTCATTTCCTTGAGCGGTTCCGCTTTTAATTTGTAATAGCGTCGATTGGCGATCGGCTGCACTTCGACGAGCCCGGCTTCACTAAGTACTCGGAGGTGTTTGGAAACTTGAGGCTGATTCATTCCAAGTTTGTCGGTGATCTCTCCTACTGTTAAGGAACCATCACGCAATAGTTCAACAATTTGCAGGCGGTTTGGCTCGGCGAGAGCATTTAATATTGTCTTCATGTTTATAATATACATCACAAGGAATATACGTGTAAAGGAATATTTAAAAATAATTTAAATTTTTCTTCGACAATTTTCAGTTTTACGGTACGTGTTCTTATATTTATTACACGTTCGCCCAATAACTCTGAGTTACACCCCGACTCACCTATGTTTCACCCCATTATGGTGCAGCTCCACCCCGTTCCCCCTAGTTACACCCCATAACTCCTTCGTTCCACCCGATCCACTTATGAAAGCTACTTTATATGAACAAAGACTGCCAAATTAAGTACTCAAGAAGTACTTAAGGGCAGCCTTTATTAAAAAGTATTAATGCGATATGTTTTCTTTGGATAGAAGCTCTTTAAATACATCAATCGTGCTTAAAAACGCTTCATTGTAATTTCCGTCCTCTATCGTCCAGCATGTCGATAAAACTGCATGAGAGAACCCCCTTAACAACACTCTCTCTTTGTCCAGGTTAAGTTCTTTCACGAAAATATCTATACGTTTTTCAATGGTATCTTTTACATTCGTCTCAGGCAGTTTGTTTAACAGATATTGAATCACATCATACTCCCTGTCTCCGATTAAACCTTTTGGATCAATTGCCACCCAAGAATCGCCATTCCTAAGTATGTTGTAATGATGCAGGTCGCCATGCAGCAAGTAAGGATTGCTTATTTGACTATTTAGCTGTTCAAAAATAAGAAGTGCTTCTTGAAGCGTTTCTTTGGAAATTTGCTTCAAGCCATTCGGATTGTTTTGGGTGATGCGTTTCAAACTATTTTCCCGATCGGTTACAGTTTGTATATCGGTATCCTCTGGTGCTGCGATCCACAAGCTTTTCATGATTTGTGCAGCAATAAAGGCAGCTTCCTCATCACTATCGATTTCCGCTAGTGTAATACCAGGGCTCAATCGTTCCAAAATCATAATTCCGCTGTCTACATCATATTCCAAAAGCTTAACCATCCCCTTGCCCTTCATTAGTTTAATTGTCTCAAGTTCAGCAAGAAATTCTTTTCGAGAAAGTACAACCTTCAGTACCACTTCTTCTCCATTGTTTCTGATAGCAGGTGCGACAAAATTGTAGGATAGATCAAAAGGATTTTGGATTTTGAGCTCCCACCGCTCCTCATAGTCAGCAATCCTCTTATCAAAATTTATCATCCACACTTCGGCTTTTTCTTTATGTATACTTTTCATGGCACTGATAAATTTATCTGGTAATTTCATAGTTTCTCTCCAAAATGTAATGAATAACTTCATCAATATAGTTATCTATTGGTAAGTTCGTATTTATCTCTAAATACTTGTGATCCGAAGGCTTTTTGCTATTATACAAGCCATAATTGAACATCTCCTGATTCGCTTCTTTAATTTGGCTGATCATTCGATTACGGTTCCTTAACCTTTCATTGATTTGATCAAAATCATTTAAAATACATTCAATATACTTATAACTAGCTTCATATTTTTTTGCTAGTTCGGTACCTTTTTCTATCATTTCTTTATAAAAACAAGGACTGTCAAATATTACGCTATTGCCATGAGATAACTGAGATTCAATTAAAGACCAATCAATATTATATGATATCTTTCCTGCTAGTTTCGGGTCCAATGTGTCTTCATCTATAGAATGCAACAATGCAGACTTTACAATATCATGATCAATCACAACCGCACCTGTACGTTTACCTATTTCTCTAGCAAGTGTGGACTTACCTGCACCTGGAAAACCGGCCATTTGAATAAAAAACATGTTCTGCACCTCGTTTTAAAATGTTTTATATTACAGTAAGCAAATATGTATTTAGAGGAAAATGAACTATTAAAGAGAATACATCTACTTCGATTATATAAAAAAGGAGTATGTACATTGAATTATTTTGTAATAGGTGATGTCCATGGCTGTTATCACACCTTTAAGAATATGATAAACAAATATTGGAACAAAGAAAATGAAATGCTGATTCAGCTTGGGGATTTAATAGACAGAGGAAGAAATTCACCACAGATGGTCCAGCTGGCTATCCAATTAAGTGCTGACTTCCCTGATCAAGTAACGTTTTTAAAAGGAAATCATGAGTTTGAAATCATTGATCATTTTACAAATCAGCCCAACACAAATTGGTTAAGCCAATGCGGAGAAGAAACCCTCAGGCAATATGAAAAAATAAACAGAGATTGCGAGAGTGATGTTAGCTGGTTAAGCGATCTCCCGCTGTATTGGGAAAATAAGCATATTTTTATAAGCCACGCAGGAATTTCTGAACAAATAGAAAATCCCTTCGACGAGAATGATGAGTTTGGGGTTCTGTGGAATCGAAGTCCTTTGAAAAACATCGGTAAACTACAAATTATAGGTCACACTCCAACCGACCGGCCAAAATATGATGTGACTAGCAACGCTTGGTCCATTGATACTGGTGCTGCTTATTTAGGATATTTAACTGGAGTCAAAATAAAATCTAATGGAGAAATAATCAAGTTTATAAGAGAAGACACGGATCCAAAAGACAAATAAACATGAATAAATTTTCATAAAAAGCGTCTAATTCTCTTCAGCGTATTCGTTATACATATAGATCGCAAATTTCTATAGGAGGTTTTATTTTTGCCACAATTAAAAACAAACAGTGTGTATGAACAGTCACGTGAGCTTCAGCAACAATTTCAGTCCATGATTGATGAAATGGGAAGTGATCTTTGGAATTACTGCCGTTATTTGACGGGCTCGCCTTGGGATGGGGAAGATTTATTTCAGGAAACGGTACTTAAGGCAATGGGTGGACTTTTTACGCGTTGGCATCCTACGAACCTAAAATCTTACTTGTACAGAATGGCAACCAACACCTGGATCGACCATTGCAGAAGAGAAAAGCGAAAACTAGGTTCTTTAGATGAAGCGGAGGAACCACAAGAAACTTTCACCGACTCTCTTGAATTAGAAGAAGCTCTCGAAAAGCTGTATCACCTTTTCACACCGAGACAGACTGCTGTTTTCCTGCTCATGGAAGTCTTTTACTTTAAAGCAGAAGAAGTGGCCAGTATCATCAAGACGACTCCTGGCGCAGTTTATGCCACAACCCGCCGTATGAAGGAAAAACTTAAAAACGATGCACCTTCACCATCTAAACAACCAAATGAATCAAAGGGACAAAAAGACGAAATTATCTCTGCCTATTTAAAAGCCTTTAATCAAGGAGATCTAGATGGGATACTGGAGCTATTCGGTGACCATGTACATTATGAAGCATCTTTAGGATTCTTAGAGACGACAAAAGATGAAATGCGAGAAGGCTCTCTCCTGTATGGATTACCTCGTCACCACGCAAAGGAATTTATATTATGGGGGAAACCTGTAATCATAGTGTTAGCTGATTCAGATCAAGGACCTCTCGTACACGACATACAATATCAAGGTGTAGAAAACGGTAAGATCGTTTACCACAGAAGCTACTTCTTCAGAAAGGAATTTATCCTTGCGACATCAAAAGAATTAGGAATCCCTCCTCAGCTGGATAAAGCACCCTTAAACTGGACGTAAAATCAAAGAGAAAAAAGCCGGTTCAAAAGACTAGAATCGGCTTTATTTATCCTATTTGTTTAATCCACTGAATGACTTCATCCACCATTTCAGAAGTGAACTTATGATTAACATTGTTATGAATATTAAAATTAACTCTTATATCATTTTGTAAGAGATACTCATAAAAATGCTTTTGCCCTTCAATCGGTACTATCGTATCTCCATCCCCATGGATCAGGAGTACAGGAGAATTACCTTTCACTTTCCCTATAGGGTCATACTTTTTAAACAGGTCTAATTCTGCTCCGGACGGAAAATCTCGATTATCCATCTTTCTAAATAATTTTTCTGTAAACAGGAAAGATCCTGAACCGTTCACACAGACTAACCCCGCAATTTCAGGGTTAGCCGCATAAATACCACTGGCAATAAATCCTCCCATTGAACTCCCTACTAGAATAAGTTTCTTCTTCTTTAGGTTTAATGCTTTTGTAAAGTCTTCAAACTCATTAATACTTTTAAAAATTGTCTCCCAAAAGTATTTCTGCATCGTTTTCTTATCAAAAGGGTTCTCCAATGGGGACCGCGTGTCATGATAGATTAACTCTGGAACTATCGTGTTAAACCCTTCATTCGCTGTTCCTTCTGCCATTTCATAAAAGCTTTGGCCGCTGCCACCCCAGCCATGATAAATAATCACTGTGTACTCTTTTTCATTTTCTTTTTCCGGTTGAAACAAGGTAACTGGAAAATCTTTATGCTGCATCTTCATTTCATTAATCCTTTCAAAGGTTGAAGTGTTCTTTTATTTGTTTAGCCACTTCTTCCGGACTCAAATCTTTGTTATTGATACGCAGGTAATTTTCTTTTTTTATCTCGCCTTCAAAAGAATTCATCCGGTATTTGTCCATTGAAGTTTTCAAATCATTTTCAGACCATTCGATGTTTCGTTTCGTCGGTTTGTGTTCCAACCGGTGAGGAGTTGTGTTTCGTTTCAGCCTCTCATCCAGATCCGTCTCCAGTTCAACAAAATAGATGTCTGCCCCCTTAGATTCAAAAATTCCGCAAACATCCTCAACAAACTTCCAATCCGACTCATAATTAAAGGCCCATACATATGTAAAAATCATTCCATAGTTCTCGCTTTTGGCAAACTCCTTAAATATCTCAGATCGAAAAAGGTTCACGAGCCTTTTCCCTTCCTTCGTCCCATAATCAAAAAACTTTGTTACGAGATCGATCGTCATATGATTATGAAAGAGCTTCAGTTCGGTAACCTTCTCTAATTCATGCCCAACAGTCATTTTACCAACAGCTTGAGGACCGAATAACAAAACCAGCTTCATGATGCTTCCCCCATTTATAAAAAGTATTACTCCATATTCTACTATCTATTTACGACATAAAAAGCGCTCTGAGGAAAAAATCTAAGCGCTTATCCCATTTCATTATAATTAAGCTTGCTTCTCTATAATCGTTGTGATGACGACCGATAAAATAAAACCTGTAATTAATATAGATATACCAAGCCATAAAGGCATTCTTTTCTCCAGGTAACCAATTTTGCCGAATATGAAAACGATAAGACCTACTAATCCTCCTACTAATAGTGCTTTTTGCCATACATCCCAATGTTCAGGAAATAAAGATTCTAAGACGGTGCCTGTAAACATGATTAAAGTAAATACTAAAGGTATTCTTAATGCCAAACCACTTCTCCCCTTTATAAAAAATCGTTACCTACTCTTTAGCAAATGACAATCCGTTTTCCTTTAACACATCACTAATCTGCTGCATTGCCTTTGGTCCCATTCCATGCAGTTTCATGAGTTCCGCTTCTGTCATTTTAGTTAGTTGTTCAAGATGAGTAATCCCAGCTCCATTAAGCGCCCGTTGAGCTGGTTTTGCCAGTTTGGCTGATAAAGCTGTTTTTGATCGGTTCATTTCTTCTCAACTCCTAAAATAATTAAATACCGAAAAACGAAACAATCCCTAATATAAAAATAATTAAAAGAATAGCAAGACCACTAAAAGCAATGTTTTTCCATGTTCCTTTTGTACTTAACAGAGCACAAATTAGTGAAAGTGATACACCAGTTATTAAAAGGTTTGTACCGCTTTGCCCGCTAACCTTCCCCACAAAAAAGAACTGGAGAATTAAAAAGGTAACAATCAAAATCAGGATTGAAGCTAAACCTAAGTATTTTCTCATTTCATTCTCCCCTTTTAAACATAGCTATTTCAACTTTTCTATATCGGCTGCAGCACGTTATTAAAGCTTCGTAATCATTCTTTGATAAATAATCTTTTGTTTCTTAGAGTAAGCGATATTCTGATCAGCTGTATTCTTTTTCTACAAAAATCTCAAAACTCCCTCTTTTCCCCAAGTAACAAAGCAAACTACCCTATCACATAACCATCACAGAACCCTCACAAAACGTTCACAAAACTCTTTTGTAATGTGCATCCTGTTGTTCTATCATTTGTACTGGGAAAAGATTTAGTGCTTTAATAGAGATGTATTTAAGGTTACAATTAATTGGTTAACCTATAGAGATAAATATATGAAGATGGTGTCTTGTAGAATGGAAAGAACTATGGAAAAACAAAAGTTGTCAGCAATCCTGGGACAGACAGTAAAAACAGGGATTATTAAATCAAACCTTGTTCCGATGTTCGCTGGATTGACCCTGGCTTTATATACGTACGATATTGATCCTGGTGATAAACTGTTAGATGTCTTATTCGTCCTGATCGGTACAATCCTTGTGATTGGTGCTGCGGGGACGTTTAATAATATTTATGACCGCGATATCGATTCCATTATGGAAAGAACAAAAGTAAGACCGACAGTCACGGGTGAAATCAAGGTGCGATCGGCATTATCGCTCGGGATCGCAATGGCAGTTCTCGGCATGATTGCTCTTGCTTTTACTACTCCGCTCGCTGCATTGTTGGGTTTTCTTGGTTTGTTCTTTTACGTTGTACCCTATACAATGCTAACGAAACGAAGAACGATCTATAATACAGAGGTTGGCTCAATTTCAGGTGCCATGCCTCCTCTGATCGGCTGGGCTGCGATGACCGGAACCCTTACTCACCCAGCCATTGCTGCACTATTTATCATTCAAGTAATCTGGCAGATGCCGCACTTTTATGCGATTGCGATCCGCCGACACGATGAATACAAAGCAGCGAGAATTCCGATGCTTCCGGTTGTAAAAGGTGTTAAGAGAACGTATATTCAAACCAACATTTACTTAGTACTTTTGAGCTTAACAAGTTTTCTCTTCTTGCCTTTGAGCCTGGGTCTGACACTTGTTGCCCTTTTACTAAATGTTGGCTGGCTCGTACTCAGCATCTACGGCTATAAGAAAAATAAGGATTCAGAGAAATGGGCAAAACTGCTCTTCATCTACTCACTGATCCACATGACAATCCTGTTTTCAACAGTTATCGTTTACTCCCTAGTGGGAATTTTCATCCTTAAATAGTAAGCAAAAAAGCCTGGGCAGCCAGGCTTTTTTTATTTACAAAATTTATTATTGAATTTTAATAGCCTGACTAACAACTACCATCTCTGAATTGTCCTTAACCCGCTTTAACGTTGCTACGATAAGAAAGCTGACGATCACTAACAAGAGCCATGAACTCACCTTTCCAAGATGCACGAGATTCCATGCTTCGGTTTGGTTCGGGTATTCCCAAGCTCCAAAGAAAGTTGCAATATTTTCGGCTATCCATATAAAAAATCCGATCAGCACGAAAGAAAGTGCGAGTGGCATACGGTAACGAGTCCCATTAACTTCGTATGTAACCCATGATTGCCAAAAGACGATGATGACAAGTCCAGATAACCACCAACGAACGTCAATCCAATAATGGTGGGTGAAAAAATTTAAATATATCGCAGCTGCGAGTGATACAACTGCCAAAAATGGAGGCCACTTCACCAATTCAACATTAAATCTCCTCCACGCCTGGCAAAGATAACTTGCTACGCTCGCATACATGAATCCGCTGTACAAAGGCACTCCAGCTATTTTGGAATATCCTTCTCCTGGATAAGACCAAGAGCCCATGTGCACCTTAAAAAGTTCAAGAGCAAGACCAATAAGGTGGAACAAAGTGATAACCTTTAGTTCATCCCTAGTTTCAAGACCAGAACGCACCATCCACCACTGCATTAGAAGACAAATGATAAGAAGCCAATCATAACGCGGCAGGATGGGAAGCGGTAGGATCTGTGTAATAGCCAATGAGGCAAATATAACAACAGGAAACAAACAGGATAGTGCTTGCTCCCAACCAAAACGAACGAGCTGTTCTAGTGCTCTCATGATTTATGCCTCCGCAGATTTTTTTATAGATATAGAACGCCTTAACGGCTGTCTTCATCACTTTTGTATTCTAAAATATCCCCAGGCTGACATTCTAATGCCTTACAGATCGCCTCTAAGGTGGAAAGCCGAATGGCTTTTGCTTTTCCATTTTTCAATATAGAAAGGTTAGCCATTGTTATTCCAACCCTCTCTGAAAGTTCGGTTACACTCATTTTCCTTTTAGCCAGCATTACATCAATATTGATTATAATCGCCAATGTTTTCACCTCAGACTGTTAAATCATTTTCTGATTTTATATCGATCGCATTTTTTAACAACTTTTGAAGAACAGCGGCAAAGACTGCAATCACCATGCTGCCAAAAATAATGACCATTCCGATTAATATCATACCTGGGGCATCGTCTACCTCCGCCATAAGATATATGAGTGGCATAAATAGCACAAATAAGGCACTGATGGTGATGGCACAGTATTTGATATTCTGTATAGATCTTACTGATAATTCCGAGAAGGCTTCGTTCTTGTCAATGTAGCTTAAAAGTTTAAAAGTTTGGAACAGTGCTGCGAAAAATACGATTGCTGCTGCATACAGCCCTATTAAAAAGGGATATTGCAAAAAATCTACCTTTGGATTTAATTCCGCAAAAAATTCAGCGATCTCAGGCAATACAAATATACACAAAGCAATAACAGGAAGTCCCATAAGAACAATAACAAATTTCAAAAAGAATGTTTCTCTTTTCATAAAAAGCACCTCAACTCTTTATTATTCATTTTATTCTAATACACAATTTATCGTTTTACAATAAATTAATATTGATTTATATTATATTATTATTGAAATGAATTTATGCTCTTGAATAAAAACATAAAATAAAAAGCATTCCTTATTTAAGGAAATGCTCTTTAAAGTCTTAAAACTTATTCAATTAATAACATGCGCAGCTAACCTGCTTAATGTTATGCATCCATCGTATTCCACTGCACCTTTTATTTATACAGAATATCATCTCTTAGTGATGCAACTCTAGTTAAGGCAGTATCAATATCTGACTCCGGCACACCGAAATGAGCAAGTGCATCGTGCAGATGTGTGGCGATCGCATTAAAATGCTCTGGCTGCAGGTTCATTCCTTCATGAGCTTTTGCCATTGACTTTCCTGTGTAGTTTTTTGGACCGCCTAGTGCGAAGCTGATGAATTTCGTCTGATGGCTTTTTTGTTTTTCCATGTCAACGCCTTCAAAGAAATGGTTCACCGTATCATCTTTTAACACTAGCTCGTTATAAAAGTAATCCACTACCTTGGCGATCGCTTCTTCGCCGCCCACTTTTTCATATAGATTTTGTTCCAACATAAAAGCTCCTCTCATTGGTGATTTTGACATACTTCATTATCTTTACCCTTTTTAATAGTTTGAACAAGGAAATATCAAATTTTAAGCCAAAAGTCCTTTTTGCATTTTGGCTGCAAGGAACAATCATGATACGATAAATTAAAAAAACTCAGGTGATTCTTATGTTTCTAAAAAGAATTCAAGTTCAGCATGAAAAGGTTCCATCAAAAAATAAATATCCTTTCACCATCCCATCCATAAAAAATTTGGATCAGCTAGAAATAAAAAACAACATTACCTTTTTTGTAGGTGAAAATGGAACGGGTAAGTCAACATTCCTGGAAGCCATTGCAGACAAATGCGGATTTAATACAGCTGGAGGCGGACGCAATAACTACTATGAAGTAGATTCTGCTGAATCAGCGTTAGGAGATTACATCAGACTATCCTGGATGCCTAAAGTAACAAACGGATTCTTTCTTCGTGCAGAATCCTTTTATCATTTTGCTTCTCATATTGATCAAGTTGATGCTAACTATGCCTATGCGGTCGATCTTTGCATAAGCAATCACACGGCGAATCTTTTTTGTCGCTTTTTCTGAACCGATTTAAGGGAAAAGCTATTTATCTGTTAGATGAACCAGAGGCTGCACTATCACCTCAGCGGCAGCTCTCTTTTCTTAAAATCCTTCATGAATTAGCAGCATCTGGTGACAGTCAATTTATTATCGCTACACATTCTCCCATTCTTCTTGGATATCCGGATGCCACGATTTACAGTTTTGATGACGGCTCCATTCAGGAGATTGATTATGAGATGACGGATCACTATCAGATTACGAGTTATTTTCTTCAGCACAGAGAGAAAATGTTAAAAGACCTGTTTAATGAGTAAAACGCTTGGAGCAAACTGTGCTCCAAGCGTTAATTTATGGTGCGAAAAATATAGTTATGATGATTTATGATCCTTCAAATTATTTTATGAGCCTTTAAAATATTTTATGGTCCTTCAAATTTTTTTATGGTCCTTCAAATTGATTTATAGGCTTATCGACAAACTACGATTCCTGCACAACTCGGCTGCAGGATTAGCAAATGTACACAACAAAAACAAAAATCCCGCAGAATGAATGCACGGGATTTAGCAGCTCTATTTACCTTACTTTGCTGCAATATATTCTTTTACAACTTCGTACACATAATCTTGGTTCGCCGCTGCTGTAGTCGGATCGTATTTTCCGCCGTTCGTTTTATTGTTTGATAAAACGCGGATACCCAAGAAAGCTACATCATACGCTTTAGAGATTTGTGCAGCTGAGGCCCCTTCCATCTCTTCAACGGATGTTCCAAAGTTCTCGTGGAACCACTGGATGCGGTCGACTTCATTGTTCCAAACGTCTGCAGAACCAATCGTCCCTTCTACCACTTTTCCTTTTGTATATTTGTCTTTAACAGCATGTGCTGCTGCAAGCAACTTTTCGTCACCTTCAAAATAACGAGCTTTCTCTGCATTCGGATCTTCTCCCGCACTTCCTTCTGAAGCCATCAAGTCCATCGGAATCCAAGAAGTCGGTTCAATCCCCTCGTTCTCTTCTAAATGAGGCGTTTTTAATGAACCTAGATTTACTGTTCTTTTCCCCAGTACGATATCAAAAACATTCAGGTTCGGATCGTGGCCGCCAGATGTTCCTTGATTGATGATCGCTGCTGGATCATATTTTTCAATAGCAATGGCAGTAGCTGCTGCCGTATTCTCCATACCTTTTCCTGTTTTCGCTACGATTACCGGATAGTTGTCCAGTTTTCCTTTATAAAATACAAAGTTTCCTGATCTCTCTACTTTCACATTGTCTAAACGCTTTGCAAAGTACTCAGCTTCAATCGGCATCGGACCTTGGATAATAATCGGCTGTCTTGGTTTTTCTTTACCTGAAGCATGATCTGAAAAGTTAAGAACTGCCAGTGCCGTTACAAATAGTACAGCTGCAATAGCCAGTAATGTGTACTTCTTCCCCATTCGTTTCATCATCGTTGTCTCTCCTCCGTTGTCATAAATCACTCATAAATCTGCTCAAACAAAAAAGCCTAGAGTAATAGAATGTATCTACCTCTAGACCACTGGAGTTAAAGTAAAAGAATAGGATTCGCCGCTCAAACAAAAAACAACAGCAATTCAGCACTTCAACTCGTAGTCCAGTTCTTTCATTGGGAACCGGGTAGAAACACTCAGACCATATTACCGAGCATATACGAGTAATTCGTTTTTCAAGTTTAACACTTTGCAAATATAGCAAACTCCTTCATAAAATTCAACCTAAAACTGAATATTAATCCAAAAAAACTAAATATCGTTCGTGTTTTATCCTTAGCCAATCACGAGTACATAAATAATCCCGAACCATCCTAAATAAAATAGACTCGACCACATATCCAGCGGTTCAGTGAAAAAGGCAAAAGTCATGATGACCCTTTCCTTTTTCGTTTCAGCTTTTATAAAATGAAAAATAAAAAGAGATAAGGAGAGTACAATTAAAACGATGCTTCCTGCAAGTATCATTGTATTCATGAATACACCCGTTTAAATATGAAGATCTTCTTTTAAAAGTGAATATATATATAAGTCATCAAATTTACCGCACGTAAATTCATAATGCCTCAACAAACCTTCTCTTTGAAAGCCAGCCTTCTCCACCAATCTTTGAGATGGAAGATTAGCAGGTTCAATGAGGGCTTCGACGCGCTCTAACTCCAGATGCTGAAATCCGTACCTCACAACTGCTTCCAATGCTTCAGAAGCGATTCCTTTTCCCCAGTACTCTTTGCTCAACTCAAAACCTGCTTCTGATCGAAAATGCTTGGGTACCCTGTTCAGAAACCCGCAGCTTCCTATCACTCTACCATCTTCTTTCAGAGTGATTCCCCATCTGATCCCCGTGCCATTTTTAACGATAGATTCATACCAGGCGATTTCATCATGCGCATCTTCAATAGATTCAAAGGGTTCTAACCCCATGTGTTTTACAACGTCTGGATCAGACAAATAGAGGAGTATATCTTCTGCATCAGCTTTGGTTACTGCTCTTAAAATCAATCGCTCGGTCTCAATAATCGGAAATTGGTTGTTCATATTCGATATCTCCTTTTTCTCTCATTCTTGTCAGTCTTTTATGTAATTCCCAAAGTGCTGTTCGATTGCCATGTACGTTTTTTGTAACAGTTTCAAGCGGTAAACACGGTAAAACTCGGCTATTATAATAATAACTTATTTTTAGCTGGGGGCTTTATTTTGGAAACCAATCTTTTACAAGAAGCAAAAGACTTTATCATTTCCTGCTATCAGGAGTTAAATAGACCACAGATTGAGTTCGAGGAACGAATAGACTCGATCACGAAACAGATCGAATCGGCAGGTAGCTACGAGCACACTTCATTTGAAATTGATCATGGAGCAAAAGTGGCTTGGCGCAATAGCAATCGATGCATCGGACGGCTTTTCTGGGATCAGATGCACACCTTTGATAAAAGGCAATTGAAGACAGAAGAAGAGATTTTTGAGGCGATCCTAGAGCACATGGCGTACGCGACAAATGGTGGGCGAATCCGTCCTTCGATTACGGTCTTCGCACCGCAAAAAGAAAATCAACGTATCCGCATCTGGAACCATCAGCTGATTCGATATGCCGGCTACACCACACCGGATGGCATAATAGGTGACCGCGCTTCCATCTCTTTTACAGAAAAATGCATGGAGCTTGGCTGGGAGCCAAAGTACGGAAAGTTCGATATTTTGCCGATTGTTATTCAGATCAACGATCATGCACCTAAACTGTTTGAACTGCCAGAAGATACTGCTCTTGAAGTAGAGATCCGCCACCCTGAATATAAATGGTTTGAAGATCTGCACCTTAAATGGCATGGTGTCCCTTTCATTTCAAATATGGCTCTCGAGATTGGAGGGATCCATTATACCGCCGCTCCTTTTAACGGATGGTATATGGGTACGGAGATCGGCGCGCGTAATCTGGCGGATGAAGAACGGTACAACATGTTGCCGCAGATCGCTTCACTCATGGGGCTCGATACAAAAAGTTCGATCTCATTATGGAAGGATAAAGCTCTTGTTGAGCTTAACATCGCCGTACTGCACTCATTCCGCGAAGACGGCGTCAGCATCGTTGACCATCATACGGCGGCACAGCAGTTTAAGAAGTTTGAAGAAAAAGAGATCGAGAGCGGCAGACCGGTTACCGGCAACTGGGCATGGCTCATTCCACCGATGTCACCTGCCACGACACATATCTTTCATAAGCCTTATAAGAACGATGTCGTTAAACCGAATTATTTTTATCAGCCTAGACCTTATTAATCAATAAAATAGACTTTATACAAAGACCCTTGATCGATGTCGATCAAGGGTCTTTCTTTAACAACAAATAGCTTAAGTATGGGACTTTTCTAGTGCTAGTTTGATTCCAAATCCTATCAATATTGTACCTGTGATTCCTTCAATCATATTTTGTGCTTTAGGTCTTTTCATAAATGCACTAATCTGATTAATTAAATAGACATAAAGTAAAAACCATATGGAAGTCAAAACAGTATAAGTGACACCCATTATTAGAAAGGGGATGAAGGTATTGCTTCCTGGATCAACGAATTGAGGCAAAAAGGTTAAGAAAAATACAGCAACTTTTGGATTGAGGATATTAGTAAGGAACCCTTGTTTAAAACAAGATGCGTTTCCGTATTGTTTATCTATGTTCATCTCAACACTTGCTGCTTCTTCTCTTTTCTTCAAAAACCATAATGTTTTAACACCCAGATAAATTAAGTAAACAGCACCAACGTATTTGAAAACAGAAAATAATAACGCTGATTTAACAATGATTGCTGAAAGTCCTAATACAGCAGCAGAAGTATGGATGAGAAGCGCACAACAAGTCCCTAAAGCTGTTTTCAGACCTCCACTTTTCCCAACGGTGAGCGTATTTTTGGTAGCAATGGCAGTATCGGGACCGGGTAAAATAATTAAAAAAATACACATAAGGACAAACAAATAAAAGTTTTCCATTTTAGCATCACCTTTCTAATTATAATAAGACCTTCTGAATATATGATTCTTCCAATTTATTATAAATAGAAATTGAAATCAAATATTATTTGATTAGCTTGTTTGATTACTAAAAGCACTATGGATTTATTATTGTTACGTAACAAAAAAAACCAAATCAACTATGTGATTTGGTTTTTTTTTGATTTTATAATTAGGAAAGCTTAAAGTAACCCTTATTATATATGCTTCAAAAATTCAAGTAAACTTGGGTACTGATGCTCTGGTATTGAAAGATTATAAAAATGTGTACAGATCACCACTAAAACAACCATAAGAACACTAAACCAAATGATTTCTTTCATCTATACTGTGTCCTTCCTTCTATTTACTTTCTTTTTTATCTGTGGATTTTCTGTCTTCCACTTAAAAATCCCATTTAAAAACGTATAGATTCTCTTTGATTCCTTTGTAAGTAATGGGCCAAGGATGGCGAGAATCAGTACATAGAGTGCGGAGAATGGTTTTAATATTGATGCTAACCCGCCGGCCATTCCAATGTTGGCTACGATTATGGAAAACTCTCCTCTTGAAACAATCGTTAAGCCGATGTTTGATGAAGCTTTATGAGAAAGCCCCGCTTTCCTTCCCGCGATCATTCCAGCTGCAAAGTTCCCTATGATCGTGATTACAACGGCCCCTAAGGCGAGCCAAACTGCACCGCCAAGCGTGAATGGATCTATACTTAAACCAAAGCTGAAGAAAAAGATGGCTCCGAAAAAATCTCTAAACGGAATGACCAGTTTTTCAATTCGTTCACTGTGCTCTGTCTCAGAGAACACCAATCCGAGAAGAAGTGCACCGATCGCCTCAGCAACATGAATGGTCTCTGAGAATCCGGCGATAAAGAACAAAGAGGCGAAGATCACAATGATAAAAATTTCATTAGACGTAATATTAAGAAGCTTGTTTAAATGTTTGGTACATGTTCTGGCAATGATAAAGAACAAAATCATATATCCAAACGCGATCAAAATGGACTTAGCTACTCCTAATACTGATGTAGCATCTCCTAATACCAAACCTGAAATGATCGACAAGTAAACCGCTAAGAAGATATCCTCAAACATGATTATTCCTAGAATCAGTTCCGTTTCAGGATTCGCTGTTCGCCTCAGATCAACGATGACCTTTGCAACAATGGCACTCGATGAAATGGTTATGATTCCAGCGATGATCAGAACTTCTAATAAGGGAAAGCCCATGATTAAGGCGTAGATGAGTCCTAACGAAAAGTTAATTAGGATATAAATACTGCCTCCTACAGCAATATTTTTTCCTGACCGCACTAATTTCCCTACTGAAAATTCTAAGCCGAGGTAGAACAGAAGAAATAATACACCCACTCTTCCGAAGAAGGTTATGATTTCATTACTGTTAATAAACGTGAAGTCCAATACCCCGACAACAGGTGCATGCGGTCCAACAATCATCCCAAAAATGATAAGGAACGGAATGATGGAAAAGTTTAATTTGTTTGCAAGCAAAGCGGCAATGGAGATGATAATCAGAGCCGTCCCTACTTCAAGTACGAGGTGATTTGTCATTCACTCTTCTCCCCAGCAGAGAACATCTCTCTTATGATTCTTTTCACACCATGTCTTTCTCCTGAAATAACAAGCATGTCACCTTCATGGATCATAGTTTCAGGTCCAGGGTTCAATATCTTCTCATTTCCTTTAACAATGGCAATAACAGATACTTCATATTTTTGACGGATGTCTAATTCTCCAATTGTCCGATTGACGGAGAATGATCCAGGTTCGATTCTATACCATTCAATCATCAGTTCATCAAAAGCCATTTCAATGTTTTCGATCGCTTTTGGCCGATAGATGATACCGCCGATAATCGCTGCAAACTGTCTTGACTCCGTATCACTCAAGGTTACAGAAGACAAACTCTCTTCATAATCATTTTTATCAAAATGGTAGATTTCTCGTCGGCCATCATCATGAACGATCACCACCACTTTATCTCCATTTGCAATTTCCACTTCAAACTTTCTGCCGATTCCGGGTAATTCGATTTCTTTTACGATCATAACAATCTCCTTTTTTTCTTATTTAGGCATGACAAATAAACGTTCGAACATTCGCTTTTCCGAACGGTTAATCATTTATTCTTTACCAAATAAACCCTTGCTGTTAATGGATTTTTCAAAGGAAAAATGGGATATTATGATCGTCAGAGGTAATTCGATTGGAATTGATAAGGGGTAAGAAATACGGCTTTCTTGTGAATGTGATCACTAGACAGCTGAAATTTAAACTCGACCTGTTCTTGCAGCAGCATAGTGCTGTTTAACTGAATTGCTATGATTCCCTTTTTTAATTTCTTACTTTTCGTTGGGTATTCGCCAATAATCGTAGAATCATCGAACGACGAAGAGGATAATTCAATCACGTCGTTTAGAGGTGTCGATGATAAGTTTTCCATATTATAGTTTGGAAATAGGGATGTGCCAATGAACACATACAGCAATGCCAATAATAAAAATCTATGCAATTCTTACTCCCCCCTTTCTACATTTTATTTTATCATAAAAATACACGTCAATGAAGTAAAGCGAAAAAGCCGCTATTACCTGCTTTCACCATACTTTTTTTAACGTAAAAAAATTTTTGCTGCCTTAAAAATAATTACAACTGGCAATATTTAAGTTTGACATTCATTCAATTTTCTGACTAAAATATTCTTCATGTGGACAACTAGACTAAACATCATGAAGAAGGTGAATCAAATTGAAGAAGGTAAGAATTAGTTTAGCATGGCAAATTCTGATTGGACTTGCATTCGGGATTCTGATCGGTGCGTTGTTTTACGGAAACGAAACCGTACAAGGCTATCTGCAGCCTATTGGAGATATTTTTATCCGATTGATTAAAATGATTGTTGTACCTATCGTTGTTTCCAGCTTGATTGTTGGTGTAGCAAGTGTTGGGGACATCAAACAATTAGGACGTCTTGGCGGAAAAACCATTCTATATTTTGAAATCATTACAACTTTAGCGATCGTGATCGGTCTATTTATCGCAAACATCTTCCAGCCTGGTGCAGGCGTGGACATGAAATCGTTATCAAAAGGGGATATCTCCAGTTACGTAGAAACAACTGAATCTGTTGAAAGTCATGGATTTGCTGAGACATTCTTGAATATCGTTCCAACTAACCTCTTTGAATCATTAGCTCAAGGAGATATGCTGGCAATCATCTTCTTCTCCGTTTTATTCGGTTTAGGAATTGCAGCAATCGGTGAAAGAGGTAAGCCTGTATTAGCGTTCTTCCAAGGAACAGCTGATGCCATGTTCTATATCACAAACCAGATCATGAAGCTCGCTCCATTCGGTGTATTTGCACTAATCGGAGTGACAGTATCTAAATTCGGTGTAGAATCATTAGTACCATTAAGTAAGCTTGTTTTAGTCGTATACGGCGCGATGTTCTTCTTTGTAATCGTCGTATTAGGCGCAGTGGCTGCGATGGTTAAAGTAAACATCTTTACGTTAATCAAAATTTTAAAAGATGAACTGATCCTGGCGTATTCTACAGCAAGCTCAGAAACTGTACTTCCGAAATTGATGGAGAAAATGGAGAAGTTCGGCTGTCCGAAAGCCATCACTTCATTCGTTATTCCAACTGGTTATTCGTTTAACCTTGATGGATCTACTCTATATCAGGCAATAGCAGCATTGTTTATTGCTCAAATGTACGGCATCGAACTTACAATTGCTGAACAGATCTCGTTATTACTCGTATTAATGGTGACGTCTAAAGGAATCGCAGGAGTTCCTGGCGTATCCTTCGTTGTACTTTTAGCAACACTAGGTTCAGTTGGAATACCGCTTGAAGGTTTAGCCTTTATCGCTGGTATTGACCGAATCCTTGATATGGCCCGTACGGCAGTAAACGTAGTCGGTAACTCACTGGCTGCCGTAGTGATGTCTAAGTGGGAAGGCAAGTTCAACACGATAAAAGCTCAAGAATACCAAAGAGAAGTAAGCTAACAATATTAAAAAACCGTGTCGGCAGTGAATGCTGGCACGGTTTTTTTGGACTTGATTATGGTTGTTTTTAGCTCGATGTTATTGGAAGGTTGATCTCCGCTCCAGGATGCTCGCTTTCCGCGAAAGTGTTGCTCCTGTGTCTTCAAGAAAATCCTGCCGAAGCAAGTTTCCTCGTCGCATGCCTTGCGAGAAGAATACTCATGTAGCTGGCACGCTGCTCCCGCAGGAGTCGAGCACCTTGCGCTCCAATCAATATGCCAATGAAGAATCATGAAAATAATCAAGAGCAACAACCTTTTAGAATACACCCTTATTTTTTAAGATGAAACGGGACGGTTGCGATGACTATGTCTCTTTTGTATAACAAGTACGACCGAATCAAAAGACTGGATTGGTTGTGAAGGATATTGTGCCAGCCTTTTTTCGGTATGAATTGCGGAATGACAACCGTTACCTGATAGTCATTTTCCTTTGCTTTATTAGCAACGGTATCGACGAATTTGGTCAATGGTCCTAATATACTTCTATAATAAGAATGCAAGGTGACCAGTCTAATATCAGGCTGCCACTGTTCCCATTTCTCCTCAAACTTCTTTTGGTCTTCCCTTCCAAAGGATACATTTACCGCAATAATTTGATCAGGGTTTAATGATTTGGCGTACCTTAACGTGTTGTCTACCACATGGGTCATACCGGCAACTGGTACAATCATTACATTCCCTTTGATTTCGAGTGCTGGTTCACATGTAGTCAATCTGAGCTGGTCTCCTACCGCTTCATAATGCTTTTTAATTCTGTGGAAAATAAGCACGATGATCGGCAAGAACACAAGAATCGACCATACTTGTGAAAATTTCGTCAAGAAGAACATCATAGTAACAATGAAGCTGATAAGTGCACCTGTTGTGTTAATAATAAACTTCGGCACCCATCCTTCTGGTTTTTCGCGAAGCCATTTCAACATCATCCCTGTTTGCGATAATGTAAAAGGTACGAATACACCTACAGCATACAACGGGATCAGATGCTCTGTTTCCGCATGGAACGCAACGATCAGGAATATTGAGGCTAATCCAAGAATGATAATTCCGTTTGAATACCCTAGTCGGTCTCCTCTTACTAAAAACATTCGAGGAATAAACTTATCTTTTGCCAGGTTCACAGCAAGCAGCGGAAACGCAGAATACCCAGTGTTGGCTGCCAGGATTAAAATCAATGCCGTTGTCCCCTGGATAAAGAAGTACATGAAGTTACGCCCGAATGTTTCTTCTGCGATTTGAGAAACGACTGTTACCTCTGCTTTTGGGACAATTCCATAAAAATACGCTAACGTTACAATTCCCGAGAAAAGAATGGCCAAAAGTGCTCCCATCATCATTAACGTGCGGGCAGCGTTCACTGGTGCAGGGTCTTTGAAGTTAGGAATTGCATTCGAGATCGCTTCAACCCCTGTAAGAGCTGAACTCCCTGAAGCAAATGCTCTCAAGAGTATAAACAATGAAATTCCAGCAACAGGTGTTCCAATTGGAGCATGGAGATCCTGTGGAACGTCACCCGTAAGGATGTTAAAGATACCAACACCAATCAATATGAATAGGGCCAGAACAAACAGGTATACAGGATAAGCCAAAACAGATGCTGATTCGGTAACTCCCCTTAAATTTAAGACAGTAAGGAAGATAACGAAAACGATCGCAATCTCAACATTATAATCGTGTAAAGTTGGAAAAGCAGATGTTATCGCATCAGTTCCTGCCGATACACTTACCGCTACCGTTAAAATATAGTCAACGAGCAGCGATCCCCCTGCTACCAAGCCTGGATTGACGCCTAAGTTAGTCTTGGAAACGACATAGGCACCGCCCCCATGTGGATAAGCATAAATGATTTGTCGGTATGACATGATAAGAGCAGTCAAAAGAAATAATACACCTGCTGCGATCGGAATCGAATACCAAAAAGCAGCTGCTCCCACCGTGATAAGGACGATTAAAATCTGTTCAGGACCATAGGCCACTGATGAAAGGGCATCTGATGAAAGGATTGCTAATGCCTTCGTTTTATTGATTTTTTGCTCACCTAACTCGGCTGATTTTAAAGGCCGGCCGATTAGGAGTCGTTTTATGTTTGTGAACATCTTTCTTCTCTCCGTCCGGAAGTTATCTTTTTCTTCTTCATCTTTTCCTTATGAACACTTTTTAAAAACAAAAAAAATCCGCAAGCCATCACGAAAAATGACCTGCAGACCTTAAATTTTAGGATCCACAAGTTCCACCTTCCTTCTCATAAACGCTTACGGAGTTAGCTGTCGGATTCGGGCCTTTGAGTAGCCCTACCTAAAAAGGATTCACCCCAGGATTATTGAAAATCCGTGGTTGGGTCCCCCGCACCTAATGGTTTCAGCGATTTAGAAATTTGAAACTGTGATAATAATACTCCTGCTTTTTAAAAAAGTAAATAACATTTTTATGTAGAATAAGTATAAGAGAAATTGTACATAGTGATGATAATTGCCCGAGTATTTAAAAATGACCTTTACTACAAGGAGTTTACTATGTCAAAAGAGAAAAACCCCTTATTCTCCGATGAAGAATTAACTGACTTAGCCCAAGAAATTAATGAGCAATACGGTAATGATGAGCAACATGAAGACTTTTCGGATTCAAATGAGATAAAGTCCGAAATATGAAAACTTAAAGAATCGAAAAAAGCACTGTTAAACGCAGTGTTTTTTGTTTACTCTTTAACACTTGATTATTTTCAGGTAAATGAGGAAGATTAGGGTGTACTCTTAATGACTTACAGGAGGCGATATGCATGATCCGAGCTCATAAACTACATATTTTAAACGGACAAGAAATGTACAGGCATTTCACAAACGAACACTTCCTTGAAGATGAAATGAAGCTCCCTTTTAACGAAGCGATGTGCTACGGAAACACGATAGAAGACATTTTTTCAAAAGAATTTGCAGAGATTCGCTCAAAGGTTCACCATGTTACACGTGATGAGTATGCCGAGGTCACGCTACAACCTCTGTTGCCTCTTTTTAATAACAAATTTGAAAAAATCGAGTTATGGTTTGATTCTGATATGTTTTGTCAGATTAATTACTTAACGATTCTTGCCTCGCTGGATCAGGCCAATTATCTAAGTACGATTACGCTTCATATTGTAGATAATCAGTTTGAACCTATCGAAGTTTATTCCTTACAAGCTCAAGGATATTATGAACTTTACAAACAGGTTTTGATTCATAAGACGAGCCCTGGGACGATTGATCTTCCCCCGTTAAAGAAGGGAGTCGAGCTATATTTAAATTACCTAAAAGAAGACAGTGCTATCATGCTGTACATCCAACAAAATCAACATCTCTCAGATGATGAACTTGCAGCTGAACTTCTCAAAAATTTTAAAGAGTACGGTTTAGGGGATCTGCAATACTTGGATATGATTAAAAAAAGCCGATTATCTCTGTAAAAATTGAGATAGCCGGCTTGCTTTTTAGTTTGCAGTTCCTTGCTCTGCTTTCATTGCATGAGCCTGCGGGACCGCTCGTTTAATAAATAACGAAACGATCCATGCGATCGCAACTAGCCCAAAAGCGAGTAAGAATGCGCTTTTCATTCCAGCAATCATGGCTAGGATCTGAATGGTAACTCCATCTTCCTTCATTCCTTGACTCTCCAAAAAACGAGCAGAACTATTGGTCATGATCGAAACAAGTAATGCCGTTCCAACCGCACCCGCTACCTGCTGAAGTGTACTGATGATTGCCGTCCCATGTGGATATAACGGTGGCGGCAATTCGTTTAGAGCGTTGGTCATAATCGGCATCATTACCATTGAAATACCTAACATCAATAGTGTATTGAAAATCATGATGGTGATGTAAGGAGTGGTTAAATCAATAAAAGCAAACTGCCAAAGCGTATTGGCAATCAGCCCTAATCCGATTAGAGCAAGCCACTTAGCACCGAATCTATCAAATAAACGGCCTGTTATCGGAGACATAATCCCCATGACAACACCGCCTGGAAGCATGATCAAACCTGCTTTCAATGGACTGTATCCCAACGCGTTCTGAAGGAAGATCGGCAGCAGCATCATAGCTGAAAACATCGCCATCATAACAATCATCATGATTAGTGTCGACATCCTAAAAATGCTGTACTTAAACGTCCGAAGATTAAGTAACGGCTCTGAAATCGTTAATTGCCTCCAAGTAAACAACACTAATGAAACAACTCCAATTGCAATTGGAAGCAAAACGTCATTGCTCGACCAGCCTCCATGTCCTTCACCTGAACTGCTGAAACCATACACAATACCCCCGAACCCTAATGTTGAGAGCAGCAGCGAGATCAGATCGACTTTTGGATTCGTCGTTTCGGTAACGTTCTTAAGTTTTACAAAGGCAAATACGATAACTAGCAATGCGATAGGCAGCACGCCGTAAAAGAGTACCCGCCAGCTGAAATGCTCGACAATAATCCCTGAAAGAGTAGGTCCGATCGCAGGAGCAAACGTAATGACAATACCAATGGTCCCCATGGCCGATCCCCTTTTTTCAAAAGGGACGACAGAAAATACGACGTTTGTTAGTAATGGAAACAGCAATCCAGTACCTGCCGCTTGAAGAAGCCTTCCTACCAAAAGAAATTCGATCCCTGGTGCAATTGCCGCAATAAATGTTCCCAATGTAAACAATGACATCGCTCCGAGAAACAAGCTTCTTGTTGTAAATCGCTGAATGAGATAAGCAGTAACCGGGATAAGAACTCCAATAACAAGAAGGTATCCAGTCGTGAGCCATTGAGCTGTACTCGGTTCGATTCCGAAGTCAGCCATTATTTTTGTCAAAGCAACGTTAAGCAGTGTTTCATTCAAGATGGCTACAAATACACCGAGAATCATAATCATAACCAATAAAAAATTCCCTCTGCTCCCGAACGTTCCCTCAGTTTCAGTAGAATGATCTTGATTTTTCACTTTTTCTCCTTTCATTCAAATGGTGTGCACAATCTCTCGCAACCCATTGAAATGATTATTATTGTTGGTTCTTTGTTAGTAATGAAAAAAGCAGTATGAGGATTAACACATTTTCAACAGAACAAACATTCGCATTCAATACTATCACAATTATGAAGAAACTGACAATCATCCTTTTGTTGGAATTCCGCAATAAAAAACACACTTCCTAAAGAAAGAAGTGCGTGGCATTTAGATTTAAAAATTAACCTTGTAAATTAACGAATACGCTACATCGCCTCTGCGCATTTTATTCACTACTGTTTTTCTGATCTATATCTTTAATAATAACTATCATTTATACTTTTTTATAGGCTATTTATAACATTCGAACTAATCATTTTAATGAAATCGGAGGGATTACTGTGAAAGATATGAAAGACGAAAAATATACCGCATCGGTAGAAGACAGAGATTCTGATTTAGACAAACGACTTTCGGATGAACTGGATAAGGTAAACGCTGCAGCGACAGCAGGGGTCGATGCTGCAAAGGAGATAACCGTAAAGATATTAGACGATTCAGGTGAGCTTGCAGCAGGCATGAGCGGATGGAGCTGGGGTGTTGCAGCAGGAATAGGAATGACTTGGGTACGTGAAGATACACGCGGAGATGGCCTCGGTTCAAAACTGCTGAAGGAATTTGAGGCTGAAGCGCTAGCGCGAGGCTGCACCCACGTGTTTACAACCTCCTTCACCTTTCAAGCACCCGGCTTTTACGAGCGACACGGATACACAGAAATTTTTCGTTGGGAAGGCGTTCCTACTCCGAACGCTGCAGACGTGCACTTTCGTAAGGAATTACGCAGAACATAAAGTAGATGGGCATAGATCGAAGCTTTGAAGCTAGGAAAAAACGAAAAAAAGCCCCATTGCTGATGAAGAACAGCTTCTTTTGCTATTTACATTGTAAAGAGAAATAGAATATATAAAATCTCAAAAAGAATAATCCTTCTCTACTTTGCTGATTCTAACTGAATAATTCTTGTACCACTCGGATTTCCCTTTTTCTTGGGCGATCTTATGTGCTGCATGTTCTTTCCACTCTTGAATCACATCTAATGAATCCCAATAAGAAACAGTGATTCCTAATTCGGCATCACGGGCACTTTCTATACCAAGAAATCCTTTTTCTTTTGATGCGAACTCAACCATTTTCTGTGCCATTGTTCCATATCCTGTATCTACATCTGTTCGTTTAGATGTAAAGATAACCGCATAATAAGGTGGTTCAGGTGTTTTTGCAAAGTTACTCATGTACATTCCTCCAAACGTTTGAATACACGGCTTCATTCGTGGCAAGACTAATTTTTATAAAGGAGAGATGAAGACATATGAACAATAAAGACTTCAAAGCAGCAAATCTATCAGAAAATCTGGTAGACGAAATTCAGTCCCTTGAAGAGAAGATCAGCCAGCAAGCGAACAAAAAAGTTGTCGTTATCGCCTATGAACAAGGTTCAGAGGGAAACCTGTAAAGAGAAATAGACGCCTATTTCTCTTTTTTTATTTCACTAATGTCTTCTTTGCAAAAGAATAGTTTCGGTACGATTGTAATATTTTATAGCTTAACCGCATCTATGATTAGCGATGGAAAAGCGAGTTTTTCCTGATTTCTAGGATCGATTTTCTTAGAACGAAAAATGACTCCATCCTGTTCATTCCAGTCAGACTGATGGAATTCCCCTTCTTCATCACAATACTCTACCAATGTCACTTCAAACCCTGCAGCCTCAAACATATTTGTTAGCGTCTGATAGTTGTAGACGATCTTATGACTTGCCGCTGGGTGGTCTTTCGGTCCTGGACCGCCAATCTGTACAATTCTCTGATATTCATCATCTCTGAAATAGCCATCTGGCACTGCACAGCGAATATAACCGGACGGCTTTAAATAGTCATAGCAAAGCCTTGCAGCAGCTATCCCTTCTTCAAACGTAAGGTGTTCCCAAACATGTTCAGCTAAGATAGCGGTTATCGAATTTGGTTGAAATCTATTATTCCATGTGCCAGCATCCAGTAAATTCAGTTCCGTTTCTTGTGTATGCATCCAGCCGGGATTGTTCATATATTCCCCTGCACCAATAACAATCTTGATATCTTGATGAGAAACAGCCATTTGGTTTAATCCCCCAATTTCTTTTTTACTGAAAGATTAATAATTCGTTAACTTCTTTCTATCTCCTTTATCAATTATAAAAACATTGGAGAATTGTGTTAAATTGGAAGTGGAGGTGTTTTTATGGACATCAAGACGATTATCGACGAGATCACGAATATTGGAATCTCAAAAACAATAATAGAAACGAAGCAGTTAAGCGGCGGCACAACGAGTAAACTATATCTGCTGTGTGACAGCGAAAACAGAAAATACGTTGTGAAGTTTAATGAACCCCACGTATTAAAGGCAGAGTCTCATTATCTAGCATTTTATAAAAATGTGGATTTCCTGCCTGATCTTTTATATAAAGAGCCTGCTTATCGTTACATCGTTTATTCATTTGTTGCTGGCTCTGTGAATTATCCTAGAAAAAATAAAAAGGAAATGCTTCAGGCATTGGTGCAACATTTGATCAACCACTACAAGTCTGTTACTGTTCCTGCTGGCTGGGGCTGGGTGGATGAACTGACAGATTCATGGCAAAGTTTCTTACTAAGCAGAGTCAATGAGTCATCCACGACATTAGAGACTTATCTTGAAAAAGAGGATCTTCATCTTGTTCTTGAACTGGTGAACAGCACTAACAGGAACAGGGAGCTAAAGGACCCATTTTTGCTGCATGGGGATTGCGGTGTACATAATTTTATTTTTAACGAGGAGAAATTAGATGGGGTGATCGATCCGACTCCTGTATACGGTGAGCCGGTTTACGATCTCATCTACGCGTTTTGTTCTTCACCGGATGATTTAACAAAAGAAACGATCAGCTCGGCTGTGAGTCTTTTACAAACATACGAAAACAAGAATGATAGACTTGTGCACGAGGAAGTTCTAATTGGTTTGTATTTCAGAATGGCAACATGTGTCAGGCACCATCCCGAAGATCTTGTGGAATACCTTAAAGCTTGGGACTATTGGAAAAACGTTGTTAAAACGGCTTCCTTGAAAAAATAGCTTGGAGGAAAGGATATGTCTTACAGCGATAAAGCATTAACCATTAGATCCATAACTCACGAGGACTTACCAAAACTATGGGAACTGATCTATAAAGAAGAATCTCCTGAATGGAAAAAGTGGGATGCTCCATACTACGAACATAAGCATGTTCCTTTTGAACAGTTCATGAAACAAAAAGAAAAGTACGTCCAGTCAGAAAGCCGCTGGGCGATCACAGTAAATGAAGAAGTGATCGGAACGGTAAGCTACTATTGGGAGCACAAACCTTCTAACTGGCTTGAGATGGGTATCGGTATCTATGATCCTACGTTCTGGAGTGGCGGATACGGTACCAGAGCTCTTCGGCTTTGGATCCATCATTTGTTTACAACCATGCCGCTCGTTCGGGTTGGTTATACGACATGGTCTGGGAACGAAAGAATGGTAAAAGTCGGGGAAAAATTCGGAATGACGATGGAAGCGAGACTCCGAAAGTGCCGGTATTATAATGGCGAATACTATGATTCTATTAGGATGGGACTGCTTCGAGAAGAGTGGGAGGAAAGCCAGTGTATCTAAAAACAGAAAGGTTATTAATACGAAACTTTGAAGTTAACGATTGGGAAGTTGTACATGAGTATACTTCTGATCACAATGTTATGAAATATATACCTGAAGGAGTTCTTTCTGAAGAAGACACAAAGGAATTCATAAATAAAAATACAGGTAACGATCCTGAAAAGTATGCTGTGGTACTGGTAGATGAAAATACTCTAATCGGACACATCGCTTTCCATAAATATTTTGGTGATCATACTTACGAAATCGGCTGGGTGTTTAATCCTAAATACTACAATAAAGGATATGCATCAGAAGCAGCCGAAGCAGTATTGAAATATGGATTTGAAAGTATGAACTTGCATCGAATTATCGCAACATGTCAACCCGAGAATCCTCCCTCCTACCGAGTAATGGAGAAGATAGGAATGAGAAGAGAAGGTTACTTCAAGAAGTGCATTCCCCATGGAGACGAATGGTGGGATGAGTATTATTACGCTATTTTAAAAGAAGAATGGAATAAAAAAAGGAAGCTCTGAGTTTTTTGTGTACAGTTTAAGGTGTGTTTTCCTCTGTGAATTCCATTACTAAAAATTTGATGACAGACAGGAGTTAGATAAGATGATAAAAGGTTTCGGAGGAATATTTTGGAGGACTAAAAATCTCGAAGTTGTAAAAAAATGGTACAGTGAAGTGTTAAAGATTGAAATAGAAAATTGGAATGGGGCTGTGATAAAACCCCAATTAGGAAATGAAACTATCTTTTCTTTCTTTACCGAGGATAACAATTATTTTCCAACTGAACAACAAGTGATGTTAAATTTCCAAGTACATAATCTAAACGAGACTATTAAGTATCTTGAACAAATTGGTGTTCCTCTTGTAAAGAAAAAAGAGATTAGTGAATTCGGAAAGTTTATTTGGATTGAAGATCCTGAAGGTCGACTGGTCGAGCTTTGGGAGAAATAGCGAGTTGTAATTCATTTTGCTATTTGAATTCTCAAATGTGAACAATTCATAACATGCAAAAACGCCTGATACACTTCGCATCAGGCGCTTTTTACATAATTTAAGTTCTATGTAAGGACCGGGTCACGATCTCTTTCTCGTTCTCGTTCTCTGTCATTTGTTCGATTAACAAGAACACTTCTGTATTGAGCTGCTCGATGGAGTTTTCCTACTAAGGAAGCGCGGGTATTAGCGATGGGCAAATCCATGCCGTTTGAAAAAATAACGCTGGCACGCTTATGACCAGTCCTATCAATTCTTCGGATGTGCGGCTGTGCAAGCCATATGCAGGTATCATTTCGTGGTGATTGGATTGGAAAAAAATACAGGTCAAGCTTTGAGTCGATCATAATGGGAGCAAAGCACATCTTGCCCATATTAATGCGTGCTGCTTCCTTCTTTCCATCATAGGAACCACCATAGTACAGGCAGTTATCTTTGATGATGCGAAAAGGTTTCTTTTCGACCAGGATTACTGCTTCACGTTCATACACTTCCGAACACACAGCACCTTTCTCATTGATAAATGGAACGATTGCCATTGTGTCACCGTTGATCTCGTAATCCTTAACCTTCTCATGCGTCATTGTTAATTTCATTAATTTCCTCCTGCGTTTCAGTTTTTGTTTTTTAATTTACCAACTAAACTATCAACTACCCCATTTAACCTCCTATTTAATTTTTATAGTACAAAATACCCCTTAAGTTGTACTATATAGTAAGATGTTACCATGACATTTTATGTAAGTCTACCTTTTTCGTCATAAATTTTCAAAATATTTAGAAATTCTTATATTTTCAACAAAAAAGAAAAAGCCTGAGATTATTATCTCGGGCTTTTCGTCTATTAAACTTCGATTATATTCTTACCTTTTCTTTTTTCTTCAATCGGTGCTGGATCTATACTCTGATCATTTGCTGTCAGGTCGATCCCATAATCCTTGGCGAACACCATGTGCGTATCGGATAGAACGTTCTCGTTATTCAAATCAAGATTGAACACTCTTGCCCCGCGAAGTCTGTTCTTCTCAGCACCTGGGAGTCCGTATGCGCCAAATCCTGTGCTTCCGCTATAACCGAGCATGATGCCGTAATAGTTTCCAGCATACGTATTGATATGATCATGTCCGCAGAAAACTCCTTTAACGTCTCCTCTATGCTGCATGGCCGAAAACAAACCGCTGTTGAACGGTCCCGGACACTCATCTTCGTTTCTTTCACCCGTGATCTGATGCTTTTCCACTGCACGGGAATGATCCGCTTCCGTCCGGCTGTCAACGCTCGCATACCACATATAACGGTGCTCCCATAATGGAATATGTATGAACATGAGGGAAGGCACTTTATATCCAAACCTGTTCTCAATTCTTTGAGTCGTTTCATTATACCAGCTTACTTGGTCAAATCGAAGCCAGTCCCATGTCGGATAACCTTCAAAGTCTTGTCCGGCAATCGTTTTAGGTGCATATCTTCCTGCGTCCAACAGCCATAAGTTGAACACTGCTTTCTTTCCCTGTGCATCCCAAATGAGTAAGTTCATGTTTCCTGTTCCTGTAATATTTGCTCCTTTATCGTTCAAATTATGTTTGTACGAACGATAAAAATTCAGCATTTCACTTTCATCAATACCGCTTTTTTGCGTAGAATCTTCATCGTGGTTGCCAAACGTAACGGCCCACTTGATTCCGCGCTTTTCCATAGGCTGGGCAATATTGTTCATCGCCTGCTTCATCTCAAGAGGTGTATCACATCCGCCAGTAATATTGTCACCATTCAATACAACAAAGTCAGGTTTCTCTGCATCCAGCACTTTTCCCATAAGCTCTAGCGTACGGCGGTCAATGCGTTCATCATCTTGTGTATCATTGAACTGAACGACCTTGAACTTACCGTTTGAATGGAATCGAAGAACTTTTTCTTCATGACTATCAGCATGTGCTGCTTTGGTAAAGAGTGAAGTTGTGTCACCAAGCGAGCCAATTGTTAACGCAAGCGTACTCGCTCCGCCAATCTTAATAAAATCACGACGATTTACTTGTTTTGAACTCATTCCAAACCCCTCCATGTTATGTACTGGTTTACCACTGATAGCGTACCAACTCAATTTGGAGGAAGTGTTTAGTTACTGTTAAGGTTGTTCAATGATTAAATAAAAGAATTTTTACATGAAGAAGCCCCCATAAAATAGGAAAAAGGAAAATCGCACAAACAAAAGAAGGACAAATGTTTCTTGTATTGAATTTTTAATATAAAAACAATCTTCATTGTTCCATTTCATAACAAGTTCATCTCTTTGTCATACGTAACCATCCTTATTCTTATTGGAGGCTATTGAAAATGGAACTTAAAAAAGAAGCGTTTGTAAAAGTCGGACAAGCTTTAGTAGAACAAGCACCCCTATTATCTAATAAAATCTTAGCTCAGCGTTTTGACAGGCACCCGCAAATGTCAGGTCTGCCTCATGATCGGAAACAATCTTTGGCTTATATTCAAGAATTTATAAAGCTGCTCGGATCAACCTTAACACTCGAAGGTGATCAGGCTGAAATTGTATTGATGAACTGGGCTGAACAGACCGCATTGTATGCTGTAGATTACGGACAATCACTGGATGTAGCCATGCAGCCGCTGCCTTTTATTAGAAAAGAAATACTAATATTAATTGAAGACCTTGCCATAATAGAATCTTTTTCTGTCAAAGATGTTATGTGTGTCATCAAAAATATTGATATAAATCTGGACTTCGCCTCACATACTTTTAGTGAGACGTATGTGAAAAATCATCAGATGATCGTCAATGAAAAAAATCAAGCACTTCATGAGTTATCAGCACCAATCGTTCCTCTTTTTGATGGAATAGGTGTCCTGCCATTAATAGGTGAAATTGACCATGAGCGGGCACAGATTCTCCAGATCAGAACGCTGGAGCGTTGTGTGGAAAATAAAATATTTTCACTTGTGATCGACTTGTCAGGGGTTCACACCTTAACACCTGAAGTGCTTCAGAGTATATTCTTACTGATCGATTCGTTGCGCCTTCTCGGTGTACGGGTCATTGTCACCGGAATCCGTCCAGAGATTGCGCTAACTGCTTCTTCGTTCGGAATAAATATGCGCGATGTCCAGACCAATGGGAATCTAAAGCAAGCATTATCTGCCTTAGGCTATGGGAAATTGATTGATAACAAAAACAGACCACCAGTCCTACGTTGAGGAATGGTGGTCCTTTCTTTTTTTCGACCTCGATTCATGTGTTTAATCTATAGAAGCATATTCCTTCTTAATAATGTCAGCGATTGCTTCATTTCCAACTGCACCCGAATGAAAGACTTTGGAATCCAGATCATACGATTGTCTAAAGGTGATGCCGTTCGTTAACTCAAACTCCAAGAAAATCATTTTATTCTCATCCCATTTATTATCTAACTTCTGGGGATCTTGCAGCTTGAGTGGGAGCCATTCCTTCAGAAACGCCTCTGTGGATGAAGGAGTAAACGTATGGATTCTCCTGCCATCTAGCGTACTTTCAATATGGATGTCTTTCACTAAGCCTTGTATCGGATAAAGCTCTCCGATCGTTTTGGCTTTTTCATTTCGATCCACGACAAATACTCTACTCGCCGATAAGACATCTTTGTTATAAGTCACTACAGCAAGTGACGGTGGAATATCCTTGATAGCATAAATCTTTGTACCTTCTTCAAGCAGCGTCGCGTCGTTATTTTTCATCTGATAACCTTCGCACACGTCACCCGCCATCTTATACTTCACTTCACCAAGGAGCTTCCCTTTTTCCACTAGTACTTCTTCCTTATCATCAGGATCAGGAAAATCATGCTGGTAATGGATATCATTAATCATCAACGTATCCGCCCATTTAGCTTCCACCGGTGTACAATCTCCAAATGTACTTCTGCAGGATGTTAACAAAGATAGTATGGTAATGAATAAAAGAAATGTTACAACATGCTTCATGAGCTTCCTCCAAAAAAATTCAATAAAAGTGTATTTCTCCAAAAAGGTAATATATCCCTTTATATTGACACGTAACCAAAAGGTGTTATATTCTAAACATGAAACCAAATGGTTATATATAATTGAGGAGATGAACATATGGCAGCATTACAGGATATTAAACAAACCGTAGTATTTAACGCACCAATTCAAAAAGTGTGGGACTCTGTATCCACAGCTGAAGGCATGTCATCTTGGTTCATGCCGAACGACTTTAAGGCGATTGAAGGACACGAGTTTCATATCCAGTCCCCTTTTGGGCCATCACCGTGTAAAGTGCTCATGATCGATGAACCACACAAGCTTTCTTTTAGTTGGGATACAGATGGCTGGGTAGTTACCTTTTTATTAAAAGAACAAGGTGACCAGACAGAGTTCACTCTCATTCATGGCGGATGGAAAGACGAAGATGCGATTGTTGGCAAGGCAGGCGAGAAGAGTTCAGTTATTCGTGACCGCATGAACGGCGGCTGGGTTGGCATTGTCCATGAAAGACTGAAAAAGGTAGTTGAGAGTTAAGTGGCAGCATCTGCTGAAAAACATGATGTCTTTAAAGCGATCGCTGATCCTACAAGACGCGAAGTCCTACGGCTGCTCGCAGAAAGTGAACGGCCGATCTCAGAGATCACGTCACACTTTTCAATGAGCCGAACCGCTGTAACAAAGCATCTGAATATCTTAACAGAAGCTGAGCTGATCTCTGGTCGGAAAGAAGGCCGCGAAAAGATCTACCAGCTGCATCCTGAACCGCTGACTGAAGTGAAGCAGTGGCTTTCCTATTACGAGAAGTTCTGGGAGAACAAGCTGTCTATGCTGAAACATCTGGTTGAGGAAGAAAAATAAAGAGAAAGAGACGAATTAAAATGCAAGCATTCCCGCATTTTTAATTCAGTCTCTTTTATTAATTGGAGTACTTTAACACCATAAATCAGTGACCTAACGTACATGACCACGCTTGTTATTCACCCAATCGTTTTTTCATTTAAATTCCCACTGAGTATAAAAGAGAAAATAATTCCCATACTATCTTTTGTTACGTTTTTCTATAAAAGGAGAAAGTAAATGAATCTCAAACAAAATATTAGGAGTGTTGTTATGGGAATCTTAAGTGGGAATCCAAAAGATGAGCCAATGCACTATGGAGAAATATATGGAGCTTGGACACATCTACTAACAAACCACGGAATGATTGCTGGATACCAAGTATATGTTAATCACACAGGCGATAGTAATCTAAAAAAGTTGGTTGAAGAAGCGATTGAGGGACTTAAAAATGAGAATAAGCAAATTGAAGAGTTACTAAAAGCAAATGGCATTGGTTTACCACCTGCTCCACCTGAGCGTCCAGTAGCTAAATTAGAAGATATTCCACCAGGTGCAAGATTCCTTGATCCTGAAATCAGTGCTTCAGTATCAAAAGATGTAGCAGCTGGACTTGTGGCTTGCAGTTCTATGATCGGACAAAGCATTCGTGAAGACATTGGAGTTATGTACGGACAATTTCATTTAGCAAAAGCACAATTTGGTGCTAAAATGCTAAAGTTGAATAAAGAAAAAGGTTGGTTAGTACCCCCTCCATTACAAGTCAAAGCAAGTGAGTAACTTAAAAAGAGCAAAGATTTCTTTGCTCTTTTTTGCATTATTCAAGAGAACTTTTTTGATTTTTTCAACCTAGTTTTATTTTTGTAAAAACTGAACTTCAGGTTCAATAAGGTCTGTTTCCGGCGGGTTATAACCAAGCTGTCTGCCTATCTTTACAATCTGCTCTTTATGGTGGAACTCGTGTGTCATGGTGTAGGTGAATAACCATAATACCGTTGGCTTCAAGGTTTCTGCATTTTTGATTCAGTCTCTTTTTTTACTAAGAATTGTAAACCTTTATTAGCTAGAGATATATGATTCTTCTTTATCTTTGAATCTTTGTTTTATAGTACCCCAATCATCCTTAATAATGGAATAAAGAACGGTATTTCTTATAAATCCATCTTCAAGGATCTTCTCATTCCTCAGAACTCCCTCTCTTACAGCACCCAGTCGTTCTATAGCTTTTTGTGAGCGGATGTTCCGTTCATCTGTTTTGAACTGCACCCTTATAAACCCTAATTCCTCAAAACAATATTGCAGAAGTAAATACTTACAAGCAGAGTTTACAAATGTCCGTTGAAATTTAGGTGCATACCAAGTTGCGCCTAACTCACACGATTTATGGTTAAAATCTATCTCATATAGACTAGTAGTGCCCACAACTTCATTAGTATCCTTGAGAATGACCACAAAAGGTAATGCCTTCATTTGTTCTCTCAGCTTTATTTTACTGGCTACATTCTCAACCATATCTGACTCTTCTTTAACTTTTTTTAGCATGAAATCCCATACTTCAAGTGAATTAATATGAAATAAATCTTTAGCATGTTCGATTTGTAAAGGCAGCAGCTTTATTCGATTGTTCTCTAATACAGGGAAATCTAAAAATATTTGATGATTCAAGCAAACCTCTCCTAACCATGAATGTAGATACACAATTTCTAAAATCATTTATTCCATAAAAAAAGCATTTCTCCTTCTTGAAGAAATGCAGTCGAATATTGAATAAGAATTACCCCGATTAGATGGCTGTTTGTAAAGCTATATTCTTTTTCAGCCTAGTATCTTTTACTTTTGTACAACTTGAATTTCAGGTTCAATGAGGTCCGTCTCTGGCGGGATATACCCGAGTTGCCGGCCTATCTTTACAATTTGTCCTTTGTGATGAAATTCGTGAGTTGTTGTATGCGTATAAAGCCATAGTGCAGTGAATTCTGCGCTAGCACCACTCCTAAAGGTTACTTGAATGGACTCATTCCAGTTTCCTTTAAATCTATTCAGAAACTCATGAATCAGAGCATCTGTTTCTTTAAAAAGTTCACGCATTTCTTGCACGGTGCGAACAGATTCTGGCGTTATTTCGGCAAGTGGTTTTCCAAGCGCACGATCCCCAAGCCATCCTCGGTAGCAATTTACTACATGAACATGCAGGCTGCGAACAGAATCTCCGCCAAAGCTATCTAGCTCTTTCACATAATCCTCAGGGGACATCGTTTCACAATAACGAAATAATATTTCCCTTGAACGTTGAATCCAATCATACTGACTTACGAATACATCCATCTTCCCGCTCTCCTTTTTAAAATGGAATAATCATGATGATTCTCGTGGTGTATGATTTTATACACATTGCACCGGTCTCAATTCCTTAGAGATACAAAGCAAATCCTCGTCGGTCATATAGTACCGGTGACAGCTCAACAATGTCTGTCTCAAGTGCGGAGGTACACGCCTTTCATCATAGGCACAAACCGAAGTCGTCCCGAACTCAATGACCGTCTTATCTACTTCCTTTTCATACTCACCGACGTAATACGTGATTTGTTCCTGATTCGCCCATTCCACATGAGCCCACGTTCGAATGGAAACTTTTTGATTTATGAAGGGTTCAACAAACTTTTTAAAGTAAGAGATGATTGTAGCGGAATTAAAATCCCCTTTAAAACAATAGAAATCAAAATTGTTCACGCGATGAACTTTCTCAAAATCTTCGTTTTTCAGTTCGTTCCGCAGCTGTCTTTCAATCATTGGATAAACTCTGTCGTTCTCGATTACGATGACATGATCTCCTTGTTCGATCCCCGCGATGATATAGGAGACGGTGTTTTGAATATAGAATTCTTCACTCTGATATTCATAAAAGATATGACCGCCATTTGATTGCTGTAACTTTTTCGTCTGTTCCGTAATCTTTTCCCGCAATGCTGCAACCTCCTATTCAACTTATTTTCTTTAAGTATAGTGGATTTTAATAGAATAATATAGTTACGATGTTAATCACTTAACAGTTTTAACATAAAAAAAGCTTAAAGAGGTTTTTTCCCCTTTAAGCTTGATTTTTATCTAGGCAACGAAAAGAATTTCGTACTCTCGCTATAGTTCCCTGCAAATCTTCCGAGCGGCTGCAATTTTTCTAGATCTACTTTATAATTACCAAGATAATAGTCGTCATTGATATGATATCGAACCATTCTTCCAATCACCAAGTGATCGCTGCCCAGCTGAATGACCTGCTCTAACTGACACTCCATCTGGATCGGCGCTTCTTTAACGCGCTTTGGTTTTACAATCGTGCTGTCCAATGTTGTGAGTCCTGCTGCTTCAAATTCATCCACGTCACTCGGGAGGTTCTCAGATGTTTTCTGCATCTCATTCCCCAAGGATGACGGGACCACATTGATAACGAACTCTTTTTGATTCCGTATGTTTACGAGTGTATCTTTTTCCGTTCCTTCTCTTTCTCCCACTCCAGGTCCAATCGATATACAAAGCATAGGAGGGTTTCTCGAGGCTACGTTAAAAAAGCTGAACGGTGCCAGGTTGACCACTCCCTCTATTGAAATGGTCGATACCCAGGCGATCGGTCTTGGCACGACTGAGCCAATCAATAGTTTGTATACATCCTTTTCTGACAGCTCTTTCGGATCAAATTGCACGTTCACTCACCCTCGCTTTTCTCTTTTTATTAACACTTAACAAAACTAGTAGAATCGCAAAAACGATACATAACATTCCTGTGATAAAAAACCAGCCTGATGTGTAGCTGCCGTTCAAATCCACCATAAAGCCGAAGACAGGCGGAGCGGCAATGACCCCAAGTGACCCGATCGTAATGCTTAACCCACTCGAAATCCCGGCTTGTTCAGGCGGAACGAGTTCACTCGCCAGGTTCATCCAGATGCCGTTGAACCCGGAAACCGCAAACCCAAAGACTGCGATGATCGGAACAAGCAATCCAAACGGCGTATGTTCAGGCAACAATGCCAAGGTACTGCTCGACAGTGCAGAAATAATGACGATCACTATGACAATAATCACACGTTCCCCGTAAAAAATTCTGTCACTGATCACACCCCACGCGACCCTTCCAAACGAACCGCATGCTTCTGATATTACGAGCAATAAACCCGACAAAAACAGCGATATTCCCATTTTCTCGTAAGCAAAGAGCACGAGATACGTGTTCAGGCACATCTGCGCTCCGTTCAGTCCGAGTGCACTTAGACTTACAAGCAAGAGAGGTTTGTTCTGAATCATTTTCCACATCGATTTATAAAAAAAAGACAGCCGCTGATCACTTCTCCCTTGTGGTGCGGACTCTGAATCGCGGTATTGAAAAAAAGATATAACTCCGATCAGAATCAAGAGCAAGGCTGCGCCGATTACAGCTGTCCGCCAGCCATAAGATACTGCGATAGGCAGCAGGATCACGGCCGATAATGCAGATCCGAGCGTGACGCCCATCTGTTTGATTCCCATCGCAGTGCCTCGCTGTGTTTGAGTGAACCAATAGATGATTCCTCTGTTCGATACCGGGTGCATGGCTCCATATCCAACCCCGCCGATGACCACGAATATGAGCATCGACCAGAAATGTGTAAAAAAGGTCGAGAACATGAACCCAACCCCTAAACACAAGGACAGAGCAAGAAGTAGTTTCCGGGATCCGAGCCGGTCCACTAAGAAACCCGCCGGGATGGAAGCCAATGCCTGTCCTAAAAAGAGACCCGCCGGAAGCATGCCGATTTGAGCTTTAGTCAGCGACAGATCTGCTCCAATCAAAACCCCAAGCGGGACAAGTCCGCGTCCTACAAAGGCAACCAATATTTGAACAATCAAGAGCCAGATCAGCATCTGCCAATGCGGCTCAAGACGACTACGCTTAACGCTCAAACTCAAATTTGCCATGTCAGCTTCAACTCTTTTTTATCTATTGTATTATGCTTCAAGCTCCAGTACTGCAAGTTCGTCCTTCTTCAATGATTTTTCAGCAGAGACCGTAACTAGCATCGAGCCAACAATACAAACGGCAAAGTTTATCGTAAGCCCGATCACTCCGCCATGGATGCCGAACACCGTCTTATAGCCGGTTAACGTTAACAACCCTGCTACGATAGCACCTATAAGCATTCCCCAGAACACAGGTTTTGCGGCAAGACGTTTCCAGTAGAGACCGAGAACAAACGCAGGGAATACTTGCACTAAGAGCTCAAACTTTAACACAAAAATCTGATATAGAGTTCCTGGAGGATTCCATGCAATCATTAAAAGGAAGAAGATCGCGATGATGCCACCGATTTTCCCTACCATTACTTTCTTGTGTTCAGTAGCTCCTGGATTTACAAACTTACCGTATACATCGTTTGATAACATCGATGAAAAACTCAGCAGCACAGAGTCTGCCGTAGAGATAATCGCCGCAACGATTCCACCGAAGAAGATGATCATCATCCAATAATAAAATCCATTAATCGCAGCGATTTTATTCGCCATCAACCCTACTAACTGTTCAGAGCCGGCTGTATCCAATCCCGGGAAAAGCATGATTCCGATGATCCCGACAACAAACACAAGACCCGTTGTGATCGGCGGCATCCACGCCATACGAGCGAAAGACTTCTTTAACGTTCTTTCACTTTCAGCAGAATAGATACGCTGAACCGCATGCGGATAGATAGAAGCCCCGAGCCCGACAAGCACGAGCATACTGAACCAGTTCACCGACACTTCCATCGCCGGTACACCGAGTTTTGCAGGTTCATTATCTGCAATGTATCTCGTTACTTCAGCAAAATTCCCTCCAACCAAGTACAGAGCACCCGCCAAGAATACGAAGATTCCAATCATTAGGACAATACCTTGCATAACGTCCGTGAACGCAACGGCTTTCATACCACCCATCCACTCATAGGCAAGCATGACGAGAACGAAAACGACAACCGCAATCTCATAAGGAATAGTACCGCCTGTCATTCCGGCAACAGCTTGCCCGATCGCGACCAGCTGTTCCAATAGATAGTTTCCTAGACCCCAAAGCATCAAGAAGATACTAAGCAACGTTACCGCCTTCGATTTAAAACGAAACTCCAGCCAATCGGTCGGCGTTACAAAGTTCCGGCGCTTTGACACTACATAAAGTCTTGGTGCAAACAAGAGATAGATTCCGATGATGATCGTCATAAACGAGATCGACTGCAGCCACGAGAATCCTGTCCGATAACCAGTCGGTGCATAACCGACGATCGTGTTTCCGCTGTACTGAGTCGCATAGAGGGTGAAGAACAGTGCGATAAAACCTAGATTTCGTCCTGCTAAATAATAGCCTGATAGACTATGATGAAGGTCCGTATCTCCTTTACCAGAATAATACCCAATTACAAGCATCACTATCGCGAACACACTCAAGATGATAATGCCGTCCATGCCGGCAAAAACTAAGTTATCCATGCTTCACATCCTCCTTTCTCTTAGCGTTTTCCTCTTCCTCCTCAACGATGTTCCATTGAGAGATACAGAGCCAACTTAGATAAGCTCCCATGATGAGTGTGAAAAAAGTAGAGATAAATGCCCAGAGCGGGAACCCAAAGACAAAAGGTTCAACTGCCCCCTTCGGAAAATACCAGGGAACGATCAATACAACGTTGATAAACAACAGAATCCAAATCCATTTTTTACGGATGGGTTCTTTTACTGACTTGGTTTTCATATCATATCCTCCTTAAAAAAAATAAGTTCTATGGAGCTGATAATCTATGATGCACTACAGCCTTAGATGGAAGCCTTTTCATTTTTTTCTATTGTGTAATAAATGCGGTGCTGTTCTTCAAAACTCTTAATCTTATCCTGAAATTCCAATGTTGAACCGATCTCATCGAGACCCTTTTGAAGGAGCCGTTTCCGATATGGCGTAACCTCGAAATACGCTTCAAAACCATGTGAATCTATCACTCTTTGACTCTCTAGATCAACGGATAACTGGTATCCTCGCTTCTCATTCGTTCGCTGAAACAATTCATCCAAATCCTGCTCTGATAGAACAATGGGCAGGATCCCATTCTTAAAACAGTTGTTATAAAAGATGTCTGCGAATGATGGGGCGATGATCACCCGAAAACCATAGTCAGATAGAGCCCATGGTGCATGTTCACGAGACGAGCCGCATCCAAAGTTCTTTCGCGCGAGCAGAACAGACGCTCCTTGATAACGGTCCTCGTTCAGAATAAAATCTTGTCTTTCATTTCCGTTTTCAAATCGCCAGTCATAGAACAGAAACTGCCCGTAGCCTGTTCGCTCGGTTCGTTTTAGAAACTGCTTCGGAATGATGGCGTCCGTATCGACGTTATCCACATCAAGCGGTACAGCCGTTCCGGTAAATGAAGTAAAAGGTTCCATCAAGAGCCCACCTCCTCACGTTCTTTTGTCACCCAATTTCTTACATCCACAAAATGTCCTTTGATCGCTGCAGCAGCTGCCATCTCCGGACTCACCAGATGTGTACGTGCTCCTTTTCCTTGTCTGCCTTCAAAGTTTCGGTTTGAAGTTGAAGCACATCGCTCCCCTTCAAGCACGATATCCTCGTTCATCCCAAGGCACATGCTACATCCTGATTCACGCCAATCAAAACCAGCTTTAATAAAAACTTGATCCAGACCTTCTTCCTCAGCCTGACGTTTTACAGTCTGTGAACCTGGAACGACGAGTGCATGTACGGAATCCGCCACTCTGTAACCACTTACGATTTTAGCCGCTTTTCTGAGGTCTTCAATCCGGCTGTTCGTACACGACCCGATGAATACTTTATCTAGTTTTATTGAGTCAAACGGCGTTCCTGATTCCAGTCCCATATACTGAAGAGCTTTCTCTGCGGCTTTTCTTTGGCTGATCGGCAAATCTTCTGGTGATGGCACGACATCTGTGATTCCGGCACCTTGACCAGGATTCGTTCCCCACGTCACTTGCGGCACCACTTCACTAGCATCATATTCAACGGTTTGGTCAAAAACGGCATCATAATCTGTGTACAATAACCGCCATTCTGATAAGGCTTCTTCCCACAGTTCTCCTTTTGGAGCGTACTGTTTATCCTTTAAATAGTGAAACGTAACGTCATCAGGCTGAATCAATCCGGCGCGTCCACCCATCTCGATCGACATGTTGCAGACCGTCATTCTCTCTTCCATCGTTAAGTTTTGGATGACTTCTCCTCTGTATTCGATCACGTGACCTGTCGCAAAATCGTGGCCGTACTTTCCGATGATAGAAAGAATTAAATCTTTAGCCGATGTTCCTTTTGGGAGCTCACCCGTAATGTTGATCGTGAGTGTCTTCGCCTTATCCTGCTTTAGAGTCTGTGTCGCTAAAACGTGTTCCACTTCACTCGTTCCGATTCCAAAAGCGAGTGCTCCAAACGCGCCATGTGTTGACGTATGACTGTCTCCGCATACAATCGTCTGACCGGGCTGTGTGATGCCAAGTTCAGGTGCGATCACATGGACGATTCCTTGGTTCTCGCTCTCGAGGTCAAACAGCTGGATCCCAAACTCCCTGCAGTTTTCTTCTAAGGTCTTCACCTGTTTCTTCGCCACTTCATCACGAAACGGAAGTGAACGGTCTGTTGTAGGAATGCTATGGTCCATCGTCGCAAGTGTGCGATCTGGGCGACTGACTACTCGGTTGTTCATCCGCAGTCCTTCAAATGCCTGCGGTGACGTTACTTCATGAATGAGGTGAAGATCGATATACAGAATGGATGGCTGATCTTCTCCTTGGTAGACCATATGCATGTCGTAAATTTTATCGTAAAGTGTCTTCCCCACGTTCTTCCCACCTCCGATTTAGATAACGCTCGCTTCTTTTAACCTCTCTACTTCCTCTTCACTGTATCCAAGCCAATTTCTATACACTTCATCGTTATGCTTGCCCATCACTTCAGGACCAACGTGGTTCACTTTCCCTGGTGTACGGCTAAGCTTCGGTACAATACCCGGCATCGGGAACTCACCTAACTCCGGATGCTCGACATTCACGATCATCTCGCGTTCTTGATAATGTGGATCTTCTAGGATTTCTTTTGCCGTATAGATGAGTCCGGATGGTACACCTTTTTCATCTAAAATTTCTAGTGCGTCTTTCGCATCGAGCGATTTCGTCCAATCCTCGATCAGCATATCAAGCACTTTCATGTTCTCGCCTCTAGCGTGATGTGTAGAGAATCTTGGGTCATCCGCAAGATACGACTGACCCATTGCTTCACATAATCGGCGGAACACACCGTCTGCATTTGCCCCGATCACGATATATGTCTTGTCCTTCGTAAAATAGATGTTCGATGGTGCGACACCCGGCAGGATGTTCCCCATACGTTCCCTGATATAGCCGGCAAACATATAATCCGGAATCAAACTTTCCATGACCGAAAAGACCGATTCATAGAGCGCCGTATCTACGACTTGCCCCACTCCAGAACGCTCTCTTTCATGCAGTGCGACTAAACAGCCGACCGTTGAAAAAAGTGCTGCAAGCGTATCACCAATTGACACTCCGATTCGTGACGGCGGACGGTCTGGAAAACCAGTGACATTCCGAAGGCCCCCCATCGCTTCCCCGACACTTCCGAAACCAGCGCGATGTTTATAAGGTCCCGTCTGTCCATATCCGGAGGTCCGGACCATGATGAGCTTCGGATTGATGGCAGATAACTCTTCATAGGAAAGGTTCCACTTCTCCATCGTTCCCGGACGAAAGTTCTCGATGATCACGTCCGCGTCTTTCACCATCTCTTTTAAGATGTTCTGACCTTCTTCTACTCTCAAGTTCAGTGTGATGGACTTTTTATTACGCGACTGAATCGGCCACCATAGTCCAACACCGTCTTTTGATTGTCCCCAGTTTCTCATCGGATCTGATTTACCCGGCGGCTCCACCTTGATCACTTCTGCCCCAAAGTCCGCTAACAGCCTCCCGGAAAAAGGACCGGCCAAAAGGGTTCCCAGCTCAATGACACGAATATCACCTAAAGGAAGTTGATCGGACATGTTATCCCTCCGTTTGTCTTATTTTTAGAAGAATCATAATTTTCTTAATCTTTATACCAAATTAACGCTTTGTATACAAAAGGTCAATGGGTAATTTTAATTTTATTTTAAAAACGTTCTTTAAACGTTGATTTTACGTCATTTATATTATATATTGTCAGAAAATTATTGCAACTTATCTTCCGTTTGTATACAATACGAGTTAAGGAGTGGTTTATATGGATGCCTATAAATATATAAAAGAAGCCATCATACACGGAAAATACGAGCCTGGGATGAGGCTTGGAGAGGAGTCTCTTGCGAAGGAACTAAAGCTGAGCCGGACACCGATACGTGAAGCCATCAAGCAGCTCGAGTCAGAAGGTCTTGTTACTCCGCTTAAACGCGGCGTAAGTGTTCGCCATTTCACACGGGAAGATATTCAGCAAATCTATGATCTTCGTACTCTATTAGAAGGTTACGCAGCGAGTCAGGCTGCACTTCATCGTACAGACGAGGATATCGAAAAGATGAAAGAAGCAAATGACCGTTATGAAGAAGCGATCAATCGTTATAAGGAAGCAGACTTAAATTCGATTAAAGAGATCGTGAACTTCAACCAGCAGTTTCACGAAGCTATTATTTCTGCATGTAACAACCCACATATCTACTTTCATCTATCAAAGGTAGTTGTCGTACCCCTCGTGTTCCGTTCATTCTATTGGTACAACGAGTTTGAGCTGAAGCGTTCTTTAGAAGTTCATAAAACGATCCTTTCGGCGATTCAGAATCAGGATTCCGAACGTGCACGTGTCGCCATGACCGAGCACATCTATCAAGGCCGTGATCAAGTACTTGCCCATCTGGAGGAAATCAAAAAAATTCATGTGTTGAAGGAGGATACTCATGATTGAAATCTGTGAAGTCGGACCGCGCGACGGGCTGCAGAACGAACCAAAGCTGGTCTCCACGGAAACGAAGGTTGAACTCATTAACAAGCTCATCGACTCAGGTATACGAATCATTGAAGCCGTATCATTCGTGAACAAAAAAGTCGTTCCACAGATGGCGGATGCCGAAGAAGTGATGCGTCTTGTTCCGAACCGAGACGATGTGCGTTATGCAGGACTTGTTCTTAGCCGATCAGGTCTTGAACGCGCGTTACATACTGACGTCGATTTCCTACATGTCGTCACCACGACTAGTGACTCTTTTAATCTACGAAACGCAAAACGAACAGTGGATCAGGCAGTTGAGGAACTGACGAAGGTCATTGAGGAAGGTGCCGCTTCAAAAGGAGTTGCCGGGGTTCTCGGAACAGCATTCGGATGTCCGTTTGAAGGAGAAGTTCCACTCAATAAAGTGTTGAAAGTTGCGGAATCTTTCTTAAAAGCTGGGTGTACCGAAATCAAACTTGCAGACACGACCGGAATGGCCAATCCCCTACAGGTGCAGAACGTAGTATTAGCTTTTCAGAAACAATTCGGCAAAGACCTGACACTCGGACTTCACTTCCACAACACACGTGGACTTGGCCTAGCCAATATCCTCGCTGGCTATCAAGCAGGTGTTACTCGTTTCGATTCATCAATCGGTGGATTAGGCGGCTGCCCATTTGCCCCAAAAGCCGTAGGTAATGTATGTACAGAAGATATGGTTAATATGTTTAAAGGAATGACTGCGGAAACAGGAGCAGATCTTGAGAGACTTATTGAAGCAGCAAAGTGGTTAGAGAGAAATATGGAACGGTCGTTGGATGGGATGTTGATGAAGGCAGGGATTGCATAAATTTATTGTATATAGCTTCAGAATTTAACCCCTGAAAGATATCAATCAACGGAGGCTATTCACATGAGAAAACCAGTATGTTGTATTAGATGCGGAATCAAACTTCATCCAACTGATTGGGAACTCCTAAAGTATAATAATCCAATGCCTATTTGTGATGAGTGTGACATTAAATATTCGACTGAAAACAATACATTAAAAATCATAATAGATCATTAAACGAAGAGGTTTTAAACTAAATGACTTAGCAGTTGAAATAGTAAAGGTCTGAGAGTTTATAATCTCAGACCTCTACTATTTAATAAGTCCAAATGTTCATGGTACACCGTTTTAAGAAAATGAACAAACACATGGAACTGTATCATCAACTTGTTTTAAGAAGTTATGAACACCTTCACGTTCCATTTTCATTCGATATTCTTTTAAAGTATAAGGTTTACCGTCTTTTTTTAGGATAGAAACATTCTTTTCAAAATGTTTTCTAAAGTTTTCTTCCATTTCTTCCTGTTTAGCATATTGGTCTGGCCATACATGATACAATTGTGCATAATGCTGAAATCCACCCCTAACACATCTACCGGCACAATTGGCATGTGAGAAGCCTAAATCGTACATCCTTGGAAGTTTGATACCCCAATCTTCCTCTATGATTCTTTTAACATTCATATCTTCTTTAAATGTTTCGATCATCGGAAATCTAGTTTCAACCGGCTCGATCGGAAAATGTTCGTAAAAGGATCGAAGATTATCTGAACGATGTGTCTCATGTGGTCCTATACCAAAGTATAAGATTGGTTCAAGACCACGTTCATTCCTCAGTTCATCTTCAATAAATATCATCGTTTGTTTTACTTTTAGTTCTTCGGAGCATTTTGCAAGTCTAGAATTTCCCAAAAAACGAATATCATAAAAAACTTCTTCTGGAGTTCGTCCATCTATTCTTTCAGTAATATCAATTCCTATATAATCCGCAACTTCATACATGAATCTATAATTATCTTCATCTTCCCAAAGAGTATTGGTAAAGAACAAGATACAGTTCTCTTTTCCATGTGCTTGTACCATTTGATAGGCTACATATGCACTGGACGCTCCCCCACTAAACATAGCGACATGGACAGGTTTTCTTTCCATCTAAACTGTCCCCTTTCTATTTTATAAACTCGTTTACTAACTTAAAAACAATGATCTCTACTTCTTCTTTTGAAACTGTTCTCCCAGCATTTTTAATAATACGGTTTACATTTTGATAAATCAGCTCAGACTTATGTGTCAACTGAACATTATTTATAATTTTTGTCTGATCACCAATTTTAATTTCAATACTGTTTTCATTATTTGATTCCGACAACTTATCATGCCAATATTTAATTTGAGATATAAACATCTCGAAGGTAGTGTCAGACCAATCTTTTCTTTCAACACCTACTACATTGAAAGACAATTCGTCAATCCATTCGTGACTCTTTGAGTTTAATATTGTTACTATTAAGTTGTTATTTTTTTTCGCTTCTTCACTCTGGTCCCAAGCCCAGTTCCAAAGTTCTTCATAATTTTTTGTACCAGAAAGTTTAAATAATTCATTTTTAATGAATTGTTCCTGGCGTGAATAATAATTTTCAATCTCTGTTTTAATAGATTTGAGATCAAATGCATCTTCATTAAATAAACGTTTTAAAGAGTCAAGTGATTTTTGAGGATCAACCTCTAGATATCTAATAATTTCTTTTAACTTAACAGCATGTTCATTCATATTCAATGTAATTTGCGCTACTCTAGGTAGAGATCTAAGCCAACTTAAAAGTACATGTTGTAAATATAGTGGATGATAAATAGAGATATCTTCTTGATTATCATTGAATAATTTATTTATATCATGTAATAGTGAATAATATTTTTCTTTAATTTCGAAGTAGCGGTATTCAAACTCAGTTTCTTCTTCAATCATACTATAAAGAAACTCACCATTAACTTCTGAGATATACATTCCGTTTCGGTAAAAAAGAATTTTATTCCAGTGCTCTTTTAGTAATGTTACTAGAAGGATAGGAATCAATGGTTTTCTAATACCAAATGGCTGTTCAGTAAAAATTTTTGTTATTTCTTGTAATGTTCCTTGATTGTTCTTTGAAATTACATTTATTAGTTCTTCTTTAAGTTTTGAAATATGTTTGTTCTGAATATTAGATAAATCGTTGATCTCAATTCCATTATTCTTTAAAAGTGTTGCATAAATCAAATAATCAGGTCCATTTCCCTCTATATCGAAACTACTTCCAGTACGATGATTGATAATGTAATCTACGACTTTAATTGCAGCCTTTTTCTGTACAGTTGTTATATTCCTTCTATTAAATGCATCATTTCTAACTTCCGGTGTATATGGATAGATCTTTGACATTAACTCTGATAAGAGATTTTCTAGAACAATTTTATTTTTAATTAATACTTTCTTATTATCGAATATCCATGTAATCTCATTTTTAAACGAACTATAGTTTAAGAGAATTTCATTAATTTCAAATTCAATATCTTCTAATGATAATAATAATTCTTTTCGTAAATCAGGATCTTCTTGCAAAAAGAATTTATCTTCTAAAAGATTGTTTACTATTGTATATCTTCTCAATGAAGGTTCTATGAGTTGATAATTGAATGAAGGTATCGCAAATATAACATCCTTATCATTCCAGTTTAATAGCTCATCTATTAAGTCTTGTTTATTAGTATTATTATCTAATAAAACGTTAATTAAGATTGAGTCTGCATTGTTCACCTTTTTTAACTGCTCCGTATCCACTATACCTTCTATTAAACTAGAAGCATAAATAGGTAACACGGAACAGAATCGTGTCATACTTTTTTGATAGTTATACTCATTCGCTAAGTAATATTTTGGCGTAATAAATTTCTGAATTAAGTCAAGCTGTTTTGCTTTAGATAAACTTAATTCTCTATCTTTCTCTTCTATAATTTCATCCACATTTACCGAACTACCATTAAAAAGTTCCCAATAACCATAAATTCTATTATATCGAACCGCTTTTAAATCTCTTAATTGGTTCAATTGAGAGTTTAATAACAAATTATAATCGAGTGCAAAAGATATAAATTCATCAGTTAATTTAAATTTTGCTTGAAGCCCACTAATATTCCACAGGGCTATAAATTTTATAAGTTGTACCTCTAGACTGTCTTCGTCAAAAGGTAGTTTTTGTATTACTTTTCTGTAAATTTTCAGCTCTTCTGGTATATTATCCATTGAAGAAGAACTAAAAAAGTAATCAAAAAGCTTATATGGCAAATATATACCATTGTCATTTTTAATATGGTCAACCAGACCACCAGCTTCATTACTTTCTAAAAATGTAAATAGAGTTCTTTCATTTTGAGCAAAAATATTAGACAAAACTGGCAACATATAAATTGTAACAGGATGCAGAGGATAGGAACCATCTACAACTATATTTTCAACCTCAACATTATTTAGCTCAGGGAATAGCGGAAACATTCTCAAGGCTGATAGCATCTGATCTTTATAATTTTTATCAGCTTTTACATGATATTTCTGCCTAAAGCTGCTAATGACTTCATGACTTAATCTTAGAAATGTAGAAGGATCGCTGTTAATACTATAACTTACGAACCTTTTTTCAATTCTTCCAAATTCATCGTTTAATTCCTCATTAAATTTAAAAGAATAATTTCTTAAGTTCTTATGTGTAATTAATAATAAGTGGGCTTGGTTTGAATAACTATTACAAAGTTCTGCTAAATCCTGGATGTCCTGCATCGCTTGGTGAATCTGTTTTTGATCAAGTGATTGTATAAAACGACCAAACTCATCATATATAAAGAAGATTCCTAGTTGTTTTTTGTTTAACTGATCAATAACATATTGAATCTGAGAAATAAAATCTTGATCAATAGTTATGTTAAAACGAGAGCCAGAAGTAAGATCAGGATAAATATCTTTAAACCACTGAATATGTCTATTATTATAACCCTGAACCCCTAAAATGAAATTTTCGAAGGTACCAAATTCTCGCTGGGCTTCTTGTTGAAACATTTTATAAGTTTGAGGATAATCTTCTTTCCATTTATTCACACTATCTAAAATACTTTGAATTACACCAGGAAGTACAACATCCAGCTTATTTTCATTTATTTCTCGTAACAAAGCTTTTATTATAGCTTGTCTAAAACTTCCTTCATTCCCGTTCAATAGAATAGGAATATAGGATGTTTTTAATTTTGAAACTTTTTGAAGACTTTCATGAATTTCATCATTTACTGTAGAGTATTTCTTAAGAAGTAATTTATATGTCTTTTTTTCAATATTCTTGGAAAGTAAAGCACTAAGTAATGTTGCTAAAAATGACTTCCCAGTTCCATATGCTCCTATAACAATATGGGATTTTGAACTCTCCGGATTAATAAAACCATTTAAAACCCCTGAAAAAGCATCGGCATGGGATGGAGTAGGTAAGTAACTTTTTAATAAAACTTGATTATTCTTATCTAATTTAATATTGACACTTGGTTTAAAAAATTGACTTGTAGTAATCATATTAATGCCTCAATCTTTCTTTGAAACTGTTCTTCTAAAAAGTTTATTGCTTTAATATCAGGTACTTGTACTGTATCAAGCTGATTAGTTCTAACGAATTTAATTCCGTTGTGTTTTTCATAAGAAAGTTGTTCGAGTGCTGAGACTATTTGGACTCTGCTAAGATTAAATGTTTTTCCCCATAAACCTTTCGTTTCATAGATTTGATCCACGGTAAGAGAATCAATCTCTTTACTTGAACAATAATCTAGAAGGACAAACATTAAAGCAATAAGTCCTACTTCTTCATATGTAGGTGAATATTTCATTATAATATTCTTTTTTTCTTTTATTAAATTGATTTTACTTAAAGGACTTTGTATAACTTCTTCTGGATCCACTGAATTTAGCCCAGCAGTATATAATTTAATTAAGCAGTCAATATCTTTTTTAAGAGAATTTAATGAAACTGTTTTATTTTCATTATGCTCGACCCATTGTTTAAATTGATTAATTAGTTCTTCTTTAGATGTAACGTTTTGTGTATATTCATTAAAAAACCAGTAAAAAACTGTACTAGGTTCTTTTTGTCTTGTTAAAAAGTAGTGAATGAGCGAGGCACTATCATTTAACTGTATAGATTTATCAAACTTATTAAGCATATTACCAAAATCGGTAATGTAATGAGATTTTTGTCTTTCTTTGCTAAATTCTTCTCCTATTACATTTGTTGCAACGGCCCAATACCTTAGAGATTGAACCATATTTTTCCCTAGACCAATCTTTTCGAACGCTTGTTTATCATAAAAAAATCTTTCATCATTACTAATTTCTTTAATAGCTTTTGGTAGCCATCTATCTCTCAAATAAAAACTTTGATGTTGTCCATAACCCATTACTTCTCATCCTTTAATTACTGGTGAAATTCCTCCAGTAGTATTAACGTTGAAAAGAAGGCATCTAGATTCTCACCTAGATGCTGTTCTTTCCTTAATTTTTAAAATAACTCAATAAAGCAGCTTTAACTTTAGGTGTTAGGAAAGGACTCTTTCCTCTTTCAATATTTCCGTATGACACCTTTGCAAGAAAATCTCCTTTTCCTGCCAAACGTTCAGCACCGTCAGAATCAAGAATTACTTGAGAGGCATTTGCATCAGCGGCACGAAGAGCTAACCTTGCCCCTAAATTATTTCTAATATTAGTATTAATAATATCTGCCTTAGGGTTCTGTGTGCATATTATTAAATGGATTCCTGCTGCCCTAGCTTTTTGACCAAGCCTTAATATCGCATTTTCAACGCGTTTAGAAACTTCTTTTTCTTGACTCATAAAGTCAGCAAATTCATCGAATACACAGACAAGTCTTGGTAAAATAACATCTTCAATTTCTTGATATTCCTCAAGGTTAGTTGCTCCCACTTCTGCAAACATCGAATATCGATGTTCCATTTCGTTAATGAGATTCTCTAGAGCAATTACTGACTCATTAATATCTGTAATAACCTTTTGTGTATGTTTTCTATTTTGATATATCGTAAATTCTACCTTTTTAGGATCAATAAATATAAATTCTACATTTTTAGGTTTATATAAACACATTAATCCTAAAATTACTGAATTAAGAGTAACACTTTTACCACTACCAGTAGTTCCACCAGTAAGCAAATGTGGTGTTGTAGAATCAGACAAATCAATATAAATAACTTTGTTTAATGGATCTAAACCAAGCGGAGCAATTAAATTGTTTTCTTTAATTTTATCTTGATGTTGTTTTCTTGTAAGTTTCATAAAATCTTCAAAGTAAATTGTATCAGGTTCTTCTCTTACAATATCAATATTAATTCCCTTACTATTAATAAAGATATGCGGTTCATTATTTAAACCTAACCAAAGTTGAATATCATTTCCACGAGAAGTAATTTTCTTTGCAGATACATCACTTGGAATTCCAATAATCATTCTTATAACGCTTGAACCAACAATTATTTCTTTAACCTTTATTGAAATACCATTCTTATTAAAATTTCGAATAAGTAAATTTTGGTATTGGTTCTTGATTTCAAAATAGTCATTAGTAGTAATCTTCTTACTAACATCTAGATCTTTTAATGCAATAATTTCAGGATAATGAATTTTAGAATCTTTACTTGGCTGTTTATCTTCAGAAATTGTTTTTTCTGTTACTTGCTCTTCCTTAACAGTTTCTTTGTTATTATGTTTTTCTTCTGAATAACCTTCATTTGATCCTGTCACTTCGGTACCTGTGCCTTGTTCTATTTCCTCCTTGTTGACATTTCTACTTTCATCAGTCCCATAATCAGATGGATCTTCAGCTGTTATTTTTAAAATTATTTCTTCATTTTTCAATTGTTCTTCCAAACTAGTAACATCGTTAAGTTCCTCATAAGATGGTTGCTGACTCTCATGAGCACCTAGTTCTTTCAAGATATAATATCGGTTAAATAAATTTGTTGTATATTCTTCATCAACTTCTTGAAACATTCCATCTTTAACTTTCTCAAAACTATATTCAGATAAATTAGATGTGTAGCAATATACATCTACACTAGCTTTAAATTCTACATTAATATCTTTTGTATTTGTATACTGAAGTTTTGTTAATACATCAGCCTCTTCAGTCGAGTAAGAATCTTTTTCAATAAAGTAATGTAGTAATTCTTCTTTCCAGAAAGCTGAATCGGTTTTTAATTTAGAGAAATTAAATATACTCTCATAAAGTTGTTTTCCTGCTTGAATTTGCTTCAAGCTATCTGCTCTTTCACGGTCAAAAATTCTATGATTTATAAACTTTAACTCTTTCAACTCAAAAGTAATATTAATTTTTCCTGAATCATTAATTTTGATTGTAGTTAATACTAGATCTGGTCTTCTTTTATTGTTAGCAAACCATGGGAGTTCATCACAAATTGACCAGACCGATAATCCCTTATCTTCTTTTTTATTGTTTTTGATCGAAAGATAAGTAGCCATCATCTCATGTGCATACTTACCCGGACCAATAACTTTTAAGACAAGCGCTCCTGAAATTTCTTTTACTAAATTTACAGACTCAACTACTTTTTCATTCGATATATCTTCATTTTTTAATATTTCTTTTAGTTTTCTAGTTAACCTATCATAGTAAGCATAATCATTAACTTTCGAACTTAATTTTCTAACATACTGGGATGATGACAATATTAATTTATAATTTTTATTAACACCTGCTTTGGATTTGTATTGAATAATCTGAGCTTTGGAAGATGCTTTTTGTAATAGCGATTTATCTAAAAATCTGTCCATTATCATGATCCAGTTAAAGTTATCATGCATAAAATCTATTAGTGTATTATCAGAAAAATTTGTTATAGCAATTTTGTTTTTAAGCACATAAAGTTCATTTTGATCAGGCATAGTACTGCTTTGTATAATATATTGTAATTGATAAAAATCTTGCTGAACTTTTGGTAAATGTTCGCTTACAAATGGAATCCTTTTTATAGCCTCTTTGTCTAACAAAGGTTCTTTAAATGGTTTTACAAACCAATCATCTTTCAACACAGGAGAAATTTTGTCAAATCCATACTTAATTTGATTGCTATGACCAAAGTAATCAGTTAATACTACTAAGTCAGCATCAATCATATGTTGCTTTATATGATTAGAAATATCAGATATTTTATCTCCGGAAATTACTTTCAATTCTACGATAGGAAATTTCCCTTGATCCGCAGGCTTTATGAACTCTTCACGCTGAGCTATCCATTTGTTTAACTTCTGATGTAAAGTAGCTGCTTGTGTACTATGAACACTAATTTTTAACTTTGTGATCCCTTTCAAATTTTTATTAAGTGTTTCTATTGAGCTAATCACAACATCTGCGCTTTGACAGTACAAAAACAATAAATCTAAACCATCTTTTGCGTACGGATATACCTCTAGATAATTTTTCGAAACCTTCAGCAGTTCTTCTGAAAATTCTTTAGCCAAATGATCCTGATTTTTTACTGGGGCAGTATTTAATGTAAAGAATCCCTCCCCCATCCGTTCGCTAACTTCAATTAAAAACGATTCGTCCCCATCACTAGTAAAATACCTAGGAGCTAAATACATTGTTTGTTCTGCTGCATACTCTAAGTATTCATTAAGTTTCAATATTTCTAAATCATTTGCTACAGCCTTCGAGATCCAAGTTTGAATTTGTTCATTAATTTTAATAAATCGATGTAAATAGCTTAATAAACGTATGGGGTTTAACACAGTAATTATTCTTTCTTCGGAATATCCTGGTTCATTAATTTTACAATTTAGAGTATCAATAGCCCCCATAATATTTAGGGATCTATAAATTTCTTTAGAAACTGAAACAGATTGATAGATATTTTTCGTATAAGTTTCAACGCGTTCTTCAAGACTTTTTACAGAAACTGAGAATATTCCATTTGCATTTAATCCGTTTAATAAGCGAATGTAATAATCTGAAAATTCATTTAGATTATTAATAGCAACTTTCATTTCCTCATTCTTCGCAGCAATATATAAATCTGCATTTTCACTTATATATTTATTTGTATCTAGCACTTCTACTTCGTTTTCCAAATAGTTTTTTATATAAGGAATCTTACCTTCATCAACAAATTGGATTAACTGGTACAAGTTATTATCATTGAAATTTAGAAGCTTTACTTTATTCTGTTTTTGAAATTTATCCCCGATAAATAAACTTAGTCCTAAAGTAATCTCATTTTCTTTACACGTTTCATCACAAACAGATGGAACTGATTCATTTTCAAAGGTGAAATCAGGTAATACTTTATCTATATTTAGTAAGTATATTTCAATTAGTTTTTTTACTCTCGTACTAATTTTTTTACTTAATAGACTAATTGTAAAGTTTACGTTTTCTTCATTTATCGAATCCATATGTTCTTCAATTAAGTTAAAAGATTCATTTAATAGTGCATGTGATAAGTCTTCATATTCTGAAGGATGTCTTAACTTGTCAACAACTCGATTTATACTCTTAATAATACCAGGGGTCTTATCCAGAACTGCAGAAAATTCATCAATAAATTCTTGGATTTTTTCTGGATCTTCTTTATTTTCAAGTGCTTCTATTCCCTGGTCCACTTGCCTTTTTTCTTCCTTATTTAACTCTTCTATTGCAAATATATCTTTAACTTTAGTTACTAAGTCTTTATCTTTTTCTTTAAACTTAAAGAGATAATCAACAAATTCATATTCATAATTTAATAATTTTTTTGATTTATGATTCAAAAATTCAATTGCATCATTTCTAAAATCTTTAACATCAATATCTTCCAAGTAATCATTTTGACTATCTTCTGAATCTAAAAAACTATACACTTTATCTAGCAATTTCTCTGTATCCATTGTAGATGAAGCAGTTTGTAAGTTGGATAAAAAGAAATTATTTTTAATTCTAGGATAACTTGAATCGCTTAAAATCAGGTGTGAATCCTTAAATAGATTTAGTTCAGGAAGATGTTTTTGAATCCTTTGAACTATTGAAGGAAGTTGATCATTTTCTTCATTTAAAATAGCAGCTATAAAATTAACTAAATCCAATAACTGTGGTTCATTAATTTTATTGAATAAATTAAAGAATGTTTTAATATCGTCAATTTCCTCAGCTGCAAGCTTGAAATTACTAGAAAGAATCGAATATAAATTAGTTAACCCTTCTTTTGATATCAGATAAGACTCGTCTATTGAATACAAATTTTCTAGACTTTGGGCTTCAGGGGTATTCTCATTAATAATTAATACTAAAGCTTCACCAAATCCTGTGTTATTTCTTAGCCAAGTGCTAGTTTCACTTTCTCTGTAACTAAAATCTTCAAAACCTTGAATTGGAGTTATGGTTCTTATAGTTGGTTTATAGTAATTGGCTAATTCTAGCGATGAATCTTTAATTTCTTTTAAAATAGAAATTACTTGGTCTTCAGTAAAACCAGAAACCTTAATAAATATTTTTTCTGTATTAACATTCTTTTGTTCTCTGAAGTGACTTATAAATATTCTTTTTATCCACTTTGCAATGAGCCCATTATTTGTTGTAATACTTTCATTTTTTGTAATCATGCAAGCACCTCTTCTTCAATGCTTTCAAAAGGATTATGGATCATGGCTGTAGCATCGGAGTATTCAATGAGAAGTCCATTTTGTTTTAATTTCTCCCGTAAGTAATTCTCATTCTTTTGGAAATAGCTAATGTTCAATCTAGATTTTGAATAAATACCACTTTCTTTAGCTTGTTTTTCTCCAATAACAAAACCATACTCCTTATACAGCAACTCAATAAACTCACTAAATTCCATTTCTTGTTTAGGATAAATGTTACAAAAAACTATGGTTTTTAAGAAATCATCAGACATAAAATAACGATATTTTGACCCTGTTCGGTATCCTCCGATTCCACCATCACGTACAATTCCCCTTACAATACTTAATTGGTGTTTTTTCAATTGATCTCCAACAACTTCCTTAACAACCACAAAAAGTTTGGATGAAACATCATCAATATTTTTACAGCTTTCTAACGTTTTCAATATTCTTTTCTTTCTGGCTTGCTGCAATGATTTCAATCCAATAACACTTAAGAATTCGTTTGGATTTTCTTTCCAAAAGGAAAGATTTCCCTCAATGTCACCTAGAGACTTGTAAAATAGGTTGTCAAATTCAACTTCAAACTTTTCTTTAACGTTTAACTCATTTTTTATAAAACTTTCTGAAGAAAGTTTTTGAATTTGTTTAGACTGACCATCCATACTATCTATAAAAAATAACGATCGTCCATTCATTTCCACTCTTTGTTGCATATATCTAAGTAATTGAAAACAAATTAAGCTTGTTAACAGTTTAAACATTTCATAAATATCAATATTAAGATTTAATAAATTATTTATTTCTCTAGCAAACTTAGGAAATAAATAATGATCACTTACTGGTAATTGTGGATATTCCCTTGTTTCATGATATTTTAATGGAGCTGGCTCAGTTTCTTTTTCATCAGCATCTAAAGCATTAGTAAATAATTTAGTAATACTATTAATTGATTTGTTTTTTTGTAACAATAATCTCATCTTAGTCTCTATTTTTTCTTTTAGCAGTACTTCATTTTGAGTTCCATATGCAAGCATTAGAAAGTATAATTCCCCACCTCTTGCAAAGAAATTCCTCTCAAAACTAATTGAGTTTTTATTCTTTCTCAACTCGAAAAATAATAATGATTCATGAATTGGATATAATGATTTAGCATACCAAGAACGATTAGCCTCTTTACCTCTACCATCATATAAAGGCACTTCTAAATTTCTAAAAAACTCTCTAACTACATCAATTTTTTCAGGATCTTCCATTAGTGAATAAAGAACTTTTTTTTGATCTACTGTTAATGACACTATATCGTTTTTACTACCTTCTTTATCTCCTTCAAATACAAACTGCCTAAATCCTGCAGTTTTTCTTCTATAATATCCGTTTGAATGTAAGTTATAATTAGTTCCGACTAAAACATTTAAAAATTCCAAAACATATTCAGGGCCTTTTTGTCCATCCATAAACCTGTGCCCCCAAATCGTACTTGCTAAAGTTGCAGAAAAACTTTCAACTCCAGAAGCCATATATATCATCTCCTAAGGAATCATTATTGTATCTTCAATATATAAACCTTTATTTTTATCCAACCGCAATACATTTAACTCATAATCATTTGGTTGACTAATCTGTATAAGTTCATTTTTGAAAGTATCAATCAAAATTTCAACTTCTTGTTGTAAAATGTTCAAAGTTGATCCACCGTTTACTCGCATTAAAAATTCAAATAAGAACAAGTTAAGTGATAACTCTAATTCATCATCAACTATCAATTTGAATACAGAAGATATTCTATCTAAATCCTCTCTTCCAACCTCTTGCTCAAGATTAATCCTTCTATTTTGGAAACTTTCATGTATCAATAAATTTTCACTTGTAGCAATTAATTGAACATTTCTTTGATTTTCAACTAACTTTTTTGAAAAAGCTCTATTTAAACCATTTGTTAGTTCTTTCCTTATTAAGTTTTGCTTTTGTTTATCATCAAATAGCTTTTCATAATCAGAAACATATTCAAAGGGCAGCAAAGCTTTAATATTTATATGTTCTGTATTATCTAATTCAAAAAATAATTTCCTTCTTAATTGAGGTATCCATTTAGTAACAAGTCCATGATCACTTGTTTTATTATGATCCCTGTAAAGCTTCAACTGTTTTAGAAAGTAACCAAATTGCAAGTCAATTGAGTCATTAAATATACTTTTATGATTTTGTTCTAAATCATTATTTCCAGAGATATCTCCATTGATAATAAAGTCATCCACGACGGAATGGGAATAAACTCCTGGATCAATTGATTTAAATATTTTCATAGCTTTCATTTCCGAAAAAGCTTCATGACTAACCCCATGCCCGAAAAAGTTTTGGTAATACACTTTTTTGGTTTGTTCTTCTAATTCTTGATAATCAGCTTTATAAATATCAGCACATGTATATCCACCTGTCAGTACGTAACTATTATGTATTAACATTTCTCTCATAGTTATATGAGTATTTAAATAATCTAAGATACGATACTGATTAACTATCGATTTTTGAACATTTTCTTCGGATGATTTTTTGTGATTATGAAAAATAATACATCTCTTATTTATCGGACATTCCTTACAAACATCCCAATTTTCTTCTTTGTTCCATTCTTTTAGTACTTTTTCTACATAAACAGATGAGGTTACATCTAATAAATTGATAATTGAAAACTGATTATCATTATTTTCATGTGTATGAAACCTAGATTTCACCATTTCTCGTAGTGCTTCTAATTCATCGTATTGACTTAAAAATTTTGAAAGCTTTCCTTCATTGGCTGCTATTAAGTAATAAATTTTTTCTTCATGTCCATTACTAACGTATTGGTTTAAACTATTTAACTCTCTGTATATTATTTCTTCCTTTAACTCTGAAAGATCTTTTACAATTCTCAGAATTCCTTTTGAAAAATTCAAATCTATAATTCCACTCTCTGGCCATTCATTTAATTTTTCTTTACTTAGTGAATTATAAATTTGACGACATAGTCTAGTTTTACCATCTCCGGCATTTCCTGTAAGTATTATACTTTGTGGATTGGTGTTAAAAATACTTTTCAAATATTCTTCTACTTTTGTTTTAATTGTAAATGTGAATTTTTCATTTGCATTTGTGTACTCATCATAAATCTTTGCATGATTAGGTGATAAAACATTAAATTGATCTAAATAGTAAACAAAATCGTTTTTTATCACAATATCTCTCCTCAATTGATTCTATTTCTTATTTTACTATACTTAAAAAATGATTTGGTGATTTTCTTCCTGAATACCCATATAAATTAAATGTGAACCACGAATAACTATTTTTCTCATATTTTATAGTATCAATAAACACCTACCAAAAAAAGTAATATATGAAAAAAACACTTGGAACTTTTCATCCAAGTATTTTTATTTCATATTTGATTTAATATCTTATTCCCAACACGAATCATCTGCTCTTTATCAAAAATTTCATCAAACTCAAGTCGTTTAACACCGTATTGCATGTAGAGACCTTTTTCCAGCATGCCGTCGTTGAACCATTTGATATCTTTGATGGTCTGATATCGAAATTTTTGTTGGAAGCTTAACGACTTATCTACAAACCATACTCGTTTGTTGGTAGCGATTAAATAACCTTTAATTTCTTTTTTACTGCTTTTATCGAACTCACAGAATAAGAAGGTTAATCCTTTTTCATCCGGCTCAAACACATTTCGTATAAGAGATTGAAAGAATGCCTTATTATTTTTCACTTCATTAAATTCGTAAGTCGTGTAAGAGTCATTTACTAGTGACTTTAATAGATTTTCAACTTCTTGTTTTTCTTTTGCTTTCTGTGCCTCAAGATGTCGTTGGCGTTCTTCAGCGGCTTGTTTTCTTTTCATACGCTTTTGTTCTTTCGCAGCTTCTTTATTACTTCGATAAGTTTGAACTTTTTCATTCACTAGGACATTATCTTGCTTCTTAGTCAAAAGCTTTACGAATAAATCTTCTGTTTTGTAACATATCTTTTGATAGATCCCCATCTTACTCTCTCCTTAAGCTACCATTTTACGAGCCACATAGAATCGTCTTCCTAACCAAGCAGCTATTCCTAAACCAAAAATCATTGTGTTTGCTTCATCAGCATCCTCTGCAGCTTGTTCTCCTAATCCATAGTGATGTTTAAACACCGTTTCTGCTTTCAGGTATTTTTGAGGGACTTCATACTTTTCTTCATTTAGACCCATCTCGTATGCTACTTTTTCTATTTTTCCGACTTCTTTATTGGATTCAAATCCTTCTTTATACCACTTAATATACTTTTCTTTTTCTAGAGCAGGCTTTTTATAAGAAATCATTGTAAATGCAGCATTATAGCCCATTTTTAAATACTTTTCTTTTAATTTCTTTTGGCCTTCCTCATATCCAGAAAGATATGCGCTTATTAAAGTTTGACTTGCATTTTCAGGAGTATTCTTAATATCTTTCGTTCCATCTTCAAGCCCTTTTTCTTGAAAACTAGCAATCTGTGCTTCTTCTTTTTCTTTTAAAGCTAGGTTAAAACCATTTTCGTATTCTTGTTTTAAAAGTGCGTTACCTTGATACTTTGCAGGCAGGACTAACTTATCTTGCTTCTTACCTGCTTCATATCCTTCTTTCTCAACAGCTTTTTTCTGCTCTTCAAACTTTTGCATTCCTTCAGTATACCCTTTAGAATAACCCGTGCTATAGCCAGATTGGTAAGCTGCTGAACCAGTAGAAGAATCGTTTTCCTCTGCACCTTTCATTCCATCAGCCAATCCTTTTTGATAGCCTACTTTTTCCCCTTTTGCTGAATCTTGCTGCTCAATCTGTTTTGGACTACCGTTAATTGTTGCCGTATCATATCCACTTGGAACTTCACATGGAATACCATCATCTACAACATTACCAAATCCATCTAATCTCTCCGGATCATTTGTCGCAGAATAACCTTTTGCATTCCAATAAGCTACTACTTCATCATAGTTAGCAAAATCTGAACAATCTTTAGCACTTCGAGTTGCTGGAGCAGGTTTAGGTGAGGGTGCCGGAGCTGGAGTTGAACCACCACTAGATCCTCCCCCATTATGATAATGATACCCCGTACATAATCCTTTTGCCTGAGACTTCGCTGAACAGTTATGTCCCCCGCTACCGTCAGTTCTTCCAGAGTGAGCAAACCCTTGATGAGGCAGTACTAAAATAAACAAAGCAATTAACACAAGTAAATATTTCTCCAATTTTCATTTCTCCCTTTTTAATACATTAGCATTCATTTCCAAAATTAATAATAATTCCTTTTGGAAGGTATTTCAAGAAAATATTTTAGTTAAAATATTCCTTTTTTCTATGCAAAAAGCCACCCTATTAAAGGTGACTTTCTCATTCCATACTTAAATTTTATATTCCAGTACTATAATTATACACACGATTCAACCACTCACTAATATGTACATTTAACAAATCTGCTTGCTCAATCTGCAAATTATGCCCCGCAGTATCTAGTATAGAAAACGTAGCTCTTGGATATTTATCAAGTATTTCGTATACATCTTGATATCCTGTAATGTGATCTTGCTTCCCCGCCAGAAACACACTTGGTTTCGGAAACACTTCTTGGTCGATTTTGAACGTGAATCCATAAGCTTGTGAGATTTTTTCTAAGAATGCTTGATCTGCTATCTTCATTCCGGCTACGACTTCTTCGTTATACCTTTTCCACGTGTATTCATTTAACTTCACGTGAATCCCTTTGAAGTCTTCTCTTTCTTCTTCTGTTAAGGTAGCGAGGAATTCCTCATCGATCTCTATGTTGGCATGCTCCGGTAGTGTTCTCTCGTTTTTATCAGGTATGATCATCGGACAGATAAACGCTGCACCCATTACTCGCTCAGGCATTTTCGCGATAACTCCCCTTGTGATGTAGCCGCCATAAGACTCTCCTGCAATCAAGAATGACTGGTTGGGCAATATCGTTTCAATGAACTGAACAACCGCCTCCAGCATCTCATCAGAGTTCTGAATAGATTCATAGTCTTTGGTCTGCCCCATTCCTGGCAGGTCGATATAGATGCGTCTGTATCCATACCTCACTTGAAAGATCGGTTCCATACAGCCTTTCATCAGACGATGATCAGGTGAGAATCCGTGGATCATGAGGATCGGTGTTCCAGATCCGATTTCTTCATAATAGATATCCGCTTTCTCTACTTTACAATAAGACATGGTTTACCACTCCTTTTTGCTTCGGTTACTCCATTCTTTAAAACCAATATTGAATCCTGCTCTTTTATGAATTGTGGTACTATAAAACAAACATAGCAATGAGGAGCGTTAACGGTGAAAGACTATTTTATCCGATTCATATTTAGCATTATGACGATGATCATCATTTATGGGATCTTCTACGTGTTTGGTTTGCACGACAAAACCTGGGCACCTTTTATTATCTTGCCTTTAGGCATCGCCGGAGGTCATGGTTCTATTTATTTTTATAAGATTATTCAGGAACAAAGAAACCAAATCAAATGAGCATACAGCACCGCGTTTGCGGTGTTTTTGTATATAAAAAACAGCTCAAATGTCATAAACCTGAGCTGCTAACTTGATAGGATGACTCCTGCAAAGCTTCCTCTTAATACATGTTTCTCATTTTGATTCGTGCAAAGGAAAGTGGCCATGATCGATGTTCGATTGTTATCTCTCGGTTCTAACTTTTCGATTCGCACTTCACATAAGATTGTATCTCCAGTAAAAACTGGTCTCAAAAACTCGAAGTTCATCGTACGAGCGAGCACATTGTTTTCTCCGCCAATTTTTGTTGGCAATGTAGCCGTCAACAACCCCTGGATAACAAGTCTCCCCTGTTCATCAGGGTGTATATGGTGATCTCCCTCATCCCAAGAGAGTTTTGTAAACATCTCAACATCTTCTTTTGTAAACATCCGTTCAAAAGTAATGATATTCCCAACTTTTAGTTTCACCCTGGACTCCCCTTTGGATTAAACATTAGTCCTTAACCACCAATTCCTTTTGCGAGCAATAAGAGAAAAGCAAAGGTCAAGACTGCTCCATTTAGTAGTACACCAAATATACCTGATAGCCACTTTTTCGATAGTACCGCTAGTACAACTCCGATTAATGAAAGTGAACCTAGAACGATAATACCTGTCGATAGATCCGCATTCGGTCCTCTCAATAGAAAAAATGAAACAACACTAGCGATAACCATGAGAAACGAAAAGACACCTAGTTTATTCATTTTTATCTTTCCCTTCAATCTCTTTAAATTATCTGTACTGTTATCATGATATTTTTCAAAAACTTCTCCTGTTGAAAGTAAATTCATTTACAATTACCATAACATAACAAATAAGCCAGGAGGAACAAATTGGAATTAACACACTGCCAGTCAATTTTGTTTCTGGCCTCGTCTGAAAAAACAGGTTCCATCATTCCAAGCAATATCATTCATGGAATCGTGAACAGGATCAGGATAACACTGTCAGTAAGCAGCTAGAATAGGAAAAGAGCCAGATCACGAATGATCTAAGCTCTTTTTTGTATGTCTTCTATTTCGGATTCAATGACGTAAGTTCGAATTCTGGCTTTTGCTTGTCTTGCTCAGAAATTGGTTTTTCACTTAGGACGTAGCTTGGTACTGGCAAATCTAAAGGCTTCGTAGTTAGCTGTTCATGGTTAGTGATTGTAAGCATAACTCATCCCTCCTTACCAGGTTTTACTTTCACTATACCCGGAATTATTATAGTATGAAACTTTTTTTGACAAAAACAGTCAATTGGTCCCAATGATTTGTCTTTAATATGACGAAAGGAGTAGAATACATAATATGAAAACGGTATGGCTTTTGCCTACCTTATTTTGAAGGGAATGAATGGTATTGAAATTTGGTGTCATCGGAACAAACTGGATTACTGAAAGTTTTATTACAGCAGCCAAAGAAGTTGAGGGTTTTAGGTTATCAGCGGTCTACTCCCGTACGGAACAGAAAGCGAAGGAATTTGCGGATAGGAATGGTGCTGAACATACGTTTACTGATGTAGAAGAAATGGCAGCGAGCGATGTGATCGACGCGGTTTACATTGCCAGCCCTAACTCGTTTCATGCTGAACAAGCCATCACGTTGATGAACCACGGCAAACATGTCATTTGTGAAAAGCCAATCGCTTCGAACGTGAAGGAACTCGAGAGCATGATTGCGGCTGCAAAAGAAAATAAGGTCCTATTGATGGAAGCGATGCGGTCTACGGTAACGCCGAACTTTAAGAGCGTTCAGGAGAACTTACATAAGATCGGCCCTGTCCGCCGTTATTTTGCGAGCTCGTGTCAGTACTCTTCCCGCTATGACAAGTACAAAGAAGGAACGGTGCTGAACGCGTTCAATCCTAAGTTTTCAAACGGATCGATGATGGACATCGGCATCTACTGTTTGTACCCGATGGTCGTTCTTTTCGGAAAGCCTGATTCCGTAAAAGCGAACGGATTTCTGTTGGAGTCTGGAGTGGACGGTGAAGGCAGCATCCTCTTGAACTATGGAGAAAAAGACGCAGTCGTCATGTACTCGAAGATCTCGAACTCGTACGTTCCGTCAGAGATTCAAGGCGAGAACGGAAGTATCCTGATCGACCACATCCAGGATATGTCGAAGATTGAGATCCGGTATAAAGACGGTTCGACTGAGGATATCACGGTAGAGCAAGACAAGCCGAAGATGTATTATGAAGCAAAAGAATTCATGGACCTTGTGAAAAAAGGTGAGCTGGAGTCGAAGGTGAATTCGCATGCGAACTCACTCGCTGTGATGGAGATCATGGATGAGGCTCGGAAGCAGATTGGACTCGTATTCCCTGCGGATTCCCGCAATTAATTATAAAACATTATACAAAGTGCTTAGCCGACCATTTATTTGTCTGGTCGGTTTTTTTATACCCTTTTCCATGAAACCCGTTAGCCAAAGTGAAGCAATTACAATAGCAAAAAATATGTTTTTCACTTTCAAAACATAACCTCTTTTTCTTAATCTGGCTTTATCTACACTAAAGAATTAATATTTATTACTCGCACATTATTTTGCTATCCATTCATATTGAATGTCTGGCAAATTTTCTTCATTTTCATGCCCTCTACCAATGATCTTAAAGCCATTTAACTCATAAAAGCGTTGGGCTTTTTTATTTATCTCGAATGTGTATAATGTTAATCTTCCTGAAGATTGTTCTTTCGCTTTTCTAAGGAAACTTTTCCCTATACCTTTACCTTGATAATCGTTATGAATATAGAGTTGGCTAATTTCCGATTCGTTATAGGCAATTATTCCGACCACGTTTTCATCCCATAAGGCTATATCAACTTGATATTCTTTATGTAAAATATGATTCAAAAAGTATAAATGGCTTTCAAAACTATGAACCTCTTTTTGACCAATCGCCTTGTACTTACTTTCTCTCCACATTTCAACTGTTTGTTCAGCATACTTAGATTCATAGGGAATAATAATAATTTTATGATCCAACCGAACACATCCTTTCGTCAGATTGGTATGGTTACCTTTCATATACTCCTCTTTAAGGTCTATAATGAAATAAAAATAGGTATCTATTAATCTTTTTTTTTGGTGGTGTGAAGAAAACTCAATACTATTTCCTAGTAACTATGAGATTATATTTCTATTCTCATTCTTTACGAAAAGAAAGGATATAAAGTACGTAAGAATAGCTGTTAATATACCTGTTCCAAACAGGATGCTTCCGATAATGACAAAGTTATTTTTATATGTGTCAACAACTCGATTATACTGATCAGTATCAGCAACGCCAGCTTGATCATGAAGCCAAGAATCGCCCATAGAAGTCCCAAAATAGTTACTTGAAAACATCAGAACTAATCCCGCTATCGCTAACAGAGATGAAATAATACTTAATTCTTTGATCTTATTATCCAACGATATCCCTCCAACGAGATTCTTTTTTACCAATCCTTTTTCTAAGTTATTCGTTTAAACATACTTTATATTCGTTAACATTCCCTTTAATTCAATAAAAAAGAGCACTTCTCCTTCTTGAAGAAATGCTCCGCTTTCACGTTTGCTTCTATTACCTTTTGTAACAGTGTTATTTTTTAACTTCTTCAATAATGGAATGTCCCTCAGTAGCTTCTGAATCAAGCCATTTCCAATTCTCGTACAGCCTGATTCGCCCGTCTGGTAAGATTTCAGGAGTAGAAATACATTGTCCGCCTCTTATTTCATTTTTGGTATTCACGTGGTTATACCTAAACTCTAAATAGCCGTTTTCCTTTACGATCCCAACCAATGTTCCTTTTATAATTTCCCCACCACTATAAGTTGCTGTGATGATCTGACCCTCTTGTTCATATGCAAAAAAGGTCTTTGAAGAAACTTCTCCATTGTCTGTATTTTCTACTGAGACAAAGCTGCGACCATTATAATCTATCATCTCGTTGCTCCTCTCCGAATTTATTTTTACAATCATATCATTTTTTCTTGAGAAGACCATTTATTTGTCCATCATTATAAACAATCACCTTACTTCAATAAAAGAACACTTCTCCTTCTTGAAGAAATGCTCATATTGTTAGGAGATATACTAACAAAAGAAAATCATTGGGATACTTCACTTCGTTTCATATGATCAATCGTATGTTTAAGACCTTCTGAATATGGCGTACGTGGAACTGGTCCGATCAACTTTTCATATTTTTCACCGTTTAATACAACCGGATCTTCATTTAAATAAAACATTTCAACCGCTTCTCTCATCTGATGATTAAACAAGCCTAAAAGCCTGATCATATTCTTCGTAACGGTTGATACACCCTTTTGAAACCCAGTAATTTCTCGGCTTATTTGAATCAGTTCTTTACCGGAAACAACCCCGTATCCCGGTATATTCCATGTTTCGCCATATGCTTGTTCACGAAGCGACAAATTAACAATTGCTTTTGCTCCATCTGGCGTATAAATGAATTCTCTAGCTATATTTTGATTTCCAACAAAACTGGCTTTTTTGTCTTCCACGATGTTACTTAGTGTGTAATTCAAGAGTGTGTTTTCTGCATATGGTCCGTAAAAGTCTGGAAAGTGCGCAATCAATGCAGCAACGTTCGATTGCATGACCATGTTTTCTAGATCAAGCCGAATCCTTCCTTTCTTTGTATTTGGATTTTTCACCATAGTTTCCCGAACCTCTTTCCCCCTACTACGTCCATACGCATAAATGTTATCTACAATAGCAAGCTTTGCATCATGCTTCTCAGCGGTTTGAAGGATATTAGACATCATAATCGGAAGTTTCACTTCCCACTCACTATATGGAAGGTTTGCTGACTGAAAAATAATGTCTGTGTCTTTTGCTGCATGCTCTAAATCCACTAAACGAAATATATCGCCTGAACAGATAGTGACATTCGGATCGTTATGAAAAAGTTTCTCTAATTTCACGCGATTGCGGGCAAATGTATTCACCTGTATTCCCCTGCGTGATAATTCCTTTACAATCGAATACCCCATTCCTCCTGATGCCCCAATAACTAAAGCTCTTTTCATTTTCATTTCCTCCTTTTTATTAACCATTGGTCAATTATTGATAAAAATAAAAAGATTAATCTACTAATCTTTTCATTAAAAACTCTGCGTGTACCTCAGCAAAACCCTTTACTTCATCATAGTTCACAACATGACGGCAATAATGAGTGACAAAACCATGCAATGATAAAAAAAGACTAAATATCTCTTGAAGTGTAATTGGCTTATCACATAAATCAAAAATACTGTGAGCAAATTTCTCATAGCTTTTATTTGGGCTCTGATTGATAAAATTTCGAACTTCTTCATCTTTGATTAAAAACATGATTTCATAATGGTTTTGATGTGTAAGACCAAATTCAATGAAAGCCAAAATAATGTTTTTCAGTTTACTCTTGTTGTCTACCTTCTGTTCTAACACATCATCCAGGATCTGATTCAACATAGCAAAGTGATCTTCAACTAAGGCATAAAACAACTCCGCCTTATTTTTAAAATGGTAGTAAAGTGCACCATGACTATACTCTAATTCTTTTGCTATTTGTCTCATGGATACATGCTGATAGCCATTTTTAACAAATAGATCTCTTGCAGCGTTCATAATCATTTGTCGTGTAAGTTCTTGTCTAACCTTTTTCCTTGGTGACATAGCTTCTTCTCCTTATTGACCACTGTTCAATTATTATATTATCCCTTCACTCACAAACTGTCAAATAAATGAAATTCAGTGTCGGCATTAAAAAAGTGCACACTCCTTTTAAAGAAATGTACACCTATTGTTTGTAAAAAAATAATTCAACTGTAACCACTAATCAACCCAAAAAAGTTAGTCGTAAATGTTAAAAGTAACAACGTGGATATAAACACTAATCGAACAATCGTGAACTTATAATCATTTCTATTCTCAGCATATTTCCGCTCCATCAAAGCTCTTGCAGCTTCCGTAACGATGATAAAAATAAATAGAACCACGTATGTTTCCAAAAATCAGATTTTCTCTAAACCTTTTTGAATACGTATTATGTTAATAATCGCACTGATAATCAGTATGACAAGGAACGTAATTCTGATGATCCTGTCTATTTTTTTGTGGTTATTATGTACATGGTTATCTGAAAAGAACTTCTTCTTTTCAACATTAAGCCACTTTCTCGTTAGTTTATTAAATATGTATATCAATAGGCCATATAATGCAATGAGCAGGAATACTTTCAACCAAAAATGTTCCAACACTGTTTCCTCCTTTATTTAACATCCGAGCAGGTCTCATTATCAAATACCAACATGTTGTGCCAAGTTAACAATTATTTCAATAACAGATCGAATATCATCAGAGTTTTTGATTACAAATAAATGATTCGCTTCTCCTTCTACCGGGGCTAAAATGTCTCCTTTGTTTGTCTCATTCTCTTGTCGAGTCAGAACTTCCTCAAACGTTGAAGCGACCCGTAATACATTTTTACTTCGATTGCTCTTTGCAATTCTCTCTTCAAGAACATGAGTTGGAATTTCAAAGTTTACTAGTATACTTGTAAATCCTTTTTCATGGTAATAAGCTAGCTGGTCCAACCTGCTTTTACGACTTCTGTGGGAGTTACAACGAATGATATGGCAATTCGTTTCATTAACTGCATAATCCACAATCGTTTTTGTGATCGCATACTTGATTACATTCGGTCCTTGCTTCGGTAACAATGTTTGGTAATAAGAATGCAAGAATTCAGCATGGTTATCTTGATCGATCACAACTGAGTTATGTAGTTCTTTTTCTAATGCCTTTGCAAAAGTAGTTTTTCCACTATGTGTCTTGCCGACTGTCATGATTACTAGTCTATTCATAAATGAGCCTTTTTCCTTTATCTTTTTATTTTCTTCAACACGAATATAATTAGAAAAATTGTAATGGTAGACAGGATTAAAAGTGTTGCAGTCATGTCTGGACTTTTATCTTCTGAAGAGTCTTCGTTTCCAAACGTATACTCTTTCTCTCTTACAGCCTTTTTATATTTTCCGCTGCCGTCTTCCACCGCAATGGCTTCATCTGTACTAACATTCTTAATAGAGTAATACTTGGTTCCTTTCTCATAAACATTTGAAAAGTTGCCAGACTGCTGGTACATATCTGAATATCTCGTAACTCGCCCGATCTCTTTATCTACCTCTGTAACATACTCATCATTGACGATATAAATGTAACCATCCCAAACGACAAACGGATAGGCCCAGGAAGTTGCAAATGATTTAAATGGAACGACCAATGCACAAAACATACCAATAAATAACAAAAAAGAGAGTTTGTGTTTCATAGTAATCCCTCCTGAGAAAAATCTAACTTTAAATGAGGTAATGCACCCAATTCATAAACATCAGTTTATGTGGATAATTTACTCAGCTGTACCTCAACACTATTTTTGAGATAGTTATACTGATTAAGGTTTGTGTCCATGAATGCCTCTTCTCTGTTTGATGGGATGTCCTCATAATTTATGCTTTCACTGAATTGAGATTCTGTAAAATCATAGCGTTTATGATCAATAACATTATAAAAATGCCACCCCTCAGCTAACCGAGTTTTGTGAATTTCCCCACCTAAAGTATCATGAATAACTAAAGATGTTACTCCGCATTGTCCTTTCGCTGGATTTTCCAAACTCCATTTGGAACTTGATTCTAATGACCACGCATTATTTAAAGCATTCAATAGCTGTACTTTGGTAACGGTTGAAATTGTACCGATCGTTTTATCATTTAGTTTAAGGAGATGAACTACATTTCTTTTCTTCACATTACCCCTCCAAAAGATCACAGTATATTAACCCAGCTATTATTCACCCAAATGATTTTCGATTGTATTTTTCAAATCTTTACTTTCAATGTAATAAACATATATGCCATCTTTGAAACTACTTCCCGAAGCAATGACTTTAAATGTATTTTCTCCTTTGTACCCAATATAGAAATTGTTTCCCGATGATTTTTCATCAACATTAATATAAGAAGCTGAGATTTTTTCTTCTAAGTTTCCATCCGTTAAAATAGGTTCCTTGTTCTCTTTTTCTTCTGAGAGAAATTTTGCATTATTATATTCCTCTTCTAGTTTTTTTAATAAGTTTTTGTTTTTCATAAGACGAATGTCTTTTACTAAATTTCCGTTCACATGTATTTTAAGAGTTCCAAAAGTAATGTTGTCTATATCGATCTTTTTAATCCCTTTGTCTGAACAAGCTGTATTTATAACTAGTAGTGTAATAATGAAAAAGAATAAAAGTTTCCTCAATCCCATCCCTCACCTATTTCTATCTGAATTTCTCAACAAAAAATGTAAACCTGCAAAAAACAAACCATAAAAGGTAACTTTAATGATAGACATTTGCTCCATCAGAGGTGTATCGGTTGATCGGTTTGAAATAAAGACAGACCACCAACTTGGTTCGGGGTATTGATGTGATAGGATGATCCAGAAACAAAAAAATAGAAACACAAAAATCCAATAAAGCTTCATAATATCCCTATCTTTCTGACAGATTTATTTTTCAGCAAACTCTATAGGATTGGGATAAATGTTGATGCTTCAAATAATCTTCTTGAAGAATGCCATACACCGCACAATCCTTATATTCATTCTTGCTATTGCAGATCATATGTCTGATTACTCCCTCTTGTTCCATCCCAACCTTCCTCATAATTCTGCCTGAAGCTGGGTTATCGGTGTTATGAGCTGCTGATATCTTATGAATATTCATCGTCCTGAAACCAAATGCCACAACCGCTCTCAAGGCTTCGGTTCCATAGCCTTTGTTCCACCATTTGTATCCGAGTGAGTAGCTTACCTCACAGTTCTCAGTGGCACTGTCAAAATCATATAGATCAATCTCTCCAATAAGTTCACCGGTCTCTTTCAGCTCAATAGCCCAGTAACAAAACTCCTTACTTTCATATTGGGTTGCGATTTTAGATACTCTCTCTATTGTTTCCGAAATGGATTTGTGTGCAGGGTTGATGCGATTGTCAGCGACTCGTTCATCTGACAGCCAATGGTCAAAAGCACTTTGAACATCCGTCATTTCAAACTTTCTTAGGATTAAACGTTCTGTTTCTATTTTCGGGGTTCCTGTAAAATCGATCATTTTCACCTTCTAAAATTTCTTTTTTACATTATTTTACTCTAAAAGTTCAATTAAAAGGTGCACTTCTCCTTCTTAGAGAACTGCACCACTTTCTTCAGATAAATAAAGTTTTACGAGATCATCGAATGTATTGATAGACTCGTCATAATCATTTACCTGTCCAAATCCATATTTGGCATAAACAAAAGGAACTCCAGCGTATTTCGCTGCTTTTAAATCTCCTTCTGTATCCCCTACATATATAGGATCAGATAGGTTATTTCTTTGGATAATCAGTTTAATATTCTCTCCTTTTGAAAGTCCGGTTCTTCCTGGATTCTCATAATCTAGGAAATACTTTTCCAACTTATGAAACTCATAAAAGGATTCGATGTAGCCATCCTGACAGTTACTTACGATATAAAGCTTGTATTTTTCTGAAAGCTTTTTCAGTACATCCTCTACATGGGGATAAAGATTACCACCTTGTTTCTTTAAATATCCCTGCTCGGTATCACAGCACTCTTTAATGACTTGTGCACGGATCTCCTCATTTAAATCAGGAAATAACTTTACACTGATCTCATGCATTTGTAATCCCATAGTACTTTCAAAATCAGTCCGTGTTAGTTCTCGCTTAATTTGTTCGTGTTCTTTGATACGGCTATTCCACGCATTCAGAACGGTATCGATCGGATCCCAAATGGTCCCATCTAGATCAAAAATGATGCTATCCATATACTTTTTCACCTCTTTCTGCTAATTCACAACTCAAGGTCCTGTACCCGCTGAAACTACCTCATATCCTTTATCGTTTTTCTTCACATAAAATATGGTTGGTGTCATTCCTGTTGCACTATCGAAATCGTGCCAGGTTACGTCGAACCTTTCACCATATTCGGGATCATTGCCATTCTCTTCTATGTACGCTATAAAACTCTGATAGGGATGTCCTCTCTTTACTAGATCTGCCCGAATGGCTGATTTCTGACTGTCGCTGTCATGAAAGGATGGTGCCAGCAGCGGAGGAAAGATAAATAAACTTAGAATGATGAATAATACAAGAAATATCTTTCTATTCACTCAAACTACCTAAACGGTCCTTTCCAGTTTCAATTTAAATTCCGGTTTTGTCACATAGTCCTTGTAGTGAATGCTTCCATTTTTTTTTAAGAAATCTTTTAATCTCGTTCGGATCGCTTCGTCTTTTACGAAATCTAATACCTGGTCTATTGGCACCCAGCGGCTTTCAGTGGTTTCGCCTTCTTGTATATTCAATTCTCCTCCGATTGGTTTGCAGACGAAGTCAAACATCACCTTTGTTGGAATGTTCGTAACCCCGTCGTACCCTATGTATTCACATGTGTTGGAATAGACTCCTGATAGATGTGAAACCTCAATGTCGATCCCGCTTTCTTCCTTCGTTTCTCTGATGACTGCATCCATAAGGCTTTCCCCGTTTTCCACCTGCCCGCCTGGGAACACCCAGCCTTCATGATGTGTTTTAACCAATAAAATATTTCCATGATCATCTTCTACCCATGCGCCTACTGCTACGATATGAGTTGGCATCGCCATAAATGTTACCTCCTATGATTCTCTGATTCTATAATCATCATAGAATGTATTTGAATTTATTTACATAACAGGAAGATGATAGTTACATGATAAAAAAACAGCACTTCATCAAGAAGGCTGTTTCGCGTGTTGCGTGTTCACTTGTTTATTCTTTGCCCATTCATCTGCTAAAAGGCCATAAATGATGTGGTCCACGTAATGGTCGTATAGCCATTCCGCTTGTCTGATCTTACCCTCTTCCGTAAATCCGAGTCTCTCAGGAATCGCCCGGCTTTTTCTATTACCTTCTGCAACTCTTATCTCAATTCGGTTAAGATTCAGTTCATTAAATCCATATTCGATAAACCCTTTACAAGCTTTTGTCATGATTCCGTTCCCTTGAAACTCTTTCCCTAACCAATAGCCCATAACCCCAATTTTGTGGAGTTTATTTATTTCGTTAAATCCAATAGTACCAGCAATTTTTCCTTGATATAAAATGGCCGCCGATTTTGGGTAACCACCAGTTTCAATAACACCTTTTAACGTTGCTTGAATAAACTCTCTCGTATCTTCTACTTTGTTTGTATAATCAAGCCAGCCTAACCATTCTTTAAGATAGTCTTTAGAATTCATGGTTAAATTGAAAAGCTCATCTGAATCATTAATATTTAACGATCTTAAAGCGATATTTTCATCAATTTTATATAAAAACATCGAAAGCCCCCTTTTTGTCTAATGTTACCATATGCTTGTTTACTTCGAATACTTCTTTAAAGCATCATATAAAAAGTCTTTATTGTAATTGGATTTTTGATGGATCACGTTAACCCAATGCTCAATAGAATCCGTTTGTTCCTCTTGATGCAATCCATCATTCGTACTGAGAAAGCTCTCCCAGTTATAAAATTCCCAGTGAGCCACTTCAGATTTATAAGGAATTCTGCACTCAAATAGAGGAATTGGATGGATATGATTTTGCGAAAACTCTGCAGCCTGCATAAAATCATTCATATCAATGGGCTCTAGATTGAACGTTTGAGTGGACTTTTTCCCGTTTGGCCGATGGTAAAGGATTTCGATAAAGCCGTTATTCTCGGGTTGCACCTGTATCTTTGCCCCCGGAAAAAAGCCACTCAGTTTCTCGTTCGTGTAATCTTCAGTACTTGTATCCACCAATATCGGAGTTAACCACTGGTCTCCAAGGTCACATATATACCGTCTGCCATTTTCGTCTAGAGCAATAACAGCCACATGTGCCTTTTCCGTATTAAACTTTGAACCGATCGGATAGGCTTTTATCCCATCTTTTTTGAATTCATCCAGCAGCCAAAGGGCCAGATCAAAACAATTACCCGTAATACCGTATTGCTCTCGATGCTCTTTCATCTGGGAAACATCTCTTTGTTTCTTTTGAGTTCCTTGGTCAAAATACCAAGCCTTCGTAAGTGTTTCCATCGGGAAACTATCAAACTTCTTCCATGTATGTAAAATGCTTTTTGTAGGAAACATGTTTTCCCCCTGATCTTCTCTTTATAAAAATCTATAGCAAATAAAAAAGCAAGAGTCATGGGACTCGAGCTTCATCCATTTTTTAATCAAACTGTAAGTATTCTAAAGTATTGCCGAATGGATCTCGGAAACTGATATATTTTCCTGGCGGACATGGTGTTGGCTCTTCAATGATAAAGTTAACGTTATGTTCTTTTAAGTGGTTCACTGTTTGCTCGATGTCTTCTGTCTTAAGAGCTAATACAACTCCAGAAGAATGATTGACTGCATTAAACGCATGGTTTTCTTTTTCCTCTAGAACGATCGGCAGGTCACCATGAACGAGAGTTACAATCTTGGAACTGTACTCTTTGTTGACTTCAAATCCTAGTACCGTTGTATAAAAGTGGATGGCATCCTTCATATTAGGTACGTAAATTCCAATAACACATACTTGAGTCATTTTTTTGCTCCTTTATTCCTTTATTTGTTAATTATCCTATTTACTTATTCTCTTAATTTAAATGATCCCCTTCTTCCATATATCTTTTATAAAAAAACAAACTCGGGTCTTAGTGACCCGAGCTTACTCTATATTATTAGTACATTATTCATATTAACGCTGGCTTGTATTTAGACTGGACTCAAATAAATCTATGATTTCTAAAAATCGTTCTGCTTCCCTAAAAGTATGATCTGCTAGAAGTGGATGGATATTGCTCTTGATTCGGCATGCTTCTATTAGCTCTCTTGCTGTCTTTTTAAAATCCCTTAAAGAGGTAACGGAAACTTTATTTTGGTCTAAAAATTGACTTAATAATGGTTTAGTTTCAGATTGCGGCCGCATCGAATCTAAGTCAATCGCTTGAAAAAGGAGTTGGTCAAAATCGTGGCTAAACTCTCTAGCTTGTTCAACTAACTTTCTCTCAGAAGGGTCTAATAGATGTCCGATAAACTTTGCATGATCCGCCATGATTCTTAAAAAGAATACATTTTCTTGAATCACTTCATTGGGTTTTGGGACTAATACCCCTTCATTTAGTTCTTTTAATCGATTGGCAAAGTAGGCGGCTTCCCTGCTAATATGGTCAACCAATAATGGAAAATTGTTAGTACGAATCACACAGCGCAACGTCAAATTTAATACCTTCCTTTTGTAGCTCCATATTGCAGCCGCCGCTTGATAGACCTCCGTGTTAAACGCTTTAACCTGATTTAGATCTGAGTTCACATTAAATCTGGATAACTTCTCCTCAATTCTTTCAAATACAGTGATGAATTGTCGTGCTTCATCGATTAATTGTTTTTGTTCATAAGTGAACCCCAAGCTTAGAAATAGAGCATGCTCCTTCATTATTCTAGACCAAAATTGTATTTCATCTAGAGACCTAGCCACTATCGGATTCGCCATTGTATCCCCTCACAGTCTTAATGCTGTTTCCCTTCTCATGTATATTATTGGTCTCCATTACAAATGCACAAAAAAACAAATTCGTTCATTGGTACTATTTACAAACTTTCTAACAGCGGACCAGCACCATTTTAAAAATGCCCGGATATAATAATTTTGTTTCGATCTAAGTTACCAAAAAGGAGCGCGATTCAATGATTGAAAGAACTATGATGGAGCAATGCCAAAAACATATAGGCAGCCATATGTTGCTTGAAACCACTGATGGACGAACTATTGATGGCATCATAGAAAGTACGGATGACCAGGGAGTAACGATGATGGTCGCCGAAGAGATGAATAGTGTAGAACGAGAGTATATTTTTACTGGTGACGATGATTATGATGATGATTTCAGACGTCGACCAAGGTTTCGAAGATTTCGCCGAAGAAGGTTTCCATTTCCTTTTATAAGAAGAATATTTTATTATCCATACTACTATCCTTATTATCCATACTATTATCCGCCCGGTTACGCTCCACCTTATGCATATCCTTATTAAATTTCAAAAAAAGCTTGAATCTCTAATAAAGAGATCAAGCTTTTTCTATGGTATTCATGAGTATCATGTTCCGCAAAACGTTCGGTAAAGTCCTTCCGTTTCAGGTGGCAGCTCGCAATACTTTTCTTGTTCCGGCAAGTACTCAAAAGGCTTTGATAGAGCATTAAGCAGCTTCTCCATCACACTGTAATCACCATCTTGCACCGCGGCATTCAGTGCCTCTTCTACCCGGTGGTTTCGTGGAATAACTGACGGATTGATGCTTCTCATTAGTTGATTCGCTTCCTCATTTGACTCCTGCTGCCTGCCTCGTCTTTCTTGCCACTTTTTATCCCATTCGCCAAAGTCTGAGCTGGCAAACAGCTTCGTATTGTCCTTTTTATCTAATGTTAACGCAAGGAACGTATTGGTATAGTCTGCATCGTACTCTTTCATTAAATGTAAGAGTTCCTTAATCAGTGCTTCGTCCTCTTTCTCCTCATGAAATAACCCTAGTTTCACTCGCATTCCTGCAAGCCAATCGCTGTTGAAACGGCTGCCAAAATCAGAAAGTGCGTCTTGAGCAAGTTCTACAGCCTGCTCTTGATCATCATGGAACAGCGGCAATAGTGTTTCAGCAAACCGTGCCAGATTCCAGCCAGCGATACTCGGCTGGTTGCCATATGCATAACGGCCTTGGACATCTATGGAACTGAACACTGTCGCTGGATCATACGTATCCATGAACGCACATGGGCCGTAATCGATCGTTTCCCCGCTGATCGTCATGTTATCGGTGTTCATTACTCCGTGAATGAAACCGATCAGCTGCCACTTGGCTATTAATGATGCCTGACGTTTAATAACTTCCTTATAAAAACTTAGGTATTTATTTTCGTCGTCTTTCACTTTTGGATAATGACGCTCGATGGCATAGTCAGCCAGAGCCTGAAGTTCCTCAACACTTCCCCATTGACGCGCGAACTCGAATGTTCCAACACGAAGGTGACTGGAAGCAACGCGAGTCATGATCGCTCCAGGAAGATTCGTCTCGCGAATAACCGGTTCACCGGTTGTCACAACCGCCAGACTTCGGGTGGTAGGGATCCCCAGACCATGCATCGCTTCACTGATGATGTACTCCCTCAGCATCGGTCCAAGTGCAGCCCGCCCATCTCCACCGCGGGAATAAGGTGTTCTCCCTGAACCTTTTAACTGAATATCGAAACGTTCCCCATTTGGATTAATCTGCTCACCAACCATGAGTGCCCGGCCGTCACCTAACATTGTAAAGTTTCCAAACTGATGACCGGCATAGGCTTGAGCAAGTGACGAACCGCCTTCAGGGACTTTATTGCCTGCGAATACTTGAAGGGCATCTTCACCTTGAAGTGCCTCAACATTCAATCCTAAGTCTTTTGCAAGAGATTCATTCAATACTACTAGCTTTGGTGCTTGAACTGGGTTTGGGTTGATCGTTGAATAAAACTTTTCAGGCAGACTTGCATAACTATTTTCTAGGTTCCATCCTGATTTTATTGTCATGATGTCTCCTTTCCTTTTTCTATTATGAAATACTTATCTATCTCCACATTAACATAATAAAATTTACTTGAGTCTCTTTCTGCCTCCCCATTATTCCCTTTTCATGCAAAATAAATAAACGCCCGATAAAAAGCGGGCGTTGTGAAATAAAGTATATATACAGGTTAACGATGGGATGGCCAGGACCCTTGCATCTTTCTAATTTGAATAATCTGACCTGTATGATAGGCGTCGTGGAGGAAGATGTCCAGCAGCTTACCTTCAAGTTGTTCAATCTCTTCTTCGGGAGTTTTAATCAGCAGCTGGCGTAAATTGTGATAAACCTCCTCGGCACGTTTAACAATTTTATTCCACTCTGCATCATCATTAGACTGTTCAGTTAGGGAGAAGGTTTGATCACCATCGAGATTATTTTTCCACTCAATACCCTGCATGTTGGACACAAGTCTCTCTTTGTAATAGATGAGATGATTCACGTTCTCCCAAATTGTTTTGGTTGCCTCTCCCGCTGGTCTCCACATGGCTTGTTCTGCCGTAATCCCTTCGATTGCGTGTTTTAGCGGAGCATACCAACTCTCCTTTTCATACGTTGAATCTAGTACATTTAAAAGCAAGTCAATTCGTTTCAAAGTCATTTCCTCCTTACCTTCCCTAAATGCTTTATTGGCATACGATTACCTTTCTTGTTTTGGATCGTTTATTCCTTCATTAAATTCTCTGCGTTTTATGTACTGACACACTTTTTATTGAATATAAATAGAATTGGAGCTTTGTGTTTTACAGAGGGGAGAGGCAGGAGATGGCGATTAAACCGCGACAGCTGCAACGGGGTGACACGATTGGGATTGTTACTTTAGGAAGCCCGTTGGATGCCAATACGATTAATCAGGGGATCAATACTTTAAGAAATATGGGGTTCCAAGTGATTTTGGGTGATCACGTATATGCCTCTAACGGTTTTCTAGCGGGGACGCCTGAGCAGCAGGCCGCGGATTTGATGTCCATGTTTGAAAATCCCCAAGTGAAATTGGTCTTGCCTACAAGGGGCGGTGTGGGTGTAGCCAGCATCCTTCCTTATTTGGATTTTCCTCTTATTAGCGAAAATCCTAAATTGATTTCGGGTTACAGCGACATCACTATCCTGCTGAATGTTCTTTACCAATATGCGAATCTCGTTACCTTCCATAGCTTAATGCTCCTTGATTTCAAACCGGATACTCCTGACTATAACTATAACCAGTTCTTTAATGCCACTACACGTTTGACAGCACCTTGGTCAATCAATAACCCTCCAGGAATCCCGCTAGTCAGTAAAGTTCCTGGCAATGTAACGGGTCCAATAGTAGGCGGTAATCTCACATCATTTGTAGGCACTTTAGGAACGCCCTATGAGATTGACACAAAGGGTAAAATTTTACTTATTGAAGATACACATGAACCGGTAAATACAATTTTCCGATACGTAAATCATTTGAAGCTAGCTGGTAAGTTTGATGATTGCATCGGAATTATTATGGGAGAATGCACGAATTGTAATCCTGCGTACGGGAAAACGTTCGAAAATGTGATTGATGAATTTATCGTTCCGCTAGGCAAACCACTAATGACGAACTTGACGAGCGGACATGGGTTCTATAAAGCAGCAGTACCTTTTGGGGTAAACGTGAACATGAATACGACTAACCGCACGATTACTGTGATGGAACCGACTGTGATTGCTTAGGTTTTTTTGACCCCAAAATGTGAGGACTTATAAATTTTTTTGAGGACTTATAAAAAAATTTGAAGACTTTTAAATTTATTTTAAGACTTATAAATGGTATTCAGGATTAATAGCAATTCTAATACACTTATAAAAAAGTGCACTTCTCCTTCATTAGGAAAAGTGCACTGTTATTTGCTAGCTATTTTTGAGGAATGTCACATCCATCGTCATCACACGATACACCGTCTTCGCTGTCTATAGAAGTAACCTCATCCTCTGCGATGATTTTTTTCAAAGCGTTCACAAACACTTCCGTTGGCTGGGCACCAGTAAGGGCGTATTTTTTATTAATCAAAAAGAATGGTACTCCCGTAATCCCATACTGCTGACCTGTTTGCTGATCTGCACGTACAGCGTCTGCCATCTCATTACTTGAGAGCATCTTCTCTACTTCTTCCCGGTTCAATCCGACATCAGCTGCAAGCTCCGCTAATGTTTCATGATCTCCAATGTGTTTGGATTCAGTGAAGTAAGCACGCAGAATACGATCCGTCATCTCATGCATTAAGCCGTGATCTTTGGCAAGCATCGTTATACGGTGAGCATCAAACGTGTTGGTTAAGATTAAGGTATCAAACTTAAAATCTACCCCAGCTTCTTTCCCCATCTGTGTCATGTTCTCTGTGTTTGCTTTTGCTGTCTCTATACTCATGCCATATTTCTTAGCTAGTTTTTCGTACATATTATCCTTAACATCGCGTTCCATGGTTGGATCCAACTCGAAGCATCGATAAGTCACTTCGATTGGGTGGTCAATCTGCTTAATAGCGTCCTCCAGACGCTTTTTGCCAATATAGCAGAATGGTCAGGCGAAGTCAGTCCACATTTCAATATGCATATCCTATCCCTCCAATTACTGTTTTCATCTTCAGTATAGAAGGAATCCTGGGATTTTACACGTGATGTGATTCTAGACAAAAAATACGGTATAGGGTAGGGGTCTGACCCCTACCCTATACCGTATTTTAAACTGCTGTCTCGTAAACTATATGGTTACTTCCTTATTCTTTATCACTTTACTGCTTACTATCACTACGACTGATGAAACGAAAAGGATCCATATTAATGCAACAACTGGATATAGAAGCGGAATCCCAAATAGATTGACCGTGTTAAAGTGATGGAACAAAAATTCAACTTTCATGATATAGAGGAATGAGAAACTGAACACATCGTCTAACCAGGTTGGAAGATTCATTGATTCAACAAACCAGTAAGGCAATGCGAAAATAACACCATTGATCATAAAAGAAATGAATGAATTCTTGCATAGAGATGAGACTAGGATGATCAATAAGGCAAAACTGAATGCTGCAAGCAGGTGAATACCTAACTGTATGAGATGAAACTCTATTAGTGTAAAACTATAGTTTGAAAAGAAATAAGTCGGCATATTCTGAATCGGACTCGTCCAGCCGTCATATCCAAATCTAATTCCATTACATATTAAATTAAAGGTCTCGGTGATCAGTACGATGGAGCATGCGTAAATGAGCGCCGCCATGATTTTAGACCACAGCAGACTTTCTCTTCCTTTACTAGAGCTTAAAATATACCGGTCCACCTTGGAGCTGTATTCTTGGGTATAGGTCGTCGAAAGCCCGATTAAAAGCATAGCTCCTGTTATTAGAAGAGCATATGTACTTGCATAGTCAACCGTTTCCCTTGGCCCTTCATTATATGAGAAATAGGACAAATCTACTTTTTGAATCATAGATTTCTCAAGTTCGGTGTTGTAATTATTGTCTTGCTGAATCTCTTTGTACCTGTTCTTCAGCCTTTGTTCTGAATTTTTTATAAAGGCAATTGTTTCATATATACCGGATTGGGTCTGTTCTTGATCGGTAATAATATGACCGCTTTGCCCGCCTTCTGCTCTTTGATCCAGCACTTTCATCAGGTTCTGGTATTCTTTTTCAGCGAGCTCAATTTTTTCTTTTGTAATTGGTCCTTCCCAATCCTTATACAGCTGCCTTTCCATTTCTGTACTATGATTGAACGTAAATCCCGTTGAGAAAAGAAGCAATAAGAAAAACGTGATATAAACCGTTCGTTGTTTAAAGATCTTGTAGAGTTCAAATTCCATGAGCTGCTTCACGCCGTTTCCTCCTCATCAAAGTAGTATAAATACAAGTCTTCGAGATTTGGAACATCATGTTGTGCGTTTTGCTGAGGCTGATCATCACTTAGAATGCGAAGCTGGAACTTATCATCTATGCGTGCGATGTTACCCACTTTGTATTCGGATTGGAATCTAGGGACATCTTTCTCTTCAATAACTAGCGTCCACACTTTGTCTTCAATCCCTTTTAACAAAGTTTGAGGTGTTTCCTTTTTCACAAGCTGACCTTCCTTTAAAATCAATACTTCTTTCGCAATAAATTCAATGTCTGAAACGATATGAGTGGATAGAAGAACAATTCGATTGGTTGAGATCTTAGACAAAAGATTTCTGAATCGGATTCTTTCCTTTGGATCCAGACCTGCCGTCGGTTCATCTACGATTAAAATCTTCGGATCGTTCAATAACGCCTGTGCAATCCCGATACGGCGCTTCATTCCACCGGAGAAACCGCCTATCTTTTTACGGTGATGATCTGATAACCCTACTAACTCTAATACTTCCTCTACTTTCTCATTTGTTTCATCTTTCGGCAGCCCTTTTAAAGCAGCGATGTATTTCAGGAATTTTTTCGCTGTAAAGTTTTTGTAGTAGCCGACATGCTGAGGCAAATAGCCGATCAGCTCCCGGTACTTCTCATTCATTTCCGCGATATCTTGCCCGTTCAAGAGCACACGGCCGGAACTTGGTTTCATCACACTCGCCAGTATACGCATCAGCGTCGTCTTACCAGACCCGTTTGCCCCTAGAATTCCATAAACGCCTGTTGTAAGTTCCAGATTGATATCATTTAGCGCATTTTTATCCTTGAAAATCTTCGTTATGTTCTCAATGGTTAACTTCATATATAACACCTCTTTTATAAATGTGGACTGCCTTAAACAACGAAAGAATCAACGCTATGGCACTTGCGGTTACATACAGTTCTGCTGGCAGTGACTCTAATTTTTCAATGATTCGCGGCTGGCTTAAGTATCCGCTGACAGTCAGCCATATTACCATGCCTGCCGTTATGGCATAAATCTGCCGGTACCTGCTCACAAAAAGCAACGAAAGTGCAGATATGAACGTAAACGGTGTGATCCAGTATAAAAGCATCTTAGAAATCAAAACCTCTTGATGAAACAGCCCTAAACTCACGGTAATTAAAAGGTTAACAAAGAGGTTGAACCCGCCAACAACGAGCATCTTCGAGAGCATAATTTCCTGAAAGTTATACTTATAAGACATTTCCAGTTCTGCCATGCCGGCATTCCTGCTCTTTAACACTTCGATTAAACCCATAATCGTCGTGATAGGCGCGAACATCATGACCATCGCATATGGATCTACTTGCATGAGAAGTACACCAGATAGTGCAGCGGCGATTAATAATCCATTAGCGACCCAGAACAAAGAGCTCATATAGAAGACTTCTTGATAGGCTTGCTTCGTGATGACAGCCATTCCTCTAAAAGCTGCTCTCCACTTATTTTTCCGAACCGGAACATACGGTTTCATCGCATCGATCGTCATCATGATCTGCTCTTCCGCTGGGTATTCCACATCGTATTCATCTAACAAACTGCCAATCTCCTGTTCTAAGTCTTCTATATGATGTTCCACATTTTTATCACAAGTATGGTGTAGTTTTCTGCTCTTCATCTTCAACACCTCGCTTTAAGAGTTTGGCTAGCTTGCCTAGCCCTTGATGCAATCTCGATTTAACCGTCGAGACATTCGTTTCCGTCACATCCGCTATTTCTTTTATTTTCATGTGGTGAAAATACTTTAGCAGGACTGCCTCCCGCTGATGTTCGGGAAGGGTGTTAACGGCTGTTTTTACTTGTTCTCGTATTTCTTTCCGTTCAAATATGTAAGGAATATGGCTTCGGTCACACACAAGCGCTTCATTTAATTCCGCTTGCTTTGATGTCTGCTTAAAGTCGGAGCTTCTCCAATAATCCCTGCAATGATTGACGGCGATCGTATACAGCCAGCTTGAAAACTTGCCTTTATTGGAATACGACTGGATTCGCTGAATGACTTTTATAAAAATTTCCTGAGTTAGATCGTACGCCGTTTCCTTGTTTCCGACTTTACGGTAAACATATGCGAAGATCTGTTTATAATATTTTCGTGTTAAGACCTCCATGGCCGCTTGGCTGCCGGCTAAGATCTCTTTAACGAGCTGTTCATCTTCAGGCATTTTTATCACCTCATTCATTAAGACGGGATATATTTCAAAAGGATTTAAATTTATAAAAAAAGAGCTGTTTTATCCAGCTCATTAGTTGTCGTTTATGTATTCAATTACAATTATTTCAAAATATGACACTTAGTACAATGACTGATTTGACTATAGAACCTTTCCCACTCCTGTCTTTACACCCAATCCAGTAACTCGGGACAGGCAAATTCCATATTTTAATATGAGGAAATCGAGAAGAGATTTTCACGTAAACTTGCGATTAATCTTAACTCGTTATTAATAGTACAAACAATTCAAGGAGGTGTTCTTATTGGATAATAAACACCAATGGAATCTGGATGGCTTAAGCACGGGTGACTTTCAGGTCAGTGGCGGTAACCCGCATCATCCACAAGATCCGCGTGAACAAGATCCCCGTATTTTTGTCGGCACCTGTGTCGGCCTTTGTGTAATCGGAATCTGTTTTAACTTTTGCGGAGGTTGTGGCGGATGTTTCGGATGCGGCGGATGTGCTGGACGTTGCGGTGGATGTGCCGGATGTGGCGGTTGCGCTGGTCGTTGTGGTGGCTGCGGCGGACGATGCGGTGGTTGCGGCGGCGGACGTTGTGGTGGACATTAATCACATCGTGAGACATGATAATATGCTGCTTTAATTAAGAAAAAGGACTTTAAGCTGACTCAAAAGGTACATAAAATGGCCTTTGATGTCAGCTTTTTCATATTTTTGTGGTGTTTTATCGGAGAAAATTGTCATTCTTAGGTGCAAGTGTATGCGGCTGAGCGAAACAAAGGCTTTCTTGCGTGAAACGAGAACTAGTTGGCGTGAAACTAGAGCAATCTCGCGTGGAACGGAGACTAGTTGGTGTGAAACGACAGTGATTCTGCGTGAACGTGTAATAAATATAAGAACGCGTACCGTAAAACCCGCCCATCGTATCCTCCTTGCAAACTTTTTTAAATACATAATGGACAAAAGGTATCCATATGAATAGATGATGAGCTTTTCATGGAGGAGTGGTCGTATGAACAAAGTAAATCCTTCTATGTGCTTAAAGGTGAAAAAAGATCTCTTTATTTATCCAGAACCAAATAAAGGGGTATATCTCAGGAACAATGTCACCTCTGTACGAATGGAAGGAAGCACGATAGAAAAGTGGCTTGAGAAGTTAATCCCCATGATGGATGGAAGTCTGACGCTCGGCGAAATAACAAACGGTTTACCAGAGCCCTATAAGGAGCAAGTGTACAAGATTTCGGACGTGTTATTTGATAATGGTTTTGTACGTGATGTCAGCCAGGATCTTCCCCACCAGCTTTCCGAGTCTATACTTACAAAATACGCTTCACAGATTGAATACATCAATCATTTAAAAGACTCTGGCACATATCGGTTCCAAAAGTACCGTGACACAAAGGTAGCTGTGCTGAGTTCTGGTTCCCTTCTTTACTCTCTTGTCCAATCACTGATTGATTCAGGTCTTCCTGCGTTCAGCATCTTTCCAGCTCAAAGGACAGATGAAAACAGACTGCATAAAATGATAGCTGATGCGAAGGCGGCAGATCCCACTACCTTAATTTCCATCATACCGTTAGAGAAAAACAGTGAAAACTTGCAGCCGTTTGACTATATCATCTACGGTTCAGAAGGAAATGATTTGAATCAACTACGCACAATACAAGAATTTTGCAAGAAACAAGGCAAGACATTTTTACCTGTTACGATTGAGAAAAATACTGCATTTGCGGGACCAATAGTTACTGTTGAATCCAGTGCGTGCTGGAATTCCGCTTATCGCCGGCTGCATCAAACGGAAGAAACAATAAGCTACTCATCTTCGTCAACCGCTGTTTCCTTGTTAGCGAACGTGGCTGTTTTTGAACTTTTCAAAATGATTACCGGTGTTCAGGAAAAAAACAAAGATAGTCTGATCTACAGACTTAACCAGGAAACACTCAAGGGGAGCTGGCACCCTGTTATTCCTCATCCTCATGTGACGGAAAACATAAAAGCAGTGCCCATTCCAGACCCACTGCTGCACATGCTGGACACAAACCATCCACAAAAAGATTTCCAATCGTTGTTTTATCAGATCACTTCAAAAGAAACCGGGATTTTTCAAACGTGGGAAGAAGAAGATTTACTGCAGCTTCCTTTATCCCAATGCAAAGTTACAGTAGCGGATCCTCGCACAGAGATTGTCTGTTCAGGACTTACGCATGATGAAGCAAGAACTGAGGCTGGTCTCTCAGGGATTGAAACATATGTAAAAAGTTTATATCAGGACGGTTCTCACTCTTTGGCCGCTGGTGCTGGTCAAACGGCAGTGGAAGGTATGTGCAGAGCTTTGCAAAACAGTCTTCATGAAGCATTTGTTAAGTCAAAGGAATATGCCGCTTTATCTAAAATGGACGTAGGCAGTATACATGATGAGCGATGCCGCTTTTTGATAAGGTCTCTGTCTGTGTTTTGTCCGGAAACAAAAGTTTATAGCGGTGATAAAGTGTTCGGTTTTCCTGTCGTCTGGGTGCATGCCAATGACCACTGGTACGGTAGTGCAGGTTTGAATAGTAAGATGGCTTTAGAGAGAGCATTTAAAACGGCTTTGATAGACACGCAAAGTAATGAATACCTATTTAACCCCTATGGTGTTAGGGTAAATTCCATTCCGTGTGAAACGCAATTACAGGTCATTTCCTTGGATGAACAGTCCCTTCACGAAACTTTTGCTTCAGCACTTCAAACGCTAGAAAATAATAATTTGCGGCCACAGTTCTTCTTGTTGCAAGCCGAAACCATCCTTAATGAACATACAGCCGGAATATTCGGTGTCACACTGTTCGAGGAGGAACAGTCATGAAACACTCCATCGCTATTATTGGAAACGGGCAGTTAGCTGACTATGTATCTATGAATTTACGTGAAACCTATCAAATTACACGCTGGGCTTCTGTAGAAGAAGCCGTTCCAAATAAAGAAAATTTGGCATTGGTGCTTCACGACTCGTGGGATCCGGCTGAACATTTAAAAGCTGAAGAAGCATTCGGTTCGCGAGGTATCCCATGGCTCCGGGCATTCTTTTCCTTTGGTGAAGCGAACATCGGTCCGCTTGTTGTGCCTGATGAACCTGGCTGTTCGCAGTGTGCCGACCTTCGGCATTTTATGACGGGACCAGACCGAAGAGAACATTTTCAGATTAAAGAATACAAGCTGAATGCGATTGAGAGCTTACGAGATCCGTGGGCCACTAATCTCGGAATCTCCCAAACTGCTGCTCTCATTCAAGGTGAGATTCATTCTTTTTTAAATGGAGAAAAAGCACATACAGTGAATCACGTCCTCTTGCTGCACTTGAACACGTTCAGGCTATCCCGCCATTTCTTTTTACCTGACCCGTATTGTTCTGTTTGCGGCGGCCTGCCGGAGGATACAGCGGATTCCGCAAAAATCACTTTGAAGCAAAGCCTGAAAACTTCGATGGAAAGTTACCGGTGCCGTTCGATCGAGGAACTCCAGAAAGTACTCAGCAAAGACTACTTGGACAGCCGGACGGGTGTTTTAAATTTTAAACGATATGATTACCTGTCCCCTTTTGCAGACACCGTCGTCAATCTTCCATTATTGTCGGGTAACGAATTGAACGCAGGACGCACCCATTCTTATGCACAGAGTGAGCTCTCCGGTATTTTAGAGGGACTCGAGAGATATTGCGGCTATGCGCCACGAGGTAAACGAACGACGGTGTATGAACCTTATTCAAAGGTAGAGAAGTATGCGCTGGATCCTGAATCGATCGGCGTTCATACGAAGGAACAATATGAGAGACCTCATTTTCCATTTGAGCCTTTGGACCGTGACCGATCTGTTCATTGGGTTTGGGGTTTTTCGCTATCAGAGGACCGGCCGATTCTAGTTCCTGAGACGTTCGCATATTACAGCTTAGGCGGCGGAGAAGGATTTGTGTACGAAACATCGAACGGCTGTGCAGTTGGCGGCAGTTTGGAGGAAGCGATTTTATACGGAATCTTCGAGATCGTTGAGCGGGATGCGTTTCTAATGGCATGGTACGGGCAGCTTCCTATTCCCCGCCTGGATAGCAAAACGATCGATGACACAGAACTGCAGCTCATGCTCCACCGCCTCCAGAGTATAACGGGGTATGAAATTCATCTGTTTAATGCCACGACGGAGAATGGCATTCCGAGCATTTGGGCGATGGCTAAGAATACGAAGGATGATGGATTGAATCTGCTATGTGCAGCGGGTGCCCACCTCGATCCTATTCGAGCCGTAAAAGGAGCCGTTCAAGAACTCTCCGGCATGCTGCTAAACATGGATGATGTGTTTGTAAAGAACCGCAAAAAATATGAAAAGATGCTTCGCGACTCGTATCTTGTCCGCCACATGGAAGATCATTCGATGCTGTACGGTTTAAAAGAAGCGGAGAAACGGATGTTCTTCCTGCTCGATAAACGAATGAATAGAAATTTTAAAGACGAATTTCAGCCAGTCCGCCAAACGACTGATTTGTTGGATGATTTAAATGGAGTCTTAGAAACGTTTAAAAAATTGAATCTAGAAGTCATTGTTGTCGATCAAACAGGACCTGAACTGAAGCGGAACGGACTGCACTGTGTAAAAGTCGTGATACCAGGGATGTTGCCGATGACATTCGGTCACCACTTGACTCGGCTAAAAGGACTTGATCGCGTTCTGACTGTGCCGGCAAAACTCGGTTACGTGAAACAGCCTCTCACCTATGGGGAGCTTAATCCGTATCCTCATCCATTTCCATAAGTTAGCCAAGGGGGAACTGTTATGAACCTCGATGAATTTTTGTATAAACTTCATTTCGAGACAGACAAGATAACACCCCCTGACTGGGAGGTGAACTGGGACGATGCGCCTCTTCCCTATAAACTGTATCGTGGATTGCCTGTTGTACATTTAGATTCAGATATTCCGGAAGTACTTGAACAAACGGCGAAACCAACTTTAAAAGACATCGGCCACTTTCTTTGGTATAGTTTTGGACTTACTCAAGTCAGCGAGTCGTTCCCTTTTCCTGGCCAATCGGACTCATGGACAGCATGCAGGCGTTTTGTCCCATCCGGCGGAGCGCTGTATCCAAGTGAACTTTATTTGTATTTAAAAATTGAAGATGTGGCTGCTGGAATATATCATTATGACGTCGCGCACCACCGTTTAGTTTGTTTGCGGGAAGGTAATTTTGATGATTATGTAAAGCAGGCACTCGGTAACCGCTGTGACGTCTCTTCTACTTTTGGAGCTGTTTTTATCTCGACTTTCTTTTGGAAGAACTTTTTCAAATATCATAACTTCTCTTACCGGCTTCAAGGTTTGGATGCTGGATTTGTGATCGGTCAGCTGCTTGAAGTCGGTCGGCGGCTCGGTTTTAAATCAGGTGTATATTATCAGTTCTTGGATCGTGCCATTAATCATCTGATTGGAATCAACGATCATGAAGAAAGTGTATATGCCGTGATTCCTCTTTCTGTTGATAAAAAAATGACCTGGTTTCGTGATGAAGCGCAAGATTCGGTATCTGCAGAAAAATTATGCTTTGAACTGAAACCGCTCCATCATCAGCATTACGTCCGGTCGAAGAAAATAAGAGAATACCCGATGCTGCTTAAGATGAATGAAGCATGCATGATGGATTTTTTTGCTTCTCCAATCACAATAAAAAAGACCCAGCATGAAGAACGAGGAAACCCGGTTATCAGGCTTCCTTCTGTAGATCGGTTATCCTACAAGTTCTCAACTGCATGCCGTAGCCGCTACTCACCTGGCCTGGATTTCGTCTTGAAGCCGATCAGCCTGAACACATTGTCTGCACTATTTTTTGAAACCATTTCTGCGAGTTCCTACCGAAATGATCTTGATCAAGGTCTTCAGCAGCTTCCTTACAGGGTATCTCTTACTCTTAGTGCATATAACATTGATGGTTTATCAAACGCCTTATACGCCTACGATGGTTCAGCGCATGTAATGAGAGGTATAGCTGAAGGAGATTTTCGCAACGCATTTCAAGACGGACTGTTAGCCGACTTTGTTAATACTGCACAGATTCCTCTAACCGTGAACATCGTTGGAAAACAGGATCATTATCGAAGTGCCTTTGGATATAGAGGGCATCGCATTCAGCACATGGAAACGGGTATTCTCTCTCATTCTTTGCTACTGGCCGCTTCGGCATTAAAATTAGGCGGGCATCCCATACTAGGATTTAATGTACCTTGGTATGATGAGCTCTTTCAACTGAATCAAAGTGGAAGAACCAGTCTGCTTCATATACCAATCGGGCATTATCGGCCAAATCCGAGATTGCAAGGAAGTTTGCACAACTAAAAAAAGCCTGAGATCATTTTCTCAGGCTTCTTTACGTCTATCTTTCTGGCTGGACTATGATTATCTATGCTGATCAAAAAGAATCGGATTCCCATCCGGATCTTCTATCATAAAACTTGCCGGTCCTTCGCTGCTTTCGTCAGCTTCAGTAAGCATTTTTACACCTTTAGCTTTAAGCTCCTTTTGAAGATCTCGAACGTCTGTAAAGGAATCGAGATTTTCGGCATTTTCATTCCAACCCGGATTGAATGTGAGAATGTTTTTTTCAAACATGCCTTGAAAAAGACCGATTACACAGCTTTCATTCTTTAAAATCAGCCAATTTTGTTCGATGTTTCCTCCAAGAGCTGTAAATCCTAATTTCTCGTAAAACTCTTTTGAAGCATGAATATCTTTTACCGTTAAACTTACAGAGAATGTACCTAGTTTCATAGTTCCTCCTATTAACGCTTGTTATTTTCTTACAACAAGTATAATCGAAATAATTTCATCTTCCAAAATTTTTTTCATTATTTATCTTTTTTGACGTTTCCTTATATAAAGTCCAATGAAAACAATGAATAACACGAACAACACAACATAAATCACTTTTGAATAAACATCCATGTAATGTGCGATAACATCCCACGATTCTCCAAAGTAAGCTCCCAGGTTCACGAGTACCACGTTCCAGATCAGTGTTCCAAGAGTAGTAAGCAATAGAAACACACTCATGTTCATGTTAGACATTCCAGCAGGGATGGATATCAAACTACGCACTAATGGAACAAACCGGCAAAAGAATACCGTCCAAGGACCATAACGGTCAAACCAGGCATCTGCTTTATGAATGTCGTCTTTCGTTAGACGCAGAATATGTCCCCAGCGATCAATGATCTTCTCCATTCTTTCAACATCCAGCTGTCGACCGATTCCGTAAAGCACTAAAGCACCTAGGACAGAACCCGCTGTTGCTGATAGGACAACTCCTAAAATATTCAGGTTTGCGGTTTGTGTCATAAACCCGCCAAACGTTAATATGATCTCCGACGGGATGGGCGGAAAAATATTTTCTAGCGCAATCAGCAGTAATATGCCAACATAGCCGAATTCGTTCATAATACTAGTTAACCAATTTTCCATCGTAAACTCCTTTAATTCAAACTAAGATGTGCACTTTTTAATAGGCTCAGTACAAGTACGTCTATTTTTAAGAAAAGTTTCTATTAAATTAAAGTTCTCTAAAAAAGCTTAGACGAAAAATAATCACGCTAACCAAAACCTCTATAATATGGAGGGAAAAAATAAGAGGCTTTAACTAAAAGCCCCCTTTCATCTATTAATAACCATTCCTAAATTTATAACAATATGAAAAACTATGGCAGGGTAAATACTATTGGTTTTCAAAGCCACTATTGCATAAAAAAGTCGTTATATCCTAGCATTTAGTTGTTTTTTCTCTCACGTACCAAATTTAAAATATCATTCTGTTCTTTCAACTTTTCAGTAATATCTACAAGTGTCGAGAAAATTAGCCATACAAAAATCCCGAAAAAGACTAATGGTATTATCGTTAGTAAGTCACTCATTATTAATTCCTCTTTCTATAATTATTTTAAGTATCAGTCCTTTATTTCAATAAAAAAGTGCACTTCTGCTTCTTAAAGAAATGCACCCGTTAGTTGAAGATTGGATGAAAAATTATTAATAGAGCTCCTAAAAATATAAATCCAACAATGACGATTAATCCACTTGTATCTATTAAGACACTTAATATTACCCATAAAAAATAGAGATTTTTATTTTTTGTACTTTTATCATTATTGTTTATGTAGGCTTCTTTAATTAGCCACCCTAAAATACTGCATCCAACAACAACCAATATAATGCCTATCGTCATTATTTTCATAAATACCCTCTTGACTATTTTTTATTATTTTCTTTAACTACTCAGCTTCGGTTAGTGAAAACGGCAGAAACGCACCCTTTTTGTTGAAGAAAGTTTAGTCCTTATCATTTTCCCATCTTAAAAAAGCCCAAAATTGTAACATCTCCATTTTTAAAGGGTATGAATGATTTAAATATTCCTCTTTAACTCCCTTAATCATTGGAAAGTTAGCTACTACCTCAGTACAGGCCATGGATAATAATTCCTTTTCCGCCTCTGAAGGTTCCCCATTAAAATAACCTGTCCAGTAAAGGGTTTCGTTATCTAACATTACAGTTAATCCTCTTAATTTTTGTGGAATAGCACCTAAAAGGGAGTAATGGCAACTTATTATTAAATCATCTATTGTTGTGTCCATTATTAAATACCCCCAGTGAATTTCAATTATTATAGCATTTCTTATTCAACAATCCTGCACGTTTGTTCAATAAGTTAAATTCAATAAAATAGGTGTTAACCCTTCATAAATTAACACACCTTATCGTTGAATATATGTTCACGGGAAATTATCGGAGGTTAAAAGTTTTTTTTGGAAGGAGCAAGCAGGAGTCTCACACCTTGCACTTTGATCGCTCATCATTGGTTAGAAAATTGCTTAAAATAAAAAAGAGGCACCCTCTATCACTAGGAAATGCCTTTTTATGGTAACTCATTTATCGTTCTTAAAGTAATGAACAGGACGAATTTCGATGCGCCAGCCAAACTCTTCCCCTCTGCTGATTTGTGTTGTCGGATGAAGAGAGGCTAGCTGGATCGCCTCATCCATGCCCTCTGCTTCAAAAATGAATATGCTGCCGATCAGCTCTTTCGTTTCTGTAAACGGGCCATCTGTTACGATTACCTTACCGTTCACACGGCGTAAGCTTTTGGTCTCTGACTCCAGACCTGCATCAATCAGCACCTTACCGCTTTCATAAAAATTCTCAACGACGGGCTGGCATTCACTCATAACGGCCTCAATCTCTGCCCTTGGGCGTGCATTCATTTTTTCAGGGTTGAAATAGCCCATACATAAAAATATCATATTCATCTCTCCTATATTACTCGAATTTTTTTGTATCTATTAATATGTCAATCATCAAACTGTAAAATCGACAAAACTTTAATATATTTTTTATTCCATACAAACTTTAGCCTGTTTCAATAGGAATTTCTGTTCCTGTACATTTTGTGTTAACGAAGCAGCACGCTGGAATTCTTCAAATGCTTCCCTCTTTCTCCCTAGCTTTAGGAGAAAATTGCCCTTTACGCTCGGAAGCAAATGATAGTTCTTTAACGTCTGCTCCAAAAGTAGAGAATCAACAATCTCCAACCCTGCCTCTGGCCCAAATGCCATCGATATAGCAACCGCACGATTCAATTCTACTATGGGAGAAGGTGCCACCTGGGCAAGGGCATCGTATAGGGCAGAAATTTCTTGCCAATCCGTTTCCGTTGCTGTTCGTGCCTTTGCGTGACAAGCAGCTATAGATGCTTGCAGTGAGTACGGACCATAGGTACCACCAATTTGCTCAATCCGCTTCAGCGCAGAAAAGCCACGGTGAATCAAAAGATCATCCCAAAGCACCCGATTCTGATCCTGAAGCAATATCGGCTCTCCCGATGGACCAATGCGCGCTTTGAAACGTGAGGCTTGGATTTCCATGAGGGCAATCAGGCCATGTACTTCCTGTTCCCCAGGGAGAATTACCGCCAAAATCCGGCCAAGACGAATGGCTTCATTACACAGTGTTGGACGAATCCAGTTCTCACCGCCGTTTGCAACGTATCCTTCATTAAACATGAGATAGATCACTTCCAGAACGGATGAAATACGGCTTGCAAGCTCAAGTCCATGGGGAACTTCTAAAGGTACCTTTGAAGCAGAAAGTGTACGCTTTGCTCTAACGATTCGTTGTGCAATGGTTGATTCCGACATAAGAAATGCTCTCGCAATTTCATCTGTCTTTAATCCGCATAACAGTTTAAGCGTTAGAGCGACACGAGCTTCCCTGGAAAGCACCGGATGACATGTGGTGAAGATGAGACGTAAAAGATCGTCATTGATCTCCTCTTCAATTGAATCAAAGTCCGTTTTTATTTTGAATTCCATATTGCGCCCGATTTCCTCATACTTTTGATCACGTAGTTTGTTTCGACGCAGATGATCAATCGCCCGACGTTTGGCAACAGTCATGAGCCAGGCTCCCGGTTTTTCCGGTATGCCTGACTCCGGCCATTTTTCAAGTGCAATGGCCAACGCATCTTGCGCTAAATCTTCTGCAATACTGACATCTTGAACAATTCGGGCAACTCCAGCAATGATTCTGGCTGATTCGACTGTCCAGACCCCTTCAATGGTTCGGTGAGTTCCGTATGTTGTCACTACTTTGATTTCTCGCTTAATTTAGCTTCTTTTGCCAACATTTCGGTCAGCTCTGGCGCCTCAAATACTTGACGCAATTCAATCTGACCCTCCCCATGTCCTTGCGGGTCCGGCATCCGCATGGCCCACTCAATGGCTTCTTCCCTCGACTTCACATCTATCAAAATGAAACCGGCAATCAATTCTTTGGTTTCCGTAAATGGGCCATCCGTAACCACCGGTTTTTCTCCTGGTTTCGGATACGAAATGCGAATCCCATTTGAACTTGGATGAAGTCCTTTAGCTGCAACCCGCACACCTGCCTTAACTAATTCCTCATTGTACTTCCTCATGGCTTCATTGAGCTCTGAGCTCGGGCGATTTCCAGCTTCCGAATTCTTCGAGGCTTTGACAATTAACATAAACAGCATAAATCTTCCTCCTTATTTTTAGTTAATTTCTTGTTAGAAGATCTTTTTTACTCGGCCTTTGTATAAATACAACGAACAAGAAAAAGCAAAATCGACAACAATCATAAAAAATCTTTGCCAAATTATCTAAATGGAAATATGGGCACGAGAGTATTATTTAATCCAAATAGATTAGCTGTTATTTCGCAGAAAAGCTTATACAGATCATGGTGACCATATTTAGACGTTTTTTTATAAGATTTGTACTGAATTTCGGATAGCAATACAATGTTTCACTTTTGTGTTAAATACTGAAACATCTTATTTTAGAAAAACTCCTCGTTAGTTTAATAAATTCAATAAAAAAGTGCATATCTCCTTTTTAGAGAAATGCACCCTTTTGCGGAATAAGAGTATGTAGGGTTAGCCCCAAAAGTTAAGGCGAATTTTTGTGAAAAAATTATTAAGAAACCATAATTTCACAATACCAATACCTGCAGCTAAACTGTAAATTATGAAAGAGTGCTTGGATAATAATTATAGGCTTCGGTACTCCAACAGTACCTGCAGCCACTGGGCAGGTCTCTTCTTGAACTCTTGGAGATCCTGATAAGGAAGAGTATATAGGTGCCAACCGATTCCTCGGTGAAGGCATCCGAGTTGATCAGAAACCTTCAACAGCTTTTCAAGTTCTTCCATTTTTCCAAAAGCAGTCCATGGCTCCAAATAATAAGGTCGGAATTCATTGGTCATGTCCAGCCACTCAGCATCATCCTCTATTAGCTCATAGAGGGAATTCCAAAAAATACGGGTGCTGAAGAATGGATGAGTGACAGAAGCGTCTCCCCAATCAATAAAAACAGATCTCCCATCTCGATCATAGATATTAGCTGTGTGTAAATCTCCATGATCAAGTGATGGCGGAATCAATCCCTCCATCAAATCGCACATTTCCATCAATTCAGACTTCAATTCAATGATGGTCTTTGTTTCTTCTGCACCAAGTCCTGTCTGGCACATCTCTTCCAGATGCTGGTCGATCTGTTTCTTCAGGATCGGGATTCTCCTGTCAGGAACACCTAGCTCAATAAGCTCTTGTACATGCTTTACTTCCTGCACCTGGAGCTCGGCATATTCCTGAAAAGCTCTCTGCCAAACTTTCTTATCTCTCTTTTGTCTTAATAGAGTTCCTCTTATCTCTTTCATTATTATCCATGGTTCTGTTGGATGAACCCCGATTATGTCAGCCGTTTTTCCTGGCTGACGTACTGATAGATATGCGCTAAGAGGACTTTCAAACGCCCATGCCTTCCCTGTTGACTTAAAGTAAAATGTCTCATTTTCTGCCGGTAGCCGAAGAACGACCTCGAGTCCGGATGATTTGACGGTTTCATAGTTTCCTGTAAAACGCTTATTTACCTTTTTAAATTCATCGGAAATCCATTGTTCAATTTTTTGTATGTATTCCGTTTCATCCTTTTTGTTATGAGTCACGAGCCGCCCACTCCATTCAAGATTTGATAATGGCATCACGTTTAACTGACATAAAAAAAACAACCTCCCAAATTACACATAACTTATCGCTTGCCGCGATGCAATTAACCGTACATAATATTTTGAGATCATATTACTTCAAATTAAAAATCCCCTTGCCAGTTTCCATACTTATCGGCAAAGATGAATGAAAATGGGTGATGGACCAGGATTCGCTTTCTTTTCTTAAACCAAATGTGAATCTGTTTGCTATCTGACGAAGTTTCTCTCCGGATTCTTTGTGAGCCGCAAAAGTAACAGCACAATGAATAAAAGCCAGATTCGCATTTTCTTCAATTACGAGATCAGCAAAATCTGTCTTGAGTAATACACCTTCTTCACTTAAACCATCAAACCACTCTTTCACGATTTCCTTCCATTGAGAAATACCCGTACACTCCCATTCTCCCCAACAATCATAAATATGGATGTCAGAATCGAAGGCAGATATAAATCTCTCAACGTCCTTCTCATAAATGGCCGACTTGTAGTTTTCCAGCACTTCTTGAACGGTATGAAAACGAATACTCATGGTCACATCTCCTTTATTATTCAACTGCCTTTTTATGAATAAAAGCAGTGTACTTTTCACCTTTCTATGTATTCTATTGAGTTATCTATTATCCTTTTCAAGCCATCTTCAGGTTAAAAACTCTGCTAAATTTTAGGATGTTTGAATTGCAGTTCACCAGAATACTTTTTATAATAACTAGTGATGAATGGAGTGTGATGGAAATGGCAAATCAGTTTGCCGTAATCAGAAGCTGCTCATGCAAAGCCTTATTGTTAGGGCGATACTTTGTATGGGCGGATCGTAAACGATATTGATTGTCGCCCAAGAGTAGTTATCGTTTCTAATAATGGGCTTTGCAGCTTGTTTTATTTTTTATTAAAACTAAGGAGCTGAAAAGCAATGAATACACCATTCATTAGAAACCATCAATATAACCTCATTAAAAAACAGGTCGTACATCTGCAGCATGCCTGCAATAACGGTGCTGACCCTAAAGTAATTGAAGCGGTAGAGTTCAATGCTTTATCCACTATTTTGGATTCGTTTCCGGAAATAACAGATTCTCAAAAACAGACATTAGAACAGTTTGTGGGATTGCGTAAGACGGAAGAGTTCCAGCAATATCTTTTTTCGCTGGAATCTTATATAGAGGCATTTTCACAAGTAACTGGAAAACAGATCATGAAGTTGTACCCGAAGATCAAAAAGTTAAAGACACCTAACTTAAGTACGATCGATTATCACAAGATCAGCTATTTGGGCTGGGTGGACATCGCCACTCAAAAACTATTTATCGTCTATCATCTGAACGGTCAAACGGTTGGTATTCAAGGTCGTTATACTCCTGCGAGCAAAGGGGTATGCTTTTTATGTAATGGGATTGGAGACGTAGCACTGTTTTCAGCGATCACGAAATCCAAACCAGCGAACGCATCACCTGATTACTATAAAGCGATCGGTAACTATATGTGCGTGGACAGCCATGAGTGCAACAAGAAGATTACGGATATTGCCGTATTGGAGAAGTTTCTTCAAGAGGTTCTCTACTAAGGATGGATAATAAAACCAGTTAAATGTGGAACCAACATCAAAACGACCTGATTTATGTCAGGTCGTTTTCTTATATTCTTATTCAGTTAAAGCACCCGATTGCTGAACAACCATCTCCTATTTTTATTTTAAATATTTATGGTATATGTCGGTTCACCAAATGTAAGGTCTTATCATCGATAAATCTAAGTTTACTATAAAATTCCTTCCCTGCTTCCAACTATACGACTAAAGACATCTTAACGCTCTTCTGACTTTCCTTGCAAAATCCAGTGGATCATCAACATCTTCAATATTAACGTAAATCAAATTCGGATCATCAAACAACCACTCGTTGTGTATTGACGAAACTTCTATTCCCTGATTAATAATTGCACCAACAAATCCAGCAACTTCTTTTTGCAAAAGTGCTATCCTTCCTAGACACAAAGCTCTTCCACAATTATCTCTTGATTCGTATGAGAAGGAAGTTGTAACTCTAAATCTTTTTCCCATGATTGTTGCATTAATATCATCTCGACTTATCGTTGCCACACATTTTCCACCGGCGAATCCAGCTTGTCCACCGATAATTCTTGCAAACTCTTGACAAGTTGATTCTTCATTCATCTTCATAAATTTATTCACTCCTATCACTATTATGTTATGAAGGATTGAATTAATTCGAAATGGACATTAATCTAATCGTTTACAAAAAAGATTTTGTTAAACTAACGAACGAAATTATATAAATCAGGTGCTGAAAGTGGTTTTTCACATCAAAAACTTTAAAAATAAAAAATCGCAGCGAATTCTACTGCGATTTTCTTTCCTAATATCTATACAATTTGGTCTAATCTTTTAAGAGTTCGTGGTTGTGCCAGGTCCTTAGTTAAATAGTTTCTAATGAAGGACATATCTGATTCCAGTTCACGCATGGTTCTTTGATTAGAATCAACTGTTTGAATAAAAAACTCATAAAAAACCTTATTCAACAATCCTCTACGTTTGTTCAATAAGAATGTTACCCACAAATTTCTGAGAGATACTATTATTAATATTCATTATTAATGATTGCAAGTACCTGATGGTCTTGCCACTTTCCGTTTATCAAATAATTTTTCTTGGCAATTCCCTCTTTATGAAACCCTGTCTTTTCCAATATTTTGATGGAACCTATGTTATGTGGCATTGCCTCAGCTTCGATTCGATGCAGCTTTAGTTGTTTGAATCCAAAGTCTACTATTAATGAAAGAGCTTCTGTCATATATCCCTTACCATTCAGTTCTTTATCAAGAGAAAATCCTACCATCCCTTTTTGGGCAGGACCTCTTTCTATCTTAATTAAATCAATTTGTCCAATTAATACATGGGATTCATTAAGGTAAATGCCAAAGGAATATCCTAAATCATTTTTTCTGTTTTCCTCTATTTTTTCTATTCTTTTCAATTGCCCTTCTAGAGTATAAAATTCAGGATCTCTTTTAGGATCATATTGACTAAAAAAATCTTTGTTTCTTATTTCAATATCTAATATGGATTTTACATCTCTAGTATTTAGGGGTTTAATATAGACATTCATACCTTTAAGCATCAAGTAGACCTCCAGCATACATTTGTCTTAATAAACCGCACTGTACTTTATTTCTATAAAAAAGAGCATTTCTCCTTTTGAAGAAATGCTCCCAATTCTTGAATAACATTATAAAAAAACTTAGCTCAAATGGAAATCCACACCATACTTTTGAATTGGTATGTGAATTAGCTGGCTATTTGCCTTACTTTTTTTGTTTTGAACTCCAAAAGAGACCCCTTACAAGCGCATGCTTTATTCGCTTTGTTTTGGTTTAGCCTTTGATTTACTGCCCTTTTTAGAACGATATTCGTTTCCTTTGTTATTATTGCCGCTGATCAGCTCACTGCTGAATTCTTGATCGTGCTGAGAGTGTGGTGAACCTTGATTTTGACTACCTTGGCTTCCATTGCGATTTGTCATCTCGTTTCCTCCTTTAATAAAAACTTCCTTTATAGTATTGCTTTTACGTTGCCGATTACTCATTTTTTAACTACATAAGAAAAGCTGACACAAAAAGTCCCATTCACGTCCCTTTTGTATCAGCTTTACTATTAATTAATTTGTTACTGGTTTAGATAATGGTTTGCCTTGATTCTCTATCTTTTTAACAGCTTCTGCACTTGTATCTACACGTTTTACGAACAGTGCTAATAATAATGCTACAACATTCATTCCTAAAGCAACGTAGAACGAATATTGAATTCCGGATAATAAAGCTTGCTGTGATAATGCAGCGGTTGAAGCTTCAGTAATGGTTGCAGGATCCACTCCGCTCATCAAGCTTTCTGCTTCCGTTTTGGTTACAGAGTTCATTAGCGTAACGAGGATTGCCGTTCCAATCGAACCTGATACTTGCTGAGCTGTATTATTTACGGCTGTACCGTGCGGATTGAGCTTCGTCGGCAGTTGGTTTAATCCGTTTGTCATGATCGGCATCATAACCATCGAAAGTCCGAACATACGCAGCGAGTAAACAAAGATGATATAAGAATACGCCGATTGAGCATCTAAGTTAGCCAGCATATAAGTGGAAACAGCTGTAATCGATAGTCCTACTACTGCCAAAGCACGCGGACCAAATTTATCGAACAGCTTTCCTGTAATAGGTGACATGACAGCCATTACGATCGCTCCTGGCAGCATCATCAAACCAGAATCTAATGGTGAAATGCCGCGAACACTTTGTACGTATGCCGGAGTTAAGATCATCCCTGAGAACATAGCTACTGCGTTTACAATCGCGATAATTGAAGCAAGAGCAAACATCGGATATTTATAAACACGAATATCTAATAACGGCTCCTCAAGTTTGAGTTGACGCAGCAAAAACAGAATTAATGCGATGCCACCCGTAATGAGTGTGCTGAGTACGATGGTATCCGTCCATCCATCGGAACTCGCGGTACTGCAACCGTATAAGATTCCCCCGAACCCGATACTTGATAATACAATGGATGCATAATCAAGTGTCGCCTTTTTGTTTTGAGGCATGACGTTATCCAGTTTCCAGACTGCGAATAATAAACTAATGATTGCTAAAGGCAAGATCATCTCAAAAAGCAAACGCCAGTCATAGTATTCTACGATATATCCAGATAATGTAGGTCCTATCGCTGGTGCTGTAATCATAACGAGACCAAAGATCCCCATCGCCATACCACGCTTTTCGCGCGGAAAGCTAACGAGCATGATGTTCATTAAAAGCGGCCCCATCACTGAAGAACCTGCTGCCTGAATCATACGTCCTGTCAGTAACAGACCAAAGTTTGGTGCGAAAGCGGAAATCGCCGTACCTACTGTAAAAATGACCATTGAAGCAATAAACAGCGCTCTATTTGAAAAACGTGTAATCAAGAACGCTGAAGCTGGAATCAATACGCCACTGACAAGCATGAACCCCGTTACCAGCCATTGTACCGTTGAGTAATCTTTTATCTCTAAATCCACCATAATGGTCGGAAGTGCGACGTTCAGCAGTGAATTGTTTAAAAATGAAACAAATGCTCCGACGAACAAGATAGCGAGCATTAAATAAGGAGGCTTTTTATGTTCTAAAGCTGTATCCGTATTTTTCATGTATTTTCCCCTCTGTTTTATAAAATTAATACTTAACTTTATTAAGTTTATACTCGAGGTTCAAAAAAGGCAACACTTTTATACCGACAGTCTAAAAAATATTGTTTTTCCATGAGAAGAAATTTATACTAGAAATAGAAGAAAACCAAGGGGATGGCATGAATACATGAACAATAAGAAAAGAAAAGTAGCTGACGTTGCATTAAAACTGTTTATAGAAAAAGGTATTCAGCAAACCTCTATACAGGAAATTATTGAAAAAGCGAACATCTCAAAAGGTACGTTTTATAATTATTTCTCCTCAAAGAATGATTGTGTTGCAGATATCCTGGAATTCCTGCGCTATGATGCAAGCCAGCAGCGGATCGCGCTGCAGATCGGTAAGGATCCCGGTGACCGCCAAGTTTTTATTGAGCAAATTACAACCATCATGCGTTTGAATCAAGAGCGAAATGTAACGCCGCTATTTGAGGCTATTCTGTCATCCAATGAAGCTGATCTCAAAAAACTAGTGATGCAGCACCGTGTTTATGAGATGGAATGGCTGTCGAATCGTTTTATAGATATTATGGGGGAAGACATCCGCGAGCATGCTTTTGAAGCGACCGTATTGTTTTTTGGCATGGTACACCACATGTTATTTACTCTGCGAGTTACGAACAGTACGTATTCATTAGATGAAGTGGTGGACACCCTATTGTCGTATATCGAACTAATCGCGCCGAAAATGATTATGAATGAGAAAATCATGCTGAATCATTCAGCCATTGATCTGCTGCGTACGAATATGAGTAAAAATGTCGTTACCAAGGACGATATCATGAAGCTGGCTGACCAGCTGCAAGAACATCACACCTTTAATGAAGAACAGCAAGATTTATTTGATGTAATCGTAAATGAATTACAGCGTGAACGGATGCGCAAAGTCGTCCTTCAGCCTCTGTTAAAACCTTTTCAGAAGCTATTCGACGAGACGCCTATTCAATCACAAGTACAAAAGTTTACGAACATGCTTTGGTATTTATTGAAGACTTAATAAAAAATAGATAAAGGAGGCTTGCCGGAGTAATCCCTTGCAGCCTCTTTTTGGATGGGATAAAAGATGTTTGAATACAAATAATAAATTCATCAATCATTTGGAGGTTTAGTATGCGTAATGAAACTGGCTTTGCTGCATTAATTTTCTTTACTATCCTAGGTCTTGTTTCTTCTTTTATCTTTGGTATAGTTCTTAATTCAAAAATAAATAAATTAAGTGAATCCGTAAAAAAAGCAGATAACAAAGGGTGACCTATAAATTTTTCCCCGCTAGGAATTAAGGGTCCATATTTTCATATAAAAAAAGTGACTTCATCTTAAGTAGTAAAACGCTCAAATTTCCATTGTAAAAATGTGAGATTCATTATATATTTAAATGAGAATGATAATCACTATTACTGCTTCCTGAGGAGGAACGCATATGGAAAACAGAGATATTTTTGATGTAACCATTATTGGCGGAGGGCCAGCAGGTCTTTATTCTGCCTTTTATAGCGGATTAAGAGAAATGAAGACAAAGATCATTGAGTTTCAGCCTCATTTAGGCGGTAAGATTCATGTATATCCTGAGAAAATGATCTGGGATGTTGGCGGCTATACCCCGCTCCCTGGTGCAAAGCTTATTGAAAAACTGGTTGAGCAAGGGTTAACGTTCAATCCGGAAGTGGTTTTAAATGAAAAAGTTGAATCGATGACGAAGGATGAAGACGGTATTTTTATTTTAAAAGGTGCCAGTGGAGAACTGCATTACTCAAAAACGGTAATCGTTGCAGTGGGAAGCGGTATTTTAAATCCGCAGAGACTTGATATTGAGGGCGCGGAAAGATTTGAAGTGTCTAATTTGAACTACACAGTAAAATCCCTTCAGCAATTTAAGGATAAGACAGTCGTTATTTCAGGCGGAGGTAATACTGCAATTGACTGGGCAAACGAATTAGTGCCGATCGCAAAAAAAGTTTACCTTACATATCGAAAAGGTACGTTAGCCGGACACGAGGCTCAAGTTACACAGCTTATGAACAGCTGCGCAGACTGCATTTTCAACACCTCGATCTCGAAGTTGTTTGCTTGTCCAAACCATGAGGTGATCGAGCAGATTGAGCTGACCAACCATGTGACCGGTGAGATTTCCTACCTCCCTATCGACGAAGTTATTATCAATCATGGGTACGAGCAGGATACATCCCTGCTTGGGAATAGCGACTTGAACATCAAACTCGCTGATAACTTTTATATTGCAGGAAACGCGAACAGTGAGTCTTCTGTCCCTGGAATGTATGCTGCAGGGGACATCCTGAAGCATGAAGGCAAGTTGAATTTGATCGCCGGAACGTTCCAAGACGCAGCCAATGCTGTAAACAAAGCGAAACAGTTTATCCAGCCAGATGCTCAAACTGTAGCGATGGTATCATCTCATAACGAGGTATTTAAAGAACGCAACCGCGAACTGGTAAAACTGATGATTCATTAAATAGCGTAAACTGATGCATAGTTAAAACGACCAGAATTGAACTGCACCCCAATTGTTAGACACATCTTACATAGTCCTGCTCTGCTTCAATAAAAAGGTGCTGATCTCCTTCTTGAAGAAATGCACCTTTTTTCTATGCATTACTTTCATAAGAAAATACCTTAAATTGAAGTGATCCCAAAATGTTAGATAGTATTTACAGGGCTAGAGTCCCGTATTTTAACGGACTCTAGCCTTGTAGTTTTGCCTGTTTTGGTTAGATATACATCAGTAATCGTATATAAACGCTCCTAGTTGCGCATAATTTTTTTAGATTACTATTTGTTAAGGGGCAAGTTAATGAGAAATATAGTGACAGAAATGGAATCCATGTTTTCCAATCACGATGATTTTTTTATCGAAGAAGAGCTAGTAGATAAAATAGAAATCTATCTTATTGGATTTAGTACGCTAGTTGATTTAACCAGGTCTAAATTATATCTTCAACAAATAGCAGTTTCGTCCCCTTCAGTAAAAGCACTTTTCAAAAACCTTAGTGACCAGATTAACGTTGATAAAGAAAAAATAATTGAAGCAGTATTAGATGGAAAATTAGTACTTTTTTCTGAAAATGGTGAATGGAATGCCATTGTTGACCCCATCTCCCAAAATCTGAAGAGAGGTATTGAAGAGCCTAAGAATGAAAGTGCTATTCAAACTTCAATGGATGCCTTTGGAGATGATATAAATGTTAATGTTGGAATGATCAGAAAAAGGTTGAGTACTGAACGCCTTTGCCATTGTTCCTATCAAGTTGGAGAGCTTGAAAAGAGAAAGCTATCAATGCTCTATATTAAAGGAAGTGCCCCTGGTGCTCTTGTTGACAGAGTCAATCAACAGTTAAGACAAATTAATTCAGATATTGAAACCATTGATGATCTAAATAGACATTTTGGTAAACGTAAGTTGAGTCCTGTCAGTCATTTGTTTTCTACTGAACTTCCAATTCAAGCCATCCATTCCTTAAAAAAGAACAGAATCGTTCTCTTTATTGATAATTGCCCCTTCGCGCTTGTTTTTCCTCATCTACTTTGGGACATGTTTAGTAGTGTCAACGATCGCAATTTTACTTTTTCACTGTCAATTATGCTTCGAGTCTTTAGAATTATTGGAGCTGTTGCAACACTTATACTTCCCGCTCTTTATGTCGCTTTGGTTTCAGTGAACCCTGAAGTATTTAAAACAGATCTTGCATTGTTTGTGATAAAAAGTAGGGAAGGTATTCCATTATCTGCGTTTCTTGAAACAATTGCTATGGTCGTTCTCGTGGATTTGATACTAGAGGCGATTGTGAGACTTCCTAAGAGCGTTGGTCCCGCTATTACAATGGTAGGAGGAATCATCTTGGGACAAGCAATGGTTGAGGCAAAGTTGGTCAGTAATTTATTAGTTATCGTGATTACCGCTGTTGTAATTGCCAGTTCAGCAGTAATCGGAATGCAAAACTCTTTGTACATTCGTTTACTAAAATATCCCATCTTAATCTTAGCTTCCATTTTTGGGATCCTAGGTGTTTGTACAGGTTTAATTTTCACAATCATATATTTAGCTAGCTTAACATCGAACGACATTCCATATACAACGTTTCGTATTGATGAAAAGGAGACATAAAGTGATTCGACCACTTCAAATTGGATTAACCTTCATTATCATACAGTTGAGTTTTGGTTATTTAATTTTTCCTGATCTCATATATGACTTAACCAATACAGCCCATTGGGCGTTGGTAATGTGCCATGGGATTGTCCAATTATTTTTAATTTGGATTTATTTTAAGGGTTTAAGTTATTTTCCCCAAAGTGATGTCGTTGATGTTTATTTTAAAATTGGTAGATGGGTGGCATTCCTATACTTCATCCCGTTTGTTATCAACTTAATCTTGATTGTTGCATTTAATAACCGTGTGCATACCGAAGTCATTATTTCAATATTTCTACCCCGTACCCCCTATTGGTCAATCTTGATACTACTATTTTTCATTTCGGCATATACAGCTACAAAAGGAATTGGAACCATTTTGCGCTGCTCGGTATTTCTCTCCTTCCTGGTTATTCCATTAGTGGTATTTAACATTTTTTCTTCTACAGTAAATTTTGATTTACACAATGTTTCGCAAGTTTGGGACTTACCTATTCAATCTTGGTTAGACATAAAATTTTTCTATCTTTTGGGATTATCTCCGTTTTTATTTTTAGGATTTATAACTCCTGAAACAAACTTATCATTTCGCAAGCTTATTGTAGCGTGGATAAGTGTATTACTATTTTTACTTTCAGTAGTCTATATACCGTTGTTTATCTTTGGACAAGAAACCGTTGTTAGACTCCCCAATCCTTTTTTAGAAGCGATGGATTCAGTAGACATTAGCTGGTTTTCGTTTAACCGGCAAACAGTGTTCTTTGGTGTATCTTTGGTCGGATTAGTGATATTCGCAAATGCAGTCATACTTTTGATGATCGGTCATGTCATGGAGAAAATGTTTCAATCTCGGAAAGTGAGAGCCCCTCATTGGATCATTGGTACTTCTATACTCTCCTTTATTTTCGCAGTGATTGTTCCGAATAAAATGTTGATTGAACAATACTTTTTGTGGAGTATAGGAGCTCAATCCTTTTTTATGGTTACTACTCCGTTTATCATTTTCATCTATGGTTTCCTGTCGAAAAGAGGCGTGTTGGAATATGAAAAGTAGAAGTTTCAAACTTTTTATAGGATTCATTTCAATAACTTTACTCTGTGGCTGTTGGGATATTAAAGATATAGATAAACGGGCCTTTCCTTTAGTTATGGGAATCTCCAAAGAAAACGATGAAGATTATAAAGTTACCTTGCAAATCCCTATCCCTCAAGAAGATAACCAATTATCAAGAACCGTTACAGCAAGTGGTGAAACCGTTGCAAGTGTACTTGGACAACTTCGTACAAACTTCGAAGATGCTATTGATTATTCGCAAATACGATTAATTGTCATTCAAAACAATCTGACAAAAAACCACCATGAGTTAAAGAAACTTATTAAGTTCCTAATGGTTTCGGAAGATATTCCATCAAGAGCGTTGGTATCCATTACAGATGATAACGTTGAGGATGTTTTATCAAATATTAATGAAAAATTAGGTGTACATGCTTCCTCTATATATGATTTTTTTAATAAAGGAGCTGGCTGGGCACCAGAGATCTTCAGTATCCCTATTTGGGAAGTATATCGAAGTCTATATTCATATACCAAAGATACAGCTATTCCTGTAGTTCGTTCGGGAAAAGATACAGTATTAACATTTGAAGGTGCAGCTATTATGAAAAAAGGAATACTAATTGAAATAATAAGCCCCGATGAAGGTCAATTAGTAAATGTGTTCCAAAACAAAAATGAAAAAGGAAGAATAGAGAGCCTCGGCTTTGCCAGTATTATAGTCACAAACAGTTCGATCCAAAATAAAACATCAATGAATAACAATACACCGCTGGTGACAAGTGACTTGAATTTAAAAATATACATTTTAGAAAGAAAAGCGGGAATCACAAATAGGAGAATTAAGAAGGAACTTGAAAGGGTTACTGAAAAGAGGTTTTACAACATACTTAAACAATCTCAGGAAAATCACACTGATATTTTTGGGTTTGGACAACAATTTCACCAGCAATTCTCATACAATGAACTAAAAGACTGGAGAAATGAATATTATCCCAACCTAAAAGTGAATTTTAAGGTCCATGCCAATATAGAATAATGATATTAATTTCGGATATCTCAAAAAAATTGTTCTGTTTTTTTAGAGGAACTTTCATTAATTTAAAGGGGTTCTGAAAAAGACGTTATAAATATAAAAAAGCTGCCCAGGTAAAGGAAGTAATTCATGTTCTTTAAAGGCAGCTTTCTTTTGTATTATTTTTTGGCTAGTAAATACATAAAATATGGCGCTCCAATAATGGTAACGATTATTCCGGCTGGAATACCGCTCGGATCAAGGATGACCCTTCCGATCGTGTCTGCAGCAAGGAGCAAGATTGCTCCGATTAATGCGGCAACCGGTAAAAATGCCTGATGCCGCGGACCAACGAGTGACCTTGCGATGTGAGGAGCCATCAGTCCAACAAAACCGATGCCCCCGCTCACCGCGACGGATGCAGACGCAAGTGCGACCGCGATCACAATCAAGATGATTCGCTCCCGCCCAACATTCACCCCAACCCCAATTGAAACATTTTCATGCAGGTTCAAGGTATTAAGCACATTTGACTTCATAATCGTGATTGGAATCAGGATTAAGATCCATGGCAGCAATGAAAGGACAAACGTCCAGTCATCACCCCAGATTCTTCCCGCCATCCAATTCGCCATAAACGTGTAGTCTTCCATATCTAACCTTGTTGATAAAGTAAGTGTTGCTCCATATAATGCTGCGGCCAGTCCAACCCCGACGAGCACAAGCCTCGTTGGCTCAACGCCCTCGCCTTTTATGTAAGACATAATGTAGATGACGGCTGCTGTTGCCATACCCCCTGCAAGAGCAAAGAGCGGCAGCACGTATAGGAAGTTCGATGTTTCAACCGTGAAAAACATGATATAAACCACGACCATCAAACCTGCACCGGCATTAATTCCTAAAATACCAGGGTCAGAAAGCGGGTTCTTCGTTAAACTTTGCAGGATGGCACCAGACACTGCAAGCCCCATCCCCGCTAAGATCGCTACAAATATTCTTGGCAGCCGAAACTCAAACAAGATCAAATTTTCTCGAGGTGTTCCCTGTCCAATCACTGTCCGAAACAGTTCGGCAGGAGTTAAAGAAGCAAAACCCGTCGCAACACTGATAATAAATACCGCGAAAAGCAAGACAATGGCTGCAATCATTATTATTCTAATTCTTTTATTCTGAGCCGTATTCATCATGACAGTTTTCTTCCTCCCTTTCTAGCAAGATAAAGGAAGAAAGGAACACCGATCATAGCGACGACCGCCCCGACTGGCGTTTCATAAGGAGCGTTAACCGTACGAGCAAAAGTATCTGCCAGCACCATCAGCACACTGCCGAACATCGCCGAGCATGGAATGATCCAGCGGTAATCCGTTCCAACAAGGAAACGTACGATGTGCGGAACCATTAATCCAATAAACGCAATGGCACCAACAAGAGAAACTGCTGCACCCGCAAGGATCAGCACAACCGTAATTAGTACAATTTTTGTTAGCAGAGTCCGCTGCCCCAGACCTCTTGCCACTTCTTCACCAAAACTCAGGATCGTAAGCTGTCTGGAAAACATAACAGCGATCAGAATTCCCGCAATAACTACAGGTACGATCAGCTTCAGCTGTGCCCAGTTTGTTCCTGAAACTCCGCCTGCTGTCCAGAAAGCAAGGTCTTGTGAAAGCTTAAAGTATAAAGCAATTCCCTCACCAAACGAAGAAAGCAGTGCAGAAACAGCTGCACCGGCTAACGTGATCCGGATGGGAGAAAGTCCTCCTCTGCTCATCGAGCCTAATCCGAACACCATTCCTGCACCTATTCCTGCACCAATAAAGGAAATCAGCATCACGGTAAAATAGTTTGCGCCTGTGTTAAAAGCGAACACACATGCAAGAGCTAAACTCGCACCTGCGTTCAACCCAAGTAAGCCAGGGTCTGCAAGGGGATTTCGCGTCATCCCCTGCATGATTGCACCACTGACCGCAAACGCCGCACCGACGATCGCAGCACCAAGCTCTCTCGGTAATCGAAGGCTCACTATGATACGGTCCGCTTCCCTGCTTGGATCATAGTTTAAGATAGAATTCCAAACTGTCGTAAAATTAATCTGAGCAGCACCTACTGAAATCGCAAGACCCATACTCGCGATTAAAAGGATCAATCCAAAAAGCAGAATAACTAACCCTACGGCAGGCCTCGAGTATACTTTATTATCTTTTATAAGCTTGGTCTTTGTTTTGAACATGGCCATTTTCCTTTTTGAGGCTTTTATTATTTAGCTCGTTTCAGTCCTTCATTGACAAAGTTGATTGGAGAGCAAGGCGCGAGACTCCTACGGGACGAGCGGTCAGGTGGAGACTCCTAATGGCGCAAAGCGGCAGGAGGCTCACCGCACGCCCCGTGGAAAGCGAGCAGCCTGGAGCGGAAATCAACTACTTACAATAGCTACAATAATTGCGAAAACAACCTATTATTTCTTTTTCGTTAATTCTTTTACAATGAAATCTAATTCTTTTTCTAGTGAGATCGGGTCATTGAAATAGAATGACTCTGAATCGAACTTAATTGCGTTTCCGTTCTTAACTGCCGGAAGCTCTTTCCAAACATCTGACTCCATAAATGAATTATCCGGGTTGCCAGCACCTGATCCAACAAAGATATAATCACCAGCATAGGTTGGGATTGTCTCAGTAGAAATTGCTTTCCAGCCAGGGCCGAATACATCTTCTTCTAGTTTTTTAGGAGCTTTTAGTTCAAGAGCTTGATAGATAACTTCTGTTCCACGGCCCCAGTTTTCACCGTAAACATACATGTCTTTTCCGTAAGCTTCCATTACCATGAACGTTTTATCTTCACCGATCGCGTCTTTTACTTTTTCACGAGCGTCAGCTGCTTTCTTATCCCAGTCTTTAACCCATGCTTTTGCTTCTTTTTCTTTGCCTACCATCTTACCAATCTCAACATGCTGCTCTTTGTAATCATACTTGTCATATGTCATCGTAGCCGTTGGAGCAATCTCTTCGTACTTCTTAATGTTCTTGTCATCTGAATACGTGATGATTAGATCTGGATTAAGTTCTAGAAGTTTTTCATAAGAATCTGCTGTTACCACTTCTGCTTTGTCCAGTTTGTTGCCATAGAATTTGTTTTGTTTCGGATATTCGTTTACCGCTATTGGCGTGATTCCTAAATCTAGCAAGTTACCAGCGTATGTAGCCGCCATCATCGCAACACGTTTTGGTTCAGCAGGAACTTCTACGTCACCATTCTCGCCTTTATAGATTCTAGTTTCTTTCTTGGAGTCTTTCTCTCCTGAGCTTGCGCCTTCTTCTGATTTATTTCCGCATGCAGCAAGTGCGAACACGAGCAGCATTGTCATAAAAGTTACTAATAGTTGTTTTGTGCGTTTGTTCATTTTGTTATCCCCCATATATTCGATAATAAAAATCATTCTCAATTAACAGTAAAAAAGAAAGGCGATCAATTACGCCAAGTTCTCAACTAACTGAACATTTTTGATAAGATCATACGTAAGACAAACAGGCTTTCTAGTTCTTGGATCAACGCCGATCTCAGCATCGATATTGAAAACGTTCCGAAGCACCTGACGTGTCATTACTTCCTCTGCCGTTCCCTCTTTCAGGATCGAGCCATCCTTCATCGCCACCATATGGTGAGCAAACCTCGCTGCATGATTCAAGTCATGAATCACCATCACGATCGTGCGTTTCTCATCACGGTTCAGCTGGTGCAATAACTCAAGGACTTCTAACTGATGAGACAGATCCAAGTATGTAGTCGGCTCATCCAGTAAAATAATATCAGTCTCTTGTGCTAAAGCCATCCCAATCCAGACGCGCTGACGCTGACCGCCTGAGAGTGCATCTACCGGACGGTCCTTAAACTCAGAAACACCCGTCACATGAAGAGCCCAGTCTATCACTTCAAAATCTTTCTTTGTCAGCTTTCCAAAGCCTTTTTGGTATGGAAACCTTCCGTAAGAAACGAGTTCTCCTACCGTAAGTCCTTCTGGTGAATCTGGAGACTGCGGCAAGATCGCCATCTTTTGTGCGATTTTCTTCGTTGATTCCTTACTAACGGCTTTACCATCTAAGTAAACAGCACCAGACTTCGGATTCAATATGCGCGACAACGTTTTCAAAACCGTTGATTTTCCGCAGCCATTCGGTCCAATAATCGTAGTGATCTTCCCATCTGGAATGGAAATGTTGAGATCTTTCACAATGTCCCGTTCACCATAAGCAATATGTAAGTGTTCCGCATACAGTCTGGACATGTTTTCGCCCTCCTTTTGTACTGGTTATAGCTAATGTATATTTTGTACTGGTTATAGCTAATGTATATTCCAATTGAAAATGATTATCAATCTCGTTTTTTCATTCTATTGGAATGCTTCGAGTGTGTCAATATGTTTTATAAAGTTTTCACAAAGTAGTTATTTTTGATTTACTGTTACGGTACGTGTTCTTTTATTTATTACACGTACGCTCAGGATTTGTAATGTACGCTCAAAACACATCGAGTACCGCTCCAAATGGCTTACGTTTCGCTCAGAATCTTGCCGCTACGCTCAAAAACACCTTGTTTACGCTCAATCAAGGGATTTCCTCCTGAAAAAATCCTCTTTCAGACTGCATAATAAGCTGTATTTAACAAAAAAAATGACACCAAAAGTTGAAATACACACTTTTGGGTCATTTATTGATAAAAAATTGAAATTTTTTTCTATTCACTCGCTTCAGCAGCCATGGCCGCTGCTTTTGTAGGGTGAACGGTTCCAAACGGGTGTTCAGGTGGCGCATAGATCGCGTAAAGTTTAATCGGTTTATCTCCTGTATTGGTTAGGTTGTGCCATTTTCCCGCAGGAATCATGATGGCAAAATCGTCATAAGCTTCCACTTGAAAGTTTAGTTGATCTTGGCTATCCCCCATTTGAACAATTCCTTGCCCTTCTTCTATACGCAGAAACTGATCGGTATTCGGATGAACCTCCAATCCGATGTCATCTCCAACGTCGATACTCATCAAGGTTACTTGCAAATGTTCACCAGTCCAGAGAGCCGTTCGGTACGTATTATTCACTTTAGATGCTTCATCAATATTAATAACTAACGGCTTCCCGCCATAATCTCTAATTTCTGCCGGTGTATCTCGATATAACCAATCCATTCGAGCAGCACTTTCCTTTTTTTCTGCGAAAACTTGCATGAATACTTGCTGGATATAAGGATTTTCACTGCGCTGACAGTGTTTCTGATATGCATGACAACCCTCTGCTTCCGCTTCATAAGCGATTCGCAATCCATCTTTGTAACTGTAGAAAGCCACCGGATCTATATGGTATTCGGGCTGTAATCCAGTAAGAGAACTATAAAGATCTGTAAATTGTTGCAGATGATTTTGTTTGCCTTCAAGTGCATAAAGAATGTGGTTCCTATGGTGCTGATTAGGCGCAGTATGTGCTAATCGCTGGTATAAATTGATCGCTGAAGCTTCTCTTTGGATCGCCATAAGTATAGATTCCGCTTGTGAATGGTTAAAACGGTAGAAAGAATTATACACGTTGCTCATTCCCTTCAAAGACTTATGGGATTATCATATGCCTAGGTCTAAAGAAGGTACCCCCTTCTCTTTCAGTGTGAATGGTGGTATACTAGTCTAGCGATGAGCTAATTTGCATAAGACGAGATTGACGCGCCTTTTTGGCAATGCACTATGTGGAGTGCTGTCTCTCGCCGCAATACGCATAAAAAGACGTCCTACTGGGCGTCTTTTTTCTTTTACTCTTTAATTTTAAGTCCTAACAATCTTGAAAATCCTATAGCTTGATTAGGTGAAACTTCGCATCCTTTTAAACTTTCAGCAGAGACATTTATTTGCTCGTAGGTGCACGTACTTATATCAATTCCTTTTAGAATCGTCTGTGTAAAATCCACATCATTCAGATCACAGCGACTAAAACGAACCTTATTCAATTTAGCATCAAAAAAATTAGCGCTTCTTAAAGACGTTTCCTCGAATCCAACTTGTTTGAAACGCGTCTCTGTAAAATTGCTTAAATTCAAATCGCAGTTTTCGAAGAGGACGTTACCAAGATTAGCTCCTGAAAAATCTGCACCTAAAAGTTTGCATTCCTTAAAGGTTACTCTATGTATAATCCCTTCACACATGCGTGTATTGGATAAATTACAGTTTTCAAAAACCACATCCGTCATATCGATGTTCATAAACGTACAATTAATGAAAGTTGTATTCTTAAAAATAACCTTTGAAAAGACAACTTTATCAATTACCTCATTGTCTGCTTGGGAGCTAACGACTGTACAGTTAATGAGTTCCGGCTCTTCTTCATAAAAAATATCATGGAAATTAGCACTCTTTAAATCAGAATGAATTTTGGGTGATTCAATTTTCATTTTTGACATATTCCACCTCTGTTTTCTTCTAACTGTTCATTAACTTTACAAGAAAACAAAAAGGTTTATAAGTCTTTATTTTTTCTCAAGATTGTGTGCAATGAGGTATAACTCAGTTCGTGCTGATAGGTAAAGTGATCATAGAAACTATAAATTTTGTGCTTATTTCAAACTGAATCTCCTGCTCAGAATCATAACTGTTAGTAACGTTGATTTTCTTTTATTTCTTCCAACAACTCTGCTATTTTTTCATTTTGTTTATGATTTTTTCTAAGCTGGCCTTCGATTCCTAGAAGTGTAAAAAAAATCAAAAGAAATGCAATGAGACCGTATATCACTGCCACCCCTCCTAGGTAGATCACATTTTCGGTTCACTTTGTTACTCCTCGAAATTTCTAATAGATCAAAGAATACTCATGTGCAACAAGCCGTCGCTCTTTTCAATTGATCCTTTGGAATATAGACTTCTCCCTGTTCCACCTTGTAATCAATCCCGCCATCCCTCAATCTCTCAATCACATTTTCTCCTGCTCCTCCCCAATGCAAGTACTCTCTGTTTTCATGATCTTGGCAAGCGGTTAATAGCAGTACTAATAATAAAATCAGGAATCTAGTAGTCATTCTAATTATTCTCCTTTAAAATCCGTTTCCTTGAAAAAGGAGTCTCGGGATCCTTCCTGCTGTATTAAGTAACTGCTCCTCCACTTGCACTGGAATTGTTGCGTTTTTCGATCGCATTGACGCCCATAACAACCGCGATTAGTTCTTCCGTTAATAGTGAATCCGAGTAATTCTTCAATTCGAAAGCTGCTGATTGGAAAAATCCGTTCACTTTCTTGAACGTAGCTACTTCCGCTTTATTCTCATCAAGAATTGTATATTCTTTTGAAAAAGCTGGTGATTCGATCTCATATGTAGCGTTATTGGTGAGATAATGGTACCGCTTTGAGAAAAAGGCAAAGGAGGATTTCACCTCGCCTAATTCATTCCCATCAGGCTTTTTGATACTCCATCTGTTTGAGAAAAAAGGAAAACTTCCTTCAACAACGACTGCTCCTTTTTCATTCTCCACATTCAAACTTGAACCGAACGCACTTTTTAAATCAATTTCTCCAAGTCTTTCTTGAGATTCATTGTAAATATCCGTTTTCCCCGAAGAGAAAAAATTGTCATTGAAATATACGCATTTATCCATGTTCAGCACTCCTTAATGTCATTCATAATATTCCATAGAATTTGCAGTCTCTACGAGGTCATCAATTGTGATTTCGGACCCCATCATCATTAAAGCGTAATAACGTTCATTTCTTTTCCATCGTATTTCTTTTGCTTTTGGTGTATCTACATCAATCGTCACTTTTGTACCGTCTTTAAGCTTTGTGGTTTTGAGCTTGCCTTCATTATGAAAGGTTGATTTTTTGTTATGAAACATGGTGACTTGCAGAAGCGTTCCGTCACCCTTTCCATAGAGTAATTCGGTATGATGAATCTCGCCTTTTGGATCACCAGGCGGGTCTCCTGCGTATATCAATTCCACGTTTTTAGGTTTGAATGGCAGTTTTTTTGGAGCAGCTAAATTTTCCTGTACACTCTCCGGCAATTCTTCTGCTACTTTCTTTACATGAGGGTGATCTTCTTTCAATTGTTCAACAGTAGCATTACCGTTTTCACTGCTGCATGCCGTTAGCAATAAAAGTAAACCTGCCATAATCATTTTTTTCATAGCCGCACCTCCTCCTCTCTATATTCCACTGATTGGAAGTATATTCCTTTCGAGTATTAAGTAAAATGCGCTCTGGTGTGCATGTTTAAAGGAGTAAAAGGAAATAACTTGGGATAATAAATAAGCATGTGGTAGCATGATACTTATTATTTATTGGGAGAAACGGGGTGATTTGATGAGACAGCTGCATAGAAAACACCATTGGCTCGGAAGGCTGCTCGCTTCGGACCCTGGGCTAATTCGCTTTTATAAAGCTGGCCGCGCGACGATCAGCCTGATTGCCTCAGTTTTTACAACATTATTAATCATGAGGGCTTTTGGCAATTCAGTGATAACACCTGCGATTGTTGCCGGTATGGTCGGATTGCTCGGAATCATGGCGGTCATGGATGACACGAAGGAAAAGATGAAGATTACCACCTTGCTGCTAGCTCCCTCTGCCATGTTCGGGATTACGATCGGCTCTCTATCTGGCAATGCGTATTATATTGATGTGATGATGATCATCATTATTTTCTGCAGCTTTTATTTGACCCGCTTTGGGGTGCGGTATTTTTCTCTATCGATGATTGCGTTTATGACGGTTTATATCTCGTCTGTTTTGAAGCTGCACAGCAACCAGCTGCCTTGGTTTTACGCTGGTATCACGATTGGTGTCCTCTATGCATATGTAGTGAATTTTATTCTTTTTCAAGGCACGGCAAAAAATCTAAAGAAAAGTATTCGTTCTTTTCATTTTCAGAGCAATCTTACGTTTAATCTTTTACTCAGCGCCATGAAGGACCCACAAGTAAGTCTAAAACGCAAAAAAGAGATTCAGAAGAATGTACTTAAGCTAAAAGAGTACGCTGTGATTGTGTCGGGATACATAAAAGCTGAAGATGTGGAAGAGATGTGGCCTGGTTTAACAACAGTCCAGCTGCGGTTATATGTATTTGATACGGGGATGCTTGCTGAAACATTATCTGATTCGATCCGGAGTTTAAAAAGTGCGGATGCCCAAGACCTTGAGGAGATTAGACCTCTGCTTATCGAGGTTACCCAGTCTCTTCGTGATGCGGAAGTGCTCGCGACGAATGCCGAAGAACAGAATTTAGAAGGAGCCGAACGGGCAGTTCAAAAGCTGCGTCTTATGATTCTGGACCTCTTGAATCGTGATCAAGAGCCAAAAGGCTGGGTATTTTTGATAAGACGTATTGAATCGATTGTGAACCATGTTATAGAAGGCGCTACTACGATACAGCAATCATTGCATAATAAAAAGACAATCCAAGCAGCGCCAGAAGAAGCTGAAGAAGAGTTAGAAGAAGATGCTCCAAAAGAAGAGACAGGTTTGAAGCCTTCCACAAAAAAAGCTTATCAGGCTTTAGCAGCTGGTATTCTGTCCATCATTATCGGGCAGCTCATCTCCCCTGCCCAGCCGTACTGGGTACTGCTTACTGCCTTTATTGTTCTGCTTGGAACAGAATCGATCGGCCGTATTTATACGAAAGGATTCCAGCGATCGCTAGGTACCATTATAGGAGCAGTGATCGGCTTTTTGATGGCAAAGCTGCTTTCTGGCCAGCCTGTAATTGAAGTCATCTTGCTCTTTGCCGTTATATTCCTAGCTTTTTATTTGCTCACCGTATCTTATACGATGATGAGCTTGTTCATAACAATGCTGATTGCGTTCATGTATGATATCTTACTTGGCGGTATTACGTTTGAGCTTATTGGTTCCCGTGTTCTCGATACGATCGCAGGTGCATTGATCGCACTTGTTGTTTCCACGATTATTTTTCCAAAGAAAACGAAACAAAAAGTGGCCGAATCGACCAATGAATTCTTAACTGAGCTTAAACCGTATGTTACAGAGTATGTAAGGAGTTTTCGTGAAGATGTGAACGTTAAAGAGCTTTCTGAAAAAGGATTTACACTGGATCAAAAGCTGCAGGCTATAAAGGATGAAGCTCAAACCCTAATGCAGCGGCCCGGATCGCCTGCACATACTGATATGACCAGGTGGTTCACGGTGCTGTCCGCCATCAATTATTATGCGAAGCATCTCGTTGCCTCATCCTATCGAAAAGGATTCGACTATCCAGAGGAATTGGTGGAAGTGTTTAAAAAGACCGAAGAAAAACTCGAGTCTAACATAGATACGCTGATGGAATTGCTGAAACAAGCTGAACTGGAAGAACCTCTTATGTACAGCCTTGAAAACGAACAGGAGCAGATCGAGCGTCTTGCTCCGAGCAGGAAACAATCTCAGCGTGACCTGATTCATCACCTCTATTATGTATGGCGCATCAACCATTCACTTTTAGAGCTAGGAACTGAACTAGGCGCAAAAGGGCTGTCCCAAAAGTAAGGTAAACTTACTTTTAGCAGCCCCTTTTTTATGAGCTAACAGATAAAAAAATATTCCATTTCTATACAAAATAGGCACTACTTTCCTTTTAAGGAGTGTCGATTTGTTTTTTTATCACCAAAAACCCCAACTCTTCTCATCGTTTTTGGTTCATTTGAATCAGATTTCCTGATTTCCCAAACAAAATTTGACTCGTTTTCTGTGAAAATAGGTCTCTAGCCCTTCATAAAAACCCCCTTTGTCAATCAAAACAAGTAACTATACAATTCAACTTAATTAGCAGTCCTCATCTAGAATCCTACCTCATCCAAAGTTCCGTCTTTTTCATCTTCATCTACTTGTATTGGAGGTGTTACATGTCTTAATCCTAGTAAACTCTTAATCTACATATTTACCTTCCAAAAACTTATCTCATCATACTATTTTATAACCACTAGGAGGATGTACCGTGAATCTATGGAATATGAAGAGGTTTTTTGCAGCTACCTTATCCACTGTTATGCTTTCATCACCTTTAACCAGCGTAACAGCGTTTAATCATTCAACAATAGATAAGGCGCTTGAAAAATCTGCATTTACACAGGAGAGCTCAGGTGAACAAACCATCACCTTGATTACTGGAGATATCGTTAAAATTACAACCATTGAAGGCGGAAAACAAATCATCAACGTGGAACCGGCTGACCGTAACGGATCAGGCGCTCAAGTTTTGACTGTCGGTGATAATACTTATGTTATTCCAACATCAGCGATGCCGTATGTAGCAGCAAACAAATTAGACAAGGACTTATTCAATGTCACTGAACTAATCAAGAATGGCTATGATGACAAAAAAATGAGTTCATTGCCTGTAATCGTTGAGTATGATGAATCTAAAGCAAGATCTGCTCAACAAAGTCAACCGACTCCTAAAGGAGCAAAAAAAGCTCGCGTGTTAGAGAGTATTAATGGCGCTGCTCTTTCGGCTTCTAAAAAGGATGCGGACACATTCTGGGAAGATATTACTCCTGAAGATGATTCAACACAAAAAACAGCGTCAGAATCTTTATCATTTGAACAAGGAATTGAAAAAATTTGGCTGGATGGACGAGTAGAAGCCAATTTAGAACAGAGTATTCCTCAAATCGGAGCCAACACTGTATGGGAGTCAGGTTTTACCGGCAAGGGAGTCAAAGTAGCCGTGCTTGACTCAGGAATTGATCCGAATCACCCTGATCTTTCTGGACAAATAGAAGAAGCGAAAAGTTTTGTACCTGGTGAGACAGTTGATGATAAACATGGACATGGTACACATGTTGCTTCGACTGTGTTAGGAACAGGTACAGCTTCTGAAGGGAAAAATAAAGGTGTTGCGCCTGAGGCTCGTTTATTAGTTGGTAAAGTGCTAAATGACGGAGGCAGCGGTTTAGATTCTTGGATCATCGACGGTATGGAATGGGCGTCTGATAACGCTAAAATCGTAAGTATGAGTCTTGGAAGCTCTGAACCTTCTGATGGAACAGATCCGATGGCTCAAGCTGTAAACCGCCTTAGTGAAGACAAAGGTACACTATTTGTTATCGCTGCCGGAAACGCAGGTTATGAAGGAGCAATCGGCTCACCAGGAGCTGCCGATGCTGCATTGACGATCGGAGCTGTCGATAAATCGGATAAGATTGCCTATTTCACATCAAAAGGACCTCGTTATGGGGATAAAGCAATAAAACCAGACTTGTCTGCACCAGGGGTTGGGATTGTTGCAGCTCGCTCTGCTCTTTCTTCAGGCACTGGTTCATATAGAAGCATGAATGGTACATCCATGGCAACACCGCACGTTGCTGGTGCTGCAGCCCTTCTATTACAGAAGAATCCGGATTGGACAGGTACTCAATTAAAAGAAGCTTTGATGAGTACCTCTAAGAAGTTAAATTATTCACCATATCATATTGGTACTGGCCGACTGGATGTTCCAGCAGCGGCAAACAGCACAGTCCGCGCAACCGGCTCTATCTCTTTCGGTTTCTTTGAATGGCCACATGATGATGCACAGCCTGTACAAAAAACAGTCACGTACACAAACGATGCTGACACAGCTGTAACGCTAAATCTGCAAGCTGATTTTAAAAATGCAAATGGCAATGCTGCACAAAGCGGCATGCTATCGTTGTCTGAGACACAGATCACGGTTCCGGCTAACGGCACAAAAATCGTAACTGTAACATTAGATCCGCAATTAGGTGAGTTAGGCAGTCGCTATGAAGGTCATTTAACGGCCTCTGATGCTGATGGTAAACAAGTGGCTCATACTTCGATGGGTATGGTAAAAGAAGAGGAAAAGTATACATTAACTTTAAACGCCAAAGACCGCGATGGTAACCCAACTCTTACGTATGCTGCACTATTCAGTAAAGACATGGACCCTGAGATCGTAGCAGTAAACGGCACAACTGAACTGCGCTTACGCCCAGGTACGTATTCCGCAATGTCTCTGATGGAAGTGGATACAAATACAGATCACCGCGGTATTGCATTAGTCGGTAATCCAGAGATTACATTAGATGGACCGCAAACTGTAGAACTTGATGCTTCAAAAGCTAAAGAAATTAAAGTTGAAGTGCCAAAGAACACGGAACCAAGCTATCAGCGTATGGAGTACTACCGTTCTATTGAAGGTAAAACAATGAGCCATATTAACTTATTGCCAGTATGGATCGATAAGATGTATGCTGCTCCAACGAAAGAAGTGGAAAACGGAGAGTTTGAATATTTGACTCGCTGGCGTTTAATCAAACCTTACCTTGAGATCAATTTTAAAGAGAAGGTACTTGACGATATTCCATTGGTAGGCAGTACACCTCTCGATGGTAAATATAACTTATCCACCGTCTATGCTGGAAAAGGAACAGCAGCTGATTATGAAAACACAGATGCAAAAGACAAGATTGTAGTTGTTGAACGAAACACAGAAGTGACTCCTCCTCAGCAATCCGTTGCGGCTCATGCTGCAGGTGCGAAACTGTTGATCATCGTCAATAATGAAGATAAAGAATTCAGCGTTTTTGCAGGAAATCCGGATTATACTGATATTCCGCTTGCTGTTGCCGGGATCAGTAAAAGTGAAGGCGACGAACTAATTAAGGCAGCGCTGTCAGGCAACTTGAACTTAAACGTTGAGGGTGAAGTAAACACTCCGTACGTCTATGATTTGATGGATGTTCACCAAGGCAGCATTCCGGAAGATCTTACCTATGCGCCAACTAATGAAGAATTAGTTAAGATTGATACGCGTTACAAATCAGATCGTGAAGCGCCTGGCGGAGAGTTCCGTTATGATCTGCGTCCACATACGTTTAGAGCAATTGGGTTTTTATACAAATTAGACCTCCCTTCTGTTCGTACAGAATGGGTATCAGCTATCAAAGATACTCGCTGGTATCACCATGCAGAAGTATTAGACAGCCATTGGGAAGTTCGCCAGCCGGCAGTTACGTATGAAAAAGGCGGTAAGCTTCAAGAAGATTGGTTCTCACCAGTCGTTCGTCCCCGTCTCGGAGTTGGTTATTGGACACCTAAGCGACAAGGAACCGGCTTCCAGTTTAACATCCCGGCCTGGGCAGATTCAGGAAATGGGTCTACAGGCGGTACCGGTTTTGATGAATCGGTTAAAAATCAAACACACAAGCTATACCAAGGAGATACTCTGATTAAAGAAGGAAAAGGCCAAGCATTAAATGTATTCAGCGGCATTTCTGAAGAACGAAAAGAATATCGCTTAGTAACCGATGCAAAGCGTGATCCGAATCGCTGGTCTACTTCTGTAAGTACTCATACAGAATGGACATTCTGGTCTGGAAAAGGTGAAACATTGCTACCGTTCTATTCACTTGATTACAAAGTAGATACTGATATGGACGGAAATATTCTGGCTGCACCATCCACTACGCTCGAACTATCTGTTGCTAAATTAGATGGTGTAGCAGGATACGGTAATTTGGAAGGTGCAACATTGGATGTTTCTTTTGACGAAGGTGAGTCATGGAAAACAGTATCCCTTGAGCGCACAGCTGATGATCGCTGGATTGCTAAAATCAATAATCCTAAAACAAGTAAATCTGTTTCCTTGCGAGCAGCAGCTTGGGATGATGAAGGGAATAAAATTTCTCAAGAAATCATCAAAGCTTATGGTTTAAAGTAAATTTAAGAACCGTTTGTTAAAACACTTCGTTTTAGCATGCGGTTCTTTTTATTCTGCACTTCTCTTCTTAATTAAAGTTCATTTCATAAAAAACACTCTGATTTCACAACCTATAGGTGAACAAAAATTCCAAGAGAGGATGTTACAAAGCATGAGACACCACCATCATAAGGGAAACAAGGATAAGAATATAACTTCCCTGCCTCAAGTTCCAAAGAATCAAATAGCAGATTCAAATAGTGAGGAATACGAATTTGCAAAAGAATTAAATGCTGAGTACGAATTCGAAAAGAAACCTGGTTTTGATACAACTGGAGTAAAACGGAAAGACGAAGACAAAGAATAAAAGAATTAACGACTGAGTTAAGTGAAGGTAGTAGTAAGAAAACAGCCTCAACCATTGGGTTGGGCTGTTTTTGTTTTGAATGTGGCTAGAACATGATTGACTTGACTTGATTTTCTTTTACACTTATTTGAACTTGGTTGTTTATCAATTCAAGCTCTTCTTGTCGCTTTTCATTTAAGTTTGTGACAGCAGCATATTCAGTTTCATGCGGGAGTTCATATGCTGCCTGTTTTTCTTCATTTGTTGAATTATAGAAGCGTAAAATCAATTTTTTCTCTTTTTCAGCCTTTTTCAAAGTACTCAATACGACGTTTGGTTCGACCTCATTAAATAAACTAAACGCTAGAGGTGTCTTTATTCCAGAGTTGTTAAGCTTCATGGCGTCGTGTGGAATTTTATTGTATGTTTCAACCGGTGTTAGATACTCTTTTGCAATTCGTGCCACGTTTGCTTCATGGGTGTGTGTTGAAATCGCAAAATCAATTGTTTGCTTTCCAATCATTTGAGAATCAGGAGTTGGTAATTTTATTCCAGATGGTCGTCCTGGTCTGCGCAGCATTTCTTCTTTACCAAGAAATCCGACACTCCTAAATAAAGTTATGGCAATGGTATCAAAATTTTCACCAGTGATTTCATATTCTCTAGTGCTATTTGTAAGAACACTTACACCATAATCATTATTTGAAAGACCCACATAGGTTAGCATCGGATAAATGGGATCTGGACGCTCATCCCAGTCTTCTTGTTCCCATACGTGTATGACAGGGTCTATTACAGGACGTTTGATTAAGCCGAATTGATTATCGGATAGCGAGAATGCCGACGCGATGTTTGTCGGAATCAATGCTCTAAGCCGATGATCCTTTGCATGATTGTTTATCTCCATTTTACAGTTGATTATGGGTTTATGATTTGGAACAGTAACAGTCATATGAATCTCAACTGAATTATCAATCTCCTTCAATTTTCTTTTCTCTAAATTTGAAGGGACATCTAATCTATAATCTATTTCGATTGTAGCTTCATAACGGTTTTGATTTATTTTTACAGCTGCATTTACTTGGTCACTATAGATCACGTCTTTATTTGGCAACGGTGAGAAATCATATTCATCTCCGTCATCTCCCTCATTTTCTAGGAGAAGAACATTCTCAAAAAGCTGCTTCAATTTTTTATCATAGATATTTAATGTTCCATTCGAATTAACCGTGACTTCGTAAAAGTCCGTATCCACTTTGTCCACTTTAGAGACAGAAGATGGGGTTTTCTGTTCACTTTCTGAAACGAAATACGTTTTATATCCCATTGCAGGAAGTGTTTCTTTAAATTGAATCGTATAGTTATAAAAAGGATCATAGTTACCATAATGTACGATCTGTCTATCAATTAGACCAGGATCCATGATTTCACTTTCAAGGATTTCGAAATCCAATTCATTGTCATCTTTATCTACTAATTTGAATGATTTTAACTTCGTTATCACATTAGTTGTAGTTACTTCGTTTCGTTCATAAGGCAATAAATTGAAAACCGTTAAGCGATCTTCTTGTTTTTGAGTATCTAAGCTATCGACGATTTTACGCTTATAAAATTTAATCAACTGATCGACTTTTTCTTCAGCTAGGAAAAAACGATTGCATATTTCTCTGTGCACTTTATCAGAACAGCAGCAACCGATACTGTCGTGTGCATGATTCTTCATGATCTCCTTCCAAATCAGCTCGATTAGACCATGATGATATTCAAATCCAAGGCTATATGCAACTGAAGCTAAAGGTTCTAATAGATTTGTGATTTTATTTTCGATTCTTGTGTTCGCAGCTTTAATATCCATTCGAGTCGAGTAGATACTGCGATGTACTCTCATGTATTTACCATCTAAAAACTCACCTTTTAAAGTTGGAAGATCCTGCTGCTTCTCAATTTCTGCAAACACATTTTCATATTTACTTAGGAAAAATTCCCGGTCTGGGTAAAGTTTCCGCAACTTCTCGATTACCTCAAAAATATTCTTTTGAATGGGCATTTGATCATGACCATTAGGTAAAATGATGTTTTCTGTCGTGGCGCCACGATCTAAAACAGTGAAGTACTTATCCATCCGCTTTTGAAGGGCTTCTTCGTCCTCTGGTAAATACTTGCCTATCGCATAACCTAGAGGGAATAATTGTACAAGTACATTCGATCCATCCTCTGTTTGCCAATTGAACTCCGTTTTGTCCGTACCATGGCGCTCTGAAGTCCCCCGCCAAAAGATGGAATAGTTAATATCAAACCCATTATAGATCATAGGCATCTGTGCGGATTGTCCAAATGAATCAGGGAGATAGCCAATTCGCATAAAGTCTCCATACTCTTCGCAATCTTTTATTCCGTATAATAGATTCCGAACGATTGATTCAGCTCCGACAATCATCTCGTCTGTCTGTGTATACCAAGGACCGATAATTAACCGGCCCTCTTGAACAAGTTTTTTCACACGTTGTTTATTTTGTGGTTTGACCGCAAAGTAGTCTTCTAATATGGAAGTTTGTCCATCCAAAACATAATAAGGATAATTCGGATTACTTTCTAACATATCCATGATTTCTTCCATATTGTTAACTAATAAAATTCTAGATTCTTCTGTTGAGAAATACCATTCTCTGTCCCAGTGCATATGTGGAACGATATGAACATTTTTCATACTATTCTCCTCCATCTATGCTGCTTTTTTCTGTGAAATTTCATTCTTTTTGTATTTACGAGTAAGAATCAGCAGAACCATTGAAATAAATGCTCCGATAAGTGCAGCCCCAAACCAAATGGAGGCTGCAAATAAAAGTGAGTTCCCCTGCAGCAGGGCAAGTGAGAAAATACCTGCACCCGGAACATTTAAACCGATATCAAAATAAGCAACGATTGCACCTGTAACAGCTGATCCTGCAATCAATGACGGTATAACTCGCAATGGATCATTAATCATGAACGGGATGGCACCTTCTGTTATCCCCGCTAAGCCGAGCAGCCAGGTTTGCTTACCTACCTCTTGTTCTTGTTTCGTAAAATATTTTTTCCCGATAATCGTTGCGCCTGTTACTGAGAATGCTGAAACCATCTTGACAGAGGCAAACGCCGCATATGGAACGATATTTCCACTCGCCATTGCACCAATACAAAACGTGTACGCCGCTTTATTTATTGGACCTCCAAGGTCAAACGAAACCATAGCTCCGATGATCGCACCTAATATTATTGCGTTTGAACCACTCATGCCTTCAAGCCATTGAATAAGTCCTTCATTTACAAATGCCAATGGTTTTCCGATCACAAACAACATGATCGAACCAACAACTAGTGTTCCAATTACAGGATAGAACCAGAAGCTTACAAAGCCAGCGAATGTCCCTTTTGGCTTTACGGTCTGTTTCAAATATTTTAAAAAGTAACCCGCTAATAAACCGCCGAGCATACCACCCAAAAATCCGCTTCCAATTAAGTTTGCCGCAACTCCTGCCGCAAAGCCTGGTCCTAAAGCTGGTTTATCTGCAATAGAGTAAGCCATATAAGCAGCTAGAATTGGAATCATCAGCTGACCTAAAAGCGTGCCGCCGAGCTGTCGCAACAGCCATAACCATGAACCCTCTGTATCATAAAGTTCTTGAAGCCCAAACGCTTGAGAAATAAACACTGCAGCTGCTAGAGTCATTCCACCTGCAACAATGATTGGAATGATATATGAGATTCCGGTTAATAGGGAATCCTTAATCTCTGTTTTTACTGATTTTTGTTCTGTGTGATCATCAAGGGAATGATCAGCAGGAATATTTTTGGGTTGATTTTCAGCTTTTGTTAACGCTTTTTGTAAAATAGCTTTAGCATTTCTTAGTGGTTCTGCAACTGAAGTTTTCACCTTGGGAAGATGTTTAAAGCGTTCTTCGTCCTTTACAGCAACATCTACCGCAAACACCACTGCATCTGCTTGTTGCAATTGAACCTTAGTAAAGCGGTCTTCTATTCCATTTGCGCCTTGCTTTTCAACGAATACACGAATACCCATTTCATTACCGGCTTTTACTAAAGCTTCTGCTGCCATATAGGTGTGTGCTATTCCAGCTGGACAAGCTGTTATCGCCAGCACGGTTTTATTAAGATCATGAGTACTTTTCGTTTTTTCAGTTTCATGCGATTGATCTAGACGATCATATAATTCTTTATTTGTTTGTGCCTGCAGCAAATTATTTTTATATTCTTCATTTGATAATCTTGTTACGAGTTCTGATAAAAGGGAAAGATGTGTTGATCCTTCTTCTTCTTTTGGAATCGCTAACAAAATTACTAATTCTACTTGGTTTTCAGGATCGATACTCTCCCAATCCCCAATAGGTCTTTCTAATGTAGCAACAGCGAATACTGCTTCTTTTACTGCTGATGATTTTCCATGAGGAATCGCTAAACCGCCTTCAAATCCAGTCGGTGAAAGTGATTCCCTATCCATAACAGCCCTGTAAAACTCCTCTTCTGAATGAAGCTTACCCTCTGCCATCAACTGCTTAATGAGATATTTTATTACCTCATCTTTGGAACCAAACGATTTTTTTGTATTAAGCAAGGATACTGATGTTAATTTTTTTAACAACATTTTTGTAACCCCTTTCAATTTTCCGTGTTCCACTTTGGTTACATACTAGCAAAAAAAAATAAGAAGTTGAATTCTTCTTATTTGTACACAGATATTTTATTTTCTACGTTCTTTTTGTGTATTTATACACATCATCTATCGGCATTCCAATAGTATTCAGAAAATGCCCGTACAATCAGCATAACCGGTGTTTTATCCGTAATGTTATAATCGTTAAATTTTATGGCTGGAGAATAGCAAAACAAATTAACGTCTGCTAAATATTGAAGCGTATTTTTGTTAAAGTGGGTAAGAGAAATAATACGACTGCCTTTTTCCTTTGCAATCTTAGCGACATCTAAAACCTGTTTGGTTTCACCAGACAAAGAGATGAGAAACAGAACATCTGACGTTTCCAGCTGGTTTACTTCATGAAGCATATCATGTCTATGGTTATAATATTCCCCATGCTTCCCCACAACTTTAAGGTTCTTTACTATCATTTCACAAAAAGGCGCTGTATCACCAACTGCAAAGAAAAGAACACGACGTGCCTCTTGAATTGCCTTTGTTGCGGAAGCAAATTTATTTTTATCGATCAATTCTATTGTCTTGTAAATGTTGAAAATGAGTTGGTCTTCTGACTGTTCAGCTTTCGGTGTTTTAATTTCTTCCTTAAGGTTAATTTTCATCTCAGAGAATCCATCATAACCTAACTTTTTTGTTAATCTCGTAATTGTATTTGGTACAGTGTAGAGTTTAGACGCTAAATGCTGAATAGATAAGGAGATTGCTTCTTCTTTGTTGTTGATTATATATTCGATAATTTGATCTTCTGTATCATTAAGTTTGTATTCATATTTATGAACTCGTTCTTCAAATAACATGATTTATAGGAACACCTTCTTACTTTATTAATAAGTAAGGTTATTATATCCGAAACGTGAAGAAATCCGAAATTATGCATTCATAACAAAGAGAAGCGGATGCTTCTTCCTCTTTTGTTTTACAAGTACGTGTTCTAATTTGTTTTTACGGTACGTGTTCTTTTATTTATTACACGTACGCTCAACATTGTCCTCTCTTCGCTCAAAATCACTGACATACGCTCGGAATAGTCTTCTTACGCTCAAAATGTGTCACCTACGCTCAGAATGGTCTCCTGTTCGCTCAAACTGCAGATCCGTTTGCTGTACAACGCATATTTTCTCCTCAAACTTCCTCCGTTTTAACCTCATCACACAGTAAAGGATTACATAATAGCTTAAAACAGCCTTTAATGGTAATATATTTCTTTGTTGTGATGAACGTTTTAATCGTTTTATTCATTTTATAGATGTTTTGCCTGTTTTTTTGAGGAGGAATCATATGAAAAAACAAATTATGACCGCGTTGTTGCTTGTTACTGTTCTCGCGGCGATGGAAGGAACGATCGTTAGTACCGCCGTACCAAGAATAACGAGCGATCTTTCGGGGATTGAGCTCGTGAGCTGGGTATATGCAGTGTACATGCTCGCGACTGCTGTATCGACACCGATTTATGGTAAGCTCGCAGACTTGTTCGGCCGGAAGAAGGTTATCTTATCAGGAATCGTCCTTTTTTTAGTAGGATCAGCCCTCTGTGGAATTGCCATGTCGATGGAACAGCTCATCTTCTATCGCGCGATTCAAGGTCTTGGTGCCGGAGCTGTTATGCCGATCACGATGACAATTATCGGAGACCTCTATTCGGAGGCAAAGGACAGAGCGAAAGCACAAGGATGGATCTCTGCGGTTTGGGGAGTGGCTGGCGTTTTAGGACCACTGATGGGCGGCTTTTTAGTTGATACACTTTCCTGGCGGTACATCTTTTTCTTAAATATTCCGTTCGGTCTTCTTGCGTTCTTCATGCTTGTCGTTAACTATAAGGAAGATCTTACAAAAGGAAAACCTTACATTGATTACAAGGGTGCCGTCACCTTCTCGCTCGGGACAATCGCTTTCCTGTATGCCCTCTTAACCGGAAGCCAGACGCAGGAATGGACGAGCCCGACGATCCTCGGACTTTTCATCTTTGCACTAATCACGTTTATTGTTTTTGTGAGAATCGAATTAAAATCGCCGGAACCCCTTATTCCGCTTAATTTGTTTAAAAATCGAAGTGTTCTGATCGTGAACACGTTAACGCTCATTGTCGGTGCTATTATTATCTGTATCACGATTTACTTGCCGATCTGGAGTCAGGGAGTTATGGGAAAAACTGCAACACAAGCTGGATTCATCCTTATGCCTTTACCGGTATTCTGGACACTTGGCTCGCTGATTGTCGGGAATATTGTTGGCCGGATTAAAGATAACTGGATCATCACGCTCGGATTAACGGTTGTTACTGCTGCGTCTTTCATCTTTTTCTCCCTAACTGCACATTCTCCAGCTTTCTTGATCTATGTAGCATCAGGTGTGCTGGGACTCGGAATGGGGCTGATGATGCCTGTCTTTATGCTGATTATCCAGTCTTCGGTTCCCTCTAGCAAAAGAGGTGTGGCTGTTGCGTCGAACACCTTTACAAATACGTTCAGTCAGACACTTGGTTCAGCCGTGTTCGGAACGATTTTCAACATTATTACTCTTTCAAAAGCAGAGAAAGCAGGTCAAAGCAATCTCAATCTGAACGCATCCTTTGAGCATGGCAGTCTTCCGACGGAAAAGCTGATTCAGCTTCAAGAGATACTGGCTTCAGGCATTCATGCGATCTATGGCGTGATGCTGCTGCTCGTAATTATAGGTGTCGGGATTTCTTTCTTGCTTGTAAAACAAAGGGACCAATCCGTTGAGGAATCTTCATATTAATGCAAAAAACACGCTTGGAAATAATCCAGGCGTGTTTGTTTTCATTCAAGGTGTCATATATAAATGACTATTTTTGGATTGATGGGCAAATTTCGTGGATTAAATGCCAAAACTTTTGGATTCACAGACCAAACTTTTAGATTCACCACCGAAATTTGTGGATATCTATCATATCCGTCTATACCTCGCCGCATCCTCCCTCATATACTATTACATCTAGTATTCTGAGGGGAGTGGTGCTTATGGGTAAAGAAGTTTATGAATATGATGGTCACCTTGCTATGTTTATGGCTGTCATGTGTCATCAAGCTTATCAATTAAGTGACGGAAAAACGTTCACACTCCCAAGCGGATATTCTCTGAAGTGCTCTATCCCTTCTGTTTCAGGTGAGATATTCGGTTTTATCGCAGAATCTGATGATCACGTTGTCGTCGTTTTTCGCGGAACTTCAACGGTAAATAACGTATCCTCCTACTTAGATATCCCTCAAGTTACGTACCCCTTTGTGAAAAACAGCGGTAAAACGCACCGCGGAATCACCCGCATCTATTCAGCAGCCCGAAGCATTATTTTAACAGTCCTAATGAGACTTTCCCCAGAGAAAAAACTGCTTGTGACAGGCCATAGCCTCGGTGCTTGTCTGGCTACACTTTTCACATTAGATGCTGCTGTGAACACACCTTTTAACAACCCTATTCTTTACACCTTTGCTAGTTTGCCGATCGGAAACACGGAGTTCGTCAGGAGATTTTATAAAGAAGTCAAAAACAGCGTGCGTATCATAAATGTTTACGACACCGTTACGAACCATATAACGCCTTTATTATTTCGGAAAGAGCCTCTCATGAACATGCCAGTCGGAGAGGAGTTTCGTTTGAATTTTGAAAACTGCAGCGTCAGATTGAATCATAAGATCGTATGCTACTTTAATCAATTACGTAAGATTTATCCGAGTTTTGCGAAAAAAATGTGCAAAGAGAATCCTGGTTTCTGCCCGGATACGTCTAGGTGCAGTGGAGATTTTTAAACCATAAAAAAACCACAGTGGCGTTAACGTTTCACTGTGGCTGATACATAGATTTTACTTGTTTGTACTATGCTGCTTGTTCGGCAATTTTTGTCCAGGATTACCTTTACCCTGCTTTTTGTTCTTTTCTTGTTTCTCCTGATCATCATGCAATTTTTCTACAAAATCACTCGTGTTTTCCATCTTTTTAGCCTCCTATGGATTATTCATTTGTTACTATTTCCCTTTAGGAGGAAATTACTCATTTTCGTTTCCTAAGATAGAACAATTCCCTAATTTACCCTATGCTTTCATATTAAAAACCTGTACAAAGCATAGTTAGTAGAATAGTACAGGAATTTGTCACAACTTCCTACTTTTAGCGTGTATTTTAAAATTTGGAAAAATAGAGCAAGTGCTTCATGCCCGCTCTTCTCACAACTGATAATATATAGAAAAAAGTGGAGAAAGGAGCCAATAATGAAAAATTTTATTAGGAAGGTTATTCTTTTATTTATTTTAGCCACAGCGCTTTTTGTACCTGCAAATGTACAAGCTCACAGTCTTTTAAAGGTCGGAAATCAAGGATATGAGGTGTCAGAGCTTCAACAAAACTTGAAAGACATGGGTTTCTTTTATGGTCCTGTTACCGGTTATTATGGTCCTCTTACACAGAGAGCTGTCATGGATTTTCAGTATAAATCCAATCTGTCTTCTGATGGTGTAGCAGGTCCAGCAACCTTTTTGATGCTAAATGAAGCGAAAAAAATGGCAAGAGTCGTCCATGGCGAAGCAAGAGGTGAGTCATACATAGGAAAAGTTGCGGTTGCGGCTGTTATTTTGAATCGAATTGATGATTCCGCATTCCCTGATAATGTCGGTGATGTCATTCATCAGACGAATGCTTTTACTGCGGTTCATGATGGACAATATAATTTGAAGCCTAATAGCTATGCTTATCGTGCTGTATTCGATGCTATGCAAGGCTGGGATCCTACATACGGTTCCGTTTATTATTACAACCCTGACCTTGCAACGAACACCTGGATTTTTTCCAGACAATCTGTAACGAAGATCGGCAACCATCTTTTTGCCAGGTAACGACGAAACCTCCTTCTTTTGTTTTAGAAGGAGGTTTGTCTTTTATTTCACTAAAAGCCTTTGTTCGAGCTCACTCTTCTGTCTCAGGTGATGACGAAAATGCATGCCGATTAATTCGTACCATTCCCGTGCGTTAAGCCATCCAAAGCCACCATGTTTTATTTTGTAGTTTGGATTTATAGTATCTACTTTTCCTTCCCAATCTTTCATCCTTTCAATAACATGATCAACTCTCCGCATGAGTTCTTCATTGGTTTCTGAATTATTTGGAGGAGCATTCATCTCATCTGGCAAACGGATTTTAATTGGCGGGAATCCTCCATTTTCAAATAGTTTCTCACCAAATTCCGTCTTTCCATGCGTTTGCTCTTCGCCTGCTGCTGCACAGGATTCTACCTGATCAAGGTATTCATGAGCTACAAGAATCACATGGTCGTACATTTGACATAATGACCAAACCCCAGCCTCAGGTATATGTCTCAGCTGCTCCACAGAATAGTTCTGAAGGTCACTTTTGTATGTTTCGATCAATTGAAGATCATCCATATAAAAACCACCTTTAACGTTTTATAGTTAGTTCAAACTTCGCCGCAAAAAAGAAACCTCCTTCTAAATTTAGAAAGAGGTCCTTCATTATTTATTGAAAGGTCTTGCTGACTTGAATGAATTCACGATAGCCTGAACGTGTTAAGTGATAATGGGAATCCAAGAGACCATCTCGAACTAATGAATCAAGTGTTTCGGTTGGTATAACATCTATTACTGCATCTAATCGTTGATTGAGATCCTCTAGTGATGCGTTTTTCAGTGTAACAGGATTCAGCATGCGAACAATTCCCTCAATTCTTGAATCTCTTTTTTGGAACAATTGAGGCGTTTTCTTGAAAACATTTTGAATGCGTTCTTTAAACTGGTTCAGTTCTTGTTTGGTGTTAAAGGATTCTGTTTCTTTTTCTCTGATTCTTTCATTAAAATATTTCATTTCTTCTTCGTTTAATTGAGCTCTAGTAAATAATTCATTGTAGATTTGTGTTTTATCCATTTCGATTTTTTCAAGCTCTTCTTCTTTAATGCGTTTTGTTTCAAAGATTTCTTCAGAGATTTCGTCTTCTTTTTCCTCTAGGGACTCTTCTTCCGTTTCCTCTGCTGCTACGACTGCTTCTGTTTCTTCCACTTTTTCTTCAAAAAGTTCCAGCTGTTTCTGCTCTGGCTCTGCCACTTCTTCCTCGGCTATTTGTACTTCGGGCTGTTGGATTGGTCTGCCCTTTGTATAAGCTTCCATCATTTTCTCCAGCTTATTGATTTTGTTGAAATAGATTAATGTAACCGCGATTGCAAATAACGAGCAAAACAATGAGATGAAATCCGAAAAACGGAAAACGAATGGGGCCGTTGCAATTTTGTAAAATAACAATAATGCGAAGCCACCGATAATAATAATCTTGAGCCAGCTTTCACGGTTCTTGATCTCATCTGATTTCGGTTCTTGATTTTTATTTTTGTTTGATAGCATTGGAATACGTTTCATAAAATTACCTCTTTCGTAGAGATTTTCGTGCAGCTTTTTATTTTAAACGATAACTTTGGAAGTGAAAAGCGAAAACACTAAATCATCATATCGTTATCATCTCTTTATCAGAACAAAATTATCTAGCTTTAGGACATATGTCCTTCCCAACGTATGTGGATATGTTTTTTAATTAGATAAGATTTGAATTGGGGAGTGAGACGATGAGAGGAATTATTTTTGCATTTTTAGCCGGGGGCTTTATCACGCTGCAAGGTGTAGCGAATTCCCGCATCAGTCAAGACATCGGCCCTTGGCAAGCTGCGACAGTTACCCAGTTAACTGGCTTCCTGATGGCATTATTGATAGTCATGATCGTTCGAGACGGAAAATGGAAAAGATTTAAAGAAGTGAGACCTTTATATCTAACTGGCGGTTCTTTTGCGGCTGTTGTCATTTACGGAAATATTTTCGGGATCAAAGAAATCGGTGTTACTCTGACGATTGCAGTTATCCTGATTGCACAGCTGGCTATCACTTTTTTAATCGATGGTAAAGGCTGGTTCGGAGTATTGAGACAAAAGATGAGACTTCCACAGTTTATCGGGATCGGAATGATGATCGCCGGCGTGGTGATTCTGAAGTTTTGATGATATGATTTTTGAAAATAAGTGCTGAAAAGTCATGGGGTGAAGTACAGGAATGATAGAGATTCAGGATCGTGAAATGCTGGAGCATTATTTGAAGACACAAAGAATCGAGAATATTTTTAACGATGAAGTAAAGCCTCATTTATCATTATTCAGCTTTGATCATGGTGAGTTGATCTGTTCTCAAGGGGATCCCGCTGATTGTTTGTATGTACTTGTTAAAGGTAAGGTGAAGATTTTCACCACTTCCCCAGAAGGGAAAACGCTCATCCTTTCCTTTAAAAAGCCGCTGGATTCCATTGGTGATATTGAGTACGTGCAGCATGGGACCGAATTTATTAATACGGTTGAGGCTGTGTCAAATGTTCACATGATCGGTGTTCACCACCGCTGGCTGAGGAAGTACGCGAGTGATCATACCCCTCTCCTTAAATTTTTGCTTGAAGTAATCACGCAAAAGTTTTTTATAAAATCCAGTTCGTTAAGCTTTAACCTTCTGTATCCGGTTGAAGTGCGATTCGCCAGTTACCTTCTTTCTGTTTGTTTTGAAGAAAATGAAACTCTCGCGACTGGCCGTTTAAGCACAGCCAATTTAATGGATGCAGCGAATCTAATCGGTACAAGCTACAGGCATTTGAACCGCGTAATTCAGCATCTTTCAAAAGACGGACTCATTGAACGTCATAAAGGTTTTATATTAGTGAAGGACAAAGATGGTTTAAGTGCGATCGCCGGTCACAATAACATCTATGAATAGAAAGGAGCGATTGTTATGTTCTTAGGATTGTTCTTTGCGGTCTTAGCCGGATTGCTGGTTGGTCTGCAAAACATTTTTAACGCCAAAGTCAATGAACAGGCTGGTACATGGGCCACGACTGCCTTGGTATTGGGTTTGGGGTTCTTGGCTTCCATGACGCTTGGTCTTGTTTTTGAAGGCAGCGGTTTATTTATGTTGGATAACATGAAAACATGGCACTGGTTCAGCGGCATGATCGGAGTTGGCGTGGTCGTTTGTCTCGTAAAGGGAACTCGATTGCTCGGACCTACTTATGCTATCGCAATTGTGCTTACCTCACAGCTTGGATTTGCTTTATTGTGGGACTCACTCGGCTGGTTTGGCTTAGAGAAGATTCCTTTTACGTTTCAGCAGCTGGTCGGTGTACTGGTGATTGCTGGAGGTGTAATCGTGTTTAAGTTTAGCAGCACGGAGAAGAAAGAGGTTGAACAGGTTCAAAAACCATTGAAACAATATTCAGTGGGCAGATAAGCTGGCGAAAAGCGAGTCCTGCAGTGGTAATTAACCTCTTTCAAAAGCACCAAAGTTTAGGATAACAGCTTTTATATAAATACATTAAGCAGCAAAGCACCTGCAAATGCGGTTAAGGAAAGAATGGTTTCCAGCACGGTCAACGTTTTGAAGGTTTCTGTAATGGTTAATCCAAGATATTCTTTTACCATCCAAAAGCCTGGGTCGTTTACATGCGAAAACATCATTGATCCTGCACCTGTTGCAATAACGAGTAATTCCAAATTGACTCCGGACATATGTTCAATGATCGGAGAAACAATTCCGGCAGCCGTTGTTAAGGCGACCGTTGCTGAGCCTGTCGCTATTCGAATTAAGCTTGCAATGATAAAGGCCATCACTAGCGGAGACAGGGATAGATTTTCAGACATGCTCCCCATTGTCTCACCGACACCACTTTCAATTAATATCTGTTTAAATCCACCGCCTGCTCCGATAATTAATATGATTGAACCTACAGGCAGCAAGCTCTCCTCCGTGAATTTTGAAATTAGATCTCTGTCCATCCCTTTACGGAAGCCGAGAAAATAGTATGCTGCAAATACCGCAATTAATAATGCAATTACCGGATTTCCTATAAGTACAAAGAATTTCTGCAAGCTTTCTGGAAGCTGTACATATGGTGCTATTGCAGCGAAAATCATAAGAATGACTGGCAGTAAAACAATGAAGAAAGACATACCTGAGCTAGGCAGTTCTTTTGCATCCGTATCGATGCGGATTAATTCCGGTTCTTTTTCGGGAACAACGCGTTTGTACACCCATTTTGCAAACAAAGGACCTGCAATAACTGCAGCAATAAGTGCGATTACAAGAGAGTAAAGAAGAACCAACCCAAGATTGGCATCATATATGCTGATAGCAGCGAGTGCGCCAGGACGCGGTGGAACAAGGCCGTCCACGATAGATAGACTTGCAATAACCGGCAAGGCGATCAATAAAATATTTTGCTTCGTTGTTTTATGTAACGAAATGACTAAAGGCAATAAAATTAAAATGCCTACTTCGAAAAATATAGGAATACCGATAATAAAACCTGAAAGCAGCATAGCCCACGGCAAGCGTTTCACTCCAAAAATCCGTACAAAGTAATTACCGATCTGAAGTCCTGCTCCCGATTCTGAAAGCATTTTTCCTAAAATTGTACCTAATGCCAATATCCCGACCAGATGTCCTAAGACTTCTCCAATTCCGGTTTCGTAAGCGGTTACAATTTTGTCAACGGATAGTCCAGCCATCAGAGCCAAAAATAAACTGGCGACTGTTAAGCTGAGAAAAGCATGCCATTTAAGCCAGGATACGGTTACGATAACAATGACGATAGCTGCTAACGTAACAAGCAGTAAATAAATCTCCATCGCTTATCATTCCACCTTCCTTGTATAAACACACAGTACCCAATTAAAAGTGCTTTGGCAATGGTAAGGAGGGATTAATAAAGAAGATCAAAATATTTGTAAGTGTGTCAATTTGGATTCATTTAATAGGTTTATTCAGCAATAGTACCCTTTTCTTGAAGACTTGTATTGAGATAATTCTTTTTAGCTGCCTTTAATTTAAGCGATGTTAATTTATTTTAGAATAAATACAAGTGTCAGTCAGCTGGCTGCCATCTGCGGATAGATCCTCATTCCTTAAAGTACCTTCCAATATAAAACCAAGTTTTTCCGGTATAAAGCGACTTTTAAGGTTTCTTGATTCACATCTTATTTCAATTCTATTAAATGCGAGGTGATTTAATCCGAAGTTAGCTAACTCCTTTACTGCTTCCGTCATATATCCATTACCGCTATATTTTGTATTAATCCAGTATCCCATTTCACCTTTTGGAATGTCCCAGTCAATCCTATGAAGGCTCGCCGTTCCAATTAAGTCCTTGCCGCCACCTTTATCAAAGATAAGAAAACGAAAACTTTCTCTTTTTAAAAAATTTATATGAGCATTCCTTAACATGATCTCTGTTTCTTCAACAGTAGGAAGTTCTTGGAAAAGTGACAACCACGCTTTTAATTCATAAAAGGAATCTCTAATTGCTTCATACACAATTTCTCCGTCTCCAGTTTGATGTGGTGCTCGAAGAATTAGCCTTTCGGTTTCTATTTGTAAAGGAATATCTAATAACAAAGGGTTCATTTGATTTTCCCTCTCCTTGATTATTTTAGATTAGTAATAAAAAGCAGTAAGAGTATTTCTCCTTCTTAAAGATATGCACCCGTTTAGTTTAACAAGATTTTGCAATTGCTTAAATATTTAATATGAAATTTCCCCCATAAATGGATATGAGTATGTAGAAAATGGTTAGTATCTGAAGCGTAAACTTAGATAATAATTTATTACAGAACTTATATGTTAAATAAGTCACTAAAGCTGATAGGAAAGGACTAAAAGCGAATACTGAGGTATATAGGAAAGCCCCATATTCCATTGATTGCATTGATTCAGCAAAATATATATTGGAAGAAATCCATACAAAGAACATCCACCAACTGATTAAGGATGAGATTGTAAAAATCAAATTTTTCATCGTTTTACCCCTTTGTACTTTTGAACATAATTCTACAAATAAAGAGGTATTTCCTTGTTCAACAATCCTGCTCGTTTGTGGAATAAAATCCACTCGTTATAAATGGATGATTTCAAGAGCCATTATCGGCATTTTTAACGTGTGAAATTTAGTCTATGCGGGTATACAAAAAAACAAGGCCGCATGCAGCAACCTTGTTTCTTTTTTTGTCCATCTTATTTTATTTTTTATTCGTAGCTTTTAGCTCCGATATATTTATCGCTCCAGTAAGAGCTATTAAGGTCATCTGATGTAACACCATTTGATGAAGATGCGTGCCAGAATTCGCCGTTACCAACGTATACACCAGCATGGCTTGGTCCGTCTCCTTCTAAGTTAAAGAACACGATGTCACCAACTGCCGGCTCATCTACACTAGTTCCTTCTGCATAGATTTCATCTACCGTTCTCGGCAAATCGATGTTTTCTGCTTCATCAAACACTTGATTTAAGTATCCGCTGCAGTCAAAGCCTTCTTCAGCTGTTTCTCCGCCCCACGTATATTTTGTGCCTTCATATTTTTTCGCTACTTCGACGATATTTGAATCGTTACTTTCTCCATCAACACCCAGCGCTTTAAATGTTTCATCTCCAGCGATTCCATCTACCGTAATTCCTTTAGCTTCTTGGAACTTTTTCACGGCATCCGTCGTATAGTCGCCATAGTAAGTAGTTGTTTTGCTATATGAAAAATATCCTTTGTTGTCTAAAATCTCTTGAAGTTCTTGTACGTCTGCATGAGTCGTTCCAGGTTCCAGAGTCTGATCTCCTACTGCTGCATGACCTGTCGCTGGATTGAATGCTACAACACCTGCTAATGCTAAACCTGCTGTTAGTTTCTTCAAACTACCATCCCCTTTTTATTTGATACGCCGATCTCTTTTTGATCTGACCTGTCCCATACTAACAGGTGGAGATGACAGTGAGATTTTAGAGCAGTTACAGGGGAATAACAATTTTGGCCAAATGTATGATAAATCACATATTGTAATATTGGAAGGAAATAGGTGCCTAATAAAGAAAATAAAAGAAGATAAAAAGAAGTTGCGAGAAAAGGAGACTGATAAGATGCATAAACAAGTTCCGAGGATGAAGCAGCTTATTGCTGGTACGATTTTTTGAAAAGAGCTGCCCTATTTTTATTCCTTATCTATTCTTTAACCGGTTGTGACTCTAATGAAACTCATACATTATCAGGTGAGATTACAGGAATTAATAAAGAAGAAAAAATCATTCAAATTGACGGTAAAGCTATTAAGCTCTATTTTGTAGATGCTTACGAAATCGACCAAAAGGTGACAGTAACTTTCATAGATAAAACACCGCAGAAAGACTGCTGGTGCCCCGATGATTTTGAAGTGAAAGATATTAAGGTCCTTAAGGATGATAACAGGAAAGATTAACTCCAAATTGTATAGAGTGTAGTATAGAGTAAAATGAAGGAGGCATCTATTTGGAGTTCCCATTCATTCACACTAACTTTTGGGATGCATTGATTGCTGTATCTTCCATCATTGTTCTAATCGAGATCCTTAAAATTTTTCTTCCTCCGATTTCTTCTTTAATTCCTGCAATCGCTAATTTCATAGGTCTTGTCATTTCTATATTTATAGCTCACCCTCACAGTCTTTGGACTGGCATCGTTATGGGAATCGTTTATGGCATTGCAGCAGTGGGGGCTTATGCTTCATTTGTTAAGCTAGTAAGCAGCTATCGAAACAAAATACCTGCTGATCTATACAAATGAGTAATGAAAATTAAACAAGCTGCGATAAATGTTTGGTCTTATTATAGATTTCTAGTTCAGAGTTCGTTATTAATCTTTCAACAAAGTCCGGATTGGCTAGCAGTGGCCGTCCAAACGCCGCTAAATCAATCAAGCCGTTTTCTATTGCCTCGTTGGCGGTATTTGGGTTAAGATCTCCGACTCCGATACTAATTCCGGACCAGTATTTACGGACAAGCTCATGAAGTTTCTTTTCCTTGCTGACGAATCGGGTAAAATGATTGGTTGACGGATGGAGTATTTCTACTCCCGTTTCCTTAAATGCATCAACATATAATTTTAGGGTTTCTTCAGGGTTATCCCATTTAAAATCAGGCAGATCATCTTTTAATTCCGAAAAACGGATAACTGTTCGATTGCTCCCAGCTTCCTGCATAACTGCTTGAGTAACTTCTTTCATGAACGTCAATCGCTGTTTTTGATTACCACCATAACGATCTGTTCGATGATTGGTAACATCTGAGTTAAACTGATCGATCAGGTAACCATGAGCACCATGAATTTCAACACCATCGAACCCTGCCAGCATTGCATTACGCGAAGCTTTTGCATATTGCCGAATTACTTCCTTAATATCATCAACTGACATTTCTTCAGGTATATCAAAGGGCTCTCCAAATCGATGAACCTTTCCTTTTGCTCGTATTTGAGATGGTGCTTGTGGCGGAAATCCCCCAGTGACTTGATGATGAGTCAGTCTTCCAATATGCCATAATTGAGCGATTATTGTCCCGCCTTCTTTATGCACTGCATTTGTTACCTTTTCCCAGCCTTTGACCTGTCCCACTGTGTAGAGGCCTGGCAAATTAAATGTTCCTTTTCCCCGCTGACTTACAATAATTCCTTCTGTAATAATCAAGCCTATCCCATCTGCCGCCCTTTTTCTGTAGTATTCAACCACATCATCCCCGACGATACCTGTTTGATCATCTGCAAAACACCTCGTCATTGGAGCCATAACAATTCGGTTTCTGAGCTTCCACGATCCGATATTGACCGGTTCTAATAATTTTCTATTCATATATACTCATCCCTTTCACTATCCATTTTATGAAGAATCTAATCATCCTTACAGTTAGTAATAAATGTATTTTATTGAGATTTCTTATAAAATAAAGATAAATATCTAGAATCACATTTAAAATAAAGGAGACTCACAAATGGACAGTGTAGATAAACAAATCTTACTTATTCTGCAGGAGGAAGCACGTATTTCAATGACTGAGCTCGGAAAACAGGTCGCATTATCTCAGCCTGCGGTGACTGAACGAGTCAAGAGGCTAGAGGAAAAAGGAATGATTGATCATTATCGAGCGGTGATTAATGCGAAAAAAGTAAACAAATCTACTACTGCTTTCCTTTTATTCCATACAAAGAATTGTGAAAAGTTCATTGAATTTTGTACGCAATCTCCTGATGTAGTGGAACTTCATAGAATTAGCGGCCAATATAATTACTTGTTAAAAATAGTTACAGAGTCTATGCAATCACTCGAAGATTTTATTAACGCAAGTGGAATACACGGTGATTCTACAACGCTCATCGTGCTGTCGTCACCAATTCCATTAAAAAATACAATTCCGATTGTGGAAGAAGAATAGGAGAATCAATGAAAAGAAAAATAGCCATAGTGACCGGTACTTCCAGCGGATTCGGCATGTTGTGTGCAGTTGAACTCGCGAAGGCCGGTTTTGAAGTGATCAGTACGGTGAGAAGTTTGGATAAAGCGGAGAATCTATTGCGTTTGGCGGATGAAAAAAGGGTGTCTGACTTCATTCAGCTGCAAACTCTCGATGTGACATCAGAGGAATCGGTTCGTTCATTTGCAGCGTACCTTTCAAAGTTTCCTAGTATTAATGTGCTCGTGAACAACGCAGGGTTTGCACTTGGCGGTTTTTGTGAAGAACTTTCGGTGGATGAATACCGGCTGCAGTTTGAGACGAACGTCTTTGGCGTGATCGCTGTGACACAAACTGTACTTCCGATAATGAGGAAAAATCGGACAGGCAAGATCATCAACATGAGCAGCATATCTGGAAAATTTGGTTTTCCGGGGTTGTCCCCTTACACCGCGTCTAAGCATGCTCTTGAAGGATTGAGTGAAAGTCTTCGATTGGAATTAAAACCGTTTGGCATCGATGTTATCCTTGTTGAACCCGGCTCTTACCAAACAAACATCTGGTCATCGATTGACAATACCACGATCAACTATGACTCCCCTTATCACTTTTATATGGAGAGTCTGCTGAGTGAGATCGAATCTGGAAAAAACGGTCATGGAAATCCGCTTGAAGTGGCAAGACTTGTAGCTAAGATTGCATTACAAAAAAAGAATCCGAAACTTAGGTATCCAATTGGGAAAGGCATAAAGGTGAGCCTTTTCATGAAGTCGATCCTGCCGTGGAGTTTATTAGAAAAAGCTGTATTAAAGAAACTGCTAAGAAAATAAAACAAGGTCACCTTTATAGGCAACCTTGTTTTTTCTTATCTTAGATAATCTTCTAAAGCTTGCTGAAGGGTAGCTTTTGTCTGTGCTTTACTGTCGAATGTTAACCCGATGCTCGTCACTTTGCGTACGATTTCTGGACGCAGGCCGGTGATTACACACTCACAACCCATCATGTTCGCTCCTTCGATTACCTTCATCATATGTTCGATCACTTCAGTCTCCATTTGAGCGATACCAGATAGATCAATGACTAACGTTCCGATGCGAAGTCTGCTGATTTCCATCAGAACCTTTTCTTCAATCGTGTCCGTTCTATATGTATCAATATTTCCGATTAGAGGAAGGACACAAACTGTTGAAGTGATCGGAATAATTGGAACAGAGAGATTTTCAACGAGCGCTCGCTGTGATTCAATCAGCTTATCTTTGTACTCAGAATAACTCAAGAATAATTCGTTTAAAAACTTGTCAATGCGGTCGTTAATTTGTCTTTCAATATTATAAAATCTGTCACTGTCTATATCAACCTGATTTAATATATCAAATTCTTGCAAGTACTTCCAGATGGTTCTGCGGATAGCTTGTACCCACTCAAGTTTGAATGCTAGCGTGAGGCTATGCGAAGCCCACGAAACACCTTCTATTTTTGCAAATGCTTCTAATTCATCGTCTTTTCCCTGGATCGTGTACATCACTAGTTTATGAGCATTGGATAATAAATCGATATTTCCGATCAGCTGAATTTCTTCAATTTTACCACGAACATTTCGGGCTTCACTTAATAGGGATTCTTGGAACTCTTGTCTGTTATTTGTAAAATAATCAATATAATCTTTCTCCAAGGTTAAACCCATCGTGTTCACTCCTGTAATTGTTTTTTGAAATTTCTACCTTCTATTGTACCATTTCCTTAAAATAAAGAAAAAGAATTTGGAAGTTGAAAATATTTCCACGCTTAAGTAAGTATTTTGAAACCATTTTTCTATCTGAAACGTAATTTACTTAGTTTAACGAAAATGATCTTAATTGGAGGAAATAATATGAACAATCACGAAATTGATTTTAAAATTTACGGAGATGACATGCAGTTTGTTGAAGTGGAGCTCGATCCAAAAGAAACGGTGATTGCAGAAGCCGGTGCGCTGATGATGATGGAAGACGGCATCGAGATGGAAACCATCTTTGGTGACGGTTCTTCAGGCGGCGGAAGCGGTTTGATGGGCAAGCTGTTCAGTGCCGGTAAGCGTGTACTGACGGGTGAGAGCCTGTTCATGACAACATTCACAAATGACGCACATGGGAAGAAGCACGTCTCTTTCGCTTCTCCTTATCCCGGTAAAATCATACCGATGGATTTGAGTGAGCTTGGCGGAAAAGTGATCTGTCAAAAAGATGCATTCTTGGCTGCTGCTAAAGGAGTTTCTGTAGGAATTGAGTTTCAGCGTAAGATCGGCGCTGGGTTCTTTGGTGGAGAAGGCTTTATTATGCAGAAGCTTGAAGGTGACGGCATGGCTTTCGTTCATGCTGGCGGAACGATTCACAAAAAAGAACTATCACCGGGCGAAGTGCTCCGCGTCGATACAGGTTGCTTAGTTGCAATGACAAGCGGTGTCAATTACAACATCGAGATGGTGAAAGGCGTGAAAACGGCATTATTTGGAGGGGAAGGGTTATTCTTCGCAACATTAAGAGGACCAGGAACAGTCTGGATCCAGTCTCTTCCATTCAGCCGATTAGCGAGCCGAGTTTTCGCAGCTGCACCACACCGAGGCGGCTCTAGTGATGAAGGCAGCTTAGCTAAAGGCGTGTTCGGCATGTTAAATGGTGATTGATTGGTAGATTTTAAAAGTGGAGAAAGCTGGCTCGGATGACGAGCCAGCTTTTTGTTTCCTTTTTGCACACATATATTTTTAATTGCTCAAACTAAAGGGTAAACACAAAAATGAAAGGAGAAGATGACGTATGGTTGAATTAATAGCTTTTATTGCAATTCTTCTATTATTTTTGGTATTAAGATTTTTTCTTTATTTACATTTTTTTAAGAAAGAAGGTAAAAAGAAGCCATACAAAAAAGTAATAACGGTACTCATTTTAGTTGGACTAGCAAAAGTGTTAAGTGAGATAATTTTTTAATAATCTACAATTATTTTATGTTCTAAAATGCAGCAAAACAGTGCCCTTACCCTCACCATCTGCTTCTACTTCTGCATTGGCCCCATTTATGAATGTATTTTGGGGCGGCTGATGACCGCAGTCTATGTCATAGATGACAGGAACACCCAGTTCATCTGACAAGTCCCGATAAACATCTTCTATTAAATAGTCTTCCACTGGTTGGTTTGCATCACTTCTTCCGAATAATATACCAGAACAGCCTTCAAACCACCCTGCTAGCTTCATATGCACCAGTGTTCTTCTCAAATCTGTTGTATTCATCTCACAATTTTCAAAGTACCACAGGATCGGTTCATCATTTATAAACTGCTTACGGAAAGTCTTCACATCACCAAATGGGGTTCCTATCAAATGCCTGATGATATCAATACATCCGCCGAGCAAGCGGCCTTCAACCTTTTCTTTTGCCCCTGAGACTGTCTTCCAGCTCGTTTCTTCTGTCAGATGAAAGATACATGGGGTTGGGTTCGCATGGTCCCACGCCTTTTGATATTTAGAGGATGAGTGCTGAAGTACGGATTCCCCTTCTTTTGTCGCAAGCACCTTCTCCCACATCGCTGTTGTTTCATCAGAGTATTCCCCTCTAACATCAACGAAGTTTGTTCCGTTCGCTGTCGCGATTCCTGTTTTCAGCGTAATTGCAAGCATCAGTGCGCTTGTATCGGAATACCCGAGAATCCACTTCTTTTTAAGAGAAGTAAAATCTACATGCTCGATCATCTCAATGAGCAGTTCGCCGCCCCATGGAGGAATGATTATGTCTATGGATTCGTCTGCCATCATCTGATTAAACTCATCTGCTCTTACTTTCGCTGGTGCAGACTTTGCTTTCTCTTGTGTCCAGACCGTATCACCCACTGTTACCTGATAGCCCCTCTTCTCCATTCGATCACATGCCTGCTTGAACATGTCATGCAAAAAGGAAGGCACTCCTGAAGATGGTGCTGTTACACCGATCATTGCATTATCTTTTAAAATTGGATATTTGATCATGTTTGCTCATCTCTCTTTTCATTTTCATTCGTTAACACTGCTTTTTAAATTTAGGCTGACGTACAAGCTACTCATTCGAAGTGTACAACATATCCATATCATAGAGTCATCAGACAAGGAGGTGAATTGTTCATGTATAACCATCCTTTTTACCATCAGAACCATGATTCGCATGAGGAACCTATGTATGTTGATCGTCCGAATGGCGATGAAGATGAGGGGCCTTTTGGACCGCCGCCTCAATATTTTCAACAGTCGCAAATTCCTCAGCCGTTTTTCACATCCAGCTACCAGCCTCCGCAGCTTCGGGCAAGAATCTGTGCCTGTCTTGGAAATTGGGGCTTGATGGGGTTAAGACGCCAAGGTCAGTTCGGAAGAGACTTTTGGTTCTTCCCAACAGAGATCCGCAGAAACAGTGTTACCGGATATATTTGGGCAGGCGGACGCCGCCAGCGAGTGCGTTATGGGTATTCCCAAATTAGAAATTTTGTTTGTTTTGGATAAAAAGCAGGCGCAATTCCCTGCTTTTTATTTTTGAGGAAGACTCAACTGCCAAGAAACACCGTATGGATCCTGCATCCAGCCGAATTTTTCATAGCCAGGAATCTCCCCTAGCTCCATGAGAACAGAGCCACCATGAGACAATTTTTCAAAAAGACCGCTTACCTCATCCAAAGAATCGCACGTAACAAAAAGCGATATAGATGGAGTGAACGTAAAATCATGGTTGATCGGACTGTCGATACACATATACGTTTGTCCCTTTAGAGTAAATGTCGCATGAAGTACCTTTCCGTTTTCTTGATGAAGGACGTTCGTAATTTCTGAGTCATCGAATAAAGATATATAAAAGTTCATCGCCTCTTCTGCTTGCCCAGTAAACATGAGGAATGTAGTGATTTTTTGATTGCCAGCTGTCATATGTATCTTCTCCTTTGAAAAAAATCGTTGTTTTATATGATTCGATTTTCGAGGAGAGAAGTCCTTTACAATTTATTAAGAAGAGTTTTTACGGTACGTGATCTAATATTTATTACACGTACGCCCAATAACTAACTGTTTTCGCCCCAACTTATCGTGCTTACACCCGGTACACCTTTCGTTTCACCCTGAATATATGCAGGTTCGCCCCATGCACCTCCCGTTTCGCCCCTGGAATCTTTTTAAAGCAAAAAATCAGCTTTGAAAAGCAAAAAACTGCCTTCCTAAGAACACATCGTGTACGTAAGAGACAGTTTTATTTGGATATTGTATGTTTTCTTTGGATAATGATTGCGACTGTGCCAATTAATGCTGAAATTGCTAAACTTACATAAAGCCCGGGGCGAATGGTGTGCTCGAACCACGTTCCTGTTACAGCCGCAAATATAAATACGATCGCAATTATGGCGATTACCCTGGCCCACGCTTTTTGCTTAAGGATCTTCATAGCTGAAAAGATGATGAAAAGCCAATTGAATAAAAGAAGGATTCCTGCGGCTGTTGTGATATATTCGTATATCCTCCCTGGAAGAAGGAGCGCTGTGATGATGCTTGCTAATAATCCCACGGCTCCAAGTCCCATTGCCGCCAGCGGAAGCTCTTTGTATTTAATCTTTATTGCAAATAGCTTTGGAGCATCTCCATCCTCTGCTAACGATTGTAAGAGGTTTGTTACACCGAACAAGGCAGCAGCCATCGCTGAAAATCCGGCCACGATAATCGCTCCATTAAAGACATGAGGAAAGAAAGATAGATGATATCGTTTCATTGCAGTTACGAAAGGACTTTCTTTATGATCGAAAACTTCCATACCAACCGTTGTTACGGCCAATCCAATAGAAAGTACATAAATAATTGTTAAAATCAAAAGCATAATGCTTCCTGCTTTCGTTGCATCTTCTGTATTTTTTAACTGCATCGCCATCATACCGATTACTTCAATCCCGCCAAATGCATAAAACGCATAAATCAGTGACGACCAGAATCCTTTTAGCCCTTCGGCAAAATATCCATCGAAGTTATTTGGAATGGATAAATCATATGATTTTCCATCGACTATCCCGATGAGCCCTGCTATTGCTAAAATGATGAACATGACAATTGCAGCGACTTTTATGACAGCAAGCAGGTTTTCCACTTGGTCAAATTTCTCCGTTCCTGCTAAAACCACAATGATTGCCAAGACAGCATACCCAGCTGCAAACACCCATAACGGAATTTGAGGAAACCAGAACTGCGAAAGGATCGAAAGTGCCGTGAGCTGACTACCCATGATCAATATACTGGATACCCAATAATTCCACCCGCAGCTGAATCCTGCCCATCTCCCAAAGGCTTGTGAAGCGTAATAACAAAATGACCCTTTTTGAGGATCAGCTGCTGTCATCTTAGCAAGAAGCTGAAATACGATGTATGTACCAATTGCAGCTAATAAAAATGAAAAAACGATCGATGGACCTGTCAGCTGTATTCCAATGGTTGACCCAAGAAAATAACCTGTTCCGATCGTACAGCCGACTCCTATCAGAGAAAGCTGCCACCATGACATTTTCTTGACTTCTGATTTGTCCATCTTGGGCTGCACCGGCCCATTACAGTTAGAATTCTTCACAATAATACCCTCCTGCTGCTCACGTATTATTGTTCAAACTTAACTTATCGAATATGCATACTCAAAAAGAAAAAACCACCCAAGTCTGACCTTGAGCTGCCTTAAAAGAACAAAAACGCTATTCCTTGATACCCGAAGTAAACGCCAAAGCCAATCAATGATAATCCTGACAGCTTAGATATTACACCTAAAATCCGGTCAGCCAAGAGTTTTCGAAAACTGCTTGAAACAAGCGCCATCGTAAAATCCCACACTAATATCCCTGCAAATATGGCTCCACTGTAAAGCATCAAACTCTCAAAGCTGTACTTTGCGGCAGTTTCCGCAAGTATAGAACCATAAATTCCTAACCAAAATAAGATGGTAAGAGGATTTGTTAACGACATGAGAAAACCTGCAAAAAAGCTTTTTCCGATATGTACCGTGTAATTCCTTTCGCTGCTCATTTCTTTTGTCGCTTTTTTAAACGTCTCTATCCCGGTGTATAAAAGAACAAAACAACCGAAAAGCCATAGAAAAGACTTCATAAATGCTGTATCGATATAACTTACGAGTCCCATATATACCAAGAGCATGTACAGTCCATCTGCCATAGTAGCTCCCAGTCCGACCATCCATGCTTGCCAGAAACCATATTTAATTCCGCGGTCCATCTGAGCCGCATTAACTGGACCGATTGGTGCTGCGAGTGATATGCCTAACAAAACATATTTTAGTATAAGAAACATTGGAGACCTCCACGATAGAAGAAGATGGACAACTCTGCATGTCTTCATCTTATTCGTCAGGAGATTTATTCAGACCATAATTCATTTTAAAAAAAGGAGAAACAAACCCATGGAACAAAACTTAGGTCCTAAGGTACAAGAAGTGTTAGACCATGTGAAACGTGCTGATGAAGCCATGATCGAAGCGCAGGCAAACGCAGCACCGAATTGTTTTCAGACTGCTAAAATCTGGCTCGAAACCGCTCAGCAATCGCTCCATTCTGCTGGAGAAGGAACGACTGAGGAAGAGAAAAAGCAGCTTCTGCACGCTAAAGAATATTTGCGACACCTTCATGAAACACAAGCTGCTCTGCAAGAAACACGATATGATTGATAAAAAGATCCCTCATGACGTATACATGAGGGATTTACTTTTTTCTAATCTACATATGTGACACATCAAAACAAGACCGCCTCCTGGCAGCCTTGTCATTTGGCATTCTATGAAAATAACTTTCGGATAGATTGAGATTGGTTAACGGTTTCACTTTTCACATCTACGTTTAGTTTTCGGATATTATCGCAATAAATATGAAGTCTTTTTGCTTTGTCAGCGTTGAGATAAGAGGCGTAGTTATCCAGCTTATCTACTTCGCGGAGTACGTCTTCTTTTGTGTCTGCTTTCTCAATCCTGCTGCAGCAAGAGCTGATTTGATCATAAACAGACATGCTATCCACCTCCTTTATGGTTTGTATCAATATTCCCTTCCCACTTTTTTTAAAACTAAGACCATTGGACTGAAATTCGCATATCATCTTTCAAATATGGAAACTTTATACTTATCATTTGCTGAACGGAAGAAGGGATTATTGTGCGATTCGGGTGTCATGTCAGTATTAGAAACGGTTATATTGGAGCTGCAAAACATGCTTTTTCTTTAGGTGCCCGCGCATATCAATACTTCCCAAAAAATCCGCGCAGTCTGTCTGTGAAAGATTTTAATAGAGGGGACGCAGCCAGCTGTAAAGCATTCTGTCTGGAAAATGATCTAATCTCGGTTGCTCATACTCCCTACCCGACCAGCCTTACTCCTTCTGACAACAAAAAAGAGATTACGTTACAGTCTTTGCAGAATGATTTAGAGATTGCTGATGCGTGCGGGTCTGCAGGTGTTGTTGTGCATTTCGGCAGTCCGATTCCTGGTGAAGATCCACTTGCAAGCTATCAGCTGATGATACACATGCTGAATGCTGTTCTTAAGGATTGGGATGGAAACTGCAAAATTTTATTAGAAAATAATGCGGGACGGCCGGGTTCGATGGGTACAACGATAGAGGAGCTTGTCCAAGTTCGGAATCTAGGTGAGCATCCTGAGAAAATCGGCTTTTGTCTGGATACATGCCATGCATTTGCAAGCGGTTTGTGGAATGGACATAACTGGGATGAGCTCGAGGAAAAAGGTACGGAGTTAGGTTACTTTGAACATTTGCTGGCTGTTCATTTGAATAATTCCAGATATCCTTCAGGTGAAGGAAAAGACCGTCATGCGAATATTTTTCACAACGGTCATATTTCAGAGGAGCAGTTTTCTAAACTCGTTCTTTCTCGTATATTGAAAGATGTTCCGTTCATATTGGAGACTCCATCCGAATACGGGATTACACATCGTGAAGAGATTAAAGAGTTGTATGAGAAGTGGGGTACATAGAATGTTAAGAGATTTATTGAACTTCTTTTTACGGCTAAATTCTCCTCGTATGTTCATTGGATTGGATACTAAAACAATCGACCGGCATATTCAGGTGCTGAACGAACATCGATGGTTTAGCAAAATATATGAAGACGCAAACTATCGAAAGCTATTTTTCACCAATGTTCATGTGCGTCGTTATTTAGAAAGTAAACGACGTGTTAGTAAACTGATCAATAATCCTTACGCTCGTGAAAAATTTATTATTTTCCTAGAAAAACAAAGAAAACGATAAACATTTTCATTAAAAAACGGCAAGAACTCTATTGATAATAGAGTTAGCCGTTTATTTTAACATCTGTTCCTTTAAATTCCCACTTCATCACAAACTCAAAGCCGGCAGCGTTTTCCCCAATTCGAGGAATGTCTTTAAGTTGCTTAATATCGCTGGCCAGCCATTGTTAACACCTTCGAACGTACCTTCTTTTTCAACAAAGTCTATCTTCACAAGGTTTTCATGAATCACTGTGAGTTTTACCGTAGAGTCCATATGTTGCAGCTTAAAAGTCACCACTGTCGGGCTTTCGCGGGGAGTGTCATCATTTTTACTTGTCCATGTAAATGAAAGTTCGTGAGCCGGATCATATTTTAATACACTGCCCTCATCCGTAACCTCTCCATTACGGGAGTATGTAACACTTGATCCTTCTTCCCAGTTTGATTCTACTCTTGTTCCAAAAAAGTATTGTTCCGAAATATCTCCTTCAGTTAATGCCTCCCATACTTTTTCTGGTGAAGCACCGATATATGTGACATATACATATTTTGATTCCATTATGATGTTCCTCCTTTTTTAATGAACGCCCTTCTTCGGATCCCAGTTTCCATTGGTTTTACGAATCTCTACAATTTGACCAATATGGTAAGCGTTATGGATATTGATATTTGCAAGAACCGAGTACCAAGGGTCATGCCTGTCCTCATGTGCAGACCGTTCAAACACATCATCTTCTGCATCTTTTACAGCATTTGCCCACTCTTTCAGTATCCGATAAAGCTGGGTTTTCGTTTCTTCCCAGTCCTGATTGGTTTCGCTATGAAACGTCTCATCATTGCTTTCAATCTTTTTTGAAGTCGGATTTCCCTTAAACCTGCTCAAATAACGCTCGTTCCAAAAGATTAAGTGATTTACAATCTCCCAAATTGAGTTGCTGATACCATTTTTCTCGTTCGCCTGCTCCGACGTCAATCCATCCAGTGCCCGTTCAACTGGGACAAACCAGTTCGGCTCATTATGATTGGCTGCCATCTGCCTTAACAGAATTGTTTTCTGATCCATGATAAAAACCTCCTGTACAAAATGATCATCAGGTATCATTTCTTCATACTAACTGGAACTCCTTTAATTCGACTTCTTTCCCTACATTTTTTCCGATCGCAATCTTAAGAATAATCGGGCACTCTCTTGGTAAAAATACCAAAAAACCTGTACGGGAGTTTTGCAGATGGTATTTAAGAAAAGGGCGCTCAAGAAACTCGTAAAAGATAAAAATGAAACTGATGCCCCGACGCAACTTGAGAATCCAAAAAATGAAGCTCCGCCTGAGGATGCTTTGTCTACCGAGCTGAACCAGAACGTACAGTATCTTCAACAAACGTTCGGTAACAGTTCCGACCTCTCATTTTCAGATTTTGAGCTAGGTAATAAAAAAGCAGTTTTGATCTATTTAAATGGTCTTGTTGACAAGATGATTATCATTCACTTTTTCGAAAACATAAGCAGATCAGAGCATCTGATTAAACACTCGGAGTTTTTAACAGAAACATTAGAAGCTTCTGATTTTATGAAACAGTTTTTTGCACCTGCAAACAAAGTAAAAGAAGTTCAACTTTACAAAGAAGTCGTTACAGCCATACTCTCGGGAAACGCTGTTTTGCTAGTGGATTCAATTTCAAATGCTCTCGTAATTAACGCGAAAGGCTGGAGAGATCGGGATGTTTCAGAGTCAGCAACAGAAAATGTAGTTCGTGGTCCGAAAGAAGCTTTTACGGAAAATATTCAGACCAATACGGCATTAGTCAGAAGGAAAATCAAAGATCCGAGACTGTGGGTGGAAAAGAAAGAGATCGGAAACATTACTCAAACAAGTATATCCGTCATGTACATTCATAGCATCGCTAATGACAAAATCGTTAAAGAAGTACATGAACGCCTCGAAAGAATAGACATTGATGGAATTTTAGAGAGTAACTATATTGAAGAATTTATCCAAGACGAAGTATATACACCCTTTCCTACTGTTTTTAATACGGAAAGACCCGATGTAGTTGCTGCTGCTCTTTTAGAAGGACGCATCGCGATCTTTATCGATGGAACACCATTTGTTTTATTGGTTCCCGCTTTGTTTACACATTTCTTTCAGGCTGCAGAAGATTATTATCAGCGCTGGGATATCTCTACCCTGTTAAGATTGCTTCGTGTTACAGCTTATTTTATTTCATTGCTTGGTCCTTCTGTCTATATCGCGATCATTAATTTTCACCAGGAGATGCTTCCGACACCTCTCTTGATCAGTCTTGCAGCACAAAGAGAAGGCGTTCCATTCCCTGCCTTAATTGAGGCTTTGATCATGGAAGTCACCCTTGAAATTTTGCGGGAAGCTGGACTTCGGCTCCCAAAAGCAATCGGTCAGACGGTTTCCATTGTTGGTGCTTTAGTTATTGGACAGGCTGCCGTTGAAGCTGGAATCATATCAGCTGCCATGGTTATCGTCGTTTCCATCACTGCAATCTCTAACTTTATTCTGCCTGCTTATAATATGGGAATTGCTGTCCGTATTTTAAGATTTTTATTTATGTTCCTTGCGGGATCTTTCGGGCTTTATGGCATTGCAGCCGGAATATTTGCATTGTCGCTGCACCTTTGCAGTCTAAGATCTTTTGGGATTCCTTACATGGAGCCGCTCGCCCCATATATCGGATCAGATATGAAAGATACATTATGGAGAAAGCCAAGGTGGAAATTAGTCACACGTCCACGATTAATTAATCAAACGAATGTTCTTAGAGAAACAGTGACACCAAAAGATAAGTAGAAAGGAGCATGAAGGGTGAAACTTACAAGAAAATGTCTGGTTCCGGTTTGTGCCCTCATGCTTATTCTGACGGGCTGCTGGAACAATAGGGAAATTGAAGACATAGGGATTGCCGTCGCAATGGGCATAGATAAAGTGGACAACCAATATGTTGTGACGGTTCAGCTCGTAAATCCATCGTCAATCTCTGCAAGGACGGGTGATTCATCCAGAGCGCCAATTGTAACTTATCAGGAAAAAGGCAAAACAATTTTTGATGCCATAAGACGGCTTACGAAAACAGCTCCAAGAAAAACTTTTTATCCTCACTTGAAGATGTTAGTAATAGGTGAAAAACTTGCGCGTGAAGGTTTTGCAAACTCACTTGACCTGCTTGCACGCGACCCTGAGTTTCGTTCAGATTTTTATGTAGTGGTAGCGAAAGATCATAGAGCAGATCAAGTTTTAAATGTTCTAGTTCCGGTAGAAAAAATCGCAGCACAAAACATGTATTCGAAGCTAAAAACTTCAGCAGATGTATTTGCTCCAACCCTAGCTCTTACTTTTGGAGACTTGCTTCATGACCTCACAAGTCCGGGAAAACAGCCCGTGATTACAGGCATTCAGCTTACTGGAGAGCCTCTTGAGGGTGAAAAGATGGAGAACCTACAGAGAGTAAACCCGAAAGTCCGCTTAAAATACACGAATATAGCTGTGTTTAAGGTGGATAAGTTAAAAGGCTGGCTGAATGAAAAAGAAAGTAAAGGCTACAATTACATACAGAATAATGTAAAAAGTACGATCGTAACCGTACCGTGTTTTACGAACAAAAAAGAATATTTATCAGTCGAGCTAATTGATTCAGATACAAAACTAAAAACCAATTCTATGAATAGCCACCCTGAAATGAGTGTTTCTGTTAAGACAGACGCAAATATTGCAGAGGTTGGATGTTCAATTGATCTAACAAAGCAAGAAACAATAAATAGAATTGAGAAGTTAGTTGAGAAAGATATCAACGGCAAGATCAGATCTGCTATTAAAACTGCTCAGCAAAAGTACAAACTAGACTTCCTAGGATTCGGAGAAGTTGTACACCGTTCTGAACCAAAGTATTGGAAACGTGTAAAAAAAGACTGGGATAAAGAATTTGTTAACATTCCAATAAAAAGTAAAGTGCGTGTTCACATTCATAAGCTAGGAAAAAGAAGCAACTCTTATATTAATGAGTTGAAGGAGTAACAACATGGTTTACACAATCATTTCATTGCTGATCATTGGAGCTATTCTTTTTATTGATAAACGTAAATTAAAAAAGCACAAAAATTCCAGAAAAGATCTATGGGTGTACTTTGGGATTCTAGGGTTCGGCTCTGTTTTATTGCTTATCCACAGTTCAGGTAGAACTCTCCCTACGCCTCTTTATTGGATTTCCGCGGTATTAAAGCCGATTATTAGCATTTTTTAAAGAAAGGATGGGGTGGTTATCATGCTTGAAAACGGCAAAATAAGTGTGCGTCAGTTTACGGTATTAGTAGCTCTTTATACGGTAGGCACTGCGATCTTAATCATCCCTTCCATTCTTGCTGCAAAAGCGATGCAGGATATATGGATTGCTGGTTTGATCGGTCTCGGTTCCGGGTTAGGGTTGGTATTTTTTTATTGGAAAATAGCTGAACGCTTCCAGTTTATGAATCTGGTTGAGATTCTCGAAAAGTGCTTTGGGAAATGGATTGGAAAGGCTGTCGCATTTTCGTATTTTACCTTCTATATTTTCATTCTTTCTACATTTGTGCTGCGGGATATCGGCGACTTCATGCTGACTGTTATGATGGTAGAAACACCTATAGAGGCCATACATATCATTTTTTTAGGTGTCGTACTTTATGGTGTCAAACTCGGTCTAGAAACTTTTACAAGAACGACTGAACTGTTTCTTCCCTGGATTGTACTCTTGTTGGTTGTATTATTCATAACACTCCTTCCGCAAATCGAGTATACTAACATACTTCCTGTAATGGAAAATGGCATCCAGCCTGTTCTAAGATCATCACTCTCATTTATCGTATTTCCTTTTCTGGAATTGGTGGTCTTTTTGATGATTATTCCTTATGTGAATGAGCCGAAAAAGACGAAAAAAGCCTTTCTGCTCGGCACTGCCCTTGGAGGCGGCTTACTTATATTGATCGCTACGCTTTCTATTCTCGTGATCGGTGTCACCGAAACTGCACGAAGCATCTATCCAACGTATGATTTATCTAAAACAATCAACATCCGAGAGTTTTTCCAGCGTGTAGAAGCATTTATGGCTCTCATCTGGTTCATTACCGTTTTTGTAAAACTTGTCGTTTTGACATATGCTCTATCCTTAGGGATGGCTTCAGTGTTTAATGTTCAGGATTATAAACTTTTAACGTTACCGATCGGACTTTTGTTATATATCGTGTCTCTTGTTATCTTTCCAAGCTCAACATACCTTATTGAATTCACACCGACTTATGACTTTTATGCGGTACTATGGGGGCTCATGCCCGTGTCCATTTGGCTCGTTTCACTAGTACGAGGCAAACCTGTGTAAAAGAAAGGTGTTTCCTTAAACTTTGATGTTTTTGAATGTAGTTGATTTCCGTTCGAGGCACTCCAATCTACTTATCAATGAAGTGGAAAAAAGTGATCATAAGTAACACTCTTTTAAAACAGAGCCAAAAGAAAAAAGAGCTTTAATAGCAAGCTCTTTTTTCGTGTATTTAAATTCCTTGCTTTATTCCGAGCTGAGACAGTAGCACCCGGCGGCCTTCTCGACTTGAGATCGCCGCCGCTTCATTAATTGCAGTAAGGTTAAGTACGTCTTCTTTCGTAACCGAAGGCTTACTTCCATTCTGGATGGCTTGCACCCATTGTTCCATCGCTGAATGAATGGGTTCTGGCAGCTTTTCTGCAGTCACCCACTCATCGGTGCCAAGGTGTTTGCTTTTAATTCGTATGTTCTGACCTTCAATCATGAGTGTTCCTTCAGTTCCATAAAGCTCCAGCTGCTGCGGACTTCCGTATGATAGAAAGCCTGTTTCGATCATCCCCATCGCACCTGATTCATACTCGACCATCACCACCGCGTTATCATCTACCCCGAGATCATAAAAGTGGTTCAGTTTCCCGTTCAATGCTTTTACTTTTCCGCCTAGCCGGTTTGTTAAGTAGATGGGATGAGCACCAAGGTCGATCAACGCACCGCCACCGCACTCCTCTTTGTTGTAAAAGTGCTCCGGCAGCCAGCCCTTCGGATTTTCTTTTGAAGGTACTGAACCATTATGCGCAACCCGGCATCTGATGTATGTAATGTCTCCGAGCAAGCCTTTGTCGACGGTTTCTTGCGCATATAAATAAAAGCTCTCTGTCAGCCTTGGAAGATTGACCATCAGCTGAACGTTGTTTTTTTCAACCGCATTATAAATTTCTTCAACCTCATCCACCGTGAAAGCCAGCACCTTTTCTGTGAAAATATGTTTTCCATGGTTGGCGGCAGCGATGATGATGTCCTTGTGACGGTTCGTGGCTGTAGTTACAATCACTCCATCGATCTCAGGGTTCGATAAAACGTCATCTAGGTTTGGCTCAAAATGAACTTTTAATTCACTTGCCCATTCCATGCCCCGTTCATGATTTTCATCCCAGACCATTTTTATAGAGATCGATTCATTTTCGTGCGCTTCGCGTGCATAATCTACCGCGTGCACATGCCATTTGCTGAGTAGAGCTACGTTCATTGATCATCACTCCTTATCAGTTAATAGCTTTATTATGACATATGTTCATTGAAGCCTCCCGCTTTTCTTCGAGAGCTTTTATAAATTCCTCAAGGAACAGGCTAAGTTGCGATTTATTGAAATAATGTGCGATTATTCTAATTAACGTGCGATTCCGAAAAAATCATTACAAAACGTCCTTTAGAAAAGGCTCTTTTCTAAACGATTGTTGCTTTTGCTTCATTTCTTTCATTCTCTTCATTGGCAAGTTGATTGGAGAGCAAGGTGCAAGACTCCTGCGGGATCAGTGTGACAGGTGAGACTCCTATGGACGCAAAGCGTCGAGGAGGCTCACCGCACGCCCCGCGGAAAGCGAGCAACCTGGAGCGGAAATCAACCACTTTCAAGAGCAACAAAGTTTGCGAAAACAGCTTTAGAAAAAGACACTTCCCTTATTTGTACTTCTCAAATTAACAACACCACTAAATCATATTTATTATTAAAGTTCATTAAAAAAGCTGACCCCAATCGGTCAGCTTTTTCCAACAATAATCCGTTCTTCACTTAAAGCTCCTTCGCTTTAAACGTATCTCCACCCTCGATCGTTCCATTTTTAAATCCTTTATGGAACCATCGTTTCCGCTGTTCAGATGTACCATGAGTAAAACTTTCTGGAACGACGTAGCCTTGATGTTTCTTTTGAAGGGTATCATCACCTACAGCACTCGCTGCGGTCAGTGCTTCTTCTAGATCTCCTTCTTCCAAAACATTCATATCCTGCGCATGATTCGCCCAGACACCTGCGTAATAATCTGCCTGTAGTTCGAATCTAACCTGGTATCTGTTAAAAGCTTCTTTACTGAGTTTTGAGCGCATATCCTGGAGCTCTTGGGATTTCCCTAAAAGTGTCTGAACATGATGTCCTACTTCATGGGCAATAACATAAGCCATTGCGAAATCTCCTGGTGCATCATACTTACTTTGAAGCTCCTGATAAAAACTTAGGTCTATGTAGAGCTTTTGGTCACCTGGGCAATAAAAGGGGCCGACAGATGAACCCGCTGCTCCGCAGGCGGACTGGACACTGCCAGAATATAAGACAAGCTTTGGTTCTTTATAGGTCATGCCTTCTTCACGGAAGACATCTGTCCAGACGTCTTCCGTATCCGCTAGAACGACAGAAACGAACTGAGCATCTTCTTTTTCTTTTTCCGTTTCTTCATAAGGAACATTCTCCTCCGTTCCGGTGATTCCACCTAGAAGATCTCCGGGATTTCCACCTAATAAAGTTATGATTAAGACGATGATAAGACCGCCGACTCCGCCTCCAACCGCTAGTCCTTTACCACCCATCCCTCTCCGATCTTCAACGTTCGCACTTCCGCGTCTGCCTCGCCATTTCATCTTGTATCCTCCTCATTCATATCAAACTTTATTTTAATAGTTTGTATACCCCAAGTTTTATAAAATTAGACGAGTCTATTTTTTATTAAGCTTTTTATAATTAAAGAGGATGAAGTGCATTTGAATGGTTAATAAAAACAAAAGCATCATACCGATTTGAAAGACTTGTTGGAACATAGTTGCCAAGATGCTCAAATTGAGGGTTGTACACGACTCCGATGGCTCTATGTCCTCTTACTTCTTGCAGTTTTTCGTGATGTTGTTTCAGTATTACGATCTGGTCATGTGCACCTGCAGCATAAAAAACCCCTTCCCAAGTGTCTGGTGGTGCTGGCGGTACTATAATTTTTTTATAAGGTTCCCCCCATTCATCTCCTGCGATCACGGTACCTCTATGAGTACCAAAACCTACTGCAAATACATCCTCTGGCGCATGGTTTTCACGAATTAATTGACCTACGTTCACCATGCCCTCCTCAGCCATATTAGTAGCCCGTGCATCACCGATATGTGTGTTGTGTTCCCAAATGATTACCTTTGCGTCACTGCCATGAAAGTCCATCAGTCGTTCCACTGCTTCTGCCATGTGTCGATCTCTGATGTTCCATGTTTCTGCATCTCCTTTCACCATAGATCGGTAATAATGTTCAGCGTGTGCAGCAACCAGTGCATTAAGTTCCAAGCTAAGACCGCCCTCAGGATCCTCATCGTATATATCCCGATTCGTCTGAATTTCAACAAGAAGCTTGATCACTTCATCCTCACAGCTTTCAGAAAGATAACCCGCCGACATTGCGTAAGTTTGTTCATCTTTTTCAAACGGCTGAAAACAAGAAAAAGCTTTTTTGGCAGACTCAACTCTTTCCGAGTCATGCTTTTCTAGATATCGTATAATCTCTTCCATTGATTCAAAAAGGCTATACATATCAATACCGAAAAAACCGACCTTTTTTTGCCTCGACTGCTGATCGTTATGTTTTTTCAGCCAAGTTGTAAAATCGAGAATTTCTTTGTTTGCCCACATCCAAGACGGCCAGCGTGTAAAACTGTGTTTTAATAGAAAGTCCAATCGAGGCTGATTTGCGTAGTAGCCCTTTATGTAACGATTAATCCGATAACATGAGGGCCAGTCTCCTTCCACAGCAATAAACGAAAAGCCTTTTTCTTGGATTAGCTTTTTAGAAAGTTCAGCACGTATAGTGTAAAATTCAGACGTTCCATGCGATGCTTCTCCCAATAGAACATACCGCGAGTCGCCAATCTCACTTACAATGGCATCCAGATCTATGTGGTTATTTAACCGGACCATATGTTTCCTTAGATAATCCCACAACGTTTTTTCCATATTTCCACCCGCTTTCTACCTGTACTATAACCAGCAAAGTTTCTTCTTAAACAGAAACGAAAAAACAGAGTGCTTATCGCACTCTGTTTAAGTTTGAGCTATTCAGTCTTTCCTTCATATGAGTCCATTCCGCCTGTCATGTTAATCACTTTGAAACCATGGCTATCCAGCAGCTGGCATGCGCGACCGCTTCTGCCTCCAGAACGGCATACCATTACATATTCTTTAGATTTATCTAATTCGTGCATACGAAATTCTAATAATCCTAGAGGGATATGTGTGATCCCAGGAATTTTACGCGCCTTCACTTCATCCACTTCACGTACATCAATGATATTTAACGCTTTTCCTTCATTCAACTTCGCTTCTACTTCTTTAGCTGTTAATTGCTTCATTATGTTTTCCTCCTTTTTATCTCCAGGCGCTGACTCCGCCTTTTACGTTTGTTACATTTTTAAAACCTGACTTAACTAGGATCTTGCTCGCCTTTTGGCTTCTCATACCGCTTTGGCAGATCACTACTACTTCCTTGTCCTTTGAAAGCTTATCTGTTTTTTGAGCTAATTGGTGCAGCGGCATATTCTTAAAACCAGGAATATGATACCCGTTAAACTCCCCTTGTGTACGAACATCAATAAATTGTTTTTTCTTATCTTTTAGTTCCCCTTTTAGTTCTTGAGTTGAGATATTTTTTACACCTTTAGTCGGTATAAAACGTTGAGCGACAAACAAAATAATAAGACCAAAAAGAATATAATTAAGGTATTCCAATCTGTTTTCCACCTTCCTATGATTTGTATCAACTTTGTATTTTAATCTTTATTTATTAATGACATCGTATACCCGTAGGGGTATATTGTCAACTCTAAAAAACGAAGAGAAACCTCTCTTCGCTCTAATTATATATATTTTTATAATAAAGAATCGTTGTATCTAGTGTCCCTGTTTCAGACTGAGCAAAGTTGGGAATACGCCCCGCTTCGATGAAACCAATCGATTGATAGAGAAGGTTGGACGGATCTCCCTCTCTCGTATCTAAAACCAGTAATGTTCTGCCTTCCTGCTTCGCCCGCTTTTCGATCTCTTTCATTAACTGACGTGCAATTCCTTTTTGACGATGTGATGGATGCGTCATTAGCTTTGCTACTTCTGCTCTGTGCGTGCCGTTTGGCTTTGTGCATAAGTGGAGCTGAACAGTCCCTGCAATCTTTCCTTCTATTTTCGCTGCTAAAAAAATAGTTTCAGGTGCAGCACAGCCTCTCCAAAATTCATCGGCATGTTCTTTTTTAAGCGGAGGCAAAAATCCGATTGAAGCTCCATCATGGACCACTTTTATTAAAAGGTCAGAAAGCTCCTCTACATGTTCATCTATATTACTGACATTAATAATCTCCACACCCATGCCCCTTTTTCTTTTTTCTATATTTTAATTTTATAAGGGGTAACCTTACAATCTTTTTGTAAGATTTTCTGACAAAGATTTTAGAAAACATTTAAGCAATTGCTAAAGAAAGAAAAAGCAATAGGGACTAGCATTTGTCTTAATTAATAAAAGCTGTTTTCGCAGACTTTGATGTTCTTGAAAGTGGTTGATTTCCGCTCCAGGATGCTCACTTTCCTAGGGGTGTGCGGTGAGCCTCCTCGACGCTTTACGTCCTTAGGAGTCTCACCTGTCCCACTAATCCCTCAGGAGTCTCGCACCTTGCACTCTAATCAACTTGCCAACGAAGAGAATGAATGAAAGAACCAAAAGCAACAATCTTTTATAAAAGAGCCTTAATAAAAAACCAAGAGAATGATCCCTTGGTTTATGATTAATAGTGGGCAACACATAACATGTTTCTCCCTGACCGTTTTGCTTCATATAATGCTTTGTCTGCATCGTTTATGATCAAACCTGCTTCTTTGGTCGTATCCGAGTAACACGATACTCCAATAGAAACGGTCAAGTTAATCGTACCGCCTTGAGTTAAAGAAAATGTATTATCTTCGACCGTTTTCCTGATTCTCTCACCAATCTGAACGGCCTGATCTAAGGGACAATCCAGCAGTAACACTGTAAATTCTTCCCCGCCGTTACGGCTGACGATATCAAACGTTCGTGTACAAGAACGAAGTATGTGTCCAAGCTCTTTTAGTACAACATCTCCTTCTGCATGGCCATATGTATCATTAATTTTTTTGAAAAAGTCGATATCAATATAAAGCAATGATAACTTTTTCTTCTTTTTTTCAAGTTCCTTAAGAGTTTGGTTAAAAATTTCATCAAACTTTCTTACATTGTTTAATCCAGTTAAAGGATCAATCGTAGATTCAGCTTTGTACTTATTGAAAAGCTCTTGGCTTTTACGTAAGAACGTAACCGTATTAAAAGCGATATATCCAGAAAGATATGAAGCGATCCAATAGATAGGCAGCAGTGTTATAAGAAAGTTAATATCCTTTATGAGATAGATGAACAAGATGCTGGCTGATACATTTGTAAAGGTCAGCATGAGAAGCTGTTTCATCTGTTTTGATAAATTCGAATTTGAAATCAAAACCGAAAAAATCGCGACCAAAACCACTAGTATAGATGAAGCGTAAGAAGAGATATTGATTCCGATTAAAAAGCGGCCGACGATGATCATTAGCATCGAAATAAAAGCTGGAACCGCTCCGCCAAAGTAGGCTAATAATATAATAGGTATAAGGCGGAGATCAATAATTGTCGTTCCGATGTTTATACTGTAGTGCATCAATACGTTGCCTAATATTCCGCCAAAGATCCCAGATTGCGTTTTTATCTTATTAGAGGACCTGGTCGTTAATGGAGATCGATTTGAAACCTGCGTATATAAAAATAATAACGAGATAAGTATCGCGAGGTTCGCAAAAAGATCTTTAATAATTATCATTTTTTCATCACCAACTAGTAAAATACCACACTTCTTATCCAAAAACTAACATTAATTCCAAATAAATTGTTACATTATGTATTTCACTTTTCCTTTTGGCATCAAAAAGACGAACCATTCGCGATTAAAGAGAAAAGCCTATATGATGTATATATGAAAAAACACTAACAGGAGTGTGCTAATTGACTAAAATACTATTAATTGGCAGTGGTCATGCCCACTTATCAATTCTTCGCCGTCTATTAAATGAGAAATCCAACAATTACGAAGTTACACTGATCTCTCCTTCTAAAGAAGATGTCCAGATTGATTTAGAATCTTTAAGTGAAAAAGCATCTGTGTCTTTTATAGAAGACACGATTATCTCGTTTGACCCACTGCAAAAAATGCTGCTGGGCTTTTCAGGTGAGATCTACCGTTTTGATGTGATTTCTTTTGATATTGATATGAAGTTCTCCCTATTTAGGCAAGCACTGGTTCCCGTTGTTGAAGATGGGACAATGCTTGTGGAAGACACTCTGCAAAATTCTGAATATCGGTTTCTATTTGGCGCTGGCAATTGTGTTTCAATAGTTGGACAATCCAAGAACGCTGAATCCACAGACAAACAAGGCTATATGTTGTGGAACAATATGAAAAGGTATATTTCGGGTCAAAAGCTTAAATCACTGAACAGTGGTTATAACCATACCCCTTTCACTGATTGGTTAAGACGTTTGTTTAGAATATAAACAGAAAAACACCACTTGTTTTTTTAGTGGTGTTTTCGTTTTGCCTATTTTTTTAAAAATCCCGACACAAGCAGGTTCCATACTTGTTCAAACTCATTCTTAATTGACTCAGATAACCATTCCTTAGCCAGTGCAGGATGATGAAAGCGAGCGGTCGCGAAAAATATAGCGGAAGCTTGCTCACGTGCATCGCCGCTTTGAAACTCTCCAGCTTGAATGCCTTCCCCTACAATTTGAGTAAGCTGGGAAATAAGATCGTTAATATGTTTCCCAATGCTTTCAACCGATTCCTCTGCGAGCGCATTATACATCGCAAACAACTCAGGGTCTTCTAGTGCTTTTGATTGTTTAATGTGAATCAGCTTTTCCAGCCACTTCCGCGTTTTATCGAGAGCACTGCCGTCGTTTTCAACGATTGCTGAAAGCGGTGTGGAAACTTCATGCAGCCAGCGTTCAGCAACTGCCTCTTTTAACGCAGCCTTGCTGGAAAAATGCCGGTAAAGTGTTCCATGACTTACACCAAGAGCACGGGCTACATCAACAACTGATGTTTTATCAAGACCAAAACGGCGAAGTACTTGTTCAGTTGTATCTAAAATTTGTTCCCTCGTTAAAGGTCCTGCCATTCTTTATTCTACTCCTAACATTGCCATCTGCTCTTTAGCATACCTTGTTCCAGCGACTTTGTCAGCAGGTACAGCCTTTTCGATTCTTTCGAGGTCTCCGTCAGTAAGCTGTAAGTCTAACGCAAAAAACGCATCTTCTAAATGAGATCGTTTACGCGCCCCGATCAATGGAATGATGTCCTCTCCTTGCGATAGTACCCATGCAATGGCGAGCTGTGCCACTGTTGTCCCCTTTTCTTCAGCAATTTCACGCAATGCTTCAACAAGTGTTAAGTTTTGATCCAAGTTCTCACCCATAAAGCGCGGTGCAAATGAACGGAAATCGATTTGTGTTTGACGTTCTTTCGTCCATTTACCGCTTAAAAGTCCTCTCGATAATACTCCGTAAGCAGATAGTGAGATACCTAATTCACGAAGTGTTGGAAGAATTTCCGCTTCAATTCCACGGCTGAATAAGGAATATTCGATTTGCAGCCAGCTGATTGGATGAACGGCATGTGCTTTTCGTACTGTTTCAGCGTTCGCTTCAGAAAGACCAATATGCTTAACATACCCTTGTTTTACTAAGTCAGCCATTGCTCCAATCGTTTCTTCGATCGGTACATTTGGATCAACCCGGGCTGGCTGATAAAGATCGATGTAGTCCGTTCCTAAACGCTGAAGTGTATAAGCAAGTGCATTTTTTATCGCTTGAGGTCTGTTATCCATTCCAATCCAACCACCATCCGGGGATCTTAATACACCTGTCTTTACAGCGATAAATGCATTTTCTCTCTTCGTTCCTTGCAACGCTTCTTTTAATAAAAGTTCGTTGTGCCCTACACCGTAAAAATCACCTGTGTCAAAAAGAGTGACTCCTTTTTCGAGTGCTTCGTGAATTGTTGCGATGCTTTCCATTCTGTCCGCGCTGCCGTAAAGATCAGACATTCCCATGCAGCCTAAACCAATTGATGATACTTCAGAACCGCTGTTTCCCAATTTTCTTGTATTCATAATATTCTCCTCCGCTTTTATCATAATAAATCCATATTATCATCTATAATGACAAATGACAATTATTTAATTTTGTCATTTGTTACTAATAAAAAATCGTATGAAAGAATTCCTTCCTTCATACGATCTCTTTTATCCTATAGTTTTTGGTTTAATACATATTGTACGTATCGTTCAGCACTTTCTTGTACTTGTTCTTCTGATAGGAATCTCACCCCATGCACTGTAAACGGTGTGATGTAACGAGTTCCAATCAGGTTGCTTGTTGCTTGAAGTGGACGCAGCAATTCGCTGATCGTATAGTTGTTGTATCCACCTGCAACATATGAAGTATCTGGACCTGCAGCAGAAAGTGCGATTAATAGCTGTTTACCATGTAAGTTATCTCCTCCAGTACCATATGCCCAGCCATATGTCAGTACTTCATCCATCCATTTTTTTAATAGAGATGGCGTACTGTACCAATAAAGCGGAAATTGGAATACGATTCTGTCATGAGCCAGTAAAAGTTCCTGTTCTTTTTGAACATCCAGCTTTTCATCTGGGTAAACTTCATATAAACGGTGAACAGTTACATCATGCTTTTCCATTTCCTCTGCCCATGCTTTATTGATTACAGATTGTTCGATGTTTGGATGTACTACAATAACTAACGTTTTCATTTCTTAGGTCTCCTCTTTATGTTTATATTTTTTGTTGTTTGTACAAGCAACTATTGTGGGTATAAAAAATCCTAAGCAAGGACGAGCCCTAACAAAGGATTCATTTTTTTACTTTTCTAGCGTATTTCCAGCCTCACGGATAAGGATCGTCAGTTCTTTTCCAGCATCTTCACCGAGTACAGCAGAATAGTTTCGATATAGATCTTTCCACGCTTCTTTAATTTCTTCCTGCGTGTTTTCCCCTGCTTCAGTCGGGAAAATGAAAGATCGCTTCCCTTCTGCTTTCCGCTCGAGTAAGCCTTTGATAACAAGCTTATCTATGAATCGAGTAATAGTAGAAGGCATCATGTGCAGTTCTTCAGCTAACTCAGATTGTGAAATACCAGGCTTATTATTCACTAACATGAGCAAGAAGGCATGCGTTGGAGATAAACCCGTCTTTTTGAACGATTCCTCTGCCATTCTAGTAATCGCACGTGAAAGCTTATTAACTGTAAAATAAAGACAGTTATCTAAAATGCAGTTGTCTAAATTGTTATCGGCCATTAAAAACACCCTTTATTTTTGCTTGTACATACAAATTACATTAGCTTTTGAATTTTGTCAATTTCTTTTACTTAACCTTACTCCCATTAAAAAAACACTCCGATAGTGTATATCGAAGTGTTGATAATCCATTATACTTTTGGTGATAATTGCCCTTGAGTTGCCATAAACTCTTCAATCACTTCTGTATCACGCATGATATCTTTAGAAAGATTTTCGTAACCGTCTTCTGTCACTAAAATATCATCCTCAATTCGGATTCCAATCGATTCTTCTTCAATGTATAATCCTGGCTCGATTGTGATTACCATTCCTGGCTCAAGCACGCGGTCTTTGTACGACCCAACATCATGCGTATCTAGTCCAAGGAAATGCCCTACACTATGATAATAGTAATTGGAGATTTCTGAGTCCTCTTGAATCAAGCCGATTTTTCTGCACTCTTCGGATAAAACCTTTTTTGCATGCTTATCGAGTTCCGCATAAGGAAGGCCCGGTTTGATCATTGCTGTCGTTTCTTTTAGCGCTTTTAACACGATGTCATAAAGCTCTTTCTGACGGTCTGTAAACTTCCCATTTACCGGGAACGTGTAGCTGATGTCGGCATTGTAATAGTCTTTTTGTGCACCAAGATCCAGCAGAACGAGATCACCGTCGTTCGTTTGCGCATTATTGTGCTCATAGTGCAGCACCGTTGCATTTTTGCCGCTTGCCGTAATGGTTTTGAACGCATAATCCCGGATGCCATTGGATTTTAATGTGAAATCAAAATGTGCTTCTAGCTGATATTCCATCATCCCAGGTTTAGCGTTCTTCAAAATATTATAGATTCCCTCTTTTGTTATTGCGATTGCTTCTTTAATCTTCTGGATCTCTTCTGTTGTTTTGAAGACACGCAGTTCACAAATCTCAGGATAGATATTTCTGATCGTAACGTGCGGATAATGCTCACGAATGTGTTTTGCAAAAAGAGAAGTGCTCGTTGGCGCACCTGACCAGCCGCGGCGTTCTAAATCTAAACACACTTGCTTGGCTTGATTCGTAAAGAAGTTTCCTGCTACAAAGGATTCGAAGCTATCTACGTACTTAATGTCATTGATTCCGGAGATGTTTTCAGCTTCTTCTTTTGAAACTGTTTTACCGATCCACTTCTCCATTACAGGATCCGCTTTTTCGATAAAAAGAGTTTCCTCAAACTTTTGGCCGTTCTTCTTCATCAATAGAATCACGTTTGGCTCGTTAATACCTGTTAAGTAATAAAAGTTGCGATTCGGTACGAACGAATAGTGCTCATCCGCTGATTTCTGAGGTGCTTTTCCTGCAAAAAGAATTGTGAGTGATTCATCTGGAAGCAATTCCTTCAATCTGCTGCGATTTCTTTCAAAAAAATAGGACTCCATATAGATCCTCCTCATTTGTGTATGTTTTAAAACCGACTGATTAGTTTATTTATGTAATTATATTATAAATAGTTTAGCAAATTAATGACAGATATTTTTTTGAATTTTTTGATACTTGACTCCCAATAAAAGGTAAAATATGCGATGGATATTAGTTTTTATGTGATGGACCTCTATATTTATGTGATTATGACACTTTTTTATGTGGTTATCCAAGCTCTTGCCAGCTTCATTTATCCTTCATTTATCCTCTGCATCTCTTAAAAAAGCTAACCACTTCATAAAATGGTTAGCTTCAGTCTGTTTATGCTTCCTGTTCGAACAACTGAACGAGTTCGACGATGACTTGAGTCGCTTTGATCATGTTGTCTACCGAGATGTATTCGTGTCTGCCATGATAGTTCTCCCCGCCTGTGAAGATATTCGGTGTCGGCAGTCCCATATAGGATAACTGAGAACCGTCAGTTCCTCCGCGGATCGGTTTAACGATTGGCTCTATTTCTAAGTTTTTCATCGCTTTGTAAGCGAGGTCTACGATTTCTTTAACAGGTTCGATCTTCTCTCTCATGTTGTAATACGTATCTTCCATCTTCAGCTGAATATTGTCTTTGCCGTATTTTTCTCTAAGTTCATCAACGATCGCTTGCATCGTTGATTTTCTTTTCGCAAAAAGCTCTTTATCATGATCACGGATGATGTAATCCATCTCGGTCATTTCAACGTCGCCTTTTAATCCAAGCAGATGGTAAAAACCTTCATATCCTTCTGTGTATTCAGGCGCTTCTTCTGCAGGAAGTTTATTATGAAGCTCCATGGCAATTTTAGCAGAGTTAATCATCTTTCCTTTTGCAGAACCTGGGTGAATGTTCTTGCCTAGAATTCTAATCTTCGCATCTGCCGCATTAAAACTTTCATATTCCAGCTCGCCAAGAGGTCCTCCGTCCATCGTATAAGCAAATTTAGCACCGAATGCTGCAACATCGAACTTATGCGGACCGCGGCCGATCTCCTCATCGGGTGTGAATGCCACTCTGATCTTGCCGTGATTGATTTCTTGATGATCGATCAAATATTTCATGGCAGTCATGATCTCTGCGATACCTGCTTTGTTGTCAGCACCGAGCAGCGTTGTTCCGTCTGTTGTAATTAGCGTATGACCTTTGTAATCTTTTAAACTAGGAAAGTCTTTTGGTGATAGTTCGATATGTAAGTCTTTGTTTAATATGATTGTTTCACCGTCATAGTTTTCAACAATCTGAGGCTTGACGTTCGTTCCTGTAAAATCTGTTGCCGTATCAACATGCGCCAAGAAACCGATGACCGGCACTTCTTTTTCCGTATTAGATGGAAGTGTTGCCATCACGTAGCCGTTATCGTCAATCGCCGCTTCTTCCATTCCGATTTGCTTCAATTCTTCAACGAGCATATTTGCCAATGTCATCTGGCCCGGTGTAGAAGGAGTAGTTTCGCTGCCATAGTCTGATTGTGTGTCGACTTTTACATAAGAAGTAAATCTATCAATTATTTCTTGTTTCAATTTTCAATCAACTCCTCTTATTTTGTTTTATCATAGCATGTTTTGTTAATGGTTACCTATTCAGAAAAACCCCAGCAGATAGTTAACCCATTGAAATAATGTTCAGATTTCAACAGTTAATTTCATTAAATGTATGCATATATTTATAGTTGAGGGGGGCACACCTATGTACAATACTTTATTGTTTTGTGATCCTGGAATTGATGATTCACTCGCGATTATGTATGCATTGCTAGACCCTGATATTAATGTTGTAGGCATTGTTTCAAGTTATGGAAACGTGCCTCAGCAGCAAGCGACACAGAATATCGCGTATCTCTTGAAGCTTGCGAACCGTCAGGACATCCCGATCATTACTGGGGCAAGAAGTCCTTTTAGCGGAGAGATAGCGGTTTATTATCCTGAAATTCATGGGGAAGAAGGTCTTGGTCCTATCCGGCCGCCTGATACGATTCAACGAGAAATTCTTAATTTTGATGAGATCTTTAAAATTATAAAAAAATATGAAAACAACCTTGTAGTGGTGGATGTTGGAAGGTCCACCTCTTTAGCTACCGCCTTTATATTGGGTGGTGATGAGCAGATGAGCAAGGTTTCAGCTTTTTATATTATGGGAGGTGCGTTTCTTGTTCCTGGGAATGTCACCCCGCTTGCGGAAGCAAATTTTCATGGCGATTCGATCGCATCAAATCTAGTACTCAATAAAGCTAGAAACGTCTATATCTTTCCATTGAATGTGACAAACTATGCCCTCATAAAACCTGAAACAATCAATCAAATATCTTCAGCAAACTATAATTCTTTTTCACCTTTAATAAAGCCGATCTTTGATTTCTATAACGAAGCGTATAAAAAGCTGGTACCCGGAATTGAAGGAAGTCCTATACACGATGTTTTGCCATTATTTGCGCTGAACAATCCGGATAAAATGGTTTATGTGGACAGAAAAGCATCGGTTTCTACTAACATGGATCAAACAAAAGGCGAAAGTAAAGCAGACTTTAGACCAAGAGCTCCTCAAGAAGGACCTCCTGATGCTGTTGATCACATCGCAAATTGGTTTGACTATAACGCTTTTTTACAAGATTTTATAAAAATCATGACCACCAGAGGCAATCGTATATTTCACAAAAAATCTTCATCCGTCTAAACAACTTGTCCCCTCCCGCATATGATATAGTACCAGCGCTAAAGTTAAGGTGCTGTGACAATAGCGGGGGTGATTTTAATGGGTTGTTGGAATAAATGTCGGGACAAATGCGAGTCTTCTTCTTCTAGTTACATCTATCTAAAATGCAAAAAATGCAGAAAAAAGAAAAAGAAGTGCGGCTGCAAAGACAAACACTGATTTTAAATCATAAAAAGAAGGAGTCCTTAAAGGGGCTCCTCCTTTTCGCTATTTCTTTTTCTTCTTTACGTTTGATATGACAAGACTAAACACAATTCCAATTCCGATGCCAATGGCAATGTTATCAAGTGCCAGTCCGACCGAAACACCAATTGCAATACCGATTGCCAACCCGCTGTTTGAGAGATTATATGTTTTTTTTTAAAAAAAATTGACCACCATTTTTATTCATCGTTCTATTCTTGCGGATACGTATTTTGTAAAAAGGCAACTGATTGATTGATCAATTCTTTTAACACTTCGACATCAACATCAGCTATTTTATTTATGTATACACAAGCTGCTCCGGTCGTATGCTTGCCAAACTTGTTCAGTAATTCTTCCCGGTTCGGGTCTCCCGGTGCAAAATAGAGACTGATCTTCGCTTTGCGCGGCGAAAAACCAACTAGTGGTGCATCCCCTTCGTGACCAGTTTTGTACTTATAGTGATACGATCCGAACCCGATAATGCTCGGTCCCCACATCTTTGCCTCAAAACCAGTAGTTTCGGTGAAAATATCTAATAGTTTATAAGCATCCTCACGTTTTTTCGGATTATCTACGTTTTCAATAAACTCGATTACACTGTTATCGTTTACTTTTGTTTTCAGTTCGTACATATTTCCTCTCCTTTACCGTTATTTTGGTCTAGGATAAGTCTTCTACATGTAAATTCTTTCTCCTTTTAAAAGTTTGCCTTAATAACGTACAGTTTCGAACCTCGAAACTGGTCATTCCACGGTACACCCAGGGGTATATTCAGCTAACATGTGGCTTGAATCCAAAAGTTTTAGGTAGGAATCCACAAGTTTCGGACCTCAATCCACGAGTTCAACCCTTGAATCCAAAAATTTTGTTCACTTATCGACGAGATGTCATTTCCCGACAATTTCCGCCCTTTTCACACATCTCCCCAACGAAAAAACAGGCGGAATCAACATCCGCCTGATCGCAAAACAGCTAGCACTTATTACAAACGACGAAATTGCTGTACGGGAAGAACAATGCTGGATCTGCCTGCTCAAGACCTGCTTCTTGGAAATTAAATACACTTCCTCCAATAACCGAAATCTCAGCCAACCCGCATAGTACTGTACTTCCGTCCGAACTAACGTTGAAATCACCTTTTGCCGTTACGCGATAAACTGCATTACTTTCATCTTTTCCTAATCCCAAACCACGAGGAATATTTCTCTCAATTCGTGTACACGTATGGGGCTTTAAAGTGAAGTATCCTAATTTAATTTCTTTTTCTTCAATGTTTTTATATACATTTAAGGAACCACTCACAGGTTCTCTTGGTTCTAGACATACACCCAGTGTTACTTTTACTTTGAGATATTTGTCCGTCGGATTTTTCAAGATGATGATGATTCGATCGTTTTCCCTGCCTCCTTGAAGCTCTGAATCTACTTCTTCCGGAACAAGAAACGGACCTGTGGTGATTTTTACTTTACTGCCATTATGTTTATCCTTGGATTTAGATTTATCTTTCGATTCACTCATTTAGAGCCCTCCTAATTTTCTGTTCTCCACTGTCATTAAACCTCAACATATTAAATGCAGTACTCTGCAAAAAGGAATGGGCACTTAGGTAATTTTGTGGTTTTTAATCTGAGGAGTGGCTATGGACTTGGCAAGAACATATACATATGTAAGTACGTATGAATGAGGTGATACATATGAGGATTGGGGTAAATTTGCTCACTCTTTCCCAAGATAGATATGGAGGGGTTGAGCATTATGTTAAACATTTAATCGAGCATCTAAAAAAAGCAGATGAAAACGTAAAATTATTTTTGTTTCTTACAAAACCAAGCAGGGATATCTTCCCTGATTTTCAAAATCGCATTAAAAAAGTCATGTTGAAGGAATCTAAAATTCAAACTGAAGTTCACAGCCGAATTCAAGAAAACCAGATTGATGTTTGGTTTTCACCGGTCCACAAATCGTATATTCCAAATATCCAGGTGCCTTCTGTAGCGACCATTCATGACGTTCTCCATACACGCTACCCGCAATTTGTACCAGGTGAACTGCACGAAAACAACCGTTATTATGAAAAGTTCGCTCCATCCTTCGATGCCGTTTTAACGGTTTCTGAGTTCTCGAAAAAAGCTATATCCAGACACCTTCATATCCCTGAAGATAAAATTACGGCTATCTATCCTGATGCACCTGAAGCTTTCCATCTTTACAGAGATCAGTATCCAAATAACAGGATAATTGCACAGCTGGAAAGTGGATTCGCTCTTTATCCAGCGAGCTATAATCCGCATAAAAATCACCTTAATCTCTTGAAAGCTATCATTTTTCTTCGGAATCACTATAAAAAGCGTTTCCCCCTTGTTCTTACAGGTTTTGCATCGAAAGAAAACCGGACGTATAAGGCTGTCTTAACATTTTTAGAACATCATTCACTCCAGGATCAGGTAAAAATTCTCGGGTATGTTCCAACAGAAGCTATGCCTGATTTGTATGCCAACGCGTCGTTCCTTGTCTTCCCATCCCTTTATGAAGGTTTTGGCATTCCTTTGGTCGAGGCGATGAAATCAAAATGTCCGATCATCTGTTCAGACCGAGCAAGTATTCCAGAAGTTACAGGTGATGCAGCTCTTCATTTCAATCCCGAAAACCCAGAAGACATAGCAAATAAGATGTTGAAACTCCTTCATCCAGAAACAAGGAATGCTCTTATCAGTAAAGGAATGGTCCGGTCAAAGATTTTCTCATGGGATAATTGCGCCAAAGAAACACTCGCTGTGTTTCAGCAAGTTATTAAGAGGAATGATAAGCGGTGAAAAGAATGCTAGTATTAAATCATTTCCCAACCGTATATCCTCCGACCAGCGGGGGCACTTTACGCTATTTTCATATTTATCAGGAGCTCAGCAGCTATTACGATGTTACTCTTCTTTCCCAAACCTTTGGCCATAAAGGAGGTTTGTTTATATATTCTCCTACCTATAGAGAATATAAAGTTGAGAAGGATTCCTTTTATCATGAAGTGGTGGAAAAACTGCAGCACAACGAATTATCCTATGAATTCGGCTTACTCATACAGACTGAACTTTCCAATTATCCTACTCTATTAAAAAAACAGTTTGACTCTCTCTATGATTCTGCCCATCTAATCGTTCACGAATCCCCTTATTTGCTTCAATATGATCAGTATTTTGGTAAGGATCGTAAACTCAGAATCTATAACAGTCATAATCACGAATACAAGCTCGCAGATCAGATTTGGAAAAACAATCTGGCTAGAGACTACCTTCCTATGCTTTTTAACTTGGAAAAAAAGCTAGTAAGAGGTGCGGACCTCGTTTTCTCAACCTCAGAGGACGATAGTAATAGTTTGATAACGATGTACAATCCAAACTCTTCTAAAATTATGGTGGCACCTAATGGTATTCATCCATCTGAATGGCTTCCAAGAATACAGTCATCTAACGAAAAGCACACCGCTGTTTTTATTGGCGCAGATTATCCGCCTAACATTGAATCAGTGGATTATATCATTAATCATCTAGCTGACAGCTGTCCCGAAATTGAATTTGTTGTCGCTGGAGGATGCTGTACTCCGTTTGCAAATTCTAGTAAACCTAATGTGAAACTCTTGGGAAGAGTGCGCCACAAACATAAATTAAGGTTATTGGCAGAAGCTGACCTTGCCATTAATCCTATGTTCACGGGTGCTGGCGTTAATCTGAAGACATTGGAGTTTTTATCTGCAGGACTTCCGTTATTCTCAACGGAATTCGGTGTAAGAGGATTAAATCTGATCCCTATGAAACACTACATTCATGCTGAAAAAAATAACTTCGCTGATACACTAAAGCGATACACAACTGATAAAAACGTTTTACATGGAGTTTCCTTAAATGGGCAAAAATATATAAACAATCATTTTTCATGGAAAAGCATCGCCAAACAAATGAACTTTGAACTAAAAAAATTAATGTCCCATTAACCTCTCGATAGCTTTTATCATAGCCTTACCTGCTTTTTCCCATGTCATTTTCAGCATATCTTGTCTGCCTTGTGCCCCTTTTTGTTTACACAGTCTCGGATTCAAAAAGGCATACCTCATCTGCTGCTTCAGATGCTCAATATCCGCTTCTGCCCATAGCTGACCTTTCTCAGCAAAGCTAGGATAAGTTGTGGATATCGCATTTTCATTGTGCATGCTGATCGAAGGACTCTGCAGTTTATATTTCACCAAAAAGGAATTCTTTTCATTTAAGAAATCCATCTGTCCGCCCCACCCTGTTGCGATCACTGGCAACCCGCTCGATAATGCCTCTATAAAAGGCAGACCAACGCCTTCACCTCTTGTGGGAAGTACAAACGCATCGCCTCCGGTATAAAGTCCTCTTAATTGTTTTTCCTCGCAGATCCCTGTCATTACATAAAAAGGCGCTGTATTTTCACCATACCCAAGCTTTCTTTTATAATTCATAATGGCACTCCTGATCTCTTTACGCGAACTGCCATATGTTTTGATGACAAGCAGGACTTGGTCATCTGAGGTGAACGCTTCCCAGTAAGCACGCAATAGACTTTCCGGATTTTTTCGGTGCTGAAAATCAAAGACTGAAACAAAAACAAACCTTCCCTCTCCTTCAGGAAACGTTATTCGCGGATTGGCAGGATGATACATGGTCGTATCCGCCCCGTGAGGAACCAGGAAAATCGGGATAGAAACGCCGCTGTTTTTCAGTGCCTTTATATTATGGGTACACGGTACACATACGGCGTCAAATGTTCGAATGATCGCATTCCAAGATTCAGGGATTTTATTCGTTTCCCAGACAGTATTTAATAAGCAGTACTCATACTGCTCTCTTTCTTTTTTATCAATAAAAGCTGGAGGAGAATGATAGATTAAGATCTTCGGTTTATCGTTTGATGCAGGTTTTTCTATGAGCTGCTGCAGCCTCTCTTTTTTCTCTCGATTCTCTATAGTAAAAGGGAAATTCCACGTATACGTTTCAATTTTCACGTTAACGCCTTGCCTGTCTAAAGCCAGTGCATATTCCCTGCTTGCTGTTCCGTACCCTGTTGCATCTAGTACAGGTCCACGCCAAATCACTTGATAGTCTTTCATATTAATCTCCTTTTTCATTCGAGAATGAGAGACTTAAAATCTTCTGTATGACAAACGATAGATGATTTTCTTTTCAGTGCGGCATTATTGACATTCCATGTATGATGACCTGACCGGAAAGTGCGTATGCATACGTAATTTCTTTTATCTGCCGAATACAATTTCAAATTATTCTTTACACACTGCTTCAAAAAAACAGTATCTTCTCCAAGGTTCAGAGCAGGAAAATGGATGTTCTCACAGATTTTTTTATTAAAAAACAGAGTAGCTCCTTTCAGACCTTGTCTCACAAACATCTTCTCTCTGCTCGGACTATTAATAGCAAGCAATTTTTCATCTTCAAAGTACATGTAGACTGTTCGTTTCCCAATTACATCCGCTTTTGTTTCTTGCAAAGTATCCCAGGATTGCTGAAGATAATGTGGTGCGTAATAATCGTCGTCATCAAACTTTGCAATATAAGGATAGATGGCTTTTTGAATAGCAGCATTTAAACATTCACCGAGCGTCGTTTCTCCAGGGAGCTGATACACGGATACGTTTTTGAATGATCTTGCCCTTGCTTTCCATTTGGCTAAATGTAAATGATCATTATTTAATATAATGATCATTTCTTTTTCTGACATAAGCTGATTTTCGTAATTCCGAAAAACGTTCTCCATAAATTGTTCTCTCATTGTGCAGCAGATGATTGAGACCATGATCCTCTCCACCTTACGTACATTGTTGAAGTGCCTCATCCCATGAATACGTAATACGCAGTATATCGTTCTCGTTAATCTCAGCTCCAATCTGAACTTCAATAAACTTAAGAGGAGTTAACGCTTTAATTGAATGTTTAATACCTAAAGAAATTTGAATGACGTCCCCCGCTTTAATTGAGTGGAGCTGACCGTTTACAATCACTTCACCTGAACCTGAAAGGATGGTCCAGATCTCCTGTCTATTATGATGTACATGTAAACTAATATTACAGTTCGGCAGTACGTTTACAAATTTTGTAACGGACTGCTGTTCATCAGCCGCGTCTATCTTTTCTAAAACTTTATAGCTGCCCCATCGTTTTTCCACAAAGCGGGGCATTTCTTTTGTATGCTGCAGCTTTACTTCTGCACATCTGCTTTTATCCACTACAAGTATTCCATCAGCGCCAGCCACAATCATGCTATCTGAAATTCCTATCACGTGAACAGGCTGCGATAATTCGTTTACAACATGTGTATTGATTGAGTCGTCCGAGAGCATGCCCCGACCTGTAACCGTTGAAGACATATGTTCACTTATCTTCTTCCACGTACCAATATCTTTCCACTGTCCGCTATAAGGTACGACGATTGAACGCTTGCTATGCTCAGCTACTGCCACATCAAAGCTTAATTTGGGAAGATTTTTATATACGCTAAGCAGCTCATCGTATTGTGTTGGAATTCCTTTTTCCTTTTGCAACTGAAGCATAAAGCTCATATTGAAACCATAAACTCCACAATTCCAAAGAGCTTTTTTCTTTATTAGTTCAGCCGCTTTTTTCATATTCGGCTTTTCAATAAAATGAGTGACCTGAAAATAGTCATTGGACTGTTCTTTGATGTTCGGAACGATATACCCGAGTTGATCGGAAGGAAATTCAGGTTCAACTCCAATGTGCGCAAGTTCAGCCAAGGATTTCGCGAGGATAGAAGGCATCTTATTAATAAGGTGGAAAAAGGATAGGTCCGCAAATGCATCAACGGGGAGAACACAAATCGTTTCATCGAGTCCTGCTTCTTCTTTTGAGTGAAGATAAGCAACAGCTAATGATACAGCTGAAAAGGTACCTTTTTGGCTTGGTTCACTGATGATTGGCATTGGTGCTGCCACCTGGTTTTGAATTAAGTCTTGCTGACCTTGACTCGTAATAATATAAGTGTTTGAAAAAAGACCAGCTTCTTCTAATTGTCTGCATACACGCTGCAGCATGGATTCATTCCTGTTATTCTCTATGCTTAGCAGTTTTAAAAATTGCTTAGCCCTGATCTGATTCGATAACGGCCAAAGTCTTCTTCCGGCACCACCTGATAAAAGAAGAATTTTCATATCAATCCTCCATTGTGTAAAACGGCCTTTGCTATTCTATGAAGATCCATAAGATGATATGCGGTTCTCTAACAACAACCTAAGAACCGACGATTTAAAAAAGAAGATGATTTCTTCTTTTTTCGTTATGATAAAAAGGTAATGAGTAACGAGGATGGGGTGGGCTAGTGAAAGTAGTCATATTAGATGATTGGGAAAAAAGTTTTGCGAAAAATCCAGAAATAGAGCGATTGCGGCAGCACTTTCAAGTTGAGATCTATCACGATAAACCCTCTCATGATGTTCTTCTAAGCCGTATCGAGCATGCAGATGTCATTTTACCGATAAGAGAACGTACGAGGTTTTCTAAAGAAGTGCTCCAGCAACTAAAAAATATTAAGCTTATTGCACAAACAGGTGCTGGTCTTGCTCATATTGATATGGACGAGGCGAACCGGCTGAACATACCTGTAGCCACCACTCCTGGGGGATCTGCCGCTGTTGTGGAATTAATAATCGGCATGATGATCACTCACTCTCGCAATCTTTTGTCATTACATATGCAGATGAAACAAGGACAATGGGCGGAATCATCCGGTTTAGGACTTGAAAACAAAACGGTGGGTATTATCGGTCTTGGTAAAATTGGTTCAGGTGTCGCAAAAATCGCGAGAGCCTTCAATATGAATACAATCGCCTGGGGACCCCGATTAACTGAAGAACGTGCACGAGCTCAGGGTGTTGAATTCAGTGAACTGGAGGATTTGCTGCAGAGATCTCATTTTGTAATGATTACGGTGAGGCTCGTTCCAGAAACAAAACACTTACTTTCAGAAAAACATTTTAAACTTATGAGAAAAGATACTTTCCTTATTAACACGTCCCGGGGAGAAGTAGTGGATGAAGCTGCACTTGTAAGAGCATTAGAAGAGAATTGGATCGGCGGAGCTGGCCTCGATGTATTTAATCATGAGCCAATCGATCAGAATCACCCGCTCTTGAAGCTGAATAACGTAATCTTAACGCCGCATATCGGATGGAAGACAGATAATATGTTTCATCAGTTTTTATCTGTAAGCATCGATAACATCCTTTCTTTTTTAATCGAAGGTAAGCCAGAGCGGATCGTGAATCTTGAAAAAATACATATAAATAAGCCCACCGTTTAATCGGCGGGCTCTCTCTTTCTTTAAAACAGCTTTTGCAGTTCGTTTATTCCGAGGTACGCAAACATAAGGAGGCATCCGATCAAGACTGCGTTCGTCACCCATTTGTTGCGGTACTCCGCGTCCACTTTTTTCGAGTTTAATAAAATGATCAGTGAGATAGCTAAAAATGGCATGAACAATGCTCCGAGAACTCCATAGATGATAATGAGCTGCACTGGTTTCCCCAAAAAGAAAATGAGCATCGGTGGAAATGTCAGCCAAGCGAGATACGCACGGTAAGACTTATCTTTTTCCGAAACAGGTTTAACTTTATGCAAGTCTTCTTTTTTTGTCCGGATCGTTCTTAAGAAGTCTGCGAACAAGTAAGGCACACCGTTCCATACTCCTAGAAGTGAAGTAAAAGCTGCCGACCAAAAAGCAATCAGGAAAAGCCACCGCAATGGCGTTCCGAATTCCTGCCCCAATAATCCGGCAAGGTCCAATAAACCTTGGTCCCCTTCCAGTTTCACATCTGTTCCAAATAAGAATTTAGCACCGATCACAAGTGCTGCCATCGTAAAAATTCCCGTGATCACATAAGCTGCTTTCGAATCCAGCCTCATGATTGGAACAAAAGCCTTTCCTTTCCAGTCCTTTTCCTTCAGCCAGTACCCATAGGACGCCATTGTGATCGTTCCGCCTACACCTCCAATTAATCCTAAAGCGAGCATGAGTGATCCATCAGGCATTCGAGGTACAAAACCTCCTGCAAACTCCCCGATTGAAGGTAAAAAGAGGAGAGATGTTCCGATAATCGTGATAAACATAACGCCAATTAGGACAGTCATGATTCGTTCAAACAGCAAATAACGGCCCGTCCACACAAGAGCGAATCCAACCAGTGAGTGTACGATGGCCCATGCCCAGATCGGCATGATCGGCAGCATAGCGTGCATGCCTAATCCGCAAGTCATCGCTGCGGTTGCTCCATAAATATAACCCCAGATAACAGAGTAGACGCCAAAATAACTCGTTGCCCATTTTCCGAGGGAATGCCAGCCTTGCAGGATCGTTTGTCCTGTTGCGAGGTACCAGCGTCCAACACCTTCATTTAAGTAATATTTTAAAATAGATCCAATAATAATAGCCCATACGAAGGTCATGCCAAACGAGGTACCGATTACTATGGCAGTAATCATATCAGCTGTCCCCACTCCAGTAGCAGCAACAACAAATCCCGGGCCAATCATTTTCAGCTTTTGTCCTATTGTCTGTGGCGGCAATGGACTAGTGTTCGCTGTTGCGTGATGCAGATCATGATTCAAAGATGATTCACTTTTCATGTCTATTCCTCCTTTTGCTCCAATATCAGAAAACGTTTTCAAAATAGTATTTACCCATTATGACATAGTTCAGAAAATTTACTCAACTATAAGTTTAAATTTTTGATAGAAAATAAAAAAGCCCGTGAAAATAATCACAGGCTTTCTAATCTCAATTCAATTGTATTAAAACGTATGTGCTGCGTCTTTTGCTCTGGCAATGGCATTTTCCTTTATTTCACTTGCTTTGTCAGGCATTGCAGCATGTCCTTCAACAAAAATCCCTTCGAAGGAAGGGACCCCGAAAAATTGCATGATGATTCTCAGATAACGATGTCCCATTTCCATTCCTGCTGCAGCCCCTTCAGAATAAAAGCCTCCGCGGGCTTGAATGTGCATAGCCTTTTTATCTGTTAAAAGACCCACAGGACCTTGCTCTGTGTATTTAAATGTTTTTCCGGCAACGGCTACTGAATCAATATATGCTTTCATTACTGGCGGAAACGAAAAATTCCACAATGGCGTAACAAACACATATTTATCTGCTGAAACGAATTGATCACACAACTCTGTGAGTCTTCCTACTTTGGCTTTTTCTTCTGAAGACAGTTCTTCAAACCCTTTACCTGATTGAAGTTTGCCCCATCCACTAAAGACATCCACATCGATTTGAGGAACATCTTCCTTATACAGGTCGACATTCACAATCTCATGATCCGGATTTATTATTTTGTATTCTTCGATAAATACTTTTCCTACAGCCATGCTGTACGACATTGTATCATCATGCGGATGTGCTGTTATGTACAAAACTTTTGTCATATGTTGAACCTGACCTTTCTATTTATTCATTTGCTTCATGTAAGTATGGATTCCCGCGGATCTTTGCTCTTATTTCATCAGTTATTTCAAACGGCTCAGATATCACTTCCGCTTCCACCTCATTGGTTCCATGTAAACTTCCGTCATAATGAATAGGTTTGTTATCCATTTCATCACTCACCTCCCCTCTCTAGTTTAAACCATAATTTTACATATATTCACTTACAATTTATTACAAAAAGGCTACCTGCTTTAACAGATAGCCATAGCCATGTTATTTAATTATTAACGTCCGCCAAGAGCTTGTGCTACAAGACGCTTAGTGATTTCACCACCTACAGATCCGTTTGCACGAGATGTAGAGTCTGGTCCAAGGTTTACACCGAACTCAGAAGCGATTTCATACTTCATTTGGTCAACAGCTTGTTGAGCACCAGGTACTGCTAATTGGTTGTTTCTAGCCATTATTTTCACCTCCTTTTAATTATTAAACTTATAATTCCACTTCGAATTTTTCTTATACGCTTTTGATATAGGTAGTATTTGTTAAGAGAAATAAAAAAGAACGATTGAAAACAATCGTCCCTGTGAAACTAATGGCAAACCTCAAATATTCACACTTGTATTTTTTCCTAATATTTAACTATTATTCTGGCCAATTTCTTAGTAAATAGTCAGTTCATCCATACCGTAAAGTTTTCAAAACCTGATTTCTTTACTGTTTTTGGTGTTAAATCTGGATACCCAATATAGATAAAACCAGCCATTTCCCCTTTTGGTGTCAAACCGAAGAATTCCTTTATTTTATCATGATAGGTTACAGCACCCGTTCTCCAGATTGCGCCAAATCCCAATGAGTGTGATGCAAGCAGCATGTTTTGGATCGCACTGCATACAGCTGCGTATTCTTCCTTCATGATAACGTTTTTCTTATCGCCCGGTTCCACCCCCACAGCAATGATGACCGGTGCTCTTAAAGGATTATTCCTTGCTTTTTCCGCTTTGCGTTCTAACTCATCAGCATTTAAATCAGCATAATCCTTTCGTGTAGTTTCCTCTAAAACAGCTCCTAATCTCTTTCGGCTATCTCCGCTTATAACAAAAAAGCGCCAAGGTTCTGTCCTGTAATGGTTTGGTGCATATGTTCCTGCTTCAAGAATTTTTTCAATGCAGTCAGAAGGAACTGGGTCATCTTTTACTTTTCCGATGCTCCTTCGTGTTTTAATCGCATCTAACACATCCATCTCAAACACTCCCCTCCTTATTACAGATATTCTTACTTTTTGGTATATAGAATGACAAAAATATGCTGTAATCACCATTTCTGTTTAACCATCATAAAATTAATGTAAGGAATTCTAACATCAATGTGATATAATAAATAACAATATTCTGAAAATCATTTATTTGTTAGCTTTCTTTCATACTTTAAATGGAGGTTACTATATGTCTGTTGATAAAACATCCTATAAAGACAAAAAAGTCATGTCCATCGGTATCATCAGTGAGCTGACAGGTTTGTCAGAGAGGAAGATTCGTTATTATGAGGAAAGAAAGCTGATCTTCCCTGAGCGCACCGGACGCGGGACTCGAAAATATTCCTTCTCTGACGTGGAAATATTGATGGAAATTGCAAACCAGATAGAAGATGGTGTACAAACCTTTGAGATAAAAAAAGAAATGACGAAAAGACAGCAGCGGGAAGAACGAAACAAAATGATCCGTGGACAGATCAATGCACAGTTTAATATAAGAAACTAAAACAGCTGGCTCCCCACTTTAGGTTGCCAGCTGTCTTATCTTGAAAGCTTTTCATATACATCACGTAAGGTTTTAATCCCTTGCTGCTGTATTCTCGTTACATATATACTCCAAAGTTCAGCAGTCATCTTTGCATCTCCTAATGCATGATGCCGGTCTTTTACAGGGATACCGCAATGTTCACAGCAATCTTCCAAACGTATTAAGTTTGAATCGGGATCTGCAATTTTCAATATAAAAGACGTATCCACGATTCTGTGTTTGAAATGAGTTCGGAAAAGCTTCCAGTTAAAATGCTGCAGAAAGCTTTTTTCATGGCTCGCATGGTGTGCTACAAGGACATCTCCTTTTACAAATTCATAAAAGTCGATAAGTACTTTCGATAACTCTGGAGCTCCTTCAAAATCTTCTTCCTTTAATCCTGTCAGCTGTTTGATATCAGGAGTAAGTTCCATGCTGCATTTTGCAAGTGAATAAAAACACTCTTCATGCTGCACTTCGTCACCTTTTACTTTTACTGCTCCAATCGATAGGATTTCATTGCCCTGATCAGGAAAGAAACCCGTTGTTTCGAGATCGAACACTACGACATTCAATTCGTTCAGCGGAACCTCCAGACTTTCTTCTACTTTCACTTCTTTTTGCAGCTGTCTTAAAAAAGCGATGTGCTGGGCACTGGACTGTCCTTGCATCGACGCATAGACACTCGAATTGATCTTGCCTTGCATTTGTTTCATAAACTGAATGAGCGGATTAATTCTCACCTTCTCATCAACCCTTTGATGACTGACTGTGTGTAATCCTGCAGCTTCTGTCCATCCTTTAGAATCTGCTTCATTTCTTTTCTTTCATTTTTGTCTAATTCTTTTACATCAAGATAATGTATATCATCATAGTCCTCAGTCATTTTTTTATGATACATAAACCTGTAATGAAGCAGCTTCTCAAAATCACTTTTATAATTTTGCAGTTCGTGGCTATATTTCGGAATCTGGGATAATGCTTCAATCCTCGACAGCGTCGAAGCTGCCTCAACGCTTTCTTTCATGGCTAATAATCGAACAGCATTCACATAAGGAAGGAATCCAGATTGTTTGATATCAATGCTTCCGGCATGAGAACCATGTGTTTCCGGCAAAAACTGCTGAAAGAAACCGACTGCCTTTTTTGTATGGATCGTATTTTCTAAAAAACGTTCTAACAGATCTGGTTTTTCCTTGATGGCGTCGTGTATGTGCTTCTTCAAACGGAAGATGTATTCTTCATCCCCTTGGAGCACCCTCGCATCATAAAAGATCAGCAGATAACGAATACTGTCAAAGCTTTCTTCATTCAGCCATTTTGCAAGCTGGTCATTCCAGCTCACTTTCGATCGGCACCAAACTGGATTAGAACTCATCACATTTCCATCACAATACGGATAGCCTGCTTCATATAAGCCAAAGGCTAATTCTTTCCCAAGTTTTTTAAAGTATCGGCCGCTCTCCTCGTTCTCTTCCTCATAAACGATTCCGTGATCCTGATCACTAATGATTGCCTGTTCAAACCTGCCTGCACTACCCATGACAAACCAGGCATAATGACATGGCGGAGGTCCTGCTTCTTCGCTCACTTTGTTCAGAGCCGTTTCAAAAACCTGCTTCATGATTAAATCATGAAACGCATTTAGATCATATGAACTTTCTTGTTTTTCAATTTCGCTGTCGCGCCATTGTTTTATTTTTATATATGACATCAATAACACATCCAATTGTGTAAAAGCATTGAGGAAATTCCCCAATGCATTCACCACTTAATTAATTTGCAATTCTATTCTTTTCTTCATTTGCGATAAACGCTTCTGGATATCCGTAGTTGCCGTGCTCACTTACGTCTAGACCGATGATTTCTTCTTCCTCACTCACTCGCAATCCTTTCATGACTTTTTTCATGATATATAAAATAGCGAATGAGACGGCGAAAGCATAGATTGCGGAAACAGAAACACCCATAGCCTGCACACCAAGCTGAGAGAATCCTCCTCCATAAAATAATCCAGGCTGACCAACTGATGCGAGTTCTGGTGTTGCGAATAGACCCGTTGATAACGTGCCCCAAACTCCTGCTGCACCATGAACAGACAATGCGTAAATCGGATCATCTATCTTTAATTTATCGAAGAACTTTACACTATAGAATACTAAGATCCCTGCTACAAACCCGATTACAACCGATGCCCACGTTTCAACGAAAGCGCAAGATGCCGTGATGGCAACAAGACCTGCTAGTGCACCGTTTAAAATGGTTGGTATATCTGATTTCCCAAGAACTATCCATGAAATAATGAGAGCAGCTACTGCCCCGGCACCAGCAGCAATATTTGTGTTAAGTGCAACGAATCCAAAAAAACCATCATCTACAACAAACGTGCTGCCGCCGTTGAAGCCAAACCAACCGACCCATAACACGATAACTCCCAGCGCCGTATAGACTTGATTGTGGCCAAAGATGTTATTGGCTGTCCCGTTTTTATTGAACTTACCGATTCTCGGTTTTAGTAAAATTGTTGCAGCGAACGCAGCCATTGCACCTGTTAAGTGAACAACTGTCGAACCGGCGAAATCCTGCTTCCCATGTTCAGCTAACCATCCGCCACCCCAGATCCAATGTGCAACAACTGGATAAACAAGTACAGAAAAGAGTATTGCGAATACGAGATATGCAGATAACTTTGCACGCTCTGCAAAACCGCCGAACGCAATGGTTAATGAGATGCCAGCAAAAGCTAGCTGAAAAAGGAAGAAAGCAGCTGTTGAATAAGGCATGTCGCCTGCTTGTTCACCTGAATAGAAAAAGTCTGACAGACCGATAAAGAAATTTGAGTTTCCGCCAAATATAAAGCCATAACCTACTGCCCAGAACACAATCGATGCCAATCCAAACGTAAAGACCGTTTTCCCGGCAATGTGACCGGCATTTTTCATTCTTGTCGAGCCTGCTTCAAGTAAAATAAATCCACCTTGCATCAAAATAACAAGCAGTGCACCAAGTACTAACCAGACACTGTTTAAAGAAAATATGATTTCTTCCATTTTGAACGCCCCCTGTATGTGATATTTCTTTCATTCTATACAGTTCTGGCGCAGATTCTACTTTCATGTCAGAAAATCTAACATAGTTTTTTAAATGCTTGGAGTCAGCCATATTTTCTTTACTTTTCTATTACAAATACTTGAAGAATAAAGGTACAACGAACTTGAAAAGAGAATTAATTATTATTCTGAAATATGAAGGGGGTTCAATTTTGAATAAAGATCATTTTGAACTGTTTCTAGTTGAAGCTGCCATTGAAAACAGATTGCATCGCGTGATCTATACAGTTCCAACTGTACCTGAAGCCTATGAAAAGTTTATGGGAGAAATAAAGAACAATCAGGATATCCAAAAAATCAAATCACTCTCCGTAAAAAAAGGAACAATACCGCTAGACGTTTTTAAATAATATAATGATGAAGTGAAAGGGAACTTCCTTATCGGAGAGTTCCCTTTTTTAGTATTTTTGCAGGGGAGGTTTTTGTAAAAATTGTGACTTTTGAAAGTAGTTGATTTCCGTTACAGGTTGCTCGCTTTCCGCGGGGCGTGCGGTGAGCCTCCTGCCGCTCCGCACCGTTAGGAGTCTCACCTGTCACACTCGTCCCGCTGGAGTCTCTCACCTTGCACTCCAATCAACTTGCCAATGTAGAGGATGAAAAAAGTGCCCCAAAACAACAATCTTTTTGAAAAGAGTCTAAATAAAAAAAGCCTGACCACCAAATGTAAACTTTCAAGATCAGGCTTTTATTGATTGAATATGAGCATGTTATTTCTATATTAAATAACTTTCGATTTTTCTAGATCTGGATTCTGTAACGTATCTATTTGTTCCTCTTTTTTCCCCCACCATGTCGCAAGCAGCGGACCTGAAATGTTATGCCATACACTGAAAATGGCACTCGGTACAGCAGCCAGCGGCGAAAAGTGAGCAACTGCAAGAGCGGCACCCAGCCCTGAGTTCTGCATACCTACTTCTATCGAGATCGCCTTTTGATCGGCAAAGTTAAGCTTTAGCATTTTTGCTACGAAAAAGCCTAATAACAGACCTAAAACATTATGAAGGACTACGATTGAAAAGATTAATAGACCGGTTTCAGCTATTTTCCCTGCATTAACAGCTACAACAGCAGACGCAACGGCTACAATTCCAACCACAGAAATAAGCGGCAATACGGCAATGCTCTTTTCAACCTGCTTGCGGAATAAAACTTTAACCACAATTCCTAAAACGATAGGAACGAGCACAATTTGTACGATGGATAAAAGCAGATCACCTGCAGATACAGCAAGCCACTTACTCGCAAACACCAGCGTTAGAGCAGGAGTAAGGATGGGGGCTAACAATGTTGATACTGATGTTACCGCAACCGATAGCGCTGTATTTCCTTTAGCTAAGAACGTCATCACATTTGATGCTGTTCCACCTGGACAGCACCCAACTAAGATGACGCCTACTGCCACTTCTGGCTCCAGACGGAAAAGTAAAGCCAGCCCAAAAGCTAAGAGCGGCATGATCGTATATTGTGCGAGCACTCCAATAATTACGCTTTTCGGAGCCTTGAATACAGCTTTGAAATCGTCCAGCGACAGAGTAAGTCCCATTCCGAACATGATAATTCCCAGTAACAGTGCAATGTGGGGAGCGATCCATGTGAATCCTCCTGGAATAAAAAATGCTAAAATGGCGAATAGAATCACCCAAACCGCAAATGTGTTGCCAGCTGCTTTACTTACCTTCTCTAAAAAACTCATGGTCTCACTCTCCTTTTATGAGAGTATAAACTAGTTATCAGAAATTTCAATATATATTAAGTTAAAAGTTGAAATAATGTTTGTTCGGCTGCCTCTAAATGTGAAATTGTTGGTTGGTGGTTATTTTTGTTCGGTCACAGTGGTTTTTTGTACGGTCACGCCTATTTTTTGTACGGTCACATCAGTTTTTGTTCGGTTCCTCCGATTTTTTGTTCAGATCGGAAACAGCATTGGATTCATTTATTCATATTCCATCTCATCTAGCCAGTTATAACGCGGCTTTTTCGCCATATGCTCCTTTCTCTTTTGCACACCAAACATGCCACATAGTGTCCCATAGAAATATTGCACAAAAGTGGTCTTGATTTTACGGTGTTTGTAGTGAAAAACGGTTGTTTTGAAGGCATCGATGACAACGGTGATCATAAATTCAAGAGGCATATCGAAGTTGAACTTATTATAAGCGAGGCGAGCCTTATGCCAAAATCTATAAATCTCTATGGCTCTGTTATAAAAAGGTTTTACTGTTTGTATGAACTCATTTGGAACATTGCCCGGAGTGAAGGTTTCATCGAGGTCTTTAAGAGATGGATTTTCCGGTGTTGTGTTTGTTGGGACGTTTTCCTTACGTATGTTTATCTTTTGATCTTGATGATTTATTAAGAGATTTATAGTTTCCGCAGCTTTTTCCTTGTGTATAGCCTTACTGTCACCAGCGTTCTCATCATTTTCACGGTGGATCACTTTTGTTTCAGAAGGTGGGTCAAATCGCTGAAACACAAAGACGTTATGTGCAAATCCGCCACTTGCACGATATGTTTTATGAACAATTAGAATGCCAGCTTTCTTTGCTTTACGAAGCATACGGATAAATGATGCCCTGGACACTCCATCCCCCTTTTCGCTGCTTTTTTCAACAAGCGTATCGATTTTAGCGTTCGCCACACCTGGCACCACCACACTATATTGACTCAGCAGCTCAAAAGCCATGAACTCAGATTTTGTAAAAAGCTGATGATAATCCTCTAAAAAGTTTTTCTTATGTTCGTTAAACTCTCCCACATTAGTAAACTGGCTAAATCTTGTGAACTGTTTAATATTCCCTGCTCTCATTCTTCTTCCTCCTTAACATTTGACTCACCTATAAGTGTTTTGAAAAAAGGAAAAAGAGCCATGGGAGGATAAACTTTATCATCAAAATTTTCCAATAATAGGTAACTTATGTGATCAAAGGGTTTTTTTATGTGATGAGTGATGTTTTTTTTGTGATCATCACCTATTTTTATGTGATGGATTCACTTTTTTATTATAAAAAGCGACTCTTGTATTATTTTCGATGAAATTATGTTCATTTCAGACGTACAGCACATATATATGTACATGCATGAAATACAAAAAAGCCAGCTCAAAAGTTCATCTTCTGAGCTAGCTTTATTTTTATAATTCTTGCATAAGCTTCTTCTTTCTTTCCATAAAATCTTGCAAGTTCTGGTCGACTTGCAAGTATTCGTCCGTACCTGTTTTACAGAAACTGATCTTACCGAGCAATTCTGTAATTTTATTTTCTACCAGGGCAAGTTCTTCGACCAAATTTTGATGATGTGCTGTGTTTTTCTCTGCCCTCTTTTCTTCATATTCCCTTAATCCCATCTCGAAACGATTAATACGCTTATCCTCAATAATTAGCAGTTTATCGCAAAGCTTCTCGACGAAAAATCTGTCATGCGATACGATGATTAAGGTTCCATTAAACTCACTCAGTGTTTCTTCAAGCTGTTCCCTGCTCGGCAGATCGAGATGGTTGGTTGGCTCATCAAGAATAAGAACGTCATAGTCTTGAAGAATCATCTGCACAAGCTTCACACGTGTGCGCTCCCCTAAACTCAAGTGAGAAATGGGTTTTGATAGTTTCACATCATCAATCCCCATATTGGCAAAGATGGTTCGTGCCTTTGTGATTTGATACCGTTCATCCAACTCTAAATATTGATAGACGTTCTTTTCTTCAGGAAGATCACTGACATCCTGCGACAAATAGGCAATTTTCATCGATTCACTTTTCCAGATGGACCCTTTCGATAACGGCTCTTCTCCAAGCAATATTTTAATAAATGTCGTCTTCCCTGCTCCGTTCGAACCGAGCAGCCCTACCCTCTCACCATGCTTCATGTAAAAGTGACTTTTTTCGAATAAAAGATTGTCTCCGAACTGCTTTGTTAACCCGCGAGCTTCAATCAATCTCTTCCCTCTTTTTCCGGCACCATCGAAATGAAAAAACACGTCTGTCTCTTCTTTTGGCTTATCAACACCCTTTTTGGACAACTCCAAGTTCAACCGCTTCAACTTGGATTTCACTTGGTTATCCTTTTTCTTCGCTTTTGCCCGTTCAAACTGCTTGAGCCCCATCTGCCTATTTTCAGATAGAGAGCCGCCTTTACCCGCTTGTTTGTGTGCTTTTTCAGCAAAGTTCTTGATCGTGCTGACTTGTTGTTCAATCATTGCAACTTTTCTCTGCTGTTTTTCATAATCTCGTTTTTGCTGTTCATAACGGCGGCTTTTCTCTGCACGGTATGCGGAGTAATTCCCATCATATACGGTCAGCTTGCTGTCTTCGATTTCAAAAATTTTATCAACCGTTTGGTCAAGAAAACGGCGGTCATGCGAAATGATGAGAGCTGCTCCTGCATAACGGCATACCTCCTCTGTCAGCCAAGTGATCCCCTGAAGATCCAGATGATTGGTAGGTTCATCTAGAATCAAGAATTCCGGGTGGTTAGCCCAAATCTTCGCGATCGATAATTTCAACCTCTCTCCACCGCTTAGATACTGGAACTCTTCTCTTTCAATAATGTCTTTATGAAGACCAAGCCTTTTACTTGTTTGAAACAATTCTTCTGCTGAATTCGTTAATTCGTTTTCTACATTCAGCGTATAATCAGTTGATTGCGGCAGATAGCCCATTTTCAAGTTTGAAGGCCACGTTGTGATCGATCCCCTATCGTGTTCCACGCTTCCCATCAGCATATTCACAAGCGTCGTTTTCCCGCTTCCGTTCCAGCCGACAAGCCCGATCTTCTCACCTTGTCTTATTTCAAAACTTATATCATTTAAAATTTCTCGTTCTCCAAATTTCTTCTGCAGGTTCTTTACTTGTAATACGATAGCCATGCAGCATCACCTCGTCTTCTGTTATTGAGTGGGAGGTTAAACAAAAAACCTCCCTGGAGACCAGAGAGGTTGTTACCGCAAATTTGCTTTGACACGTATCCAAATAAACACAAAAACAGAACTTTTTTGTGTGAAATCATATTCGGAATGATGGTACTTGTGTACGCAAAATGGGCAGACTGATCCTATTCTCCAGGTCTCACTTTTTATGAGTTAGCCTAAGAAAATAAGATTTTTCCACATCAGCGTAGTACCATTCCCTTCCCGTATGACTTCTTACAATTTATAGTATATTTTGGCATAACCAGATTGTCAATTGGATTTAAAATAAAGGTATTTTAATCTAAATGTCTAATAGGAATACTATTCAAATTTTGTCGAGAGGTGAAAGAACCGTGAACACAGAGGTAAGTTTGTTCGGTTATATGCTGCAAATGCGAAGTCATCTGTTAGCGAATAAAATAACTGAGATTCATCAGCTAAGGAATCATTCACCTGAACCAGACAGGAAAGAAATTATTGAATGGCGCAGCAAGCTCTTCCAGCACCTCGGCTATGCATTAAGTGAAGACTATGAAAATGCCCTAGCAGAAATTCAGGACTGGGCAGACTTAAAGGAGCAAAAAGTTCCGCATGAATACTCGCTAACCTATTATTTAAATTCTGTTTTTTATACCCGCAAACTTATCTTGTGCGTATTAGAAAATGAAATTAAAGATAATACCGTATCACCAGCAGCTCTTCTTGAAATTTTAAAGGTTATTGATCCGTTATTAGATCAGGCAACAAGTTCGTTAACAAATAACTACACAAAAAATACATATAGCACCGAAACAGATGAAGACTTGATTATTACGTTAGAAGAATTGAAGGATTTTAAATTCGCATTAAATGAGGCAACCATTTTCGCGGTAACTGACCAGAACAACACGATTTCCTATGTGAATGATCATTTCTGTAAAATCTCAAAATACTCTCGGGACGAATTAATCGGAAAAGATCATGGAGAAATCTTTAAGTCTGGCTATCATACTGAAGAGTATCTTGATAATATTTTGCACTCCATCCATCAGGGAAAAGTATGGAAGGGCGAAATCTGCAACAAAGCGAAAGACGGGACTCTGTATTGGGTTGATACAACCATTATTCCTTATTTGAATTTCGATGGTAAGACATATAAGCACATCTCAATTCAATATGACATTACAGAACAAAAGAAAACGGAAGAAATGCTGCTCAAATCAGAAAAGCTTTCATTAGTAGGTGAACTGGCAGCCGGACTGGCGCATGAGATCCGAAATCCGCTCACTACGATAAAAGGGTTAGTTCAAGTCCTGCAGGAAACAACCGAAGATAAAAAAGTTTTATACTCAGATATCATTCTCACAGAAATAGACCGTATCAACTATATCGTCAGCGAGTTTATGGTACTGGCTAAGCCACATGCGATTTATTTTAATGAATGTAATTTAACCGACATCCTGAAAAAAGTCATCTATTTGCTTGAAGCTGAAGCAAATTTAAAAAATGTCGTCATCTTAAATGACTTTGCAGAAGAAGATGTGATTTTATACGGAGAAAAGAACCAGCTTACTCAGGTTTTTGTTAATTTATTGAAAAATGCGATGGAAGCATTGCCGAACGGCGGTATTATTCGCGTTTCCACATCTATAGTCAATGACAAAGTCAGAATATCAATCGAGGATAACGGTGTAGGCATGACCGAAGAACAAGTGAAGAAAATCGGTGAACCGTTCTATACGACAAAAGCAACCGGTACAGGTCTAGGACTGATGGTCAGTTACAAAATTATACAGAATCATAAAGGAAGTATTTCTGTTAAAAGCGAACTCAATAAAGGGACAACCTTTGACATCACCCTTCCGTTAATTGAAAACAACGCTATGAATACATACAGTTCTTCAAATAAAAAATGAAGAAGATGTCCCCAACTGGCTAGGGACATCTTTTTTCTTGATGTCTTAAGGATTATGTTCGAAGCATTCTTCACTAAGTTCGCCCCCATTACTTTTTTCAATTATATATTGAAGTGAATACATAAAAAAGGAAAATTTTGGGCTTGTGTCGAAATTTTAGATTAGGGGGATGAACTATGAAAAAAATAGGCTATATGCTAAAACCATTTCTTATTCCATTATTGTTTTTTCTTCTCGTTTTTTCTGTTTTAACCGGGCAGAACCTAGAAAAAGAATTAGAGCTTCCCGCTGAAGGCTGGAGCAGGTCATTGCCCTTAGAAGCAGGACACGTTGGAGAGGTAAAGCCGGTTTTCTATGAGGAGAACGGGCAGCAGTATGTGTATGTTCCGAAAGAAGATGAAGTACTGTCTTTTACCGTTAACAGTGACCTCGAAGTGAAGAATAAAAAGACCACACCTGTTACTATTCCTAGCCCACAAAATTTCTGGGTAAAAGATAATGAATTTGTTTTTGTGAAAAACAAACAGCTCATACATTTTGATGGTAAGAAAGAAAACATTCTTGATCAGGATGTTTACGGTATGGATGCCAATCAAAAGAAAATCGTATATTTTAAAGAACATGAAATTCTAAGTGTTGAACCGGGGTCTTGGAAAATAAAATCGATTGATAAAGTAAAAGAACGTTTAGAAGCTGTAGTAGTAAACGAAAAATCTCAGTCTTTTTTAGCTTCAGGAATAATAGTAGGTGATACGAAAAAAGCAAAAGCCTTTCTTTATCAATTCAATAACTCAGAGTATAAAAAACATACCATTTTAGATGCTGATGAACAGCTAAATCAAAATCACTTTGGATTTTATTTTATAGAAAATGGCCTGGATGTAACCATTTACTATAGCCTGTTTCAAAATGCATCTGGTGGCAAATCGTATTATATTTTTAAGGGAACCAATCAATTGGGTTCTGGTGCCGACTGGACATTTAACAAAATGACATTTCAAGAGACGAATGGGATGAAACTGGAGAATCCGAAATACTTGCAATACGGTGTAGATCAGAATAATCAAGCGAAGGTTCTTTTTACTACAAGAGCCATGAAGTCTCATGAAAAAGAGGCAGTGAATGTTTACGAGGCTTATGAAAGAGGCGACGTTTGGCTGACAGAAAGAAGAAGCACCACAAATAATGGATCCCTTCATTCACATTGGGTAGGTGATGAGTCAATCATCTGGATGAATATGATCTCACAACAAGAATTTACTTTTAGCGGAGCATCTTCAAAATCAGACATTATTGATAAAAGTTTGGTAAAAACAAAGGAAGATTATAAGCAGGCGATTTCAACAACGATTCTATCTTTATTTCAAGGATTAGTACTTGCCATGAGTGCATTGTTTTGGATCACACCAGCAGTACTTTTTGCACTGCTTGTCTATTTGGTTAAGATTTCGCTGATGGAGGACGAAGATAAGCGAGTTATGTTTACGATCCTTGCCCTTTATCTTGGCGTACAGCTTATTTTTATTCAAAAATTATTTAACGAGCATTATTACTATTTTGCACCAGACTTTCTTACGTTCTCTGGAAGTTCGTTTATCATTCCATTACTTCTGGCTGTATTAAGCGGAGCCGCAGTAATGTTCGGTAAAAAGAAAGACTGGAGCATGATCGCTTCAATTTCTTACTTTGTAGTAATAAACATCACATTTTTGTCCCTAACTGTTGGTCCATATATGTTCTAGTAATGGAGGTTCGTTATGAAGATTTTTAACTTTAGTAAAGAGGTCGGCAAACACATAACAAAGTTCGATTCTGACTTTGTTATGTCTCGTATTATACTAACGGATAAGCCCGCAAATATTGGGTGCATGCATCTTGATAAAGATGGCATCATCGGCTATCATCAGGCGGTTGTTCCTCAGTTGCTTCTTGTTGTTAGCGGCGAAGGCTTTGTCCGCGGTGAGGATGAGGCAATCTATCCTATCAAATCCGGAGAAGCTGCATTTTGGGTAAAAGGTGAATTCCATGAAACTACCACAAAAACTGGATTGACTGCGATAGTGATTGAGAGTGAAGAGTTAGAACCTGCTTCGTTTATGGAAGAGAAAGCGAACGTTACATCCATTTAATTATTAAAAAAGGCGTATACAAATACGCCTTTTTATTTATACCCTGCTGTATTTGCTGGTTTCCCTGCCTCCACCACTTCGACTAAATAACGAAAGCAATCAGGCTGTGAACCATCTATATCATAAAAGTTATATTTCTTTGCAAGTTCTCCGCTAGAAAAGGATTGACCGTTCAATTCATGTCGATCTTCATCCCCTGCTAGTGCTGCTACAGCTCTTCCAACAAACCGCGGTGTTTCAGAGATTGCAAAGTGAGGGTCTTTTTCTACTCCTTCTCGCCAGTTTTCCTCGGTTACACCAAATACCTCAAGCATGATTTCTGAACGCATCCAGCCGGGCGATATCGAAACCGCTGTACATTTATATGGTGAAAGTTCATGCGACAAAGCTTTTGCCATCCGGTTCACGGAACTTTTAGCAAGATCATAAAACATGGATACCCTGTAATTCTTATCGTTGTATTCTTTTGTTCCATCCGTCATCTCAACCACTAGTCCGCCTTCATTTTTAATTAATAACGGAAGTGCGTAATGGCTGGTTATAAGATGCGTATCAACAGCGAGACGAAGCATTCGCAACCCTTTTTCAAGTGAATGTTTCCAAACGGGTGTATCCCACTCGATCAAATTTTCTCCACCCCAAATATCATTAACAAGGATGTCTAGCTTGCCTTGTTCATTTTCAATCTTTTCAATCAACGCTTTAACCTGCTCTGGTACTAGATGGTCTACTTGCTCTGGAATTCCGACACCACCTAATTCGTTCACGAGATCGGCTGTTCCTTCGATCGTCTCAGGTCTTCCATATTCAGATATTTCTTTGCGTGTTGTCCTTCCCGTAATATAAACGGTTGCTCCTGCAGCTCCTAACTCCATCGCGATACCGCGTCCAGCCCCTCTTGTTCCGCCAGCTACAAGTGCTACCTTTCCTTCTAGTGGTTTCAATTTGCATCCGCTCCTTTTTTGAATTATCTTTAGTATAACCTTTAAAGTTGACACCTTATGTCATATTAAGAAAATGGGAGAATTTTATGAGAGCAGACCGATTAATCAGTATCTTATTACTTCTGCAAAATCATGAAAAGATGACTACGAAAGCATTAGCCGAAGAATTAGAAGTAACTGAACGGACCATCCATCGTGACATGGAAGCGTTGAGTGCAGCAGGTATTCCGGTACTAGCCGAACGCGGTAAACATGGCGGGTGGCGACTGGTTGATCAATACAGAACAAAACTAACAGGATTAAAAGACAACGAGCTAAAAACGTTGTTTCTTTCCCCTTCTTTTCAGCTGCTTAGTGATCTTGGCTTCACAAAGGACTGGAAAGAAGCGCGGCAAAAGCTTTTGGCATCACTTCCGAACGCTCTTCAATCACAAGCAGATGATATGTGGAACCGCGTCCATATTGATACAAATACTTGGAGACAATCTAGCCAAGAACTTTCCGCATTAAGCACTTTGCAGCAAGCAATCTGGGAAGAAAGAAAAATAAAGATGGGATACGAAAAAGCAAACAAAGAAACGTCAGAGAGAATCGTTGAACCTTTGGGACTAGTCGCAAAAGGACGAACGTGGTATATGATCGCAGTCTCAAACGGTGAACTCAGAAACTTTAGAGTATCTCGGATTAAATCTGCCGAAATGACTGACGAGACATTCACAAGACCACAAGGCTTTCAACTTGCTGAGTATTGGAATCAGTCCAAACAAAGCTTTGTTCAAAATCTTCCTGCTTTTGAAGTGGATGTTGAAGTATCTTCTTCTATCATTTCTCGTTTAACGTTTACTGGCAGATTTGTTCAGGTTCTTAACACGGGTACATCAAATGAGAATGGATGGTTTCCTGTTAAACTTTCATTTGATACCGAACAAGAAGCGAAAGCCTATATTTTAGGGTTCGGCGATCAAATCAGAATTAATCATCCTGTTTCATTAATTGAGTCAATTAAAAATATGGCGGAGTCTGTGCTCTCTCTATACAAATAAGGACTGATCCATTGGTAAAGATCGGTCCCTTCTCTATTTTACAACTCGAACCTAACTGCCAATATCCTCCTTCACTTTTATTCGTGAAGACTTATAAAATTTTTTAAAGACTTACAAAAATATTTGAAGACTTATTAAAAATTTTCAAGACTTATAAATCCATTTTAAGACTTATAAAGCAATCCTTTCAGTTAATTAACAAGAAAAATAAGGAAATTAATCCTTTTTTTTATTATCTGCTGATAACGATTTATCATTGGTAATATACTTAATGTCATCTCTTAGTTCTTGTTCTATTCTTAAACACTTTTGCAAGACGATTTCATCACGTATCGGAATTCCGTTATCTGCTGTAAGAGGTATTTCAGGTTTAATCTTTCTGGCCAGATCAACTGCATTAGCTAATACTTCAACAATCTGGTAACCTCTCTTTTGATAAAAACTTAAAACTAGCAAATTATCGTTTGTCGTAATGACTTTTATTTGTGAAGTTCCTTTTTCAAGTGCGATTTGTTCCACTTTATGAATCAGAGAAGACCCTATTCCGCTTTTTTCCACTAAACTATCTAAGGAGATGATCTCACATATTCCAGCGTGAAATTTATATGTAATGAGCCCTATGATTTCCTCTGATTCATTTAAAACCGCAAAGCCATCTAATTTATTACACTGAAACGTTCCGCTTGAAATAACCATTTCTGGACTTCCCCAATGCTCTATGAAAAAATGATTTATTTTTATTTTATCTATTTTTGAATTTGTTACGATGTTCATAATCAAACTCCTCAAAATGATCTAACAGGTGAAATCAGATGCAGATAGGATGATTTTCCTTCAGAAGATTCAATGACAATGGGTTTCATAGGTCCGAAGAATTTTATCTTAATCTCGGCATCGTTAATTGTTTTTAAGGCTTCCAGCAAGAAGTGACCATCCACGCTGATTCTTAATTCTTGTTCTCCGGCAATGTATTTTATCTCTTGATACTCCTGAATATTTCCCATTTCAGAAGATCCCGAAGAAATGCAAAGTTTATCCCCATAGATGCTTAAAGTCACATTGTTGTTTTTCCACTCTCCTGCAAATAAGCACGCACGGTCGATTCCTTTAATAAATGTTTCTCGGCATAACACGAGCGTCGTTTTTTCTTCTGCAGGAATCAGAGCTGTTGTGTTAGGATAATGCCCAGCAATTAATCTTGAATACAGGGAAATCTCATCTGTTTTAAAATGGATATAGCCTTCCGCTGACTGAATCTCTACCATGCCAGAATAATGGTTTACGAGTTTTGCCAGTTCATCTATGCTCGAGTTAGGAACGACAAAGTTTCCTTCACCTGAGCTTCGAATGTCACTTTTCTTGAATGCCAAGCGTTGTGAGTCTGTGGCAACAGATGTAAAAGAGTTCTCTGCAAATGTAAGATTCACCCCTGTTAGAACGGGTCTTGTTTCATTTTTTGCTGTTGCAAACACCGTTGTTTTCACGGCGTCCTTCAATTCTTCTGCTGGTATATGTATGGATTCGCCATCAATTAACGGAAGAGAAGGATATTCGTCCGCGCTGAAACCGTTGAGTCTGGTGCTGATTGGTCCTGCTTGAATATGTATTTGGTTATTATCAGCTTTAATATGAATTTGTTCGGGCAGCTTTTTAACAAGATCAGCTAGATATTTTGCAGAGACAACCACGCTTCCCGTCTTATGTATCTTAACTTTCTCATCAGTTACCGAAATGGTTCGTTCAATGATAATGTCTGAATTGCTGCCGATCAATGTGATTCGATCTGCTTCTGCAACGATCTTTATGCCAGATAAAATAGGTAGTAATGTCCTTGATGAAACTGCTCTATTAACATCAGAAAGAGCTTTACTGAAGAGACCTTGTGTAATCATAAATTCCATATGCTACTTCCTTCCAAATCATTATGTCTTTTATATAATTCGACAAAAAATAAGAAAGTCTTTTTTAAAAAGAAAAAAGACAGCCAATTGCAGCTGTCTTACTTGAACCTATGCTTTTACTCTTTGTTTTTTCACCGGGATATAGATATCGATCTGCTTTTCATTGCTCATACATCTTTCATCATATAGCTCAAACTCAATCGTCCCTTCTTGCTCATAGCCTGAATTCGGGAACCACTTTGAGTAGATTTCAACCCATGTAGACTGGATCGTTGATGGGAAGTTTTCTTCTATCGCTTTAGGGGTTGTAAAAACAGCATACTCCTTTTCAGGGAAGCTTCTATACACTAAGCCTTCAGGAGCCGGTGTACCCTCAGCCACTTCCATTCCAATTATATATAAGAACTCACCTGTAGTCATGTTGTAGTCTGTACATAAGCCAAGTTCATTTCTGTTAAGAGGATTCGGTATTTTTGCTCCCAAATTGTTTTGAATATAATTCACCCAAAACTTCGGGATATCACGGTTGTTTTCACCATCTGTGTTTCTCGTTTTCAGTTCATATCCGATGAGGTTAAATGCCGGTTTCGTTACTAACTTCATTTCCATAGAAATTCCTCCCGTAAAACTGCTCATATTCAGGCAAGCTTTTTGATGCAGAGACTTTGGTATAAAAGTTGTATTCCGGTACTGTCTTGGAGAGACACCGAAGAACTTTTTAAAAGCACGATTGAACGATTCCTGGTATTGAAAGCCTAGATCCAGTGCGATATCGATCACCTTCTCATCAGAGTTCAGCAGTCTTTGTGCCGCATGTGTAAGTCTTCTTTTCCTCACATAGTCCATGACGGATTCGCCCACTAGAAAATGAAACACTCGATGATAATGAAACGGCGAGAAGCAAGCGAGCTCTGCAAGCTCTTCTAATGTGATTCGTTCCTGCAAGTTCTCCTCAATATAATCCAGTGTCCGCTGAATACAAACTTCATAATCCATCTCCATCACCTACCCTGCTTCTATCATATCCACGAACAGCTATTCGTTCTTAACCTTTTTTGCTAACTTCTTCCTAATATGTATTCTACATGAATTCAATCCAAAAGTTTTATAGTTGATTCCAAAAGTTTTAGGGGTTAATCCACGAGTTTTAGGCTTGAATCCAAAAATTTCAGCTGTTTATCCACGGGTTTACAATTCTGGACACTGTAAACGTACTCATGTACACTTCTCATCAATCAACTACAATAGCTTCCAAACAAAATGAACTAGCACGTTAATGATGTGCTAGTTCAACTTGATTTAGAAGATCTAAGGGACTACATAACTTTGGAAACCCTTGAATATTGTTACTATAATCTTCAGGCAAAAACCAAGTAGCATGATATGCTTTCAACCCTGCTTCAGCTGCGCCGACTAATTCATTAGATCCACCATCGCCAAGGAATATAGATTCTTCTGGAGTTACACCAAGTTTATTACATGCTGTTTGATAGATTTCAGGACTTGGTTTTGCGACCTTTACTTCATAAGAAAAAACAACTTCATCAAAATAGTCTGCTAGTTTGCTTGTACTCCATGAAAAGACTTCTTCAGGCGCACAGTTAGAGATCAGACCTATCTTTATGCCTTTTTCTTTAAGCCGTGCAAGTAATTCTATTACTTCCGAATTTATTTGTTGAAAAGGCACTGTCTTTGCCCATATTCTTTTTTGATGAACTTTTTCAATTACATCAGGATCTGAATACTTGCCATGGGAATTCAGTATATCTATTAAAACACTCTGGTGATCTGGAAAGATTCCGTTCATCCGCAGCTCTCTTCTGTTATCCCACTCTATTTTAAAAACCTTGGGATTCAGTCCAAGCTCATCTGTGGAATATACCGCTTTTTTCTGATTGCCGTTCCACTCTGTTATAAGCGTTTCATAAAGGTCGAACAAAACTGCTTTTATCAAAGAATGCCCCTCCTAATTAAAACACCTTCGCATAAACACTCGTATCTCTTAGTATTGTGGTTGATCCTACTGCAAGGGAGTCGTTCCGATGAATCCCTTCTAATGTAAAGCCTAATCGTTCAGGTATTGCAGCACTTCTTACGTTTTTGGTGTCGCAACGGATTTCGATGCGGCGTGCTTTTAACTCATTAACTGCGAAATCTGTAATGCCCTGAACCGCTTCTGTCATATATCCTTTTCCAGCGTGACGTGAATCAATCCAATAGCCAATCTCAAACTTTGGAATATCCCAGTCAATCCGGTGCAAACCAGATGATGCGATGAGTTCACCCGTTTCTTTTAGGAAAACGAGAAGACGCAGATCTTCTCTCTTCAAAAATTTCAAATGCGCTTCTCGTATATTTACTTCAACATCTTCTTCTGTCTGATCTATATGAGCAAAGGGCAGCCATGGTTTTAGATCTTCAATAGAAGCATTGAGTGCTTCAAACATTGCCTTGCCATCACCAGGCTTCGGCATGCGGATCAGCAGTCTATCTGTTGTAAATTCTGTTGGGAAGTCTAATAGTATCGGTTTCATCGTGTTCCTCCAATTATGTCAGCTGATATGAGATAGTTTATCGGGATTTGCTACCCAATATATTTTTTCAATCAAGTCGTCTTGGACATGAAGTGAAAGCACTCCATAGACCTGGCTTTCTATATACAACACGATACCGGGGTCACCGTTAACTGTTGTAAATTCGAAGGAGAAGTCTTCAGTTGTTTTAGCCAAGATTCCCATATAAAAACGGGAGATTCGTTCTGCACCAAGAATCGGGAATAGAGCCGCTTTTGTTTTCCCTCCCCCGTCTGAAAAAAGGGTAGCATCAACGGCTAACAAGCTTAATAGTTTACTAACGTTTCCTGTAATAATCGCTGAAACAAACTGTTCAGAAAGAGCCTTCGCTTTAGCTGGCGTTAATTGATCAGATCGTCTATGATTCCCAACTGCTTTTTTCGCGCGGTGATAAATCTGCCTGCAGTTTGTACTGCTCTTCCCTACCACATCCGCAATGGCGTCATAGTCATATTGAAGAGCTTCACGCAGAAGAAATACGGCACGCTCGGTTTCTGATAGCTGTTGTAATAAAAGCAAATAAGCAGTGGAAAGAGATTCCTTCATTATATAGTTTTGGGCTGGGTCTTCCTTGGAATCTATTAAAATTGGTTCAGGAAGCCAAGGACCTGTATATGTTTCCCGCTGTTTTTTTGCTGATTTTAGCAAATCGATACAGCGGTTAGTCACAATTTTACAGAGATATGCTTTTGAGTTTAGAACATGTTCGGTTGTTGTCTCACTCAAGGTGATATAGGCTTCTTGAACAATATCCTCTGCATCCTGCACACTTCCTAACATTCGGTATGCCAATGAAAATAACAAAGGACGATGCACCGTAAATAATTGTTCCGTTTCATTCATCGTTAAGCCTCCCTCTGAACCCTCTGAGCTCCATATTTCTCGATTATGGCATGGGCTGCCCTTTTACTGCTGGCAAATGCTGCGTCCACCAACATTTCTCCATGTCCTGTTCCATCTCCTGCAATATAGAGCCCTGGAATCTCAGGAATAGATGGACCAAAATAATGTTTGTCATCGACTGTGATGGTATCATGGACAACAGTCATTTGAGGGAGAAATTGTTGAGCAATTACTTTCTCTCTCCACCCTGGCTGCATAAGATCCATGACTTCTTCAAGCTCTTGTTTATGAATCTTAGCATTGCTATTTTTTTCAGTTCCAAGATATTTAATAAGCTGCAGTACTGCCGATCCATTATTACTTAACGTTGAAGCTCTGGAGTGATTCGAAAATAAAATGTGCTGATCCACAGCTATTGCAAAGTTATGGTTCGGATTGGGAAGATTATTTAATGCTACATCTAAACATGCTGCATAAACTGGTTGTGCCTGTTCCTTCCATTCCTGAAGCAGGGTTTGTTCAGCTCCTCTAACAAGTTTAAACGTTTGTTCTGGACCAGCAGTCACGATAACGTATGGCACTTCGAGCTTTTCTCCATCTGTAAAATGGATATGTTGCATTTCTTTACAGTCTATAGATGCAACGGTTTTGTTTATCAGGATATCCACACCATTTTCTTCAGCTTTCATTCTTAAATGATCTACTATCGTCTGCCATCCGCCGTCTATATACAATACACCTTTCATACCAAGCTGAACTTGTTTAATTACAGCACTTGCTGCTTGCTGATCCGGATCTATGCAATAGGTAGATGTCCTGCATAGTGCATAGAACACATGTCTAACCATTGGATCTTTAATTTCTGTTTCTGCCCATTTTCGCAATGTCATTGGTTTAATGGAAGCTGCATGTATTTTCCGAAGTTTCATCATTAATTTGCCAAGCTCCATTTTTCCAGACCACGATAATAATTTTGTTTTTAACATGCTGCTTAACGAATCTGGCAGTTCTAAGAGTCCATTGCTCCATATGGCATATCCTTTAGTATCGGGAACTTTTCCAGAAACGTTTATCTCAAGTTCCAGTAATATTTCTTCTGCTGGTCCGCCTCTATATAATGCATGACCCCCAAGGTTAAATAGAGCACCGTTTCGATTAACGGTTTGAGCACGACCTCCAAGTTCTTTTCCTTTTTCAAAAACAACAACAGATAATCCGGCTTTAGCCAGGTACACTGCGGCTGTCAATCCTGAAACCCCGCCACCAACGATCGCCACATCATAATTTTTCAATCGAATCACCACTTTCTGATTTTATAAACAAGACGAGAAAGGGTTAGGTTTTGTGACAGAGAACGAGAATTTGTTTACATAAAATTTCAAGGGGTAATGTTTTTATAAGGTAACTATTTTGATAGAAGTTACCAAATCTGCATGAAAGGAGATCACGTGATGTTATATAAAAAGATTCTCATAGCAGTTGACGGTTCAGAAGGAAGCTTTGTTGCACTTCACAATGGCATTGAGCTTGCTAGAAACACTGGTGCTGAATTAACGTTGCTTTACGTGACGAATGAGGTAACTCTTCCCTTGTATGGCGGCGTTTACCCTGTAGGTATGGCTAACACGACTGTTGAAGTGAAAGAAGCCGCCATTACCGAACAAAGTCATGGAGAAGAAATCCTGAATAAAGCGCAAAGAAGAGTCGATCCCACGACAAAGACAACGACAGCCATTCTGCATGGAGACCCGTCTGCGACAATTTGTTCGTATGCGGATACCCATAACATCGATCTCATCGTCATCGGAAACCGAGGCCATAGCGGATTCAAAAAATTATTTCTAGGCAGCGTCAGTCAAAAAGTTGTATCCGACGCACACCAGCCAGTACTTGTAGCAAAATAATTCCAGCAAATATACGAAAGGAGCCCACTTTAGCGAAAGTGCGCTCCTCTTTTTATTCCAGCATTTCTGAAACGGTTTGAAACGTATATCCTTGAGCCTTCAAGTCCTTGATAATTCCTCTTACTGATTTCATTGATTCTTCACGGCTGTCATACATAACGTGCAGGAGTATGATGGACCCTGGTTCTATTCTATCATTTACATGCTTCACGATTTTTTCTGAATCAAAGGCTATATCTGGGTAGGAATCAGGTTCCAAGTTCCATAGAATCGTCTTTCTGTTATGGTTGTCTAAATATCGAGGAAGTCCAATGAGTTTCTTTCCGTAAGGGGGTCTGAAATGGATCGTCCCCTTGTAGCCGGCTTTTCGGATTAATTCGTCTGTTTTCTCGATTTCATTCTTAATAAATGAAGGAGTTTTTAAGACCATCCTTTTGTGGGAATAAGAGTGGTTCCCTAGTTCGTGGCCAGCTTCTGCAAGCTTTTTCGCTTCTTCAAAGTTCTCCTCAATTTCACGTCCTGTAACAAAGAATGTAGCTTTAACATCTTCTTCTTTCAGAATCAATAAAATCTCATCCGTGTTATCTGTAGGTCCATCATCAAACGTGAGTGCAACTACCTTATCTGTCGTTTCCGCTTTTGTAACAAGGCCGCCGTAAAACTGAAAATCTCTTGATCCGCTGATTTTATATAAGCTGTATGCAACCCCTAATATAACCGCGATAGCAATCAGGGTAATGATTATCTTCTTTTTCATTTTTTCTCCTTTAAGTTAAGCATGAATCTTATCAATACTCATACCTTTTCTTAAGCTGTTCGATTTCAACATAATTTACAGTCATAAATTGTTTTACTAGTTTTTGCTTTTCTTTCTCCCACAGTTTTCCTTTTTCTTCAGGATCTTGGACATCTTTTGTAACCTCATGAAACAACTTATTCTCTATTAACTTTCCACGGATCTTTTCATATGCGTAATCTTGATAATACTCCTCAATAGTTAAACCTAAAGCTTTTAGAAGTGATGTAAGTTCTGGTGAATCTATCTTTTTTGCATTCTCAATTTGAAAGTTGATTGTTTTTTGAACTTCTTCATCTAAAACACTCAGCTGCAGTTTCTTTGCCTCTTGTTGAATCGCTTTATCTTTCAATAGAGTATCCATAGCAGTTTGTGTTGCTTCTTTCTTTGATTTATTCATCACATGCTCGTAAAAATAAACGAGCTCCTTGATTTCATGATCAGGAAGAACTTCTTTGTTAGAAATTTTTGTATCCCCAAATGATCGTATGTATTGGGCAAAACTTTGATCACCTCGACTAGCAACCAAAATGAACAGAATAAGTGCAGCTGCTCCAAATAGAACTATCTTTCTATTCTTCATCCACTCGCTCCTCAATAAATCGGCGTCTGCAAAATTTCGACAAAAACATTCAAAACCCTGCTTTTCAAAAGGAAAATAGATCTTTAAGAAGAATAACTAAACAATAGAATTTATGTAAAAGGAGTAAATAATGAAAACATCTGAACACGACATATAAAAACGCTATTTATGCAGAGGGCCTCCGGTTGCTTCTAATAAAACCATAAAAAAATACGGAGGTGCAATAATGTTAAAAGATCAATCATTTAAAAGTTACTTAAAAGATACTGAAAAGCCTTTTTCAGGATGGGATTTTTCCTATATTACAGAAACCGACCGGATGAACTGCAGTTTACTCTCTTGGTCGTATGGCAGTATGGTTTTGCCTCTCATACAGAAATCAACTTCACTGCTTGATATGGGGACTGGCGGAGGCGAACTATTAGCGAAGCTCCAGCCTTTTCCGGAAAAAGTTTGTGCAACAGAAGGCTATCTGCCGAATGTTCCAGTAGCTAGAAAACGGCTTGAACCTTTAGGTGTAGAGGTATATCAGATCGGTGAGGATGACTTGCTGCCATTTGAGGATAATCAATTTGATTTGATTATTAATAAGCATGAATCGTATTCTCCGCAAGAAGTTCGCAGAGTTCTGAATGATGATGGTATCTTTGTAACACAGCAGGTTGGTGGAACCGATTATGTAGATATTAATAAAGCTCTTGGTGCCCCTGTAAATGATGAATTTTCACACTGGGAACTCGCTTATGCCGAGAAAGAATTACGTGAAAATGGATTCGAAGTTATAGAGGCAATAGAAGAATTTCCTGTACAGCGCTTTTATGATATTGGAGCTCTCCTCTATTATTTAAAAGCAATACCGTGGCAGGTTCCTGATTTTAAAAGTGAAAACTATATAGCTCAGCTTTATAAAATTCATGAGATGATCCAATTGAGAGGTTATTTTGACATAAAACAGCATCGTTTCCTATTAAAAGCAAAGAAAAGATAATCAAAAAAGCTGGCTCTTTGATGGGTCCATCCCTATCCGAGCCAGCTATATTTATATTAATCTGTCCAATTACGAAAGCAGACCTTCTTACTTCTCCACGCTCGTTACTTTCCAGCCTTTTTGGTCGACCCACTCAAGGTTTACTGTATACCTTTCACCGGGCTTTCCGTCTGGACTTACTTCTGCGACTGATTTTTGCGGTCCACCGCCGTTAGCGATCTTCCAAACGGTCATGGTTTCATCCAGTCCTGTAGCGAGACGAATAGCTTTTAGTTTCTCATTCCAGTCAACGCTGCCCTCTTCATAACTCGATGTGTGTGTTCCCGTTTGGGAAGTTCCGATCGGCTCGTTAATCTTAGGCTGTCCAGCTGCTTGTTCTTTCTTTTTGGCTTCTGCAGCTTGTTTCTTTTTCTCTTCTTCTGCTTTTTTAGCTTTTTCTTTCTTATCCGCTTCTTTTTCTGGATCTATACCGATCTCTTCAGAAGGTTCTTGCTCTTCTTCTTTCATTGCCTGAGAAGATTCAGAGCTTTTCTCATCATCTTCATATGCACTTTCATTGTCTGGCTGAAGCTTTACAACTTTATGTTTTGGTTCCTTACTTTCTTTTTTAACCGGTTCTTCTTCCTCATTGCCCATTAATAGTGCGTCTTTCGGTAAAAACAAAAGAGCTAGTAAAACTGCACCTAATGCACTGAACAGGACAACATTTCTTTTCTTCGTGCTTTTATCTTTTTGATTATATCTTCTCATCTATAAATCACTCCTTAAAATACCGTTCCCTCAATTACTGAAACAAAACAAAAAGAACTCCAAACAGAGGAGTCCATATAAATAAGAATCTCTTTTTATCACTCAACAAATATTCGTGAAAAAGGAGTAAAAAGATGAGGGTATCAAACACTTTGTAAGAAATTGCTATAGAATGTCTTCTTTCTTTTATTTGCATAGTCACTTGTACAATAAAAAAGACTGCCCAAATTAGGCAGTCGAAAAACTTTATTTGATATCTAAGACAACGGCCATCTCTTTACCGAACCTATCGCCGTTATCAACAAATCCCATACTATTATAAAGCTGATGCGCTCCTAAATTCTCTGGATGATAACCTACTACAATTCTTTTAACATTGGGCAGCGTACTCATTTCTTCAATCATTAATTGTGTTGCGATTTTTCCTATCCCTTTTTGCTGATAGTTCTTATCGATCATGATTCGATAAATCCAATACCCGCCAAGCTCTTCTTCAATCGTATTAAACATGAGAAAGCCCACTGTTTTGCCTTCGAAATGAATAGCGTAAGATTTTAATGTCGGTTCAAATTTAGATTGTGCAATAGAAACGGCATTAGGTTCAATGTGACCTGCTTGCTCTTCAGATACTTCTAACGTGCAGCATTCATACCAATTTTCTGCGTTTAGTTCCACGATCTCTACAATTTTGTTATTCATAAGTTCCCCTTAACTGTAGGCTTTTTTCATAATCATTGTGCTATTAGAAGACGTTGATTTCCACTCCAGGATGCTCGCTTTCCGCGGGGCGTGCGGTGAGCCTCCACGGCGCTTTGCCCCATAGGAGTCTCACCTGTCCCGCTGATCCCGCAGGAGTCTCGCACCTTGCGCTTCAATCAACTATTCAACGATGTACATTTTTAAAAACAGTCTGACTGTAATTATGTATCGTCTTAACAATACCATATATTCTCAAAAAGAAGGCATATCACACAAAGAAAAACAGTGCCTTCCCGTCAATGAAAGCACTGCATTTCTACTATGTTTGATTATGCCACCGACTTCTCTTGTTTTGCGGCTAATCGTTTCATATCAAAGCGTACAAGGATTGATACGATTAGTGCCACAACGAACAGTCCTGAGAAGAATGATAAACTGTTTGCATATGACCCTGTTGTGTCTTTGATCCATGCTGCGAACAGTGGTCCAGCAAGACCAGCCGCTGCCCAAGCTGTTAAGATGTACCCGTGAATCGCACCAACTTGCTTTGTTCCAAACAAGTCGCCGATGTATGCTGGAATCGATGCGAATCCACCACCATAACATGTGTAAACGACCGCAAGCATCACTTGGAAAAGGATTGATGATGTTGTTTGCGGCAGCATGAAAAAGAGTGCAATCTGTAAAACAAAGAATGTCGTGTACGTGTTTGGACGCCCGATGTAATCCGAAATGGAAGCCCAGCCGATACGGCCGAATCCATTGAACAATCCAAGCACCCCAACAAGTGCTGCAGCCTCTGCTGTAGAAAGTCCGATACTTTCTTGCGCAAGAGGTTTTGCAGCGGATAGAATAGCGATTCCGCACGTTACATTAATAAAGAGCATGATCCATAGATAATAAAAACGGCGTGTTTTTACAGCCTCGTTGGCTGTTAGTTGCGAAAGGTCTTTCTTGATCTTCACCTTTCCGCTCTCTACGTTTTCTTTAAACCCTTCCGGCAGCCAGCCTTCTTCTGGTTTTTCTAAATAAAGAGAAGACAATGTCATAATTGCAAAATAAGCGATTCCTAAAATAAAAAACGTGTTAGCTACTCCAACGGACTTTATCAGTGCATCCATAATTGGTGAACTAATCGCAGCGGCAAAACCGAAGCCCATGATTGCAAGTCCAGTCGCAAGACCTCGACGATCAGGGAACCACTTAATAAGTGTTGATACAGGTGCGATGTATCCTACTCCTAATCCTATACCGCCCAGCACCCCGTAAAAGATATAGAGCAGCGGCAAAGAGCCAATATTAACGGCTAGCCCAGATCCGGCAATACCGATCCCAAAGAAAATCGCAGCCAGCATACCTGCTTTTTTCGGACCATGCTTCTCAACAAAATGCCCTAGAAATGCAGCTGATAATCCTAAGAAAAGAATAGCGATACTGAACGTCATCTGTACTTGTGAAGCTGACCAGCCAAACTTATCAATTAGTGGATTGGTGAAGTTACTCCACGCATATACAGATCCAATTGAAATATGAATACCTACAGCTGACAATGCAATAAGCCAACGGTTTTTTGTCTTTTTCATTGTTAAAAATCCCCCCTATAAAAGTTAATTTAGTTAAGCATTATTTCTGGTTACGCCTATTGCAGCAAAATAAAAAGGCAACATCCAAAAGAACTTATACGAAGATAAGTCTTTTAAGAATGTTGCCTAACATCTCTACATACTCGTGCAGAGAGATCATTCATCATTATTTTATAAAATAGAAAACGAGCAGATCATGCAAATTTTCCATTTTCGAGTTTGCAATAGTTGTAAGCGCTTTTAATGTTATCAGATAGAACGGCAAGTCGCAATATAATTTTTTGATTTTTTTGACAAAAGAGATTTAATATGTGTTTCTTCTATTTGCACACATTTTATTTTACAGCGTTTAATTAAGTAACTTGAAAGAAAGGTTTCTCTAGATTGTGTATAATCGTCTGGCTTGTCCCAAAGTTCACGGAACACATCACATAGTATTTTTTCAGAAGCTTTTCGATCACCGGTTATTCGAACGGCAATTTGAAACAGAAGTGTGCTGTATGAATTCACTAATTTTTTAAGAGCTTCAGGATCTTTAAACATTAATCTTTCAAGAAGCTCAATTTCTACATTCTTTTTCAGCTTCATAACAGCATCACCCTTTTCACAGATTTATTTTTACATTACCCCGTAACCACATTGTTAAACCTTTGTATAATCAATGTACATATTAAGCGTTTAACAAAAAAACAGTACTGCTTTTTACACAGCACTGCTTCGATTCTTATTTCTTGCCTTTGTTTTCTATAGAATACTTAACACCAGCGACTGTACCAATTCCAAGCAATGCATACTTTAAACCTTCCAAAGTGGCACCAGGACTTGCTCCTCCTGATTCCCAAAAAGAATATAGAACTCCTAACACGATAGCTACAATAGGGATATACTTATTTGACACTCGTTCCGTTTGACGAATCGCATATAAAATCACAGCTAGACCAACATACGGTGAAAAGTCTGCTGCTAAACTCGTAAAATCCATGACTGTCCCCCCCGTTCAGCGTATTGTACTGCTTATTCACAATATATTTTTATGGTTTAAATAAAAGAACAGCAGCGCAATAAAAAACAGCATCACGATGATGTGATGCTGCCTTAGTTCCATTTAGTTGAGATCTTTGAAATCGTTGTTCTGCATTCTTGTACCAGGCATTCGATTAAATCCTTAGCAGATTGTTTTTTGCTTAATGCGGATGCTTGCCCTGCCCACATAGAGATCATCTCTTTGTTTCCTTGCCTTGCTGCTTCTTTTCGAATGTCTGATGTTAATACGTGTTGAATTGGATAGGGAGGCAAACCGGTTTCCCTCTCTAAGCTCAACATCATCTCATTCTTAAACCCTCGTGCACTTTTTCCAGAAAACGCCTGAGTTATTTTTGTATCTGTATCCTTGCTTGTTAGGATGGCGGACTGGTGAATTTCACTTGCACCACTTTCATGAACGGTTAAAAATGCTGTTCCTAGCTGTACCGCTGATGCTCCGAGCGAAAAGGCCGCAGCCATCCCTCTGCCGTCCATAATCCCTCCGGATGCGATTACAGGACATTGAACAGCATCAACAATTTGTGGAACCAATGCCATCGTGCCGATCAACGCCTCGTCTTCAACATCCAAGAAAGTTCCTCTATGGCCGCCCGCCTCACTCCCTTGTGCGACAATCATATCAACACCGTTTGATTCTAGTTCTTTCGCTTCTTTTACAGTTGTTGCTGTGGCGATCACCGTAATTCCGCTATCATGCAATTTTTCTATTAAACTTACAGAAGGTTTGTTGAAAGTAAAGCTTACAATCTTTACTCCCGCTTCTATCACCACATTAAGCTGCTGTTCAAAGACATCCCTCATATCCGGTACAGAACTGACTTCCGGGATGCCAAGCTGTTTCCGGTACGAGTTCAAATATTTCTGCATGTCCAATATCTGTTGTTCGTTTTTTTCATAGACTTGTGGAAGAAAGAGATTCACGGCAAAAGGTTCTTTCGTTAGCTTCATAATTTGCGAGAGTACATTTCGTATATCCTCTGGTGACATATACCCCGCTCCTAATGTTCCAAGAGCACCTGCATTGCTCACTGCGGCTACTAGCTCCGGAGTTGTCGGACCGCCTGCCATTCCTGCCTGGATAATGGGGTGTTTGATGTTTAGTCTTTTACAGATCATATCTTGCTCTCCCTCCACATGCTTTTTCTAAATCATATCAAAAAGAAAGAGCTTTAGTCTGTTTTGACCAAAGCTCTATTTGTATTACACCGCAATTTTCCTGTTTTCATACATTTCCTGAATCGCTTCCTCACTCTTGCCTTCATCAAATTCATTCTCACTCTTGGAAACTACGATTGTTGCGATTCCGTTTCCGATCAAGTTAACAATTGCACGTGCTTCACTCATGAAACGGTCAACCCCTAATAACAACGCAAGACCTTCAACCGGAATAACCTGCATAGCAGTCAAAGTTGATGCAAGTACGATGAATCCCCCGCCTGTAACAGCTGCCGCACCTTTTGATGTGAGCATCAATACCGCAATGATCGTAAGCTGCTGAGTCAAACTCAGATCGATTCCGAACACCTGCGCCAAGAAAACAACTGCCATTGAGAGATAGATCGATGTTCCATCCAGGTTGAAAGAATATCCTGTAGGAATAACAAGACCAACTACTGACTTCGAGCAGCCGAACTTTTCCATCTTGTTCATCATTCTTGGAAGGACGGATTCTGAAGAGCTTGTTCCGAGAACAATCAGTAGTTCGTCTTTAATAAACTTTAAGTACTTCCACAGACTGAAGCCATACATCTTACAGATTAGATTCAATACGATAAATACAAAACAGAACATCGTCGTATAAACGGCTATCATAAGTTTTCCAAGTGGAACGAGCGATTCTAGTCCGTAGTTCCCGATTGTAAAAGCCATCGCACCGAAAGCACCAAGAGGCGCAGCCTTCATGATATAGCCGACGATTTTGAAAAAGACGTTGAGTAGTTTTTCAAAGAACTCAATAATAATTTTCCCGCTGTTTCCGAGTGCTGTAAGTCCGACACCAAAAAGGATGGAAAAGAACAGCACTTGAAGGATATCACCTTTTGCAAAAGCGTCAACCATGTTGCTGGGAACGATATGTGTAACAAACTCAATCCAGTCGATCTTCCCGCCGCCTTCGGACGTATACTCGGAAACATCTCCTTTTTCAAGTTTATCAAAATCAAGTCCAGCACCTGGCTTTAACACATTAACCACGATCAAACCAATCACTAGAGCAAGTGTTGTTACAACTTCAAAGTAGATAAAAGCTTTTCCTCCGACTTTCCCTACTTTCTTCATGTCACCCATCTTTGCAATTCCAAGTACAATTGTTAAGAAGATGATTGGTGCAATGACCATTTTTACGGCGTTGATAAAGGTATCACCAACAGGTTTCATCTGCTTTCCGACTTCTGGCCAAATCAATCCAACAAGCACACCAACTGCAATCGCAGTTAACACTTGAAACGTTAAGTTCTTAAATATCCTCTTCATGTTTGTTCTTCTCCTTTCGTGATAAGTGACTGAAATTGACTGGGGTCTGTCCCGGGACAGACCCCAGTCAATTCATACACAATTCAAAATAAAAAAGCGCTATCAACATTTGTAATGTAATGATAACGCTTTCAATATTTTGTTAGAATATTATGAACTTATTGGACGTTTTGGTCTTTTTGGTCTCAGATTATCCCTTAACCAACTTGTACATTAGTACATCATCGACGTATTCATTTTCACTGAATTTAAATTCATTGATTTTACGCCCTTCTTCTACAAAGCCAAGCTTTTTATATAGTTCAATTGCTCTTGTGTTCGTCGAGAATGTACCTAATGAAACTTTTTCAATAATAGGATGCTGTTGTGCCCAATGGAGTAATTCGTTGATTAAGAGTTTACCTATTCCTTTATTTCGGTAATCTTTTTTAATCATGACAGCAAACGAACCTGTGTGATGCATTCTCTTTCGCTCTTGTGATTTGAAGACGATCCAACCTGCTACTTTCCCATCCAGTTCTGCTACGAACATGGTTTCTCTTTCGTGCTCAATAATCTTCTGAATCCATTCTTGATGCTCTTCAGTTGTTTTATTAAACTCTTCTGAAACAGCAATAAAATAATCTCTTTCTCCAACGACCTCACGCTGAATGGTTAAAACATCTTCAGCATCTCCAATACGGACCTCTCGAACTACAACTATCTGCTCATTTTTTTCAGACATCATCTAACCCCCTATCATGTATTTCACACAATAGTAAATAATATCCTTTTTTCATTCATTTAACTAGTAAAATGAATCCTATTTTTTTAATAAATAACGATTAACCGGGCGGCCGATTGTGCCATATTGAATGTCCATCTGGATGCTGCCGTTTTTCACGAGATAGTCAAGGTATCTGCGGGCTGTAACACGCGCAATGCCCACTCCTTCTGCCACTTCCTCAGCAGATTTGGATTCTGTTTGTGTATTTAGAAAACCTTCAATTTGTTTTAATGTAAGTTCATTGAGTCCCTTTGGAAGATCAGCAGTATTTGGAGCGTCCCTCTTTTCCGAAAAGAAAAGGTTATCTAGATCTTTCTGGGTAACTGATCCAGAGGGAGAAATAGCAGAATGAAAGTCTTTGTATTTATCAAGCGCTTTTTTTATCCGCTCAAAATTAAACGGCTTAATGATATAATCAAACGCTCCGTTTTGCAGCATAGATCTTATTGTGTCCAGATCGTTTGCCGCGGTAATAACGATGACATCGACTTGAATCTTTTCATTTCTAATCTGCTGGAGGGTTTTTACACCATCCAGTCCAGGCATGTAAATATCGAGAACAACAAGATCAGGCTTTAATTTTCTTACTTGTTCCATGCCTTCCGTCCCGTTGGAAGCGCACGAAATCACTTTGAATCCTTTTACTTTTTCGATAAATGCCTTGTTGATCTCCTGGACCATAGGATCGTCTTCTATAAGTAATACTTTTAATTCACACATACATCTTCACCCCTGTCTCCCATCGGAAACGCAATAACGAAGCTGGTCCCTTGATTCACTTTGGAAGTCACCTCGATTTCACCCTTTCCTTTTTCCACGATCTGTTTTATTAAAAAGAGTCCGATTCCTGAACCGTTGTCCCCTTTTGTCGTGTATCCTCTTTCGAATATGTGCTCTTGAATATCTTCTGTCATCCCAGAACCATTATCTTCTACCAAAATGGCACAGACCTCAGAATCTTGCGCAATACTTACATCAATTCGTCCATTTGAGATTCCTGATAAAGAATCGAAAGCATTCTCGATTAAATTACCTAATATCATGACAAGATCGTGTTGATCGAGATGTTCCGGAAACACTTCAAGACGGCTCTCCTTGTCGATGACAACCTTTATGCCCAGTTCTTTTCCACGACCGACTTTGCTTAACAAAAGTCCTGCTAAACTCTCATTTTTTATACGCTGATTTAAAAATCTAGTAAGCGTTCCTTTTTCTTCAGATACTTGAAAAACATACTCCATCGCTTTTTTTATTTTTCCGAGTTGAAGCAGTCCTGCAATGGTGTGCAGCTTGTTCATATGTTCATGATTCTGAACCCTTAGTGCCTCAACAAACGCTTTTACACCTGTTAGTTCTTCTGCCATTTTGGCGACTTCCGTACGATCTTGGAAAATGGCTACGGCACCGACTATCTGGTCGTTGACTTTGATCGGAACACGGTTACTCATGATAACTTTACCGCTTACCCGAATCTCCTGGTTATAGACAGGTCTGCTCAGCTCAATGATCTCCGGCAACCGTGTATCCGGAATGACTTCTCGGATCGGTTTACCGATTACATCCCCAGAAACCTTAAAAATACGTTTTGCTTTTTCATTAAAAATAGAAATATGCTCCTGATTATCGATCGCAATAACCCCTTCATGCATCGAATGGAAGGTAGCCGTCCTTTCTTCCAGCATGCGGACGATTTCATGCGGTTCCAGATAAAACATTTGCTGCTTCAGATGCCGTGCAAGAAGCCAAGAACCAATGATTCCAAAAGATAGCACAACTAAAAGAATTAGCGTCATCTCATCTTTCAAATCATAAAATACTTCATTAAATCCAGGTATAACGTGACCAACCACCACAACTCCGATCTGCTCGAGGTTTTCATTTTTGATCGGAACGAAAGCTCTTACGGCTGTTCCCATTTCCCCTTTTGCCTTAGAGATAAATGTATGATCTGCAAAAGCAGCACTCTCGTCTTTGCCTTCCGATTTAGTGCCTAGCATACCTTTTACGGGATGGGAATATCGTACACCCTCCATATTCATGACAACAACGTAATCTGCTTCATTAATCACTCGTATTTTCTCAACGACTGGTTCTATTGTCTCCCAACCATCATTTTCTTGGATATGTGTCTTTACCTCGGGAAGCTGTGCAACGGTCCGCGAAGTAATCATCGCGCGTTTGCCAAGCTCCTCTTCCTGAATGTCAAGGATCTTGCCGATAATAACGACTCCGCCAATAAGAATGGCATAAAGTATGATGCCAAAAGTTAGTATCATGATTTTTGTCCGAATCGGCAGTCGTTTCATCTTCATAGCCAAGCTTCCTCCCTTAATCTTGTCCCTATTGTATCATTACGGTTCGCATATGTTAGACTATTTAAAAAATGACGGATTCGGGGTTTATAGGATGAAAGCGTTCATAAGTATTGCGTTATTATTAATCGCTGGCTTGGCTGTATCCATTGGGATTGGTTTTCATACGAAGCTTTCAGAGGATACTCTGCCTTTTGACGATGATCAAAAAGGAATTAATGATCAAGTAGTGATCAAGTTCAGCCATGTTGTTGCTGAGAATACACCTAAAGGGCTTGCGGCTCAGCGCTTTGCAAAGCTTGTAGATAAGAAATCAAATGGACGGATAAAAGTTGAAGTTATTCCAAACGGCGGGCTTTATTCTGATCAAGAAGAACTCGAAGCCTTGGAACGCGGAGATGTTCAGTTGATAGCGCCCGCCACAACGAAACTAAGCGCATTCTCCCCAAAGTTTCAGGTGTTGGATCTCCCTTATGCGATGCCGACCCGTGAAAGTATCATTGAAGCATTAAATGGAGAAATTGGAAAAACACTTCTTCAGTCTATAGAAAAAGGCAACATGAAAGGCCTCACCTTTTGGACAAATGGCTTTAAGCAAATTACAACGAACGATGGACCGGTTAAACAGCCGTCTGATTTAAAAGGACAGACCCTTCGCATCATGCCAAGTCCGGTATTAGAAAAACAGTTTCAACTGCTGGATGCCAATGCGGTTGGATTAGATTTTAATGAGACTTATAGACTGTTAGAATCAGGTGAGCTGAATGGCGAAGAGAACACGATTTCTAACATCTATTCAAAAAAGTTCTTTAACGTTCAAAGCCACTTAACGGTCAGCAACCATGGTTTCTTGGGTTACGCGGTTATCATGAATGAGGATTTTTGGAAGGAGCTTTCAGAAGACCAGCAGACGATCATCAGTGAAGCTTTGAAAGAAACGACAAAGTGGAACCAGACTCACTCTTTTGACATGAATGAAGAGCAGCTTCGGTTGATTGAACAACAATCTGACATTGAAATCTATCGTCTAAATGATGAAGAGAAAGAGAATTGGGCAGATCAATGGGGGCAAGTTTATGATGAATTTGAAGAAGAGATCGGATCAGATTTAATTAACAAGATGAAAAAATTGCGAGTGAAGTTTTCAGATTTATAGATAAAATCAGGGCGATTGCATGATGGAAAACGCCCTGAAATATGTGTGCTCAATAATCATTTCTCATATTTCAAGGTCTGACTTATTAATTGTTTTATATCTTTTATTCGATTTTCACCGCCATGCTGATTGTTAAGCAAACTGCATAGCGCTATTAGGTCTACAAGCTTTGCGATTCGTTTCCATTCTTTATGCAGCTTAATACCGCCGAACTCCAATCCTTCTATAAAAGCAAGCTCAAAGTCAGCATAATATCGGAAATTCTCATAACGCAGCATATTGCCGATATCTACATATACAGGACCAGCAAATGCAAACTCCCAATCAATAATCGCAGTGACTTCACAAGGCTCGTTATTCTTTGAAGCCAAGATATTCAAACCATTATAGTCACTATGTACTAGTGCCGGTTCTACATCAATATCTTTTAAAAAATGCTTGTTCTTTCGCGCATAATCCCAAACTGCAGCCGTCATCTCTTTTTCAATCCAGAGACCGGTTTTACCTTTTATTAAAAATTCTTCCATAAACGCCAGAAAAGTATCTGGTGTTATTTTTACAGGTTCACATACATCTAAATTTTCATTCAAAAAACCTGATTCTGTAAATGTATGTTTCCGTATTTGTGAAAGCCAATAACCAACAGAAAAAGCGGCTTGTTTAACCGCATTCCTTTCTCCTTGATACATCACTTCTTTTAGCTGACTACCTGTTCTCCATTCCATAAATGAAAACGATCTGTCTCCATGAGATTCACTGAAGTAGATTTCAGGGACCGGCAAATTCTGTTGCAATCTGCTATGCAAGCTGTTTTCAAATTTACATAGTTTTTCACTGCTTACTCGAAGAACCAGGGGATCTCCCAAGGTTTCCACCTGCAGTTTATAGTTTGTGTTACTGTAGCCTCCCCCTAATAAATAAAAAGCCTCCAGCTTTTTTCCAGGCATAAAGGACTGCAGCATCCATTCAAGCTCTTGCATTTCCAGCAATTGAACCGGCCGGCTTCTTTCCCAGTTTTCTTTCACGATTCTCCCTCCTGCCAATCCTTTCTCAGATATCCACTTCCATTTCATGATGACAAATCCCTTTAATTTTTTTACCTAGGCAATTATAACTGCTTTTTCTTTATATATAGTTCGTTCCTTTGTAACTAGGTTGATATTTTACAAGTCTGTAAAATGAAGTTAATAGAATGATTGTAAAATAAAAGCAGTTTCAAAACACGTATCTAAAATAAGATAATGGAGGCGTTGATGATGAAAAGACATGGAAACAAGAAGTTTCTTTCTCTTTTTTCAGTAGTTATTGCTTTGGTAATTAGTACCTTGGCATTTATTCCCTCTCTTCAAGCTACTGGTGATGGTTCCTGGTCAAGCCCGTATTCTGTTTCTCAAGCGATAGCAAACCAAAACAACAGCATCAAAACGGTCCAAGGTTTTGTTGTCGGGCAGCCTACTGCTACCAATACTGTCGTGACGAGCAACTATCCGAACGACTATGCGCTCGCACTCGCGGACAGTGCATCTGAAACAAACACTGCAAACATGGTGTATGTTCAAATTCCTTCATCGTACCGTTCAGAATTTGGCTTACAATCGAATCCAAGTTTAAAAGGACAATCGATTAAAGTTACTGGGAACTTAACTGCTTATTTTTCACACGCCGGGTTAAAGAACGCAACTGCGATGGAAAAAGCATCAGGCTCTGATCCCGGAGATCCTGGCGACCCTGGTGATCCAACTGATCCGCCAGCTTATGACGATTCTTATTATGATTCAGCTAGAGGAAAAACAGGTGCAGCTTTAAAAACAGCTCTTCACAATATAATCGACGATCACACTGAACTTTCTTATTCTGAAGTTTGGGAAGCATTAAAAGAGACAGATGAAGATCCAAACAACAGCAGCAACGTAATCTTGTTATACACGGGTCGTTCCCAAAGTAAAACAACGAACGGCGGCAATGTGAACGACTGGAACCGGGAACACGTTTGGGCAAAATCTCACGGTGATTTCGGAACGACGATGGGACCTGGTACAGACATTCACCACCTTCGTCCGACTGACGTAACGGTAAACAGTTCAAGAGGAAACCTTGATTTTGATAATGGAGGCACACAGCACACTGAGGCGATTGGAAACTATTATGACAGTGATTCGTGGGAACCGAGAGATGCTGTAAAAGGTGATGTTGCACGTATGCTGTTCTACATGGCAGTACGTTATGAAGGCGACAGCGGCGAGCCGCAGCTAGAGTTGAACAACAACGTGAACAACGGAACGGCTCCATATCACGGTAAAATGTCTGTGCTGCTTCAGTGGCATTTAGAAGATCCTGTTGATAACTGGGAGCGCAACCGCAATAACATTATCTATAACGATTATCAGCACAACCGAAATCCGTTCATCGACCATCCGGAATGGGTTGAGGAGATTTGGTAAAAGAAAAAAGACAGCGAGAAATCGCTGTCTTTTTTCTGTTTTAAATCTGAAAAACAAACTACATAAACATTTCAAAATAAATCAGGCATATTCCACACGCGGCCCATGACACCATCGCAAATACAGTAACAATCATGTTTTCAGACCAGCCGTACTTTATCCCGTAATGATAATGAATTGGCGTAAAGCGGAACAGTTTCTTTTTCGTCCGTTTAAAATAAGCTACTTGGATGATAACCGATAGCTGTTCGGCAAGATAGATGATAAATAGGATCGGAATCAAGATTTCTACGTTTTCAATGATTGCGAGAAAGGACAAGGTCCCTCCTATCGCTAAAGAGCCTGTATCCCCCATAAACGCTTTTGCCGGATATAAGTTATAGATCAAGAAACCAAGAATAGTTGCAATCATCACCAGACAAAACACTTTCACTTCTGTATTCTCACTAATGACAAAGAAAAAGAAGTATGTAGGAATCGCTACCATGCCCAAAAGCCCGTCCATTCCATCGGTAAAATTGATCGCGTTGGCGGTACCCACGATAAACAGAGTGATAATCACAAGGTAAGGAATGTACGGCAACAAGATGTGATATGACTCCGTCACGCGGATGCTTGTATCAATGTTGAACAGATCGATTCCAATATATAAAAGCAAAATCGTAAATCCAAATTGAAAGATGAGCTTTGTTTTCCCTGATACCCCGCCTGGATCTTGTTTGGACGCTTTCCAAAAATCATCAAGAAAACCGATAAAACTAAAAAGGACAAAGGTACCTACAAGGAAAATCATGATGGGACTTGTGTAATAAAACAAAGCGACTATGATTCCTACGAAGAACACACTTCCCGCCATAAGTGGTGTTCCCTTCTTTTCTTGATGATCTGCAGGAAGTTCCACTCGAATAGGCTGGGTCAGCTTTAATCTTTTAAGACTAAAAATCAATACAGGTGCTATAAGAACCGTTAATAAAAACGTGATAAATGCAGGGGTAAGCTGTAGTAGCATGATAATCTCCTTTCAAGTCCGTCACGTATATAGAATTCGATAAAAGTTAAAATGTTCCTTCAAATTTTAACAAAGGGGTCTGTCCCGGGACAGACCCCCTACAATTCTGACAATTCTATAGGACCTTGTACTGTGGGTCTTCTGAGTGATGGACAGTCCTTTTCTGGATTGATACTGTAATAAAGTGTAAGAATTTTCAGAATAAGGAGATGTACATATGAGAGGAAAACGTGTTTTAGTTTGTACCATGCTAAGTACAGCCATGCTTTTATCCAGTGTAACCCCTGCAATTTTTGCCGAAGATTCTTCAATCAACAATCAAATAAAACCAGGGGATTGGAACCGTCCTGTTCAGTCTTCTGCTGTTCTTCATCCCGGAACTCCTGAAAGCGCTTCACTCAAAAGAGAGCCGCTTCAAAGAATCGATTCTTTTATCGAGAGTGAAATGGAGAAACGGACAATGCCCGGTGCGGTCGTTCTAGTCGCTCGCAGCGGAAGCATCGCAAAGCATGATGCTTATGGATACTCTGCTCTGTATACCGATGATCAGTTTACTGAAATGGACAACCCTGTAGAAATGAAAAAGGATACCATTTTTGATATCGCCTCCATCTCTAAACTTTTTACTACAACTGCCGCGATGCAGCTGTACGAACAAGGGAAATTCAACCTGGATGATCCAGTAGGAAAGTACGTCCCTGAATTCAACGAGAATGGTAAAGAATCCGTAACGATCAGGCAGATCATGACGCATACCTCTGGTTTCACAGCGTGGATCCCGCTTTACAACATGGGAACGAACCGTGAAGACAGGCTGCAGATCGCGTTAAAATACCAGTTGAAAAATCAGCCTGGCACGACTTATACATACAGTGACCTGAATTTAATCACACTTGGCGTTTTAGTTGAAAGATTGTCTGGTCAAAGACTTGATGCGTTTGTAAAAGAAAACATTACTGAGCCGCTCGGAATGAAAGATACGATGTACAACCCTCCTGCTGAACTTCGTGACCGCGTGGCAGCTACAGAATATCAGCCAAATATCGGCCGCGGCATGGTTTGGGGCAGTGTGCATGACGAAAACGCATGGAGCCTTGACGGTGTAGCAGGTCATGCTGGAGTTTTCTCAACCGCTAAAGACCTCGCAGTTTTTGGCCACATGATTTTACAAAAAGGAAAGTATGGTTCGACTCAGATACTCGAACCAGAAACAGTTCGCTTATTAACTGAAAACCAGCTTCCTCAGTTCCCTAGCAACTCACACGGACTCGGCTGGGAGCTGAATCAAGGCTGGTACATGGACTCTTTAGCAAATGAAGAGACTCTTGGTCATACTGGATATACAGGGACATCAATGGTCGTATCGCCGAAAAATCAAATGATCGTTTTAACGTTAACAAATCGGGTCCACCCTTCTCGTGCTACCGTTTCGATGAATCCGATCAGACGTGAAGTGGCTCGTCTTGCAGGAGATTCGATATCCGTCTCTATGGGGCAAAAGGATAAAGCTTGGTTTGCGGGGTATGGCGACAAACTTGCAAAGAATTTAACTTTTAAACTTGAAGAGGGTCAGAATACACTTCACTTCCAAAACTGGCTCAGCATCGAAACTGGCAGTGATAAAGGGCTGGTTCAGGTTTCTGAAGACGGTGAAACATGGACGAACTTACCTGAAGTTTACACGGGTAAGGATGAAAAATGGTCGCACGAAAAAGTGGACCTTCCTGATGGAACACAATTCGTCCGCTTTCTCTATCAAACGGATGGATCTGTAAACGGCAGAGGCTGGTATGTAGATGATGTGTATGCTACTGATTCGGACGGAAATAAAGAGAAATTAGAAGTAACCGAGAGCCAGTGGGAACAGCGCAGCTGGTAAAAAGCATGAAGCAGCTCTGCTCTCTGTAGCAGGACTGCTTTTATTTTTTTTGAAGGGTTAAGTCATCTATTACCGAAATATGTTATTAGAAAAACATAAGGAGGGATAACGATGAGTAAATCATTAATCCATGAGATGCATTACTTTAGGATACCTGTTTTTAATCTTCAAGAGTCAATAACCTGGTACACAGAATGTTTAGGTTTTCAATTAAAGCACAGTGATGGAAAACTTGCTGTTATAGAACTGAAATCTGGTCCATTACTGATATTAGTACAAGGAGATCCGGATTCCAGGGGGCATTTCACCATAAACGGACAAGCCGAATTTTCTATCGGATTTACAACTTCAAATATCAAAGAGCTGCATACATATTTAACAAATCAAAATGTGAAAGTGGATGAAATGCAAGAAGACAGGGGGCACAGCTATTTTCATTTCTTTGATCCTAGCGGAAATAAACTCCAAGTACACAATTAATTCAAAAAAGCAGTCACACCATAACGGTGGACTGCTCATTTCTCTTTACTCTTTTTCCTAATATGCTGTTCTGTCACAATGGCAAGATAGGCTACAGATAGAAATCCGATACCTCCAAAAATAATAGCAATCGTATCTAGTTTTTCAAATTCAAGATTGATAAACATAGAAAAATAGCTAAAACTTAAAATGAAGAGAGCTAACCAGTGAGAGTATCTTTTAAAAAACATTTTCATTCTGAAATAATCCTCTCCGGTCTTGTATACACGTTCATCGAGTCTCCACGGATAAACCCAACCGTCGTAATTCCGAGTTCTTCTGCTGACTGCAGGGCAAATTCGGTCGGGGCGGATTTGGACAGTACGATCTCGCATCCGATTTTCGCTACCTTCAGCAAAATCTCTGATGAAATCCTGCCGCTGAACACGAGGATCTTGTCTCCTATGAAAATATCATTCTTCAGGCAATAGCCGTAGATTTTATCAAGAGCATTATGGCGTCCAATGTCCATCCGGCTCAGCACAATTCCGTTCACATTGCATAGTGCTGCGTTATGCACACCGCCTGTTTCTTGAAAAACACCAGCTGTCCCCTGCATCTCCTTCATTAACCGGAAACAATCCTCAGGCGTTACCTTTACCCGAACCTCGTTCATGTTCTTTGCCGTAAGCGCATCGTTCGCAAACACAAAACCTTGTCTGCTCATCCCGCAGCACGAGGTTATGTATCTCTTATTCTGCAGATTTTGATATAGGGGATTGAGCCGATCCGTCGTCACATGAACATAGCTTCCATCCTCTTGCACCCAGATGTCTTTTATATCTTTATAGTTTCGTATAATTCCTTCTGAGGCGAGATAGCCGACAACCATGTCTTCTATGTATTCGGGACTGCAGACCATTGTCACAAATTCTTCCCCGTTAATTTTGATCGTCACTGGAAGTTCAGTCACGATGGTGTCTTCAACTTGAACAGCCTCGCCATTTTTAAAATGAAGAACTTCGCGCTTTGTAACAACAGGTTTCATGAGTGGTTTCTCCCCTTAAGCGATGGGTTTATCGAAAACGAATACGGAAACTGCCATGTCCTCATCCACTTTAAAATCTGAGAACAGATAAACAAACTTTGCACCCGTCACATCTTCTAATCCTTCTGGCGGTGCTGTTGCATAAATATCCTGGATCAGGCGCGTTCTAGCCGCATGCACCATCTCTTTACCTTCAGATGTTCTCGCGATAAACTTCTCAGTCGGAGTCAAGTTTCCGTACATGGTCGAGATCGCCATATTTTCTATGAACACCGTATGAATCTTCTCAGGACCTTTTCCTAACAGGTTCTTTCGCAGCTTTCGGATAATATCATTGAAGTCGTGTACCTTTTTAGACATTTGAACCATCACCACTGTTTCTCCATTTTTTACTAATCATACATGATGTACTTACTTTTCGCACGTGAAAAATTCTTATTATTGCTATGCAGCTTTTAGTTTTAGACTAGATACTTTTTACGGTACGTGTTCTTTTATTTATTACACGTTCGCCCGGTCGAGGTGGAGTTTCACCCTTCAGAAGGCTCGTTCCACTCCAACATGACTTACTTCCACCCCGTAACTTATCCGTTTTACCCGATGCGCCCTTGTTTTCGCCCCATGGCTCTCTTTACCCGAAAAAACTCCTTTAAAAAATAGTTCAAAGTAATATCATTTCTTAAAAATAACGAGTTTTGAAGATTCATTGTTCTTTTCCTATGAAAACGCTATAATAAGAGAAGAAAAGTTGGATGCAGGAATAACCTTTTGTTCTTCTTCCCTCTTACTGAAATACATAACCCGTATATTTTCACTGGAGAAAATATACTCAATGTTGGATTGGCTCGATAGTATGATCTGCTATTAAACTATTCCACCATGATACACATTTTCTGTACTTCATAGAATCTGTGCATTCGTGGTGGATTTTTGTGTACTTTCATAATTGAAAGGAAGGTCTTAAATGGATAAAATGATTCAAATCAAGATCGACGGGAAGGCGTACGAAGCTCCGTCAGGCACATCTATACTTGATATCATCAACAAAAATGAACTGCCTCATCCGCAAATCTGCTACACCCCTCAAGTGGATCCGATCGAAACGTGTGACACATGTATCGTTGAGGTAGATGGAAAACTGATGCGTTCGTGCTCGACGATGGCACTCGACGGCATGAGCATCGAACGTTCTTCTTCTCGTGCGAAAGATGCGCAAAATCAGGCGATGGACCGCCTCTTGGAAAACCACCTTCTTTATTGCACAGTCTGTGATAACAACAACGGGAACTGCAAATTGCATAATACGGCTGAACTGATGGAGATCGAACATCAGTCTATTCCCTATTCTCCAAAAGAAGAACCGGTTGATATCGATATGTCTCACCCGTTTTACAGATATGATGCGAACCAGTGCATCACGTGTGGACAATGTGTTGAAGTGTGTCAGAACCTCCAGGTGAACGAGACACTTTCGATCGACTGGGAACGTGAACGCCCGCGTGTAATTTGGGACGCTGGATCAAGTATCGATGAATCTTCTTGTGTTGGCTGCGGTCAGTGTGTAACGGTTTGTCCGTGTAACGCACTTATGGAAAAATCCATGCTTGGTGAAGCTGGTTTCATGACGGGATTAAAGGAAGATCTTCTTGAGCCGATGGTGGAACTTGTAAAAGAAGTTGAGCCTGGCTACAGCGGTATTTTCGCTGTATCTGAAGTAGAAGCTGCTATGCGTGAGACGCGTACGAAAAAAACGAAAACGGTTTGCACGTTCTGCGGTGTTGGCTGTTCGTTCGAAGTATGGACAAAAGGCAGAAAAATTTTAAAAGTGGAGCCGAGTGAAGGTCCAGTAAATGCGATTTCTACGTGTGTAAAAGGAAAGTTCGGCTGGGATTTCGTGAACAGCGAGGAACGTCTGACTACACCTCTTATCCGTAAAGACGGCGTATTTGTTGAATCCACTTGGGATGAAGCACTAAGCCTAATTGCCAGCAAGATGGGTCAGATCAAACAAGATTACGGCAGCAACGCGCTTGGGTTCGTGTCGTCATCAAAAATTACGAACGAAGAAAACTACTTGATGCAGAAGTTTGCCCGCCAAGTCATCGGTACGAACAACGTAGATAACTGCTCGCGTTATTGCCAGTCTCCTGCAACAGACGGTTTGTTCCGTACAGTAGGTATGGGTGGTGACGCCGGTACGATTCAAGATATCGCAGAAGCTGGCCTCGTTATCGTTGTTGGTGCGAACCCGACAGAAGGACATCCGGTACTTGCGACTCGTGTAAAACGTGCACACAAACTTCATGGACAAAAGCTAATTGTCGCTGACCTGCGTAAACATGAACTCGCTGAACGGTCCGACATCTTCATGAGCCCAAAACAAGGAACCGACCAAGTGTGGCTCATGGCGGTAACGAAATATATAATCGATCAAGGCTGGCATGACCAGAAGTTTATTGACGAAAACGTTCACTATCTTGATGAATTTAAAGAAGTTTTAGAGAAATACACGTTAGAATACGCCGAAGAAATTACGGGTCTAACTCAAGAGATGATGATTGACGTAGCGAAAATGATTCGCGACGCAGATGGCACATGTGTACTTTGGGGCATGGGTGTTACACAGAACACAGGCGGAAGTGATACATCGGCTGCCATTTCGAACCTCCTTTTAGCAACTGGAAACTATCGACGACCTGGTGCTGGAGCATACCCGCTTCGTGGACACAACAACGTTCAAGGTGCGTGTGACATGGGTACCCTTCCAGCTTGGCTGCCTGGTTATCAGCATATTACCGATGATGTTGCCCGCGCAAAATTTGAAAAAGCGTATGGCGTGACGATCGACAGCAAACCAGGTAAAGACAACATTCAGATGGTTGAAGGAATCGGTAAAGGCGAGATCAAGGCGATGTACTTAATCGGTGAAGACATGGCCTTAGTGGATTCCAACTCTAACCACGTACATGACATGCTTTCTCAGCTGGATTTCTTTGTTGTACAAGATATTTTCCTAACAAAAACAGCGCAATACGCAGATGTCATTTTACCGGCTGCTCCTTCACTAGAAAAAGAAGGGACATTTACGAACACAGAGCGCCGCGTTCAGCGTTTGTATCAAGCACTTCCTACAACAGGAGGATCACGACCAGACTGGGAGATTATTCAGGCAATTGCAATTCGCATGGGTGCTTATTGGAACTATTCACATCCTAGTGAGATTTTTGCAGAGATGGCATCTCTCGCTCCATTGTTTGGTGAAGCGAACTATGATGTTCTTGAAGGCTGGGGCAGCTTCCTTTGGGGAGATTTCAGCGGAAAGAGCACACCGCTTCTTTATACAGAAGGATTTAACTTCCCTGATAAAAAAGCACGCTTTGCACTTTCTGACTGGATGCTGCCAGCAGAGTTTCCTGAAGAGTTCGATCTGCATATAAACAATGGTCGTATGCTTGAACACTTCCATGAAGGTAACCTGACGAACAAATCGAAAGGGATTCAGCATAAAGTGCCTGATGTATTCGTTGAAGTGTCACCTGCTCTTGCTGAAGAGCGCGGTGTAATTGACGGTTCAGTCGTTCGCCTTATCTCTCCATTTGGAGCAGTAAAGCTGAACACACTCGTTACTGACCGTGTTAAAAATAACGAGCTCTATCTGCCTATGAACTCAGTAAACAATGAGACAGCCATCAACTTCCTGACAGGTCCAGCTGTCGATCATCGAACACATACACCAGCTTATAAACAAACAAAAGTAAGGATGGAAATCATCAGCCGTGAAGGTGAAGTGAAGCTTCCTGGCAACAACCCTAGGAACAAGAAACGCCATCCTCAAAATGGTGTAGAAGTACAGCGTAAATGGAACCGTCCGGGCTATGTCCACCTGACGGATGAAGTATAGGAGGGCTGATTCAATATGGCACAACCGATTACAGTCGTTAAAAAAAATGTGAAAACAGAAGAACAGATCCAGCAAGAAAAGCTCGCTGAATTGCAAAAGGCATTAGCTGAAAAAGATGCAGCCTTAACAAAAGCGCTTGATTTTATTGGAGAGCTGGATAAAATCGGTGCGTTGGAAGCAGCGAACGCCATGCTCGAAGCAAAAGACAAAATCGCAAGTATTGCTCTCGGCCAGGTTTCCCGCGAACCGGTCACGAACATGATCAACAACTTGATGGGTGCGGCTGGCGTCCTGACGAGGATGGATCCAGAAGCAACAACAAAACTTCTAGACAGCGTCGTATCCGGTTTGAAGCAAGGCGAAACTTTTGTAGAAAGTGAACAAAAGATTGGCGCTTTCGATTTAGTGAAGTCATTGAAAGACCCAGACATTAACCGTGCTATCGGGTTTGGTCTTCACTTTTTAAAAGGCATGGGGCAGGAATTGAAGAAATAAAGAAGAGATGACCGTCATTATTGGGGGTCATCTCTTTTATTGTGAGTACATGAGGTTAGGATTTGTCCAAAATCGTTTAAACTTTTTTATGTGTGGATAAATTTTGAATTACCCTGTATTAAATATAAATTAACAGCTTAACAATGCAATTAGCCGCTCCCTTTCTATTGAATTAACCAGCAATGGAATGCGAGGACCACTATTGCTGTTCAAAACAAGCTGATAGATGATGGTAAACAACCGTTTTTGGTAGTTTCGTTTCACTTTTGGATCATCTACCTGACAAATATCGTACACTTTTCGCATGAACTCCTCTTCAGAAAGCTCACAACCATCTTCCAGTATTTCCACAAACCTTTTAACCCACCTCTGTTCCTGATCTGTCAAAGTCTCATAATATTTGAGATTCTTCTTATCATTTATCATGATTACTTTCTCTGGACACCAGTTTCGAAGCCAAAATTCTGCTCTCTTACAAACTTCTTGAACTACTTCTATCGTGTAAGCTTCACCTGTCCGATTAAGCACATCTCTAACTAGAAAAGCATCAAAATTCACCAGTGGAAGGATACTCGCAACTTGAGCAAACTTTGGACTTTTTAAAGGTCTCGGTGTAACTACAGACAAGTCTAAAGCAACTTTGATCTCTTCTTTCAAGTGGGCTGGTTCGGCATCTCTAAATCTCTCATATTCCGTATAGTTACGAATCACATCCTCATCCAATCCAATATGAAAAGCAGCGTTCGGATTATATTTCGCAAACATGAAAAGAATGATTTCCGGAGTATAAACACTTAACAACTCTGCAGGTGTAATGTTGTTCCCGGACGAACTGGACATCTTCTCCCCGGTCCCTTTAATACTGATGAAATCATAAGGTTCGTATAGAGGTGCCTCTTGGTTAAAAACTTTTGAAGCCATTTCACTTGAAACCCTAAAGCTGCCTGTCTCGGATGAATGATCTCGACCGCCTGGTTCAAAGACCACATCTTCTGCCATCCATCTCATCGGCCAATCGACTTTCCAGTTTAATTTCACATTGGTGGCTTCCATAACTTCCACAGTGTTTGAATGGCCACACGAACACTTATAACCTAATGTTCCATTTTCAAACCCTGTAACACGTACCGTATCTTTTCGGCAGTTCTCACAATAAATATTCACCGGATAAAACCTTTCCCGCTCCTCCTCACTCGCTTCTCCGGTCTTATATTTCATAAGAATATCGTAAATTCGCACTCTCTCATTCAATGCATGAAGGATGTGTGTATTGTATCTTTTGGATGTGTATTCTTTGTTTTGATAGATGAACTCTGGAACAATACCAAAAGCTTTCAACGATTGCTCAAAATCTCTTTCAAAGTGTTCCGCATAAGAACTATGGCACCGGAATGGACAAGGAATTTCTGAGTATGGCATGCCAATGTATTGTTCGAATGAAGGATCCACATTCTTAGGTACTTTACGAAATCGATCTAAATCATCCCATGAAAAAATAAAGCGTGTTTTCTTACCTAGCTGCTGCAGAGCCCTCACTACAAAATAAGTTGTAACGACTTCACGGAAGTTTCCGATATGAACGGAACCTGATGGACTGATTCCTGAAGCGCAAACAAAGGTTTCTCGCTCAGGATGGTTACTGATTAATTCTTCTGCTATACGATATGCCCAATGCATCTCTCATCACCTCTCAGTATTATTAAGAAAAACAAAAAAGCCCTCACCCCCAAGATTATTCATCTTGAGGACGAGAGCTTATCAGCATTCGCGGTACCACCTCAGTTTGTTAACATGTCGCCATGCCAACCTCTTCAGGTACGGCAATGAAAAATAATCACTTGCATATACCCTATCTCTGTAACGGGAGATCCCGTTGTAGTATCAGCAAGGTTCTCCTCGCATCCGTACAAAGCTCGGAGGCTTTTTTCATTAAGACGATTATTGCTCTTTCACACCAACCAAGAGCTCTCTGGAAATAATACAGCTTAATTACTCGTTCTCTTCATAGCCAATTATTGTTAAATTTTTATTAGTATACGAAGATTTCTTACAGATGTCAAAGGCTTTTTGCAAAATATTGTTCAAGCGTAGATTCCCATCCTATTTGAGAGTTGGATCCGGGCAATTTATTAAGAATAGCAATAACTGCAGAGTCAATCCCTTCGCTCGTATCCACTTCGATATCATAAACCTCACCCTGATTATGCACATAGTTCAGCTGTGATTTTGCTTGTCCAACCGGCCTGTCCCTTCTGTCTTTCTCTCTTTTTTCAAGTTCAGTAAGTGAGCAATGAACACCTACAAATAATACAGGATAATCATTCAATATTTCATAACAATCCTTTATTGTATCTTCGTTATGTAAAATTTGATCAACAACAAGATTAATGCCTTTATCAGAGAACATCGCAATGTTGCGATGAAAAAAATGTTCGGTTGGAACAGGAATCAGATGATCGATATCCCGTTCCTCCATCTTTTCGATAATGGTGTCAAAATCATCAATACTGAAGTGAAAATAATCGGGCAGCTTTTTTACCAATTTTTTTGCTAAAGTAGATTTCCCTGAACTTGATACACCGTTTAATAAAATAATTTTCCCTTTGCGCATTTCATTTCCCCTCTAAAAGTCTTATAAAGATGACTTTTTGTTACTTTGAATAAAATGTTCATTCAATTTTTTAATCTCTTCTGCTTATATAAAATGAAGAGGTGAGCAACTTTCGCTCACCCTCGTTTTAAGAATAAATAACGTTATACGTTGGTTTAATAACTCCGTTGTCAAAGTGCTTTATATCGATTAAATCCAGTATTAAATTAGAGTTAACTCCGTCTAATAAAGGCTTCCCTTCACCTATAATGACTGGATTAACCTTTAAGATGATTTGGTCGATCAGATTTTCCTGGATTAATGATCCCGCCAGCATGGAACCACCGCATAGCCATAGCTTGCCTTTTTCTTTATTCTTTAGGTTTCGAATATACTCGACCGCATTATCTTTTATTAGCTCTACTTTTTCATTTGATTCAAACTGCATTGAGCTCGAAAAGATGTAATGCTTTAAATCTTTAAAAGCACTAGGTTCACCAGGTTTCAGTCCGAATTGAAAACCATATTCGTACGTTTTGCCGCCCATCAGTACAGCATCATACCTGCTAACATCTTCTAAAAAGCCAGTTACATGATCACCTTCGTATAAAAAGACAGATGGACCAGCATTTCCGTCTTTGTCCGAAATAAAACTGTCCACCGTTGTTGCTATATGATAGATAAGTTCAGCCATAAAAGCCACCTCCTTATAATTGTTATTAATCATTTTGAAATTCTTCTCTCAACAGCCCCATCACAATGGTGTCATAGTACTTTCCATCAATAAAAGCATCGTCCCTCAGACGTCCTTCAATGACAAAACCGCATTTTTCATAAGCACGAACCGCGCGCGTGTTACCGCTCCACGTATCCAGTTGAATCCGTCTTAAATTCATCGTTTTAAACAGATAGTCGATCAAAGCTTTTAGGGCATCTGTTCCATAGCCTTTGCCCCACAGCTCTTTTTCTCCAATCCCAAGACCGACAACGCACCGTCGTGCAACAATATCAAGATTTCGATAACCGATTGATCCTATGTGCCGGACATTTTCTCCGAGTGTATAGATCGAAAACTCTCCCACTTCCCGTTTATCAATGGTCCGAATATCTTTCTCATAGCATGCTTCGAGTTGTTCGAGCGGCACATGACTATAGCGATAAAGACCCGAGCCTGCATCCCACCTTGCCGTTTCTTCATCGTTCCGCCAATGGTAAGTCCGCTTATGGTCTTCTAGTGATACCGGACGCAACTCTACTTTTTTTCCTGTAATCATAGGGGTGATCCCTTCCCTTCATTTGTTGTCCAACAAACTGTTCAGAATAAATCCTGTTAACACGTACCATTGGCATCACCCCTCTCACAATCTATCAATTATTTTAGAAAAGGTCTGATTTTCGGAAAAATTTTCACTGCTGTATTATAAAAAACATCCTCATGATGCTCTTCTGGTATGATTTCTTTTACAAAGTCAATGTACGGCTGGATGGGCACAAGCGGCCAGTCTGTTCCGAACAAAAATTTCTCGTAGTTATCCGTAAAAGTAAGTGCATGCTTCAGGTGGTTAAAGAAACGGGGAGAATCTTTGTATCTATTAATATCTTCTCTCGTTCCAACGACCAGCCCGGAGAGGTCTGCATACATGTTGCGATTCTTGTAAACGACCTCTGCCCCGTCAAGCGTCCACGGATCACCGAAATGGGCCATCATAAAATTTACATCACGGTGCATCACAGCTACTTCATCAAGCGTCAACGGATGAGAATACTTCAGCAAACCACGCTCGGAATAGGTGTCACCGGTATGGAAAACAACCGGGAGACCGTACTTTGCGGCAAGTTTATAAACCGGCTGATACACTTCGTCGTACGCATAATATGGATAATAGCCTAAATAGATTTTCAGACCGACTACTTCAGGCTTTTGAATCGATTCTTCGAGTTCTGCCAATTCTTTTTCGCCTAAGTGATAAGGATTGATGCCAGCACAATACACCACATTCTCTGGAACCTTCACATCTAGATCGATTCCCATTGGCGTTGCAGCCAAGGGGTCTGGAAACCCCTCCACCTCCTTCTCGGTCAGCCCCATAGCAATACCGAGCACTACGCCTGCTTCATCGTATTCTTTTATAATTCCGTCATAGGAATAGTCCAGTTTGGACAGATCTCTAGCTGTTTGCTTAAAGCTTTCAATGTTTGAATAATGCATATGTGCGTCGATGATTTTCATGGACTCTCTCCCTTGTTGAAGTTAGCTGAAATAAATCTTTTTTAAATCTTCTAAAGCTGCATCTGGAATTACTTTATTGCCAAACAGATAGAAAACAGGTGACGTAAAGTGCTTAGCCCCATGTTCCAGATTAAGCTTCTCTGCATAGCCAAGCTCAATAACTTCTTTATTAATATAAGAATCTACAAATGTCTTATTTTTATTGGCGACAATCTGCAGCAAATTCTCATGTTCATCGGATCCAAACACTACACTTCGGTCAACTGCCATCTCTTGTTCCCCTTTTCCTCCATAAACCATCGCCCATTCACCCGTTTCAGCTTGGAAGCTAGCCCAGCTCTTCGTGAGTTCAGGTCCTGGATTCAAGAAACAACCCGTATAGAAATTCTTAGCTTGAAGGTAGCTGCCCATGTTTTGAACGATCTCTGTTATGTGGCAAAGAACAGGAACACCCGGCAGCATCAAGAAATACTTGTGGATTTCAATCCCTTTGAAAGTTTCATGCTTTTTGTATTTCGTTGAAACCTTCAATCCTTTCCACAGGTTTCCTTTGCTGTCCTCTTTCTCAACAGACTCTACGAAACTCTTTTCTTTTAAAAGTGAGTTTAGACTCGTACCTTCAATCAGCCCAGCAATCCCGCCAAACCAAGGGTTCCACCAAGATTTTGGAGCTGGCTTCGGAAAAGGTGAATCCATCCAATCATGGTTGTTGTACTCAAGAGAAAACAGACTCGGTGCAAATTGAGCAGATGCAGAAATCTTAATTTCTCCGTTATCGGCAGACAAAACTTCTAAATCCTTCTTTATGCTTTTCTCGAACTGAACCGGTTTATCCTTCATGACAAAAGCCGCAGTTTGACGCGTAATATCAATGGAATCCAGGTTCATTTTTGCTGTTAAGACTTGAACCGCTTCTTTCTCAGGTAACGGGATATCAAAAGAAGCTTCCGTTAACTCCTGGTCTGAAGCAAAGAGATGACTTTGCAGAATTTCGTCATCCATCTTCATTTCGATCATTCCATTGAAGAAGGATGATTTATGATCTTTTACTGCTGCCTTTATTTCATTTCCGCTTACAAAAGGATTACCGTCGTTAACAGAAACCGTCATATGGTTCGTTAAGCTCGGTTTGTCACTTCTTTGAACAGCGTATTGCCTGAAAGACTGCCAGTCATGAAAAGCCCCGATGGAAAGGGTAACAGGATTCGTCTGAACGGTTTGATGACCCTTCAGCTTTCCGAAGTTATGTTCAAAGTACATAAACCAAGCAGCAAAATGGATTTTGTCTTCCTGCGACCACGTAATGCCTCTTGGATTGTTCTGTCCTCTCAAGAAAATCCAATTCTCAGTTACATTGCTGCTTTTCCAGTAGTCTAGGAATGAACCCATAGAGTCATTCAGTTCCATGAATTCTCCTTTGTAAGGAAGTACCGCTCGCTCTAAGAGTCGGCTTAGAATCGGATTGTTCAGCCACACCTCTTCTGTTGTTTCCATGTCATTTGTGTTTGTAATTTCATAATGTTGCTCTACCAAACCTTCGCTGTATAATTTCACAACGGATGTTAATTGGATGCCAGGAAACGCCTTTGAAAGATAGACGGCTTTAAACCCTGCATACCCGGCATCTAAAATAGGTTCAAAACGGTCTGGACGGATGCGTGACAATTCTTCAGAAAACGGTTTTCCAAGCTTCGGCACCATAAAAGCTAACTTAAAATCATGACTGCCTTTACCCGGTGTGATCCAGTTGTTGAACTTATCAACCTTCAGGTGGTATTGACTGTTGTACACATAATAAAACGCTTCACATTCCCCTGAGAATTTTGCACCTATTCCTTTAAATGCGGTTCCTGCTTTTTTAGTAAAGACTACAGAACTGCCATCCTTTTTTATCGCTGTAATCTGAAGATCAGCCGAATAGAATCCATGTTTTAATAAGATGCAATTTACGGGGATCGATCGTTTTGCGTTCGCTGCCAATGTGACACTTACTGCCCGATTCTCTAATTGGATAAGGTCAGACTCTGGCAGTTCAAATGTAAATACAGCTTCTTCATTAAAATTATTTTCCAGATCAAGATAAAAAACGGATGGTTTCCCGGTAAACGTTAACGCATCAGAAGATTTGCAACTCAAGTTCAATGGAAACTTAGGTCTGATCCCTACTTTAAAATGCGCTTTCTTCCCGTTGATTGTCAACAGCGAACTCACAGCTGGATGCGTGCGCCAGACGCTTTGCTCTTCTTCAATCGGATTTAATGTAAACGGAACTTCAACTGTCTCTTCCTTTTGAACCATTGCTTTCTTAGAGACTTGAAATTCTATGTTTTTATCGTTCACACCTTCAATAGCCACCGTTAAGGGTTTGCCAGACTTATTGATGATGTTGTACTTCACTTTATATTCAGATCCAAAAACGAGGTTGAAGTCTTCAACAGTCGCTGAAATCAAGTAATCATCTGTTTCGATCAAACGCAGCCCTCTGCCGAAGCGTTCAAACTCCATTCTTAATTTCTCATTATTTTCGTTTTCCCATGAGTACTCATAATAGTGGAACTCATTCTCTTTATTGCCGTCAGGAACGACCTCTATTTTCCGGGTGCTGTTATCGTACCAGTTCATTTTCTGAAAGTATTCAACAACCGCTTCCGTTTGCATGACTGTCGGCATAAAGTTCATGAGGTGTGTTGTGTCGTCACGCTCTTCCCAAAAGAACCCGCACTTTTTATATAATGGAACTGCTTTTGTGTTACCCGGCCATGTATAGAGATCAAGCCTCGGCCACTTCATTTCAATCGCTCTTTCAAGCGCTTTTAGAACGAGCTTCTTCCCGATCTTTTTGCCGTGATAATCATTTCTTACATTCAATAAGGGAATATAAAGCGCGCCTTCGTCTTCACGATATTCTCCAAGACTGCAATAACCAACGACTTTATCGCCATCAAGCGCCAAGTATAAGTGGAGGTTCGTTGAGTTAGCTTCCTGCTTCATTACTTGTTCTTCGGTCATGATTGTGTTGCCGCCGCCCCAGCCGTCTCGACTTTTATTCCACATCTCAGCAACGGCAGCCGCATAACTCGAGTCATATTCTACAATCGTAATTTGATCTGTTACTTGTTTGTTTAGTACTTCCATTTCCATTACCTCCAGTTGGTTTTTATCTACCTGTGTTTCTGCGATTCCACCTTTTCTTGCGTGATTTTCTGAACTGTATCATCTTTGGCACCCCTTTGGTATTTTTGTTCCATTCTCTTCTTTGACAAGTTGATTGGAGCGCAAGGTGCGAGACTCCTGCGGGATCAGCGTGCCAACCACCTGAGTATACTTCTCAGCAAGGCATGCGACGAGGAAGCACGCTGCGATAGAATTTCTTGCAGACGCAGGAGCACATTTTTGCCTCCAGCCTAGAGGCTCACCGCACGCCCCGCGGAAAGCGAGCATACTGGAGCGGAAATCCACTTTCAAAAAGTTTGCGAAAAAAAAGATCACCCCAAAATTGCTGGATGACCTTTTGTTTAAACCATAAAAAAGCATAAAAAGGCCCCAGAATGCATACACATCCTGAGGCTCCGGTTCACGAATTTAAAAAATTATAAACGGATTCCATAAAGAAGGTTGTGTATTGGACAGTATTTAGTTGTTTTAATAGTTTTTAAGTTAAACTTTATCATGTCCAACGCCTCCTTTTTTCTACTATTTTCCTTACCTACAATATTGTAAAACAGATGGATATAAAAGTAAATATAATTTTCAGAAAAATTTATTATTTTCTTTCTATCCCTCATATGAATAATTCACAGAGCCTCTGATTCCTAATCGAACCTTAAATAACCCTCCTGTTAAGGGATATTCTCTGAGCTGCTCTTCCGTCATGTTTTTTCTGGCAGTAGTTATATAGAGAGTCTTCAAATCAGAGTCGCCAAATGTACATGAGGTAACATTCAGAGCCGGAATCGGAATCGATAGTAGCTGTTCCCCTGTTTCAGGATTCCAGCGTGAGACTCTAGCTCCGCCCCAATGCGCAATCCAAAGCATCCCCTCTTCATCAATCGTCATTCCATCTGGAGCTCCTTCTCCTTCTTTAAACTGGATAACCGCAACTGGATTTGCAATTTTTCCGGTTTCCTCATCATAATCAAATCTAGTAACCTTTTTAGTCGGCGTATCGATTAAGTACATGAATTTATGATCAGGAGACCAAGCCAGACCATTAGATATCGTAAGGTCCCCAACTTTTTTCTCCACTTTCAAATCCGTATGTAAACAGTAAAGAGATCCCCTTCCCTGCTCTTCGCTCAGACTCATCGTACCTGCCCAGAATCGTCCATACGGATCACATTTCCCATCATTAAAACGATTCTCTGGCAGATGATTCTCAGGATCAGTAATTGGTGTGAGCTTCTCAGTATCTAAGTCTAAAAAGTAAAACCCTTTTTCCATGGCCACAACTACTCCGCCTGATTTTCTCGGCACGACAGTCCCCACGAGTTGATCCACCTGAATCTCTTTATTCTCCTTTGTTTCCGGGTCGTATCTATTCACTGTTTTACCTAAAATATTCACCCAGTAAAGTACACCTTTTTGCTTGTCCCAGCATGGCCCCTCGCCTAAATCTGCTTTTGCTGGTATTACTAGTTCTGCTTTTCCCATCAATGTTTTAACCTCCTAATAGAAACAAATTGTCTATCATCTTCATTCCCTAATATCAACATAAATATGATTATGATTATATCATTTTGAAATCAGAAAAAAGTTATGGAAACGCTGTCAAACTTGTTGTAAAATAAAACTTCCGCTCATTTTAAAAATAACAAAATATGTTAGGAGCTGATTTATGGAAACGCTCAAAGCCTCTCATTTATTTAAAGTGTATCTTTGGACATTATCTTTTTTGAAGCCTTATAAATGGCTTTTTTCTCTCGTTATTCTTAGCAGTATTTTTATCACGGGAATTGAACTCTTAATCCCGAAATTCATTCAATATTTTATTGATGTGATCGTGCCAGAAAAGAACACTAAACTATTCTTCTCACTTTTAGGCGCCACAACTGGATTACTCGCGATCATGATCTACCTCAGCACAGTAAGAAATAACCTTCAGCGCATTGTACAAGAAAAAGCTTCAAGAGACATACACTTCAATATTTTTTCGCATCTTAGAAAATTAGGGTTTTCCTATTTCGAAAAGACCCCTATCGGAGAGACCCTTTCCTTAATGAATACAGAAGTAACTGCCGTTCAAAATCTTTACCGTCATTTCATCCCTTTTATGATTCAAGAAGCTATCTTTTCAATTATCGCGATTTTTATTCTTTTTACGATGAATGTAAAACTCGCACTGATCATCATTCCTGCATTTCTCCTTTATTATTTAGTCGGTCCGCGCTTTGAACAAAAAGCATCACTTCTTAGTAAAGAATTAAGTACGAACCGGATTGCACTAAACAAGAAAATCTATGAAACAATCAGCTCATTGCTCGAAGTGCGTGCCTATTCTTCTGAAAACTGGGAGTACGGCCGGCTGAACGATAAAGTACATACCTATAACAAGAGCATGATTAAAGCCTATCTTTATGCTTATATCCGTGGAACCGTCCGGCGCCTATCCTATTATGCAGGGGCTATCGCGATTTTAATCTATGGGTCTATCCTTGTGCGTTCTAACAGTCTGACTGTCGGTGAGTTTTCTGCATTTTTATTATACTATTTTACCGCTATGCACCGCTTAACCGCTGTTATCACCTCAATGACTGAACAAAGGGTACTCATGTATCAAGTGGATAAAATCTATCAAATGGTCAATATTAAACCTGATGTGAACGATCCGGAGCAGCCAGCATTATTATCAGAAGTAAAAGGACACTTAGAGTTTAAAGACGTTCATTTTCGCTATCCTGCTTCAGACGACATTTTAAAAGGATTCAAATTAACTGTTAAACCTGGTGAAAGGATTGCTTTTGTCGGTACGAGCGGAAACGGAAAATCTACCCTTTTAAAACTCCTAGGAAGATTTTATGACCCTAGCAAAGGTGATATTTTACTAGACGGTGTTTCTTTAAGAGATTTGAAGCTTTCTCAAATCCGTGATTCTATCGGCTATGTATTTCAGGAAACGTATCTGTTCGGTTCGAGTGTACGGGAGAATATACGATTCGGTAATCCTGATGCAACGGATGAACAAATTGAAGAGGCTGCCAAAGCGGCATATGCACATGATTTTATCCTGGAACTGGAGAATGGATACGACACCTTGATTGGTGAGCGAGGCATCAAACTTTCTGGCGGACAAAAGCAGCGGATATCGCTTGCGAGAATGTTTTTGAAGGACCCGAAAATTATCCTGTTAGATGAAGCTACGTCTGCTTTAGACAACGTGAGCGAAGTTGAAGTTCAGCGTGCATTGGATACCCTTTTAAAAGGAAAAACAACCTTCACGGTAGCTCACCGCCTTTCAACGGTACAAGATTATGATCAGATTGTTGTCATTGAGCAAGGAGAGGCTGCTGAAAAAGGAACTTATGAAGAATTGATGGCTCGAAAAGGCTACTTTTATCATTTATCTGAAGGGCAGCATGGGACACAGCTGTCTGTTGCTGAAAAAGAAATCGTTTAATTGGAGGGGTTAGATGGATAATATAAAATGGCTTCTTCATTATATTAAAAAGATTAAGTGGTTCTTTCTGCTTTCTCTATTGTTGTTATGTTTAGAATCGATGTCGATCATCGCGACTACAGCACTGCAAAAATACATTATTGATGATGTTTTTATAAACGGGCAATACGAAAAACTCGTTCCGATCTTGCTCATGTTCGCTGGTGCTTTCATAGCGTATGCTCTTCTTTTTACAATCGCACCGCACACCTTTCATCGCATTCAGGCGAGAATCATTGATGTTCTGACAAGAGATTTTATGAACTATATGCAGCGCATTCCCGTTAAGACTTTTCATAATGAGCGTGTGACGAAGTATGTCCATTATTTATCAAATGATGTTTCCCAAGTAGCCGGAATGATAGGAGGATATATCCCAAGGCTTATCCAGTTGTTTGTTACGATTGCAGTGCTTTCGGTCATTATCTTCCTGTCATCCCCTGTTTTGTTAGTTTCGATACTAATGTTTAGTGCTTTATACATCGTGATGGGAAGACATTTTTCACCGTTGATTCGTAAAGCAGGAAAAGAAGCTCAGGACCGTAAAACGGATCTGCTTATACATATCGAAGAAGGTATCTCCTCTACGCGTGAGGTAATGGCGTACAACCGGACTGAGTGGGAAACTTCGATCTATAACCGCCACTTCAAACGATATTTTGATGCAGTCATGAAGCAGGCCAAAATCAACAACAGACAAATCCTCGCCAGTGAACCTTTAAAATGGGGAGCCTCACTAATCGTGTTAGGGTACGGCGGGTATAGCGTTATCCAAGGAAATCTCACGATCGGTATGTTCATCATCGTTTATCAATTTACAGGACAGCTGATGGATTCGCTTCATCGTCTATTTGCTTTTTCGATGGATCTGTCCAACATTTATGCCAACGTTGACAGGCTTCGTTCCGTGATTGAGTCGCCGACCGAAAAAGATGGTTCTCTACCTTTTAATGAAGAAATTGAATCTATTACTTTTAGTGGTGTTTCGTTTTCTTACAATGAGAAATCTGAAAGCAATGTGCTTCATGATCTAAAGTTTACGATTCCATCTGGAAAGAAGGTTGCCTTTGTTGGAACAAGCGGCGGCGGAAAATCAACTATCGCACAGCTTCTTATGCGCTTTTTCAAACCATCAGAAGGAAAGATTTTAGTAAACAGCTATGCCCTTCATGACCTCGTATACTCAGATTGGACGAAGCGAATTGGCTTTGTTACACAAGAACCATACATTTTTCCAGACACAGTAAGGAATAACCTATTATTAGGAAGAGAGATTTCTAATGAGAAAATGATTGAAGCTTGTGAAATGGCTCAAATTCATGAATACATTGAGAGTCTTTCGGAAGGTTATGACACCGAGATCGGAGAAAGAGGCATCACCCTCTCCGGCGGACAGCGGCAGCGCCTTGCTCTTGCACGCGCGATTATTTCAAATCCAGAAGTTTTAATATTAGATGAAGCAACATCTGCACTGGACCTTGAAACAGAAAGGCTGGTTCAATACAACTTTGACCTTGTAAGAGAAGGAAAAACGACTATCGTTATCGCGCACAGACTTTCTACCGTGCAAAACGCGGATATCATCTATGTGATGGATAACGGTTCAATCGTTGAACAAGGAACTCATGATGAGTTAATGAAAGGAAATACCGTTTACAAAAGTTTGGTTTATGCGGAAAAAACGTTAGAACTTGGTGCATAATGAAGAAGTATAAGCTGCTTTTGTTTGATTTAGATGATACCCTTTTAAATTCAGACTGGTTTAAAACAGGATTGATTCAAACAATCAATGAACATCCTTTAACGAAAAATTTAGACGCAGCTCTTTTCCTTGAGAAAAAGCTGCTTGTTCCATCCCGCTTGATCGAAAAGCTTAAAAATCGTGAATTTACCCCTCAGGAATTTCGAAGAGCACGGTGGCAGCATGCCTTTTCTCATTTTGATATGACACCTGACGATGAGATCATCAATGGAATAGAAAATCTGTTTTTACAAAAAGGTTTTTCATGTATTAACCAAGATTCATCTCTGATTCAGCTTCTAATGGATTTGAAGAATCATTATGAACTTAGCATTGTGACGAACGCTCTTTATGATCCACGTCAAAAAGTGTATCGAATGGGATTATCGAAAGTGTTTCCAAACGAAACCATCTTTTGTTCGGAAGAATTAGGGCTAAGGAAGCCAGATTTGGAGCTTTATCATGCACCATTGAATTTTTTTGGCATAAGGCCAGATGAAACGATCTTTATTGGAGACTCTTGGATTCATGATGTAGCAGGAGCCATTGATGCAGGAATCGATGCCATCTGGATTAATTCACGAGGTGCTGTTCCTTCAACCGGTCATTCCCCTTATGCCATTCTGTCAGATGTGAAGGATATAAGAGAATTATTGCTGAAGTAATTCATTAACAAAAAAATTGGGAGGACTAACCATGAACTCTACAAAATCTATCGTCGATAAATTAAATCTTAGAAAATATGCAAGCAAGCTGATTCTTAATCTCCCCGGGGAAATCGATGAATTTAAAGAAATTGATTTTGACGCATCAATTAAAAAAGAAAAATACGACCTGATCTTTGCTTTTGTTTTTAACTTAGAAGAGTTTTCAAATGAACTTCATAAAGTCATTGAGAAACAGCTTCTCAGCGACAAAGGATATCTCTTTTTCGCCTATCCTAAAAAGAATAATCCACAATATAAGGAATACATAGAACGAGATCAGATTTTTCCTTACATAAATGTTGGTGAGGATGGTTTTGTATCCGGCAGTAATTTGAAGTTCTCTAGGATGGTCAGTTTGAACGATGTTTTTACTGTGGTTGGTTTAAAATCCGAGAAAAAGAAGGCAGCTTCTCCCTCGAAAAAAAGCCAATGCGTAGATGACTATATCGTCCATGTCGATGATATTAAAAGGTATTTAGAAAAAAATGCTGAGTTATTAAGTTTTTACACTAGTTTAACATTCGGATACCAAAAAGATTGGGCGCGTTATGTATACAGTGCCCAACGAGAAGAGACACAAGAAAAGCGATTGCTTGAGATGGAAGACATCTTGGGTGAAGGGTATAAATCTAGAGATTTGTATAGAAGAAAAATGAAATAGCGACGAATAGTGACGAGATTACATCCCGTCACTTTTTCAATAGATCGTGATGAAAAATCAATTCAATCCCGTACTCTCCATCGTAATCCTCGCCTTTATAAACAAAACCAGCTTTTTTGTACAAATTTATCGCTGGTGTATTTGTTTCATGAACGGTTAATATTATTTCGTCTTTGTCTTTGTATTGTTGATTCACTAAATTAGGCAATGCTCTCAAAGCCTCAAATGCATAGCCTTTCTTTTGATGACGGACATCAATCGATAAGGATTTTAAAAGAATAGCTCTTTCATTATTCGTGTAAATATTTCCTGATTGATCTGTGTACAATGCAAACCATCCCACTACATGCCCTTCAGAACAAATCACAAACGGCTGGTTAAATTTATCTGCCTGAAAAGTCTCTAAAATAATAGAAGGAATGGATGTATAGATCGCTTGCTCGTCAGGTAAAGTGTACTGGTTAATTGTTTGAAAATCAGCATCTTCACACCGCCTCACTTTAATATTCGGTGTCATTTTGAACACTACTCCCTTTCTAAATCATAACCTCAAGGAATTTTATCTGTATTGAAGAATACCTTTTAATATTCCATTCGAATATAGGAGGCATCTAAATTGAAGAAGAAACTCCTTATAGCAGCTGTTTTATTATTTGGATTCGCTTTTGTATCAACGTTTTTAAGAGGACAAGATTCCCAGGTAAAAAAAGCAGAAACCACAGTAAAGACACAGCACTCAATAAAAGATGGCACTGTCTTATTTAAAGGTGAAAATGACTATTGGGAAGCAGAGTTTACCATTACAAAGAATATGGTGAACCAGCTTAAGCTCAAACATAAACATTCAAAAACCAAACTTCCTCAAGAGCTTTCCTTCACTTTAAGTACAGCTTTTAGCCAAGATAAAAAACAAATTTTAATTGGTTCATTTACCGTTTCATTCGACGCATTTCCAAACGAATTATCACTTCATTTTAAAGAGAATAAGCTCTTAAAACCCATTGGTGAAAATCTGGTGTTAAAGATCAATGGAGATGGTCATTATCAGTTTTTTAATTTATATGTAGTGGAATAATTAAAGACTTCTAATTCCAATTAATATTTTGAAATCATTTCGGTTCTTTTTCGTCCTTTTATATCCCTCTTTGGAGTCCAAAATAAAAACAAATTTCCTAATCCAGATCCTTAAATAAATCGATTGGAGATTTATAGGCAGAACGATTCCTTTTTCTTCAAATTCCGCACCATTGTTTATTTCTGTTTCCGTCCTTATAAACCATTTGTTTCCTAAACCGAATTCAATAAATTTCAAGCTGGGATCTCCTTTTTTAAGGACTTAGAACGTTTTTCTTTTCTTTTCAACTTGCTTCTCTTCTAATTTTTTTACCTTGTCGTAAACTTTGAAAAGCATGGCTGCTGTAAAAGAAAATTGGACCATAAAGAAAAAAGCATATGCAAATTCTCTATCCTCACCGCCCACAAGAGCACCTAATGAAAAAAATACAAGAATGCTGCCAATCATCGTTAAAATAAAAACTACTACCTGATTATCCATAGGATTAAGCCTCCACCACTTACTTATTTTTAATTTCTTCTAAGAGGGAAATTACTTTTTCATTTTGTTCAAAAAATGGTTTGATTTTGTTTCCTGAATTTAGCCATATCAAACATAAATACGAGTAAGATGATAAAAATAAAGAATTCCATAAACCACACTCCTCATCCACTTAATTTTAACATAAATATCCAAATGATTTATTTAAATTAGGTCATAATTACCTCTTCCCTTTTCCTATCTCTACCCATTATTGTTAGAAGTAGAGAAAAACATCTGGATGGAGCTGAATGGAGTATGGAGCGGATTTATAACTTGCTTGAAAAAGAAATAGTTGTAGCTTTGGGGTGTACGGAACCTGTCGCTATTGCGCTGGCCGCTGCTGAAGCTAAAAAATTTACGACTGAAGATATCACATCGATTTCTGTTTCAGCTAGTGGCAATGTCATTAAAAATGCATTGTCTGTAGGGATACCTGGCATGAGTTTTACAGGAATCGATTTTACTGCTGCACTCGGTGTCATTGCTGGAGATGCTACTAAACAGCTTCGAGTATTAGAAGGAGTTACAAAAACAAATGAACAGGCTGCGATCCAACTCGTTCGCGAAGGTAAGGTACAAGTGGATACTGCAGATACACCAGAGAAATTGTATATTGAGGTTAATTTAGAAACTCTAACAGAAAAAATTAAGGTAATCATTTCTGGTGATCACACGAATGTGAGTTACATCTCAGTTAATGGTAATGTCCTGCTGGATCAGTCTGACACAACGAAATCCATACCCCAAAAACAAGAAAAGTTCCCTGAGCTTTCGGTTGATGACCTTTACACTTTTATCTCCGAGGTACCCGTGAACAGATTGGACCTCGTTAAAAGAAGCGTTGAGTTGAACCGGGCGATTTGTGAAGAAGGTCTTTCAAATGATTATGGTTTGAAAGTTGGGAAGACTCTTTATGATCAGACGAAATCAGGTATCCTTACAGACGATCTCGCAACTTACAGCATGGCTCTTTCTGCGGCTGGCTCAGATGCCCGGATGGCTGGGTCGACCATGCCTGTCATGGCGAACTCCGGAAGTGGAAATCAAGGAATCGCCGTTACGATGCCGGTTGTAGCCGCAGCCGAAAAAATCGGAGCAACTGAAGAAAAAATGCTAAGAGCGGTAACATTAAGTCACCTGCTCTCCATCTATATGAAGTCGAAGTTTGGCCGCTTGTCTGCACTGTGCGGAGTTACCGTTGCTGGTGCCAGTGCATCTGCTGCGATCACTTATCTATTAAGTGACGACTTGAATAAAATTAAAGCTGCTATCCAGAACACATTAGGCAATGTTAGCGGAATGGTGTGTGACGGAGCAAAAGCAGGTTGTGCGATGAAGGTTGCCACCTGTTCGAGCGCTGCGGTACAGTCAGCCATTCTCGCATCACAAGGTATATGTATCCCTTCCACAAACGGTTTCATTGAAGAAGACGTTGAACAAACGATCGAAAACTTCTGCCGTCTCGGAAACGAAACATCAGGCACAACAGACAAAGTTCTTCTGGATATGATGGTGAATAAAAATTCCTCACAAAAAGCTAACTCCTAAAATGGGTTAGCTTTTCTTTATGTGTTAAAATTATCCATGCAGTAATTTGTAAATGGGGTTGTGGTTCTCTGATGACAATAGAACAAATAATTGGTGAAGGCAGTACTGCTCAAGTGATTGTTCTGGATGAAAAAACAGTTGCCAAACAGTTCTTTGAACATGTTTCAGACTCTTCAATTGAACATGAATATTTAATGAGCAAAGCAGTGATGGATTGCGGGCTTCCGGTACCAGCAATATTTAAAAAAGTAAAACTTAATGGAACAACCGCCCTTTTATACGAAAGAATAAACGGGTTTCCACTTACAAAGAAAATATCGAAACAACCTTGGACTGCATTTAAACTAATAAATCAGATGGCAAAAATACAAGTGGTGATGCATGATAAGGAAATCTCTGAATCTCCTCAGCAAAAAGACATATTGAAGCAAAAAATAAATTTAGCAAATGAACTTACTTCTGAAGAAAAACGCTTCATAACTGAAATGCTCTCGAAACTTCCAACGGGAAATTCTTTATGTCACGGAGATTTCCATCCAGACAACATATTGGTTACTGAGGCAGGTCCAATAATCATTGATTGGGCAGATGCAACCCAAGGAAACAGATTGGCTGATTTAGCCCGCACTCTGATTATCTTACAATACGGCGGATTGCCTTCAGAAATGAAACCTTTTAAGAGCAAAGCGGTATTATATGTAAGAAATCTATTAGCTAGCCAGTACTTAAGAAGCTATAAAAGGTCCTTTGATTTCCCTATTGATTCTCTTAAAAAATGGATACTCCCAGTAGCAGCAGCTAGATTAAATGAAAACATTCCTGTTCACGAAAAAGAAAAATTAGTCTTGCTTGTTAAGCAATACATAAAAAATAATGAACTCAAATAATGGGAGGTTTCTTATGATCTACGAAATGACGGTACAAGTTCGTGTTTCTGATATAATAGAAGGCCAGCGGTTTTATGAAACACTGCTTAACAGACAGCCAGATTTTACTCCGCATGAAGGATTTGCTGAATGGGAACTGATCCCGAACTGCTGGCTGCAAGTCGCTGAGGGTATTCCAACAGAAGGCAACGGTCCGATTCGTTTGGGTGTCGTTGATCTTGTTGCTGAGAGAAAACGTTTAATGGATATTTTAACAATTGAGGAGTTTGAAATCCATGAACGTGAGGATGTTCCTGTGAAATGGGCTACTTTTTCAGATCCTTGGGGGAACCGGCTAGGTTTGTTTGAATACAAAGATGAAGAAAATAAGAAAGAGAAACTTGAACTAATAGTAAGGAGATAGTCATGAGATTTATCATTGCATCAGTTATATCTGTTCTTTTAGGAGCTCTCGTGTTCTTCGCCCTTCCAGGCGGTGGAAATTTGTTAGAAGTAGAGTGGCAAGGGGTGTTATTCAGCCTGTTTTTTGGGATAATCACAACGCTTCCTTTCTTCCTTTTTTGCACATTGCCGACTGCTTTTATCGTGGAAGGACTCGCAACGAAGTTCTGGATTAGACTTAGAATCCGCCTGATTTTATATATTCTATTAACGGCATTATTCATCATTATTTATCGATTCACACTCTTTTATTGGATGGACTTCGCAGAATCCAACCTTTTTGCCATATTCGGTTACAGCATCGCCTGTTCCGTTGCTTTTTGTTACAGTTATACCCTGCTTAAAAGAAGAAGAAAAATTGAGCCGGAACCCGAAGAGCCTAGTAGTGCTAAGAGGTATAGAGGTTCTCATTAAATTCAAAAAGCTTGAGCGGATGCTCAAGCTTTTTGATTTTTAAGGATTTCTAATTTCTAGACCGTAATTTAAATTTGTAAGCTGTAATTTTTGTTTATAAGCGGTAAATAATTTTTATAAGCCGTAATTCTCATTTCTAAGCCGTAATAGATTTTCCGACAAAAAAACAGCTTGAGCAGCACGCTCAAGCTGTTTTTTATTCTTATCCTATTATCGGTTCCTTACCGAATCTCCTTCAATAAGGCTTACATTGATCCGTTCGTGCTCTGGCTTTTTCTTTTTTATAAGGTTAATCAGAAGTTCTGATGCCAGCGATCCCCATTTGTGCTTGGAATAGTTGATCGTTGCAAGTCTTGGCTGGATATATTGAGACACTTCAATATTATCGAACCCGATGATATGAACGTCCTCTCCGACACGCAAGTTCGTCCGGCTAAAATAGTTATACATGCCGATCGCCATCTCATCGTTCAGACAAAATACTCCAACAGGTTCCGAAAATTCCTGGTGAATCTTCTTTCCGGCAGCCTCACCTGATGGTTTGTTAAAATCTCCATCCAACTCAATATACTCAACCTGAGAATAGCGCTGTACGGCTTTTTGTACGGCCTCTAGTCTTTGACGGGCATCGAAGGATATTTCAGGTCCCTTCAAAACATAGATTTTACGATGACCCTTTTCAGCTAAATGATCGATCGCAAGAGTGGCACCCGCTTTGTTATCGAGCAGAACCTGAGAAATGTTCGGATGGTCCATTCTTCGGTCCATCACCACAAGCTTGTGGCCTCGCTCAGCATGGCTTAGCAATTCCTCCGTCTCATATGTTGCATCTAGAATAATGGCACCGTCAATCATACGCTCCGGCAAGAATCGGTGCGATTCTTTACCGCTGCAGACGATCAATTCATAGCCATTTTTACTGAGAGTCTCCATCATTCCCTGAAGCAGCTCGCCATAAAAAGCACCACTGTAATTCGTCAGATAGATTCCGATAATCTTTGTTTCTCTTTTTTTCAAGGAACGTGCCGCAGCACTAGGGATATAATTTAATTCTTTCGCTATTGCTTGAATTCTTTCAGATGTTTCCTTCGTTACTTTCGGACTTCCGTTTAAGGCATAGGAGACCGTGGATATGGAAACACCTGCTTTTTTCGCAATGTCTTTAATACTTACCAACGAAACTCTCTCCTATCTCTTTCTGTAAACGTTTTCCTTTATTATACCGAATGATTATGAATAAATCTCTACCGTATTCTTCTCTTTAGTCAATTCGCTGGCAAACTCGGAGCGATTCAAGACTAATCCGCCATCACGATAAAGGTTTTGATTGGTTTCTGCTCTCACTTCTTTACCGTTAACAACAAGACGGCTTCCTTCTTCTCCACGCATACGATAGATAAACGTTACAGGTTTTTCATCAAGCATATATTCAAATTCTAATCCGTCCATATCTTCTGGAAGTACAGGGTCAATAATGAGATTTTCGCCATTCGGACGAATCCCTAAACAGTTGGAGATCAACTGGTTCATATAGATTCCTGGTCCTGATGAATAGATGCGCCATCCGCCTTTTACTTTCTCCTTGCCTTCTTTCAGCTCGCCGAAACGTTCCTGCGCTTCGTAACGCGTTTTGAAATCGCCATCTGAACTGCTGAAGTAGGCATTGCTTTGGCGTCTCTCTGCATTAGGAACTGCTTCTTGAATCATGACTGGATTGATCTTCTCAAGACCACTCCAGACTTCGCCAGACTTTCCGAGTTTCGCCATCGCTTCTACAAAACGAATGTGTGCGTGAACGTATTGAAGTCCGATCTCGCGGCCAAAGTTTGATGCTTGTTCAGCGCGCTTAAAGTGTGTGCTGACACCGCCTTTATAATGTGCAGGCTTATCCATCAGCCTCACACCATCCGGACAATAAAACTTGTCCATGATTACGCTTAGATGCTGTTCGGCTTGTTCTGGAGTTAAAAGTTCTGCGATCATACTGCGGGTCATCGGCAGCAATCGATAGTTAATACCTGTTGTATTATCGCTTGGGTGCAGCATGAGCTTTGGCTCTTCTGCATTCTCCATATAGACAAATCCTGGAATCACATCATGGCTCAGCATATATTTTTGATATTCAGACTTAATGTTTTCTGCAAGCTTCCCTAATTCGAGAGACTTCTCTTCGTCCACATTGTTCACCATTCTTGAGAACTGTGTCATCACTTGATACGTTAAAGCGACTGTCCAAGAGCTCACCATGAATTTTTTCAGCTGAGGATTTGCTGGCTGAAGCGTATCATCCCAGTCCCCGTCTCCGTAAGAAGACAAGTGAGTATCATGCAAGAAGTTCGCTTTCATATAGTCGATCTGCTTTTGTATGTGGGCCATCAAAGTAGCTTTTTTCTCGGTAAAACCGAACGAGCTCTCCGTATAAGGGATCTCCTCATTTAAAATCGAAAAATCGTTTGTTGCGGCGAGATAATCAGTCACAGCTTTTAACGGCCAAACGATGATATCTCCATGGGATTCTTCCTGCTGAATCTTGAAATACTGATCAAACATGAACCATTGCGGCCAGTTCCCTGTTTCCTCGTATTGATGTGAGTAAACAGTCAACAAGATCTCTTTTACCGCGTCATAATGCTGTGTCGCCAAGAAAAATTCAGTCGGTCCCTGGCAAACATCGCGTGTACCCCAAGCTGCACCGCCGTACTGCTCCAATCCGTGCGGAACTGAATAATGAATGAGCATGTTATGCGTATACCAGTGTGCTAATGCATTCATTTTCTGAAGTTCTGCTGTTTCTTCTCCGCCTTTTGATAAATGGAAGCCGCGATTCGTGTTTCGGATAAATTCGCGGTATCGCTCAATTTCAATTTCGGCTTCTTTTTCATTAAATGGAATTGCCTGTCCGTCAATGAGTCCTTGAACCGTAACCGTCCATTCACTTGCTGGAGCTAAGTCACATACAACGAGTGAAGCTGACAGAGGCTCAATGTTCTCACCGAAAATCGTCTCATCTGTCATTACCATCTCTGCGCCATTTACTTTCATTCTATAGCTTAAGTTTTTATATGTTTTTGCACTGTCTGATGAAGAATCTGCAGTGAACGTCAGTACATTCTCTTCTTTTTCCACTTTAAACGGCACTTCATATTCCTGGTTGTTCATGGATATTTGATTCGTTACGACGAAACGGTATTTCTTTCCGCTTTGTGTCTTCACTTGCAGCTCTACCTCAGGTGTATCAACCGTTGTGAAGTTTGTGATGATAAACATTTCATCTTCTGTTTTATAGAACCAGCGCGTATAGTTATAGCCCATCTCAAATAGTGAGGGCATCGTCAACAGCTGAAGTTTGCCGGCGAGTTTAACATAGATGCGCTGACCGGAAGTTTTCATCACATTCAATGCATTCCGCGCATTTGTCATCATTTTATGAAACGATGTGTTTCCGACAACTAGCTGGGAGTTGAAGATTCCGTACATATATGAAGTTGTTGAAATCGTATCTTCTTTTAGATGAACATTGTTGCCTGTTACTAGAATGTGCCCGTGCGGACGTTCTACGATTCTTTCTTTCTCTTTTAAAACGATATGTTCATAAGTAGGTGTAAAGAAAGACAGTAACGTGTCTCCTTCATATTCTTCTAAAATTCTTTCCGGGAATAGCAGGTCTACTTCTTCAATCGTTAGATCTTCTGTTTTTAATGTTCCTGCAAACTCTTCATTCATGCTTACTTTTGGAAGAGAAATCGTTTCTTCTACACTTTGAGATTGCACGTCTTTCCAAGCATCAAGCACTTCTGAAGTATATTCAACGGAAGTAATCGCTTCTGGATGGTCCTCTTTAAAGCAGCCATAAAATACAAACTGCTCTTTCCCATGAAGTTCAACCGCTTCTGACTGAAGAGCTATATAAGCAAACTCGTATTGATAGACTTCTTTTGGAAGATTTTCTTTATATAATGCTTCAGGTACATCCGTTTCTTTGTAAGAACGGCCAAAGAATTGGAAACCATCAGTCGCATATCCCATTGCTTTTGTCAGTGAACCTTGCTGAAGGTAAGGAAATGCTGTACCATTCGGCTGGTTTTGCCGTGAACAAACAACATAGCCTAATGTTTCTTTTTCAAAAACGCGATGGTCGATATATTGAGCAATGAACGCCTCATTTGTCCGGACTGCCCCTCTATGCGCAAGTCCAACATCCTGTCCGTAGATGATGTCGGCTTTTACATCCGATCCTTCTAATTCAATGCTCCAGAACCAGATGCCTTTCTCTGATAACGAGAATGTAACAGAATAAGAAACACCTTCAAATGATCCTTTCCAGAATACATGGCTGTCTGTATGAGAAACTGAACTATTTGAACGAACACCTAATAGCGGAGTTACTTTGATGCCATCCTTTTGAAAGAGGCGCAGATATAAGTTATTCAAAGCGCCGTCGATCGGGTTGCTCATCCATTGATTGATCATCGTATCGTTATGAGAAACTTCAAAAATATCGCCAGAGTTCAAAAAAGTAAATCGATAGTCACCGGCTTTAATTTCAAAGTTTCCTTTTGTCATAGTTGTCATAAGTTACCCCTCAATTCTCTATTTGGTAAGTTCAAATGCTGCGCTCAATACATCACGGCTGCTGCCGCCGACAAATACCGTAAATTCCCCTGCATCACTTGTAAAAGCAAGGTCAGCATGGTGATAGCGAAGCTGTTCTTCGGTTAACGTAAATTCAATCGTTTTAGTTTCACCAGGTGCTAGTGTCACCTTCTCAAAAGCTTTCAATTCTTTTAATGGGCGGACCACTTCTCCTGCCATGTCGCGTACGTATAATTGAACGATTTCTTCACCAGCCACATCACCGGAATTTATCACATTTACAGAAACATTCAGTGATTGATCAGATGTCATCGTATTTGATGAGAGTTTCAGTTCACTGTATTTATAGTTTGTATAGCTTAATCCATGGCCAAATGGATATAAGGGCGCATTTGGAATGTCCAGGTATTGAGAGACATAACGAACTTGTGCGTCAGGCGCATCTTTCGGACGTCCTGTATTGTAATTGTTGTAATAAACAGGAACCTGTCCGACTGTATATGGAAACGACATCGTTAGCTTTCCAGATGGATTACGTTCTCCAAATATGATGTCCGCTACAGCATTTCCACCTTCCGTTCCCGGATACCAAGCTTCTAAAATAGCGTCCACTTGCCCTTCAATTCCAGTCAGATCAAGCGGACGGCCATTAAATAAAACGACGGCAACAGGTTTGCCAAGCCCTTTTATTTTTGAAATAAGCTCCAGCTGAATTTCCGGCAAACGAATGTCTGCACGGCATCCTGCTTCACCGCTCATTTCAGAATCCTCTCCAAGCGCGAGAACGATGACATCTGCTTCTTTTGCTGTTGTAATAGCTTGATTAAGGAGTTCTTCAGAACCGGTTTCAACGTCACAGCCTTTTTCTACTAATAGATTTTCGGAGCTGACTTTTTTTGAAATCCCTTCAAACAAAGTAACAGCTTCATCTTTTGAACCTAACCAAGACCACGGCCCTAAAATATCTCCGCTTTTTGCAAATGGTCCGATCAGCGCAATTTTCTTTTCTTTATTTAAAGGGAGAATTCCGTCATTCTTTAACAGCACACTTGATTTTACTGCTAGTTCGTAGGCAGCTTTACGATGCGTTTCAGAAAGCACAATTTCTTTCTCACGCTCTTCATCTGCACCGCGATAAGGATTTTCAAAGAGTCCCAATTTTTCTTTTAGCTCTAAAATACGATAAACTGCTTCATCGATCGTTTTTTCTTCAACTTTTCCTTCTTCTATAAGTGATTGTAAGTGATGTGCGTAGCACGAAGTCATCATTTCGATATCGACTCCAGCCTGGATCGCTTTTTCAGCAGCTTCCTTTTCATCTCTCGCGACACCGTGCGGAATCTGTTCTTTCACAGCTCCCCAGTCGGAGATCAATACACCGTTGAAGCCCATCTCTTCGCGGAGCAGGTCACGCATCAATCTTTTGTTCCCTGTTGCTGGAATACCATCTACTGTATTAAAAGCCGTCATCACCATTTCGCAGCCTTCATCAAGTGCAGCTTTATACGCAGGAAGATATGATTCGCGAAGCTGGCGTTCTGACATATCTACCGTGTTGTAATCACGGCCGCCTTCAGCTGCTCCGTATGCTGCGAAGTGTTTCACACATGCCGCCACACGGTCTGTCTCATTTGAGAGGTCATTCCCTTGAAAGCCTCTAACCAATGCTCTTGCAAACTCGCTGTTCAGGAATGGGTCTTCACCCGTGCTTTCCATAACTCTTCCCCAGCGCGGGTCGCGTACTAAGTCAACCATCGGAGCAAACGTAACGTGAACCCCGCTTACTGACGCTTCTTTTGCAGCGATCTCTGCACTTTTTTCAGCAGCTTCTAAATCCCATGAGCAGCCAATCGCTAAAGGAACGGGGAATATGGTTTTGTAGCCATGAACAATGTCCGCCATCATTAAGAGCGGGATGCCAAGTCTGTTATCCTTTAAATGAACTTCCTGGATGCTCCTCACTTCTTTAGCACCTGATGCCCCTAATACTGATCCGCTATTTATGACATCTTCCTTCTGTATTCCAAGCTCCAGCATCGGTCCAGTAATCTGACCGCCGTTGGCTGCGCCTTCATAGAATGGCGTTGCAAGCTGAATCAGCTGGGAGATCTTTTCGTGAATCGTCATTTTATTTATTAATGATGTAATCCGGTTATTGTTCATTCACCCGCGCTCCTTAAAAAATTTATTGAAAATCTATTGCTTATCCTTTGTTGCTCCTCTAAAGGGTTAATTACCGCTACAGGACTCGCTTTCCGCAGGGTGTGCGGTGAGCCCCCTCGTCGCTTCGCGACATTGAGTGGTCTCACCTGTCCCACTGATCCTGCAGGAGTCTCGTCCTTTCGCTCCAATTAACTATCCAATGAAGAACTTCAAAAGGACTATAGTGATAACAATCTTTTAGAAAAGAACATTCTACATATCATCGAAACGTTTCTATTAATTTCAAGGCGATTATATGATGTATTTGTGAGAGTGTCAATTTCTTCTCACCCAGACACAAAATTAAAATCCACTTAAAAACCCTTTGTTTTCAACAAATAATGGAAGTTTTATATTTTTTTGAATTCTGGTGTTGAAAACGATTTCAACTTGAATTATAATGTGCTTATCGAAACGTTTCAACAATAATTTTCAAAAGAAGTAAAGAAAATAATAATATGAGATTGCTTTTTCAATTAGTTGGGAAATTATTTCTACAGCTAACCAAAAGCTAAAATTAGGGGGAACACTTATGAAAAAACATTGGTTTAAGAAGTCAATGGTTACTTCGATGGTTGGAGCATTAGTACTTTCTGGTGCACTAGCAGGCTGCTCAAAAGGTTCAAGCGAAGGAAAGACTACTTTAACAGTATGGGGTATGGGAGAAGAAGCAAAATCCCTTCCTAAGATCGCAGAAGAATTTGAAAAAGAAAATCCAAAGATCGATGTAAAAGTACAAGCTCTTCCTTGGGATCAAGCACACGATAAACTTTTAACTGCGGTTGCATCTAAAAAAGGGCCAGACGTTCTTCAGATGGGAACAACATGGATTCCTGAATTCGCTTCAGCAGGAGCTTTAAAAGACTTAACGCCTCACGTAAAAGATTATCCTGAATTAGATCCGAAAAACTTCTTTGAAGGTTCTGTTGAAACGACTAAATACGAAGATAAAATGGTTGGTGTACCTTGGTACGTCGATACACGAGTACTTTACTACCGTACAGATCTGCTTGAAGAAGCAGGTTATAAAGAAGCTCCAAAGACTTGGGATGAGCTGAAAGATGCTGCGGACAAGCTTGCTGACCGTGGTGAAGGAAAATATGGTATCTCTATTGATGCTAAAGAACAAAGCTTATCTTTCATGTTCGCTCGCCAAAACGGAGCTGAGCTTTTAGGAGAAAACAATGATCCTAAATTTAACGAACCAAAATTTGTTGAAGCAGTTGAATACCTGAACAGCTTCTATGAAAGCGGAGCTGCACCTAAAGAAGAACTTGGCATGGACATCATCCAAGGTTTCCGTGGAGACGGTATTCTTCCAATGTTTATCAGCGGTCCATGGATGATCAAATTAATCAACGACCAAGCACCTGATTTAGAAGGAAAATGGTCAACAGCTGTACTTCCGGCAAAAGAAAACAATACTTCTGCACTTGGCGGATCTAACTTATCTGTATTTGAACACACAAAACACGAAAAAGAAGCATTGAAATTTGCAGCATTTATGAGTAAACCAGAAACACAATTAAAGTGGATGGAAATGACTAACTCTCTTCCAGCAGCTCAAAAATCTTGGGAAGATGAGTCGCTTACTGGCAACGAATATTACAAAGCATTCGGTGAGCAAATGGAAAACTCACAGCCGATGCCTGTAATTAAACAATGGGAAGAAATCGCTCAAACATACTTGAAGAGCTTCGAAAAAATTTATCGTGGCGGAGCAGATGTTCAAAAAGAAATGGATGCTTTCGACAAAAAGTCTGAGGAGATTCTAAAGAAATAAGTCCGGTCTAACTTAGGTATAACGAGCAGCTAACCCTGCTCGTTACCTTTTTATTGTTACACCCGGGCAACCATGAAGGATGTGAAAAACATGAAAAGCTATTCAAAATCAACTCCTTACCTCTTCATTGGACCGGCACTTATTCTATTGGCTTTATTTTCTCTATTCCCGATCGTTGTTGCATTGGTGATTAGTTTTACAGATATTGACCTGGCTGGTTTAGCTGATTACTCGAACATCAGCTTTATAGGAATTGAAAATTATCTAAATATATTTAAAGATCCGATCTTCTTAAAATCAATCGGCAACACAATTTTTTATGTAGTGTTCGGTGTACCGCTTGTAATAGCATGTTCACTTGGAATTGCCTTATTGATTAACTTTGGTACAGCACGTATTTTCAAAGCTTTTCGACTCGTTTTTTATATGCCTTCAATAACGAACGTAGTCGCTGTAGCTGTTGTTTGGACGTATCTTTACAACCCGCAATTCGGTTTGTTCAATTATCTTTTAGGACTTGTCGGCATTCCGGCGATTCCTTGGCTGCAAGATCCAACGATCGCTAAAGGCTCTTTGATTGCCTTGGCTGTCTGGCGCGCAATCGGAGTTAACATGATTATCTTCCTTGCTGCATTGCAAGGAATTCCGAAAACGTACTATGAAGCAGCACAGCTAGATGGTGCTAACAACTGGAAACAGCTTACAAAAATCACGATTCCATTGTTGCGTTATGCGATCTTCTTCGTATCGATTACGACAATGATAGGCTGGATCCAATTTTTCGAAGAACCATTTGTTATGACAAAGGGCGGTCCATTAGACAGTACGACTTCAGTTGCCCTGTTTATCTACCGTAACGGATTCCAGCTAAGCAACTTTGGTTATGCTGCTGCAGGATCATTTGTCTTATTCATCGCTATTATTATCATTACAATGATTCAGTTCAGGTTGCAAAAGAAAGAAACCGACTTTTAAGATGTGAGGTGAGAACATGAAAACAAAAGTATCTGATGCTAAAAAAGCATACAGAACTCAACAATGGATAGCAGGAATCGTTTTAACACTTGGCGGTCTGTTAGTCGCCATTCCGTTTATCTGGATGATCCTTTCCGCTTTCAAACCTGAAAGTGAAGTACTTCAGCTTACGCCTACCTTGTGGCCTGAAACCTTTACTACGGAAAACTTCATCTATCTGTTTGAGAACATGAACTTTGGTGTTTATTTAAAAAATACAATTATCGTTGTCCTCTGTTCTTTCGTCGGACTTTTCTTTAACGCAATGGCTGGATATGCTTTTGCAAAATACAAGTTCAAAGGCAGAGACAAGCTCTTCTATCTCGTGCTTGCGACAATGATGATCCCTGGTCAGGTTACGATGATTCCTGTCTACTTGATTCTTAACCAGATGGGATTAACGAACACGATGGCTGGTGTCGTACTTCCAGGATTGGTCGGAGCGTTCAGCATTTTCTTGTTCAGACAGTTCATGTCCACGATTCCAGATGAACTGCTTGAAGCTGCACGTCTGGATGGTGCAAGTGAGTTCCGCGTTTTCATGCAGCTTATCCTTCCGATCTCAAAGCCAATTATGGCGGTTCAAGGAATCCTGACATTCATCGCTGGATGGAACAGCTTCCTATGGCCATTGATTATAGCGAACGACGAAAGCCTATATACATTATCCGTTGGTTTGAGTCTATTGAAGGGACAATACGGCGGGAACTTTGCATTGCAGATGGCGGGTTCAACCTTCATGGTCGTGCCGATCGTGATCATCTTTATCATCTTCCAAAAGCACATTATCGAAGGCTATACCATTTCAGGTATGAAATAGAAAGAAGGGCTGGCTAATCAATGTCAGCCCTTCTTTTTATTTTGGAGCTTTTACGGTACGTGTTCTTTTATTTGTTACACGTTCACGCAGAGATTCTTTCGTTCCACGCACGTTCTCATCTTTTCACGCAAAAAGTCTCTCTCTCCACGCAAGAATTCGTACTCTTCACGCACGACCTAGCTCCTTTCACGCACAAGACGATCTCCAACAGCTATTTCATATAAAAAAGCACCCTCATCCACACGGGATCGGGTGCTCACATTGCCTATTGAATCGAAAACACTTCTTTTTCAAGCAATTCTTCTGGTTTTTTACCGATTGGATCTTGGTGGAAATAGTCACGGATTACGCCATCTTTTAAATAGTTAGCGATGGATACCATGATCATCCCCTGATCTAGTGCAAGATACGCCTTTGCTATTTCGCCCGTTTCAACGTTTACTGAATCGTAAAAACCATACGTACTGTAAGTGTCTAATTCTTTTAATACTTTGATGTTTTCACGAACTGCTTCTGCATCATAATCAAGGGCAAGGAACGAAGCATGAGCTGTTACTGTCGCGCCATCTTTATATCCAGATGTACCTAGCGGTGTTGCTGCGAATTCACTGTATCCATCAGGAGTTGCTGCCGGAGAGAATCCCCATGCAGGATACCCTTTTTCTTCTGCAAATGCCTGCTGAAGTTCAACATGACGCTTGTTGTTTAAACCTAATGCATTCTTACCTAAATCCTTCTCTTTTAAAACGATTCCCGGCATAAGGCTTTCAAACATGCTTCCGCCCCAGCTCGGTACAAATTTTACTCCGTTATATTCATAATGTCCTTCAAATATAGTTACTCCATCATATACAGCATCATGTCCCTCTGGAGTTTGAGCCTGCCAATCCCAGCTTGCCGGCATCGTACGGTACATCTTCCACCAGTGCTCACTTGGTACATCGCCTTTTCCGATAGAGATATAACTCGCGACACGCGGTTCTGTATTGAACAATCCATAATGATGATCCGTTAATTTCCCTTGAGCAACATCATATCCACCACGGAACTGACCTACTTCAGGATCGTATAACGTCGTATAGTTCATGTTTTCTACTAACTTGCTCGTTTGAGGATTGAGTTCATCATAGGCTTGACCAACAACGATCAGACCAGCTGATAGCCAGCCGTTATCTACTTGAGAGATGAATTGTCCCCAATCTTTTTTGATTGATCCGTCTTTCGTGTTGTACCAGTTATAAAATAAACCATTCCATTTTTCTAGTTTTTCAAGTGTATTTAACGTGACTTGAATTCTTTTTACTGCCTCATCCTTTGTAATAATCCCTAACTGCTGGGCAGAAACCGTACTCATCATATACATCCCGATGTTAGTTGGAGATGTGTGAGTTGCATCCTTCTTTCCTTCCGCTGTATAACGCGTTTCGTCATACGTCATTCCTGTAGCAGGATCTGTATGGTCCTGATAAAATTTATACGTTTTCTTTGCAATCGCTTTCAATTCAACCTGAAAAGCAAGGTCCTCTCCGAGATCAGCCGCTGTAGCTTTCGGTGTGACAAACAAGTTCGCAAAAAGACTAAACATTAAAAGAAAGCTTATTAACTTTGCTGGTTTCATAAAATGCTGCCCCTTTCAGTTTTTTTAAATCATCGTCAATCGAAACGTTTCACCAACATTTTAACATTTACCAAGAACCAAGATAAGTACTTATCACAAGATTCGGTCATTTGGTGTATATGATTCGGACACTTACAGGTAAAAGGTATTATTAAAATGAAAATATAAGGAAAAATCCTATAAACGAAGCGACTAGAAGGAAAATAAAGGATAAGTGTCATTTTTATAGAAGAGATTATGCAAATATTTTAATAGAAAGGACAACTTCTATGAACTTCAAAATCAATGAAGCTATCGAGATAATGGAACGCACACCTGAAACGCTCTCCCGCCTTTTAACCGGCCTTTCTCCTGGCTGGTTGACGTGCAACGAAGGCGAAGACACATGGAATGCCCTTGAGGTTGTAGCTCACCTTATTGAAGGAGAAAAGGTGAACTGGATCCCTCGTATGAACATGATTCTGACAAAAGGTGAGAATTATACCTTTCCACCCTTTGATCGTTATGCGCACTTATCTGACAGCGAAAATGATATTGATCAGCTATTGCTAGAGTTTAAAAAATGCCGGGAAGAAAGTCTCGTAAGACTCCGAAGTCAGCTCGATTCAATAACCGATTTTGAACAATCTGCTCGTCATCCTGAATTTGGTCCTGTTAGATTAAGAGAATTGCTTTCGACTTGGGCAGTTCATGACTTAACTCACATCTCTCAGATTACAAGAATTATGGCAAAACGTTATAAAGAAGACGTTGGGCCGTGGCAAGCCTATTTAAGTATTTTAAAATAAGAATAACGCTGTCAATTTGGCAGCGTTTTTTTTATAAAACTTAAAAGGTAAATTATGGTTTTTGTCGAAACTTTATTAGATAAAAGAGAGATATAGATAAAAAGATTGAGGGGGAAAATTTCATGGTTGTTTCTGTCCTGCGGCATGGGCTTAATTTCTTGCTGCCTATTATTGGTGTGTTTTTTATTGGAGCATTGCCATATTTGTTTTTCAGCAATGTACAAGGTATTGAAGCTGTAGCTCGGTTATTGCAATCCGGAGCCATAAAAAATGCCCTATTTCTAAATCAAGACCTTGGTTTTTATTTTGATGCTTATCTTCATAAAATTGGTTTATTGATGGGGAAAATTCTTACCATATCGAATGTCGAATATTACGAAAGCCAGCAAATGAAATACATGTTCCCAACCATTCTTCCCTATTTTTACACTTCACTTAAACTTGTTGTCAGCGCGTTTTTTTTAGCCGTAGTTGTAGCGATTCTATTTGCATTGCTTATTAAGAGCTTGCCAGGCAAAATACAAAAACCTATTCGATTTTTCTTTTTCTCAATGGAATCTTTACCTGATATTTTTATCATAGCCATGCTTCAATATATAGTAATTCTTGTTTATCGAAATACAGGTCATCTGCTATTTTCAATCGCTTACAGCAAATTTGAACCGACTTTCTATTTTCCAGTGATCTGTCTTGCTATTTTACCGACGTTGTTTTTAGTAAGAACCTTACTCTTCTTGCTCGATGATGAGGATTCTAAAGTCTATGTCGAATTTGCCCGGGCAAAAGGAATAAAATATTCGCTGATTCTTTATGTTCACATGCTGCGAAATTCACTTGTCAGCCTTTTTTATCATTCTAAGACCATCTACTGGCTGCTTCTTTCTAGTCTTTTTATCGTCGAATACATTATGGGCATTCCTGGAATTACAAAGTTTATGCTAGATAATGGTCCTACAACACCGGATGTGGTTACAGTAAGTGTCCTATTGATGTTTGTGCCTTTTTATATCATATTTACAGCCATCTCGTATACTCTTAATCACAAACTTGGCCGCAAAGAAGAGGAGGTGGCATAATGTCTGTTTGGAAGAGCCCATTGTTTTTAATCGGTTTCCTTATTTTTTTTACTTTCTTTTTCGGCAGTATCATTTATTCAAATTATGTACCAGATGAAAAAAAGCCCGTTTTACAGATTCGGTATGATGTAAATAATAAACCAATTGATTCAGTCCCTATTGCACCATTTGAAGATATGCCTCTTGGAACAGACAGGTTTGGTGTGAGCATGCTTCATAAAGTTATAGATGGTGCGAAATATACACTTGGTTTCGCATTTTTAATAGCTTTTGCCAGGCTGCTCCTAGGTACGTTTCTTGGCCTTTTATTTAGCCAGCTGCCGAATTCGATCTTAAAAATGCTTAACAAACTCTTTGACGCCTTTTATTATGCACCTGCAACGATAATAGCGTATTTGATTCTTTTTCCTGTATTGCAGATTTTCACGTGGTCCCTCCCTCGTGATGAACAAACCATTTTTGCAATAACCATACTTGTTATAATTGCTGTACCACCGCTCATGATTACCGTTGCAAGCGAGACAAAAAAGTTCTTAGAAAATGAATTTATCTCATCTGTAAAAGTACTTGGGGGCGGAAGATTTCATACACTCCTTAAACATGTACTGCCATTTCTAAGACCTCGTCTAGGTATCTTGTACAGTCAGCAATTAATCTCTACTCTTTTGCTTGTAGCCCATTTAGGAGTTTTAAAGGTTTTTATTGGCGGAATGGATATTATCACACTTGAACCACTAAGCAATAATACGCTGCCCGTTTCTATGATTAACGAATGGTCCAGCATGATCGGTGCTTATATATACGAGATTCGAGGTAATCTATGGGTAATTTACACGCCGTTAGCTGCATTTGCCATTTCGATTCTCGCTCTAAACTTCATGGTCGAAGCGATGAAACAACAGTATCTTGCTCAAGGTTCTTATATAAAAACACGCAGTTCCAGCCGTCGTAAAAAGAAGCAGCCTGTTCCTGCAAAAAAGCTTACCCAGGAACAATTTGAAAAAATTATGAAGACCGGGACAGATGGATAAAAAAGAAGTGACTCATGATGTCTGAATTGACCTGCATGAGTCTTTTTTTGTATTCAGATACCGAGTTGTTGTCGAAAATTCGATAAATAAATTTATGTGTGGAATTATTAACTCTATCTGTGGAATTAATTCAATTTACCATATAATAATTATGATTTACCCTGTAATAATTTCTTACCCAATACTTCGTGTCTTTTCAAACTGTATATTAGTTAAGTTTGTCTTTTTCACAGAGACAGTTTCACTACTTACACGTCTGGTTTACAAAAAAAAAAGAATGACTCCAGCCGGAATCATCCTACTTTTATTTATTAATATGCACCATCTGAATAGGTCAGCTCATAGCTGTGGCTATAGATTTCGACCAGGTTGCCAAATGGGTCCTCACAATAAACCATCCGGTACGGCTTTTCACCGGGATAGTATTCGCGGATCGGCATGCGTTGCTTACCTCCATAAGCCACGATTTTTTCAACAAGTCCTTCAACATCCGGATCCTGCACGCAATAATGGAAGATTCCTGTTTTCCAATATTCAAAGTTATTCTCAGGCTTTTCATTGTTTTCGAATTCAAACAGCTCGATTCCGATCTTATCGGATGTAGCCATGTGTGCTATTCGGAACTTCTTCCAGCCTGGACCGAAAACATCGGTACACATTTCACCTATCGGACTGTCATCTTCTTCTATTATTGTCGGCTGCATAATTGTGTACCAGCCCATTACATCTTCATAAAATTTCACTGCTTTTTCTACATCGGGAACTGATAGTCCAATATGTGAAAAAGAACGCGGGTATCTCATCGTATCTCTCCTTTTATTGCTAGTCTGTAAAACAGTCTTCACCTAAGACAGGCTGATTAACCCTCTTTAAGACATGTTCCCTATGATAAGATGGGAGTAAACAAACCGTAAAGAAATCTGCCTTATTTAGGAGGAAACGAAATGTCTGCACTAATAACAATGGCGCTCTACCAGCCGCACGAGGGAAAAGACGAACAGCTTTATGAAATCTTAAAGAACCACATAAAAACGCTAGAAGCAGAAGACCTTATTACTTCACGTGAACCGATCCGTGCTCAAGCAGCTGATGGTACGGTCATTGAAATCTTCGAGTGGAAATCGGAGCAAGCAAAAGATGAAGCTCACGAATCCCCCGTTGTGATGAAGGTCTGGAATGAAATTATGGAAATAGCTGAAATCAAAAGTCTCTCATCTTTAGATGAAGCGAATCATCCGTTTCCTAACTTTGCACCATACTCTGTATAAAAAAGAAAAAGGAGATGACTCAAAAGCATAAAAACTTTTCAGGTCATTTCTATTCTGATTCAACCTTTCTCGAGAACATCCTAATTATAAGATGTAAGTTATCTAAAATTCCTGATAAGGTGCAAATCGAGGTTCTATATTTTTTATTTTGTAAAAATAAAAAATTGGGGCTGCCAAAAGTAAGTTTACCTTACTTTTGGGACAGCCCCTACTTAATTCGGTTCGTGATCTTTCATCCAGTCTACTAGAGCAGCCGTTTCCTTCTCCCCGCCCTCAAACACGTAGTATTTCATCATTCCGTTGTCTTTCCCTTTAAGGATTATATTTTTATGAGCTTCTCTATCGTTCGGATACGGTATGAACAAATCAATGTTTTCATTCTGATCATAAGGATTACTGTAGTAAATATGAATGTATTTTTTCAATGGAAATTTGTTTATTTCATGTGCAGGCGTTAACGTTTCAAGCCATGGATCAGCTAATGTTTGAATTTCATTATACGAATCCTCCACCCAATCAATACTCATATTCTTTAAGTCAAAACCAATTGGCTTACTCCCGATTAATGAATGTACACTTTCAAACACCGCACCCGAGACCTTACCGTCAATAGGTTCTTTTTTGGCAGAACAGCCTGTAAACAGAATTACAGAACATACCATCATCATGATTAATAAAAATCTTTTCTTCATCCCTCAGCACCCCTTTTAACGTTAGACGATATGATTTCCAAATGAGTTTCAAACCAGAAAAACAGAGAGGAATGTTCCTCTCGAAAGTGGAATAAATAGAATACAAAAGGAGTGATTTCTTGCTCAGTGAAGCAGATTTAAACATTATCTTCTATATTTTGTTCCTTGTTTCTGGTCTGCCTCTCAGCTACAAATATGCTGTGTTTATGGTTAAACATACAGGGATGGTTGTGCCTCATTTTTTTATAGGTATGATGTTGAATCTATGCGTTGGAATTCTCGGCATCGTTGGATGGATTTTTTTCGCGCCAAAGATCAGCATTTATTTTACGCTGGGTGGAATCTATCTAGGAGCAGGGATAACCGCTTTAAGCTTACTCCTATTAATAACCATGCTATTGTTAAAACGGAAAAACTTATTAAAAAGCTTTGAGCGCTGGATCGCATCATAAAAACACCTTCCATATAATTCAGGAAGGTGTTTAGTTCATTTTATGCGTTTACTTTTTCTTTTTCCAGATCACTTGCAGGACCGAAGAATTCAAAATGAATGTTTTCCTTTTTGATGTTTAACTCTTGCAGTGCATGGTTGATAGCTTTCATGAAAGGAACTGGACCGCAGAAATAATATTCTGCTTCTTTATTTAATGGCAATACTTTGCGAAGCCATGCTTCATCAATATAACCCGTTTGATCGTACCCAAAATCTTCTTCTAATGGTTTTTCATAAACAAAATAAGTTGAGATGTTTTCAGCATTCTCTGCCACTTTTTTAACTTCATTCTTTAATGCATGTGTCTGGCCGTTGATTGCCGCATGAATGAACGTCATTTCACGCTCAGGCTGCTTTCCTGCCGCTGTTTTCAGCATACTTACCATTGGAGTAAGACCTACTCCCCCGCTGATAAGAACTGCTGGTTTCGCACTCTCTGTGTCTAAGTAAAAATCTCCTGCTGGTGCACTTAAATATAGAACATCTCCTGCTTTTACACCTTCATGTAAATAAACAGATACAATACCGTCTGGAGAATTTAATCCTGTTTCCTTTTTAACAGAAATTCTATAATGCTCTTTTCCAGGTGCGTCAGATAAACTGTACTGGCGAATATGCGTGTTCTTTTCACCTGGGATCTCCATTCTTACGCTTACGTATTGCCCAGGATTGAATTCCGCAATCGGTCCTCCATCTTGAGGTTTTAAGTAGAATGACGTGATTACACTGCTCTCTTCTTTCTTTTCAGCAACAACAAATGCTCTGAATCCTTCCCATCCGCCGTTTTGCTGTTCAGCTGCTTCATACATGTCACGCTCAACTCCGATAAATGCATCAGCGATCACGCCGTATGCTTCGGCCCAAGCGTTGATAATTTCGTCTGTTGCAGCATCACCTAGTACGTCTTTAATCGCTTGCAGCAAGTTTTCCCCAACAACTGGATAATGCTCTGGTTTTACACCTAAACTTCTATGTTTGTGTGCGATTTGCTTTACAACTGGAATGATCATTTCGAGCTTATCGATGTTAGCAGCTGCAGCGTAAACTGCATTTGCAAGTGCTGCTTGCTGGCGTCCTTTTTTCTGATTCGCGTGGTTAAAAATATTCAAAAGTTCTGGATGCTTCGTAAAGAGCAGTTGATAAAAACGGGAAGTAATCGCTTCTCCGTGGACTTCTAGTACAGGTACGGTTGACTTAATGATCTCAATCGTTTTTGCTTGTAACATGTCAATTCCCCCTCAGTTCTTTTTACAACTCTATCGTAAAAGAATTTAAGAAGGAGGAATGTGATTTAAATCACATTTCCTTTGGACGTTTTGTGAACAAAATTTGGTGTTAGTTGTACCACTCAATATGATAAAATTGGAAAAAGACTTACAGCAATTGAAAGGAAAACTCTTATGGAAATTATTAAAACACAAGATTATGAGGCAATTGCAAAACTTAATAAAAACGTTCAGGATATACATGTTGAACTTTTCCCTGAATACTTTACACCATATAACTATGAACCGATTCGAGATTTTTATAAAGAAATCATGAAGGATCCGAAACAAATCTTCTTACTGGTGGAAGAGGATTTTAACCCAATCGGTTATGTATGGATGACACTTCGTGATTCAGCAGAAACACCCTTCAAAAAAACTTCCAGATCCTTATACATACATCAGATCAGCATAGAGAAAAACAGCAGCAACAAAGGCGCTGGTTCACAAGTAATAGCTTATATCGAGCAATTGGGAATAGAGCTTGGTGCCACTAAGCTTGAGCTAGATTATTGGATTGACAATACGATTGCTAGAAACTTCTATAAAAAAATGGGGTTTGTGATTAACCGTGAAGTCGTACATAAAGAAATGATCTAAAAATCAGGAGGTTAGAAAATGGCACATTTGCTTGTCTATCTTTATAAGATAAAACCTGAAGCGAAGGAAAAGTTCCTGGAGATATCTGCGAAAACGAATAAAAAGTTTCAGGAATATGGAGGCGTGACTGAGCAAATCTTTAAATTATCACCCTCTTCAAAAAACTATGGAATTTCATTAATTCCAGAGAAACTTGATGTGAAAGAAGATGAGGAACTCTGGATCGGGCTGCTTCACTTCCAATCAGAAGAACACGCCCGCATTACAATGGAAGACTTTGATTCAGACAAAGAAGTGAATGAGCTATTAAACGAGTTTGTTGCCCATGTCGCACCTCTCGATCATATCTTATTTGGAGAATTTGTTTCAGAACACACAACGGTAAAGAGATTGTGATAGTACCCTTTCGAAGAAATCATTAAAAAACAGACTCCTTATTCAGCAAACCACAACTTCGGTAAGTCCAACCTTGTAATCTTTACCATACATTCTCTGCATTTTAGGTACTCAATAAAAAAGGAACAGGTGTTATACTGAAAATACTATTTTTATTGAAGAGGAGCTATTTGAGATGGAAGATACTCTGAAACTGATCCTTACCGAAATGAAAGAAATTCGAAACGACATTAGCGGTTTTCAAAAAGTACAAGATGATTTCAGCAAACTTCTGGGTACTTTTGCGTCTAATCAAGACGATTTCAGCAAACGTCTGGATACTTTTGCGTTTAATCAAGAAGATTTCAGTAAACGTTTGGATACTTTAACTTCCAATCAAGAGGATTTCAAGAAACAACAATTTGTTTTAATAGCAGGACAAAAACGAATTGAAAACAAGCTTGATAAGCTTAATGCAAATGTCATCACAAGTATGGGAGATTATACAGATAAGATTATTAATCACTTTGATGATACAGCTCAAGTGTTAAACAAACGAATTTTTAAAGTTGAAACCGAAATTGAGGGCAATCGCAGACAGTAAAGACACCTTTCGAGAAAAGTCTTTGCTGTTTTTTATTTAAACAAAATTAAATACTTTGTGCTGATAGTCATAGCATATTAATATAGGAATATTTAAGGGAGGTTCTGTCATGCTTTGGTTCCTTATTTTTATTGGGGTCATTTTATTTTTAGCATTCTTAATAGACTGGCGGCGCAAAAAGAACAACAATCATTCACATCATTCTTCTGCAAATCCTGGTGACCATACAAATTATCAAATGGGTGATAACCGGTTCACAAGCGGAGGCGGAGGAATTGGCGGAGGCGGAGAACAGTAACAAACACCTCTAACAAGAAAAGAGGTGTTTATCCGAACTCTTTTTGATGTGCTTTTTTCATCTTTAAATACTCTTCATCTGTTCTGGCAAGTTTCCACTTCTCTTCAAAGATTGCAGCTGATTTTGCTTTGACAGGATCTATCTGTCTCTCATTGACCTCACCGTTTTCATCATATTTTCTGCCACCCTTGTAATTAGTGTATCGTCTTGCTCGGGTATAACCCATCTGCAGAAACTTCCTTGCCATATCGGCACCAACGAAATCTTTCTTCTTTTTATACTCCAAAAATTGTTTATAAATCTTCTCTGATGATTTTTTTGCTTCGTCCGGTGTTTTAAATCGCCAATGAGGAAGAATCTCACTTTTATATGGCTCCACCAGAAGTACTCCCTGTTCTCCCCGGCCAACTCGATATTTTTCTGGATTCTTTCTAAAGTCGATATGTTCAAAATCAAGATCATAATTAAAAGGCACTGATCTCCCTCCTTCTTTTTTATTATGGTTACCCGTTTATTAGAAGAACAAAAATAAAATCCGCTGCTCAAAGAACAGCGAATTCTTATTTCCAATTATTTGATTTCATAAAGAACTTTTGGAGCGTCCTGGATAAATGGACATGGCAACCCGTTATAAAAGACAGTCAGTTCATGCATCGCACGTGTGCAAACAGTATAAAACAGTTTTCGCTCTCGTTCATTCTGATAGCCTGAAGCGTCGTAAATGGCTGCAGCGTCAAATTCAATACCTTTCGCTAGATACGAAGGAATTACAATAATTCCTTTTTGAAATGCTGCATCTTCATTGACCATGAGTCTAATGTCTATCTTTGCCTTTAGCTTTTCATGTACTTTCATACTTTCTTTTGCAGTCCGGCAAATAATAGCTATTGTTTCATGGCCATCTTTCAGCCATGACTCTATGAGAGTTTCTAATTGTTCATGCAGCAACTCTTCTCCCTCTGCATGAACTACAGCTGGTTTATTACCGTGTCTATTAAAAGGAATAATGGTGCTTCCATCTTTTAAAAGGCTTTTCGTGAACTCAACAATTTCCTTTGTCGAACGGTAGCTTCTAGTAAGTGTTATCTTTTCTGCATTATTCTTGCCCAATAACCTTTGCAGCATGTTAAACGATTCATCGGACGCATGTGCATAGATTGATTGGTTTAAATCACCAAGTACTGTTAAGCTGGCTCTTGGGAAAATCCGCTGAATAAAAGCGAATTGAAAGGGTGAAAAATCTTGTGCTTCGTCGATAAAGACATGTCGTACAGCAGCATTTGATTGAAATCCGATTAATAATTCTTTTACATACAAGAAAGGTGTAGCATCTTCGTTTGATAAATGATTTTGTTTTAGGTTAAATAAAGTTTGATTGCAGATTTTACCCCATACATCGTACTCTTGCAGTAATTTATTATTCTTCTGAAACAGCTTAGCATATAAACTCTTCATGTCTAAAAAAGTGCATTCTTCAACAGTTTTTCGAAGTGATTTAAACGCCAGTCTTGTTAAATATGCTGACAGCACTTTCTGTTCACTGGCTAAATCGTTAAAAGAGTCATCACCATATTTGTTTCGTTTTTGCAGCTGTTCATAAAGCTTTGTGTAGACTGACTTATCTAAAAACTGAATTTCCTTTTCGACCCATGGTTTCTTACGTTCTTTTCTTTCAACTAATTTCAATTCTTTTAAAATCCATTGGGATGTTTGTTTCATGCGATAAGGAATTGTTTCACGTGAATCCAAAGAATAAAAGTACTCACTGATCTGTTTTGCCCGGATCACAGTTTTATCACGAAACTTCACATCTAAAAATTGCATACCGGATTCACTAAGCTTTTCCACGTATTGATGGATGGCATCTAAGAAATCAATAGATGCTTTAAATTTGATCCCTTCAATCCGTGAAGATTCTCCATCTCCGGAGAGAATATCCTCCATTTGTTCAAATGGCGTTTCAACTGAAAATTCCTCTGCTAAATGGTGATCGATATAAGCTTGAAAAGTGGTCTGTTCCATATTTTCTTCCCCAAGTTCAGGAAGGACGTTTGCGACATAGCTATTGAACATGTTATTTGGAGAAAACAAAACAATATGATGGGATTGTAGGGTTTCCCTGTCCCGGTATAAAAGATAGGCTACACGCTGCAATGCAGCAGATGTTTTTCCGCAGCCTGCTGCTCCTTGTACGATAAGCAAATAACTTTCCGTGTTTCGTATAATGGCATTCTGTTCTTTTTGAATGGTCGCTACAATACTTTTCATTTGAGTATTCGCCTGATTGCCAAGGACTTGCTGAAGAAGTTCATCTCCAATCGCTTCCCCTGTATCAAACATACCTTGAATCTGACCATTTTTTATAATGAATTGGCGCTTTAATTGTAAATTGCCTTTTATCGTTCCACTTGGTGCCCGAAAGCTAGCCTCACCAAGGGAGTGATCATAATACAAGCTTGAGATCGGCGCTCTCCAGTCATGAACTAAAAATTCACTTGTCGCTTCGTCATAATAAGAAGCAATACCGAGGTAGACTTCTTCCGTTTCATTTTCACCTTTTTCCTTAAAATCAATTCGTCCAAAGTAAGGTGATCTCTTTAGTTTTTCGTATGTTTTTAATCGGCTTTCCGCTGAAATATGACTTCTCTCGATCTCAGATAAGAGTTCAGATTGCTGTTTGATACTTGCTGCTGTTTCGATGGCATCATCAGCATCATCTAAGTTCACAGTAACGTCCGACCAAAAGTTTTTTCGGATTTGGACCACATCAGCCAGTTTTCCGCCTAAATGCTCTTGAAGTTTAGAAGTAGCATGAGAAAGTTCCTTGATTACTTCATTTACTCGTTCTTGTTCATTCCGCTGCTCCCGATTCCATGTCGTCATCCGATCTCTCCTTAAAAAATTTATTGTTGACACACTCTTCCATTTCGGTGTATAATATAATTGGGTATAATTAAACTTTAAAATAATTCAAAAAGTGCGTCTTTTTTATAATATCATATTCTTTTGCAAGAAGTACATAAATATTTTGTATAATTACGAAACAGTGCGAGCCGGTGAGCTTCCACTGTTTTTTTATTGTAAATTTATAGCTTTTCTCATTACGTTTCTAAAGGGTTTGTTAAAGATTCCAATTTACAATCTTCAACTGTTTGTTTTGTATTACATTAGAGCAGAACATATAGATTGGAGGAAGGTAACGATGAAAAAATGGACTAGCGTTTTATGTTTAGTCTTTAGTTTGCTCTCAATGTCCAATACTGCAGCAACAGCGAAAGAAAATTCTTCCGTTATACCACTTGCGAAAGCACATGCACACAATGATTATGAACATGATTATCCGCTGCAAGATGCATTGAACCATGGATTTACCAGTGTGGAAGCAGATGTTTGGCTCAAAGACGGTAAACTTCTAGTTGCACATGACGAAATTGATGTTAAGCCCGATCGCACATTAGAATCACTTTATTTAAACCCTCTAAAAAAAAGAATAGGTGAAAATCAAGGTGCTGTTTATAAAGATTACAAACAGCAAGATTTTCTTTTGTGGATTGATATAAAATCAGAAGATGCTGCCACCTATAAGGCTATACACGAACAACTTAAAAACTATCAAAACATGCTTACTCGTATTTCTAATGCAGGTGTGAAACAAGGAGCAGTAACTGTTATTATTTCAGGTAATCGTCCACAGGATTTAATGATGGATCAACCTGTTCGATATGCAACATACGATGGAAGAATGAGTGATCTTGGAACTGAAATGCCGAATACCTTTATGCCGGTAATCAGTGATAACTGGACAAAACATTTCACTTGGCAAGGTGTTGGTGAAATGCCTGAATCTGAACGTAAAAAACTTCATTCTATAGTGACAAAAGCACATAATAACGGTCAGATCGTTCGTTTTTGGTCAACTCCTGATGCGTCACTTCCCAATCGGGAAGCAGTTTGGAAAGAATTAATGGCTGCAGGTGTAGATTTAATTAATACAGATGACCTTTCAGGACTTCAAGAATTTTTATTAAAGCAAGATAAATACCCTACAACTCCTCATATTAAATGGTAAAAAAAAATCCGCTAACCTTAATTGGTTAACGGATTTTTTCGTCTAAGGTTGTATAACAGATGTTTTTTCAACGACTATCTTCATCGCATGTATTTGTCCTAAGTGATATGTCTCATGGAATACCGCAAAGTTAAAAAGCTCTCCAAATGTTTTGAAGTCAAAGAACTGCTTTTCCAGCTTTTCTTGCAGGCGTTCTTCTGGCAACTCTTTTATCCTTGCCATTTGATCTTTCAACTGGTCGGTAAGTTCTGCAATTGTGGGAACTTCACCCTTCCAATCAGCAGGGCTAGTTCCTCTGTTAAAGAGCTCTACGTAATTCATTGGCAGGTGAGTTGATTTTTCAGGAAATCCAAACATGAAATATTCAGCCGTTAACAAAACGTGACCAACATGCCACAGAATGTTGTTTTTGAATCCTTCAGGCTGAATGTTTGCGATTTTTTCATCCATCCCTTCTACATTCTTCAAAAAAAAGCTGCGAGAGATTTCAAAGTTTTGAAATGTTAATTTACTCATTCTTACGCCTCCTCATCATTTGTAAAGCGCTTTCATCTCTTATTATACAAATTTAGAATTTACCTGACTATGAAAATGCTACTTACCGGTATTGATTATGAATAGGACTGAACAAATCTTCGCTTGTGTTCCTCACAACTGAAAAATGATCAACATTATAATGACCGTGTAGAATTTTATTATGATGATCTATAATTTGTTGAGCTTTTAACACCGATGAATCTGTTGTTGAGTGGCCATCACCGACCAACGTCACATCCAAGCCATTCACAGTTGCCATTCTGACTGCTGTATCAATGCAGTGTTCGGTCTTGCACCCCATGATGACTAAATGGTCAATTTGCATTTCTTTTAAATGACTTAATAGAGAAGTACCATAAAAAGCATTTGTAGCTTTTTTATCAAAAATACGAACGTCTTTAGGGACTCGTATTTCACTATGAACCTCAAAACCATTCCCTTTCCCTTCAGCAACATCTACATCCCTGACAAAAATCATTTCTGCTTTCACGTCTAACCCTTTTTCAATAACTGCATTAATATTGTTTAATAGAATCTCCTTATTAATTACAGGTTTCTCATCTTTATTACCTTCAATTAGCTCTTGTTGTGCATCAATTACTAGTAGTGCTTGTTTCAATCTAACAGCTCCTTTAATCGTTGTTTCCTTTGAAATTCGTTATTTCAACCCAAAATCCTTTATTAAGAAAAAGAAACCAGGAATTTGGTTAATAATAGAAAAGACGTTATTTATTGTGCTTGCATAAAGTCGTTTTATGTCGAATAATAGAAAAGTTCAATTTTGTGAAATTTTTAGGAGGAAAAACAATGAAGTACTTAATATTCTTAGCAGGTCTGGCTTCTGTGTTTTTATTAGCCTATCTTGTCAGTAATAACCGTAAGAAAATAAAATTTAAACCTATTCTTATCATGCTGGTATTACAGCTTGTTCTTACATATTTTCTTTTGAATACGGGAATCGGATTAATCATTATTAAAGGGATTTCAGCACTATTTGAAAAGCTTTTAAGCTACGCCAGTGATGGTGTTAATTTTGTTTTTGGCGGACTCGCAAACGAAGCGGCAATGCCATTTTTCTTAAATGTACTTTTACCAATCGTATTTATTTCTGTGCTGATTGGTATTGCGCAGCATTTTAGAATCCTGCCTTTTATCATTAAATGGATCGGTTTTGCGTTAAGTAAAGTAAATGGGCTCGGTCGACTTGAATCCTATAACGCCGTCGCTTCTGCTGTCTTTGGTCAATCTGAAGTATTTATCTCTGTAAAAAAGCTTCTCGGTCATCTGCCAAAGCACCGACTGTATACACTTTGTACATCAGCTATGTCAACAGTATCTGCATCTATCCTAGGTGCGTACATGACGATGATCGATCCGAAATATGTCGTAACTGCGCTTGTGCTGAACCTGTTTGGCGGGTTTATCATCGCAAACATCATCAATCCTTACGAAGTGACTGAGGATGATGACATTATTGAAATTGAAGAAGAAAAGCAGACATTCTTTGAAATGCTCGGAGAATACATCATGGACGGTTTTAAAGTAGCGGTAATTGTAGGAGCCATGCTCTTAGGTTTCGTAGCTTTGATTTCATTAATCAACGATGTATTCAATATGGCATTCGGTATGACGTTCCAAAAAATGCTTGGATTTGTTTTTGCCCCAGTTGCCTTTCTTGTTGGTATTCCTTGGTCTGAAGCAGTTTCAGCAGGAACAATCATGGCAACTAAGCTTGTTTCAAACGAATTTGTAGCCATGATGGACCTTGCAAAATATGCAAAGGACATGTCTGATCGTACAATTGGTATTGTTTCCGTATTCCTTGTATCATTCGCTAACTTCTCATCCATCGGAATTATTACTGGTGCTGTTAAAGGGCTGCACGAAGAACAAGGAAACACCGTTGCTCGTTTTGGTTTAAAACTGCTTTATGGTGCTACATTAGTCAGTATCTTATCTGCAGCGCTCGCTGGGTTATTTTTATAATTTACACAAAAAAAAGAAGCCTAGGCTTCTTTTTTTGTTTTATTTCGTACCCATTGCTGTTAACTATTCAAAAGACTTGCGAAGATCATCTATTTTTTTCACCAGTTTCCCTCTTAAGTCTGTCATCCATTCCGGATGTTCGGAAGCGTCCTGGATATCAACAGAACGGAGAAGCTTTGCAAACATAGTAATGTTATGAACCCTCTGAAACATCGGCAATTGCTCCAGCAGTTGATCATCTAAACTGGTTTTAGTTTTATACCCTTTAATAAAATTTACAAAATTGGCGTTCGTCATGTTCTTTTCATCCAAATCCCTTAAAGCAAATGCAATATCAGCGACATACCAGTAGCAGGAACAATCATCAAAATCTAGCATACCGATCTGATCGCCTTCCCAGCGCAAATTATCCAACTCAAAATCATAATGAACGATGCCGAAGTTGTCTTTTGTAACAGGTAAGTTTTCTGCCCAACTTATTAGAATCTGTAATTCTTTTTTTGCAGCAATCTCTTGGTTTGAAAGTATTTGTTCCACTTCATGTAAATGGTCTCTCCAAGTCTTACGATTAACAAGTGAGATCCCATCAAGCTTTTTCATAGATTCATGCAGCTTCCCGAGAGCACTTCCCCATTTAACAAATTGATGAAGTTCAAGCTCTGCGATCTCATATTGTTTACCAGGAAGTGCTTCAAACACAGAGGCATAATACGTACCATACTCTGTTTCAACTGCTTCTACTTCCTTGCCGGTTAAAGATGCAACCGGCTTTGCAATGGGCAAGGATAATCCAGCAAGCGTATTTAATAGTTTCATCTCTTCTTCAAGTGCTTCAACATTTTTTTCTGACTCTTCATTAAATCTAAGAAAATAAGTTTGTTTGTTCCTTTTACAAATAAAAATAAAATTGGCACTGTAGCGAAAAGCGTAGACGCTGCCTTCATCGTATCCCCATCGCTCCAGTATTTTTTCTGCCAGTGGACTTCTCCACTCAGTGTCAACCGTGCTTGCTACTTTTAACATCGTACTCAGTTTCATCATCATGTTTAGCTCCTCGTTAAATAGTTTTTTTCGGTAAAAACTATTCAATAAGCCAGAGGAATTTCAGCAAAATAAAAAGCCAAATGAGCTTATTGCCCGCTTGGCTTTACCGTTCGTTTAATCAGAAAAAGCCTCTGGAAGCCGTGCGAATCCAAAGAGCCAGCGATTAACGATTTATTTCATAGTACCGCAGGGCAAGGACAAGACATGGCTGTACTTATTGAATTCTTCATCATCTTGTCATCACCCCTTTCATAAGTTACCTTCATTATAAACCATTTTTTGTTAAACAGGAATTATTTTTTTCTAGGTATCGTTAACGTTTGCCATTCATCAGACTTAAGCATCTTTGCAATGTAAACAATCTGTCCGATGTGATACGAATAGTGGTACATTTGACTTTCGATTGCATCCAGTACAGAGTGAACTTTGTTCCGGATATAGATTTCACGGAGCAGATCTTCTTCTTTTAATTGATCTAACATTTCAAAAAAAACGCCCCATCCTTTGTTCCAAACCTCCATCATTTCATCACGGGTAGAGAACGTATTAACAAATTCACCGTCCCGGTCGCGATCAGGCTTTTCTCCATCCGAATCAAACATATCTGTCCATCTTGAGACCATATTTCCGCTTAAGTGTTTAACAATGACTGCAATACTGTTCGAATCTTCATTAGGATACCAAAATAATTGTTCCTCAGTAAGCTGTTCAAAAGTCTTCTCCGCATTCGTTTTCGCATCTAAAAAACGTAACTTTATCGAACGCAAATACTCAGAAGAAACATCCGTATTAGAAACACTCATGAAACACACCTTCTTTAACTCTAGATTTCTTTCCTCTTTCTCATTTGTTTTTAAAATCCTATGAAACAGCATTAAAAGCTGGAGGATAGATCACTTTTCCATTAATTCCGCTTAAGGATCCTCCCTTTAGTTCTAAGGCCATGAAAACTTCTTCAGGTACCGGAAAAGGAGATTTAATTCCCATTGTTGCTGACGGTACAAATCCGAATTTCGGATAAAACCCAGGATGGCCTAAAACAACGATATGTTCAAAACCGAGTTCTTTTGCTTTTTTTATACCCTCTTATACTAACAATGATCCCACACCATTGTTTTGATAATCAGGAACTACAGCCATAGGGGCTAACGCTAAGGTCTGTACTTCGATATCTTCAGATTTAATGGAAACAATGCTGAAAAGGATATGCCCTATTAAGTTTCTATCATCCGTTTCTGCTACTAAAGAAAGCTCCGGCACGAAAAGCTCTGAATTTCGAATCGCTTCCACTAATCGGGATTCCTTGTTACCTTTAAATGCCGCATCATTTATTTGACGAATGCCTTCTTGATCCTCACTTCTTTCGGTCCTAATTCGTATCATAAAAATTCCGTCCTCCCTTATATAAAAAGAACTGCTCCCTCATGTGAGAAAGCAGTTCAGTTACTTCTATTATTGTAGTTCGTTGATGAATTTTCCAGGAATTAATTTTAAGTCTTCGTGAATCGTGTTTAACTTCTCTTCAAAAGCTGTGAACAACTCGTCAGCTTCTGTCGCTTTTGCTTCGTCATCTAAACCGGCAACTTTTGCTTCATATGACTTCTTCAGCTCTTCTAAAGCACCTTTAACAGTTGCTTGGTTTTCTTCTGATAATTCAGCTGGAACTTCAACTGATGGAATTTCAGCTACCGCTTTTTCTCCAGCTGCTTTTGCATCAGCTTTCAGCTTATCAAGTTCGTCTTTAGGAAGTGCTTCTTCGCCTTCTTTTTCAAGACCTGCTGCATATGCATTGAATGCAGCATGATATTCTCTAAGCTGTTGCATAAGTTCACCTTCAAAGTTTAGAAGAGTGATCTTTTCTGTATTAGCATTTTCTTTTTTCTCTGTAGCTGCTGCTGGTTTTGCTTCTTCTTTCGGCTTTTCTTCTTCCTTGCTGCAACCTACGCTAAGCGCTAGTACTGCAGCTGCTGTAACTGCTAAGAATTTTTTCATTGAGAATGCCCCCTATATCTATATTTCTATTTTTTGGAACTTTCTCATTTTAATACTTTTTCTTACTATTGTAAATATTAAAGTTTCGACTTTTATAAAAGTTTTTAAAAATCACTCTTAAAGCTTAATATGATTGAATTATCGGACTATTTTAAATAATCTTTATTTATTATTAAAAGTTTTATTACTATAATTATATAGTGATCTTCTTAACTTCCCTTTCGTGATTTAACAGCCATTCTTTTCTCCAAAGTCCACCTGCATAACCCGTTAAACTTCCATTGGAACCTATAATTCTATGACAGGGTATAATAATGCTCAATTTATTTTTGCCGTTAGCGTTTCCTACTGCTCTGATCGCTTTCTCGTTTTGCAGAGAGTTTGCGATGTCACGATAAGATGCCGTCTCTGCAAATGGAATCATAATAAGTTCATTCCAGACGGTTTGCTGAAATAAGGTTCCTTTCTGTTCATGAGGAAACGTAAATATTTGACGCTCTCCTTTAAAATATTCGTCGAGTTGTTTATAGCAATCTCTTAATACCTTTGGGATATCAGGCTGATGCTCAAATGATAAATCTCTATCAACAAACATAATAGATCGGATACTTTCTTCACTGCCTATGATTTCTATGACACCGATAGGAGATTGATAGTCTAGCTTATATCCCTTATTCATATAATGACCTCCAAAGATAAAACGTGGCATAAGCTTCCCAGCCACTCCAATTTTTCGCCAATTCAATAATTTCATCTTGATTCGGTTTAGCAGCCAGATTCAAATGCTTTTTTATCGCATTATGAAGCCCTGCATCCGCGACAGGAAAAGCCGTTGTCTCTAGCAGGCATTTCATCATAACGTAGTCTGCCGTCCATGCGCCAACCCCTTTTAAAGACAGAAGGATTTCATGCTGTTTCTTTGGATCGCGGATATCCATCAACATCCCTTTCGATAACTTTCCTGATGCCATCTCTTTTGCTGCACCGATCACATACTCAGCTTTGCGGCTTGTAAATTGTAATTTCCTTAAATCGTCTGTATTAAGATTTGCGATTTTTTCAGGTGAGGGATAATGCCAATAAGATGTGTTCTCATATTCTCGCTTTTCACCAAAGTTCTCTATAAAACGCTTCTTTAATGTATAGGCAAACTTCAGATTGATCTGCTGACCCATTATTGCCCACGTGATCGCTTCAAACAAATCTGGAATGCCGATGATGCGCAACCCGTAATACTTTTTTGCCAAAAGCTGCAAAATAACATCTTCGGAAGCCATCTTATAAAAATCTGTCAGGTCTCTTTTAAGGTCAAGCCAATCATATATGTAATGAGCAACTTCATCTTTGCTTCTTTCTGAGGGCTCGCCGAACGGAAACTCGATGATAAGACTATTATTCCGGTTGCTTAGCTTCAGTAGCACCTCTTCTTCGCTTGTGTCTACTAGTTTCATCAGATACTGATCATGAATATGATGCAGCTGTTCCAGCTCAGATCTTCCAAGAAAAACAAGGCATTCTCTATAATTAAATGCCTCTGGCAGCATCATCTCGATATGGTTTCCCCTATCAATCCACTGCATTTTTAGACTCCGATAATCCTGCAGATTTCCTGTAGTCGCTCGGCGAGCATTTTTTCACACGGCGAAATGCTTTATAAAAATTGGAGGGACTATGGAACCCTGCCTCAAAACAGATCTCTAAATTCGTTCGATTGGTCTTTTTTAAAAGATATGCAGCTTTATCTACTCGGATTTTCTCGAGATATTCACGCGGAGTTTCGCTCATCTCTTCTTTAAAAAGACGCTCCAAATAAAACGCACTTACACCAACATGGTCAGCTATATTTTGCAGAATGACTTTTTGATTATGGTTGTTTACCAAATAAGCGGTCGTTTTTCGAACCAAATCAATCTGTGGACAGTGTTCAATTTCCGGTTGGCACCTCTTGCATGCGCGGTAACCCGCCTCTATACATTCTGATATTGACTCATAAAACGTTACATTGATTTTTTTCGGTTTACGGGACCTGCAGGATGGCCGGCAAAAAATCTTGGTCGTTTTAACAGCCGTGTAGAACAATCCGTCATACGACCTGTCACATTCCATGATCTTATCCCACATTTCATCAAACAACATTTTTACATGCATGACATACATCCCTCCATCCGCCTTGTTTATCTTTATTTTAACAGTGCACACTTCAAATATCGTCCTCAATCTTGCTGTTATGGTCGTAAGAGAAATGTCATTTCCTTGCTTACTTACTGCGGTTTTACGGTACGTGTTCTTTTATTTATTACACGTTCACGCAAAAAAGATAGAGTTTCACGCATTCAACTATCAGTTTCACGCGGTACACATAGTATTACACGCAGAATATAGCGAGTTTCCCGCGGTAGATATGCAGTTCCACGCAAACATAGCAAAATCTCGCTTAATGACCTCTCATCTTTACTCCCAAAAGGTTGGTTGGCTAGTAAATAAGCGAGATATCCATAAAATAACGAAAAAACTGACTCCATAAAGCCGATTTATGGCCATTAGAGTCAGCATCATTACAAATTATTTTGTTACTGCAACAGGTCCACGCTTATTACGGTTCCCCTTAGCCATATACTGAAATAGAATGACAGATGCGATAATAAACGATGTGATCCCAAACCCGATCACCATGTTAAAGAATCCGATCGTATCCAGGAACAACCCTGTTAAAAGCATCAATGCCTGGAAGATAATATTATCGACCATCCCTTTGATGGAGAAGAATCTTCCATGATAGTCAGATGGTACATCTGTTTGAAAAATCGTTGTAACAACCGGAAAAAGTGTTCCAGCAGAAAGACCGAACAGTCCGAATGAAAGTATTGACATGACCGGATGATCTGCTAAATACAAGGATGTATGTGCTGCCGCGATGATAAACGTAATCGCAAACATGTATGACAGCTTGGGGTTGTCACGGAAGAATTTTTTAGACAAAAACGTTCCGATGAATACACAAACTCCTTCTGTCGTATAAAGAATTCCTTTTACCCCTGGGTTGTCCTGCAAGTCACTGATTTCAATAACCATCAAATTAAATCCTGCCAAAAATAGATAAGCAGGAATCAATAAAAAGATTCCATAAACCACTTTTGGCTGATTCTTCACGATTGGATACAGCTCACCAAGCGTTCTGAAAAAGCTTTCCTTTCGGCCGGTCTTATCTGTTTCTTTCGGCTTTTCCTCTACATTAAGAAAGAAAGTTGAGATTAAAAGAATGACATAGGAAATCAACGTTACCGTGTATACAGCGAAAAGTGACATTCCAACTAGCATAACACCGCCAAGGGCTGTTCCCACGATTCTAGATGCTGTGAAGATATTCATGTTCACGCCGTTTGCATCTAAAAGTTCTTCTTTTTTCACGATCAATGGAAGCATCGTCTGCATAGCAGGCTGCGAAAAAGTACCTGATATACCTATAACGAGCGTATAAACAACCATCCACCATACATTATTGTAGGCAATTGCCAGATACATAAAAAAGATAGCAGCGCATCTCGCAAAACCAGCATAAATAAGGATCTTCCTCTTATTGCTGCGGTCGATAATTCTGCCCGCCATCGGTGCCAGAAAAATCCCTACAAGAAATCCAGCTAGAATAATGAGAGCTTGCAAGAAGGACGACTCCACATTCTTTTGCAAAAATTCAAGATTGCCGATAATACCTACCCACAATCCCGTACTCGATACTGCCAGACCAAACATCAAAATTAAAAAATTCCGGTTTCTCCACATGTTAACTTTCCCCTCTCAGCCCCACCGAAACTGCTTTACAAAACGTCTTTTAAAAGTACTCAACAAAGTTAAGTATTCTTGTTTTAGTATACCAGTATTTTGAAAAATCGGCGTGAAAAATCTACTCATTTCTTTCCTCTTTTTATACTCTGTTATAATGACTAAAGTAGAAGTTGGAAAGGGGTTCACTATGAAACAACTGATTCTTGCTGAAAAGCCGAGTGTGGCGCGTGATCTTGCCCGAGTGCTTGGCTGTAAGCAACAAAATAAAAGTTATATTGAAGGGCCGAAACATATTGTAACGTGGGCACTCGGGCACCTTGTAGAATTGAAAATGCCTGAAGACTATGACAAACAGTATAAACAATGGCGGCTAGAAGATCTGCCGATCATCCCTAAGCATATGGGATTGAAAGTAATCCGGCAGGTTAGTCATCAGTTCCGGGCGATTGAACAGCTTGCCAAAAGAAAAGATCTAAGTGAGCTTGTTATCGCAACTGATGCAGGGCGTGAAGGTGAACTTGTCGCCCGGTGGATCATGGAAAAAGTAAGATGGCAAAAGCCGGTGAAGCGCCTTTGGATATCATCGCAGACGGATAAAGCGATTCGTGATGGATTCAACCTGTTAAAGCCGGCAAAACAATATGACAACTTGTATCAATCCGCGGTCTGCCGTTCTGAGGCCGATTGGCTGATCGGGCTTAATGTGACGCGTGCACTTACAACTAAATATAATGATCCATTGTCTGCTGGCCGAGTACAGACACCTACCCTTGCGATGATTCTAGAACGTGAGCAAGAAATCAACTCATTTCAGCCGAAGGACTTTTGGACAATTGATGCGACAGTCGGTCTCTTGAAGGCGTCGTGGGAAAACAATGGTGAAAAGCGTATTTTTGATGAGAAAAAAGCAAACGACATCGTGAAGAAAGTAAAGGGGCAGACGGCAACTGTTGACTCTCTTATAAAGAAAGAAAAAACAGAAGCTCATCCGATGCCATACGACTTGACAGAACTGCAACGTGATGCGAACCGCCGTTTTGGATTCTCAGCAAAAAAGACATCTTCTGTCCTGCAGAAACTTTATGAACAATACAAACTTGTTACGTATCCAAGAACCGACTCGCGCTACTTAACAAAAGACATGGAAAACACGATGTACGACCGTCTTCAGGGAATGTCTGCAGGATATCGTGAAGAAGTTCAGCCTCTTTTGAAACATAAAGGAAAAGTCGTTGCGAAGAAAGTTTTTAATGATGCAAAAGTTACGGATCACCATGCGATTATTCCGACAGATGAACCGCTTCATCTTGGGGATTTGGATAACGATGAGCGCAAGCTGTATGACCTTATTGCCCGCCGTTTCCTTGCTCTCTTTTACCCTGCATATAAATCAGAAACTCTTACAGCTACGCTAAAGGTTGCGGGCGAATCGTTTACTGCACGCGAAACATTAGTGATCGATCCAGGCTTTAAAGTGCTGTCCGGAAAAGAAGAAGAAAGTCCAAAAGCGTTAGGAAGCTTAAAAGAAGGACAAACGCTAACGGTAAAAGACGTAAACCTTGAGAAAAAGCTCACAGAACCACCTGCTCGTTTTACAGAAGCTGACCTTCTTTCCCGAATGGAAAAATACAGCTTAGGTACTCCTGCTACACGTGCAGATATTATTGAAAGACTTTTAGGTTCAGAGGTGCTCGACCGCAAAAACAACAAGCTTCACCCTACTCCGAAAGGAAAACAGCTCATTGAACTTGTGAACGACGAGTTAAAATCACCAGAGCTGACAGCTAAGTGGGAACAAGAGCTTGAAGCTATTGCGCGCGGCAATGGCAACCCTAAAGAGTTTTTAGAAAATATCCGCAAGCAGACGAAGCAGCTGGTAATGGAAATCAAAACGAGTTCACAGGAATACCGTGCTCATAACTTAACAGGCTCAAAGTGTCCAGAATGCGGCAAGCTTCTTAAAGAAGTTAAAGGGCGTGACGGTAAAGTGCTCGTTTGCTCTGATCGTGAATGTTCATACCGCCGCCGTAAGGATCCGAAGCTGTCTAACCGGCGCTGTCCACAGTGCAAGAAAAAGATGGAGCTGCATAACGGAAAGGCCGGAACGTACTTCCAGTGCAAGCCATGTAACGTGGTTGAAAAAGCAGATGAAATGAAAAAGAAAGTCACAAAGCGTGAAGAACGGCAACTTATGAAAAAGTACAGTGCAAACAGCAAAGAGGAAGAAGGATTCGGAAACAGCTTAGCTGATGCGTTAAAAGCTGCGATGAAAGATAAAAAATAATTAAAAAGCTGACTCGTTCAGAAAAAACAGCCGGTAATTAGCTGTTATGACCTGTTTGAGTCAGCTTTCTTTGATCTATTGAAAGAATCTGTCCATTTACTTTTTATTTGCTGCAGGGGCACCTTCTTTTGTCCTGCCTAGTGCTTTGATAGAGTTAGCACTGATATTGTCAAAAGCATCAAGTGCAAATACTTCAACTTCATAAGTCGTTTTTGGCGATAACCCTTCAAGTTTCAATGTTAATGGATTAGGTACTGGGTCTTTATAAAATTCTGAGAACCCTAAATACTCTTTAGCTACTTTCCCATTTTCTGTGTTTTTCACAATGATCTTATAATCATGAACAAGTAGATTATCTTTTGCCTGCGTGAACATGATCGATAGACTAGTAGCCGTAGTCATTTCGTTATTAACAGAAAGCATAGAGTCTCTAGTAAAGAAAGGAGCCTTTTTATCTCTTCTTGCATCGGTATATTTAAACTTATCTCTTTGTGCAGGATAACTGATTTCAAATGGTTCCCTCGTCCAATCGTTGTTATGTATATCACGAGGTTTGATCAGCACTTTATCCTGATAGACTTCAACAACTAAAGCTTGGTTAAGTATATCAGCTCCTTCAGGAACCTCCCCTTGAATCCTTCCTGCATCGAGCCATAAATATGCTCCTGTAGAAGTACCGATTGTTGTAAAATCCTTTTGGTGAATAATCTTTGGATCATCTAAAGGATAATGCGTGTGTCCAGAAAACGTGATGGCTTGAGGGTATTTCTTCAATGTATCGTAGAAAAGATCTCGATTTACAGTGAAACCCCATTCGCTTCCATAGATCGTGTCTTTAATCGGCTGATGATGGAAAACAAATATTGGCTTGGTCGGATCATCAGCTTTCGCCTGTTTTAACTTTTCAGAGAGCCATTCTATTTGTTTTACTGAAAATGTTCCTTCTGTCTCTCCATCTTCTGTTCCTAAAACAATAAAGTGATAACCCTTGATAACCTTATGGTAGTAAATCGATGGCATGCCTGTTTCCTCTAGGAATCGCTTTTGTGCGTCAGCTTCCGGAAGATCGTTCCAATAGTCATGGTTCCCAATTGCAATTAGTGAAGCTGCACTTTTTTGTTTGTGGGCATGATAAGCTGATTTAAACTTTTCGTATTCTGGCATCAAACCATTATCAGTCAGGTCACCTACGATAACAAACGCATCTTGTCTTGGTACAACATCATTTAATTGTTTAAGTGTCGTTTTAAATTTTTCAAACGTTTGATCAGAGTTTGCATTCATATGTATATCACTAATGACAGGAAAAATTAAAAGCGGCTTTCGACTACTGCTTCCATTTGAGTTTCCAGTGTCTGCAAGAACCTGCAATGATTGCATTGGATTTGCAAACGTTAATCCTAATGACAAACCTGCTACCTTAGTTGTTCGTTCAATAAATGTTCTTCGTGTGATCTTTGGCTTCTGTTCTGCTTGTTGATTATCAAAGGATTTTCTCATTTTGTTCGCTCCCATCAAGATGTTTTTCCACATCCATAATTATAGAGTCGTAATATATAATCCTTATTACATGAGGGTAAATGATTATTAAGATAAATTAAAGAAGCATCCACAATCGTGGATACCTCTTTAACAAGTTATTGTCCAATATTTATTAAATTCTTCTTCATCTGCTTCTCATGCGCTTTTCCATGTGCCAAGTTGCGGTCTTCTTCCACTTCCGCTGAAATCTTCACTCCTGCAGGCACCACATTCGAACCTGCTTGTTTCAACCCTGTCTGATCCTTTTGATACACAAAGGATGCACGAGTTGAAATATCCGCTCCAGGCGAGGTAACAAACGGCAGTACCCGATAGTCTGTACGCCACTCTTCTGGTGTTACCGTACAGCGTACGTATCCGCGATAATCATTAAAGAACTTGATGTGCGGATTTAGTCCCATGATCTTATCTGTATCCGCACGCTTATCGGCACCATTACCACCAGAAGTGATGGAAGTGCCGACGAATTCTGCGCCGATCACTTTTGATGCCGGATCATCATAGTCTGCTTTCAAATCACAGGCCCAGCTCGCATGTACATCCCCTGTTAAGACGATGATGTTATTTAAATTTTTCGATTGAACAAAATCTGTAATTCTTTGTCGTGATGCCGTATATCCGTCCCATGCATCCATGCTGAAACGAGGTGCAGTACTTGTCCCATAGTTTCGCTGTGCAAAAAAGACTTGCTGTGCGAGAATGTTCCAATGGGTTTTTGAGTTGCCTAGATTAGAAATCAGCCAATCTTCTTGCTCTTGACCGGTCAGAGTTCTGTTTGGATCCATTGATTCCTCTGAAGGCGGTTTACTTCCGTCACCATTTGCCTGATCATCACGGTATTGGCGTGTATCCATAACATTAAAAGCTGCTAAATTACCATAAGTAAAATCACGGTATAACAGCATGTCTGCACCATGCGGCAAAGAAGATCGTCGCAGCGGCATATGTTCGTAATAAGCTTGATAGGCAGCCGCACGGCGTTTCACGAATGCTTCGACAGACTGTCCTTTTTCGGGAATCATATTTGCATAGTTGTTTTCCACTTCATGGTCATCCCATGTCACCACCCAAGGAAAAGCAGCATGAGCAGCTTTAAGGTTAGTATCTGAGCGGTATTGCGCATAACGGTTACGGTAGTCTTCTAGTGTGATAATTTCCGGACCGCTATGTGCGCGAACATTTCCTGAAGGAGATACATATTCATTTGGCCCATATTCGTAAATATAATCACCGAGGTGAATAACAAGATCAAGTTCTTCCTCAGCCATGTGCTGAAATGCCGTGTAATAACCGTGTTCATATTGCTGACAGGATGCAAATGCAAAAGTCATGCTGGAAACCTCTGCCCCTTTTTCAGGAAGAGTCTTTGTCTTACCTATCGGACTGTTTTCATTTCCGCTTCTGAAACGATAATAATAAACTTTATTCGGCTTTAATCCCTCTACTTCTACATGAACAGAATGAGCAAGATTCGGTTGTGCTAACTCTGTCCCATGTTGAATTACCTTTGTGAAATTTTCGTCATTAGCTATCTCCCATTTCACAGGAACTGCCTGATTTGGCATTCCTCCGCCATTCTGCGGATCTGGCGCAAGTCTTGTCCAGAGCACAACACTGTCAGATAACGGATCACCAGAGGCAACTCCTAGTGTAAATGGATAGTTTCTGAACCGAGGTGCTGCATTCACTTCAAACGCCCCAATTGATTGTGCAATCGTCAACCCTAATGAGAGACCTGCAATTTTTCCTGCACCTGCTAAAAATTTTCGGCGGTCCAGCTTTCGCTTCTCCAAGCTGTCTTCTGTCAGCTTCTTAATCCATTCATCCATTGGTCTTTCATCTTTCATGATGTTTCCCCTTTCAAAATGAATTTTCAAACATCACTCATTATAAAGATGGTTTGTTAAGAAACTATTTCCTTTGTAAACCGTAAAAAAATATGAAAAAGAAATAGCTGGGACTTTTTCATTACTTTTTTTATAAGAAGAATTGAAAATCGAATGAAAGAATAAGAAATCACCAGTGAAAGATTAAAAAGCATCGACACTTTCTGCTTATTTTTTTTAACAATTCCTTTAAACAAAAAACAAGAGATATTTTCTACAGGAAATTGTTATAATTAGTCATAATACCTTCAAAGGAACAGGTGGTCCGTGATGGCATTTAAGCGAAGGAAAAAGAGAAAAGAACAGTACCAGCATTACACTTGGTTTGACTTCTTATTTGATGTATTGTTCTTTGTTCCAGAGTTGTTGATTGGAATAATCCGATTGCTTGGAAGAGGCATTTGGAGAATGTTTGACGGCATATAAAAGGACCGGATTTCACTTAAGGAATTCGGGTCCTTTTTATTATTAATTAATTTCATCGCGCCATTGCTGTTTCCATGCCTCAACTTTGGCGTTAATTTCTTTTTGTACACGCTCTGCTTCAGCTTGTTTTTCTTCTTTGATTTTCTTAAAATGTTCATTTCTTAATTCTGCGCTGGCGTCTGCAAGATCAATTACTTCATTTCCTATCTCCCTTGGAATAAGGTTATTCTGCTGAAGAAAGTATACAGCATTCCTTATACGATTTCCTTCGTTCGTAGAGATATGAAATAAAGGGTTATAAATATCATTCATTCGTTTTTGTGCATCAATATAGTCCTGGCCGCTTACTCCCTGCGTCCAAACGAGCTGGCCAATGGTCGGGCGCCATTTCTTCAGCACCTGATCTTCGAGAGATGCTTTATCACGAACAGTGGCATACTTTCCATTACCTGCATCCGCTACTTTCATTAGTTGCTGCTGACCTTTATCATCAACGTCAAATCCGATAATGTTCAACTTTGCTTTAATGTTTTTGTCTGACAGCTTGTTTGCCGCTGCAACTGGATCACCGCCGCACGTTTCAACCCCATCACTGACGATATAAACGATATTTTCGTACTCACTCTCAGGATATTTACTTAACAGCTCATTTGCTTTGTCAATTGCTCCTGCTAGAGGTGTCCATCCACTTGCCTTAAAAGAATTCAACGATGCATCAAACGCTGCTTCTTCATATACTTTTAACGGATATGCTTCCTCAATGCCCTCACACGATTTCGCTTTGTCTGAATCATCCCCTGACCCTATGTGTCCATAGGCAAATAGTGAAACACTTGTATCATCTGGAAGGTCATCCGTGAACTTTTTTATCGTTTCTTTTGCGAGGTCCATCTTTACCCCGCCATCAACTTCCGCTTTCATACTTCCGCTGGCATCAACTAGAATGACAACATTCGTTTTCTTAGGTTTCTTTTCTTCTTCAATTTCATCAGGCCCAGATGGCAGTTCGGGCATTTCGTAGCCATGTTCATATGACAACAATTGCTCATAATAAGATTCATACTGGCCAGATGCCAATTGATAGACTAAATAATTGTAAATCTCCTGACTTGATAGGTCTTTATTTTTTGAAAAGTAACTCTTAATCTCTTTTTCTGCTAATGGCTGGAACTCGTCCTTATAGAAATTGATATAGTCATAGCCCGCCCAGCCGCTTAATCCTTCCAGCTTAGGATTCATATATTTTTCCATCAAGACACCCGGATGTTGTTTAATCATGTCCTCCAGCTCTTTTGGCGCTTCGGGAATCTTTTCTGTCGCTTTCTTTTCTGATGTTTTTTCTGTTTTATTATTAATCTCTTTTTCAGCAGCCTTTTCTTCTTTTTCAGAACATCCGGCAAGCATTGCTATTGATAAAAACAAGAGAACGGCCATCATATGTATTTTTCTGTTCATATGAACCCCCTAATTATTCACAAAAATTATACCGTTTCATTCATTCCCCTAAACAGGAAAATCGTAACATATTGTGGAAGACTTTTAAAATGATAAAATGGATTTGAATGGGGTGTGAATCTATGAAACTCGAAGAAGTAATGACTAAACTTGAAGAAATGGGCAATGAACAGACCCGCAGCACTTGGATACGTCATGGAGCACAAGGATCCGTTTACGGTGTGAGGATCGGGGACATGAAGAAACTTGTAAAACATGTGAAAAAGAATCAGGAACTTGCCCTCTCACTATATGAAACTGGTAATTTTGACGCGATGTATTTAGCAGGTCTTACAGTAGACCCTAAAAAGATAGAAAAAGAAACGCTGCAAGAATGGGTAAAGAAAGCGAATTGGTACATGCTGGCTGAATATACGGTTGCAGGTGTTGCTGCTGAAAGTGAATATGCATTGGAACTTGCCCGTGAATGGATAAATGCTAAGGATGAAATGGTTGCCACATGCGGTTGGAGCACCTATGCAAATTATATGACCATTACTCCTGATGACAAACTTGATCTAAAGGAGATTCATAAGCTCCTCCAGCAAGTTGAAGAAACAATCCACACACAGCAAAATCGTGTCCGCTATACGATAAACAGTTTTGTAATGGCTGTAGGAATTTGTACAACACCATTAAGTGAAGAAGCAAGAAGAGTCGCAGAGCATGTAGGCAAAGTGCATGTTGATGTCGGCAATACAGCCTGCAAAGTCCCTTATGCGCCTGACTATATTGAAAAAGCTATAGCTCGAGGCAAACTTGGTCAAAAAAAGAAAACCGCCATCTGTTAGGAAAAAAATAAAGCTGGATTAACCACACTATGGTTACACCAGCTTTTTATTATTTACATTTTTCTTTAATGTGACAGCTACAGTCGTACCTTGACCAGGAATACTTTCCACTTTTAAACTGCCTTGGTGTTCAGTAATAATCTTATTACTGATAGTAAGACCGAGACCGATACCCTTTTCTTTATTTGTAAAGAACGGAACACCAATCGTTTTCAGACGTTCCTCTTCAATGCCGACTCCAGTATCCGCAAAGATAAGTTTAACAGCTCCATCCCTCTCCTCTTCTATCCCGATCGTTAAAACTCCGCCATTGTTCATCGCTTCAATCGCGTTTTTAATGATGTTTATAAACACTTGTTTAATTTGATTTTTTTCACACGCTACAAACAAAGTCTTCTCTTTAAATAAAAGACGAATCTCAACATTGTACAGATTAGCTTCTGTTGCCAGGAGCATGACAGTATCCTGCAGGAGCTGGACAAGATTTACTTCTTTCTCCATTTGAAGAGCATCTGGTTTTGCCAGAGCCATAAATTCATTGACGATTTGCTCAATTCGGTTCAATTCATCATAAATCACTTCTTGATAAAAGTGCTGTTTCTCTTTTTCAATCTCACTATCCTTTAATAAGCTGAATAACCCTTTGATGGATGTGAGCGGATTACGAATCTCGTGAGCTACACCTGCTGCAAGCTCACCTAACACAGCCAGCTTTTCACTGTTGCGAATATATTCTTCTGCCCTTTTCTTTTCCGTGATATCTCTGGAAATAAACACAATCCCTTCAACTATTCCGTTTTCCGAAAGCATCGGCATCCCTTTACCTTCAAGGAGAACTTCCTTCCCGGATGCATGGATTTTCCGATATATAAGCGGCTGCGGATCTTTTGAAGAAGCAAGAAGCTCTATATACTTCTGAACAGAAGCGTGATCTTCACCGTGAATAAACCTAAATGCGTCTTGTCCAATTAAAGTTTGCGGATCGATGCCTAGTATGTCCTGATATGAAAGAGATGCAAACAAATACTTCCCTCTAGAATCAATTAAACAGATTAAATCGTTGCTATGTTCAAGGATAATACGGTGAGTGTGTTCACTCTTTTTCAACGCATACTCTGCTTGTTTACGCTTTGTAATATCCCTTGTAGCCACAACGGCATAGCGGATAGAGTTTTCTTCATTTACTGGAGTTCCTTGTGATTCAAGCCAAATATATGAGCCATCTTTTTTCTGATAACGGTATTCTACAGTCAGAGGGGTTTGTTCAGTTATCATTCTCATAAACTCTGATATCACGTATGAACGGTCTTCAGAATGCACTAAATTAAAAGGAGTTGTTCCGATTGCTTCAGTTTGTGAGTAACCTGTAACCCATTCATAAGAAGGGGTCAGATAAGTAAATACACCTCTGTCGTTGACCAGACCAATGATATCAATCATATTCTCTGTAATTAGGTTTAAGTGATCTAACGTTTCTTTCTTCTCAAGCTTTTGCTTCGTGATATCCCGGATAATGATTTGTGTAGCATCTGATGAAAACATGAGCGGGAATCCAATCACTTCTAAGATAATACGGTTTCCTTTTTGAGTAATCCAAGTCTGTTCGCTAGGCATCGGTGCAACGCCATTTTTACAAGACTGAATTCTTTCTTCGACTAAACCATGTATTTCCGACGGGAGATTGTCCCAGATTGGTTTACCGATGATGTCTTCTTCTGCTTCTAAAATCTTTTTTGCTGCGGGGTTTACATAAATCCACTTACGGTCTTCCTGAATTAGAAAAGGAGTCTCAGATTGCTCAAATTTCTTTGCATATCTTTTAATTTGGCTTATTAGTACGTCTGCTGCTGGATGACCATCTGGAATTCTCATATCCACCCTCCATCGCAAAACGTCTGTTCCAAGAGACGTTTATTTAATTAACTAAATTATAAACATATGTTCTTTTATAAATAAAGAAATTTTTACACGATTATCCTTAATATTGAAAAAATTTACAATCAGAAAATACCGGAGAGTTAACTAAGAACTGGTGGGGTTTTATGTTTCTTTTCATAAAGGATTTTAGTCTGCAGAAAGGAAAAACTAGCAAGTCTTAAGGCTGTTCTTCTGTCTGAACTTGTTTTAGAGACCATAATGATGTGTTCTTGTTTATAATAAAGCATACTGATAACCACTGTAGTTTTGTCGGGATATTGGAATATATCAATGTCTAATAAATCACCTCCTGAAATCACTCGAAAAAAGCGGTAACGCGAAGAACTTTTCATCTTCTTCAACCCCTTTATATTTTCTCAAGCTAGATGCCTTGTATTTAAAAGTTTTATTAATTAAATAATAAAATCCGCTGGTTAAATTGTCAATAAATTCTGTCAATTAAAGTCGATTTCCTGGGAAATTAGTTGTGCTATTTTGTAATATTTTCGATAAAAAAGGAAAAAAGACGGACAATACCCGTCTTTTTTTAATTTTTATTTGGCGGCTTTTCATTGTCAGGTGATGTCTGCCCGCCTGCACCAGATGAATCCTTATCATCTTTAATAGGTGGATTCTCACGTTCTTTATTAGAGGAATGGTGTGACACGGATATAACTTGGAAGCCCGTTCCATACAGCTGCTCGTTAAGTTTTGATTCTACTTCTCGCCCTTCATGCAGTAGTCTTTCATCATATTCAAGCTCGACAGTAATTGATTTCATTGTGTATCTCCTCCTTTTATAGATTCGTACCCGACTCCGAGATTTGTAAACAAAAGGGCTGTCCCAAAAGTAAGTAAATAAGTAATTCCTTCGAATTTCAGCTATCTAATCGATAATTTTGTCTAAAAAGGTTTAAATAGAAAGGAGCTGACTCAAAAGTATAAAAACTTTTGAGTCAGCTCGTTTTAATGTTTAAGCCTCTTTTTCAATTAGTGTATGTTCAGCATCTTCAACTGACGCATCACTTTCTTTATCCACTTCTCTTTTAGAGATTTCAATTTTCTTAACTTGGTGTCCATCGATTTCAATAACTTTGAAATCATAGCCTTCATATATGATAACTTGCTGTTCTTGAATCTCGGAATTCTGAGATAGCACCCATCCGCCAATCGTGTCCAGTTCACTATCATCTATTTGAAGTCCATAAATATCATTTACTTCTGATATCAGCACTTTCCCGTCAAAATGTTTCACATTCGGGCTTATAGCTTGAATCATAGGAGATTCATCTTCGTCAAACTCATCTCGAATTTCACCGACAAGTTCTTCCAAAATATCTTCAATGGTTACGATACCTGCTGTACCTCCATATTCATCAACAAGGACAGCCATATGAAAGCCTTTTTTCTGAAGCTTTAACAATGTTTCTTTAATTGGTGTATTTTCAAAAACGCTAAGTGTTGGTCTTATATAATGCTCAAGAGGATAATCCTTTCCTTTAATCAGATCAAAGAATAATTCTTTTGCATTGACCATACCGAGCACATTATCTTTATCTTCACCCACAACTGGGTAACGTGTATATTTTTCTTCAGCAATGATGTCGATGTTTTCCTGCATAGTATTATGAAGATACATACAAACCATCTCAGTACGAGGGACCATAATCTCTTTTGCAGTTCTGTCATCAAATTCAAATACTTTTTCTACATAGCTGAATTCTGACTTGTTGATTTCACCACTTTTGTAGCTCTCACTTAAAATTAAACGGAGCTCTTCTTCTGTATGTGCCATGTCATGTTCTGAAGCTGGCTTCAAGCCAAACATTCTCACTAGAAGCTGTGCACTTCCATTTAAGAACCAGATGAATGGATACATTACTCTGTAGAAACCAATCAAAGCAGGTGATAGCATCAAGCTAATTGACTCAGCTTTTTGAATCGCTACAGTTTTTGGTGCTAGTTCACCAAGAACCACATGTAAAAAAGTAATAGATGAAAAGGCAATAGCAAATGACAGAGTATGAACAACTGCCGAGCTTAATTCCATGCTTTTAAATACCGGACCGAGTATGGCTTCTACAGTTGGTTCACCCAACCAGCCAAGTCCTAAAGCTGTGATTGTAATCCCTAGCTGACACGCTGATAGTGACCCGTCAAGGTTCTCTATGACCTTCTGGGCGGCAATCGCGCGCTTGTTTCCTTCTTCGGCTAGCTGATCGATCCGTGATTTTCGGATCTTTACGATCGCAAACTCTGCTGCTACGAAAAAAGCTGTTAGTAGAATTAATACGGCTACTGCAAATAATTTCAATAAGGTCAAACTGTCCAAAAAGACTCCTTATACCCCAAACACTCTGGAATATAAGTTGTCACCTCCTAGGGTTTATAAATTTTATTTATTTAGAAAAGTATATCATAAAATACAAGAACTGACTGAAAAAACGACTTTCCATATCTTCCAGCTAAATTTTTCCCGATAAATTAGAGGTTGAATTTTCATTTCTTTTTCTAAAATGTTATATTTACGTTGATTTCTATGATTGAAAGGTGAACTTACATATGGATTTAAAAGAATTATTGATTTACATTTTTTTCGGCATGGTTCAAGGTTTCACTGAACCTATCCCTGTATCTTCAAGCGGCCATCTCGTAATCGTTCAATACTTTATGGGTATTGAAGTAAAGGACTTAAACTTTGAGGTACTTGTTAACTTCGCTTCTCTTCTGGCTGTTCTGCTTGTTTATAAACATGACCTATATGAGCTTATTAAGAATACATTTGCTTTTTTATCCACTCGTAAAGAGGAATATAAATCAGATTTTATGTTCTCGGTTTATTTAGTACTTGCGACCATTCCAGTTGCGGTTCTCGGTATTCTTTTTGAAGAAATGATTGGAGAACATTTAAAAGGAATCCAGCAAGTTGGCTTTGCCCTCCTTACAACAGCAGTTGCATTGTATTTAATCCGAAATTTAAAAGGATATAAAGGAGACAAAAGCCTGACTGTAAAAGATGCTGTTATCGTTGGATTCGCACAAGCTGTTGCGCTGATTCCGGGAATCAGCCGTTCAGGAGCAACGATCGTTGCCTGTATGGCTCTCGGAATGAAACAGGACACAGCTCTTAGATTTTCTTTCTTCTTATATATACCTGTAAGTCTTGGAACATTTTTATTGTCTATAGGAGACATCGCCGGATCATCTAACTTCAGTGAGATGGCATTGCCTTACGCAGGTGCATTTATTGCATCTCTTATCTTCTCCTATTTCTCATTGAAATGGTTCATGGGGATTATGAAACGCGGCAACCTTGGTTATTTTGCTTTATATTGTCTTGTTGCTGGATTGTTTATTGTGTTTTATTTCTAAAGGAAAGTGCTTGAGAAATTGTTCTCAAGCACTTTTTGTTATTCTTCAGTCAATTCTACGGTATCCAGGTTCACATCTCTCATAAGTACCATTTTGTTTTCTTTTTCATTATAGAAATAGACTTTCATTTGATTATCCTCTACCTGTTCAGTATCACCGCTAAACAAACCGAAATACCCATTTCCAAGCGGAACAAGGTTTTTATGAAATTTACTTTCTTGATATGACATATCGTCGTAGTTATGATCAACTGTTACATTGCTGCCGCCCGAAGAGAATACCATAATAATCGCAATTACGATTAATGTAATGCGAATTCTGCGCAGTTCATCACTAAAGTCATAATACATATATGTCCCCTCTTTCTTTGCCCACTTCTAATTTTACCATAAAAAGGAATGTTCGATTAATTCATGACTTTTTAAAATTGATACAATTGATGGAAGACTTACCCATTTAGAAGTGGTATTCTTATTACTGGAAATTAAATACCAGATTTGAAAGGATGCTGACTTCAAGTGGATTTTATTTTGGACAATAAGTGGGCGTTTCTTATTCTAGCGGAAGTCATTTTCTGGGTATCTACTCTTTCGTTTTTGATCGTAAGATACTGGTTTAATCTGAAAAGACTCAGCACCGCCTTCTTTGTATTATTTATCGTAAACGATTTATGGATTGCCACAATGGGTTATTTTGATTATTTGAGGACTGACGAGTTTTCTGCTTATCAAATCATCATTTTAATCGTAATCGCGTATGCATTTCTTTATGGAAAAAGTGATTTTCAAAAACTTGATGGTTTTATACAACGAAAAGTGGCAAATTGGCGCGGGCTGCTAGAACCTGAAATAGCGAGCGTAAAACCACTTTATGGAGTAGAACATGCAAAACAAGAAAGAAAAAATTTGTATGGACACTTACTTATCTTCTCAGCTGTCCAGGTACTGTTCTTTTTTATGTTTGGTTTATCTGAAGCTGTTTCCTCTATTCAGCTAGATACCCTGTTTGAAGATTGGTATGATCAGAAGGAAACAGATTTGTTCTATAAAAATGGTACAGCCAATAACGTTACCCGTATATGGGCTCTCATTCTTGCCATTGATTTCGTCATTTCATTGTCGTATACCATTTTTCCGAAAAAAGAAAAACAACTTACACATTCAGCTTAAAACGCATCTCTTTTGAGGTGTATTTTTTTAGCTGTTTTTGTAAACTTTGTTGTATGTAAGAGGTTAATTTCCGCTACAGGACTCGCTTTCCGCAGGGTGGCCGGTGAGCCCCCTAGTCGCCTCGCGACATTGAGTGGTCTCACCTGTACCACTCATCCTGCAGGAGTCTCGTCCTTTCGCTCCAATTAACTATGCAATGAAGATTTTCGGGCAAAATCTCTCAGATGCAACAATCTTTTAGAAAAGAGTTCAGCCCAGAGTTTTTTTGATCTCATTGTAATATATAATTGACATTTTTAATATATATATTACAATTAAAGTGTATATTTGGAAAGGATTGGTGTTTTTCTTGAGTGAGTTCACAATAAAAAACAAAGTGAAAATCGTCCGAATTGAAAAAGAAAACTTAACTCAAGGTGATTTTGCCAAACTTGTTGGAGTCACACGGCAAACGATGAATTTAATTGAAGCACAGAAGTACAATCCCACGATCCGTGTATGTTTGCTCATAAGCAAGTACTTAGAAACACCAGTAGATGAATTGTTTTGGATTGAAGAATGATGCAAAAAGGGGTGTCTTGTTATGAAGCTAAACTATTTTAACTTTTTTATCTCAGCAGTTGTCTGCTTTAGTTTAATGAGCTTAGTAACATCCGATTTACGCTGGGGCTTTCTTGCAGGTCTAGTTGTTTTAGTTAGCGGGTTAAAATACCTCCGCGTTCAAAAAAGAAACGCAAATGATGAAATCGAGTATGACGAAAGAGTCAATGACAACCTCAGAAAGTTCACCCTTCAATCTTTTGCTTTTTCCAATTTAATTCTTCTTGTTTATTTACTAGTCTCCCAGCTTCTGTTTAAACAACACTTGATTCAAGTTGACTACTTAATTATTTATATCAGTTTAACTTTCATGATTAGCTTTTTTATTGGACCTTCTATTGTTAGAAAACGATAAAAAATGAGGGGGATTAAAAGATGAACAATACTTTATTAATTACTGCCGCTGTTCTGTTGGTATTAGCCTTTCTGATAGGCGTAAAGAAACAAACATGGATTTTATCTGGCTTTAATCAGCGAAGAGTACATGATCAGGACCGATTGGCTAAGCTTGTAGGTTCTTATACTTTCATTATTGGTCTAGCCATGTTAGTGGGTGCATTCATTGATAGCCCTAATACACAAATTCTGTTTCCTGTTATGGTAATCGGTTACGTAATCCTCTTAGGTTATGTAAATACAAAAATGGTTAAATAAATAGGCTATTTTCATAAGCTTTGTTGCTATAAGAAGTGGTTGATTTCCGCTCCAGGATGCTCGCTTTCCGCGGGGCGTGCGGTGAGCCTCCTCGGTGCTTTGCGCCATAGCGAGTCTCACCTGTCCCGCTGGTCCCGCAGGAGTCTCGCACCTTGCGCTCCAGTCAACTCGACTTCGAAAGTTATTCACAAAAACAACAATCTTCTAGAAAAGAGCCAATAAATAAGAAGACGCTTGGTATCGAATCCAAGCGTCATTTTTAATGCTATTCAGATTTTATATTTTCTTTTGCAGAGGTTTTCACTCGCTCATTCCCCATTAACAAAATCACAACGGCAGATATGGCTATCGGAATAAGTGCATACGTGAAAACAGTAGCGATTGAATCTGACACCGAAGCAGTTATACCTTCAAGAATATCGGCAGGTATTTTGGATCTCTCTTCGGGTTGGAATACTTTTTGAGGATCTATGCTGCTAAATGTTCCTTTCGCTGCTTCACCCTGTCCTTGCAGGTTCTCACTTAATTTCTCATAGAAAACGCGGTTCTGAAGTGCTCCAAAGATTGTTACACCTATCGTCATCCCTAAAGAACGAAGAAATGCGTTTGTTGAGTTGGCAGATCCGCGGTGACGGAACTCCATACCGTTGATCGTTGCGGTCGGCAACAATGAAAACGAAAAGCCCATACCAAAACCAACAAGTATCATAAATAAGGTGAGCATCAACCTTGTAGTATCAGGTGTTATTCCACTAAGCAAGTACATCCCTGTGAAATACGCAATGACAGAAACAATCATAAGATTTCGGAAGGTAGTCTTGGTCTGGAAGATACCACCCACCATGCTTCCGGCTACAGACCCCAGCATCATTGGCGTAAGAATCATTCCAGCACTCGTTGCTGACCCGCCATAAACTGCCTGAACAAAGATCGGTATAAATACCGCCAAAATAATAAATGTGCCTCCATATAAAAAACCTAGAATTTGAGACGTTGCAAAAAGGCGTCTTTTAAACATCCAAAAAGATATAATCGGTTCAGTCGCTTTTTGCTCCACTGCAAAGAAAACGATAAAAAAGACGGTGAAGATCGTGAACAAAGCAACGATTGGTGTTGAGTCCCATGCGTATGTCTTCCCGCCAAGTTCAAGGGCGAACATTAAACTAACAACGGCAGCAACAAGAGTGATCGCACCCCACCAGTCAATTTTTTGTTCGCGGTGTTCAAGGGTTTCACTATAATAACGGTAAATGAGATAAAAGGATGCAGCACCAATCGGAACATTAATATAAAACACCCAATGCCAGCTGATGGCATCCGTAATGAACGCTCCTAGCAAAGGACCAAGAACACTTGAAGTTCCAAAAACTGCTCCCAGAAGCCCTGTCATCTTCCCCCTTTTCTCAGGTGGAAAGATGTCAAAAACAATGGTAAAGGCGATCGGCATAAGTGCTCCGCCGCCAATTCCCTGAATAGCACGGAACGCGATCAGCTGCTCCATACTTTGAGCCAGTCCGCAAAGCATAGACCCCATGAGGAATACCACTAGTCCAAAGATAAAGAACCGCTTTCTTCCATACATATCCGAAAGCTTGCCGTAGATCGGCATTCCTGCCATAACAGCAACCATATAAGATCCTGTTACCCAAACAAATTTATCAAAGCCGCCAAGATCTGCAACAATCGTCCCCATCGCGGTAGCAACGATCGTGTTGTCCATTGCAGCCATTAAAATACCCAGCAATAAACCAGCAACAACCAATTTCAGATTGCTTTCCTTATGTACCATCTTGCCATCTCCTAAATTATCCTTAATAAGCTTAAGTATACATGAGGGACTGACCCCCAACAATTTATTTCCCACTCTGGTTTTAAGTTTTTGCTAAGGGTGTTTGCTCCATTTCACACCCATTTCGACCTCAGTTTTATTTTATAACCATACAATCTATAAATTACACGACAAATATTTCTTCATAAACAGCAAATGTGACGTGTCAGTTAATATGCTTTACACTAGAGATATGTTAAAAAGGGTGGGATATCAGATGGCTCAACATATTTTTCATTTAAAAGCACATTGGCCTGGAGGTCGTAATGACACAGGATCGATTGCAACGAAGAATCTTAAAACAATTGTATCGATCCCGCCAGAAATGGACGGTCCTGGAATTGGAACCAACCCGGATGAAATGCTTTTAGGAGCGGCTGCTACTTGCTATATCATCACACTTGCTGCCATGATAGAGCGAAGCAAGGTTGATAAAATAGATTTAACGATGGAATCAGAGGGATTTGTAGATGTTACGGGTGGTGTAATCACTTATGAAAAGATTACTCATAGACCAGTCGTCACCATCAAACAAGAGCAGTCAAAAAAACTTTCGACATTGCTGCAAAAACTCGCTATAAAGGCCGAGCATTCGTGTATGATTTCACGAGCATTGAAAGGTAATGTCGAAGTAGAAGCGATTTTGACGATAAAAACCCAGTAAATCATGAAGAATAGGTCTTGTGTTACCTGTACTTTCCAAATTTATTATGATACCATAAAAGTTAATCAAGGAAAATATTTTATTATTTGGGTTCTTAGGTGATCCCCCATAATAGGAAGGGGACGATGTATCATGAACCAACAAGATGTGAAAACTATACTTTTAAACTTGCAGAACAAACAATATATTGAATCTGATATTACACACACCTTTAGTGAAAACAATAATGCCGTTTTTTCTGTCAAGTACTCCAAGAACGAGAAGACTTTCGAGGTTATTCAGATTGAGACTAACTCCCTAGAGAAGTTTAAAGACGTAGAATCTGCCGTTCAGTCCATTAGCACAATGATTATCAAATAGAAAAGCAGTTGATTCTCCATTTATATTAAAAGAGGTTACCATGATTCATGGCAGCCTCTTTTTTGTTTGTCTTTTTATTTTTTGCGTAAAATCCAGTCATTCCCGTCTATCTTGTTAAAATGGTCTTTTATTGAAGTCATCACATAAACAATTGCTTCTTGTTCTCCTTTTTCCGTTGTAACTTTAGTTATTATCCGCTCATACAAATTATTTGCACCATTCTCTTCATAATCTTCAAGCCTATCGAGTTCTTTTAACTGTTCAGATGATACTCTATAAAGCTCACCTTTCACATGAACTTTACCGCTTTCTAATAATAATGCCGGATAGCCCCAGCCAGTATCATAAAGCTGTCCTTCAATCATACAATTCTCTTCCAAGCACTCCGCTTTGTTCAGGTAATATGAATATTTCTCACCTTTTCGCAAAGTTCCATATACAAATACAAGATGATCTTTCATTTTTATAGGAACCTCCTTGTCCAAATACTATACCCTCATTGGTATTTATCAGCAGAAAAAATATTTTCTAAGCCCTAAATTAAAAGTTATAGACCGTAATAATAATTTATAAGCCGTAATTTTATTTTATAAGCCGTAAATGATCTTTTATAGACTTTTCGACACCAACCCAAATTCTTTTCGTCAAGAATACCCCGCACATACAAAAACCTCAAACACTTTCCATGTTCAAGGTTTCATTTCATTATATTCTATTTAGGCTGTAAAATAGTCCGCTGTGTGGGAACTTCGCCAATCGGTACAGTTCGGTCACTAAATTCATAAAGCTTCCCATATTATGAAATTAGCTCCTCTTCTAGAACTGGAAAATTTCTATTTCACATCAATAATATTTTCATTCTTCTTTTTACGCCCGCCTCGTGCAGCATCCACAAACAATACAAGAGCTGTTACAATATGCATGGCCATACCTAAAAACGGTATAAAACCTACAACAGATGTTATTAATCCTAAAACGCTGCCGTAAAACCTTTCTTTTTGCACCACACAAATAATCAATGTAATCAAGTGGAGAACGAACATAAACTGAAGCGGTGCCCAGCCAGAACCTACAATGATGAGTCCGCCTAAGAACGGAATTCCAAGAAATGCTTCAATTCCGCCTGTTACCCATTTCAAAAGTCTCGATATACCCATGAGACAACCTCCTCGATAATTTCTATCCTATCTTACGGCTTACAACTGAAAAAGTTTCCTTTTGCAAAATTTTAGCAATTACTTTAAAAGTAATCATTCCAATAAATGTTCCTGCAGAGTTTAGGATTAGATCATCTACATCGAAAGAGCGATATCCCATTTTTAATTGGCACAGCTCCATAACAAGTGAAACCAAAAAACCGATTGAAATGCCTTTCCAAAATTTCATCCTATAAAACCTAAGCAATAACGCAAAACCAAAAGGCACAAATAAGAGAATATTCCCGCCTAAATTACGAATCGGAACCATGTAGTAAAAGTGATTGAGGGAATCAACTATACTCTTAAAAGGTATTACATTATGAGACCGTTCTATTCCAGTACCAACAAATTGATATGGATTAAAAAAAGGAAAAGGAAATGCTGTTACAAAATAAATAAGCATAAAGCCAAAAGGTATAGATGCAGCCATTATTTCTCTTTTCATCGAAAACTCTCTTCTCCATGCAAAGATAACTGCCCTTACAAAAATCCAAAGTATTGTAAAAAGCATCATTAATATAAGTAAATCTTTCACATTATCCACTACCCTGTTTTCTTTTAATCGTAACAAAAAACCCCCAACAATTGGAGGTTTTTGTAAAATCTATTTCTTAGTATTACTTGCTGCTTCAATAAAGGTTGTGATGATCGCCATCATGTTTTTATTTTCATGTCTAAGTTCTTCTGGATGCCATTGTGTTCCAAGCAAGAATGTAGCTTCTTCGTCTTCAAGCTCCAGCGCTTCAATTATACCGTCTGCAGCTCTTGCTGCCACGCGCAAGCCTTTACCTACTTCTCCAATTGCCTGGTGGTGGAAGCTATTAACCGCTACTTCCTTCTCACCAACGATTTTATAAAGTTTACTATTTTCATCGATCGTCACAGTGTGAGATGGCTCAGTTCTCGTTGCAGATTTTTGGAAGTGGTTGATGCTGTCCTCGAATTCACTTACGACATCCTGAACAATCGTACCGCCATAAGAGACATTCAATAAGTGATACCCTCGGCACATCGCCAAAATCGCTCTTTCATTTTCGCGTGCTTTTTTTACTAATTCAATTTCAAAATCATCACGATGTTTATTCACTTTTTTTACTTTAGGATGTGGCTCTTCCCCATATGTTATGGAACTGATATCCTCACCGCCTGTAAAAATAATTCCGTCACACAGTTTTGCATAGTAATCAGCTTCCTCAGGTTTTCCCATCGGAATTACGACGGGAACTCCTCCAGCATCTCTGACGGTTTCCGCAAATTTATTATAAACAACGATCGTATCCACATTTTCACTCTGTGTTTCAATTGTATTTATAGACATAACAGTACTTGTAAGTCCTATCAATGGTTTCTTGTTCATCGTTATACTTCCTCTCAATTTGTATTACTTCCTCATATGTATCCCTTTTGACCGATTACTAAACACCCATTATTTATCATTCCAATAGGGAGTATGAAATTATTCCCTTAAAATAATCATTATGAACTTATGTTTTCCTGATGCAGTGTCTTTGAACCGCATAGAAAAACAGCTCACCCGCGTGAGCTGTTTCTTCTTGTTCTTAATATGACCCATTATTGCATGGGAGTCTGCTGTTTATTTGCTGAATATACTAATTCAATGTCACCGTTCTCTTTCACACTTTTGACGATATATGTTTTCTCAACACCTTGTTCGGTATTGTGAAAGGTTATTTTATCGCCCTCTTCAAAATCTGATGTACCAGTATCCCATATCTTCTCGTCATCTTGTTTTCTCATTACCCTTCACCCCTCAATCTTCCGAATAAATAGCCTCTGTAAATATGCAAGACAACATTCTTTTCGCTATTTTCCCTCTTCACAGGAAAAATAACCGTCAAACTTAACATTTAAGTCTTAAGTTGCATAATTTACGTCTCGTTATTGAGAAATCCAGTGTACACTCTCCTTTAGGCACTGGAAATAGAGTCCGGCTCAATATCGGAATAGGTGTGTCGGTGTAACAGAACGAAACTCTCTCACCAACCGGTTTTGACAAGAATTTATGGGTACCTCTTCAAAATTTAAGTACAAAAATAAACAAGAATGTTGTAAAAAAATGGGTACCTTACTCTTTATAGTTCTACTAAGGCTATTAAATACCTTTAAAAACATTTAAATTCTTTAATTATTTACGAACATATATTTATTAAACAGTCAGGAGATCCAATTCCTTAGCTACGAATTCCATTAGTTCCGCTATTGTTTTTGATGAAAAATCAAATTTCACCCCTGCCGCCTCATACACTTCAGGCAGTGATTTAGAACTCCCAAGCTTCAGTGCTTCGATATAATTCTCTATCGTTTTTTCAGGGTTCTCTTTGTATTGTTTATACAATTGCAGTGCTCCAAGCTGAGCGATTGCATATTCAATAAAATAAAAAGGAACCTCAAAAATGTGAAGGATTTTCAACCAGTTCTTTTCTTTCCAATCCTCATAACCATCCCAATTAACAATTGAAGAATCGTATCGTTCCTTTATCTCGCCAAACTTTTTGTTTCGTTCTTTCCAAGAATGATTTGGATTTTTATATAGCCAATGCTGGAATTGATCAACGACCATGATATATGGAAGAAGCATCACTGCTGATTTTAAATGATCCTTTTTTGCACGCTTAAGTTCTTCTTCACTTTTATAGAATTCGTTCCAGCGGTCTGCTGTCAGCAACTCCATACTCATACTAGCGAGTTCAGCTGACTCCATCGGTATTTGTTTGTTCGCATAAACTTCCTGGTCTCTTTTCAGCATATCATGAATGCCATGGCCCATTTCATGCATGAAGACTATTAAATCACTGTCTGTGTTTGACAGGTTCATAAAGATAAAAGAAAGTCCTGTTTCCGGCAAAGATTCACAAAAACCGCCTTGCGTTTTACCCTTTCTGCTCTTTAGATCCAGAAGTCCCTTTTCATTCATTTCATGTACGAGGGAACCAAATGACGGATGAAGTTCACCTAGCACTTTAGCTGATTTGTCTATCAATTCTTCATAAGAGTCTATAGGTTTCAAAGGCTTTTTGCTGTCAGATACACCCGTCACATCCCACGGTCTGTATACCTCAACATTCAGTTCTTTCTTATGCTCCTTTTCTAATTGCAAAGTAAGAGGCACGACATGTTCTCGGATTGATTCAGCAAGCTGATTGCAATCCTCTGGCGTGTAATCAAAACGGTTGTATTTCTTAAACATATACTCTGTAAAGTTTGGAAGGCCTGCGTTCTCAGCTTTTTTCACACGAAGCTGAATCAGTTCATCCAAGATTTTTTGCACCTTTTCTTCTTCCTTTAAGATTGGAGTATATATTGCACCCCAGGCTTTTTCTCTCGTACCCCGATTGGAATCTCTCGCATGCACATAAATATCACTTAACGTTACCTCTTCACCTTCCCAGTTCGCAGTCAAGCTGCCTGCAATCTCGAAATACTGATTGACTAAGATATCTTCCTGCTTTTCAATCTCGAGGTTCGCTTCCTGAAAAAGTGCAAACTGTACGCGCAGCTTCTTTTTAAATTCACCATATTCACTATCCGGAAGATCGCTTAAGAAAGGTGATTCTAACAGCTTCTCATCTAGTATAGATTGATACTTTTTGTACAGCGGCTTTATATGCTGCTGATCGAACTCATATTTCCTTTTGTTCTCCTCATCATCACTCTGACATTGAAAGGCGATATAGTGCCTCATCATCTTTTCTTCAACTTTTTCGTACAATCTCTTTTGATCAGATAAAAAAGTTTTCAAGTCTTCAGCAGAACCGATTTGCACGTTTACAAGGCTATCAAACTCTTCCTTTAAACTTTCAACATTTAACTGGTCCAACCTAATCCCTCCCTAGTCATTCTATCTATCACTTTATCATAGAGCAGGTAAAATATGTAATTCTTAAATATGAAGAAAAGCTAACTCTCTTCAGCATCATTACTGCCTTTTTGAGTTAGCTTTTAATCGTTAATCTAAATACCACGATAAAATCCCGTATTCAAATATGTTTATTTCGTATTGAAAATCAATTTTCTCATCATTTTTATAATCTTCAAACTCTTACCGCTTCTGGAATAGAGCTTCCTTTTTTCTCATTATTATCACTGCATAAGCGAATCACAAAATAATCGCAATGATTGTTATGACAATATAAATGAGTTTTCTCACACATCACACCGTCGTTTTTTTTGCCGCAAATTGTTTTTTCATATAATCCATAAGTACATCTTTTATCATGATATCTTTACCGAGTTCGATCAGTTTGTTGCCTATAACACTCGGATAACCGCAGACCTCTTCATACAAGAGTGGTGTTCCCGTCCCGATTTTATACGTTTTTGTCAAATCGATCTCTTCTCCGTTTACACGTATATCTGACACACCTTCACCCTCGCCGGTCCAGCTTATTCCTGAAAACTGAAGCTTGCCAATTGGAATCCCATGCGGCCGAAAACCGCCTCCGTAAACGCGTTTGTTCGTCACATCCTCTATGTATGTTTCTTTGATGAGACCCGCAATCTGTTTCCCGGTTAGCTCCATGATGATTGGTGTATGCATGCTTTTACAAACGTTCAGAACATTCTCCTTCGTTATTTTCCCGCTGCTTAAGCCATCTGTGAAACCACCGCCATACATGATTCCTGCATCTGCATTCCAATACTCTTTTAAACTATGAGCTGTCATTGTCACAAGCTGTTCGTGTGAAAGGTTATCCACTGATTCTGTAAGGACTTCTGATAAAAATTGTTCCGCTTGTATTCTTCCGTTCTTCAGCACTTCTTCAAAATCAGGATCGCTTTCATCTTCCAAGCTTATCTCTGCTAACTTGCCATCATGATCGGTAACTTTCTTAGTTTCAAGATCCACCGTGATCGTGAGTTCCCCAACATACTGACCATAACAGCCTGCCTGTACGATGATCACATCTGAAACGACCTCTGGCTGCAGCAAAACGTTATGTGTATGGGCACCAACAATTACATCCACCAATCCAGAAAGCTTCTCTGCTAGTTCACGGTCAGCCTCGAGTCCCAAATGAGAAAGAAAAACAATGAGATTCGTTCCTTCATGTCTTAATTTGTCCACTTCATTTTTTATTTCTGTTAAAGTGTCCCGGTTTTTAAAACCATGTTTGCTCTCATATAGATCTTCAAACAGATCAGTCGCACCAAATAAACCGATTTTCAGATGTTCTCCCGCTTCAAGCATGATCGATTTTTTGGTGCCCCCTATTTGTGAGCCATCCGCTTCTCCAAGATTAAGCAATAACCAAGGAACTTTTGAATCTAAGCTTAATTGCCGAATCTTTTCTTTTGGCAGACGAAGCAGTTCGTTATTACCAACTGACATTGCGTCATAGCCCGCAGCTGACACCATATCGAGATGGATGTACCCACCTGTTGCAAGACACTCATTCATGCTCATGTCCATATGATCACCGCCATCCACAACGATAACGTTTTGATTTTGACTCAATAGTTCCTGTTTTCTTTTCTTAATAAAAGCAGACTGTCTTGAAGCTTGGTCATAATGTCCGTGCAAATCATTTGTGTGAAGAATCGTCAGCGTTTCTTTCATAAAACAACCCCCGTTTTTGTTAGCAGTTACATATCATAACAACATTTCCATCAGGATCTTCCACATTGAACCAAGCGACTTCCCCATGCCATTCGATCTCACGGATGATCTTGATGTTTTTTTCTTTTATGTCGGCGTAAGCTGCGTCAATGTCTGGCGCATATAAATTAAACATCGGCCCTGACCCTGGTGTGCGATGAAACGACGGATCAAACGAATGGTCATCAAGTGATAAACCGGTTTGACCAGTGACAGGGATGTTATGAACAGGTGACTGTACTTTATCCATATCAATCGTGATCCCAAGCAGCTTCGCATACCACTCTACTGACTTTTTCAGATCAGACACGTGAACAAAAACATTATTAATGTGACTTTGAATCGGAGCAATGCTTGTTACTTTTTCACTCATAACGAATGCCTCCTAATAATTTGTTATTCCTCATACGTTTTGCGAAAACCATAAAAAGGTCTGAAATTCTTAGCTTCATAGAAAGTATGTGAAGTACTTGATGCGAGCATTTCCATTCTTGTTCGCGGATACAAACTATGCACATACTTTAAAAGCTTTCCGCCTAACCCTTTGCCCCTAAATTCTTCTGAAATAAGCATTTCACAAATATAAATCGTGACATTTTTGTCTGTTAGACCACGAATGTAACCTGCTGCTTTCTCGTCAGGTCCGACTACGACATACGCTGCATTTGAATTTTTCCATGCATCAAATGTTTCTTCATAACGCTCAACAAGCTGATTCCAGCCTTCCTTTTTGTTCAGTTCCTGTATTTCCGAAAAGTATTCTTCAGAAAAAGGTACAATCTTTAGTTCTTCCACTAATCTATCTCCTTATAAAAGTGCTTTAATGTTCAGAACCCCTTTTTCAACTTCCATAAGCGGATTTCCTTCAAAATACTCCTGTTCGATAACGCAGTAATCTATCTTTTCTTCATCCGCAAGCTCTAGAAATCCTCTCATGTCCAAAATACCTGAACCCGCGATCGTGCTTACCTTCTTATCGTCTTTTGTTGTCATATCTTTTAAGTGAAGAGAAACACAGCGATATTTATATTTCTTTAATAATTCTTCCGGTTCAAACCCTGCATATTTTGCCCAGTATGTATCAAGCTCCATTTTTACAAGTTCAGGGTCGGTTTCTTGAAAAATAACATCAAACGGCAGTTTTCCTTCTAACTTATAAAACTCGAAATCATGATTATGATAAGCCACCCGAATTCCGTACTCTTTGCTTCTAACGCCCGCTTCGTTCAGCGTATCAGCTACCCGCTTATAATCATCAATCGACTGTCTCTGTTCTTCTGTTAAATATGGCATGATCATCAAATCGTTGCCCAGCACCATCTGTTCTTCCATATGCCGCTTAAATGCGTCTCCTGAAAAACGGTCCAATGGAATATGCGCACCCGCAACGGTCAGACCTGCTGAATCGAGTACCTTCTTTACTTCTTTCGCTGATATTCCGAAAAGGCCAGCAAACTGAACACTGTCATAGCCCATGTCACTAACTTTTTCCAATGTCCTGAGCAGATCTTTTTCAGCCTCTGATTGTATGGAGTATAGCTGCAATCCGATTTTACGCATGTTTACCCTCTCCTTTTTTATTCGATTACAAAATTTTGTTCATAGAAACAGATGCCTGCTTAAACCCTGATTTCCTATAAAGTTCAATTGCATTTTCGTTGCTACCGAACACATGTAAACCTAGTGACGCTGCACCAAGCTTTCTGGCTTCTTCTTCAAAAAAACGCAGCGCTTCACGGGCAATTCCCTGTTTTCTAAAAGCATTCAGGATGTAAATATGATAGAGAAATGCTTTTTTCTCCTCTTTCATAACATGAAACCAAAGGTAGCCTGCGAGCCTTTTTTCACTCTTAATATGATAAAGATATTGTCCCTCTGTATTCTCTTGATCTGGCAGCAAGCTTTCGATCTGCTTTTCTGCCTTTTCGTTTGCCTCTTCCATCGACATCAGATAGTGCTCAGCCGTATCTTTTGCGTAATCAGGAATCATAAACCCTATGTAGCTCTGAAACTCTTTATTGTTCATTTTTTCAAATGAGATCAATACTTTCAGCTCCTTATTTCATCAAGTATTCAATAATTTCGGGCATTCTTTCACGCCAAGCTGATTCATGATGCTTTCCGCCCTCTGCTACTTCAAAGCGTACTTCTATACCCTTTTCCTTGAGCTTCTCGTATACTTTTTCTGAAGAACTGATGTAATGTCCTGCATCTACTTTTGATGTATCTTCATCTGTTCCTATGTCCATATAAAACTTTTCTACAGCACTCAAGTCACTTTCTTCTATGAAGCTTTCAATTTCCTGCTGGTTAAACCAAAACGCAGACGACAAGCTAGCTATTCTGCTATAAATGTGCGGATAGCGGCATGCGGCATAGGTGGAAATCAGCCCGCCCATTGAACTACCTGCCATTAAAGTAACATCGGGTTTCGTTCGGTACTTTTCATCAATTAACGGCTTTAAGGTATAAAGCAAAAATTCAAGATACGCTTCCCCTTTTCCGCCAAAAACACCTTCGATTTGAAGCAGCTCTGGTCCAACTGAAGGGTTTTCCCAAGGACCATATTCATTAAGGCGTTCAAATCCTTCATGATTGCAGTCAATCCCGACGATAATAAGCGGTATTTTACTTTCTTTCAGATAGTCAGCAAGCCCCCAAGATACGCCATAACTAGCATCTTCATCACGAAAAAGGTTTTGCCCGTCATGCATATACAAAATGGGATAGGTTTCATCAGTTTCCTCATACCCAGCGGGGAGGCAGACCCGGATCTGTCTTTCAATACCACCGAACTGTTCTATCTTAATCTTAAATTCTTGTATCATCTTATTCTCCTAATCTTGATTTTCTTATTGATGTCTTGAAAGTGGTTGGTTTCCGCTCCAGGATGCTCGCTTTCCAGGGGGCGTGCGGTGAGCCTCCTGCCGCTTTGCGCCATTAGGAGTCTCACCTGACCGCTCGTCCCGCAGGAGTCTCGCACCTTGCGCTCCAATTAACTTGTCAATGAAATTTTTCACAAAAGCAGCAGGACCTTTAGAAAAGTTGCTGTAAGTTATTGATATAACTCATAGCCATTCACAAAAAACTGAATCGTCTCGATTTCATCTTCATTCAGTTCCCGGCCGATCCACTCTCTATAGGCTTCTGTAACGGCTTGCTTTTCCCCTTTAAATTTTTCAGTAAGATTCGCCACACTTCTTAATGTCTTTGCCTCTTGGTTATACTCTGATTTTGAAACTGGTTTCCAATGAGATAGAATATACGTTTCTGCATCAAACGTATCTATAACATCCAAAAGTTTAATTGTGTTCGATACCGTATAGTTATTTTGCGGTGCGTACATGTTCGCGTATATGCAATCTGCTAAAAATAAAATCTTTTCTTCTTTTATGTAGACGATTGAAGAATCCGTCGTATGATCTCCCCCCACATGCTGCACGATGCATGTCACACCGCCAAGATCAATTTCTGCTTTTTCATCAAACGTAATTGTTGGAAGCTTAACAGTAATCTCTCGGTGTTCTTGGCCTTGGAATTCGTTCTTGATAGCGGTTGCACAAAATTCAATTTCAATCCCTTGCCTTACCCTCTCATCCAGCGCTTCATCTAACCATGAAAAAGGTATGAGTTCTTTTATTTTAGCTTTCGTTTGGCTGGAGGCAATTGACGGAAAATCTAAGGCTGACATGCCAAAAATATGATCCCAGTGCCAATGCGTAATAACAGCAAGACCCGGCTTGCGTATGCCTTTTTTATGTAATTCTTCTAAAAAGTATTTTGCATGATTTTCTGAGTTCCCAGCATCGATCATCAGCGTCATATCGTCTCCAACAACTGCCCCTAAAATCGGTCTGTCTGTTTCAGAGACAGGTGTTTGATACCAAAATCGCTCACTTAATTTCTCCAGTGTTTGCAATACTTTCATCTCCCCATGAAACGATCTGTATTTTTCTTAATTGTACATTTTTATTATCTTTCTGGGTTAGAAAGATGCACATTCTGCTCTATATGGATTTCTTTCGGCAGACTGGTTGGTGCATTAGGTACTTTTTTTGTTTTCATATTAATCACATCAGAGGAATAGAGCTTTACCATCATACTTCCTCCATATTTTTTAGCCCTGATTAATATAGGCTGATTGTATTGATTCTTAAATTGAAAATCAGGACCGTACCAGCTGACCGTTGCATCTCTGCCAGAAGGAACATACGGAACCCTTTTACTATGAGAATAACGCTGCACGATCTTTAATCCTGCCCGGTCAACCGCATTAAACAGTGTAGAAGACACTTGGCAAATCCCCCCGCCAACACCTTCAGATAATTCACCCCTGACGATAATAGGAGCACGCATATATCCTTTAGCTATTGTTCGATTTCCTACAACTTGATTAAAAGAAAATGTTTCGCCTGGGAAAACAACATGGCTGTCCAATGCTTTTGAAGCCAGTTCAATATTGTTGGAGCGGCTTTTGTTATTAGAATTAAAGTACGTTATGTATTGCCCGATTTGCTGGGTTTTAATATGTGCGAGGAGCTCAGTATCCACCTTTGGATAAATATTAACCTCGGGAACATCTATCTTCGCGGAGCCTTTACTGAAAAAATAGGTGTAAAAGCTTTCTTTAAACATGAGCCGATTTAATTTGTAGCCTACTTCTCCAGGAACGACACTTCCTACATCATTGATTTTGGCGTTAACGGGAGCTTTGAAGGTTTGTTTTTCTAGTTTATCTACAAATCGGTCGTATTTTTCATCATCGATCATGGGTATGCCTGGTATCGGGGCAGAAAATTGAGTGCGATCAACCTCGACGATCGTTTTCCCTTGCTGGTTCACTGTTAAGCTATCAGGCTGAATGACGGGCTGTGCGATTAATAACAATCCAGTTAACCACTTTAGGAACATTTTAGTACTCCTCCACTCTTTTAAATAGGCTGTTTTCGTTGTTGTTTTTGAAAGAAGTTGATCTCCGTTTCAGGATGCTCGCTTTCCGCGGGGTGTGCGGTGAGCCCTCTCGGTGCTTTTGCACCATGAGTGGTCTCACCTGTCCCACTGATCCCGCAGGAGTCTCGCACCTTACACTCCAATCAACGTGCCGATGGAGGCAAATTACAAAAAAACCACCCAAAACAACAATCTTTTAGAAAAGGTTATATAAGTCATACCTAGCGTTTTTTACTTTTTCCTAATTTGCAGTTTTTATTACAGATTTCAATAAAAAAAACGCCTGAATCAAAGTTTGATTCAAGCGTCATTCCTTTATTAAGCTTTTGTATTTAACGGCTTAAGTCTTGCTTCTATTTCTTCACGCTGCGGTTCAAGAAATGGCGGCAGCGCCAGTGATTCTCCAAGATGTTCCATTTCCTCGTCTGTATCAAAACCTGGTCCGTCAGTCGCAAGCTCGAAAAGAATGCGATTAGGCTCCCGGAAATAAAGTGATTTAAAATAGAAGCGATCTACGAAACCAGAGTTAGGGAATCTGGATGTTCTTACTTTTTCAATCCATTCACGCAGTTCATCTTCATTATCTACACGGAACGCGACATGATGCACTCCACCGCGGCCAAGTCGTTCCTGCGGCAGATCTGTCCGTTCTTCAATATGAATTTCAGCACCTGATCCGCCTTCTCCTGTTTCTAAAACAATAATATCTGGCTGACCTGAAACTTCTGCAGAGTAAGTTCCGCTTTTACGGAACCCTAAAAGTTCTTTTAACACTTGTATGGTTGGCTCAGCTGCAGGAACAGTTAATCGAACAGGACCCAGTCCAATAATCGCTGTTTCCTCTGGAGTTGTACTTTTACCCCAAGGAGTTCCGCCTGCTACACCTTTGTTATTTTCATCAGAAACTAAGATAAGACGCTGTCCTTCGAAGTCACGGAACGCGAGAGTCTGCCGTCCCGCACGGTCTTTGATCCCTTCTGTTTCAATTCCATGTTCTTTTAATCGTTTTTCCCAGTATGTTAATGAGGCATTATCTTTTACACGAAGAGAGATTGCAGAAATAGAATTGTTGCCGTCATGATTGCGGCCAGCCATCGGTATCTCAAAAAAAGTGAGCTCCGTTCCCGGATTTCCTTTTTCATCACCATAAAACAAATGATAAACACTCGTGTCATCCTGGTTCACGGTTTTCTTGATCAGTCTAAGCCCCATCACTTCTGTATAAAACTTAAAATTCTCAGGAGCTTTTGCCGTAAGCGCAGAGACATGGTGAATTCCTTTTAGTTCCATCTATAAAACCTTCTTTCACACTTTTTCTATATTATCTGCTTTTTTGTGAAAAATGCCCAATGAAACGGCCCGGTGTTTTAGCATATATACAAAATGTTAACTCCTCGGTGCCCAAAGCATGACAGAGACTCCTATTAAGCAGATACCTGCACCAAGCCAGTCATACATATCTGGAGCTTTTTTATCTATCAGCCATCCCCATAGTACCGCTAATATGATAAACACACCCCCATATGCTGCATAGACCCTTCCGAACGTCGGGAAATTCTGCAAAGTCGGAATCACGCCATACGCGACTAAAATTAAACTTCCAGCTATTCCATATGGAATCGGCTTAGATTCCCGGAGCCAAAGCCATACGAGATATCCTCCGCCAATCTCGGCAATTCCAGCGATTATAAATAAAAAAATTGCTGTAAACATCTTGAACCTCCCTTTAAAGCATTCTCCATTCATTGTAAAAGAAAAAAAGACCGAAAACAAAATTCGGTCTTTTTACCTTTATATGACTTCAAGATAGTGAATGCTGAACCACTGCCTTTCATCGCACCAAACTTTCTTTGGTTTAAATCCGCACATGGCAGCGATCTGGTGGAACTCTTCAATCGTAAATTTATAGGAGTTTTCTGTGTGAATGGTCTCTCCTTCTTGGAAGGCAATCTGTACGTCACCAATTGTAATCACCTGATTCTTCAAGCTTACAAGATGCATCTCAACCCGGCCTTTTTCCGCGTGGTAAAAAGCATGATGACTGAAATCTTCAAGCTTAAAGTTTGCCAGCAGTTCACGGTTTAATCGATTGAGCAAATTCAAATTAAAATCACGTGTAACTCCCTTTTTATCATTGTAAGCAGCATTCAAGACTGCTTGATCTTTTTTCAAGTCCACTCCAATCAATAGACCTCCGCCTGGTTTTAATAGTTCAGCCGTTTGTTTTAAGAACTCCTCCATTTCATGCGGCTCAAAATTTCCAATTGTTGAACCTGGAAAAAATACAACTTTTCGTTCTGATTCAAGTTTTGGCATTTGAAATTTTGCGGTATAATCCGCTGAGACAGCATGAACGTTTAAGCCCGGGTATTCCATTGATAACGCTCTAGCAGATTGATATAGAAAATCTTTTGAGATATCGATCGGTACATATTCTTTCAACTCTGGCATCGCCTCTAAAAGAGTTCTTACCTTTTCGCTGCTGCCGCTTCCAAACTCAATGAGTGCACTATTTGTTCCTGCTGCATTCGCCATTTCGCTTTTATATTTATTTAAGATAAATAATTCTGTGCGTGTCGGATAATATTCCCGCAGCATGGTGATCGATTCAAAAAGCTCGGAACCTTTTTTATCATAGAAGTATTTGGGTGAGATTGTTTTAGGTGATGATTTTAAACCGTGCAAAATTTCACTGTACATATCTGATTCGTTTTCATTCCCGACATGATAATGCACGTTCTGTTTAACGGTTTTCATGATTGGTCCTCCGCTAAACGCAAACCGCTGAACTGCCACCTTTTGTCCGCTTGAAAGAAGTTGCGGTATGTCGGACGAATATGGGACTGTGAGGTTGCACAGGATCCGCCTCGTAAAACAATCTGGTTGCACATGAACTTCGCGTTGTACTCGCCAAGTGCACCATCAAGTGGTTTGCTTCTTGGATAAGAGGTGTACGGGCTGCTCGTCCATTCCCATACATCCCCATAAGCTTGTTTAAACGGAGCAAGAGTCTCTGAACGATCCACAACAGGGTGATAGCACTCACTTTCCGCAAAATTGCCTTCGATTGGAATCGACGCCATCGCATGTTCCCATTCAGCTTCAGTCGGGAGCCTTTTCCCGCTCCATCTTGCAAATGCATCTGCTTCATAAAAACTGATATGACAAACCGGCTCATCCAGGTTGAGTTTCTTTTCACCTGTTAAGGTAAAAGTATACCAGCCATCCTCGGTTTTTCTCCAATACAGGGGGTGCTTCCACTTCTCTTTTTTTACGGTTACCCAGCCATCAGACAGCCAGTGCTCCGGCTGCTCATAACCGCCAGCTTCTATAAACGAGATATATTCACCATTCGTTACAGGATGCGAACTCAAACGGTAAGGCTCAAGCCATACTTTATGACGCGGCCGTTCATTATCGAACGAAAAACCTGCTCCAGAATATCCGATCTCTACAAGACCGCCTTCAATATTGATATACGTTGTTTCGGTATTTGATTGTGGAAGCTGGACAGTCTTAGGTTCAGCAAATTGAGGCAATATGGGATTGCAGGAAAAATTATATTTCACATCTGTTAAAAGAAGTTCCTGATGCTGCTGTTCATGCTGAAGACCGATTTCGATCAGATCGTGTATCTCCTGAGGAAGCTGACTTGCATATTGATTGACAAGGTGAATGATGGCTTCGTCAACATGTTTACGGTATTCATAGACTTCATCCATCGACGGCCTGGATAGCACCCCTCTGGAGTGACGCGGGTGATAGGAACCGATCGTTTCATAATAGGAGTTAAATAGATAATCAAACTGGGGATTATACGGGACATAAAATGAATCGTTTTCTTTTAAAATAAATCGTTCAAAAAACCATGTTGTATGGGCAAGGTGCCATTTTGGAGGACTGACATCAGGCATAGCCTGAATGATCGTGTCTTCATTTTGAAGTTTTGAAGCTAGTTTTTCTGATAAGGACCTGACCTGTTGATATTGTTCGCTTAACTTTTCAACTGCAGCATGCTCAATCGGCATAAGTATCCTCCCTTAACTTTTCATTTCATGACATTGCATCTTGATATATATATTGATGTCGTTCAGTCGTCATTCCACTTGAGTAAAAAGGTTTATCTTGCTTTTTCTTTTAAAGAACATATTAAACTATAAATAACCGAAATATAGGAAATTAAAACAAACTAAACGATTTCTTAACAATATAGGATACTATAAATGGAGAGAAGCTGGATGAGGAAGTGTACATATTGGAGGGACCCGAAAAAAATTTGTTAGGACCATATAAAAAAAGTTAAGCGGACCGAACAAAAAAATTATACTAAATAAAAAGGGAATATCCGCAAATGCAGACATCCCCTCCAATTTAATCTCTTAAAAACTTACGGTCAAAGATAAAAGGACCAAACGGCACTACAGATGAAAGTCCAGCAAGAAACGCTCTCATGAACGGCCATTTTTTAACGTTCCACACATAAAGAATAGCTAATGCATATAGAACAAACAGCAGACCATGCAGTGCACCGACAATCGTTACTGCCATCGGCTGATCCATAAAATACTTTAAAGGCATTGCGATAAATAAAAGGATAAGGAATGACCAGCCTTCTAAAAATCCAATTGTTTTCAGCATTTTAATTGGGTTCATAAAATAAATACCTCCAATATTACAATTCTATCTTTAGTTTTATCATAATTTGTATAAAGATAGACTCCTCAACCCTAACTATTGTGTGAACAAATGAAGGGAAATAAATTGTTTGGGGTCAGTCCCCAAACAATTTATTTCCCTTTTCATTATTGAGTATTTCTATCGGGTGTTTGCTCGATAATACCAAGCACATCTCAGCCATTTTGTTATTATGTCATAAAGCAAATTGCTTTCATTCAAAATAAACATTTAATATATAACATAAAAAAACCGGACGCATATTGCGCCGGTTTAGGTAATTCCTGCATTTTTCTTTAATCTTTCATAAATTTGATAAAAATCTTCCTGCGAGATACCTGGTGCAAACTCTTCTGATATCGACCTTAATTCAGGCATAGGAGCACCTTCTGGAGCACCGATTACGGTTTCCAGCTTCCCTCCTTGCGGATGCTGGCCTGCCCAAATTAATGCAATATCCCTATAATCCGTATCACTGAACGTATAAAGTTTCCGGTGAACACCTTCCGCCTCAAACTTTCTCGTCGTCTCAAATGCGGCGTTTTCGAGATCCGGAACAGGCAGCATTTTCTTGATATCTACACCTGTTACCATTTCAATCGCTTTTGCATAAGCAAGAACGTGAACACCGCCGCGAACGAGCAGATAGCCAATCATTTCACGTGCTACTGGATTGCTGGTCATTTCATATACTCTCATTTTGTGGGTCCGCGCCCCGCATTCCAAGAAAAAATTATGAAGCAGATCCAGCAATAAGTTGCCGCTGCTGAACACATAATCTCCATTCCATGTTTTCCCCATCGAATCAAACGGAAATGAAGTTTGTGCGGTTGCAATAAAATGCTGCGTGTTTCTTTTGTCAGTAGCTGCCGCCATCGGTGCCGAATTCACATCACCCGGCTGCGTCGTACCGTAAATCATTAGATTAATCGTATGGGAAACGAGTTCAACATGGCCAAATTCTTCTGCAGTAATACTTGAAACGAGATCAAAGAACGGCTTAAGCTTTCCCCTTTTTCTAAAATTAAAAGATTGATACATATAGTTATTGAGCGTAGACATCTCTCCGAATCTACCGCCTAATAACTCCTGAACAGCTGCTGCGGCATTCGCATCAGGGTTCACAGGTGTCGGCAATTCGATGGCCAGTCTGTTAAAACGCTTAATCATCAAGTTCCCTCCTCACGATAGCATATCGCTTAAAGGTATGAGAATTGAAGATTGTACTATTCCTGTTTTACAAGAAGCTATCTTGAGCTATTCATTGCCGATTGCGCTCGCAAACTTCCAGAACGGCTCGTAAATCTCGAGAACCGCTCGTAAATCTTAAAAACCGCTCGTAAATCTCAGCAACCGCTCGTAAATCTTAAAAACCGCTCGTAAATCTCGAGAACCGCTCGTAAATCTCAAGAACCGCTCGTAAATCTCAAGAACCGCTCGTAAATCTCAAGAACCGCTCGTAAATCTCGAGAACCGCTAGTAAATCTCAAGAACCGCTCGTAAATCTCAACAACCGCTCGTAAATCTCAACAACCGCTCGTAAACAAAATTTTTTTCAAAAAAAAAGACCCTTTGTCATCAAAGGGTCTCAACTTTGCTTTGGTTTTCCGCCTACTCCCCAGTGTTTGTTCGGAACTTCCTGAATCAGTACACGTACTTGCTCTTTTTTAACATCTAAACTTTCAGCAGCTGCATTGGTTAAGCTTTCCATCAGCTCACTCAGCTGCTCGTCTGTTCTGCCTTCTATAACATGTACGTGAATAATCGGCATCTGCAAATTTCTCCTATTTCACATATCTGGAAGACAGCGTGACAGAACCTAATCCGTCAAATTGAGCAATAATGGTGTCATCCATATCAAATGCAATGGCTTCTGATAATGCTCCGCTCAGTACGATATCTCCTTTTTTCAATCCTTCGCCTCGCTTAGCGAGCTTTTGCACAGCCCATGCAACAGCTTCTGCTGGATGGCCGAGAACGGCTGATCCAGCACCTGTTGCAACCATTTCGCCATTTTTGCTCATAACCATTCCGATGCTTGCCAAATCCAGCTCCTCCGGTTTCACCATCTTGCTACCCAATATCAATTTGGCTGAAGAACAATTATCTGCTACGACATCTGGCAGTGTAAAACGGAAATCCTTATAACGGCTGTCGATCACTTCAATGGCCGCGACAACATACTTTGCAGCTCTCATCACATCATCTGCCGTTACATGTTCCCCCATCAAATCTTCCTTCATAATAAATGCAATCTCTGGTTCTGCTTTTGGATGAATCAGTCTGTGTTGCTGAAGCGGCTCCCACTCGAACGCAAGCATATCACTTAACAGATATCCATAAATCGCCTCATGAACGCCCATCATTTCCTGTTTCGCCTTACTCGTCAGACCAAGTTTGATTCCGAGCCGTTTTGTTTTCGTTTTCTCCATTCTTCTTTCAATCAGCTTTTTTTGCAGATCATACGCTTCATCAATAGACAGATCAGGGTACTGATCGGTTATTTTCACTACTTCTTTCACGTCGCTTTCCGCTCGCAAAAGATAATCGACCACTTCAATATCAGACCTGTTCGTTACTGTCATGCTTTACACCTCCAGTTTCGTTTTCTTTGCTAATTCAGCCGCAACTTCAATAATGAGATCTTCTTGCCCACCGACCGCTTTTCGTTTACCTAATTCTATTAAAATATCTCTTGGGTCTAAACCAAATCGTTTACCCGCGCGTTCAGCATGAAGAAGAAAGCTAGAATAAACGCCTGCGTAACCCATCGCGAGGCTGCCTTTCCGGATTTCCTGCGATCCAGGAAGCATCGGTCCGATCACGTCCTCAGCTAAATCCATCATTTTATATAGATCAATTCCTGTTTCAATCCCCATCCGGTCCAGCACTGCAAGCAGCACTTCAGTCTGAGTATTCCCTGCACCTGCTCCAAGACAGCGAACACTTCCATCGATTCGGGTCGCACCTTCTTCGATTGCCACTAAAGTGTTAGCCACAGCAACAGATAAATTGTTGTGTGCGTGGAATCCGACTTCAATATCAAGTGAGTTTCTTAACGCAGATATCCGCTCCTTCACTTCATGAGGAAGCAAGGCTCCTGCCGAGTCCGTTACATACACACCTTGTGCACCATAAGACTCCATGAGTTTTGCTTGTTCGACCAGTTTTTCTGCCGGAGCAGAATGCGCCATCATCAAAAAGCCCATTACTTCCATGCCAAGTTCCCGTGCCATGTGGATGTGCTGAGCAGAAACATCAGCCTCGGTAACATGAGTAGCCACCCTGACGAGACTGGCACCTAATTTATGTGCTTGCTTTAACTCTGAGACTGTACCGATGCCCGGAAGAAGAAGAACTGCCACTTTTGCCTGTTGGCACGCACCAACCGCAGTTTCGATCAGCTTCATCTCATCAGTAAGCGACCGACCGTATTGAAGCGTTGATCCGCCTAACCCATCACCGTGGCTAACTTCGATATAATGCATACCTGCATCATCAAGAGCTTTAGCTGCATCAAACACTTGTTTTTCCGTGAACTGGTGAGCCATCACATGACTGCCGTCACGAAGGCATACTTCTGTGAATTTCAGCGGCAAAGAACTATTTCGTTTCATGAGTTGCCACCGCCTTGTTCAAATGATTCTCCTGGCCAAGCAGATGCTTAGCTACCATTTCTCCAGCTTGTTTTGCAGCAGCTGTCATGATATCCAGATTGCCTGCGTATTTTGGAAAATAATCTCCAGCTCCTTCTACCTCAACAAAAACAGTTACACGGCTGCCGTCAAATAAGGGTTCTTGTTTTAAGCGGTAACCTGGTACATAACTCTTAACCTTTTTCTCCATTTCAGCGATTGACTGTCTGATCTTCTCTTCATCCAGAGTCTTCACTTCACAGTAGATGGTTGCCCTCATTAAAATTGGAGGGTCTGCAGGGTTTAAGATAATAATCGCTTTACCTTGATCGGCACCGCCGACTTCTTCAATGCCGCGCCGCGTTGTGATGGTGAATTCATCAATGTTCGCACGAGTTCCAGGACCTGCGCTTAATGATGAAATCGTCGCAACAATTTCACCGTACGTCACATCAGCAGCTTCGTTAATCGCATGCACGATTGGAATCGTAGCCTGACCACCGCATGTGATCATATTAATATTACATGGTTCCAGATGATCCCCTAAGTTAACGGGTGGACATACAAACGGACCGACAGCAGCCGGTGTCAGATCGATCACCGTCTTCCCCATATCTTTTAAAATGTCAGCATGTCTTAAATGCGCTTTAGCAGAAGTCGCATCAAACACGATGTCAGCAAGATCCGGTCTTTCAATAAAATCATCGATCCCATTCGTGAATACTCGGTAACCTGCAGAGTTCGCACGTCTTAGACCATCAGACTCTGGATCGATGCCGATCATCGCTGTCAGTTCCAGACAATCACTTTTTTGAAGTTTATACATGAGATCAGTGCCAATGTTACCCGATCCGATTATAGCTGCTTTAATCTTTTTCACTGATTTTAGTCCTTTCTGCACATAATTTTAGTCACGAAACGAGATGGTTACAGAACCTAGCTTTCCGAAAGCTGCGGTTATTTCATCACCTGAATCTACATCGATTGCAGCAGACAAGGCACCTGGAAGAATGAGTTCTCCTGCTTTTAAAGATATATTGTAGTCTGCTAGTTTGTTAGCAAGCCACGCAATTGCATGTGCCGGATGTCCAAGAGCTGCAGCCCCTGATCCCGTCGCGGTTACTTCCCCATTTTTTATGAGTGTCATGCTTAATGTACGAAGATCTATTTGCTCAATCTCATAAAATGGTTCACCGATAACTGCTCTTGCTGATGAACCGTTATCGGCAACCGTATCCACAAGCTGAATCTTCCAATCTTCTATTCTGCTGTCTATGATTTCTAACGTGGGAACTAACGCATCTGTTGCCATTAGAACATCGACATACGTAATATTCGGGCCGCACAAATCTTCTTTTAAAATAAATCCGATCTCTGCTTCCACTTTTGGTTTAATAAAATCCTTTCTCGAAAGCACACTGCTAGTCGTAACTTTCATATGATCAAGAAGGTGCCCATAATCCGGTTCATTGACACCAAGCATGTTCTGCATGGCCTTACTCGTCAGTCCCACCTTTTTCCCGATTACCACACGTCCTTCTTCCAGTTTCTTCTGAACCCATTCCAGCTGAATTTCATATGAGTCTTTTACAGATAATTCAGGATATCGTACGGATAACGGCTCAACAGGGACCAATTTTTCTTCAGCTTCCATTAGTTCTGCTGTTAACTTAGAAATGATTTGCTGTTGCATCTTTATAAATCCTCCCTTCTCTATTCAAAGAGCAAAACGCGACTGGAATCCAATCACGTTTTAAAAAGACTGTATAAGTACTTTGTTTCTATCTAATCGCAATGACAGGTGATTCGATTGTAACTTTCAAAAGTTTTTTTAAAAGCTTCGCTGAAGTTGATTGGAGCGTAAGGTGCGAGATTCCTGCGGGATCAGCGGGACAGGTGAGACCATTCAATGTCGCAAAGCGACGAGTGGGCTCACCGCACGCCCCGCGGAAAGCGAGCATCCTGTAGCGGAGATCAACTCCCCCTCTAAAGCTTCATCGTTATCGTCTTAGCTTCTGAATAAAACTCGAAGCTATGTCTCCCGCCTTCTCGGCCGATTCCGCTCGCTTTTGAACCGCCAAATGGTGTGCGAAGGTCACGGATGTACCAGCAGTTCACCCATAGCAAACCAGAATCGACTGCGGCTGAAACTCGCTGTGCTCTGCGGATATCGTTTGTCCAGACAACTCCTGCCAAACCATACTGTGAGTCGTTTGCAATTCGAATCGCATCTTCCTCTGTTTTAAATGGAATGACGACAAGAACCGGTCCGAAAATTTCCTCCTGTGCCACACGCCACTTATTGTTCACATCATAAAGAACAGTAGGTTCATAGAAGTTTCCTGCTTCGAGTCCTTTAACTCGCTTACCTCCGCATGCGAGTTTTGCACCTTCTTTTAATCCAATATCTACATAGGTTTCAACCGTTTCAAGGTGACTCTTCGATACGAGCGCTCCCATATCGGTATCTTCCTGAGTTGGATCTCCTACCTTTATTTTCTTAACTGCTGCAACAAACTTGTCCAAAAACTCGTCATAGATGCTTTCTTGCAGAAGCAATCTGGATCCTGCCAAGCATATTTCCCCTTGATTCCGATAGATCGCATCAATGGATCCTTTAACCGCTTCATCTAAATCAGCATCTTCAAAAACGATATTTGCAGACTTGCCGCCTAACTCCAGTGATACAGGTATCAAATTTTCAGCAGCGTTTTTCATAATCGTTTTTCCTGTGTTTGATTCTCCGACAAATGAGATACGGCGGACGTTTGGATCAGTCGTCATCGCTGCTCCCATTGTGCTTCCAGGACCTGTAATGATGTTCAGAACACCTGGCGGGAGCCCTGCTTCATTCGCAATTTCTCCAAACATAACGGCAGAAAGAGGCGTATACGAAGCTGGTTTTACAACGACCGTATTTCCAGCAGCAAGTGCCGCTGAAGCTTTCCATGTCATCTGCATAAAAGGAAGATTCCACGGGATGATCAGACTCGTAACCCCTGCAGGACTATACTTGGCGTAGGACATAATGTTGTGTTTGTCATAATGCTCACTAACCATGTATTTTGACATCTCGGCAAAAAATCGGAAATTAGATGCGGCACGGGGAATATCGAATCCTCGGCTTTCTTTAATTGGCTTTCCAACGTCAAGGGTTTCAACCATCGCAAGTTCATCGACATTCTTCATGATGAGATCGGACATCTTGCATAGAATATCTGACCGTTCTTCTACTGGCATCTTGCTCCAGACTCCGCTGTCATAAGCTGTTTTAGCAGATTGAATGGCCCGCTTCGCATCTTGCTCACCGCCGTTTGCTACAAGGGCGAGTTTTTCATTAGTTGCCGGGTTAATGGATTCAAAAGTTTCACCAGAAAGTGCATCGACATATTCTCCATCAATGAACAGTTTCGCATTTTTAACTTTTACCGTCTGTGCAAGGGTTTCTGATTTCACTTCCTAGTCCCCCTTCTCTTCTTCAATCTCAACAATCATCTCTATTTCTATTGCTGTTCCGCCCGGAAGCTGCGCCATTCCAACTGCCGATCTGGCATGCCTTCCTTTTTCGCCAAAAATATTAACTAAAAGATCAGACGCCCCGTTGATAACTTTCGGCTGGTCTGTAAAATCCTCTGTACAGTTCACAAATCCAAGGAGCTTCACAATGCGTTTTACTTTGTTTAAATTTCCGAGTTCATGCTGAACAACAGCCAGCAGATTCAGCATGGACTGCCTTGAAGCCGCGTAACCTTCTTCAAGCGTCAGGTTTTCCCCAAGCTTTCCGTGATATTGATCAACACCCTGTCCGGCTGTAAATAGGAGATTGCCCACTCTCACACAGCTCACATAATTACCGACAGACGGGCGCACTTCTGGCAAAATAAGCCCTAGACTTTCAAGCTTATCCTCCGGTGTTTGAATGACTTGCAACGGCTGCACCCCGCTTTCGTTTTTCGAGATTTAAGAAGGCTGCTGCGTTTCCGCCAAGCATGGCCTTGCGCTGTTCATTTGTCAGTTCCAATGTTTCATCCAGCACTTTTCCTGGATTCACTTCACGCAATAAAAATGGATAATCAGATCCCATAAAAATTTTGTCAGAACCAAAACGCTCCATCATATAACGGATGTTGATCGGATCGTAATTTAGTGAATCAAAATAAAATTGCTTCGCATAATGACTCGGAGGATGTGTAGTCAAACGAAGATGCGGCCACACATGCCATCCCTGATCTAGGCGCGGGATTAAATACGGAAAAGACCCTCCGCCATGAGCAAAACAGATCTTCAGTTTTGGAAACTTCTCCATCATACCGCTCCAGATCAACGAAGCTGCAGCAAGTGCAGTTTCACTTGGCATCCCGATTGTATACATAAAGTTATGGTTTGGCATGCGTTCTTTCCCTAGCGTTTCCCAAGGATGAATGAACAGAGGAACTTCCCACTCCTCAGCTTTTTTAAAGAACTCAATAAACGAAGGATGATCCAGGTTCTGACCGTTCACGTTCGTTCCGATTTCAATACCATGAAGACCGAGTTCGTTCATGCAGCGGTCCATTTCCCTGATTGCGGTATCTGCGTCTTGCATCGGTACGGTCCCAAGTCCAGCAAAGCGGTCAGGATATTCATTCACCGTTTCTGCGATAAAATCGTTCTGGATTCGCGCCATCGCTTCGGCTTGTTCCGGCGGTGCCCAGTAAGAGAACGTCACAGGGATCGGGGATAGAACTTGAATGTCTACCCCTTCACGATCCATGTCATCGATCCGTTTTTTCGGATCCCATACTTGATCTGTTACGTCTCTAAAGTTTTTGCCTCCGACCATAATTGCAGCACCGCATGCACACGTTCTGTTTAGAACCGGCCATCTCTCCCCACCATACTTTTCAGCAAAGTCAGGAAACGACTCTGGAATGATATGTGTGTGAAAGTCGATTCTTAGCACTTCCATTCCTCCACGTTCTCTGGCATCTGATAGCCGCAGTCCTTGCACAAACGGACACGTTCGTTGGAGTTAAAGCTGTGAATCGCTTCTTTAACTTGTTTTTCAATATCACTTAACTGGACCGTTACACGGTGCATCTCAGAGTCACAGCGGTCACAGAACCAGACAAAGTCTTCCAGCTCACCTTCTGCACGTTTTCTCTCAATAACCAAACCAAATGAATCTGCAACACGGTGCGGTGAATGCGGAACCATTGCCGGAAGCATGAATACATCGCCTTCTTTTACTTCAACTACTTCGCGCTTGCCTTGTTTATTGATGATTTCTACATAGCAGCTGCCTTTGATCTGAAAGAAGAATTCATCTGACGGATCCACATGGAAATCACGTCTTTTGTTCGGTCCTCCTAAAATCATCGCGATAAATTCTGAGTCCTGCCAAATCACCTTATTATTTACGGGCGGCTTAAGAAGATCCTTGTTTTCTTCGATCCATTTTAATAGGTTAAAAGATTTTAAAGTTGTCGTTGTACTCATCCTTATTGCCTCCTTTTATTTAGCCAGCTTAGGCTGGTCAGCTACAAGATCATGTGTTACAGAAAGGGCTTCATCAACCATGGAAAACTTAGCTTTTCTTTTATAACCGTTATAGAAGATTGCTCTCTTACGGATTGGATCTCCTGTGTAATAGCGCTCATATTGAACAAGACGCTGTCCGAACGCTTCTCCGCAAAGATCCCATGCAAGCTTAAACAGCTTTACACGTTCGAGCGAATCTACACCTTCACGGCCTAAGTAATACTTATCAATCTCACTTCGAATTTCCGGTGCGTTAAAATCATTTCCTGTTGGTGACATGAGCAACCCGCCAGCTCCGATAATCTGGATTACTTCAATTGCTCTGGGATACATTTTTGGAAGCATGCCGCGAATTGTTTCAAGGGCTGCGGCATTCGGCATCACTTCACCAGAAGCTGTCGTTTCATACTCATACTCTGCTACTCGCAATAACGAGCGGATCACTTCCACGTTCTGCACGAGTTCACCCAAGTCGTTTTGTACATTCAGGTATCCATCAACACCGATAGAGTCTGCTAGTTTACAAGCTACTTCTGTTGCAAACGCCAGTTTCACATAGCCTCTTACACCAGATTGGTGAGCAGGCTGCTGTGCGATCCCTGTCTTAGGGTAAAGAAGATTAGCTGCTTCAACATTGTTATAAAGGAATACACGGTCCCAAGGAACAAGTACGTCATTAAAGACGAGAAGTGCGTCCATCTCTTCAAAGCGTGATGCCAATGGATGGTCAAACTGAGAACGCTTGCCGTCCTGCATCGGCTCACGGCAAATAAGCTTAAGTCCAGGAGTGTCCACCGGCACCGCAAATGCCAGAGCATAACGCTCGTCTCCAGGTGCGAATCCAGGGAACGAATAGATGATTACTTCGTCCGTGATCGGCGCGAGTGTCGCCAGCATTTTTGCTCCGCGGACGACCAGCCCATCTGGAGTTTCTTCAACAGCCCCAAGATGTGTGAACATATCTTTTTGTCCATGAGAGTTTTTGCTGCGGTCATTTTGCGGATTGATGATCGCATGTGTCAAAAACAGATCGTTATCTCTTATGTAGTTATAGTAGTTTTTGATATTTACAGACCATTCGGGATTATACTGATCTAGGAACCATCCATTATGGGCCATGCCTGTTACAACAACGTTTAAAAAGTCAGGCGTACGTCCCATGAGTCCAAAAGTAGATTTTGCATAGATTTCAAACAACTGGCTTCTCGCCATCATTTCTTCATAGCTCGTCGGGTGCAGGAACGCATTGTTTACCCTCTCGCCCGTTTCTTTGCAAATATGTGTAATGGAATCTTGATATTGCGGATCATGCTGCATGTCGTAAAGTTTGGCAATCTCTTGGATCGGCTGTTTAAAAACAGGTTCGTTCACAACATCTGTAACTCTCCTGCCCTCTAACCAAATTTCTGGTGAACGAGATTTCAATGCTTGAATATATTGAGCACCAGTTCTAATTCCCATACCATCTGCCTCCTCTATGAATAGATGTTTGAATTTGTAACCACTATATAAGAAAGCGCTTTCGACTCTCAATACTGAAATTTCATATTATGAAATTATCAGAAAATTAATTTAATATTATGAAAGTTTGTTTTCGCAAACTTTGTCCCTCTTGGAAGTGGTTGATTTCCGTTCCAGGATGCTCGCTTTCCGCGGGGCGTGCGGTGAGCCTCCTCGGTGCTTTGCACCATTAGGAGTCTCACATCAAGGAAGCATTTGTGCTCCTGCATCTTCAAGTAAACCCAGCGAAGCGTGCTTCCTCGTCGCATGCCTTGCAAGAAGTATATTCAGGTGGCTGGCACGCACCTTGCACTCCAATCAACTTGTCAATGATGAAAAAAGAGCCCTCACTCAGAATGGCTCTTTTTTGTTTTAAAGACCGATCATTCTTGGAATCCAAAGAACCGCATCTTCTAAATATGTGATTAAGAACAAAATGGCTATCGCTACTACTAAAAAAGGTCCAGATGCTTTTACAAGCCTTTCAAAACGTACTTCAGCAATAGACGAAACGATAAACAATCCTGTTCCAACTGGCGGTGTTAACAAGCCAATGGTTAAGTTGATACAGATGATTACACCAAAATGGATCGGATCAATTTCAAACGAAGTGACAAGCGGCATAAATACCGGAACTAAAATAATTAAAGCCGCAATTCCATCAAGCAGCATTCCGACAATTAACAACATAATGTTTACGAGTAATAAAAATACAAAAGGATTCTCTGAAATAGATAGCATGCTGTCTGCAAATAGTTGAGGGATTTGCTCAAATGCAATCAGCCAGCCAAAGATATTAGCCATTGCGATTAAGAACGTAACCGTTGCTGTGCTTACTACTGTATTGATCATAATTTGAGGAATAGACTTCCACCTTAATTCCCTATAAAAAAACACCCCTATAAAAAAGGCAATCACACAAGCTACAGCTGCTGATTCTGTTGCTGTAAATGCACCGCTAAGTATTCCAAAAATAATAACAAATGGAACCAAAAGCGCCGGCAATACTTTCACTGTGCTTTTCCACATTTCTTTTCCTGTTGCTCTCTTACTCTTAGGAAAATTATGCTTATAACCCATATAAGCGATTAAGCTGATAAAGCCTGCTCCGTATATCAAACCCGGTACTATTCCGGCCATAAATAGACCGCCTATTGATGTTCCTGAAAGGGTTCCGTATATGATAAAAATCATACTAGGCGGAATGATCGGTGCAATGATGGATGAAGCAAGCGTTAAAGAAGATGAAAACTCTTTTGAATACCCTTCCCTCTCCATTTCAGGAACCATGATTTTACTCATCATTGCTGCTTGTGCGTTCGCAGAGCCTAATATAGAAGCTAAAAACATATTAGCAACCACCGTTACATAAGCCAGACCGCCGCGCACATGACCAACGAAAACTTTTGCGAATTTCACAAGGCGAGTCGTGATTCCTCCGCTGTTCATGAGCTCACCTGCAAGCATAAACAAAGGAATAGCTAGCAAACCAAAATTATCAAGACCAGAATAAAGTCTCATTGGTGTTGAGTCTAACAAGGCGGTATTTCCATTGAGGAAAAAATAAACGACCGTAATCATTCCTAAAACTAAAGAGATTGGAATTCCCATTAATAAAAACAGAATAAAAATACCAATGATGAGAGCAGTTGTCATAGCTCCGCCCCTTTTGTTTTAATAACTTGAACTAATTGAGCCAGTACATGTATGCACGCAAACGTTAAGCCAATCGGAACGGCACTATACGGAATCCACATCGGTAATAAAATAGCCGTAGATTTCTGAAAAGCAACTCCATCCGATAAAATCCATGTGTACGTATACGACAAAATTAAAACAAGAAAGATAATGATAAACACTTGACTGAACACTGCTATCCACATTTTCATCCTTTTCGGACAATAATCGAGTAATAACGTAACAGCAGCCTGAGACTTGTTTTTAAGCCCCAGACTTCCGCCAATAAAACTGATCCAAATCAAAAGAAACACAGCAACTTCCCCCGACCAAGATAAGGGTGCATTCAAAAAATATCGAAATGCCACTGAAATGGCGACGATTATTGCTAAAGCAAACATGAGGATAGCAGCTAGAAATTTTTCAATACGAGATATTCCGTTGCTGAAGCTTTGAATCATGCCGATTCTCTCACCAATCGGAGGTTTTATATTCTGATTAATATTCCTGTCGTAGTTAATCTTCATATCACTTAACCTACTTTCTTACAGAGTCAATAAATTCTTGAATAAGCGGGTCAGTAGGTCCGTATTTTTTATCAAATTCTTCTATATAAGGCTTGAATAATTCTGTATCGATCTCATAGATTTTCATTCCATTGTCAGCTAATTCTTTCTTAAACTCTTCTTCTTGACTAGAACGAGTCTCTACAGCATAGTCAGCTGCTGCTTTCAACGATTCACGCACGATCTTTTGATCTTCTTCTGACATGCCCTCAAATGTCCCTTTGTTCATCATAGCAACCGCAGGCCAAACCATGTGATTCGTTACCGCTCCATATTTAGCAACTTCATAATATTTGTTTGTGATCGCTGCATCCAAATCCATATCCATACCATCAATTACACCTGTCTGAACCGCAGAGTAAACCTCAGGAAGCGGAAGACCTTCGGTGGATGCACCAGCAGATTTGTAGAAATCCTGCATAGGCGGGCTCGGTGTAACACGAAGTTTCAAGCCTTTCATATCTTCAGGCTTCTTTACATGCTTGTCCTTAAATAGCATTACACGCTGTCCTGCAAACAAATAATCCAAACCTGTGATTCCCTGTTCATCAAGTGTTGCGAGAATCTTTTTTGCTGGTTCTGATTCTCTTGCTTTATGTGCTGCTTCTAGATCTTCAAATGCGTATGGAGCGAACCATGCCGCAAATGAAGGAGAACGTGAACTTGTATAAGCTGCTGTAATAAAACCAAAATCAACGGAACCTGATTCAATCTGCTGCATCATGTCTGCTTCACTGCCGAGCTGGGATGATGGATAAATTTCTAGCTCAATTCTTCCATCAGAACGCTTAGAAAGCTCCTCTTTGAATTTTTCAGCAGCTTTATGCCACATGTGTGAAGGCGGTGTAATATGAGCCAGCTTGAATTTATATGTTTTCCCATCAGCTGATGCATCTCCAGAACTTGGTGAATCTTTTGCTCCACTGCTGCATGATGTCAGAAGGATTAATGCTAAAAAAAGAGCAAGAGCTACCTTTAACCTTTTCTTCATATTTAACTCCTCCAATACAAATTTAAAAATGTAAGCGCTGTCATAAAACGCTGATAAAACCTAGTTCTTTTGAAATGGATTCTGCTGTCTTCACGACATGATGAATCATGGAAGGGGTGTCCTGTCCAAGCATATATGACACGGGTCCTACCATATTAAGAGCTGCTATCGTCTGTCCTGTGTACGACTTTATGGGCGCGGCTATACCATACAGCCCCATTTCGTTTTCATTATTACTAATGGCATATCCGTTTGCTCTTATTGCGGCAAGCTCATCTTTTAGTTTTTCAACGCATGTAATGGTGTTAGGTGCACGTCGAAGCAGTCCTCTTGATATAGTGGGTTTAATCATTGAGGTATTGTAAGCAAGCAAGACTTTTCCAGTACTTGTACAATAAGCAGGCTTCGTATCACCAATAAAAGTCGGGACTTGTACTGAATTCGATGATGCAACACGCAGAACAAATCGCACTTCTCCACTATCCAGCATTCCGATATGTACAGTTGTATTGAACCTTCTGACAAGACCTTCACACAGCGGAAGAGCTTCAGTGTTTATGTCTTGCTGATACATGACATGGTTGCTCCATTCTAGAAGCTTCCATCCTAATCTATATTTTTTCTGACTGTCTTGAATTAGTATGCCTTCTGAGCAAAGTGTCCTGACAAGGTGGTGGACAGTACTTGCGTTCATATTTAATTTTTCAGCTATTTGCAAGTTTCCTAGTGCTGGTTCATCCTTGGTGAAGCAATTTAATATCCTTGAAATTTTTTGAACAGATGAGATCACAAATTCTCCCCCTCAAACGGATACGTTATTTAGAATGTCAGCTTAAAGACAACCACCCCTTTCAATATGCGTTCATCGTATTGAAAAAGATAGCTTTATACAATCGTCTAATTTCACAATGTGAAATCTCTTAAAATATTTTTAGAATTATTAGAAAATTTAGCGGACTTTTGAAGGATAGCTTTTGTTAGTAAAGAAGAAGTATAGGTATTGAAGTTCATTTATAGATTTCGTTATAAACTATCAAATTACCTACCTTATTTTTTCCCTTTTCTATGAAAAAATTGTAAACTGTATATAGCATTTTATTCATATTTCAATTACTATATGTAGTAGCGATACTTTTACATAGCAAATAAATTCTCTTCATATTTCATCATTTCATGTTGAAAGAGGTGCGGGCGTTGGACATTACGGAGAGTCTGATTACATATATGGATGAAAATTTGCCTAATTATTTAAACGATTGGCATAAGAAAGTCGTGATCTCTAACCATGATATACATAAGGATAAGGTCATCGAAAATGCTTTGCACATGGTTGAGCTCGTTAAGCTTTCCTTACGCGACCAGCTTTCACCTGAAAAAATTAAGCAGCTCGCACGTGAAGTTGCCATTCAAAGATTAGAAGCAAAAATTAATATTGGCGAATTTGTATATAATGTAAATTTAGGCCGAAGTGAAATTGTCAGGTTCGTCACGGGTTCAGGTATTTCTATTGAACAGCTTCAGCCGGTCATTGAAACGATTAATTCTCTTTTTGATGAGTTTTTATACCACGCAGTTAAAAAGTACACCCAATTAAAAGACGCAGAAATTCAAGAGAAGACACACTTTATCGACCAAAGCCACAAAGAGCGCCTGACCATTCTCGGACAGATGTCATCGAGCTTTGTTCACGAGTTCCGAAATCCGCTAACTGCGGTTATGGGGTTTGTAAAACTCATGCAGCAAGAAAACCCGCGAATGAAGTATATCGACATCATCAGCCATGAGCTAACTCAACTTAATTTCCGTATCTCTCAATTTCTTCATGCTTCTAGAAAAGGGGTTCAGGAAAGAGATGCAGAGGAATTTGCGCTCGAGGATTTATTTTCAGACATACTGGACTTTATGTATCCAAGTCTGGTAGATGCTGATGTGAATGTGGTCCCTCGGATTGACCCGACCATTACGTTGTGGGCACACAAAGATGAGTTGAAACAGGTTCTGCTTAACCTGATCATGAATTCCATAGATGCTCTGCGGCAAAAGAAACACGATCGCCGTATTATGATTTACAGTAAAACCGAGTCAGATTCGAACGTACATATTACGATTTCAAACAACGGTCCTGCTATTCCTCCTGAAACGATTAAAACGATTTTCGAACCGTTTTTCACAACAAAGGAGTTAGGTACCGGAATAGGTCTTTTTGTGTGCAAAAAGATCATAGAAAAGCATAAAGGAACAATCAGTTGTACTTCTGATGAAAACATTACTACATTCACCATTGTCTTGCCGCTGCATGCAAAGGTTGATGAAAAGCAGCAGGCTGAAATAAAAATGACGTAAAGAGCTGAAGCGTTCAGCTCTTTTTTTATTCGCAGCTTGTTAGCGCTCGTAAACTTCAAGAACCGCTCGTAAATCTCGAGAACCGCTCGTAAATCTCGAGAACCGCTCGTAAATCTCGAGAACCGCTCGTAAATCCCGGGAACCGCTCATAAATCTCAAGAATCGCTCGTAATTTCCAAGAATCGCTCATAAATCTCAAGAACCGCTCGTAAATCCCGAGAACCGCTCGTAAATCCCGAGAACCGCTCATAAATCTCAAGAATCGCTCGTAATTTCCAAGAATCACTCATAAATCTCAAGAACCGCTCGGAAATCTAAAGAATCTCTCATAAGGCATAAAAAGCCTCTTCCTATTTGGAAGAGACACTTTTACATCCTTTAATGTACCGATTCCCTGTATAAGGGCATCGAACAGCAGCGAAATGAACCCCCTGATTTAATGATTTCCGAAATATCTACTTCTAGTACTTCATATCCTCGCTCCTGCAAAGCACGATTTACATTTTTGTTGCACGGAAGGCTTAATACTTTTTTGTTTCCGATCGATAAGACGTTTGTTCCCATCGTAAATTGCTCGTCTTTATTTACTTCGATTAATTCAAAATGAGATGCAAGAAGTTTTAAGTCTTTTTCTTCAAACGCGTGCGGATAAACAAGGGCTTCTTTATCAGATAAGATGTTAAACACACAATCTAAATGTAAATAGATGGGGTCAAATGGAACAGCGATAACTTCCATATGCGGAAGCTGAGACTGCAATTCTTGTATGGTTTCTTCTGTAGTCCTTCCGCTTACGCCAATATAAACTTTATGGCCATGAACAATTACATCTCCACCTTCAATTCGGTCTCCTTCTATTAAAGAGAGATTCACTTGATGCTCAAGAAGCCAGTTTCGGAGAATCTTTTCTTCACCATCACGAATGTTACTTCCCATTCTCGAAACAAATACTGTTTCACCAATTGTAAATCCGATATCCCGGGTAAAAACCTGTTCCGGGAATTTTTCCATTGGAGGAAGCTTATAAACATCTACCCCATGATTGGTCATCATTTTCACAAAATCCTGGTGCTGTTTCATCGCACGTTTCATATTAATATTGTCTTTCGCAAAATGACGCTGGGTTTCATTAATAATTTCATCAATCTTCATATATCTAGGTTCACATACAATTACTTTTTTTAATGTTCCATATTCACTGTCACAATTCACGAGCTTATATTCTCCTTTAATTACGGTAGCCATTCATAATCCTCCATTTAAGGTATATATAAGGCTCTTCCCTAAATCATCTGTACCGTAAACGTTTTTTACACCTTCAACTATTCTATTTTCATTTTTTCCAAAAATGGCTAAAAGTTATCTATTTTCACAAAAAAACCACCCGAGCAGACGAATCCACCCGGATGGCTATCACTATTTTGTATTTATTTCACATTATTTATACGTCATTTACTGGTCGGACAAAAGCCATTTTTTCTTTGTATGATTCCAAAAATTCGAGATGAGGATTATGCTTTTCTACAAGAAGGAAAACCTCGTGGATTAAAAGCTCCAACTCTTGCACACTGTTATGTACATCTCCTATAAAAATAGCAGAAAATCTTTCATCCATATTTTCTGGCTTAATGTTAAAAATCTCGCTATATTTGTGCATCCATTTAAATGATGGATGATGAATATACAATTTGTTCAATCCAAATAGCACACCCATTAGCTTTTTCTGGACCGATCCCATCAGATCATACAGCATCAGCCAGTCTTTTCGGTCTAATAATGCTTTGCGATTGTTCCATCTGTACCAAAGGACCAAGTTCTCTTCGATCATCTTTTCAGCAAGTTCATCTGGATAAATTTGAACTTTATTTTTTAATTTATTGATCACTTGATCTCCATATAAACTTTGTCCGTAATAGATAGAAGAAACCATACATTGTTTTCCGTAATCCATATCAAACTCATTCACCACATCGTTAATCAAAGTTTCAGCAGTACTTGTTAAAAAGCTGCTGATTTCCAGCTTCACATTCTCAGGTGTTAAATAGCTTTCTGCCCATTCTTCTTCCTCAAATGCGTGAAAATCAATCACTGAACCACTGATAGCTTGAATGGGATGCATTCGGTCTTCATCTGTTGGCGGTTCAGACCAGAAGATATTCAGCTCGATGTCTGAATATTTATCTTCCCATCCTCTTGAAACGGAACCTGCGAGTAAAACAGCCTCTATTTTAGGATTTTTCTGATAAATTGATGCCATTTTAATAGCCATTTCTTTTAATCTCATAAAAGTAATCTCCCAATTATTAGATAACATTCTATTTCTATTTTAAGAAAAAAAATTATTAAATGATAGGAATTCATTTGTTCCCTATAGAATTCGTTTTTAGAAAGTTTAAGGAGGCTTTTATGATTTCAAAGAAAACCTTATATTATTATGTGCTTCTAATGATTCTTTCTGTCCCCTTGATTATGGCAGCTAAACTTGGCTATCATATTTGGATTAAAGGCTATAATATTGAACAATTCGATTTTAACAAAGCCTATTTTACATCTACTATTATTAGTATCGTTATTTTCATCAGCAATATCAGGTTTTACAAAGATACAAAGAAGAAATTTTCCATATAAAAAGGACTCCAGCAAAAGAGTCCTTTTTTTATATTTCATTTTTATTTATGATGAAACGGACATTTTCCTGTAATCGGTTCTACGTCATCCCCGATGAAGTACTGCTTCCATTCACGATGCTCAGGGTCACCGTAATGGCTGATATTCGGATGCGTCGGCAAGTTATCCCACTTCTCGACACGTTCACGTACTTTTTCTCGTGACATGCTTCCGCCTGGGGATGTTCCTTCTAAGCCTTCGAAAATTCGTCTTGGCTGGAATCCTAAAACTAAGCTGTTTCCGAGATCCCTCGTTTTACGCTGTTTATATGCTGGTGCATTGCCAAACACAAAGTAGGGTTCATTATCCACTGAAAAAGCAAACAAGTGATGATCGGGATCTTTTGGAATATGTTCTGGCCATGGCTGATCATCTGTTTCGTGAAGGTATTTAAGGATGTTCCAGAAATATTCACGATAATGGGGAATGTCTTTTTCTTCTTTTTCAGGCTCGACGAAAACAAACAAACCATGACGAATCAGTTTAGGTGCGTCAAATAGTTTATTGAATTCTTTAATGGCTTCAGGCAGATTTGACCAGTCATCATGAGTCACATAAGCATAGCGAAGCTCACCTTTTTTCTCGGCGGCCATACCAAAGTAACAAGGAAACGTTTTGTCAGTTACTGTTTCATGAAAGGTCTTATACTCTTCAATGACCCAAGCTGGAACTCTATCTGGATTTGTCATATCTTCTTTAGTAAGCAAAGTTAATTGTTTCGTTTCCACTTAACCACTCCTCTGATCTGATAATGAGGAATTTCCCTTAAGCTGAATGATTAAAACGTGATTTGCCTTGCTTATTTTTTCCAAGCTAAAATTTCTTCTAGATTGCCTAAATGTTGTGCCAGCCAGTTCATTTCGTGTGCAAACCTTTTAGGAGGTTCACCTTCATGCTCGATAACTGAGATCCACCACGTACTCTCCATGTACCAAACTAATTTTAGCGAATTAATTAACCTCTCAAGCGATAATTCATTTGTATGGCAATATCCTTCAATAAATGCATGTACCGCTTCTCTATTTAAAGTATCATTATGTAAGCAGGCTGAGATAATAATTCTGCCAATGTCTAATTCAAGGTAGTCATAATTCATCCGGTCAAAATCCAAGATAGCTGTTACGGAGTCCATTGAAAACAATATATTATCCACCCACAAATCCCGATGACACCATCCTGGAGTTAAATTTTCAAAGTCCTCTTTACCTATTTTACTGGTTGCTTCTTTTTGAATATGTATTAGGGATCTTAATTCTGTTAAATTTTTTTCATCGCACTCCAATAAAACAGAATTCCAATAATCAACACGATCTTGGATTGCCGGCATATTAAACATTGTTTCTTTTTTGGGAGGAAGAATTCCATCATTCAATAGTTTGTGAAGCTTTCCTGCAGTTGAGCCTAATGATTTCATCTGTTGTGGGTTAGCTTTTCCAGCCTTTATTAAATTTCCTTCCATAAAACGCATAATCGTATAAAGCTCACCATCCGCAGACTCATGTAAAAGTTCCCCTCCAAGCTCCAGCAGTTCTGGACAGAGAACTCCATGATGAAGACAGCGATTTTGTGTCTGAAGTGCGGTTCGAATGGTATCAAGGTCATATTTTTTAATGCGTTCCCTGTTGTATTGCTTTAAAAGAAAGGTCCCTTTATTCGTTTCTATTTTCCACTTTTGATTTAGCCAGCCGCGTTTAATGGGCATATTTTTATAAATATGCAAATCAAAACGGCATTCTGCATCGTTTTTTAGATGTTCCCATAAAGATTGTTCTGCAGCTCGTTTTTCTAAACTAACGACACCCATCGGTTTACTTCAGCTCCTGCCACTTCACCCACAATGATTCTTCTCTTTTTTTATAAAAGCCTGCGTCTCGATCCATATAACCATTTACAATAAACTCTCTTCGAATTGTACAAAAATCCTCATGGTATTGTTTGATGAATTGATTGATCTGAAGTTCACTGTAAGTTTCGCCCTCTAATTTGCGTACCAAGTACTCTAGTATCACTAACTTTTTCTTCTTCTGTGAAGGTATGTTTTTCAGTTTCCCTTCTTTATTTAAGAAAGCATTTAATACACCTGATTGATAATTCTCTAGTTCTGTCGTCATTTTATTCACAACTCCATCTATATAGATTCTGTTTGTCTATTTCGTTCGAACCCCAGATAACGCGTACCCTGAAAAGTAAGATTACCTTTGTCACCTTCAACCAGCTGTCCATAATCTTGCGGTTTCACCTGCAATTCCATACGGTCTCCGCTTTCCACTTCGAATGTCACAAAATAACTCGTATGCGCTGACGTATCGTTCGCGCCTCCGCTTACATTGCTTCGCTTTGTTTTCACATCAGCAGGAACCGTTAGCTGCGGTTGATTGTTATTGTGGCTCCATTGACTGATACCTTTAAAAATCACGAATATAAACGTCCCTATAACAAGTACAAAGATTACCCCCATGAACATCGGTCCAAAATCAAAAATCCAATCCCCTGAACCTAAACCAGGTTCTTGAAACTCTTGAAAGTCTTCAAAGTCATCCATTATATAGCCCCCCATCACACCTCTTTTACATATTATTACATACGAAAATAAAAAGACAGAAGTTTCAGTTTTATTTTACCGTACGTGTTCTTTAATATGTTACACGTTCACGCAAAAGGAAAGCAGTTACACGCAGAATTCCCCCGGTTTTCACGCAGGTTGACCTTCGTTTCACACGGAGTAAGGAGATTGTAACGCAGGCGGGAAAGATTCCAGTTCAATTTTCGCGGATAATTACGATTGTTTTCTGGCGAAAACACAGGAAAACAGCTCTCAAAAACGGTGATTCTAAAATACTTGAATTCATATACGTGAAAGTGGCTGTTTTAACCTGAGAAAAGGTTGGACAGGGCTATTTTTTATCGGGTAACAGTGATTCCAAAAGTTTGGAAGTTGAATCCAAAAGAATTGGTCTTTAATCCACGAAAAATGGATCTCAATCCAAAAATTTTCAGGGTTTATCCACGAGTCGATACTCGCCGACATTTTTCGTCATCGCCGCCCTTCACCTTCCAACTAAAAAAGACTGCATTCTAAAAAAATGCAGTCCTTTCTTACCTTTTAAACAGTTACTTTGCTTGCGCGGATTCCATGAAGGCATTCTTTACTTTGCCAAATTCAGATGCATGCGGGCGGTCATCTCCATCACCATACCCGTAATCCACCATCCGGTTTCGGTTCAGACATAGTTTTGTCAGCTCTGGCTTAAAGAAATCAAATAGTTTGAAACGTTCTTCTAAGTGAGAGAACCTCTCTTGATACGCTTCAATACTGTCAGCTAGATGTGACCAGAAAGCAGTTTCTTCAATTATTTCATTGCGTACAAGCACATTTGACATGTAGCGGAGATGGCAGATAAAGAGTCCTGTGAAGATAAATTGCGTTAAACCTTCTGGCGGCTCACTGCGCAGAACCTTTCGCAATTCTTCTGTCACTCCCTCTAATTCAGGGAAAGGCTGATCAGAAATGTTCACATCATCCACATAATCTTTTACCGCAAGTCTTTCTGGCTGATAATCTTTTAAAATTAAGATCGTATTCTGCCCATGAGGCGAGAAAACCGTTCCATACTGATACAAGAAGTGCAGCAGCGGCGGCATAACAACGCCAAAGAACTTTTTCACCCATTCGTCCGCACTCATGCCAGACTTTTCGATTAAGCTTTGGACATATGGCTTTCCATTCCCATCAACATGATGAAGAGCAGCTAGTGTAATCGGCTGTTCCCCCGGCTTCAAGTATGTGTAGATGCTTTCACGCCAGATTGTTCCGAGCATTTCTAGATACTGATAAGGAGCACCTTTTAATTCGCTGTAATGCGCGTGATTAACATTAATGCTCGCCACTTCGCCAGGCAGCACTACTTCACACTCATCTTTTAAAAAGCTGTCTCGTTCAAAGATACCTTTAATGTGCTCTGTAACTTGAGGAGCGATCACTGTTCGCTCTGAAGGCAGGCCGCGATACACGAGCGTATTTAAAATACTCATAGGAAGTTTCACATGTGCCTTCAACGGATTCGTTCTGTTCACAAACGTACGAATCGACTGCTGAGGCAAATAGTGATCTGTTCCTTCTTCTAAAGGAACGATCATGCCGTTTGCCAAATCTTCTGGGAAGTTTTGAATCAGAACATTTTTCCACTGCCATTCGTGAACAGGCATGAAATAGTAATCCATCGGCAGTTTTCCATTCTCACGTAAAATTTCATTAAAGCGCTGAACAAGAACACCATCTAGCTCTCTTATGATCAGTTTTTCATAATGTAATGCGCTCACTGATTGAAATTGTGCACGATCACGATGAACGGCGATCCAGAACAGTTTTGTTTCCTGCTGATTTTCAGGTGCATATTTGCTATAGTCATCAAAGCCGAAACCGATGCGCCCTTTGTTGTACGTAATCCATGGGTGTCCTGACATCTCGCCTTCTAACTCCGCATAATCAAGATCCACCAATTCATCAGATGTTTTTTTATGATTGTTTAATAGATTGGCATCAGCGATCAGTGTATGATTCAATTCTTTAATAAGGTGACCGGCGGTTTCGGCAGACATTCCAATCATCGGCTGAATATCCATTAAGAAACGGATCGCACTCCTTGCCGGAATCCACTCACCTTCTTCTAACACTTCAATCGATGCCGCATCTACATCATAGCTGTCAAAAAAACGGCTTTCAGCAGTAAAACGGTATTTACGCTCTTCATTAACGGTGAAAACAAACCCGTCTTCATTTTGTTCAGGAAGAATCATGTCTTCATACATATACTCAGCCAGCATCTTAGCCAGCAAATTTTTGTTTACGGTTTCCCACGTATCTTTTTTAAGAATCGATTCTGTTTCATTTATATAAAGCATGCTTTTCCTCCTTATGTAACTGAAGTTTCCCTCTGTTTCTTTCTCTCGTGAACGTTCCCCATAAGAAAACAATTAAGTGGAGAACGACAAACAAACTTGCATAGATAAACACGTCTGATATCGTACGGGTGTTAACGATTGATGATGCCGCAACAGGTGCGAGCAGGAGTCCTACGTTTTGAATCGCAGAGACCTTGCTGTAATCTCCATGCGAGTTCTGACTCCATTGAAAAATAAACACATCTAATTTTGCGAGACACCAGGCCGCTCCTATTCCAAACATACAGCGGAACAGGATCAAACATACGATGCCCGTATCAATTCCCTGAAAAAACAATCCTGTAATAATCATAACGGTTGCTGCTATATAGCCGTTCCAGCCAAGTCTCTCACTGTATTTACGAATAAGCGGCAAAGATACGATCGCCATAAGACTAGGTATCAAGTACAATACACTGCTCGTCATTGTATCAGTGTTATACACATTTTCGGTGTACGTTGTAAAAAACGGACGAATCATATTTACAGCTAAATGTAAGGTCAGTACGACAATTCCGAACATCAAAAATTGCGGCAGCTGACTGCGCTGACTCTTGTCTTGTAACGATGCATCTATCACTTCACTTGTGTTCACATTTTTTAACATGAAATAACTGACGAGACCCAATAAACATTCCATGGTTCCAACCATCCAAAAGATCAACAGCGGATCTTTCATCTGTATGACCCATCCTGACAATAAGGTCGCCGTTACGATCGCACCTTGCAGAACAGCATGATAGCTTGCAGCAGCACCTGTCGATGCTTTTCGGTTCTCTTGCATCAGTATCGTGTACAGCAAAAAGTAGCTGCTCTTAAATATGAGCAAAAGAACACTCGCTGCGACGAACATCTCAAACGTCTGTGAAACCGCCATCCAGAAGCAGGAAAGTCCTGTTCCCCATTGACCGATGATCAGCAGAGTAGAACTGTTTTGCCATTTGTTAGCGATCAGTCCCCAAATCGGGGTGAAGACCACAACAACTAGCCTGCACGTCATAATGTAAAATCCCGTTAAGTCCGGGTCTGTTATACCAAATACCTTCCTGAAAAATTGCGGATAGAACGGTGATAACAATACTTCTGTACATACGAACAGAAAGACACAGCTTAATAGAAATAGGTTTAGCGTACGGTTGCGGGCTTCCATGCCGGTTCCGTTCCAAAGTTTTGAAACACGTTCCTATGAGTTACAGGATAGATTTCCTGCTCAAAAAGTTTATTGATGATAACTGCGTTTCTGTGTGCACCGAGACCAAGATCTGGAGCACCGACACCGTGAGTGTGAAGCTCACCATTCTGAATAAAGATATGGTTATTCTCAAGGTCTTTCGTCTGCAATCGGTAATCTTGAGTGATCTGGTAGCGGTTCTTGTGATCCCACTGGATTCTTTCTTGCATATCCATCAAGAAGTGCGGGAATGATGGTGCATAGCCTGTTCCTAAAATGACAACATCAGATTCGAGCTCAAAGACTTCCCCCGTAACATTTTGGCGAAGTGAGAGCAGATGTGTATCTGCATCTTTCTCTAAATGAACAAGTTCAGTCATCGCCTGTAAGTGAATTTCAGGTTTTTGTTGCCCAACTGATTTTTCATAAAGCAGATCATAGATATCCGCAATCGTATCCATGCTGATTCCTTTGTATAAAAGGTCTTGCTTTTGCAAAAGCTCGTCCTTCTTGGATGAAGGAAGCTGATAAAAGAAATTCGTATAATCCGGTGAAAAATATTCAAGCCCAAGCTTTGAATACTCCATCGGGAAAAATCCTTTTGAGCGCGTGAACCAATTCAACGAATACGCATCGTTATCCTGAAGCTGAGCAAGATCATAGAACACCTCAGCAGCGCTCTGTCCTGATCCGACCACTGTAATCGATCTAGCATTCAATATCTCTTCTTTGCGTTCTAAATATTGTGAAGAATGGATGATTTTTGCACCAAGTTTCTTCTCAAGATGTGAAGGTATAGAAGGAATAGTCCCGATTCCAACAGCGAGATGCTTCGTGTAATACGTTTCTGTTTCCCCTGTATCTTCAGACCTTACGATGACTTCATAAAGTGGAAACTCTGCAAATTCAACAGGCAGAATCTGTTCCACTGCCATTCCAAATCGGCAAGAGTTAAGCTGACTTGCTGCCCAGCGGCAATAATGATTGTATTCCTTCCTTGGGATATGGAAGTTTTCTAGAAAATAAAAGTGATACAATCTGTTATGTTCCTGAAGATAGTTCAAGAAAGTGTACTTGCTTTTTACATTTACCATACTTACCAAATCTGCGAAGAAAGGAACTTGCAAAGTTGTACCGTCGATCAGCATCCCTTTATGCCAATTGAACTCTGTTTTTTTCTCAAAAAACAGTGCTTCTTTTCCCCCGGTTTCATCGAGCATTGCCGCGAGCCCAAGATTAAATGGACCGATGCCAACACCCATGATGTCATACACTTTTTCAAGTTGTGGCTGTTTCAAAGACATCTTCCCATCTCCTCTTAAACGTTTCTCTATGGCAATACATAAGCATTCCGGTCTTATCCGGCAAATTGATCGGCTTCACTTTTTTAAAGCCGCATTTTTCAAAAACATGAATCATCTTTTCATTTCGTATGTCAGGCTCTGCGATTACTTTCTCAGTTCCATGTGACAGGAACTGAAAATGTACAATGGTCCGCAATAGTGGCAGCGCGCAGCCTTTCCCAAGATAAGCTTCTTCTCCGATTAAAAGGTGAATTCCCTGATCTTCTGGGTGAGGATCATAGCAATCTTCGACGACATCCCCTTTTACCCAATATGCTTCCCAGTAGCTCATTGGAACGCCGTCGATCAAGCCCAAATACAAGGTCTGATGCTTGTCTGCCAAAAATTCCTCTAAATGCTTTTCGTATTTTTCAAAGGAAATATCCAGCTTCCAAAACGGAATAACATAAAGCTGCTGCTGCCACTTATGCAAAAGTGAAACATCCCTCTCCAAATCTACTTTTACAAATGATAGCGTTTTTCCAATCGTTGAGTCGTAGAAACTAAATTCTGGCTGCATCTAAAGTCAACACCTTTTGCAATGGGTTTGGAATGTTCGTATAGACAGACTGAGTTTCAAGTGAACCAACAAGCTCGTCCATGTCATGAAAACGTGTAAGCAGGTTAGCTTTGCATGGCAGATGTTCTGAATCTAGCAAACTTCTTAATAATCCGGATTTGCCGCCAGTCAGATTATCATGATGCAGCAGCCTGTTTCTTAACATTTTCATAAGCTCTGATTCTTCTATTAAGCCTGCTGAACCGAATCCGTTGATCAGTCCGAACAAATGATTCATGAAAAAGTAATAGCGGAACCGTCCTATGGCGACTTCGTCGCTGCAGATCGTAACACTCTTCCGATTCAAGTCTGGCACTTGTTTCACCAATAAATCCGCCTTCGATTCACTATAATAGTAGCCTTGGTTGTCACGATAATAGAATCTGGATGGATAACCGTTTTCGAGCTGAACAATTGAGTTCTGCTGATGAGCTTCAAGTGCTACACCATATGTTTCATACAGCCATAACATAGGATCCATGCAAATCGTTAAGTATTCCGAGAACCAGTCTTTGCTAACTTCTTCAGTTGATCTGTTTTCTTTTTTGGCAAGATCCTGAATGATGGCAGCAATTCGCGAAAGCCCGCCAAATCCATGATCCTGGCAAAGCCCCGCAAGCAAACTAGCATTTTGATCGTTCTCATAGAATGGATTTTCCCTGATTACTACTTCAAAGCCCGACGTTTCTTTTTCCAAAGGTATGTTTAAGAAGGCTGGATCTTCAATGATTTTAAAAGAAGGAAATACTTCTACAAGTTCTTGTCCGATCTGGGACTGCATCAGTCTCGTCACTTCTACTCCTCGATGTAGTTCTTTTTCTAAGTTGACGCGAAGAGAGTTCGTAATCTTCACCGGAACAGAGAACTTGAACATGTATTTAAAATTCCGGCTATACACAGAACGCATAGATGAAGTAGCTGAAAAAGATTCCCCATATGGTCCGATGTAGCTCAGCTTGCCCACTTCTATGTATCTTTGTACGTGCTGATCGTTTAATAAAACGGGTACTTGTAAAGGATGCACGGGTATAAAGACAGACTGGTCATCCTGCTCAATTGTGTTGATAAACTTTTCATCTTGTTTAAGAAGCTCCAGCGTAATCTCTTCTGCTGTCAAATCATGAGCCGAATCTTGAGCAACAATAGAACGGTCTGCTTTAAAGAAATGCAGCTGGAACGTACCTTTTAATTCTGGTGAATAAAGTGCTTCTTGCTCCACATTCATGCCTTGCTTACTCTTTGGTGTCGGATGAAGCAGATGGCCGAATAAAAGAGACTGTTCTGCTTCAATAAACGTAAACTCACTTTTCTCTAACTGATCTGCGTCATCCTCACGTTCTTTTAAATAACGGTGAATGTTTCGGCAACTAAGTATTGTGCGAAGCATCAGCTCATCTTCTGCATCTTCCCGTTCTTGATCAATTAATAATTCTTTAGATAGCAGCGAAACCAATGTGACGTAATCAAGCGGAATCATTTTTTCACTCGTTTTATAATAAATCGGGAAGTGGAATAAATGACGCCCTGTTAATGAATAATGCTTAACTGCTGCAAATATGGATGTATCTTGATTTGTTAATGAGATCTTCAGCCATTTTTCCGGTGTGTCACCGCGCCATTCCACTCCAGCTGGATGATCTTCCGTGAAATTTTGTGTTTCTCTAAGGTAACAGTTTAAAAAACTTTGCATGCTCGCATTTTCTGCTCGTAATTTATGATTTGTCATTGGGTGATCCCCCTGTTTTCGTACTCTGCTGCAAATTGAATAATGCTATGAAGAATATCTTCAATATCCACGATAGTCGTTCGAGGATTCAGCAACGTAAATTTCAAAAATACTTGGTCCTTCACTTTTGTTTTTGCAACCAATGCCGTACCTGTATGAAGAAGTTTTTTATAGATAAAAGTGTTGATATCATTTTGAGTTTCAGGATTGTCATTTTTATAGCGGAATACAACGGCATTAATCTCTGGGTTCTGATTGCACACTTCGAAATTACTTTTTTGACTCATGACTTTAACCGTTTGTTCCGCAAGGTGAAGCGTGTAATCGATCATGCTTGCAAAATTCTTATCACCGACGATTCGAAGTGACATAAAAAGTTTTAATGCGTCAAACCGTCTTGTTGTCTGAACCGATTTGCTTACCAGATGAACGAGACCGTCTTCCTCATCGTTTTCAGGATTTAAATAATCAGCATGATGCGCAACATAACGGAAGTTTTCTTTATTTTTAACGAAGAATGCACCACAGCTGATCGGCTGATAAAACTGCTTATGAAAATCAATGGTGATTGAATCGGCTTGTTCAATACCAGCGAGTTTGTTCGAATGCTTTTTACTCAGCATCAATGCCCCGCCATACGCAGCATCAACGTGCAGCCAAAGGTTCTTCTTAGCCAGTTGTGCAATATCCTGAATCGGATCGATGCTCCCGAAATCAGTCGTTCCCGCTGTTGCAACAACACACATTGGATATAATCCTTCAGATTTTAACCGTTGAATTTCTTCATTTAGGACATTGGCATTCATCTTTTTATTGTGATCGGTTTCGATGGTTACAACTGCCTGTTCCCCAAGCCCTAGCTGAAAAGCTGACTTTTTCACCGTAAAATGAGCATCTTCAGAACAAAGAATGCGCATCTTATTTGCTTCAGGCGGCAGACCTTTCACCTTCACGTTCCAGTTCCACTCTTTATCGCAGAAATGGTCACGTGCTAACAGCAATCCCATATAGTTGGATTGTGTGCCTCCACTCGTAAATGTGCCGTCAGCTGTATGGGGTAGCTTCAGTTTTTCGCTTACCCAATGAATCAGCTTTTCTTCCAGATAAGTTGCTGCTGAACTTTGGTCCCAAGAGTCCATTGACTGATTAAGCGCACCGATAATCAGTTCCGCTGCAATTGCTGGAACAAGTGGAGGGCAATGAAGGTGCCCTATACTTGTCGGGTGTGAAACGTGAATGCTGTTCTTAACAATCATTTCTTGTATGTCTTCAAGAACTGCAAAAGGATCTTCTCCATCATTTGATGTGATTGATAAAGCATTTATTTCTTTTTCAATGTCATGTGGATGCTTGCCGTTAAAGGCATCTGTATTGTTTTTATAAAATTGGCTCAGCAAGTGCTGTGTTTTAAATACGATATGCTGAAAGTTCCGCAGTCCTGCTTCACTGTTATTTAGGAAAAAACGGTCAAAATCAGTTGTGTTCATTCTGCACCCCTACTTGAGCGCGGCTCTTACCGCATCTTTAAATATCGCAATCACATCATCAAGCTGTTCTTCAGTAATGATAAGAGGCGGAAGGAATCTGATGACACTTCCATGTCTGCCTCCGACTTCCAAAATCAAGCCTCTATTAAAGCATTCTCTTTGAATGCGGCTCGCGAGTTCAGGATTTGCAGCAAATGTCCCTTTTTGCCCAGACGGGATTTTGGGATTCACAATTTCTGCTCCAACCATCAATCCACGTCCGCGGACATCACCGATCTCAGGAATTTCATTTTGAAGAATAGATAGTTCAAGCATGAGCTTTTCTCCGAGCTCTTTCGCATGCTGTGACAAGTTATTTTCTTTGATATACTTTAGTGTTGCTGTTCCTGCGGCCATCGCCATCTGGTTGCCCCGGAACGTACCGATATGTGCACCTGGTGCCCATTTATCAAGTTCTCTGTCATAGATCACAACCGATAACGGCAAGCTTCCTCCTATTGCTTTTGATAAAACTACAACATCAGGAATGATGCCTGCATGCTGGAATGCAAACAGTTCACCTGTTCGGCCGATTCCAGTTTGCACCTCGTCGATAATAAGCGGAATGTTGCGCTCTTTCGTGATTCTTCGTATTTCACGAAGCCACTCAACTGGTGCAGGAATGGATCCACCTTCACCTTGTACGACTTCCAAGATCATAGCTGCTGGAGGTAAGATTCCGCTTTCTGGATCATATAAAAGGTTTTCGATATATTTGGCACTGATTTTATGAGTGTCATCTCCACCCATCCCAAATGGACAGCGATATGCATATGGGTATGGCATGAAGTGAACATCTGGCATTAGCCCTTGAACATTCTGTTTCGGCCCTAAGTTACCTGATAAAGCCATCGTTCCGTGTGTTGCCCCGTGATAGCCGCCCTGGAAAGATAGAACGCTTCTTCTTCCAGTTGCAGTTTTTACAAGTTTGATCGCAGCTTCAATTGCATCTCCACCAGTAGGTCCGCAAAATTGAATCTTTGCACGTTTCGCAAACTCTTCTGGTAAACTATCAAATACTTCACTTACGAATTCTTCTTTTACTGGCGTCGTTAAATCCAGTGTATGTAATGGGCGCTTGTCATGAAGCACTTTTTCAATCGCATCGATCACAACCGGATGATTATGACCAAGTGCCAGCGTCCCTGCCCCTGCCAGACAATCTATGAATTTTCTTCCGTCTGCATCTTTTACATAGATTCCTTCAGCTTCTTCTATAGCAATAGGTATGCGTCTAGGATAGGATCTCGCGTTTGATTCCCGTTTTTCCTGCTGCTTCAGATAAAGTTCGTTCATTTCTATTTGTAAGGTGCTCATTTTTGCTCCTCCTTGAGATATTGATTTAATTTACGTTACTGAAAATGATTCTCATTATTAATTACATGTATAACCTTAAATGATAATGATTATCATCGTCAATGATATATTTTCCCTAAGTTCTTTCCATAAATTTTTAAGGCTGGCAATGGAGTATGGGTCTAAAGTCCTTCTGATTGACTTGCAGAGGGGAGCTTGAATACTGTGGACGAGCATAAAATCTCTTGAGCGAGCATAAATCCCCGCGAACGCGCATAAATCTCCGTGAACGCGCATAAATCCCCGCGAACGCGCATAAATCCCCGCGAACGCGCATAAATCTCCGCGAACGCGCATAAATCTTCCTGCGCTATATTCCTCAAATAAAAAAGCCGCCTCTAGGGCGACTTCTCACGTTATTTTTTATCAAAAAATCAAACGAGCACTTCCTCTTTCTTCAATTCAGACTGGATAAGTTTCAAAAATTGAATGGAGCTCCACTGAGCGAGTCTTAAAATAATTTTTATCCTACTTTTCGGGTTAAAAAGACATTTTTTACGACCATACTAAATGCATCAAGTTTATCGGGGTGCTAATATGCTGGATTTTTATCAAGCTCAAGAGAATTTATTGGCGATCGAATGGATTCTAAGGGCAATCGTTGCCTTTTTCTTTATGCTGTTTGCTGTAAAATTGATGGGACAGCGATCTTTTTCACAGCTTCGTTTATTAGATTTCATTATGGCTCTCATCTTTGGAAACATCATTGCCCATCCCCTTTCTGACCAGCACCTTGGTCTTAAAGGTTCCCTTATCACAATGACCGTTCTGGTTATTCTTTATGTGACTACAACCATGACTGGCCTTCATTGGCACTCGCTAAGAAAATTAATAGACCCGGCCCCTATTCCGCTAGTAAAGAATGGACAAATATTATATAAGAACTTAAAAAAAGCTCGAATTTCAATAGACGTTTTATTTTCTGAACTGCGCAAACATAGGGTAATAGATGTTCAAGAAGTCGCACTCGCTTTGTTTGAATCAAATGGTACCATTACTTCATTTTTACAGCCGCAATACCAAACCGTTATTCAAAAGGATATAAACTTGCCTCCAAAGCCTTTCGATTATCCTCAGGTTGTCATTAAAGAAGGAAAAATCAATCAACAAGAGCTTTTGGAAACAGGAAAAAATGAAGCTTGGCTTTTAAATCAAATCCAAAAACAAAATACAAAGCTTCCTGATATTTTACTTGCTACCTTGGATCACCATGAACATCTTCATGTGATGTATTACAAATGATTAAATATTATTTTTACACAACAAACTGAGAAAGCTCTCTGTTCACTTTCTCCCACTCTTCCCAAAAAAGTCCGTGCCCGCTGTTCTCAAACGGAACCAGTTTCGAGTTCCGTATTCCTTTATTCATCGCCAAAGCAAAAGGATATGGACAAACCTGATCATGAACACCATGCAGAATCAGAGTCGGGACTTGAATTTTACCTAGGTCACCAAAAAGCGATTCATCACGTAAAGAGCCTAAGACCGCTGCAGTCGAATATCCTGCAGCTTCTAAACCTAACTGAAAGAACCAGTCGGAAAAAGGAGCCGTTACATATTTAAAGAAAAAAATATCTCCAAACCCCTGAAGCATTTTTGGCCGGTCTTTATACGTATCAGAGATAAAAGTATTCACTTCTTCTCTCGTATGACCATATGGAAAATCGGGACGCTTCGTAAAACTAGGAGCTGCAGCACCAAGCAAAGCAAGCTTTGAAACACCAAAGCCGCCTTGTCTTGCCATATACCTGATCGAAATCGCCCCTCCAACAGAGTGCCCAATAAGTGTGAAATCCTTTAATTTCAATGTCTGAACAACAGCATAAATATCATCTGCTAATCGATCATATGAATAGCCAGAGTACGGTTTATCAGACTTGCCGAATCCTCTAAGGTCAATGCCTATGCATCTAAAACCCATCGATGGCAGCTGATTAAACTGATACTCAAACAGCTTGTGATTTGCAGGCCATCCATGAATAAAAAGGATCGTTTTCTCTGCGCCAGGGTTGACATCTTCCACATAAATTCTGACGTTCTCCTCAACTCTAATATAGAAACCCACAAGATTTCCCCCTAATCAAAAATGTCTTTATTAAAATACTCACATTTTTTTCATAGGTGAATATCTAAAGAAAAACGACCAGCAAGAGCCGGCCGTTTCGTAAATTGTATGTTATTGTTTATCAAGAACTTCGATCATGCGAAGCGCTACACTTCTGCTGGACTGCGGGTTTTGCCCGGTAACAAGATTTCCGTCTGTCACGGCAAAATCTTCCCATTTTCCAGCTCGCTGAAATTCTGCACCAAGTTCGCGAAGTTTTGCTTCGAGCAAGAATGGCACTTCTTTCGTAAGCTGCATTTCTTCTTCCTCTTCATCGGTAAAGGCTGTAACGGTCTTTCCTTTTACTATAGAAGATCCATCTTTCAGTGTCGCTGTTGTAAGTCCAGCAGGTCCGTGACAAACACTGCCGATTACCTTATTGGTCTGCGCCATCTGGCTTACCACTTCCTTTAGAGCTTCACTTTTCGGAAAGTCAAAGACTGTCCCATGTCCGCCTGGCAAGAAGATTGCGTCATAGCTTACTGCATCATCTGCACTAAGTTCAGCTGTATCTTCCAAGAGTGATAATGCCTCCTTATATTGATCTTGTTCGACTCCATCTAAGCTGTTCGGATCTAAAGGAATACTGCCGCCTTTAATACTTTTTACTGTAATGTCATATCCTTTATCGCGAAATTCGTTATAAGGTACTGCAAACTCTTCAAGCCAAAGGCCTGTTTTATTATTTCCGATATTTTGGTGATTTGTTACGACAATCAATATGCGTTTTGACATGTTAGCACTTCCTTTCTGTCATCTACGTATATCATTTTTCCCGTTATTCTTTTTTTAAAACTACGGGCATCGCCTGATCTGATCTTTTTTCTTTTTAATAGGCTATTTTCGCAAACTTTGTTGCTCTTGAAAGGGTTGATTTCCGCTCCAGGATACTCGCTTTCCACGGGGTGTGCGGTGAGCCTCCTAGCGCTTTGCGCTGTCAGGAGCATCACCTGTCCTACTCATCCCATAGGAGTCTCGCACCTTGCACTACAATCAACTTTTCAATGAAGAGAATCGAACAAAAATTCCTATTAAGCAACAATCTTTTAGGGTAGAACCTTTAAATAAGATTTTGGCACCTTTATTAAATAAAAAAACAGTCCTCTCATCTGAGAAAGACTGCTTTTACATCTATTCAAACTGCTTATAAAATTCAGGATCGTCAGGATCAGCACCGTTCCGCTTGTCCTGATTCAGGGCAGAAATCCGCGTCATATCTTCATTCGTCAGCTCAAAATCATAAATATCAATATTTTCTTCAATACGGTGTTGAGTTACCGATTTTGGAATCGTTACAACTCCATTTTGAAGATCCCATCTTAAAATAATCTGCGCAACGGTTTTATTGTGCTTATCAGCAAGTTCCACCAAAGTTGGTTCCTCAAAAATTTCACCTTTTAGCAAGGGACGCCAAGCTTCAAGCTGTATTCCCTGCTGTTTGCAGTATGTTAAAAGATCTTCCTGTGTCAGACGAGGATGATATTCAACCTGATTCACCATCGGCTTAATCTCTGCATCTGCGATCAGATCTTCAAGATGATGCTGCTTGAAGTTACTTACACCAATTGCCTTTGCACGGCCCTCGTTATAAATCTTCTCAATAGCTTTCCATGTTTCCTTATACTTGCCAGGAACAGGCCAGTGTATGAGGTAAAGGTCCACATATTCCAGTCCGAGCCTTTCTAAGCTCGCATCAAAAGCCGCTAGTGTTTCGTCATAACCTTGATCTGTGTTCCAGACCTTTGTCGTGATAAAAAGGTCTTCTCTCGGTACATCTGACTCAGCGATAGCTTGCCCGACTCCTGCTTCATTGTTATAAAGACTGGCTGTGTCGATGCTTCTATACCCTGCATCAAGTGCCCATTTAATGGACTGGATGACTTCATCACCATCTTCTGCTTTATAAACACCTAAACCAACCCAAGGCATCTGAACACCGTTATGCAGAACCGCTCGATCATGAATACTCGTTACCATATATCTGAATCCCTCCTTAGTAATCATTGTGGCACACTTTTTCATACAGATAAAAATATTAGACCGCTCCGAGCATATCTGCTGTTTCAGCTAATCTCTTATGAGCACCATCCTGAATCGTTGACTCACTCCACGTAAACCCGTCATTTTCATACCTTGGAATGACATGCATGTGAAAATGAGTCAGATCACTAAATTTTCCCCCATTTTGATTGATTGTAATCCCATCCGGTTTTAAACAAGTGTTTAACTTTTCAGAGATTAATTTAGCAGCACCCATAACAGCAAGCGTTTCTTCGTGCGTTAATTCAATAAGTTCCCTTACGTGTCTTTTCGGTAATATTAATGTGTGTCCTTCATTAAAAGGATCAATGTCCAGAAAACAGCGGACAAGTTCATCTTCATACACGGTATGTACAGGCAGTTTCGCATTTGCTAAATCGCACCCTAAACAGCTCATTTAGATCAATCCCTTCAATCGTGCAAGCAGCAATCCATGCGCCAGCTCGCTATCTTTCCAGATGCCTTGCTCAATATTACGGAACGCCCGCTCTATAGGAATATGAAAAGCTTGAATAGAAGCTTCTTTTTTCTCTAGTTTCTGCGACCTGTACTCAAGAATGTCTTTCGTAAAATATACATGTGTAACGCAATTACTGTAGCAAGCACTCGGCTGAATGCTGCCTAAAAACATGGCATCCCCGCATACAATACCAGTTTCTTCAAGCAGCTCACGTTTCGCTGCTTCCTCAGGTTCTTCATTAACGTTCATTCCACCGCCAGGAAGCTGGATAATGACTTCTTCCACGGCAGGACGAAACTGACTGATTAATATTAAACTATTATTTTCAACAGCAACCATCACAGCTGCTTCGTGTGGTATCTCTTTTAAAGTAATCTTGCCAAACTCATCTTCAAATACTTCTATCTCTTTATCTTTACTTTGATATACAAGTTCTTTCTTCAATCGGTCCCCCACCTTTTTACAACAGTGTCCTCTTAACATTATCCAAACTTGGAAACATTTACAACTATGAACGAATTGGAAATTTAGACCAGTTAACTATTTTTCTTCTTGTGGGAAAAAACAGGCAGTTTTATACTGTAAATGGATATGTGGGAACTTTTATGAAAACTTATTCGTATTAACCATTAGACAAAATAAAGGAGTTTTCAACAATGAAAAAGAAAACTGGAATTATATTTATCATTCTCTCATTTGTCCTATGGATTTTTATTCCCATTATTCCCTTTTTATCATTTAGTGCTGCTGCCAAGACAGGCATCGTGAGTGGATTATTTATTGGAGGAGAAGTCTTCTTCTGGCTCGGTGCACTTTTAGCTGGGAAGGATATCGTAAAAAAGTTCATTCAAAAATATTGGCGTAAGAAAGAAAAAGAGGATGATCTCTCTTAATTCCATTTAGGAGGCTTTTATATGAAATGGGTGGCTGGAATCGTTACTTTGCTGTTTATGTTCGGTTGTTCATCTCCTTCACCAGAACTTGAAAGTTTAATGAAGAAATACCCTGACATACAAAAAGAAATGCACACTCTTCCAGACGAAGAATTATCACAAGTGAAAATTCCAAGCCATTTGCCCTTCATACCTGATTCCATCTCCTCAACAGTTGAAAAGAATGCCGGATTTCAACCAAGATTTGCAGAAGTCGTATACCATAAAGACAACAATGCCAGTTTATCTGTTGCTACCTATTTTAATAGAGTTGAAAATATTGATCCTGACTTACCCTTGTCATTCAAACTAAAAGATGGCTCGATTGCAGATATGAGAATGAATCATGTGGATACGCGGGAATTAGTCTGGTCGAAAAAGAATCAGAAGCTGACCTACAAGATTACATTGAATGTTGTTCCAGAAACGAACAATCCATGGACAACAGAAGATATGATAAAAATTGCAGAATCAATGAAGTAAGGAGCTAACGATGGAGGGAATACTTCTAGGTTTTATTTATACTTTTTTGATCGTGATATCTTTTGAAACCATTTTTAGCAGAATACTGGCTACCGGATCTAAACACTCAGGAAAGAAAATATTTGTTCTTGCTATACAGAGCTTAGTCATCAGCTTGTTTTTCTTTGCTGTTTTCTGATAGATTTGCTTTTGGATGTTTATTAAACGGTCATCGTTGAATAGTTGATTGGAGCGCAAGGTGCGAGACTCCTGCGGGATCAGCGGGACAGGTGAGACCCTGCAGGCTTGAAGAGCCTAGGGGGCTCACCGCACGCCCCGCGGAAAGCGAGCATCCTGGAGCGGAGATCAATGCCTTCTAATAGCAACAAAGATTACGAAATACGCTTTTTCTTTTATAACTAAAGCCCGGCAGCTTATGGCTGCACGGGCTTTTCTTTCATTTGGTTCTTTAAAATATGATCAGATCTCATTAAGATCACAGCAGATATCAGATATAAGAATGAAGCGATATAAAAAAGGCTTCCAATCGTCAGGAAATCTATTAAATATCCGGTTGCCATTACCGCAGCAGCTCCCCATACACTCGTCCATAAATGGTAGTTTCCTATTTTCTGCCCAGTATGTTCACCTGCAGTTTGTCTTGCAAGTGCTGTCTTTTCAGTGGTTTTCTGTACGGCTCCTAATACACCCATTACAATTTGTAAAAGATAAAGCGCTGAGATGGTTTCAATGATCGGAACAATAATCATTACTCCAGCCATACCCCACGTATATAACAGCAATAATGAACGGTCTCCTATTCTATCTGATAGTCTTCCGATTAAAGGGTGAACTAGTGCCGCTGTAAGAGCGAATAGTCCATATGCCAATCCAAATTGTGAGTAGCTGTCACCGATATTCCTTATAAGAAGCAAATAAAACGGAAACACCATAGAGCTAGCCGTCATTAAAATACTCTGCGATGCTACGAATGTTCGATAATTCATTGTCCATACCTCTCGTAAAACAGATTTTTAAAACGTTCTTCGGGATCGAACTCTCTTTTCTTTTCAAAGAATTCATCAATGCGAGGATATGCTCTTTTTAGCTGTGCATCCGATGGATACGAATAATACGGTAAATAATAGCTTCCATTGTGATCCAAAGTCACATCAATTAATTTTTGCAAGACTCTTTCTGTCTGTTCAATGTCCTGTTTTGATCTACCTTGATTGATTAATAAAACGAGAGCAAACATGTCATCCTTCGCATAAGAGAGGACAGCATCCTCGTCATGCCCTACGTATCTTATTGTTATGTTTAGTAAGTTTAGTTCTTCTTTTTCTAAAACTGCTCTTAAATCAGTGATATACTCAGCAAATTGATCAACAGGGACAAAGTATTCTTGCAGCACTTCTGTCTGGTTAGGGTTTTCGTATTCCATAAATTCGCTGTCTGACCTCATCACATTATTACGAGTTTCATACTTCCCGTCATTATTCATAAAGTATTCTTTTTGCGTTTCCCAAAGCAGACCTTTACCCCAATCACTGTATCTGGACAAACCAAGCATAAATTTAGGCAAAGCCACAATTTCTTCTTTTTTTAATTCCATGTATTTTTCTCGTTTACGCTGATCTTCAGCAAGCACGTAGTCAGTAACATACATCTCTTTTAAGAAAGATTCAGGTGCCACTGATATTCGTGCAAGGTGCATTTTAACTGAATCATCATGTTTCACTTTTTCATTAAAATACATTTCATACTCTTTATAATTCATTGCCGCTGATCGATGCTGATACAGTTCATCATCAGCAAGTTCCAATGTCACATCGAGTATTACACCGAATAAACCGTACCCCCCAATTACATAAGGAAACATATCACTGTTCTCAGTGCGGCTGACATTGATTATTGCTCCATCTGGTTTTAACAATCGGAAAGATTTTACTGAGTCAATTAACGAACCGTATCGAATATCACGCCCGTGAACATTAACACTCAAAGAACCTCCAACGGTAAAAATATTCTGTGACTGCATCACTTTTATCGAGAGACCATACGGGTTTATCTTTTCTTGAATGTCAGCCCATGTCACACCTGATTGTACCGTGATCTTTTTTTCCTTAGGACTAAAATTTAAAATTTTGCTGTACCCTGTCATGTCCAGCAAGGTTCCATTTGGATACAATGTATGACCTCCCTGGCTGTGCTGCATACCTGCAATAGCAATCGTTTCTCCGGTTTCGCGCGCTTCTTTTAACCATTGTTGAATTTGTTTAGTGGAATGAACATCTCGAAAATATTTCATTTTAACCGGCAGAAGTTTGCCTGCATCTTCTGCAGTTTCTTTTGCACTTTGGCGAGAATATACGTGCCAACTTGAGTAAAAGGCAGATCCATAGATTAATAAACAAATTAAAATCCATTTTAATTTCAACTTTGGCACCGCCTTTTTCTCTTTAGTGTAAATTTACACTTTAATTATAAAAGGTCTATTTTTTTCTGGCAAGAATTTTTTTCCAATAAAAGAATCGGCTCATCTGGTCACTTTACGGTACGTGTTCTTATATTTATTACACGTACGCTCAGAAATTCTGATTTACGCTCAGCCTGATACCACATACGCTCAAACTACTCTAGCACCGCTCAAGATTTTCAAGCTACGCTCAAACATCCACTGTTTTCGCTCAAGATGCCTTCTGCTTTTGAGCTTTCACCGTTCCTCCCCTACCCAACGGAAGATAATCAGCATTTTACTAGAGTTATCTCGTAATTTTTTTAAAAAATATAAAAAATAGTGATTCGTACAAGCACTCATCTCCCCCTTTCATATAGTAATAGTGGGGGTGATACTAAATGAGCAAGAAAAGAAAAAAGCGGAACGAAGGATCTCCTAATGGCAAAGGCGCAAATGCTACTGCTGCATCTGCAAATGGTACAGATCTAGGTAATCTTATTGAAAAGAAGTTACGTAAAAAAACCTCTACTACTGGTACGTCTACTCCAGTTGCAGCAGCTGCTGCTAACGGGACAGGCACTGGCGGTGCTGTAGAAGCGCTTCGTGCTTTGTTAGATTCTGGTCTTTCAGAAAAGAAGTCTAAAAAGTCTTCAAAGAAATCTTGTAAGAAGTCTAAGAAGTGTAAGGATAACTCTGACGACAGCTGCTGGGAGTAATCCTTAGTAAATAAAAAAAAGCCCCCTATTGAGGGCTTTTTTACTTATTTTGTAACACCGATTTTTTCTTCTGCATTTTGCTTTAAGTACGTCAGTGTTGCAGCTCCTAATAGATTAGCAGCAATCAATAATGCATCTTCATTAATTTTGAATTTCGGATGATGATGAGGGTATGTTTCATCCCAAGCTGAGTCTTCTGCACCAGTAAAGAAGAATGTACCAGGTACTTTTTCTAAATAATACGCATAATCTTCCCCGCCCATTTGCGGTTCGATCTCTTCAAGCTCCAGCACACCTGGCACCTTTTTCGCCACATCGACTACAAACTCTGTATCTTCTTTATGATTTACGACTGCTGGATAGCCGCGCTTAAATACATATTCATAAGAAGCATCCGCTGCTAAACACGTTCCTTTTGCAATGCGGTCAATTTCCTGTTCGATCGCAACACGTACATCCTCTTTAAAAGTTCGAACTGTACCAGTCAGTTTAGCTGAGTCAGCAATTACGTTAAATGCATTCTTCGCTTCAAATGCACCGACGGATACAACGGCGGCATCGAGAGGATTCACTCGGCGGCTCACAATTTGCTGCAAGTTTGAAACAAGCTGTGCTCCGATCACGATACTGTCTTTCGTTTTATGAGGCTGGGCGCCGTGTCCGCCCTTCCCCTGAACTTTTATTGTAAAAGAGTCGGCGGCTGCCATTACTGGGCCAGTTCTGTACCCGATTGTTCCGGTTGGCATTGTTGCCCAAAGGTGGGTTCCAAAAATGACGTCAACCCCGTCCAGGCAGCCGTCCTCGATCATGACAATCGCTCCGCCTGGTGCTAATTCTTCTGCGTGCTGATGGATAAATACAACATTTCCTTCGAGTTCATCTTTCATTTCATTTAATACTTTTGCCAATACAAGAAGTGTAGCTGTATGGCCATCGTGCCCGCAAGCATGCATGACACCTGGAACATTTGATTTATAAGGAGAATCGTTTTCTTCCTGAATTGGAAGTGCGTCAAAATCAGCTCGCAGTGCGACGGTTTTGCCAGGCTTTCCTCCTCTTAAGGTAGCCACTACACCCCTTCCGCCTACTCCTTTTCGAACGTCTAATCCTAATTTTTCATGATAAGCAGCAATATAAGCTGGTGTTTCCACTTCTTCAAATGATAGTTCAGGATTTTGATGAAGATGTCTACGGATCTCCACCATTTCATCTTGATAGTTTGCCAACCGACTGAATAATTGTTCCAAACCCGCTCACTCCTTCTATATAATTTACTTTTTTATATATTCGCCAGGACCCAATGGAAGTCCTAGCACGTACCAGACAGCAAATAAGATACACCAGAAAATCGTGTAGGCAATCGTGTACGGTAGCAAGGATGAAATGAGAATCCCCATCCCCATATTTTTGTCGAACTTTTTAGCAAAAGAAAGCAATATAGCAAAGTACGCAAGCATCGGAGTGATCATATTTGTAATTTGTTATTATTATTCAGAAAATTGAATTTCTTAACATTCTACAGGCTGTTCGACATGCTTTCAAGGGGGATTTAAGAACACAACTTTTTTACTACAAACCAATACAGGAAAGGGGCGAGAGGAATGTAAGGGCTTTCCTTTACTGAATTTTCTTTCATTTTAAAATTTACCAGTCTGACATCTTTCGCTATAATGAATCTATCATTTTGCTTTTCGAACATATCTTTTTTAAGGAGCGAACTTCATGGATCTTTTGTTAAAAGAAAGTCTGAAAGCAAGCTATAACGAGCAAGCTCATTCAAGAGACAAAGCCGATATAGACGAGTGGAAGATCGTTGAGCTGAAATCTTATATAGATGCTCTTAGCAATGAAGAAATAAGTGCAGTTCTAGATATCGGCGCAGGCTCTGGACAGCACGGGAAATATTTGCTGGATCACGGCTTTGATGTAACGTGTATCGATCTTTCTCCAAGCATGGTCGAAACATGCCGTATGAAAGGATTAAAAGCAGAAGTGATGGATTATTATACGCTGGATTTTGATGCTGAATCCTTTGATGCTGTATGGGCGATGAATACACTGCTTCACGTTCCAAAGGTGAGCTTGCCTGCTGTTCTCAAAAACATTCATACAGTTCTTAAAGACGATGGATTGTTTTACATGGGAGTATACGGCGGAAAAGATTCAGAAGGAGTTTGGGAAGACGATACATATATACCAAAACGATTCTTTTCTTTTTATACAAACGAAGACATTCAAGAGGTAGTATCGCCATTATTTGAAGTGCTGAACTTTCATGTCGTTCCTGAAGCCGGCGGGAGCATGGACTTTCAATCCTTATTGCTGCGTAAAAAAACCGTGGATGAATAACAAAAAAGCTCCTCGATGGAGGGGCTTTTTATATTTTTCTCATATAACGGAATGAAATGTGATGGGTTCGTTTACTTACCTTTTCGGATTGTTTTACAAATCCCCTTGCTTCATAAAAAGGAATTCCTTTTTCATTACCCTTTTGCGCTGAAAGCCATTGCTCTTTTATTCCAAGACTTTTTTGATAATCTGTATAAAAGCTCAATAGTTTACTTCCGATTCCTAATCCTCGCTTATCTGGATCCATGTAAAAGACGAAGATTTCACCTGTTTGGCTGCCCGTTGTTCCGCCCCCAATTGCACCTACTACTTGACCTTCCTCTTCCGCAATAAAGTAGCCGTGCCACTGTTCACTGAACTCCGTGACTTCTTTCAAGACCCTATCCTGGTTAAAATACTCTTCTATAACCTGCTCTACATACGCTTCATCTTCCAAATAACCATATGTTGCTCTCCATCCTTCTGAGCAAACTTTAGCTATTCCTGCCACATGCTCAGTTCCTGCTTTTTTTAATGTAAGACCCGCTAAATCTTTCACTTTTTCCACCTCTTTTATTCACTCTTCACCCCAATTATAATCTATTTTTTGGTAAAATAGAGATATACATCTCAGTCAGTCAGAGGCCTATTTTAACTATGAAAGGCGGACGATTTTTTGACAAAATTGATTACTAAAAATGAACATGTTTATGACATGCTGGACTCGCTTTTACGTGATGAAGGTGCATTCTGGAATTCTTTTTATGAAGATCGAAATAAGAAGATTCCTTTTTTTATTGACGCACCTGACGAAAATCTAGTGAACTATATTGAAAACGGGATGATTAAGCCCGGGCGGGTTCTTGAGCTGGGATGCGGACCTGGACGAAATGCGATCTATCTTGCAGAACTAGGGTTTAAGGTTGATGCTGTTGATCTTTCGAGTGAAGGACTTCAATGGGCACGTGAACGAGCGGAAGAAAAAGGCGTTCAAGTAAATTTCATTCAAGGCAATATCTTTAAACTCGACATCCCTCATGATGAATATGATTTAATCTATGATTCTGGCTGTTTTCACCATGTTCCTCCTCACAGAAGGGTGAGCTATCTTAATCTATTAAACAACTGTTTAAAAACCGGCGGGTATTTTGCGATTACGTGTTTTGATGCAGAAGGCATGGGACTTGATGTACCAGATGAGGCAGTTTATCGTGAGCGGACGATGAAAGGCGGCCTCGGTTATACGTTTGAGAAGATGCGTGACGTGTTTTCAGATTTTGAAGTGCTCGAACTTCGTAAAATGAAAGAAATGAAGCAGCCGGCAGACACATTTGGTCTGCCATTTTTATGGGCTGGCTTATATAAAAAGTAAAAAGAAAGGGGCTGTCCCAAAAGTAAGGTAAACTTACTTTTGGCAGCCCCGAATTTTTTATTTTTCCAAAATAAAAAATAAATAACAACCCCGAAATTCAGCTATTTAATAGGATTTATATCCAATTAAAGTTGCTTGGCCGGTGCCAAGCAACCTAAAATAAGTATGATTTCATTTATGAGCCTTCGAGGAGATTTATGAGCCCTTAAGAAAGTTTATGGTCCTTTAAATTTTTTTATGATCCTTCAAAAATTTTTATGAGCCTTCAAAATGTTTTATAGGCTTTTCGACAAACCACCCGCAAAAATCCTACCCTTTCAGCACAACAAAATCCCGCCATTCTTCAGGCAGCATCTCCACATACTTACGGCTTAAAAACCGGTCATCCACAAGTACGAGCGTTCCGCGATCCTCTTCAGATCTGATTACCCTGCCCCCAGCCTGCAGCACTTTGTTCATGCCCGGGTAAACGTATGCAAAATCATAGCCATTCTTCCCTGCGCTTTGAAAATAATCCTTCATCGTATCGCGCTCTAATCCAACTTGCGGCAATCCGACTCCGATTATTACTGCTCCTGTTAAGCGGTCTCCTTTTAGATCAATTCCCTCTGAAAAAATACCGCCCATGACAGCGAATCCAACAAGCGATTGCTCTCCAGCCGTATCAAAGTTAGCCAGGAATTTCTCACGCTCCTCCTCTGACATAGCAGGGTGCTGAACAATAGGGTGAAATGCTGGATCTTCTTCCAGAAGCCGATCAACCAAATCGGTCATATAACGATATGACGGGAAAAAGACGAGATAATTCCCCGGCCTCTTATCCACAAGATCGATAATCATTTCCTTTATAGGTTCAATTGTCTTTTCTCTATCTCTGAAACGAGTAGAAAGAGGCTGAATAAAAACATCCAGCTGTTCCTTCTCATAAGGTGAAGGCATGCGAATTACATAGTCTTCTTCCCCGCCGCCAAGCATCTCCCGAAAATAGGATAGTGGAGAAAGAGTGGCAGAAAAGAAAATGCGGGACCCATATTTTTTCCCGGTTTGAAAAAGAAGCTGGGACGGATCCATACAGAACAAACGAACCTCTACTTCACTTTTAAAGACATCAATAAATGTAACAAACCGCTCATCATAAAACTCTGATATCTTAACCATTTGATTCGCAGCAAAATAGGCTTCAAGCAATTGTTCATCACTTTCACCGCTTGCCAGGAGCTGTTCTGCCTGAACCAGAAAATCCTCCAAACAGCTGATAAAATCTTCAGGAAGATCAGGAACGGCAACCTGTTTCTCTCCATGTTTTTTTTTAAGTTTCAGCATTTCATCATTTATCGTCTTAGCCGTTCCCCAGAGCCCGTCGTTCTTTCCTTTGTATTCCCGAGACAGCTGCAAGAATGCAGATTTCTGCAATTCTGCAGAATACATACTGCGTGCACGATCTACGAGATTATGCGCTTCATCCATGAGCAGTACCGTACGTTTCTTTTGTTCTTCAAACAAACGTTTAAAAGATACACGTGGATCGAACACGTAGTTATAGTCACAGATCACACCATCTGCCGCATATGCCAGATCAATCGAAAATTCAAACGGACAGACTTTATGTTTTTGGGCATATTGAGAGATGACATCACGATTCATTATCGTTTCATTTTTTAAAATATCTAGTACCGCATCGTTGATTCGATCAAAATATCCATCCGCAAATTCACAGTAAGAAGAATCGCATCGTGTCTCCTCTTTAAAACAAACTTTGTCTTTCGCCGTTATGGTTACACTTTGAAAAAATAGACCTTTCTCATTCATAAGTTGAAGGGCTTCTTCCGCATTCTTTCGATTCAGCGTTTTCGCTGTAAGATAAAAGATCTTTTCTGCCTTTTCCTCTCCCATGGCTTTAACAGCAGGAAAAAGGGTAGAAATCGTCTTCCCAGTCCCCGTTGGCGCATTGGCAAACAGTGTTTTTTTATCAGCGATCGTCTTATAAACGGCTCCTGCAAAATTTCGCTGTCCGTTTCGATATTGATCAAACGGAAATGGAAGTTCTCGGATGCTCTCGTTTCTCTGCTGCAGATTCTCCAATCGAAGTTTCGCATAAGGAGCATAGCTTTTTATGAGATGAAGCATGAACTCCTCTAGATCTGCCATGGTACAGTTTTCCTGAAATCTTTTTTGTTCACCTGACTCCACCTGTACGTATGTGAGCTGAACCTTTACTTCGTCTTTTTCTACTTTTTTCAAGTACATATAAGCGTAGCACTTTGCCTGAGCCCAGTGGACGGGATAAGAATCTTTCTTTATATCATCTAACTGTTTTGCAGTTGATTTGATCTCATCAATCGTTACAAGATCTTCTTCCAGCAAAAGACCATCACAGCGGCCTTCCACCACGTAATCGATCTCTTCATACGCATAGCTCATCTGCAAGAATACTTCCGCAGCATCTGCTTCACCGTATGTTTTTTGTATCGTTTGATGAGCTTTCGTTCCCTCTATTAATGAGGATGTGGTTTTAAATCCTGATTCAATGCTTCCTGAACGGAATACATATTCGACAAGTGTCCGAACGGATATTTTTACAGATTGAGGCATGAATTCACCTACCGATTCCAATCAATAATTTGTAGTTTAATAGTAACATAATGCACCTGAATTTCACTCAACGACTTCCAGTATCTTGTATTTCCATGCTACCGATGTTTAAAAATAGTACTATTCTTTAAAATAGCTATTGCTACTCAATACTTTTATGATAAAATTTAAACTGTTTGAAAGCGATTTCATAAATGTCTGGGGGCTATATTAAATGTCTACACAAACTCAATCACTAGTTAAAACATTAAACCTGAAAAACTTTACACACGGTACTTCTGAACAGCGCAAAGAATTCGCTGCTCAATTTGAAGCAGGTCTGAAAGAAACAGGTTTTATTATTTTAGAAGGTCATGGTGTAAACACTCACCTAATCGAAAGAAACTATGAACTTTGGGAAAAGTTTTTCACACTTGATACAGAAATTAAGCAAAAGTATGAAGGTGTTGAAGGCGGAGCACGCGGATACACTGGATTTGGAAAAGAACATGCAAAGAATCGTTCAGTTGGAGATTTAAAAGAATTCTTCCATGTGGGTCAAGAGCTTCCTGTTGGACACCCGCTTTCAAGTGATTATGCAGCTAACGTTTGGCCTGAAGAAGTGGCAGAGCTTCGTCAATATGCGTTGAACTTCTATCGTGAGTTAGAGCGTGTTGCTCGTAACATGCTTGAAGCACTTGCAATTCAAATGGACCTTCGTCCAAGATTCTTTGCTGACATGATTCAAGACGGAAACAGCATTCTTCGTGCAATCCACTACCCGCCACTTGATGATTCAATGGATAAAGGTGCGATTCGTGCTGGTGAGCATGAAGACATTAATTTGATCACTCTTTTAGTAGAATCAACAGCTTCTGGTTTGGAACTTCTAACTCGTGAAGGAGAATGGGTTCCTGTTAAAGCTGAAAAAGGACAAATTATCGTTGACGCTGGGGACATGCTTTCCCGCATCACGAACGAAGTAATCCCGGCAACTACTCACCGTGTAGTAAATCCTGAAGGCGAGAACACATCTCGTTATTCCATGCCGTTCTTCGTGCATCCATACCCGAATTCATTGTTGGAGACGATTCCTTCATGCATCTCTGAAGATAATCCTGAGAAGTATCCGCCGATCACAGCTGGCGACTTCTTATATGAGCGTCTTGTTGAAATCGGTCTTATCAAAAAATAAGCAAGAAGAAGGCTGGTCCCAATGGGCCAGCCTTTTACTTTACTGCTTGTTTTTTACGGTACGTGTTCTTATTTTTATTACACGTTCGCTCAAAAAGAGTGAGTTTCCACTCCAAATCCGCCTCGTTCCACGCAGACTTACTGGAGTTTCACGCTAAACATACCTAGTTTGACGCAAACTGCATAGAGTTTCACGCGATCAGGAGGAGTTTTGATCAAAGTCCTCTACACTTTTCCTATCAATGTCGGTTCTATCTGTAAATAAAACGTAAAAGTGTTCGAATCTACTAATTTATTGAACAACATGCCCGCTGAAAGCTTTTTCCCAATCTCTTTCATGCATGCTTTGCATCATTCCTATTTTCCACTTATCTCTTTTATTAAACGCTAAATGTACATCTTTATATTTTATTACTTTTCCGTTTTCCACCATCACTAGATCCACATTGCCGGATGGCCAACCGTCATTCGTCCTAATTTTTAAATTCTCGTATGACTTTATATACGTCCCCTCTGTAAACAATTGTTTGTTTCTTTTAATCCAGCTGTTTTTTGCCGCATCCTCCGTTATAGTTACGTCCTCGTCATATGCTCCATTAAAAAAGTAAATTTGATCAAATGCTTTTTCAAAATCTTGATTGGCAGCATGTTTTAAAAACTGTGACGCCTGCTGCTTCGCTTGGAATTTCACCCATAGGTCTGGACCAAAAAGGAAAGAAAAACCGACTAAGAAAAATCCCGTTACTATCCAAATAACTTTTCTGAAGTTCTTCAAAAAAATACCCCTATTCCGTTTTCTTCATATTATCCATTTATTGTAATTAATTCTATGTTAATTCCATGATAGATACATGATATAGAAAACTTTGCTGACGTCTTAAAATGCAAAAAACAGCCCTCTCATTCTGAAGGCTGTCTAACTACTGCATCATCATTTAAATCTGCTGTACAATTTTGACACTTAACTGCTCTTAATGGAATTGTAGTTAAGCAATATTTACATTCTTTCGTATCCGGTTCTTTCACTTCTTCTTTTCTTTTTAAACGATTAATCTGCTTCACAACTAAGAAAATAACAAGAGCAATGATAAAGAAATTTATGAGCGTATTAATAAAAAGTCCATAATTCAGCGTTGCCGCTCCCGCTCTTTTTGCTTCAGCCAAAGAGGAATAATCCCCTTTTCCGAGGTTTATGTATAAGTTGCTAAAATCTACCTTTCCTAGCAATAGACCGATCGGAGGCATAATTACATCTTCAACTAAAGAAGTTACAATCTTTCCGAATGCTGCCCCGATGATTACCCCAATGGCAAGATCCATCACATTGCCGCGCATAATAAAAGTCTTAAATTCGTTCCACATCAATTCGATTCCTTTCTATATGGCTATTTATATGTATAACCATACAATAGATCCTTTAAAACTTCAGCTATCAAATCTCTTTAAATCTACTGTAAAAATATCCTTCATGTCTGTACAAACATCTTCATCAAACACAAGCTCGAGCAATTCTACACTTTCAATTCTGGCAGTGAAAGGCTCCAGATATTTCACCGAGTAATCAAAAGCTTCCACCAGCTTTTCATGTGTCAAATGACTGGCAATTGTACAATGAGGAACCCACTGTGCTGGGGCATATAAAGATTTCGGATCGGTTATTCCCATAAACCGTTCATGATACCTAGAGTGAAAGTCTGTTAAACTTGGATCTTTAGTTGGGGCTGCGTACAATGTACCACTGTTTAAAAACATTCCAATTGACGGTATAAATAACTGCACAGCAGACTGATTTTTAAAGTACTTTTCCATTTCTTTTTTAAATAACTCAACTTCCAGCTCATTGTGAGTCGCAATTGTAACGTGCGGTCTCATCCCATAATCAGTTATACCTGCCTCTTTCATTCCTTGCCTTAATTCATCTATTTTTTCTTCTGTATCACGATCAAAAAAGCCAAGAATTCCATACATCTTATCAGCTCCTGAAAAAAGATTTTATTAAACGTACAAGACGGTTTACGCCGTAGATAATTAATACATCGATTATTAAAAATGCCGCTGCACCACCTAAATCCCCTTCAGGTGTCAGTGATGACGACCAGTAAATATAGAAACCTGCAAAAATCATTGCACCGGCTAATGCTGTCTTCCAGCTGGCGACGTTCAAAAGACCGCCAAAAAGACCTAACAATAAGCTCAAAACCGGAAAGACAAAGAACAGATAAAGCATAATATCTAACATAAAATACCCCCAGAACAAATCCTCTAATCCCACATTAATGTTGTTGTAATTATACCTTAATCCAAATTTCGGTAGATACAACTTTTATCTTTTTCAAGTATGATCACTATTCCGCTCTTGTCCCGAAAAAATGGGCTAATCCCGCCCAAACCTTTAACTTGTACGCTTAATAATCTGTCATTGTAAAGAAGGAGGTGGGTTATATGGGATTTAAGTCACACGGAAACAGCTTTGCTTTGATCGTAGTGCTATTTATCTTGTTAATCATCGTTGGGTGTTGCTGGTGCGGTGGTTACGGCGGCGGTTACGGAGGAGGCTGGTGTTAATCACCACCTTTCTTCCAAGCTGGAAGTAATGCGCTGAATTAATCTAGCAATCAATTGCGTTAAAACCTTTTGCTTAGAACAACCCCTCGTATGAATACAGAGATAGAGAACTAGAGAGAGAAAAGGCCTGTACTCTTAGGAGGGCAGGTCTTTTAAACTTTAGGGTTGTACCAGAAAATAATCATTTTCGTATCTGTGACTCCTAACCTATTAAAATTGGACAACTTTCGCCCTATTGTTTCTAGCAAGTTAGTTTTTTAGTATAACTATATAACATAATTACAAATTAATAACATTAAATTAATATTTTTCCATTATCGTAAACCTGTATGAATAAACTAGCAAGTCCAAAAAAATGTTTACAGGAGGAAGAAATGAAAAATAGTTGGAAAATGAAACTGCTCCCCTCTGCCCTTGCTTTATCAGTCATTAGCAGTACAATCTCACCAGGTTTAACATCAGCTTTAGGAGAGTTCGACTTAACATCTGAAATTGTTCAAACTCCTATTAATGAATACCGTGCAGACCTGGCTCCAGGTGTAAAAGAAAAGCACTATAGTTTTGAAGGAAAAGAAGGTAAAAAGATTGAGAGTTTTGTAGTAGACGTTGATTTACATAATCCTAATGTAGCAATAGAAGCAGGTACACCTAATGATGGAGACGGTTTTGGTCTGCAGCCGGTCCGGGCACAAGCGGATGCTGCAGATGGAGAAAACCACAAAGTAGTTGCAGCTGTAAATGCAGACTTCTATAACATGGCTACAGGTGAACCACATGGAATCGTCCATAAGGATGGAAGAGCCATTAAAGATTACAACGGCCGAACATGGAATTTCTTTGGAATAAAGAAAGACGGCGGCGCAATTATCGGTAACTCCACTGATTATGAAGCAGTAAAAAATGAACTAAAAGAAGCACTTGGCGGCAATGCAGTCCTCGTAAAAAATAGCCAAATCTATCAAACTCCACAAACCGGACAAGATAAAGAACCTAGAACGGCTGTAGGCATTAAAGCAGATGGAGATATTTTCTTCGCAGTTATTGATGGCAGGCAGGAACCTTATTCAGCCGGTATTTCCATGAAAGACTTAGCACAACTAATGATTGATCTCGGCGCAGTTTCCGCTCTTAACCTTGATGGTGGCGGCTCATCTACTTTCACAACACGTCAGCTAGGCGGTGACGATCTTGAAGTCGACAACCAGCCTTCTGACAGAAACGAAAGAAGTGTCGCAAACTCCTGGCTGGTTGTAACAAAAGAACCTTCTGATCACGTTTTCCATTCAGCATATATTGAACCATACGACAAATCTTTTACCCCGGGGTCAACAATAGAATTCAAAGCTAAAGGACGGGACAAGTCTTTTGCCTCTGCTCCGCTCCCTGACAATGGTTTGACTTGGGAGTTATCTGATTCCTCTTTTGGAACAATCGAAAATGGGGAGTTCATTTCAAATGGAAAAACCGGTCAATTTCATATCCTATTAAAACATGATGGTTTAGAGGTAGGCAGAAGTATCATTGAAATTGAAAACCCGGATGAAATGTTTTTTGGTTCAAATGAGCTGACCGTAGCCAGAAACAGCGATACACAATTAGACCTCATGACTCGTTTTCAAAAAAGAAACGTGAAATGGAATATGCAAGATATTGAATTTGAAATACCTGAGGGAATGGGAACTGTTGATGAAAATGGGGTTCTCCATACCGGTAATCAAAATAGCAAAGGCACCATTACAGCTCATTTAAAAGGTTCATCTCTTGAAGCAAGCATAAACGTAACGGTTGGACAGCTCCCGATCGTTTTATATGATTTTGAAAATGGTTTAGGAAACTGGAAAACATCGACTGCCAACCGTGGTGAAAAAGGAACGTTGACTCTTTCTGAGTATCCTGATCCTGTCCGATTCGATGAACAGTCTTTAAGGTTAGATTTTGATTTTACAAATGCCCAAAAAGGAAGCACGTTAGGTGTTTACGCAGGTTCTGGCACACATACAGCAATTGAAGACAATCCTTCAAGCATTGGAATGTGGGTTTATGGAACACCTGAAGCACAAGGATACTGGCTAAGAATGTACATAGTTGATGGCAATGGTAAAAATCAGACGATTAACCTTACCGAAGAAAACCCAGGTGTTGACTGGACTGGCTGGAAATATATCGAGGCAGAAATTCCGTCTTCTTTTACCGGTCCATTTAAAATCTCAGGAACACAAGCAATCAGAATGATGTCTACGAAGTCAGGTATAACGGGACCTATGACGAAAGGATCTATCTATTTTGATAATATCCGGGCAGTATACGGTGAAAAAGTGGATGACCTTTTCCCTCCGGTTATACATTCCGTTAATACGGACGGAAAAGACTTTACAGCTAATGAAGTTACGATCACAGCAAAAGTAAACGAATATGAAGAAGATCCATTTAAGACGGGCATTGACTGGGAGAAAATTCGTTTTCTTGTGGATGGCGAAGACTACGCAAAAGCACAAGGACATTTTTCTTACGACATGGACGGTTCTGTTTCATTAAGCGGCTATAAATGGGCAGACGGCACGCATAAGGTAACTCTAATTGTACCCGATAAGTTTGGTAATCAGGCGATTCATACAAGTTATTTTACAGTGAACACAGGATCTGCAAAAGTTGAAATTCATCACGGACAGGAACAAGCATATTTAGGAGCTGGTTTGAACCTAGTGGTGAATACAGTCCAAAACGATAAGCTCTCAAGTTCTTCTATTCAAATGAAGATCGATAAGCACTATCCTGTAAAAGAAGTTCTTTTCTCAGATCACTTCAAGTCAAGTACTTCAAGTTATAACGATGAAACTGGAATCCTTACATTAGATCTAGTAAATTCAGGTGAAACGGCTGAAAGTGCGGATGCTGCCACGATAAAAGCTGAAATCCCTGCTTCAACGAAGGAAGGCAGTCACTTAACGTACGAACTAGTAAAAGGAGACATTACTTACAGTGCACCAAAGGAAGAAAATTTCATTTCCACTTTTTCAATGAAGCCTGTAAGTATACCAGTTAAAGCAGTATTTGGATTGGATCATGAACCCATATTAATTGGAAAACCAACACTGCTCACAGTTAAAGATAACAATGGCGGACCAGTAGAGAATGCGGAGATATTAGCTGTTATTGAAGGAGAAGAAGATCAGATTTCACTTGGAGCGACAGACTCGAACGGTACGCTTCAAGTTGAATCTCTCACAGATGAAATTAAAAAAATCACTTTATATGCAGTTAAAGACGGAAAGTATTCTTTTAAAATCGAAACACAGTCTTACCCTGCTCTAGTTAGTGAAACAGAATTTAAGAATATCCTTTCTACCACCACAGGCAACCCGTATCAAACAAAAGGATTCACATGGATGTCAAGCCCGCTTGCAATGGATCAATCAGCTTTCGTCCAGTACGCAAAGAAGGATGACTTTGAAAGAAAAGGTGCTTCTATTTTTATAAAGCAAATCGGATCTTCAAGTGATCAGGTTTTCAGTGGTGAACTGGATATTAAGAAAAATGGGATCGTAAGGGTTAATGAAGTATTACTTAAAAAGCTGCAGCAAGACACGACTTATGTTTACCGCGTCGGTGATGGTGAACACTGGTCGGAGTTGAAGGAATTTACTACTTTAAAAAGAAAGCAAACCTTTGATTTTGCTGTGTTAGGAGATACACAGTCCCCTTCTGACTTAAGTCATTTAGACAAAATTCTTGGGGAGTTGGATAAAAAAGAATCAGCGTTCATGATTCATGTTGGAGATATCATTGATGAATCTTCAAAGTTCAATCAATGGGATCAAACGCTAGGGGTATTTAACAAATACGAAAATATTAATTCAACCGACTTAGTTGCTGCTCTGGGTAACCATGAATATATGGGAGATGGCGATGGCTCGCTAGCAAAAGCGATCTTAAACTTTCCAGAGAATGGACCTGAAATCGATAAAGGCGGAACGTATTCTGTTGACTACAATAACATGCACATCAGTGTTTTAGGTTATTCAACGGATGCCAATATTTTAGATCAGCAGCTTCAATGGCTAAAAGAAGATATGATTCATTCGGATAAGCCCTGGAAAATTCTCGTTACACATCAACCTCCTTATTACACCAATCCGTTTGGCGGTAACGAATTGATGAAAGAAAAAATACCGCCTGTAGCTGATGAATTAGGGATTGATATCGTCTTCTCCGGCCATGATCATTCCTATGGGAGAACAAAGAAATTAAAAAATGGACAAGAAGATTCAAATGGAACTGTATATGTCGTTGCAGGAACTACAGGGAACAAGCATTACGATGCTGTGGTTGATGAGAAGTTCGATTTCGTTAACACCGACAATATCGCAGTATCCATGAGTGCACATGTAGATAAAGGTCGTATAACGTTTACAACAACCTCTTCTGATGGAAATTTAATTGATGAATTTACTGTTGTGAATGAGGATTATGTGGATGAAGATTAATAATTAATAATAAAACTGGCTCTATGCATCAATGAGCCAGTTTTTCAATGTTTGTGAATTTTTTTATGTTTATTTGCCTAGATTCACGCTTGTTTATGAAAATTTCTGCGCGTTCTAGGCAATTTATGAGATTTATGCGCGTTCACGAAGTTTTATGCGCGCTCAGAAAGTTTTATGCGCGTTCACGGAGATTTATGCGCGCTCAGGAAGGTTTATGCGCGTTCACGGAGTTTTATGCTCGCCATTCAGGTTTTATGCTTGCCATCAGTACACACAAAACAAAAAAACACTGCAGGAGCCACTCTGCAATGTTTTCAACATCCACTTGATGAAGCATTTATTTTTAAAGATTAATCACTCTTTGAAGCACGAGATCTCTTTCTTCCCCCTTTACTTCCGCTGGTTCCAACTTCCCCGCCACTTCATATACAACAATATCAGAATTTGCTTTTAACGATTCAGCTGTTTCTTCGTGACATCTGATCAACAAATAAACCAAGTCTCCTCTAACATCTTGTTTTAGAAGCTGTATATCATCTGATCCATTAAAACCTACGGATGAACCGATTACGGCGTATTCCCCAACTAATGATCCGACTGATTCACTACTCGAAGAATCAGCTTTCAATACAGACTGCTTCTTTCTCACAGCTGCTCCTGAATTAGATTGAAGCACATAAGTCAAATCTTCAACCATCGCGCTTGCAGTTGGGAGTTTGCCTGCGCCTGCACCTTGAACAGTCACTTTGCCCGCAAGACTTGTTTCTACCATGATCGCGTTTTGTACATCTTCCACACCGTATAGAGGATGCTCCGTATCAACAAGCACCGGCTTTACAGAAGCTGTGAATTGACCGTGGTCACTTCTGATCCGCGCCAAATGCTTCACCTTATAGCCCCAGCGGGTAAACACTTCAATCTGCTCAGACGAAACTTCAGTAATTCCTTTTCTTTCTACCTCATCCCAGTTTGGAGAACTTCCAAAAGACAATTCGCTAAGAATCATGAGCTTATAAAAAGCGTCAAATCCTTCTACATCATTAACGGGATCAGCTTCTGCATACCCAAGATCTTGAGCTGTTTTTAACACATCTTCAAAAGCTGAACCTTTTTCGCGCATGTTAGTCAGAATATAATTAGAGGTACCATTTAATATAGCTTCGACCGATAGAATATTATTTACCTGCAACAGCTGTGAAATGCTGCGGATAATCGGTGTTCCCCCAGCAGTCGTTGCTTCAAAGCCCACTGAAACACCGGCTGTTTCTGCCTTTTCCAGCAATGTTTTACCGTGTCTGGCAAACATCACTTTGTTGGCCGTGATAACGTGGCACCCTTTTTCAATGGCTTTGCTTAAATAAGTAAAGCCTGGTTCTTCTCCCACAATGGCTTCGAAAACAATCTGCAGATCTGGAATGTTTAAAACTTCATCAAAGTTAGTCGTTACAAGGATATGTTCATCAACATCCCGCTTTTTAGCACCATCTTTTACTAAGATGGCTTCGATAATGACTTCCTCACCCAGTACAGATTTCAGTTGTTCCCTGTGAGTCTTCAACGCTTCATAAACACCTTGCCCGACTGTTCCAAAACCAAGCAATGCCGCTTTAATAGGTGCCATATTGCAGCCTCCTCTCCTGATCTAATGCATTCATTACATAAGGTCCCCACTTATCGAACTCTACTAAGAAACCATCATGCCCAAAGTCTGTTTCAATCGAATAAAAAGTTCCATAACGAGTGTGTTTTACAAAGCCCTCAATCACTTCTGGCGGATAAAGCAGGTCGCCTTCGTATCCGAAAGCATGGACTTCCGCTTGAATCTGTGAGGCTGCCCGTTCCCAGCCGCCCAGCTTATCACCGATATCATAAGCATTCATCGCATATAAAAGGGTCAAATAACTATCTACATCAAATCGTTTCGTCAATTTTTCTCCTTGATAATTTAAATAGGAATCCACTTGAAAATAAGGCTTTCCTTCAATATCTGTCTCACGTACTTCCCTTTGAAATCTGTCATTAAAGAGCTTCGGCTGACGATATGTTAGAAGTCCTGCCATCCTTGCAATCTCCAAACCTACTAGTCTTTCTCCTTCAGCACGTCTGCCGCTTCTATAGACAGGATCATTTACAATCGCGTGAATCGCCATCCTGTTAAAACCTACACCATAATCATTTAGGTATGGTGTAGCTGCGAAAATGAATACTTTTTCCATAAAATAAGGATACTGAACGGCCCATTCCATCGATTGCATGCCGCCAAGGGAACCGCCTAAAACAGCAAAAAGCCTTGGTACGCCTAGAACATCTAACGCCTGCCGCTGAGCACGAACCATGTCTCGGACCGTAACAAAGGGAAACGTTTTGTGATAGGGATTTCCTGTTTCCGGATTAACCTTCGCTGGACCTGTTGAACCGCTGCATCCTCCAAGAACATTAAACGTAATAACCTGATAAAGGTTTGTATCAATATATCCTTCGGGTCCGATCAGTCCTCTCCACCAGCCTGGCTCTTCTGCTGAACCGTATGCATGCTGATTTCCAGTAAGAGCATGACATAGCAGGAGCACTGGTCCCTTCGTATTTCCAGTTATCTCAAAAGCCAACTCAGCATCCGTTATTACTTGACCTGACTCTAAGGCAAAATCACCGATTCTTACTTTGCCGATTTTCCGGTTTGGTTCAAGCAAGTTTTTGCAGCTCACGGGCCTTCAGCTCTCTTCGCAAAATTTTTCCGCTGATCTTTGTTTTCGGGAGTTCCTCTACCACTTCGATCTCGCGCGGTGCTGCATGTGCCGCGAGTTCTCCTCTAACATAGACACGGATCTCTTCTAACAGATCACTGCTCTGTGAATAGCCATCTTTCAGCACGATAAACGCTTTAACGATTTCTCCCCGAATCGGATCAGGCTTTCCAATCACTCCTGCTTCAGCCACAGCTTCGTGCTCAATAAGCTTGCTCTCGACTTCAAACGGACCGATTCTTTCACCTGATGAATTGATCATGTCGTCCGAACGTCCTTGGAAAAAGATATAGCCATCGTCATCACGGTAAGCAAGATCACCCGAAACGTACCAGTCACCCCATCCAAAATAAGAATTATACTTCTCGGCGTTCTGCCACACTTCCCTCATAATGGCCGGCCAAGGTGCTTTGATCGCTAAATGGCCAACAGAAAACGGAGGCAGTTCTTTTCCTTCTTCATCTAAAACAGTTGCCGTAATTCCCGGAAATGGTTTTCCCATCGATCCTGGCTTGATCGTTTCATTCGGCAGGTTCACGATAAGCTGTGCACCTGTTTCTGTCATCCACCACGTATCATGAATTCTTTTTCCAAGAATATTTTTGCCCCAAAAAATAACCTCTGGATTTAACGGCTCACCGACACTTAAAAGATGACGCAGTTTCGAAAGATCATATTGTTCAGGAAGCTTATTCCCTTTTGCCATCAGCATCCGATATGCAGTAGGAGCACTATACCAGACTGTTACGCCGGCATTTTGCAGCGTTTCATACCATTGCTCTGCTTTAAAACGCCCGCCGTGGACCACGATCGTCGCTCCATTTAGAAGTGGTGCAAATACGCCATACACTGTTCCTGTAACCCAGCCTGGATGCGCCGTGCACCAATATACATCGTCTTCCTGAATATCAAGCACCCAGCGGCCGGTTAGATATTGCTGTGTCATTGCTCGGTGAGCATGAATGATCCCTTTCGGCTTTCCAGTTGAACCAGACGTATAGTGGATATTCAAACCATGTTCAGGATCGACCCACTCTATCTGGCTCTCAACGTCTCCAATTGCTTTAAGCTCCTCTTGCAGCGAGATCTCTCCGTTTTCACCGTTTCCACCTGTTAAAAAGACAGTATGGAGACTTGGAAGCTCATTCCGTGGCACGCGCTTATAGAGGTCTTGGTCTGTAATTAAAAAAGTTCCTTCACAGTCTGCAATGCGGTCTCTTACCGCATCAGACATAAATGCCTCAAACAAAGGACCTACAACTGCTCCTAGTTTAATAGCCGCTAGCATTGCAATATGGCAATCAGGATGTTTTGGCAAAAAGACAAATACGAAATCTCCTTTTTTTACACCATGCTTAGAAAGTACTGCTGCCCATCTATCTGTTGTTTCCTTGAGTTCTTGGTACGTGATCTTAAACTCTTGTGAATCGTCCAAGTAATACAGGGCTGCCTTTTCTCCGCGTCCCTCTTCCACATGGCGGTCCACACATTCATATGCCATGTTCGTCTTCCCATCATTTCTTCTGTTGAACCTTTCTGTTATGGAGTCCCAAGAAAATGGTGCCCCATCTCTGTCAGTCACTACATTATAGATCCCGCTTACAGGCTCAATGGCTCCTAGTTTTGTCATCGCTGATCACCTGCTGCTTTCTTTTCAACATTTAATAGATTCAATATATGTGCCTTCTGTTTTGAGAGATATGCATCTCCACGCGTCCTCGGTTTTGGTTTCTCAACAGCTACTTCAGCAAAAACTTCTCCAGGCTGCCCTTTTAAGATGAAGATTCGATCGCAAAGGTAGAGAGCTTCATCGATATCATGTGTGACAAGCAGCATCGTCGTTTGCTTCTTTTGCCAGATTGATAGAAGGAGATCTTGCAGCTGCATTTTTGTAAATGCGTCTAGTGCACTGAAGGGTTCATCTAAAAGAAGCACCTCAGGATCTGTGATTAGCGCTCTTGCGATTGCTGTCCGCTGCGCCATCCCGCCAGAGAGATCTTTCGGATAATGATTTTCAAAACCAGTCAATCCTACAAGATCTAAATACGTTTGATATTTGTTTGATTTCCGTTCTTCTTTTACTAAACCGAATGAGATATTATCTTTCACAGACAGCCATGGCAGAAGTCTCGGTTCCTGAAACATCATTCCGATATTGTCGTTTCCATCTTTAGAAGAAATTTTCCCTTCGTAGTTTGGATCGAGTCCTGAAAGTACACGAAGTAAAGTACTTTTACCACAGCCGCTTGTACCTAAGATACCGATGATCTCTCCCTTAGCCACGGAAAAATTAATGTTCTGAAATCCAGCCTGGTTATTGTTAAACGTCCGTTTTAATCGGTTAATCTGAAGCATCTGTTTTCCCTCCTTCTACGCTTGGTTGCTTATGCTGTCCTGCCATCTAAGAGAGCGGTATTCAATCCATTTAAGTATCGCGTCTGTCACTTTCCCTAATACGGCAAAAAGCAGGATACTGGCAATGACCGTGTCAGGTGAATACGTGTTTTGGCCGACCACCAGCAAATACCCTAAGCCTTCACTAGCTCCCATCAGTTCTGCTGCGACAACAAACATCCAGCCAAGTCCAAGGCCGCTTCTCATCCCTGTAATAAAAGATGGCAATGATGCTGGTAAAATGATGCGTTTCGTCAGCTGAAATGGAGATAGCTGATAAATCTTGCCTACTTCTATCAGCTTTCGGTCAACTCCTTGAATGCCTGCTACGATGTTCAAATACACCGGGAAGAAAACGCCGACTGCAATCAATGAGATCTTGGAAGGCTCACCGATTCCCATCCATAAAATAAATAACGGTACCCATGCGAGTGAAGGAATGGAACGAATCGCTTGAAACAATGGGTCAAGAAGCTGTTCAGCAGTTTTGGCATACCCGACGACGGCTCCAATCACAACCGCAGCGCCCGTACCGATCGCAAATCCTAAGAACACGCGTGTTAACGTAATAGAAACATGGCCGAATAGAGAACCATCCTTATACATGCTTAATATCTTCTCTAAAATAACGCTTGGTGCCGGAAGCAGGTGCGGCGCAAGCAATCCAGCTTTCGCAGCCAGCTCCCAAGCAATAAGAAGGACGACTGGCAAAATTGAACCAAGAACGATACCGCGTCCTTTTTTAAATAACCCTTTCGGAGAAGAGAGCTTATCAGTTGCTGCTCTCTGCCCCGCTTTCCATTTTTGAGTTTCTGAAATCACTGGCACTTCCTCCTTCCTTTTTCGTTATTTTTTGATTACTTTTTCAGCAAACTTTGGATTTATTAATTCTTTTACGAGTTTCTCAATGTCTGTATCCTTTTTGACAATCTCTTCTGTCTGAAGTACTTCGCCTGCAGCCGATATAGCTTTTTCGTGCTGTGATCCTGGAACAGGTTCCGAGAAGTTATTTCGTTCGAGTTGTTTTTTAGCGACATCTTCTTTAATCCCCGCCTCCTCAGATAAAAGTTTTGCTGCTTCTTCTGGATTTTCCAGTGTCCATTTTCTTGCTTTTTCGTAAAGCTCAATCACTTGTTCCACTTGCTTTGGATGATTCTTAGCAAAATCTGAACGTACATTCAGCGTTCCGTACGTATTAAAATCAGGATTTCGGTAGATATACTTTCCTCCAGATTCTAACTCTGTTCTTGCCATGTGCGGATCCAGTCCTGCCCATGCATCAACTTGGCCTTTGATTAGAGCGTTTGCACCATCAGCATGCTGAAGGTTTACGATTTGAACATCTTTTGCTGAAAGTCCAGCTTCACTAAGTGCACGTAATAAAAAGATGTGAGGATCTGTTCCGAATGTTGCGGCTACCTTTTTTCCTTTAAGATCTTTTACATCCTTAATTGCGCTTCCATCTTTTGCAACTAATGCTGTCCATTCAGGCTTTGAATAGATATATACAGATTCGATCGGTGCCCCTTTGTCTTTTGCAATAAGTGCAGCTGCCCCCGCAGTGGAACCAAAGTCCACACTATCGGAATTCAGAAACTCCAGCGCTTTGTTGCTTCCCTGACTTTGCACCCATTCTACTTCAATACCATCTTTTTTAAATTCCTCTTCTGCCCAGCCAAACTTTTTCAGTGCCAGACTTGTTGGCGAATAGAACGCATAATCCAATCTGATTTTTTCCGGTTTTTCTCCTTCTTTTGCTGAGCTCGAACAGCCCGCTAATAACAGTGCAGCTGCTAAACTAACGAGCAGCGTTCCTTTCCACCAACTTTTCATATCAATTTCCCTCCACTTTTGTTATCTCTATTTTTTTTATCTCTTTATACTTCACACGCATACGTTGCAATCGTACCTCTTAAACGCTGGGCTTCCTTATAGGTACAGCGGTTATGAACAACATCGATCCCCGCTTCTTTTGCGATCCTCGCTGCTTCCGGTGAGATGACTCCTTCTTGAAGCCAGAATACTTTTGGCTGGGTGATCGCAGCTTCTTTCGCAAGTTCAATAGCTGCTTCAGGACTTCTAAATACTTGAACCACATCGATCGGGAACGGAATGGACTTTAGATCTGGATAAGCTTTTTCATCGAGCACTTCCGTTTCTCTCGGATTTACCGGTACGATCTTATATCCAAGACGCTGCATTTTACGTGCAAGTCTGTGGCTAGGTCTTGCCGGATTGGAACTTAACCCGACGATTGCAAGTGTCTTTGGCCGCTGAATCTCCTGGCCGTTTTCTACTGCTCTGTATAGTGACGACTGCAATGCCCAGCGGATTACTCCTTCATCGTTGATCGTGATCTCTCTATTTTCCGATTCAATTCCCGTTGCCGCCTGAATCGCGCGGTCCAGATCGTTCGTTAAATCTTTTACCGATTCGAGACCGATTGATAAACGGATAAGTTCCTCAGTTACTCCGGTGGCTTTTAACTCTTCATCACTCAATTGCTGATGAGTCGTAGATGCTGGGTGGATGATCAGAGATTTTGCATCACCAACGTTCGCTACATGTGACCATAACGAGATGTTGTTGATTACTTTACGCCCAGCATCACGCCCGCCTTTTATTCCGAAGTTCACGATCGAACCAAAACCGTTGCTTAAATATTTTTTAGCCAGCTCATGACTTGGATGTGCCTCAAGCCCAGGGTATGATACCCAATCGACTGCAGGATGTTTGTCGAGATACTCTGCAACTGCCTGTGCATTTTTCGCATGTTTTTCAACACGAAGATGCAGCGTTTCTAATCCTTGTAAAAGGAGGAATGCATTGTGCGGGCTCAAACAAGCACCAAAATCACGTAAAAGCTGAACCCGAAGTTTTGTAGCGAATGCGAGTGTTCCAAAATCAACAGCATATCTCAAACCGTTATAACTGCGATCCGGTTCAGTGAATCCTGGGAATTTTTCAGAGTTCCAATTAAAGCGTCCGCCATCAACGACCACTCCGCCGATTGCTGTGCCGTGTCCGCCAATCCATTTTGTAGCCGAATGAATAACAATATCTGCTCCCCAGCTTAATGGCTTTGTGACATATGGAGTTGCGAACGTATTGTCGATTAAAAGCGGCACTCCGTTTTCGTGTGCAATATCTGCAACAGCCTCAATATCAAGTACGTTTAAACTAGGATTACCGATTGTTTCAGCAAAGAACGCTTTCGTGTTCGGAGTTACTGCTTTTCTGAAATTCTCTGGATCCTCGGCATCAACAAATTTTACGTTGATACCGTATTTCGGAAGAGTGATAGAAAATAGATTGTAAGTGCCACCATAAAGGTTTGTCGCAGCTACGATCTCATCACCCGCTTCTGCAATATTTAAAATGGCGAGTGCGATCGCTGACATACCTGAGGAAGTTGCGACTGCAGCCACTCCGTCTTCAAGAAGTGCTACTCTTTTTTCAAATACGTCAACTGTCGGATTACCGATTCGGCTGTAAATGTTTCCTGGCTCTTCAAGAGCAAATAAGCTCTGTGCGTGGTCCGTATCCGAAAAAACATAAGACGTTGTTTGGTAGACTGGTACAGCCCGCGAGCCTGTTGTTGGATCAGGCGCTTGCCCTCCGTGTAAAAGCAATGTGTCAATATCGTATCCATCAAAAGATTTTGTCATATAAACCTCTCCTTTTTGTGTTTTATACCGATAAAATGTATAGGAAAACTAGGGATATAAGTTATAACTTTTCCCTTAACCGATATGCAATTTCAAAAATGAAAAATAAAAATTTGAGATGAAGTTGTTGTGAAGTTTAGAAGAGGAAAAAAAGAAAAACCCCCTTCCTAAGAAGAGGGTTTTGGGCCTCCTCTTATCTGCCAGATCAAAAAAATGATCTGTAGGAATTGGCACCTTTCCAAACCTAATGTGGTTTGTTGGTTGCCGGGCTTCATCGGGCCTAGTCCCTCCGCCTCTCTGGATAAGAGATATCAAATTATATTTAACACATTAACGTGTTGATGTTTGTTTTGTTCTTGAATAGGATTATAGTCCATTCGGTTTTTAAAAGTCAACCGTTTTTTGAAAACTTTAAAAAGTCGTACAAAAAGCTTATGGTTCAACTGTCAGTTTTCAAATTAAGAATATGCCTATGCTATGCACGTTATGCCAACTTCGTTCCGCTTTTTTCATCATCCCATTGAAATTCTTCTATTCTTTTAAGAAGTACAGGTATTCTGTTGGCGATCGCAGCTTTTTCTCCGTAACGAATTTTCTGTTCTAACGTCATGTCAGAATGCAAGACTTTATGCTGAAAAGCAGTTAAGCTTGTCAGTTTAATAAACTCCTCTTGTTTGACCCGTCTTCTTACAGCAGCATCACCATTGCAATAGCCTTCCATAAATCCATCAGCTATGGTTTGCAGCTTTTCTTCAAAACGGTCAAACTGATGTTTCGCATAACGGGGTGCATTAAAAAATGCAGGGTACAGTGTATGATAATTGTTTAAAAAGTTACCAGCTAAAGAATCTCCGCTGTATAAAAGCGGAACGGGGTCAATTAGACTTACCCTTCCATCTGCATGAAGCAATATATTTTCAGGAGAAGTATCCTGGTTTGTAAGTACAATGTGTGAATCAATCTCCCTGTTATTCATGCATTCTTCTAAATAAGTCATTGCTGATGGGAGAATCGGCTGATCGTAATTTTGGATAAACTCTTTAAAATCGCATAAGTATTCTTGATTTTCTTCCTTCATAAAATCAGTGACACTCGACTGAAACTGTCCTTCAACGGCTGTACCATTCCACTTCAAGTATCCGAATCCCTTTAAACCGTGCTGGGCCGTGTTCATATTTCGGAAAAATTCACCCATTTCTGCACCAGCCTGAAATGCTTCCATGAACGTAAAGCTCTCAAGTTTTATCGCTTTTCCAGCATACGATTCAACGGTAAACGTCTTATCTTTTTCAACATGATAATGAAAAAACTCCGGACAGATACCAGGTTTCACGCTGTTTGCCAGTTCGTAATAGGCTTTTGTTCCTGCGTATTCTGCAAATGTTGCCGCCTCGTCAAATGCTACCTTCTTCCCGTAAGCTTCCGCCTTTGGAAACCGTACAACAACTGCTTCTCCAACACGCAGCTGAACAAGATATGCCTGATGCCATGCGCCTTCACCTAAGTATTGAACCTGAGTGGTATCTTTAAGAGATTCAAGACCGCTCTTTTGCAGCGCAAAGTCTATTAAATCAAAAGTTTCTTTCATAGATGTTCCTCTTTCTTTATTCATCATACTTTTATCCTGCATATATTCGCTAAATGTCGAAAAAAATCCTTTTTCCATTTTTTTCTGATGAAGATGTCGCTCATAAATCTTAAAAAGCGCTCGTAAATCTTAAAAAGCGCTCGTAAATCTTAAAAAGCGCTCGTAAATCTTAAAAAGCGCTCGTAAATCTTAAAAAGCGCTCGTAAATCTTAAAAAGCGCTCGTAAATCTTAAAAAGCGCTCGTAAATCTTAAAAAGCGCTCGTAAATCTTAAAAAGCGCTCGTTCAGTGAGCATAAATCCTCGCGAACGAGCGCCAATTTCCCTTACAAAACAAAAAACCGGCTGCTCCAGGTCAATAACTAACCCAGATAGCCGGTTTCATATTAATCTACATAGGTTACAATCTCTTCAACTGCTTTTCGAGCCAGTTTTTTCGGCTGGTCTTGCGGATGGCCTAGTGAGATTACCATATTGATCTGCTTTTGAGCAGGAATATCTAAATATTCACGGATGGCGTCCTGTGCGAGCAAAACTGGTCCTGTCATCGGACATGACCCTAGACCACGAGCGTGGGCTGCGAGCATTAAGTTCTGGATAGCAAGGCAGCTGCTCTTGATGCCTTCTTCTTCCCAAACGGACTCTTCTGCAAGCTCGATCGGATCAAAGATTTTATCACGGAATTTAGATTCATACGGAGTTGCTAAACAGATGATTAAAACGGGAGCTCCCGAGAATGCAGTAGCATAAGGGCCAAAGGAACGTGTTAGCAGTTTCGCTTCCTTCGTCTTTCCGTTCTCTTCTGCTTTTGCGGCAAGTTTGTGAATGGCATCCCAAGTCATTTCTTCGATCTTTTTCACTTTATCTCTATTACGGATCACAATAAATTCCCACGTCTGTGAGTTTGTGTCACTAGGTGCATAGCGTGCACAATCCATGATTTCATATAGATCTTCCTCTGCAACACCTTCATCTGTAAACTTACGGACGCTTCTTCTGCCGTGTACAATTTCTTTAAAATCTTCGTATTTCATGTTTGTCTCCTCTGACACAATTAATAGTTAACTACTCGTATTATACAAAAGATTGGTATGACCTACAAAAAACGTTAAAAACAGTGCTTATTTTGCACTGTTTTTAGGAGTTATTGCTTTACTTTTATTACCCTTAATCCTTAATCCGACAGCGATTAGAGACGCTCCTAATAAAACACTGACGATATAAAGTGAATCCGTATTAAAGCTGCCTTGCTGTACTACTGCTTTTTCTGCTTGGTTTCCAATAAAAAATGTGCTGAGAAGAACAATTACGCCAGCTGTGATTAAACCTGCTTTGATCCATGGTTTCATATTTGGAACCACCTTTTCCCTTTTACATTTAACTTATTCGAGGAAAAAAACAGAATACCCTTTTACAACAAAAACAAATCCATTGACCTAGTTCGCTTTTGCGAAGTTCATCTTCTCTTCTACAAATGACCGTACTTCCTCTTCTGCTTTTTTCTTAATAATAAATTCAACGTAACGGCTGCCTGTGTGAAAACGAACAAGCCCCCAGCTTGGATATCCTGGATTTTCTGCTTGAAGTCCCGTGATCCATTCCACAGAATCAACTTGTCTCCACTCATAAAAGTGTTTCGCAGACACAATGCCGTTCTTCCCGATCGCACCGCGCAAAATTTGTGTAAAGTATAAAAGCGTAAGAATTACAATTAAACAAAGCATCATGCTGTTCACAGCTAAAGATAATTTTAAGAAGCCAAATCCTTGTGTAATAATCACAATTATTACAATCTCATTCGTCCAAAAGTTCTTTTGCATATATTCACCGCTATATGATAATCCATACACTGGCTCTGATTTCTTTTTATCATTTATGTTCTTAAAAAAATAATAAATAGCCATTCCCATGCCTGCGAAAATTATAATAGCAAAAACGATATCTAACATCCCCATAAAAATCTCCCCCTATACTCTATACTCCCTATTCTCTCTAGTTTGTTTAACGTTTTCGGAATGGAAAAAGTTTCAAATAAAAAACGCTGAAACAAAATCAGCGTCGGAAGAACAATTTGTATGTTTTAATGCTTAACAGGTTTAAAAATAAACCGCCGGTAATCCCAGCAATCATATCTAGAATATAGTGAATTCCCAGCTTTATACGGCTGACTCCAATCATAATCAAAAAAATGACTGATACTAAAAGAGCCCACAAGTTTCTCCACATTCCTGATAAAAAGAGCAATAATCCATAAAACCCTGCAGCATTCATTGTATGTGCACTTGGATAGCCATACTTGCTTGCTTTAATTAATCTTTCCCATTCCGGAGGCTTTCTTTTAAACAACTGTTTAAAAAGTGCATTCAAAATCCTTATCCCAATCACATTAAAAAGAATTAATTTGCTCTTGTCTCGATTCCCTGTATTTTGATAGCTAAAGAACAGCATTAACCCAAGAGGTACAGTGAAAAATCCTGATCCGATTCGAGAAAAAAACACCATTAATGGATTTGAAAAACTATTCGAGTCATAAATGGAACGACTCCACCTTTTATCAAGTGAACGGTAAGGCTCTTGATTTCTGATCGTTGTTAAAAACGCAAAAAATCCGCCGGTAAATACCAGGCCCAGTAAAGGAAGCAGTGTATAACTTGTTCTTTTTTTCCGCCGTAACATATAGCATCACCCTGCTTAGGTCAAAGTTTGAGTTTATTTTCTCCCTATGCCTGTATTCTATTCGAATAAAAAAGAGCACCCTCTCAAGGCGCCCTTTTCAATGATTTATTTATGTTCGACCATCACGATAATTTTTCCGTCTTCTAAATCCTGCATATAACGTTCTGCTTCATCTTCTGAAACATCCATTTTCACAAGAATTTCTTTCATATCGTTTTCCCCGTCATCAAACATCGCTGCAAAAGGACCTGCGGCAAGAAGCGGTCCTACTCCTGGAACACCCAGCCCAGGAACGGCGATTCCCCCGCCGATGCCAGTTAAGAAACCTGCGATGGTGCCATATGTAGCACTATCAATATCATCATCCAACACTTTTTCTTCATTCACATGTGTTTCATCTGCCACATTGTCAACGATTTCATCATCTTTAGCGACGATCGAAATTTCAGACGGCTTGTAACCTTTTTCAACAAGTGCTTTAATAGCCCCAACTGCCTCTTCTTCTCTTGCATATGTACCGATAATATCTTTTTTCATCTGTTTCCCTCCAAACGGGTTCTTTACAAGTAGGTTCCCCTGTTCAGAGGGTTTTAAACAGTGAGTTAATCCTGTTCAAACCAGCCTTTTTTCTTAAACCATAATGACATCATGACTCCTAATAGGATCATGAACCCCAGCACATAAAAATATCCATTTTCAGATTTCAGTTCTGGCATATAAACAAAGTTCATCCCATAGAGACCCGCGATAAAGGTTAAAGGCATGAAGATTGTTGTGATTACCGTTAATGTTTTCATGATGTTGTTCATCCGGTATGAGTTAAGAGATATATAATTGTCGCGGATATCAGACGTCATCTCACGGGCAGAGGTCATCATATCCGTTAATCTTAAAAGGTGATCATAGATATCATGAAAATAAGATCTTTCTTCTGCATCCAGTCCAACGCGCTTTGACTCCAGCATTCGATAAAGAAGTTCTCTCATCGGTACAACCGTTTTCCGCAATGAAAGCAGATCAGCACGTATATCAAAGATCTGGTTAATCAGCTTAGGTGCTTCATCATCCTCGTTGCTTTCAATCGAGATAACGCGCTCTTCAAGCTTATGCATGATTGGAAAATACATATCTACAAGCTTGTCCATTAATTTATGAATGAGTTCATTTTTCCCAAGTTCAGGCGGAACGGTCTTTAGATCTTTTAAATAGTTCCACACAAAATCAATCTCTGGAACTTCTGTTTTATGAAAAGTGACCACCATGTTTTTTGTCGTAAAGATGTCCACTTCTGTAGCTTCCAGAGTTTCTTCATCCAATGCATGAGCGACGTAAAACAAGTGCTCTTCATAAAACTCTACTTTTGGTCTCTGCAAATTATTTACACAGTCTTCCACAGCCAGTGGGTGGAAATTAAAAAAGGATCTCAGCAGGTTTGTTTCTTTTTTTATCGGACTGTCAAAATCAACCCAAACCCAGTCTGCCTGCATCTCATCTAAGCGCTCTAAAGGAGGATTTATTATTACTTTTTGATCAACTACCGCTAACGTGCGAATCATAGGCAGCCCTTCTCTCATCTCTTTTTATTATCATTACCCTTTTTATCATAATCATTGAGCATTCATTTACAATAATCCAGGAGGGTGAGATTTTCAAGAAAACCAATTGCATGTGCGGGAAATAAATTGTAAGGGGACAGTCCCCATTTCCCATTTTATTCTAATTCTTCTTTTACCATTTATTTTCCTTTGAATTTTGAGTTATAGTGTATATGCTTAGTTGATTATTGTCTTGTTTTGAAATCTATATTTTGTTCGTTAAAGAAGTTACGAGTTTGGAGGATATTCGGATGCTCGACAAAACGTTTTTACAGATGAATACCGTATTTATTAGCATCCTCATTGAAGCACTTCCTTTTGTTCTTATAGGAGTGCTCATTGCCGGAGTTATTCAGATGTTTGTTACCGAAGAAATGGTGGCACGCATCATGCCGAAAAACAAAGTTTTGGCTGTTTTATTTGCAGTTTTTTTAGGTGCTATATTCCCTGCTTGTGAGTGCGGCATTGTCCCCATCACACGCAGGCTGATTGCAAAAGGCGTACCTGTCTTTGCAGCGATTCCATTTATGCTTACAGGTCCTATCATTAACCCTGTTGTCTTATTTTCTACTTTTGTTGCTTTCGGGAATCAGTGGGACGTTATGATTTACAGAGGCGGACTCGCGATGGTTGTTGCTATACTGGTCGGATTTATTCTCGCTGTTCAATTTAAGAATGCAAAAGTCCTTAAAAACGAGATTCGTGATTTGTCCAAGAATCCGGCAGCTAACGAAACGGCTGCAGCAATCGAAGCACAGCCTGTTTCATTTTTCAACAAACTTAAAGGTACGTTTGTACATGCGGTTGAAGAATTTTTCTCAGTTGGAAAGTACCTCGTGATCGGTGCTTTAATTGCTGCAGGAATGCAGACGTATGTGAAGACATCAACACTTTTAGCGATTGGACAAGGGGAAGTGTCTTCATCCCTTGTTATGATGGGCTTAGCTTTCGTATTATCTCTTTGTTCTGAAGCAGATGCATTCATCGCATCCTCATTCCAAAGCACCTTTACAATCGGTTCCATCGTGGCGTTTTTAGTGTACGGACCGATGCTTGATATCAAAAACGTGCTTATGATGCTCGGTGCTTTTCAGAAAAAATTAGTACTAAGCCTTATTGGATATATAACCGTGCTTGTATTGATCGGATCATTATTTTTATAAAAAGGAGGTGCCATTGTTATGATACGCATCCTGATTTTAATCGGATTTACCTTTTTGTTTATGCATCTGCATGCCACAGGTGATATCAGCAAATACATTAACATGAAATATTCGTATATCTCTTTTTCAGCTATCTTTATCTTAGGTTTTCTAACGCTTGTCCAGTTTTATATATATGGAAAAAGCGAAGACGATGATCACCAGCATGACGAAACATGCGCGGTGCCTGATTGCGGTCACGATCATCACAAAAAAACGTCCCGATTAAAAAATATGACGGTTAACAGCCTTCTGATTTTCCCAATCATTTCGGGGTTATTTTTCCCAATCGCTTCTCTGGACTCAGAGACAGTTAAAACGAAAGGATTTCACTTTAAAGGTCTCGAGAATGAAGGTGATTTTGGAGAGCACCAGTTTTTAAAGCCTGACACCAGCGTGTATTACGGGAAAGAAAGCTACAACACCATTATGGACAAAGAGTTAAAGCCTTTTACAAAAGGCGATAAAGTCGTGCTTAACGACAAGAATTATTTAAAAGGAATGGAAAGCATCTACTACAAACCAGGGATTTTCCTTGGCAAAGATGTTCAGTTTAAAGGTTTTACCTATAACGCTGAGGATCAATCGAAAAATAAAAGCAACGAACTCTTTCTTCTTCGTTTTGGTGTGATTCATTGTATTGCAGATTCTGGGGTTTTCGGTATGATGGTTGAATTCCCAAAAGGGACTACCTTCCCGAACGATAAGTGGATCGAAGTCGATGGCACCATTGAAACGATGTATTATCAGCCCTTTAAGGCTGATATCCCTTATGTAAAAGTGGAAAGCTGGAAAGAAATCGACAAGCCTGGAGAGGAATATGTTTATAGAGGGTATTAAAAAAACCGGACCGCTGCGTCCGGTTTTTCTTTATATATTCTGCGATTTTATCAGGTTTACAACAATCTGCCCGAGCTGCCTGCCGAGCGCGAGACCCTCGTCATTATCCACTTTAAAGTGTACTCCTGCATATAGACGGGACATCGCACACTCTTCCATCCATTGATTGATCCGATACCTCTCTTGAGGAAAATAATAACTTAATATTATCTCTGAGCAGCCAGCCATAACAGCATGTGCTGAAGGATAACCCGGAAAACGAGGAGTGAATAAAACGGGTACCAAATTGCGGTCATATTGACAAGGACGCGCCACATCCCAGAGATACTTAAAGTGCCATGCCATTACAAAAGCATCATTAATAGCCGCATGATAAAAACCTAAAAACCTGGCTGCTTTCGTTGAAGCAAGACCATACGTTTCCATCATGTTATAGATGACTGGTAAGACCTGTTTACTTACCTCTCCTGTTCCCCAGCTTTGAGCAATACGAATCTGCTGAGGGGTAATATTTTGAAGTGTTTGTTTGACTATAATTAGCTCACTTTCCCAATTAATCGTATTTGGGTTTTTGATGTTCCATCGTATTTTCTGCCCAAAGGGATCCAGGAAATCTTGACCTCTTCTTGACACGAAAAACATCGGCCACGAACCTGCTTCAGGCGTAACAGCATTCATTGGGGGATATTGCTCTCCTGGATAAGGAATTTGAGACCACCTTAAGTAATTTCTGCCGCTCATTTTACCTCCCCCTCAGAAGTTATTCATCATCCCATCATATGTAGGGAGGCAAATCCTATAGAACATAAGGGAAAATGAACGAAAAATAACAGGGGGGTCTGACCCGGGTCAGACCCCCTACAATTTAGACACAATTCACCCTATTCAACCAGCCTGAAATTTGGTATCATTTTCCTCAAATCTCTCAGAAGGTGCTGATTACATATGAACGCTCTTAAACAATCGTTTAATTTTGTTGCCTCATCCTATGAAAAATATCGTCCGAATTACCCTAATCAACTTTATAAAGATATTTTTCATTACGCTAATTTACAGCCAGATGATCAACTTCTTGAAATCGGCTGCGGAACTGGAAAAGCAACGGAAGGTTTTATCAAACAAAACTTTACGAACATTACATGTATCGAATATGGTGAGAACCTCGCTAAGCTCACACAAGACAAGTTTTCAGCATATCCAAACATTCAAGTCGTTCATTCAGATTTTGAGGACTGGAATTCAGCTGAACATCAGTATTCTCTTGTTTTTTCAGGTACAGCCTTTCATTTTATACCGGCTGAGATTGGTTCTAATTCAAGCGGAACAATCACATATAAAAACAGTTTAATCACATAAATATTACTAATAATCACATAAAAAATCGAATTCATCATATAAAAATGATCCTTCATCACATAATTTACCAATCACTTCTATAAAATAGCAAATCATTTCTCCATCCATTGTCCTGCAATTTGCTTCTCAGTTATTTATCTAGGGAACGAGTACTATTGTTTCGACATTTTGGAGGATTTTTATCGATTAGGCGAGAAATATGGAGAAAACCAAGAAAGGGGGAAAAGAAAAATGAGTGAAGTGATTATTCGAAATCTGGTAAGACGTCATTTCACCAAGAAAAACATCCATGACCCGCAATTGCAGCAGCTGCTCGTTCACTTTCTTCTTTCAGTCAGGAAAGAACGAAATTAGATAAAGGTTACAGCCATACTTTGTAATATTTACTTATACATTCATTTTAACAGAGTATCTGATATATTCAGGTGCTCTTTTTGTTAGACTCTTTTAAAAGATGATTGCTTGAAGACACATCGTTGACCCTAGTTGATTGGATCGCAAGGTGCGAGACTCCTAATGGCGCAAAGCGCTGAGGAATGCGAGCATCCTGTAGCGGAAATCAACCCTTTCAAATAGCAACAAAGGTTACGTAAACAGCAAAAAAAAGAAAACCCAAAAATGGTTTTCAGAAGTTTTGAATGAATTTACTATCATAATACCTTGTTGCTTCTTAATTGCCCCATAGCCCTAGTTAAGATCTTTAGTGAATGAATGACAGTATCCCGTTCAAATTCATTCATTTGTGAAAAAATATCATTTAAATTAGAAATAACCAAGATGTTAATCTCATCTGCAGTCCGCTTCCCTTTTTCCGTTAAAGATAAGAAATAAAATCGTTTATCTGACGGATTGGCACTTTTAATCACAAGTCCCATTTTTATAAGCGTTTGGATCTGCCGGCTGAAAGTTGTAATATCAATTTTAAGCAAATCTGCAATCTGCTGCATGGAAGGTGCGTTATGCTTATCAATTTCGTAGAGAATATGACTATGTACAAGTGAAATACCTGTCCCCTCAATACGGCAGCAATCTTTTTCTAGACGATTATATCTTCTGTTCAGAACATGAAATAAGCTTCTTACATCCTCCATTTATGACACCACCTTTGCTATCACTATAAGTGAAGATCTTTCAAAAAGAAAAGAATATACTTCTTTGATACATTATTTGTGTCCCTATAAATTTTTCCACAAGAATAATTAACGGCTTAACATGTATTTTTGAATAGCAACATTCGAAAAGCCTTTTCTATCAAAGCTTTTTCTTTATCTCTAAAGGAATTCCTGCATCAAATTAAATAATTTTAACCCCTTAGTTTTAGGATTTTTTTACTATAAAATCTTTATCTATTAATCCTAAGCAGTTCCCATTTTAGTTCAAAAGTTGTATAAAATTGCATAAAAAGGTTTATGTTTTTTACAAGCGGGTAACAAATAGTATAGAGAAAAAGGAAAATGACTTGGGGGTATCATCGAAATGAATAGAGTGGAGCAGAAACGCAGTAAGCTTGGCATTTGGCTCGAACGGCATAATAGAGATACTGACTGGTTAACACGAACTTCAGGTTTAGAAAGAAAAACAATAGAAGAATTAGCATCGAATCCTAGAAAAAGTCCAAGAATGATAACCATACGTAAAATCTTATCCGCTGTCAAAAGAGTCGATCCAACCATTAAAGTTAGTGATTTATGGGATATGAACTAAAACGTGCACTCATGAAATATTGAGTGCACGTTTTTTTATCTCCTTTTTCTGTTCATTCATTTTTCTTTGAAAGGCATTCATCAACTTTTAATTTCATGGATGAGATTACTGTTTTTTTATATCTCATTGCTAAGATTAATATCTTTGTTTTTTGAATGTGTGACAAACGTTTGAAACGTGGTTCCTCTTTTAGAAAGGAGCGCAAAATTGAAACACTTTTAGGATTCAAATACCACGATTCGTGTTTATTATTTTTCTCAGAATTCTTTGGATTGAATACTCGATAATACCAATACTTTAGTTCAGCAGTAAATCTGCTTTCATCTATAATACATGGCGCATATTTCGTTTTTGTATGCTTTTGAAGATATTCGAATCTGTCATTTCCGCTAATGATTGTGAAACTGCCATCTTTGTCTTTTTTTACAACTAAAATGTGCATGCAGTCCCACATTATATTTCTGAGCTTTTTAACATGCTCGTTAATTTTTATGGATATGTTTGGCTTTATTTTGTTCATAGGAATATATTGTACATTTAACCTCATTTGAACCCTCCTCCTTATAATAGGTAGGCATATAACCAATATATGAGTAGGAGGTAAGGAATGGTACTTTAATTAAAAAAGAGCCACCTGGGCATCCCGTCTCTTACAACGGATTTCCAGATGACTCAATATCATTTATGCTGTTTTATTTTTACGGATAAAGTTGCGGATATCTCTGTTTCCGATAAACTTCTTCGACTGTTCATCCCACAGCTTAAACGTCAATGACTTTAAGCTTGTTAAAAGCGTTAGTGTTGGAACATCTTGAAGCCTCGGGTCACTTTTATGCGCTTTTTCAAGGTGGTAGTTAGGAACTCGGGAATTCAAGTGATGCACATGGTGGAATCCGATGTTTCCTGTGAACCATTGCAGTACTTTAGGAAGCTTGTAGAACGAACTTCCCTTTAATGCAGCTTCTACATAGTTCCACTTTTCGTTATGCTCAAAATACCCATCTTCAAACTGATGCTGTACATAAAACAGCCAAACGCCAGAAAATGTAGCAATATAAAAGATCGGAAGTTCAACTAGCAAGAATGCTTTCCATCCAATCGCAAAGCCTACTGATAAAACAATTGCTACTAGTGCAACGTTTGTCAGCCAAACATGGATCTTTTCCTTTTTCGAAGCATTTTTCGCATTAAAACGGTAATCGATTAAAAAGATATATAATGGGCCGATCAAGAAAAGAACGATCGGGTTGCGATATGTTCGGTATTGCAATCTTTTAAACCATGAAGCTTCTGCATATTCTTGCAATGTCATCGTCCAGACATCACCGACGCCTCGCTTTTCCAAGTTTCCGTTTGTAGCATGATGAGTTGCATGGCTGTTTTTCCATTGTTCATATGAACAAAAAGTAAATAGCCCTGTGAAGATACCAACGATTTGATTAGCTCGTCGGCTCTTAAAAAATGAATAGTGTGTGCAATCATGAAAAATGATAAATGTGCGGACTAAGAAGCCTGCCGCTGGAACTGCACAAAGAAGTGTCAACCAAAACGATATATTTAAACTCAGATAAGCTAAAACCCATAAGATCAGGAATGGACCTACTGAATTAATTAACTGCCATACGCTTGCTGATATACGCGGGCGCTCAAATGGTGCTAATTTCTTTTTCCATTCACGAATGTCGTACTTCGAATGTTCGCTCATAAAATCAGTCTCCTTTATTTCACATCTTAACTATCTTAACACAGATTATGTGTTTAGCATCTACTTATATTTGTCGAATTATGAACAAATTATATGACCAGGTACTAAACAACACAAAAAAACCGGTTCCCCCTAAAAGAAGGAACCAGCATAATCATTTTTTTTACTAATCTTATTACATTTTCTTCGTATTAATATACAGTTTTCCTGCTGCTCTTTCGTGTGTCTCATTGCCGTAGTCATCAGAAGCGATTACTTCAATTACAGCTCCTGGTGCTTTTACATTGGAAGTTGCTGTGTAGTAACCTTCATAATGTCCTTCTGAAGTTTCACGCATCGGGAGCTCAGTAGCGTTAGCCACTTCCCCTGCATTTGTCAGCGGCATGTGGATTACAAATACTGCATCAAGACCTGGCTCACTGTCAAACTCAATTTTTACAGACTCACCGCTCTTCAGCTCTTTATCTGTATCTGGCATTAAGTTCTCAATGACTGGTGCTTCAAACTTCGCATACACTTTCACAGTCTTCGCATGACGGTTTCCGGCTTTATCAAGCGCTACAACTTTAATTACATTCTCTCCTTCATTCAGGAGCATGCGATGGCTATAGTTGCCTTCTTCATCAACTTGAGCTCTTTGACCATTTACTTTTACCCAGTCAAGGTTAGCTTCATCAACTGTACCTGTTACGGTTACGGATTCACGATTTGTCTTCATATTGTTTTCTGGTGAAGTGATGCTCACTCTTGGTTTTGTCTGATCAAGCGTGATCGTTACTGGAGCCGATTCATCCGTTGAACCTTGCTCTGTAACGGCTTTCGCTGTAAGTGTATTTGCACCATCCTCCAGCGTAATATCTGCGGAGAACGTTCCTTCATCTGTTGTTGCCACACTCGCAACTTCTTCTCCACCGTTATAAATTTCAACCGTTGTTGTTGGTGCAGCTGTTCCCGAAACAGTTACGTTTTCTACATTTGTAAACGAACCATCTGCTGGAGACGTGATGACAGGAGCCGTCACCTCGTAGTTAACCGTTGCACGGATCATGTAGTTCCCTTCATCTTCAGGAGACTGTGACCATGAACCGCCTACCAGCTGATAGCTTCTGCCTGACCATTCTCCGTCTTCATCTGTTCCAAGTCCTGGTGTGTTCGGATTCGGATGACTTTGGATGTACACCATGTAGAAATCTCCTTCTACCATGATTCCATGCTCACTTAAGTCAACATGTGTCCATTCTCCGTTACGAAGTGCTGTTGCATCAAACGGACCTGCAAGTTTCTTTCCAGGTGTGCCGTCAGGACCGCTTGCATCGTAAACAGCTACTTGGAAGTCAGTTCCGCCTGGTACTGGCCATTCTGTATCCCAGAATCGGAACAATCCGCCAGTGACAGCTGCTTTTTCATTTCCTTCAGCAAGTGACATTTTCACTGCCCATCCATTGCCTGCATCATAGAATGCACGTGCGTTTTCAGCGGTTCCATCATCATACCCAATCTCGCCAGGATATCCGATGAAAGGTTTTAATTCGAAGTTCTGTTCAGCAGACTCACCGCCTGTAATCGTAACAGATGCTTCTTCGCTGTAGTATGAAGGCGCAACGACTTTAAGCGTGTACTCTCCTTCATAAGCTTCAATCTCATATGAACCATCTGCATTTGTTTCAACTGGTGCAATAGCTGCATCTTCCATAAGCATTACAGTAGCACCTGCAACTGGTTCTCCTGTTACTTCGTTCGTTACTGTACCTGATACTGTACCTCTTGGAATTTCTTCTAATGTAAAGTTTGCAGTGGCGGTACCATCTGCTTCAACATTTACAGTTTGTGTTGCGGAACGGAATCCATATGCTTCAGCCTGAACTGTGTATGTTCCTGCAGCATGCGTCAACCCGTAGGATCCATCTTGAGGATTTGTATAAACGGATCTGCCAGTCTCAAGTACACTTACTTCTGCACGCATCGGTAGTGCCATTGGTGCAGCTTCACCGTCTTTTGATGGTTCTTTTTCATCAACCGGTTTCATTGGTAAAATTTTTGCAGGATCCACTTTTGGCTTCGCTTCTAATGAAGGAGCCTTATCCAAAGAACCTTTGCCTAAGGTTGCCTTTTGCGCAGGTGCTAATTGCTGATCCATTAATTTCACATCATCTAAATACCATCCGGCTTTTAGAACAGAGCTGTCCGTTGTAACGTTGAATGCTACATAAACGCGCTGACCCTCATACTCACTTAAATCTACTTCTCCATCGATCCATCCGCCTGAAGTAGAGTTAACACGCAGTTTTTGTGTCCAGTTTTCCATATCTGTTGATACGAAAACATGTCCATAATCATAATTTCGCTCTAGATCATGCCATTGTTTGAACTGCAGATAGCTGTTGCCCTCTGGCAGGTCAACTGGAGGCATTACGAGTGTCATGTTAGCACTATTTTCATAGTTTCCTTCTAGATTCGTAGCATAGACCTTTTCTCCTGAATGTGCAGCACCTGGTCCACTTGTAGGTACACCATGCTCCCAGCTGTTTTTCGTACCATATGAAGTCCATCCAGTAGGGCTGCCTTCAAAATCTTCCTCGTAGCCAACTGAAATACCTGCCAGAAGGGCTACTGTATAGTTATCTGTTGAAACTTCATTTCCGCCAAAGTCATTTACGATCCACTTATAAACGATTTGGTCACCGGTTAATGCTGATCCCGGAATAGTTGCTGTATACGTACCAGACTTATAATCACCGCCTAAACGTTCAGCCGCTGCTTCTGTCCAGCTTCCATCTTCGTTCTGGTAGCTTAATAGAACAGAAGTCACACTGATATTATCTGAAGCTTGTGCCTCAAGAGTTAAAGGCATTTCTTTGTAAGACTCGCTTGGTGCTTCGTGTGTAATTGAAGGAGCTTCTGTGTCCTCTCCTTCTTTCGTAACTGTTCCTTCGATTCTTCCTAAACCTGTTACGACAGAAGATACAGCTGAAAAGGCATTTACCAATCCATGTCCGTATCCATTGTTAGGAGAATCAGGGAATGTTGCATCTGTTAGCGGTGTTGCTGTTGATAATAAAATTTCTTCTATTTCTTCAACTGTTAAACTCGCATCAGCTTGTCTTAACAATGCAGCAACTGCTGATACGTGCGGTCCAGCCATTGAAGTACCATTCCAGCCGCCTTCATAGGCACTTCCTGGAACAGAAGAACGAATATTCACCCCAGGAGCTGAGATTTCAGGCTTCGTTTCATCATAAGGCGAAGGGCCTTGAAGTGAGAAACTAGCTAAACTGTCATTGATGTCTGTAGCACCTGTTGCAAACGATTCAGGATAGTTTGCAGGTGTCGCTACAGATCCAGGACCGCCTGGGTTAAAGATGGTTGTGTTACCAGCTGAAAATTCAGGGAAGATTTCAGCCGCACGCCATGCTGCAACCATCTCGCGGTACCACTCATCAAGTCCAGGTCCGCCGCCCCATGAGTTGTTAACAACGTCTGGTGCTTTTTCAGGGTGAGGATTTCCAGCAGCATCTTTCGGAGCAAGGATCCACTCACCTGCTTCAAGCAAATCAACATCTGATCCGCCGTTTGCAGAGAATGCTTTTACAGCAATCCATTTAGCACCTGGCGCCACACCGATTTGGTTAGCTCCGTTAGCTTCAGAACCTACCATTGTACCTGTAACGTGTGTACCATGGCCCAGATCATCATATGCAGCAGCTTGTCCGCCAACTGCATCAAACCAGTTATACTCATGGTTTGCAGTGTCAGGGTTTGCTGGATCAAAACCGCGATACTTCTCTTTCAGGGCTGGGTGATTCCACTGTACACCCGTATCAATGGATGCAACCACTGTTCCAGCGCCATCTATTCCCATATTCCAAACGGCAGGAGCTCCTACACGTTCGATATTCCATTCTATGGATGATGTTTCATTTTTCGGTTCAATCTGCAATGCAGATTTTTGCTGTGGTTTTTCAGGAAGTTTAACAGAACTTACAGGTTGAATTAGCTGTCTTGTTTCGTTAGGAAGGACTTTTTCTACTTCCGGGAAAGCTGCAATTTCTTCCATAACTTCTTTTGTAGCCGTTACTGCCATACCGTTAACGACATAAAAAGATTGGATATCTGCTGCCTTTCCAGCTTTTTGTTGTTTTTCTAAGTAGGTTTTTGTGTGCTGTTGGGTTTCAAGCGCTTTTGCGCGAAGAGAGGATACTACTGTGGAACGCTTCATTAATTTTGATTGATTCGCTGTTAATTTTTGTGCCTTTGCTTCTTTAGCAGCTTTTTTAGCTACTTCGGCTGTGTTTACTTGATCTTTGAACTTGATAAGGAAAGTGACCTTATCCTTTTTGCTGAATTGTTCATTTAGTTTTTTGGAGACCTTACTTTTAGTACCTTCTAATGCTGCTTTTTTTGCCGAAGTAGAAGGTTTGTCTTTCGATACGGCATTAGCTTGAGATGGGAACATCAATGGGACAACCATTAAAAAAGCTAAAAATACGGATAGCCATCGTACTTTTTTTCGTTTTTTACTCATGTTGCTTTTCCCTCCCTATTCTTTTTTGTCGTACAGATCAAACCAGTAAAAGTAAATCCCTGTCACACCTCCTGCTTTTTTAGATAAAAATCTAGTAATTCTTTGTTGCTATTTAAAGGATAATGCATAACACCTGTAAATTAATGTAATAATATGTCACTTTTTTACCTGAATATTGGAAAATAAATCCTTTGTCTGAGACAATCTACGCATTTCCGTGACTATTGGACAAGAAAAATGTTAAAGCCTTTAATTATCGTAAATAATACAGTCATATGACTCAGGACAAACTGACTTATTTGAGTAAAATAAGAAATCTTTGCAAAAAAATGTGAATTACGTCCCTCTTTTTTTGTTACAAATCATCTATTTATCTTCCAAATTTTTCATCACACTTTCACATAAGCCTTGGAAAACCAATAATGAACGCATTCCTGTTCATATTTCCCCCTTCAGATTGCCCATAAGTATTTCAGGCAAAACGATAGATAATACCCAAAAGAGATATATAAATATTATCCCAAAGGATTTATAACAAAGGACTCATTGTTATACTCAGAATTATGTTTGTCGTTTTTTGACACAAAAAAATCTCCCCCTTTAAAGAGAGAGACTTCATTAATTATTCTGGCCGGTCTAATGAGAAGGTTTCTCCCAATTTTGCGTAATTAGTTCCGGCAAGCCTTCCAACGGGCCGCAATTTTTCTGCATCTATTCTACCGCCGCTATATAATTCTTCAGCAATATGATAATGAACCACTCTTCCGATAAGAAGGTCGGTTGCTGGCTGATCAGGTGTTCCCCCTAACGGTAAGATTTGTTCCACAACACATTCCATCCGGATTTTTGCTTCAGCAATCCCTGGAACCTTTACTTTTACAGAATCCACAGCTGTTAATTTTGCAAGATCCACTTCACTTTCTTCTGGACCAAGGTTAGCTGCTGTGAGGTTTACTGCTTCAATATAGGTTTCATCTGGAATATGAACAACAAACTCACCTAGTGCTTCTGCGTTTCGTGATGTATCTTTTTGAATACCTTTCTTTCTGCCAATAGAAATAGCGATCAAAGGCGGATTAGAAGTTAGAGCATTAAAATAGCTGAATGGTGCCGCATTTAAGACACCATCGGTTGATAAGGTACTGACAAAAGCAATAGGCCTGGGGATAATGCTTCCTGTTAAAAATTTATAGTTCTCTTTTATGGAAAGAGCGTCAGGATCGATTGATTTCATTCTCTCACCTCTTTAGCTAAAATTTGTGGCAAACCATTCTGCCGCTTCTTCTACTTCAGCTCTGGAAAGCTGATGCCCCATGTTCTCCCATTTCACATGTACTTTTGCACCAGCATTGGTGAGCAAATTCTCAAGCTCTTCCGTTTCTGCAGCAGGACAGATCGGATCATTCTTACCTGCTCCAATGAATACAGGAAGATTAGTAAGATCGGGCAGATCAATACCTCTTCTTGGCACCATTGGGTGATGAAGGATAGCTCCTTTTAACGCATTTTTATAATGGAAGATCAGACTTCCTGCAATATTGGCACCGTTAGAGTATCCGACTGCGACCACGTTATTTCTATCAAACTGATATTTATTTGCGGATTCATCAATGAATTCGTTAAGTTCTTTTGTACGGAAAATCAAATCTTCCTCATCAAAGACGCCTTCTGCTAATCTGCGGAAAAACCGAGGCATACCATTTTCGGAAACATTGCCCCGTACACTTAACACTGCAGAGTCAGGTGAAATCATATCTGCGAGAGCTAATAAGTCTTCTTCATTTCCTCCAGTACCATGCAATAAAAGAAGTACTGGCTTTCTTTCATCAGAACCTTTTTTAAACAAGTGTTTCATTTATTTGTCCTCCTCTAAGATTCTTGCCTCTGCAGGCAGCAGGTGACTTTGTATTTGGTCTCGATGAGGTTCAAGCCATGGTGGCAGAAGCAGACTCTTCCCAAGTTCCTCTTCTGTCTCATCCCGTGTAAATCCAGGAGGATCTGTTGCGATTTCAAATAGAATCTGACCTTCTTCACGGAAATAGATGGCATTAAAATATTGACGGTCAATTATCTCCGTTACATGAAAATCATTTTCCTTCACGTGCTTTTGCCACATTTCATGTTCATCAAAACTGCTGGCGCGCCATGCAATATGATGGATAGTGCCTACCCCGCTCACGCCTCGAACTTCTGGTGATAATTTGATATCAATGACATTTCCAAGATCACTTGCTGCTTTAAAACGAAGGTAATCCCCATCTTGACCGATTTTTTCAAGCCCCATAACGTCTGTTAATACCTTTTCCGTCTTATGAGGAGCTGCTGAATATAAAACAGCACCGCCAAAACCTTTTATGGCATATTGTGGTGTTACTTTACCGAACGACCACGTGCTGTTTTCACCTTCACTTCTTGCAACAATCTCTAGCTGCAGTCCATGCGGATCAATGAATTCAAGGTATTCTTCCTTAAAACGTACAGTTTTCTTATATTCTATATGAAATTGAAGAAGCCTTTCTTCCCAAAACGGAAGTGTCCCTTCAGGAACTACGAATGAAGTAGTACCTACCTGTCCGGAACCGACACGCCCTCGGTAAGCATCAGGCCAAGGAAAGAAGGTCATAATTGTTCCAGGCTTTCCACCTTCATCACCGAAATATAGGTGATATGTTCCTGGATCATCAAAGTTAACGGTTTTCTTAACTAACCTAAGACCAAGTATTCCAGCATAGAAGTCCACATTTTCCTGAGGATTTCCTACAATCGCTGTTATATGATGAATTCCATCTGTATGCATCGTCATAAAGATAACATCCTTTCAGTTAACTAACTTATTTTTTGTAAGTTAAGTATATAAAAATCAACTTACTTTTGTCAAGTAACTATATTTGATTGGAGTTTGGATTATAATTAGCTCAGCTTCCTCTTAATTATGTACGATAAACTCTTTACTTAGCCTTTACCCTTAATGAGAATGCGGAAACGGGCAGGTTAATAACAACCAAAAAGTCCACGTGGAATGTATTCTCCACGTGGACAAACAGTGAGGTTTTGTATTTGTATGGGGTCAGACCCCTTTTAGAAGTCGAAGTTATCTGGGTCTGGACCGATGCGGCGGTCTTCATTAAGACCATCGATCTTTGCCATATCCTCAAGAGATAATTCAAAATCAAAGATATCTGCATTCTCAACGATACGGTGCTGTTTAATTGATTTCGGAATCGTTACAACTCCATTTTGAAGATCCCAGCGAAGGATAATCTGTGCTACGGATTTTCCGTATTTTTCTGCAAGTTCAACAAGTGACGGTTCATCCAGTAATTCTCCCTGCATAAGCGGGCTCCATGCTTCCATCTGGATTCCATTATCTTTACAGAATAAAAGCAGTTCTTTTTGAGCAAGACGCGGATGGTATTCTACCTGGTTCACCATCGGCTTGATCTCACAATCAGCTAGAATGTCTTCTAAGTGATGCACCTTGAAGTTAGATACTCCAATCGCTTTTACTTTTCCATCTTTATACAACTTTTCTAATGCACGCCATGTTTCTTTGTACTTTCCTTTAACTGGCCAATGAACCAGATAAAGATCTAAATATTCAAGCCCCAGCTTTTCCATGCTTGTTTCAAAAGCTGCAAGTGTACTCTCATATCCTTGGTCCTTATTCCAAACTTTAGTCGTAATAAATAGTTCTTCACGTGGAACTCCAGCTTCTTTGATGGCTTGTCCAACGCCTTCTTCGTTTTTGTAGATCGCAGCTGTATCAATACTCTTGTATCCAGCTTCAATTGCCCATTTGACAGAATCAATGACTTCTTGTCCTTCTTCTACTTTAAATACCCCAAGGCCGAACCAAGGCATCTTTACTCCGTTATGCAAAACGGTAGTATCCTGCAATGTTTTAATAGCTGTCATCTGTTTATAGCCTCCATTTCTACATCTGTTTTTTCTTTAGGCTCTTCTCTAAAAGATTGTTGCTTTTGGGTCATATTTTTATCTCTTCCGTGGCCAGTTAATTGGAGTGCAAGATGCGAGACTCCTGCGGGATCAACGGGACAGGTGAGACTCCTAATGGTGCAATGCGCCGAGGAGACTCACCGCACGCCCCGCAGAAAGCGAGCATCCTGGAGCGGAAGTTAACCACTTTCAAGAGCAACAAAGTTTACGAAAACAGCCTTTCCTTATAAAAAGATATTGTCATATTCTGCTGTAGAAAGGAAACATTTCGACTTTTAGAAGGGATTTTAACCCTTCTATGGAAGTAGTATCCAACACATTATATAAAATGGGGTGTTATCGTGAAGGACAACTTGATTCATTTTAAATCGAAAACCGAATCACTAAAGCATATGCCTGAACAAGAAATTACCCTTATTCAGGAAATTAGAGAATTGTTATCGGAATTTCACTGTAATTATCCTTTAGTAACAAAAAAGGCCATTTTACTCCGCATCGATCAACTAACAGATGAACTCATCTTCAATAAACGCTGATTAAAAAGAGGCTTGTCTTTGAATAACATTTAATAATACATCTAATTCTTGACTGCACTTTACAGTTTCCTTGCTGGTTAATCCTTTACGGTCTGCAACTTCTACCAGCTTTTCTTTTTTTTCTTTTATGCATTCCAATAGAAGAGAGTTATTCCATTCTTTTTTCTCCACGAAAATCGGCTCCTCTTTTGTCATTTTAGTACTTCTCGATTATTATGACGGCTTTTTGCCGACTTGAAAATACTTTCCACAAAAGAAGAAGTAATGTTACAAAACCGGACATTTTTTTACACGTTTAATCGTCATAAAGACCTAAGATTTCATACAAGGTTATGCATAATTCAGCCGCATTCTGCTTTTTATGTTTAAATATTAAAGAGGTAATCTACATTTAAGGGGATTCAATAGAAATGAAAAAGTTTACTAAAGAAACAAAAGAAGAAATGATCGGAAGAATACAGTTTTTCTTTCTAAATGAACGCGGTGAAGAAATAGGAAATTTAGCAGCTGAACAATTTCTCGACTTTATATCTGATGAGATGGCATCTTATTTTTATAATGAGGGAATTGAAGATGCCATTAAATCACTACAATCTAGAATGGAGAACTTGGAGGAAGACCTTTATACACTTAAAAAAACTCACCACAAGTAAAGAAAGAAAAAAGGATGGGTTCCCCCATCCTTTTATTGTTTCCGATTGTTATAGTAATTTACAGAGTACATAGCTCCCTCTTCCACCATCTTATTATCATCGACATCCATTGGATCTGGATGACCCGCTTTATTAATTGGCAGCTGAGTCCGTTCGATATGATCCGGACGCACTTTTCGTTTAAGATCTTTAATTTTCATTTTAGTTTTTATACGGTTTGGTTTAAAAGAGAGCCAGACCAATGCACCTGTACCAAGACCGATCAAAGCCCATGATTGAGTTTTTAATAATCTGCTTGTGGTTTTCATTTGAGTTTGGGTTGCAGTTTGCATATATAACGCCTCCTTTGCTTTAAGTTACCCCAATCCACTCAAAACGTAACATGATTTTCTTTGCAAAAATATTACATATCGCCTAATTCCAAAAAAACTAAGCTTTTGTCCATACACGCTTAATACCTATCACATATACTGTATCGAAGTAGAAAGCACAAATCGTAAGGAGGAGTTTTAGAATGTATGCAAATTCACCGGTAAATGCTTCACTAGCGAACGCACCAATGTATGGTGGCGGATATGGTTATTGTGGTGGCGGAGGTTATGGCAAGAGTTTTGCGATCATAGTAGTTCTATTCATCCTTCTCATTATCGTTGGTACTACGTGGGCGCACAAAGGCAAAGATTGCTAATTTGTACGCTGCAAAAAAAGGGTGCGGTTTTTATAACCGTACCCTTTTTACATATATTGCTTCGCTTTTTTCTGAAATTGTGCAGTTCTGACATAGTCAATGATCTTTGTACTGATCCACTGACATATGACAGCAAACAAAATAATCGAAGCTCCAACGGTTAGAGCAGTGAAAAGCAGCACGATACTGTTGATCCAGAATAAAATAATACCTGGTTTCTTGCCTGTCCACTTCGCAAAAATCAAAGCAAGAATATCCATTCCTCCAGATGAAGCTCCATAACGGAACAGTATACCTACCCCTATTCCAAAAATTAAAGCACCATAAATTACATCAAAAAGTATATTATTTACAGGATTTTGAATCAGAGAAGCCAGCCAATCAACCGTTATTGAAGTTATAGCCACACAATATATCGTCCACAATGCCGTTTGTTTTCCAAGCTTCTTTACTGCAAGCAGCAGTAATCCAAAATTAATAATCCATAATGTCATGACTAGTGGTATCTGAAAGAAAAAATCGTTTAAAATCGCTATGCCTGCGACTCCGCCTGATGGAACAGCGTGTGGAAATAAAAATACCGCCATCGCAAGTCCTTGTAAAAAAGCCCCGATTGTTAACCAAATTACTTTATGCAAACTTTATCCCTTCTTTTCCTGAAGCGTCGTTTCAACTATCCATTTTAGACTCTTCTCATCGGATTGCAAGGGGGATTGCATGTATTCAGTTTTGATTTTGAAGTTTAATCAAACATATTTCGATATGATTGTGCATAGGTTTATTTTAATTTCTCCTTTTTAGAGGAATAGGGCCCTGTTCATCTCTTTTGCGGAAATAACACATTTTGAAACAGCAGAAAGGTGGACAATATATTGAGTCATCACAATTTAAGTGATATTAAAGCAATTGAACAAAAAGCAAAAGAAGAACATAAGGATGCAGACCTGGCACGATCAGCTGTGCAAGAAGTCCTTTTGCAAAAACTAGTCCAAACAAGCAGAAGCGGCAAAGATAAAAAATAAAGAAGGCTGGCTTGGAAGGACGCTTCCAATAAGAGCCAGCCTTTGACTTTTTGACTTAACAAACTAATTTAAAACTTTGGTTCCTAAACTGCGCAGTGCATCAACTGCTGTCCTGCTGTTTTCGCCATGTGCAGAAACACAGCAAACTCCTTGCATCCCATTTAATAAGCTCATGCTCAGCTGACTTTTTGCATTAATCCTAAGTGCGTTGCATTCCAAATATATCTGGCACTTTTCAAACTCATTTGCCTTTATTACCATTTCCTGAATCCAAGCTGGTTTAATTTTTTCCTGAATCATAAAGTACGTCTTCATTTTATATTCCCTCTTTTCAATCCGCCTCATTTTAATCGTACAGATAAAATGTAAACTCCGTTTAAACACTGTGTAAGATTTTTGTGGCTTATCGTTTTATCTTTATGAGAGAAATGAAAAATAATGGTATGAAAAAAGCACTAAATTGCAACATTATGTGTAGAACTATCATTTAAGGAGTTATTACAATGGCGTACTATATTGCATGTGATTATGATGAACCCGACCGTCAGACGTACAGGGGAATCGTTATCATTGATACTTTAACGAATGAAGTAGCACACCGCTTCTACTCGGGTAATTTCGATCATGATTTTCAAGAGTATCAAAGCTGGCTCGAAGATACTGAGCCCTATTATTATGAAGGAGAAAGTCTATTGAATTACATTGGAGATCTGCATGATCCTTCCCTCAATGAGGGTCCTGATATTTACCTCTTTTAAATAACTGATGTTTCGCAATCCTTGTTGTTTTATGTAAAGCAGAGGGACTTTGAGCGAAAAAGGAAGATTTTGAGCGAAAATAAAGGCAGTTTGAGCGTAGCAAGAAAATCTTGAGCGTAACTCAATAAGTCTGAGCAAACGCGTAATAAATATAAGAACACGTACCGTAAAGAGCCAAATAAAAACGCCAGAAATGGTTTACATCCTAGCGTGTTTTCAGTTTAATCTTTATTAGTAAAATCGATAATGCGGATCGGGTTGCCTGCCTCATCTTTATAGATCGCATATCTTCCTGGAGGAATGCTGCAAGGTGTTTTAACAAAATGGAGCCTTGTTTCGTTGTCATCATAGAATTGATCAACACTGTCAACAACAAATACTCCGCCTGGTCCAAGTTCCAGTTCATCTTCTTCAATCATTAACTGAACTTCACAATCAGGCATAGATAATCCCATCACTTGATTGCCTTCACGCCAGGCTTCAGTCATTCCGAGTCCTTCATAATATCGTTGAGATTCTTGTAAATCTTTTACCGGGTGAAACAAAAATGCCAGCTTCATTCCCAAACCCCCTCGTAAAAAACTCTATAGTATGTCTTAAATTGTATTCGTATCTAGTTTGTTTATACGTTACTTTCCATCTATGCTATTTATTTTCCTGCCATACAGTGAAAAATGATAAAAAAGGCTTTTTCCCAAAACTTTTTTCTCTTAGTAGTTGTAATGTCCGCATCCAAAAATGGTGAAGACTTATAAATTTTTTTGAGGACTTATATAAAAATTTGAAGACTTATAAATTTTTTTTGAAGACTTATAAGTGCTTGTTTAGGACTTATAACGGTTTCATTTCTGTTTTTTGAACCTCATCTATTAGTAGTTACTCGGCTCAACTTTATTTCTTTTATGTAACCAGCGAGTATTTTCTATAACAAAGCTTTTTAACAAATAAAAATCAGGAGAAATATGATTATTCTCCTGATTTTTATACTCCTTTATCTTTTTAAAAGGTACTTTCTAAAAGATTGTTACTTTTGATTCTTTTATGTTGAGACACTTCGTTGACAATTTTTTTTGAGAGCAAGGTACGAGACTCTTGCGGGACAGGTGAGACCCCGTCATTGGGAAGCGATAGGGAGGCTCACCGCACGCCCCGCGGAAAGCGAGCAGCCTGGAGCGGAAATCAACCACTTCCAATAGCAACAAAGTTTGCGAAAACAGCCTTTAAAAAAGACTGACCTTTTAAAAAGTCAGTCTCTTCACTAATTAGTAATATGGATACGGCGGATATGGCGGGTAAACAGGATAGATTGGATATGGGCGTGGTGCCAATGCTAATCCAGCGATGGTTCCAAGTGTTAGACCTATTAGAGCAGGAGCAAAGAAACGGTCGTTGCTCTCATCCTGCTGGTCTGAACTATAAGGCAGAATGTATGCCTTTTTCTCATCTACATGCTTTAAGACACCGTGATACCTCGTTCCGCAATGGCAATCGATATAGACAGATCTGCCAATATACCGGCGGCACAGGTGGTACGTGTGGTATGACAAAGGGTAAACCTCCCAGCTTGTTTTTGCCTTTCTCTACACCATATGTCCAACCATGTATTTTGACAGAGACAAGTGTCCTGCTGCTGTTAATTTTCTTCAGATGGCTGTAAAACGAGGCGTCTGCTTTCTTCCTCTTTTTTCGTTTTTAATTCTGTAATATGGTACTTGCCAGTTGCCCAATCTTTTACTTGATCGCTATACCATGGACTTAGGACATGCCCTGATTGACCTGGTCCTACTACATGATATGCCTTTGATGTGTCAGACATATCGATGACCATTCTCCACGCGCCGCCATGAGTAATGTTTCCTGTTTCACGATTCCAGCCAGCTACTCCGACTGTAATACGGCTGCCTCCCATCTCTTCTGTATCTGGGTTAAACAAAAGATTCAAAGGTTTAATAGCAGCTAATGGATGTTCGAAGGTTAGAGAATGAAATTTGCCCCATCTCCAATCGGAAATTTCTTCTCCATATTTATCGGAGAGCTCTGTGATCATACTTGAAAAGGATTTCTGAGCTACTTCTTCCAGACCGCCATTCTGTTCGATCCAAGGTCCAGGAGTCCCTTCATATGCTTTTCTAATAAGCTCATCAACTATTTGTTCCCGTCCGTCAAACATCTTCATCATTTCTTCACTGATCTCATCCTTAAAGAGTTCATTACTGAACGATTCCATCCAAATATGAAAAATAAGAGGAGCTGCACTGTCCTTACTGTCATTTTTGTTCCATTTTTTCAAGGCTGTTACGACTTCTGTTTCTTTATCTGATAACGGTTCGTTCATTACCTGTTCTAAAAGAATCGGAAGCATTTCCTCAGCTTGTTTATTCGCCTGGTCGAACTGAAGAGCTTTCATATCATCTATCGTCAATTTTTGATTTGTTCCTAGCACTTCAACGATTCTTTTCTGTCTGTAAGGCTGTGCGAAAGTGTCTGATATGTGATAAGGATACGAATCAGATGCTACTTTGTTGTTAGCTGTTGCAATAAACCCTTTTTCGGGATTTACGGTTGTCGGGAGCTTATCCCAAGGGATATATCCGCTCCACTCATATTGATCCGTCCAGCCTGGTACAGGAAGTGACGTATAATCTTGTTTCCTTATCGGTATAAGACCATTTGCCTTATATGCTATTGTTCCATCTGTGCTCGCAAAAACAAAGTTTTGAGCAGGAGTGTGAAATGATTCTAGAGCCTTTTCAAACTGCTGCCAATTTTTTGACCGATTCATTTGAATGACAGCTTCTAATTCCTTTGATGGCTGAAGGGCTGTCCATTTTAAAGCTAAAGCTGTTCCCGGTTTATCTTGATGAGCAAATTCTGAGATCACCGGTCCGTGCCTTGTGATCACAACTTCATGCTCGACATCGGGTTTATCTTTCACTTTAATTACTTCCTTTATCACATCGGCTTTTTCCCAGTTGGCCATGTACTGAAATTCATAAGGATTATCAGGATTCCTCTTTTCTACATACAATTCCTGAACATCAGGGCCAACATTTGTTACACCCCAAGCAATTTGTTTGTTATGACCTACAATAATTCCTGGAATCCCTGCAAAGATAACACCGCTCACTTCATAATCTGGTGCTGTTAAATGTGTCTGGTACCATATTGATGGAGTTCCAAGCTGCAGATGCGGGTCGTTTGCCAGCAATGGTTTACCCGATTCTGTTTTACTCCCAGATACCACCCAATTGTTGCTGCCATTGTGAAAGTTTGGAATCACTGCATCTGCGAAACTTTTATCGAAATCAAGACCGCTCACTTCTAAATCCTCTAATATAGACGGGGCGTCAGCCGGATAACCTGGGAATAGATCCAGTGCTTTTTCTTTTGAGAATTTCTCCATTAAATAGTAGCGAAAAGCTTGCCCTTCCCAATGTCCACCGAGATCAAAAGCCATATATTTTCCGATTACCAGTGAATCGATAGGTGTCCATTTTTCAGGTTTGTAGCCAACCAGCAAGAATTCAATCGGCAAAGTATTTTCCCCTTTTGCCTGGTCCATATAAGCATTTACTCCATCTGCATACCATTGAAGGTATTGTTTTGTTTCAGAAGAATATTCGCTATAGGAATCTTCAGCCGCTCTTCTCAATCCAAGGGTCCTGAAAAATTGGTCACGCGGAAGTGTTTTTTCCCCAATGACTTCACTTAGCATCCCAGAAGCTTGTCTTCGGCTAAGATCCATTTGAAACATCCTGTCCTGCGCGGTTACATATCCCTGAGCCATAAATAGATCCTTCATAGAGTCTGCCTTAATATGCGGAACACCATGACTGTCTCTGTACACATCTACTTTTGAAGTCAATCCATTTAAGACAAGCGTACCATTTACTTTAGGTTCACTTTTTTGCAATAAAAAATATGCCGTACCAGCTGTCGCTCCTAAAATAACAATAAGTGCTGCTCCCATAATCATTAAACTCTTTTTCCAAGATATCCTTTTACGAATGCTTTTCCTCTGAAGTGCTCCGTCCACACAGATCCCCCTTTATCTGACAAACTACCTATTTAAATTCTCCGAAAGAATGGTATTACCTGTGAAAAAAGTAAGAAAAGTACAAATGCAGAAGGAATCTACGATACTTTCCGCCTGATTTTCTTATAAACAGACAGAATTTTCAGAAATATGTCGAATGTATCAACAAGCAGTTTATTATGGAAACACTTCGTTGACAAGTTGATTGGAGCTGAAGGATGCGAGCACGTGTGAGCGGAAATCAATTACTTCCAATAGCAACAAAATATATATATAAAAGGAGAGATTTATAATGGCTAAACTTCTAGTAGATTTTGAACTCAGCCATGGCCAGGAGAAAGTCACTCAAGGCAATATTGTTATTGTGAATATCAACCCTGGAAAATCGAATCTCCATGATCAAGTAAGGAAACTGATTGCTGAACAATTTAATTGCTCTGCCGGAATCATTTCTATCAAAGAAATTAAAATGAACACATAGACGAAGAGATTCGGGTTTTTTCAATAGATTGTTGCTACTGAGAGATTATGACGAAGTTCTTCAATGAAAAGTTAATTGGAGTGGAAGGACGAGACTCCTGCAGGATGAGTGGGACAGGAGAGACCATTTAATGTCGCATGGCGACAAATGGGCTCACCGCACACCCTGCGGAAAGCGAGTCCTGCAGCAGAAATTAACCTCTTTCAAAAGCAACAAATTTTACGAAAACGGCCAAATAAAAAAAGAGGTGCTTAATCAAAAGCACCTCTCTATGTATAGGGGACTTTATTATCTCACCTATACCAAGGTAAAAAAAGTTCCATAAGTCATATAACGGTCGACCTACTTCCATACCTTTTATCGGTAATTTTTAAAAAGAAAGGCCACGCTATAAAACTTTTGGCATGTTAGAAATGAGAGCAAATAATACTCTCAATCTCGTCTTCTTTCATTTTTCCTGAAATCCCCGGAGTTTCTGCAAAATATTTCACAGCCTCTTCACAGCTCAATCCTATCTGACTGAGTCCCTTTGCGATTGTCGTCAAATAAGTTGCTGGCGGCGGATTTAGGTTCTGCTCATTAAGATCCAAATTACATGTGAATGTGACCATGGGATAACCTTCTTCCTCACCTAGATAGACCATCCTGCTGTACCATCCTGATCCAAAATGAATATACCCTTTCTCAATTACTTCTTCCAGATCTGCCTCTATTTCATCACAGCTGTTTTCTTGTGCCGTCACATCTAGGAACTGCTCAACTGTAACCAGATATTTTCTTCCATATGTTTTATATTTCTCATTTTTTTCGTGACCGATAAAAGCTACTCCACCCTCGCCCCATTTTGTACGTTCTCTTGCAAAATATAGAGGGAATGGCAGAACAGCTTTTCCATTTTTCAAAGGCATCGCTGGATTTCTGCAGCCTCTTTCTTTTTGTGATGAACCTTCAGGCTGATCGCCAAGAATGTAGCATAAAAAGCGATGCTCCATCAGATTTGATCCATAACTTACATACCATACATAAGATGTATCCAAACCTTTTTCCTCCTCGAAATTTTCCTTGAATAACTGTCATGAAGTCCCCGTTTTTTTTATACATTGGAATACACAAGGGGGATTGAATAAAATGACTAGAAAATGTTTAGTTGTCTTACTTGGTGTGTTCATTTTCCTTCTGACTCTGTTTATTGCTACTCCCGTTATATAAAACAGAATTGTATTATTTCTAGGTAATTCTGACCATTTGAAATTGATATAGAAATTATGAATAGAAATTCTTCAGGATAATATTAGGAAAATAAACCTATTGACCTAATTCAATTTATTAGAAATAGTTATTCCGATTCTTGTACGAATAACGCATTCGGGATAAAATGGAAAACATACAATACTTTTCCTTCTCTAATTCTTGTACGAGTCTTGCCTATTATAAAAAGGGGGGATTGGGATGACGGTATTTGAAGCAATGTCGCTCATGATTGGTTTTTCAATGCTTGTTCTTACCATTATCCGCTCCAAAGACAACTCCTAAGAATAGAGAGAAGTTTTTTGTTTAGATTATGCCATGCAGGCGCATGGCTTATTTTTTCGGGATATACCATCTATGTAATAGAATTACCTTCTATTTAAATTGTAAAACAAAAACCTTGCTGGAGATATACTCAAGCAAGGTTTTTCTGTTTTACGCTTTTTTCACTATTATTTGTCCATCGACAACATTTACTGCCAGCTTTTCTACATTTTCTTCATCTAGAAGTACGTCAGCAATCTTATCTTCGATGTGTTCTTGAATGATGCGGCGGAGCGGTCTAGCACCAAATGACGGGTGGTACCCTAACTTCGCCAGTTTTTGCTTAGATGCAGATGTTACTGTTAAAGTAATATTTTGTTCTTGCAGCTGTTCAGACAGTTCTTTAAGCATCAGGTCAACAATTTTCACAAGATGTTCTTCTTTTAATGATTGGAATTGAACGATGCTGTCAAAACGGTTAAGGAACTCAGGTTTAAAATATCCGCCTAATGAATCAAGGATGTGAGTTTCTTTTTCCAATTGTTCAGCGTTAAATCCAAGTTTCTTTGTTTGTTTAACAGATGCTCCTGCGTTACTTGTCATGATGATTACTGTATCTTTAAAGCTTACTGTACGCCCTTGGCTGTCTGTTAATCTTCCATCTTCCATGATTTGAAGGAACATGTGCTGAACGTCAGGATGTGCTTTCTCAATCTCATCCAGTAATAGAATGCTGTATGGTTTGCGGCGCACCTGCTCTGTTAATTGACCAGCCTCTTCATGTCCTACATATCCTGGAGGTGAACCAATCAACTTAGAAACTGCATGTTTCTCCATGTATTCACTCATGTCCAGGCGAATCATGCTGTCTTCATCCCCGAAGAGCTCTTTCGCCAATGTCTTCGTTAATTCAGTTTTACCAACACCAGTCGGTCCTACAAACAAGAACGATCCGATTGGACGTTTTTTCGCTTTTAGACCTGCACGGCTTCTGCGAATTGCTTTTGCGACTTTTTCTACCGCTTCTTCTTGTCCGATAACTTGTGATGATAACTTTGAAGCTAGCTCTTTCATTTTAGATTGTTCATCATTTTGCAGCTTGCGAACCGGAATTCCCGTTTTGAGTTCTACAATGTTTTGAATATCTTCAACTTGAATGATTGCTTCGTTTTTATGTTCTTCCTGTGTCTTCAGTTTATCCTCGAGCATTAGTTCTTCCTGTCGCAGTTTCGCAGCTAATTCATAATTCTCATCAGCAGCTGCTTTTTCTTTCTCTTTTACGATCTCTTCCAATCTCTCTTCAATGGAAGACTTTTCAATCTTAATGTGCTGAAGATTGCTCTTTGAACCTGCTTCATCCATTAGATCAATCGCTTTATCAGGTAAGAATCTGTCCTGAATATAACGGTGTGACAGCTGGACACATGCTCTTAAAGCATCTTCAGTGAACTTAACTTGATGATAGTCTTCGTATCGAGGTGACAGACCTTTTAAGATTTCAATCGCTTCATCTACTGTAGGCTCATTGACGATGATCGGCTGGAATCTGCGCTCCAGTGCAGCGTCTTTCTCGATCTGGCGGTATTCTTTAATTGTAGTTGCACCAACCATTTGAAGTTCACCGCGGGCTAGTGCAGGCTTTAAAATGTTCCCGGCATCCATTGAACCTTCTGCCGAACCTGCTCCTACGATCTGATGGACTTCATCTACAAACAGAATGACATTTTTTCGCTTTTGAAGTTCAGCAATCAGCTGCTTCATACGCTCTTCAAACTGGCCTCTTACCCCTGTATCTGCTACTAATGAAGCAACATCTAACAGATAAACTTCTTTATTTAACAGCTTACCCGGTACATTGCCTTCTACAATCTTAGAAGCAAGTCCTTCTGCGATTGCAGTCTTACCGACACCAGGCTCACCAATTAGTACCGGATTGTTTTTTGTACGTCTGTTCAATATCTCAATCACACGGCGCACTTCTTTTTCACGCCCGATAACAGGATCAATAATGCCTGCTTTAGCAGCGTCCGTTAAGTTACGGCCGAATTTATCCAAAAAGCCTCCGCCGCGTTTTTCTTTTTGAGTTTGCTGATGCTGATGATTGTCTTGATCAGAAAATGCCTGACCACTCATCATTTGCTGAAATATATCATCGAAAGAAGAGAAGTTCATGTTCATTCCTCCCCCAGTATTCATCTCTTGTTTTACTTTATGGTAACAATCAGAGCAAAGTACAAATTGCTTCTTCTCTTTATTCATGGAAATACTCATTTGGATTGTAGCAGGATTAACTTCACATTGTTCACAACGCATATTTGTAACCCCCTCAAATTATTTTATTTAGTTTGCGATACATGCTTTGCAGATCATAATATTTGATGAAAGTTTGACTTTGACTTTCTTTGACCTTTCATCTTTATTCATATTATACTTTGACCTTTTTTGACTTTCAAGTATTTTGTTTTTTCATTGAATTGAAGAAGTTGATTTCCGCTCCAGGTACTCGCTTTCCGCGGGGCGGGCGGTGAGCCTCCTCGCGCTTTGCGCCTTTAGGAGACTCACCTGTCCCACTTCATGGAAGTATTCTTGCTCCTGCGTCTACAAGTAAATGCTAACGATTTGAGCTTCCTCGTCGCATGCCTAGCGAGAAGCTTCTCATGTAATAGGCACGCACCTTACGCTCCAATCAACTTGCCAAGGAAGGGTCTTCACAAAAATCTTTTAGAAAGGAAAAACAAAAAGAGATGAGCTCTTAACTCATCTCTTCCCCAATTTAGTTCCAATTAAAAGTAATTTTTTGACGATAATCTTCTGTTTCGCCTTTTGGAGTCAGCCAGACTTCTAATTCATATGTTCCTGCTTCTAAATCTTTTACTAAAATGTCCTGTTTAAACGTATCCGCCTGCTTTAACTTTAAAGAAGATAACACCTGCATAAACATATGGTTTTTCGAATACTGGTAGACGATTTTGCCATTCTTGTCCTTGATCACGTAATCAAACTTCTGGCTTGTCGAAAATTGAAATACTTTTTCTTTCTCTGTTTGATTTTTCAATTCATAACGAAATAAAATTCCTTTTTCATTTTGCGGCTCTAACACTTTAATTGAAGACTCAATACTTCCTGCAACGATTCCATTCTGGTCTTCTTCAGGACGATCTTTCTTTTGATTTTGTTTCCCATCACCCATCACCGACTCTTCTCTCCCCTCAGATTGGTTCGGGCTGTCAGTCTTTCCGCAGCCCGTTATGGCTATTGAAATACATATTGTTAAAAGTATAACACTCAACACATTTGTGCGTTTTGTCACGATGATCACCTCATCCGTTAGTTTGGGCATATTTGCTGATTTTCATGTTTAGAAAGGATTTTTGGATATGTTTATGTAAAATAGAACTATAACAACAAAAGGGAGCGTGTTTTTCTTGAATATTGCACAAGCGGATCTTTTGCTCGAAATGAAAAAACGAACATCTGAAAAACGTGCCACACAAAATGAAACAATCCTTAGACAGCATAGCAGTGATGAATCTTACCACAGTCCTGTATTGCCTGATGTAGTAGTATACCCTTCTTCAGCAGAAGAAATTTCATCTATTATGTCATTCGCAAATGAAAACAAAATTCCTGTCGTGCCTTTTGGCGCAGGCTCCAGCCTGGAAGGTCATTGTATTCCGGTTAAAGGAGGTATCTCTCTTAACTTTCAGGAGATGAATGAAATACTTGAAATTCGCCCTGATGACTTTTTAGTAAAAGTGCAGCCAGGCGTTACACGTACTCAGCTGAACCTTGCTCTAAAAAAATATGGGTTGTTCTTCCCTGTCGATCCCGGTGCTGATGCAACCATTGGCGGTATGGCAGCAACGAATGCAAGCGGAACAACAAGTGTTAAATATGGAATCATGCGTGATCAAGTCCGAAACTTGCAAGTTGTTTTAGCAGATGGACAAATTATTCAAACCGGCGGGCTTGCGGCAAAGTCATCAGCGGGCTATCACCTGACTGGCATGTTTGTAGGTTCAGAAGGAACACTCGGGGTTTTTACCGAAATAACCTTAAAAGTATACGGAATACCTGAAGCTTTGCTGGCAGCACGATGTACGTTCCCTTCTGTCCAGTCAGCAGTTGAAGCAGCTTCTGCCGTTCTTGGGTCTGGGACAGGAGTAGCGCGTATTGAGCTAGTTGATGAGCGTTCTATTGTCCAGGTAAACAACAATAGTGATACTTCTTATACCGAAGCACCTACACTTTTTTTAGAATTCCATGGAAACCCTGCAAGCGTTACATATGAAGCTTCTCTTACAAAAGAACTTTTAGAGAGTTTCGGAGGTGTAGAATGGGTAGAGGAACGAGATTCCAAAGCACGTGCAAAACTTTGGGAAGCACGTCATCATTTAGCTTATGCATTTAAACACGGCTACCCAGGTAAATCCATGATGTTCACGGATGTCTGTCTTCCTTTGTCTGAATTGTCAGGAGCAATTGTTCACGCAAGAAAAACGATGGATGCAATCGGTGTGCCTGGAGCAGTTTTGGGCCATGTGGGAGATGGAAACTTTCATGCTATCCTGATGTACGACCCTTCACTATCAGAAGAACGGGAAAAGGCGGACAAGGTTAATTCAAGTATAGTGGAGTACGCCTTAAACAAAGGCGGCACCTGCACTGGTGAACATGGAATCGGCATTGGAAAAGCGAAGTATCTGGCAAAAGAACACGCAGATACCTTGCCTATTATGTCAGGGATAAAAAAACAATTGGACCCAAATGACATTTTGAATCCAGGTAAAATCATAGTATAGATAATGAAACTATAGGCTTGTATTTTTCGTTTAAAGAAGTATTAAATTTAGGGGGATATCATTATGATCGTTGTCACGACAGAAAACATTAAAGGGTATGAAATTAAAGAAGTTAAGGGATCTGCATTTGGTATTGTTGTACGTGCCCGCGGAATTGGCGGCGATATCATGGCTGGACTTCGAGGAATTTTGGGCGGCGAAATCAAAGAATATACAAGCATGCTTGAAGATGCTCGTAAGCAAGCGGTTGACCGCATGGTGAAAAACGCATCTGAAATGGGTGCTAACGCAATCGTAATGATGCGCTTTGACTCTGGTGAAATGGGCAACAACATGAGTGAAATTGTCGCTTATGGAACTGCCGTTGTTGCTGAAAGACAATGAATTGGATAAATATTTTAATCGGATGGCAAGTGCTCTCCATTCTAGTGCTAATCGTTCTTGCGATTTTATCTTGGCTTTATTACGATAAGCGTTATAAAAAAAGCGAGACCAAAGTCCCTTCAGGCTATATTTGGACCGAAGAAATATCAATTGATCCATCAACGGGCAAAAAAGAACGGGTCTATTATAACCCGGATACTGGAGACAGGTTTTATAAAGAAGAATAGTGTTAAAAATGCTGGCTGTAAGGTGAATTGCCTTACTGAGCCAGCATTTTTTGTTGTTTGGATTGTGATGTTAGGTTTTATAATCGACCTGGAAGGATTTATGAGCGCCATACGAATGTTATGATAAATTAAAAACCGCCTGAATTGGCGGCTTCTTTCATCTTAAACTCTAAACTTATTAATTGTTTCGTTCATTTCTTCTGCCAGCTGCGAAAGTGCATTTGAAGATGACGAAATCTCTTCCATGCTTGCAAGCTGTTCTTCTGCAGATGCAGAAACTTCTTGTGTAGAAGACGCTGCTGTTTCAGCCATTGATGAAATTACATCGATCGCTCCTGCAACATGCTCTGTACTAGCAGACATTTGCTGAGTGGCTGCAGATACTTCTCCGACTTGATTCGACACTTCTGCAACACTATCATACAGACTCTTGAATGCTTCACCAGAACGGTAAACAAGCTCACGTCCGCCTGTTACTTCCTCTGTTCCGCTTTCCATCGCCTCTACAGCTTTCTCTGTCAGTTCTTGAATCGCAGTGATAAGCTGGCCGATTTGCTGTGCTGATGCAGAAGATTGCTCTGCAAGCTTTCTTACTTCATCGGCAACTACTGCAAACCCTCTGCCTTGCTCTCCAGCTCGTGCAGCTTCGATCGCTGCATTTAATGCAAGCAAGTTCGTCTGACCAGAAATGTCTGTGATAACATCTACGATTTTTGTGATTTCTTGCGATTGTTCCCCTAAATCTTTTACTACCTGAGATGTATTTGTGATTGATGCATGGATAGCATCCATTTGCCCAACCGTTTCCTTGATTGTTTCATTGCCGCCTTCAGCAACAGAAAGGGATCTCGATGATGACTCTGACATGTTCTGCATGCTTACTGCTATTTGCTGAATACCAGCAGATAATTGATTCATCGCTTCAACAATATCTTCAACTGTTCGAACTTGTTCCTGTGACCCGCCTGCAACTTGCTGAATAGTACCTGCAATTTGTTCAGTAGCAAGGCTCGTCTGCTCGGCGCTTGCTGTCAATTCTTCTGAAGATGCAGCCACTTGTTCAGATGTTACTCTCACTTGTCTGATAAGGCTGGCAAGGTTCATCCCCATATGATTGATTCCGTCTGCGAGCATTCCGATCTCGTCTTTATTTTTCACTTTGATCGGATCCATTGTCAGATCGCCATCTGCAATTTCATTTAGCATATCTGCCATTCTTATAACTGGACGTGAAATATTTCTTGAAATGAAATAGCCAATTAAAAGAGCAGCGATTACAATAACAATGCCTAATATTGTTACTAATGTAACGACAAATTTTTCTTGAGATTTAACTGTGATCTCACCCTCATCCATAAGATTAGCTTGTCTTTGAGCCATTTCTGCTGTGACATCACGCATTTCTCTTCCTATTGGAAACAGTGAACTTTTTGCATATTCATTTGCCGCTTCCATGTTGCTCATGGAATTCTGCAGCACTCTTTCAGATTCTGTACGATAATCGTTGTTTAGGTAATAGATTTTTTCAAGTCTTTCCTTATCCGCATCAACCTTAACCAATTTCATAGTTGCATTAACTAGGGCATCTATTCGATCCGTAGATTCCAGCAACTTTGCTTTACTGTCTGATGACTGCTCAAGTAAATACTCACGCACACTATTGTTTTGGATTGTAGCATTCAGCTCAATCTCTTTCGCATTTTCATGAATGACTGCTCTTCTGTCTAAAAGCTCGCTATATGTATTCTGCATGTCTTTTAAGAAATAAAAGAAAATACCGCATGTCGCAGCGAACAACACGGAAACGATTAAAAATGAACCTACTAATTTTTTTCTTAATGTTAGTTTCATGTGTCACCTCTTCTTAAATATTGGCTGTTTTCGTAAATATTGTTGCTATTAGAAGATGTTCATTTCCGCTCCAGGATGCTCGCTTTCCGCGGGGCGTGCGGTGAGCCTCCTCACGCTTTGCGCCTTTAGGAGTCTCACCTGTCCCGCTTATCCCGCTGGAGTCTCGCACCTTCCGCTCCAATAAACAAGTCAAAGAAGCGTATTCAACAAAAAATGTTCAAATGCAACGATATTTTAGAATTGAGCCTAAAAATTTCTATTATTAAAAATCACCGGGCAGTTTAAAACGACAATCAGACGTTCGTTATGTTTAGCCACGCCTTGTATCATCGAATCTTCTTTTTGTGCAAAGCTTCCTGGAGTCTGAATCGATGCTGTGTCAATATCAATGACATCTGTTGCTGCTTCAGTCAGCAGGCCTAAAAAGTTATCATCCTTTTGCAGAACAACAATTCTTGAAGAATCCGTCCTTAATGACTTTTGGTTTTCAATCAGCTGTCCGAAATCAATTATCGGAATAACATTGCCTCTTAGATGAATAACCCCTGAAACTTCTTGAGGCATCTCTGGCATTGGTGTAATCTCCATAACACGTTCAATGGAAGCAACATATTGAATCGGCAGACCAAATTCTTCATCTCCGTTTGAAACAATAACAATTTTCAAAGTTTGAGTGCTAAGTGACATCTCACTTGCTCCTTTTCTAGGTATTTCGGCTTAACGATTAGTCTCAAGTCCCATACTTCTTATCGGTTAAAGATTGATTTTATTTTAGTTTTTAAATATGAAAATGGAAAAACCGCCCAGGCATTAACCTAGGCGGTTTTAGATTTCATTTTATCGAGTTAATTCAATATTTTTCGTGCTGTTAGCAGGCACGGTGATTTGTACTTCTACAAACTGCTTCGTGCCATAAAGCTGAGTCTCTATTATTTCACCTGCTGATGGAGTATAAGTCCCTTGCTTCATATAAAATGGAATGTTTACTGTTACAGGTTTATTTAAACGATTAGTCAAAGTCGTTGTTTGTGTAACCTGTGATCCATCATTCGGCAGCTTAAAGGCATTCTCAAATGAAACTACTCCCGCTGATGTGTTTCCATCTTGATAAACAGGCATCGATTTATCCGGACCTTCAAACACGTAAGAATTGAACTTATCTGCTGCTGCATCTTTTTCAAATAAGCGATAACCTACCCAAGGCTTTGCGGATAATTCGATCGATGCAGTTGTTGAATATAAAATTCCGTCTTGCTCTGTAACGTTATCGATATGTGTGTGGCCATGAAGTGAAATATCAACATCGTTCTGTTTCATCACATCAATCAATTCGTGTGACCCTTCCCCATGCCATTGCTGGTCATATTCTATACCAAGCTTTTCACCTTTTAAAAGTGTGCTTAAATCTTGCGGGTCATGTTTAGCATCATACTCTTTCCAGTACTCCTCGACATTTGGATCAGTCGATGGCCAGATGTCCCTGTCACGCCAGATTGGATTATGATGGGAAAACAATCCTGAAGTCTGACCTTCCTGAGCAGTTGCCTTGTTCTCTGCTAAGTCTTTTTTAATCCATTCCATCTGCTGATTCCGGATTTGGCCGCCCCATGTTGGCACTGAAACGGTTCCGTGCCCTTGACGGTCAAACTTATGCCAGTCATATGAATTATATCCAATCATATGTGCATATGGACCGTAATCAAATGAGAAATACTGTGGTCCAAAGTATTGTTCCCAATATTTTGCCCCATCAGCTAAAGTTGCATCTTGGGCATAATAATCATGGTTTCCTGGAACGATGTACACTGGGACATTAAATTGTTTCAGCATACGGTACGTCTCTTCATATTCATAAATATATTCTTGAGGATTCATCTGACCGTACATTAAATCCCCCGTCATCACAACAAAATCAGGTTTTAACAGGTTTACCTGCTTAATTGTTTTTTGCAGATAAAGCCATCTTTTTGATTTATCTGGATCCCACATTCCTGCTTCTGCTGCATTAGCAGGGTCTGCAATATTTCTTGGAGATCCAACATGTATATCAGTTAAATGCATGAATTTAAAATCTTTTTTATACTCTTTAACAACTTTTACTGAATTCGGTTCGTCATCTGTAATTCGTGTACCATCCCATGTATAAGAAACTTCCAGGTCAAAAAGTTCCTCAGGTACATCTTCTGGAATCGTTACTGTGACTTCATAAATAGAAGAGCTGTCTTTCCAATGGGAAGATCCTTTTTGAACACTCTTAACAGGAAGGTTATATTTTCCTTCCACCTGTGCAGCTTCGGTAGGGTTAAGAGAAATGTCCCAGCCTGCTGGCTCTTTTCCTTTAGAATCTACTTTAACGGTAAGTTCTGATCCATTTTTCTTAATAGCTGGTGTAGCCATAAGAGGGTAAATAATATTTTCGACTTTTGGATCAAGTGAAATATTTGGTACCTCATCTAAATAGTTCGTTGTATTCCCTATTCCGCCGTCTTTTTTATCAACGCTTGTTAAAGCGTTAGCATGTCCTGCAGGAATTGATAAAGCAGAAGCTATTGCAAAAGCGGTTAGCTTTGTTTTCCATCCCATGTGCTGCACTCCTTTCAATATATGAAACAACTTTCATATTAAAAGTAACAGCACAAAGTAAACTTAATGTGACAGCAATTTAAACTTTTTATTAACGAAACATTAATTTATATTTCCTTTAAACGCTCACGAGCTTCCTTTTCATCAAAAGAACTGTAGATTCTATGGTTGTTATTATCGAGAATCCGGTAATGCTGACTGATGACATTTTGCTGCAATCTGCAGCCATTTTGAGATTGTACTTCCTTCCACCATACATGACCGCCCCAAGTCTTTTCTTTTGGCGGTGCCACATATTCATGTACAACAACTTCCATCACATCCAGCGGATCACCGCCAAGCGAGTTATACAGAATTTCAGAGTTTCGGAAAAGAGCACATAAAGCTACAATGACTGTCCAGCTAGCTTTAATTCTTTCTTTTTCAATTTGAACCAATGTTTTCTTTGAGATCCCTAATATATCCGCCATTTTATCTTGAGTGTATCCGAGTTCTGTCCGAACAAGTTTAATCTTGCCTGTTAACAGGTCGACAATTTCATCCTGTGTCATCTGAAGATCTCCTTTTATTCTTTTAGGAACATTTTACACAAAAAAACTCCTTTCAACAAAATTGGAAAGGAGTCTAACTATACGTATACGGTTCCCAATGGGCTAGATCGTAAAGCCCGGCATTAATACGGCCGCTCTCATTCTTGAGGACAGAAAGAAGTTCTTCTGGCAGCTGTTCATGATGATTATCCACGTCGATGCGGTCGTCTGGCGATGAAACGAGAACTGTAAACAATTTTTTGTTTTCCATGTTCATTCCATGAACATGAACGTAATTTAGATCTTTAATCCTGTATACAAAAAAGATACGGTATTTTCCCACAATCTCCACACTCCCTTAGTAACAGTGTGGTCGGCTTTCCTATGGAATAAACCTCTAATTTATATGAACCGGAGCTGTAGGCAACTCAATCTCAACACGAGTTCCCTGCCCTTCAACAGAAGAAAAATGAATGGCACCGCCGTGTTCGTCAATGATTTTAAAACACACCATTAAGCCTAAACCTGTTCCCTTTTCTTTTGTTGTATAAAAAGGTTCTCCTAATGTCTTTAATCTGTCTGCAGGAATACCGCAGCCTTGGTCATTCAGTTCAATAGTGACTCTCTCGTCTTTTGTACCAATCTTTATGTGAATTTCCCCATCTGAATCCATACTTTCAATTGCATTCTTCAGCAGATTTATGAACAGCTGTTTCAGCTGGTTTTCGACACCATAAACTGGAGGTATATCATCAGCTATATTCACCCAGATTTGAATATTCCTCATGATTGCCTGGGTTTCTAAAAGCCTTACGACACTAAAGATCAGATCTCTTATGTTTGTATGTTCGAAACTTACCGCCTGTGGTTTTGCAACGAGCATCAATTCTCCGACAATATCATTGATCCGGTTAAGCTCAGATTCCATAATACGTAAATACTCTAGTCGAATTACATCGTCAGCATCTGACAAAAGCTTCGTAAACCCTTTTAATGAAGTAAGCGGGTTTCGAATCTCATGTGCAACACCGGCAGCCAATTCGCCTAGTACAGATAATTTCTCTGATTTAAGCATCAGCTCTTCTGTCTGCTTAGCTTTCGTGACATCTCTCGCGAATGTAACCAGACTCTCTACATGACCTTCTTTCGTCATGACCGGAACTCCTCTTGCTTCTAAAAGAATCCAATCACCGTTTTTATGACGAAGCCTAAATTCAGTCTGAAAAGGAATTTTTTTAACGAGCGCCTTCATAAACTGGTCTGACAGCCCTTCCATATCATCAGGATGCACGAGATCAAGGATAGCTCCCTTAATTTCTCCCTCCTCATAGCCTAAGACCGTAAAGTGTGAAGGAGATACATACTGAATCAGTCCTGATGGGTCAATAACAGTGATTAAATCCGTCGAATGTTCTGCGATCAAACGATATTTCGCCTCACTTTCCCGTAGAGCCCGCTCTACTTTTTTCTGTGAAGTAATATCACGATAAACGATAACAAACCCCATTATTTTCCCTTCCATATCACAAATATTAGAAAAGGAAGCAGACACGTCAAATACTGTTCCATCTTTATGAATTCGCTGCGTTTCATGTAGAGGAACAGACTGACCCTGCTTTAATAGGTTGATAATCTCTATCGATTCATCTTGCAAATGAGCCGGTGTAATGACTGGAATAGTATCATTTTCTTCAGAAAAGTCCTCTTCTTCCCAGCCAAACATTTGTTCAAACGCATCATTTACTTTTATTACTTCTTGTCTCGTATTTAATATAAGAATCGCATCTGTAGTACCTTTAAGAACGGATTCCAAAAGGTCTAAAGCAACGCTTAGTTCTTCTTCCTTCTGTTTATGCGGAGTGATATCCCTTCCGGTAACGACCAGCATTTGCGGGTTTCCGTCTTTTGTAAAAGTCGGCTGTTTAATCAGTTCGAGCATAACCACTCGGCCGTTCTTCATTTTTATCTTTTCAGCTGTTTTAGTAGGTTTCTTCGTTTCCCAAGCTTTCTGGTCTGACAGATTGCATCTTTCAACAACTTCACTCGAGAGTCTGGTCTCCATTTCCTCCAGACTTTTTCCTTTGTAGTCATTATCGTATATTCCGTAGATATTTAACGCGAACCGGTTTGCTTCTGCCCAAGTTCCATCAGGATATTTAATACATACAAATTCAGGCAGGACATCGATCATTTCTTTAAAGGTAGCTACTGCAAGAAGATCGTCCTGGCTTGTTATATTCATTTTTTATCCACCCTTTTTACTAAAACTTCGTACTGTTTATTATTAAATAAAAGGGGCTGGTTTCCTTTAAATTTTTTGATAATTCGCACGTCAAATTATTCTGTTTTTCGTCTAAATATGACAAAGAATACTTAACAGCGACAAGTTTTTATTTAATTTCTTTGCTGAACTTGTACGATATTCTTCAACTTATTACAACGTCGCTCTTCTATATGTCGAAAAGTTTTGATAGCCTGCAATGCAAAAAGACGCTTTCAAAATTGAAAGCGTCCTTTGTATTTACTTACAATTAAACTGCTTTTACAGCTTCTTTCAGCGATTTCCCTGGCTTAAATGCAGGAACATTGCTTGCCTGGATCATGATTTCTTCACCAGTAAGCGGGTTGCGTCCTTTTCTCGCATTACGGTTGCGTGTTTCAAATGTTCCGAAACCGATTAGCTGAACGCTCTCACCATTCTTTAAAGCATCTGTAATTGCGTTTAATACTGCATCAACAGCAAGTGCTGATTCCTTTTTGTTCATACTTGTTGCATTGCGTACTGCATCTACTAAATCCATTTTTTTCATTATTGATATCTCCCTTCAAACATTAAAAATTATTGCTTGTGTAGCACCATTATTAACGGATAATGAAGTTTTCATACAGGAAGATACAAAATTCCGAAAAATATTTATATAGTTTAGTAATTCGTTGTTTAAAAACCTTGAATCGTCATCCCGCCATCAACAAACAGCGTCTGACCATTAACATAGTTAGCTGCATCACTTGCTAAGAAAACTGCCGGTCCCACAAGATCAGGCAGCTCTCCAACCCTTTTTTGAGGTGTTACAGCTAAAATATCATTCAAGTAATCTTTGTCCGCGAGAAGCTTCTCAGTCAGAGGCGTTTTGAAGTACCACGGCCCGATGCTGTTTACATTTATGCCGTACTGCCCCCACTCAAGCGCAAGGTTTTTCGTCATCTGTATGATAGCCGCTTTCGTAGATGCATAGACTACGCCTGTCCGCAGTGCCACATGACCTGCAACGGAAGAAATCGTGATGATTTTTCCTCCGCCATTTTCCTTCATTCTTTCCCCAGCTTTTTGTGAAAACCAGAAAGCTGAACGAAGATTCGTATTCATGATCGTATCCCATTCGTCATCTGAAACCTCAAGTGCCTTAGATCGAATATTCATCCCGGCATTGTTGACGAGAATGTCGACTCTTACGTTTTGGGTATCCAGCTTCTCAAAGATTGTTTCGATATGGCTTTTGTTTGTCACATCTGCTTCAAAGGTATATGCTTTTTTACCCGCTTGCTTGATGTGTTCAGCGGTTTCTTCTAGATCTGATTGCGTTCTTGATACGATCACAACGTCAGCTCCTGCTTCTGCATAACCGATTGCGATCGCTCGTCCAATTCCTCTGCCCGCCCCTGTAACGAGCGCAGTTTTTCCATTTAGCGAGAATGATGGTAGATACATGTGTGCTTCCTCCTGCTCATTTGAGAGTTCTTTTAAGATATTAATTCGCTTTTTTTTGTGTATTTGATGATAGTTTATCAAAAATGAAGATTTAAAACTTTTTATTTGTTTAAAAGAGGTTAGTTTTGAAATTTAATTCTTAATCCCAGCTAATCCCAGCGAGTTTTGTGTCCAATCTTAGTAGACAGGTAAATAATTTCACCAGAAATGAACTTAATTTGACGAAGCTGGATCATAATTTGACACATATGGTTAATAATTTGACGAAGTTGAATGATAATTTGACATACCCCAGTAGTACAACTAAAAAAAGACATGCAAGCAGCATGTCTTTATATCCATCAAGTCTCTACCCACTCTTTGCGCAGAGTAAATAAGTCTTTCAGCTCATCAGTTGATAATTCCGTAATCCAGTTTTCGCTCTGGATCACTTTCTCTGACAGCTCTTTTTTACTTTCGAGCATCATGTCGATCTTTTCTTCGAGTGTGCCAAGCGTGATCATCTTATGCACCGTAACAAACTTCTTTTGCCCGATTCGATGAGCACGGTCAGTTGCCTGGTTTTCAACTGCAGGATTCCACCATCTGTCATAGTGGATGACATGATTTGCTTCTGTCAGATTCAAACCTGTTCCGCCTGCTTTTAACGATAAGATGAATATAGCGTTATCCCCATTTTGGAAACTGTCTATCATCTCATCACGTTTTTGCTTTGATAAGCTTCCATGTAAGAACAAAACAGGTTTTCCAAACTTCTTCTCTACGTACTTCTTAATCAGCTCACCCATAAAGATAAACTGGGTAAAGATTAAGCATTTTTCATCTTTTTCTAAAATGGCTTCTAGGAGCTCAATCGTCTTAGAAAATTTAGCTGATTGATCCTCTAGCTTTGTTAATTTGTCATTCTTCGTATAAAGGGCAGGATGATCACAAATCTGTTTCAGTTTGCCTAGCATAGCGAGCAGCAAACCGCGACGCTGCATGCCCGTTACTTTTTCAAGCTGTTCGAATGTATCCTGAACAAGTCTTTCATATAAAGAAGCCTGCTCTTTTGATAGAGGACAATATTCCTTGATTTCTTGTTTTTCAGGCAGATTCAGCTGAACAGCAGGATCTGCCTTCGTACGCCGGAGTAAGAATGGCTGAACAAGTCTCTTTAATTGCTGCAGCCTCACATTATCGTTTTCTTTTTCGACCGGCAGGACAAACTTCTTCTGAAAAGAAGGCTCACTTCCTAAATAACCAGGATTAAGAAAATCAAATATCGCCCAAAGTTCAAGCAAACGATTTTCAACAGGTGTTCCCGTTAATGCAATCTTGTGTCGCCCGTTCAGCTTGCGTATACTTCTGGACTGTTTTGTGTAGCTGTTCTTGATATTTTGAGCTTCATCGAGGACGATTGTCTCCCAAAACGTTCCACCCATTTCGGTAAAATCAAGCTGACACGTTGTATATGAAGTAATGACAACGTCGTAATTCTTATACCATGCCTCGAAGTCTTCTCCCTTTTTCCGGTTAGAGCCGTAGTGCAAACCAACTGTTAAGGAAGGAGAAAAATGCTCAAGTTCTTTTTGCCAGTTCCCAATAACAGATGTAGGACACACCAATAAAAAGGTGCCTTCCAGCTCCCCTTTTTCTTTTACCTTTAAAAAATAATCGATAGTCTGGACTGTTTTACCGAGTCCCATATCATCTGCAAGGCATCCGCCAAGCCCAAACTTTCGAAGAAAATACATCCAGGAGCTTCCTGTCTTTTGATAATCTCTAAGTGTTCCTTGCAGATTTTCAGCTTTTGGCTCAACAGGTATCGTTTTGATTTCGGAAAGCTGATCCATCCATAGATTGAGCGGCTCACCCCATTCCATATCAAGCATTGGCCCTTCAAAATCAATACCATCAAGTTCATCATCAGCAGGGTTTGTTTCCATATTTAAAAGATGCTGTTCTAATACATCTTTTAACTGAATGCCAGTACGGTCCACGTTTTTGATGAGGTGCCGGACTTGTTTCATCCATTCAGGATCTACTCTGTACCATTGACCATTCCTGCGAACAAGCCTTCTGCTGCCATCGACCAGCTTGCGGAATTCCTCCTCCGATAGCTCTTCATCTCCAGTTGAAAGCCTCCAGTCAAACTGCATAATTGCATTTAACCCTAAAAAGGACGGTGCTCCGCCACCAGTTTGTGGTTTAGTCTTAATTTTTGCTTTAACTTTCGGCTGCAGTTCCTGAACCGTCTGCCACCATTCGGGAAGAATACTTGATATACCTATCTGGCGAAGCATATCACTTTTTAAAGTAAGGAAATCCCATGCTTCTTTTTCCGTAATTTCTTCTCTAATTTCTTTGCGGCTGCCAACCTTAAGCCAGGAAATAAGCTTAGAAACAAGCTCCATATCACTTTCCAGCAGAGCTTGATAAGGTTTCCATTCATCAGGCAAGAGAGTGCTTTTTCCTTTGTAAGGAACACGAATACCTTCTTCTTTTTCCTGAAGAAAGACATTCAGGTTCCATATATCTTTATCTTCCTCATCAGCAGGCTCGGATAATTCAAAAATCAGTTTAAAAGGCTTAGGATCTTCCCTCCAGCCGATTTTGATCAGCCATTCTTCTTCATCCAAGTGCCCTAAGGCAGAGATTATCTGTCTTGAATTACCTCTAACCAGTTCTTTGTTAAAAGATGACGGCATTGCTGAATAGCCAGCATCAGGCAAAGTTGAAAGAGCCTCATTTATCCAAGGAGACTCGATGCGTTTACCCTCAGCTTTCCAGGACCAATCACCTGATTTCCATGCTTCAAAGTCAGGAGACACGAGATCGGATTTCATTAATTTATCAAAATGATTTGCCTCTTTCACCACTTGCCAAGCATCTTTTTCCCACGTATTTTCAGAAAGAAAAAAATCCGGATAGCGATTGAACAGCAAAAAAGCTTCTCCCGCGTTTATATATATATTTTGATCGTCATCTATATCGAGCAGCGTCCCATAAAAAGATGGCTGATGCCACGTAAATAAAAGAGGTTTCCAATCGTTCACATGCACTCTTTTCTTATCTTTAGTGGCCCATAAAACCATATTTCCATGAAGCCATTTTGCGTGAAGTAAAAGATTGCTTGTATCGATCATGAAATAAACTTTCCTTTCCTTAACTCTTCCTGAAACGCTCTTAACCGTCCATAGATCGTTGCAATTTGTTCAATATATAGAGAAAATCGTTCTTCTTCACCAATATCAAAGTAAATTGTCCGGAGCGTTTTTAAATGCTTAATGGCCGATTGATATGATTTTCTCGTCCGTTCATTAATCAGCCTGTCAATCGTTTGATGATAGATCGGCAAAACCGTTTCCTTTTCAAAAGAAAGAACTTCTTTTAAATCCTTTCGCTGAATGAGCTCTGGTGAGTAGCCCATGATCACTTGAAGCTCCACCCATCTCTCATGTTCACCGATTACCATTAAATATTCGCCGTACTCATAGAAAGTGATCGGCAGAAACTCAATAAGCATTTCTTCATATTGTTCTTCGTCACCAGTGTGCTGGGCATACTTCCAGAAATAATTTAAGTATTCGTGGAAAAATTCACGAGCGTCTGAATGATAATAATAAGAACTGACACCATCCAGGAAATTTGGTTTCAAATAAAGAAGCCATGACAAAAGACGCTCCCATTCCTGCTTATCAACCAAAAGTTTCATCCAGACAAGGTAATGCACCATTTCCACTTTCTTATCATTCTGACCCAAACGTTCAAAAGCAAGATCATCCTGCTGGCGTGCAAAAGCAAAATGCACGAGAGCAAGCTCAAGCATTTGAGATGCTTTGCCAGATTCTTTTTCTTCCAGCAATTGTTTTTCATATTTTTCGATCCATGTTCTCTCAGAATAAAGAAGAGACCAGCTGATCTGAAAAAGATAAAATAATAAATAACCCCATTTAGGAGGGATCTCATAAAGACTTTGAAAGTTTCGGAGACTCTCTTCGATGAGTTTCTTGTTTTCATTTAGAAGTTTTTCACTATTCATTTCTTTTAATGCCACATAGATTTGATCGGATAATTTTTCAACTGTAGCATCAAAGTTCGCCTGCATATAAGTAGCTATCCCATATTGTGCTTCAAACGAAAATAAGCGGATAAGCGTTTCAATTTGTACATGATATCTATATAGCAATGCGATATCTTCATCAAAAAATTGTCCAGCATTTAAGAGTGCGGGATAATAATCGCGGTAGATATGTACAAATGTGTAGCTCGTATCTTTTCCGTCAGCAAGATCCCGAAAGGAGACGGTTTGCATTTTCCGTTTTTCGAATGTCTCGAATCGTTCTGAAAAATACTCACGCCACAACTGAACCGAATGTGTATTTTGAACTTTCTTCTCAGGGGAATCATATTGTGTACGATTTCTTTCATCGTCTTCCTCTGGTTGCTTCATTCCGTCTCCCCTCCTTCAAGTTGTTATTACCAATTATAGCAAATTAGTCGTTTGCTCATTCATTGCATATCATTTCTATTTTAAAGGAAATTCCTTAAGTTGACCAAAAAAACAACTTTGTTCCTCTTAAACTAGACTGTTTTCTTAACCTTTGTTGCTATTGGAAGTAGTTGATTTCCGCTCCAGGACGCTCGCTTTCCGCGGGGCGTGCGGTGAGCCCCTTAGGCTATCAAGCCTGCCAGGGTCTCACCTGTCCCGCTGCTCCCGCAGGAGTCTCACACCTTCCGCTCCAATCAACTAGTCGAAGAAGCATTCTCCAAAAAATCTTTTAAAGCAACAATCTTATAGAAATGAGCTTAAACTTATAAATGTCTCGTCCGATATTATTAGTAACAGGAATGTTTTTCACTTACGAAAAACTCTACTGTTGTATTATTTTGTAATTATTTGTAAAAAGTTGCTGTCGTTATGCTATACTTATAAAATCAATCGACGAAAGGGCAAACTTTTCGAAAGAGAAGGACGCAAAGCTACAGGGGCTAAGTCTTTTAAATGATATGCCAGCCAGTTGCCGAATGAACTCCTTCGTCGGTAATAATTGCAAGGGAGATATACATATGAAGGAGCATACGATTCAAGACCGAATTAGCCTATTAAGAGAAGAGCTGTATCGCACTTCACTCCAGCTGAACCATGAACTGGCACATCCAAAAATAGTTAAAGTCAGTCAGCAGCTCGATCAGCTTCTCAATCAATTCACTCTTTCAAGACAAGAAAACATATAAAAAATGGCCTATTTTGGCCATTTTTTAAATTTCTTCTTCATAATATTTATTTTTCTTCTGTTCAATATGATCAATAATCCGCTCGATTTCTTCTTCTGCAAGCTGGCTGGATATCATATCTTTTCTTAGCAATCTTTCTATTGCCTCATGTTCTGCATACAGAGCCTCAATTGAAGCAATATATTCTTGTTTCTTCCTCCACTCGGGGTGCTCCTCATACATCACATCCAGTGTTTCTTTCGCTTCCTTTTGTTTATGATCATACAATGCTTTCATTCTTTCAAAAACGATTGTGGAAATAACAGCCTCGTTCTTTAACTTATGAAGTCTTTCTATTGCGTAATCATATCTATGAACAGCGGTCATTGCCTCTTCATATTCTGTTCTTTCTTTATTAGGGCCCTTTATGTTCAGTTTGTTGATTAATGAGGAGATTGTCATCCCTTGTACTAACAAAGAAAAGAAAACGACAGAGAATGCTAAAATAATAATATTTTCCCGACCCGGAAAATCTCCTGGTAAACTTAGCGCAAGAGCGATTGATAAAGATCCTTTTAGTCCACCCCAATTAAGCACATGCTTCCATTTTGCTGGTATACCTTTTAAAGGAAGCATCGAGGTGTATACTGCCACCGTTCTTGCAGAAAGCACTAAAAGAATGCTTGCTGCAATTAATCCCCATTTATCATTGATATCGATATAGGCGATTTCCAATCCTACAAGCAGAAACACTAGTGAATTCGCAAACAGCGCCAAAACATCCCAAAAAGAATGTATGTTTATTTTAGTAGTTGGACTCATCCCTATTTTGGCACCATAATTTCCGAAGACGAGACCTGCAACTACAACAGCAATTACCCCCGATACATGTATGGACTCTGCGATTAGGAAGCTGCCATAAAATAATAGTATAGAAAACAAAATCTCCAGCGGGTAATCGTCGTACCAGCTCGTAAACTTTGAAAAAATATATCCTAATCCTCCACCTACAATAGCTCCGCCGATCGCAACTTTAAAAAGCATCAGAACAGCAGCCAGTATTCCCTCTGCACCCATTTCAATATAAGAAGGCAGGTAGATTGAGGCAATCATAAAAAACACAACTGCTAATCCATCATTAAACAAACTCTCTCCTTCAATTACAGTTGAAAGTTTTCGGTTCACTCCAAGAGTTTTAAAAATGCTTAAAACGGATACGGGATCTGTCGCACTCATTAAAGCAGCAAATACAAAAGCCGTTTGAAGACTCAAATCTAATATGTAATAAGATCCAGCACCGATAATCAAAAAGGTAAGAAAGGTTCCTCCAACTGCTAATGCACCTATAGCTTTTACATTTTCCCTCAAGTGGCTGAATGGAAGTTTCAAACTTGCTTCTCCTAGTAATGTAGGCAACAAAAGCGAAATGATAATAAATTCAAATGTGTAACCCTCTTCAACAAATTCTTTTAAAGGGTCCATAGCCGGAAGAGGTACAAGACCGATGATCGCTCCTACTACCACTAGTGCAATTGGATAAGGTTTTTTTATTTTCTTTGCCAAGGCAGTTACACCAACCGCTACAGCCAATAAAATGAACGCAATATTCAACGAGTGATGCATAATGTTCTCCTCTCAAACTATTTCTCTAGCTATATATTTCCCTCCCCCTTCAAAAAATAGTCAACAGGATACTCAGATAAATCGACATATTATCATCGATTGTTGTTGAATCTTGTAACATTATCACTTCTTTCCACGAAACCCTTTTTCTTTTCTTAAAAATAATGCATATTTATTGAGACAAAATCTTTCATGAAAGTTGTGAATAATCCATGCTGCTACAATTAATTGAAGAAAAACGCGAAGTCTTGCTTTGTCTTGGAAAAACGTATGGGCTTACAGCGAAGGAAACAGTTATATGCAGTCAAGAACTAGATCAGTTATTAAACCGTCTTGATGAATGGAATGATGAAAGGAACGATAATTAACAATCCTTGTCTATTTCCTGGGAAATTTGTCGAGAACCGCAAAAACCTCTATCATTTTTTAGCTTACTCCACCTCTCATCCGTATACTTACTAATTTACCTATTATTATATAAATATAATATTGTAATCTCTTTGTTACCTTCTCCTAATGCTTCTGTCATATTCGATTAGTATAATTGGCAACCGAGGCGTATTTAACCAATTATACATATTAGGAGGAGTTATTATGATAAAAAAATGGGTAATTACAGGAGCTATGGCATTCGGATTGCTCGTTTCTGCTCCCGTTAGCGGATTTGCAGCAATGGGTGATCACACTCTTCGACCAGGTACATGGGACAATGATGTTTATGAACTTCAAGGCAAATTAAAAGCCATGGGATATTTTGATTTTGCTGTAACAACAGGATATTATGGTCCAGTCACTAAGGATGCAGTTATTAAATACCAAAAAGCTAAAGGGTTATCAGTAGATGGTATTGCAGGGCAGCAAACTTTTAATAGTATCCAAAACAATATTCAAAGAAAAGGTATGACTGTCGCAGCAACAGCTTACACAGCAAATTGCGAAGGCTGCAGCGGAACTACTTCAAGCGGGACAAACCTTAAAGAGATTCCTTACGCAAAAGTAATAGCAGTTGATCCAGATGTAATTCCAATGGGTTCAGTTGTATATGTACCAGGCTATGGTTATGCTGTAGCAGCTGATACAGGCGGAGGCATCAACGGGAACGAAATTGATGTATATATGCAGAACTACTCAGACGCTGTCAACTGGGGCAGAAAGAACGTAAATATTACAATCATTAACTAATGAAGATGGGGTTCTCTTCCCCATCTTTTTTCATTTGTACAAAATCTTACATAATTAACTAGAAAAAGAATATGACAATACTCTTCTTCTCGACTATAATAGATTTCATGAATTTAAAATAAGTGAAGGTGAATGTATGTTTCTTTGGGTTGCAATCGTAATGGGTATTATAGAAGGTATTACAGAATTTCTTCCGGTTTCGTCAACTGGTCACTTAATTGTTGCGGGACATATGCTAGATTTTACGGGAGACAAGGCAAAGACTTTTGAAATTGTTATTCAGCTTGGTTCTATTCTGGCTGTAGTTGTTCTGTACTGGAATCGCCTTTGGAGTTTACTGGGTGTCGGCAAAATGGCTAAAAAGGAAAATAGCTTAAACCTCGGACATATTTTTATTGCAATAATGCCAGCTGTAATTATTGGACTTCTTGTTCATGATTTTATTAAGGCGCATTTGTTCTCTCCTAAAACAGTCATTGTCGGGCTCGTTATCGGCGGATTTTTAATGCTGTTTGCTGAAAAGGTACAGAATAAAAAAGGTGTAAATGCATTAGACCTTGATGACATGACATATAAACAAGCTTTGAAAATTGGATTGTTCCAATGCTTGTCTTTATGGCCAGGCTTTTCACGTTCTGGAGCAACCATTTCCGGCGGATTGATCTCAGGACTCAATCACCGTACAGCGGCAGATTTCTCTTTTATTCAAGCAGTTCCGATCATGATCGCAGCTTCCGGCCTCGACCTTTATAAAAGCCGAGACATTTTAAGTGCAGCCGATCTGCCATTCTTTTTAACTGGTTTTGTTACAGCATTTTTAGTAGCAGCCGTAGCTATTCTTTTCTTTGTAAAACTCATCGCAAAAGTGAAATTAACTCCTTTTGCGTATTATCGATTTATAATAGCTGCAATATTGGCTGTTTTCTTCTATCTTTAAAATGCAAAGCTTACCGTTTTCTTTGTGCGGTAAGCTTTTTATTTTGGCTCTTTTCTAAAAGATTGCTGCTTTTGAACATTTTCTTGAGTATGCTTCATTGACTAGTTGATTGGAGTGCAAGGTGCGTGCCTACCAGAAGCTTCTCGCTAGGCATGCGACGAGGATGCTCACATCGGTAGCATATACTTGTAGACGCAGGAGCAAGGAAACTTCCTTGAAGCGGTCAGGTGGAGACTCCTAATGGCGCAAAGCGGCAGGAGGCTCACCGCACGCCCCATGGAAAGCGAGTATCTGGAGCGGAAATCAACCACTTACAAGAGCAACAAAGCTTGTGTAAATATCCTTATTTTTCATTACAATGATTTCAAAAATATTACAATTGTTATTTTCTAAATATTGTAATAATGGTATGGTTAATTTATCTAACCATTGAGAGGAAGATAATGATGACTATATTGAACCAAGTTAACCTCGTTAAAAACGCTATCGCTGGAGTATTAACCGGAAAAGATAAGCTTGTTGAATTAACGATGATCGCTCTAGTTAATAAGGGACACCTTTTATTAGAGGATGTACCAGGAACCGGAAAAACTGTGCTTGCTAAAAGCCTTGCACGTTTAATAGACGGAGAATTCAAACGTATACAATTCACTCCTGATATCCTTCCTGCAGATATTACAGGGATTCAGTTCTTTCATCCAAAACATCAAGAATTCGAAATGCGGCCAGGCCCAGTTATGACGAACATCTTATTAGCCGATGAGATTAACCGTGCTACCCCCCGTGCTCAATCAAGTTTATTAGAAGTAATGGAAGAACGCCAAGTAACCATTGACGGAGAAACATTGAAGCTGCCTTCCCCTTTTTTAGTAATAGCAACACAAAATCCGATTGAGTCACATGGTACGTTCCCGCTGCCTGAAGCACAGCTTGATCGATTCTTTATGAAACTGCCTTCAGGTTATCCAGACTTTACTCAGGAAAAAGATATGCTTCATATGTATCGTGCTCAAAACCCACAAGAGCTGCTCGAACCTGTCTTTACTCTAGAGGACATTATAAAAATGCAAGAAGAAGTCCTACAGATTTTTGTAAGTGATGAAATTGAAAATTATTTATTATCCATCGTCCATGCTACACGCCAGCATGAGTTTATCGAAAACGGTGTTTCTCCTCGTGGAACACTTGCTTTCATGAAAGCTGCTCAAGGTGCTGCTTATGTAAATGGAAGAACTTTCGTTACACCGGATGACGTTCAACGTGTTGCTCCTTATGTTCTATCTCATCGTTTAGTTCTTTCAATGGAAGGAACAATGAGAAAAACAAAAGAACAGATACTAAAAGATATCCTTGAATCCATTGATGTCCCTGTTGAATCTGAGGCAGGAAGATAATCATGCAATGGAGTAATCAGATCTGGATCAAGCCGATCTTTAAAGCGCTTGTTTTATTTAGTCCATTAATTCTCCTAATCGGATTTTATCGAAATATATCCTTTCTTTTTGTTTTAGGTCTGGTCATTTTATTTTTGTATGGTGCTACGTTATTACAATTCAAATCAGCTGCTCAAGATTTAAAACTGGATTCAACTAAACAGATTTACCGTCTGTTTCCTGGAGATTCAGATGAATTTTATATAAAACTGCTTCATACGGGAAGATGGCCATCATTCAGAGGTGAGCTCTTTTTAACTCATCGAGATGTTATTTCTGAATCGAACATAGATGAAATTGAGAGTTCAAAAGGAAGGATTGAGCTGAAAAGGCCTTTTGCTATTTATAGAAAAACGGCGTATACACAAACAATACCTTTTACAGCAAGAAAGAGAGGTATTACAAGAATTTCTAACCTTTTACTGCAAATCCATGATCCGCTTCAGACCAGTGGTCAAGCTTTAGCACTTCAGGAACTTTTTCCTGCTGAGATTATTGTTTATCCTAGACCACTTCCTGTTCATAAGATTGAACATCTTTTCCATCAAGGAAGCGGTGAAGCAGCACGTCCATTTGCATTGTTTGAGAATGTCTCACTACCTGCTGGAAACCGTGATTATGCGTATGGTGATTCCTTTCACAAACTGCATTGGAAAGCGACTGCTAGAACAGGAACTCTTCAAACAAAGGTTTTTGAAAAAACGGTAGTCTATCATTGGACATTCGTATATACCATCTTGCCTGATCATAAAGATATGAAATCTTCTGAGCAAATGGAAAACGAAATAAGTTTTCTTGCTTATATGTGCCAATTTGCTGCCGAGAAGAACATTCCATTTGAAGTTTACATCAACTTTAAAGTACCTGGTCCATTAGGAATGTATCATGTAACAACCGGAAGCGGTCCGCAGCACTTAAGTAAGGTACTAGAAGGACTTGCTCGTATTGACCGCTCAAATGTTACTGTCAAACCGAACATTATGTGGACAAAAATGGATCGTAATTTTGCTGGATCTGTTCCTTTTATTATTCTTCTAGGGATTATTCCAAATGATACAAATACACAATTCATTACGAATAAATGGATTAAGTCCGGCGGTAAGGTCTTTTTGGTTAATCAAACCGGGACGGAAGCATACTTGATGCCTTACTCTTCTAAGGAGGTCGTTCCATGTTAAATAGCCAGAAATTGATTTTGTATGGAATGAACTTAACCTTTGATGCCATGCTTCTCTTTTTATTTTATGTTCTCCTTGTACAAGGAGCTTCATGGCTGGATCTAGCCTTTTACACAGCAGTATTGCTGCCTATTATTGCTGTAAGTGGAGCTTTATATGTTTACAAACCCAATCTATTAAAACTTACATTGGTATGTACTATTCTCATATCTACTTTGTCATTTTGGTTCATTACGTCTTCTATCCTATTTTCTGCAATACTTGCTGTAATCATTGCTTGGAGAAGTTCAGAAAATTGGCAGGACCCTTTTAAAACCGATTTGGAAATCATCTTAACAATTAGTGCGGTGTTTGCACTCGTCCTTTCTTTCTTTTTCAAAGATGGATTCACAGTCATGTATGGAGCAGTTTGGATACAATTCATGCTCATGCTTGCAATAAAAATGACTGTTCACTATTTTAAGAATTCAGATGGTGATAAAGTATGGAGAGACTTTTCTGTTCCGCTTTTCCTTGTTGCTTTGAGCGGTGTCGTTTTTGCTTTTTTAGGACCTCTTAAACAATTTATCTACTGGGTTTTAGATGGTGTTCTATTTTTGATGTATTACATTGTGGCAGTTCCTTTATGGAAATTATTTAGTTTGCTGGCTATACCAATTGCTTATTTAATGAAACTCTTTAAAAAAGATGATGACGATGGTAATTCAGAAGTGGGGATAGCCGAAGAGATTCTCGAACAACAGCCGCAAGAATTCGTAAATGATTACTCACTTCTCTGGTGGACTGCTGCTGCCTTACTTGTGCAAATAGTAGTCATTTATATCTGGAGGAAAAAATTATTATTTAATCTTAGAGCAGACGCAGCTTTAACTGGAAATGTTTCAGCATTAACCAGCTCAGATTTAAACGGAACTGCTTTTGGTAGGAGAAGATGGCTTCAGCCAAAAGACAGAACGAGAAAAAAGTTTCTGCACTTTGAAAAAACGATGGATAAACGAGGGTATGGACGTTTACCTGGAGAATCAGCTCCTTTATGGTTTGAACGCCTAAAACTTTCTGGTGATGAAGCCGAATCCGTTTTACAGGTCTATGAAAAGGTGCGTTATGGCGAGGAAGAAATAACAAATGAGGATTTCAGCCTTTACGCAAAAGCGATAAAAAAATTCGAAAAATCAGAGCATCTTCAGAAAAAGAAGTCTAAATAAGGCTTCTTTTTTGTGTACTTTCTTTTCATTCTAAACCACCTATATTAGACTAGGTATATAGAAACAGTCGGAATTAAGTTTTAAGGAGGATTACAATGGTTCCAAAAATATATGTTATCCACGAAAATAGCGAATGGACTGCACCTTTATTCCAGCGCTTTGAAGAATTAGGTCTTCCCTATGAAGACTGGCACATGTCAAAAGGATATATTGATTTAACACAAGCTCCTCCCGAAGGCGTTTTTTATAATCGGATGAGTGCTTCTTCTCATACACGGGGCCACCGTTACGCGCCAGAATATACTTCAGCTGTTTTAGCATGGCTTGAAAGCTACGGCAGAAAAGTGTTCAATAACAGCCGGGCACTTCAGCTTGAGATCAGCAAAGTAAATCAATACAGCGCATTAAAGGCGTTTGATATTCCTGTACCCCGTACTATTGCAGCTTATGGAAAAGAAGAACTTTTAAAGGCCACGGCACACTTTGATGGTCCATTCATTACAAAGCATAACAGGGCTGGTAAAGGGCTTGGGGTACAATTGTTTCAAACAAAATCCGCTCTCGAAACTTATGTGAATGGAGAAGCTTTTGATGAATCCATAGATGGGATTACTCTGCTGCAGGATTATATTGAGGCACCTGAACCTTTTATCGTACGCTGCGAATTTATAGGCGGGAAATTTCTTTATGCCGTAAAAGTAGATACTTCAGAAGGATTTGAGCTCTGTCCAGCAGATGCCTGCCAGATCGGGGATCAATTTTGTCCAATTACCGATCAGCCCGAAGAACCTGAACCAAAGTTTAAAATCCTAGACAACTTTACCGTGCCTTATCAATCAAACTTTGAGGCATTCTTAAAAGCCAACGGCATAACATTCGCCGGGATTGAAATCATTACCGATAAATCCGGAAGCGTGTATGCATATGATGTAAATACAAACACGAATTACAACCGTGAAGCGGAAGAGAAAGCTGGCATATTTGGTATGAAAGCCATCGCAGAGTTTTTAGGAAAAGAATTGAATCAATAAATACAAAACGAAGGTGAAGAACTCTTGAAAAGCTCTTCACCTTTTTTACGTAGACTGTTCTGAAAAATTGTTGCTATAGAGATGTTTTTAAGAACTTCTTCATTGATTAGTTAATTGAAGCGGAAGGACGAGACTCCAGCAGGATGAGTGGGACAGGTGAGACCATTCATTGACGCAAAGCGGCGAATGGGCTCACCGCACACCCTGCGGAAAGGGAGTCCTGAAGCGGAAATTTACCTCTTTCAAAAACAACAAAGTATGCGAAAACAGCCTTTATGTATGATCAACAACCTCTGGCGTTTGATTCAAACTTTCCCATAAATAATACGTTATATAAGTTCTCCAAGGTTTCCAATCCTCAGCTAATTGTCTCACTTCATCTTCAGAAGGCTGATTTTCAAGACTCCAGACATTACGAACAGCATTCCTTAAACCGATATCTGCAGCAGGCAAAATATCAGGGCGGCCCATCCCGAAGATCAATAGACACTCAATCGTCCACTTCCCGATCCCTCTTATTGGAAGAAGTATTTGAATAATCTCCTCATCAGACTTATTCCACAAAGCTTCTAAATCCAGTTTGCCATCAGTTATCATTCTTGCAAGGTCTATGATGTATTCTGCTTTCCGCTGACTGAACTGAAGTTCGCGTAGATTGTCATAAGTTAATTTTGCAGTACTTTCCGGCGAAGGAAAGATTTGAAAGACATTCCCTTCTACCTCTATCTCTTTCCCGGCAAGTTTGATCAGCCGATCTGTTAATGTACCCGCAAACGTTAAGTTTACCTGCTGACCGATTATGATTTTAATAATTGCTTCGAAAAGATCGGTTTCAGTTAAAAGCTTCAAACCTTTAAAACGGTTAAGCACTAAACCTAATTCTTTATGATCAGAAAAATGGTGATAAAGCGGTAATAGATCCAATTCTGTAGAGAAGAGCTGTTGAATTTTCATCTTTGCTTTTGATTCTGAAATTTTTTCGTCTAAAGGTATGACATGACACGAAAGAAGCGGTTTCTCAACAGAACCTTCTGCGTTGATTTTCACATAGCAAGATACATTTTCAATATGAACAATCTTTTCATACTGAGTAAAATCATCAGAGAGTTTTAAAACATGTGTTTTTCCGGTGACTGTTAAACGCTTCATCATTTTTTGAAAATCAAATGGCGGCTTAGGTGAAATCGTAAAATTCATACTTCGCTCCATCTCCTCTAAGACTTTCTAAACTATTTGTTTGTTTCTTCTGGTTCTTTTTGATTAGCATCATTTTTTTCATTTTTACTTTGTAAATAAGGATTGTCTTCCAATTTGTCTACAGTATGTTTGTATGAATACCCTTTTGTTATCGCAGCTGCAAAAATAATGATTACAAACACGATAATCACTAGTGTAATAAGTATTGATATCGTTAACGTGCTCATAGGTGCTCCTTTTTCAAAAAATTGACTTTCTATTTGTATAATAGCATATCTTGCAAATAAAAAAGCAGCCTAAGCCATGGTTATGACTATAGACTGCTTGTACGTTTTAAAGTTTTTCTTCGTACTTTTCATGCATGATTAAACGGTTAATATCAAAGCGTTCCGTTGGCTTTGCTGGTCCGTCTGCATAACCTAATGTAATCATCATTACAGGAATGAATCGTTCAGGAATACCAAGTGCAGGAAGAATAGCTTCGTGATCAAAGCCTGTCATCGGACATGAATCAATGCCTAATGCTTTTGCCGCCAGCATAAGCTGCATGGCACCTAGTGAAGCATTTTTAAGAGCTTCTCTTTCACCTAATGGGCGCCCTTGTGAATAGGCACTTTTGATATTCTTTAATAAAATGTTTCTTGCTTCTTCAGGTGCTTTTTCAAACACTTCTGCAGCCACTTTATCCGCTTCAGTGTCACCTAGGACTATCACAACTGCAGATGCATCAAGAACATGCTTTTGATTGTAAGCGATCGGAAGCAATTTTTCTTTTTGTTCTTGTGAAGTAACCACGATAAAGCGCCAGTGCTGAAGATTCCATGCAGATGGAGCCTTTCCTGCCATTTCTAAAATTTTATGAAGAGTCTCATTAGGGATCTCTTTATCCTTTTGATAAAGTCTTACCGATGCTCTTTCTTCCATTACTTTAAACGTTTCGTTCATTTTCTCTCCACTCCTTAAGACACTAAAAGGTGTCTAAACTTCAGACACCTTTTTTAGAATTCCTCTTAAAACGGTTCGTTATCAGTGTAAAATTTATGCGTTTCGTTTAGCAGATGCTAATTCTTTTGCCAGTTCTGATGCAGTCTCTCTTGCTGCATCCAGAATATCTTCAGCACGATCTGGAGCAGCCGCCATGCCTTCAGTGTATACATGGTGGTAATCTGTAATCCCTATAAATGCCATTACCCCTCGAAGGTAGCCATTTGTAAATTCAAAGCTTTGAGCAGGTCCTTCAGAGTATACTCCGCCTCGTGATTGAATGTGTACAGCTGTTTTTTCTCCAAGAAGTCCTTGTGGTCCGTTTTCCGTGTATTTAAAAGTCTTTCCAGCCATTACAACGTTATCGATATAAGCTTTAAGCATTGGCGGATAGCTCAAGTTCCACATAGGCGTGTTGAAAACATACATATCAGCAGAAAGGAATTGCTCTAAAACCTCACCCATTCGAGTTGTTTTCTCTACTTGTGATGGTGAAAGCTCAAGACCAGCAGCTAACTTGCCCCAAGCGTCTAAAACATCTGCATCGATTAAAGGGATATTTTCTTCATAAAGATTAACTGTTTCAATCTCAATGTTTTCATTTTGATTAGTAAGCTCATTTAAGAAATGACGCCCTAAACGAAGTCCGAATGATTGATCTAATGGCTTCGGATTTGAATTGATGTAAAGTACTTTCATGTGTAGTTCTCTCCTTTGAGTTATATGGTTATTTGTATTTTTAGTAAACTTTTAGAAATCAACTTCTCTTTAGTAAGTTAATTCTTTTTATATCTTAATAGTTTAACTTACTTTTGTCAAGCAATGAACTTTTTAATATTACCGAATAATTATTTAGTAATTATTTCCATTAAAAAACGCTCTCCAGTTTAAAACCAGAGAGCGAAAAGGGGAGCATAGTTAAAAAGAACTCGTTCCTTTAAAAAAGTTATATTCTTCGAGGCCGTCAAAGCATTGCAAACGGTCCCCTATCGTTAAGCCAAAGTCAATATAAGCATGACTTTTTGCAGTTAGTAAGTTTTTGTCTTCCACGATCTGTTTAGACACATAAGTGCCATTCAGCCAGTTTGCTGTTTTTGCAAATTCTTCTTCACGCAAAGAAACGGTATATGATTTGCCGTTAAGAATGCCAGCTCGTCCTAAAATGGCAGCTCCGTTACCAATCGCCGCTATTTTAATTCCCTCTCGATCAAATACTTGCAGAAGATGCAGAAGCCTCGGATTACCTTGAGTAAAAGCTTGTTTCCCTCCTGGGATAATAAGCATTTCATAATCCATCGGGCTTATATTTTTCATTTTGATCGTAGGCTGCATCATTAATCCGCATTCACTAGTAACTGTTCCCGGTAAAAGCGAAAAAGGGAGCACTTCATATTTCTTACCTATAATAGATAAAGTTGTCATGATCTCCACTTCTCTAAATTGCGGATATAAATAGACAAGTACTTTCTTTTTCACATCATTCACCCGTTCCTGTTACCAATTTCCCCGTCTTTCGTTTGAAAGTGGGTGTAATCCTATTTTAACAGGGAGCTGGCTAGCTTTGTATTGGGAAAATTGAAGGAGAACATGTGCTTTCTTTTTAGTATAAAACAAGCAGTTTTCCCAACTTATGATGGTATGAAGTCTTCGGAAACCATCAATTTGCTTGATGAAAAGCATCTGAATCTCTGTTTGTATGTGATACTTTTCGGTTAGTATACGCAATAATAAATGAGAGTAAAAACATAGTGCTGACCAGTAACCGCTCGTAAATCTCAATAACCGCTCGTCCAGCGAGTATAAATCTCGCTGGACAAGCAAAAAACTGACCCACATCCTCGTGGGTCAGCTCTAAAATCCGCTTATTTATGTCCTTTTCCTTTTGTAAGATGGCACGCTACGCCTTTTCCTAGTGCCCCTGGCTTTGACATTCGTTCCATATAATCCAAACCTCTTGCGCATTGCGTTTTGCAGGCAATGCATGTTTCACTTGTGACCATCTTCAGCGTGTGCTGATATTTGTTTATTGCGCTATCATATTTATTAACTTTCTTTTTCGCACTTTTTTTCGCCATTTTTACGCCCTCCCCCTGAATCCTAAACACATTGTATGTAGGAGGGTGGGCTTTTGACATAAGCAAAATAAAAAACTACCCGATATACAGGTAGTCCTCGTCAAATTCCAGCTTAAAATCTACAGAGTTACGAACTGCAAGCGAATAAATATAATCACTGTCAAATTTGTCGTATGACAGCAAAAACTCATGCAAAGGCATATTATACTTGTTCCATACCATTTCCATGAGCCACTTCTGGCTGATCTCAAAATACTCGCCGTTATAGCGGTTAACCTTAATGGTATTGCCTACATACATCCATAACACTCCCTTTCAAAGAGGTTAATTATGCATTAGGTCTACACGGTTGTACCTTCATTATAAGACTTTTGTCAGAAAAGTCAAAATTATTTTTGCGGCAGTTTACGGTTAGAATTACTACTTGTCGCAAATAGTGGAAACCCTTTTTACTGCCTTACTGGGAACACTACAAATAGAGTCAAAAAAAGCAGAAAAATTTTTATGAAAATACGCCTCAATTCCTATGACAAAACAACCATATTATGGTAATGTCTAAAAGGTATATTAAAAACGTGTAAAACATTGTTAATCGGGTATAGAATTAAAAGCTGATGATATAGACAAAGGAGTAGTTCGTATTGCGTATCGTAAAAGAAAATATTTTAGCATTATGTCTTCTCCTCTCTATCCCTTTGCTGAATATCATCTATCAGGTGTTAAATGATGGGGAACGTGGAGCGAGACAACTCATTACAGCAGTAGATCATCAAATACCTTTTGTAGAAATTTTTGTAGTACCGTATCTGTTATGGTATGCGTTTATCTTTTTAATGTTTGTTTATTTCTGTATATACGACAGAGCTATTTATTACCGGACACTTTTGAGTTTTTGTGTAGGCATGCTGGGTTGCTACGTTATTTATTTCTTTTTCCAAACTACAGTTCCCCGGCCAGAACTGGTGGGAAATGGGATATTAACGAGTATGGTCAAATATGTATATGGAGCTGATCAGCCTTTCAACTGTTTCCCAAGCATTCATGTATTAAGCAGTTATTTAATGATATTGGGCATACGCCATAGCAAACTTTGGACCATTAAAAAAGATATTATCGTTTCAACCATTGCTTACAGTATTATCTTATCCACTCTTTTTGTTAAACAGCACGTTGTACTGGATGTAGTTGCTGGTGTTTTATTAGGAAGTTTATTATTCAAGCTGTTCTATTACCTGGAAGCTGAAACAGTGGCTAGCTTCTTTAAACGTATGTTTAAGACCAAACTTCAAAGTACAGAAAAAAGTTAATTCAGAAAAAGAACTGCAGTCATTCGCGGTTCTTTTTTTTGCGCAAAAATATGGATATTTAGTTATGCATAACAAGTAAAAATTAAAAATAGAAATAAAATGGGAAGGAGTGATAACAAATGAGCAATAATCAAAATGAATTTGAAGAACAAGTACGCGCTAATAATATGCACCAAACATGCCAGCATCATATGTATTACCATGTGATTGTTAAAACAAACGATGGCCAGCAAACGGAAGGAATCATTACGGATTTAGACAAAAAAAATGTGTATATGCTTGTTCCACAGGAAATGATGCCTGCAGATGAACAAGAAAGTCCACAAATAGGACCGGGACAAGTAACAGGCCAGCAAGCTGCTGGACCTCAGCAGATTATGCAGCAGCAAGGAACTCAGCAACAAAATCAGCGTCAATGGTATGGAAGACCGCGGTACAGGAGATTTTACCGCCAAATCTTTCCGCTGGCAACACTTGCAGCTCTGTCTCTTTATCCTTATTACCCGCCTTATCCATATCTGCCGTACCCTTATCCCTACTATCCTTACCCATATCCCTATTATTAAAAATGACCGCCTGAACACTCAGGCGGATTTTTTTATGATTTCCCAAATGAATTTTCGGGAAGAGTATTACAGTCATAACTTTAAAGGAGGAAACATTTTGGCAAATATTTTGGTTGTATACTACAGTTCATATGGACATATTTATGAGATGGCACTTGCCGCTTCTGAAGGAGTTAAACAAGTAGATGGTACTGAAGTGAAAGTCGTAAAAGTTCCTGAGTTTGAAGTGACAAAACAATATATGTCTCAGCAAGACGCTTATGTAAAAGCGCAAGAAGCACAAAGTGACATTCCTGAAGTGACTTTAGACGATTTAAAATGGGCTGATGGTATCGTTTGGGGGATTCCAACAAGATACGGCATGATGCCAGCACAAATCAAACAATTATTGGATTCTGCCGGCGGTCTTTGGGCTAATGGTGATCTTGAAGGAAAAGCGACGGCGGTTATTACTAGCTCAAACACAATACATGGAGGCCAGGAATCTACAGCTATTACCTCTTTCGTTCCGCTAATGCACTTTGGAATGATTTATGTTGGACTTCCATATGGTGAAAACTCTGAAATGATGACAGATGAAGGCATTGGCGGTTCACCATACGCGGCTTCAACCGTTGCAGGAGCAGACGGAAGCAAACAGCCTGTTGATGCTGAGAAAAAAATGGCATCTCGTTTAGGAGCTCGTGTAGCAAAAGTTGCTAAAGCATTAAAGGGTAACATTTAAATTTGGACAACCTGTCAAACTTCATAAAATAAGCCTCCCCGATCCGGGGAGGCTTTTCACATTATGCTTTTACGTCATACCCTTGTTCTTCAATCGCTTCACGCATCTCTGATTCAGACACTTTTGATTCATCTACTTCTACATCTACAGTTCCTGTTTCAAGGTGTACAGTAACATTCTTTACCCCTTCAAGTTCTGTCAATGCATTTGTTACCGCACTTTTGCAATGTCCACATGTCATACCTTCTACTTTTAATGTTTTCTTTTCCATTATTCATTCCTCCTGTTTTAAATATCGGTTTTTTCGCAAGCTTTGATGCCCTTGGAAGCAGTTGATTTCCGTTACAGGATGCTCGCTTTCCTCGGGGCGGGCGGTGAGCCTCCTGACGCTTTGCGCCTTTAGGAGTCTCACCTGTCCCACTCGTCCCGCAGGAGTCTCGCACCTTGCACTCCAATCAACTTGTCAATGAAGCAAAATCTAAAAAAATGTGCATCAATCTGTTAGAAATAAGTCTAAAGTTTTATTCTTTTTAATCGTAATGCGTTTGAAACTACGGATACTGAGCTGAACGCCATCGCGGCACCTGCTACCCATGGCTCCAGCAAACCGAATGCCGCGATAGGAATTCCGGCAGTATTATAAAACAATGCCCAGAACAAGTTCTGTCTGATGTTTCTCATCGTTTTTCGGCTTAACTCGATCGCCTTAGGAATATGATTCAAGTCCCCGCCGACAAGCGTAACATCTGCTGCTTCTATCGCTACATCAGTCCCTGTTCCGATTGCCATCCCAATATCCGCTGTAGCAAGGGCTGGAGCATCATTAATGCCGTCACCAACCATGGCAACTTTTTTTCCTTGTTCCTGCAGCTCTTTTACTTTGTTCGCTTTTTCTTCTGGTAGTACTTCTGCAAGAACACCTTGGATACCGACTTGTTTTGCAATTGCTCTGGCTGTTCTTTCATTGTCACCCGTGATCATATATACATCAATACCCATATTAAACAACCGTTTAATCGCTTGTTTAGATGAATCCTTCACCGTGTCTGCTACGGCAATGATACTTACCAGCTCACCATCTGCTGCAGCAAGCATAGCCGTTTTCCCTTCAGCTTCAAGGTTACTCATGGTTTCTTCATGCTGATCAAAAGAAACAGCTTTTTCTTTCATCAGCTTTCGTGTCCCGACCAGAATGTTTTTTCCATTAACAACAGCTTCAATTCCGTGTCCTGGAATAGCTGAAAACGATTCTGCATCAAGCCAGTGAATTTCATTTTTCTTTCCATATTCAACAATAGCTTCAGCCAATGGGTGTTCCGAATTTTTCTCAGCGGAAAGTACTTCAGCTATAAATCCTTCTTTTAATTCAATGACGTCTGTTACTTCTGGCTTTCCTTTTGTAACCGTACCCGTTTTATCTAGAAGAACTGCATTGATTTTATGTGCACCTTCCAGGTACTCTCCGCCTTTAAAAAGGATTCCCTGTTCTGCCCCCTTACCCGTTCCAACCATAATGGAAGTTGGTGTTGCGAGCCCTAATGCACAAGGACATGCGATTACTAATATAGCAATAGCAACTTCAAGAGCCTGTGGCAGGTCTCCAGGCGAAACAAAGAAATACCAGACAAGGAATGCAGTAATCGCAATACCAACAACAATCGGTACAAAAATCCCAGAGATATAGTCCGCCATTCTTTGGATCGGTGCTTTAGATCCTTGTGCTTCTTCAACAATTTTAATAATACCGGCAAGTGCGGTCTCTTTTCCCACCTTCTGGGCTTCCATACGGAGTGTTCCATTTTTGTTGAGAGTTGATCCGATGACTAAATCACCTTCCACTTTTTCAACAGGAATGGATTCTCCCGTAATCATGCTTTCATCTACAGATGAGTTTCCTGAAATCACCTTGCCATCAACGGGAATCTTTTCACCTGGTTTTACAATCAATGTATCCCCAACAGCAACTTGATCTAAAGGAATCTTCACTTCTTCGCCATCCCGGATAATAGTTGCTTCCTTCGCCTGCAGGTTCAATAGTTTTGAAATTGCTTCTGTCGTCCGTCCTTTAGCGAGGGTCTCAAAATATTTACCTACTAAAATCAATGTGATAAGCACCGCACTCGTTTCAAAATACAGCTGCGGCATATATTCAGGGTTGCCGATCGTCTTAACTGCTTCTGCAACACTATAAAAGAATGCTGCTGATGTACCTAATGCTACGAGCACATCCATATTGGCACTCTTATTACGAAGCGCACGATATGCCCCGACGTAGAATTGACCGCCTATATAAAACTGAACAATAGATGCCAGCACCAGCTGGAACCATGGGTTCATTAAAAGATGGGGCATCGGGAGCCCTGTATCCCAAGGCATATGAGCCAGCATCGTATAGAGAAGAGGAAGCGATAAAAGAATGGAAAGAAACAGTTTTCTTTTCTTTGAAGCGATTTCCTCTTCTTTCTTCGACTTTTTTGTTTCCCTGTCTTGTTTAATTGAACCTTTGTAACCCAGCTTCTCAATTTTCGTTAACATATCTTCTACCGATACAACAGCTGGATTATATTCCACTGTACCAGTTTCACCTGTCAGGTTAACAGAGGCGTTGGTGATACCTTCCATCCGGTTGAGACTTTTTTCAACACGAGTTGAGCAAGCTGCACATGTCATACCAGAGATATCAAGTTCCACTTTTTCCTTCGTGACTCCATAACCCAGCTTTTCAATTCTCTGTTCTATATCTGTTAGTGATGTTACATCTGGATTATATTTTACTGAGGCTTTTTCCATGGCTAAGTTAACGTTTGCGTCAACACCATCCATTTTGTTTAAAACTTTTTCGATTCGTACTGCACATGCCGAACATGTCATTCCGGTTATATCTAAATTCGTTTCCTTTTGGCTCATGGTGTTCACCAGCCTTTTCAAGATTTGGAAAATTGCTTAATCACTTTCATCAGTTCATCAATTGATGCTTCACCGTCACCTAACTTGATCGCATCAGCCACACAATGGTGGGTATGATTCTCCATTAGTTGAAAGCCTACCTTTTTTAATCCCGCATTAACCGCAGAAATCTGAACAAGAACATCAATACAATAGCGGTCTTCCTCAATCATTTTTTGCAGTCCGCGAACCTGGCCTTCTATCTTTTTTAAACGATTGTTTAAATCCTGTTTGTCACTTTCACACCGATGTGTTTTTTTATCCATTTTTTTATCATCCTTCCATTCAGGGATGCTTTCTTAATTATAATATACTATACCCCCCTATAGTATGCAAATAATTTGATTATGATCTTATTTTTTTCACAATTGCATATATACCTGCGGCTGCTATAATGCCTAAAATAATCTTGCCTTCCGTATTCCATGCTGTAACGTTATAAACAGAGTAGGCTTCTAATAGCAGAGCAGGAACTTTCCCGATTGAACTGGCGGCAACGAATACAAATGGTGAAACTGCTCCTATCGCTCCTGCAAAGGTCACGAGACCAGAAGGAACAAACGGAAGCAGACGCAAAGAGAAGATGAGAATAAATGCTTCTTTCCCTTTCGCTTCAAGAAGCTTTACCACCCGGGGGTACCCCTCTAGCTTCTGCCTTGAAACTTTTTTAAATCCTTTTCTATATAAAAGAAATGATACCGCTGCACCCGCTGCTTCTCCTATAAACGATATAAGGGTACCGTTCCAAAAACCAAAGAAAAGAATATTAGCAGCGGTTAAAAATACAGATGGAACAACGCCCAATATTGCGATAATCACATTTAATAAAATGGAAATGGGTATTGCCCATTCCCTGTATTCTTTGAAAAACGTTAAAAGCGTTTCAGACATTTAATAAATCCTCCTAAGAAACTCTCCCTTATCCACATTAATCGTACTAAAAAAGCCACGCAAATGCATGGCTTAAAACTTTTTGAGGCTGTTCTCTTTAGAAAAGCACATTCTTCAGAATCTTCATTGATGAATAATAGGATCAAACTCAACCACTTTCCGAATGCAGCAATGCTTACAAAAGGATTTACTCTAAAAGGTTGTTGCTTTGTTATCATTCTTTATTGCTAAGTTGATTGGAGTGTAAGGTGCGAGACTCCTGCGGGATCAGTGGGACAGGTGAGACTTCTAATGGTGCATAGCGCCAAGGAGGCTCACCGCGAGCACCTGAAACGGAAATCAACTACTTACATAAGCGTCATTGTATACAAATACAACCTTTATTATCTTCTGTTGTGAAGCAATACCGTTAAGCTGATCAGTGTAACAAGAATGGTTGCTCCCATATCTGAAAGAATAGCGATCCATAGCGTCAACCAGCCTGGAATTGTCAGCAGAAGGGCAAACAATTTCAATCCAATTGAGAGGCCAATATTCCACTTAATGACCGTGTTCACTTTGCGAGATACCTCTACTGCATCAGGCAGTTTACCTAAGTGATCCTGCATGAGCACGATATCTGCTGTTTCAATAGCGCTGTCCGTTCCTTTACCCATAGCGATTCCAAGATCCGCTGTGGCAAGTGCCGGCGCATCATTGATTCCATCTCCGATCATGGCTACTTTATGCTTTTCTTTTAATTCTCTAACCTTTTTAACCTTTTCTTCTGGCAGAAGTCCGCCAAAGAAAGCAGATACCCCTGTCTTCATTGCCACTTTTTCTGCAACTATAGGATGATCTCCTGTTAGCATGACCGTTTCTTTTATACCGTTTCTATGAAGATCACGAATGATATTTGCACTTTCTTTACGAATTTCATCAGCGATAGCAAATATGCCTAATATCTCTCTATCTTTGGCAACAAGCACTATGGTATTGCCCTCTTGTTTGTATTGTTCAATCACTTTTGCAGACTCTTCATCTGCATCCGTTTCACCAATTATCTTTTCATTGCCAAGTCGGTACGTGAAACCCTCTATCATTGCCGAAATACCTTGCCCTGATACCGTTTTGATCTCATCAACCTCGACTTCTTCTGTACCTAGTTCTTCACAGCGCTTAATAACAGCTTTCGCTAAAGGATGAGACGAAGATTTTTCAATGGCATATGCGACTTTATAAAAGTCATGATGAAATGATGCGTCTGCAACAACATGTGGCTCGCCTAATGTCAACGTCCCCGTCTTATCAAAAGCGATTACTTCAATTTTGGAAAGCTGCTCTAAATATGCTCCGCCTTTAATCAGAATACCGTTTCGGGCATTCACTGTAATCCCTGATAGGATAGCGATAGGAGATGATAAAATAAGAGCACAAGGACATCCGACAATCAATACAGCTAATCCCTGATAAAACCATTCACCCCATGCTCCATTAAATAAAAGAGGCGGAACAAGCATCACAAGTGCTGAAATAATCATGATTACCGGCGTATAGTAGTTTGCAAACCGGTTGATAAACAATTCAGTAGGTGTCTTGGATTCTTGCGCTTCCTGAACTAGAGCAAGGATTTTAGAAAGAGCGGATTGCTTATAGGTTTTCGTCACCTTAACATGAAGAACTCCTTCATTATTGATGCTTCCGCCAAAGACCGGTTCCCCGCTTTCTTTTTCGACAGGCAGAGATTCTCCGGTAATCGTTGCTTCGTTTACAGAGCTTTTACCATGAACAACGACTCCATCTGAAGGAATCTTTTGACCTGTTTTTACAAGTACAATGTCATCCACGTTTAATTCTTCTATTGAGATGATTTCCGTCTTTCCATCTTTCAATAAAACAGCTTCCTTAGGAGCGACTTCTAGAAGAGTTTCCATCGACCTGCGTGCTTTCTCCATACCATAGGATTCAAGCAGTTCATTGATACCAAAAAGAATCGCTACAAGAGCAGCTTCTCTCCACTCTCCAATAGCGACAGCACCTATTAAAGCGACCGTCATCAAAGTATTAATATCGAATTTTAATTTTGTTAAGTTGCGCAGACCTTTCATGAACGTGGGATATCCAGAGAGAATCGTCGCAATTCCGTAAAAGACTACTGGTAAAGCCGGCTGCTCCGTATACCATTCAGCCGTTAATGCAGCGATAAATGATGCAGCTGAAACATACAGAAAAATCATGAGCCAGTTCGGTCCTTTTGATTTTCCATCTGCTTCAAATCGGACCTTTTCTGATGAAAGAATCGAACGGACAGCATCCATATCGACTTCTTCATTTAAAATAATTTTACTTGAATTAAATTGGACTTGAGTCTCTTCCCCGCCTGGAAGCTGCTGAATTTGCTCCTGCAGTTTCAACGCACAGTGACCGCATGATAATCCGGTAATCTTGTGTTCCTTCATCTGCTGTTCCTCCTCTCTCTAGTCGTGTCTCGCATGATGAATCGATTGATGCAAGAGAGTCATCACATGCTCATCATCTATCGAATAATACAAGGTTGTTCCTGCACGTCTGAATTTTACAAGTCTAAGGTTTTTTAAAAAACGCAGCTGATGCGAGACTGTTGACTGCATGAGTGACAGTTCTTCCGCTATTTCTGAAACACTGCATTCCTTTTCTCCTAATAAGTGAAGGATCCGAATCCTTGTCGGATCTGAGAGTGCTTTAAAAGTTTGCGATACAATAAATAGTGTTTCCTCATCAAGTTGTTCATATTTTTCGTTGTTTTCTTTCATGAACTGGCACCCCCAGATATTGTTCTTTTTTAATATATGAATATATGCTCATATATGTTACTCATAGTGTAGCGGAATTTAAGAAAACATGCAAAAAAAAGCTGGAGTCCTCCAGCTTTTTAAGACACACTTTCTTCTGTTCTTTTTAACTTTTGCCTCTTCCCATAGGTTAACGTGCGCCAAATCCACTCAAGCGGTCCCATTTTATAGTTTCTTAACCACCATATTGAAAAAAGAACCTGTAAACCGAAGATGATAACAGCAATCATAATGCCGGTTAACGGACCGTATTCTCCATAAAGACCGAGTCCATAACTGAAAAAAATAAAGGTAGAGACGATCGATTGAGTCAGGTAATTCGTGAAAGCCATCCTCCCAGTAATCCGGAACAAGTTAAACAATCGTTTAAACTTGCCGCTTCTATAAAGCAGCACAATCGAACATATATAAAAGATGCTCATCATCGCTCCGCCAAATTCATAGCCCCACGACATAGCTGTATCATACCGCCAGTCTTCTCCTTTATAAGGAAAGAAAATAACGGCAAACATTTTGCTCCCTGGCCCCAAAACAAGAGTCAGTCCCCAAAGCTTCCATAACGCTTTATTTTCAAAACGCCGCTTCTTAGCGGCATAAGCGCCAAACAAGAACATAGGCAATATACCGAATAAAAAGAACAGGAAATATTGATTGAGATCAGTCCATTCGCGAATCCTCTCTTGCATGATTTCTGAATATGTACCCTCGCTATAAATCTGAATGGAGTTCTGAACCTCATTTTCATGCTGTGCGTTCAATGACTCCTGATAGCTTAAAGCCGCACCGCTTGTCCAGTAATCATACGTTAAAACAGACATGAACAAACTGTATGCGGTAATCATAACCAATCCAGTGATCAACAATGCTTTTCTAGGTAATCTGTAGAACAAAAGCATGATCACCCCAACTACGGCATACGTAACAAGAATATCACCGTACCAAAAGAAGAGAACATGAACTGCACCGAACAAAAGCAACACAAACTGTCTTCTTAGAAAGACTGGTAAAAAACTCCGGTCATTTGCTTTTGCTCTTTCAGACATCAGTATCATGCCAAAACCATACAAGAACGAAAACATCGTAATAAAATTTCCTTGAACGAAAAATTCAAGCAGAACGTTCGTCCAAATATCATAAGGCTGATTAAAATATTCATAGCTTAATGCCCTTATCGGTGAATCTGGTCCGGAAAACGACTTCATATTTACGAGCAGTATACCGAAAATTGCAATTCCCCTAAGGATATCCAGCGATTCGATTCTTTGGGATTCTCCGACTGGCGACCACTTCATAATTCAATCATCTCAAAAAAATTTTTCATGATTCCACTCCCTTTGGTTTATTTTACCTCAAATAGGCAAAAAAGTTAGAATGCGAAGCAATTTTTGCTATCCTAGAAAGAACAGATAATGAGAATTGGGAAGGATGAAACCTGTTTTGAAAAAATACACCTTAACGATTGTTTCGGCAGTTTCCATTGCTGCAAGTCTTTTATGGCTGTTTGGTCTTGGCTGGACACTGCAAGATCAATTTTCAGCCAACGAAAAATTCGAACAGCCAGCAGAAAAAACAGAGTCTGCCACATCAAAAACTGACGATGGCAAGCTTACCATTTTCGCGCTAGGGGATTCATTGACACGCGGAACAGGAGATGCTGATGGCAAGGGCTACACAGGATATTTATCTGATCTTTTAAAGGAAAAATCAGAACAGGATATCAATCTCGTTAATACAGCTATTAAAGGAGAAACATCTCGAGGTCTTCTGAAACAGATTCAGCAAAAGGAGATACAGAGGCAAGCCAAACAAGCTGATGTAATCGTGATGACGATCGGCGGGAATGACTTGTTTCAGCAAGGTTCAGCCCTTGAATCCTTGGATATGAACGCGATTAATGGAAAAAAACAAATTTACTTAAAAAATGTAAAAAACATTTATAAACAGCTCAGAGATTTAAATGAGGATGCTGTCATTTATCATGTCGGACTCTACAATCCTTTCAGCAATCTTCCGGATGCCAAAACAACATCATCTGTTGTTAGAGACTGGAACTTCCAGACTGCGGAAGCCGCAGCTGAGTATGAAAACATTGTCTATGTACCAACGTTTGATCTTTTTCAGCTGCAGGTTGAAAGCTACTTATACTCTGATCAATTCCACCCAAATACAGAAGGATATAAGTTAATGGCAGAACGTGTAGCCTCACTGATCACCTTTGAACAGGAGGAAGATGAATCATGAGTAATATACCTGCATTAGAAGTTGAAAATCTGACGAAAAAAATCAAGCGAAAACTGATCATTAAAGGTGTCTCTTTTACCCTTTATCCTGGTGAGGTGTTTGGCTTCCTAGGACCGAATGGCGCCGGCAAAACGACGACGATCCGTATGATTGTCGGCTTGATTTCTCCTACTTCAGGAACGATTAAAATTGGCGGCAAAAATGTTCGGACAGAGTTTACAGAAGCGATGCGGCATCTTGGCTGTATTGTTGAGAACCCTGAACTTTACCCTTATTTAACAGGATGGGAAAACTTGGAGCACTTTGCAAAAATGGATGCTTCTATTCCAAAAAGCAGGCTTCAGGAAGTCGTTACACTTGTAGGTTTAACCAACCGGATTCACGACCGCGTCAGCACGTATTCACTTGGCATGAGACAGCGCTTAGGAATTGCACAGGCTCTTTTAGGAAAACCGAAAGTGCTCATATTGGACGAGCCGACGAATGGCCTTGACCCTGCTGGAATACGCGAGATGCGTGAGTTCATCCGAAAGCTTGCGAGAGAAGAAAAATTAAGTGTGCTAGTCTCTTCCCACTTACTGAGTGAAATTCAGCTCATGTGTGATCGAGTCGCGATCATTTCTAAAGGTTCAGTTATTCGTACAGACTCTGTGCAAAATCTTTTAGCTGAACAAGAGAGAGTCATCTGGAAAGCCGAGCCGCTCTCTCTGGCTAAAGAGATATTAGAAAAAGAAACAGAGGTACAGGAAGGTTTGGATGGTACGCTGATCACGCTTTATAACGAACCACTTTTGCCTGAATGGAACGAAAAACTTGTACATGCTGGCGTGAAAGTAAAAGAAATGAGAACTCAGCTTCCTTCTCTAGAAGATCTGTTCTTAGAAGTGACAGGAGGCGAAAGTATTGATTAATCTTGTACGCAACGAAATGCTGAAGCTTTTGCGTAAAAAAAGGCTGTATGTCATCGTCCTCATCATCGCTTTTTTAGTACCGCTTTTTACATATGCTCAGTTTAAAGAGATCCAGGAGCAGCGGGAAAAGATGGGTACTCAGGACTGGCGCACAGTACTACAGCAAGAGATTACAGATACACAAAACAGACTTAGCTCGAGCCGTATTCAAGATGAATGGCGGAAATATTTAAAGATCAGATTATCTCAGCAGCAATATTATCTCGAAAATGATATTGATCCGCGCGCACCAGGAGCACCAACTTTTATGCGCATTTTCGTAGAGAACTCCATCGATCTCTTGCTGCCGCTTCTAGTTATGGTAATCGTCGCTGATCTCGTTTCCTCAGAAGCCAGCGGAGGCACAATCAAACTGTTATTAACAAGACCCGTAAAACGATGGCGGATTCTGCTAAGCAAGTACTTAGCCATGCTGCTCTCGGTATCTTTTATTGTATTGTCAGTTGCTGTGTTGTCATATGCGATATCCGGGATGGTGTTCGGGTACGGAGGCTGGAATATGCCGCTCTTGACAGGGTTTGCGGTTTCAGGTGATGAATTGCTGACAGACAATGTACACATCGTGCCTCAGTGGCAATATATTCTGATGGAGTTCGGCCTAGTCTGGTATGTATGTGTCATCGTAGGTACATTAACTTTTATGCTGTCTGTTTTACTCCGAAGCACCGCAGCGGTAATGGGAATCATGCTAGCTTCCCTAATCGCAGGAGCTATATTAGTTAATATGGTTTCCTCATGGGAAAGTGCTAAGTACTTTTTCATGGTGAACCTGAATCTCACAAACTATGTAAGCGGAATGGCTACTCCAATCGAAGGCATGTCATTAGGATTCTCAATGGCCGTCCTTGCAGTCTGGGGGCTCGCCGGGTTTATCATCGCGTTTGTTACTTTCTCAAAACGGGATATCTATTAATAGATGAAAAAAAGGAAACGGAATTACAGCTCCGTTTCCTTCTTTTTATGGGTGTAGTTGAAATTTTACGGTACGTGTTCTTATATTTATTACACGTTCGCTCAGACTCGTTGAGTTACGCTCAAAAACGCAGATTTACGCTCAAGATTTTCTCGCTACGCTCAAACTACCTATAGTTACGCTCAAAATCTTCCTTTTTCGCTCAAACTCCCTCTTCTAGCATCTTAGAGCAGAAGTCAACTACTTCTTATGCCGAAAAATTTACGAAAACAGTCTATACTTAATAATTTTGAACTTATTTTTGAACTAAATTTTAAAATGCTTGATCATTTCAGTTAAGGCTGTAGAAGCGTCATTCAATTCTTCTGCCGACTGTGAAACGGTTGCAAGTGCGCGAACTTGTTCTTCCGAGGAAGCACTTACTTCTTCACTAGCTGCAGCTGATTGTTCAGCAACAGCAGCTATGCTTTGGATAGAAGCTACTACTTCTTCTTTGTAGTTATTGATAATTTCAACTTCACTAGTAATCTGCTGAATTGATTTTACCATCTGGTCCATCGTATCCGCGATTTCATCAAATGCGCGCTCTGTATCTGTTACAGTGCAATTCTGATCTTCTGCGATCCGCTTAGTTTGTTCCATTTCCTTCACGGCACGAACAGATTCTGCACCGATGCCTGTAATCGTTTTTCTTACTTTATCAGCTGCAATGGATGATTGTTCAGCAAGCTTTCGAACTTCATCGGCAACAACTGCAAAACCTCTTCCGCTTTCACCTGCCCTAGCTGCTTCAATACTTGCATTTAGAGCAAGCAGATTCGTTTGCTCCGATATCTCTGTAATCGTCTGAATGACCTGCTCAATCTCTTCTACTTTGCCAGCTAAACCTGAGATTACTTCTTCAATATTTTGCAAGACCTCATTGCTCTCACCCGTTTTCTCACGGAGGACATGCATTTGCGATAGACCATTCTTATTTGCAGTTTCTGCTAGAATCGATAGGCGAGCCATCATTTCAGCCTGTTCGTTAACCTTTTCAATCTGTGAAGAGAGATCGAGAGTCCTGCGGTTCGTTTCATCTGCATCCTCTGCCTGGGTCGTAGCACCTGAAGCGATTTCAGCAACAGCTCTTGAAACTTCTTCACTAGCCGCAATAGTTTCATCTGATACAGCACTTAGATTTGATGTTGATTCATTCACGGTAACAACGGACTGGCTTACAGACGTAATCAGTCCTCTCATGTTTTCAACCATCGCATTAAAATGGTGGGTAAGCGTTCCAACTTCATCTTTGGATTTTGCTTCTACTGATACAGTCAGATCACCTTCTGCTACAAGCTGAACTTGTTTTTGCAGATTGCGAATAGGATTCGATATGCTTTTTGCCAGAAAATACGTTACAACAAGGGCAATCACTACAGCTATTGAAGCAAAGATCAAAATCATGTTAAAAAGCTGCTGAGCATCTTTTAACAATTCATCTGTCTCATACACAAAACCCAGCTTCCAGCCTGTGTCTGAAATCGTTGTATAATAAAGCTCACGGTCTGTACCTTTGTATTCGTATGAAATGTTTCCTTTTTCATTCTTATACATAGCTTTCGTAAACGATTCTTTACTCAAGTCTTTTCCTTGCTGGTCAGGATGAACAAGCGCCATTCCTTTTGGATCAAGAAGGACAGGATAACCGTTATAGCTTACTTTCGTTTGATTGATCATGCCTGAAAGCCCTGCAAGGCTCAAATCTAGACCAACAACCCCTAGCACATCTTTAGTGGCAGGGTCTAATACTGGTTTCGCAACAGTAACTACATATTCACCTGAGCTTGCATCTTCATATGGTTCAGTCCACATGATTTTTTCAGGTGACTGGACAGCAGTCTGATACCACGGGCGTCCGGTAGGATCAAACCCTTCAGGAAGTTCCAGCACGGGTGTTGTTTTAAACTGCTTCGTTTCAGCTCCAACATATAGAACTGCTACATTCTTGTTTAACTCTAAAAAGTGCTTAAAATCCTGATCGACAATTGGCCATGATTCATTAAGTCCTTTTGCTTCATCCTTTTTCAAGGTCTTTAAATAGTCTATAAGCCTGCTGTCCCGACTATAGCGATCAACAGTATTCCCATATGAATCTAAATATAGTTCTGTTGAAGATTTTACATCATTCGCTAAACCCGAAGCTTGTTCTTGAACATTTTCTGCTATTTGCTGCTTCGTCTGATAATAAGAAAATAAAGATGTTGATATTAGTGCAATAGCCACAAGAACACTGACAGACAGCATAATTTTCGTTTGTATTTTTTTAAACAATTGTTTAACCCCCATTCTATATCTCTGCTAAATATCGACATAAATTTACAGAATCTTTATAAAAATAGGTTAAACCGGTACTTTGGAATTACTTTTAATTAAAAAGTAATCAAATTAGGTACTTTTTACCTAACCAGAAGGTTGAGTGACTTAATTAAGGTTTGGAAATTTCATTTTTCCGTGGTAATTTAAGTTTTATCGAAATTTCGACATTCCCCAGCCCACATAAATATAAAAAAGACCTGTACAGGAATAATCCCATACAGGTCTTTGTCTTATGCTTCGTTATTTGAAGGCTCTGGTGCTTTTTCATTAGCTGCTGCTTTTTCTTCAGCCATTTTTTTCTTCTTAAGAGTTCCAAGTCCTAAAACAATAACAACCATTAAAATTTCAAAACCATATTTAATAAAGTCATTTTCAAAGTATGGCTTCATGAATTTCTCGCCTACGATCATTTTAGAAGCTGTCCAAGCAAGAACACCTGCCCCGATGGTGATAATAAAAGGATATTTTTCCATCAGCTTCAGAAAAAGTGTACTTCCCCAAACAACGATCGGAACTGAGATTAATAATCCGATGACAACAAGCAGAAAGTCACCATGTGCTGCACCAGCTACTGCAAGAACGTTATCAAGACCCATAACGGCGTCGGCGATGATTATCGTTTTAATTGCTGCGAATACATTATTTTGTGCTTCAATATCATGATCTTTTTCTTCTATCATTAGCTTGTAAGCAATATATAAAAGAATTAGTCCGCCGCCCAGCAGCAAACCTGGAATTTTTAATAGCCACACAACAGCGAGTGTCGCTGCCGCACGAATCACGATGGCACCTACTGTACCCCAAATGATTACTTTTTTCTGATTTTCTTTAGGTAAATTTCTAGCTGCTAAACCTATAACAATTGCATTATCTCCAGCCAAAACCAAATCAATAATGACAATTGCGAGCAAGGCTGACCAAAAATCTGGTGCGAATAACTCCATTTAAAAAATCCTCCCTGTTAAACATCTGTTTAATAGTATACCCTATGATTTTATAAAAAGATAATGAAATAACTTAAACTTTCCCCCATGAAAAAAGGCTGTAGTAATAGCTTTTTTGCCCTTACAGGCTTATCCATTTTTTCATATATATAATGGAAGGGGGGTTCATGTGCTGTTCTGGATGTTCTTTTCCGTGCAAATCATGTATTTTATTTTGTGGCGTCCCTTTATTTTGCCGAAATGTAAATCCTTGCTGCTGTCCAATTTTCCCAACGCCGTCTACACCTTCAACCTCTCCTTTTGTTCTTTGCTGCCAATCCAGCTGCTATTCCAGACCAACAAGAAGGTCCTCATCCTGCTGCAATTCTTAGGAAATTTCAATTACGACTTTAATTCATACGTGCAATTGAACGTTTTGTTTCAAAATAAGCGTTCTTTTTTTTGTTTACGGGAATAATGCAGGATAGAATGATACGCCGCAATCATGGAGGCATACATATGCGATGGGTATTGAAACAGTGGTTCCACCGTTTTTTTGAAGATAAAGTTTTTGATCTTTCGGCTCAGTTAGCATATTATTTCTTAGTTTCTTTATTTCCTTTTATTTTTCTTATATTTACTGTTATGGGTTTTTTACCGATTTCTTCTTCATATGTGCTCTCTCTTTTTCAGTCTATTGCACCAGAAGAAGCATATACCTTACTAGAGTATAATTTAATTGCAGTATTAGACGAACACCGCGGAGATGTATTTTCGATTTCATTAATTATAATGATTTGGCTTGCAACCATTGGTACACATGCCATTATACGGGTATTTAATCTTGCTTACCAAGTGGAAGAAAGCAGACCTTTTATTAAAGAATTAATTCTTGGGATATTTTTAACTTTCGGTTTAGTGGTGGCAGTTATCACTGCGTTATTGCTTCCTGTTTTTGGACGAACGATCGGAGTCTACATATTTGAGCAAACAGGATACTCTCATCCGGTATGGCACATTTGGGAAACGGCTAGGTATATGATTGGTTTTTCCATCCTTCTCTTTATCTTTTCAGCGCTTTACATGTTCGCTCCAAACATAAAGCTATCATTTCGTAATGTTTGGCCTGGTGCAGTATTTTCCACAGCTGGATGGCATCTATTTTCCTATCTTTTTTCTTCGTATGTTTCCATTTTTGATTATGGACAAATTTACGGAAACATGGGAGCACTGTTAACCCTTATGATCTGGTTCTATCTTTCTGCATTGATTTTAATAGCAGGAGGACAGTTAAATGCAATCTTGGCAATGAGGACGCCTGAAAGAAAATAAAGAAAACTTCGCTGACGCCAAGCCTTTCCCGTCAGCTCTAGTTGCGCTTATACTATCCACTATGACTTGTTGCTACGACGAAAATCATCGTGCAAACAAGTGATACTTTCTGATAGTGTAAAAAGATTTTTAAAAACTTTTCTTTCTGCAATTGACTTTTTCACTTTAACGGAACATCATTGTTTATATATAAAGAATTTTCATCTCTTTTTCCGGTCATAATGGGTACTAGCCTATTCAAGTATAAACCGGATAATTTTACGGAGATTGGAGTCGGAAAATGACTGTAAAAAACGTTGTTTTGTTATTATTTTTGCTCGCTGGAATCGTCATATTTGTCTTTTACAGTATACCTCTCCTTCTTGCATTATTAACCGCTATAATGCTTGAACCGGTAGTAAAATTGTTCATTAAACTATTTAAAGGCAGACGATTGCTGTCCGTCACTATTTCATTCGTGCTATTTTTAGCTGGATTTGGAATTCTATCATACTGGCTGACTACAACACTTGTTATTCAAGTGATTGAGTTTATTACTGTCCTCCCATCATACTCAGTCCACCTGTTTGAAGTGGCTGAAGATACGTTTTATGAAATGGAAAACTTCTATGCAACTCTTCCACCAGAAGTTGTTAGAACCCTTGAGGAAGGCTTGGTAGCACTAAAGGAATATGGAGTTGAAACCGCTAAGGGCTTGACGACGGGAATCTTAGGTCTTATTACTGCGATACCAGGTATGCTGATTTATTTTATAATCTATATCGTTGCGGTATTTTTATTTTCATTGGATCTGCCTCGCTTGTATGCAGAATTTCTGAACTTATTTACAACTTCTGCCCGTGAAAAGGTTGAACTTGTATTCAGCCAGCTTTCAAGAGCAACTGTTGGTTTTTTTAGAGCTCAGATCATCTTAAGCTTCATTACATATATCCTTGCTTTAGTGGGACTTATGATTTTGGATGTAGAATACGCGGTAATTCTTGCTCTATTAATTGTAATTGTTGATATCCTCCCTATTTTGGGAACAGGCTCATTCCTTGTACCATGGGCAGCTTACTCGTTCTTTATCAACAATAATGACCACCTCGCTTTTGGTCTATTAATCATGTTCGGTGTGATTACAATTGTCAGAAGAATCATTGAACCTAAAATACTTGGATCTAGTCTTGGTATTTCGGCATTGGCAGCTCTCGTATCCTTATACATAGGTTTCCAGCTTCTTGGAATGATAGGATTGATTGTGGGGCCAGCTGTTGTTATTATTTACGAAGCGCTTAGAAGTGCCGGTTTTATTAAAATAAAAATAGACTTTTAATCAAGGCAGTTTCGCGAACTTTATTGCCCTTGAAAGTGGTTGATTTCCGCTCCAGGATGCTCGCTTTCCGCGGGGCGGGCGGTGAGCCTCCCTATCGCTTCGCGCTGCCTGTCCCCTGATCCCGCAGGACAAGGAAGGCTTCGGAAGCGTTAGCATCGCACGAAGAAAATGTGATTTTCATTTTCGAGGAGTCTCGCACCTTGCTCTCCATCTTTTAGAGAAGAGCCAAATGAAAAAACGTGTTTCCTGTTTGCAGGAAATGCGTTTTTTTAATTTAGAGGTTAGAAAACTATGAAAGGTTGGGAATTATAGAGGATAGGAAGAAAAAGGTGAAATTCATACGAACACTTTATATGGTGAATTTTTATTGGAGGAATCTTGATGAGTACTGCAGCAAAAGAACGCGATTATTATTTTGACAACGCAAAGTTTATTCTCATTTTTCTGGTCGTGTTCGGACACTTTATTTCGCCGATAAAAGGTCAAAACGAGTGGCTTTACACGATCTATAATTTTATTTACACATTTCACATGCCTGCCTTTATTCTTATTGGCGGATTCTTTACTAAAGGTGTTTGGCGCGACGGCTACCTGCCCAAGATCTTTAAAAAGGTCCTGATCCCTTACCTGGTATTTCAGTTGGTGTATAGTTTATTTTATTACGATCTCTACGGAAAAAGTGAAGTGAAACTAGACTTCTTTTCACCGCATTGGACTCTATGGTTTTTACTGAGTCTTGTATTCTGGAACATTCTGTTGAAGTTATTTGTGAAGATCAAGTACCCGCTTGTTCTAGCTATCGGAATTGGTGTAGCTGTCGGCTATATTCAAGATATTGGAACATTCTTAAGCTTGCTGAGAACATTCGTCTTTTTCCCAGTGTTTCTGCTGGGGCATTTATTGGAAAAACGAGACTTCAAAAAAATATTAAAGCCTTCTGCAAAAGCAGCAGCCGCATCATTCTTAATCGTATTATTCATTACCTATCACTTTATTTTCCCGAACGGAACGAAGGAATGGCTGCTCGCTTCATCATCATATTCTGAGATTCTCGGATATAACAATTGGTATGGCGGACTCATTAGACTTGCAATGTATGCTATTATGTTTGCCGCAACGTTCAGCTTTTTAGCACTTCTTCCGAGGCGGAAAATGTTTTTTACAGAGTTTGGCGAACGGACACTTTACATTTATCTGCTTCACGGCTTTGTACTGAAGTATTTGTTTACGACCGAACTTTTTGCCAAAATCGAAGAGAACGGCGCCTACTTTATGCTTCTGTTTCTAGCAGTTATCGTCACACTATTTTTAGCCAGCAAACCAGTTATTGCTCTTGCACAGCCGTTTATTGAACTTCGCTGGTCTAAACTGAAACGAATGCTGAAGCCAAAACCATCACGGCCTCAAGAAAGCGAAAGTTAATATTCATTTAAAAAACACCGCTGGACATTCGTGTCAACAGCGGTGTTTTTATTAGGCAATTTAGGTAAACTCTGCAGCTAATGGGATGGTTGACTTCCGCTCCAGGATGCTCGCTTCCCGCGGGGCGTGCGGTGAGCCTCCTAGCGCTCTACGCTGTTAGGAGTCTCACCTGTCCCGCTGATCCGCAGGACAAGGAAGACTTCGACAGCTATACATCGCACGAAGAAAATGTGAAGTCCATTTTCGATGAGTCTCGCACCTTGCGCTCCAATCAACTTGTCAAAGAAGATTATTAATTTAAGCTTGACGCGCCTGCACTTACATCTAAATCATACGCTCCGCTTCCTCTGCTTGATGAAACCTTCACTTTATAAACACCTGTTTGTGTCGGCTTGAAGAATGCATGATCCTGCCGCTCATTTTGTGAAGAACTAACGACTGTGTTTCCGCTTGGATCGATTAGTGAAACAGAGTAGTTATGTGATGCCGGGAAAATGAACCAGCCCGGGCTGTAGTTTTCCGTAATGACAGTCATAGAAATCGGATATGCCGCAGATGTTACATTTAGGGAGAATGTCTGTGATCCGCCAGAACTTAAAGTCCCGCGTTTATAAAAATGATCCGGCACAGCAGGTCCAGAACCAGTTAAGCCCCCAGCCGTTTTTACTGCAGCATGTCCGTCTAAACGTCCGTATCCATATTCATTGTCTTTGCCTATTTTTCCAAAATCAATCGCTGTTGAATAGAGTGCATTCTTGATTTGCGGCTCAGTGATTGACGGGTTCGCATCATGAATTAGTGCAATAGTTCCAGCTGTAAATGGTGTAGCCATACTCGTGCCGCTGTATGTTACATATTGATTTCCTGAATTAGCTTTTGCTGCTGTGATATTATAGCCTGGTGCAAAAATATCTGGCTTCACTCTGCCGTCAGCTGTTGGGCCGCGAGATGAGAAGTATGTGATATTGAAGCCGCCTTCGTTTAGATCAGCACCTGCACCAACTGTGATTGCTTTATCAGCTGCTCCAGGAGAGCCGATCGTTGAAGCCGAAGGTCCTGAGTTTCCTGCTGCAACGGCAACAGCAAGTCCAGCTGCTGATGCGTTATTTACCGCAACAGATGTAGCATCTTGTCCGTTTGAGCTTCCTGAAGTCCCAAGGCTTAATGAAAGAACTTCAATGCCGTACGTATCTTTATTTTGCACGGCCCAGTCGATTCCCGCTGTAACGGTACTCATACTGCCTGACCCCTGGCTGTCTAAGACTTTAACACCAACTAGAGCAGCTCCTGGTGAAACACCTTTATGAGCAGGATTTGAATCTCCTTCACCCGCAACAATGCTGGCACAATGCGTTCCATGTCCTTGGTCATCATAAGGTGTTGTACGATTGTTCACAAGATCTTTCCACCCGATCACTTTTCCCCCATCCAGATCAACGTGTGCAGCATCAATCCCCGTATCAATGACTGCTACAACACTATCGGCTTTTGAATATGAGCGATCATTCCCATCTTGATCACCAGTCACACCATAATCGGCACGGGCTTTTGCCGTTCCGAACCAGCTGTTCGCTGTCTCCAGGTTCATTTGTATCGGTGCATCATATTCTACTTGTTTTACAAAAGGAAGATGCTCCAGCAGCATGATCTGCTTCTTTGTCATCGTTGCTGCCATTCCATTGATTACTTTGTACTCAAAGGACTTTTTGAACATCCCAACTTTTGAGGCGAGTTTCTCAAAGGCTTTTCCGCCGGCGAACTCCTCGTTGAATTGAATAATTACCGGCACCTTCTCTTCATCTGAAAGCTGCTGAAGTTTACTTTCCAGGTTATCGAAAAGTTTGTTTTTATTTAAGTTTACAAGTGCCTCAGTTATCTTTTGGTCCGTTAACTGTTTTGGACTTTCCGCCATTACCGAAAACGGTGTCAGCATGATCGATGTTGCTAAAAGTGTTGTCGCTATAAATTTCTTTTTATTCACCCTAAATAACCTCCTGCTTAATATGTAGTCTGAAAATTTCGTCATTTCTTGGTGATTACTTCCATATTAAACAGAATTCGGATGAATGAGGATAAGGTAGATGATTTATTTTCTTCCAAAGACTTTGGAGCTAGTTTTTTAGTCTTTTGGGAACGTAAAATTTCTTTTAGTAGATATGAATCAATTATAAAGGAGAAAACTCTACTGTAAATGTACTACTATTTTGATCATATATACGTGGATTCTCATTATAGTAGGATTTCACTAGTTTTATTATCATATCGAAGAGATCCTAGCAGAGTAATTCCTCTGAAGAAATACAAAATTTACACTTCCTCAATTTATCACCTAAAAAATGAGGATCATCACATAAAAATCTTAAATAATCATATAAAAATCGTTGCTCATCATATAAAAAATCTCACTAAAGTCCTTACGGAGAGGACAATAACTCAGAGACAAATAAAAAAAGCCTGCAACCAAGCAGGCTTCAGATAAATGCTATTCTATGATCCATGTTTATAGTATTCTTGTTTTGCTTCTGCAAGCACACGCAAAGGAAGTTTATCAGCTAGTTTAAATGCCTCTTTTTCGTTCAGCTCCAAAGCAGTCACTAGTTTCTCGATCTTCTCTTCAGATGGAATCATTCTTCCCTTTTCAATATCTGCCATATACTGAGGCGTGATGCTTAATCTCCTTGCAAGCTCAGACTTGCTTAAGCCTTTTTGCTTTCTGAAGTTTTCAATGAATCTTCCAAACTCACTCATTTTATTTCCCTCCTTCTCGTTTTGAATAAAAAAGCGAAAATTGCATGATGATATAAGCAGCCAGCCGGCTTGTCATATTTCGAAAATCTAGAGTCGGATCGATCTCGACAATATCCATTCCTTTTACAGAAGGGTTGCTGCCAAGCCATTGAATGCCTTCAATTAATGAATCGCTGTCTAATCCGCCTGGTCCAATCGCTGGACAGCCTGGGGCAAATGCCTGATCCAGTACATCCATGTCCAAAGAAATGTATATGTTATCTGTTGTCTGTTTTAACTGTTCAACTGATTTTTTCAGCAAAGTTAGAAGCCCTTCACGTTTGATGTCTCCCATTGTATAGACGGTTACACCATGATCCTTTGCATAATCATGATAAAGCTTTCCGTTTGAGAAATCCCGAATACCCAGCTGCACAAGCTGATCACCGCTGATCACATCGTTTTCGATAAGCTGTCTGAACGGAGTTCCGTTTGATGGACCGCCATCTTCTGTGTTTCTTAAATCAAAATGCGCATCAAACTGGATGATTCCTACCCGGCCTTTCGTTTCCTGAAAAGCTTTTATTGCTCCTGCAGAAACAGAATGGTCGCCTCCCAATGTGATAATCAAAGCTTCATTGTGCTGACTTTGAATTTCTTTTAATGTAGAATAAATGCGGTTTTGGGATTGAATCAAATCCGTTACATGCATCTCAATGTCACCAAAATCGGTGATAACCCCATCCCACATGTCTGTTTCCTGCTCAATGCTATAGGTCGAAAAAGAGTGCATCATCTGTCTGATCGTCTGTGGTGCCATAAACGCGCCAGAGTGGGAAATAGATGTTTTTGAAAGAGGTGCGCCTGTAAGTGCTACCCCTTTCACACCTTCACCTGCCCATGGCTTTAGAAGCTGTCCTGCCTTCTTTATTCCTCGGTCAGTAAACGGCGCTTCACCTGTTTTACGAAGAAAGGGTATAGTTTGCATGTAAATCCGCCTTTCCAGCCACCAATACACCGTTTTTCCAAACTTTATTTACGTGGTTTACACCATAATGATAAGGAACATATTTGTAGTTCGGTACATCCCAAAGCACAAGATCCGCATCTCTGCCTTCTATCAAGCTGCCTGCAACATCACCGCGCCCGATCGCATAAGCCGCATTAACCGTTACTGCGTTCCAGATCTCTTCTGGCGTCATCTTCAGCTTTAGTGCTGCTAAATTCATAATGAATTGAATATTCTCAGTTGGCGAACTGCCTGGATTGAAGTCTGTTGAAAGAGCTACTGCTGCTCCGCTCGAAATCATCTCTCTAGCAGGTGCATAGTGATCTTTTCCTAAATAAAACGTTGTTCCGGGCAATAGAACAGCAATCGTATCTGATTCACCTAGCATGCGGACGCCTTCCTTGCTTGCTCCAACGAGGTGATCAGCTGAAACAGCGCCGATCTCACATGCCATTTCTGTTCCGCCAAGCGGATCGATTTCGTCAGCATGTATCTTCAGACCAAACCCAGCTGTTTTTGCTTTTTGTAAAAATGTTCTGGACTGCTCAACCGTGAAGACACCTGTCTCACAGAAGATATCTACAAATTCAGCAAGACCTTCTTTCGAGATAACACTCAGCATAGATAGCATTTCTTCTAAGAAGGCATCCGGTCTTCCTTTATAGTTTTCCGGGATAGCATGCGCTCCCAAAAAGGTAGAAACGAGATCCATCGGATGTGATTCATTCAGCTTTTTGGCTACGCGAAGCTGCTTCAATTCTGTTTCTTTATCAAGGCCGTAGCCGCTTTTCGCTTCCATTGTGGTAACACCATATGTTAAACATCTGTTTAAATGAAACATCGCTTTTTCAAAAAGTGCTTCTTCAGTCGTTTCTCTTGTTGCTCTTACAGTGGAAAGAATTCCCCCGCCTTGTGCCAGGATTTCCAAATAAGGAACACCCTGTTGCTTTAGCGCGAGCTCATGCTCACGGGATCCCCCAAACACTAAATGTGTATGGGGATCAACCAAGCCAGGTGATAATAATTTTTCTTTAGCATCGATCGTTTCGTTAGCTTTTAGATCAGCCGCTTCTTCACGTGTTCCAACAAAAGCAAACTTGCCATCCTTTATTCCGACAGCTCCATTATCAATTACTTTGAGCTCATTCATTTCCGTTCCGCGAAGTGCTCTGCGTTCTCCAACTGGAACGACAATTTGTGAAGCGAAAATTAATGTATCAAGCATTCGTCACACTCCTTTTTCGTGATTTTCCATATTTCTAAACTTTGAATCGATTTCGTAAGTATCCTTTTTTGACAAGTTGATAGAAACTTAACTTATGATTGGGATCTCCTGTCCTTTGTTTATCCAATTTTACGGTACGTGTTCTTTTATTTATTACACGTTCGCTCAGATTCGTTTAGTTACACTCAAAAAGGTCGAGTTACGCTCAAGACTCTCTTTTTGCGCTCAAACTGCCTTAAGTTTCGCTCAAAATCTTCCTTTTTCGCTCAAAGTAACTAAAAACGAGGACAAACTCGAGAGACTCACCGCATGCCGCGTGGAAAGTGATCACAATGAACGGAAATCAACCACTTCTGCTAGCAACAATACAGGTTCAGCCTTATTTATTGATCATCGGCAGGTCAACGCCTTTTTCATTTGCTGTTTTAATCGCAAGATCATAGCCAGCATCAGCATGTCTGACGATTCCCATTCCAGGATCGCTCGTTAATACGCGCTCTAATCGGCGTGCTGCTTCTTCTGTCCCGTCTGCAACAACTACCATTCCTGCATGCAGAGAGTAGCCCATTCCTACGCCGCCGCCATGGTGGACAGAAACCCAGCTTGCACCGTTAACAGCATTGATCATCGCGTTCAGAATCGGCCAGTCTGCAACTGCATCACTGCCGTCCATCATTCCCTCAGTCTCACGGTTCGGTGAAGCAACAGACCCGCAATCCAAGTGATCGCGACCGATAACGATCGGTGCTGACAACTCACCATTAGCCACCATCTCATTAATGATTTTTCCGAACTTCGCACGCTCTCCGTATCCTAACCAGCAGATGCGGGAAGGAAGTCCTTGGAACTGTACTTTTTCCTGAGCCATCTTGATCCATTTGCAAAGGTGCTCATTGTCACTGAATTCTCTTAAGATAACTTCATCTGTTTTTTTGATATCTTCCGGATCACCAGATAAAGCTACCCAGCGGAACGGTCCTTTTCCTTCGCAGAAGAGCGGACGGATAAATGCTGGAACGAAGCCAGGGAAATCAAATGCGTTCTTGACACCTTCATCGAAGGCTACTTGTCTGATGTTGTTGCCATAATCAAAAACTACAGCACCTTTCTTTTGCATTTCCAGCATTGCCTGAACGTGAACAGCCATCGAGTGCTTTGACTTTTCGATATACTGCTCAGGATTTCGTTTACGCAGTTCTGCGCCTTCTTCCATGGAAAGTCCCAGTGGCAAGTAACCATGCAGTGGATCATGTGCAGATGTCTGGTCTGTTACTAGGTCAGGGATTTCGCCCATCTCGATCATTTTCGGTAAAAGTTCAGCCGCATTACCTAAGAGTCCGATTGATAATGGCTCTCCTTTTGCCGCATATTCCTTTGCCATTGCTAAAGCTTCATCTAAGCTGTCTGTCTTTTTATCTAAGTATCTTGTATCAAGTCGGCGCTGAATTCTTGTTTCATCTACATCGATCGCTATTACTACGCCATCGTTCATCGTTACAGCTAGAGGCTGAGCACCGCCCATACCGCCAAGTCCTGCTGTAAGCGTAATCGTTCCTTTTAACGTACCATTAAAATGCTTGCGGGCTGCTTCTGCAAAAGTTTCGTATGTTCCTTGCAGAATTCCTTGTGTACCGATATAGATCCAGCTTCCGGCTGTCATCTGGCCATACATCATGAGACCTCTTTTTTCGAGATCACGGAATGTCTCCCAATTTGCCCATGCAGGAACAAGGTTAGAGTTTGCAAGCAGTACACGCGGTGCATCCGTATGTGATTTAAAAACAGCGACAGGCTTTCCTGACTGAACGAGAAGTGTTTCATCATTTTCAAGTCTTTCTAATGTTTCAACGATTTTATGATAAGAATCCCAGTTGCGGGCAGCCTTTCCGATTCCTCCATAAACGACTAGCTCATCCGGATTCTCTGCCACTTGTGCATCCAAATTGTTCATAAGCATACGGATGGCAGCTTCTTGCACCCAGCCCTTTGCAGATAATTTAGTTCCTCTTGCAGCTGAAATTGAATGTTTTACGTTTGACATGTAAAAAACCTCCCCTTAATGTGCTAGCTTTTGAGTTTTAGTTCCTATTAAAATGTCATTCCATGAACCATCTAAGATCCAGGATGCAACTGCTTCCATATCACGGTGGAACATACGGTCACATTGAATCGTCGGACACACTTTTCTGCCATGTTCATATACTTTCTTTGTTTTTGGAGCGAGTTTTTCAGGGCCTCTGAAATCAGCAGCCTGCATCGCACAGATTAATTCAACAGCAAGTACTCGTCTTGCATTTGTGATAATCTGAGCCGCATGTCTTGAAGCAATCGTACCCATGCTCACGTGATCTTCCTGATTGGCTGATGACGGAATGGAATCCACACTCGCCGGGTGAGCCAGTGTCTTGTTCTCAGACACTAGCGATGCTGCCGCATATTGCATAATCATGGCACCAGACTCAAGACCAGGGTTCGGACTTAAAAACCCAGGCAGATCATTCAATTGAGGGTTGACCATCCGTTCGATGCGGCGTTCTGAAATATTAGCCCACTCTGCTGCGGCAAGCTTCAAGAAGTCCATCGCAAATGCAATCGGCTGTCCATGAAAGTTTCCGCCAGAAATGATCTTGTTCCCATCATCAAAGATTAGCGGATTGTCCGTTGCAGCGTTCATCTCGATCTCAAGCTTTTCTTTTACATAGCCTAGCACTTGCCACGAAGCGCCATGAACTTGAGGAATACAGCGTAACGAATAAGCATCCTGCACTCTGATTTCTCCCTGCTTGGTCGTGAGCTGGCTGCCCTCTAAGTAGTTTCGAAGTCTCTCGGCTACCTCAACCTGCTCTTTGTATCCTCTTGCAATATGAACATCTTCATCAAAAGCATCCGTAATTCCTCTTAAACTCTCAGTCGTTAATGATGCGATCGCATCGGCCATCAATCCGATTCTTTCAGCTTCTATATAGGCTGCTATCCCTTGAGCAGTCATCGCCTGTGTACCATTGATCAGCGCAAGTCCTTCCTTCGCAGTAAGAACAACAGGTTCGATTCCAGCTCTCTTAAGTGCATCCTGTCCCGTCAAGCGTTCTCCCTTGTAATAAGCCTCACCTTCACCGACTAAAACAAGAGCCAAATGAGATAACGGAGCGAGATCACCGCTTGCCCCTAATGAACCTTGCTGAGGTACAACGGGATGAACACCATGTGAAACGAGGTCTAGCAATCTTTCAATAACAACCGGGCGGATTCCAGACAAACCTTTTAATAGCGCATTTGCTCTTAAAATAAGCATCAGTCTGCTGATGGTCTCAGGAAACGGTTCACCAATTCCGCACGCATGGCTTCGAATCAGATTTAATTGCAAGGTCTCCACATCGTCCCTTGAGATGAATACATCGCTGAACTTTCCAAACCCTGTGGTAATGCCGTATACAACCTTGCCTGAAGCTACGATCTCTTCTACGGCTTTACGGCTGTCAGCCACCTTTTTCATACTTATCGGACACGCTTCTACCGGTTCATTGTCATGTAGAATACGCTTTATCTCTTCCATAGAAAGCGTATTTCCAGTTAAAATAACCATCTTCATCCCTCTTTTTCTTAGACTCTTTTCTGAAAAATTGTTGCTTTGGGATTCTCTCGGAGGCACCCTTCATTGAAGTTGATTGGAGCGCAAGGTGCGAGACTCCTGCGGGATCAGCGGGACAGGTGAGACTCCTAAGGGCGCATAGCGCCGAGGAGGCTCACCGCACGCCCCGCGGAAAGCGAGCATCCTGGAGCGGAAATCAACCACTTTCAAACAGCTACAAAGTTTACGCAAACAGCCTTATAAATTTAGTCTCTGATCAAACAAAAAAGAGCGCACCCGAAAGAAACTCTTTCGAATACGCCCCCTCATCACTAATAACTATGGGCAGTTTTTAAATATGATTGATTCCAAGTCCGATCGCCTCATGTTCAAGCCCTTTTACTGGCGCACCGATCGTTCCATATAGCGCGACTGCAATCCAGTCGCCTTCTTCTTTCTTCTCATAAGGGTTTCCACGGACAACGATAAAACGAAGACCTACTGTCCGAAGAACCGTTCCCAGTTGAACCTGGCCTCTTGTCACACCATGAAAGGCTTCCATAATGGCATGATAAAGAGAATGAGTTTCCCTATAAATACCGCTCTGAATGACCTTTTCATTTTTGGCCGCTGTCTCGATTGCTGCTACTACCTTCTGAGAGTCCATAGAACCGGCTTTGCCTACGCAATACTTCCAGCCCTGCTTTTCAATCTCAGATAGATAGCTCTCATCCAGCACACCTAAAATGGCCATTTTTCCGATAAGTTTTTCATTAGATAATGCCATATATTTATACACTCTTTCTGCTCACGACTATTAACTACCTCTAGTGTATGCGTTTACATTTTGTCCGTCAATTCCCTTTCAACAACTTATCACAGCAGTACAATAAAGAAAAAGACTCCATTTACGGAACGTGTTCTTATATTTATTACACGTTCGCTCAGACTCATTCAGGTTTCGCTCAAAAACGTCGAGTTACGCTCAAGATTTTCTCGCTGCGCTCAAACTGCATTTAGTTACGCTCAAAATCTTCCTTTTTCGCTCAAAGCCCCTCAACCTGGAGCGGAAATCAACCACTTACAAGAGCAACAAAAATTGTGAAAACAGCCAAATAAAATGAGGTATAATCTAGCAATCTAGCGGCAAGACTGTTTGTAAGAAAATAAACGGAATGAGGGCTGCGAAATGTTAGACGTACAAAAAGAGATCACGCTTGCTTCAATGTTAAGAACTCCACATTTTGAAGAAGATGTTAATGATTTTTTTATTGCTTATGACAAAGAACATAACCCTTTATTGCTATTGCCGACAACAAAGGGTTTTCTCCCGGAAAGACAGCTTTACAGCATCTCTTTTATTAAAAAAGAAAACAATTCATACCAATACACGCTCTCAGATAAAATCATGCCTTTTTCCATTGATGAATCTACATTAATTCATGATCAGCTAGGCTTCTTTTTCGGTCCAGAAAACAATATGCTCAAAAGCTTCTTTAAAGGTGATACGTATGGTGCTTATGTAGTCTGGACAAAACATATGGTTAAACAGCTGATTAATGAAACACTTCAGGATTGGCATAATACTTCAGACAGCCAGCAGCGAGAAAAGCATAAAGACAGGCTGACACTTCTTTTACAGGCATAAAATAACATTTAAGTGGACGATGACGTTTGACCGTTATTCGTCCTTTTCTTTTTAATTTTTTTCTTAATAAAGGTCATTACAAATAAGATAGGTATATAGCTGATTGCAAGATAAAATCCAATTATGTTCGTATAATTGTTGAGCATGTTTATTTTGAAACGCGTATCTAGGAAGATACAAGCTAAAAGGACTATACATAATAAAACGATTAGTGTAACGTGCTGCCTGATGTTCAGCATCAATTTCGCAACACGGCTGGAACACCATATAGCAAGGGTTATATTCGGCAAAATTACGAGACACCACATGGAAACGAAAACAAAATCAAAACGTTCTACAAAGGATACTTGTACAATTTTAACCATTGAGAGTGTTGCCCAAATATTTCGAGCAAGCTGCTCCTGACTGAAAAAGGCAAAAGAAAACAGTGTTACTAAAAGATACATCATAAAGGAAAAGATATTCGCATGGTGTGCAAACTTTTGTGATTTTTTCGCATTCTTTATAAAAGGATAGAAAACCAGCAATGTTTCAAACCCAAGATAACTAAGCATCATATTTTTTGAAGCCGTAAAATAATCTTTCAGCCTCTCATCAAACACTGGCAGCAAATTAGAAAAGTGGGTGTATTCAAGCGGATAAATTAAAAGGAATATAAGTCCCAAAGGAATAACAACACCTAAAAAACAAACGCCAGCAACCGTACGGAATCCTGCAGAAACCACATAATAAGTTAAAAGAAGGAATACAAGAGCTATTGTCCACGTTTTTAGTGTTGGAAACATCCATACTTGTACAACCTCAATATATGTTCTTAAAACCGTTATCGACCACAATAGAAAATACAGAAGAAGAGCAAAGTTAAAGATGTTCCCCAGCATTCCGCCAAACAATGTTTTGTGTATCGTGACGATATCTCCCCCGCCATTATCCAGCACGTAATAGATCATCCAGATAAGAATATGAACGAAAATAGCCGCAATGATAACAGAGATCCAAGAATCATAACCTGCGTATTTTGCAATGACCCGCTGATACCCTAATACTCCAACCCCCACTTGTTCTGAATGCACGAGAAAGAAGACAAGAAAGGGAGAAACAAGAAATATTTCTTTAATTTTTTGCATTTCGTCCTCACCCTTTCATGACACTCATTAAATCTTGTTTTAGCATTCCCAACAGAACGCCGCTTATCCCATTTTTAACCAAAAAAAAAGCTAACTCTTAAAGGCTATAGCCGCCTTTTCGAGTTAGCTTATTTATTATCCAGTGAATACTTCACCATCTGGATATCGAATATTTTCTCTTGTTTGTTTAGCAAGACTAAACGCTAGTGTCAGGGGACCAAGTTTACCAAAGACCATCACGATACAAATTACAATCTTTCCGATAATCGTCAGATCGGGTGTTAATCCCATACTTAGTCCAACTGTCCCGAATGCGGAAATCACTTCAAACAGTATTATCATAAAGGATTCGCCTTTTTGCACATATGTTACGATGAACAATGCTGCAAAGATAAATAAAATCGAAATGGTCGTAATTGCTAAAGCACGATAAACAACTGCATTACGGATCGTGCGTTTCATGACAACGGTATCTTCTTTTCCTTTTAAGAACGCTGCAACCGTAAAGAGAATGACTACGAATGTTGTAAGTTTGATACCCCCGCCTGTTGAAGTGCTTCCTGCACCGACAAACATCAATAGGATCATTAAAAGGGACGTATCCGGATTAATTGCCGTCATATCGATCGAGTTAAATCCTGCTGTTCTAGGAGATACTCCCTGAAAATATGCTGCCCAAAGCTTTTCAGCTCCCGATAACATGCCTAATGTTTTTGGGTTATTAAATTCAAATAAATAAACAAACAAAATGGCCACAATATTGATAGCAAATGTTGAAATAATCATTACTTTTGAATGAAGCGAAAGATCTTTCCATTTCCGGCTGACCCAGAGGTCTACTAGAACGGTGAACCCGATTCCCCCTGTAATAAATAGCAGAGAAATTACAATGTTAACCATCGGATCACCAACATAACCCATCAATCCATCAGACCAAAGCGCAAAGCCTGCATTATTGTAAGCAGAGATGACGTGGAAAACACTGTAATATACCCCTTTACCAAACCCCATCTCAGGTACCCATCTTAATGACAAAAAGAATATGGCGATGATTTGAATACTGATCGAAAAGACGAATAAGTTACGAACGAGCCTTATAACTCCGCCGATTGAGGGCTGGTTTAGCGCTTCTTGCATCAAAACCCTTTGTTTCACGGAGATCTTTCTCCCCATCATAATTACAACGAGAGATGCAAAGGACATCACACCAAGTCCGCCAACCTGTATTAAAAATAAAATGACGATCTCTCCGAATAGAGTGAACGTCGAACCCGGATCGACTGAAGCCAGCCCGGTTACAGTAGCCGCAGAAGTTGCTATAAACAACGCATCAATCCATCGCAGTGATTCCTCGTGGGCTATGGGAAGTTTTAATAAACAAGCGCCTAATATGATCAAAAACAAAAAAAGCGATGCTAAAAATTGAGGAGGGTTCAATTTTATCGGATTATGCAACCTGGATTTATTGACATGCAGTGCCACTAATTACACTCCCTCATCCTCAAAGCGGTTCAAGTCTTCATTGCGTCCAATTACCACGAGGACATCTCCATATTGAAGAGTAACATCTGCAATCGGAGAGACTAGAATGTCATCACCGCGCTTAATCGCAACGATATTACATCCAAAACGAGCTCGAACGTCTAAATCTGTCAGTGTTTTATTCACTAATTTATCTGTAACACCAATTTCTACAATACTGTGTTCATGCGACAGTTCAATAAAGTCGATAATTTTTTCTGAAGAGATAAGCTGAGCAACACGAAGAGCCATATCGCGTTCTGGATGAATAATTCGGTCTGCTCCTAGTTTTTCCAATACTTTATGGTGATAGTCATTTTGAGCTTTAACCCAAACCTTATTTACACCTGATTCTTTTAACAAAAGAGTTGTTAAAATACTTGCTTGAATATCTTCACCAATCGAGACGATAACATGGTTAAAATTTCTGATCCCAAGCGATTTCATTACCTTTTCATCTGTTGCATTAGCTTGAACGGCCTGAGTTGCAATCGTCGCAAATTCATTGACCTTTTCCATATCATTATCGATCGCGAGTACATCATAGCCCATTTTGGCAAACTCCCGGCAAATGCTGCCCCCAAAACGACCTAATCCGATAACTGCAAACTGTTTTTTCATTTAAATTCTCCCCTTAAAATCCATGAAGTTTTCCTTCGTTGTTTCTAGCCTTGCTGGTTAAGAGGTTCTCAAAAAGCTGTAAAAAACAAAAAAAGACCACACAAAAAAGCGGGTCCGGTTTTTCACCAATTTGACCTCTCCAGTGACATGACGCTTACGGGGTTAGCTGTCGGATTAGGGAATGGAGTATCCCTTTTTGCTTGCTTGCAAAATTCACCCCAAAAGATTGGTTCCCCCGTTTCACAGTCTCCTTTAAATTAAAGAAATTGACTGTAAATTCAGCGATCTAAAGCCTGCTAAATTTTGAATTACATATACTGTAATCCTCCGTCTTTTAATTGTCAATCCATTTTTTACGTGTTAACAAATACTTTACATTTTTCCGGAAAATTGCAATCCAAGTACGATTAAACCGATCAGCCATACATAAATTGCAAAGCCTTTTAAAGTACCGGTTTGCAATAACTTGATCATCCATTTCACAGCAATATACCCGAATAAAGCGGAGGCGATTGTACCGATAATCAAGGATGAATAAGCTATGGAAGGTGCTGTTGATGTAAAAAGATCTTTAGACTGCAGAACCACTCCGCCAGCGATTGAAGGAATTGATAAAAGAAAAGAAAAATAAGCTGCGGCTTTTTTATCAATCTTACAAAACAGGGCTGCCGCTATTGTTAAACCTGAACGCGAAACCGCAGGAAGGATAGCCGCACCCTGAAAGGTACCGATTACAAGAGCATCCCGGATTGTTATCTCCTCTATTCCTTTATATCCGTTTCGTTTAAAAGAATCTGCCCACCAAAGCAACAGCCCTGTTACTAAGAACTCCCAACCAACCGTTACACCGGTTTTCGAAATTTCTTCAAAGAAGTCCTTAAAAGCAAGTCCAATAATAGCCGTTGGAATGGTACCGACAATAAGTAATATTCCTGTTTTGCTAAATGGTTTTTTTATTACTTGTAGAATATCTTTCCAATAAACCGTCATAACAGCAAGCAATGTACCGATATGAAGCATGCTGTCGAGAAATAGTCCCGCTTCTTCCAGGTTGAAGATCTGCCTTCCCAGTAGCAGATGCCCAGTTGAACTCACCGGCAAGAATTCTGTTAATCCTTGTACAATCCCTAATATAAGAGCTTCAAGCCAGTCCATAAAAAAAATCCCCCTCAATAGATGGTCTCTCGTACAACCCTATTCTCAAGGAGGACTTTCTATTCTTTGTTTTTTGATAAGCGGTGAATCTCTTCGTCTTTTTTGTTTCTTCAGTTTAGAGAACACCTGAGAAAAGGCGGGAGAATGATTCTTTCGTTCTTTCCCATAGCCCTCTTTTATAAAATTCTACAGGACGGACCTTTGTTGATTCTTCTATGTCTTCTTCATATTGTTCAACGAGGTCGTTAACTGACTTTGTGTTAAGCAAAAATACGTTTACTTCGAAATTCAAATGGAAGCTTCTCATATCCATATTCGCTGTTCCAATAGATGCCGTATCTCCGTCAATGATGATAACTTTCTGATGCAAAAACCCTTTTTGATACGAATAGATCTCTATACCTGAACGGAGCAGCTCAGGGAAGTAAGAGCGGGTTGCATATTGAGTTAAAAATCCGTCGTTGATCTCCGGAACCATCAATCGGACCTGTACTCCTTTTTTGGCAGCGACTCTTAATGCAGTCCGGATGGCTTCATTCGGAACAAAATACGGTGTGGCGATCCAAATTGATTTTTCCGCACAAGAGATCAATGAATAATACAAATCACTCATGATTCCCAGCTGGGTATCTGGACCACTCGCAACAACATGTACGATCCCATCCCCATCTGAAGGATAGGCTTCCGTCAGATGGGAATCTTCCAATAAATCTTCTCCACATACATATTCCCAGTCCATCAGGAATATCGCGTGCAGAACTTGAACGGCTTCCCCTTCCATCACCATGTGAGTATCGCGCCAAAATCCGATATCAGGGTCTTCTCCTAAATACTCAACTCCTACGTTTAACCCACCAACAAATCCAACCTTGCCGTCAATCACGATAATTTTTCTGTGATTTCTAAAGTTAAGCTTCTGGTTAAAAAATCCGTACCTTACCGGCAAGAAGGCTTCCACAAGAATACCTGCTTTTTTCATACGGTCAATATCATATTGCTGAAGAGATAAACTGCCTACTCCATCAAACAGGAATCTTACCTTAACACCTTCATTTGCTTTTTTGATTAAAAGATCGATGATATCCTTCCCGAGACGGTCAGAGCGAAAGATATAGTATTGAATGTGTATGTACTCTTTCGCCTCTTGCAGTCTTCTAATAATTTCAGGAAAAGTTTCTTGCCCGTTCTTCAGGATCTTAGTCCCGGTATGACGATTAATTTTTGTTAATGTGATGTGATGCGCATGCGTTGCAAAGCATTGCTGATGCCGCTTCAAATCACTGAAATCAGGTTTCTCATCTTGTTTGGAAACCCTGATCCATTCATCACGATCATTTTTACGTTTAGACTTGAATAGATGTCCTTTTAAATAAAGCTGTCCTGAATACAGATAAAACATATATCCGATAAAAGGAAATAATATAAGTACATAAATCCATAAAAGTGTGTGCTGTGCGGTTCTGTTTTCCAGCATTAACGAATAGATCGTATACAAAATCACCGCAATATACAGGAGCCCGAATACCGTTTTAATGATGACATATCCTTCTGCAAAGAACACGATGTATAAACAGATAAGCAATAGTACAGTAAGGAAAAATTCCCAGATTCGTTTCATCCGCTTCATGCAATAGCTCCTTTTTCACATTCTTCTCTTTCTCTTTTTATTCCCGTCCACTGGTAATTAAAACAAGCGTTTCTCTTTTTTTATACCATTTTTAATTAGGATTTGCAGAACCTAAGCTTGTTATGACCAGGAACTATCCTTAATTTGTTAATCTTTTATACACAAGGGGGTATATCCAACAGATCAACAAGATAATTTGAAACATTAGAAGCATAATTTGATGAGTTTTCACCTTAATTTGAAAGATTTTATGTTTAATTTGACAAACTTTAGCCATTTATTGACGAACCGACCAACTACAGCAATTCTTTACCGTAACATACCCTCCAAACTGAAAGCCCCAGAGCGATTCAACACTCTGGAGCTGTCACCATAAATCATCTATTCAGCTTTCACATCTTTTTGCTTCCAATAGTACTCCGCGACTGCTTCCGCGATCGCTTCAGCACTTCTGTACAATTCATCCATGTTGTTATCGACTCCGCCAAATTCGATCAATAGCGCATTTTCATGCATGTCTTGGTTGTACACCCCATTAGTTCCCTCAGATTTATTTTTTCCGATGACCCCTCTGCTTAAGCTTGGGTACTTTTCATTTAATATTTTGTGAATCTCTTGTGCGGCTGCTTGGTTCTTTTCATAATTCGGATTCCCTTTACCAATGACAAACAGCACTTTTGCATAAGATTTCCCATCTATCGTAGCTGTAGTGGTTTTCCTGCGGGAAGAATCCCGATGCAGATCAAAGATTAATTCCAAGTCGTTATTGTTGGCCATTGCACTCTCCACAAGAGTCCTCGACATCGGATAGCTCTTGCGGTAATCTGCATTGTTCTTTCTTAGGAACTCTGTCATGTCTGTCATATCAACAGCTGCTCCGATTCCTCTGGATTCAAGCTCTTCTCCTAGCTTTTTTCCTACCATCGTGATGTTCACCTTGGAGTGAATCGCATGATCAGGGTTTGTCACTCCCTTTAGATGAGGCAAGAATGATTCCCAGCTGTGAGAATGGTAAATGTAGGCTACTCTTTTCCCTCCGGTCGTCTGTCCTGGAGGATTTTGAGGTTCAGATGGTTCCGGATCCTCGAGCCTTTCGATATCTTGCACTTCCGCATCTTCACCGCTTAAGAGCAATTCCATCGGCGGCGGTGATTCATAACCGATGTTTGTATAGTCTGTCCCTTCCCCTGCAACAATGATCGTTGAATCATAAAGTGCAAAACCAGGCAGCTCGTTTCCAAGCAAGCTTCTAATATCACCAGGCTTAATACTTGTTGTAAGCTCCAGCAAGATACTGGACAAGGCAGGAGGTTCACTCTCTTTCGGCAGTTCCTGTGTAAAATATCGATTTTCCCAGCCTATAAAATATACGAGTGCTTCCCCTGAAAACTCGGTTAACCACTTATGCATGGTGGATGAGCTCAGCCTGTACTTGTGTTCAAAGGATGTGATGAAACTAGTGGCAATGACAATAAAAAGCATGGCTCCTGCTAATAAAAGCGGTAAACGTTTCATATTTAATTGCGGGGTAAACATTTGTCGTCCTCCACTTCTTAATTCGTTTCTATCACATCCTATGCACGGAAAAATTCAAATAGAATTAAATCTATGAAAAAATAATAGAGAAAAAATGACGAAGAGATTCGCCTCTTATCAATCCACAAAAAAACCAGCCATAATCAGCTGGTCTTCGAGGAAAGCACATATTCTTCTGCGTCTGGCTGTGTACCATTTGCAAGCTTTTCATAAATATCTATAAAAGTTCCTAGTTCTTCTGATGACAAATGATTAAGGTAGTCACTGATAGAGTTCACTCTCTCATTTTCAGCTTCTCTCAAAATCTCATGTCCTTCGTCTGTGATTTCAAGATATACAATTCGACGGTCTAGTTCACTTCGGTAGCGGCTTACAAAACCACGCTTGTACAATCGGTCTGCTCCCACTGTGATTGCACTTGGCTTAACACCCATATATTCGGCTAATTTTGAAACTGTCCACTTATTCCTTACACATAATGTTTTCAAAAGAACAAATTGTGTTTTCGTTAATTCTTTTTCAATCGCAATTTCCGGGTGCAGTCGCTTTGAAACAATGTAATGTACTCTTTCTAACCTCTCCACATAGGATTTCAGATCCTTATTCCCCATACTGTGAACCTCCAGCCTCTAGTTGTAATGCGAACATTATACTAAGATTATACAAAAATTTTCACAACATTTGAACTATTTTTTACAAATAATGTGCAAAACAATTGACGTTTGGCATATTATTACATTATGATACATTCAAATATATTTGAACGTTTTAGGAGTGTTAAACATGCAAGAAATATATCACATCCGTGAGATCGAACAATTAAAGGTAATCAGTGACCCGCTGCGCATTAAAATTCTGTGGGAGATCTTAGATGAGGCAAAGACTGGTAAGATGCTTGCCGACATCTTGGAAATCCCTGCTCCAAAGATTCACTATCATCTCAAAGAGATGGAACGCGTTGGCTTATTAATTGTGGAAAGAACCGAAGAAAAGAATGGGATTATACAAAAGTTCTACAGACCTGTCGCTCAATCTTTTTCAATTACGGAAATCCTGCCTGATCAGCGTAACGCTGTAAAAGATGAACTTTCTGATGCGTTAAAGGAGAATATTCTCGTTTCCTTGGACAAAACGAAATCCATGATTAGAAAGCTTGATCCAGAAGTTCTTGCATACACTGATTCCCCGCTTAAATTTGGCTATAGACACGTTAAGCTCTCACCCGATCAAGTGAAACAGCTTCATGAAAAAGCAAAAGAAATTTCAGAGCTAATATCGGAATTCAAAAAGAATGAACAGGAAGAAGGTGAAATGTACCACTACTTCATGCTTTCGTTTCCATTAAAAGATACACCTTATCCAGAAGAGGAGATTGATTGAGATGGCACAAGCCACTGCATTAGCTGAACCTAAAATAGAATCACTATTTAAACAGCGTTCCTTTTTGTTTATTTGGGCAATAACGATTTGCTCTTCTTTCTCTATTGCTATTTTTCAATTTTCACAAAGCTGGTACGTAGTTAAAACACTTGATAAAGAAGCCTCATTAGGAATCGTTTTTATAGCTGCAAACGTACCTCGTATTTTATTCATGGCGATTGGAGGTGTTTTGGCAGACAGGATCAGCAGGACAAAAATTTTATACATGGCTAATTTCCTAAGAACGATTGTGTTATGCAGTCTGCTCGTCATGCTGGCAACAGGGCATCTATCACTTGTATCCTTTATCATTTTCGGATTTCTTTTCGGTGTTTTGGATGCTTTCGTATGGCCTGCAAATGGCTCTCTGCTGCCAAATGTCGTTGACAACGCACAGCTGACACGTGCTAATTCTGTTGTCCAAACGACACAGCAGAGCTCACTTATACTTGGACCAATGATTGGCGGATTGCTTGTTGCTTCAAGCGGCGGCTATATGCTTTCGTTTGGTGTACCAGCAGTTATGTTATTGATCTCAGCGATACTTGCCTATTTTTTAAATATTCCTGCTTCTGAAAGTTCAGGAACAAATAAGCCAGGTATGTGGCAGTCCATTAAGGAAGGAATCGATGTTGTAAAACAATCCACTTTTCTAAAAGCTTTGTTTTTAAGCACAATCTTTCTTAACGTTTTTGTTGTAGGTCCGTTAATGATGGGGCTTCCTATTTTCGTTAAAAATATTCTCGACGGCAGCGCACTTGATTTTAGTTTTATTGAAGGCTCTATGGCTGCAGGAATGCTGATTAGTTCAGTGATTATCGGTATTCTAAATATCAAAAAAAGACGCGGATTGATGGTAACCGTCTCTTTATTCACAATGAATATTTTCTTTTACTGGTTTAGTCAAAGTTCTTCACTTTACGTTTGTATGATGGCGATCTTTTTTATCGGGGTTACCTTCCCTGCGACCAACATTCCTCTTATCTCAGCGGTTCAATCATCTGTGGATAAAAAACTGCTTGGACGCCTGATGGGACTTTTAACGATGGCAAGTATGGGGCTTGCTCCCTTATCTCTAGCTGCTACATCCATGCTGATCTCATATGGATTTACAATTGATAACATTATGGCTGGCGGAGCACTTTCTTTAATTATTGTTAACCTTTTAATCATGTGGAAACTTCCTGCATTAAGAAAAATGGAATAGGCGGTGTAGAAATGAAAGTATTAATCATTGGCGGCACACGTTTTTTAGGAAGGCACTTGGCAGAATCTTTTTTAAAAAATAAACATGAGGTCACTTTGTTTCATAGAGGTAAAACAGCTGCTCCCGGCATTTTTCAAGGTGTTGAAGAATTAATCGGTGACCGTGAACAAGATCTTTCCCTGTTAGAAAACAAAAGCTGGGACGCAGTACTGGATACTTGCGGGTATTTTCCAAAACAAGTAAGGAAAACAGCAGAAGCTCTTCATAACAATGTATCTTCTTATATTTTTGTGTCATCTGTATCCGTATATGCAGATCAATCTGTCCGTTATTTAACCGAAGAAGCTAAAACAGCTGTCCTAAAAGATCCCGACACAACTGAAATGGGTGAAAACTATGGTGCACTGAAAGCTGCTTGCGAAAAAGAAGTCCAAAAGGTATTTGGTGAACAGGCATTGATCATTCGTCCAGGATTAATCGTTGGTCCTCACGATTATACCGACCGCTTTACTTATTGGCCTCATAGGGGTGCGCGCGGCGGAGAAATTCTTGTACCAGAAATGATTGATCCAACTATCCGATTTATTGATGCACGGGATTTAGCGGATTGGATCGTACGTATGGCAGAAAATCAGGAAAATGGTGTATATCAAGCGGTTGGCGATAGTTATAACTTCAATAATTTCGTTCAAAAATGCATACCTAATACAACAAATGCTAACATTGTACCTGTTCCAGAATCTTTTTTATTAGAAGAAAAAGTCGGTGAGTGGGTTGAGATGCCCCTATGGATCGCAAGTGAAGAATATCGTGGACTTGATTATGCTGATGACTCGAAGGCCAAAAATAAAGGACTCGTTTTTCGTTCAATAGAAGAAACAATTCAGGATACAGCTGCCTGGTCACTATCAAGAGATTTAGACTGGGACCAATGGAAAGCGGGATTACACCCTGATAAAGAGGCATCCTTATTGCAAAAGTGGAAACAAAAAGTTAAATAAAAAATAAGCTGGCACATGAGGACCTATCCTTAATGAGCCGGCTTTTTTAAAAGAAGTGAAAAATACATGAATGCCCATGGCACTTGTCCATACCATTTATTCCTTAAGGACATATAGTAGGATTGTGAGATACAAATCTCTCCTGCTGGCAAGAGGTCAGCAGAGCAATTCCCTACCCCCATTTCTTCATCATGCGTTCGGTTTTCTTTACCATAATCCTTCTTTAGGATTATGGCTTTTTTATTGAAAACGGAGAACGCGTTTCGTTAAATTGCAGGTATTTATTTAAATGAGCGGGAAGCTCTCCTTTTTGAAATACATACTGAATATCTGATAATGGAATCTCCAAACGTGCCAGTGCTGGGTATAGCGGCAAAATTTCTTTTGGTTCATAGGATTGATGATAGCTATTAATCGCCTCATTTGTTTCCTTCTCAACTGAAATTCGATAAGCATGAATTTCTTGAATCTGCTGAACCATCATTAAGTACTCTGCCTTCAGCCGCTCTAATTGATCGATTTTTTTCTCCATACTTACTTTCGCAGTATCGAGCTCACGATCTCGGGATGTGTAAACCGTTTTTATGTATTCTGAAAGCCTGTCATCTCTATTCTCTTTTAACTCATCTAGATGTTCCATGGCTGCACGTTCTTTTTCCATTGCTGCCAGATAACTGTTTTTTGCTTCCGTTAAATGTTCCATCGTAACTTTTGTATTCCTTACACCGTACTCATTCAATAGATCTTCATATTCATTAGAAGCCCATTCTTTTTGTTTATGCAGCTGCTGCCATTTCTCTTGTGCTCGAGCTATATCATCATCGTATTCTTTTTTCATTTGTTTAAAATGATTTAATTCAGGATACATAACAATCTCCCTTCGTCTTTCACCATTTATAGTATTCGGGAAGGAATCAGGTTTAACGTCTCGAATGAAAAATAAGGTTCTTTTTGTAAGTGGTTGATTTCCACTGCAGGATGCTCGCTTTCCGCGAGGCGTGCGGTGAGCCTCCTCGGAGCTGTGCTCCCTTAGGAGTCTCACCTGTCCCGCTGATCCCGCAGGAGTCTCGCACCTTTCACTCCAATCAACTTGTCAAAGAAGAGAGCCAAAAAACAACATCTATATAAGTGAGGATATATAATGAAAATTATAGCTGTCAGACACTGTAAAGCAACTGGACAAGAAAGTGAAGCTCCATTAACAGAAGAAGGCTTACAGCAAGCAAAGGAGCTTGCACGTTTTCTTGAAGGTTATCGATTCGACTATGTCATTTCAAGTCCTTTCAAGAGAGCTGTAGATACCATAAAACCATACGCAGAATTAACTCATACCGATATTAAAACGGATGAACGGTTGGCCGAGCGCATACTTTCGACTCAAACAGATCCAGATTGGGATTGGAGATTTCATTTAAAACGTACATATAATGAAGAACATTTAAAGTTTCCTGGAGGAGAGTCTACATTTGAAGCAAAACAGAGAGTTCAGTCTCTCATACAAGAACTAAAGGATGCTGGCCATAATTCTGTATTGCTTGTAACGCATGGAAACTTAATGAGTTTATTAATTAACCACTACGAGCCGTCCTTTGGATTTAAAGAATGGGAGCTCTTAAAAAACCCTGATGTATTCATGATTGATATTCAAAATAATGATGTAACCAACTTGTGGGTCGTTTAAACTGGTACATAATTCCAGACCCCCAACCCTCCTACAAAAGTCCCGAAACATGTACACGTAAGATAATTTATTAGGAGGGGAAACATCTTATGAAAAAATTAGTAGTAGCATCAGTATTGGGCGCTTCCCTATTCGGCGCAAACGCAGGAATCTCAGAAGCGGCATCTACATGCCCATTTGCTTCTTTAAATAATAATCAGCAGCAAGCACAAGCTGCTCCAGCACCACAACAACAACAGCAGCAAGCTGCACCGGCACCGGCACCGGCTCCAGCACCTCAGCAAGAGCAGACTCAAGCTCCAGCTGAAGAAGCACCAAAAGCTGAAACAAGTGCAGAACTTACTGCAGAAGAGCAGCAAATGCTTGACCTAGTAAACCAAGAGCGTGAAAAGCAAGGTTTACCAGCATTAAAAGCTGATCCTGAATTAACAAAAGTAGCTCGTGTTAAAGCAAAAGACATGATCGACAACAACTATTTCGATCACAACTCACCAACTTATGGTTCTCCATTTGATATGTTGAAGCAGTTTGGTGTGGAATATAAGACAGCTGGTGAAAACCTAGCAGGAAACTCTTCTGTTGACGGTGCTCATACTAGCCTAATGAACTCTCAAGGTCATCGTGAAAACATCTTAAAATCTGACTACACAAACGTTGGTATCGGTGTAGTTGACGGTGGTCAATATGGTAAAATGTTCGTTCAATTATTCAAAGGGTAATATACTTTAATACAAAAAGCTTTCCCGATTGGGAAAGCTTTTTAATTTTGCTTATCAACAGGTAATGAGATAATAAATTTTGTTCCGATCCCTTTTTCGCTCTGCACATCAAGCTTGCCGCTATGATGTTTAATAATGTTATTGCTGACCATTAAACCCAGCCCTGTTCCTTCATCCTTGGTCGTGAAAAATGGTTTTCCGATCTTTTTTAATACCGATTCTTCCATACCGCATCCGTAATCACATATTTGTATCTGAACATATTTAGAATGCGGACACATTTTTATTGTTACATCTACTTTATTCCCTATTGATGAAGCTTCAATTGCGTTTTTAATAAAGTTTATAAAAACTTGTTTTAATTGCATTGGATCACAAAACATAAGCGGGATTCCATCCTCGAAATCAGTTAAGATTTCGATGTTCTTCATTATGGCCTGCGTGTTCAATAGATCAACTGTATCTTTTATAATCGCCTCAATACAGGTCAATTCAAAGTTTTGTGAATTGCTTTTGGATAAAACCAAAAATTCCTTGATGATATGTTCAATTCTATCAACCTCAGATAAAATTATGGATAAATACTGATTAAAATCATCTGTTTGATTTTGGATAAGCTGAACAAATCCCTTTAAGGAAGTTAATGGATTCCGAATCTCATGTGCCACCCCTGCCGCCAGTTCTCCCACAACATTAAGTGTTTCTGCTTTCAAGAGTTTTTGTTCAGTTAATTTTTGATCTGTAACGTCTTTAAGGATTGTCACATGCAAAAAATCGACCATATCTTTTTCACAAGAGTATTCAATTTCTTTATAATAACCGTCAGGCGTTCTATAACGAAACTCGCCTGAGATTTTTTTGCCGTGCATAACCTCTCCCCATTTTTTCCGGATAACATCCCGGCCATTCTTCATAAAAAAGGTCTCGGCATTCTTTCCTATCAGTTCTTCTCTGGATAGTTCCAATAACTCACAAGCTCTTTCGTTTACTTCTGCGATCTCCATATTTGAACGGCATAAAATAATGGCTTCAAGTGCATGGTTAAACAACTGTTTAAATTTATTATCACGAATGCTTTCGGACTGGTCTTTTAAAGACACCATGTATGAAGTACCAATAACTTGATTCTCACCTAAAACAGGATACAGAGTAGTGCGGACAGTATGAGCTGCTACTTCTATTTCTGCCGTCTGCGTTTCTCCTGAGAAAGCTTTTTCTATTTGAGGTGTCCAGCTTGATACTAGTTCTTTTGAATGCAGTTCATAAAGCTTTGTCCCAGCTGCCGGTCTAACTGAAACCCCAAGAGCATCATACATCGCACCAGAAGAATGAGTAAAAATATAATCACCTTTGTCTTCTCTTTTCAGTCCAAAAAGATGGATGGGGCAATGTGAAAGTGTACTTTGAAAATCTGCAATACGTTTTATATCAATTTCTTCATATTGCTTGTTCATTAAGTAGTCCCCTTCTCTTACATAATCTGATACGGGTTTTAAGCACAATCAATAGTCCTGACATTCAGTAAGTTCCGCTAATACCTTAATTCGACAAAAAGAATATCTTCCCTATTGGTCAACTTTCCCATTTTTTCAGAATAAGGATACGGGTCTTTAGGATTACTTTTTAAATTGAAACTTTATCGAATGAAATAAAAAAACCTTTGTCCATAATCGACAAAGGTTTTAAAACTTACCTCATTTAATTCATACTCTTTATTTCATCCTCCATAAACTTATAGTCCATCGGTCCTATATGCATCTTCGTGATGGTTCCTTCTTCATCAATAAAGTAGCTAGTCGGTATCGAGACCGCTCTGAACTGTTTTCCAGTTGTATTTTTTTCATCGAGCGGAACTGGAAACGCAAGTTCATATTCTTTTACAAAATCCCTGATTTTATCAGGTTTTGTTTCAGAGTATTCTAAGTTAACTGCCAGGATCTCTACATCCTTCTGTTTATATTCCTGATAAAACTTCTGCATTTCAGGCATTTCTTCACGGCAAGGCGGACACCATGTTGCCCAGAAATTTAATATTACTTTTTTTCCCCTATATTCTTTAAGTGAGATCTGTTTTCCATCGAGTGTATTAAGTGTAAAATCCGGCGCCATACTTCCTGGTTTCAAACCGGTATTTTGTGCAGCTGGTGTCTGTTTTTTCGCCTCTTCATTTTCTTTTTGTGATGTATATAATGCAAGACCAATTAAACCTGCAAATATAAGTGTGAGAATAACCGGCTTGAGCTTCAATTAAATTCCTCTTTTCACTTCATTTTATCAACTTCCATCTTATCAAAAACAGGCAGCAATTGTCTTTTTCAGCTGCCGCTCTACTAAACATTTGTTTAAAATTTATTCCCCGATTGGTGTTTTTCCATCATTTATCATTAAGTTTCCCCTTATCTTTCCGATATAAAAGAATATCTGGCATACACGAAATTAGCTACAGAAATAAAAGATAAAGTGGGGAACATCTTATGGATCGCTCAAGTTTAATAGGGGTTATTCTTGGAATTATTGCAATTGGAGTCGGAATGGTATTAAAAGGTGTCAGTCCGGTTTCTTTACTCAACCCTGCAGCACTGTTAATTATTTTTGCTGGTACTGCTGCAGCCATTCTAATCGCATTTCCTATGAGTGAAATAAAAAAAATTCCAGCATTGTTTAAAGTACTTTTTCAAGAACAAAAACTCATTGATATGAAGGATCTTGTAACGATCTTTATCGAATGGGCTACAATCGCCAGAAAAGAAGGCCTTCTTGCCCTTGAACCTAAAGCAGAAGAAGTAGATGATCCATTTTTACAGCAAGGAATTAAGATGATCGTTGACGGTCAGCCTCCTGAATTTATTAAAGACGTGCTATTAAAAGACTTAGAAACCATGGAAGAACGCCATGCGTCTAACGCTACAATTTTCACCCAAGCTGGCACTTATGCTCCTACTCTTGGTGTGTTGGGAGCTGTTGTTGGCCTTGTTGCTGCATTAAGCAATATGGCAGACATCGTTGCACTAGGCTCTGCGATTTCAGCAGCATTCATCGCAACATTATTCGGGATCTTTACCGGTTATGTACTTTGGCATCCATTCGCCAATAAATTAAAACGCAAATCAAAGAAAGAAGTCATGATTAAAGAAATTATGATTGAAGGATTGTTATCTATTCAAGATGGTACATCACCAAAGATTTTGGAAGAAAAACTTTTAACGTATATTCCGACTAGTGAACGCGACCAATATAAAGCGGGTGGTACAGTTGGCTAAAAAGAAGAAGCATCATGAAGATCATGTAGATGAGTCATGGCTCATTCCCTATGCTGACATGCTTACATTGCTTTTAGCTCTATTTATTGTTCTATTTGCAATGAGTGAGATCGATGCCCAAAAGTTTAAGCAGATGGCAAGTGCATTCCGAAATGAATTTACAAGCGGTACGGGAGTAATGGAGGAACAGGCGCCAATCCCTACTCCAGATTCAACGCCGATTCCTGATGCTGCAAAAGAAATCATATCGAAGGAAGAAAAAGAACGTCTCGAGGATGCTAAGAAAGAACTTGAAGCTCTAGAAAACTTGGAAAAAAGAATCAATGCATTCATTCAGGCTAACAATCTTACAACAAGCCTTCAAACACAGCTAACCGAAAACGGCCTCTTGATCACCATTTTAGATAATGCCCTGTTCGATTCCGGAAGTGCAACAGTTAAGCCTGGATCCAGAGAGATCGGCAAGAAGTTATCTGATCTCCTTGTTACGAACCCTCCGCGCAATATTGTAATTGCAGGACATACTGACAATGTGCCGATCAGTACAGCTAATTTCCAATCTAACTGGGAGCTCAGTGCATTCCGCGGTATTAACTTTATGCGAGTTCTGCTAGAGAATCCCGCGTTAAAACCAAATCAAGTAAGTGCAAGCGGATATGGCGAATACCGGCCAAAAGCTGATAATAAAACAGCTGAAGGCAGAGCGAAGAACCGCAGGGTAGAAGTTTTGATTCTTCCAAATGTAAGCTTACAGGCAGTGAAATAAAACTCAGGTTTCCTTGTAAACCTGGGTTTCCCTCATAAAATTCGAGAACCGCTCGTAAATCTCAAAAATCGCTCATAAATCTCGAGAACCGCTCATAAATCTCAAGAACCGCTCATAAATCTCGAGAAGCGCTCATAAATCTCAAGAACCGCTCATAAATCTCAAGAACCGCTCATAAATCTCAAGAACCGCTCATAAATCTCGAGAAGCGCTCATAAATCTCGAGAAGCGCTCATAAATCTCAAGAACCGCTCATAATTCTCAAGAACCGCTCGTAAAACTCAAAAACCGCTCATAAACACGAAAAAGCTGGCCGGGAAAGTGGATATCATCCACACTCGGCCAGCTTTTCTTTTATTTTGGTTATTTTCTAAAGCCTTTTTTCTAAAAGATTGTTGCTTTCGGGTCATTTTTTCATTCACTACATTGACAAATTGGAGCGCAAGGTGCGAGACTCCTCGAAAATGAAAATCACATTTTCTTCGTGCGATGTTAAGCTGTCAAAGCCTTCCTTGTCCTGCGGGATGAGTGGGACAGGTGAGACTCCTAACAGCGCAAAGCGCTAGTAGGCTCACCGCACACCCCGCAGAAAGCGAGCATCCTAGATCGGAAATCAACCACTTACAAGAGCAACAATTATTACGAAAAAAGCCTTAAATTAATGAGGTAACTGCTCCTTATCCATTGTTTTCCCTGTATTATAACTGTCTAAAAAGTGGATACGCTCAAGCATTGTTGGATGGCCATACAAGAACCACTTCACAATTTTTGGCGGATTAACCTCACTCAGTGATACAGTTGCCAACTGCTGAAAAGCACCAACTGCTGCTTCAGGATTCTTTGTCATCTGAATCGCGTACTGATCAGCATCCCGTTCTGCTTTTCTGGAAACAGCATTTTCCACTGGAGATACCGCAAAGCTAAGGAGCGAGAATATCAGAAGCAAAGCAGGAAGAGCGGCGAGGTCCCCCACTCCTTTAACACCCCACGACTTACCGTATTTCTCAATCCACTTGCGATAGATGATATTACCAAGCCACAAGCCCAAGAAAGAAAGAACAATCGAAGAAATCAGATTCCAATACAGGTGATTCATCACATAATGTCCGATCTCATGAGCCATGACAAACAACACTTGGTTATCACTCAATTTATTTAACGTAGTATCCCATAAGACAATTCTCAAGTTAGAACCGATTCCGTTAACATATGCGTTTAAGGCGTTCGTCTTTTCAGACATGTTCACTTCATACACATTTTCAGCAGGTATATCCGCTTTGTCCGCTATGTTAAGAATCTTTTCTTTTAAAGCTTCATCCTGCAGCGGGTAGAACTTGTTGTACAAAGGATCAATTACGACAGGCTGAATAAAGTATAAAAACACCGTAAAAGGAATGGAGAGCAGCCATGCAAACAGCCACCATTTCTTTTCATATTTTTTAATGAGCCAATACATGACTCCAACCATAAGCGTTGTCAGTGCCCAGCTGATCCAGAAATCCACAAGACCATCTCTCATCCAGCTATGAAAGGATTGGACAGATATGTTATAGCTTTTTGATACTGTAAAGCTGTAATAGCGGAGCGGGAATGTTAACACCCAGCTCGCAAACGACAGAAGCAATACATAGACCGCCGTATGAACGATCGAAAATTTTGTTAGTCCGCTTGAAGCTTTTCGAAACCATTTTGACAGTCCAAAACCTAGAACAAATAAGTAAATCATCCATTCGAGTGGTACAGAAATAAAGTACAAAAAGTCCTTTATCCTTGAGAAATCAGTACTCAACTCAAGTTCTCTGTCCGTCATAAACATTGCCGGGTCTGCCGCAGATCCCTTAAGGTCTACTGGCAGTGCCGAATCGGCTCCGTGAAACAAGTAATACCACATCAATGCACCGTATATAGCAAAGCCTAGCATAAACCACATGGATTTTTTCAAAACACATGCCCCCTTTTATACCTACTATAAATTGTAAGGGGATTTGTCCAATTTAGAACAAGTCATGAGATAATTTTTTATAAAGCGTTCGTCAAGGTTGGAATAATTGTAAGATTTTCGTGTTCAACTTCTATACGGTTTGGCTGTATGTAGATTGCTTTTAGTCCCATTAACAAAGCTGGTGCAATTTCATTAATAAAATTGTCACCGATTGATACGGCCTCATGCGGCAGCACACCAAATTCGTCCAGAATGGTTTGCATCTTTTCTTTTGTTTTCAGCGGCTTGTGTCCTTCTGTAACAAGGGCATGAAACATCCCGTCCAGCTCAAGCTCGTTAAGCAGTCTTTTTACATCTTCTTTTTCGCTGTTCGAGAGAAGGACTAGCTTCTTTTCTTCTTTTAAGCGAATCAAACTGTCTTTCAGCCCAGGTGTTTTTGTTAAATTAAACTGATCTGTAACCATATATTCTTTCGTAGCGTTATAACATTCCCACGTATCACTTTGCTTCAATCCAAAATGCATAGCTGTCGCATATGGGAGCCACCAGCCGTCACCAATTGCAATCAGGCGTTCAAAATCATATACAAGTTCACCCGCATATTCCTGTTTTATTCTTTCTGCTGGCCAGTCTTCCCCATCAAATGAGGTAACCTTTGTTACCTGAAGAGTCATAGGGTCAACAGTTACACTTGTATCGTGTTTTATATCATATACCTTCCCGATCCCAACAGGGTGTGTTCCCTTTTTCATGTTTTCATATGTATCCCAGAAAGCCTGTCGCTTATCTTCAGCAACTCGCTGCTGCATCAGCCTGCAATAATAATCAAAATGATCTGTGTCTTCATAAAGAGTTCCGTCCAGATCAAAAATCAGCAGCTTTGCTTCATCAATCAAGTGTTTCATGCTGAACACCTCCTGCAATTATTGTAGATTTCTGCATTATAAAAAGTAAAGAAAAGTACATTGACAGGAATTTACTAATCCTGTATGTTATAAGTGTACTATATAGAGTAATACACACATAGTATTTAAAGGTGGGATAATATGATTTTAAATTTAGATCCCCGAAGCAATACACCAATATGGGAGCAAGTCGTCCATCAAATTAAAGAGCTGATTTTGAAGGAGATCCTGCAGCCCGAAGATAAGTTGCCTTCGGTAAGAGAACTATCAGGAACATTATTGATAAATCCAAACACAGTAAGTAAAGCGTACCAAGAACTGGAGCGGCAAGGCATCATCGAGACCCTGCGGGGAAAAGGCACTTTCGTTTCTGCTTCCATAACCCCTAGAGCCGATGAGCAGAAGATTGCCGAAATGAAGCAGCAGATCAAACAGCTTGTCATTGATGCTTCGTATTTAGGAATCGACCAGCAAACGTTGGCACTATGGATAAAAAAGTTTTCTGAAGAGCTTGGAGGGAATAACGACCATGTTAAAAATGATTAATGTTAGTAAAAAGATAGATGGACGCCAGGTTTTAGAACATGTCAATATTACTCTTGAGCCAGGTATGATTGCAGGCATTGTCGGCCGTAACGGAGTTGGTAAGTCTACTTTGCTCAGAACACTTGCGGGAATTCTCGACCCAGACGAAGGCGAAGTAACATTTAATGATATAGATATCCACCAGCAGCCTGGAGTTAAGCAAAAGCTTACTTATGTTCCTGATTCTACTGAAATCTTAAAAACTTACAACGTTAAAGAGATTGTGAAACTGTATGATGCAATCTATGAAGACTTTGACGTTATGTATTTTTACTCATTAATGGATCGTTTTAAGCTCCCAAAAAACAGAAAGCTTAGAACCTATTCCAAAGGGATGAAAGCTTTATTTCTTATGATTCTTTCATTCTCAACAAAAGCTGATTTTTTTATTTTGGATGAACCGACAAACGGATTGGATCCGATCGTAAAACGAAATATTCTTCAATTTATTATTGAAGAAGTAAGTGAACGTCAATTAAGTGTCCTTATTTCCACTCATCACCTTGAGGAAGTTGAAAAGATTGCTGACGTGCTCATTATGATGAAGGATGGTCAGATTGAGTCTACCACTTCAATCGAAGACGCTAAATCATCCTTCAGGAAAGTTCAAGCCGTTTACAAACACTCTCTACCTGAGAAAATTGCAAACTTAAACAACGTAACTATTCTTTCTCAAACCGGTAGAGTGTACACGCTGATGATCAAAGGCAATATCGAGGCGACGATGGAAAAGATGCAGCAAGAGCAGCCTTTATTGTTAGAAGAGCTTCCGATGACACTTGAAGATATATTTATTTCATCGCTTGGAGGGGAATCACATGTTTCATAAAGGATTATGGATGAGAAATCAAAAATTAGCCGCGCCCGCTGTTTGGGCCGTTTACCTCTCTTTATTCTTTTTTCTGCCTTTTTTCTTTTTTGGGGAAGCACAAAGCCTTCAAACACAGGTAGACGAATTCGATTTACAAGCATCACAATTGAGCTTTAGTTTTCATGGTGTTCAAATCGCCTTGTTTATGACGCTGATTCTTGTAGGGTTTGCCTCTTTGCTTATCGGGCCAGAGAGAACAACACATTCTACTGATCTGACATTTTCGCTTCCTTTTAAAAGAAAAGATATTTTTCTTTCAAAATGGATGTTTGGTGCAGTACATATTACTACTGGACTTTTAGTTAATCTATTATTATGTATGCTCATTGTAAGATTTACGATTCTTAATGAAATTGCTGATGCCACATTTTTATTGGAATTCATGATCTTAGTAATCCCTTTTTCTATCGCCATATTCACATTTAGTATGTTTATAGGTACGATCGCGGGCAGCATGATATCGCAGTTTATTCTAAGTTTTATTTTCTTGTTCTTCCCGATCGGTTTCTTTTCTTTAATTGGGACGTTCCTGATGTTCCACGGGGTTCAATTAGATATGTTGAATGGTCTTAACGAGGGATCTTTAAACACATTTGGAGATTTTATTGCAACCGCTACACTGCCTGTTCCAGTGTTTGAATTCGCCTATTATACGGATGTTGTTGATAATATCTATGGTTCTGTATCAGATCATACAAGAATGCCAAATTATCTTATATTACTCTCTCCGCTTATTTATTTTGCGGTAACTTTTCCACTGGGGATTTGGTTTTTCAGCTGTACGAAGAACGAAAACAATGGAAGATTGCTTGTTTTTGAAAAAGGAAAGCGTTTCTTCAGCTTTGGTGTAATCTTTTGCTTCGCTCTTGCGTTTGGTATGGCGGGCGGAAATCTATTTAGTTCTTTTAATAATCCGTCTTTAATCAGCTATTATTTTTCAGCTTCGATTGGCGCAGTACTTAGTTACTTCGTGTTAAGAAAGATCATGAATATTCGATTAGGGTTAAGCAAATAAACTTAGAGCGGATCAACTTCCGCTCTTTTTTTGTTGAAACAGAAAAAATGCAGCTGACGCATATATGCCAGCTGCTTTTGTTTATCGTCCTTTTTTCACTTCATTCAACAGGTCTGGGAAGTTTGTGAACATTCCGGTTACGCCCCAGTCGATTAGTTTTTGCATTTCTTCTTTTTCATTCACTGTATAAGGATGTATCTCAAGTCCGTTTTGAACGGTTTTCTGAACATACTCCTTGTCGATCATAGCACTGTTTGGTCCGATACCGACTGCATACTGTTTAATAGCTTGAACTTCAGCATCAGAAACGGCAGCTGGTGATGTATACCACATTAGCTGTACTAGTTTTATAGAGGGGTCAATCTCGTTCATTTTCAATAAACTTGCAGAGCTGAATGACTGCACAAGTAATGTATCTTTGTTGATTCCGTATTCATCAACCATCTCTGCGAGTTTTTCTTCCATCCCAGGATAGACTTCAGGCGACTTTGTTTCGATATAATAGTTCGCATTCTTTCCGAACGTTTTGAACACTTCTTCTAACGTTGGCACTTTAAGACCCTCATACTCAGGGTTTGCTTTTTCCGGATATTTCTCATTGAACCAGCTGCCTGCATCAAGTTCTTTAATTTCTTCAAGCGTGTAATCTTTAACCTGTCCTGTTCCATTCGTAGTACGGTCAAGTGTTTCATCATGCATGGCGATAAGCTCACCGTCTTTTGTCATCTGAAGATCTACCTCTATGTAATCCCCATGCATTTGTTCACCCATTTTGTATGCAATTAAAGTGTGTTCCGGTGCATAACCAGAAGCACCTCGATGTGCTACATTTAATATTTCTTTCTCTTTTTCAGCTGCATCAGCTGTAAATCCTGATACCATAACTGTAAGGCTTAACGCAAGAGCCCCGATAGTTGCTTTGAACATGATATTACACTCTCCCTTTGTTGTCAGTGAAGTACTCTCTCACATTAACAAGGGAGTTTGAAGACTTGTTTACACCTGCGTAAATCCGATGTAAAGAAATTATAAATAATGGCTGTTTTCGTAAGCTTTGTTCTCTTGGAAGTAGTTGATCTCCGTTTCAGGATGCTCGCTTTCCGCGGGGCGTGCGGTGAGCCTCCTAAACTACCCTCGCTTTTAACTACTTTGAGCGAAAAAGGAAGATTTTGAGCGAAACATAAGGCAGTTTGAGCGCAGCTAGAGAATCTTGAGCGTAACTCGACGTTTTTGAGCGTAACTTAAAGAATCTGAGCGAACGTGTAATAATAAGAGAACACGTACCGTAAAATTACAACTACAAGGATCGGAGAGCGGGGCTAAAACGGACGCTTCCGCTTTTCTTCTGTGCCATTGATCCTAGCCGTATTCTCGCACCTTACTTTCAAATCAATTGTCATCGAAGTGTCTTTACAAAAAGAATCACATGCAAAAATCTTTTAGAGAAGAGCTTAAATAAAAAAAGCCAGCTCGACATTTTCGAACCAGCTTCTGTAAAAGTTATTTTATTTTGTTTCTAAAAATCTTTGAATAGCAAACGCTACTCCGCTTTCGTCATTCTCTTTCGTTACGAATGCAGCCATATTTTTTATCTCGTCCACCGCATTTCCCATCGCGACAGGAAATCCTGCAATTTCGAGCATCGAAACATCATTGTAGTTATCACCGATTGCCATCGTATTTTCCAAAGAGATTCCATTTATTTCTGCAAATCTTTTTAGAGCTACACCTTTTTGTGCTTCACTATTTGTAATCTCCAAGTTATTATCAGCTGACGAACTGACTGCTAGATCCTCAACCGCTTGCAGATGCTGAAACGCACGCTTAAGTTTTTCTGTATCACTTGAAAAAGCAAGGAACTTATAGACCTCTATATCCTTTTGATCCAGAAGTTTTTCAAAATCTCCTACTACACTTACAAGTCCTAAACGAAAACGGCGTAAAGCTGCCTTTTGAACGTCATCATCCGTTGCTTCAGGATTTGAAGTAATAACAATATCCTTCATAACCTCATAGGCTTTTTCACGATTATCCGTATACGTTCCCTTACTTGTATAAAGTTCGTAATAGATTTCCTCTTTATCTAGAATACTTTTGATTTCTTCATATTGTGAGAACTCTAGAGGTGTTGAAGAAAGAATCTCCCATTCAGCAGACCTAATTTCAGCTCCGTTCACACAGATAAGAGGAAGATGCAATTCTGCGTCTTTTAATGTATGTCTTGCTTCATCATAAGAACGCCCTGTTGCGATCACAACATGATGTCCATCATTTACTGCTTGTGAAATGACCTTACTGTTCTCTTTTGTAACTTTCAACTGTTTATTAACTAGTGTTCCATCCATATCTATTGCAATCAGCTTCATTAATACCATCCTTTATTGCTTAGTCCATTAATAAGTTTACCCATAAGTGAAATAATTCAAATCAACTTGTGTGTTTTAAAAATAGGCTGTTTGTAACAATTGTTTCTATAAAAAGATGTTGATTTCCGCTACAGGATGCTCGCTTTCCGCGTGGCGTGCGGTGAGCCCCCTAGGCTCTTCAAGCCCGCAGGGTCTCACCTGTCCCGCTGATCCCGCAGGACAAGGAAGGCTTTGACAGCGTTACATGGCACGAAGAAAATATGATTTTTCATTTTCGAGGAGCCTCGCACCTTGGACTCTAATCAACTAGTCGAAGAAGCGTACTCAACAAAAAAATGTTTGAAAGCAACAATCTTTTAGTAATGAGCCTAAAAATAAAAAAAGAGCTTTAGAAGCTCTCTTAAAAAACAATTTTAGCATTAATCTTTGTAGATAAATGATTGTACCATATCCGTTACAGCGTGGAAAATTTCAACGGCTTGAAATGATAATACAGAAAGAGCTGAAATAGAAAATAAACCTATAAGTACAAATCTAAGTAAATGAGGCATCAGTAATCTCCTCCTTTTACTTGTGATTATACGCCCACTGATTTCTAAAAATCAATTAATAAGGTTAATTATTCATAAAGTAAATTATGACAATTGTCTACAAAAAGGTATAACCGTATAAAACCAAAATCGAGGCCAACACCACGATAATAACATTAAGGTTCAGCCATGCTGCAATAAATGCAGCAGCTGCTCCTATGACACCATACACTACAGAATTCGGATTAATCGTCAGCACTCCTGGGAATATGAGCGCTCCTAAAATAGCAAACGGAACATTTTTCAATATCCCCTGTACTCTTGGATGCAAGTTATTTGTGTGGAACATGACAAGTGGAAGCATCCTTGGAATGTACGTAACAAGGCCCATTCCAATAATAACCCAAATCAGATTATCATTCATTCCGCCCATCCCCCTTCACAAAAAACTCAATTGAAACGGCTGCGATCAATGTAGATAAAATTATTCCCCACCCGCCGCTAAGAAAAGGGATAAATGAAAATAAAGAGTTCAGGACTGCAGCTGTTCCTGCAAGAGCAATGACTTTACGGCTTTTTTTAGCTGCAGGTACAAGCAATGCGATAAACATTGCATAAAGTGCAATACCCATGCTAGCCTGAAGTGATTCGGGCAATCCCGAGCCCATCACAAACCCTGCACCTGAAAAAACTACCCAGGAGCTGTATGCCGCTAGACCGAGACCTAATAAATAGCTTCCCGTTATCTTTTTTTCTTGAGACGTTGCGGCTACTGAAAAGGTTTCGTCGGTAATAAAAAAAGCATAAATGGCTTTAAGCCATTTTGGCTCATCTTCTGCACGCTCTTTCAGGGAAGCACTCATCAGCAAATGACGGATGTTCATAATAAAAGTCGTTAGAATAAGTTCAGCAGCCCCGCTTGCGGTAGCGATCATAGATAAAGCGATATATTGTGAAGCACCAGCAAATACAATAATACTCATGCCAACCGTTTCAAAAAGGCTGAGACCGGCTGCTTTGGCAAGCAAACCGAATGTAAAAGCAACAGGCATATAGCCAATTGCGATTGGCAGTCCAGCTTGAATACCTTTTTTCCAAAGACCATGGGTTTGTTCGCTAGAAATTGCAGGACTAGGCAGCATTGTCTTCATCTCCGTATTCAGTGTGTGTGATTTGTGCAGGAATTGTGTATAAATTGAAGGGGGTCTGTCCCGGGGACAGACCCCCTTCAATTCTCAAACAATTTATTTACCGCCAGTGATTGTTCGCAAAATAAGGTCTACGCTATCAGAGGCTTTGAAGCTCTCCATGTTTCGCTGCATGTTGTCTTTATCAGCTTTAAGCTGTTTTAAAGACTGCAGAAGCGTTTCTTTTGTTAAATCTTCTTCGTACAGCACATGGCAAAACCCTTGTTTCTCAAAGGATTGTGCATTCAAAATCTGGTCACCGCGACTCGCGGCTCTTGACAAAGGAATTAACAGCATCGGAATTTTAAGTGTCAGCCATTCAAAAATACTGTTAGAACCCGCACGTGAAATCACAAAGTCTGTTGCCGCCACTACATCCGGCAATTCATTTTGAATGTACTCAAACTGGCGGTATCCTTCTGTATTATTTAGATTCTGATCCAAGTTTCCTTTTCCGCATATATGAACAATCTGATAAGAACGAAGCAGCTCAGGGAGAGACTCTCTTACAGCTTCATTAATTTTGCGGGCTCCTAAGCTTCCTCCCATGATCGTTAACACTGGCAAGTGGCTTCTAAACCCTAAGAAAGATAGACCTTTCTCACTTGATCCCTGCAGCAGCTCATCACGGATAGGTGAACCAGTTACGATGGCTTGCCCTGAAGCAAAATGCTTTTTCGCTTCATCAAATGTCACAAAAATCTTAGAAGCAAATTTAGATGAGATCTTGTTAGCAAGTCCTGGTGTAATATCCGATTCATGAATGTATACAGGAATCTTTCGCAGCCATGCTGCAATAACTACAGGCACTGCCACAAATCCTCCTTTAGAAAATACTGCATCAGGTTTGATTTTACCAAGTTTCAAATAAGCCTGGGCCACACCTGCCGCCACTTTAAACGGATCTTTTATATTTTTCAAGTCAAAATAACGTCTTAATTTACCGCTGGAAATACCGTAATAAGGTACATTCGTTCCTTCTTCTATTAAACTTTTCTCTATTCCATCAACAGAACCGATGTAATGAAGGTCCCATCCCATTTTTTCTAATTTAGGTATTATTGCTAAATGCGGGGTTACGTGCCCAGCAGAACCACCGCCGGTTAAAACTAGTTTCTTCAAACTGCATTCCTCACTTCTTTGTTTATCCGCAAGCTGTAGCGGATTTAATCTTATCGCCATTTTAATATATGTTGCTAAAAAAAGAAAATAGCAGCTGTATGATTCTTTACTGTTAAACAGCTGTTTAATATCTTTCGAAACAATATATAAAAAAGCGGCCTATAAGACCGCTTTTCTTAGACTGTGCTTTTCTCTTTTTTCCGTGCTGGCGGAACATGAATCGCTTTCCCGCTCACACATTCAATAGCCTCAAGCCATGCTTCATTTAAAGCTGGATGTGCATAGACCGGATAAGCAAGATCTTCCTCACGAGCAACCATCTCTAGTGCGTAAGTGCCTGCTTGAATCATATCAACAGCCCCTGCACCCATCATATGAATTCCAAGAATTACATCTGTCTTTGCATCGATTACCATCTTCGCAAGACCTTCTTTTTGACCTAGAATAGAAGCAAATCCGTTTCCGCTCATTGAGAACTGACCGGTTTTAACTTCATATCCTTCACTCTTTGCTTGTTCTTCTGTCAAACCGACTGTTGCGATCGGCGGATTTGTATGCACCACATAAGGTACTAAACTCAAATTGAAAGCTGAAGATTGGCCAGACATATGTTCAGCAGCTGTTTTCCCTTGTTTGATTGCTTTTGAAGCAAGCTTCATGCCAATCGTACAATCACCTGCAGCATAGATATTGGATACACTCGTCTGGCTGTGCTCATTTACGACGATAAATCCGTTCTCATCACGTTCCACATTGATTGCTTCGAGCCCAAGTCCCTCAACATTTGGTGAATAACCGGCTGCAAAAAGCACATGAGAAGCTTCAATAGAAACTTTTTCTTCTGCATCCTTTGTCAATGTCACTGCAACAGTATCAGCCGTTTCCTCTGCACTTTCCCACTGATGATTCTTGAACACTTTAATCTTATTTTTCTTTAAAACTCGCAGCAGTTCTTTTTCAATACCGCTGTCTAAGCTGAATCCATCATCAGGTGTGATTAATGTTACTTCACTTCCTAGCTGTTTATAAGCCATTGCCGCTTCCAATGCAAAATAGTCTTCACCGTAAACAACGAGACTCGCTGGCAGCTCATTCTGCTCCCATAAAGTATGAGGCGTCATTACACGGTTTGATAATTTTGCCTGTTTCGGCAATAACGGACTGCTTCCCGTTGCAATCAGTGCATGTTCAAATTCATACATTTCAAAATGGTGGCCTGAATCGATGCCGATTCTCTCACCTGACATAAAGGAAGCTGAACCTGTTAAGTGCTCAATCTTATTAGCTTTAATAAGTGCTTCAACACCTTTTTGAAGTCCAGTTACAACAGAAGAATAGTAGTTTGAAAAGGTTTCATATTCGAAAGTCGCTTCAGGTACCGAGATGCCCATTTGTTTATAATGAGACAGCCCGGAAAAATTAGCAGCTGTTTGAGTTAAGCTCTTTGAAGGGATGCATCCTTTATGAAGGCAAACTCCGCCAAGCTTTTCTTTTTCGATCAGCGTTACTTCGAGTCCCAGCTGAGCCGCACGGATTGCAGCATGATAGCCGCCAGGTCCTCCTCCGATAATAACCAGCTGTCGTTTTGTTGCAAAATCACCTACAACCATCTATATCAGCTCCAGTGTCATGAAGTAAGGATTCTCGATGAGTTCTTTTACACGGTTGGTGAACATAACAGCAGTCGCACCATCCGCTACACGGTGGTCAAACGACATAGATACATTCATCATCGAACGAATCACGATCTCGTTTCCAAGCACAACTGGCGTTTTCTTCGTCTTATGGAAAGCCATTAGCGCAACTTCCGGATGATTAATAATCGGTGTTGCTGCGATTGATCCAAGCGGTCCAACGTTAGAAATCGTAAATGTCCCGCCAGTCATATCTGATCCTTTTAACTTGTTTGTTTTCGCTCTTGTAATCTTATCTTTCATATCCACTGCGATGTCTCTTACGTTGCGCTGCTCCACATGTGAGATAACAGGTACGATCAAGCCTTCATCAGAATCAGTTGCGATTCCAATATTTACGTTCTTCTCAAGACGGATCACTTCTTTTTCTTCATCAAGCTTCGCATTGAAAATCGGGAAGTCCTTCAGAGCAATCTGAATCGCCTTTACGAAAAATGCCGCAACAGAAACGTTCATTCCGCGCTTATTCTCTGGGTCCATCGCTTTCAGCTGCTTCTTCAGATCCATTACAGCTGTTACATCGATTTCTTCAAAGTGCGTAACATGCGGAATTGTCGCAAGAGATTGAACCATCTTTTTCGCAATCTGTTTTCTGCGTCCTTTAAACGGAATCTCCTCTGAGCCTTTTGAAGTATATGAAGGTGCTTCTGTCTTACTGTCGTCTGCAGTATGGTTTACAGCTTCCTCTTTAACTGTAGAGGCAGAACCATTCTCGATAAAGTTATAGACGTCCTGATCCGTAACGCGTCCGCCAGGTCCAGTGCCGATGATCTGTTCAATATCAACTCCGTTTTCTCGGGCGATTTTTCTTGTAAAAGGTGCAGCGAGAACACGTTTGTTAAGCGTAGCGATGCCACCTGCAAATACGGTATTTTTAGGTGCAGCTACAATCTTATCTACTACAGGCTGTTCCTTAACGTTCGCAGGCTCTTCTGCCTTTTTCTCAGATGGTGCTGATGAAGTCGCTTCGATCGTTAAAATGACAGATCCTACTGTCACAACGTCTCCTTCTTTTACTTTAATGTCCTTAATGGTGCCGGCTGCAGGTGAAGGAAGTTCAGCGGTCACTTTGTCTGTTTGCACTTCGACAAGCGGCTGGTCGATCTTAACCGTATCCCCCGCTTTTACGAAAAAGTGGATGACTTCCCCTTCATGCATGCCTTCTCCAATATCATGCAGTTTCACTTCTACCATTTGTTCCACCTCCTAAAATTGAGTGACTTTCTCGATTGCCTGAACTACACGATCTGCACTCGGCAGGTAGTGGTCTTCAAGAGCGAACATCGGCACTGGTGTATCAAAACCAGTCACACGCTCAACAGGTGCTTTCATGTATAAGAATGAAGTATCGTTAATCAGCGACATGATCGTCTCACCAAGTCCGCCAGTTCCCGGTGCTTCGTGTACGATAACAGCGCGTCCAGTCTTCTGAACACTCTCTGCAATCATGTCTTTATCAAGCGGATAAAGTGTACGAAGGTCGATCACATCACACTTTATGCCTTTTTCCTCTGCCGCTTTAGCTGCTTTTGTCACAACATCGATCATCGCACCGTATGCAAAGATTGAAACATCGCTTCCCTCTTGCAGACGTGCAGCTTTTCCTAGAGGAACATTGTACTTTCCTTCAGGCACATCCATCTTCGTGCTTCTGTAGCATCGCATCGGCTCAAGGAATAGAACCGGATCCGGATCTTCAATTGCAGAGATCAGCATTCCCTTTGCATCATACGGATTAGACGGAACAACAACCTTCATTCCAGGCATTCCGGTAAAAAGTGCTTCAACGGAATCAGAGTGGATTTCAGGTGCTCGCACTCCTGCTCCAAACGGCGCACGAATAACCATTGGCACAGTAAAAGCACCAAGTGTTCTTGCACGAATTCTCGAAGCGTGTGTCATGATCTGGTTAAACGCCGGATAGATGAACCCTAAGAACTGCATTTCAGCGATAGGTTTAAACCCGTTCATCGCAAGACCGATAGAAGTACCAATAATTCCAGACTCTGCAAGCGGTGTATCGATTACTCTTTTCTCGCCGAACTCTGCAACCAGTCCGTCAGTTGCCCGGAATACGCCTCCATTCTGCCCAACGTCTTCCCCTAACACGATTACGTTTTCATGTTCTTTCATCATGACGCGCATGCCGTCTGTCACGGCTTGAACCATCGTTAATTTTTTCGTATCAACTGCCGTTGTCATTAGCGATCACCTCTTGAATGTGCATATGCTTCTTTTTGGCTTTCAATCGGCCAAGGATTCTCCGCAAACACATGATCAAATACATCGTTATAATGTGGTGCCGGAGCCTCTTCCATCTCTTTTACTGCTGCTTCAATCTCAGCTGTTAAAGACTCCTGCAGCTCTTCAGCCCACTTCTCATCCCACATGTTTTCATTTTTCATAAAGCGCTCAAGTCGAAGAATAGGATCTGTCTTTTCACGTCTTGTCGCTGACTCATTCTGGTCTCTGTATTTGGAAGGATCGTCAGCTGTCGTATGCGCTCCATACCGCCAAGTAACAGACTCGATCAATGTCGGACCTTCGCCTTTTCTAGCGCGCTCAACCGCAGTGCGTGTGTGGAAGTAGACTGCAAACACATCGTTGCCATCCAAACGTACGCCTTCCATCTCATAAGCGACTGCTTTTTGAGCGATCGTTTTACTTTTCATTTGTTTTTCGATTGGAACTGAAATCGCGAAACCGTTGTTTTGGTTAAAGAAAACAACAGGAGCATTGAATACGCTGGCAAAGTTCAATCCTTCATGAAAATCTCCTTCTGATGTTGCACCGTCTCCAAAATAAACGATGGAAGCACGATCCGTTCCTTTAAGCTTTTCAGCCCATGCAGCACCTGTCGCATGCAAGAGCTGAGATGCGATCGGCACTGCCGGCGGGAATATGTTCTTTCCTTCAGGAGGGATACAGCCTTCTTGACGGCCTTTCCAATAAAGGAAAAGTGTTTTTAATGAGTGGCCAAATGTCATCGTCGCCGCATGATCACGATAAGTCGGGAACATCCAGTCGCCTTCCCCCATCGCCAGTGCACTGCCGATCTGTGAAGCTTCCTGTCCTTCAAAAGGCACATACGTCCCAATTCGTCCTTGACGCTGCAGGTTAACACCTTTACGGTCAAACAGACGGGAACGAAGCATTTTTGTATAAAGTTCTTTTGTAAGTTCTTCCGTTATTTCACTGCGGTATGTTTCGTCGTTCCATTCCCCGTTTTCATTAATGATCTGCAATTTCGGAAATAGCTTTTCCATGAATGAATCCCTCCTTAGTTTCGAACCTGCCATTTAGGTCTTCTGTTATGAGCAAAGAAGCTGTTGCGTTTTGAACGGGCTGCTAATTTTTCTTCACAAAAACGGTTAGCCGCTTCCATAGTCGAAATGCTGTTCTTCGTGCTTTCACTGTAAATCTGAATCAAGCTGTCATAGATCGCTCTTGTTTTTGTCAGTACACGCGCTTTGTTTGGTCCGTAAAGTTCATCTGCAACCTGGATCAGTCCACCTGCATTTACGATATAGTCAGGACCATATAGAATTCCTTTTTGCTGCAGGTATAAGCCATGCTTATCCTCTAAAAGCTGGTTGTTCGCACTTCCAACAATCGCTTTAACTTTAAGCTGTTCAATCGTCTCGTCATGGATGATTCCGCCAAGTGCGCACGGAATAAAAATATCGGCGTCTACTCCGTAAATGTCACTGCCTACAACCACTTCAACATTGCCTGGAAGCAGTTCAGCTCTTTCTTGAATCTGCTTCAGAGCTTTTTCGTTGATGTCGGTTACGTAAATTTGTGCACCAGCTGCCAATAACTGCTCTGCAACTTTAAATCCAACTTTTCCCAAGCCTTGGATGGAGTAAGTTTTCCCTGCGAGATCGTCAGTTCCTTCAAGAGTTTGAATCGTTGCTTGCAGACCATAGATAACACCTTGTGCTGTAGGTACTGAAGAATCCCCGCTTCCGCCATATTCTTCAGGAACACCAACGATGCAGTTTGTTTCTTTTAAAGCATGAACAAAATCGTCTGGCGTCGTTCCCATGTCAGTTCCCGTATAAAAACGTCCGTTTAATGAATCAACGAACTGGCCGAATGCACGGAATAATTCTGGAGTTCGTTCTGTTGTAGGATCGCCGATAATAACGGACTTCCCGCCTCCAAAGTCAACATCTGCTCCTGCGCATTTGTACGTCATGCCCTTTGAAAGGCGCAGTACATCCTCAAGTGCCTCATCAACAGATGAATAAGGTCTCATTCTGCATCCGCCAAGAGCTGGTCCAAGGGTTGTATTATGTATTGCGATAATCGCCTTAAGACCTGTGGATGGATCATTACAAAATACGACTTGCTCGTGCTGTGATATTTTTTCAAACATGCTGAATCCCCCTAGTGTGTCTCTATTTCGCTTTGATTCTTTTTTGCTTTGCTGCTTTAAAGTGAAAGCGCTTTCATTATAAGTCAAAAAAATATTAAACTTTCATTTCTTCAATTTTTTGTGAGATCGCTGCTCTTGGCAGGATATATTGAGTAACTTCACCTTCACCTGCAAGTGCTTTTCCATTATGAACGGTAACATCGCAAATAACTGCTTTACCTTTTATTTCGCGTAATGTAGCTGTGACAATCAGTTCTGCGCCTCCAGGTGTTGGCGACATATGTTTTGCGGCTACACCTCCGCCAATACCTTCTTCATGATCTTCAAGATATGGCAATATGATTTGTCTTGCTGCCCATTCCATATGGTAGACCATGCTGACCGTTGAATATGCCGGATGAACCAGCTTACCTTCAAATTGAGCAAACATATCGGGTGTCACTGTAGCTGTAATGGTGGCTTTTTGACCAACCTCCATGCCTGGTTTCATGCATACACCTCATATCTTTCATCTAATTTATATAACGTTTTCTTAACGTTATCATATCATTTTGTGTGATAAGCGGTCAATGAATCGCCCGAATTGTTCCATTTGTAAGAAATGTGGAAAATATGCAAAAATAAAGGCGGAGGTGTTTTCCCATGAAAGAATGCTTATTTTGCAATCCTATGAATTTTCCAGAACAGAAAATAGTCTTTGAGAATGAAAGCTGTTATTTTATCCAAAGTCCAAAAGCACAGGATATTTTGGAAGGTGCAGGCTTAGTCATTCCAAAAGCGCATGTTGAAACCGTGTTTGATTTAAGCGAAAAAGAGTGGATGGATACATATGAATTGATGCACAAAGCGAAGAAACTGCTGGATGAAACATACAGACCTGACGGTTACAGCACTGGCTGGAACGTTAAGCTCGTTGGCGGACAAAGCATACCTCACGCCCACTTTCATATCATTCCTCGTTTTGCAGATGAGCCGTATGCCGGTAAAGGAATCCGGGCATGGATTAAATCGGAAGCGAACCGTCGGCCAAACAGGAAGATTGGGGCTGAAGTGAAGTAATCCTACTTACATATTTTGTTAAATTATGTAATGACGCTCAATTTTTATGTGATTTCTACGGCTTTTTATGTGATGAAGCTTGTCTTTTATGTGATGGATAACACTTTTTATGTGATTAACTCAATCGAGCGAACTTTAGCATCTTAAATTGCTCGTCATTTGCCTAAAATAAGCTAAGAACCCTGCCACTTTCCATGTGGCAGGGTCCTTTCAACTTCAAACCTTATTTATTTTCGCTAACCTGCTTCAAAATCTCCTTCACCCGTGCATGATCTTTCGGTGAATCATCCATGTGCTTCCACAAGACTTCACCATCGCGATCAAACAGCCATGAACTTCCTTGAACGTTTACGTCCTGATTCTTGACTGCACTAAAGAAAAGCTCTCTTTTCTTCTCTTCTTTCGGAATAATGTCGCTTATCTTGGCTTTACCGCTCAAAATTCCAGTGCCAACATACGCCAGGCTCTTCAAAGTTGTGAACCGATGATTTCCCATCTCCCTATATACATTCAGTTGGGGATCTCCATAAATGTTAAAAGGATATGGACCATGAACTTCTAAAAACTTTTCAATCTGTTCACGATCGGCTGGTGAAACAATGACTGCCTTAACCGAACGTGCCTCAAACTCACCGTATGACTTGCGCAACTGCGCAAGGAAATGCTGACAGAAAGGTCAGCCAAGATGTCTGACTAAAGCCACGAATGTCTTATTATCACCAAACAAATCACGCAGAACGACGGCCTCGGAACGATCAATTGAAACCAATTTTTGATTCAAGTCCATGGGAACAGCCTCCTTTTTATACGTTTGGATATTCCTGAGAAAGTGGATGAAGCATGATTTCATCAACGACCATATGCTTTGGTGCACTAGCCATATATGCAACTGCTTCTGCGATGTCTGTGACCTTCAGCCAATCTTCTTTAAAATCAAGACCCGGTTCACTGTCCGCAAAATACGTATCAATTGCACCAGGATTTACCGTACCTACTCGTACACCAAATTCACGAAGCTCTTGAGCAAGCGAACCAGAGAATCCTTGTACAGCATATTTTGTAGCGGTGTATACAGAACCGTTTGCAATTGTTCTTCGTCCTACATCAGAAGAGATCGTGATGATCGTTCCTTCCTTGCGCTCTTTCATGTGCGGAACAACCGCTGTACTGCATAGGAAAACACCTTGAACGTTTACTTCAAACATTTTTTGAAAGTCTGCTAAAGAGTGCTCCTCAGCCAACTTAAACTGGCCAACACCTGCATTGTTTACCAAAATATCTACTTGTCCAAAGTGATCAAACGTTTGTTTAAAAAGATCCGCAACATCCGTTTCATTTGATACGTCAGCTTTCACTGCAAGAACGTCATAACCGCTATTTTTCAGCTCTTCTGCTGTTTCAAATATACCTTCTGATGAACCGACCAACGTTAATTTCGCACCAAGTGTTCCTAATTTTTCTGCAATCGCCTTACCGCATCCGCGGGTAGCGCCTGTAATAACAGCAACTTTATTTTGTAGCATCTTAAAAATCATCCTTTCACTTTAGTACTCTGCTCTATTATAAGCATAAAAAAGACGCAGAACCAAATATGGTCTGCGTCAATGAGATCAGCCTGTGATCATTTTAAATACGCCAAGCGTGTTGAGGAAAACAATGAAAATAATTACTGGCACAATGTAGCGGACTAACATGAGCCATAATGCAAATCCTTTAACCGTAACGGATGACCCTGCTTTAAACTCTTGAAGCAATAGATCCTTTGGATATCGATATCCAACGAATAGTGCGATAAATAGAGCACCAAGCGGAAGCAAGATATTACTAACCAAGTAGTCTAATAGATCAAAGATCGTCTTGCCGAACAGAGTCACATCAGACAGTACACCCATTGAAAGTGCTGAAGGAATACCTGCAGCAAAGATAAGCAATCCGATGATCCAAGACCATTTTGCACGGTTCGTTAAAGTACCTTTTGTGATCGATGCAACAATGATTTCAAGCATAGAGAACGCTGATGTTAATGTTGCGAACAAGAAAAGAGCTAAGAAAATGATAAAGAAAAATTGTCCAAAGACGATCTGTTCAAACACTGCCGGCAGTACTACGAACAATAATCCCGGTCCTTCTGCAGGCTCAAGTCCTAACGAGAATACTCCTGGGAAGATTGCCAATCCAGCAAGCAATGAAATTAATACGTTAAGCAAAACAATTGTTGTAGCAGATTTCGTTAAGCTTTCGTTCTTACCTAAATATGAGCTGTACGTTACCATTACTGAAATACCGACACTTAAAGAGAAGAATGACTGGCCAAGCGCGAAAAGAATATCGTCTCCGCCGATCTCTGAAAAGTCAGGAAACAAGAAGAATTTTACACCTTCCATCGCATTGTCCAATGTCAATGAACGTGCAATTAAAACAACAAACAAAACGAATAGAGCAGGCATCATAATCTGGTTTGCTTTTTCGATACCGTTTTTAATTCCTCGGCTAACAACAAAGATTGTAATGATCATAAAGATAAACTGTGAAATCAAAACAGGCCAAGGGCTTGAGATAGATTCTCCAAACATTGCCCCAAAATCGTTTTTGAAAAAATCACCTGAAAAACTCTTGCCTAGATAAAGTACGATCCATCCGCCGATTACACTGTAAAAGGATAATAGAATAAATGCAGTTACTACACCCATGCGTCCGAGCCATGGCCAGGCTGATCCTGGCGCAAGTGTACGGTAAGCTGAAATAGCTTCCTTCTGAGCTCCGCGGCCGATTACAAATTCAGCCATTAAAAGTGGAAAACCTACTAAAAAAGTAAACAATAAAAAGATAAGGAAAAACGCTCCTCCACCGCTTGTCCCCACTACATAAGGAAATTTCCAAATCGCTCCGAGTCCGATTGCGGATCCTGCTGCTGCTAAAATAAAGGCTAACTTCGATGTCCACTGATCTTGCTGATTCATAATCTGAACTTCCCCCTCTGTTACAAATACAACTAGCCTATATTAAACGTTTGTTTAACAAACTAACTGTTTCTTTCGCTTCTTTCATCATCGTTTCAAGCAGTTCTTTCACGGTTGGAATGTCTGTAATTGCACCCGCAACCTGCCCGCTGTTAATAAAACCATTCTCCAAATCACCTTTTACTGCCCCTAAAATATGACGGTCTTCCGTTGTATGTTCAAGAAACTCTTCTTGTGTAACGCCATTTTTTTCAAGCTGAATCAGCTTTTGGGCATAAGGCGTATCGTAAATTCTCCGGATCTTTCCTATTGAACGTCCGACGATCATCGTTTTCGTATCATCGGCTTGCAGGAGAGATGTCTTATAGATCTCATGAAACGGAGCTTCTTTTGTCGCAATAAAACGTGTTCCCATTTGCACACCTTGAGCACCAAGAGCAAAAGCTGCTGCTAATCCGCTTCCATCAGCAATTCCCCCCGCTGCTATGACAGGAATGGAAACATTTCTGCTAACTTGCGGAAGCAGAACCATTGTCGTCGTTTCATACGGCGAGTTTAACCCTGCTGCTTCATAACCTTCTGCAACCAGTAGATCTGCACCTGCTGCTTCGGCTTTTTTCGCATGATAGACGGATGCAATCACCGTAATCACTTTAATTCCGTGTTCCTTTAATTTCGGTATGTAAGGCGCGGGATTACCTGCTGAAAGGGAAACGACTTGAACGTTGTGTTTGATCAAAAGTTTAAGAATTTCCTTAACGTCTGATGCTACAGTTAAAGGTACATTAACAGCAAATGGGCGCTCTGTCATCCCTTTTGTTGCAACAATCAGCTTTTCAACCTCAATTACTGGCATCGTCCCGGCACCGATCGTCCCTAATCCCCCAGCGTTTGAGATGGCTGAAGCAAGCTCTGCGTTACTAACGTTTCCCATTCCGCCTTGGATAATCGGAAACTTTATGTTTAACTTTTCGCAAACCGGATTCAAATTTTCCACCTCTCTTTTGTTCCTTTGTTATACTGAACCTATCAACCTATTATCCAGGGAGGCTCATATGAAATACTCATTTAACGGAAAAACTCCAGAAGTTCATGAAAGCGCTTTTATAGCTCCAGGTGTCCACGTCATTGGAGACGTAACAATCGGTGAAGGGGCAAGCATCTGGTTCAACAGCGTCCTTCGCGGTGATGAAGGTCCTATCTCAATCGGTAAAAAAACAAACGTTCAAGATAACTGTACACTTCACCTCTACGAAGGATTTCCGCTTATTCTTGAAGATGAAGTTTCAATCGGGCATAACGTCATTCTCCATGGCTGTACGATAAAAAAAGGTGCGCTTGTTGGCATGGGTTCAACAATCCTCGATGGTGTCGAAATCGGTGAACAAGCCTTTATAGGTGCAAACACATTGATTCCTCCAGGCAAAAAAATCCCGCCGAGGGTCATGGTTATGGGTTCACCCGGCAAAGTCATCCGAGAACTGAACGATGAGGACTTAAAGCTAATCAAGCTCACTATCGACACGTATTACGAAAAAGGAAAGCAATTTGCCGCTGAACTTAAAAAGTAAAAAACAAGCAAGCACTTTCGTTCATAGATGCGAAAGTGCTTTTTGGTTAACCTTTGTTGCTATTGAAAGTGGTTGATTTCCGCTCCAGGTACTCGCTTTCCGGGGGGCGTGCGGTGAGCCTCCTCTGCGCTTTGCACCGTTAGGAGTCTCACCTGTCCCGCTAATCCCCCAGGAGTCTCGCACCTTGCGCTCCAATCAACTATTCAACGATGAACTTAAAAGCATCCATAAGTAACGACCTTTTAGAAAACAGCATACTACTAAGACCGATTCTCCTGAATCAAAGGATGATTCAGTGCATCAAATTCCGAATTCTTTTTTAGGGCATTCCCATCTGAATAGATGCTTTCAAAGAAACGGCTTGCAGGTCCGGCAAGTGCTCGGTAGTAATCACTGAACAAAGATGCCGCATGATCACCAAGCCATTCAGCAGGCAGCAGTTCCTGAGGTAAACCTGGATCGATAAAAAGGAACTTGCGGTATTCATGAACAAGCTTCGTCCGTTCAACAAAGCATTCCCCGTCCGTCATTTCGCCTTTTTCGATCTTATTCTTATCAATCACATATTTTTGTGAGTACGTCACGATAAACTCATTGTATTTCGTGTTGATATCATTGAGATCCCAGCACTCAGATACGAGCTTTTCATTTTCATTAGGACCATTATAAACGGCCGTAAATGAATGAACGTAGTCTTCGATCTGATATTTATCAATCATCAATTGAACCTGTTCAGAAGACTGATGAGGCGAAATCCAAAAGCTATTTGCCAGGAGCCCGAAGCCGCTCCACACAAGCTCTTTACGAAGTTCATCCCTAATGCTTCTTTTTTCTTCAGGAATGGTGTAGGTGAACATCAGCCATTCCCCGTTCCATGGTTCCTGCTGCACTTTAAATATCCTTTTCGCAGCCTCATCCATACGCTTTTTTCCGCGTTCGGTTAAGTAATAATAACTCTTGTTTCCTTGCTTTCTAGCAGCGATCCATCCCTGTTTGTTCATTCTTGAAATTGCTGCCCTTACAGCTTGTTCATTATGGCCAAACTCTTCTAAAAGACGGATCAGACTGCCAATCCATATTTCACTTCCATAATGCCGGATATAATCCCCATAAAGGGTAAAAATCATGGAACGTGTGTTTAAACTGTTTTGCATTGTATTTAACCTCATTTGTACCTGTAATTGTCTGTACAATCCTACCAGAACAATATGAGCGAAAACAAGTTACTCTCCTTTGAATACAGGTGGTCTTTTTTCTCCAAAAGCAACAAGTGCTTCCATTCGATCTTTTGTCGGAATCGTCACTTCGTACGCTTTAGCCTCGATAGCCAAGCCTGTCTGAAGATCAACTTCGCTTCCATATTTGATCGCATATTTTGCTTGCTGTACCGCAACAGGCCCATTCTTCATGATAAGCGCTGCATAGTTCTCACAGACAGCCATCAATTCTTCTCTGGATGTTACCTGGTTTAAGATACCATACGAGAACGCTTCTTCAGCCATCATCTTTTTCGCTGTTAAAATTAGCTCCATCGCTTTTGCCTGACCGATCAATCTTGGCAAGCGCTGCGTTCCGCCTGCTCCAGGAATGATTGCCCAGCTAAGTTCAGTAAGCCCCATAGAAGCTTCTCTTACAGAAACGCGAAGATCACAAGCAAGCGCAAGCTCAAATCCTCCGCCAAACGCGTGGCCGTTGATCGCACAGATTGTAGGCTGAGGCAAAGCTTCTACCGCTGAAAACACATCTCGAATCTTACGTACGTTACGTCGAACTTCAGATTCTGTCAGCGTACGGCGCTCTTTTAAATCAGCACCTGCACTGAATGCTTTCTCTCCTGCTCCTGTAAAAATAACAACACGAACGTCATTGTTGTGATGGATGTCTTCGACTGTCTCTTCAAGTTCTTTTAGCGTCGCGTAGTTAAAACAGTTCAATACCTCAGGACGATTCAATGTTACATAGGCAACATGGTCTTTTACTTCATATAAAATGGCACTCATCGGATAATCCTCCTACTCATTAATGGCTTCAACAACAGAAGCGATTCCCTGTCCTACACCAATACACATTGTGGCAAGACCGTATCGTGATCCTTGCTTTTTCATTTCATGGATCAGCGTCGTCAAAATCCTTGCACCGCTTGCTCCAAGCGGATGACCGAATGCGATGGCACCGCCGTTTACGTTTACTTTTTCTGAATCCAGTCCAAGTTCATTCATGCATGCCAAAGATTGTGATGCAAATGCCTCATTCAATTCGATCAAGTCCAGATCAGTCACAGATAAGCCTGCACGTTTTAATGCTTTACGTGATGCCTCGATCGGTCCAACACCCATGATCTCAGGCTCTAAACCGGCCACACCTGAAGATACATACCTTGCTAACGGCTTAAGCCCAAGCTCATCCGCTTTTTCACGGCTCATTAATAACAGCGCGGATGCTCCGTCATTTACCCCTGAAGCGTTTCCTGCGGTAACAGATCCGTCTTTAAACAACGGTTTAAGTGCCCCAAGCTTCTCAAGTGAAGTTTCTGAACGAGGGTGCTCATCTTTCGAAATCCACGTTTCATTTCCTTTTCGGTCAACTAATCTTACAGGTACGATCTCTTCTTTAAATCGGTCTTGTTCCATCGCTTTTTTAGCTTTTTGCTGAGAGCTGTATGCAAACTGATCTTGCGCTTCTCTAGAGATGTAATATTTCTTCGCTACATTCTCAGCCGTTTCAGGCATAGAATCTGTTCCGAATTTTTCATGCATAAGCGGATTAACAAAACGCCATCCGATCGTCGTATCGAACATCTTCATATCCCCGCGTGGATATTCCACCTCTGGCTTACCCATAACTAGAGGTGCCCGTGTCATGCTCTCTGTTCCGCCAGCAATGAATACATCGCCTTCACCTGCCATGATGGCTCGCGCAGCATAGATTACCGCATCCATTCCAGATCCGCAAAGACGATTGATCGTAGTTCCACCAACCTCAACCGGCAGTCCTGCCAAAAGTGCAGACATGCGGGCTACGTTTCGATTGTCTTCTCCAGCTCCGTTTGCATTCCCAAAAATAACTTCTTCAATGTCTGATGGAGGCAATGCTGAGTTTCTTTCTAAAAGAGCTGAAATAACGACTGCACCAAGATCATCCGGTCTTACTGACTTTAGAGCACCTTTATAGCGGCCTATTGGTGTTCGGACAGCGTCCACAATAACGACTTCTTTCATTACTTCTTCACCCCGCTGCCTTCCGTTGTATAATCATAAACCCCTTTGCCTGATTTACGGCCAAGTCTTCCCGCTTTGACATACTTAACAAGAAGAGGAGCAGGGCGGTATTTTTCACCTAATGTTTTATGAAGGTAGTTTAAGTTATTTAATCGTGTGTCGAGTCCTACCAGATCTCCAAGTTCGAAAGGTCCCATCGGGAAGTTAAGTCCGAGTTTAATCGCTTTGTCGATATCTTCAGGTGTACCCACACCTTCTTGCAGCATGTAAAACGCTTCGTTACCGATCATGGCAGAGATACGGCTCGTTACGAAACCAGGAAACTCGTTTACCGTAACCGTTTCCTTGCCCATTTTTACAGCAGCTTCTTTTGCAAGCTCAACCGTTTCGTCATCCGTTTCATGGCCGCGCACGATTTCTATAAGCGGCATTCTATGAACAGGGTTAAAGAAATGCATCGCAATTACTTTTTCTGGACGCTTTGTAAATGACCCAATTTCTGTAGGGCTCATCGTCGATGTATTTGTAGCAAGCACACAATGTTCTGGTGCTGAATGGTCTAATTCTTCAAAAACAGCACGCTTAATCTCTATATTTTCTGGAACAGCTTCAATTACTATGTCTGCATCACTGGCAGCTGCTGTTAGATGCACAGTATAAGAAAGTCTAGCTTGAGCTGCGCTTGCATCCTCTTGTGACAGCTTTCCTCGAGATACCGCTTTTGAAAAAATAGAATCGATTTCTTTTTTTGCGTTTTCCAGCTGATCTTGCTTTACATCAACGAGCTGAACATCAAATCCTCCAACCGCACAAACGTAAGCAATTCCTCTCCCCATTACACCAGATCCGATGACTACTGCATTTTGCAACATGGTCTCTCCTGCCTTTCTTTTAAACAAGTGTTTAACGTTTTTGATTATACTTTTGTTGCTTTTAATGAATCTCTTCGTAGCAACATTTTTTTAGAAAACAACCTTGTATAAAAAGCGAGCACAACGGCCCGCTTTTGTTTTTTTATGTCTTTTTAAAGGCTTTTAGGAGCTTGTTGCTTCATTGACAAGTTGATTGAAGTGCAAGGTGCGAGACTCCTGCGGGACGAGCGGTCAGGTGGAGACTCCTAAGGGCGCAAAGCGGCAGGAGGCTCACCGCACGCCCCGCGGAAAGCGAGCATCCTGAAACGGAGATCAACTACTCCCATGAGCAACAAAGCTTAAACTATAAGTTTTACAGATTAAAAGGATTCAATGGACGAGATCCTGTATAGGAAACGACACTCTTTGTTTCTGTATAAAGGTCCAGCGTTTCAATACAAAGCTCACGGCCGAATCCAGATTGCTTGTATCCGCCGAACGGTGTACCTGGGAATGCTGAGAACGGAGAGTTGATCATGATCGTTCCAGCCTGAATCATACCAGCAACACGTGTTGCTTTTGCATGATCCTTAGTCCAGATCGCAGCAGCCAGACCGAAATCTGTATTATTCGCTAAACGAACCGCTTCTTTTTCATCCTTAAATGTGGATACAACGACAACAGGTCCAAAGATTTCTTCCTTAACCACTTTCATGTCTTCGTTTACATCCGTAATGATCGTCGGCAAGTACCAGTGGCCATTTTCAAAACCATCCACTTTAGCACGTCCGCCGCCTAAAGCAATCGTTGCTCCTTCTTCTTCAGCAGATTTCACATAGCCGTCGATTACTTCAAGCTGGCGCTCAGAGATGATCGCACCAACATGCGTTCCTTGATCAAGCGGATTTCCAAGAACAAGTCTCTTCGCTTTTTCAACGAACTTTTCCATAAATGCCTCATAAACACTTTCCTGAATGTAAAGACGAGAACGTGCTTCACATGATTGACCCGTGTTATAGAAAATACCGAACAATGAACCATCTACAGCAGCATCGATATCTGTATCTTCAAAAACAAGGTTAGGGGATTTCCCGCCAAGCTCAAGCGTCACACGTTTAAGCGTCTGTGATGCTTTTGCCATGATATCTTTACCCGTTCCTGTCTCACCTGTAAAGGCTACTTTATCAACATCATCATGTTCAGCTAAATAAGCGCCAACTGTTGAACCGTCGCCAGTGATGATGTTTACAACACCTTCAGGAACTCCAGCTTCGTGACAGATCTCTGTCATAACGATCGCAGTTAATGGCGTTAAGCTCGCAGGCTTTAAGATCACAGAGCATCCTGTTGCGATTGCCGGAGCAATCTTCCATGCTGCCATCATCATCGGATAGTTCCAAGGAATGATCTGTGCACAAACACCAAGAGGCTCTTTTAACGTGTAGTTCATGAACGGCCCTGGCATCGGGTTCACTGCACCGCGATGGCTTACGATTGCACCTGCATAAAATTCGAAGTCTTCGATTGCCTGCATCACTTGTCCTTGTGCAGCGCTTAACGATTTTCCGCTGTTCAGAATTTCTAGCTCAACAAGTTCGTTGAAGCGAGAACGCATGATGCTCGCGATTTTGTTCATTGTGCGAGAGCGCTTATTGACAGGAGAGCGCTTCCATTTTCCTGTTTCAAATGCAGTTCTAGCAGCGATGACAGCACGGTCTACATCAGCTTTCGTTGCTTTTGCCACTTTAGCTAAAGGTTCGCCAGTAGCAGGGTTGTACGTAACAAAATACTCCCCTTCAGATCCGGCCGTACTTTGACCTCCAATAATCATATCGTATTGATCACGCTTTACTGCTTTAATTTCTGTTTTTGCTGTACTCATACTCTCCACTCCCTTTTCTAAGATGTCTATTTTCCTGTGAATGCCGGTTTTCTCTTATCTAAAAATGCTGCAAGACCTTCTTGATGATCTTCAGACTCTCCAGCGATTTTCTGTGCTTGCGCTTCATACTCGAGTACTTCGTTCAGATCGCTTTCCCAGCTTTTATTTAAATAACGTTTGATAAGCCCGATTGCTTTCGTAGGCATGTTTGCCAATTTTTCTGCGAACGTTTCTACTTCAAGCATGAAATCCTCTTCGGTTACTGCTTTTGTTACGAGACCAAATTCTTTCGCTTGCTGTGCTGTGATTTTTTCACCTAGCACTGCCAGTTCCATCGCTTTAGCGTGGCCGACCAGTCTTGGCAAGAAATAAAGGTTCCCTGAGTCTGGAACTAAGCCCACGTGTATGAAAGCTTCTATAAAACTCGCTTTCTCGCTCGCGATGCGGAAATCGCACGCCAATGCCAGGCTCATACCTGCACCTGCTGCCACACCGTTAACCGCTGCGATCACAGGCTTTTCCATCGATACAAGTGCCTGCACCATAGGGTTGTACCCTTTGCGGAGAACTTCACCATAATCCGTGTCGGTTGAACCAGAAAGATCCTGACCCGAACAGAAAGCGCGCCCAGCACCTGTGATTACAACCGCTCTCACATTGCTGTCTTTGTTCGCCTCTTTAATCGCTGCGACCATTTCCTTATGCATAAGCGATGTAAAAGCATTTAATTTATCCGGACGGTTCAGTGTAATCCAAGCCGTCTTCCCTCTAGTTTCATAAGCTATCGTTTCAAACATGGTTTTCCCCCTACTTCCCTTTAAACTCTGCAGGACGTTTTTCAACAAAAGCTTTCATGCCTTCTTTTTGATCCTGTGATGAGAATAATAGGTAAAAGTTTTTTCGTTCAAACTGCATGCCTTCGTAAATTGAATAATCGATAGATTTATAGACGGTTTCTTTAATTAAACGAACCGATAATGGTGCTCTGGACGCTACAAGTTTTGCGTACTTTTTCGCTTCTTCTAAAACTAATTCAGGTGCAACAACCCGGTTGATTACACCGTATTGAAGCGCCTCATCTGCTGTCATGGGATCACCAATCCATAGCCATTCCAATGCTTTTTTCTGGCCCATCAGCTTAGTAAGCTTAACTGTTCCTCCAGCACCCGGCATTACGCCAAGCTTGATTTCCGGGAATCCAAACTGCGCGTTTTCAGCTGCAAAAAGAATATCTGCACATAGAGCAAGCTCGAAGCCCCCGCCGAAACAATAGCCGTTAACAGCACCGATAATCGGCTTCTTAATCGTTGCAAGACGATCCCATTCTTTGAACTGATTTAATAGTTCAAGAGAAACGCTGTCGTCATCTTTCATTTCATCAATGTCTGCACCAGCAGCAAATGCACGCTGGTTACCTGTTAAAACAATTGCTTTCACCTCATCATTACGGTCAAATCCTTCAAAAGCATCTAAAAGCTCCGTAACCATCGGCCGGTTGATCGCGTTTAGAACACGAGGCCTGTTTAATTGAATTAAGGCAATCCCATCTTCAACTGAGGTTAAGATTGTTTCGTAATTACTCATTGATTTCCTCACCGATCATGAGCGTTACAAGTTCTGCTGCAAAGCTCATTAAGTCTTTACCAGAAGCTTTACCTTCGTCAGACTTCATCGCTGCTTTTAGTGCGTCATGATCATCGTAGTACATTTCACAAAGAATATGGTACTCGCTTTTCCCCATTGGAGAACCAACAATCTTAGTTACTTCCATTTTGCGAAGTCCAGGAATCTTTTTTGTAATCTCTGTATGATGTCCAAAATAGTGCTCGTCGAATTGATCAATGTTTTCCGGTGTTTTGTAAAGTGCGATTAATTTTACCATGAGTGTTTCCTCCCTATTTTTAACCTCATATTTTTTTGTGGCTACCCCATATCAGCAACAGGTTTCATTGCTTCAAACGGGTTTTTGCAAGACTTGCAATACAGGATGCTTCGGCATGCTGTCGGACCAAAAATATTTTCCATCGTCACATATGTTGACCCGCAATATGGACAGTCGATCTCCCATGGCTCACCCATTACATGGTTTGCCGGCGGCGGAGAGATTCCGAATTCTTTTAATCTCTCACGTCCCTCTGGTGTGATTCGGTCTGTCGTCCATGAGGGTGTAAATACAAAATTCACTTCTGCCGATTCAATTCCTTCTACTGTTTCTAAGGCTTTTTTGATATCTCGTTCGATGATGTGCAAGGCAGGACACCCCGAAAAGGTAGGAAGTACGGAAACTTTCACATTTCCATCTGTCACTTCTACTTCGTGTATCATACCAAGGTCTAATATGCTGACGGAGGCGATTTCAGGATCTTTAACATCCCCAAGCGCGTCCATAACGATATCGGTCATGCTGTTTTTTAATTCGGACACGTGGTTCATCTCCTTTCAATATCGTCTTACCAGCCAGTTGCAGGATTTGTAGCATACACTTCTGAAAGTGTAGATAATGCTTGTTTTAAATCATCTGTGTGAACACCGTTTCTCCCGTTGCCTCTTTCCATTCGAGGCTCACCAGGATATTCTGCTCCCACTTCTTTAAACACTGCTTCCATCTTGTTCGTCCAGCGCTTTTTCATGACTGCTTCATCATCAATAAAGTTCGCCTTGACGATATCTGCGTATGAAGGACCAAGTGTCAGAACGCCTCCAAAGTCTTTCCAAACCTTTTCAATAGCCGCGTTCATGCGCTTGATTGCTTCGTCCGTGCTCGTCATCAGCTGCTTAAACCAAACTTCCCAGTGCATAAGGTGATAATATTGTTCCGTCATAATTTTTCTTGCCGCCTCTGCCAGCGGCTCATATGAAGAATGGCGAAGCGAATCTAAACGAATCTGCTTATGCACCGCATAAAAGTAATTGCGGACTACAGCAAATGCCCAGTCATACTCAGGTTCTTTTAAATACGTTCCCGGTCCATTCACTTCTTCTAAAATGATGGCATTGCGGAATTGATCAGTTGTACGAAGGTGAGCAATTCTATCTGCTTCCCCTTCTCCAAGGTCTTCTAAAAGACGATAGTAAAGATTTGCATGCCCCATCATGTCCTGAGAGATGGATGAGAACGCAACGTCCTCTTCAATATGCGGTGCCAGCCCAAGCCATTCAGATCCACGGAACGAAAGAAGAAAATCATCGTCTCCCATCTGATAGAGGAGCTCGATCAATGCGGCTTTCTCTTGTGGCTTCAATGTTTCCTGTGTCATTAATTGTCTCCCCTTCCGCCAAGGATGTGCTGTTCTGTAAACTGCTCCTGGTTGTAGTCACGCCATTTTTTCTTTAAATAACCGTATCCTTTTGTTTCTCTATACTCCTTATCAAGCCTTTTGAGCATCTCTCTCTCATCCTGATTCAGACCACGGATGTTCTCTCTTTTTACAACCCAGATGTCAGCAACTGTCTCTCTTCTGAAAAAGTTCTCTTTTGCCATGATGAGTGCCATATCAGCGTTAGGAGCGAGCAGGCTGAAGCTGTGCTGAAACGGTGATTTATCTGTTTTTTTGCTAAATACCTCATATACGTTGTAAAACTCATTTTTCGGTTCGTTCACGTTGGTTGTCTCTCCCTTCCGCTGTTAGATCGCTTTTTTAGCAGCCAATGCCTCACGTACCCACTCGTTATTTTTGTATGAGCGGCGGCGAAGGTCTAAGCGATTTTGAGATTGTGGTCCATTTCCGGATACGATCTGCTTAAACATGCTCCAATCAGCATCCTTATAGATCCACATTTGAGTTTCTTCATCAAACCGGATCGTATCATCAGGAATTGTGAGTCCGAGCGACCAGATACGCGGAATGTATTTTGTGAAAAATTCTTGTCTTAAATCTTCATTCGTTTTTGTACGGATTTTGTACATAATGTTCTTATCCGCATTCGAGTTACCCGTTTCTTTAGCTGATTTCGGTCCGAAGAACATGATAAGTGACTCCCACCAGCGGTTAAGAGCGTCCTGCAGCATCTGGCGCTGTTCAGGCGAACCTTCTGCCATCGCTAAAATAATGCTCTCTCCATGCTGTGCGTGGAATACTTCTTCTGCACAAATTCGCTTTAACGCTCGAGCGTAAGGGCCATAAGAAGAATCAAGCATCATACTTTGAGAGATGATTGCAGCCCCATCTACGAGCCATGCAATGATTCCAGCATCTCCCCAAGTGGGTGCATCCATATGGAAAACGTTATGGAACTTCAGTTTCCCTGAAAAAAGGTCTTCCATGATATCATGGCGCGTCTTTCCAAGCGGCGCCATCAAGTCTTCTGCTACACGAAGCAGCAATTGGCCATGCCCCATTTCGTCCTGTACCTTTGCCATGATTGCAAGCTTGCGGTGCAAGGAAGGTGCTTTAGGTACCCATTCTTTCTCTGGAAGCGCTCCCATAATTTCCGAAATGCCATGCATGGAAATCAAACGGATCAGCTGCAGACGATAATCATCCGGCATCCAGTCATCGGGTTCAATTTTTTCACCAGCATTGATACGATCTAAAAAATGCTGCATCTTTTCTTCTTCACTAAGTTGATTAAAGCTCACACCAACTGTCATGTTATTCCCTCCTATTATATTACGTTTTATTACCGTAATTATAAAATAACGTCATGCTTTTAAACAATGGTTAAACACCCATTTTTTTCTGAGCGTGCCTCACAACTCTGATCGCCTTTCCTTCAGAACGCGGAATGGCTTTTGGCGGAAACACTTTTATCTTCATCGTTACAAGGCAAGTGTCTTTAATTTTTTTAGAGATGGTTTGTTTAAGCAGCTCAGTCGCTGAATGTGCTTCATCACCATTCGTGATCGCATAAAGTTTTTCACTCATCTCGACATGAAGTTCAATGTGCTCCCTGAATCCTTCTGTCTCTATATGCACTTGGTAATGAGGGACGATATCCTCAATGGCAAGCAGGCAATTCTCGATCTCTGAGGGGAAAACATTAACCCCTCTGACAATGATCATATCGTCAATCCGCCCCTTCACCCTGCTCATCCGGACCGAAGTCCTGCCACAGCTGCAAGGTGTACGGTCAAGTTTAGCGATATCTCCAGTACGATAGCGGATGATCGGGAAAGCTTCCTTCGTTAAGCTCGTAAAAACAAGTTCTCCATATTCCCCGTCCGGCATTGGTTCGAGCGTATCCGGATTAATAATCTCAGCTATAAAGTGGTCATCCATAATATGCAATCCGTTCTGTGCTTCGTGACACTCCATCGCTACTCCAGGACCCATCACTTCGCTCAGCCCGTAAATATCCATAGCTTTGATTCCGAGCTTTTCTTCGAGTGTTGCCCGCATCTCTTCCGACCAAGGCTCCGCACCAAAGATACCGTATTGGAGTGAAGTGGCTCTTGGATCTTTCCCGAGCTCTTCCATCTTTTCAGCAATGGTTAAAATGTAAGATGGTGTTCCGCAAATCACTTGCGGTTTGAAATCTTCAATAAGCAAAATCTGCCTCTCTGTGTTACCTCCAGATACAGGAACCGTAACCATTCCAAGCCGTTCTGATCCGTTATGAAGACCTAGTCCGCCAGTAAAAAGTCCATATCCATAAGCGTTGTGCAGAACGTTACCGGGCTCACCGCCCGCGATTGCTATAGACCGCGCTACCATGTCACTCCATCTTTCAATGTCACCTTCTGTATAACCGACTACGGTAGGTTTCCCGCTTGTACCTGAGGATGCGTGAAGCCGGACTAGATGGTCTTGCGGAACCGCAAAAAGTCCGAATGGATAGTGATCTCGCAAATCCTTTTTCACGGTAAACGGCAGCTTCTGCAGATCTTCCAGTGAGTTGATTGAAGATGGATCAATTTCTTTTTCATCAAATGCATTTTTGTAAAAAGGCACATTTTCATAAACTGCATGTACTGTCTGCTTTAAACGATGAAGTTGAAGCTCTTCTTTCTCATCACCATTCATGCACTCCACTTTAGGATGAAGAATCATTTATTGTTCATCTCCTTTTAGGATTATGTAAGCGATTACATTAGAGGATAAAAAAATATGACGTTTTTATAGCGTTATTGCATATTAGTGTAATGTAATTTGATTTAAGCTTATCATTTATATTAATTTTCTGTCAAATGAATTTGAGTGTTGAAGTGACTGGTTTAAATGCTTCAAAACATTTGTTTCAAGGTGAAATTGATTTCCGCTCCAGGATGCTCGCTTTCCGCGGGGCGTGCGGTGAGCCCCCTAGGCTAATCGCCTGCCGGGGTCTCACCTGTCCCGCTAATCCCGCCGGAGTCTCGCACCTTGCGCTCCAATCAACTCACAGAAGCAAACTCAACAAACAATCTTTTAGAAAAAATCCTTTTTTATTACACGTTCACCCGATAGAAGCTCCGTTTCACCCGTGCACAGCTATGTTTCACCCGTTGAACTGCCACTTACACCCCATCACACCTTACTTTCACCCGTTGCACCACATACAGAGCGATTTTGAAATATACCCCTTTACATATACAAAAAAACCGCCCTCAAAGAGGCGGTTAATTTTTTATCTATTTAATATAGAAGATCTAGAAATTCCTGACGTGAAACATTACCAAAATAGTGCTTCAAATCGATATCTTCCAGTACTTTTTCAATTTCTTCTCGATCATATCGTACACCGTTCAGCTTATTCTCGATATCTGATACATCACCTACACCGAAGAAGTCCCCAAAAATCTTACTTTCTTGGATAATTCCTTTTACGATATGAAGGCGGATATCAATAGAGCCTGCTGCAAAACGATTAGATAATTCAACGTTAAACTTCGGCGACTTACCGTAGTTCCAATCCCAGTTCGCATAGCGCTCTCTGGAGATTTTACGGATCTCAGTCCAGTCATTTTCTGTTAATTCGTATTTTGGAATTGAATCGAACTCTTCAAATAAGTAAGTAAGTAGTATTTCTCTAAATTCTTCCATCGTCATGTCCTCATCCAAGTGCTCACGAATATTCGTAACACGGCTTCGGATGGACTTGATCCCTTTAGATTCAATCTTGTCCATGCGGACGTTTAAAGCTGATACTACATTTTCAATCTCAGAATCAAACAATAAAGTTCCGTGACTGAACATACGCCCTTTTGTTGAAAACTGTGCATTGCCCGATATCTTCTTGCCTTCAGCCAAGATATCATTGCGTCCGCTTAACTCAGCGTTCACACCTAATTTTTTTAAGGCTTTTACTACTGGATCAGTGAACTTCTTAAAATCATGAAAAGAGTTCCCATCATCCTTAGTGATAAAGCTGAAGTTCAAGTTCCCAAGGTCATGATACACAGCTCCGCCTCCAGATAAACGGCGTACTACATGAATCCCCTGATCGCGCACGTACTCTGCGTTAATCTCTTCAACCGTATTCTGGTTTTTGCCGATGATGATGGATGGTTCATTTATATAAAAAAGCAAATACGTTTCATTGATGTCCAAATGCTTCAAAGCGAATTCTTCAATCGCCAAATTCACTCTTGGGTCTGTAATATTTTCATTATCAATAAAAAGCATAGTTTTCTCCTCTTTCAGTCCCTATCTTTAAGCTCCCCACGTCCAGCCGGATGAGGCAAGCTCCACTTTATTGTTATACACCTCTTTTGCCTCTGTGACAAGCTGTGATAACTGACCAAAATGAGGAAGATGTGTGAGCAGAAGCTGACGGACTTCTGATTGCTGGGCGAGCTTACCGCAATCTTCAGATGTCATGTGGCCAGGACCGCTTCCATCCATTCCCTTATAAAAGTTGCATTCAGCAATAAGAAGATCAGCATTCTGGCTGAAAGGTACCAGTTCCGGAATAAATGCAGTATCCGCGGTATAGACGATCGTATCTTTCCCATCTGTTATACGCATCGCATAACAAACAGCGGCATGCTTCGTCAGCTGAAATGTAATCGTAAACGGACCAACTTTTAATTCACCAAAAGGATCATATGCGACTCCTTTTGTATGCTGAAGATGAGTCAGTGAAAGCAACCCTGCTTCATCTTCGTTATGGCCATAAATCGGAAGTGTCTTAATCCCTTCCTGTAAAAAAGATTGGATAAGGCGGCTATATTGAAGTACTCCAATATCTGCAACATGGTCAGCATGGTAATGAGAGATAACCACCGCATCCAGCTCTTCTGGTTTTATGTACTTTTGCAACTGGGAAAGTACACCGCTTCCGCAATCTACAAGAAGGTTAAAGCCTTCACATTGTAAAAGATAGCCTGATGTAGCTTCCCCTGCACCAGGATATCCGCCCCAGTAGCCTAAAACAGTAAGTTTCATGTAAAATTCCTCCGATTTTGTTTGGATATCTTCAGATTATCAGAATCAAGTTTAGTCTTCCATTTTCCAAAATAAAAAAACACCGAAAAAAAATCGGTGTTTCCTTATATAATTACTCACTTATTAACCAGAAACATTTTTCCCCGTCCAACCCGAATACTGATGTGTATGCCCATCATTAAAAGTAGTTGTCCCTGTTATCATATGATAATGTGTTCCATCCGCTGAATAGATGGGTGGCCCGGTTGTTCCAGAGAAACGGTGTACATGACCGTCATCAAATGTAGTTGTTCCTTCATAGTTATGAACATGCCCCATTGTGTTTTTAACTGGGCTTGTCGTCCCTTGTACAGTATGTGAATGCCCATCATTAACTGAAGTCTGAGTAGAATATTGATGAACATGCACGTTTCTGCCCATCCATTTCATTTGTTCAATATCATGATCGTGCACAATACTTCCTCCTTCCTTACATTTAATCTCTCCTATTTCTATGTACGTTTTTTCAAAAAATACATAAAGAAAACTTGGCTGACGCCAAGCCTTTCAGTCAGCCTTAGTTGACCTTATACTTTGTACATAAACTTGTTTGCCACGTCGAATATCATCCCCTTAACAAGTTATGATTTTTAAAAGTGAAACAAAAAACCCTGCAGCTAATTTAAGCTGCAGGGTTTCCAAAACAAGATTTCTATTCTTTTACCGCACCGGATGTCAGTCCGGAAACAATCTTACGCTGGAACGCAAGAACCATAATTACAAGTGGGACCGTTACGATAACTGTTGCAGCCGTAACTTCACCCCACGGAATCGTGAACTGTCCTTCAAACATCGCGATACCGACCGGAACGGTTTTATAAGCATCATCCGTGTTGATCGTTAACGCGAACAGGAACTCGTTCCATGCTGAGATGAACACAAGGATCGCTGTTGTGAAAATCCCTGGAATCGCAAGCGGCAGGATAACTCTCCAATAGGTTTGCATCAAGGATGCACCGTCGATCTTCGCCGCTTCTTCTAAATCAAACGGAATCTTCCGGAAGAACGTTACAAGCAGCCAGATTGAAAGCGGCAAGGTAAACGTCGTATAAGGAATGATCAAACCAAGATAGCTGTTCGTCAATCCAAGGTTCTTCAATACAATATAGATCGGTGAAATCGTTGCAATCTGCGGAAACATCGAAACAGATAGCACCAAACCTAAGATAAATGTTTTGCCTTTAAACTTTAAGCGTGCGATCGCATAAGCCGCAAAGCTAGCAACAAGAACGGCATAGATTGTTGTAATCGTTGAAACCACCAAGCTGTTCCACAGATATTTTAAGAATGGGTAGTTCACAAATACAGATTCGTAATTTTCAAGAGTCATATTATCCGTAAACGGTATGAACGCACGATCGCCAAACAATTCAGCAACCGGTTTAATCGAGCTTGCCAGTACCCATAAAAACGGAAACATGACAAGGAAGACAAACAATGTTAGAAATACGTAAAACATTGGACCCGCTTTTTTGTTCATTTCCTATTCACTCCTTATGTTTTCCGTTTTTTACTTATCATTTAAAAGATCTCGGCCTAAAAACTTAATATAGATCATCGAGATAATCGCCACACAGATAAACACAATAACGGACAACGCCGACCCTTCACCGAAATTGGTTTGTGCAAACATAACTTTATAAGCTAATATTGAGATCGTTTCAGTAGAGTTCGCTGGACCTCCGCCTGTTAAAACGTAGATCAAATCAAACACACGGAATGCATCCAGTGTACGGAACAATAATGCAACAAGAATGCTAGACTTTAATAACGGCAATGTGATTTTTAAAAACTGTTTCCACTTACTCGCACCATCAATGGCTGCTGCTTCATAAAGGGAACTTGGAATGGTCTGTAATCCAGCCAGTAAGAGCAACGCCATATAAGGTGTTGTTTTCCATACATCTGCAAAAATTACCGAGAACATGGCACCATTGCTGCTGGTTAACAAATCTGTCATTCGGTCAAAAAGACCAATACTTTCAAATGCCTTCGCAACAATCCCGTTTTGACCATCGTATAAATACTTCCACATGAATGCCGAAACTGCCGTCGGAATAGCCCATGGTATGAGGATTGTCGCACGGACAAGCCCTCTTCCGAAGAACGCCTTGTTAATCAGGATCGCAATTGCAAGGCCAATCACAAGCTCAGCGAAAACAGAGATCACAGTAAAGACTGTAGTATTTGAGATCGCCTTCCACATACGTCCGTCTGATAAATTTTCTTTATAATGTTTGAGTCCGATAAAGTTCGGTGTGATAACAGAATCACTTAATGAAGAAGATAAACCGATAACATCATCGGGATTTTTCAGCTCGCCTTTCAGCTCACGTACTCGATCTGTCGTATCATCCACCGTCTTTTCAAGATCAAGAGCTACATCTTTGTCCAGCTCAGCAACAGCAAGATCCTCACTGACAGGCTTCATGACCATCAGTTTTTCGTCAACCTGATCATATTGATCCTTCAGTTCACCGTCTTTCTTTAACTCTGAATCTATTTTTTCTAGATTTGCCTGAATCGCCTCTAGTTCTTCTTTTGTTTTTCCAGAAGCCTCTCCTATTTCTTCATCAAGAGAATTCATTAAAAAAGGATAGTTGTCCAGGTAAGTATGGAGATTCACACTGTAAGAAGTATGAGCCTCAGATTTTGCTGGATTATTAAGTCTTAAGTCAAACATGCTGTAATAAAAAGATTGGAAAACAGGCCAAATCGCAATGACAAAAATAAGAATCATGGCAGGTGCAATAAGCAGATATCCGATTGAACGTTCAGACAGCTTCTTTTTGCTCTTTGTTTTCGTTTTTGCCTCAATAGGTTTTGGGTTATTAGGCATTAAGTTAGGTTTCAAAAGGGTCAGCTCCTTGCTTTTCGAATGCAATCGACGGACGGGCGTTGAAACGTCCATCCATTTCACTCTTATGGAATCGATACCAGCTATAGAGAAAGGGGAGCCTTCATCACAGAAGGCCAGCCCCTATTTCCAAAATAATTGATTATTTTTCAAGCTTCTCTGAAATTTCTTTTTGCATATTCTTTGCAGCTTCTTCAGGTGTAATCTTTTTAGCGATAGCTTGAGATACCTGAACTTGGATGATGTCAGAAATCTCAGGGTAGTTCGGAGCTACCGGACGAGATACCGCAGCTTCAAGAGCTTTTACAAATCCTTCATCCTTGTAGTAAGGGTTTGCTTTTAGAATTTCTTCATCTTCGTAAAGAGAAAGAATCGTTGGTGCATGTCCGCCTTTGATCGCGTCGATCTTCTGTCCTTCTTCACCAGCCATAAAGCTTAAGAACTTCCATGCTTCTTCAGGATGCTTGGTGTTCTTGTTAATACCAGCCATCCATCCGCCAAGTGTTGCTGCAGATCCTGCATCTCCAGCTGGAAGTGGAGCAGCTGCTACTTTACCTGCGATTTTAGATTGCGACTCATCGTTTGCTAACGCATATTGATATGGCCAGTTACGAATCAAACCAGCTTGACCGTTGATGAATGCTGTATGAGATTCTGGCTCAGCAAATGTTGTGATGTTTTGCGGTACAACATCAGAGTTTACGATCTCTACTAGCTTAGAGATCCCTTTGATCGCTTCTGGAGAATCTACTTTCACTTCACCATTTTCGTCGATGATTTCTCCGCCGTAAGAAGCGATGAATTCAACAGCGTTACATACAAGTCCTTCATACTGCTTCGCTTGCATCAAGTAACCGAACTGTGTTCCGCCTTGACCTTTAGTTTCCTTCGCTTTCGCTAAAAGCTCGTCCCACGTTTTTGGAACTTCACCTTCTGGAACTAGATCTGTACGGTAGAAAAGCATTCCTGCATCAATGAACTTAGGAAGTGCCCACTGCTTGCCCTTAAACTTGGCAGCGCTGATCGCACCTTCGTTATAGGCTCCTACGTCAACACCATCTTTTTCGATAAAACGATCAAGCGGCATCAAGAATCCAGCTTGTGCGAATTCAGCAGGCCAGATAACATCCAGGTCAATAACATCGATCTCATCGGAATTTGCATTAAATGCAGTTACGTAAGCATCATGCTGTTTTCCTGTATCTGCTGGCATTTCTTTAAACTCCACGTCAATGTTAGGGTATTTTTTTTCAAAAGCTTCCACCATTGCTGTAGTCCCTTGTGTATCATCCTTACCACGCGCATAAACGATTTTTACTTTTTCGTCTTTATCCCCGCCGCCAGAATTGCTGCTGCCTTCCTCTTTGTCTGAGCAAGCTGCAAGCACAAGTGAAAGCGCAAGTGAAGTCGAAATCACTTTTGAAATCTTCTTAAGCTTTTTCATTGTTATATCCCCCTACTCTCCTGTTTTGTAAACGATTTCATTTTGTTATGTGGAACAACGTTGAATCAGTTTTAAAGGCAAAATGACTTCTTTTCTAACAGATGTCCTCTTTGATTTAATTGATTCAATCATTAATTCCATCGCCTGCCGTGCAATTGTCTCAATCGGCTGCTCGACAGTAGTCAATTCCATCAGTTCTGCTAGAGGCTGATTATCAAATCCAATAACGGCTAGATCTTCAGGCACCTTCCACCCCGCATCTGATGCAGCCTTAACAATTCCTGCAGCTACCTCATCACTTCCAGTAAAAAGGGCTTGTGGTGGATCTGACAGTTTCTTCAGAGCCTCGAACGTCCTTTTACCGTCTTGCACACTGTAAGCACCACCGAAATACCATTCATCCTTCATCTGAAGTCCAGCTTCATTCAGTGCCTTCAAAAAACCGATTCTTCTGTCATGCGCAACTCTTGAACTCTTATGGTCACCCGTACAATACCCAAGTTTTGTATATCCCTGTTCGATCAAGTGCTTCGTTCCTATGTAACCGCCTTTGATCTGGTCTAAAAAAACAAGGGGAACTTGTGCCGAGTCAGAGTATTCGTTGCATACAACAATAGGACCGTAAGCCAAATAAGGTTCAATCTCACTCCAGTCATTTTCGATTGACGTCAGAATCAAACCATCTACCTGCTTTGTTTTTAAAAGCTCCAAAAAGTTGCGCTCTTGTTCCTTTTTATAACGTGTCTGGCACAAAATCAGCTGATAGCCTTTTTTGGCAGCCTCTTTTTCCATCACTTCAACTAAATGACTGAAAAAGGGATTCGTGATGCGAGGAACATAGACGGCAATCGTTTCTGTTTGCTGTCTTCGCAATCTTCTTGCTGATGAATTTGGAACATAGTTGAGTTCTTGCATAGCATTTGACACAAGCCGCTTTTTTTCTTCTGTTACATACGGATGCTGGTTGATCACCCTTGAAACAGTTGTGCGGGACAGCCCTGCCAATTTCGCCACATCTTGAATGGTTGCCATCAGATTCTCCTCTTTAGAACTTTCTGGAATCGAAATCATGAAATCGTTTTCATATTCAGAGTATAGTTTAACTTTCAACTGCAGGTCAATGCCTTTTTTCAGAAAGTTTTGTAATTAAAGATTTGAATTAAAGCAGGACTTTAATCGAAACAAACGAACTTATGATAAAATACATAAACGAGTTGTTACATGAAAGGAGCCGGACAATGATTAAAGTAAAAAACTTAAAAAAGTCCTTCGGCGATCTCGAAGTACTCAAGGACATCAACGCTGAAATTAAACCACAAGAAGTAGTATGTGTAATCGGTCCTTCTGGCTCAGGAAAGAGTACCTTTCTCCGCTGCATCAATAAGCTGGAGGAAATTACAGGCGGTCAAGTTCTAGTAGATGGCACAGATATTACTGATCCCAAAGCAAACATTAATAAGATACGGGAAGAAGTAGGAATGGTATTCCAGCAGTTCAACCTCTTTCCGCATAAAACAGTATTAGAGAACGTTACACTTGCTCCACTCAAAGTAAGGAATGCAAGCAAAGAAGAAGTTAGGGACAAAGCATTGAAACTGCTCGCAAAGGTAGGTTTGCAGGATAAAGCGAACGCCTATCCTTCTCAATTGAGCGGAGGGCAAAAACAGCGTGTCGCGATTGCCCGCGCACTGGCAATGGACCCGAAAATCATGCTTTTTGATGAACCTACTTCCGCACTTGATCCAGAAATGGTCGGAGAAGTTTTAGAAGTAATGAAGGATCTCGCACGGGAAGGAATGACGATGGTCGTTGTGACTCACGAAATGGGCTTTGCTCGCGAAGTTGGCGACCGGGTGATTTTCATGGACGGCGGGTATATTGTTGAGGAAAATGTCCCTTCTGAATTATTTGGTGACCCTCAGCATGAACGGACGAAGCTGTTTTTAAGTAAAGTGTTATAATAAATTGAGGTGAAACCAGCTTTCTCTATGATGGGAGCTGGTTTTTTTTTGCATTCTAGAGGTTTGCTGTAGAATACCTCTGGTCGTATAACATGAAGTTTATAAGCTGTAATTGAACGTTTATAAGCCGTAAAATATTTTTATAAGCTGTAAAAATATTTTATAAGCTGTAATTTACCATTTATAGACTTTTCGACAAACTTAGCCCTAATCATATTCAAAAATACCCCTCACACCAGTCCTGAAATTTTCCTTAATAAAAAACTGGACCCCATCCGGGATCCAGTTCATACTAATTATTTGATTAGCCCTTTACTCTCCAAGAAATCTTTGGCTACTTCACGCGGATCTTCTTTATCCAAGTCAACCTTTGCGTTCATTTCAGCCATATCTTTCTCAGAAATCTTACCTTCAAGCTCATTTAACACGCCTTCAAGCTCCGGATATTCTTTCAATGTATCCTCTCTAACGATCGGAGCAGCAAAATAAGGCGGGAAGAACTTCTTGTCATCTTTTAATGTCTCTAAATTAAAGCGGACAATCCTGCCATCTGTTGTAAACGCTGGAACCGCGTCTACTTTTCCTTCTTTTACTGCAGTATACATTAAGTTCGGATCGAGGCTTCTTTTCACTTTAAAGTTTAAGCCATACGTTTTTACAAACGGTTTGTACCCGTCTTCACGTTCAAAAAACTCTGTCGGTCCGCCAAATGAGACTTCATCTGAAATCGGTGCTAATTCTGAGATTGTCTTTACATTTATTTGTTTTGCTTTGTCAAGATTTAAAGCTAATGCATAGGTGTTCTCAAACCCTAATGGCTTTGTCCACTTCAGGTTATATTTTTCCGCATAGCCTTTTTTAACAGTGTCGTAGATTTCTTCAGGACTCATGCCTGGATCATACTTTTCTTTTAAGATGGTTAAATACCCTGTTCCGGTGTACTCAACATACATATCAATGTCGCCCTTTTTAATTGCTTCTGTTAAGATAGGCGTCTCCCCAATCGCTTCTTTAACGGTTACGGGATAATCCGTTTTATCTTTTATATATTCTGAAATGATGTATGGAAGTATATATTGCTCTGTCCATTTCTTACCTGTAATTACAATGGCATCTTCGTCTCCGCCTCCGCGCAATGCAAAAAATAGAACGAGAGCTGCAATAGGAATACCAATAAATAGCGGAAGTTTCCACGAACCACGTTTTTTTGCTGATGTTTTAGGCTCAGTAGCCATTTCAATTCTACGCAATATAAAATCAAAAAGGATTGCTAATAATGCCGCTGGAATAGCTCCTGCTAAAACAAGTTCGTTACGTGTTGTCGATAGACCGCGGTAGATCAGATCTCCAAGTCCGCCTGCACCAATGAATGCAGCTAACGTAGCCACACCAATGGTTAAAACTGTTGCGGTTCTCAGACCTGCCATAATGATAGGCAGTGCCAATGGCAGTTCGATCATTCTTAAAATTTGAGAATTGGTCATTCCCATTCCTTTACCTGCTTCAACGACTGATTTGTCTACTCCCGTAATACCTGTGTACGTATTCCGTAAAATTGGCAATAGGGCATAAACCGTCAGTGCGATGATAGCCGTAGTGCTTCCGATCCCAAAGACAGGGAGCAAGAATCCAAACAAAGCCAAACTCGGTATCGTTTGAAAAACAGCTGTTACCCCAATAATTGGTTCTGCCACTCTTTTTTGTCTAGAAATAAAAATCCCTAGCGGAATTGCAATGACAGTAGCTATTAGAATTGAAACAAGAGATAAGAATAAATGCTGCTGCAATCCTACTAAAATTTCAGGCCAGCGGTTAACTAAAGTTTCTAGTAAATTATTCATCACGCTTACCTCCTTCAAGAGGCTTTTGTGCAGTGATGTTTAATCCAGCAAGTCCCCTCATCATTGTCGCACGTGTGATGATTCCTAATAGTTTTCCTTCTTCTAATACTGGGATCATGTTTACATGATTGGTCGCAAAAATTTCTGCCACTTCTGTATAAGATGCATCTGGAGTAACCGTGGCAATTTCTTTCTCCATTAGATCTCCGACTGTTTTATCTTCCTCTGCATAATGTCTTTCAATGCTTTCAAGTGTAATAATGCCAAGCAGCTTATTTTGCTGGTCGGTAATAAGAAGGCTGTCTACCCCATAACGTTTCATCATTTTCAAAGCTTCAGCAAGCCCTCTCGAATGTTTTGATGTAATAGGATGCTTTCTCATCAAATCAACAGCTTCAGGCATGGCAGCCTCTGAAGAGAGCCTATTCTCTCCAATAAATCCTTTAACAAAATCATTAGCAGGATGACGAAGAATTCGTTCAGGCGTATCGAACTGAATGATTTCCCCTTTATTTAAAATCGCGATCCGGTCTGCAATCTTAATCGCTTCATCCATATCATGCGTTACAAATACGATCGTTTTTTTAATCGTATCCTGCAATTTAACAAGTTCATCCTGAAGCTGTTCTCTGCTGATAGGATCAAGCGCGGAGAACGGTTCATCCATCAAGATGATAGGAGGTTCAGCTGCTAGGGCACGAATAACCCCTATACGCTGCTGCTGACCGCCGCTTAGCTCAGAAGGATAGCGTTTTCTGAAGGTTTTAGGGTCCAACCCTACCAAATCAAGCAATTCATCTACTCTGCCGTCATATTTTTCTTTCTCCCAGCCTTTTAAGCGCGGAACGAGAGAAATATTGTCTTCAATCGTCATGTGAGGCAGAAGTCCGATCTGCTGAATCACGTATCCGATATTCCTTCTCAGCTCAACGGGGTTTTGGTTTGCAATGTCCTCTTCATCAATTAAAATAGTTCCTTTTGATGGTTCTATCAAACGGTTTATCATTCGCATGGTTGTTGTTTTACCACAACCACTAGGCCCGATTAACGCGACTAACTCCCCTTTTTTTACCTGAAAGTCAATGTTCTTCAAAGCCTCAAAACCGTCAGGGAACGTTTTCCCTACGTTTTTGAAAGTAATCAAGTGCGGTTCTCTCCTTTACGTAAAATAAGCTGCATCCATTAGAATGTCCAATTATTATCTTTCCCTTGCTCGCTTGCTAAAAAACCACTTTTTTAAGACTGGACGAAAACTTCGCTGCTATGGGAAGCGGTTGATTCCCGGTCCAGGCTCCTCGCTTTCCGCCGGGCGTGCGGTGAGCCCGCAAAAGTCTCGCACCTTGCACTCCAATCAACCTGCCAAAGGGACAATTATACGAAATAACCTGTTGATCTAGGCTTTACGGTACGTGTTCTTTTATATATTACACGTTCGCTCAAAATTCTCGTTTTTCGCTCAAAATGTCTGAGTTACGCTCAAATAAGTACTAGTTTTGCTCAAAAAAGCTCCGTACCGCTCAACTTTTCCCACCAGGGCTCAAACTAGGGTTTACTTCTGCAACCATACCTATCTTTCTAAAGAAGCAACCCGTATTCACTTACCTAATTCTAATGAAACGGTTAAAATAATGGGCAAACCATTCAGTTTTTTCTTGCAGGAGGTCTAATTGTGGACAGAAATCACTTTTGTAAAAATAACCGGTTAAAACCTAGTAACCTCCTTCCCGGATATCCTACTACACATGTATTCGAACAAAAAAACACTTGGATTTACGTCTCCAAGTGTTTTTCCTAATCATTAAGCTGCAAGCTCATCTGTTTGTCTATTCTTGTTTCTCATCTGTATTGCAAAATAAGTCCATGTTCCGACCATACATAGAACCATACATCCTGCTAATACCCATACGTTGAAAGTAAAACTGTTCATGTCTCCGCTTGAGATTACTGCTTTAAAGCCTGATACAGAGTAAGTCATCGGAAGCCATGTGTTGAAGATTTGCAGTCCGTCTGGGATAAGTTCCAGCGGGAATGTACCTGCACTCGTTGTCAGCTGAAGAATCAAAATAATAATCGCAACAAATCGCCCTGGATCCCCTAAAACGGTTACGAGCAATTGAACTAGTGCTAAAAACGTCAGACTTGTGATTACGCTAAGTCCGATAAACGCCGGCAGATTGCTTACTTCGATATTTAAACCGAATAGCAGCACTGCATCAGCAATCAATGCTTGAACAACACCAACTGCAGCTAAGAATGAAAACTTGCTCGCAAACCATCCAAAACCTGAACGAGGTTCTCCTGCTTTATCACGCAATGGGAACACAATCGACATCAATAATGCACCGACAAATAAACCTAACGATAAGAAATAAGGAGCAAAACCAGTACCGTAGTTCGGAACATCAGAAAAACTCTTTGTTTTTACAGAAACAGGGTTGGCAATTCGTTCAAACATTTCACTATCTGGATCAAGCTCTCCTGTTTTGTCTGCGGCTTCACTCAATTTAGAAGATAATTGCCCGCTTCCTTCAAGGAGCTTTTGTTCTCCGTCATGAATTTCGTTTACATGACCTGTTACCTCTTGCCAGCCTGAAGATACAGTTGCCGTTCCATCCGCAAGCTTGCCGCTTGCATCTAGTAATGCTTGAGACCCAGCAGCTGCTTCACCTAGTTTAGACTGGAATGTTTGCGTTCCTGCGTTTACTTTAGCCTGGCCGCTCGCAAGCTGGCCAACACCATCCACTAATTTCAGCTGTCCATTATGCAGCTGTTCTGACCCTTTTGCCACAGCCGTTTGGGAATCGCTTAATTTTTTGGCACCAGCTGATAGTTCGTTGGCTCCCCCAGCAATTTTGCCAGTTGCAGCCGTTAATCCATCCAGACCATTATTCACACCACCACTAATAGCGGCAATTTGTTTTAAAGAAGCTGCTATTTCTTCATCAGACATGTTACTTTGATTTTCGATTAAGTTGTTGATCTGTTGTTCAACTTGTTTCGATCCTGCAGTTGCTTTTTCTGCTCCTGCATCCCATTCATTCACAGAACTTGCTAAACTGCCAGCACCCGCTGCAAGCTTTTCAGCGCCGCCTTTTAAAGCAAGACTTCCATCCTTAATCTTCTCAGAACCAGCTGTCACTTTGCTGAGTCCGCTTTTTAATGATTGAGCTCCTGTGTTGATCTCTCCTGTAACAGCCGCTAACTTTTTATGCGCAGCAAGCAATTGATCCATGCCGCTGTCAAACTCCGTCATCTTAGAATTGAATAAAGCTGCCCCGCTTTCTAATTCTTTAATCTGAGGAGTTTTTTCAGTCATACCCGCAGCAAGCTCACCGCTTCCAGAAGACGCTTTTTCTAAGCCGTCTGTCACTTGATTTGATCCATCAGCCGCTTGTTCCAGACCGCCAGCAAGCTGCTCAACCTGACCAAACATCACTTCAGCATATGTTTTTGTCAGTTCATTTGAGAGACTTTCTTTCATTTTATCAACCGCGGTACCGCCGATCTGTGCAGCTAGAAAGTTAAAACCGGCATTCGGTGTGTAGATGAGCTCCGGCTTTTCTTTTTCACTTCCTGATAACGAAGTTGCTTTCTCGGAAAAGTTCTCAGGGATTTCAATCATCATATAATAATCATTATTTTCAAGCCCTTGTTTTGCATCATTCTCACTGACGAACTTCCACTCAAACTGAGGATTTTCTTTCAGTTTTTTTACAAACTCATCCCCTACATCAAGGTTGTCTCCGTTATATTCATAACCTTCATCAAGGTTAACGACTGCAACCGGCAGATCCTCCATCTTGTCATATGGATCCCAAAACGCCCATAAGAACATTCCGGTATACAGCACCGGTATAAAAAGAACGGCAAAGACCGGTAGCGCAATCTTCTTGTTCGAAAATACTGCTTTAAACTGAGCACCTATACTCTTTAACAAATGTTTTCACTCCTTATAAAATACCGTTTGACCGATTTAGTCATTTGGTCAATTTGTTGTAAAAAAAAGAGACCTCTTTCTGTCTTCTTTCCTAAAAGCTCATTTGTAAAAGTTTGTTGCTCATACATTTAAATAATGCATCATTGACTAGTTGATTGGAGCGCAAGGTGCGAGACTCCTGGGGGATTAGCGGGACAGGTGAGACTCCTAACGGCGCAAAGCGCAGAGGAGGCTCACCGCACGCCCCCCGGAAAGCGAGCATCCTGGAGCGGAAATCAACATCTTCTATTAGCAACATTATTTACACTTAGCTTTTAAAAATGACCAAAATCAAATTCTGGTCACAAATAATCTATCACGTTTTATCTATTTCTGCAACATTATATTTCTCTTCGAAGCCCATCCATAACGAACATTTCAAGAACTTCGAGCATCTTTTCTTTTTGAATCGCGGGATTATCCCTTTCCCAATCAAAAATAAGAGCCAGGTACAGTTTGACCATCATAAAAGCCACGATATCTGTGGGACAGTCCTTGATTTCACCTTTTTCAATCGCTTTATCCAGTTCCCTTTGAACAAAACTCAATACCGCTTTTTCGATTCTTTGCAGAGCATCCGTTACAGGTGATGTATTCATTTCTTTTACTTCCTGTGAAAGCTTCACAGCTAATTGATGCGTTTTCCGGAACTCAATCACTTCATATAAAGCATAATGCAGATTTTCATAAAATGGCCGGTCTTCTTTAATCGCTTTTGATGCTGCAATCTTTGTTTCTTTTACAAGGTTCGTAATAATCTCAGAAAACAACTCTTCTTTATTTGCGAAAAAAGTGTAGATGGTCCCTTTACCTACATTCGCAATTTTCGCGATCTGGTCAACCGTACTTGCCTTATAGCCAAACATTGAAAAAGAACGTTCAGCTGCTTCTAATATGCTTTTCCTGCGATCCATTACATTATCACCTCTTCTTGCAGCTGATCAGATTTCGTACATAATGGCAGAGTTAAAAGTACTCTAGTCCCTTCATTTAACTCGCTTTCATAGCGGAGTTTCCCGCTCATATCTTTAATAAGTTTAAAGGTTACCATCATTCCTAAACCTGTTCCTTTTGCTTTCGTTGTGTAAAAGGGAAGGCCAATCTGCTCAAGCTCTTTTTCAGTCATTCCTTTTCCATTATCCTCAATCGCTATGGTTATATATTTTTTTGTAACTTTATATTTGTAAATATTGATAGTACCCGCATTATCAATTGCTTCAATACCGTTCTTAATGATGTTTATAAGTCCTTGTTTGAGCTTCGGTTCGTCTGTACAGATCAAGTATGAACCAATCTCTCTTAAAGACACTTCCACATTGTGTATAGATCCATACGGAGCGGTTAATGAAACTACATCTTTTAAAATGGATTCAACATGGATACTTTCTAGTTTGGGAATATCGGGTTTCACCATTGAAAGGTAATCTGTAATAATTTTATTCGTCCGGTCCAGTTCCTCAATTAATAGCGGAGAGTGCTCTTTCAATTTTTCATCATTAGTTGTACTTCCTAAAAACTGAATCATACCTCGGATGGTTGTCATCGGATTTCTGACTTCATGTGCGATCGCTGCTGCCATTTGACCAGCAACCGCTAATTTATCCAGATAAACTGTTTCTTTTAATTGCATATTGATCTTAACAAGCCTCTCGATAAGAAAAATACACGAAAAGAAAGCAATAAGAAAACTAGAAAAATAAACAAGATAAAAATCAAGTGTCAAAAATTCCAGAAAAGAATGGATGAACAAGATATAAAATAGCGTGTAGATCACAGCAATATAGATCGCTGAAACCCACCTGCGTTTATCTTCGTCAAAGAAGCCTTGATATATTAGAGCAATCACATAAGCTAATAAAGTTAATACGACACCGAGCCATGCAAAATCCCCGCCCATTCCGCTCCTTGCTACGATAACAAATAAAGAACAGATGGCACCGGGCAGCCAGCCAGCATAAAGGGTAACAATCATAATAGGTACATTTCTGAGGTCAAAAAAAGAATCTTTAAGCGTTTCTATAGGGAACAACATACAAACTAAAGCACCAAATCCGCTTATTACCCCAAAGATAACCTTATTTTTCAAGCTTGGTATCACACCTGGGTGAAGAGGGAAGAACATATTCAAGAGGTGAGTAAACGAGAAAACGATTGCAATATTAACGAATAATGGTTCAATAAATGCCTGCATGATGCTCCCCCTTCCCTTTTTTCTTTCTTCAGTATAGCAGAATCATTCTACAAGAAAATAAGAAAAACGACAAACTTATCCATTTGCCGTTTAACAAAATTTATACTTTTATTTGGTTAAAAAGAGATTCAGCAGCCCTTTTTGCTGAATTCACACAATCCGGAAGTCCTACGCCATCATATGGGGCACCTGCAAGAAGTACACCTGGGAGCTCTTTTTCAAATGTCCCTCTAAGCTGTTTCACGTAATCTTTATGTCCCACTTCGTACTGCGGCATCGAATCGATCATACGGGAAACATAATACTTTTCAGGCTTTTCAACTACACCCATTATCTTTTTAAGATCATCCAAAACTTTTTTCAAGATCACTTCATCTGACTCATGAACGATTCCCTGATCATCAGCCCGGCCTACATAGCATCTTAGAAGAACCTTGCCTTTAGGTGTCGTATGCGGCCACTTGCGGCTTGTCCACGTACATGCTGTGATAGAAGTTTTCTCGCTTTTTGCGATGACAAATCCGGTGCCATCTAATGAAAATGATACTTCATCTTCATTAAATTCCATCGCAACTGTCGCAACAGAAGTAGGTTTCGTTTTATGAAAATGTGCCGGAAACAGCTTTTCGTTAAATAATTTTTTCGTGACTGCATAAGGCGTGGTTACGATCACGTGGTCAGCAGCTAGAATTGACCCGTCTTCCATTTTAACGGAGTAAGTCCCGTCTTCTAAACGCTCTACAGATTCAGCTTTTACACCTGTTTTTATATGTTCTTCAGGGAGAGATTCTTTAAGAGCTGATACAAAAGAAGACAGCCCGTTTTTAAATGTTAAAAATGCGCCTTTTTTATTTTCTGTCTTCTGAGTTTGTACAGGCTTTGGCTGTGATTTTTTCATACCAAGAATTAAGCTTCTATACTTCTTTTCTGTTTCAACAAATTGAGGAAAAGTAGACTGCAAGCTTAATTGATCGATCTTACCAGCATAGATTCCTGACAGCAATGGTTCGATCAGACGGTCTACTATTTCATCACCAAGACGTCTTCTAAAAAAGTGTCCAACCGATACATCTTTACTAGAATCTGAACGCTTAGGAAGAACAAGGTCAAAACCTGCTCTCGCTTTTCCAAAAATTGAAAAGAGCGGAGTGAATGCAAAGGGCATTACTTTTGTGGGAACACCCATTACCGCTCCCTCTGGAATAGGATGCAATCTCATATTATGCAAAATATAAGCTTGTCCTGTTTCATTGGAAACCAGTTCTTTTTCAAGACCAACCTCTTTAGCCAGTTCGGTCATAACCGTTTTTCGAGCCAGATAGGAATCCGGCCCCCGCTCGATTACAAATCCATTTTCCTTTATCGTTTCAATCTTTCCGCCTAGTCTGCTGCTGCTTTCAAGCAATGTAAATGTTACAGGCTTCCCTGTTTCTTTTGCATACTTTTGCACATAAAAGGCAGCGGCTAAACCTGTAATGCCGCCGCCCAAAATGATCACGTGCTTTCGCTCGCTCATCGTATTCACATTCTTTCTTTTGCTAGTGCTTTTTCAACTGTTGTTGCCAGACAGTCAATAAATTCAGGTTTTGCATTAGGCATTTCAGGACGGTAATAGTTAACGCCTAATTCGTCAGTTACTACTTTGCACTCATAGTCATTGTCATACAGAACCTCTAAGTGATCTGCAACAAATCCTACAGGACAATAGATGAAATGCTTGTAGCCTTGTTCGTTGTATAGGTCACGTGTAAGATCCTGAACATCTGGTCCAATCCATGGCTCTGGCGTATTGCCTGCACTTTGCCATCCTATTGTATAATGAGGAACCCCGGCTTCTTTTGCAATCAAATCAGCTGTTTCCTGCAATTGGATCGGGTAAGGATCTCCCATCTGCAAAATTTTCTCTGGAAGACTGTGTGCAGAAAAGATAACAACTGTTTTGTCATGTTCGCCCTCAGGAATGTTATTAAACGTTCGTTTAATTCCTTCCGACCAATATTGAATATACTTAGGCTCGTCATACCAGCTGTCAATTGTTACAAAATCGGGACCGCCGATTTTTGCTGATTCTTCTACCGCACGTCCGTTGTAAGATTTAACACTGAACGTTGAATAATGCGGAGCAAGTACAAGAGTTACAGCTTCCTCGATACCATCTTCTTTCATCTGCTGAACAGCATCTTCAATGAAAGGATCGATATGCTTTAAACCTAGGTAGCTTTTAAACTCCTTATCTGGGTAGCGGCGATTCATTTCTTCTTCTAGTTTTTGTGCCTGATCTTCTGTAATTTTTGCTAATGGAGATATTCCGCCGATCTGTTCGTATCTCTCCGTTAACTCCTGAAGCTGTTCAGGCGAAGGTTTGCGGCCTCGTCTAATGTGTGTGTAATAGCTCTCTACTTCATCCAGACTTCTTGGCGTTCCATATGCCATTACTAATAAACCAGTTTTCTTTTTCGTCACTTTAATCACCCTAGTTTTTTAGACGTGTATTCATGGACAAAGGTGGTTAATTGTTTCAATGTTGCAATGTTGACCTCAGGGAAAATACCTTTACCTACATTAAAGATAAATCCTGGCTCTTCCATACCTTCATCCAAAATTTCTTTCGTTCTTGCTTCAATTACTTCCCAAGGAGCAAGCAGGAGTGAAGGATCCAAGTTTCCTTGCAACGCCTTCGTAACACCCATCTGACGCGCTTCTCTTGGTGACAATCTCCAGTCTAGTCCAATAACATCGATAGGAAGTTCATTCCACTCCATCACAAGATGGCGTGCACCTGTTCCGTAAAGGATCAATGGAACACCTTCTCCACGAAGTTCTGAGAAGATTCGCTCCATAACAGGCATAATGTATTTTGCGTAATCCTGTTGATTTAAAGCTCCCACCCAAGAATCAAAAATTTGAAAAGCTTGCGCACCGGCTTTAATCTGAGCTTTTGCATAAGCGATCGTCATGTCTCCAAGCTTGTCCATCAGCATGAACCAGCTTTCTGAATCAGAGAACATAAGCTGCTTTGTTTTATGGTAATCCCGTGAAGGACCCCCTTCAACCATATAGCTTGCAAGCGTAAATGGAGCACCTGCAAAAGTAATGAGAGGAACTTCCAATTGCTGACGCAAAATTTTAATCGTTTCAAGTACATATGGAACATCTTTCTCAGGGTTGATCGTTCCAAGTCTTTCAACAGCCTCGCGTGTTCTTACAGGATTATCGATAACAGGTCCTACGCCTGGCTTAATCTCTACATCTACCCCGATTGCAGGAACCGGCGACATAATATCTTTGTAAAGAATCGCTGCATCAACACCGTGCTGATCAACCGGCAGCTTTGTAACGCCTGCGCACATCTCAGGTCTGTGAGTGATGTCAAACAGTGAATACTTCTCCTTCAATTTACGGTACTCAGGCTGAGAACGGCCCGCCTGTCTCATGTACCATACAGGAATATGTGAATTTTTCTCCTTACGACACGCCTTTAAAAACTCTTCATTCATTGTCAAAACGTACACACCTTTCTATCAAGACCAAAAGCTGCAGCACTATTGTTATCTCCTAGCTGCTGAAACTTAAAACCTTTAAACGTCAATATCCATACACATTGTAAGGGAATTCATAATAAAAGTATAGGCTGAAAGCTCAATTGTCATCATTTTGGCAAATTGCCCTAGTCACCCGGCAGTATAAGCTTTATATGTGAAACCTCTTAAACTGTGAATTAGGAATAATTTAAAGGCTGTTTTCGTATTCTTTGTTGCTTTTTGAAAGTAGTTGATTTCCGCTCCAGGTTGCTCGCTTTCCACGGGGGTTTCATATTCAAGGAAGCATGTGTGCTCCTGCGTCTGCTAGAAATCCTATCGAAGCGGGCTTCCTCGTCGCATGCCTTGCGAGAAGAGTACTCACGTAGTTGGCACGCACCTTGCGCTCCAATCAACTTGCAAACTGTGAGATAGAAAAAAGTCAAAAGCAACATTTTTTGAGAAGAGCCATTTAAAAATTCAGCTCTTTCCACAAAATCCCATACGCGCTGCAAATCCTCTTCCTCTATTACCTTAGTCGTATGCCAGCACTATAACTTCAGGCTAAAAAATATAAGATAAAGCACTATCTTTCAGGAATTCCATTGACTCATTTTTAGGACAATTGTTTAATGACTGTAATAAAAGTCAGAAAATTCCGTTAAGGGGTGTGTACAATGTCCATCAACATAAAAACAATTACCGGCTCAGCCGTATGTTCTGCTTTACTTTTATCACAGTTATTCCCAGTCAGTGATCTCCCCGTGAATGCTCTTTCATCAAATGAACTGACAAAAGAACATAATCACGAAAATTTTGATATTCGTAAAAATTTATCTGCAGTGCTTCCTGATAATTCACAAATACAAGCAGCAAATTCATTTATTCAAGAAACAGGCACCGGAACCAAAATCTCCTGGAATTCAACTTTTGGTACACCTTCTTTTATCTCTAAAAACAAAGGATACTTAACTTCTCCATCCAGTTATAACAGTGAGACTATTGCTCGAAACTGGCTAAAAGAGAACTCACAAATGTTCGGACTCTCTTCCGATCAAGCAGACTCCCTTTCAGTTATAAAGCATCATTCTATTCCTGGCAGCGGTCTTCAAACGGTTGTTCTTCAGCAAACTTTCTCTGGGATTGAATCCGCAAACGGCGGACGGATCATTGTTTCTGTCAATAAAGATGGACGTATTCTTTCTGTTGCATCAAATGCTTCAAAGGCGTCAGAAATGGTTGAAGCACATAAACTCTCAAGCAAAGATGTTCTTCTTTCCGTAGTTAAGGAACATCTTCCTGATTTAAATTATACGCCAGTATTAAACGGGTCAAATAAAGGCTGGGAAGAATATGCTGGCGGCGATACCCTTCCAACTGTTCAGCGCGTTAAAAAATCAGCGTTTGTCACATCTGATGGTGTTAGACCTGCTTACCGTGTACTTTTTATTGAAAAACTGAACAAAGGTAAGGAAGTTGTTGTTGACGGAGTAACAGGCAAAACTCTTTTTGAACGATCACTTGTTCAAAACCTTGATCCGGAAGGCTTAATTTTTGAAAATTATCCCGGTTCTCCGGCAGGCGGCACACAGGTTGTGAAATCATTAAAAGGTGACCCAGAAGCTTCTCCACAAGGTTGGCTGCTGCCTGCAAATGATGCTGGCGTTACAACACTTGGTAACAATGCTGATACGTACGCAAACTGGTCAAATTTTCTTGTTCCAGAAGGTGCAGGACTTATCAGACCAGTAAATCCGCTCGGGAAATTTAATTTCCCGTTTAAGGATGCTTGGAACAAAACAGAAGGACAAACCGTTCCACCTTCTTATGCGGAAGATGTAAACAGTGCAGCAACGAATTTGTTCTATCATCACAACCTGTTTCACGATTATTTTTATAAGCTAGGATGGACAGAATCTGCTGGAAACCTGCAAGCTTCTAATTTCGGAAAAGGCGGTATGGACGGTGACCCTATCCTTGGTCTTGTTCAAGCAGGCGCAGCATCAGGAGGAGAACCGACATATACGGGCCGTGACAACGCCTATATGCTTACTCTTCCCGATGGTATTCCTGCGTGGAGCGGCATGTTTTTATGGGAGCCGATTAAAGGGGCTTTCGAAGGTGAATATACAGATGGCGACTTTGATGCCGGGATCATTTATCACGAATACAGCCATGCTCTCTCCAACCGTTATGTAGCAGGAGGCGAATCTCTGAACAGCCATCAAGCAGGCTCCATGGGTGAAGCTTGGGGTGACTGGTTCGGGATGCACTATCTTGTTAAAAACGGTCTGCAAAATAATCCTGTTGTCGGGGCATATGTAACGGGGAATCAGGAACGTGGGATCCGAAGCTGGGCACTCGATGACGCTCCCCTTCAGTTTGGTGACATTGGTTTTGATATCGTTGGTCCTGAAGTCCATGCTGATGGTGAGATCTGGGCGGCTATTCTTTGGCATGTTAGAGAAAGTTTAATAGCCGAACTAGGAAAAGAAGAAGGTGAATCTGTCGCAGAACATATCGTCATGGATGCAATGCCAATCTCTGCTCCTGATCCGTCAATGGATGATATGCGTACTGCCATCCTTGCAGCTGACCAAGACAGATACGGCGGAAAACACTATGATCTTTTATGGAAAGCTTTTGCACAAAGAGGTCTTGGGGCTTCAGCTAAATCTTTATCTGGTGATGATACTGATCCCCTACCAGCGTATGACCACCCTGTATCCGGACAAAACGGTATGCTTGCCGGAAAGATTATAAATTCTTCAACAAAAAAACCGGTACAAGATGCAAGAATTATTATCGGACAATATGAAGCCCGTACAAGTCCTGTAGCTTTATCAAGTGATACCGGCGGATTCAGCCTGCCTATCGTCTCGGGAACCTATGACATTACCATTCAGGCTCGCGGCTTCGGTTCAACAACATTTAAGAACGTAGCTATTACAGCTGGTGAGATTGAATCATTAGATGTGAATCTGGCACCTAACCTTGCTTCTGCAGCAAACGGAGCTGAAGTGGTTTCGGTATCTGATGAAACAGAAACACATCCTGTGAAAAATGCTCTGGATGATACAGAAGCGACCGTGTATGCTTCACAAACAAAAGAAGAAGGCTTTACGGGATCTGAGTTTGTTGTAGATCTTGCAGGAGACAAACCAGCCACCGTTTCAAGTGTCCAAGTAAGTGCATTTAAAGACATTGCAAAAGCACGTTTTTCAGCATTAAAAGACTTTACCGTCCAAACATCGCTTGACGGTGAGAACTGGACTGCTGTTAAAGACGGTACGTTCAACGCTGGAAAGCCGCGTCCTGCAACACCTGATCTGCATTATAAAACATTCGATTTGGCTGAACCGGTAAAAGCCAACTTTATTAAGTTCATTGCTAATAATGCTCAAGATAACTCTCTTGGCCATGTTCAGGTAGCCGATGTTCAAGTTTTTGCAGAACGGTCATCAAAAGTTGAGGCATTGCCTCCTGTTGTTACAGAACCATTTAAAAGTGAAGGGGTAATCCAGGCAGGCAACCCGGCAACAGGCATCGGAAGCTTAGCTGACTTGGACGCGACAGGAAGTGTAACGCAGAACGAATTCGTTTCGACCCAAAACCCTGAGCCGGCTTCACAAGGTGTTGATGGATATGTAGTAAGTCTTCCTGAACAATATCGTGATGGATTGCATAATGTATCTGTCACAGGTCCTGATGACGGGGCACATGATCTTGATGTTTATTTCTATGATTCATCATTCAATCTGATCGGCAGCATCGCAACAGCGGGGGCGAATGAGTCAGGTGTAGTTCCTGGCGGCACATCTTTTATCTATGTAGGACTGTATTCCGGTGCAAATGTTCCCTTTACAATAGATGTGAAAAGTCCATTTGCGAATTAAATATAAATACAGTGTAAAAGATGGGCTTCGTGCCCATCTTTTTTGTTTGTTTAACAGTTTATGATCATCAGACGGTCCCTAATTCATACATAGTAAGCTTAATCGCACGTTATTTTAATTTAAAACGATTTCTGTCAACTTTCGACAACCGCACCCTCAAATAAAGCTGCAAAAAAGAAGATGGCACAAAAGCCATCTCCCTCAACTCAATCATCTTTCTTTTTTTTCTTATTGTCTTTCTTCTTTCCATTATTTCCTTTTCCGCGGCTCTCTTTTTTATCATCGTCATCATCACCAAACCCTGGGAAAAATGAGATCGAAACTGTATTGGAAGGACGCCCCTCTTCTTTTGTAAGAGGGTTATATGGAACGACATAAAAGTCAGGCAGTGTGAACAAATGCTTGCCTGAAGCAACATATTCTCCCTTTCCTTTTACCGTATCCAATTTTGTGGATTCCCCATCATTTACAGCATAGATTTTATATTGAAGACGCTTGTCCTTAGAAGGTGTCCATTTTAGCTTTACTGATGGCATACCATAGTCACCCATACCAAAATCTGCAGAAAGGTCCCCGATCTCGATCATATCGATCGGAGGTTCTAAATCCTTCACTCCATCGGGCTTTTTAAACGCTAACCCCTGTTGTGAAGGCATCTGGTTAATCACTTGTTTAAATAAAAGGGTAGGCTGTGCACTTCCGCTGTTTAAATAAGATTCTTTTGTCGTTTTATCATATCCCACCCAAACTGCACCGACCACTTGAGGGGTAAACCCAACAAACCAAGTATCTTTATTTCCTTTATCCACGTTCGGGTAATTGGTCGTTCCTGTTTTTCCGGCAATCTCCATATTTTCCGGACCATCTGAACCTGTTCCGTTGTCCACAACCTGCTGCAGCATTCGCGTCATATTCCATGCATTCTGCTTCGTCCAGACTTTCTTTTCCTCACGTTTGGCCTTGCCGATCAGCTCGCCCTCATGATTGTAGATTTTGCTGATCACAAAAGGTTCTACGGTCTTCCCTTCATGAAGAAAACTTCTATAGCCCTTAACCATCTGCAAAGGACTTACCCCATGATCGATTCCGCCAAGCGCGATGCCGAGGCCTTTATCTTCAATCGGCATCCCGAGGTCTTCTAAATACTTTTTAGAATAAGAAATACCAATCTCATTTAAAAGCCATACAGCTGATGAATTGACAGAGTGTGTAATAGCATCCACCATCGATACTTTCCCTTCATATCTGCCATTGTAGTTCTTCGGCTCGTATCCGTTATAGCTCATTTCCTCATCCAGCAGCATGGAATATGGCTTATATTTTTCTGATTCCAAAGCAGGACCATATACGGATAATGGTTTAAAGGTGGACCCTGGCTGCCGGTTTACCTCAACACGGTTCAGCCCTTCTGTCACATAGTTCCGTCCGCCCTGAACAGCGAGAAGCCCCCCTGTCTGGCTGTCCATAAGAACCATTGCTCCTTCAGGTTTTTCCTTTCCGGTCCCGATAAAATACTTTCCTTCTTGAAAGCTCTTATATACAGAATTTTGTGCAGCAGGATCCATTGGCACGACTATCTTATACCCGCCCTGCCTCAATTCTTCTCTCGATATATGATACTTCTCCCTCGCTTCTTTAATAACCATGTCAATATAAGTAGAATAAGCCGGATTGCGTTCTTCCTGTGTAAAGTTTACGGCGATCGTCTGGCCTTGTGCTCTTACTGTTTTATTCGGAGATAAATAGTTTTGCTTCTCCATAAGCGTCAGCACTAGATCACGGCGTTCCTTTGCTGCATCTGGATGTTTAATCGGCGAGTAATGACCGGGAGCTTTCGGAAGACCCGCAAGCATTGCACCTTCTGCAACAGTAAGCTCACTTACATCTTTATTGAAATACGTTTTTGCAGCAAGCTGAATCCCGTAGGCCCCATGTCCAAAATAGATTTGGTTTAGGTACATCTCCAAAATCTTGTCTTTTGAATATCTTCGTTCAAGATTAATGGCGATAACCGCTTCTTTCGTCTTGCGGAGCCAGGATTTTTCATGTGATAAGAAAACATTTTTAGCCAGCTGCTGCGTGATCGTGCTTCCGCCTTCCACCTTGCTTCCAGCTAAAATATCTTTATAAATGGCACGTGAAATCGCTTTTGCATCAATTCCGTTATGTTTATAAAAACGAGAGTCCTCAACTGCTACAAAAGCTTCCTGAACATGGTCAGGAATATCTGTAATATCAACAATTTCCCTGTTCTCATCATATATTTTTGTGATTTTTTCACCTTTTTCGTTCACCAAAAACGTCGCCGAATCCATCACAAGGTCTTTTTCATCAATCACATAGTCTCCCGCCATAATGATAAAAAGATAGGCAAAAAATCCAATAATCAATGAACCAACTAAAATACCAAGTGCGACAAGACTTTTCTTCACCATAATCAAACCTCATTTCTTTCTAGGTCGAAAAGTACATTTTATATAATTTTCCCTCAGATGGAAAGTATATTACAAGCAGTAAGATTCTTACACTGTTTAACCCGCATGTTGGTTGGGTAAAACAAAGATAAATCGATTAAAAGGCAGGGATTAGCAAATGAAGACATATATCACGTACGGAACTACTGACTATTTATCCAGCTATCAAGAAAAATACAACCAGGCGCTCCTGCTAGAAGGTGATTCAAACTCCGCACTCGTTTATGAAACAGATGGAGAGAATCCTTTTACTGAAAAACATGAATATGAAGTGATCAACCAGAGGGGATCTTTATCAGGTGCAGGCTTTGTCGTTATGAATCACGTTCCTGTTACAGAGGATGGCCGCAGTCTTTTTGAAGAGCGTTTTCAGAATCGTGCAGGGCTTGTTGAGAGTGAACCTGGATTCATTGGAATTCGTGTACTCCGCCCGCTTCACCAAGACCCGTATATTATAATGACTCTCTGGAATTCCCATGCTGATTTCATTAATTGGCAGCAATCAAAAGCATATGAAGAAGCTCATAAGGACAGAGGCACCTCTAAAGGACTTCCTGAAACTCTTTTCTCTGGCAAGTCATTTGTCAAAGAATACATGGTCGTTCAATGAGTATGAATGCATCTGAACTAAAACGTGTTTCTGTTATCTTAAATCCTAAAGCGGGACAGGGACGTCTTCTCAACAATTGGAACGAAGTCATTACAGAATTGAAGAATGGTTTTCATGACGTACAAGTATACGAAACAACAGCCCCTGGTGAAGGTGCATCTTTTGTAGAGCAGCTTCATGCAGATACAGATGTGATCCTTGCAGCTGGCGGAGACGGTACCGTACATGAAATTGCAGAGGCATTATTATCAATAGAAGAAAGAAAACCCGCATTTGGAATTTTACCTGGAGGAACCTGCAATGATTTTTCACGGGCTCTCGGCATGAACCAAAATCCTCTAAAAGCCGCGGAACAGCTGAGTCAGAAAAATATCAGGCATATTGATATAGGAGAATTCGACGGACATTTCTTCACGAACTTTTGGGGAGTTGGATTAATTACACATGTATCAGAATCTATAGACCCGGATACAAAAGAAAGATTTGGAAGACTGTCTTATTATTTATCTGCAGCAAAATCAATGCAAACGTGGGAACCTTTTGAGATCTCGGTTCAATCTGAGGAGTTTCAGTTCGAAGGGAAAGCAGCCATGTTTTTAGCCGTAAACGGACCTTTTACAGGCGGGATCAAACCTTTCTTCCCAGACACTGATATTCAAGATGGCAAACTGGATTGTTTGCTAATCGAAGAACCTTCTATTTCGTTTATTTGGGATGTTCTGCAAAATCGGCTTACCGACACATCCTATGAGGGACAAGGCTATCACTATTTTCAAAGCTCAGAAATTCAAATAAAAACCGCTCCCCAACAGTTAATTGACTGTGATGGAGAGCGGGAACATAAAACACCTTCTGTCGTTAAATGCCTTAAACAGCATATATCAGCACTTACTGGGGATGTTTCCTTTTAAAAAAAGGAAGCGTCCTTTTTTTGTATGCCCGAATAGACTCACGGCCGCCAATACATAAAAGCAGCCAGACAGTACCTGCGGAAAAGCCTGCCAGCACATCAGATGGATAGTGGACCCCTAGGTAGATTCGGCTGAATCCGATCAGCAAGATCAAAGTGATAAAACCTATCCCCAACAATAGTTTGAGTGATCTTCCCCTCTGGCTTCTTATTACTAAATAGCCTAAGAATCCATAATAAATTAAACTTCCCATTGAATGACCGCTAGGGTAGCTGAATCCTTGTTCGATGATAAGGCTGTTTTCCGGCCGAACTCTTCCAAACCAGTGCTTAAGACCAAGATTTAAGAGACCGCCGCCTGCTACAGCAATTATATAAAATATTGCTCCCCAATAATTTTTCCGTTTCATGATAAGCCATATTAGACTGCCGATTAATAATATAGTGAGAATTGTAGTAGAACCTAAAAAAGTTATAAACTTCATAATTGCAGTTAATGCATCATTTCTAATTTCTGAAACATATTGAATGATTACTTGATCAAATTGAAACCTTTCTTCTTCCATCAGATCTTCAGACAGTTCAAAGAATACATTTAAGGAATAAAAAGAAAGAAAGAGACCGGCTAAAATATAAATAACGGGGAGTATCGGAAAAGGTAATTTGTTTGCTAAGTCTCGTAACATAAGATCTCCTCTTTTATAAAATATATATCTCAAGTTTTCACCTTTTGAACAAGTATTAAACTTTTTTCACAGCTGGCTGTACTTTTTATATAAAAGTTAAAATACTGACTTAAAAGTATAAAAACTTTTGAGGTGCCTCTTTTTATTTAATCCAATTTAGATAACGTCAATTATTACCCTATAAGATAGCTAAATTTGGAAGATATTAATTATTTTTTATTTTTTAAAAAATAAATAATTAGGGGCTGCCAAAAGTAAGTTCACCTTACTTTTGGGACAGCCCCCTTGGTCATACATTCTATTTAACAAGTTTCACTAGCATATGAGCCAGCTTATGGCGCTCTTCTTGTTCTCCGACTTTCCATAGTTCTTTTAAGAGGTTTTCTTCAGAGTTGCGAGGCTCCTCATGTGCAGCGAGATAATCAGCAACTTTTTCTGCCGTTTTTGCAAGTGTCTCCTCGCTCATACCCATCTTCTCGCCGACTTCAACTTTGCTGTGAAGATAGCTTTTGAACTCTTCAAAGTTAGACAAGATTTCGTCTTTTTTGCTTTCGCTCATACGGTTCGCTGTGTCCTCAACCTTGCTCATGTCAACATCACGTTCTTTGTCCACCATGTGTTTGCTTTCCATTTTTGTTACCTCCTTAAAAGTGTATGTGTATGACCTTTGTTTAATGATTGTGTTAGGTCTGTTATCCATTTACCTTTATTTCACACAACTTAAACTTATTTATACAGTTTGTTTATTTCAGTTTTTTCTATTCATACTTTCGGTTTACTATGATTAGAAAAAGGGAAGGATACTTTTGTAGAACAAGATTCAGGAGGTTATACAAATGGAAAAAGACTTACAAGCACTAATTGATGGACTAAACGAGGATCTTGCAAACGAGTACTCAGCGATCATTATGTACAACCATAATGCAGCAACAGTATCTGGATTGTACCGTCAGATCTTAAAACCTTTCTTCCAAAGTGAAATTTCGGATGAGCAGGGACATGCTCTTTATTTAGCAGAAAAGATCAAAACTTTAGGCGGAACACCTACTACTCAGCCGAAGCCAGTTAAACAAGTAGAAAGCGTACGCGAAATGCTTGAAGAAGCTCGCAATGCTGAAGAAGATACAATCAGACGTTATGAAGAGCGCAAAGAGCAAGCATCTAACCTAAAGCTGACTGAGTTAGTTGTTCAGCTGGAAGATATGATCGCTGATGAAACAAAGCATAAGGAAGAAATGGATCGCTTACTAAGCGACAGCCGCTTCTAAACAAATATATGATTAAAAGGTCAGCTAACGTTTTAGCTGGCCTTTTCGTTTGTTGGTTTACGGTACGTGTTCTTAATTTATTACACGTTCGCCCGTTGAGTACCTCGTTTCACCCCAAATACAGATGTTCCACCCCAATACTGCCGAGTTTCCCCCCGTGAATTGCTGCCTTCACCCGGTGATACCTAAGTTTCACCCCTACCATCTAATATGGAGCGATTTTGAATATCAAAATCTTCGTTATTTCTTCCGTTCCCCTGCCACTATAAACAAAAATAAAAAAAGCTGCTTAGAAAAGCCAGCTTTTTCTAAAAAATCTCTATTCTTTTTCCATTAAAACACGCCATCTGTAACAATTTTGAGCGACTTCCCCGAGATCCTCCAAGAAATGATAATTGGCATATGCTCCCACAATTGCTCCAAGACCTGGCACCATCTGAAGCATCTTTATCAAATCGATATGATCGCGATAGTCCTGCTGCAGTTCTTGCCAGTTTATATTCTCAATCGCTCCTGGATGTTCAGGAAACTCATGAATCGTTTCTTTCCAAAAGACCACCTTTTCAAACGCTTCTTTCCTTTTATGAGGATCGGAAAAAGCAAGACGGAACACATGAAGGATGAAAATCCGTTCCCTGTAGTCTTTTACATCTAATCCATAAATGCTTGCCGCTTCAAAAAGGAACTTCATTTTTATTCCCAGCAGTAAAGGAAAATCAGCAAGACCGAGCAATATACCCCCAGCCCCTGTACCGGCGCCTTCTACAGCCGCTGTTTTTTTATAAAAAGCGAGACGCTCCTTCAGTTTTTCGTCTCTTTCACGAAGCTCTGCTTCTAGCTGAGTTGTCCGCTTCGTCGTATATTCCGATCCTACTAATGTTGCTTTTATCATATGTTTCATACTAGTTGTAATCACGTCATGTACTTTTTGAGGTATTTTCTCATTAATTTTTGTCTGAATAGATTTTGTCGCTTTGTTCCAAAGCGAAGGCCGCTTCGTCATCTCAACTTCCCAGCTTTTCAGTTCTTCAAAGACCTTTTGTTCATATGTGTTCATCTTACTCCTCCTCTCCTAGACATACGGATTAACGATCTTATTAGTTTCAAGTAAACACTTATAATTCCCTTTTCGTTGGAATGCCTAATGGAAAATTGAATAGATTTTCTGGATCATATTTTGTTTTCACTTTAATCAACCGGGGCAGATTTTCAAAATAGCATTGTTCAAGCCAATCCTTAATGCAATTATCATGAACAAATAATCTTCCTAACCTCTAAGGCTAGGAAGATAGTGTTATATGTTTTTTTGTCATGGATGGCAGGCGTAACAGGCTGTACACGAATGCTGAAACAGGCATCAATAGTGCAATCAGCCAATCACCTGTAAGAATTCCGTAAAACACTCCATACAAGATTCCCTGCATTAGCAAAAGACCTCGCAGCCACTTCATAAATGCCGCAATTTTTACATTAGCCTCGACCGGATATATGTTAAAAATCACATTCCATTTATATTGCGTGTAGAGTGTAAACAATTGCAGCGCAAGCATTTGAAAAAACAATATAACTACAGCCAGCTGCCACCATCCGGGTGGAACCAGATATAAAAAGAGAAAACCGATTAAAACCAGCCTTATGTACAAACCTAAGTAATCACCTGATCGCGTAAAGGTTTTCATAAAAAGTGCCGGCATCATATTCTTTTTCTTAAAAGAGAACGTACCAAGCATGTTCAGCAAAGGTCTTTTATGAACGGTTTGTTTCAGTGCAGGAACATCTGTAAAGTAATTTACTAAACGGTATCCCTTCATCTTTAGCGTCTGTTCTTCAGCTAAAAGCATTTCCCATTGGTAACCGTGCATCTTCTTAAATACTCCGAACACAAAGTTCTTTAAAACATACATAATAGCAAACATGGCAATCAGGAAGACATAAGCTTCGTTAAACAGAAGATATACATAAACAAAATTCACGATAAATCTCATGATCTTATAGTTTAATTGGTGGCTTTTATACGGCAGCCTTCTTTCTTCCCACGCAACATATAAATTAAATACTTTCGCAGCGATTAAAAAGAAAGCAAAAGTGACATACATTTTCCATCCATCTGTAATGAATACCTGGACAATCGGCCACGTCAGTGTAAATACAAAAAGAGTTAAGAACGAACCGCTTGCGATCGCAGAAGATAAGCTCTGTGAAAAATAATGCTTCATACCAGATTCAACAGGCAGTAAAAAAACAAGATCTCCCTCTTTTAATAAAGTCCTGATCGCACTTTTCGTCAGCAAGAACGAAAACAGCACCGTCAAAATAAGCACTGCAGGGAAATCCTGAGGTAGTGCTTTAAGAAGCTTTGCATAATAAATACTGCCCACAATGATGAGTAAAATTAAGGAAACAATGAGTCCGCTGTTTGCCATTAAACTAAAATATTTTAACGTTTGAGTTAAATGTGCGTTGCGGCGTTTGCGCCATAATTTTTTAACATCGATCATGTTACTTTACCTCGAGCTACATACAGGTAGATCTCATCAAGGGTAGCATCGGTCAAACCGCTTCTTTCTCTCAATTCCTCTAAAGTTCCGCTTAATACTAACCTTCCTTCATGCATGATCAAGAAACGGTCACAGTACCTCTCAGCAGTAGACAAAATATGAGTGGACATTAAAACTCCCGCACCGCTATTTTTAAACGCAACCATATATTCAAGGAAAGATTGAATACCTAGAGGATCCAGCCCTACGAATGGCTCGTCTACAATATATAGCTTTGGCTCTACTAATAGGGCGCAAAGGATCATTACCTTTTGTTTCATCCCTTTAGAGAATTGGTTCGGAAACCATTTAATTTTATTATCCATACGAAATTCTTCAAGCAACGGCCTTACTCTTGCTAAAAACGTTTGTTCTTCAAGTCCATAAGCCATAGCAGTTAACTCAAGGTGCTCCCATAATGTAAGCTCTTCATAAAGAATGGGGATCTCAGGGATATAAGTAAACTGGCTGCGGTAAATTTCCGGTTCATCCCGGAAGGTTTGCCCTAAAATCTTCGAGCTGCCAGACATAGGTTCCATCAGTCCGAGAACATGTTTAATCGTCGTACTTTTTCCAGCTCCGTTTAATCCGATCAGCCCGACAATTTCACTTTCTTTCACAGAAAAATTCAGGTTATGGATGACAGGCTGATTCGGCATATAACCGCCCGTTAAGTCACTGACTTCTAGGATAGGTTTCATTTTTTACCCTCCCTTTTCTTTGGTTTATCTTTACTCACCTATTATTTACCATATTTTTTGTTTTACCCTTTAAGAAGCAGGCATTGGAGTTGGTGTAGGCTCCGCATAGCCTTCTTTATATTTCTCATCAATCATTTTCCGGATATCAAGTGTACTCTTGCCTTCTGCAGACTCACTCATACTGATCGCTGCAATTTCAAGACAAGTACCGCATTTTGTTCCATGATCATCCCATATGATTTTTCCGTCTTCTTTATTATCAGCTACAAAGCAATCATAATTGTTTTTATGCCCTGCAGAATCACCGCAGCCGCAATAACAAGGCATTGATTCCAGCACTTCTTTAAACTTTGGTGCAGCGGCATAAATCGCTGAAATCTCTTTAGACTGTTTATCTAAAAATGCAGGCATAATGTCAACGGAAGCTGTTAATTGTTGAATATCACCATTAGCAAGATGCTTTTCATGTCCACTTTCTTCATGTTTTTGCTGAGATTGTCCTTGATGGTTCTTATGCTCTTCTTCTTTCTCATTCCCGCATCCTGAAATGAGAACACCAGCAGCAAGAGTCATCGTCATTACTAGTTGTCTTCTTTTCACAGAGGACCCTCCTCTTGTTCATTCTTATCTAATAATAGCTCAATTCAAGCCCTTTTTTCCAATTTTATATGTATAACAAGTAAGACTGTATGGACAAGATATAAGGGAAGAAGGTATCCCCCCTTCTTCAGGGAGAAAGATACAACGGTTCAGATTTTTTTTAAAATGCTTTTCATTTAAGGAGATGGTTCTCTTGGACTATTCAGTGCTTGAGCAATTGCAGATTCTTAAACTAGAGGTGCATGGCTAAAAAATCTTATTGCTTTGTTTTCATGTTCTCCTTTCTTCTCTAACCTCTATAAGAAGGAGAGTTCTATTTTCTAATAGGACTCTTCTTCTTTATTTTTGGTGATTTTTGTGAAGTTGCTGCTTTTTGAAGCGGTTGATTTCCGCTCCAGGATGCTCGCTTTCCGCGGGGTGTGCGGTGAGCCTCCTCGACGCTTTGCGTCCTTAGGAGTCTCATTTGTCCCACTGATCCCGCTGGAGTCTCTCACCTTGCGCTCCAATCAACTTGTCAATGAAGTGTCTACAATAAAAATAATCCAAAAACACAAATCATTTAGAAAACAGTCTTATTTTTCTCGTCGTTAATGTGTGTTATGATAAGTAAAAAAAATGAGGTGAGCCGCTTGTCCCACGATTCAAACTGCATTTTTTGTAAAATTGTTTCAGGTGAAATTCCGTCCTACAAAGTGTATGAAGATGAAAATGTTCTTGCCTTTTTAGACATCAGCCAGGTTACAAAAGGACATACGCTGATCATTCCAAAGGAACATTCAAAAGATGTTTTTGAGCTGTCTGAAGAAACAGCAGCCAAGCTTTTTTCTGCTGTGCCAAAAATCGCTTCAAGCATTAAACAAACGTTTAACCCAATTGGATTGAATCTTTTAAATAACAACGGCGAAGCTGCCGGCCAGTCTGTCTTCCACTACCACATGCATTTTATTCCGCGATATGGTTCTGGCGATGGTTTTGGTGCAGTCTGGAAAACGCAGGAGCTCCCTGCCAATGAAATGGCTGAGATCGCTCAAAACATTAAAGAAAACGTCAAGAACTAACACTACATAGTAAAACTGCCTATCTTTCTCAGGCAGTTTTTTCATATTCAAGAGCATCACATCATCAGAGGAGGAGAAGAAATGGAACGCATTTATTTTCAAGCAGGACCAACTACTCTGCCTAAAGAGGTTATGAAACGTGCTAAGTCAGAGTGGGATGACTTTAAGGAAACAGGGTTAAATATTATGGAACACAGCCACAGAGGGGAAACATATGAAGAAATTCATGAACAGGCTAAGACCCTTATGCGGAATTTATTAGACATCCCTGAAACACATGATGTTTTATTTTTGCAAGGCGGAGCAAGTCTCCAGTTTGCTATGCTCCCAATGAATTTACTCAGTCAGGGCAAAACCGCTAAATACGTATTAACTGGATCATGGTCAGAAAAAGCGTTTCAAGAAGCAGCTAAAATCGGTCCAAGTGAAGCCGTCGTCTCAGGGAAAGACACAAAATATCGGACGCTTCCAGAAATAAATTATGAACCAAGCGATCAAGACGCTTATCTGCACATCACCTCTAACAACACGATCTATGGTACTCAATGGCCTGACTTGGATGCATTTTCTCATCCTGCTCTCGTTGCAGACATGTCGAGTGACATAATGAGCAAGCCTTTTAATGTTTCTAACTATGCTCTGATATATGCAGGCGCACAAAAAAACCTCGGGCCAGCTGGAGTTACAGCTGTTATTATCCGAAAAGATCTATTAAAAGAAAACGAATCGCTCCCCTCTATCCTGTCGTATCAGGTACATGCAAAGAACAGATCTCTTTATAACACACCACCAGTATACTCAATTTACCTGCTTAATCTTGTTTTGCAATGGATCGAAGAACAAGGCGGTGTAAAAGAATTAGAAGTTAAAAATAAAAAGAAAGCAGAGATAATCTATAATGCGATTGACAGCAGCGATGGCTTTTATAATGGTTATGCGACGCCAGAGTCACGGTCACATATGAATATCACCTTCACATTAAGTGATCCCGAATTAGAAAAACGTTTTATAAAAGAAAGTGAAGAAAACGGTATTTTTGGATTAAAGGGGCATCGTTCTGTCGGTGGTTTCAGAGCTTCGATCTATAACGCTGTACCAGAAAAATCATGCGAAAAACTTGCCGATTTCATGCTTCACTTTCAGGGAAAATACGGTAAATAAGTATATAGCCTTTAAAATTTTCAATATCTTTGATACAGTAGAGTTACTTTCGCAATAGGCCACGAGGGCACTATTGGAAAGAAATTTAGGCTAAAAGAAATAGCTGAGGAGAGATGAGAAATGAAAACAAAATCATTAGCGTTAACATCAGTACTTATTGCATTAGGGTATGTTTTTCACACGGTTGTGCCGCCATTATTCTTTGGGATGAAACCTGACTTGCTTCTGGTAATGATGTTCTTAGCCATCATGCTTGCACCAACTAAACAGAATGTTTTGATTGCAAGTATGGCAGCAGGAGTCATTTCTGCACTGACAACCGGAATGGCTGGAGGACAAATTGCCAACATCGTGGAAAAACCAATTACAGCCTTTATATTTTTAGGAATGTTCTTATTAGCACGTAAAGTGAAAGTAAATACTTACAGTGCTGTACTATTAACCGTTATCGGAACGATTGTCAGCGGAACATTATTCTTGCTCGTAGCCATGATGGTCGCTGGTCTGCCAGGATCATTGTTCAGCTTTATTGGAATGATCGTACTTCCTACTAGCATAATTAGCGGATTAATCATGTTCTTTATTTATCCGGTGGCAAACCGCTTCTCAAAACGATCAAGTTTAACTGCATAAAATAAAATTTAAAAAGCCAGTTCCTTTTAAGGAGCTGGCTTTATGTATGTGTCTTCTTCTGTCTCTTCCCAAGTTTGAAACGCTGAAATTTCACTCGATAATGTTTTAAACAAAAACGCCAAAACTGTAGCATCATCCAATAAACCTGCCCCAATTAAGAAATCAGGAACAGCATCAATCGGGCTCACAAAATAGAGAAGACCGGCAACGATAAGAACCATTGATTTTTTAGAGACGTCTCGGTAATCACCTTTTTTATAGGACCTTACTAAGCGGACAAGTGCTTTTACCTGTGCTCCTAAATCCCTCAAACCTTGCTTATCTGATTGAGTAGTTTTGTCTTCGGCTTTTGTAACAAGCTCACCTGTTTGTGTCGAACTTTCTAAAACAGCATTCGCCTTTTCTTTCATCTTATTAAAATAATTGCCGATTGTATTTTGCTTCAAACCCATTCCCCTCCTGACCGTTTTTTATATGTATACCCTCTTTTTATATTCTTCGTCAAATATTATCACGATTTCCCTTTTTTATTTTTTGCTTTTCTATTCGTCAAAGTATGCCAGCAATCTACTAAATCAGACATACAGCGAGTTAATAAACACGTCCAATGAAAAACAATGAAAGCAACTATAGACGTCGTCATTCCAAGGGTTGAAAACATATTCATAAGCATATACCCCACAACGTGTATCTTGTCCAAACGTGACGAAATCTATCGGGAAATATTTTTATATTCGTCATTATTTTTCATAGGATTATAAGAGAAATTCACGAATTTATTAGATAATAAAAGAATGAGGAGGAATTTTAAGATGTCTAAATCAAAATCCATGGTAGTAGGTTTCGCATTAGGAACGGTTGTAACAGCAGCAGCTACTTTACTTTCAACTCCTAAGGCAGGCAAAGAAGTAAGAAAAGATCTGAAAGAAAATATGGATAAAATGAAATCTACATTCTCCAGCATTAAGCGCGACGGTATTCAGCTTAGAGCAAAGATTAAATTTGCTAACAAAGAAAAAGAGGAAGCGATGCAAGAAACAGCTGCTTCTACTATTGAAAAAATGGAAGAAGAAATCGAACAGGATACGAAATAAACAACAAAAAAATTCTCCATCAGTGGGGAATTTTTTTGTTTATGTACAAACATATAGATTCTCTGACTTTATCACTATATCTGCTAAAAGTTATAATTCTAATTTACTAAAAAATAAGCAGAAATTGAAAAATTTTACTTTCTTATTATAGGAAATACTGGCATAATGAGGAATAGGATGTGTTTTATAAGATGGAGGGGCATTTTAAAAATGAACAAAGATCAATTATATAGTTTTCAAGAAGCCATGATCTATAGTCACAAACTTTCACAAATTAGTAAAGCTTTATGGAAAAGTGTAGAAAAAGACTGGCAAAACTGGATTAAAGATTATGGATTAAACATTAACGAACACCATATCCTTTGGATTGCTCATCATCTAGAAGGCGCTTCAATTTCGGATATCGCGAAATTCGGTGTTATGCACGTATCAACAGCCTTTAACTTTTCAAAGAAACTTGAAGAACAAGGCTACCTTACATTTTCTAAAAAAGAAGACGACAAACGAAATACATACATCTGTTTAACAGATAAAGGTGAAGAACTTCTATTACAAACATTAAACACATATGATCCAGCTAAATTCGGTGTATTCAGCGCATCTATGCCAATTAAAGAACTCTTTGGAAGATTTCCTGAGTTCCCTGAGCTGATGTCAATTATCCGCAATTTATATGGTGAAGATTTCATGTCTATCTTCAACAAACTGGAAGAAAAAATCGAAGCAACAATCGAAGAACAAGCAGCTTCACCTGTTATCGCAGCTGAAGAAATTGCTTCTTCTCATTCATAACGAACAGAAAGTTCATATAGCTTTTCCATCAATGAAGTATATTTTTCCTGATGAAGTAATGCCAGGATTGTTTCTCGAGGATTAAGCTTTGGTGTCAGCATGCCTGCAAAGTGAATTAACAGCGGTGTGTAATGAACAAAACCTGCTTCTTTTTGCATAAAGAATATTTTTTCAAGCTCATCGCAAAGCTGAATGATATCATTCACTTCTGTTTCGGTGAGCTTTTTTTCCATGACTAGCCTGAAGAATGGATACGAAGTAAGATCGACACTTTCAATCGTCAGCTGATTATAAAATTCCAGTCTTTCTAACCTCTCTTCAACCGTCTCCATACATACCCTGCTTTCTAGTCATACTATGTCTATATTATAATCCAACTTTCCCCATTTGGATATGGTTTTAATTTTCTAAAAGATTGTTGTTTTTGAACATTTTTTTAGTGAGTACGCTTCTTCGACTAGTTGATTGAAGTGCTAGGTGCGAGACTCCGGCGGAATCAGGGGGACAGGTGAGACTCATAATGGCATAGCGCAAGAAGGCTCACCGCACGCCCCCCGGAAAGCGAGTATCCTGAAGCGGAAATCAACTACATTCAAATCAGCACTAAAAAAACACCCTAGCCCGCAAAAATCTGCGAACCAGAGTGTTTCTCGTTATTCTTTCGTATAAACGCCAAACTTAATGGAATTCTGCTTTAAATCAAATTCTTCTGTTTTTACAGCATACCCTGGTTTTGTTGGCATTTCTGTTACCCTCATCAAAATGCTTTCATCTGCAGGATAAACATCTACCCATTCTGGAAACTTAACCGTATTCTTCAGCAGCTTAAATACCTCGTCCCCTGGCAAAGGAAAACGTCCAACTTGAATATCCTTCTCTTTTAATAATAGATCACCATTGTCCATAACTTCCGGCTCAAAGGTAATCTGATAGGGAAGTTCCTGGTTAAAAGCCACAAACGAACCGTTCAGTACAGCTTCATCCCGTAAATTAACGTATACATTAACATTTGGAGCTTTTTTCTTCAGCTCTTTGTTCAGCAGATCTTCCACCTGTTCCTTCTCGGTATGTATGCTTAACAATTTTTGATTATCGCGAATATCTGAATCTAGTGCACTTCTATCCAAATGCCCGCCTTTCGGATCTGTAAAAAGTAAAATGATGACTGTTGCTGGAATTGCTACTGTTATAAGTAATAATAAAAAGAATGCTGCTTTCCATTTATTTCGCATCTTCTCTCCCCTTGTTTGAAAAGTATTTTTTCTATTCATATTCCACATATTTTGGTAAAGTTAAACAAGTAGTTCATGTTGGAGGTTTTTAAATGGCTGGCTATTTATTCGTTTTTTTAGCACCTGTATTTTTATTTGTATTCAATTCACTCACATACAAGCTCTGTGATAAAAAAAACTTGTCCTCAAAACAGGAAGATTCAGTTTACCGCACCATAAATGTTTCTATTACCATTCTTCTCATTTCTTCTTATATTTCAAACGTCTTTTAGAGAAAACTTTGCTGACTGCACGATTTGTCAGTCAATCCTATAATGCAAATAGTAAAAGGGGGAACCAGACTGCTTTCCCCCTTGTGTAACTTTAACATACATATGCACTGCACCTATTGATCAAGAGTAGTAAAAACAACACTAACGAATCTGCTTAAATAGTTCAAGCCATACAGTTCCTTTCAAAAGAAAAGGCTGCAAGACTAACTCTTATATTAGCAGAAACAAGCAGCACCTACGATAATCAATAAGATAAACAACACTACAATCAAAGCAAAGCCTTTTCCATGTCCGTAGCCCATGTTGCCACCTCCTTCATTAATCTGTACACTATCCTATGCATCATGAGTAAGACACGCATAGGCATCTGCCCTTATAATGCTTAATTTCCATACTTTCATCATTTAGCAATGAGATGCTCCTATAATGATGAGAAGGATAAATAAAACAATAATTACTGTAAATCCTCCCCCGCACCCGTAACCATAACCGTAGCTCATCATCATACCTCCCTTTTCTTTCTCCATATCATATAGTGATGCGCCCTGTTTTGATTAGACTAATGTCCCGGGTTTTAAAATTTTTTTTATAAATAAAGCTTGGCTTTCGCATAAATACTCAAAATATAATGTGTAAATTTTCTCATATTTCGTTTATTGAATAGGAATACCCACAACGTTTATGCTATAGTTAGAGATGTTAAATTATTACTTCACAGTAGGAGTGTTTGAAAATGAAAAAATGGATGTTATCTTTAGGGCTCACAGCGGGACTAATTTCTCTATCCGCTTGTAATAACGCTGGTGCTGACTCAGAAGCAATTGTTGAATCTAAAGCTGGAGATATTACAAAAGAACAGTTTTACAATAAAATGAAAGAACAATATGGTGATCAAGTACTTAACCAAATGATCGATGAAATGGTACTTGAAGATAAATACAAAGTAACAGACAAAGAAATTGATAAAGAAATCGACAAGATCAAGGAAGAGCTTGGCGGAGAAGATGCTTTCAAACAAGCACTTGAGCAAAATGGCTTATCTGATGAGAAACAGCTAAAAGAACGCGTAAAGTCTATGCTTTTAAATGAAAAAGCTGCAACTGAAGGCGTTAAGATTTCTGAAGATGAAATGAAGAAAGTATTTGAAGAAAAATACAAAACAGAAGTAAAAGCTAGCCACATCTTAGTTGATGATGAAAAAACAGCTAAAGAAGTTCAAAAGAAACTTAATGAGGGCGGAGACTTTGCTAAACTAGCAGAAGAATACTCTAAAGACCCTGGTTCTAAATCAAAAGGCGGAGACCTTGGCTTCTTCGGTAAAGGTGCTATGGTGCCTGAATTTGAAAAAGTAGCGTTTACTCTTGATAAAGGTGAAACGAGTGACCTTGTTAAGTCTGATTATGGTGTTCACATCATCAAAGTAACGGACAAGCGTGAAAACAAGTTCGAAGACAAGAAAGAACAAGTTGAACAAGAATTAAAACAGCAAAAAGCTAAACCAATCACTGAAATTCTAGAAAACCTTCGCAAAAAAGCGGACGTTAAGATCAAAGACAAAGAACTAAAAGAAAAGATCGAAAAGAAAGCTGAACAGCCGCAGCAACCAGCAATGCCACAACCGCAACAATAATTATGATGGACCCAGGCCTTTTGAAGAGCCTGGGTTTTTATTTTTTGGATTGCTGTTTTCCAGGCAGAAAAAAACACGACCGAATAAAAATTTGCTTCAACCGTACAAAAAAAACACGTTAACCGTACAAAAAATCGATCTCACTAAACAAAAATGCCTTTTCATACAAAATTTGTTCGTACCAGGAAGACACACTCTTATAAATAACACACGATCTTTTCTAAAAGATTGTTGCAACTTAGAGATTCTTGTCAAATTCTTCATTGAATAGTTAATTGGAGCGAAAGGACTAGACTCCTGCAGGATGAGTGGGACAGGTGAGACCACTTAATGTCGCAAGGCGACGAGGGGGCTCACCGCACACCCTGCGGAAAGCGAGTCCTGTAGCGGAAATTAACCTCTTACAAAAGCAAAAAAGGGTTAGAAAAACAGCCATAACAAAAGACCTGCTGAAATCAGCAGGTCTTACTTTTTATTCTCCAGAAGCTTTCTGTTCTGGCTCTTCAGCAGCCATTTCGAAGTGCTCATTCATTTCCTTGGCTTCTTCATGTGCTCTCGCCAAATCCAGGCGTTTCATGTACACCTTTCCTTCTTCTTCTATCACCTTTTGCTCAATAGCACGGTCTTCCTGGAAAAGTGTTGTTGCCCTGTATCCGCTATAAATAATGCCGCACAGTACAAAATACATCCACCATGGAGTCATTACAAAGAACTCACTTACTCCTGCCGAATATTCTTTCAGCACAAATGCAGCAATGAGTATCGCACCAAAAAATAAAGCAGCGTATCCTTTCATCGATAAACTCCCCCTTTTGTTAGACAAGCTTTTAATCAAGTCTATGAGGGAGCTGCAAAAGATATGTCACGAAAGTGCAGGTTTTGCTTTCGTTTCAGCCGGTGAATTTGTTTTCACTTTCTTATCAAATGCACGGAACATAACGTAGTAAATTCCCGCACTTATTACAGCTAGAATGAAGAGCAGATAAAACGTATTATCAAAGCCAATCCACATCGTTAATGGAATAGAAATCGGAGCAATCGTGCGGCCGATTGAAAAACGAAGACCTGCTGCCGCAAAGTATTGACCTCTCATGTTCTCTGGTGCCAGTTTAGAAATAAAACTTTCCTGAATCCCTACCACCATCAGTTCGGCAGTCGTAAAGATGACCATCGCTGCAAACAGAACCCACATCATCGTCGTGCCGCCGAAAACGAGCATAGATACACCGTATAGAAGAGCAGAAAAAATAAATACTCTTCCTTCATTAAATCGGTTCATCCATTTAGCCATCCAAACTGTACAAAGTGCAACCATCAATCCGTTTAAAGAAATTAAATATCCGAAAACTTTTTCACCCGTTAATTTAAGATCCCAATTTCCGAGTGCAATCAGCGTTTGTTCCGGTACCTTTTCTGTCAGATAGACAGCTAGTAATAAATCCATCTGCATGAATGTTTGAGCTACGAGAATTCCTGCTAGTATAAACAGCAAAAATAACTTATCACTAGCAATAACCCTGTAGTCCTTCAATTGTTCCCAAACCGCTTCATGCCATTTTTTATCGGCACCCACTGGCTCAAGAATTTCTTTTTTAACCGGAACCGTTTCTCTTGTGTACTTCGCCAGAACAACAGCCAAAATAGCACTAAAGATCAAACAGGCAATCATTAATTCGAACCTATAGGAAAAGAAGAAGATACTTCCCAGCACGGGTCCAAATACAACTGATAAATTCATCGAAGTATAGAACACCGCAAATACTTCTGTACGATCCTTTTCTTCCACTACGTCCGCGATCATCGCGTGGCTTGCCGGCCAATATAGAGATCCAAACAGCCCAAGGACCGAAAACGCGATAAAGGTTAAAATAGGTGAATCAAGCCATGGGGAGTTAGCTATAACAAAGACTATAAACGTAGCAGCCTGCCCCCAGGCAGAAATAACCATCATCTTTTTGCGTCCATACCTGTCGGCACAATATCCACCGACAAGGTTCGTGACTACACCCACTACTTGTGATAGCACAAGCAGAATTCCGGCTGTTTCTTTACCCAGTTCATCTGAAAAATAGATGGCCATAAACGGGAAGAACATCCAAAATAATAAACCCACAAAAAATTCTCCGACTAAACGTACTTTAATATTTGTATCCCAGTCTTTCCATTTCATGTTGCTCACTCTTTTCTTGTAATTTAAATTACGATACTTTAATCACTTATACCTGTCTTTTGAGCGCTATATGGAGTAAACAACGGGATTTCTAATAAAACAGAAAAAGCCCATGGATAAGCACCCTTGCATGTGCATACCACAGACTTTTCATAAAAAGGCTGAAGATGACACAAGAAAGATCGCTCAAAAGAAGGTAGATCGCATAGCAAAATAAGCCTTTCCTAGAAGGATTGGACGTTATTTAGCTTGCTTTCCTGCCTTAATTTGAACAATGCTTTTCATGAGTCATTGCCTCCTGAATGTTTTCTTATATTTCCAATTCCAAATTTAACATAATTTCAAATAATTCACAATCGTTTTCTTCCAAATTAATTTTTGGCAAATTCTGCTTGGAACTGAGGCTTATACAAGGAACGGTTCTCTAGGGCGAACTGCTTCTCAGTAAACTCTCCTGGCTGTACTTTTTCCAGCGCACGGTCCATCATATTCATTCGTGCATCAAAATTATCAATCATATGAAGAATCTCTGCTTCTCTGATCAATGGCTGTTTCGGGCTTCCCCATTCTGGCTTGCTATGATGGCTAAGCACAAGATGCTGAAGGACAGTTACTTCTTCCCCTTCAATCTCCAACTCTTTTGCTGCCATTCCGATCTCATTTACCATGATCGAAATATGCCCCAGCAATTTACCTTCTAATGTGTATGTCGCTGCGACTGGTCCTGACAGTTCAATCACTTTTCCAAGGTCGTGCAGAATAATCCCGGAATAAAGAAGATCTGTGTCCAAGGAAGGATATAGTTTGCTGAATGCCTTGGCCATATTGAGCATGGATACAACATGGTAAGCAAGACCTGAAACGAATTCATGATGATTCTTCACAGCAGCTGGATATTCCAGAAAATCTGTTTGATATTTTTTAAGCAGGTGCCTCGTGATTCGCTGTATATTCGGATTTTTCATCTCAAATATGTATTGTGTGATCGTCTCCACCATTGCCTCTTGTGTGAGTGGAGCTGTTTCAAGAAAATCGCTTATTTTTACGCCGTCAAGTTCCGTTGCAGGGCGGATCGCTTTAAGTTTAAGCTGCATTTTTCCTCTGTAATTGCCCATTTCACCAGCAAGCTTCACAATGGCTTGTGCCGCATAAAGCTCCTCATCTTCAGGAGAGCTATCCCACAATTTCGCTTCTACATCACCCGTTTGATCTTGGAGGATCAGCGTCAAAAACGGCTTTCCGTTGCTTGCAGTTCCTTTTACAGACGATTTGACGAGAAAGAATCCGTCTACCATCTCTCCTACCTTATAAAAAGCAAGTCCTTTTTTCATATTCCACCCCGCCTTTCTTTGTTTTAAGTATAGCATATCAGTCTATTTAACTACTGTTGTAATCACTAAAAAACACATTTGCAGCAGCTTGTTATTCTTTATTCTGCATGTCGTTTATTAGTATTTTGATCTGGAAAGCTACACCGTTTTTCGTATTAAGAGCTGTTGCTTTGCCGCCGTGTAGTTCAGCGATCCGTTTTACAATAGCTAGTCCAAGCCCAAACTGTCCCTTGTTTCCTTTTCGGAACGGCTGAAAGATTTCTTCTCCTGTTACACCTGTCAGCTGCTCTCCATCATTAAAGACTTCGACGATGAAGTAGCTTCCCTTATAGAAAGCAGAAAGCCTTATCGTTTCACTGGCATACCTTAGTGCGTTTTGAACAAGATTATCAAGCAGAATACTCCACTGTTCATGATCGCCATTAATCTTGTAATGATTGCCTGTAATTTCAAAGTTTATATCCTCACGCTGATATCTGAACCGCTCAATGATATCTTCAGACAGATCACCAAACTCAAATGTTTCTTTAGAGAGAACATTAAGCTTCATCGCATCGAGCTTTGTATAATACAGCATATTTTGAACACGCTTTTCCATTCTGTGTGTCTCTTTTAAAATAACGTCCATCATGTCTTCAGTCGTTCCCTTTGGCATGATGCCATCTTTTACAGACTGTGCATAGCTTTTAATCGTCATGATCGGTGTTTTCAGCTCATGAGATGCATGCTGAATAAATGTTTTTTGTGCATGATCATGTCTTAAGAGATTCTGCCTCATATCCTCGAACTGTTTTGAGAGAACATAAAACTCGTCATCTCCCTTCCAATGAAACGGTTCCTGCCAGTTTCTTTTCGCAATCTGCTCAAACCGCTTCCCTAAGATCGTTAGAGGGGAGCGGAGATATCTTGCCAGCCAGATCGCTGGAATGATCGAAAAGATACCTGTAAACAGCAGGATTAAAACCAGTCTCAGCCAAAGCCTGTTTACCATCTGATCACGATACGTGTCCCACATATAAGAAATCAAATAGACGACTTCACCTTGTGCATTTGTTCCTGTCGAGATCACATAAAAAAGAGTAGCGCCTTCATATGTTAACTCATATCGCCCTTTATTTTCTTTTTGCTCATACGCCTTTTCCGCCATCTCCACTAAGACTTCTTGCGGAACCGGATCACCTTGGGAATTTGCATACTGATCTACAATTAAAAAATGGCCGACTGATCGTTCAGCGTTTCGTCTTTCAATAAAATCAACCGATGACTCCCCTTTTTGAGGAAACTGCTTTTGTGGATCACGCACTTTCTGTTGCTCGTTTTCGATGATTCTGTATGTTTCCTCTGTCAGCGTATCTTTAATAGACAGCGGATAGATAATAGCAGTTAACAGTCCGATCGTAAACAGCAATAACCCAAACGAAAGCCAAATACGCTGTGTAAGGTTTAGCCGGATCATGATGGGATGATCCTGTATCCAGCACCATAGACGGTTTCCAAGTTCAGCCGTGGCATTTTTTTGCGCACACGCCTGATCACATCATCTACAGCGCGTTCAGATCCAAAGTAATCGTCTCCCCAAACATATTCCAGAATCTCTTCTCTTTTTCTTGACTTGCCTTTGTTTTCAATTAAATAGAGCAGAACGTCTATTTCTTTTCCAGTTAAATTAATGATATCTCCATCCCGTGTGATCCTTCTGGAGATCGGATCTATCGTATATCCTGTTATCTCAATGATCTGCGGCATTCTGTTGCCTGTTTCATAGACTCTTGTTAAAAGTTTCTTAACACGAATTACAAGTTCCCTTGGCATAAAAGGCTTAGCCAGGTAATCATCACTTCCAAGCTCAAGACCCACTATCCGGTCCAGGTCCTGATCTCTTGCTGAAATGAAAATGACGGGTATATCCGAATTCTTTTTAATTTCTTTAATAATTTCATAGCCGTCCATACCTGGAAGCATAATATCTAAAATCCAAAGATGCGGAGGGGATCCTTCAGAATTCTTTAATGCATCTTCTCCATTGTGGTAAACAGAAACATTCCAACCCTCTTTTTCCATATAGGCTTTTAAGACATGTGAAAGATCTTGCTCATCCTCTACTAAGTAAATCGTATACTCATTTGACATGGGCATTCCCCTCCTTAAATTATTTTTCAGCTAAAACAGAACCCTCTGGCCAGTGAATAAAAGGAACATTTGGCACAAGCGGCTCTAAATGCGAGTGGCAAGTAAAAAAGAGAACCTGCCTGTCCCGTGCAATTTCTTGAATCAATGACAGCGTGCGACGTGTCCTGTTTTGATCGAAATTCACTGCAATATCATCCATAAGTATCGGGAATTCAGCTGGACCGGCATTCGCTGCAACAGCGAGCCTGATCGCTAAATAAACTTGTTCTGCGGTCCCCCTGCTTAATTCATGCGGATAAAAGCGAGTTCCATCCCCTTTTAACACGACTAGTTCATTTGCATCCGTAAATAAAATAGATTGATATTCACCTTCTGTTATTTTACTAAAATAACCACTCGAAGTCTCTAAAACTGCTGGAAGCTTCGTTTGCTGGTAGTCTTCTTTCACCTTCTGCAATGCATGCTGAGCAAGACGCAGGCTGGCCCACTTCTTAACAAGAAGATTCCATTCATCCTTTAATAGTTCATATCGGTGCAAGTGCTCCGAGTATGTGCCATCCTCTAGAAGGTTTTTCAATTCCCAATGCAGTTTCGCTCTGTCTTCTGTTGCAGCGGTGTGCTCATTTTTCTGAAGTTCTTCTTTTCTTTCAAGATCCTCAAAAAGCTGAACCGTTTCTTCGTATTTCTCTGTCATCTTTTCAGCCATGCTTTCAATCACATGAGGTTCAAATCCTAATGACTGCAGCTGATTGTTTAGTGCATCCCGCTCAATAGATATCTTTGTAAAGGCGGCAGTTCTTTTGCCTATATCGTAATAAGCTTCTTCTGTATCAGCATAAGCTTCTTTCCATAGTTCGGCTATTCGATCGTTAATGTTCTGAATTTGATTTAATAGAGAGTCTTTTCGTTCTGATAACTCACTAAAGCTTTTTCTTAAATGCTCACTTTCCGCTTCATTTTTCAACTGGTTTTCAAGTTTTGTATACATCGCTTCGATTATCTTTGAGGAGTCTTCAGCAGTGTCAATCCCCAAGATATCAGCAAGCTTACTAGCTTCATTATTTAAACGAGCGAGTTCTGCTTTAGTATTCTCCAGTTTCTTGATCGCATTTTCTTTTTGTTTCATAACCTCTTTAATTTTCATGAGGCTGTTCATATAGCCTGATAACATCAGCTTCTCTTTATCGCCAGTATATCCATACTGTTCAGCCCATTTTTCTGCTTTTTCATACACTTTCGCTTCTTCAATCTCTAAATAATCAAGCTGTTTTGCAAGCTGCAGGTAAATATTATTCTCGTGCTGAAGTGCTGCTGTTAGCTGAATCCAAAGCTTTCGGTTTTCCTCGTCCTCAAGGAAACGCTGATTAGTTCGAGGCTTACTATCTTGTTGATAAATAGCTTTTTTACCACTGATGAATGCTAGAACACCCGCTAAAAGCAGCAGCACGATCCCCGCGTACATCACCGCTGTGTTTTCAGTAGACCAGCCAGACCAAATCAGAACAACTGCCGAAATAACAGGCAGCATCCAAGCGTATGCAGGGAAAGCTGTCATTTGATTTTTTTTATTTTTTTCTGTTTCATATCGAGCTAACTCTTCATCTGGCAGGAGCAAAGCTTTTCGTTCTGCTTCCTCTTTTTCCATGTACTCAAGCTTCACTCTGGAATCTTCTAAATCATCTTCTAATCTTCTCTTTTTCTCCAGAATGGCATTATGCTGTTTCAGGAGCTCCTCTTGCTCTTGGAGAGAAGATAAAGAAAGCGCCAATTCCTTAAGTTCCTCCTGACGCCATGTTTCTCCAATAGCTTCAAGTAATCCTGATTCTTCATCACGCCACTCATCTATTAAGGTGGTAAGCTGTATGAGCTGCTCTTGTAAATGCTCATATTGAGGAAGTTTATTAAACAATTGTTTAATTTCTTTTTGATAAGACAGCATTCGTTCATCTGTTTTTAGCATTTGCTGATCCTTATCTATTTTGAGCAATCGGTCTTCGATGTATTGCAATTCTCCATTTAATAGAGATACTTCTTTTTGCCATTGCTCATATCGCTGAATACCGTTTTCCGGAAAAGTCAGCTGTATCGTTCCAAATGACTTTAGTTCGTGATTCAGCTGTTTGTACTTTTCTAAAACAGGACGAAGCTCAAACAAACGTTTAATAGATCTTAGCTCTTTTTGAATATGACCCAGATCTCGGCTTGTTTCGTGCATCCTAGTCTCGAGTGATTCTTTTTGCTTTTCAATCATTTGATAGTTTTCATTTTTTTCCCTAAGCTTTTGCAGGGATTGGTCTGCATTCTTTAACTGCTCCAACTTTTCATTAATAACAGGCTTTTTCCCCGCTTTTTTAAACAAACCGGATTGTTTTTTTTCAAAAGTCTGTTCAATTTCCAGAAGGTCTCGATCACCTGAGATCGCCGTGCTAAGCAAGAAGTTACCTAGTTCTTCCGAAGTTAACTTATCGAGTTTCTGCAGCCCATCAAGTCCAAAGCAATACGCTCCCGAAAACAAAGACTGGTCCATTCCGTCTAATAATTGAATCAAAAAAGATTCATCTTTTTGCCGGCCTGTTTCATCATAGATCGTTACGTCTCCAGCAGCTTTTGTTCCGGCAACTCTCTCGATTGTCCATATCCCGAGGTTTGTATGTTCAACTGTCATCTTTCCGCCGGCCCGGCTGCCGTTTTTAGGGTCATACTGTCGCTTTGACTGGTTCTTCAAAGGAAAACCGAACAACATACATTTAATAAAATCCATCAATGTTGTTTTCCCTGCTTCATTTTCACCAAACAGCAATTGAAAACCTGAACGTTCCAAAGTAAGTTTACAGTCCTTTAATGCTCCAAAATGATAGATATGCAAAGAAACTATTTTCATAACCTCACCTATCCCTTATACAGTTCTGATAATAATAGCTGCTCAGCCTGCTTCTTCACATCTTCCCAATCCTCTTCATCGAGTGAAAGGAATTTCCTTGCCGTTCTATGTGTCTTCAATTCAGACAAAGCAGTTTCAAGCTCTCGATCGTCTTGCAGAACGTTCATAATATCTAGAAAAAATTGAGACTGCTTAATAGATAACTCATCTTGGATAGCAGGACGAACATCATTTTTTAATGAAACAGTATGCACGAACGAAATCTCTGCATCCTCTTCTCGCAATATCTCCTCAAGGTCTTCTAAGAAAACTCCATCCAATAGTTCTTCATATAGGGGTGTAGGCCCAGTTAATCGAATCGTAAGGAATATGCCTTTATGCGGATGTCTGTATGTATCTTTTATTTTTTCGCAAAGTGTAATAACTTCCTGTAAATTTTCGGCCTCATCACATTCGATCATTGCTTCATGCCACTCAATATCTGAAGTCGCATGAAAAACGCTCGTAGCCTGGTTGCCGTTAAGAGTAACGATATAACCGCCTTTTTCACCTGTTTCACCGCTATGTCTGCCTTGAATGTTTCCCGAATAACGGACAGGGGGATCATCATTAAGATCCATTTTTTTATGAATATGTCCAAGAGCCCAGTAATCATAGCCCTTCTTCAAAAGCTCAGATAATAAAAATGGTGCATAACGGCTGTGTCCGCTATATCCGTCCGCTTGTCCGTGCAAAATACCGATATGGTACAGTTCGTCTCGTTTTTCTGGAAAATGAATCGTACGGTTGTCCGTTACAGCTGAAGTTTCATAACTGAACCCATGAAGACAAGCAACCCTTTTCCCTTCTTTTTCATAGCAAAAAGTTTGAATGCTGCTTCCTTGAAAAAAGTGAACATTCTTGGGCCACTCAAGTGAAACCCACTGGCCATCGAGTGGATCATGGTTGCCATGAACGATGTATACTTCTATATGATGAGACTCTAGTTTTGCAAAACAATTTTTTAAAAAGGATTGCGCCTTTAAGCTCCGCTGACCGCTGTCATAAAGGTCACCGGCGATGATTACAAAATCTACTTCTTCCTGAATCGCTATATCAACGAGCCTATTAAACGACAAAAATGCACTTTCAAAAAGACGCTTAAGCATCCCTTCCGGCAACGAGGAAAGCCCTTTGAACGGACTATCTAAATGAAGGTCTGCACAATGTAAAAACTTTATCATTTCACTCATCCTCTTTTTCTACCATTCTTCCCCTCATTTTAACATATATACGAAAGCACGTTCGCTATTTTAAACAACAATTAGAGAGCATTACTTTTTTACGGTACGTGTTCTTATATTTATTACACGTTCGCCCGTTAGAGATGAACTTTCACCCGTTGGAGTGCTCGTTTCACCCCGACTTGCTCGTGTTCCACCCCAACATCAAGCCGTTTCACCCAGTGACCCTTCCTTTTCGCCTCATCCCCTTTCCTCTTCATTAAAATATTCTCAACCAAAATAAAAAACTGACGCCAAAAGGTATTATTTCTACCTTTTGGGTCAGCTTTCTCTTTTTTTACAGTCCAGTAGTATCCTTTTTTTCTGCTTTTGATAAAAGAAGTGCTTGTTTAAATAGTTTTAAAGATGGTGCGTTGCCGTACATAAGAACTCCTCCGCGATAAACGCGTGCTCCAATTACAGCAAACAGCAAAATAGCTCCGATTAAGACGCTGATTCCAAGTGCTGTTTCCCAAACTGGCAGCGAAAGCATACCTACACGAAGCAGCATGAGCATCGGTGTAAACAGCGGGAAGTATGAAGCTGCTGCTACAAATCCAGACTCTGGATTCTCTCTGCCGTACATCGCAATCATAAAGGCAGCCACAATCACGATAACAACTGGCGTCATTAGATTGTTTACCTCTTCTACTCTGCTGATCAATGAACCCATCATGGCAAAGAGAGTAGCATAAAGGAAGAATCCTAAAATAAAGAAAACGAGAGCATAAACGATTAATGAGATTGGTATTTCGTTGAGCTTCAGCTCCTGGATAATACTTTCGCTTCCGCTAAGATTTTCATTTAATTTTACCGCCACAAATCCTCCAGCTACAAATAGTGCAAGCTGAGTAAGCGCGATAAGAACGATCCCGAAGATTTTACCAAACATCTGTGTTACGGGTGATACAGATGAAATCAAAATCTCCATTACCCTTGAGGACTTTTCCGTTGCCACTTCAACCGCGATCATACTGCCATACATCATGACAGACATATACATGAAAAACAGAACAACATATACAAGGATATAGACTTGTGCTGCTTCTTCTTCACTTTTAGCCGTTGTAGACAGTGACTCTTTTTCGAATGATACTGGCAGATAGATTGCTGCCAGCTGTTCCTGATTTAATCCGATTGACTCAGCAGCTGATTTATTTTTGATCTGCTGCAATGCCATCTCTATATCAGTAATCAGACTCTGCTGTGTTACGTCTTCAGCTTTATACTTACCTGTAATGATGCCTGAAGCATCTTTATCTAAAATCAAAAGACCATCCAGGTCACCTTCAATAACCGCTTTTTCAGCATCACTTTCCGATTTCGTGTATGCTTCAGCTTTTAGATCATCTCCTGCTTGTTCTAACTGCGCTTGAAGAGCTGGGAGTGTATTGCCTGTTTTATCGATCACTCCTACCTTTGATTCTTCATCTCCACCGAACACTTTCGTAATCTCATTCATGTTCGTCACTACAAATAACAAGGCGATGGTAATAAGAGTCGTGATCAAGAACGGTTTTGATTTAATCTTAGAGCGGTATGTATGCATCATTACCGTAATGAATTTACTCATGAACCACACCTACCTTTTCAATGAAAATATCATTTAATGATGGTTCTTCGAGTTCAAACTTTCTAACAAATCCTTTGGACTGGACCGCTTGGAACAAGTCATGTGCAACTTCTTCCCTTTCAACTTGCAAAGTAATGCCATCTGCAGTCATGCGGTGCTTCAAAACGCCGCTTGTATCTTTTAAATAGGTAAGGTCAAAATCTGCTTTTACCGACACATTTTTCTTCCCAAAAGATCTCTTAATCTCTTTTAAGTTGCCCTGTACGACTGATTTTCCTCTATGCATGATGCACAAATGCTGACACAGTTCCTCTACGTGCTCCATTCTGTGACTGGAAAACACAATAGTCGTACCTTCTTTTTTCAATTCATGAACAGCACTCTTCAGAAGTTCAACATTTACGGGATCCAGTCCGCTGAACGGTTCATCCAAGATTAATAGTTCAGGACGATGAATAACTGCCGCAATAAACTGTATTTTTTGCTGATTTCCTTTTGAAAGAGATTCTACTTTTTTATTCAAGTATTCTTCCGCTCCAAAGCGCTTTAACCATTTATTAGTTTGTTCTTGAATGAGCGAACGAGACATTCCCCGAAGCTGTCCTAAATAGATTAACTGCTCCCTTACTGTAAGTTTGGGATAAAGACCTCTTTCTTCGGGTAAATAACCAACAAGATCACTAGTTTGATAAGATATTTCTTTATGATTCCAAGTAATCTTGCCCTGAGTAGGAGTCAATAAACCGAGAATCATTCTGAATGTTGTTGTTTTACCAGCACCGTTTGCACCTAACAAACCGAAAATTTCACCTTTAGGAATTTCTAAATTTAATCCATCTACCGCTGCAAAAGAACCGAACTGTTTACGGACGTCTTTAATAGTTAACATCAACTTCCCTCCCCGTTGTAAAATATACCATATTCTACCTCATACGTGGCGTGAAATCATAAGTTTCACACAATTTATTGATGATTTGGCAGGAAAAATCCGTCGAATGTTGAAATCACTTTTTAGATACGAAAGGAGCTAGACTTTTCATGAATACATATGCATTAACTGCCTACGAAAAGAACGGTGAAAAGATATTGGATGAAGCCATTACGGCATCAAATGATTCTGAAGCAAAACAACGTGGAGAAGCCCGTCTGGCTGAATTAAACATGCAAGAAAAAACGCATCGTCTGACTTCACCAAAGGGACAGCTGCTTCTTTTCCATCGCTAATGAAACTCATGGAAACGAGGGGAAAAACAGTGAGTGAAGTTATAATTCGAGAAGCACGCTATGAGGACAGTTACGAACTTTCTTTATTAATGGGTGAACTTGGCTACCCCACTGCTCCTGAAGAAATGACAGAGCGATTAGAAACGCTGCTTCCTAACGAAGCATATGCTTGTTTTGTAGCCTGCATAAACGATCAAGTTATTGGCATGATCGGTCTGACAAAAGGCATCTACTTCGAGAAAAATGGCTGCTATGCGAGGATCTCAGCGCTTGTCGTGAGTGAAGAATTCAGAGGCAACGGCATTGGCAAACAGCTTGTATACTATGGAGAAGAATGGGCAAAAGAACAAGGGGCAACTTCCATCTTGCTGAATAGCGGAAAACACCGGACTGATACTCATGATTTTTACCGGAGTTTAGATTATGACGATACAGGGCTTCGATTTATAAAAGTAATGCTTTAGCCGATGAAAAATTGCAAGATTTTCAATGAACAAAGAAAAACCGGGTGCTGGATCGTGGCACCCGGTTTCTCCTATTTTCCGATCATTTTATTGACCCCGTAATGTCTATGTTGTCTATTTAAGATTAACCCACACACTCTTAACTTCAGTGTAGTTGTTCAAAGCATAAGATCCCATTTCACGGCCAATACCTGATTGCTTGTATCCGCCAAATGGTGATGCAGCATCAAACGCATTATAGCAGTTCACCCAAACTGTACCTGCACGTAGCTTGTTAGATACATAGTGAGCTGTTTTTAAATTCTCTGTCCATAGTCCTGCAGCAAGACCATACTCAGAATCGTTCGCACGAGCGATAACATCATCCAAGTCATCAAACGGCATTGCAGCTACAACTGGTCCAAAGATCTCTTCTTTTGCGATCGTCATCTTATCATCAACGTCAGCAAAAATTGTAGGCTCTACGAAATATCCTTTATCAAAAGGAACAGATCCTCCTGAAAGAAGCTCAGCACCTTCATCTTTACCTTTTTGGATATAGCTAAGAACGCGATTATGCTGTTCTTGAGATACTAGAGGTCCCATTGTAGTTTCCGGATCAAGTCCAGGTCCCTGTTTGATCTTTTTAGCGTGTGACACAAGGTCAGCTACTACGTTATCAAACGATTTTTTCTGGATATATAAACGTGATCCCGCACAGCAAACTTGTCCCTGGTTGAACATGATACCGCTTAACGCACCAGGAACTGCACGGCTCATATCAGCATCCGGCAAGATAATGTTCGGCGACTTCCCGCCAAGCTCTAATGTAACACGCTTCAATGAGTTAGAAGCATTACGCATAATCAGCTTACCAACTTCAGTTGATCCAGTAAATGCGATCTTGTCCACATTTGGATGGTCAACTAGAGCTGCTCCTGTTTCACCAGCACCTGTTACAACGTTAAGCACGCCTTCAGGGAAGCCAGCTTCTTGAGCTAATTTAGCAAGGTATAATGCAGAAAGCGGAGTTTGTTCTGCAGGCTTTAATACAACTGTACATCCAGTCGCTAGTGCTGCTCCAAGCTTCCAAGCCGCCATTAATAATGGGAAATTCCAAGGAATGATTTGTCCAACTACACCTAGTGCTTCGTGGCGTGTATAGTTGAAAAAGCTTCCTGCAACAGGAATAGTCTGTCCAACAATCTTTGTTGACCATCCTGCATAGTAACGGAAATGCTCAATTGCCAACGGAACGTCAGCGTTCATCGTTTCTCCGATAGGCTTACCGTTGTCCAATGTATCAAGCTGTGCTAATTCTTCTTTATTCTCTTCCATTAAATCAGCTAGTTTATAAATTAAGTAACTGCGCTTTGATGCAGGCATCTTCGACCAGTATCCAGTTTCGAATGCTGCTCTAGCAGCTTTTACTGCCTTATCGATGTCTTCTGGTCCACCTTCTGAAACCACTGCAAGTACATCGCCAGTTGAAGGGTTTAATGTTTCAAATGTTTTTCCGCTTGCTGAGGAGACCCATTCTCCATTAATAAAATGTTTTTTTGTTCCGTTCAGGAACTCGGCCACCTTTGGTTTTAATTGTAGGTCTAATGTTTTTTCCATTTGAATCCTCCCTTTACAAAGTGAATCTTACGTAAATAATATTCGTCACGATTCATGAAAACCCTTTCATTTTCTACAATTGTAATAAAAATGAAACGTTTTTGACTAAATTCGGCAAATGCATGTCGAAAAATGCGGGTTATTGTTGAAGTATGATCTCTTCAGAAGCGCATAAATCTTCCTGAGCGCGCGTAAATCTTCTCGAACGCGCATAAACCTCCCCTGAACGCGCATAAGTCTTCCCGAACGCGCATAAGTCTTCCCGAACGCGCATAAATCCTTCCCATACTCCCGTGAACTGCCATTTTCGCAACAAAAAAACTCTTCCTGGACTATAAACATCCAGAAAGAGCCCTCTTCTAACCTTATTTCATCGTTTGGAAACGCATTTGCTTTCGGAATACCTCTTTTACCATGTACGGCACGCCTAGCTGATCGTTCGTGCGTGTGATCCACTTCGCCTTTTTCTTTACTTCATCAGGCGCATTAGCCATCGCTACGCCTAGTCCTGCAAATTCGATCATATCCAAATCATTGTAAGAATCGCCGATTGCCACCATTTCATTAGGCGCAATTCCAAGCTTTTCACCTAAGAACCGCAGCGCATTTCCTTTTGTTACTTTTTTCGCTGTGATTTCCAAGTTGCATTTTGTCGAAGAGGAATACTCAAAACCTGGCATTTGTTCTTTCAAATACTTCATAGCTGATTCGCATTCTTTTTCATCAAAAAACTGAACATCCATTTTAGGCGGCGAAACTTCTTGTGATAATACATAATCTCCGAGGTTCTCTGTAAAAGAAACAGGATAAAATAACGGATCGCCAGTGCTTAGTGTTAACTTAGCAACAAGCTGGCTTTTTTGTTTCAGCTGATTTCCAATTGAAAAACGCTCATGAACAACTCGCATATGACATTCGTAGTTCTCGAGTATATCTACAATTTTGTAGGTATCCTCCACTGACAGCCGGTTTTCCTGAAGCGGTTCGTCAAGAGATGAAGCAATGAAACCGCCATTATGGCTGATGAGATAATTGTTGATCTTTAGTGCCTTGGCTATCTTTTGTGTAGATGGAAAGCTCCTTCCCGAAGCGAGTGTGACATAGACCCCTTTTTGCTGCACATAATCAATGGCTTCTTTCGTTTCTTTATCGATACGGAAATTGCTTCGCAGTAGGGTTCCGTCGATGTCAATCGCCAGTAAACGGTATACCATGTTGCTCCCCCCATTTCGCGAAAATAAAGTATAAGAACTCGAGTTAAGTCTATGACCTTTAAACATGCTTTAGAACGCTGACAAGCCTATAAACTTATACACGTAAAAAAACCCCTGTTTCTATTTAGAAACAGGGGTTCAATCTACGAACGACTATTGCTGTTGTCCTTCTTCTTCAACCATTGGACCATAAAGCTCTTCCAACGGTTTTGTAATAACTTTATTCAGATCATTAATGATCATGCTCATGCGCTGTTCAGCAGCCATAAGCTTTGAGATTGTCTCGTTTTGCTGAACGTCAGCGAATAGCTTTTGAGCTTCTTCAATCTCTTCTTGCGTAACTTCTTGGCCGCTCATTTGCTTCTGCTGAAGATTTACTTGAATATCACGGAATTTGCCAAATAGTTCTTTTGTTTCCGGATTATTATTTACTTCATCATAGCTATTTTTTAAAGCTTGGAAGTCTTCACTGTTTCTTAATGCTTTTTCTAGATCGTATGCTACATCATATACGTTTGCCATTGGTAAAATACCTCCCATGAATTAAAGTACGGTACCCACTATAACAGACTCTACAAAAATAGTACAAGGATACCCTGAAACAGACCAATAATTCCACCTAAAAGTGCTCCGAGCCACGTAATCATCTTCAATTCACTTTTTGCAATCGATATAATGATTTCCTCTAATCGCTCAAGTGAAAACGTCTCAACTTGCTCTTCCACAATTTTGGCCAAATGCATCTTTTCCAGAAGAACATCGAGGCGTGCTGTAAATAGATCCAGCCCAGCTGCAACAGCTTTTGGTGTCAGTTCATCAATCAGCCAGTTTTCGAATGTTTCTGCCAACGTACTGACCGGAGTGTTTAAATATTCTTCGATCGGCAGTCTTTGCGCGATTTCTTTTGCCAGACCTGCTGTAATGTCAGGCATGTTTAATAGAGCAACAGCTTCTCCCATTCTTTTTTCCATAAAACCGCTGTATTCTTGCTGAAGTAGTTTAAGCAATGTCTCACGAGTATTTTCATGTTTTAAAAATTTCATAAGCTCTGGCTGTACTTTTTCAGCAATACTGACGTTTCCGAAGAACATAGAAACCATGTTGACAAGCATGCCCTTATCCATTAGAAATGCGTCTATACCGCTTGCTAAAGCCTTTCTGCCTTCTGTACTCTCTAAATAGAGCACACCTCTGTTTAATAGCCAGTCCACAACTTCAGGCAGCTTTTCCTCACCTGCTGCTACAAACTTTTCAGGCAGAACATCTTTCATTTCTTTGCTGTTTGATTCTTCGAGCATATTTTTCATTCTGTTCGCAAGCCAGGTTTCGGTCGTGGTTTGGATACGGCTTTGAACATCTTCAACACCAAAGTCTTTTTTCAACAATTCTTGTATCGTTATGTCACTCTGTAAAAAGCGTTTAACCTCACCTTGAACGAGTTCAGTCATCTCTGAACGAAAGCCCGAGTCATTGATTTTTGTCTGTACTCCCTCAGCTGTCAAAAGATGCTTCGTAACTGTTTCTCCTAACTGGACAGCTAACTGATGCCTTCTTTTCGGAATGAGTCCAGGAGTAAAAGGCACTTTGAATTTACCAATATACAAGGTATTAAATGGCCGGAAAAGCATTTTAATAGCAATCAAATTTGTCAAACCGCCAATAAATGCTCCGACAACGACCATGATTGTCAATGTAAGCCACATATTCATATATCATTCTCTCCATTACTGCTTAATCTATCTTCTAAGTATACGCCATTTTAAAAGCTGCAAGCAATTTGGACTTAAGGCTTACTCTTTATCACCATTGTCCGGAAGCAGATCTACATAATAAAAGCGGTCTTCACCTGTATACATATCTTTTGCGAGCCTGAACTCACCTAACTTATACGCAATAGGAAAAGAAAAGTTCGGTCCGTTAAACACAAATGTATGAAACTCTCCATTTTCTCCGCATATGTCATGTTCAGGAGGATACTCACGAATAAACTGTTTATTAATTACTCTTCCGGAAAAGGAGGAATCTATTTTAAATGTGTCCACGCAGCAAACTACCGTTTTAAAACCATTTTCCACAAATTCATTTAACAGCTTTTTCGAATCTTCTCCCCAAATAGGAAAAACAGGGGTTAGTCCTGTTCCTTCAAGCATCTTTTCACGATAGGCTTTAACATCCTCTAAAAAAATATCACCGAACATAATATAAGAAATGCCATCAGCTATCATTTCATCAACAGCTTCTTCCATACGCTGCTGATAGACTTCATTCGGGCAATCACGCGGTATCCAAACTTTTCTTAGCGGGATGCCTAGGGACTCAGACTGAAGATCCAAAAGCCTGTTTCGAACGCCATGCATCGTTGTCCTGTCATAGTCTTCTGTTAACGTGGTCAGCAGCGAATCAACCTCCCACTCACCGGATCTCTGCAATCTATGTAACGCTAAAACAGAGTCTTTTCCCCCGCTGAACGATACAACAATTTTTTTCTTCATAGATCCTCCCACCTTTTATTTACTAGTTTATAAAGGAGGCAGCTCGAACGAATAGCCTTCCGCTTTCAGATCTGTTATCAGTTCATCAAGAATGGTCACAGTTTGCTTGAGTTCATGAAGCAGTATTACTGAACCGTTCTCAGCATAATTAAGGATGTTATGAACGATATGATCTGGACTTTCTTTATGCTCCCAATCCAGTCCCGCTACTTCCCATAAAAACGGTGTAACATCTAATTTTTTTAGAACTTCAAGTGTATCTTCATTAAACTGGCCATATGGCGGACGGAAATACTTCATCTGCTGACCGGTTAATTGTTCAATATGCCGCTTATTTGATGTAATATCGTTGCGCTGTTCCTCCTGGCTAAGTTTCGTCAAATCTCTATGCCGCAGTGAATGGCCGCCTATTATATGGCCATCATCTAACACCCTCTTCCACGGACGGTGTTTGTGCAGCAATCGGGACTGCCAAAAGAACATCGCTTTTACTTCATGCTTATTTAAAATATCTAAAATCGGAACCAATACCGAAGAAGGTCCATCATCAAAAGTCAGAATCAGAGATTTTGATGAAAGATTATTCCAGTCCCGTTTGTTCGTCCATATTTCTTTATTCTCCCAGTCGTACACGACCGTTGATGAAGTTACTCAAGGGCATTTTTTCATCTCCCTCTCCTCCTGTTCTTTCAATTCCGTTTTTTAATACTGCATAACATTGCTATAATAATAACAAGCTTTCCCTTGAAAGGATATGAAATAGGATGCTCAATAAATTAAAGAATCACTATAAAGAGACAATGACTACTGACCTTTCAAACCAATCGGAGTACATGTGGTTCACTACACATGCCGGAGAACCGTTTGGCATAAAACAATCTGCTATTTCCGATTCAGAAGTACAGCTGCTGCAAAGCATGTTTGATAAGTATGAAAATGAAGCAATAATTCAGTACACGCCTGCACAGTTAAAGTGGAAGAAAATCCTTTCAGGTGAAAACAAAGTTAACGGTCAAGGATTCTATCGTTATATTCATTTCTTCAGCAAGCAGCCCATTCTTGATTACACCTCTTTCTCAGAGGCTGTCAGTGGACTTTTTCCTGAAGAAGCTGTTCTGCTTTTAAATGAAGGCAACAAGAGCGGAGTAATTATTGAAACATCTAAACAAGAGTTTAATGACACACCTTACGAAGCTTTGAAAGATACTTTGTCTACTGATTTTTACATGGATTTGTCGATCTACATTGGTTTATTTCAAACCAATCTGGCTTTGGCAGCAGAAATATATGAACGTGAAAAAAATGACTATTTAAGCGTTAAAGGGTATTTGCAACCAAAAGCGGTTTATACCATTGCCGATCTTCTACCTCTGATGCTGCTTCAGACTGCTAGTCCCAACACACAAAAAACATTGACAGGACTGCTTTCCGAATGGATGGAAGAAGACAAAGAAACAGTTAATACAATTAAAGTTTTTGTGGAATGCAACATGAACATCTCACTTGCTGCAAAGAAACTATATATTCACCGCAACAGCCTGCAATATCGAGTGGATAAGTTCTTTGATCGAACAGGCATTGACGTGAAACAGTTTAAGAATGCCCTTTCTGTGTACATGGCCATATTGTCACTGGAACAGTTATAGTGTTCTTCCTCTTTGTGCAGTTTGCATAAAGAGGCTTTTTTATTTTGGGCATGTCGTCCATTTACGCCATCGTTATGAAAGCGTAAACTTAAAACATTAAAGAAAACGTTTACATCGGAAGGGGATTATTAAAATGGCAGGCATTAAGTTAAATAACATCGTTAAACGATATGATAACAAAGTAACAGCTGTACATGACTTCAATCTTGATATTTCTGATAAGGAATTCATCGTATTCGTAGGTCCATCTGGATGTGGTAAATCAACTACACTTCGTATGATCGCTGGTCTTGAAGAAATTTCTGAAGGTGAACTAGTAATCGATGAGCGCGTTGTAAACGATGTTGCTCCAAAAGATCGCGACATCGCGATGGTATTCCAAAACTATGCACTATATCCTCACATGAACGTGTATGACAATATGGCATTCGGACTTAAGCTTCGTAAGTTCAGCAAAGATGAAATCGATAAGCGTGTTAAAGAAGCAGCTCGTATTCTTGGTCTTGAGCAATACTTAGATCGTAAGCCTAAAGCTCTTTCCGGCGGTCAGCGTCAGCGTGTTGCCTTAGGACGTGCAATCGTTCGTGACGCAAAAGTATTCTTAATGGATGAGCCTTTATCTAACTTGGATGCTAAACTTCGTGTTCAAATGCGTGCGGAAATCACGAAGCTTCATCAGCGTCTGCAAACAACTACAATTTATGTAACGCATGACCAAACAGAAGCAATGACAATGGCAACTCGTATTGTTGTTATGAAAGACGGACGCATCCAGCAAGTTGGATCTCCAAAAGAAGTTTATGACACACCTGAAAATATCTTCGTTGGCGGATTTATCGGAAGCCCGGCAATGAACTTCCTGAACGGAACTTTAGAAGATGGTTTCTTTAAGATCGGTGACATGAAGATTGCAGTTCCAGGCGGCAAGATGAAAATCCTTCAGGATAAAGGCTATACAGGGAAAGAAATCGTACTTGGTATTCGCCCTGAAGACATTCATGATGAGCCTGTATTCTTAGAGTCTTCTTCAAACACGAAGATCGATGCGAAAATTGATGTTGCTGAATTAATGGGTGCTGAAACATTCCTTTACTCAACAGTAAGCGGACAAGATTTCATTGCACGTGTTGATTCACGTACCGATATCCGCAACGGACAAAGCATTTCCCTTGCATTTGATATGAACAAAGCGCATTTCTTCGATAAAGAAACAGAACTTCGCATTCGTTAATATACCTTTTAAACAAGCTCTGCTAATTTAAAGCAGGGCTTTTTTTGTTGTATGAGAACCACACCATCCATAAAATGTAAAAATATGTGATGAAGTCTTGTTTGACTCTCCATTTTTATGACTGAACATTTTTATGTGATCGTCCTTAATTTTTATGTGATCTTGTATACCCAGTTAAAAAATAGAACCAATTTCCCTGTTATTTTTTTCTTTCTCGGGGAAAATGTTTAATGATTGACGAAACGGAAACTGGTTATTACAATTAATTCTATAAAAATTGTCGGGATTAACTCGACTAGGAGGACTTCATTTGAAAAACACACTTAAACTCATATTGGTACTCGCACTTTCAGCTATTGTATTATCAGCATGCGGCACATCTGATCAATCTAAAGATTCTGGATCTGATAAAGATAAAAATGTTTTGACGATTGGTACCGAAGCTACATATCCGCCATTCTCATACCGTGATAAGAAAACGAATGACATTACTGGTTATGACGTTGAAGTTGCGAAAGAAGTAGCAAAAAGACTTGATATGAAACCAAAATTTGTAGCGACAGAGTGGAAAAACATGTTTACGTCACTCGACTCAAAGCGTTTCGATCTTGTTGCAAACCAAGTTACGATTACAGACGAAAGAAAACAAAAATATGTTTTCTCATCTCCATATACGGTTTCTGGCGGTCAAGTAATCGTCAATAAAGACAACAATGATATTAAAAGCATCGAAGACTTAAAAGGAAAAGTAGTTGGGACGACACAAGGCAGCAACTATGCAGCAGAAGCTGAAAAAGCTGGAGCAAAAATAAAGTACTATAAAGGCATTGCACAAGTTTTAACCGACCTTGATGTGAATCGAGTTGATGCAGCAATGAACGATCAGCTATTCATCTTAACGGAATTAAAGAAAACCGATTATAAAGTAAAGGCTGTAGGAGAACCTTTTAACAAGAACGAGATGGCATTTGCGTTCCGAAAAGACGATAAAGAACTTACTGAAAAAGTAAATAAAGCTCTTGAGGAAATGAAAAAAGACGGCACTTTAAAAGAGATCTCTGAAAAGTATTTTGGAGAAGATGTAAGTGAATAATTTATCTGAGATTCTGATCAACTCCCTCCCCTATCTGCTGGAGGGAGCTGTTTTTACTATCCTCATCAGCTTATTTTCTATTTTAGGTGCTCTTATCTTCGGGCTCGTGATCGCCTTGTGCAGAATGTCATCAAGCAAGATTCTTTCGGGGTTTGCTAAAGGATATATTTCTTTTTTTAGAGGAACGCCATTATTAATTCAATTGCTGATTCTTTATAACGGATTTACATTTATTTATGTACCAGAGGGATGGCAAGCTGCATTGGCCGGTTTGATCCTGCATTTCAGTGCATATATTGCTGAATCCTATCGCGGTGCTATTCAATCCATTGAAAAAGGACAATGGGAAGCCGCTTTCTCATTAGGAATGAACCGATATCTGACATATAAAGAAGTCATACTCCCGCAAGCGTGGAGAATATCAATTCCATCTGTATGGAATTCTTTAATCGATATTGTAAAAGCTTCATCTCTAGCGTCTGTCATAACGGTTCCTGAATTAACACTTATGGCAGATCAGATCAGTGCATCGCAGCTGATTGTATTGCCTGTATTATTAGAGGCTGCGGTTATTTATTGGATCTTAACTTCTTTACTGGATGGTTTAAGAGTTTTACTGGAACGCCGAATCAGAATTAGCCAATAGCCTTCATGTCCTTTAAGGAAGGATATGAAGGCTGCTTATTGCCATTCTCCAATAAAGAAAAGAACTTCCTGATGGCAGGCATCACAATAAAAGACATGCGGACATTGGCTGTCTTTAAAATCCGCTGGATAGCCATCCTCCAATTTTAGTTCATCCACTTCCATATATGGACTGTAATCATCAAAAAAATCACTTACTCTTCCCTGATCTTGGACAGCTCTTCCACACTCAGGACAGCGGACATTTATCGTTTGAAAGTTATTGCATATTGGACACATTGCCATAAATATAACTCCTTTACGTACATCCTTCATAAAAAGGAGTGGAATACTCCACCCCTTTACAGCCATGTTTTTATAGAGTTAGCGAGAACCGCCTAATTGTTGTTGTGCCATTGCTACTAAACGTTTCGTCATTTCCCCGCCGACTGAACCGTTAGCACGTGCAGTTGTATCTGGTCCAAGTGTAACACCGAACTCAGATGCAATCTCATACTTCATTTGATCGATAGCCTGTTGTGCACCAGGTACCACTAACTTGTTGCGTCTTGCCATTTGTTTCACCCCCTTGTTCATATTGTGTATACTTCACAAATTCTATATTCGCGGCTCTGCCTGGCAATTTATAGTGTTCTTCCCACACAAAAAGGATTTTTTTCATTATTTGTTTTAATGGTTTATACTGAGCTATAGGAAGTTGAAACGAAACGAAGTTGGTGAAATTATGTCTAATGAACATGCTGTTGATATGTTCCGTAAAACAATTCCTTTATTTCAAGCACTTGGCGATCCCGTCAGGCAAGATCTTGTTTTACTTTTAGCTGAAGCAGAAAAAATGAACGTAACAGATATAGCAAACCAATCTCCCATGTCACGTCCGACTGTTTCCCATCATCTAAAAATTTTAAGGGAAGCTGGAATCGTTGGAACAGAAAAACGGGGAAAAGAAATCTTTTACTTTTTAACGCTGGATCAAACAGTAGTGCAGCTTAAACAACTGATTAACATCATTGAACAAGATTGTATTTTATAAAAAAGCTTTTTTCGTATTCTTTGTTGCTCTTGTAAGTGGTTGATTTCCGCTCCAGGATGCTCGCTTTCCGCTGGGCGTGCGGTGAGCCTCCTCGCGCTTTGCGCGTTCAGGAGTCTCACCTGACCGCTCGTCCCGCAGGAGTCTCGCACCTTGCACTCCAATCAACCAGTCAAAGAAGAAAGGTAACGAGTTCTTCAATAGCAAAAACCTTTTAGAAAAGAGCCTATAAAAAAAAGCGGTCCAGCTCTATGCTGAATCGCTTTTATTTTTTAAGCAGCTGTTTATAGAATGAACGTAACAGCTCAGCCTTTTGTTTGTTATTTGAAAAATAAGCCTGTATGAGGGTTCGTACTTTTTTATATTTATTCTGATAAGGATACCAGTTAATCTCTTTTTGCTTAATGCCAGGATCTTTCATAACAGACATTTGACGGCTGAATGTATATAGTCCTTCATCACCATGATATCTCCCAGTGCCACTGCTTTTGACACCCCCAAACGGCAGATGAGGATTTGCGACGGAAACAAGAACATCATTAATAACGGCATTACCTGTAATAAGTTTTGATGTAACGCGGTTCGCTTTTCCACTATCTTTCGTCCAGACACTTGCATTTAAGCCGAATTCCGTACTATTCGCTTTTTGAATAGCTTCTTCCTCTGTTGTAAATGCAATGACAGGCATTACAGGACCAAACGTTTCTTCCCTGACAACCTTCATATCTTCTGTGATATTTGTTAAAATCATCGGCTCAATATACATGCTTTCCCCCCACTTATCGGGGTGTTTGCCAGTCAGCAATAATGCTCCTTTTTCAATGGCATCCAGCACATGATCTTTTATGATCTCTTTTTGATTCTGAAAAGTTAAAGAACCAACGTCTTCACCCATTTTCAGTTTTTTCGTTTCCTCCACAAGACGGTCTATAAATTCTCCATGAACCGAGCTTTGAACGTACACACGCTCCACTGACATACATACTTGGCCAGCGTTCGTAAAGGAGCCCCATATCGCACCATGAACAGCCCTCTTTAAAGGGGCATCTTCAAATACAATCATCGGATCCTTTCCGCCAAGCTCCAGCGTGTACGGAATAAACCTCTTGCTTGCTTCTATCCCGATTTTTCGTCCCGTTTCAACAGATCCTGTAAAAAAAATACTGTCCGGTGTTCCAGAAACGAGTTTTTGACCGAGCTCTTTGCCGCCGTGCGCAACTTGCAGCAGGTTTTTTGGCAGATTAATTTCCCTTGCGATTTTTTCTATTAATAAACCAATAGTAGGTGTCACTTCAGAAGGTTTTAAAATCACTGAATTACCAGCAATTAATGCTGATATAACAGGTGTCATGGAAAGCTGAAACGGATAATTCCATGGAGAGATGATTAAAACCGTTCCTAAAGGAAAATAATCCACATAAGAAGACTTCCCTACAAAAAGAAGCGGTGTTGATACCCTTTTGCGCTTTAATATTTTTGGTGCGCGCTTTTCATAGTGCTGCAGAATATCAATGACAGGCATAAGATCTGCAGTCAAAGCTTCTGTCTTTACTTTCCCTGTTGCTGAACATATTTCTTCAACGATTTCATCCATATGATCCAGAAGATACTGCTTCATTTTCGTTATAAAAGAAAGCCTGGTTTCCAAAGAACGGCTGGACCAAAATTTGAATGCTGACGATGCTTTCTCATACATTTCTGGAACTTGCTGAATATCCGTTTCAAGCCATTGATCAATCGTTTCTCCTGTAGCAGGATGTTTTGCAATCAATACGTTTTTCATGTTGCGCACCTCCTTTTATCAAAATATTCATACATCTTTCATCATACCTTTTTTTTGCACTTATTGTTTATTTATTTTTTTATATGTGATAATATGTCGATATACTTAAACATATAAACATAAAATAAAAGGAGTTAAACCTTTATGAATAAAACAGTTTTAATTACCGGCGCTTCAAGCGGAATCGGTTTAGAGTTTGCATCACTTTTTGCCAAAGATGGTTACCATCTCGTGCTTAATGCTAGAAACGAATCAAGACTTAAAGAGATCGCAAGTGAATTAACAGCCAAGTATGGGGTAAAAGTTACAGTTGCTGCAAAAGATTTAAGTATTCCCGAAAGTGCAGATGAATTAGCATCTGAACTTGCCTCAGCTGGAATTGAAGTCGATGTGCTCATTAATAATGCTGGTTTTGCAGCATATGGACCTTTTAATGAGACATCTTGGAAAGAAGAAAAAGATATGATTCAAGTAAACATTATGGCTTTAACAGCCTTAACAAAACAGCTGCTTCCCGGAATGATCAAACGGAATTCCGGCAAAATCTTAAATGTTGCTTCAACTGCTGCGTTTCAGCCTGGGCCATTAATGGCTGTTTATTATGCAACTAAAGCATATGTACTTTCATTTTCTGAAGCTGTTAATTACGAACTAAGAGATACTAATGTCAGCGTAACGGCTCTTTGTCCAGGAGCTACAGCAACAAACTTCGAAAAAAGAGCAAGTCTTGAGTCATCAAGACTATTTCAATCAGGAGCTATGAACGCCAGTGATGTTGCTCTAGAGGGATATAAAGCTTTGATGGAAAATAAATCACTAACTATTCCTGGTTTTAAAAATAAAGCTTTAGCTAACTTGGTTCGCTTCCTGCCTCGAAAGTCCGTATTAAAAATTGTTCATTATGTTCAAGATAAAAAGTAATCATTCGATAGGAACAGCCTGCTTTCAGGCTGTTCCTAAACTTTTATATCGACAATAAATAGTTCGAATTGAATCTTAATTTTATTTCTTGATAGCTAAATTGAGGTAGTGTAATATTACACTTATAGAGAATTTTTAAATTGTTAATCTGAATCCAGAAATGCTTACATATACTTGTGGTGAGGTGGGGATAAGATGAACCAAAAATGGATGAGACACGAAGGCCAAAAATGGGTTGAAGAAAAAATTATTACGTCTGACCAGCTTGATTTAATCGTTGCCCGTTATCCAGATTCAAAAGAAATGAAAAAATCCACTGGAATTCTACCTGTTCTAGCAAGCATATTAATCGCAATCGGTATTTTATCGTTTATTGCATCAAACTGGGGTGACATCCCTCCCCTAGCAAGGCTTGGTCTTTTAATTATAATCATGATCAGTTTCTATCTAGCTGGTGATAAATATCTTAAAAAAGGAAATGAATCTCTCGGAACATCGCTCAATCTCCTTGGCATTGTGACCTTCGGAGCAAGTATTATTTTGTTAGGTCAAACTTTTCACCTAACTGCCACAGATGCAAGGCTTTTTGTGTTCTGGAGCCTGCCCGCCGTATTCTATTTATTTAGAGACAGACACAAACTGTATTTCTTTCTTTTAGCTGTATTAACAATAGGCGGACAGTTCTACAGTATGGGGGAATTTGATAACTTTAGTTATGTTCTTTTCGCTATCTTTTTGATTAGTATTGGAGGTTTTGTTTACTTATACCCAAGAACATTGGAAACATGGCTTTTTACAATCGGATTAAGTGTTCAAGCATTCTTGTTAGTTATTATTGAAGATCTAAACCTGCTCTGGTTCTTCCTGTTCGGGTTTGCATTATATACAGCTGGCATGTGGATAAATAAATCGTTATTTAAACAATCGTTTAAGCTGATGGGGTCTTTAATCGGATTTGCTTATGCATACGGTTTGTATTTCACTCTCACAAATGAATTTTTATCAGATTTCGAATTCCCGAATCCTGCTTTTTATCTGCCAGCCTTGATCGTAATTTTTGCCTTAGCAATTCTCGGAAAAAGAAAAGAAAGCCTGCATCTGCCTTCATGGGAATTAATCATCTTCGTTCCCTATTTTTATTTAGCGAAAGTAGCAGATCCGCTGCTGACTGGTCTTTTATATCTAGTTGTTATGTTTGCATACTCTGGTTTCATGCTGGCAGAGGGGTACAGGAACGAAAATCGCTCACAAATTAATTTTGGAATCGTCCTTTTCTTGCTTGTATGTTTAATGGGGTACTTTAACCTCGCATGGGCCTTCATGCCGAAATCAGTGTTTTTCTTAATCGGCGGTATTCTATTATTTATGCTTAATGGTTTCCTTCAGCGCAAGAAAAAGGGAATTCTTAAAAATGGAGGGCCGCATCATGAATAGAAAAAGAGGATGGATCATAGCGGCTATACTTCAAGTTTTATTTTTACTATTTATCGCTGGCAGCTACTACAGCATCGATTATTTTGGCAAAGAGATCAAAATAAAAACCGTTCCCGTAGATCCAAGAGATATATTATACGGTGATTATGTCACTCTTCGTTTTGATATCAGTACTGTTCCTGTTTCTAAATGGAAAGGGGAAACACACTTATTAGCAAGCAGACAGCGTACCGCATTTGTTGTGCTAGAAGAAAATAAAGAGGGTTATTATGAAGTTCAAAGTGTTTATCCTGATAAACCTGAAGTAAAAGATCATCAGGTTCTATTAAAAGGTCAAGCCGAAAGAATATGGGGAGACACATCCGAACAGATGCAGATCAATTATGGAATAGAACGGTATTATGTCGAGGAAAATACCGGGAAAACTTTAGAACAGCAAGCAAGCGACATGGTTGTTACAGTAAGAGTCGCACCTTGGGGAACACATAAGATTACAGATATAAAGCCTCGTTGATTCAAAGCCTCTTTTAAAAGGGGCTTTTTTCTTCGGTTTAAGATTGCGGATTACGGGAAAATTGATAATGAGGTGAAAACAATGTCTGATACTAAAATAATTGAACTTAAAGATGTAATTAACGGCTGGGCTGGAAATCAAATTTCAATACGCAAGGAAGAAACAGGAGATATTGATCAAATAAGGATTTCCCTTCAGAAGGCAACATTCGAACAACGAGATGCAGAAGATGAATATCTAGGAGACCACATATTGTTTTTACACGGAACAGCTTATGCAGCTGAAGAAGGCAGTCAAGTAGAACTTCCTGCAATAACTTACGAAATCCCAATTGACGGAATAACGGACATAAGACTTGATCCAGATATCGTTTCGTTTGAAACAAGCAGAGCTCAATATGTAGTAAATAAAAATTAGGGCTGTCCCAAAAGTAAGGTAAACTTACTTTTGGCAGCCCCTCTTTTTTTAGTCTTGCATGCTTCTTGTTATATCTGAAAGTGAGTCAGCAGAAATAGCGATTTGTCCTACTGCATGGCTGAGTTCTTCTATTACTTCTGCCATTACTTCAACTTCATTTTCAAGTTTCCCGCTTCTCTCCGTGCTTTCATCCATTTTTGATAAAATCGCATTAAAGAAATCCGTTATCTCCGTAGCTTCAGAAACACTGTCATTAATGAAGTGATGGATGCTCGCTACAGATTCCGAGACAGCCTCAATCCTTTTATGAGTATTTTTCACAAGATCGGATACACCAGACACTGAAGTTTTAGTCTGATCAGCTAATTTCCTGACTTCATGAGCAACAACCGAGAACCCTTTACCTGCTTCTCCAGCTCTCGCCGCTTCAATTGCTGCATTCAGTGAAAGAAGGTTTGTTTGTTCAGCAATAGCTGTTACAATATCAACCACATCATTGATTTTAACGGTTGCCTGTTCAAGGTTTACAAGCTCTGCAGAAATCTGTTCAGATTGCTCTTTTACTTTATTGATCATCTGCTGGTGCTCTTCGAGTTTGTTTTTACCTGCTAGTGAATTTTTTGAAACTTCTTCCGCTGATTCAGCTGTATCCTTTGCGAAAACAACAACTTCATCTGCTTTAGATGTTAGTTCTTGCAGCGCAGCACTTGTTTCCTCTGAGATGCTTGCCAGCTCTTCTACTGAATTGCCCACAGATTGGGTGATCTGCTGTTTCTGTTCCTCGTGACGAGCTCTTTCTTTAATCTGTTCAAATTCAAAAGCTTCTAAAACAATCTGCTGTTCGAAATTCAAGATTTTCGTTACTACTTTTACTGCTCGCTGATATTCAATTTTACTCTCAATGTTCTTATCTAAAATTGAAAGAATAGACAGCAGCATATCTTGAAACGAACAAATATACCATTTAGGCTGTAATCCTATTTTAAAGTGAATGTGGGCAATTACTCTTCTTTGGTCTACATAACTCTCATCAATGACACCATCAAACATTTCTTGAATATGTTTGATCAGTGTAACTTTTAAACGGTTGACTGAACTGTGTTTTTGAATAATTTGCAGTAGACCTGGAACGTGCTCAATATTTTTATAAAACTGATCCACAATTCCCTCAATGTTCTCTGAAATTAAGGGCTTTAGCGACTTGATAACAGCCAGATCTTCCAGTGTAAGAGAAATCATGTTTAATTGCTTCTGCCACTCACTGTCTAACGGTACGTTAATTTTCACTTCATTAATAAAATCATTAGATAAATTCAGTACAGGATTTTTTTCAGCTTTTTTAGTTAAGATGCTCAAGATCGAAGCCATAGTCTTTTCCTTCTTCCTTTATAATCACTTATTTAATCTAATCCAAAATTTAGCGAATCGATGTGACTTTTATCACATTTTGTCACTCCTATGTTTTATCGACAACAAAAAGGGTATCTTCAAGTAAGCAAAAATAACTATTATTAAAAATAATGAAACGAGGAGTGGTTCACATGTGGAAAAAAAGATGGGCAGCCGGTACTTTGGCAGCGATGTTAACATTAGGTGGATTAACTGCTTGCGGTGATGGCGTCGACCAGGATAACGGTGTAGATGACGGCGAACAAAACGATGAAATGGATGAAAAGAATAAAGAAGAAAATTAACACAAGAAAAAGAGCTGGCTCAACCTCGGTTGAATCAGCTCTTTTTTGTATTTTACGGTACGTGTTCTTTTATTTATTACACGTTCGCTCAAGAATGGCTGTTTACGCTCAGAATACGGCTAGCTACGCTCAAACTGCTCGAGCTACGCTCAAAATCCATCCCGTTTCGCTCAAAATCACCTTATCTGCGCTCAAAAACATCTATTTACCATATCTACAGAGCAATTAAGCTGTTTTTTCAGCACGTTTTTCTGTCTTTCCTTGCTGAAGCTGATACATCTGGAAGTATCGTCCTTTTTGCTCCATCAGCTCATCATGATTTCCGCGTTCCACGATTACACCGCGGTCGAGAACGAGGATCTGGTCTGCACTCTTAATCGTTGAAAGACGGTGGGCAATAATGAACGTAGTTCTTCCCCGCTTCAATACATCAAGTGCTTCCTGAATGACAGCTTCTGTTTCAGTATCAATACTTGCTGTTGCTTCATCCAGTATTAAAATCGCCGGATTATATGCAAGTGCTCTAGCAAACGAGATCAGCTGGCGCTGTCCTGAAGAGAGCGTACTTCCTTTTTCAATAACCGGTTCATCCAGTCCTTTTGGCAGGTTATTAATAAAAGGCATTGCCCCTACATCCGTTAATGATTTTTCTACTTGTTCCCTCGTAATCTCCGGATTATCAAGGCTAACGTTAGATGCGATCGTTCCTGTGAACAAGAAAGGATCTTGAAGAACAATCCCCATATGCTGACGCATTTCTTGTTTTGACAGTTCCATGATGTCCTTGCCGTCAATCATAATTTTGCCCTGCTTAATGTCATAAAAACGGAAAAGCAAGTTCATGATTGAACTCTTTCCAGAACCGGTATGACCAACAAGTGCTACTGTTTCACCTTGATTTGCTTCAAAGTTAATATTTTTCAGCACAGGTTCTCCATCCACATAGCTGAACGTAACGTCCTTGAATGCTACATTTCCTTTATAGCGATCGATTTCATTCTCCGTAACCGTCTGACCTGGTTCATCCATTAATACAAAAACTCTCTCAGCGGAAACAAGTGCCTGTTCCAGTTGTGCAAGCTGATTCACCATCCCTGTTACAGGGTGGAACATTCGGTTCAAATAATCAACAAACGCATATAGAACACCGATCGAAATGGCTGAACCTACTCCTAGCGCCTGACCTCCAAAGTGCCAGATAAAGGCCATGAATGCAAGGTTCTTCAGGAATAATACTAGATTGTGTCCTGTCATTGCATTCAGACTTAACAGTTTGTTTTGAAACGTGAAGTATTCTTTATTCATTGTCTCAAACTCTTCCGTTGTTTCCTTCTGTCTCTTAAATGCCTGAATGATGGTCATACCGTTTATTGATTCGTTAATCATTCCGTTAATGTCACTCAGTGTTGAACGGATTTTATGATTATACTTTGATGCAAACTTGCGGTAAATCTTAATCCAAACTACCAGTATCGGTACGAGAATCAAACAGATCGTTGCAAGTTTAACATCAAGCAAGAACAATGCTGTGAAAATACCTGTCAGATAAATGATTCCCGTAAAGAAGTTTGCAAGTACGTTTATAAACAGCTCTTTTATCGCTTCAGTATCGTTTGTTATGCGAGAAACGATTTTACCTGCAGGCTGATTATCAAAATATGTGATCGCTACCCGCTGTACGTGAGCAAATACGTCCTGACGAATTTTTTTGATAACCAAGTTTGATGATCGCTGCAGCATATAGCGCTGACCATACTGAAAGAATGCTGCGAATAAAAGCAATCCTAAATAGATCATCATAAGTTTCATGATTCCTGCGATTTCAGGTTCATAGAATGAGAATGATTCACCGATACTCAGCTTATCCGCTGGGTAAGTTTCAGACTTTCCTTTATAAGAAATCGTCACTTCTCCGTTTTTTGCTGATCGTTCACCGGTAATTGAAACAGGCTGATCAATTACAAAATAATCACGTTTCACCTGTACAACACGTATTTCTTTTCCTTTATTTTCTCCCTGATCAAAATGATCACTTCGTTTATACCAGTTTCCATCGTACTTCACTGCCGCTTTTTCTTCTTCACTCACCTGATACCATGGTTTTTCAATACCAAGGATATGGTCGTCAATCATTGTTTTAGCAATAAATGGTCCAGTCAGTTCAGCTGCTATTGCAACAGTCAGCATTAGCAATCCTAGAATGAAGTTCTTTTTATATTGAAGTGCGTATTGAAACAGGCGCTTTCCGACGTTCATGGCTACACCGCCTTATTATCATTTAAGTTTTGTTCGATTTGCTGGCGTTCATGCTGCTCTTTATACCAGCCATCTCTTGCAATCAAATCCTCGTGTCTGCCTTCATCCACAATCATTCCGTCATCAATGACGATGATCCAGTCTGCGTGTTCAACTGCAGATAATCTGTGCGTCGTAATAAATGTTGTTTTACCCGCACGTTCTTTACGAATATTTCCGATGATAGCCGTCTCTGTTTTCGCATCCACTGCAGAAAGCGCATCATCGAGAATTAATATTTCAGGATCAACACATAACGCACGGGCGATAGAAACACGCTGTTTCTGTCCGCCTGATAACGCTACACCTTTTTCTCCAACAAGGGTATTTAAGCCTTCTGGGAGATACTCAACATCATTTTTAAATGATGCCATTTCCATAACGTGGTTAAGCTTATCTGTATCAGCTAAACTATTACCGAACAAGATATTTTCCTGAACGGTTTTAGAAAATAGAATCGCATCCTGCGGTACATACCCGATCCAGCCTTGAAGATCCTCTAAGGCGATATCTTCAATGTCAACACCAGTGAAGCTGATTCTCCCTTCACCAACAGGGTACTCTCTCAGTAATTGCTTCAGCAATGTTGTCTTACCGCTTCCGGTACGCCCCACAATTCCGAGTGTTTCACCTTTCTTAACCGTAACATTGATATCTTTTAAGTTATCAGACTCTGATGAAGGATATCGGAACGTGACATCCTCAAATATAATCGTTCCCGGATCTGATAAAGGAACAAGATCCTCACCATCTTTAACATCTGCTTCGTACGCAAGCGTTTCATTTACTCGATCAAGTGAAGCACTTCCGCGTTCCATAACATTGATTAATTCACCAACTGCAATCATCGGCCAGATAAGCATACCTAGATAGACGTTGAAGGTAACAAGTTCTCCAAGAGTAATCGTATTATGAAAAACCATGTATGCTCCATAACCTAATCCGATCAAATAGCTCATCCCTACAAGAATCTTAATCGTTGGTTCAAAAAGAGCATCAATCCTCGAAACTGCAAGGTTCTTTTCAAAAACATCTTCCGTTACTTTATTGAAACGTTCTACATCCGCTTCTTCCTGTACATAAGCACGGATAACACGGACTCCTTGAATACTTTCCAAAACCGAATCGTTCATTTCACCAAATGCATCCTGTGCAACCGTAAAACGCTGATGCACTTTTTTACCGTACTTCTTAATAATGAAGGCAATGACTGGCAGCGGTATAAGAGCTGCAAACGTCAATTTCCAGCTGATCATAAAACCCATTACAAACAAGATCGTAAGCATGAAAAGACTCGAATCAACGAGTGTTAAAATACCGAATCCTGCAGTCATTGAGATGGCTTTTAAATCGTTTGTCGCACGTGCCATCAAATCTCCTGTTCTATTTTTCTCAAAAAATGTAGGAGTCATTTTTAATAAGTGACGCATGAATCTTGAACGCATCGTCCGTTCTATAATAAAAGCGCCTCCAAAAAGCTGGTACATCCAGATGTACATCGTTATATACATCGATACGAGTACTGCTACAAAAATTCCAAGAGTTTTCATCATATCTTCTCTCGTGATCGTACCCATATGAATGGAATCTATTGTATTTCCTATTAGTTTAGGAGGAATAATCTCAATAATTCCAACACCGGTTAACAGAACAACCGCCACCGTATACCTTATCCAATGCCTCTTAAAAAACCAGGCTAATTTCCCTAAAACCGAAAACATATCGTTCTCTCCTCTCTATCTCGCTGTCTTCTATTAAACAATTGTTTAATAGAGCTACCCAAAAAGTGTATGATCCTTGCGTTCTAGCCACACCATTAACACTCCATTTTCCATTTCCTTTACCTCCAGATTTTTTAAAAGACTGTTCTTTGCTGCTTTATGAAAGTGGTTGATTTCCGTTCCAGGATGCTCGCTCTCCAATCAACTTGCCAATGAAGAGAATTAAAGAAATGAACCAAAGCAACAATCTTTTAGAGAAGAGCCTTTTTATATATTGCATAAGAAGAGCAGCCTCTTCGTGCAAATGAAAAGAAAAAAGCATACCACTCGAAGGCGATATGCTTTAAAAAATCATAAAAAAACACACGTCACGACTGGAGTGACCTGCGTAATGAATATGTATAGAGATCAGACAAAACTAAGTGAAAGGAATCCTAATACAACTCTTCCGGCAGGCCATGATATGAAATTGTAGAGTCTTTGCCCATTGCAACACAGACCGTTAATTGAGTAACAATCATTTCTTTCACCATGACACAACCATCCTTTCCATAATTTTGTAGTTTGTAACTTTGGTAATCTTAACACTATTCTAATAACTATGTCAATTCATTTTAGATATGCTAAATAAAATAATTTACTTGTTACTATATGTTCTGAAATTTAAAAATGTGTGTCCAATTTTATAATTATGAATACAAATAAACCCGCCACAATGTGACGGGTAATCTGTAAATATTTTTATGAAAACTGGCGAGTTAAGTTTGCCATCTCAATTGCAGAAACCGCAGCTTCCCAACCCTTGTTTCCTGCTTTTGTTCCAGCCCTTTCAATAGCCTGTTCGATAGAATCTACTGTTAATACACCGAAAATGACAGGGACACCGCTCGTCATTGATGCTTGCGCTACACCTTTAGCAGCTTCGTTGCACACATAATCAAAGTGAGGAGTCGATCCGCGAATGACAGCTCCTAACGTAATAATGGCATCATAGTTTCCGCTGTCCGCCATCTTTTTCGCGATTAATGGAATTTCAAATGCTCCTGGAACCCAGGCGATATCCACATCTTCTTCTGAAACCCCGTGTCTTTTGAAAGCGTCCTGTGCGCCAGAAACTAATTTATCTGAAATAAAATCATTAAAACGTCCTGCAACGATTCCTACTTTTAACCCTGATCCAACTAAATGTCCTTCAAATAATTTTGCCATTTTTGGTTCCTCCTGTTTTAGAAATGAAGCATATGCCCCAATTTGCTTTTCTTTGTTTTCAAATAGTCTTCATTGCTTTCATTGTGTGGCATCTGAAGCGCGACTCGCTCGGTAACTTCAAGGTCATAGCCTTTGAGACCTGCAATTTTTCTCGGATTATTCGTTAGAAGTTTCATTTTATTAATGCCTAAATCTTTTAAGATTTGCGCTCCTATTCCGTAATCACGCAAATCTGGTGCAAACCCAAGCTGTTCGTTCGCTTCAACTGTATCAAGACCTTCTTCTTGCAGTTTGTAAGCTTTCATTTTGTTAATGAGCCCGATGCCTCTTCCCTCTTGTCTCATATACAATAAGACTCCACGGCCTTCTTTCTCGATCTGTGAAAGTGCTGCATGGAGCTGCGGTCCGCAGTCACAGCGGTTTGAACCAAAAACATCTCCAGTCAGACATTCAGAGTGAACCCGCACCAGTACAGGCTCACCGTCGCTTATATCACCTTTTACAAGTGCCACGTGTTCTTTGTTATCCAATACATTAGAAAAGCCGGCCGCTTTAAAATCACCATACTCTGTTGGAAGGTTGATTTCGACTTCTCTTTTCACCATTTGCTCTGTTTTGTTTCGGTATGTGATCAGATCTTTTATCGTAATCAGCTTCATATTGTGCTGTTTCGCTAATTCTACAAGTTCAGGAACACGTGCCATCGTCCCGTCTTCTTTCATAATTTCACAGATAACGCCCGCAGATTTGCTTCCCGCCATTTTTGCCAGGTCGATAGCAGCTTCAGTATGACCCGCTCTTCTTAGTACTCCGCCTTTTTTACCGATTAAAGGAAAAATATGACCAGGACGTTTGAAATCGGATGGAACCGAGTCCTCATTCACCAGCTCACGAACAGTGGCTGCTCTTTCTTGTGCTGAGATTCCAGTTGTAGTTGATACATGATCCACACTAATCGTAAAAGCCGTGCCATGTGAATCTGTATTCGCTGCAACCATTGGCGATAAATCAAGCTTAACTGCAATTTCTTCTGAGATCGGTGTACATACTAACCCTCTGCCATGTGTAACCATAAAATTGATGGATTCAGCTGTTATCCCTTCTGCCAGGGCAACAAAATCCCCTTCATTTTCCCGATCTTCATCATCAACTACAATAACAATTTTCCCTGATTTTAGATCTTCAACAGCTTCCTCTATGGTGTGGAACATTGACTCTCCTCCTAAAATCCGTGCTCTTGTAAGTAATCAAGAGACAGCTTCGACTTTTGTTTAGTTTCTTCTTTTTCTGGAGACAGCATTCTGGATACGTATTTCGCAAGCATATCGCATTCGATGTTCACAAGATCTCCAGTGGTTTTCTTTCCTAAAATAGTATGATCCGCGGTATGAGGAATGAGGGAAACCGTAATTGTATTCTTCGTTGTATCAAAAACAGTAAGACTCGTTCCATCAACGCATACGGATCCTTTTAACATAAAGTACCTCATCAAATGATCAGGAAGAGAAATGGTATAGTAGATTGCATTCTTTTCTGGACGTTTCTCCGTGATTTCTCCGGTTCCATCTACATGACCTGAAACAAAATGGCCGCCAAACCGCCCCCCGGCAGCCATTGCCCGTTCTAAATTAACATGGTCACGATTGTTCAAAAGTTTCAAAGTTGAAGACCTGAACGTTTCAGGCATAACATCTACTGTGAATTGATGAGAGTTATATGATGTCACGGTAAGACATACCCCGTTGACCGCAATACTGTCACCAAGGTTTACATCCTGCAGGACTTTTTCAGCAGATATGGTGATTACGATTGTTTCATTTCCTTTGTTAATAGACTTAATCGTACCTAGTTCTTCAATGATTCCTGTAAACAAACACTCTACCTCCCTTGCTCGTTATTTTTCAATGTTTGCTGATCGTAAATGTGCATGAATCTGGGAGTTTTCATGTAATGAAAACTTGGCTGACGCCATGCCTTTTGACGTTAGCCTTAGTTGAGCTTGTTGCTGCGTCGAAACACAGCGTGCTGACAAGTTATACTTTCTGATAGTGTAAAAAAATACCCCGAGAACTCAATCGTTCCCGGGGTTGTTGTTAAAAGGCTATAACCAAATAAACCTTTAAAATCACTGTTTTATTAAACAAGTGTTTAAAAGCATTCACGTTCCTTCTCCCATCCAGACTATACTGTCGGCTTCGGACTTACACCGAATCCACCGTTTTTGCTTATTACCAAAACCGGGTCACGGACTAAGAGGCAATTCAACCGCCTCATCACCGCCGGTCGGGACTTTCACCCAAACCCCGAAGGACACTATTTACTTAAGTTCATTATAAGTAAACAATAGACTGAATTCAAACGTGATTGCTTTTACTGGCCAATTATTAATTTTTCTTTTGGATAATGGATGTGTTCAGTTGCTACTTTGCCTCGGATGATAAATAGGAAAGAAAGCATTCCTATTCTTCCAAGAAACATTAATATCATTAAAATTACTTTGCCGGTAGAGCTTAATGTTCCAGTTATGCCAACGGATAGACCCGTTGTTCCGAACGCTGAACACACTTCAAAGAACAAATACTCTATCGGCATAGGATCTGTGATTGACAGAATAATGGTTGAAGTTGTACACAGTACCATTGCAACGATAATAACGATAAATGATTTTTGTATATCTTCGGGGTAGATTTCCCGATTAAAGATTTTGATTGTATTTCGTCCTTTGGCATAAAAGAAAATCGCTAAAGCAGCTACCGCAAATGTTGTAGTTCGAATACCTCCGCCAACACTGCTCGGGGAGGCTCCAATAAACATCATTACTCCTAAAAAGAGCAAAGTCGGAACGGTAAACTCAGATACATCCATTGTAGATAATCCGCCACTTCGTGTCGTAACAGACTGAAACATCGAATAGAAAAACGTTTCATGCCATGATTTACCTTCAAAAAAAGCATTCATCTCCAACAGATATATTCCCAATGCACCCGTTACTACTAGTAAAGCAAACGTAATTGTTGTTACTTTTGTAAAAAGAGTAAAGGTATATCGCTCCAAATACTTTCTTTCTTTTATAAAGTTATTGATCTCTACTAATACAGGAAAACCAATCGCTCCTGATGTAATTAAAAACATGGTCACGATCTGAACGAGGTAATCGTGACGAAACGGAATCAGTGAGCTTCCCGTAATATCAAATCCGGCATTTGTTGTAGCCGTAACCGAGGCAAAGAAAGCGTGGTACAGAATATCCAGTTCAGTGTCATAATAAGGCTGGAAAAGAATAAAGAAAAGCACAGTCCCCACAATTTCTATTCCTATGATCAAGGTTAAGATTTGTTTCATAAGCTGAACGAGACCCGCTAGAGTAGACTGATTTTGATCGGTCATAATCAGCTGCCGTTCTCTCATACCGATCCTTTTACCAATCAGCAGCCAAATAGCAGTTCCGAGCGTCATTACACCAATTCCGCCTATTTGTACAACGATAGCTAGCAAGATAACTCCCGTATGGTTAAATGTTTCAGAAATATTCACTGAAGAGAGCCCTGTAACACTCACAGCACTTACAGCTGTAAATAATGTATCAATAAAAGAAAGCTTTACTCCCTCTTTATGTCCAACTGGCAAACTTAATAGAATCGTAGCCGCAATAACGGACAATAAATAAAAGATTACGATAAGCTGAACAGAAGTTAAGAAATTCTTTTTTTGTTGTGTAGTTGCAGTATTGTTTTTAAACATAGTCTATTTCACCTGTCGAGGGAATTTTTCTATAACCTTATGAAATAGTAACAATAGCATTTCCATTTAACAAGGTGAAATCGAACATTTGTTAAAATATTTCAATCGGTTTCGTTTTCAGAAGTCATTCTCTTTTCTATTATGTTCATTAAAGATGAGGGTTCATCCACTTTTATTACCACTCTAGTAACTTTCTTTTTAAATCCATAAATGAGATCTGTCACTACAGGTTCCTTTAAAAGAATTTCGATTGATGGCTTTTCCGGAATAAAATCACTCACGAGTGCTTCGAAAGTGTATTTCTTTGCTGAAGCGGATATCGTATCCGGTCCTTCATATTTTTTTAGTTCCTTTATGGCAGTATAAGGAAGTGACATTCCCTTAAAGAAGCCGATATTCATGATGATAGAATCTTCCGTTGTGATTAAGGGGGTTTTCTTAACGGCCTGCATCTGACCAAAAAGGAAAAGTATTGAATAGGCATTGAGCAAGAGCAATACTAGAGAAAGCGTATGGTCGATCTTGCTTAAAAGATAGTGAAGTCCAACTGATTCAATAATAAGTGCATGAATCAGCATCAGATTAAGAGCGACAAAGCTTGTTTTTTTATGAAAAGTAAAAACCTCACTGGTCGTCAAAGCTGGTTTTCTCCAGGAGAACAGAGCATAGTAAAGCATCGTAATCTCACTGACGACAGCATCGAGCATACGGCTTTCGGAAAAGTGTGAGTAAAACGCTTGTTTAATTTTAATCAGAAATGGAAGTTCAACCGGGAGCTTTCTGTAAGATGCTTTTACTTTAGGAAACTTCCTTATAACTTTAATTAACAAATACAGTTCAATTGAAACGAATCCCGCTTCTAATAGGAGTAAAGCTTTTGGGATCATGGATACATTCTCTAATAATGAATCTGGAATAATAAATGTCGCCAGCCCATAGCTTGCGATGGCTGTAAGGACAGTGAGATTCCAAGAATATCTTTTACGAATAATAAAGTAGTATACAAGAATCGGGATAACTAGAAGAAAATCAAACATGGAGCCTGCTACTACTAGATTTGGCACCGGCTGAAAGAATGGTGTCATGTACAAAACCATATTGCTCCCAATTACTAATAAACATAGAGCGAGAAACGGCACCCATTTAATTGGCTTAATAACAGCTTGGTTCATAAAATATCCCTCCTCAATTCTATTATACAATAAATACCAATTAATTCTTTTCATTCCAATTACTGTCACAAAACATACAAAAAGACCACTACGCACCAATCGGCGAGTGATCTTTATTAATGGAATTAGATGGCTTCTCTATAACAGGGATAAAGACAATCAAGCACATGAAAAATGCAATCAGTTCTAATCCAATGATGTACCAAGGGTGAGGACCCAGTAAATCCATTATTGAAGCATTGCCTGGCTTACTCATAAGAAACATATAATTCGTATTCAGCAAAAAATTAATTACATAGACACATGCTGCATAGAGATTGAGCCATAGAAACGACTTAAAAAATCTGCCCCACGATATTCTAAATGACTTTACGATTGCATAATACATAGCTGTCCAAACTATTAAACCATGTGCGAAAAAATATTGAATAAAACGAAAGTGCCATGCATGCTGATACAGCTCAGGAGTGAGCAATCCTTGTAAGGCACCTGTAAAACCAAACAAATACACAAAAGCAAAAAGCTTCTTATTATCTGTTAACAGCAAGATCATGCATAAAAGAATATTTAAACTGCATAGCTGAAGCGGCAGATACAATTTCACTGTCCATATCTCGTTATATAGTGCCCAGCACTGATAACCCGCTTCCGATAAAGCGAGACTGATCAAAAGGACATATTTTATCGAATGCATTTCTTTTATGCGAAACCGAAAGAGGTACATCATTATTACGATAAGAACGATAACTAGCAGGGTGAAGATATGTTCACCGCCGAACATAACAAACCCTGACTCCCCTTCACTAAACCACTGCTTCATACACTCACCCCTCAACGCCATTACTTATTGATATTCACAACCGTTAGATCATTTCCTTTAATAAAATGGAAAAAATAATTGCATAACGTAACAGTGTTATGTTACATTAGTTTCAGAAGGAGGTTGAGCATGGAAAATTTAATCTCAAAGAAAGATCTTCTTGAAGCTGCAAACATTTCTTATGGCCAGTTATATCGCTGGAAACGAAAAAATCTAATCCCTGAAAACTGGTTTATACGCAAATCAACCTTTACAGGCCAAGAGACTTTCTTTCCAAAAGAAGATATCCTGCAGCGAATTGAAAAAATTAAGAATTTAAAAGATGATTTGTCGCTAGATGAACTTGCTGATATGTTCTCTCCATCCCCTACTATTACTTCCTTATCAGCAGAAGAATTAACAAAACGTAACATTGTTTCTTGCACCGCTTTAGAAATGTATAACAACCACAATGGCAGCACTTCCACTTTCTCCTTTGATCAATTATTAACCTTATACTTACTAGATACCCTGCTTCAAACTGGAGAAATGAACCGCTCAGAAGGAATGGAACTTCTTCACATCATTCAGCACCATTCGAACGAAATAAAAGGCAAGGAAAGCGAACTTATTTTTATTCGAAAAATGGGTGTATCTTTATTTATCCTCACACCTGAACCAGCTAAGCTGTTCGTAGAATCTCAAACAAAAATTATCGCCCATTACAAACTGAATCAATGCATTGAAGAGTTAAAATTAAAGATTTCGTAAACGTTGAGGAGGAATAGATATGGAAAGAACAAAACAAAGAAACATAAGCATTTCAGGTTCAGGAACAGCTGCTGGCGGTGAATATGATCAAGTGAAAGTTAATGGGTCAGCACATATAAACAGTGATATTCAGTGCGAAGTTTTCAAATGCAACGGAAGCGCTCATATAGAAGGAAATATAAAAACTGTCACTGCCAAGGTCAATGGATCTTCACATATTGAAGGAAACATGGAAGCTGAAGAAATGACCATCAATGGAAGCACTGATATTGACGGAAATTTAACTTGCAGCGAAGTTAAGATACAAGGCTCATCTAATATTAAAGGTGATCTGAAAGGAAAAGAAATCATCGTCAGAGGATCTGCTTCAATAAAAGGAAACGTTTCAGGTGATGAGGTAGATGTAAAAGGACAAGTAAAAATTGGCGGAGACTGTGAGGCAGAATCCTTTAATGCCCGCGGTAATTTTAAAATAAATGGTCTCCTAAATGCCGGAAACATCGACATTGAACTCCTTCGCCTTTGTGAAGCAAAAGAAATCGGCGGTGAAAATATCATCGTAAAAAAGAACATTGATTCTTCCGGTTTCAAAAAACTCATAAAATTTTTTATTGGTCAGCAAACAGATCAACTTACTGCAGATGTTATCGAAGGTGATCATGTATCCCTTGAATACACACATGCAAAAGTAGTTAGGGGCAATACGATAGAGATTGGCCCGGGATGTGTTATTGATCGCATCGAATATAAACAAAGCCTTGAGCTGGACGAAAACGCTAAGGTAGGCACACAAGAAAAAATCTAAAACCACAAAAGCTGCCTCATACAGGTCTATTAAACACTTGTTTTAGGCAGCTTTCTCTTTTTCTCTTAGTCTTTTTTCTAATAGATTGTTGTTTTTAAATTGTTTTTTGAAGACCCTTCTTTGACAAGTTGATTGGAGCGGAAGGTGCGTGCCAACTACCTGAGTACACTTCTCAAGGCATGCGACGAGGAAGCCCTTTCGATAGGGTTTCTAGCGACGCAGGAGCACACATGCATTAAGAGCGTCCACTTGCTTACATACCGAGGGAGGCTCACCGCACGCCCCGCGGAAAGCGAGTACCTGGAGCGGAAATCAACCCTTTCAAATTAAAACAGCCTTCTTCTACTGACTCCCCGCAGTAACTTTTAAACCGATTATTCCTGTAATAACAAACGCTAAAAACATAAAACGAAGAAGTGTTTTTGGTTCGTTAAAAAGGATGATTCCCAAAATCACTGCTCCAGCTGCCCCTATTCCCGTCCAAATCGTATATGCCGTCCCGATCGGCAGAACTTTTGTAGCTTGTGACAAATAATAAAAACTGATGATCATTCCAATTACGGTTATAACCGACGGCCACAATCTAGTGAAACCATTCGTATACTTAAGCCCTATCGCCCATACGATTTCAAAGATACCTGCAACAAATAAATATATCCATGCCATGATAACCCCTCCTAAAAATAAACAAAGCCCAGAAAGATATAAGATCTATATCCTCCCAGGCTTTTATCCCTCCGTGTACACAATGTATCCATTGTGCGCTTTCTCTCGGACCAGGCCAGTGAACAGTCACTGCGGAACCCTAGAAAGCTATTCTCCCTATATTATTGAAAAAAACTTTGTAAGTGTCAAGAAACTGCTTGGTGTTTCCATGGTAAATAATGTATAGATTTTCCCTGCTTATCAAACATTATTAAGAATAAGGCAGGTGAGATCATTGAATACAACAAAAATAGAAATTCCTATTTATCAAAATCTTCAAGACAATGAAGAGTATATCCGAAATCTTTATAAAAACTGTGATGATATAAAAATTCGAAATTTCCAATTCGGAAGAAATTATAAACAAGAAGCTCTTGTTGTACACTGTGACTCTCTCGTTCAGGAAGAAAAATCCAACTTGCTTCACACGATCATTAAAGATATGCCGGACTTTGAAGCTGCACTCTCCCTGTCGGTTACTATCGATCAAATTAAGAACTTCTTTGAAAACAAAGGAATAGCTTCAAGACCTGTCATGCTTTTAAAAAACTACAATGAATTAAATGCAAATATCGTGAATGGGCATATCGTTCTGCTTTTTAATAAGTGGAACCAGGCTATAAGCATTGATGCTTCCTCTGTGGAGAAGAGAAGCGTAGCAGAACCTCAAAACGAAGTTGTCGTTGTAGGTCCTCGTGAAGGTACTATTGAAAACCTGCAAAAAAATCTTGGGCTCATCCGCTCCAGACTAAAAACTCCAGACTTGAAATTCTGTTTTAAACAAACACAAAACAAGTCGAACACAAAATTTGTTTATGGTTATTTGGATGGCACAGTTAATATTCAAATGCTTGAGGAATTTGAACGGCGAATTAACAAGATAAATAAAGAAGAAATCCTTGAAACAACCTATATCGCTGAATTAATCGAAGAATCAACAATTACGCCATTTCCACAATACCGTTTCACGGAGAGACCAGACGTCGCTGCTGCGTCTTTGTTGGAGGGGAAGATTATCCTCCTCATGGAAGGCACCGGAACAATTGTAATCTGTCCTGGTCTTTTTAATGAATTCTTTCAATCAGCATCTGATTATTACCAAAGATCTATTTTTTCTTCTATTATTCGGCTCGTGAGATTTCTAGGTTTTGTTCTGAGTTTGGCCTTGCCCAGCATTTATATTGCATTAACTACTTTTCATCAGGAGCTTATTCCAACCGTCCTGCTTATTGCTCTGCTGGACACACGGGAAGGAATCCCTTTTCCCGCATTGGTAGAGGCATTAATTATGCTCTTTTTTTTCGAACTCTTACAGGAAGCGGGAATCAGACTCCCTAAACCGATCGGTTCAACAGTAAGTATTGTTGGCGCCCTGATCATTGGAGAAGCATCCATTAACGCAGGGCTCGCCTCACCTATCATGATCGTGGTCATTGGACTTACAGGGATTGCTTCTTTCTCAATTCCATATTACGATTTCGGGTTTGCAGCTCGTTTATTGCGAATACCGTTGATGTTTCTTGCTGCAATGATGGGAGGATTTGGACTTTTCCTTGGCTTTATCCTGATCTTCCTGCACCTTTCAAAATTAAGAGTATTAACAGAGCCTTACCTTGGAACATTCACATTAAACAGCACGTCATTACTAAAAGATGGTTTTTTCCGGGTATCTTTGAAGAAATTGCTTCGTAACCGCAACACTGGAAAGGAATTTTAAACCACAAAGGAGGCTGAAGTTGCATGAAAAAGTTAATAAAATACATCGTTGCTTCTTCCCTCCTTTTCTTATCTGGCTGCTGGGACCATTCAGAACTAACGGAATATCTATTTGTTCAATCCCTTGCCATTGATCAAAATAAAGATGGAACAATAAGACTAACCACACAATTCTATAAGCCTGCCCCTAAAATTGGTTCCGCCGGGAGTGGAGGCGGTGAATCATTTTTTAATCTGGAAACAGAAGCAAAAACGGTATTCGAAGCCATTCGGGACGTTACCATTCATACCGGAAGAAAAGCAAATTGGGGACATGTTCGATTCATCGTGATCAGTGAACGCATAGCAAAACAGCATAGTCTCGGGGAAGTTTTGGATTTCTTTTACCGTGATCATGAACCTAGGCTGTTAACAGGGGTTGGTATTACAAAAGGAACTGCGGCTGATTATTTGAAAGAAAAACCTCATGTCGAAAATACTGTTAGTGAACAATTGAATGAAACGACCAAAATAGGCAGCAAATTCAGTGCAAAAACGTACCCTGCAAATTTATTTACGTTAGGAAAGCAGCTTCACAATGAAGTGGATACAGCCTATGCCCCCTTTCTAAAGAAAGAAAAAGAAGTGGAGAACAGTATTTATATTGATGGACTGACGGTTCTTCAAAACGGAAAAATAAAAACCATTCTATCCAATAAAGATACAAAGTCTCTCTTGTTCACATTAAATGAGTTTCAATTTGGAATAATTGAGCTGGGCTGCAAAGGGCAAAGACCTGAAGAAACATTTGAAGTAACAGAGGCTCATACAAAGACATCCCTGTCGATTAAAGGGGACGAAATACATTATTTTATTAAGCCCAAAATCCAAGCCAGTATTGGAGAGTTAGAATGTACAAATCTTCAAACAGCCCCTCAGATAGAAAAACTTAATGAAAGGATTGAAAATCAAATCAACACCAACATTACAAAATTACTAAAAAAATCTCAAAAGAAAAATCTAGATGTTATAGGTTTAGGAAACGATATATATAAATCTGAGCCTCAATTATGGGCAAAGATTAAAAAAGAAAAAATACCTTATTTCAAAAAAACTGTTTTTCATGTTAAAGCGAATGTAAATGTTATAAACACTGGTACCGATATAAGTAAGCCATTCCATCAAAAATAATGGCTGTTTCGCAAACTTTGTTGCTCTTGTAAGTAGTTGATTTCCGTTCCAGGTTGCTTCGCTTTCCGCGGGGCGTGCGGTGAGCCCCCTCGCCACTTCGCGCCTATGAGTGGTCTCACCTGACCGCTTGTCCCGCAGGAGTCTCGCACCTTCCACTTCAATCAACTTGTCAGTGAAGGGAATGAACAAAATTATTTAAAAGTAACAATCTTTTAGAAAAGAGCCAAAATAATAGAGGAATCCTAATGACAGAAAAAATTATTATTTTATTCATAATTGCATTTCTATACTTTGATTTCAGGGCAATTAAACAAGATAAAAAATTGAAAAGAATTTATTTAGTTCTTTCCATTCCAGCAGTATATTTGCTCTACTCTTTTGTGTTCGGCAAGAACTTGCCCAATTTGGATGAGTTCTTTTATTTCATCTTTGGGCCACTAGCAGAAATCGTTATTTCATGGCTAAAAGTAAAATAACAAGGAGCAATTTCTATGCAAGCAGGTAAAATTAGTTACTGGCAGATGGCTGTTTTGTTTCAAGTTTATATGACAGGATCAGCTCTAATTAACATTCAAGGTCCCTTATTAGCTGCTGCTCAAAATGGGGCATGGATTTCTATGCTTTTAGCTAACCTAGTGGGATTTATCATTTTATATCTGGTGCTTTACCTGCATAATCAATATCCAAATGAATGTTACGTGAACCAGGTCCGATTCACCCTCGGAAACGTATGGGCTTATGTATTTATCCTGCCTCTTATTTTAGTAATCTTATATATAACATCTAATATCGTGTATGGAATGGGACAATACTTTACAACATCAATGATGAGAGAAACACCTCTTTTCATCTTTCATTTGCTTATACTATTAACAGCGGGTTTAACAGCCAAAGCTGGAATAGAAGTAATGGCTCGTATGTTTCATCTGATGATGTACATATTGCTTTTTATCGTTGTAATTATGCTTATCTTGCCATTTAACATATATGAATTTAGCAACTTGCTGCCTTTGGCTCCTTTAGGATTCAAACCAATACTGAATGGTGTATACATAGGTTTTGGGTTCCCTTATATGGATATCCTCTTCTTTGCTATGATTTTGTACCTCGTGAAGCCAAAACAGGGGCAGACCATTAATAAATGGCTATATTTAGGCTTATTTATTAACGGAATCGTTTTATCGTTAACCATAATTTGTTCGATACTTGGTCTAGGATCGCTAGTGTTTCTTAAGAAATTTCCTTTGCATGTACTCGCTCAATTAATTAGTATAGGTGAGATCATCGAAAGGATTGAAGCGATATTTGGTATAGCTTTAATCCTCGGTTCCTATATGAAGATTGCACTGCTCCTGTTTATTCTGGATCAGGTACTATCAACTCTTCTTAAAGTAAAGCCTTCAAATTTTATTTATATCATAGCGAGCATTGTCTTATTTCTCTCTCTTACGATGTATAAAAATGAAATTGAACTTGGAGAATCAGGATCTGTGATGCAGTCTGCGGTAACCTTTTTCTTTGGCTTCCTCCCTCTGTTATTAGTTGTGGTAATAGCCAAAGTAAAGAATAGAAACAGGAAACAAATGGCTTGATCAGAATGTAAATGACTTTAACTCACAGGATTTTTCCTTTTCGATTTGATCACTAAATACTTTAATAAAAGTCCTTAACGACGAGGAAATCTCCTTTTCCTTTTTCAACTGTACTAAGGCACTTTCCCTATATAGTTTAGGAAACCCCTTCACAGACAATGAAACAAGAGTGCCTTGCTTAATTTCATGAGAGACCATTGTTTCTGTCAAAAGAGCGACTCCCATCCCGCTCTTCAGCAAATCATAAGCTGTTTGCGGCGGCACTTCAAAATCATTACCGTTTGATAGCATATCTCTTTGAACTCTTTTTGTTTCAACACTCCAGTCTACTAATAAATAAGGATCTGCCATTTCACTTAAATCACTTAGCTCAATTTCACCTTTATGTGCCAAAGAATGATCAGGGTGAGTTACTAAGACTAATGGTTCTCTAATATGCAATAAACTTTTCAACTCAGTATTAAAGAAAGGATATGTCATGATACACAGTTTTACATAGCCTTCGTACAGCATTTCTAACAGCTCCTGATTATGTCCTGTATGTACGACAATTCCTATGTGAGGATGCGTTTTATGCAATGTTGCTAGTGCAGAAGAAAAATAATGAGCAGCAAGTGTCGGCAATGTTCCAATCGCTATTTTTCCACCTCTTCCTTCTTTCGCAAGCTTTGCCTGCTCAATCCCTTTGTTTATTGTTTCAATGGCTTGCTGCGCAAAAGGCAGAAATGTTCTTCCTAATTCCGACAACTCCAGCTTGTTCCCTCCCCTTTTGAAAAGTTCACCGCCCACTTCCTCCTCTAAGTTCTTAATACGTATACTGATTGTCGGCTGAGAAATATCCATCATTCTAGCAGCTTTACTGAAACTGCCGTGGCGAACAACATGTTCAAAAGCTAATAATTGATTTGTATCCAAATCATCACTCCTATTAACATTTTTAATAAATCGTATAGGCTATATTATATTGTTTAATGGTCATTGTTATCTTACACTTTTTCTGAATATACGAAAAGAAAGGGTGTTGAATTTGGGTTTTCATAGAGTCTTTAAGAATCCTAAATTAGTTATTTTGTGGGTAAGTCAATTATTTTCGGCTATTGGTGATCATTTGTATGTGGTAGCAATAACGTGGATCGCAATAAAAGAATTAGGTGCATCAGCAGCATATGTAATTGGAGCTGGTACTTTCTCAGCTTTGTTTTTTGGTATTTTAGGCGGAATTTACGCAGACCGGTGGAACCGTCACAGAACAATGATTTTAACGGATATCCTGCGTGCATTATTTGTTGGTCTGCTCCCTCTCATTGAGTGGTTCTCAGCACTTAACGTTTGGCATCTCGTAATAATCAGTGTCATTGTATCCGGATTGGGGACCTTCTTTAATCCTTCTCTTCAGGCAAGTCTGCCATCTTTGTGCAGGGATTCAGAACTTCTTCAGCAAACAAATGCGTTGATGGATACAACGCATAGGTTTGCTAGGATTTTCGGACCGGGTTTAACAGGAGCCTTTCTTGCATTTATGCCATTGCCGCACTTTTTCACTTTAGACGCTGTTACCTTTATCCTTTCAGCCATCGCTCTCGTTATCATTAGAAAAGCCTTTGTACAAAAAAGTGAAACCAAGAAAATGAAATATGAACAAAAATCTCCTTTGATTGATTTTAAGGTAGCTATCTCTTTATTAAAAAATCATAAAGTCCTCCTGTGGGCATTAATAAGTCTTGGAATGGTGAATTTATGCTGGGGTGCTGTCTATATGGTAGGTGTTCCTCTTTTTACTGAACAGATCTTAAAAGAAAGTGCAGGAGCATTCGGTCTCATTGGCGGAGCATATGGTATCGGAAATTTGTTAAGCCTCTTTGCAGTCGGTACATTGAAAAGAAGCATTTTATTTATGTATGCCGGCCACATTATTTTAGGTGCTGGGTTTATTGTGATTGCCTCAGCAGATTCCCTTTCGGTTGTTTTAATTGGAGCGGTAATTGCGGGTTTGGAAGTCCAATGGGAGACATTATGCTGTTAACAATGATTCAAACTGATTTCCCCGAAACCCATATCGGAAAAATTTATAGCTTTCGTGCGTTAATCGGCGGGCTAGGTCTGGCTATGGGTACTTTTATTGCAAGCTTCACCTATAAATTAGCGTCTATCCCTTCTATAATGATTATTTTTTCTTTGATGATTATTGCAGTCGGGGCTATCGGAATCTTCCGTGTTCGCATAATTTCTTCGCTTCATTTAAAGAACGCTTCCTGACATTAAATGTTTACCTAGGAGCTATGAGTAGAAATTAAATTGTTTAAACATCAAAAAGGCAGCCCTTATTAGGACTGCCCTTGCTTTACATCTTTCTTTTTTCGAGTTTCCCGCTCCATGCTGTTAAAAGAACTGCACCAAACACCATTACTCCGCCAATCCATGGAGTATGAATGATTCCTATTGAATCCACAATGACTCCTCCAACAAAAGCTCCTATTGCGATACCTAGGTTAAATGCAGCGATATTAATTGCAGATGCTACATTAACAGCTGAAGGGACATATCTCTCAGCTAGTTTTACCACATACACTTGAAGACCAGGAACGTTCATGAAAGCTAGCAATCCTAAGAAGAATATCGTAATTGTTCCAGCTATCTTATATGGCGCAGTAAACGATAAGATAACAAGGACAATCGCCTGGAAAACAAACATCCAGAACAAAGCTTTTACAGGGTTTTTATCTGCAGCTTTACCCCCAATTGTATTACCGATTGCAACTGCTATTCCGTAACCCAATAAAATAAAACTGACTGCTTTAGGAGCATACCCGGTCACATCTTCTAAAATCGGTGCTAAATAAGTGAAAGCGACAAATGTTCCGCCGTAACCCAGTGCTGTTATAGCAAAAGCAAGCAGCAATCGTCCATTTTTAATGACTTTCACTTGATCCTTCAAACTTGAAGGCGGTGCTTCTTTTAAATTCTTTGGTACTAAGATGGCACTTGCGATAATAGCTGCTACCCCTAGAAGCGCTACTGCCCAAAACGTTGCTCTCCATCCGAAGGTTTGTCCAATGAATGTACCTAATGGAACTCCTGTAACTGTTGCAACGGTTAATCCCGTAAACATAAAGGCTATTGCACTTGCACGCTTATGCTCTGGAACTAAATCAGCGGCAATTGTTGCCCCAATTGAAAAGAAAACGCCATGAGAGAAAGCTGTAATAAAACGGGCAACCAGCAACAAACTAAAACTAGTAGAAAGAGCTGCAACGCTGTTCCCTGCTATAAAAACAATCATGAGCAGCATAAGCAATGTTTTCCTATTCATTTTATTAGTTAGAGCTGTAAGAATAGGAGCGCCAAACGCAACACCCATTGCATAACCAGATATTAATAATCCCGCTAATGTGATGGATATATTTAGATCCTTGGCTAATGATGATAATAAACCTACTGGCACGAATTCTGTTGTTCCGATTCCAAATGCTGAAATCGCTAATGCTAATAATGCCGGAAATCCGCCTTTTGTTTTTGCGGAATCCACTTTTACTGCGGCTGTATTCATTTATAATTCCCTCCATTAACTTTTGTTTAAGCCAAGCTAGCTGGTCAACTGGATGACTTGATGCTATTATGTTTCATATACGAACTTTAAGTAAGTACGCACTTTAAAGTAATGTAGGTACTAAAAAGTAATAATTGAATAATGGAGGCTTTTATCTCATGAAAAAATATAATATCCCTGTTGAAGCTGCACTCGAAGTGATCGGCGGAAAATGGAAAGTGGTAATCTTATGCCACCTTATAAAAGAAAAACGCAGAACTGGAGAATTAAAAAGGTTGATGCCCGGTATTACACAAAAAATGCTGACGCAGCAGCTCCGAGAATTGGAAGAAGACGGCGTGATTCTGCGTGAGGTGTATAATCAAGTTCCACCGCGTGTTGAGTATTCGTTAACGGACTACGGATGGTCATTAAAAAGTATTCTGGATGCACTTTGCGCTTGGGGAGAACAGCATATTGAGAAAACGTACCCTGACAAAGAAAATGTTTTAGTTAAACCTGTAGAGATTAAGCAAATATGACATAACAAACGGCAGCCTGAACGGCTGCCGTTTTAGTTTTATTTACAAATTAATATTTTACAAAAACATGAAATACATTATAAAAACAAAGACGGGATAGAAAAAAAGGGAGGAAACCGATGAACACCAGCAGATTAACAGACGTTGAGATGCTAAGTGCTATTAAGCATGGCTTAAATAAGACGTCAGCTCCCCAAAAAATTATCATAGTCGGAGCTGGTATGGCTGGACTGACTGCCGCTTCCCTTCTAAAAGCTGCTGGTCATGATGTTCAAATTCTTGAATCTACTCATCGAGTTGGTGGACGGGTTTATACGATACGAGCTCCTTTTTCACATGGTCATTATTTTGAAGCTGGAGCGATGCGTATCCCTGAAACCCATAAACTTGTTTTGGAATACATTAAAAAGTTTAACTTACCAACGAATGAATTCATCAATACCAATCCTCATGACATCATCTATGTAAATGGCGTTCTAACTAATCAGAACATGTACGAACAAAATCCAGGAATTCTTCGTTTCCCGGTGGCAGAGACTGAAAAAGGAAAAACCGCTGAGCAGCTCATGCAATACGCTGTACAGCCAGTAATAGATTTTATAGAAAAAGATTCTGTAAAAAACTGGCCGATCGTTATACAAAACTTTCAGCATTACTCATTAGACAACTATTTAAGACACAATCCCTTTGGAAGATCTTTAACTTCTGGTGCAATTGACAAGATTAAAGTTCTCCTATCCCTCGAAGGACTTCCTGAGCTGTCCTTTCTCGAAGTCCTCCGCGATATTCTGATCATTTTTATAAAACCAGAATTAAAATATATAGAAATAACAGGCGGAAACGATTTGCTTCCCAGAGCTTTTCTTAAAGAATTAAGACACCATATTTATTTTGGACAAAAGCTGACTCGAATTGTAAACGATCAAAATAAGGTTATTTTATTCACGGAAAGTCCTCAAACCTTGCATCCCTACAAATTTGAAGCGGATCGAGTCATTATCACGATCCCATTTTCTGTACTCAATTTTGTGCACATCGAGCCTTTTAATTCCCTTACTTATTACAAACGAAAAGCCATTAGAGAGCTTCATTATGTTCCTTCAACGAAAATAGGAATTGAGTTCAAACACCGTTTCTGGGAAAAAAACGGTTTAACGGGCGGCAAGTCCGTTACAGACTTTTCGTCACGATTCACTTATTACCCAAACAAGAACAAACAAGGTATATCATCAGGCATAGTTTTAGGAAGTTATACATGGGAGGATGATACAGTACCATGGAGAAGTGCTGCGAATGAGATGAGAATCAAGGAGACTCTTCACTTTTTGTCACATTTTCACGGTGAGCAGGTCTATCATCATTTTGTAACAGGTCATGCTCACAGCTGGTCATTCGATCCCAATGCAGGAGGCTGCTTTGCTATGTTTAAGCCTTATCAGGAAAGTGAACTTTACGATGCCATTAAAGCTCCAGAAGGCAGACTTCATTTTGCTGGTGAGCACACTACTTTAAAACATGGGTGGATTGAAGGGGCTGTTGAGTCAGGTATACGTGCTGCAAAAGAAATTAACGGTTAATAAAAATGAAACAGCACGCAATCACGTGCTGTTTTTAAACATTTGTTTAATTCTATGACTGTAAATATCGCTCTTGAATAATCTTCCGATGGTGCAATTCATGACCAGCCATGATCGTGATCAATGCTTGAGCTGTAACTTCACTATTATTTGCAGTCCCCCTGCGTGAAAGTGATTCGTCACTCAAGCTTTTAATGAGATGAATGGTTGACTGGCGGACGCATGCAAAGTGATCCAGAAGATCTTTTAGCGATTGTTTATCAAAATTAGCCTTTGCTACATATTCATTTTCATCATAGCCTGGAAGAGATGCTCTTTCACCTCTTGCTATAGAAAGAAGCCTGTAGCTCATAATTCTTTCTGTATCCGTAATATGTCCAATGACTTCTTTTATGCTCCACTTCCCCGATGCATATCGGTATTCACTTTGCCGTTCGGTAAGTGTGCTGAGCAGCGCAACTGTTTCTTCCATTTGGTCCCTTAAGATCTGAACGATATCTCCCTGCGGAACTAATTTTACATATGAAGCATAATAATCCGCATATTCGTAGGTTGATGGCATTTTGTCCATGATCACACCTCATTTTTAATTAATTAAACAGCTTTGAAATTATTTATAGGCTGTAATTTTTTGTTTCTAAGCTGTAATTTTTATTTCTAAACCCTAATTTATATTTCTAAGCTGTAAAAAAAATTTCTAAACCGTAATTAATAATTTATAGGCCTTTCGACAAACTGATACGTTTTTTATTTCGTTCTATGTCTCCTTTTCTCCTCTTAATTATTCAAAAATGTATTTTTCTCCTATTCCTATGAAAAACAAAGAAAATTTAAGTTTTTAAGAAAAGTTTATTGAATCGGCATAAATGCAACGTTCCATATACCGTCCTCATCCTTTATCATTTTAAAACCAGATTTAGCATCAGCACTCTTACTTGCTTCGTACTCAATATATCCATCATGTTCTCCGTCTGGAATAAAGTTGCCTAAATCAATATTATTAAAAGTTGTTAAAGTTTGCATGATAGTGCCCCGGTCAGACTCTGGAATTCTTTCATCATCATCCTTCGTCCATTGAATATACCCTTCCCGATCTGTATAAAGCGCATATGCTGCATCGTATCTTTTATCTAATTTAGCTTGAACATATAGCTTTGCGATAGTTATCGGATCTATATCTTTAAGATGTTTCTCATCCAAGTCTTGCAAGAATTTCTGATAAATAACTTCTTCCTCTGGTGTTAAAGTAAATCTGATGACATCTAAGTTAGAATCAGGGTATATTCTTTCAACCCAACGACCATTTATTCCTTTCGACATCATAATTACAGAGTCGCCTTCTGCAAAATTAATGGTCGTCCACAGCACTTCGTATTTATTTGAAAAACCGATATAAAACTGGACGCCGATATTCCTATTCAGAATACTTTCAACATCAATTTCATGTGAAATTTTAAGTTGATCAGCTGAATCGCTGACTAAGAAATTATAGCCAATTTGTTTAACAGAGCCGCTTTCGCTATCTGAGTTATCTATTTCCACATAATCATTTCCTAAAAGATTAATTACTTCTTTTTCAGCCATGCCCATCAAAATCTTACTTTGAAGAAAGCTTACTTTATCCGATATTTCTTTATCACTGTATTTTGGGAGGGTTTTTACGGGATCTTCTTTTTCCACAGGATCCTTTTTAACAACCATTTTTTCTTTATGTAGATTTGCAGGCTGACTTTTCTCGCCCGCATCTGTGAAGTTTAGAACCAGGAAAACGATTAAAGCACAAAGAGATATCAATGTAACCGAACTAATTACTTTTGGAAAAACCAATTGTCTTCTATTTGTGGAACTTGGATATTTCACCTGATTAACGATCCTTCTTTTTTCTTGTTCTGTGAATACCCTATCTTCATTCAAATAATGATCAAAGTCGTCTTTCATTTCCTTAAGCACTTTATCCATGGTAACCCCCTCCTCTCATATCCATTTTTGTTTCCAGATTTTTTTTCGCTCTCCTTAGACGGGATTTTACAGTATTAAGATTGATTCCTAATGTTGCAGAAATTTCTTCTAACGAAAACTCTTTAAAATAATATAAAATAATGACCTCTCTGTACTTAATCGGCAGCTGGAGTATCAGTTTGCCTATCTGTTCTTTTTGCTCAGATTCAAGATATACTTCTTCTGGAGACAAACTGTTTGATTTCTGATAAAACGTATTGGTTAATAACGTTTTCGTGTAATGCCAGCTTCGTACATAATCTTTGCATTTATTTATCGCGATTCGGTAAATCCACGTTTTGATTGTTGATTGTTCCCGAAATTCATTCAGGTGATTATAAGCACTTATAAATATTTCTTGTGTGATATCTTCAGCCTGCTGCCAGTTCTTTGTATACGTGAACGCTAATCTTTTGATTTCTTCACCGTATTCATCCATAAGGTATTTTAATTGATCAATCTCACTTTGTGGATACTCTTTTACGGCCGTAATGCCCTTTACCACATATGTCGCCCTCCCAAGTATTAATCGTTTGTTAGACGGAGACCCTTTATAAAAAGTTGCACTAAATATGAATTTATTTCCATTTATTTATTTTAACGTAATTTTGTTATTTTAAGGAAGTCATTTAATGGTGCAGCCTTACGATCACATAAAAATGATTCACCATCACATAATTAACCAATAATTTACAAATAAAATTCATAAAAAGAGCTGACTTTTCCAGGTCATTCACCATAACCCTTAAAGTCAGCTTCTAATAATTTTACTCTATTTTAATATGTTCCAAATATCTTCCGAGGCACCGCCTACATACCAGGCAGCTGTTCCCCTCAAGTGATACTTCTCCACTAGATTATAACGAAGTTTCATGGAATCCTTATCCTCCACCCAGATCTGGTGTTTTTCACCGTTTTCCATGAATTCCACATAGTTTTGCGATGTCTTCCTATCCCACTTTTTCGCAAGTCCTTTTTCCTGAATCAGCTTTTCTGTTTCGAGTATCGTTCTGTCGATGCTCCTTACTTGCCCGTTAGCGCTTGTAATCCATTCACGTGTATAGAACGGTACTCCTAAAACAATTTTATGAGCAGGAACTTCCTTCATTAAGAGCTCAATTCCTTCACGTGTCCAAGGTATAGATGCAACAGAACCAGCTTTAGGACTGCTTGCCCAATGTTCGTCATATCCCATCATAACAATATAATCAGCTGCTTTTCCCAGACCTGCTCTGTCTAAGCTCCCTGACCAGAATGGATCTGCATTCTCTCTGCTGACATCAACGGAAACGACAATATCGTATGGTTCAAGTGCAGTTTTAAGTTCGCGAATAAATATCACATAATCTTGTTTATTCTTAGGATCAATGTTTTCAAAATCCACATTAATTCCCTGGCTTTTAGTACGGAGCAGAGAATTCTTTATCATCTCAATCACTTTATTGCGTTTATCAGGATCTGAAAGCATTAAGTTTGTCAGTTCCGGATCGAACTTATTTCCAAAGAGTGGCCACACTTGTTTTCCTGCTTCGACAGCGCCATTGGCATAACTTTCATCTGCATTCATGCTGACGATTTCTGTTTTGCTTAATGTATACCATCTTGGTGAAACTACATCTAACCCAGCTATCTTCAGCTGCTTCTTATAAGAATCACCTGTTCCGTTATACTTCCAGCCGAGGTTGAAACGGTTTACTTCCTCTGCATCGACATTTGATTTAGGAATCCACCCTGTTTTTCCCCCTAAAAGCTGTACCTTATAAAAACCTGATGGAATCTTCAGCTCATTTCCAGATTCAAGAATAATAGCCTTTAAACCGTTATGTTTTATAAGGGTATCTGCGGAAACATGATAATGTCTTGCAATCTTCCATAATGAATCTCTTATGTTTATACGATGACTCAACATCTCTTGTGGAATCATCAGCCGCTGTCCGATATATAGTCGTGTACCTAATATATTGTTTGCATCTTGCAGCTCACTAACGGTTGTTCCATATTGTTTAGCAATGAGGTAAAACGTATCTCCCATTTTAACAGTATGTACTTGAGGTGATGCTGAAGCGTCCTTTGTTTCAAGGATCGGATATTCTTCACCCTTTACAAGATTTGTTACTATATTTGAATTTAATTTATGACTTTCATAAATAGATGCTTTATCCACTGAAACAGAACCAACTTTCATTGTATCTGCCGCATATGAAGTTTTAGCAACGTTAATAGATAGAATAAAGCCAATCGTTAAAATAAAAACAAACTTATTCACAGTTCCCTCCAGATGAATCTATTTAACTACTTATTTAGATTACCGTCTGATCGAGTGGAACTGAACAGGTACTTTGTGGAAAAGAGGTATGTTTCCTCCGCTCCTGTCTTTTAGAAATCACAGCGTTCTCAACTTATCTGGTCATATAACTAACAAATTCTTGTTAGACGATATGACCATTTTTACTTTTATAGTCTAGTATACAGTCGCCAGTGTTTGTTTTTCATATAATGTAGGACAAGTATTTACTTATTGATATTAAAAGAAAGAAGGGACGAAGAACGTCAATGAATCTTCACATCATGATTTCCGTTTTCGTCTTCCTTATGACTATGTTAGTTATATTTTGGAGACCAAAAGGCATCAACGAGGCATGGCCAGCCGCAATCGGAGCTTGCATCATACTGATTACAGGCATAGTGACTCAAGCTGATGTACTTGAAATCCTTCATAAGATTGGCGGAGCATCGATCACCATCATCTCAACCATCGTCATGGCAGTTATTCTTGAAAGCTTTGGTTTTTTTCATTGGTCTGCATCCCGTCTTGCTATTCTATCTCAAGGATCGGGGTACCGTCTTTATTGGTACATCCAACTATTATGTTTTCTAATGACCCTCTTATTTAATAATGACGGAAGTATTTTAATAACCACTCCGATATTAATTCTGCTTCTCAAAAATTTCAGGTTAAAACCGCACCAGCAAATACCTTATCTGTTAACTGGTGCTCTTACTGCAACAGCATCGAGTACTCCAATTGGGGTAAGCAACATTGTAAATCTAATCTCTTTAAAAATAGTGGACATGACCCTTTATATGTATACAGCGATGATGATAGTGCCAGCTACGCTAGGCTTACTCTTTATGTCTTATCTGATGTATATTCTAGTGAAAAAAAGACTTCCAAAAAAACTCCCTCAACTGACATACGATATTGAACAATCCTTTTTCACAAAGAAATTCCATCCTCTTAAAGGAACGGTAACTGTTGAAACAAAACGTCAGCGAACAAAGTTCATGTTAAAGATCTTGTTGTTTGTTTTACTGATCAGATGCTCAATCTTTATAGCTTCATTCTTGTCGATCCCAATCGAACTTATTGCAGTCCTAGGTTCAGTTGTCTTGTTAATATGGAGATGGTACTACCTCAGAACAAATCCATTGGATATATTAAAGAAAACCCCATGGCACATTCTTATCTTTGCTTTTTCTATGTACGTAATCATCTACGGGCTTCATAATACCGGACTTACTGATTTACTCCTGAAAATTTGCGGACCAATTGTTGATCAAGGTATGTTTCAAGCAACTTTATTAATGGGAGGGCTGGTTACACTCCTTTCAAACCTCTTTAACAACCATCCTGCATTGCTGATAGGAACGATAACCCTGACAGAAATGAATCTTGATCCCATCACACTAAAAACAATGTATCTGGCGAGTATTGCAGGCAGTGACATTGGTGCATTATTACTGCCGATTGGGACACTGGCATCATTAATATGGATGCATCTTTTAAAACAAAACAAGATTAAAATAAAATGGAAAGACTATTTACGGATATCGTTAATAGCGGTCCCTCTCACTTTAGCAGTAACACTAATATTGCTATATATATGGGTACATTTCATATTTATCTTAAGTTGATCCTCTGGTGAAACGTATGAATATTTATAGGAGTAGATTGTAATTGAACCATTTTAGCCGCATGTTAAATAAACAAATAAAACTAAAAATAACCGGACATAGTTTTAAAGGAATACTGACCGATTTTGGAAATGACATTTTAGTACTTTTTGATGGAAAAAAGTTTTTCTATATTCCTCTTTTGCATGTCCAAAAGGCAGTCCTTATCGAGGAGGATAACCAGGAAATCAATCAGCCTGCAGTACTGCCTTTCTCAGAAGATAATACACCCATTTCATACCGCAGCATCCTAACAAATGCTAAGGGTTTGTACACTCAGATACACGTTTTAGGAAAAACACCGCTTCATGGAACAATAATCAATGTATTAAGCGATTATTTAGTTTTTTATTCACCCGTATATAAACTTATTTATATTCCTCTGGCTCATTTGAAATGGCTGACGCTTTACGAACAGAATACATCCCCCTACTCTGTTCATTCTGACCTGCCTGATGCACCTTCCCTTAGCCGTTCATTTGAAGAACAAATAAAGAAATTCGAAGGAAAAATTGCAGTATTCGATATGGGAGAGGATCCAGATAAAATTGGATTACTCAAGAATGGGAAAGGCAACCTGATTGAATTGATTAACGCTAATGAAGAAACCGTTTATTTTAAGCTGAATCATGTGAAATCAGTGTATATTCCTTAAAAAAATATGTTTTGGATAATAGCTTGAATCGCCTATACAAGGAGATTCAATGCTTTTTTTTTCCAACAAGAGCAAAACACTTCTTTCAAATGATTTATGTAGTATAAAATAGATGTATACTCAAATTGTTTTATTACGCAAACCTAAAGGGGAAAATAACATGATACAAAGCACTTTCAACGAAAAAGTCCTTTCTATTCTTGAAGATAAAATACAAGTGATCAAAAAAGATGAAGGAGCCATCTATTTAGTCGGACCAATAAGGCTTCCTGTAAACTTATATGGAGAAACCGTTGTGTTCAAATGGTACTGCTGGCTGGAGGGCTGTGAGCAAACTGATAACTTTGAAGAAATTATTAAAAAATTGTCTTCGTCAAACCTGGCTGAATATCAGCAATCCAGTGTTTTAGTTTACGGTGACTTTGAATACAGCGAAGATGCGCTTATTCGTATGCACTCTATTTGTCACACTGGAGATATTTTCGGCAGCAAGCGCTGTGACTGCGGCTATCAGCTTAAACAGTCAATGAAAATGATCACAGAACACGGTACAGGCGCGTTATTTTATCTAGCAAACCATGAAGGACGCGGGATTGGACTATTCAGTAAAGCAATGGCTTATGTACTGCAAGAAAATGGACAAGATACTGTAGAAGCAAATGAAAGTTTAGGTTTTGTAGATGATTCCAGAAACTATAATGATGCGATTGAAGTCTTAAAAGCGTTGCGTACAAAGCCTGTTACTTTGATTACAAATAATCCTAAAAAACTTGATGCACTTATAAAAGCAGGCTTGCCTGTTTCCGGCCGAACACCTATCTGGGGGGATATCTCTGAATTCAATGAAAAATACCTCCAGACAAAAATCAACCGATCCGGCCACTTAGAAGACGAAGGGACTTTTCCAAATGAGCAGTCATGAATTCTATATGCAGCTTGCTCTTGAGAATGCACTGGCTATGAAAGGTCAAACTGATCCGAACCCTTTAGTAGGTTCAGTGATTGTGAATGAAAATCGTGTTGTTGGAATAGGCGCACACCTTAAAGCCGGTGAACCTCATGCGGAAATACATGCTTTACGTATGGCTGGTGATAAAGCCCAGGGCGGTACGATCTATGTTACTCTGGAACCCTGTTCTCATCACGGCAGAACTGGACCATGTGCTGTGGCGATTGCAGAAGCCGGCATAAAAAAAGTAGTAATTGCAGCATTAGACCCTAACCCTCTCGTTTCTGGGCGAGGAGTAAAAATTCTAGAGGAAGCCGGTATTGAGGTAGAAATCGGTATACTTGAAGAAAAGTCTCGTAACATGAATGAAGTATTCAATAAATTTATCGTAAAGAAACGGCCTTTTGTTACCCTTAAGTCCGGAATAACCCTTGATGGCAAAATAGCAAGCTATTCAAATAACAGCAAATGGATTACCTCTTCAGAATCCAGATTAGATGTTCATAAGCTTAGAAATGAAAACCAAGCCATTCTTGTCGGTGTCAACACTGTCATTCATGATGACCCTGAACTGACCGCTAGAATTCCAAACGGACGGAATCCTATTCGTGTGATTATGGATTCAACACTTAAGATCCCATTAGATTCAAAGGTACTTAACGATCATCAAGCTGAAACATGGGTTTTCACTACTGAAAACCATGTTAAAGAAAAGAAAGATCAAATAGAAGCACTTGGAGCTAAAGTGTTCATTACAAGCACCTCACAAGTAGATCCGACACGTGTTCTTGAAATATTAGGAAAGAATCTGGTTTCTTCACTTCTAATTGAGGGCGGCGGGACGATAAACGCAGCTTTCCTTGAGAACAAGCTTGTCGATAAAGCTATTTTTTATATGGCACCGAAATTGATTGGCGGCAAGGAATCTCCTTCATTCTTTGGAGGCACAGGAATTGATAAAATGGCAGATGCTATTGAATTGACTGATTTGCGCGTAACTCAAATCGGTCCTGATTTTAAATTTACCGGTTACCCAAAATACAATTAAGAGGTTTTGCCCATGCGATTAGGTTTTGATATTGACGATACTTTAATAGGTTTACGAGAACATGCTTTTCATATATATAATAAAAAGCTAAAACAAGATCTTCCCCTTGATGTTTTTCATACTATCAAAACGTTAGAAATACATGAGCCATTTGGGCTTTCAAAACAGGAAGGCAATCAGTTATGGATCGATTCCATGGAAGAAATCTACTTCAGTGATTGTCCTGCATATCCTGATGCAGTAGAAGTCCTACAAGAGCTTCATAAACAAGGCCATGAAATTTACTATATTACAGCAAGACCTGCAAAACATTGTGAAGAAACAAAAAAGTGGGTAGAAAAAGCTGGTTTCCCTGTGCAGGAAGGCAGATTCTTTTGTGGTATGAAGGATGAAGAAAAGATACATACCATCAAAGAGCTACATTTAGATTATTATTTTGACGACAAACCAAATGTATTAGAGACTCTTACAAATGAATCTGTACAGCTGTATGTCAGGGACCAATCCTATAATCAGCATATGGAATTTCCTCGATTAACGAATTGGTCTGAATTAAAAGATATTGTTAAAAAACATAATACTAGCAAATAGTGCGCATCTCTGCGCACTATTTTTTTTGTTCAAATATCTTGAATTAGTAGGCACGCGCACTTTCTTTATGTCCCTATCCTTCATATCTTATGATGACATGAATTTTTTTGATGCAGAAGAATGGTGGTGACTAGAAATTGATTGAAATTAAAAAATCTCGATTCGGCAGAGGAGTTTTTGCCGCACGCACTATTCAAAAAGGCGAATTGATTCATCAGGCACCTGTGATTGTATGCCCCGACGATCAATACAAAAAGCTAAAAAAAACTGCATTGCGGAACTATTATTTTAACTGGGGAGAAAATTATGATCATGTAGCTATCGCGCTCGGATATGGGTCATTATTTAACCATTCCTATTCTCCCAATGCAATGTTTGAAAATAATCTAAAAAAAGAAACCGTTGATTTCTTTGCACTCAAAAGAATTAAAGCTGGTGAAGAAATTTTTGTGAATTATAATGGCAATCCTGACGACAAAGGACCACTGTGGTTCGATGTTTGGTGAATTAATAGTAAAAAAAAGAAACAGCGCGCTGTAGAAGGAGGGCACTGAAAAAGTCCCTAAATAAAATGTTGAATGCGGGGATCTCCGCTCCAGGGTACATGCTTTCCGCGGGGCGGGCGGTGAGCCCCCTGCCGCTACGCGCCTTTAGGGGTCTCACCTGTCCCACTCGTCCCGCAGGAGTCAGTACCCTTCCGCTACAATCCTTACATGTTTGTATGCAAAAAAAGAAAAACCGGTGAAATTCAACCGGTTTTTCAGTACGCTCCTGCAGAAGCGTGCTATTTTACTTTTTATCCAGAGAATGTGCAGGGAATTGAAATGAAAAGGTTGTACCTTTTTTTAGTTCACTCGTAATATGTACTGTTCCGTTCATCGCTCTTATGACACTAAAAGCCACCATCATTCCAAGGCCAGTGCCTTTGGCGCCTTTTGTTGAGTAATATGGCTCTCCTAAACGATTAATTTGATCCTTTGTCATGCCTATACCCGTGTCTTTGATCTTTATGGTTATTTGTTTATTATCCTTATGTACTTCAATAAAAAGTTTTCCTCCATGAGGCATAGACTCTATCCCATTTTTTATTACATTTAACATGCATTGCCTGAATTTTTGCCTGTCGCCTGAAACATATGCCAAGGGTGAAAATTCTGCTGTAACGAGTACAGAGTGCTGATTTGCTGTAGGAATTAATATTGAAATAATCTGGCTAAGCTCATGCTGGACGTTTAATTCTTCCATAGAATCGATGGTAGGTTTGGAGAACGTTAAATAGTCTTGAATAACTTGTTCTGCAGAATCGAGACCTTCTCTTATTAAACTTAAGTATTCTTTCTGTTTATCAGGATGTATAGTTTCCTCTTCTAGCAGCTGAACAAATCCTTTTGATACAGTAAGAGGATTTCTGATCTCATGTGAAATCGCCGCTCCCATTTGTTCGACAGCTGCTAATTTTTCAGATTTAAACAACTGTTGTCTCATCATCAGATTCGATCTGACAAATTCAATAGTACTCGAAGTAATCAGTATCCCCAGCGGTGGAATAACCAGAAAAGCAAAGTAAGCATCAAAACGGTTCAAATCTATATTACTGATTTCCATCGTTGCGATTGTTGCTAAACTGGTAAATAAGGTTATACTTACCGAGATGATAATCCTCTGCTTTGGACTCTTCTTCCAAAACAATGGATATACACGCCACAATAGTATAGCGAGGGGTCCGTATATTAAGATATTTAAAAAGAAACCGGTGTCTACACCATGCAACCCTCTTAAAAATATGATTGCTAATGACAGAATAGGCCCGATCCCCATGTATAGGCCGCCTATTATCACAGGTACTTCTCTTAAATCAAAACGAGTTGTGTCCGTCAGTTCGTAGGCAAGCGCTATACATGCCCATATCGCCGCGATGCCGCAAACGATCGCAGCTCTTTGAGAAATTAAAGCGGGATCTTTTCTTTTTAAAGACCAGATGATACATATGAAAATAAAAATGAGTAATAGAGACAAGTTAAACAATAAATGCTGGGTAATCTCCAATCCATTCACCATCCATTAGACCTATTACTGAAAATATTACATTTAGTTCCAAAGAATGACAATAGAATTATTTATTAATACTTTTACTTTCAAAAAATATTTTTAAAATGTTTTATATAATCGGAGGCTAAAAAGATGATGCTTTTCTTATTGCTTTGTTTGATCGCAGCAGGACTCTTAATTGAAGTCATACAAAAACGAGTTTTAAAAATAAATGATCCTGACATACAAGAACTTTGGGCAGAATTAGAAAAAGCAAAATGGTATGGAGAGCTAATCAGTGACCCCGAGTTAAAAGAATGGGTATTACTTGATAAACAAAACGGATTATTAAAAGACCCTTATTATGTCCGCAAAATAATAGAAAGCGAAGGACACAGGGAAGGATTTATCAACTATATAAAAAATAAAGCAAAGTAAAACGGCAAAATATATATAGAAAAACAAAAAATAAACCAGCATGCCATGGCATGCTGGTTTTCACCTTTAAACAAATGTTTAATTAAGAATACGATCTAATGCTTTCAATCGCCTGTTTCACGTTAGCGAAAGTTTTTATAGAAGTAAAGTCAATCCCCTCTGAAACAGCACTTATCGCCAGTTCCGGACGAAGACCTGTTACTAGTACATCAATTCCTAACAAACCAAGCACTCTATATACATTAAAGATATTAGCAGCCACTTCGGTATCAATAGCAACGATTCCAGAGAAATCTATGATAAGCCGCTCAATATTCATTTCAGGAATTTTTGGCAGTACGCCATTCATTAGATGCTCTGTTCTGTCAGTATCAATCGACCCGATTAATGGCAAAACAGCAAGTCCATCCTGAATAGGTACGATAGGTGTAGACAATTCCCTAAGTTCTTTTTTTGCATTTAATAGAAGCTCCTCAGAACGTCTTTCAAATGCAAGAACCGTCTCGTTTATGCTGACATCGAGCATGTGGTGAACACGTTTAAGTATTAGCACTACGTCTTTTGTGCCCAATCCATGCTCCAAACTAATATCCATAATAAAATCTGCAAATACCATCCGAGTGTCGGGGTAACGAATCAGGATATCAGAGATTCTATTATGTTTAGCAGCTGTCTTCTTACCGTTTTCTCTGCTCCATTCAACAAGTTTATCTGGGACAGACCCTTCTTTACAGTCAATAGATTCACTTAAAAATTCCAGAAATTCAGCATACACCTTTTTTGCTTGTAAGATATCGTTTGGAGGAACTTGAAAACCAAACTTATTAATAATATCATCAACGATTTTATTAGCTAGAAGGTCAGCGTTTTCTTTTAGGTAATTGGCAACCGTTAATGTCGCTTCCACTGCTTTCACTCTCCGCATCTATATTATTTTTAATATATCTGTTTCTTTTATTGTACCATTAAAAAACCATAAACTGCCTAAACTGTGAAAATAATAAAAGGTTTATAGTAGTACGCTCAATGGAACCCTGTTCTTTTTCTTTATGAAAAAATTATTAATATAATGTAAATCTTATAGGTATTCAGTTGAAATTTGAAAGAAGGCATGTTATCTTGTTTTCGAAAGTCGATATTGAGTTTCGGAATTAAGGATGGTGACGCAATGGAAGAAAAGGTATTAAGAAAACTTTTCCTTGGGTTTATACAAATACACATCTTGCACCACGCAAAAGAACATCCCATTTATGGAGTATGGATGTTAGAGGAACTTAAAGAGCATGGCTACAATATAAGTACCGGCACTCTCTATCCCATCCTGCACAACATGGAATCAGACGGCCTTTTAAAAAAAGAAGAAAAAAATGTAGAAGGTAAAATTAGAAAATACTACACTTCTACTGAAAAAGGAAATCTAGTGCTAGTTGAAGCAAGAAAAAAAGCTTATGAACTATTCAAAGAAATAAAGGATTAGCTGAGGTGAAAGAGCATTGAAGCATGAACAAAATCGTTTCAAAACATTATTAGAAATACTCCTGATCTCTACCAGGCTTGGCTTAACTTCCTTTGGCGGGCCCATTGCACACTTGGGTTACTTTCACGAAGAATATGTAAGAAAAAGAAAGTGGATAGATGAAAAAAGCTATGCAGATCTTGTTGCACTGTGCCAGTTTTTGCCCGGACCAGCGAGCAGCCAAGTAGGTATAGGAATTGGCGTTATGCGCGGAGGCGTTTTGGGAGGCGTTATTTCCTTTATCGGGTTTACACTGCCTTCGGTTATCGCGCTTATTCTATTTGCACTCGTTTTGGAAGGACTGAATGTTGGCGACCTCAGCTGGATACATGGATTAAAAATTGTTGCTGTCGCAGTTGTTGCACATGCCATTCTAGGCATGGCTGAAAAATTAACTCCTGATTTAAAACGAAAGACCATCGCATTGTTAGCTTTAGTAGTTACACTTCTCTGGCAAACGGCTTTTTCACAAGTTGGAGTCATTCTTGTTGCTGGAATTATTGGTTTTATCTTGTACCGACATCAAGCAGATAGTGAAGATACAGAATTTAAATTTCCTGTCTCACGCACATTCGCAGTGATTTGTTTAACACTATTCTTTGGTTTACTTATTCTTTTACCAATAATAAGAGAAGCAACATCAATCAGTTGGATTGCACTCTTTGACAGCTTTTACCGCTCAGGTTCCTTAGTATTTGGCGGTGGACATGTTGTCTTGCCTTTATTGGAGCGTGAATTTGTTCCTACAGATTGGATCAGTGAAGAAGCATTTTTAGCTGGATACGGTGCTGCCCAAGCTGTACCTGGACCTTTATTTACCTTTGCAGCATATATCGGAGCAATTATGAATGGATGGCAAGGAGGATTATTAGCAACTTTCGCCATTTTCCTTCCAGCTTTTCTTTTGATTTTGGGAACACTTCCTTTCTGGAATATGCTGCGTCGAAACCCAAAAATTAAAGGAGCATTAATGGGTGTGAATGCAGCTGTTGTGGGGATCCTAATTTCAGCATTTTATAACCCAATTTGGACGAGTACGATCATCAAACCAATTGATTTCGCTTTAGCTGCAGTACTCTTTAGCATGCTGGTTTATTGGAAGCTTCCACCATGGGTTATTGTTGTAACAGGTGCCATTGGCGGATTGTTGATGTCCTCATTATAAAGATCGGAAATACCCAAACAATATTGCTTGGGTATTTTTTTGATTTATTTTTGCTGCTCTAGGACATTATTTGATGAAATTCTTTTTTTGTACGGCTGAGGAGAAAAATGGAGATTGAATTGGATCGGATTATCTGATGGTCAATCTATATAAAAGATGAAACCCTCACTAATCTGTGAGGGTTTTGAAATATCATTGAGTGAACTTTCACTTTCTTAAACACAGCACTTATTATCTTTCTTATCATTATCACAGCAAGACTCTTCCCCGCTCTTAACCTCTTTAATCTCAATGCTGCAACATTCATTTTCCTTTTTATCGCCTAAAAGTATTTTGATAAAGCTCATCCTCTTCACCTCCTTTCAATAAAGCAACTTAAACAAGATAGAATATGAAACCCGAGACTGTAGACATAGTGATAACTGAGGCTACAAATGTAATGACTAGCTCCTTTTTAAAAATAGATTTTAATAACACTATTTCTGGCAAACTAGCACCGGCAGAACTAATCATGAGTGCCATAACCGGTCCCAATGCCATCCCTTTTGCAATGAGTACCTGAGAGATTGGAATCATGCTGGAAAGCCTGATGTATAATGGAATTCCTATTATTGCAGCGATTGGAACCACCCACCAATTGTCACTTCCAAATGTCTCGGCAATCCAGTTCGTTGGCACTAAACCATGAATCATAGCGCCTATTGCTGCACCTAATATGAGATAAGGATAAACGCTCTTCATCAACCCAAGCGTCTCACGCAGTGCGGCTCTCACGTCAAACTTTTTTGATTCTTCTTTATATCCTGTCATTACGACATTTTTCACTGATTTCTCAAATCCGAAAGCTTCTAATGCGAAACCGATTATCACAGAAAAAACAGCCGTAATAATGGTGTAGATTATCGTAACTTTCCAGCCTAGAATAACCCCCATTATCGTAATGATGGTTGGATCAAGTACCGGAGAGGAGAACAAGAAAACCATTACAATCGAGAAAGGCATCTTCTTTTTTAGCATGTTCACGACAACAGGAATCGTGGAACATGAACAAAACGGAGTAATAAAGGCAAAAATCAAAGCAAAAACTGCAGCTAAACCTTTGTTCTTACCACCCAAAAACTTCTCCACTTTTTCGTATGGAATATAAGACTGAAGAAGGTTGATAACAAATGAGATAACCACGAATAATACGGTAAGTTCTAAAGCAATGCTTAAAAAACTTTTAAAGGTTTCCATCCACATGATTTTCTTCTCCTTTCAATCAAGCACAGCACACTTGGTTATTTTGAATGGCTGCCTTTCTTGTAAATAAATTTCTAAAAGATGTTTTTTTCTTTTCTCCTGTTTGGAGTTTCCAATGCTCCGTGCTTACTTTTTCTAATTCTTTCCGCTGATTTTGCAAGATGTTTTCAAGAAAATAATGGTTCATAAAAGTATCCTCCTCTTATATCAAAAAAATTTGTTTTATTCATCAAAAAAAATTGATGTTTTGTCTAAAAATGAAATACTACAAATTGTAGTACTCATTTAACAACAAGATGGCAAGAACACACAACACAACTGATCTGATAAAAGATCTTTAAGTTCCTTAATGTTCAAAGAATAATAGTTCCAGGTCCCTCTTTTTTCTTTTTGAATTAAGTCAGCTTCTAATAAAATCTTTAAGTGATACGATAGCTTCGATTGTGGCATATCAATCATCGGTGTCAGATCACAAACACATACACTTTCTTTAAGCGCTAAAATATTTATGATTTGCAGCCTCTGCTGATCGGCTAATGCCTTAAATTTTTGTTCGAACTTTTCAAAGTCAAGATTTGTTGCAGGATTCATGTTGTTTAGTAAAGGTATTTCTTTTTTCATTTTAATCACTCCTAACATCAAAAAAATTTGATGTAATTTTATTATATCCTTTATTTTCTAAATTGCAACTATTAAATCAAAATAAATTGATTTTATTACCCTTCACAACTTCTTCATAACTTACTTTTATAATGATTTAGCATCGGAGTTTTTTAACTCTTGTTTTTAATGGGCATTCTACTAACAGAAGGAGGAATAAAAATGAAGCTAAAGAACAATCTATTCTCAACATTGCTGCTTGCTTTCTCCCTTATTCTCGCGGCTTGTGGCAACGACGAAAAAGAAAATCAAAAAGAAGAAACACACGAAGGAATGGAACATGGCAATATGGATCATTCAGGTTCTGGTGAAGTTCCAAAAGGTTTAAAAGAAGCTAAAGATCCTGCTTTTCCAGTTGATAGCCAGGCAATCATTAAAGCTGATCACATGAAAGGTATGGATGGGGCTGAAGCTACGATTGTTGGAGCTTTTGATACTACTGTTTATACGGTATCTTACACACCAACAACTGGCGGTAAAAAAATAACTGATCACAAATGGGTTATTCATGAGGAGCTTAAAAATCCAGGAGATCAACCGTTAAAGGAAGGAACAGAAGTTACACTTAACGCCGACCATATGAAAGGTATGAAAGGTGCTAAGGCTACTATAGATTCTGCAGAACAAACGACAGTTTATATGGTTAATTACACACCAACAACTGGCGGAGAAAAAGTTACAAACCATAAATGGGTAACAGAAAGCGAATTATCCGCTGAATAATAAGTGCAAAAAAAGTCTCCAACGCTGGAGACTTTTTTTATTTAGAAAAATTAATATGGACTTCAGTACCTTTACCAAGTTCACTTTCAATCCAGATTTGGCCGTCATGAGCTTCTATTATTCTTTTAACAATGGTTAAACCAATTCCGCTTCCGCCAAATTCTCTATTTCTTGACTTCTCGCTTCTATAAAAACGTTCAAACACTTGTTCAACTTCATTATTTGGGATTCCTTTTCCTGTATCCTTTACAGTAATATGAACATGATCAAATTCTTCTGTAGCTAAAACTGTTACGTATCCATCTGCAGGAGTGTAGGTTAATGCATTGCTTAAAAGATTGATAAACACCTGCGTCATACGCTTTGCATCCAGCCTTAATTCAATGGGAGCGTTAGAACTACTTTCAAGTCTGACACCTTTCTGTACATATGAAGCTGATATTGCTTCGATACTTTTGCCGATAATTTTATTTAAGTCCTCTTTCTTAAGCTCAAGGACAGATTGCGGAGATTCCATTTCGGTAAGGTGTTCGAGATCTTGTACTAATAGTATCAGCCGTTCTATTTCTTCTTTAAGCGAGTGAATTCTCTCTTGCGTTGGATGAAAAACACCGTCTTCAAAGGCTTCAAGATGACTTTTGATGGTCGCTAGAGGCGTTCGTAATTCATGTGCGATATCTGAAGTCATATTCTTTCTTGCTGTTTCTTGTTGATGAAGCTGTGAGGCTAACTGATTAAGAGAGACGCCCAGATCATTTAATTCATCGTTGCCTAATGTTTCAGTTCTTACCCCAAGGTCTCCCTTAGCCATTTTTTCTGCCGCATTCCTCATTTGAATAAGTGGAGTGGATAAGCTTTTGGCAACAAAATAACTAATGATGGTGACTAAGAGGACTGCTCCAATTGATGTCCAAAGTATAGAACTTAACAAGGCCTTTTCAAAATGATGCGTTAGTGGACTTATACTATTGAAGTCTGGTACATCTTCTTTAAACATACTCAAATGATAATGCACCTCAAGCATGATAATGATACTTGCAATGATAAGAATTGATGAAGCAGCAAACACAAAACTAATCGCTAATCTTGCATGCAGTCCTCTAAACATGAGAACTCCCTCCTGTAAATTTATACCCCATCGCAAAAACGGTAACGATATACTTTGGTGCCTTTGGGTTGCTTTCAATCTTTTGACGCAGGTTCTTCACATGCTGATCGATTGTTCGTGTGCCGCCTTCATAATCAAACCCTAGAATCTTTTCAATCAGTTCATCTCTAGAGAAAATACGGTTTGGATGTCTTGCAAAAGTAATCAGCAATTTATATTCATTTGGAGTAAGGTTTACTAGCTGTCCCTTTACATACACCTCTTGTTTGTTAGCTGCTATCGTAAGTTCACCATCGTTATATGTAATCTGTTCAGCTAATAATTCCCCATCCCCTGAACGTCGTAAAATCGTTTTCACTCTCAAAACAAACTCACGGGGACTAAACGGTTTTACCATATAATCATCAGCACCTATAGATAATCCTTTAATTCGATCTTCCTCATTTACTTTTGCAGTCAGCATAAGGATCGGAACGCTAAATTGTCTCCGTATCGTTTGGCAGATCTCTTCTCCACTCATATCCGGCAGCATTAAATCAAGGACGACAAGATCTACAGTCTTAGTAGAAATATAGTGAAGAGCATCCTTTCCGTTAGACGCTTCCAGAGTCAAGTATCCATCTTTTCTTAAATAAGAAGAGACCACTTCCATTAATTTTGGTTCATCATCAACAATTAAAATGGTTTTCATTTAACGTCTCCTCCAGCTTGATATATCTGTATTATAACTGAGCATAACAAAAAGCACGCATTTAAGCGTGCTTCTCAGAATGCAGATTTAAACACTTGTTTAAGTTTATCCGCCTAAAGTTTTTTTACAGACAGTCCCCTTCTTATTACAATCCTCTTTGCTTGATAATTTTTTTGCTGCTTCCTCGAAAATAAACCACAACTGGAATCAGCATTAAGGACAATACTCCCCCAGCAAATGATAATGCTGCATAACTGGAGTAAGCTACAATCATTCCAGACATAGCTCCTCCAGTTGCCCCCGCCAATGCTATTAATACATCAATCGTTCCTTGAGTTTGAGCCCGGGTTGAAGACTCTGTAGAATCCACTAATATAGTGGTGCCGCTAATTAATCCGAAATTCCAGCCTACTCCAAGTAAAGAAAGAGCAATAATTAGAAGAAACATAGAATCACCTGGGGCAATCGCTGCTATCACTCCTGCAAAAAGCAATGTGATTCCTGAAGCAATAACCATCGCAGTTCGGCCAATTTTATCACAAAGGACACCTGTCACGAGTGAAGGCAGATACATCGAGCCGATATGAACACCAATGACTAGACCAATTTCGCTAAGACCGTGTCCATGATGTTTCATGTGAACAGGAGTCATTGTCATTATAGCAATCATCACAAGCTGTGTAAGAATCATGACAGCTGCACCGATTACAATGCCCCTTTTATCGTTGAACTGTTTACTATTAGTTATAGATACTTTATTAATTTGCTTATTTTTACTAGATTCCAACATTTTTACGATTAAAAAAGGATCTGGACGGAGCATAAGAAAAATAATAAGACCAGCTATTATAAATGCCGTTCCCGATAAGATGAAAGGTCCTGCAAGGGCTGGAACACCAATAGATGAAGCAAAACCCCCCATCACACCAACTAAGTTTGGACCTGCAAAAGCACCAACTGTTGTTGAAACTAAAATAATACTAATCGCTGTCGCACGCTGGTTTTGATTTGCCAAATCAGTACCTGCATAACGAGCTTGTAAATTTGTAGCTGTACCCGCACCGTATATAAAAAGAGAAACAAATAATAGTAAAAGGCTGTTTGTTATAGCCGAAATAACAACACCTAACGCTCCCAGCCCTCCCGCCAAAAATCCAATCGTTAACCCTGTTCGACGTCCATACCGTTGAGAAAGACGTCCCACAATAAACGCAGCTGCTGCTGAGCCTATTGTAAAAAGGGCAGCAGGCAAACCTGAAAATGCATCTGTCCCCATCATTTGCTGTGCAAGAAGTGCACCTACAGTAATTCCAGCAGCGAGTCCAGCCCCACCAAAAATTTGCGAAATGCTTACAACGAGCAATGTTCTTTTATATATCTGCTTTAAATTGCTATTTCTCTGATCTAATGTTTCTATTTTTTCATTTAGCATACTTATACATCCCCTGCCTTAATGCCAGCAATCTTAACAACGTCTTTCGCAAGTGCTATATGCTCTTCTTTTACTTTTAGAAGGATGCAGGATGAAGATATTTCAAGTTTAAAGGGAATTCCCCATGTACTTAATAATTGTTGAACCTTAAATGACTCACCAGAACTTATCGTTAAATGGACTAAATATATTGGGTTTCTTTTAAACCAAGACATAAGATCCTCTCCCGAATAAGTTACCTTTCTTCCATTCTATTCTTAATTGAAATATAATAAAAATGCATATTTGTAATACCCACTATACGGTTTCGTTATGGAGAAGGAGAAGATAATCCATGGATTTTTATCAGCTTAAAACGTTTTATCATGTTGCCAAGCAAAAAAGTTTTACACGCGCTGCAAATGAACTCTCTATTAGTCAACCAGCTGTTTCAAGACAAATAGAATCAATGGAACAGAAGTTTGGATTAACTCTTTTCCATCGTGTAGGAAGGGAGATTAAACTGACCGATTCTGGATTGGTTTTGTTCGAAATGGCAGAAAAAATTCTCTCTTTAGTAGGCAAAACGGAGTCTGTTATGGAAGGAATGAAAAATCTAGAAAGTGGATCAATCGTGGTTGGAGCTAGTACTACAATCGGGAACTACTTGATGGCTCCGATTGTCATCAACTTTATGAAAAAATATCCTGGTGTAAGCATTAAATTAGAAATCCAGCCAACGGATGAAATTCTAATTAAAGTTAAAAATAATTTAATTGATATAGCTATAATTCCTGAAGTACCTGTAATTACATCGGTAATTAACGAGATTCTGCTGCAGGATGAGATTGTCTTGATCGCAAAAAAGAACCACCACCTTACTAAGAAGAAAAATTTAAAACTTGAAGACATAATGAATGAGAAGTTCGTAATAAGAGGGCAAGATTCAAATACACGTAAAACTATTGAAAAGCACCTTAAACAACATGAGGTTCATCTTCAAAAGTATATTGAACTAGACTCAACTGAAGCGATCAAACAAGCCGTTTTAACTGGAGAATACATCAGTTTCGTTTCTAAAAGAACGATTCAAATGGAAACAAAGTTTGGAGAGATTCAAGTATTAGAAGGAAAAGACTTAAGAGCCCTTAGAAACTTTCATATCGTCCGGCATAAGGAGACTTTCCCCAGCCCTGCAGTAGATGCATTTATTAGATTTATTAATCATGACTCCTGTGTTATTTAAACTTCTAAAGCAGGAACAAAGTTTGCATAGCTTTTTCATGGGTAGCATTGATTTTTCTCATTCTAAGAAGTTAAAAAAGCACGCCAGCAGCATGCTTTCCCTATTACTTTATAGAGAACCCTTCCGTTCACTCACATACTATTTAGCTGATTACGAACTTCCTCCCACTGCTTATCAACAATCTTGTTATTCATGCATTCGATTTTTAAATATAGTTTGTAGGATCGTTTAAGGAGACTTTATAGGATCACTCCTGAAAAATCTCCACTTAACACTGCCTTCTCATTTTGATTTTTGCATAAAAAGGAGGCAGTAATTTGTGTTCTATTATCCTGCTTTTCGAACTTTTCAATTGTTACTGCACAATTTATTGTATCACCAGTAAATACTGGTCTTAAAAACTCAAAATTCATTGTACGAGCTAGTACGTTGCTATCGCCTCCTATTTTTGTTGGTAAGGTAGCGGTTAGTAGTCCTTGTATTACAAGTCTACCCTGTTTATCAGGAGTCATATGATGAGATCCTTCATCACCTGAAACCTTAGTAAACACTTCAACATCTTCTGCTGTGAAAGTTCGTACAAATGTTATAATATCTCCAACTTTTAAGGACAATTTAACCTCCCCCATCAATTATATGTGACATGTCTTCAAATGCTGTTGTGCCGTATAAACTCTTAAAGGGTTTATTTATCATTGTTCTTCAGGTAATAAAATAATTTTACCTAGTTTCCCAGCATTTTTAAAATAGGTTTGAGCTTCTCTTGCTTTTTCTAGAGGGAAAGTCCGTTCGATAACTGGCTTAATTTTCCCTTCTGAAATAGCCTCAAGCATTTGTTTGAATTCTGATCTTGTACCTAAAACTGATCCAAATAAGGTGATGTGTTTTAAGTACAAAGTACGAAAATCCAGATTTGTTTTCTGACCGCCAGCAGATCCAGAGATGCAAAATTTTCCACCTGGCTTCAATACTTGAAGAGAGGTTGAAAACAAAGCATCACCTACCACATCTAATACTGAATCGATTGGTCCACCATTTACTTCTAATATTTCATCGGCAAGGTGATTAGACTTATAGGACAGTACATGTGCAGCTCCTAATTCTTTCATTCTTTTCTCTAAAGCTAAATCTCCAACAATTGCAATAACCTTCGCACCAAATACTTTGGAAGCAATTTGAACATTTAAAGACCCAACGCCACCATTAGCACCTGTAACCATAATGGTTTCATTAGGAGCAGCTTCAATTTGCTCTACCATATGCCAAGCAGTCAAACCACTTACCGAGAAAACAGCACTTTCTATGTAGTCAGGAAGAGGCATATGATAGCAAAGGTCTGCTGGCCATACAACATATTCGGCATAACCACCATCATATTCCGAACCAATAAAGGACATATCTTCTGAGATATGCTCAGAACCTTCCTCACCACTTGATGTAAACGGAAAAAGAACGACATCCTTCCCTATCATGCTTTCGTTTATTTGGCTTCCTGCTTTTACAACACAACCTGTGATATCTGACCCAGGAACCCTTGGAAATTGTACACCTTCTGGTTTCCAGCCTGATTTCGAATCTGTGCCATAGGCTCCTTCCCTCATCCAAATTTCCGTATTATTAATGGCACAAGCCTTTATCTTAATAAGGACTTCATTGCTCTTAGGCTCTGGGATTGGTTTTTCTACTAGTTCTAATTTTTCAACATCTCCGTACCCAGTCACTTGAACAGCTCTCATATAGACACCATCTTTCTAGTTCTTTATGAACAATTGTCTGATAGTGTACTCAAAACTTGCCTAATTAACCACACATATGCTCGCTTACTAACCTGTTACAACAAAAAGCACTCTTACATGGAAGAGCTTTTTAAACACCTGTTTAATTTTAAATGTTCTTCCGATGAACTATCTTACTATCAAACGTGAACAGGACAGGCTTCTACTCAATCTTTGTCTCAATGTGTACAGGACCCATAAGTGATTTCTTCTCCTAAGGATCTCAGATTTAATCCATTTAATTTATCCTTAAGGAATCTAATTAAAAGAGCTACATTAGAATATTCAACTAATACACATATATTATGTTTTAATCGAAAATAACACTTACCTCCTAGTTAAGAGGGTATCCATAATGCTTTGTTTAAAGGCTTCATAATTAAAAGAAAAAGCGACACTATGCGTTCTATACTCTGGGTTTGTTGTAAAGCGAAAGTCAGCAATGCTTTGACCAAAACCTTCCCCTCTGTCGGGTATAACTTTTATTGGCACTCTCGAAACGTTCACAAATTCTGGATACAACATGAACCATATCGTCATAAAATCATGCATAGGACTTCCTTTAATACCTGGGTTTGATTTAGAGTAAAAATTATAATAATAGTCCAACATTGGTTTGATCATGAGTCCTGCGGGATCCTGAGTATTCTGATGGAATCTATCAATCGTTTGAACCATTTCGGGAGTAACGAGTGCGTTTTGTGTAATGTTTAATGGAATAATCGTCAAATTTCTAGCATGAAGCAAGACTAGATTTGCTGCATAGGGGTCAGAGTAAAAATTGGCTTCTGCTACGGCTGTTACATTCCCTGGATAGAAGAACGCTCCTCCCATGCAAATATACTCCTTTACTTTCTTCATCTTTTCTAAATTAAGAATAAATGTAGTTGCTAACGAAGATAATCTTCCAAGGTTGATGATTGTGAGTTCCTCTATATTTGCATCTATTATCTGATAAATATCATTAATTGGGAAAACTGGGTAAGGAATATCTGGAGGAATGATTGGACCTAAGCCGGCTTCTCCATGTACTTCTGGAAAAAACTGAACCGATATGCCAGTTAGTGGAACAGATGCACCGAGAAATACAGGGATTTTTTCTTGTCCCATAATGTACTTTATATAATTAATATTTCTAATGGCATTTGTTCTCGATACATTTCCATAGTCAGCAACGATTCCCAATATTTTTACGTCTTTTCGAAAAAAGGCATAAATAAGAGCAAAAGCATCATCAATTCCCAAATCTGTAAAAAGAAGAATCTTTTTGGGCATACATATTCCCCCTTATCTGAAAATGTATGACACAAGTTATAATTAAAAGAACAATAATCATGAAAACAATGTGATATCAGAATTTTTAACTCAGCTATATTTAATACGAACTTGTTTGACCAAGGAAATTACAAAAAGCACGCCAACAGCGTGCTTTTAACTTTATTTTTTAAACACTTGTTTAATTTTACAGGTACTTCCGATGCACGGTCTTCCCATCAAACGTGAAAAGAACAGGCTTCTGCTCAATCTTCGTTTCCATATGAACTGGACGTCCCCATAGATGATGGAGGTGCGGCAGTACTTTCTCCAGATACTTCACATCGAGTTCCATATCTTCATAGCTATGATTGAGGTATAGCTCCCCGTTCTTCATATAATCTGCGTCATTGACTGTAATATATGGAAAACCGCCGTTTACTCTCATACTCACGAGCTGATCGCGAACTTCTTCCCACTGCTTGTCGACGATCTTGTATTCCTTGCCTTGCTTTTGGAATAGGTACATGTCTTCCCTTTGTGCTAGATCTTTAGTTAAGTAGTTTCGAATGAACGACATGTCGGATTCCAGTTCACGGACCTCGAACATTTTCTCTCGCCCTGATCCTGGTTTCACGCCTTGCCTGATCAGCTCTTCATCTGGGTTGTTGTAGCGTTCTTCGATATCTTTAAATACTTGAAGTCCTAAGTAATACGGATTGATTGATGTTTTCGAAGGCTGAACGACCCCCGCGTTAAGTTTCGCGAACTCAATTGTCTCATGAGAGGTTAAGTCCATCTCTTGCAGGATCTTGGCGTGCCAATAGGATGCCCAGCCTTCGTTCATGATTTTTGTTTCGAGCTGCGGCCAGAAATAAAGCATTTCCTCTCGCATCATTGATAAGATATCCCGCTGCCATTCTTCGAGTTCACGGCTGTATTGCTCAATAAACAGAAGAATATCTTTCTCTGGCTGAGGCGGAAAAGATTTTTTCTTTTTTAATGCAGGCTTAGGGCCTTTTTTATCATCGATTTTCCATAAGTCATCGTAAGGTGTTTCTTTTTTAGATATTATTTCATCATCTTCACCAAACACATAGTTTAGTTTATTCCTAACGATTGACGGGTCAATGTGTTCTTGGATCGCCAGCACTGCATCCAAGAACTGCTCAACTTCTTTTTTTCCATATAGATGTTCGTACTGAGCCACTCGTTCTGCCGTAGCTGTCATGCACTCTACCATGTCCCTTCTTGTGTTTGAAAAGCGGACATTGTTCTTAAAGAAGTCACAATGAGCAAGAACATGAGCAATGATGAGCTTATTTTGTATCAATGAGTTTGTATCTAGCAAAAATGCATAACATGGGTCTGAATTGATAACTAGCTCATAGATTTTGCTCAATCCTAAATCGTATTGAAGCTTCATTTTGTGGAACTGTTTTCCGAAGCTCCAGTGCGAGAAACGAGTAGGCATTCCGTACGCACCAAATGTATAAATAATATCTGCCGGACATATCTCATACCGCATAGGGTAAAAATCGAGGCCAAAGTGATCTGCAATCTCAGTAATTTCAGCAATTGCTTTTTCAAGCTCTTTATTTTGCAATTCCCAGTTCATGTTTTCCCCCTCCTGCTTTTTCCTTACTTTTAACTGTATGAAAGAAAACGGACATTCATGAGAAAACAAGAGTTAAAATCGGACGTGTTTTAAAATTAAGCTTTTCGAACTGCCGGCAATAAATAAAACAGAAATGTACTTGCAGTAACGATCCCGCCAATTGTAATAGTAAAAGTTGAGCTGGTAGATGAAGCCAAATAACCTGAAATCATAGCTGAGGCTGGCAGCAATAACCATGTCATCCATCGGCTTGTGGCCTGAACTCTGCCTAATAATTGATCAGGAGTGTACGTCTGACGAATTGTTCGAATACACGGGTTGATCATACAAGCAGCTAATACACCAATTGCATTCGTTAACGCTACTTCAATAAAAGTTTCAGAGTATGCGAGTCCAATAATGGAAAGTCCACCGGTTAGATGTGCGATCATTAGGATCGTCTGAAATCTGATAATCCGGCTCATTCTATTTGTTACCAGAGCTCCAGCAATCGCCATCAAACCGCCTAAGGAGAGTATAATCCCAATCTCAGCAGGCTTAAAAACGAGAACTTCTTTTAGGTGGAAAATAAGTAACGTTAAAAACATCGTTGTTCCAAAAGTCGATATCATGAGCGCCAAGTTTGTATACCAAATGATCTTCGTATTAAACACATGTTTAAATCCTTCTTTGAGCTCTGAAGCAAATGCGTGAAAAAATGTATGCAATTTATAGCGGGTTACCTTATTTTCGTGTTCAATATGTATTTTAGTGATCATCCAAAAAGTTAAAAAGAATGATATTGCGTTTAAGAAGAGACCTGCGCCTGGAGCAGTCATTGAAACTAGCAGTCCTCCTAGTGCCGGACCAATAACAATTGCTGTTTGAAATAATCCTTCATCCCATGCGTTCGCTTCATGAAGCCTTTCTTTATGCACGAGGTGAGGCAGAAAAGCAAACCCAGCTGCATTATGAAGCTGCGTCATCCAACCCATGAATAATGCACCCGCTGCAATATGCCAAAATTCAAGGGTATCGGTTTGATAGAGCACAGCAAGCAGCAGCAATAAAAATCCTCTGGAGAGATCACTGAAATAAAGTATTCTTTTCCGGTTATATGTATCTGCTATCCATCCTGCTATTGGCTGAAAAAAAACCGGAATCCTTTCCACAGCAGCTATGATCCCCATAGAAACCGCCGAACCTGTAAGCTGAAGTACAATCAGCGGAAGTACGAGAAGATAAACTTGATCGCCTAAAAACGAGATAAATTTACTTCCAAGCAAATTCATTACTTTAACATTCTTATATAACGGCTGTGTTTCTTGATGTAAATTTTTACGTAAAGGCTGCATTCTATTAAATCCCCTTTCTCTCTGCTTAATAAAATTACTTATTAAGCAGAGAGAATCCTTTAGAAAAAAATAAATTGTTGGGGACTGTCCCCCAACAATTTATTTCCCTTCGTCGTTTCAGTATCATGAGCTAATAAAATACTCCAAAAGGACCAGGTTTTGTTTACGATTTACTATTAGTCCTTCGTATATCTAGTTTCATCAACATTTATTTCCCAGCCTGATATTAAAAGAAGAAGCATCCCCACAAAAGGAAATGCTTCTCTCACTACTTACCTTGATATACATCCAGCACGCTTGGCCATCCGTAATATTCCTCAGTAGGTTTTGCTAATTTATCGATCCAAACAGTCTCTTTCGTTCCCAGGTCGATCTTTTTCATCACTTTTGATTGATTAGAGATTGCAAAAGTTCTTACCCAAATAATCGCTTCATCAGGTAATGTTTTCGGATATTCGTCTGCAGCTCCCTTCTCGGGCTGAGTTAGCCTTTTAGCACTTTTTGTAGTTGTATCAACTAAGGCTAGGAATGGCTTTGATCGTTTTTCTTCAGGAACTTCCCATCCCCACTCAATCTGCCTGCTTACAACAATTTCACGGTCACTTCTCCATGTGAAATCTCCATCAGCATAACCTTGGAAACCAAGATCCACTTCTTTCCCACTTCGCGTGTCCCAAAGGGTTAATCGTTTATTTTCAGAAACGAGTCTCCCAATTCCCTTAATAAAAGCTAATCTTTCAGTTTCTGGAGACCAATGAAACCAATTCGGGTTATTTAACATATTTGCGATCATTTTAGTGGTTGATCCTTTCCTCGACACAATCATTAATGTATTGCTGTCAGCTGACATTGATGCAGTCGGGCAGGCAATAAAAGCAAAAACGCTATTTTTCATGCCCCACTTGAATGTTGTTGTGCCGATTGCAAAAAAGGATTCACTCATTTCTGGCAATGTCGTGATCTTCTTTACTTTTTTCAAATCGCCTTTTGCATCTGCAGGGACTGTAAATATCTGAACGGCGGTCCATCCATCAGGCTCCAAATTAGAAGATGATGAAACAACAAACCCTTTACTATCAGGAGTCCAGCTATAATTTCCTGCACCAAGGGTTACATTTTGAAAAGATGTCGCTGGCTTTGAAACATCTATTACATTTAGAATGCTGCCACTTTTCCAAGCAAGCATTTGATTAGCCGGTGACCATCTTGGCATCTCAACTTCACCAGTAAACACATTTCTTTTTAAACGAGTCACACGGTTGTACACCCATAACTCTTTTGCTTCACCCTCACCAGACATGTAACTGATATACATGCCATCACTAGAGAATTTAGGGTGTGACAGCTTAGTGCCTTCAACCAACCTTCTTTCCACATCCCCATCTTTTAGCCAAAGGCCATCTTTACGAATAAAAGCAGCTTTTCCCTCAGCCGCTTCGGAATGGTTCGGATAATTCATAATTATAATCAACATGCTAATCAGCAGAATGGTTAATCGTTTCAAATCATTCACCTCATTACTAAGATGAACTAAATGAGAGAATTCATACAAGAAAAGCTCAGAAACCATCGGCTTCTGAGCTTTGTCTGCTACAATTATTCTCCTGTTTCAGCAAAACGTTTGATACGTGCTGCGATTTCGTCACGTACACGCTGGAATTCGCTCCACTCTTTCCCTGCAGGGTCATCAAATCCCCAGTGTTCACGCTTTTTATGAGGTGGTGTTGCTGGACATACGTCATTGGCATGTCCACAAAGTGTTACAACTAAATCAGCTTTTTCTAAGATATCTTTATCAATTACATCAGAAGTCTGATTTGTAATATCGATATCTACTTCTTTCATCGCTTTAACTGCATTCGGGTTTACACCGTGCGCTTCAATTCCAGCAGAATATACGTCATATTTATCACTAAGATAGTGGTGTCCGAATCCTTCAGCCATCTGTGAACGGCAAGAGTTTCCTGTGCAAAGGAAATAGATGATTGGTTTCGCCATGTTAAAAACCTCCTAAGATTAAAGAACTTTCTTTCGTGACCATCATAATATAAGTATATCCTTATATCAATATCTATTTATATATTCTTTGACATTCTATATAAACATATGGTTATATACTAATGAGGTGAAATCGATATGGAATTGGATCAGTTAACGGAATGTTACAAAGCAATGGCAGATAAAACACGTTTGAATATTTTAGCTTTACTCCGTCACGAAGAATTATGTGTATGTGAGCTAGTTGAAATATTAAAGATGACACAACCTAGTATTTCACAGCATTTAAGAAAATTAAAGCAAGCCAAATTAGTTAAAGAGCGACGAAACAGTCAATGGATCTTTTACTCCATAGACGGTGAGATCTATCCTTTTATAAAAGCAAACTTAGATGCACTGCCTGACATGTCAGAGAAAATTGAACAACTTAAAGCTTCTGGCGGTAAGGTTTGCTGCTAACTTAGAAACTCACAATTGGGGGAATTGATATGGACAGCATGGCGATTACGGCCTTCGCTGTATTTTTAGTTACGATTATTTTTGTTATCTGGCAGCCTAGAGGTCTTTCAATCGGATGGTCTGCTACAATCGGTGCTGCTATTGCACTCCTTCTAAAAGTCGTAAGTCCTGCAGACGTTTGGACCGTAACCGGTATCGTCTGGAACGCAACTTTAGCTTTTGTTGCGATCATTCTCATATCGATCATTTTGGACGAAATCGGCTTTTTTGAATGGTCTGCCCTTCATATGGCAAGACTTGCTGGCGGCAACGGCAAGAAGATGTTTACATATGTCATCCTTCTTGGAGCTGCTGTTTCCGCATTCTTTGCTAACGATGGTGCAGCATTAATCCTGACACCAATCGTACTCGCTCAAGTCCGGGCACTTAATTTCAAAGAATCAATGGTTCTTCCTTTTATTATGGCAAGCGGATTTATTGCAGATACGACTTCCTTGCCGCTAGTCGTTTCAAACTTAGTAAACATTGTTTCGGCTGATTTTTTCAACATCGGATTCGTCGAGTACGCAACCCGGATGATTATACCGAACTTCTTTTCTTTAATAGCGAGCATGCTTGTTCTGCTTATCTTCTTCGGTAAAGATATCCCTGAAACGTATGATCTTTCTCAATTAAAAAAACCGAAAGAAGCTATTCGTGATCAGAAGCTTTTCAAGCTATCATGGATTATCCTTGCTGTTCTTTTAGCAGGATATTTAACAAGTGAATTTATCGGAATTCCTGTATCATTTATTGCAGGAGCTGCAGCACTCATCTTTATCTTAGCTGCTCGTAAAAGTCCAGCTATCGAAACGAAAAAAGTAGTTAAAGACGCACCTTGGACGGTTGTCGTATTTTCAATCGGTATGTATGTAGTTGTTTACGGTCTTCGTAATGCAGGACTTACTGATATGCTCGGAAACGTAATTCAAGTTGTCGCAGACCAAGGATTGTTTGCCGCTACGATCGGTATGGGCTTTATTGCAGCGGTTCTTTCATCGGTAATGAATAACATGCCGACTGTAATGATTGACGCTTTAGCTATTCAAGGCACAGAAACTTCTGGTGTCATCCGTGAAGCATTAATTTACGCAAACGTTATCGGTTCAGACCTCGGACCAAAGATTACGCCTATTGGGTCATTAGCAACCCTTTTATGGCTGCACGTTTTATCTAAAAAGGGTGTAAAAATCACGTGGGGCTATTACTTTAAAATTGGTATCCTACTAACGGTCCCAACATTGTTTATTACTTTAACCGGCCTATATCTATGGCTGCTGCTATTATCATAAAAAAGGAGAGTGCAAATCATGATTCAGCGTATGCATGTTGCTGTTAACTGTTCAAATTTAGAGAAATCACTTGAGTTTTATAAAAACTTTTTCGGGCAAGAACCAGCAAAAGTAAAAGAAAACTATGCAAAATTCGAGCTTGATGAACCAGGACTTCACTTTTCCCTGAATGTACGCCCCTTTGAAAAAGAAGGCGTGCTGAACCACTTAGGTTTTCAAGTAAATAACACAGAAGACGTACTCGCTATGGGCGAACGTCTTCGTAGTGCAGGTCTGCTATTAATTGACGAGATGAACACGACTTGCTGCTATGCTGTTCAAGATAAAGTATGGGTCTATGACCCGGACGGCAACGCATGGGAGATCTTCTACACAAAAGAAGACTCTGAGTTTGAATCTGCTGGAGATGCACGCGACTTGTCGCTCTGCTGTGCTCCACCGCAAAAACCGCAAACGATTCAATTAGGATTCACAAAAAAATAAGATTATTACATGGGGCTGACTCAAAGGTAAAAAAGTACCTTTTTGATGTCAGCTTTTTATTTTGAGGATGTTTTCAAAGATGAAAGTATCCTTTTTTCTTCATGGGATATTTTCCGCATTAAAAATCCGCTTTTAAGTATTTTTTGAGCCTGTATTTATAAAAAAAGAGAAGAATGCTTTCTTAAAAGTAAGCTCCTCTCTTTATTTGTATCCAATATGGTGCCGTTCTGGTCACAGAAACTGCTCTACCTGTATACCACATAGGTATTATTAGTCGTAAGGTAAGTTGAATCCGTGAAAAGTGGTGCTTAATCCACGAAATTTCGGTCTTAATCCACAAATTCCTACCGTTTATCCACGAGTTTTACGCTTATATCCACGAGTCTACACTCGTCGACAGATTTCGCCCCCCTCTCATGCCATGTAACAAAGCCAATTTCTTATTGGTTTAGTAAAGATATAGCCAGCTGAAATGACTATTCTTGGACAATCCTGCATATTATTTACTAATCACAATAGACAGGGATGATTGCCATGATGAAACGTACTGTAGCAATCTTTTTGGGCAGCGTGCTGCTCGGTATAGGAATTAATGGATTTATTGTCCCTTTTCATTTACTGGATGGCGGGATGATCGGGATCAGTCTACTCGTAAAATATGTATGGGGCTATAAAGTTGGTTTAACTTTGATATTATTAAGCATTCCTATTTATCTTTTAGCATGGAAGCTCGAACGCCGCTATTTTATTAACAGCATTCATGGTCTCTTAGTTTCTTCCTTAATTATTGATCTTTTGACCCCATTAAGAGGTATGTTTACTGTTTCAATCATTGAAAGCTCTGTAATTGGCGGTTTGTTTATTGGAACAGGTATCGGCTGGATGCTGAGACACGAAACAAGTACAGGCGGAACTGATCTGCTGGCACTTTTTGTATCACGCTGGCTTTCGATCAATGTCGGCATGGTCATTTTTTTGATCGATGCAGCTGTTATATTAGCAGGACTTTATGTGATGGGAGAAGGGATTTTATTTTATTCCCTCGTTACGATTCTTTCTGTAGGATTTGCAACGATGACAATGACAATAATACAGTCTATACAATTTTATAAGACATAAAGAGAGAGCCCCTGACAGGCTCTTTTCTAAAAGATTGTTGCTATTAAATATTTTGTTACCTTTCTTCATTGACAAGTTGATTGGAGTGCAAGGTGCGAGACTCCAGCGGGATCAGCGGGACAGGTGAGACTACTAATGGTGCAAAGCGCCAAGGAGGCTCACCGCACGCCCCGCGGAAAGCGAGCATCCTGGAACGGAAATCAACAACTTATAAAAGCATCAAAGATTGCGAAATCAGCTTTTTAAACTGATCTATCCATACATGCGATCAATCGGTCTTCAATGTCTTTTGCTTTTTGTTCTAAGTCTTGGTCGTTGAGCAGTTTTACAAACTCAGTCGGCTTCGGCATTCCGATTTTCGTCTTGCCTTCATCTGTATACAACACCATTTTACACGGCAAGAAGTATCCGATCATCTTATTCTGTGTCAGGACTTCCTTCGCTTCATGAGGATTGCACACCTCTAAAATAAGAAAATCATCGTTATAGTCCAGTCCTTTTTCCTGCAGCTTTTCTTTTACGTTAAACTGCCAAAGAACACCGAACTTTTCTTCTTTTAATTGTTCCTCTAATTTTTGAGCCGCTTCTTCCATTGACATTGTTGTTTCGACTGTGTAATGAAACATAAGCATCCTCCCTTTTTTGTGTCTTTCTTAGTATGTCTTGCCTAATTTATTAACAGGCAAACATTTACCCTAAAATATCTAGCCAAATCTTAATTGACGTTGCAATAATAAGTGCTGCTAAGATAAATTGAAGGATTTTTGTATTTATTTTTTTACCGAACTGAGCTCCTAGCGGAGACGCGATTAAGCTTGCTACTACCATGATTACAGCTGGCCATAATAATACTTGCCCAGTCGTAATCTTACCGATCGTCGCACCGATTGAAGAAATAAAGGTAATAGCAAGTGATGTTGCAATCGTCATTCGAGTTGGTATCTTAAGAACAACCAGCATGATTGGTACAAGGATAAATGCTCCAGCTGCACCTACGATACCTGCTGCCACACCTACAATAAATGCTAGTGCCGCTGCAAGCCATTTATTAAATTTAACTTGATCTAACGGAATGTCATCAATGCCCTTCTTAGGAATAAGCATCATCACAGCAGCTATAGTAGCCAATACGGCGTACACAATATTGATTTGACCTTCTGTCATAGCCTGTGATCCATATCCGCCGATAAAACTTCCTAAAAGAATTGCAGCACCCATATAGATGATGAGTGTCTTGTTCAAATAACCGCCTTTACGATAAGCCCATACTCCGCCTATCGTAGCAAAGAATACTTGAACAGCACTTATACCTGAAACCTCATGAGCTGTGTATGCTGTGAAGCCTAGCATTGCTGGAATATATAGAAGCATTGGATACTTGATGATTGATCCGCCGATTCCTACCATTCCGGATATAAAAGAACCTATAAAGCCAATAAGAAAAATCGTTATAATGAATCCTATTTCCATGACTTCACCTCCCCATGACTGTCTTTAATTAGATAAATAAGTTGATTTTGGACTCATCTGCATCAGCAAGATATGAAGCTACACCTGCATAGTCTAAACCATCAATAAGTTCATCTTTCGTAATACCCATAACATCCATTGACATTGTACAAGCAACCATCTTAACATCTAAGTCTTGAGCCATTTCGATTAATTCCTTAAGTGTTACGATGTTTTTCTTTTTCATCGTATACTTCATCATCTTTCCGCCTAGACCGCCATAGTTCATTTTAGAGATTCCAAGCTTTTCTGGTCCTCTTGGCATCATTTTTGCAAACATTTTATCCATGAATGTTTTCTTAACATTCACGTACTCTTCTTTCCTTAAGATGTTTAATCCCCAGAATGTGAAGAACATCGTAACTTGTTTCCCCATAGCAGCTGCACCTGTTGCGATAATAAAACTTGCCATCGCCTTATCAAGGTCACCGCTGAATACGACCATAGTTGATTTATCTTGTGTTTGTTGTTCCATTATTAAATCTCCTCCTCATAATTAACCCCTATATTTACATGTCATAAGGAGGCATGTGAACATACCCCCTTATGTTTTATTAGCCTTTTTTAATAAAGAATTTGAATACGCCGTCTTCTTCTTTGTGGTCTAATAATTCATGACCTGAAGACTTAGACCAAGCTGATAAGTCATTTACTGCGCCTTTATCTGTTGCCAGTACTTCTAAGATGTCTCCGCTATTAAGTGTATCCATAGCTTTTTTTGTTTTTACGATTGGCATTGGGCAAGATAACCCTTTAGTGTCTAAAGTTTGTTTTACGTTCATTGAAAGAACCTCCTGATAATTTTGGTTTTAGTGTTTGTTTTATTTACTCAGTGATTGCACAGCGGTTTGGACCAATTTCCATTTCGCGCTGTTCGTCAGTTGTTGGATCTATTTTCCCCATGTTTGTCTGACGGATTTCTTGATATGCATTAGGCTGCGGCGGTAAGTTTTCCGTTACAGCTCTGCGGAATTCATCATCGCTTTTAATGTTTAACCCTTCGTTCTTTTCAAACAGCTCGCCAAGAGGAGCTTGAACAGCACCTTTTTCATCAAGTTCGCTGATTTTACCAAAGTGAGCTGGCAATACAACTAGATCTTTTGAAAGATTGTTGTATTTGTTGTATAAAGAATCACGCAGATCGCTTACCCAGTCCTCAGCTTTACCAGCAAGGTCTGGACGTCCGATTGAATCAACAAACAGAATATCTCCAGAAAGCAAGTATTGTCCATCAACGATCATAGAAGTACTTCCGATCGTATGACCTGGAGTATATAGCGGCTGAATCTCAATCTTCGTGTTTCCAATCGTAATGTCTTTACCTTCTTCTAATGCTTCATAAGAGAACGTTACTTCTTCAGCATCTTTTGGAGGCAGCCAGTACGTTGCACCTGTTTTTTCCGCAAGACGGCGTCCGCCAGAAATGTGGTCCGCATGAAGATGAGTATCAATCATGTGCTTAATTTCAAGGCTATTTTCTTTTGCAAAATCTTCATAAGCTTCAATTGTACGAGCGGAATCAATGATTGATGCTTCTCCGTTTGATTCAACAAGGTAAGAAAGGCATCCTTTACCGATACGATTGAATTGATAGATAGAGCCGCCATCCTTTAAGTCGCCGATCTTCACTGGCATCAAGTATTCGCTCCAAGCTTTCATACCGCCTTCAAGGTAATAAATATCATTAATTCCTGCTTCATCAAGCATCTCTGCTACCATTACAGAAGATCCTTCTTTAGCACAAACAACCAACACATCTTCTTTTGGAAGGTGTTCCAATACATCCTCTACACCATCAATTAGATCGAAATACGGACGGTTGATCGACTCAATCCCTTTACCTTCGATTTTCCAGTCTTTAAAATCACTTTCATTACGAACATCAAGAATAAACATTTTGCCTTCAACAACACGTTTTGCTACTTCTTTAGCTGATAATGCTTTAACCATTTCTCTAATACCTCCCCAGGTATATTATTAGTTAAATTTTTTTAATTTTCTTCTACAGGCCCAGTCCATTCAGACATTCCAGGCAATACGTTTTTCACACGCTCAAAACCTTTTTCAGATAAGATTTGTGCAGCCATATCACTTCTTGAGCCTGTTCGGCAAATCACATGGATTTCTTTATTTTTATCAAGAGTGTCTAATTTACTTTCAAGTTCTCCCAAAGGAATAGATACTGCCCCAGGTATACGTTTGAACTCATATTCTGCGGGTTCTCTAACATCAAGCAAAATCATGTCGTCTTTGTTCTCTGCCAAAGCTTTTTCTAATTCGTCGTTTTGAATCGTATGCTCAAACTTAGCTGCTTCTTTTACTTCACCAGGGTTTGATTTTCTTAAATAGTGTTTAAGAACATCTCCCTCTTCTTTTGTACCTAGATATTGGTTTCCAGTGTTTCTAGCCCATCCTTGCATATCAGCCAGAGAACCTTTGTCTGTTGCTTGAACTTCGATTACCTGTCCTGCTTCCAATTGATCCATTGCTTTTTTTGTGCGGACAATTGGCATTGGGCATGATAACCCTTTACAGTCTAAAACTTGATCTACTTTTATACTCATGTTTATTACCTCCATATTTTTTTTCGAATCAACCACATATACCCACATAGGTATATAAAAACTCAAAAAAATTTATAAAAAAATTATCGACTTATACCCATAGGGGTATATTAAATGATAAAAGAGAATCTGTCAACAGGCTATCCTTATGACAGATATTAGCGGCTTTTTACAAGAAGCTGAACGGCTTCTTTTACTAGATCGGAGTTCATTTCTTCTCCGTTTTCCATTTGATCACGCAAGCATTGTTCAAGGTTCGTGCCGACAATTAATCCAATCGTACGATCAATAGCAGTTCGTGAGGCAGAAAGCTGTGTAATAACGGCTTTACAATCTTGCTCTTCTTCTAACATACGCAAGACACCACGAATTTGCCCCTCAATTCTTCTTAGACGATTTTTCATTTCTTGTGTGTATTCCATATCAGCACCTCCTCTTCGTAAAATACCTATAGGGGTATATTACATCATTATAATTTTAATGTCAAACGTTTCATTAAAAGTAATGAAATTGGCTGCAGGCACTGCCTTACAGCCATTCACTATTTATTATTGTTCCACCTTTTGCATTCTTTCATGAACCAAATCCATAACAGCCTGCTTTAATGAAGCTAATGCTTCGTCGGCTTTCTCGTTTGATTTAGCTTGTACTCCGAAATAAAACTTAATTTTCGGTTCTGTTCCTGAAGGTCTTACACAGAACCATGATCCGTCAGCTAACTTATATTTAAGTACATTTGATTTCGGAAGAATAATATCATCATTCGTATCACTCTCTATAGTATATCGGATACTTGCTTGATAATCCTCCGTAACATCCATCTTTTGTCCGTTGATCTCAAGCGGCAGATCAGCTCTAAATCCAGCAAGCAGGTTTACTATCTGCTCAGCGCCAGATTTGCCTTTTAACGTCAAAGATTCGAGTCCTTCCTTATAATAACCATACTTTTCATAAACATCCGTTAACGCATCATAAAGCGTTTTGCCTTGTTTTTTATAATATGCAGCCATTTCTGCACCCATTAAACATGCTTGTACAGCATCTTTATCCCGCACAAAGTCACCAATTAATGAACCATAGCTTTCTTCGTACCCGAAAATAAAGGAATGTTCTCCGCTCTTTTCATATTCTTTAATTTTTTCACCAATAAATTTGAATCCTGTAAGTGTATCTTCACATGTTAAACCATAAGATTCAGCAATAACACGTCCTAACTCTGAGGTTACAATTGTTTTAAATACGATACCTTTAGAACAAAGGCTGCCTTTTTCTTTACGCTGAGAAAGAATGTATTCCAGCATGAGGGCTCCCGTTTGGTTACCCGTTAAGATCTCATATTCACCTTTATTATTTTTCACTGCAATCCCGACTCTGTCTGCATCTGGATCAGTCGCCATAAGGATTTCGGCATCATTTTCTTTTCCATACTGAATAGCCAGTTCAAATGCAGCATGTTCTTCAGGATTAGGCGATTTTACTGTAGAAAAATTCGGATCAGGCTGCTCTTGCTCTTTTACAACAATCACATTCGTAAATCCAAGCTGCTTGAGTCCTTCTCTTACTGGTATATTAGCTGTTCCATGCAGCGGAGTAAAAATAATGCTTAAATCATGCATTTCTTTAATAACTTCACGGTTCAAGCTGATCTTAGTCAGCTGTTCCATATAAGCTTTATCAATTTCTTCACCGATCACTTCGATTAAACCTGCATTTTTTAATTCTTCTTCAGTCTTCACATCTATTAATAGTTCATCATCAACTGAATTTACTTTTTGAATTACTTCATCCGCTTCTTTAGGCGGGAGCTGTCCGCCATCTGGTCCGTACACTTTATAACCGTTATATTCTGGAGGGTTATGACTCGCGGTAATTACAATTCCGCTATACGCTTTTAAGTATCTCACTGCAAAAGAAAGCTCAGGTGTAGGTCTTAAACTTTCAAAAACATATGCCTGTACGCCGTTCGAGGCTAAAGTCTTTGCTGCTTCCATCGCAAATTCAGGAGATTGGTGCCTTGAATCATAAGCGATTACTACTCCGCGTTTTTGTGCCTTTTCACCTTGATCCATTATAAAATGCGCTAACCCAAGTGATGCTTTACGAACCGTATACGTGTTCATTCGATTTGTACCAGGGCCAATTTCCCCGCGCATGCCCCCTGTACCAAACTCTAAGTTCTTATAGAAACAGTCTTCTAGTGCTGTCCTGTTATCTTTAATTCCTTCTAATGCAGTTTTTAAAGATTGTTCAAGTGCTTCATGCTGTATCCATCTTTCATATGTTTTCTCCCAGGACATTGTACTGCCTCCTTTTTCTTTTGAAGCTGAATAAATGTTTGTTTTCTTTAGTTTCGATTTGAATCCATTATTTCCTGCTTTATCTACTAAATACGGCCTTTATTATACCGTTTTCATCATAAAAAATAAAATCCATTCTATAAATTCTTCTTAGCTCCGACACGATTCGTTATATTTCCCGAGAAATAGAAAAAATGCGGCAAGCTTTTGAAGCTTTCCGCATTTACTTCTTTTCTAATAGATGGTTGATCTGATCTTTTGCTCTTTTGTTATTCTCTTCATCGACAAGTTGATTGTAGCGTAAGGTGCGAGACTTTGCGTGCCAACCACCTGAGTATACTTCTCGCAAGGCATGCGACGAGGAACAAGCTTCGTCGAGATTTCCTTGCAGACGCAGGAGCACTTATACTTCCTTGAAGGTGAGACTCCCAAAAGCGCAAAGCGCTGGGAGGCTCACCGCCCACCCCACGGAAAGCGAGCACCTGGAGCGGAAATCAACCACTTCCAATAACAACAATCTTTTAGAAAATAGCCTTGTTTATTTACTCTTATCCTTTTGAATCACACTATATAAATCAAGACGTCTATCTCTAAGCAGCGTAACACTGCCTGTTTTACGCTGTCTTCTCAGAATTTCAAGATCGACATCACCAACCACTACCGTTTCGATATTCGGATGACATTCTCCGACAATACCGTCTCTTGGGAAAGAGAAATCAGAAGGTGTGAAGATTCCTGACTGCGCATATTGAATGTCCATGTTTTCTACTTGTGACAGGTTACCTACTGTTCCAGCAATCGCCGTATAGATTTCATTTTCAATGGCACGTGCTTGAGAACAATAACGTACTCGCAAGTAACCTTGACGGTCTTCTGTACAAAACGGTGTGAAAATAATTTTAGCACCCTGATCAGTAACAATACGGGATAGTTCAGGAAACTCGATATCATAACAGATAAGAATAGCAACTTTACCGCAATCCGTATCAAATACTTGTAGTTTATCACCAGCAGAGATCCCCCACCATTTTCTTTCATTTGGTGTGATATGAAGTTTATATTGCTTATCGATCGTACCGTCTCTTCTGAACAAATACGCTACATTGTATATGTCGCCATCTTCTTCGACAAAATGCGATCCCCCGATGATGTTCACATTGTATCTTACTGCAAGGTTCGTAAACAATTCGATATACTGCTCCGTGAACTCAGTTAATTTTCGGATTGCCAAGCTTGGACTCTTTTCTTCGCAAAATGATAAGAGCTGTGTTGTAAGCAATTCAGGGAAAACAGCAAAATCTGAACCTTGATCTGATGCGACGTCAGTATAATACTCCACTTGAGTTGCAAAATCTTCAAAGGAATCGATCGATTTCATCATGTATTGAATCGTTGTGATCCTTACTGGTTCACTTGTTTTAAAGTACTTTTTCGTTTTATTTGGAATGTAATCGACATTGTTCCATTCCATTAAAGTCGCATATGCTTTTGATTGCTTATCATCTGGCAGATAGCTTTTATTTAACCGCATGATTGTGAAACCATTCATTAGCTGAAAGGTTAAAACAGGGTCATAAATATTGTGTTGTATAACTTCACGAACATACTCTCTCGGTGTCATCTCTTTTGAATACTTATGATAGTTTGGAATCCTTCCGCCAAGAATAATACTTTTCAGATTTTTTTGCTCTGCCAGCTCTTTACGTGCCTCATAAAGCCTAGCTCCTATTTTCATACGGCGGTATTCTGGATGAACCATAACTTCAATCCCATACAAATTAAAGCCTTCAGGGTCATGATTTGTAATATAGCCTTTGTCTGTGATTCCATCCCACGTATGCTTATCATCATATTCATCGAAATTCACCATGAGACTCGAACAGCTTCCGACAATTTTCCCTTCATACGTTACGCAAAATTGACCCTCAGGGAAAATCCGAAGGTGGCTCTCCAGCTGATCCCGCTGCCATGGTTCCATGTTTCCAGGAAAGCATACCTTTTGCAGTTTTAAAATTTCATCAATATCTTCAAATTGTATATTTCTCAGTTCTATCTTTTTCTCAAATTTTGAAACATCAATCTCGCTCATCTATTCCACTCCTCTAACCTGCTTTACTCAGATTACTTCCATTTTTTCATACGCTCATAAAGAGAACCTGTATATAATTCCAGTTCATTGCCGTCAGGATCAATAAAACTTATTGTCCATCCTCCGCCCCTCTCGGTAGGTCCCCTCGTTATAAGAACTTGTTTTTCTTTGAGGTAAACAGCAGCTTTATGAAAGTTTCTTTCAGAAACCGAAAAAGCAAAGTGATCTACACCGATTTGGTCTTTTTGCTTAGGTTTTGCTTTTTTGATTTCCAGTAAACATAACCAGATTCCGCTAATGTCCAAGTATACATCTGTATTCCCTTTATGAACTATTTTTGCACCTAAAATATTTTGATAAAAATAAATGGCTCTAGATAGTTCTGAAACTCTTATGGTTATGTGATTGATTCCCTGAACCTCAATCATGATTTTTGTTGTTCTACTAGCTGTATAAGTGCAGCCAGTTCAAGCTCTGCTATTGACTCCATTTGATGATCTACTTCGTCAAATTGCATATGTCTTGTTACCGGGTTTGGTATAGCTACACAATAGAGGCCTGCTTTTTTAGCCGCCAAAGAACCATTTACAGAGTCTTCAAATGCGATTGCTTCTCCTGGTTTAACACCTAGTTCATCTACCGTTTTAAGATATAATGCCGGGTCTGGTTTAACTTTTTCGACATCATCAGCAGTTTTGATCACTTCAAAATAGTGGCTGAGACCGATTCTTTCAAGATGTCCCATTACCCATTGCCGTGAAGAGCTGGATGCAATCCCTATCTTCAAACCTAACTCTTTAGCTGCTTTTAGATAATTCTCTATCCCAGGAAGGGGTTTTTGTTCTTTAATTAAGGCTAATGCTCGCTCTGTTTTCTTTGTCCTCAACTCATCATGATTCAGTTTTTTGTTAATTTGTTTTTCTAAGTATTCATAAGGGTTAAAACCAGAATGAGTTCCTATGCATTCGCCCCATACTTCCAAAGGCAGCTCACTTCCATGCTCTTTATACATCTCTTGAAAAGCATTGTAATGCTGAGTTTCAGTATCCAGAATCGTACCATCAAAATCAAATACTAGTGCTTTAATCAATACTAATCATCCTATCCGCGTTTTTATTTATTTTCTTAAACTTTTAATAAAGACGCAAGAAAACCGATTCTGGTCTGGCAGTTTAATGCAGCACATTGGTTCTGAACATGATTTTCTTTCCGTTGCTTGTTGCAATGATTGCTCCGAGCTGATCTGTTCTGTAGACAGTCATCTTTCTGTTATTTAATCGATATAGGACTTCTTTAGAAGGAAATTGATAGGGGTTGTTCTTCCCTACTGAAATTACAGCTGTTTTGGCTTTAACCTTCTTTAAAAACTCCATTGATGATCCTGTGTTTGCACCATGATGACCAATCTTTATAACATCCGCCTTTACTCCCCCGCGGCTCATAATTTCTTTTTCTTCCTCTGCACCCGCATCTGCCATCAGCAAAAAGTTCTTTTTTCCGTGCTGGATCTTTATAACTGCCGAATAATCGTTTATATGTTTGTAGTACGATCCTTTTGGGGCAAGCATTTCAACTTTCACCGAAAATCCCATTTTAAAATGGACGCCTGCTTTTGCCCGGTCTACTGGAATTTGCTTTTCATTAATCACACGAAAAAGGTCATGATAGTACTTTGTATCATATGGCAGGTTTGGCATGTACAGAACACTTACCGGAAATGCACGAATCACATCATCTAGTGAACCGATGTGATCATGATGAGGATGACTGGCTACTACAATATCTAAATGGGTAATGCCTTCTCGTTTCAGGTAAGTGATAATTTCTTCCGCATCATGCTCATCGCCGCCGTCGATCAGCATCGTTTGTCCGTTCGGCGCTTCTACAAGTATACAGTCGGCTTGTCCGACATCTAAAAAGTGGATTTTTAATGGATCAAACCAGTCGGCATGTGCAGTCTTTCCTGGTACCAGCATCAATACAAGTATGAAGCAAATGACGAATGCCGCTGATTTGTTATATTTCTTCAAACTTCACACCCCCTTTATTATTTAGTTTATTTATCATTAAACTTTGTCGCCCTTGAGAGGTTGATTTCCGCTCCAGGATGCTCGCTTTCCGCGGGGCGTGCGGTGAGCCTCCTCGGCTATTTAAGCCTGCGGGGTCTCACCTGTCCCGCTACTCCCGCAGGAGTCTCGCACCTTCCGCTCCAATCAACTTGTCAACGAAGGGAATCAAAAATACTTAAAATCGTTCAAAAAATCTTATCTTTAGTTATATGTAATTACGCCTGTTTCAACAACAAAACCCGCTATCCAATACATGGATGGCGGGCGGCTAAATTATGTGGTGATTTCACTTTTTTTGAAGAAACTCTTCATGGCGTGGTAAACATCTGCTTTTTCTTTTAAAATATAATGATTAAATTTCGGGTTATCCATATTTTTATATACACTCATTAATGTAGAGTGGCGGTTATAAGCATTCACTTCTCCATATCCAAACATATTTGAGTGTTCCATAATCTGCTGCACGAGTTTTACACATCTCGCATTATCACTTGTGAGATTGTCACCGTCGGAAAAATGAAACGGGTAGATATTAAAGCGGTTTGACGAATATTTCGTTTCAATAAGTTCCAGCGCTTTTCGGTAAGCTGATGAACAGATCGTTCCTCCGCTTTCCCCTTTGTTAAAAAAGTCTTCTTCAGTAACTACTTTGGCTTCTGTGTGGTGTGCAATAAATTCGATTTCTACTTTTTCATATTTTGACCGCAGAAAACGCGTCATCCAGAAAAAGAAACTTCTCGCCATGTACTTTTCCCAAATTCCCATAGACCCGGATGTATCCATCATCGCTAAAACAACAGCTTTTGATTCTGGTTTTATCACTTCATTCCATGTTTTAAAACGCAGATCATCATTATGAATAGGTGCTACACTTGGTTTGCCGATTAGTGCATTTCTTTTAAATGCGGTCAGTATGGTTCTTTTTTTATCAACGTTACCCATTAGGCCTTTTTTGCGTACGTCATTAAATTCAATCTTTTCTAAAACGATTTGATCTTGCTCTTTTTGTTTAAGGTTTGGCAGCTCCAGCTCTTTAAAGAGCATCTCTTCAAGTTCCAGTATGGAAACTTCTGCTTCTGCATAATCCACTCCTGGCTTATCACCCGCTGGTCCTTTTCCTTTTCCTGCGCCATTTTGTCCTGCACGTCCATCTCTGGCTACTACGTCCCCCACCTGGCTATCTCCGTCACCTTGGCCTACGTGCTTGTTTTTGTCGTAGTTGTATCGGATTTTGTATTCATCCATTGAACGGATTGGAATTTTGATCACATCACGCCCGTTGGATAGAATGATATTTTCTTCGCTTATCAAATCCGGCAAGTTGTTTTTAATGGCTTCCTGCACTTTTTCCATATGCCTTTGATGATCTTGATATCCTTTTCGGTGGAGGGACCAATTTTCCTGGGACACAACAAAATTGTTCTTATCCTGTTCGCTCATAGTTTTCCCCTCCAGAGCAGCAAGAGTCAATGCTGCTTTTCTTGATCAACCCGGGGCATATCCTGTTTCCTTTTAATCCGCTTTTATTAGAAAAAAGGGTTGGTTACTCTATCTTATGCAAGTACTCACTAGAATTGCTAAACTTTCACGAGAAAAAAGCCCCCTTTTCCAAAATCGAAAAGAGAGCTTGCACATTATTTCTTATATTCCTTTTTTTCATGCTGTTTAGGGTCAGGTGTTTTACCGCTTTTACGTACTTCTTCATTTGTTGAAACATGTTCCATCACTTTTCCGTGTTCTTTCATTTCTTCAAAATTTGATGCCATTGAACTGTTTTTTCTTTTAGGTTCTTCTTTATTTTGTTTTGTCATAGGGATTCACCTCTTAATGAAATTTTCCCCATTTATTCCTTTTTAAAACCGTTAAAAACTCTCAGTTCATCAACTGGCCAATAACGAATATTCGCTTCTCCTACTATATCCTTCATTTCAACAAAACCAATATGGCGGCTGTCGATGCTATGAAGCCTGTTATCACCTAGAACGAATATCTTTCCTTTTGGAACTGTATCATGTCCTGTGATTTCTTCGAGAGTAAAGTTGCCTGTCAGGGTACGGTTGCCTGCAAATCTTTTAAATTCTTCTAGATAAGGTTCCTCTACTGGCTTATTGTTAATATAAAGTTTGTCATCTTTATATGCGATATGATCACCGGGCAATCCTATAACACGTTTAATATAATCTTCTTTCGGATTTGCTTTAAACACAATAAGATCGAAACGTTCCGGGTTGCCGATCTCATAGCCGATTTTATTTACGATAAGGCGATTGCCATTTTGAATCGTAGGCATCATCGATTCTCCGTAAACAACATACTGCTCAATCAAAAACTTTTTTATTATAATAGCAAGAATGAGTGCAATTCCAATCGCTTTAATCCAATCCAGCAGTCCATTTCTTTCTTTTCGAGCCGAGCTCATACAGCTCACTTCCTTTAGTTAGCTTATTAGTATCAATTTACCATTTTTAAGTTAGCAATTACAAGGTCAATATTTTTATAGTAAAAATGAATGTATAAAGATTCATTTATAATTTCTTTAGTTTTCCCTATTATAGTGTAAAAAAACACACCCTGAAAGACCTTATCAGTGTCTTAGGGTGTGTTCTGCATATTATCGATTCAGCAAGCTTCCAACATAGCGCAATAGTTCGTTGGCACTAGTTGTATTATAGCCATGCTCATCGACAAGACGAGCTATTACTTCATTTATCTTTTTCAATTGTGATTCGTCAGGTGTCTTTGAAGAAGTTGTAATCTTCACAACGTCCTTAAGATCTGCAAATAGTTTCTTTTGGATCGCTTCTCTTAGACGCTCATGTGAATTGTAATCAAACTTCTTCCCTTTTCTTGCATATGCAGAGATCCGGATAAGTATTTCTTCACGGAATGCTTTCTTCGCGTTTTCAGAGATACCGATCTGTTCTTCGATAGACCTCATGAGCTTTTCATCCGGGCTCATCTCTTCTCCAGTGAGCGGATCACGGAGTTTATTCTTATTGCAATATGCCTCTACATTATCCAGATAGTTATCCATAAGTGTTTTAGCTGATTCTTCATACGAATAAACAAATGCTTTTTGAACTTCTTTTTTCGCAATGTCATCGTACTCTTTACGGGCAGAAGAGATAAAGTTGATAAACCTCTCTTTATCTTCCTTTGAGATGGAAGCATGGTGATCGAGACCATCTTTAAGTGACCGTAATACATCTAAAGCATTTATGGAAGGCGTTTCTTTACGTATAATGGCAGATGAAATTCGGTTTATTACATAACGCGGATCGATGCCTGACATTCCTTCATCAGAGAACTCTCTCTTTAGTTCTTCCAGATCAACATGATTGAAACCTTCTACAATTTCACCGTCATACAGCCTCATCTTTTTAAGAAGATCCATACCTTGTTTCTTTGAATCTTTCAATCTTGTCAGTACTGAGAAAATAGCCGCTACCCTAAGGGCATGAGGTGCAATATGAACGTGAGACATGTCACTCTCGCTTATCATTTTTGCGTAAATCTTCTCTTCCTCTGAAACTTTCAGATTGTATGGCACGCCCATGACAATAATTCTTGAATGCAAGGCTTCGTTCTTTTTATTCGAAATAAAAGACCGGTACTCTGATTCGTTCGTGTGAGCCACGATTAATTCATCAGCGGAGATTAAGGCGAATCTTCCCGCTTTAAAGTTTCCTTCTTGTGTAAGTGAAAGCAGATGCCATAAGAACTTTTCATCACATTTCAGCATCTCCTGGAACTCCATCATTCCTCTGTTCGCTTTGTTCAGTTCTCCATCAAAACGATATGCCCTAGGATCTGATTCTGATCCGTATTCAGCGATTGTAGAAAAATCAATGCTTCCTGTTAAATCCGCAATATCCTGTGATTTTGGATCAGATGGACTGAACGTTCCGATACCAGTCCGTTTGTCTTCTGAGAAGAAGATTCTTTCAACCATCACATCTTCAATTCTGTTGTCATACTCTTGTTCAAGCCTCATTGTATTTAACGGAGATAAGCTTCCTTCTACACGAATGCCATATTCATCATGAAACTCTTTTCTGAGATGCTGCGGAATTAAATGCAGCGGATCTTCATGCATCGGACAGCCTTTTATCGCATATACGGCGCCTTCTGGTGTTTTCGTGTACTGTTCCAAACCTCTTTTTAACATCGTTACAAGAGTGGATTTACCACCCGATACGGGACCCATTAACAGCAATATACGTTTACGGACATCAAGGCGTTTAGCGGCAGGGTGAAAATACTCTTCTACAAGTCGTTCGATTGATTCTTCTAATCCGAAGATCTGATCGCTGAAAAAATGATACACCTTTTGACCATTTTTTTCTGAAATTCCAGCATCTTTTATCATGTTGTATACTCTTGAATGCGCTGACTGGGCTACAAATGGCCGATCACGTAAAATATCAAGGTATTCAGCGAAGGTACCTTCCCAGGCTAGACGCTGTTCTTCTTCTCGATGCAATTGGATTCTTGATAAAATATCCATGAGTACCTCCTTGATTGTATTGGCTCCATCAAGTGTTAATCTACTCTATGCGAGGATGTCCGTAATCATTCTGTTTGAATAGTGATTTTTATTTGAAAAAGTGTTAATTTGTATAAACCGTTTCATGGTAAAATATGTTTATCATTTGTTTTGAAACGGAGAAAGAGTCATGAATCCTAAGCTAGGTGTCTTTGCTGTATTTATATTATTAAGTATGGTGTTTCTATCATTTGTCGGGTTGCGGAAGGAATTCGAAAACTATATTCCTTTTCAGACTGCTGTAGAAACACTTGGTGATGCAAAGACCATCTCTCTCGAACAGAACAGCCGCCTTTTAGATATGAATGGCGGTCTTCTTTATGAGTTTAAAGGGAATGAAAGCCGCATTCATCTTACATATAAAGACATTCCGCTTCCCGTCCTTCAAGCTTTCATTGCAACAGAAGATCAAAATTTCTTAGAGCATCATGGCATCGACGGGAAAGCGATCGCAAGAGCATTTATCACAAACTCTTCAGAAGGCGGCATCGAGCAAGGCGGCAGTACAATCACCCAGCAGCTGGCCCGAAACCTTTTTCTAAATCATGAGCGTACGTATGACCGGAAATTGAAAGAGCTTTTGATTTCTTACCGAATTGAGCAGCAGCTTTCTAAAGAACAAATTTTGGAGCTTTACATCAATGCTATCTATTTTCAAAACGGAATATATGGTATTGAAAAAGCGAGCCGCTATTACTTTAGTAAACCATCTAAGGAGCTTACTTTAAGCGAAACAGCACTCTTAGCTGCAATACCGAATAATCCGGTTTTATATAACCCTTTAAAAAATCTGGCTAACGCTAAAAAAAGGCAGGAATGGATTCTGCTCAAGATGAAAGAGGAAGGCTATATTGATCAGCCGAAGTTTGAAGCTTCTATTAAACAACCGATTAATTTACAAGTTCCAAAGAGCGATGTTCCCTTCCCAGAAATCGTTGGCTATTTAAAAGAAGAGCTTATGGAATTAATCGCATCTGCTCCTGAAAATAAAGCATTGAGTACAGATCAGATGACGAAAAAGCGGGATGCTTTGTTAAGAAGCGGTGCAGTAATTGAAACTTCACTAAATCCGAAGCTTCAGGCTGAAGCATTGAAGGCTATTCAAAAAAGACTTTTAAATAAGGAGATTGAAGGTTCGATCGTTGTAGTTGATCATGTTTCGAAAAAGATTGTTGCAATGATCGGCGGAAAAAATGTGGGAATGGAAGAGTTTAACCGGGCTTATCAGGCACGAAGACAGCCTGGTTCATCCATTAAGCCTCTTCTCGCGTATGCCCCATACATAGATGTATTCGGTCTTGGAACGAATTCAATGATATCTGCAGCGCGAATTTGTGAAGGAAACTATTGTCCTAGCAACTATGGAGGTGCTTCGTACGGTACAGTCTCCTTAAAAAGAGCGATGGCAAGCTCCATTAACACGGCTGCTGTCCGGGCAGTAAAGAAAACAGGTGTCGAGAGAGCCTTTACTTATCTGAAACCGTTTCAATTTTCAGCGGTGGAACAGAATGACCATCAGCTCGCCAGCGCCCTTGGCGGATTTTCAAAAGGCTTTTCGCCCCTTGAGCTGACAAGTGCCTATACGGCATTCGCAAATAATGGAACTTACGTGAAACCTAGAATAATAACGTCTGTTAAAGATAAAAACGGAAATGTTTTATACGAGTGGAATGAGCAGCCGGTTAAAGTTTGGAAGCCGGAAACGAATGCTGTGATGAGGGACATGCTGGCCGCGGTTATGATTTCTGGAACCGCACGAGATGCACGGTTTCCTGGTTCAGTGTACACAGGCGGCAAAACAGGAACTACAAACGATGTTAAAGATTTGTGGTTCGTGGGGCTGACTGACCGGTATACGGGAGGTGTCTGGGTAGGCCGAGACAAACCTGGGAGTCTTCGTTCGATCGAAGGATCCTCACCAGAAGTCATGATTTGGCGCGATATTATGATAAAAGCACACCAAAAATGAAAAGATGACCCTGCCGCTTGGTGAAGTAGCAGGGCTTTTGCTTTAAAGGTGCTCTTGAATTTTAATAAACTCAGGTCAGTGGCGGTTAATGCCTTGCTTAATTTGAATAATCCCACGTTAATAAAAATATAACCACGAGTGGACATTCTCCGAAAAATACCCGAAAATTTTTATGTAATCGATGCTACGAACGCGTTATACAATCGCAAGACGGTATATACAACAAGCAAGCCGAACCCTGTCCAGAAAAACAAATGCATAAAGACCATACCGATGATACCTGCCGTTGACAAACTAGAGCCGATCTTCAAAAGAAAATAAAAGAAATAAACGAGAGAGGCGGCAATGAACACGATAAACATCAGGAGTATGGAGTGATTTAATACAATCGCAAGCATTCCTCCGCCAAAAAAAAACCAGCCGCCGCTTTTCCCCTGCTGCAGCAGGATGCCTTCCGTATCTTTAGAAAAAAAGAACATGCTTAAATGCGTCAGTGCATCCGATAAAAGTTTTAAAGCCGCAAATACCATAAAGAACAATAAGAACAAACAAAAACCAACCGATAAATGAATCACATGGCTCTCAAATAATTCGAGCATCCCCTGGTAAACGCCAAAGTATTTAAGCTTTTTAATAACAAGCCGTTCAAGGTGAATGGCGAATCCACAGCTAAATAAGATAATCGAAAATAATGGGAGGTACCCTGTCATATAAACGTTTTTCTTCATTCTGTTACTCATATCCCCCTCAATTTGTAAACTTTCGCAGAAATACATTCACATGAAAACCGTTTTCATTTATAATGGGGAGAGATATTGGAAAGAATAAGACTACTTTCAAAGGAGGAGTTCAGATGGATTTTATCCTCATCCTACTCGTGATGCTCGCCTTCCTGACTGCAATCTTTACAGCAGGCTACAACGATCGTCCTGGAAAAAACTAATCCATAATACATATGGAAGTAAAAACGTCCCTCATTGATAAGGACGTTTTTTTATTTCCTCTTTATTTTAGGCTGTTTTCGCAAACTTTGTTGCTCTTGAAAGTGGTTAATTTCCGCTCCAGGATGCTCGCTTTCCGCGGGGTGTGCGGTGAGCCTCCTCGACGCTTTGCGTCCTTAGGAGTCTCACCTGGCCCACTGATCCCGCTGGAGTCTCGCACCTTGCACTCCAATTAACTTCCCAATGAAGAGATTGACCCAAAAGCAACAAACTTTAAAGTAGAGCCTTATCTTAACTCTCCGAAACTTTGCTGGCGTAACGCTTCATAAATCAGAATCGCTGCTGTGTTTGATAAGTTCAATGAACGAATATGATCGTTCATCGGAATGCGCAGACATCGATCCATGTTTGCATCAATTACTTCCCTTGGCAGTCCCTTCGTTTCTTTTCCAAAAACAAAAAAGACATCTTTCTCAGAATCCGAATAATCGAAACCAGAATACGTCTGTTCTCCGAATTTCGTTATATAATAAAATTCGCCATCCGGATATTCCTTATAAAAAGCATCCAGAGAATCATGGTGATGAATTTTAACGTGCTCCCAATAATCAAGACCTGCACGCTTTAAATATTTATCTTCCAATGAAAAACCCAATGGATGAATCAGATGCAAGTGTGTGCCTGTCCCCGCGCATGTACGTGCGATATTTCCTGTGTTCGCAGGAATCAATGGTTCATATAAAACAACATGTATAGCCAATAAAGCTCACCTCAAAAACAATATTCCAACAAGTACTTATTATAGCACTTTTTCAGGAATATCACTCTAGATGGCGAGCTTTACTCTTAGAGAATATGAAAAAATTTATACTGAATTCTTTTCGTATAGGCTGTTGAATCCTCATAGCCCCAATAGCGCATTCTGCTGTTTGTTGTATGAGCATTTACAAGCGGCTCTCCAGATGGATCTTTTGCAACTACAATTGTCGTATGCTGATAATGCCCATCACCGTCAAAATCATAGCAGATAACATCACCCGGCAGTAAAAGGTGGGCAGCTGATTTCTCTTGAGCCTGCAGACTTGATTTCGAACCGCTTAAGTACCATCTTAATGCATTTGCCACCGACCAGCTGTAGCTCCAGGAAGTGTTCCTCATCCACCAGCCTTTTGACTTAATGGATTGCGGGGTCATTGGAATTCCACCTGCATGAATACTTTGTGAGATATAGTTGGTGCAGTCATTCTCGAATGATTTATAAGCAGGATTATACGTATTCCACCAGCGTTCCGCATATCGTACGGCCGCCAGCCTGTCATAACCGCCCTTTGTCGGTGCAATAGATTCATTCTCACGTTCGATCTTCGGCAGTTCCCGATAATTGCCTTCAGCATTAGCAGGCTCATCACTTTTCATTTCTCCATCTTGAAAGAAAATAGCACGCCTCTCCTGAGACATTTCCTCTACGTAAAAATCAAATCCATGTTTAATTAAAAAACTATAATGGACAAGATAATCCACATGAATTTTGTCTTCCGTTTCCGTAGTCCGCAGTACACTCCCGTTCGCCTGATTATTTACGATAAATGCATTTCTATCGGTATACATTTGTTTTTTTCGCATAAAGCTTTCTTGTTCATCTTTTAAAAAGAAGCCCCTTCCATCTGCATCAGCATGTATCATCCATTGGGACTGATTTTGAATATATTGCTTTAGCGTTTCCATCCACATCAGACATACCTCCCTGCTTCTTTTAACATATGAGAGGTATATAAAAAAAAAGAACCCCTGAAGGGCTCTATGATGTTTTCTTGCAGCTATTCTGTTCAATCGATAATAATATTTCTTTTTTGTCTAATCCTCCGCCATATCCTACAAGTGCACCATTGCTTCCAATGACGCGGTGACAAGGAATAAAAACAGGTACAGGATTCTGGTTATTTGCACTTCCGACTGCACGAACTGCCTTTGGTGCACCGATTCCCTGTGCCACTTCCTTATAAGAACACGTAAGTCCATATGGAATGCTCGTTAGCTGGTTCCAAACTTTTTTCTGAAATGCCGTACCAAACAAATCATAGCGGATGTTAAACTCGTGCAGGTTGCCTGCAAAATAAGCATTTAATTGCTGAACAGCATCTGCTAGATATTCAGGAGAATGAATAAGTTCTCCTTTAATAAAATGCTTAGCCATCCAAGAACGTAAAGATGGAAGGTTATCCTCCATTGAACCAAAATCGAGACGGCAGATTCCGTTCTCCGTTGCAATGATCGTTAACGGTCCGATTACGCTTTCCATTTCTTCATAATAGAGTAACGTTTTAATCTGACACATAATTATCCCTTCTTTTCATTACTTGACCTTACTATATCGGACACTTTAAAGATATGCGATTACGAAATTTCTTGATTTCGAAGCATTTTAAGTCCTTTATCTATCTCTAGCGCCACTAAATCGTCTTTTTCGCGCTCTTTTGCTGATAAAAGTTCTAATTCTGCTTCATTTCCGCCTATTTTACCAATTGCCCAAGCAGCAGTCCCTCTTATAACAGGTCTTGGATCATTTTTTAATAGGTAAACTAAATCAGGTATTGCAGCTTCTTCTCTAAAATGGGCCAATGCTATAATCGCATTTCTCTGAATTGGTTTCTTTCCTCTCCAGCTTCCGGATACATGCCCGAATTTTTCTTTGAAATCTCTATTGCTCATCATCAATAAAGGCTGTAAAAGAGGTTTTGCAATTTCAGGATCCGGCTCCATTTCTGCATGGTGATGAAAATCTTTCCCTTTGTTTTCCGGACACACAGTCTGACACGTATCACACCCATATAAACGGTTGCCTAGCTTTTCTCTGTATTGATCTGGCAAGAAATCTTTTGTCTGGGTTAAGAATGCAATACATTTTGATGAATCGAGCTGTCCTCCCTGTACAAGAGCACCTGTGGGACATGCCTCTACACATTTATTGCATGAACCGCATTGATCTTCCATAGGTGTGTCTGCAGGAAATGCTATATTAGTAATCATTTCGCCAAGATACATATAGGAGCCAAATTCTGGTGACATAATCGCACAGTTTTTGGCGCTCCATCCTATCCCAGCCCTCTCGGCCACAGCCCGGTCGGACAGTTCTCCTGTATCAACCATAGATTTTATATTAGCATCTGGAACTTTCTCTATAATAAAGGCCTCAAGCAATGCAAGCTTTTCTCTTAATATATGGTGGTAATCCTTACCCCATGATGCTCTGCAAAAAATTCCTCTTCGCTCCCCTTTAATACTTTTCGGAGCATTTTTCATTTTGGAGGGATATGCAAGAGCGATCGAAATGATGCTTGAAGCTCCTGTTAGAAGCCGTTCAGGCTCTGTTCTTTTGTCAATGTCCTTCTCTTCAAATCCTGATTGGTATTGAAGATCTTGCTGAATCCGGAGCCTTTCTTTTAACTCAGCAAAAACATCAGCATTAGCGAAGCCAATTTTATCTATTCCGATTTCTTTACTATATGCAACAATCTCTTCTTTCAACTGGGCACCTGTCATGCATATCCCTCCTTTCACATTTATTTTCAATCCGTATGGTAAACTAAAAGTATATATTCATGAAACGGGGTTCACTTATGATAACTATTTCGCCAAAAATAAAGGAACTTGTCCCGCAGTTTAAAATAGGCACAATTACATACCATGATATCGCGATTAGCGAGTCTCCGCAAATGATAAAAGGCAGATTCCAGCTTTTTCTAGAATCCTTAAAACTGGAAGACAAAACAGCTGCTGATTACCCAGGTGTTGCCGAATACCGATCAGTATTTAAAAAGCTTGGCACAGACCCTTCACGGTACCGCCCAGCGTCAGAAGCACTGCTGCGCCGTGTGTTAAGCGGCAAAGATCTCCCGCCTATCAATTCAGGTGTAGACGTTAATAATTTCTTTTCCATTCGATTTGCAATTCCCATTGGACTTTATAACCTTGATAAAATTGAAGGCGATGTGGAGGTAAGGATCGGCAGTGTTGAAGATACATATGAAGGGCTAAATGGCCGTGAGATGAATATGGAAGGCAAACTGCTGTCTGCAGACTCGATTGGAGCGTTTGGCAGCCCTATCGTCGATTCTAAGCGGACGATGGTGGACGAGAGTGTTAAGAATGCACTGCATATCGTGTATTTGCAGCCATCTATGGATGGAAGTGAAGCGAGAGAACTGCTAGAGTCGATGGCTAAGATGTTTACCCAGGTGAATGGCGGGACGGCTGAGATTCAGGTGATTTAAACAGGTGTCTAAATTATGTGGCTGAGAGTGTTGAATTATGTAAGCTCGTCAATATATCATGGATATTTGTCAATATAATGAGTGATATGGTGAATATAATGAATGATATGGTGAATATATCATTTTAAAATTTCAATAAATCATGTAAACTCGTCAATATTTTATCTAAACGCACCTTATCAAAAAAAATGCAGGGCTTCATTGAGTCAACGAAGCCCTGCATTAAAACCTACAACTAACTTGTTCTATATATAGGCAGCATGTATTAGATTTATGACAAGTTCTTTTGAAAATTTAATTTATTTTTTATATAAAATAAGCAGGCAGAAGAAAAGAAGTATGGTTAAAAGAAAAATTGTTCTAATCGAATAAAATATTTTAGCAATCAAGATATCGATTATATCTAAATACCGGGCAATATCGAATATTAAAAAAAAGATTGCAGTAATACAAACTGTTATAACAACAATACAGAAGATACTCAACACCTGGTTCCTGCTCATCAGCATCTCCCCCTCCCCCTTTACTATTCAAGGTACAAGAAGAAGATTCAAAAAAAAGTTCCCGGCTTCTTGCCAGGAACCTTCCTTACATATTCAATTATCCTGCTATTTCAAACTTTTGTGACTGACTTTTACCACTTTTCATTAAAAATGCAGCAGCTGACAGCACTCCAAAAACTGCGAAGTAAATCAGCAAAATGCTCATATTTGATAGAGCAGCACCGGAATCATTCAAAGAAATAAGTGCTTTAAAACCTGCAATGGAGTAAGTGAATGGAAGGAACTCACTTAATGCACGCAAATTTTCTGGAAGCATATCTATCGGCAAGTTCGCTCCAGTTGTAGAAAGCTGCAACACCACTAACGCGAAAGCTATAAAACGTCCGGCATTTCCGAACAAAGCAAAGAACAATACAATTGCAGTGAAAACCAAACTTACAAATAAAGCAAACAATACGAAACCGGCACCATTGTACACATTCATATCAAGAAACAGAAGCACTACAACAGATAACAGCAATGCTTGTACGAGGGCAAGCGATCCCAGGTTCATAAACTTTGCACCAAACCATGATAATGCTGAAACCTCTTCAGGTTTCTTGAAATTAATAAACAAGGACATGATTAAGATTCCAACAAATAAAGCAAGTGATATTACAAATGGTGCTGTTGAATCCCGGTAAAGAGGATACTTGTTGACCGTATCACTCTTTAATTCAACTGGAGAAGAGAACATGCTGATATTGGCATCAGTAGCTTTTTTGATACCGCTTGTTTTTTCAGCTCCTTCCATTAGTCCTAAAGAAAGTTCCCCACTTCCTTCATTCAATCTACCAGCACCATCGTTAAGTTTTGTAACACCATCTGTTAAGTCACCCCAGCCTTTTTCTACAGAAGCATTTCCATCGCTAATTTGACTCATGCCGGAATGAATCCTCGACGCGCCGCTTGTCAGATCACGCCATCCCTTTTCCACTGCAGTGTTACCAACTGAAATTTGACTTGCACCTCCATTAAGTTTTGTAACTCCTTCTGTAAGTGTACTCCATCCATTATTTACAGATTGGTTACCCGCAGCAATCTGGGCCGTTCCTGCTCGAAGTTCTCCTACTTTTCCTACAAGTGTATCCCAGCCACTTTCCACAGAAGCTGTTCCTTTTTGTAGCAGTGGAACCTTTTGATTTAGTACAGTCACACCATTATCAATGGCTGTTTGCCCTGCTACGAGCTGATTCATCCCATCTGCTAATGAATTTGGACTAGGGACTGCATTCTCAATGAAAGCACCAGCGATCTTTGCTGCACCTTGCTGAAGGGCTGCTAGCTTTTGACCCTTTACAGGATCGTTTGCTGCCGCTGACAATCCTTGACCCGTCAAATAAATTTTCATAAATGCAGGATCATTCTTTAACGCAGGATTAGCTGTTAAAAATGCATCCAAATCTGCTGACAAACCTTTCAGTCCTGCTCCTAACTGTTGTGATTCTGAAACGACATTATTTACTCCGGCAGAGATTGCTTGTGTTCCAGGCCCAATTTCAGACTTTATAGCTGTCTGAGCACCTTTTAAACCATTTAAAATTCCAGTAGTTCCTGCTTTAAGTTCAGGAATGCTTTTTTCTAATTGTTTTGCTCCTTCCGCTAAATCTTTAATTCCTGGTTGCTTATCCTTTAAACCTTGCAATAACATACCAGTTCCTTCATCAGCTGCTGCAGAACCAGCAGCTAATTTTGAGATGTCCCCTGATTTAGTTTGTAAGGAACGAAGCATTTCTGCAGTGCCTGCAGTCAATTCTTTAGAACCATTAGCAAGTTTGCTAATATCGCCTTGTTTACCAGATAAAGAAATGAGCATTTGTCCGGTACCAGCTTTTAGTTCGTTTGCTCCATCTGCTAACTTTGATATATCCCCTGATTTTTCTGTAAGCGATTGCAAAAGTTGGTTTGTTCCATCATTAAGTTGAACCATTCCATCATTCAGCTGTTTTGAGCCATCTGCAGCGGATTGAAATCCGTCAGAAACTTCTCCAAGACTCGCAAACATATTTTTAGCGTATTTCTCAGTTATTTTGTCTCCAAGCTTTTCCCGGATTTTTTCAGTTGCACTTCTTGTAATTTGAGCAGCCATGAAATTCAAACCTTCATTTTGAATATAAGTCAGCTCCAACTTTTGAGGCTGATTCCCAAGTACTGTTGTTACTTTTTCTGAAAAATCTTCTGGAATTTGGATAACCATATAATAATCTAGATTATCTAACCCTTTCTTGGCTTCAGTTGAACTAACAAATTCCCAGCCAAGATCCTTTCCTTTCTTTAAATCTGCAACCAGATCCTCCCCTACATTAACCGGCTCCTCACCAGACATTGCTCCCTTATCCTTGTTGACAACTGCAACAGGTAAGTTAGACAAATTGTCATATGGTCCCCAAGTCGGTGACAGCAGAATCCCGCCATACACGACAGGTACAAGCAGAGCGGCTATGACAGAAATCAGCACCCCTTTCTTTGCTGCTAACTTTGCCATTTCAGCTATAAATAAGCGAAAGACATTCATCCCTTAACCCCCATAATAATAAAATAAATTCCTAATGAAGATAATGAGTGAATTCTCATTCATTTCATTAGAAATAATTATTCGAATTAAGTACAGATAAATCCTTCTAACTTATCAGAAAATTGTAAATTATTATCATTATATGAGACTTTATTCCTTATTATAGTTCATGATCAGGTATATAAAAAACTTCCCATTATAAAATGGGAAGTTACATTTATATGTAAGTTAGTAAAATGGGACCCCCCGCTTGGCTATTCCGCCAAATAAAAACACTTATTCGCCATGTTCCTATACTATTCTGTTTTAACTATAAAAGGTAAGCTTTTTATTGGACAATTTATACAAACCATTGTATTTCTTCTAAAGATGATTAAGTAACATAGAACAATACAGTCGGTCATAAGAGCGCAGGGTGAATCGATATATCATCCTTAACACAACTAAAAAGCCAATGCACTAGGCATTGACTTTGTCATTTGTATGTAATGGTACCGGTGGTCGGGGTCGAACCGACACTCCAGAAGGAACACGATTTTGAGTCGTGCGCGTCTGCCAATTCCGCCACACCGGCATTGTAAAGCTTTTAAAACTTGAATGGAGGCGGCACCCGGATTCGAACCGGGGGATAAGGGTTTTGCAGACCCGTGCCTTACCACTTGGCTATGCCGCCAGATAAAATTCAAATGGAGCGGAAGACGGGATTCGAACCCGCGACCCCAACCTTGGCAAGGTTGTATTCTACCACTGAACTACTTCCGCACAAACATCTTATTCATATATTAAAAAAATGGCTGGGCTAGATGGATTCGAACCAACGCATGACGGAGTCAAAGTCCGTTGCCTTACCGCTTGGCTATAGCCCAACACATAAATGGGGCGGACGAGGGGAATCGAACCCCCGAATGTCGGAACCACAATCCGATGCGTTAACCACTTCGCCACGACCGCCACAATATAATTTAAATGGCAGGGGCAGTAGGAATCGAACCCACACCAAAGGTTTTGGAGACCTTCGTTCTACCGTTAAACTATGCCCCTGTAAGGATAAATATGCTGAAAAATAAAATGGTGGAGGGGGACGGATTCGAACCGCCGAACCCGGAGGGAGCGGATTTACAGTCCGCCGCGTTTAGCCACTTCGCTACCCCTCCACAATTGAAGACAGGTTCTATTGTAAGTTATTTACGACCTATTTTCAATACGTTTTTTATTCCAATTAAGGAAGAAAAAACTGGTGCCGGCTAGAGGACTTGAACCCCCAACCTACTGATTACAAGTCAGTTGCTCTACCAATTGAGCTAAACCGGCAAAAAAAAATGGTGGCTCGAGACGGAATCGAACCGCCGACACGAGGATTTTCAGTCCTCTGCTCTACCGACTGAGCTATCGAGCCAAGAATAATTCTTGGTATTTTATAGCCACCATAAAATAAAAATGGCGGACCCGACCGGGGTCGAACCGGCGATCTCCTGCGTGACAGGCAGGCATGTTAACCACTACACCACGAGTCCATGTTCATGAAAAATTGGTTGCACCCTATGGGCACTCCAGATATTTTATGGTCAAGAAGAATCTCGACGTTGTTCATGAAATATTATTGGTTGCGGGGACAGGATTTGAACCTGCGACCTTCGGGTTATGAGCCCGACGAGCTACCAGACTGCTCCACCCCGCGATGATATAAAGTATTAAAAGTTAATGGTGGAGGATGACGGGTTCGAACCGCCGACCCCCTGCTTGTAAGGCAGGTGCTCTCCCAGCTGAGCTAATCCTCCATATAAAGTTGGTTATGTATAAAATGGTGACCCGTACGGGATTCGAACCCGTGTTACCGCCGTGAAAGGGCGGTGTCTTAACCGCTTGACCAACGGGCCATGTTTGAGTTAGAGAGTATGTATCTGGCGGAGAGCAAGGGATTCGAACCCTTGATACGGGGTTGACCGTATACACGATTTCCAATCGTGCTCCTTCGACCTCTCGGACAGCTCTCCAATATGGCTCCACAGGTAGGACTCGAACCTACGACCGATCGGTTAACAGCCGATAGCTCTACCACTGAGCTACTGTGGAATATGTATGGCTCAGCGACGTCCTACTCTAACAGGGGGAGACCCCCAACTACCATCGGCGCTGAAGAGCTTAACTTCCGTGTTCGGTATGGGAACGGGTGTGACCTCTTCGCCATCATCACTGAACCAATTATATAGAGAGTATGTTCTCTCAAAACTAGATACGACGTTTCCAAACGTTTCATACAATTTTAAGGATAAGCCCTCGACCGATTAGTATCTGTCAGCTCCACGTGTCGC